>PHSP01000004.1 GCA_002862125.1 Methylobacter sp. KS41 | reverse complement strand
TTTAACTTATTGAAATAACAAGAAATTATCAGTAGAATTCACGAAGATGGGTTAAAGTTAGAATCATTTGTCGCAACGAAGGTATCAGTCGGGGATAAACTAATTGGCCTTCTTGCGTGATGGGAGTCTTATGCAATTGGCCACGACCCGGCGGATTAATCCTGCCAAGATAGTCTATTGATTCGGCAATTAAAAAGTGTGAAAAACCATCCAGTCATCCTTGATGGTATCAGACTTCAAATTCAACTATTTAATTTGCCGCTTCAATCGGGCGAATACCGTCAAATTATTCGCCCGATTCTTGTTTCTTAATATGCCCTAAAAACTCAGAATTCCTGGTTATCTCATTTAAATTGCTGCTACTAACTCATTAAATTTTATGCTATTAATAATCCTTTGCGCCCCATCCTCGTAAACGCTGACGTGATCCGTATCATCCAGATCGTAATCTTCGCGACTCTCATAATCCAAACGAAATAATTGAATGTTCGGCCGCTGTTTGCAGATGTAACGCGCTGCCATTTCCTGAACCGTTGTCGATTCATCACGTGCTTGGTTTGCTATGAATTTAATGGCTTGGCCGATATCTGAGATGCCTTTGGCCTCATCATAAGGGGTGTGCTTCGTTTTACTGCCCGTGCCTAATGAAATAATAATTACCTCATCATGTTCCCACCCCAGCGCTAAGATGTCAGTTAAAACAAAGTCCAATGTGCAATTTTGCGTACCTTGCCCGCCGTCTTGAAAGGATGCTCCGGTTTCGTTAAGGGTATTCGGCGGGGTATCGTTATCTATTCGAGCCCAAGGGTAATCCGGTACGTTAATTTTGCCGAAATAGTAGGCCGCGGATAATGCAGACCATGCAATGGCATCGGCGATCCGAATCGCTTGATCATGCGGATCATAAGACTTGATGAAATGCGTACGATGGCTGGCAAGATTATATGCCGTAGTCATAAGCTTTAGAGAGTTGGGCAAGTTTCCCAAAGTTACATTGGCATTCTGGTAGGCGGAATAGTTCTGCAATATTTCGGCAAGTTTATCGAGAAAGGGCTGCCGTTGGAATTTTGGTTTGAGAAAGCGGGTGTAAATTGGATTTTTGCTATTGTTAAAAAGGTCGACACCATCGACAGAATAAAACTTATTGATGTTTGCCGCATCAACCCGGCAACCACAAATCCCGCCATGATGGCGCCAGTACTTGTACCGCAACATAAAGTCAGCATATCACGGATCAAAAAACTATTATTTTGCTTTTTTACTCTTAATCGTTGCTCCAGTTCATGCAAAACCAAGGCAGGTGTAATACCCAAAATACCGCCGCCATCAACTTGTAAAATTATTCTTTTAGCCATGATTTACCTCTATTTTCTAGTTGTTGGAAAATGGAATAAATAATTGTGCGAACTGACGCGAATTTTTTATGTTTTGCTACTCTCTATTCAATTGAAAATAGCTTTTACAACAATTTCATGACAATTTAAATACATTGAGGAGCCTTACAACCGTGAACAACTTTATCCGGTTAATAACTATTTGTCGCCAGTGATCTACGAAATGCAGCTTAATCTGCTTAGCATTGTGTCCGGAAAAGTGTTGACACATCAATGGTGGTTAAATCAAATATCAGTTCAGCGCGCGCAAGCAATAAAGACTTTAAACCGCTTCACTGCTAAATCGATCGAGTCTTATCCTAAGGTATCACTCTAACTTTTAATTTATAACAACTACTTGCACGTTCATCTTGATATGTTTTTTGCAGTATGCTTGGCTCCCGCAAGTAGCTCTTAACTTGTAAATAAAATATATTTTTGTGCTACGATAACCCATTGAGCTGCCAGCCAGAAATTAGTCAATTTATAGCCCTATAGCCAAGCAACCATGAATATTCTTGACAGCCCGCATGTATTTAATCAAATACATATCGATGTTGCACGTAATGCAACGGATGACTTCAATTTATTCCACGATAGTAAAAAATGGCTGAAAATTAATCACAATCCTTTCAAAGGCCCCATAGTTCTCGGATTTCAACTGGAGTCGTTAATCGAACACAAACTATTATTTTATCGTCAGTTGCATAACGAAAATTCGATCATTAGCGGCAAAAATCTGCGTTTCAGCAATTACCAGTTTTCATTTGTCAATGCAATTAAACCAGGGCAACCGGTATCAATATCTATCAAAGAATCACGCCTTAATGAAGAGGGTTCGAATACTGTTCTTAGTAACAGGATTAGTGTTAAATCCAATAAAACATTAGCCTTGATGGGTTACAAAAAAGAATCCCAATCCGCATTATTTGTACCTAATCAGGATATTCCTCACTTTGATGATCTCAATCACTACCCGGACCGATCTTATTTACCCGGCAGTTCCTTTTTTCTGAAACGGAAATTCATCAATATCAGCAATGCAAAAAACTTTCTGTGCGGTTCACTGGTAGATCAGGACGATTATTTTGATGAATTAAAGTCTAAAACCATTTTCCCGGAAATATTCCCGTGCAGCCTGATATCCTGCGCACTACTTGAAAAATACCTGAAAGAACAACACGATTTTGAACGAAATCCGATGGTGTATTTGTCTCATAAAATCAGTATCGATCGCACGCTACTTGACCAACTAAAATCCAACGACAAATTGCACATACTAGTCAGGCAGATTTCATCCGAAGGCGAAAATGAAGACCCAAGCAGCGGCATAGATGCTCTCAATAACTATGAATGTTACTGCCTCGTTGAAAATAATGCCGTTTTATACAGAGCGCTGATTTCTCTTGCCCCGCTGGAAAAAATACTTAAATCGTTCAAGCGATAGTTCCGGGAGTTAATTCTATTTTGTCAGATTACATGATCACTATTTTCCAAGATCGTCTTTCCGGCATGGATTGCCGGAATCCAGGCTCCATGGATGGAAATAAGCTTACCGTCCATGGCACTGGATACCCGCTTCCTGGCGGGTATGACGAGATTGAGCATAATCTGACAAAGTAGAATTAGGCGTTAGCAGTAATACTGGACTTTGAATAAAGTTTTGGACTTTGCATTATGCTTAACTCAACACACAAATTCACTTTATTTCATCACCAACTCGACCAGTTTGACAAACGCCGGATTAAATAACGTCAACCCGAAAACGGTAATCCCGATCAATATTTTTAGCAGCAAAGCATTTTGTTTAAGCCCAGCGCGAACTTCACTAATCTCTGCGCGAACCTCGCCAATCTCCGCCCGTACGAATTCCTTGGTTGCTAATTCGGCACGCAATTCATTGTACAGCTCCGATTTAAGGGTTTCTTTTTTGTGGGTGATACGTTCGTCTGCCTGATTCTCAATGGCTTGAATCGAACCTTCTATGGCTTTGGCGAAAACTTCCGCCTTTTCCCGGTCATTGTTAAATGCAGCTTCCAGTAAAAGAAACACGTCGCGTGGTATCGAATAAGACATGTATTTGCCCCGCTAATTTCGATTATGCGTTGAATTATAGCATCGCCAAACAATCGTACTCATATAAAAAAGGACACACCACTTACAGTCCTATCCGGCATCTGCCGGGGATTGCGTAGTTTGGCCCAACGAACTTGATGCTGGCTTTATTTCATAAACAGCTCGACTAATTTGACGAATGCCGGATTAAATAACGTCAACCCGAAAACGGTAATCCCGATCAATATTTTTAGCAGCAAAGCATTTTGTTTAAGCCCAGCGCGAACTTCACTAATCTCTGCGCGAACCTCGCCAATCTCCGCCCGTACGAATTCCTTGGTTGCTAATTCGGCACGCAATTCATTGTACAGCTCCGATTTAAGGGTTTCTTTTTTGTGGGTGATACGTTCGTCTGCCTGATTCTCAATGGCTTGAATCGAACCTTCTATGGCCTTGGCGAAAACTTCCGCCTTTTCCCGGTCATTGTTAAATGCCGCCTCCAGTAAAAGAAACACGTCGCGCGGTATCGAATAGGACATGTGTTTGCTCCAGCTAATTCCGATTGTGCGTGGGATTATAGCATCGTCACATAATCATGCTCATACAAATAATTTCCATATATGGGTCAGTCGTCAGCCTTAACCTGGTACACAGAGGCTTTAACTGCCGGGGCGGGCGTTGCTTCGCCCAACGAACCAACGTTACTGAATGAGATCAGGCGGCTGGAACGGGCGCGGTATCAACGCATCCTTAGTCCGCCAGTGGAACCGAGCGATCGTAAAGTGTTTCCGGCGCGATGTCGATGTCACCCGGCCAAGTAACGGTGCCGTAATCTACACGAGCCAGCGAAAAAAACCCCGGGTTCTCCAGGCGACGGAACACCGGGTATTGCAAATATGGGCGCATATCGAAGCGCCGTCGCTCACCGCTATTGAAGGTAAGAACCAACCCAAAATCGGGAACCGCTACGACGGAATTGACTTCAATCATCGCCCGCCCCTTAACGCAACGGATCAATCGGAAACACGGGTTCGCCATTCACCGCCAGCGCCCAATCAGCCATCAGTTCCTCTTCGTGGATGGCTATCCACGCCTGAACTAAGCGCAACTTCTTGGCTGGGAAATCGCCCTCCAGAAGATTTCCGTCAGGAATTGAAATGACCGCCTGCTTACCTTGGTATTCCACATGAAGGTGTGGCAAGTGGTGTTGTTGCGTATCCATGAAAAGCATCCGGATGATGATGCCATAGAACATACTGATGGTGGGCATTGAGCAAATCCTGATGAACCAGAGACAAGTTTAAGATGAAATCTTAACACAAAATAAACGTGTTCCGCCCCACTATTGTATTCTTGAAACACCGATTTCGCTCATCCTGAGCCCTTCGACTGAGCTCAGGAGAGCCTGGTCAAAGGATGACGAGCCGAAATTATAGTGCGCACATTTCTTAGTTCCGCAAGGTTGGGTTAGGCGTCAGCCGTAACTCAATACACCGGGCAACCAGCGTAGGGTGGCGCGTTGCCTAGCCCAACGAATTTGCTACTTGCTTTATTTCATAAACAGCTCGACCAATTTGACGAATGCCGGATTAAATAACGTCAACCCGAAAACGGTAATCCCGATCAATATTTTTAGCAGCAAAGCATTTTGCTTAAGATCAGCTCGAACCTCACCAATTTCCGCACGGACGAATTCCTTGGTCGCTAATTCCGCACGCAATTCATTGTACAACTCCGATTTAAGCGTTTCTTTTTTGTAGGTGATGTTCATCCGCCTGATTCTCAATGGCTTGAATCGAGCCTTCTATGGCTTTTGCGAATACTTCCGCCTTTTCCCGGTCATTGTTAAATGCAGCTTCCAATAAAAGAAACACGTCGCGCGGTATCGAATAAGACATTTGCTTACTCCGTCTAATTTGGATTGTGTTGGGATTATAGCATCGCTACATAATCATGCTCATACAAAAAAGTTCCGCCGGCTAGACCAAAGGCTGGACGTAGCACTGCACACCGGGTGATAAAGGTTTTGTCACATTGCTTAACTTATCCTAACCTGCAAAATGGATGTCAGGAATTTTTACACTTAATTAAATATGCCAATGGCACAGATAGTTAAATTGTATTTAAACGAGTCAGGCGGACATAAATAACTGCTCACTCCTGAAGAAGAGGGCAGTCCCATAGCGTTGAGCCCAGCGTTAATCGTAATCCGGACAAAGGAACGACAAGCATTAGGCGCATTATTGAGACTAACCCAGATACCGAGGTGTCAGTATTTTTTACACTTTATATAGATAGGGATTGAAGCCGCCAATTAGGTGCCATTTAACGAATCTGGTAGACATAAAAAAAAGCTTAACCATTAAAATGTAAGCTCATTCAGCGGGTTGGGTCAAGCTCCGGCTGCAAACCAAACAAACCGTGGCGATCAGCGCTGGGTTGTGTGTTGTTTAGGCTATGAACTGAACAAACTAAAGTGTCAGTTTTTTTTACAATATGCAGCAAGTCAAACAGGAGTTAAATCTTATCTATCTGTTTATAATAGTATTTTGTTACTGGCACATTAAGTGCTAAAGTATAAGCAGACAATACTTTTAGTTCGATCGTATTGTTTCAATACTATGTGAATCAAATAACGGTAACATTAAACGACTTCTGGAGAACAATCATGAAAACCAACTTTAAACGAACTTCGCTGACTTTAGCGATCGGATTGCTGGGCTTGGCAGCGACCGCACAAAATGCCCACGCGGGCGCGTATACGTATGCCTCATCGCAAACCACTTTGGCCCTAATGGATTCTACTGGTACTAATATTCTAGACATATCGGCTTTTTCACAGCTTAATTTCCTTAATACTTCATCGGACGCGGCGTCTTTGACGGGCGCTACCCCCAGCTCCATTACTAACCCCGTCGTACCGACTGGCGATTCCCTCCTAGCCTGTGTGGGCAATTGCACCGGTGTGACAGAAAACAATTTTGCTTTAAACGGGACTGCAAACCAATACTCACGTGCCGACACCGATTTGGCTGGAGCTATTATTACCGGCTTGGGTCCTACAGCACCGGCAACCGCTAATACGCTTTCCGAAATTAGCTTGACATCTACCAATCCCTTTGCAGGTTCTAATGGCAACGTTAACAATAATAGCTCTTTCACATTCAAACTCGGAACTGATCAACAGATTATGCTGAGCCTTAGCGGTATTGTTTCATCGTTGACGTCGATGACGCCAGACGTCGCATCAGGGTTAGCAAAATCGTCTACTTCATGGGAAGCTACCATCTCCGATTCAGCTGGCAACGTAATATTCGATTGGAAACCGGACGGCACCGCCACGGGCGGATTGATAGGCGGCACCTTGATAACCGATACCCTAAATACAGCTCTACAATCCACTTGCTCGGTAGCAGGCTGTGTATCAAATGTTAGTTCCACTGGTATAGGAAAAGCGTTAACGCCTTTATTAATAGGTGGTCAACAATATACATTTGCACTCTCACAAGGATCAACGTCACAAAATCAAGTAGTATTAAAAAACGTTCCCGAGCCATCCATACTCGGCTTAATGGGTGTCGGCTTGATAGGTGTAGCCGCTTCCCGGCTAAGAGGCCTGAAAGCAGCCTAATTGTCTGACAATTAACTTAGCTTTAAAACAAAAAAACCGGGATTTATCCCGGTTTTTTTGTTTTAGCTTCACGCTCTCTTATGGTCTTTTCAAAAAGTGGCCCGTTAGCAGCTAATTCTTAGCACTCATAACGGCCTGGAGATAGGATGCGCTCCGGATCCAAAGCGGCTTTAAGTTTTCTTATTAATTTCACATAATCGGCACTCGGCTCCGGCAGTTTCGACATATTTTGTACCCCAAGCCGATAAGGGTAATAACCTAATTCAGCCAAACGGCGGATGATATCGTCGTGGCACTGCATTGCCCTATCGTCTTCGCCGGGAATATCGCGGTCGTAAACAATACTGATGACACAGCATAACGCTCTTTCCGAAAAAAATACCACCGCAATCAACGGCTCAAAAGAGAAAGCGAGCATTATTTTCTTGACCTCATTAGATATGATAACTGCGTGTCTGCCTTCCAAAGGGGCGACCGGCGAGTACCAGATTAGCCCGCAACGGTCATGGTCCGGGTCCTTAATGGCCGGCGGCGCTTGTTTTTTGCGCCAATAGACGCTGGCCATCCAGATATCAGAAGGAATGCCTTTGGACAAACCGTAAATGGCTTCCATAACGGGAAGCAAGGTCACAAGGTCTACTTTTAACGCGTAGCCTAATAGCTTAGGAAAACGTTTGATGATCGATAACCGGAAATCCGTCAAAAAACTTAAGCGTTTGACCTTGCCCTTAAGAGCAAAGCATATCTGCCGCTTGGCATCCGCCACTTGTTGCCGGGTTCCGTAAAGCGCTCCGGAGCCATTCCAATCCCCGCAACCGGTTTGTTTCGACAATTTTTTTAGCACGTCTTCCGGCAATGGCGTCCGGCCGCCGGCTAATTCCCAGGGATATTGGCCGTAGGTATTAATGGCTTTATAGTTATTCCCGATGTGAAGCCCGCTTTTTATAACGCCTTTCAAACGCAATGGCTGCAAGGCATCGATCACTTGCTCTAGCCCGTCTTCGCCTGCCGCCAGAAAATAAAAACATTCGAAGACTTCAGGCTTGGGCATAAGCCACATCGTGAGCGAGGTAACTATTCCTAAGTTACTTTGGGTAAAGAGACCGTCCAGAGAAGGCCCCAACCCCCAGGGATAAACCGGTGCAGCCAAGGCATCAGGGTATTTTCCAAAGCCCGATTCAATAATGTCGCCGTTTGGCAAAACCACCGATAGGCCGCTAATATGTTCAACTCGATTGCTGTAGGCTGAATGTCCGTGGCCTCTTTCCATAATATTGCCAATCAGACTGCACTCCGGTGGGGCCCCGGTCATATCGACCCATAAATCGGATTGCTTTTCTTTGAGAAACTCAGCAAGCTGGCCCTGCGTCACACCGGGCTCGATCGTTACATAGGCCAGCTTTTCATTAAAATCCTTGATCGTATTCATCTTGCCCAAGTGTATGACCACGCATTCGTCCTGGGTCGGGACACTGGAACCGTTGCCCCAATTTTTACCGGTACTGACTACATAAACAGGAACCATGTAGAGATTGGCAATGCGCATACAGGCTTGCACATGACCGCTGTCTTTGGGTCTAAGTATCGCTAAAACCCGTCTTTCGATTTTAAAAGTTGCCTCCGCTATGCGCGACAAACTATCCGTGCCAATATCGACGCAGTCCTCCCCGAGTTCTTCCTGCCATGCTTTTATGGCTGATTCAAGGGACAAATTCATGATTCTTTTACTCCGATAATGGCACCGTGATCACGTTCAAGCCGGATCATTTTAATATCGCTAAAACCGGATTCGCTCAGCCATGTTTCGTATTCTTTCCAGGTGTACAACATGCCTTCACCCGTTGCAATTGACAAAAAGTAAGGCGATCCAATTGCTGCAGTAAGCGGGCCCGTTTCAGCGCTATCTTGCATCATATTAAAAATAATAATTTTTCCGTTTTTCGGAAGGGCTTTATAGGCTTTATTGAAAAGTGTTTTATTTTTTTCCGCTGACCAAATAGTGCAAAAATGACAAAAAAGAAAACAATCGGCATTTGTTGGAAAATCATCTTCAAAGCAATTACCTGGGATCACGCTTATCCTGTCCGACAATTGCGATTCGTGAATTTTCTTATTGGCAATCGGGCTTACAGCCGGAAGATCGAATACTGCCGCATTGAGGTTGGGAAATTTTCGCACCAATTCGATCGCATTCGTACCGTCGCCACCTCCGACATCGACCAAAAACTTAACATCCGACAAATCCAGGTTTTTTGCCAGATCCGCATTCGCATGCACCGAAAGTTCATGCATGGCGTCCTGAAATATTTGTTTTAATTTTGGATCATGTCCTAAACGTTGATATAAAGTGGGTTCATCACCAGGGATTTCTTTCAGGCCGATATTTTTATAAGCTTTCAGGGAATCAAGAAAATGGAACATGCCTCTATACATTACATGATGTTGAAGCTTAACATAATTGAGAAGGTTCTTTGGGGAACGGCTGGTCAAAAATACCTCAGCAACAGGCGTATTGGCATATAAACCCTCTTCATTTCTTTTTAAAATTCCCGTACTTACAAGTCCTAACAATAATATACGCGCCGGTTGCTGCTGGATGCCAAGCAACTCACTGATTTGTGCAAGACTCAGTTCTTTGCACTCCAAAAGTTTGTCAAACAGCTCCAACTCCACAGCAGCATAAAGAGTTTGGAACAAGATATGGCCTCCAAAGACCATAAGAAAATTATTTTGTTCTTGTTGTGTGATTTCGTCGGACATGGTTTACACCTAAATTATGAAGTTGGAAACGAATTAAATTGACATTTGCAGAACAAGATTACTGCTGCAAGTTAGGATACCGGTCTTTAAAAGCGGCTGAAATCTTAAAAACTTTAACTTCAATGACATGATTTTAAATTAGTATTAATTTTATGCAAAAATATACGTTACGTAATTTGTAATGGATAAATTCTCTTCATACTGTTACCGTTTTTATTAAATTATCTGCCACATTAGGCTTAGCGTGGAATAATACTTTCGTTCGAAGTCGCCCAAACTTTATTAAAGCACAGCCTTGAACTATACAAACACCCGTTAAAGGTTAAGCCTCGTTCGTGCTCCGCCTTAAGCTGACAGCCAATTTTACCTACTATCATTAGAAAATCATTGGGTCCGAAACATCTTAAATTAACAAGATATCTCAGCTGTTCACAAGAAATCGTTATACCGGCAAGGATTGCCGGCATAACGATTACATAAGAGGGATGTAAAGCAATATGTCATCCTTGGACTCTGGATTCGTTCCGCGCTCTAACACGAGTTCTACAATCCCTGCCGGGATAACGCCACCAGTTGATTTTGCGCATTGGCTAAAAATCCTTGCTTATCAGGAAAACATTTGAGCAAATTAGCTACTGCCCGTTAGACAGGCTTTCATTTACTTTCCAATTCTGTCAACAATGCTTCCGCTTCCTTGGCTTCTTTAAACGGTCGCTTTTCCGAAAGAGCGTCCTTTAGTATTTTCTTAGCTTCCTTTACATTATCGGTACGCGCGAGAGCTTGCGCTAAATGAAACCGGTAACTCGGATTGTCAGGCGATTGCTTTACGATACTGCGTAATAACTTTTCAGCATTTTTGAAGTCGTCTTTACGTATTAGGATGACCGCAAGCGTATCGCTGATCTGGGTTTCGTTAGGCGCTAATTCATGGGCTTTCTCTGCATTTTTCAATGCCTCGTCCAACTTACCCTCCTGCATCAAAACCCACGCAAGATTGTTAATGACACCAATATCATCTGGTTTTGAACGGAGCACCTCGCTGTAACTTTGCTGCGCCTTATCAAGTTCACCTCCTGCGAGTTGAAAATCAGCCAAAGTGGTCCGTGACAACAAATCATCCGGATATTTTACCAGCCATTTTTGAAGCGTTTCCAAGCCTTTGCTTCTATCACCGGCACGAATTTGAGCATCCGCTAATTGTAAAGCCAAATAGTTGTTCCCCTGTTTCTGGAAAGCCGCTTCAAAGTAAGATACCGCAGCTTTAGGATTGTTTTTGAGCATCGCAATCTTTCCTTCCTGTTCAGCAACCGAAGGATTTCCTGGATATGCCTTTTCCAATTGGCCGAGCAGATCATGAGCATCGGAAAACTTCCCCTGGATTATCAATATCTTCGCTTTAGCTAGTATTGAAGGGGCATGCTTGGGTTCAAGCTTGAGAGCATTATCGAGTTCTTTGATTGCATCGGGTAATAACTTCTGCCGCTCAAGCGCCTGTGCCATAAAAAAATGCGGCAAAGCTGCTTTAGGTTCTGCATCAATCCATTTGGTAAATGTTTTAACAGCTTCTTCAACTTTACCGGACATCATCTCTGAGCGCCCTGTAAGTTCGATAATTTGGTGTGCCTTCGCATATTCCTTTTGGATTGGCTCGATTATTTTAAGGGTATCCTGGGGTTTGTTAACACTCAGAAAATACCGCCCCAAAATTACCCGCGGTTCAGGGGCTTGCGGATTTGTTTCAACCGCCTGATTAAGGAGATCCGTTGCACGCTTATCATTACCGGCCTGCGCCTCCAGTTCGGAAAGCTGGAGCAACAATTTCAAATTCCCGTGATTATACGCCAACGCGTTTTCCAGGATTTTCCTTGCTTTATCAAAATCCCCTTCCGAAGAAGCGTAACTTGCAAGATTAATGCTTGCATCCTGATTTCCCGGTTGTACTTCATTCGATTTATTAAAAGCTGCTTTTGCTTTGTCTGTCTGACCTAACCCGGCATAAGCAACTCCACCCAAATTATACCCTTCTACCCTTTTTGGCCACCCCTTTTGAAGCTTTTCTGCTACATCAAGTGCCTGGTCATAATCTTTTTCCCGAAGATAAGTAAAAGCAATCATAACTCCGGCTTCATAAAGTTCGGGATCAATTACCCACGCACGATTTAGCTCTTCAAGCCCTTCTTTTATCTTGCCATTATTTATATTTTCTAGCCCTTTATTCGCAACTATTTTGGCTTCATCTTTTAAGCTGGACTCAAACTTCTCGAATGCACTCTTCGTTTCACCATCACTACCGCCTGCCGCCGGCAGATTTGAAAACGGATCGCCTGTTATTTCCGGTGACGTCGGATCATAATAAGCGGCCTGTACCGGCGAATAAAAAATTCCGGATGCCATTATGACCAGTACCGAAACCCAATAATATTTTAACCGGCTATACCCCTTACAATTTTGAAGTTGTAATTTATAACGACAATTCAACATAAAAAATCCTTTAAAATAATATCTTGCTTAATAGGTTTATTACAAAGTCGAGTAATCGATGGTAATAAATTAGACAAGATTAAAACACGCCAATATTGCTATAAAATAGCCAACTTTAATCGATAGAGAAGTGAGAGCGTCTTTTCGAAATGCTTGCGATTTCCAATAGACCGTCTTTAGATAAAAACTTTTTGCCTCCAAGACAAGCAAATTAAAGTGTTGAAATAGAAATTATAACCAACTTTAATATGATAATACCCAAACCAATTGTAGCAGTATCACTATACGTGCCCATAATAATTTTTTTCATTTGCGTCACTTGCAAAAATATCGACCAACGAGAAGCATAGATGAGTCATGTTAATTTGAATTATAAACAAGCTGCTGATCAACACTTTGATAAAGCTCTTTTAACTCGGGTTTTAAATCATCTATAAAAGTGGGTTCGATGTAAAACAAGGCTCTTTGCCCGTGATAGTCTATTGTTTCACCTAACTGTATAAAGCTTATTCCTGAGCGCTTTAACAGCCTTGCCAGCCGTGTTTCCATCATAACAAATGCATATTTAATGTTTTGATATCTTACGATAGATGTAGCGGCAAAATAAAGCGCAACGGCAATAAAAGGGAAATAACGCATCTCTTCTTCAATTACATCTAGTGACATCCTTTCCGGATTAATACCATCGGGAGTCTTTGCGTCGCTCGCTCTAAGCCTAAACCTGGACAGTACTGCCAAACGAGAAACCTCACCAATTCTAACATTGTCTCCCGCCCGTAAAAATGCAACTTTTTTTGGATCAAAGGATTGTGAGCAGTTAACTTCAAAGGGAAGCAAGGCTTTTGGGTCATGTGGGGGCGGCGTTACTAATCGTACACAGCCTGCATATATGCTGGTCCCCTTATGCTTTATCAATACATGTTTAGAATACTTATCAAAATTGTCTTCTTCACGGTCTTCAGGGCAATTTTTTTCATATCCTAATTCCGCGCAATAAACATCGTATCTAAGTTTAAAAACTGCATTTTTTAAATCTATAGAGTCTGCATTGCATATCGAAAAATAATTAAAAAAATGCTGTGCTAACGTTCTTTCAGTCATTTGCGGTCATCCTATATATCGTGTTTTATATGCGAATAATATAGATGAAATATACTCCATGCGGCCATTTTTGCGGAAAATGAACCGTGTATAATACCCAAATTTAAACACAAAACCTGACATGCTAAAGATCGAGTTTACCGAAAAAGCCATAGACGAAGTGTATCAACAATTCATGGAGCATCCATCAGGAGTGACCAAGAAAAAACTGCATGTCGTATACCTCAAAGCATTGGGCTTATCGCATAAGGAAATCGAACGCATTGCCCGTACCAGCGCTGACAGTGTGACGCGCTACCTGAAAGATTATAACGCGGGCGGCTTAGCTGCCCTGGGTGTATCGCGCACTCACCGTCCGGTCAGTTCATTGCAGCCTTATCACGATCAAATTAAGTCGCACTTTTTAAAACAGCCGCGTCATACCGTCTCCGCGGCGTCTCATGAAATCGAGGCGCTGACCGGGATCAAATTAGGCCCCAGCGCCTGCCGTGACTTCATGCGCAAGCGCCTTGGCATGAAGTTCCGCAAAATGGCGGTTATCCCGGCAAAAGCCGACCCAAAAAAGCAGGCCGAGTTCTTAAACAACCAACTTGAGCCCTTGTTGGAAGAAGAAAAATAAGGCCGGCGCAAGGTCTTCTTCGTTGACGCCGCGCACTTTGTCATGGGCGCTTTTTTGGGAATGCTTTGGTGTTTTGAGCGGCTGTTTCTCAAGTCATCCAGCGGGCGTAGACGTTACAATGTCCTGGGCGCTTTCAGTGCAAAAGGCGCCGACTTAGTCACGGTGACCAATGATGCCTACATCAACTCCGGCACGGTTGTGGACTTGCTCTTCAAGATCAAGCAAGAGCACGCCGGCATCCCATTGACACTCGTCATGGACAACGCCCGTTACCAACGGTGCAACAAGGTGACGGAGCAAGCCAAAGCGCTGGGCATCGACATCCTTTTCCTACCCCCTTATTCGCCTAATTTGAACTTGATTGAGCGTTTATGGAAGTTCACCAAAAAGAAATGCCTTTACAATCGCTATCACGAGACATTTTGCCATTTCAAGGAAGCCATCGACGACTGCCTTAGTAAGGTAAAATCCACTTTCAAGGAACAAGTAAAAACACTTTTAAATCCAAAATTCCAGCTATTTGGAGAATCCGCAGGTGTGACCGCGTGAAGTATAGACTGAATTATAAACTTGTCAAAACTGTTCTTCGCAAGTATGAATTGTTACAAATTATGCTGCTTGGTAAGTTTTATTGAAGTTTAATTCGGAAAATCGATGATAGCCCATTTTACAATCATCATTCCAAATTTCGCTTAGGTATGTTTCATATGCATTCATCTTGAATGGATGCCGCTCACCTTTTAAGTAACACGGATCACCGATGTTCATCATATTTAGATTTCCTTTACGAAGGACTTTTTCCAATGCACGTGTCGTCAAAAAATACCAATGTGGTATGTTATTGTCGTAAGAATATTTTGAAGCTGCATAAATCATCCCCCAAATAATTCTGCGATTACTCCGACTATTTTTGAACAACTTTTTCTTGTCAGTTTCTTTGATTTCATTATTATCATTTATAACTCCATGAGCTGGATCATAATCATTTAATCTCCTCCTTATTTCTTTAATCAAGCACAATCTGGATAATTCAACCGATTTAACTGAATCATTTTTATCGATAGTTTCATTGAGAATGCAATGCTTTTCTATAGGTAATAATTGATCAGTTTTGAAAATTAGCCTCATTGCTCCGACCCAATGTCCAGACTGTTTATGTCTGATAATGAAGTGCTTGGAGTGACGATCGCATTCATCAACTTCCTGTTTCTTGGGAAAATAATCCTTGTTTTCAAACCCCATCTCTTCGCAGTAAACTTGATATCGTATAGAGTAGTGAATTTCTTTACTTTCGTTTGTATCCGCTAAAAAAACTTCAAAACTATCGTCAAACATAAAACACCATATTCTGTAGCATTAATACAAGGTTCAAGGTTTTTCACTACTAAAATAGAGACCATCATCAAATTATGTAGGCTGTAGGACGTCTCCACCCGGCAAGCCGTTAACTTATCTCCGCTCGCACACAATACCGCACCGCCTAAACTTAACGCCGTGTTTGGCAGCCAAATCTTGCTGTTTATTTTACCCAGCTAATTGGTTTCTAATCCAAATATCAATTCTTCACTGTCGATACGCTGCAATTTATTTGATGAACCGCTTTTAGATAAGACATTATAAAAATAGCAATAAACATTAAGGCTATGAACGATAATATTCAGATTAAATTAAGATAAGATTAAAGAACATTAAGCTAACATTAAGATAAAATTAAAAAAATTCAGGTGATATTAAGTTGTTGATTAATTGTCTTTTAACAAAAATAAATAACAGCAACGAAAAATATATTAAAGTTTCGGGGTTCGTTTTTACTGGCATAGCAGGCGCTCATAGTTGATTTCCCGCGCCTCAAGCCTTAGCGTCTTGAGCTCATGTTGTAGGGCTTGCACAAATAACCAATGGGTTTTTCAAAGAAGATGGTTATGGATAAAAGTGGTGTAAACTATGCCGCCTTGGAGAGCAGTAATATATGGCTGATACTTGCCGGTTTGATCAGTTTTGTTGAAATACTCCAAGTTAAATATTTGGTTCATCAGATTGAATAGGACAGCGTTTCATCAAGAATCTCACGAATCCCATGCTGGGGTTTAAAACCATTCTTTCTACAAAGGCGGCCATTGATGGGATCAAAGCCGCTTATATGATCCGGAAAGGATAACTTTCTGATAAAAATATACCCGCTTAGTAATTAGTTTATGGCTTTAGCAGGATGACTGTGTCCGCAGCTCCTTGCACTTTATGAATATTTGCGGCAGAAGCAATAATTTTCGCCGTTAGGCAAAGGGTTTATAAAAATGAATATGGATTCATGAAAATATGATTCGAGCTGTTATAATCATAACGGCACATTGTAAAATGTGTATGATATTTAGCCGGTCAACAATTAAAGCGGGCGCTATAAAATACAAAGTTTTAAACCTGCACTTTCAACTTCATCCTTAATAGCCATAACCTCGGACTAATACCATGAGCACAGGCATCACGCTTGTAACTGGAGCCACCGGTCACCTTGGCGCCAACCTGGTCCGCCGTTTGCTAGCCGAGGGTGAGCAAGTTCGGGTGATGATGCGCGCCGAACGCGACAATGGGGCGCTGGATGGCCTCGACGTGGAGCGAGTTTACGCCGACCTGCGCAACGGCGAAGCAGTGTCCTCCGCCGTGCGCGGTTGCGCCCGCGTTTACCATTGCGCCGCTCTGGTGTCTACCATCGAAGGCAACGCGGACCATAAGCGCGAAATATTCGATACCAACGTCCGCGGCACAATCCATATCCTCCAGGCAGCCGGACGCCACAGCATTGACAAGGTGGTAGTGTCGGGATCGCTCAGCGCCACCGGTTATGAGCCCAATCTTTCCAGCCACGAGGACATGCCGTTCTATCCATTTGATCGCCATCTTCCGTATGGCTTTACCAAGCATCTCACCGAACATGAATGCCTAAAGGCCCACGCCAACGGTCTCAACGTGGTAGTCGCCACTTCCTGCGCCATCATCGGTCCCCATGATTACGCGCCCTCTCGTATGGGTCGCGTACTCATTGATTACGCTCACGGATCCCTGCGCGCGTACATTCCTGGCGGTTTCGAGTTTGTGTCCAGCCATGATATCGCCGAAGGACATTTATTAGCCATGCGGCATGGTCGTTCCGGGCAGAAATACATTTTCAGCACCGCCTACGCCAGCGTGGACGATCTGATGGCGCTGTTCCGTGAAGTTACCGGCAGGCCATTGCCCCGGTTGCGCTTGCCGCCGTTGCTGATGGCCGCAGTGGCCGAAGTGGCTGATAAGACCTGGTACCGGGCATTCCCCAACCTGCCCAGGCGCTTTACGCCGGGGGCGGTGCGCTTGCTCCAGATGCGCCGCAGGGCTGACCACGACAAGGCGAAACGGGATTTGGGCTACCAGCCCACCCAATTGTCCCAGGCAGTGCGGGAAGCCTACGAAGATTTCATCAGCAGAGGCTTGATCACCCCAGGCAAATAAGCTATTCATTCCTCATATAAACACGAACCAGAGCCTCCAAAGATGAACAATGCGCAGACGAAAACCTCACCTCCTTCCTTTGAAGAAGCTAAAAATTCACGGCAAAAGGCCCGCGCCTCCGGCATGGACCCGGATCGCTGGTATGCTGTGGAATACGACAGCGCGGTTAAAAAAAGCCAGGTGAAAGAGGTTACTTTCTGGAACACCTCCATTGCCCTGTACCGGGGCGATGATGGCAAACTCGCGGCCTTGCGGAACCGTTGCCCGCACCGCCAGCTCAAACTTACCCATGGCGCGGTGGATCAGTGCAGCCTACGGTGCGCCTACCATGGCTGGTCCTTCAACAGGGATGGTAGGCTGGAGGATTACTCCCATGACAACTTTGGCAAACCGCTGATCAAGAGGCAGTTGCGAACCTATCCCGTGCAAGTCCGCTATGGCCTGATCTGGCTGTTCCCCGGCAATCCGGAATTGGCCGGCGAACGCAAGATTCCCGAAATTCCGGAACTCACCGGCGCTAACCCTTGGGCCAATTTCGTTTCGGATTTGACCTGGAATACCCACCATTCCATGGTGATGGACAATATATGCGATTTCTCGCATGCCTTCCTGCACCGCAAATACAAGCCTTTTATTGACGCCAAACTGACCCGCCACGAGGCTAATGACGATAGAGTTTACCTGACTTACGATGCCTACATGGCCGGCGGGCGGATTTCCGGGATTTTCGTTGACCGCAACCGGGTCAATACCCGTTCCATCGAGCTCTGCTACGACTATCCCTATCAATGGACCAACACCGGAGACAGCATCAAGAACTGGTCGTTTATGCTGCCCATTGACGAGCGGACCACCCGGGTGTTTTTTCTGTTTTATTTTGATGCCTTGACTATTCCTCTGCTTTCCATGAAAACCCCTAAGTGGCTAACCCAAATAGTGCTGAATATCGCTAAGCCCCTGGCGTTTAAACCCATACTCGAAGAAGACGGCGTCGCCCTGGAAGCCGAGATGTTAGCCTACGAAAGCTACTGGGATGAACCTCCCATCGAACTCAATCCCGTGGTGCCGATGTTCCAGCGTCTTACGGCCCGCAAATGGGAGGAGTATTTGGATAGGGAAGCAACTGCATCATCCGCTCCCGCAGATTGATTCACAGCCGCTGACGCCAATGAAAATAACCCAACGCGCAGCCAAGCTTGCCGAATATTTTGCCCGGAACCCTTGGCAAGTCTTGGGACTGGCCCTGATACTGTCGATTGTTGCCGGCTGGGCGACTGCTCAACTCCCGGTCTATACCTCTCGGCAGGCGCTGCTTCCGCAGAACATGGCGGTAGCGAAGCGCTTCAATGCTTTTCTGAAAAACTTCGGAGCCGCATCGGATCTGATGGTAGTCCTTGAAGGCGCTCCTCGCAGCGAACTGGAATCCTTTGCCAACGATTTGGCCGCGAAGCTCCAGGTAGAACCCGAGATCGGCCAGGCAACCTCCCGTCTCGACATGGCGTTTTTCCTGGACCACGCCTATCTGCTAATGCCGGCAGACGATTTAGACAAGCTTGCCGCGCTGGCAAAACAGCCCATCCTGGGCGGCGGAATGGAAGAAAACCTGAGCAAAGCGTTGAGCTGGAGCAAAGACCACCCTCCGCTGGGCGGGACCGACACCGGCCTGCAAACCGCCGAAGCAAGTCTAAATTTGGCGGCGTTCTTTCTGGAAGAGTGGCAGCGTTGGCTGTCAACCGAAACAATACTCTCCGGCTTGGATTGGAGCCAGCTACTGGGTAAAAACGGCGCGAACGGCATGTCCGATGGCTACTTTACTTCGCGCGACGGTAAGATGCTATTTTTGTTCGTCCATCCGAAAAATTCATCCGGAGATTTCGAAAGCCTTGGTCCCTTCGTCGACAAGGTCAAACAGGTGTCTGCTGACTTGACCCAACAAACCAAAGCCGCCGGTCATATTCCACCCACCATTGGCCTGACCGGGTTGCCGGCCATCGAATATGAAGAATACGTCAACATACGCAAGGATATTACCTTGGTGATTTTCACCTCCGCCAGCCTGATCGTAGCTTTGATATTGCTGGTGGTGCGAAGCGTGCGCTGGGCCGTGCTGATTTTTATCCCTATGGGGCTTGGGGTGCTGTGGAGTTTGGGTCTGGCCCTGGTCACCGTAGGCCACCTGACCATTATTACCGCCGCTTTTATCGCTATCCTGTTCGGCCTGGGAGCGGACTACGGAATCTTCACGTCATCACGCATCGCCGAAGAGCGCCGTGCAGGCAAGCCTTTGGTGGAAGCCATCGGGGCTGGCATCGGCTCATCATTTACCGCCGTGCTGACAGCAGGCGGCGCCTCGCTGCTTATCTTCAGCGCTTTAGCCACAGTCGATTTTCCCGGCTTTTCCGAACTGGGCGTAGTGGCGGCTAAAGGCGTGCTGATGATTCTGATCAGTACCTGGATGGTCCAGCCCGCACTTTACGCCTTGTTTCCGCCAAAGTTAAAAGACACCATCTCTGCAAACACTACAGCTGCTACTACCGGGCCAGGAAAACATAACGGCGCGTTCCCCAAGCCCGTTGCCGTGTGCCTCGTTATTCTGGCCACCGGCTGCGCGGTCTTGGGCGGGGTAAAGGGCCTCGCTATTCCTTTCGATTATGACCTGTTGGCTATGTTGCCCAAAAATTCCCAGGCAGCCTATTACCAACGCCGCATGGCAGCGGAGAGCGACTACCAAGCTGAAGTCATTATTTTCACCGCCAAGGATATGGCGGAAGCCAGACGTATCACCAGCGAGGCGGAGAAGCTCAAGACGATTGCCCAAGTGCAATCTTTGACCAGCCTTTTTCCCGCAGACGCTGACAAACGCCTCCACAAAGCCGTGAGTATCGGTGAATCTTTCGCCCGGACAAACTACGCCAAGCAGGTCGTCGAACTCGACCGGACCGGCTTGTCTTTAAAATCATTCGAGTTATTGCAGACAGTATTGGTCAACAGCGCCGCTATCATTGACGAAGCCCAAGAGCAGGCATTCTCCGCGGGACATTCCAAACTGGTCGAAAGTTTAGAGAAAGTGCGTGAACAGCTTTCCGCCCTCTCGGGTAAACTCTCTGTAGATGAAGAACAGGGCCGGGTGCGGACTGAGAGCTTTTTGCGCGCCTTGCTGTCCGGGGCGAATACCGGGCTTGATGTTATCGATGCTTGGCGGCTGGCCCAGCCCCTCACGCCTAAACAGTTGCCATCCGCCCTTCGCGACCGCTTCTTTGGCGCTGACGGCAGCATCGCGGTCTATGCCTTCCCGGCAAAAACTGTGTACGATCCCGGCAACCTCGATGCCCTGATCAAAGACGTGTATAGCGTTTCGCCGGAAGCGACCGGCTTCCCGACTACGCATCAGGTGTTTTCCAAGCTCGTGGTGGAAAGTTTCATCCACGGCACCCTGTTGGCCCTCGCGCTGTGTTTGCTCTGGGTAATGGCGGCGACGCGAAGCGTGCGCGGCTTCGCGCTGGCAGCGCTGCCCTTGTTGATCGGCGGCGGCTGGATGCTGGGGCTGATGACCTTGAGCGGTATCCGTTTCAATTACGCCAACATGGTCGCTCTGCCCCTGGTGATTGCGCTGGCGGTTGATTACGGTGTGTGGTTCAGCTATCGCTGGGACGAATTGAAAGACCATACCCCCTTGCAAGTCAGCCTGACCGCCGGCAAGGTGATAGGACTGGCCGCAGGGACCGAACTGGCCGGCTTGGGAGCCATCACTCTAGCAAGCTACAGGGGCGTGTCTTCCCTGGGCCTGAGCATCACCATCGGACTGTTGTGCTGCCTGACTGCAACTCTCGTCGTGGCACCGGCCATTGGACAGTTACTTGATACCAAGAGAAAATCATAATGCGAAAAACCTGCTTCATTATTATTGCCTGCCTTTTGTCACCCTTTTCCGCAAACGGCACCCCCGATTCCGAAATGATCGTTGTCTGCTACCCCGGCGGGTCCGTTAATGCCAAAGATGCCAATGGAGCCATGAGCTCCATGCTGAGGGTGGTGGAACGCATTGGTCATTGGCAGGAAAACAGCTTTAACAGCCTGTTCACCGCCAAAACAGACGAATGTAGAAAACAGATAGCCCAAAATAATCCCAAGTTCGCCATCACCTCGTTGGGCATCTTTTTGGAATTGCGCGCCAAGCACAATTTGATCCCGGTGGTGCAACCCCTGATCAAAGGCCGTACCAGCGAACGTTACCGGGTAATGGCCCGGAAGGACAAGTACAAAAGCCTGGACGAACTGAAAGGCAAGACCTTGGGCGGCACCGTATTGGAAGAACCGGCCTTTGTCGGCAAAATCGTGTTTGCCGGGAAATACGATCCTGCCAGTTTCTTTGTTCTAAAACCGTCCAATCAAGCCATTCGTGCGTTGCGCTCTTTGGACAAAGGAGAGCTGGACGCCGTCATTGTGAACGAACAACAATTTGGCGGACTCGCCTCGCTTCACATGGAGACACCCTTTGAAGTTGTCTTTGCGTCCGAGGAAATCCCGCTGATGGGGGCGGTGGCCAACAGTGCCGTTACGACTCAGGAAGAACGCGCCCGCTTCGGCAAGGCCCTGGAGGAGATGTGTTCCGACACAGAGGGGAAAAAACTATGCGATTTGTTCGGGTTGGAATCCTTCATAACCGTTGACTCAGCTGTGTTCGAGCCCATGATAAAACTGTGGGCTGAGGGGAAATAAGACTTTGGGCAAAGCGCGACTTCTTCCTATTGTTTCGATATTTGCATTCCTGGCGGGCTGCGCAGGGCTCCCTCGCAACCATGTAAAGTTTGATGGACTCTCCGTGTGTCCCAAGCAGAACGCCGCCTCGCTGGCCGCCAAACAAAGCCAACTTGGCTCCTTGAGCGGCACCAACACTCTGGCCTGTGCGCTGACTGTCCTACGCGAGACGCATGACCCTGCGGTGCTTCGTACTTCGCTAGGCAGCCGCCTATGTTTACTCCTGGCCGAACGCGAAGCCAACCAGGAGAGACGTGAAAAGCTGGCCGCCGAGGGCGTCGGCTTTGCCGAAACTGCACTGGCGCAAGGAGGCGACAGTGACGGGGCTGTGCATTACTACTTGGCGACCAACCTTGGTCTGGCGGTTCGCGAACATATCACGCTGGCCATGGAGAGCCTCGGTCGGCTGGAGCACGAAATGAAACGGGCGCTGGCCTTAAGTCCTGGCATCGACGACGGCGGGCCGATGCGCGTTTTAGGGATGCTTTATCTTAAAGCCCCGGCCTGGCCCAATGGTATCGGTGACAGCGATAAGGCACTGGAACTGCTTGAAAAGGCGGTCAAGGAATATCCAGGACATCCGCTCAACCACCTGTTTTATGCCCAGGCGCTTTGGGATGAGGATGACGATGCTGTCCTAGCCCAGGTAAAAGCCGAATTCTCGCTGGGGGAGAAGCTGTTGGCCGAAGGCAATTGGGGGTACAGCAAAGAGCCCTGGCAAAAGGAATTCGACGAGTTTCAACAGGAAATGGGAGAAGCCGGCTCGGCCCGCCAGCAACCTTTTGCGCAGGCGCTTAAATAAATCCCCTGGACGTGCTAGTGACTTGAAGCTATCCTGCTGCCAGTTAATCAACGGCATTGACCCAGGACAACGCAAAGGCGCTCAAAAGAATTGAGCATTTTGTCTTTTAACAACTCCCGGCCTACAATATGCTTGACATCGCTCGCCATTCCGGCAACTTGATCGGTATAGCTACGCACTTCCTGAAAGACCACTGTACCGTTCCGATAGGGTAGACAACCGGTCAGCCATTGACTGGAATTATAGGAATGCAACGCATAATACTCACGGGTCAATATCAGGACACCGCCGTTCCAATCCATATTAACGCGGTGCCTAAGGATAACCGCCGGCCTGCCCTGCACGTTTTTTTCCACCCAAGGAAACGCCTCGCTCATTCCCGGCGGGAAGGCTTTCGGATAGTCTTGCCATGCCTTGAACAAGGCTGGAAAGTAACGCTCAAGGATGACGCTTGCTTTTGCCGCCTGACGCAGCTCCAAGGAAGGCTCTGAATCCAGGCTTTCTTCCCGTGCATAATTCGCTATCGCATTCATCCCTCCGCGCCGGTAAGCTTTAAAGCGCTGAAACAAAATCTCCCGGAAGCGCTTTCCAACCTCGTCGCCGATGGGCTTATAGGGCGCCTGCTTGAGCATTTTCTTAAGAGTTTTGAAGCTATCGATCTCATGAGCGGACAAGTTTAAGCCGTCGCCAAGCTCCGCATCCAACAGGACCTGGGCTTCTTCCCGGGAAAGAACAACTGGCGCCAGGGAATCCACCCCGCCATCCTCCGTCAACATCCCATGAGCCGTGACATCAACATCTAGCAAGCCCGCATCCTCCTGCCGCAGTTGTTTGACCACCTTATCCAAAGAAACCGGAAGATACCGGACAATGCCTGCGGCAACTTCGTCGTCTCTACCTTCCATTAAGTCATAAGCGATAGTCTGCCCTTGCTCTAATGCGGCAATCTGATATTTTTCCATCCCCAACACAATCAGCACATCCTCGACCGCAGGCGGTTCGGCATAAGCAGGAAATCCCAGGAGCATAAAACTGATACCCAATAGCCGCGCGGAGGCAACGGCATGCTTCAGTATACGTTGCATCTGGCACCTCCAGGCGTCAAGTAGTCGCGGGCCGATAGTAAAAAACCGCTTCCAGCATCAAAAAAATAGCAAACAGCAGTGCAAGGATTATCATCCGGACGTTTAAACCCTCTTCAAATACTAGGACCTCCAGAAATTTTAGATAATCCCATTTAGAACAAAATAAATGAAATTATTATCTTAAAATTATGATTTTCAGATATTTTAAAAAATCAGCATGATAAATAATGGATTAATTGAAATCAGATTCACTTTGCAAGCTGAAGTTTCCCGGATTTAAACAAAGCCAATTACGCCGCTTTTACGGGATAGAGATTTAATGCAAAATTTACATAATCCATATCCCGCTTTAATCGGTTTTCTTAACATGAGTGCTTTTCGAAGGCGATGATTCAGCTATTCTGGGAGTAGGATTTTCCGTGTAACCCGCTGTTAAAAAATATCGGGTCCACCGGGTTAAAGGCATTCTTTCTGATTATTCAAACTAACAATGCAGGTGATCAAGTTCGGCCGGAATCAGTGTCCAAGTTAAATAAGAATACGCTTCAATGGCTCTGTTCCGGCATTCCAAAATTTCTGCCAGCAGAACGGTGGTTCATGAGAGCGGAGACAGGTAACGCAATCAGAGGTAGTTGGGACCAACTCGAAAGGCAGCTATGCATTTCACTGCCGCCACTCAAAACTGAAGTTTCGAGGGTTGCAGTTGGCCGTCAGCGGAAATTCGTAGTTCGAAATTTTACCGCAAAAAATTAACACGCTTTAGAGAGGTGTTTGGCTCAAGCTACGGTTTTTTCAGCCGGTACAACGCTGAAATATCCTCGTCGCCATAACCTTCCGCCATTAGTTTTTCATAATCGGTGACAGTCATATCGGCCAAAGGTATAAAAGCGCCTGTTTGAGCGGCCATCTTCTGGCAAATTTTTAAATCCTTGTGATGCAATGCGAGTTTGAATCCAGGCGCAAAAGCGCCTTGGGTCATGGTCAAGCCGCGATGCTGAAGAAACCAGTTGCCCGACGCGCCGCCAGAGATCACATTAATCACTTTATCCATCGCTAGACCTTGAGCCTGTGCAAATGCGAGGGCTTCAGTGACCGCCTGATCGATGCCCGCGCACATGACTTGATTGACGGCTTTGGTGGCTTGACCCGAGCCCGTTGGACCCATGTGAATGATACGCGCGGCCATGGCTTCCAGGACAGGGCGGACCTGTTCAAGCGCATCCGCATCACCGCCTATCATCATAGCCAGAGCGCCGTTTTTAGCGCCTTCGACGCCGCCGGATACTGGCGCATCCAGGAAAGCCACCTGTTTTTCCGCCAGTCGCGCGGCGGCTTTTTTGGCCGTTTCACTACTTACGGTAGACGTGTCGACGACAATTGAACCGGGTTTGATGGTTGAGGCTATCGCTTCAACAATATCCAAAACGTCCTGGTCGGCTGAAACACAGATCAGCACGATATCCACTTCCGCGGCCAGCGCTTCAGGCGCAGAGTAAGCCGGTACATTAAATTCCGCCGTTTTGGCCGCCGTCCGATTATAAACAGCCATTAAATATCCCGCTTTGGCAAGATTTCCAGCCATGCCTGAACCCATTGCTCCCAAGCCGATCATGCCTGCTTTCATGTTATTTTTCCAGATAGGTGTAAGATTTTAATCCGGCAATGAGTTCCTGTTCGTAGTCTTGCCGCTGTTGTTCGCTGAGATTGCTTTTTGTCAGCTTGTCCCGGTAGGCGGTTTTCAACTCTTCGCTGCTGATATGCACATAGTCGAGCAAATCGCTGACATGCTCGCCTTCCTGCAAGTCATAAAAGTGGTAGCCCTTGTCATCAAGTTTAATATTGATGGAGTGGGTATCGCCAAATAAATTGTGCATATCGCCCAATATTTCCTGATAAGCCCCCACCATAAAAAAACCTATGAGATAGGGCGCTTTACTGTGGATCTCATGCAGCGGCAAGGTGTTTTCAAGGTTTTGCCCATCTATATATTGATCGATGCGGCCATCGGAATCACAGGTTAAATCCTGAATAACGGCGCGGCGCGTCGGCTGTTCGTTTAACCGGTGGATGGGCATGATCGGAAAAATCTGATCTATGCCCCAAATGTCGGGCATGGATTGGAACAATGAAAAGTTGCAAAAAACCTTGTCGGCAAGCTTCTCGTTCAATTCCTGTAGGATAAGCGCTTCGCTTTGCGTATTGGGGTTCAGCCGGCTTTTAATCAGCTGGCAAATTAAAGAATAGTCATTCTCTGCCTTGGCAAGGTCAATAATACTCAGCTTATCTTGTGTAAACCGGGTGCGCGCTTCCGACAAGGCGAACTGTGCGTCATGATAGTGTTCAACAGGATTGCGCGCGGCGGGTAAAACCCCCAATTCGGCCTCGTTTGAATAGACAGATTCAATATCGGTCACATTGGTGATTAATACCGCATGATGCGCAGTGAGAGCGCGTCCGGATTCGGTGATAATGTCAGGCTGCGGCATTTGTTTTTCGGCGCACAGTTCGGCAAAGCTGCGCACGATATTTTGCGCATATTCATCCAGGCTGTAATTGATTGACGATTCACGGCGAGAACTACTGCCGTCATAATCCACGCCCAAGCCGCCGCCTGCATCGACAACTTTTATTTTTGCGCCGAGGCGGTGCAGTTCAACATAAAACTGGCCGGCTTCTTTCAGAGCTATTTTTATGTCGTGAATATTGGCTATCTGAGAACCCATGTGAAAGTGCATGAGTTTCAAGCAGTCCAGTAAACCGTTTTGTTTCAGGCGTTCAATCAGTTGCAGCACTTCAAAAGCATGAAGACCGAATTTGGATTTTTCGCCGCCGCTGTTTTGCCATTTTCCGGCGCTTATACTTGAAAGCCGGACCCTCAAGCCAAGTTGCGGATTAATGTCAAGACGCGCGGACTCTTCAATAATCAGCTCGAGCTCGAGAGGTTTTTCAATCACCAGATATAGATTCAAACCCATTTTCAGGCCGATAAGCGCCAGCCGGATATAGGCTCTGTCTTTATAGCCATTGCATACCACGACACCCTGGCTGGATAAGGCCATAATCGCCAGTAACTCTGGCTTGCTGCCTGCTTCCAGGCCGATGTTGTCAGCCGCTAAAATGCCTTCAACCACTTGGCGCTGCTGATTAACCTTGATGGGATATACTGGCGTGTATTGACCCATATAACCGTTATTGGCGCAGGCATTTTGAAAAGCGTAAGACAACCTGTTAACACGATCTTTTAAAATGTCGGTAAAGCGAACCAATACGGGCAATGATAAGTTTTTATCATTTAGCGACTGGGCAATTTCATATAAATCCAGCTCAATATCTTTTTCAGAACTGGGTTTTACGCACACATGCCCGCCGGAATTGATGGAAAAATAGCCGTCGCCCCAATTTTCTATAGCATAGATTTGTGCCGATTTCCGGGTTGACCAGGTTTTTGTATCACTTGAATTCACTATTTATCTCCATTCCTATTAATTCCAGGAACTCTCATAGGCCCTGTTGTTTATCATCGCACTTCATTGCCGGCGCTATTATCCCTCTCTCCTGTTGAAAAGGGCTAGCAAGAAGAGATATAAAAAAACCGGTTTTGGATGCGCAAATAGTATATTCTGTTTTTCACTAGGCCTCCCTGATTTCAGGATTCAGTTAATCCGGTTTTTAATTGCAAGACCATCGATACGTTCAAATTTTCGTACCTGATGGTTCACAATATAACGGACATGCAGCCATGGATAAGTTCAAGTCAATTGGACACTTCAGATCACAAGGCTTTGCTAACGAATTTTCAGGATGAGCCGGAATATAAAGTTCTGCTGCAAATCGGCTTTTTTAGTTTAAAACACCTTAATGTAAGCAAGAGTACTGCATAGCGTAAAACAGCGTGTAAACTTCGCCGGATTTTACCGGAAATGAGAGCCTTGCCTTAGTGGTAATATAGTTATGTTATTGTTTATAAAGTCATCGCTTACTTAATTGACTGCAAAAAAGTCTGCAAAAGATTGACCCGCCAGTATAAAAAATTGAAAGCTTTTTTCCGGTTAATTCGAGAAAAAATGCATTGTTTCTGCAATTTGTTGTTTTGCGTCATACAGTATTTGCAATGACATTTCCGGCGATAGAGATTGATTTCCCAATTTTTGGAAGGCTGGCAAAGTATCAATTAAGGGGAGCGCAGCGTTGCCGTCGGATTCCGCCAGATTATGGTATTTTGCCAATATTACAATGTCGGTCAGGTTGATATCTCCAGGGGTGCTTTCAAACCAGTTTGCAGACTGTAATGGAATTTGTTTTAAATTATCCGGAAATCCCCATTGCTCCAAAATAATAGAACCTAACTGTCCGTGTATTTCATTGATGCAGAGATCAATATCAGCGGGTTGATACGTGTCCGGCGCAAAGCTGTCTGCAAACGTTAAAATGGGTAGCACGCCGATATTATGTAAAAGCCCTGCAAGCAACGCTTCGTCAGAATCAACTTTTTTGGTAAGTTGCGCCAGCGTATAGCTAATACTTGACACGGTAATGCTCTGTAACCAGTTATCCTGTATGAGTTTTTCGATTGCTTTATTTTCGCTCTTGATCAGGTTTTTCATGCTGAAAGCGATCACCAGATTGCGCGTAGTCGACAATCCCAGCCGGTTGATCGCGTTCAGGCAGTTGCTGATCGGATTTATTCTCATATAAAGAGGGCTATTGACCACCCGCATCAACCTTGCGGATACCGCTGGATCCATATTAACAATTTTGGCAATGTCAACAACTTCGGCATCCTCCTGGAAAGCTTTACGCATTTTTAAAGCGACATCAGGAAAACTGGGGATTTTAAGTTCTCCACGTACAAAATGCCGGTTAAAATCATTAAAAAAAGGATTGTCTTTAAAGTGATAAGTTTTTAGTTCATTATCAGCAATGGGCGCGGCGGTCCTTTCAGTTGAAATATTATTCGGTTCGACGGTTTTTATTGTTCTTTCCGGTTTTAGTGACTTAGCAGGGCGTGAACGAGATTTTTGACCGCCTCTACAGCCAAGTGATTTAAATAACGCATAAAATGGGGCTAGAAACAGCTTGGGTATTTCGCAAAAAACAAATCGCCAAGGAAAAAACTCATTTTTTATCGGGGTTTGCTCGGGAAATGAGGAAGAGGTGTATTTTTTGCGAGTTACCGGAGGCAGCGTCGTTGCGCTGGTTTCTCTGTCAGAATTTGTCTTGCCGGACATGGGTTCTTTTACATGAGGGAGCGAAAGGGGATCACCACAATGGTTGCAAAAACGTGCTTCGTCAGAGTTTTTATGTCCACATTGAGAGCAAAACATACTAAGTCCTCCCTTATAAAAAATAAAATAGCCATCACAAATTAAATTGATTGTTTTTACGGGGTAGTATAGATGTAAAAAGTATTCTGATTGACCTACTAAACACCATTCTGGCACCTACCGGCTGTAATCAATTTTGCATAGCCCCGCCTTGCTCCTGAATGCTATTTAAAAAAAGCAGGATCATTACATTACTCACTGGATAAAAAAGCATGAGCTTTCCCGCCAAACTCAAAACTCTGTTTTATGCCTAAAAGATTCCGAATTCTAATATAATGCCCGCTTCTATAATTCTTTTATTTGTCAGAAATTACTTTATGAACGCATCTCAATGGTTTACCGAGCAAGTCCCATGGGCTGAAACGGCCTTTTCATTAAAAATCAAACAAAAACTCCACGAAGAACAATCTGAATTTCAACACCTTGAAATTTATGAAACCGAGACTTTCGGCAACCTGATGGTGATAGACGGTTGCACCATGGTATCAACCCGCGATAACTTTTTTTATCATGAAATGATGAGTCATCCGGCTTTGTTCACGCATCCAAACCCGAAAAGAGTCTGGATTATCGGCGGCGGCGATTGCGGGACTTTAAAAGAAGTATTGAAACATTCATCGGTCGAACAAGCTGTGCAGATTGATATTGATGAACGCGTCACCCGTCTGGCGGAAATTTATTTCCCTGAGTTGTGCGAGTCCAATAATGATCCACGAGCCGAATTAAAATTTATCGACGGCATAAAATGGGTTAAAGACGCTGCTCCTGATTCAGTCGATCTGATCATCGTTGACAGCACCGATCCGGTTGGCCCGGCTTTAGGTTTATTCAGTGATGAATTTTATCGTGATTGTTTTAACTGTCTATCTGAAAACGGCATGGTCGTGCAACAAAGCGAGTCCGCGTTATATCACATGAAGTTGATCGGCGGGATGCGTAACTCCATGAATAGCGCTGGTTTTAGTCATTTACAGACTTTGTTTTTCCCGCAATGCATCTATCCTTCCGGCTGGTGGAGCGCTACGATCGCAGGCAAAAGCGATTTAAAAACCTTCAGGGAGCAGGATTCGGCAAACAAGGCTTTTGATACGGTTTACTACAATGCAGACATACATGAAGCGTCTTTAGCGCAGCCCGAGTTTTTCAAAAAAGCATTTGGTTTATAGCTGTGAACTATTTATACTCAGTCCGGGCATAAATAAATTACGCATCTACACCAGATTTCTGTTCCGGAGCGGGTTTGGATAAGGGCAATTTCAAGAGATCATTTTATTCCCGTCCTGAATACACAGCTTATAATTATAACAAGTTAGGCCCTAGTTTGATCTAGGCAGGAGAGAGACAGATGCTTTATATCGCCCCCAACCAACCTGACAGCAAGGTTCATTTTAAATCCCGGTATGGCAATTTTATCGGCGGTAACTGGGTCGCTCCTGTTAAAGGCCGGTATTTCGAAAACTTAAGTCCGGTCAACGGCAAAGCCTTTTGCGAAATTCCCCGCTCAACGGCTGAAGACATTGAACTGGCGCTTGATGCCGCTCATGCAGCGAAAGATGCCTGGGGAAAAATCTCCGTCACTGCCCGGTCAAATATTTTATTGAAAATCGCCGATTGCATCGAAGCAAACCTTGAAATCTTGGCGGTTGCCGAAACCTGGGACAATGGCAAAGCGATACGTGAAACGCTGGCCGCCGATGTGCCGCTGGCAGTCGATCACTTCCGCTATTTCGCCGGCTGCATTCGCGCTCAGGAAGGTTCTATTGGTGAAATTGACGAGCACCTGATGGCTTATCATTTTCACGAGCCGCTGGGCGTAGTCGGGCAGATCATTCCGTGGAATTTCCCCTTGCTGATGGCATGCTGGAAATTAGCTCCCGCTTTGGCTGCCGGTAACTGCGTGGTTATGAAACCTGCGGAACAAACGCCCGCTTCAATTTTGGTGTTGATGGAATTAATAGCCGGTTTATTGCCCGCAGGGGTGATTAACATTATCAACGGTTATGGCGCGGAAGCGGGCCAGGCGTTAGCAACCAGCACGCGGATTGCAAAGATCGCCTTCACCGGTTCAACCCCGGTAGGCTCGCATATTTTAAAATGCGCCGCGGAAAACATTATTCCTTCAACAGTCGAGCTAGGCGGCAAATCTCCTAACATCTTCTTTGAAGATGTCCTGGATCAGGAAGATGAATTTGTCAGCAAATGCCTGGAAGGCGCGGTAATGGCATTTTTTAATCAGGGCGAAGTGTGTACCTGCCCCTCGCGTCTGTTGGTTCAGGAATCCATCTATGAAAAATTCATCACTAAAGCCATTGCGCGTTCCAGGCAGATCAAACGCGGCAACCCGTTGGATACGGAAACAATGGTGGGCGCGCAAGCCTCCAAACAACAGTTTGACAAGATTCTAAATTATATACAAATCGGCAAGGACGAAGGCGCGGAAGTTTTAATGGGCGGAGAGATTGCATCAATAGGTGGCGGATTTTCCGGAGGCTATTATATTGAGCCGACGATTATGAAAGGCGGCAATAAAATGCGCATTTTTCAGGAAGAAATTTTCGGCCCGATCATCTCGGTAACAACCTTTAGCGATGAAGCCGAAGCTCTGGCGATTGCCAACGATTCGCAGTTTGGGCTGGGCGCCGGTCTCTGGACACGCGATATGAACCGCGCATATCGAATGGGACGCGCGATTCAAGCAGGACGAGTGTGGACTAATTGCTATCATCATTATCCGGCGCATGCGGCTTTCGGCGGCTTTAAAAAATCCGGCATAGGCCGTGAAAACCATAAAATGATGCTCGATCATTATCAGCAAACAAAAAATTTGCTGGTAAGTTACGACATTAATCCCTTGGGTTTTTTCTGAATCTGAAAATGTCGACCCTGTAGCCAGATAAAAATTTAAAACCCGATTACTTCTTCTTTTATTTTGTGAGATTCCATAATGTTTGATCCTAAAGCTATTGATGACATTGCCAATCGTTTGGCTGGCGCCATCCCTCCCGGTTTGAATAACCTCAAGGAAGATATTGAAAAAAATTTCCGCGCCATTCTGCAAGGCGCGCTGGGTAAGCTGGATTTGCTTACCCGTGAAGAATTTGAAGTGCAAAAGATGGTTTTGGCTAAAACCCGATCAAAACTGGAAGACCTGGAAAAGCGCGTTGCCGGAATGGAAGAGAGCGTTCTTAACAAAGCGGAAATGTAGAATCACGTTTTCCGGGCTTGCTCTTCGCTGACTGCGGTAAATCCGTCATACCGCCAGTAATTTGCCGGCGCACCGGACAGCGGAATGTGAATCCCGTTCGCTCTCCTTGGCTTCCGGATTCCGCCGCGCCATACCCGGAACAACGGCGTTGCCTTAGCCGCTAGATTACTTACGATTGAAACGCGGGGGGAGATTGGTAGTGGCACTACACAAATCAGGTTTTCAATGGGCTTAGCGGTTATCTTTAGCCGGGGGCGTTCAGGCATAGACGCTCCCCTGGTAATGGTTGAAGTTCATGTTTCCAATGGCTTGCCCGCGCTAAATATCGTCGGCTTGCCTGAGACCGCCGTCAAAGAAAGCAAAGACCGTGTTCGAGGCGCGATATTAAATTCCCGTTTTGAGTTTCCCGCCCAGCGCATCACCGTCAATCTGGCGCCAGCCGATTTACCCAAGGAAGGCGGCCGTTTTGATTTAGCCATCGCGCTGGGGATTCTAGCGGCATCCGGCCAAATTCCCACGGCTAACCTCGATCACTACGAATGTATCGGCGAACTGTCCCTTGGCGGAGAATTGCGCCCCATCAACGGCGTCCTTCCAATCGCCATACAAGCCCGAAACCATTATAGAAAACTGATTTTGCCCAGGGAGAACACCGCCGAGGCCGCCCTGGTAAAAGGTATTGAAATAATGCCAGCCGCGCATCTGTTGGAAGTCTGCGCTCATCTAAGCGGGCAAACGCAAATACAACCCGAACTTCAACAAACCGAACCGCCCGCGCCCACGGATGACCTGGATTTTGCTGACGTGCATGGTCAATATCATGTTAAAAGAGCTTTTGAAATCGCTGCTGCCGGGGCGCATAATTTAATCATGCTCGGTCCTCCCGGCACCGGCAAGTCCATGATTGCAGCGCGGTTGCCCACCATATTACCGCTATTAACCGAACAGCAGGCCCAGGAAACCGCAGCCATCGCATCGATTAGCGATCAAGGACTGGATGTCGCCAACTGGCTAAAACCGCCTTATCGCGCTCCGCATCACACCGCCTCGGCAGCCGCCCTGGTCGGCGGAGGAAGTAATCCCAAGCCGGGCGAAATATCACTCGCGCATAATGGCACCCTGTTTCTCGATGAACTGCCCGAATTTGACCGCAAGGTATTGGAAGTTCTGCGCGAGCCTTTGGAGACTGGCCACATCACAATTTCACGCGCAGCCCGGCAAGTCGATTTTCCGGCGCGATTTCAGTTAATTGCCGCGATGAATCCCTGCCCTTGCGGCTATTTAGGCGACTCGTCAGGGCGTTGCCATTGCACATCGGAACAAGTCGTGCGCTACCGAGCCAGAGTCTCGGGGCCATTGCTGGATCGCATTGATATGCATCTGGAAGTGCCCAGAATATCCCATGAAGTATTGCGCAAAGGCGCACCGGGAGGCGAGGAAAGCAGCGCAACAATCAGGGCTCGCGTGGTCGCCGCGCGCGCCGTCGCCGTTGCGCGTAGCGGCAAAGCGAATTCGGCGTTAACGGCAAAGGAAGTCAAAAAGCTGTGCGTGTTATCCGAGCAAAGCCACCAGCTTTTAGAACAGGCAATGGACAAATTCGGTTTGTCACACCGCGCTTATCACCGGATTTTAAAACTGGCGCTGACTATTGCAGACCTGGCAAAGTCAGATCATATAGAAATCAAGCATTTGAGTGAAGCAATCAGCTATCGGAAACTGGATCGCAGGTTGTAGTTCTTCATGCATTGCGGACCGATTAAATTCCAGACATGATGCTGTTTTCAGAAAGCTGATGCTTGAATAAGTCTAGATAGCCCGCCTGACGCGCTTCGTTCGACTCACCTGGAACCAGGTATTCTGGGGAAGCGCAACCAAATCATTTGTTTGTCCCGGTATATTGCAATGATAACTTGAGCAGGGATAGTCAACCGGATCGATGACGATGCCCGCCCGCTCCGGATTCAACTCTATGTGGCGCATATTGAGCAACTACCTTTCGAAAACTTTATTCCAATAGAAATGGTCGGAGCCATAATCGCCTATACGCCGGACAAGCGAACTTCAGTCTTTTCGCCATTAATCACTCTACAAGCCCTTAATTTTTCAGCTGCTTAGTGATGATAGCTCGTGTAAACCGGCTGCGGCAGGCATATAGGGTCAGGAGCGCCAGCATTTTTCGCGAAAGCTGAATGGGGTTCGTCCGATTTCAGCAGCGAAAAATTTGCTGGCGGTTATTGCCTTCGGCGGCCCGAGTTCGTCTTGTGTCCGCCACGACACGCTACTCCCCCTTCGGTAATCGGGTCAGAGGAGGGCGGCAGCCTCCGTCTGTCCACAGAACCGTGCATACGGGTCCGTACACGGCTCCTCACGCAAGGCAAATCCATTGAGAAACATCAAACCAATGCGCCATGCTCCGGTCGGATCGTATTCCCCGCCCTTTCAAGTTGATAAACCAACTGTTGGGATACGCTCTCATTACTGCTCGCACCGCTGACAGCGCCCAACGCCGGTTATTCGAAAAGACGGCGTTAGCCGCCTGTTTTCGTGGTACTCCCCCGTTTGACCAGTGAGTGATAAAGAGGCTTCTTAGGCTTTTGCTGATAAACCAGCCTTGACCGTAATCGCCGCCGGATATGGGCTTCGATTTTCCTCAATTGGGACGGGTAATAGGTCAAACTGTAGTAATTTGCCCAACTCACGTACCATTGGTTGAGTTCCTTGAGGTTGGTTTCCAGCGTTTTATGCGCGCCTTGCGGCGTCAGTGCCTTAACCTTATCCGTGTCTGCTTGCAGGGCTTTATGCGCTATCGCAATCGCCCCATTCACCACGGTAAAGCCTAAGAACTTTATCTTGTCGGATAAAGCCACTTTGCTTGGAGGTGTCGGCCTTGAACTTGGAGCCGTCGAGACTGATGCGTCCCAATGAAGCCAGCTCCACCTCCAGTGCCAGTTTGACGGTTTGATTAAAACAATCCTGAAAAAATTCGCCATGATCTTTTCTAAAATCGCTGAGCACCCGAAAATTAGGACAGTTCATTTGCGCAATGAACATGAAGGATAAATCTTCGTTGCAGCGTTTTTCGATTTTCCGGGAACTAAAAACACCTTGGCTGTAAGCATAGATCAGGATTGTAACGATGAATCTGGGATGATAGGCGTTCTGGCCTTTAACACTATAAAGACTTTCAAGGCTGCTCGTATCAATCTGTTGAAACAGGCCGGCATAGAGAAAGCATTCATGGTCTGGTGGGAGGAGATCAAAAATATTAGTTGGAAACAGCAGGTGTTGATTAAATTCAACCGGGCTTGATTTGAAAGGGATTGACATGGCATGATCCAGTGGCGCTGTTTGCCGACATTATTCTATAATGTATTGTTTATATTACTATTATTAAGTCTTTATAGGGCAATTTATGGTTGTGCCATGAAAATTGGACAGAAAGGAATGCGGGCTACTTAACTATTCGTGGGTATTCTCGGACAGTCTCCTAGTGATGTTGGAGCGGGAGCGGCGGCAGCTGTCCGGCGTCAACTATCCTGGCCGGATTGAATTGAAAGACCTTCAAACGCTGTTCATTGGCCGCTTGTTGAAATTAGCTGAAGTTTTCCGGTAATCAGAAAAACAACTGCAGATCAGGATAAACCAGGGCGGGATTGTAGTAGACCAGGGCGCACAGAACTTGCCGTTCACGAAGCAAGATAATACGGCGGAGATGTTTGGGCCGAATCGAGCAACAAATTCCCTGTCGGCGTTTTTGCGGTTTCAGAACAACGTAGCGGTCCAGTAAAATGAACCTGAAATAAATATTTTGCTAGAAACTTTGTTGGAAGATGATTAGAGTATAAAGCGGTATTGCAATTTTCCTTCAACTCAGTTTTCAGGTGAATATTATGCCAATCCAAGACGAACACAACAATGAAAGTGACCAATCACAGTCCACACCGGTTTCAGACAATACTGTAGAAGATTCTGGAAGCCCCCTAAAAACGCTGGCATTTGCTATCGGTGGTTTAGCATTGATAGTATCAATTTTTGCTTTGTTGCCAATGTTTTTTACTTATTTATCCGAAGGCGATACTCGCGCTCCGTCAGAGATTCATCCCACGGACACCGCAGTAAAAAGTGGTCAAGGCGCGTATCAGCATGTGAAACCGGAAAAATAGAGCTATATCACTCGGGGAAAAGACAGTCAAATGCGGGTGCCTGTTGCAATTCCCCGATTCTTATTCCTGATCCAGTCACTCCATGATCCTGCGTAAAGTTTGGAGCCGCTTAATCCAGCATACTCCATAGCCAGCAAATTATGGCAGGCTGTCACGCCTGAGCCGCAATAATGAACAACCTGTCCGGGCGTTCTCGTGCCGATAAGTTGTTTAAATTGCTGGCCTAATGAGTTGGCGGATAAAAATAACCCTTGGCTATCAAGATTTAATTGAAACGCACGATTTAATGCGCCGGGAATATGCCCTGCAACCGGATCGATGGGTTCCTGTTCGCCGCGATAGCGTTCGGGTGTCCGGGCGTCAATCAGACATATCGTTTTTCTGGCGAGATTGTTTTGAACTTGTAAGGCATTGAGCCAGAGGGAGGCGTTTAGATACGGTCTAAAGGTAGTGGATTGTATAGTGGGCAGGATGGTGGTCAGGGCAAGGCCTTGTCTTTGCCAATGTTGAATGCCGCCATTCAATACGGCGACGTTGTCGTGCCCTATGCAGCGTAATAACCACCATAAGCGTCCTGCAAAAGCTCCGCCGGCATCGTCATAAGCGACTATCTGACTGTTATTGCTTATACCCCATGTCCCCAGTTTTTTTGCCAAAAGCGTGAAGTCGGGCAGGGGATGGCGGCCGGTAAAATCGGTGATGACAGATGATAAATCATTGTTCAAATGGGCATAACGGGCATTGGGTATATGTCCGTGGCGATAAGCATAGCTGCCCGAATCACCGTTCGCCAGGGAAAAGCGGCAATCTACTATCACCCATTTAGGGTCATTAATATGTTGATGCAGTGTTGTTGCTGAAACAAGAGTGGTGTAAGTCATGTGTTTATACCTCTAGTATTATTTTTCCGATGTGTTGGCTGCTTTCCATAAGATCATGGGCAAGGGCTGCATCCTTGAGCGCGAAGGTGGAATGAACAATGGGTTTTATTTTTCCGGATGCCAGTAAAGGCCAAACTTTTTGATGCAGTTTTTTGGCGATGCCTGCTTTAAAGTTATCATCTCTGGCTCTTAACGTCGATCCGGTTATGGATAATCGTTTCAGCATAATGCTTAACAAATTGATTTCAGCTTTCGGGCCATTTTGGATGGCGATTTGTACGAGTCGGGCATCGTATGCCATGCACTTCAGATTACGCGGAAAATAGTCGTCGCCTATTATGTCCAGAATGACATCCACGCCTTTACTTTCAGTAAGCCGGTTGATTTCTTCAACGAAGTCCTTTGTGTTGTAGTTAATGGCCGCATCTGCTCCGAGTTCCAGGCAGAATTGACATTTTGCTTCTGATCCGGCGGTGACGATAACCTTGGCTCCAAAGGCCCTGGCGAGTTGTATCGCAGTCGTGCCTATGCCGCTGCTGCCGCCGTGTACAAGCAGTGTTTCGCCGGGCTGTAATTGGGCGCGGTCGAAAACATTGCTCCAGACGGTGAAAAAAGTTTCCGGCAATGCGGCGGCTTGAGTGAAAGAGAGACCTTCCGGCACGGGTAAGCATAATGTCGCCGACGCTATGCAATATTCGGCATAACCGCCACCTGTCACTAAAGCGCAAACGGAGTCGCCCGGATTTAGTTGATTGACAGCCGCGCCTGTTGCCACGACAGTTCCTGCAACTTCAAGCCCCGGAATGTCAGATGCGCCGGGTGGTGGCGGATAAAGGCCTTTGCGCTGCATCACGTCGGGCCGGTTGACGCCGGCGGCTTCGATTTTAATCAATACCTGGTTGGCTGATGGCGTGGGTATTGAGCGCTGAACCGGTTGTAAAGCGCCGTTTTCAATTCCAATCGCAATCATTTGTTCGGAAGCGGTATAGTCACAACATCGTCAATAAGCTGGGTTGCGGTTATTATATGCTTCAGTCATTTTCATAAACAATGTGGTAGTAGGATAAAACAGATGATTCGTGCAGGTATTGTGGGCGGAACCGGATATACCGGTGTTGAGCTATTGCGGATTTTGGCATTGCATGCGGATGTTGAGGTGGCGGTCGTCACTTCACGCGCCGATGCGGGACTAAGGGTGGATGCGCTTTATCCCAGCTTGCGCGGTTCCATTGATGCGTTATTTAGCCTGCCCGAGGTCGAAACCCTGGCGGGATGCGATGTAGTGTTTTTTGCTACGCCTAATGGTACAGCAATGTTGATGGCTGAGCAGTTGCTCGCGCGTGGCGTTAAGGTGATCGACCTGTCTGCCGACTTCAGGTTGAAAGATGTGAATGAGTGGAGTCACTGGTATGGAATGGAACATGCCAGTCCTGATCTGATCACCGAGGCCGTTTATGGCTTGCCGGAAGTTAACCGCGAGCTGATTAAACAAGCCAGGTTAATTGCCTGTCCGGGTTGTTATCCCACCGCAGTGCAGCTGGGTTTTTTACCGCTGATTGAAAACGGCTTGATAGATGTCAATCATTTGATCGCCGATGTGAAATCCGGGGTTAGCGGGGCAGGGCGTAAGGTGGAGTTGGCGACGTTAATGAGCGAAACCGGTGAAAGTTTTAAAGCCTATGCTGTCGGCGGTCATCGGCACTTGCCGGAAATTACCCAGGGACTTGAGTTGGTGGCCGGTAAATCAGTCGGGTTGACCTTTGTGCCGCATCTAACGCCGATGATACGTGGTATACACGCGACTTTATATGCTCTGGCGCAAGGCAAGCTGGACGATATGCAGGCTTTGTATGAAAAAAAATATGCGGATGAGGTCTTTGTTGATGTGTTACCGCAAGGCTCGCATCCGGACACGCGTAATGTCCGGGGCAGCAATAATTGCCAGATTTCCATTCATCAGCCGCAAGGCCGGCAAACGATAGTGGTTTTATCTGTGATTGATAATCTGGTTAAAGGCGCGGCGGGGCAAGCCGTTCAAAATATGAACTTGATGTTTGGGCTGAAAGAAGACGCCGGTTTGAAGATAGTCGCCCTGTATCCATAAATCTTGACTATAACCTTGGGTATAGTCATAATCCCATCGTCTTCAATTTATAGAGTGTTTTATTTTTATGGCTAATCCAATTATTTTTACTGACAGCGCCGCATCTAAAGTGAGCGAATTAATTGCCGAAGAAGGTAATGATAAGCTGAAGTTACGAGTATACGTTTCCGGGGGCGGGTGTTCAGGTTTTCAATATGGGTTTACCTTTGATGAAGAAGTCAACGAGGATGATACCAGTGTTGAAAACGGCGGTGTTACCGTGCTGATTGATTCTATGAGTATTCAGTATTTGGCTGGCGCTGAAGTTGACTATAAAGAAGATTTATCAGGCGCGCAGTTCGTAATCCGTAATCCAAATGCCACTACCACGTGCGGTTGCGGCTCTTCGTTTTCTGTTTGAGAATCAAAGGGCGATCTTACTTGTTCTATGAAGGAGATTAAAGCTCACTAATTGATGATCAATTATATTCGGACTGGTTTTTAGCGAATAGCGATAGCGCCTTGGTCTTGTAAAGTTGATCCAAGGATGTTCGGGTTTGCGCTTTGAAGTCGGCCAGCTCCCCTGCATGCAGAGGCAATGACTGCGCCAGATTAAGAGTTTCCGGATTGCGGTGAACACCGTCAACACGGAATTCATAATGTAAATGAGGGCCGGTTGCCAGGCCTGTTTGGCCGATATAGCCAATAATTTCGCCTTGTTTTACCGGGTCCCCAGTCTTGATGCCTTCTTTAAAATCAGAAAGATGGGCATAAAGCGTCTCATAGTGTTCGCCATGCTTGAGTATCATTACTTGTCCATAACCGCCTTTGCGGCCACAGAAAATAACCTCGCCATCCCCCGCTGATTTTACCGGAGTGCCTGTTCTGGCGGCATAATCAATACCTTTGTGGGCGCGAATCCTGTTCAGGACTGGGTGTTTACGATGCATATCAAAGCCGGAACTTATGCGGACGTAGTCAACGGGCGCACTTAAAAAAGCTTTGCGCATTGGCCTGCCTTCAGGGCTGTAATAATTGATATGTCCTTCGCTATCTTTATATCTTATGGCAGTAAAGATTCTGCCTTGATTAACAAATTCAGCAGCAATAATCTGGTAATCGGATGAATTATTGCCGAATTCCGTTTCTTCATAGACAACAGTGAATTGATCGCCCTGATGTAAGTTCGTAGCAAAATCGATGTCCCAGGCAAAAATGTTCGTCAGCTGCAAAATCAAATCGTTTGATAAGCCGGATTTCCGGGCGGCTGCTGATAATGAGGAATTAATCACTCCATTAATGCTGGTGATATGGCGGGGAGTATCATCATCATAGTGAGTTGAGTGATCAATTTGATCGCTATTATTGTGAGCAGGCAAAATGGTATGAATGCGCTCATTGTTTTCAGTAGACATCAAATGCAAGTCGCCTTGATCATCCTCGGAAAGGTAGGTATTTTCGGGTGAAATTGAAATATCAAGCTTCCGTGCGCTGAAAATAGATCGAAACCTTGTTTTCTTGCCTTTAATCGAGGTATAAGAATGCCGATGATCAATGGAGCGTTTTTTACGGGTAGCTGAATGCCGCGCAGCCACTTTGACGCTCTTTGCAGAAATGCTGGCATGTTTGAAGTGGGCCGGTTTCGCGAAAGTTGCAGTGTTTACAAACGCTAAACTTATCCACAAAAACATGGAGGTATAAAATTTAATTTTCACAAGACGCTAGCTAAGAAGTTGGAATTTATTCAAAACAAAATCTCTAGGTTTTTAAACGTAGATCATTTTAAGGGTTTTTCCAAGGTTTTACCAATTTACAGGTGCTAAAAAATATTTATTCAGACCGAGTGATCATTAATTCTATAATGGTTTCATCGATAAAATTTGAAGTTGGAGAAAGAAATTGCAAGAGGATGAATTGGCAACCCTTCTAAGAGGGGCTGATGAGGTTTTGATTAAACAGGAATTAGTTAAAAAGCTTGAAGAGGGGAGACCTTTACGGATTAAGGCCGGCTTTGATCCGACGGCTCCGGATTTGCATTTGGGACATACTGTACTCATCAACAAATTAAAGCAGTTTCAAGATTTTGGGCATGAAGTTCTGTTTCTGATTGGTGACTTTACCGGGATGATAGGAGATCCGACGGGAAAAAATGTTACCCGCAAGCCATTAACCAGGGATGAGGTTATTGATAATGCGAAAACCTATGAAGAACAGATTTTCAAAATTTTGGACCCGGTTAAAACGCTGGTCATGTTTAATTCAAGCTGGATGAATGCAATGTCGCCTGCAGACTTGATTCAGTTGGCTGCAAAACATACGGTGGCCAGGATGCTGGAGCGTGATGATTTTAGTAAGCGGTTTAAAGGCGGACAGCCCATTGCAATTCATGAGTTTTTGTACCCTTTAATACAGGGCTATGATTCAGTGGCAATGAAAGCAGATGTAGAATTGGGCGGTACGGATCAAAAATTTAATTTATTGGTTGGTCGTCAGTTGCAAGAAGTTTATGGGCAGAAGCCGCAAGTAGTAATAACCATGCCGATTCTTGAAGGCTTGGATGGCGTGCAGAAAATGTCCAAGTCACTTAACAACTATATCGGTATTGCTGATGCCGCCGATGATATGTTCGGTAAATTAATGTCCATTTCTGATGAATTAATGTGGAGGTATTTTGAATTGTTGAGTTTTCGGCCAATGACGGAAATCAAATTATGGATGCAGGAATGTGAGCAGGGCGCGAATCCACGTGATTATAAGGTAAAGCTGGCGCAGGAAATAATTGAAAGGTTCCATGATGCCGGCGCTGCCAGCAAGGCGTTGGAAAACTTTGAAGCCAGGTTTCAGCGTGGGGCAATACCTGATGACATGGATGAAGTGGAGTTAAAAGTTGAGGGCGGCGGTTGTTGTATTGCAAATTTATTGAAAGATACGGGGTTAACAAGCAGTACATCCGAAGCTATCAGGTTAATAAAACAAGGCGCGGTAAAGATTGATGGAGAAAAAGTATCAGATCCAAAGCTGGAAATAGCAGTAAATTCTGAAAACGTTTATCAAGTAGGGAAAAGAAAATTCGCACGAGTAAAAATAACCGCTTGACGGTAATAAATGAGCCTGTATAATACGCAATTCTTTCGGGGCAAGGTCTCCGGGAGATTGGGAGATCGAGTTAGTTTGCAGGGAGTATTGACAAATTGTCCGGGCGGGCTATAATGGTCGGCTTTTTCGGGGTTATGGATGAACGGCTCCGGGATAAGGCGGAAACAAAAAAGCGTCAACAGGGTGTTGACAAGTTGGGTTGGTTCTGTATAATAGGCCAGCTCAACGGGGCATTGCCCTGCGCTCTTTAACAATACGATCAAAATAATTTGTGTGGGTGCTTGTGCTGATTGTTGGTGATGTTAACAAATAATCGACACAAGAACAACACGTGAAGAAGTAATTTTAAACGTTTAATTCTATGTCGAGCCAAGATTGGTGACTTATCTTATTAAGTCACAAACTGATTTAAACTGAAGAGTTTGATCATGGCTCAGATTGAACGCTGGCGGTATGCTTAACACATGCAAGTCGAACGGTAGCAGGCCTTCGGGCGCTGACGAGTGGCGGACGGGTGAGTAACGCGTAGGAATCTGCCTGGTAGTGGGGGACAACGTGGGGAAACTCACGCTAATACCGCATACGCCCTACGGGGGAAAGCGGGGGCTCTTCGGACCTCGCGCTATCAGATGAGCCTGCGTTAGATTAGCTAGTTGGTAGGGTAAAGGCCTACCAAGGCGACGATCTATAGCTGGTCTGAGAGGACGATCAGCCACACTGGGACTGAGACACGGCCCAGACTCCTACGGGAGGCAGCAGTGGGGAATATTGGACAATGGGCGCAAGCCTGATCCAGCAATACCGCGTGTGTGAAGAAGGCCTTAGGGTTGTAAAGCACTTTCAATTGGGAGGAAAACCTGCCGGTCAATACCCGGCAGCTTGACATTACCTTTAGAAGAAGCACCGGCTAACTCCGTGCCAGCAGCCGCGGTAATACGGAGGGTGCGAGCGTTAATCGGAATTACTGGGCGTAAAGCGTGCGTAGGCGGTTCGTTAAGTCAGATGTGAAAGCCCCGGGCTTAACCTGGGAACTGCATTTGAAACTGGCGGACTAGAGTTGAGTAGAGGGGAGTGGAATTTCAGGTGTAGCGGTGAAATGCGTAGATATCTGAAGGAACACCAGTGGCGAAGGCGACTCCCTGGACTCAAACTGACGCTGAGGTACGAAAGCGTGGGTAGCAAACAGGATTAGATACCCTGGTAGTCCACGCCGTAAACGATGTCAACTAGCCGTTGGTCCTATTTACAGGATTAGTGGCGCAGCTAACGCATTAAGTTGACCGCCTGGGGAGTACGGCCGCAAGGTTAAAACTCAAATGAATTGACGGGGGCCCGCACAAGCGGTGGAGCATGTGGTTTAATTCGATGCAACGCGAAGAACCTTACCTACCCTTGACATCCAGAGAATCTGTTAGAGATAGTAGAGTGCCTTCGGGAGCTCTGAGACAGGTGCTGCATGGCTGTCGTCAGCTCGTGTCGTGAGATGTTGGGTTAAGTCCCGTAACGAGCGCAACCCTTATCCTTAGTTGCCAGCACATTATGGTGGGAACTCTAGGGAGACTGCCGGTGATAAACCGGAGGAAGGTGGGGACGACGTCAAGTCATCATGGCCCTTATGGGTAGGGCTACACACGTGCTACAATGGCCGGTACAGAGGGCAGCGAACTTGCGAAAGTAAGCAAATCCCAGAAAGCCGGTCTTAGTCCGGATTGGAGTCTGCAACTCGACTCCATGAAGTCGGAATCGCTAGTAATCGCGAATCAGAATGTCGCGGTGAATACGTTCCCGGGCCTTGTACACACCGCCCGTCACACCATGGGAGTGGGTTGCAAAAGAAGTGGGTAGTCTAACCTTCGGGAGGGCGCTCACCACTTTGTGATTCATGACTGGGGTGAAGTCGTAACAAGGTAGCCCTAGGGGAACCTGGGGCTGGATCACCTCCTTACAAAGACATCCCATCGTCAGCATGAGCGCCCACAACAAATTATTTTGATCGACAGCAGTATGAGCCTAGGGCCTGTAGCTCAGTTGGTTAGAGCGCACCCCTGATAAGGGTGAGGTCGGTGGTTCGAGTCCACCCAGGCCCACCACCTTACCGCAAGGTAAACGTGATAGTGGCCTAGGGGACTCAAGCGAACACTGGGGCTATAGCTCAGCTGGGAGAGCACCTGCCTTGCACGCAGGGGGTCAGCGGTTCGATCCCGCTTAGCTCCACCAATTCTATAACGTTTCGATTCCTAACCGGAAGGGCAATAAAGTCAAACAGCCAAAGAGCAACACAACACCGTTGTGCAAGTGGCCGTGAGGATTTATTTTCAACCCAGACAAGAATCGCCGAGACCTTATAGAATTGGTGCATTAACTGCATTAATAGCTCTTTAACAATTTGGAAATCTGTAACAATAAATAGACTGACTCGTAAAGGTGTCAGGCTATTTAAAAAACAAGTTCGAGTGAGTGGACGTGCAAACGTCAGCGCACAAGAACAAGTTTTCTCAAGCAGAAAAATATAGCGATAAAGTTTGCTGGTCTTTATGACACGGTAAGAAAACTTTGCACAAGGTAATAAAAAGTTGATGAAGTTGCGCAAGCAGCCAAGAAGCTTATGATCACCTGAAACGAAGCAGACTTATTGGGGTTATATGGTCAAGTGAATAAGCGCATACGGTGGATGCCTAGGCAGTAAGAGGCGATGAAGGACGTTGTAGCATGCGATAAGCCGCGGGGAGTTTGCAAACTAACTTTGATCCGCGGATTTCCGAATGGGGAAACCCGGCCAGCATCAGCTGGTCACATTACAGTGAATACATAGCTGTATTGAGCGAACCCGGAGAACTGAAACATCTAAGTACCCGGAGGAAAAGAAATCAACCGAGATTCCCTTAGTAGCGGCGAGCGAACGGGGATTAGCCCTTAAGTTGCGTAGTTGTTAGTGGAACAGTCTGGAAAGACTGGCGATACAGGGTGATAGCCCCGTACACGAAAACGCTGTGCAGTGAAAACGAGTAGGTCGGAGCACGTGAAACTTTGACTGAACATGGGGGGACCATCCTCCAAGGCTAAATACTCCTTACTGACCGATAGTGAACCAGTACCGTGAGGGAAAGGCGAAAAGAACCCCGGAGAGGGGAGTGAAATAGATCCTGAAACCGTATGCGTACAAGCAGTGGGAGCACCCTCGTGGTGTGACTGCGTACCTTTTGTATAATGGGTCAGCGACTTAATCTCAGTGGCAAGCTTAACCGAATAGGGGAGGCGTAGCGAAAGCGAGTCTTAATAGGGCGTTCAGTCGCTGGGATTAGACCCGAAACCGGGCGATCTATCCATGACCAGGCTGAAGGTGAGGTAATACTTACTGGAGGGCCGAACCCACGTATGTTGAAAAATCCGGGGATGAGTTGTGGATCGGAGTGAAAGGCTAATCAAGCTCGGAGATAGCTGGTTCTCCTCGAAAGCTATTTAGGTAGCGCCTCGTGTATAACTGTTGGGGGTAGAGCACTGTTTCGGCTAGGGGGTCATCTCGACTTACCAACCCGATGCAAACTCCGAATACCAACAAGTTCGAGCACGGGAGACACACGGCGGGTGATAAGGTCCGTCGTGAAAAGGGAAACAGCCCAGACCGTCAGCTAAGGTCCCAAAATCTATGCTCAGTGGGAAACGATGTGGAAAGGCCCAGACAGCCAGGAGGTTGGCTTAGAAGCAGCCATCCTTTAAAGAAAGCGTAATAGCTCACTGGTCGAGTCGGTCTGCGCGGAAGATTTACCGGGGCTAAGCATAGTACCGAAGCTACGGGTCACGCGTAAGCGTGGCGGTAGAGGAGCGTTCTGTACGCCTGCGAAGGTGAACTGAGAAGTTTGCTGGAGGTATCAGAAGTGCGAATGCTGACATGAGTAACGATAATGGGGGTGAAAAACCCCCACGCCGAAAACCCAAGGTTTCCTGCGCAACGCTAATCGACGCAGGGTTAGTCGGTACCTAAGGCGAGGCCGAAAGGCGTAGTCGATGGCAAACAGGTTAATATTCCTGTACTAGTGGTAACTGCGATGGGGTGACGGAGAAGGCTAGATCAGCTGACGGTTGGAAGTGTCAGTTTAAGCGCGTAGGCAGGTTCTTTAGGCAAATCCGGAGAATCAATGCTGAGACGTGATGACGGGTTGCTCCTCGGAGCGATGAAGTGATTGATGCCATGCTTCCAAGAAAAACCTCTAAGCTTCAGGTTGCCAGTAGCCGTACCCCAAACCGACACAGGTGGGTGGGATGAGAATTCTAAGGCGCTTGAGAGAACTCGGCTGAAGGAACTAGGCAAAATGATACCGTAACTTCGGGAGAAGGTATGCCCTTGTTAGGTGAAGGTCCTCGCGACTGGAGCCGAAGGGGGTTGCAATAAAATGGTGGCTGCGACTGTTTAGCAAAAACATAGCACTCTGCAAACTCGAAAGAGGACGTATAGGGTGTGACGCCTGCCCGGTGCTGGAAGGTTAATTGATGGGGTTAGCGTAAGCGAAGCTCTTGATCGAAGCCCCAGTAAACGGCGGCCGTAACTATAACGGTCCTAAGGTAGCGAAATTCCTTGTCGGGTAAGTTCCGACCTGCACGAATGGCGTAACGATGGCCACACTGTCTCCAGCCGAGACTCAGTGAAATTGAAATTGCGGTGAAGATGCCGTATACCCGCGGCTAGACGGAAAGACCCCGTGAACCTTTACTATAGCTTGACACTGGACTTTGAATCGATTTGTGTAGGATAGGTGGGAGACTTTGAAGCTGGAACGCCAGTTCTGGTGGAGTCGACCTTGAAATACCACCCTGGTTTATTTGAAGTTCTAACCTAGGTCCGTTATCCGGATTGGGGACAGTGTCTGGTGGGTAGTTTGACTGGGGCGGTCTCCTCCTAAAGAGTAACGGAGGAGCACGAAGGTACCCTCAGCCTGGTCGGAAATCAGGCGATGAGTGCAATGGCATAAGGGTGCTTGACTGCGAGATAGACACATCGAGCAGGTACGAAAGTAGGTCATAGTGATCCGGTGGTTCTGTATGGAAGGGCCATCGCTCAACGGATAAAAGGTACTCCGGGGATAACAGGCTGATACCGCCCAAGAGTTCATATCGACGGCGGTGTTTGGCACCTCGATGTCGGCTCATCACATCCTGGGGCTGAAGCAGGTCCCAAGGGTATGGCTGTTCGCCATTTAAAGTGGTACGCGAGCTGGGTTCAGAACGTCGTGAGACAGTTCGGTCCCTATCTGCCGTGGGCGTTTGAGATTTGAGGGAAGCTGCTCCTAGTACGAGAGGACCGGAGTGGACGAACCTCTGGTGTTCCGGTTGTCATGCCAATGGCATTGCCGGGTAGCTATGTTCGGACAGGATAACCGCTGAAAGCATCTAAGCGGGAAGCCCCTCCCAAGATGAGATCTCACTGGGACCATGAGTCCCCTGAAGGGCCGTCGCAGACTACGACGTTGATAGGCTGGATGTGGAAGCGCAGTAATGCGTGCAGCTAACCAGTACTAATTGCCCGTGAGGCTTGACCATATAACACCCAATGAGTTTGAGTAAAGACAGGCGAAAACGGGAAGGCGAAAAAAAGCGCCTAACTACAGCCTGAGCAGACAACGCTGACTGCGAGAGAACAGACAAAAGCGAGACGTTACAGATTTCCATAAAACAGGTCGAGGAACAGGATAAAGGCGCAAGCTCATCCTAACCGAAGCCTGAAGAAAGAGTTTTGAAGTAGTCCGGAATGGAAAAGCCAAGCGAAAGCCAAATGGCGGCAAAGACAGGGTCTTTTATCTCGCCAAGCCTTTCCGAATCCAACTTCTTCACACCAGTTTGCTTGGTGACCATAGCGAGCGTGAACCACCCGACCCCATCCCGAACTCGGAAGTGAAACCGCTTAGCGCCGATGATAGTGTGGCAGTTTGCCATGCGAAAGTAGGGAATTGCCAAGCGCTTAATACAAAACCCAGGACTCTTGCCCTGGGTTTTTTTTTGCCTGCGGGTTTAGCTGTAAATATCGATGCAAAGGCTTAATCTTCAGGGTTGAAATTTTTATATTGCGTTCAAATTTTTTTATAAATGAACAGCCAGCCAGATGGTATTGAAATCCGGAAGCGTCCATTCAACCCTGTGCCGGGCGTGTGCGGGAATCAGTAAATAGTCACCAGGACTCAGTCTTACCAATCTCCGGTTTTTCTCAAAAAGCAGTGTTGCTTGTCCTTGAATCAGTAAAACCCATTCATCCCCGGCTTGATCATACCATTGTCCGGGAGGTGTGACATGACCATTTGAAATAATGCGCTCAATGTATAAGTTATCTTGCTTGATAATGCATTCAAATATTTCTTCCGGTATTTGCTCAGGAATTTCAGCAAAAATATTATTGAGTAATGGCGGATTCATGAGTTTGTTTTCAGTTGATCGGGAATATAAATTTCATGGGAATAAAAATGGTACGAACTAAAAGTTGTCAAAGATGTTTATGGCGTTGTTTCTGATTAGAGAACCGCAGTATTGTATAATGTTCTTTTATCAATACGATAACTTGTTGTTTATGCATAAAGCCATAACTTGTCTTTAGGAGGGGAAACGAATCTGTAACTTATTGACGAATACATTTGGTACTGTTTTGCCAAAAACGGTTGCTGTTATCGGTGGAGGGCCGGCTGGATTAATGGCTGCGGAAGTTTTAATTGAGGCAGGTGTAAAGGTTGATCTTTATGATGCAATGCCATCAGTGGGACGTAAATTTTTGATGGCTGGGAAAGGCGGAATGAACATTTCTAATGCGGAGCCTATTGATAAGTTCATTTCTCGCTATGGCGTTCGCAGTGCCTTTATTGAACCGATGCTGGATGGATTTACGCCCCAAGCCTTGTGTGAGTGGGTAAGGGGACTGGGCATAGAGACTTTTATTGGTTCGTCAGGGCGAGTATTTCCTGTTGATATGAAAGCAGCGCCCTTATTGCGCGCCTGGTTGCACAGATTGCGCTCGACAGGCGTTGCTTTTCACATGCGGCACCGGTGGCTAGGCTGGTTTGGAGACGAAACCACGGCGCTTATTTTTGCAACTCCGGAAGGTGAACGTAAAATCAAAGCCGATGCTGTCGTCCTCGCCTTGGGCGGCGCAAGTTGGCCGCAACTGGGTTCTACCGGGGCCTGGGCGGCTTTAGTCGCCCAACGAGGTGTTAGGCTTGCCCCGCTGCTGCCAACAAACTGCGGGTTTGAGGTAGACTGGAGTGAATACTTTAGGAAGCGGTTCTCCGGACTGCCATTAAAATCGGTATGCGTTTCTTTTAGCAATGCTCAAGGTGTTGATATTCGTCAGCCAGGTGAATTAATAGTCACCACTACCGGACTGGAAGGCGGTCTGATTTATAGCCTATCGGCTTTATTGCGCGAAGAGATTGCCAAGACAGGGTTCGCGGATATTAATATTGACTTGCTTCCCGGTAAGGAATTGCCGTTGCTCATTGCCAGGATGTCGCAAGCTCGAGGTAAAAATTCGATGGCTAATCATCTTCGTAAAAGTGTTGGCATTGATGGAGTGAAAGCCGGTCTGCTAAGAGAAATAGCGCCAGCTGTGGATTTTGAAAATCCTGAACGGCTGTGTTCACACATCAAGGCATTGACAGTTAGACTGATTGCCACAAGGCCTATTGATGAAGCGATCAGCAGCGCTGGCGGGATTGCTTTTGAGGCCCTCGATGAAAACTTGATGATACGTTCCATGCCGGGAGTATTTTGCGCGGGTGAAATGCTGGACTGGGAAGCGCCGACAGGCGGTTATCTGCTAACTGCCTGTTTTGCAACTGGGCGAGCGGCAGGTTTGGGTGTTTTAGCCAGTCTGCACCGCTCGGCTAATTCTATGGCAATAGAGGAAATATCAGTAAACTGAAGCTATTCATGCTGACTAATACTTTATAAATACCAAGCATAATTATGAGCGGGAGAATGATTGTGGTAAAGCTATATGTTTCCAATTTTTTACAGAGCAGTTTATAAGGAGCGTCTATGAAAACTCCGAAAGGTCTCGAGCCACTGGTACATGACGGTCTTGTCGATGAAGTTATCCGCCCGTTAAAAAGTGGCAAGGAGGCAGCTGTTTATGTTGTTCTCTCTGAAGGGGAAATCCGCTGCGCCAAAGTTTATAAGGAAGCTAATAAACGGGGATTCCATAAACAGGCCTTGTATCAGGAAGGACGCAAAGTACGAAATACTCGACAGGCCCGCGCCATGGAAAAAAACTCACGGTTTGGGCGTAAACAGCAAGAAGAGGTTTGGCAAAACGCCGAAGTCGATGCTTTGTACCGTCTTGCCGCCGCTGGCGTGCGTGTTCCCCGGCCCTATAATTTTGTCGAAGGCGTGTTGCTGATGGAACTGGTCACCGATGAACACGGCAGCGCCGCACCCAGGCTCAACGATCTTGAATTAACAAGAGATCAGGCGCTGGAGTACCATGGCATTCTCATTAAAGAAGTGGTCAGAATGCTCTGTGCCGGAATCGTCCACGGCGACTTGTCCGAGTTCAATGTGCTCGTTGATACGCATGGCCCAGTGATTATTGATCTGCCGCAGGCTGTAGATGCGGCGGCTAACAATAATGCGCCGAGGATGCTGGAGCGTGATGTTAATAATATGGCGGCTTACTTTGGCCGATTCGCGCCGGAACTGCTTGCAACCAGCTATGGCAAGGAAATCTGGAAACTTTACGAGTCCGGCAATCTGACGCCTGATGTTAAATTGACTGGTCATTATAAAAGCAGCAATAAACAGGCCGATGTGAAAAGCATCATGAGAGAAATTAATGATGCGCGGGATGAGGCTATAAGGCGCAAGTATGAGCGGGAAGAATGAAGCAAGACGCCTTTCTGTTTATCCTGATTGCCCTGATGAATCGTATCAATCCGAATATAGCCGGGTTGACCATTAGGATAAAGGCTTTTTTCTTTCGCCAATAAGGGCGGTTTTGGGGCGGATTTTCTCAAAGGTGAAGCGTTGCCGGAGATAAGACGGTGATTTTCTGAGGTTGTACAAATGGGCAACCGATATGCCTGCCAACCGTTGGTAGGGTGTCTGGTTGAAATTATTATAAGCACGCTCGCAAAGCTTTTTAGTGGCCGGGCCGCTAAGTGTGTTGTGCCGCTTATCCAGCGCGGCCAGCAAGCGAATACCTTCTTCGTATACAAACGTTCAAAGCCTTGATAGGTACTCTGTTGCCGTTTAATCTTGCCGGTATCACGGTATTGCTTAACCAGGCGCGTGATCTGTTGCCTTGAATATAGCCGTAATTTTAATCAGAAATCGCACCACAACGCCTTTTGAGTGTTTATTCAGCTTAGCGTATCTGAATTTAACCAACATGCACTGTATTCCCCGGTAGCCCAGCATGCCGGACAAACAACATTCACCATCACCAGCAGCCGCGGCAGCAGGGAGTCCTATGTGAGGGCGGCCTATACGCGGGTATGTGCATTTTTTGACGAATTGAAAGCAAGTGCGCCGCAGTTGACCCCTTTGCAATGCTGGTATCGAATTTTAAGTGAAGCAATGAAAAAATATTTGAAGGGAGTCGTCTTAAAACCGCCAGAGTTGATAAGTTGGTGGGCTAAACGCTCAACATAACTCAATTTTCCTTGTCAAGTTTATGCCGATTTTTATTGACAGGGATATGCTCAACTGCGGTTTTAAGGATAAATCGACCGGTACTGCGCTCCGGTCAACGGGAGCTATAAATACGCTGCGCCCGAGGCGTTCCGGGTCAAATAAGTCCTCTGAGCCGGTAATCTGAAAGGGCTGTATTGGTTTCATGATGGTAAAAATAAGTGATATGCGTTGCGTATAAGGTATTACTTAAAAAATATTAGTTCTACTATTGTTCTTATTTATGGCTTATGATATTGTAAAAAAAAACAAAAAGAGAACATAAAGATGAACACATTAAGCCGCAAGCAAAAAGAAATCATGGATTTTCTGCAACAGAATCAGCACATCTTTGCACATCCGCCAACCCTCGACGAGTTGTGCGCCGCTTTGGGATTGAAATCACGAGGCTCTCTGCATCGCCTTATCCAAGGCTTGATCGAAACGGACCTGATTGAGCCTTTGGATCGTAAGCGCCCTGGTATCCGTTTAACCGAAAGAGCCGCGAAAATCGCGCGGGAGACCATTCAAGCGCCCAATTCGCTGCGCTATGTCGGCGTGATTGCCGCCGGCAAGCCCATTGAGGCGATTGAAGACGTGCGCTATATGAGCATTCCCGATGAAATCAAAACCGGCAAGCCTTGCTATGTGCTCAAAGTGAAAGGCGATTCAATGATTGAGGAAGGTATCTACGACGGCGATTGGGTCGTAATCGAACAGCGCTGCCATGCCAGTAATGGTGAAATCGTCGTGGCCTTGGTTGATAAAGCCGAGGCCACCTTGAAATTTATTGAACAGTATCCCCACGAAACCCTGTTAATTCCGGCCAACTCCAAAATGGAAGCGATGCATTACCATCCTTCTCAGGTGGAAATTCAAGGCGTCCTGGTCGGACAAATGCGCAGTTATCGTTCTCATTAACCACTGTAATCTAAAACCGGGAGAGCTACCATGAAGCAAAAAATCCACATGCATGATCAAGTCTTCAACAAAGTAGATGACATTATGAACCATTACAAGAAAAATCCTATCGGCGATTTCATCCGGATATTAAAGCAATTTATAAGGCAATCATCGGTGATTTGAGGCCGCCGGAACTGTCCGCAATGTAAAAAGCCCCGATATTTGGGCATAACCGGATGACGCGACTGCCGGGGCTCATCATAATACTTGTTTCATCATCTTGATGGAGCAATTCTGTCAAAATGACGATTCCATGCGAACGAGTTGGATAAGATAGCGGTCAGGCATGGAAAATGGTTGCACCGATACGTTACACTTGTTATCAGGCAGCATCAAGGCCGTGATTTTTTTCAGGGCTTATTTTTAATGGTGGAATGCAAAGGTTAAATAAAGTTGGCTTGTTGAATAGGCGTTATAATCTGCAATTACTAAAAAAAGTGAAGTTGCGGAATTTGCCGCAAGATGCCAGTCTTTTGATAAATCCTTTAATTTTGACGAAAGTGATTTTTTAACTGGTTTTACAAGAACGACTTTTATCAATATTCCTCGATTAACAATGACTAAACAAGAAAAATCCTTAACTATGACTGTGCTGATGACGCCTGATATGGCGAATTTTTCGGGTAATGTGCACGGCGGATCTCTATTAAAACTGCTGGATCAAGTGGCTTACGCCTGCGCGGCTAAATATTGTAAAAATTACGTGGTGACGGCCGCGCTGGATCAGGTTTTCTTTAAACAGCAAGTTCACGTAGGCGAGCTGGTGACTTTTTATGCCCATGTTAATCATGTCGGCCGCTCGTCTATGGAAATCGGCGTGAAAGTGGTTGCTGAACATTTACGCACTTATGAAAAAAGGCACACCACGTCGTGTTATTTTACGATGGTGGCGATTGATGAAAACGGTAAATCGGTTGAAGTGCCGCGCTTGGAACTGGAGACCGACGCGGAAAAACGGCTGTTTGCCGCTGCGGAAATGCGGAAAAAGTTGCGCCAGGAAAGTCTGGAAAAAAACCGTGCGTTGCAGATTGATATAGAGGATGAGTTTTAAGTGGAACTACAGGAGAATTTTGAACAACTGCCGTTAAAGGATTTCGCCGAGAAAGCCTATCTGGATTATTCCATGTATGTGATCCTCGATCGGGCTCTGCCGCATATTGCCGATGGCTTGAAGCCGGTGCAGCGGCGTATTGTTTACGCCATGTCAGAGCTGGGTTTGACAGCCTTATCTAAGTATAAAAAATCCGCGCGGACGGTTGGTGATGTCTTGGGTAAATACCATCCGCACGGTGATTCCGCCTGTTATGAAGCGATGGTGTTGATGGCGCAGAATTTTTCCTACCGTTACCCGCTGGTTGACGGACAGGGTAACTGGGGTTCGCCGGATGATCCCAAATCATTCGCCGCCATGCGTTATACCGAATCGCGCCTGGCCGCTTATGCAAATACGCTGCTAAGCGAACTGGGGCAAGGCACGGTCGAGTGGGCTGATAATTTTGACGCGACGTTAAAAGAGCCGGTGCTACTGCCTGCCAGATTGCCGAATATTCTGCTGAACGGCACGATGGGAATCGCCGTCGGCATGGCGACGGATATACCGCCGCATAATCTCAAGGAAGTGGCGGCTGCCTGCATTCAGTTGCTGGATGAGCCTGACAGCCCGCTGGAAGCCCTGTTAAAGCACATCAAAGGCCCTGATTATCCTACCGATGCCGAAATCGTCACTTCCGCCGATGATATTCAGAAAATGTACCTCAGCGGCGGCGGCTCGATAAAAATGCGGGCAATCTATGAGCAGGAAGACGGCACTATCGTCATCACCGCCTTGCCGCACCAGGTTTCCGGGGCAAAACTGATGGAGCAGATAGCCGCGCAAATGCTGGCGAAAAAGCTGCCGATGATTGAAGACCTGCGCGATGAATCCGATCATGAAAATCCAACCCGTTTATTAATCATCCCGAAGTCCAAACGCATCGATGCCAACGCGGTAATGTCGCATTTATTCGCGACGACTGATCTGGAAAAAAGTTATCGCGTCAATATGAACATGATAGGCATGGATGGCCGGCCAAAGGTTAAAGGGCTCCGGGAAATCCTCGTTGAATGGCTGGCATTCCGTACCGAAACCGTACGGCGGCGTTTACAGCATCGGCTGGATAAAGTGCTGGCCCGGCTGCACATACTCGAAGGATTGTTAATCGCCTATCTGAATATTGATGAAGTCATAGCTATTATTCGCAGCGAAGAATATCCCAAGCCGGTGCTGATGGAACGGTTCGGGCTTACCGACATCCAGGCCGAAGCCATACTGGAGTTAAAATTAAGACATCTGGCCAAGCTGGAGGAAATGAAAATACGCGGCGAGCAGGATGCTTTGGAAAAAGAACGTGCGGCGCTGGAAAAAACCCTGGCTTCTCCGCTGCTATTAAACCGGCTGATCAGAAAGGAAATTGAGCGCGATGCCGAGCAATATGGCGATGACCGGCGTTCGCCGATCGTTGCCAGAGTCGCCGCGCAGGCGCTGGAAACCACTGCGTTAATCAGCAATGAACCCTTGACTATTATACTGTCGCAAAAAGGCTGGATAAGAGCGGCAAAAGGCCATGATATTGATGTGGAAACCTTGAGCTACCGTTCGGGGGACGGCTTTCTCGATGCGGTAAAAAGCCGGTCGACCCAGCCTGTTTATATACTTGATTCCACAGGCCGCGCCTACAGCACATCCGCCCACGATTTGCCTTCGGCGAGAACGCAGGGCGAACCTTTAACGGTGAGGCTTAATCCGCCTGCGGGCTCATTGTTCACGCATTTGCTTAGCGGCAATCCCGATGACTGGTATGTGTTGGCCAGCCATTTCGGTTACGGTTTTAGAGTGCAGCTAAAAGAATTATTGAGTAAGAACAAGGCGGGTAAATTGCTTATTACCCTGCCCGATGGCGTGAAAGTCTTAAAGCCTGCGCCCATACATAACGAATCTGATTTGCTGGCAGTCGTTACCTTGCAAGGCCGTTTGCTGATTTTCCCGGTAGCCGATCTACCCGCCCTGGCGCGCGGCAAGGGCAATAAACTGATACAGATTCCGTCGGCTGATCTGGCGGCGGGCAAGGATTTCGTTGTCGCGGTACTGGCGATACCGGAAAACAGCCCGTTAAAAGTGGTTTCAGGTAAGCGGTTTTTAACGCTGAAGGCAGCGGATATAGAGCATTACACGAGTAGTCGCGCCAAAAGAGGCTTGCATTTGCCGCGGGGGTTTCAGCGGGCTGAAGGGTTGGAATGTGAGTAGTTTTTACATCGATCCCGCGCTTCGAGCGTGGGGTCAAGGCAATTAAAACTATGTAGGGTACGCTGCGCGTACCTTTTTTATGGGTCATGAAGTTTAAACAAATGTACGCGCAGCGTACCCTACATGGCTGAATTTATAAAATCAGTTAATCTGAGATGAAAATGGCGGCAGCTTTGAACAGGAATACGGAGTGGCATCGGATCGGGTCCGAAAAAAAAGGCGGTGGCCGGAAAACAGCGCTTGAGCGGAAGCCCCAGCTGGAAATGAACTTCCTCGAAATCCTAGCGGAATTCACCGCCGGCGATCCGATGCGCGAAGGAGTGCTATGGACCAATCTGTCGCGCTGCGAAATCAGCCGCCGTTTACAGGAGCTGGGCACGCCGGCCAGTCGCCATACGGTCCGTAAGCTGTTGAAAAAACACGGCTTGGGTCAGCGCAAGGCGCGCAAGAAAAAGTCGATGGGTGCACATCCCGACCGTAATGCCCAATTTGAAAACATCGCTCGCCTAAAGGCGGAATACTTGGCCAGCGGAGACCCCGTGATCAGTATCGACACCAAAAAGAAAGAATTGATTGGCGACTTCGCCCGCGAAGGACATACCCATACGCAAACTACTGTCGAGACGCTGGATCATGATTTTCCGAGTGCAGGCCTTGGCAAGCTGATTCCGCATAGCATCTATGATGTGGCCCGGAATGAAGGCGCCATTCACCTCAACACCAGCCACGATACCAGCAAATTGTGTTGCGACAGCATTGCGCTCTGGTGGCGACGGCAGGGCCGGCACCACTATCCTAATGCCAAGTGCTTGTTAATCCAGTGCGATGGCGGCGGTAGCAATGCCGCCAATCGCCACGTATTCAAGGAAGCCTTGCAGGCTTTGGCCGAACTGTTGGGCTTGGAAATTCGCATCGCGCACTATCCGCCTTATTGCTCAAAACACAATCCGATCGAACATCGCTTGTTTCCACATATTACCCGTGCCTGCCAGGGCGTGGTCTTTCATACCGTTGACATTGCCAAACAATTGATGGAAAAGACCAAGACAACGACCGGCTTGAAAGTCACCGTGGCGATTTTGACCGGCTTTTACGAGACCGGTAAAAAATGTGCCGTGGACTTCATAGAAAATATGCGAATCGTGTTCGATGAACATCTTCCACACTGGAATTACCGAGCTCTCCCTCAAGACCAGTAATTTCAGGAAGTTATTTTTGGCGTTATCCTTAGCGCTATATCTTCAGTGAAACTTGTTGCAGGATTCAATAGGTGAGGGATGGAATTGCTAACCCCCGATTGCGCTGGTTTCCAAACAGTTTGGGAACCAGCGCAATCAGTAAAAGTAAAATGGTATTAAATTTCCCTAGCCAGTTTTTCAGCATACCCCGTGTAATTTCGCGGCGTTAATTTCAATAAAGCTGCTTTTGCTTCAGCCGGAATTTCCAGTTTTTCAATAAACGCCTGCATTTGTTCGGGTGTAATACGCTGGCCACGGGTGAGTTCTTTCAGTTTCTCGTAGGGTTTTTCTATGCCATAACGGCGCATCACGGTTTGTATGGGCTCCGCCAGCACTTCCCAGTTAGCATCGAGATCTGCTTCAATAGCTTCTGTATTGATCTGTAATTTTGAAATGCCTTTCAAACTGGATTGTATGGCTATGCTGGTGTGAGCGATACCGACGCCGATATTTCTCAGCACCGTGGAATCGGTTAAATCGCGCTGCCACCGTGACATGGGTAATTTTTCCGCCAGAAAGGCGAACAAGGCATTGGCCAACCCTAAATTGCCTTCCGAGTTTTCAAAATCAATCGGGTTGACCTTGTGCGGCATCGTGGATGAGCCGATTTCACCGGCAATCGTTTTTTGTTTGAAATACCCCAAGGAAATATAACCCCAGATGTCCCGGTCAAAGTCCAGCAGAATGGTATTAAAACGCGACAGCGCGTGAAAAAATTCGGCAATATAATCATGCGGTTCTATCTGGATGGTGTACGGGTTCCATTGCAGTCCCAAGGATTCGACAAAGTTCTGGGAAAACTCAGTCCAATCGACATCGGGATAGGCGACGCAATGCGCATTATAATTACCTACGGCGCCGTTTATTTTTCCTAATAGGGCGACAGCATGCAATTGTTGTTTCTGACGCAGCATGCGCGCGACGACGTTGGCAAATTCCTTGCCCACGGTGGTCGGCGTAGCCGACTGGCCGTGGGTACGCGACAGCATGGGCTGACCGGAAGTTTCAATGGCCAGTTTTTTCAGGGCGTCTATGCAGTCGCCGATTTGCGACGCAATAATTTCACGGCCTTCTTTCAGCATTAGCGCGTAAGACAGATTATTGATATCTTCGGACGTGCAGGCAAAATGAATAAATTCGCTGACGTGTTCCAGTTCAGCGCAACCGGCAATTTTTTCTTTCAAAAAATATTCAATGGCCTTGACGTCGTGATTGGTGGTTTTTTCGATGTCTTTGATCCGCTGAGCATCGATTTCAGAAAAATCACTGGCAATGCTGTTTAATAATTGGGTTGCGGAATCGCTGAACGGGCTGACTTCAGTAATCAGAGGATGCTTTGCCAGTGCCTGGAGCCAGCGGACTTCAACAAGCACGCGAAAACGAATCAGGCCGTATTCACTGAAAACAGGGCGTAGTTCTTCCACTTTTCCGGCATAACGGCCGTCGATTGGGGAGATTGAGGTTAAGGCAAAGTTAGTCATGGTTGATGGTCCTGAAACTGTTGTGTTGGATCTTGATTTTCATTGTATTTGGATTCGATGATGCCGCCGCCGAGGCAAACTTCATCATTATAAAAAACCACCGACTGCCCGGGTGTAATGGCTCTTTGCGCATGGTCAAAAACAGCGCGGCAACGGTCATCGCCCATGGGCTCCAGCCGACAAGCCTGATCCGCCTGCCGGTAACGGGTTTTGGCGGTACATCGTAGCGATTCTAATAAGGGTTTATTGCTGCACCAGTCCAGTTGACTGGCTTCCAGGGTGTTATGCAGCATTAGTGGATGATCGTGACCTTGGCCAACGATTAATACATTATTTTTTAGATCCTTATCCAGTGCATACCAAGGTTCATCGGGGGCATTTTTAACGCCGCCAATGCCCAGGCCCTGGCGTTGTCCCAAAGTGTAATACATTAAACCGGAATGTTTGCCAATGTACTGGCCTTCGGGCGTGCGCATTTCGCCAGGCTGGGTAGGCAGATAACGCTGCAGAAACTCGGTAAATTTACGCTCGCCGATAAAACAGATCCCCGTACTGTCTTTTTTACGGCTATTGGCGAAACCGGCTTTATCCGCCATTGCCCTGATTTCCGGCTTGTGCAGGTGGCCGATTGGAAACAAGGTTTTCGACAAGGCTTTTTGGCCCAGCGTATAAAGGAAGTAACTTTGTTCTTTATTCGGGTCCAGCCCTTTCAATAAGAAAAACTCGCCATTTTTTTCAGCAACACGCGCATAATGACCGGTGGCAATAAATTCCGCGCCCAAATCCTCAACGGCGTAATTCAGGAAAGCTTTGAATTTAACGTGTTTGTTGCACAAAATGTCGGGATTCGGCGTGCGGCCCGCTTTAAATTCTGACAGGAACACTTCAAATACTTCATCCCAGTATTCGGCGGCAAAATTTACGGTTTTCAATTCTATGCCCAGTTTTTCGCAGACTTGCTGTGCGTCAGCGAGGTCTTCCATGGCTGTGCAGTATTCCGTGCCGTCATCTTCCTCCCAGTTTTTCATGAATAAACCGGTTACTTGATGACCCTGTTCCAATAGCAGCAAAGCGGTTACGGAAGAATCGACCCCGCCCGACATGCCGACAATTATGTTTTTACTCATGATCAAGGTCGAGAAATGATTTTAACAAGGTTAAAGGATAACGATGCCCGCTCAGGTATTCGTCCACGCTAATAAGCACCAGAGGGCTGCGCAAGCGGCGTTGCTGCGCGGCGATCTGGTCACGCGTGAGCCAGTGTGTTGCGACTATGCCGTCATCCAGTTGTTGATCCGGGTTATGGCTATGACAGCGGCCGGAAAAACAAACTCTGATAAAAGTGGGGAATTCAGGGTTCCGGCGCCAAAGCTGTACGGAAATAAGGTGCTCGGGCTCAAAATGCCAGGCTGTTTCTTCATTAACTTCACGCTTGACGGCGGCAATCAGGTCCTCATTTTTTTCAAAATGTCCGGCGGGTTGATTAAATTGCAGTCCGCGCGGCGTTTCCTCTTCAACGAGTAAAAAATAGCTATCTTGTTCAATAACAGCTGCAACGGTAACGTGAGGTTTCCAAACCATTGAGGATTTCCGGTTTTAATAATAAGGTAATATCTTACTAGACATCAGGAACTAATGTTGGTAAAAAAGATTCAACATGGCAAAGATAAAACCCGGATGCAAGCAAAGGATTGGTGTGTTTTATTTATTTAGTTTTAATTGTTATGTAAATAGGCTTGAATTCCACTAATATTGGCATTATCTTTAACACCTAAGGTGTTTTTTAATTGGTTAACTGGTTCTTATGCCCGATTTTGATCCGTTCAAATTTAATGATGACGACTTGGCTGTTCAGGAAGCCAGGCCTAAGCTAAAAAGACCGCCTTTATACAAGGTTATTTTGTTAAATGATGATTTTACGCCCATGGATTTCGTAATTGAAATTTTGATGGATTTTTTTGCGATGTCCGAACAAAAGGCGACACAGGTTATGCTGCAAATTCATACTCAGGGGGTGGGTGTATGCGGAACGTATTCTAAAGATGTGGCTGAAACAAAAGTGTATATAGTCAACGATTATTCACGAGAACATCAACATCCATTGATGTGCTCGATGGAAGAAGTGTAAATTTGGAGCGTTTATGTTAAGTAAAGAACTTGAAGTTACGTTAAATACAGCCTTTAAAAACGCGCATGGTAAACGTCACGAATTTATCACAGTTGAGCATTTATTACTGGCATTACTCGATAACGCTGCTGCGGAAGTCATAATGAAGGCGTGCGGATGCGATATCAAAACGCTGCGCGGGCAATTGATCCAATTTATCGATGAGACGGTGTCGTTAATTCCCGCGGGCATTCAGAGAGAGACCCAGCCTACTCTGGGATTTCAGCGGGTCTTGCAACGGGCTGTTTTTCATGTCCAGGCATCCGACAAGAAGGAAGTGACAGGGGCAAATTTATTTGTAGCCTTATTTAGCGAGCAGGATTCTCATGCGGTCTATTTATTGAATAAACAGGACATATCGCGCCTGGATGTGGTTAATTATTTGGCGCACGGGATTTCAAAAATAGATCAGGAAATCGAGTCATTAAATGAACGCGCGCCGGAAGCTGGCCCTACTGATCCCGATGGGGGCAGTCCTTTAGACAAATATGCGACAAATCTTAATGAAGAGGCCCTGAAGGGCCGGATTGACCCATTAATCGGCAGGGAGCTCGAGCTTGAACGAACCATACAGACGCTTTGCCGCCGCCGCAAAAATAATCCTTTATTGGTCGGTGAAGCGGGCGTTGGCAAAACGGCAATTGTTGAAGGTCTGGCGAAGAGTATAGTTGAAGAAAATGTGCCTGAAATCCTGTTGAATAGTGTGATTTATTCACTGGATTTGGGCGCGCTGGTTGCCGGAACCAAATACCGGGGTGACTTTGAGAAGCGTCTTAAGGCGCTGATTAACCAGCTTAAAAAGGAGCCTGATTCGATTTTATTTATTGATGAGATTCATACCATCATAGGCGCGGGCTCAGCTTCCGGCGGAGTTATGGATGCGTCTAATTTGATTAAACCTGCGCTCGCTTCCGGGCAGTTGCGCTGTATTGGTTCCACGACTTATCAGGAGTATCGCGGGGTTTTTGAGAAAGATCATGCTTTAGCGCGCCGTTTTCAGAAAGTAGATATAGCGGAGCCTTCAGTTGAAGATACTGTTCTTATTTTAAAAGGCCTTAAGTCACGTTTTGAAGAGCATCATAATGTTAAATATTCTGCTGAGGCATTACGGGTGGCGGCTGAATTATCGGACCGCTATATCACCGACCGGCATTTGCCTGATAAAGCCATTGATGTTATTGATGAGGCTGGCGCCAAGCAGCGTATGACGGCAGAGGTTGATCGTAAACAGGATATTGATGTTGCTGAAATAGAGGACATCGTTTCAAAAATCGCCAGAGTTCCGGCCAAATCAGTTTCTTCCAATGACATAGACAAGTTGGCCAATCTTGAAAAGAATCTGAAAATGCTGGTTTTCGGTCAGGATGAAGCGATTTCGGCCTTGGCTTCGGCGATAAAACTATCGCGAGCGGGTCTCCGGGATTCGCAGAAGACTATTGGCTCATTCATATTTGCCGGACCTACCGGAGTTGGTAAAACAGAAGTGACGCGCCAGCTGGCAAAGATATTGGGTGTTGAGCTGATCCGTTTTGATATGTCCGAGTACATGGAGCGTCATACTGTTTCCAGGCTGATAGGGGCGCCGCCAGGTTATGTCGGTTTCGACCAGGGCGGATTATTAACCGAGCAGGTAACCAAGCATCCTCATGCGGTGTTGTTGCTTGATGAGTTGGAAAAAGCCCATCCTGATGTTTTTAATCTGTTATTGCAGGTCATGGATCACGGATCATTGACTGACAATAATGGGCGTAAAGCCGATTTTCGTAACATTATTCTGGTGATGACCACCAATGCAGGTGCAGAGGAGGGTAGTCGCGCCTCTATAGGCTTCACTCAGCAGGATCATGCAAGCGACGCTTTGAAGGTGATAGAGAAAGGTTTTTCACCCGAATTTCGTAACCGTTTGGATGCCATTATTCAATTCAAGCCCTTGGATATTTCAATTGTCGGAAATGTGGTTGACAAGTTTATATTCGAATTGGAGGGCCTGCTTGCAGAAAAGCATGTAACGATGTCCCTGGATTCCGAAGCCCGTTTGTGGCTGGCTGAACATGGCTGCGATCCAAAAATGGGGGCAAGACCAATGGCGCGATTAATTCAGGAGAATATCAAGAAACCTTTGGCTAATGACTTGCTGTTTGGCAAGCTCGCGCACGGCGGACATGTCAGAATTTATGTGGAAAATGATGGAATTGCTTTTGTTATAGAAAGCGATGAGTTGGTTGTATCTTAAGCCTGTTTTTAATAGAGCGGTCCAGCATAATCAGAAAGCTTACTGTTTCCAATCAGTTAATATGAGGGTTGTCAAAAGTTGGAAGGATTAGCGCATACGGAAAGTGATGCGGCCTTTAGTTAAATCGTAAGGCGTCATTTCAACTTTAACGCTATCGCCGGTAAGAATGCGGATATAATGTTTGCGCATTTTACCGGAGATATGCGCCGTCACAATGTGACCGTTTTCCAGTTCTACGCGGAACATGGTGTTTGGAAGGGTGTCTATTACTTTACCTTCCATTTCAATCTGATCTTCTTTAGCCATAAGTATTTTATCCCGGTAATTAAATTAAATGATTATAACATAGGCTGAACTCTAACAATAGAAGAGCGTTGTTATTTGTTTTTTAAAGCTTCATTTGAATCCACTGATTGTTGATTAGTAATTGCAAAGGTTGGTAATCGATTTTATAAGCCATTTTTTTACAGGCCTTTATCCAGAATCCCAGATATAAGAATTCCTTTTGATGCAGGCGGGCTTGCTCAATTTGCCATAAAACGGCGTATACGCCGAGACTAAAGTTGGAGAATTTGGGTTCAAAAAAGGTATAAACCGCTGACCATGCCTGTTCAAATTGATCAATAACCGCAACCCCGGCCAGTTCGTTATTAATGGTAAACTCAACAAATCGGGTGTCGCACCACGAACTGGCGAGAAAACCAAGGTAATCATCCGGGCTGGAATTAGCCATGGAACCATTGGTGTGTCTGGCGGCCTGATAGCGTAAATACATATCGTAATGAGCTTGTTCAAAAACAGCGGGTTTGACAAGAGTCCGGGTATCGATATTCCTGCTCAAGCAGCGTTTTTGACTTCTACCGGGTTTAAATTTTTCGACCGGCAGCCTGACTGGAATGCAGGCGGCGCAATGAGGGCAACGAGGAGCATAAATTTCATCCCCGCTACGCCGAAAACCTTGTTCTATCAGTCGAGAATAAATTGATGTGGTTACCGGGTAGGAAGGATGAACAAATAAGGATTTTGCTCGTTCATCATCAAGATAGCCGCATGGATGTTCCGGGCTCAGAAATAGGGGAATGGAAATCATAGTGAGCGCCAGGCTGATTTGTTGGCAGGGATATCACAGTATTCGTTGAGCAGCTTTATAAAATGATCGCGATCACAATATACAGCGCCAAAGCTTGCCAGATGTGATGTATGCACCTGACAGTCAATCAGCTGGTAATCCCAGGCTTTAAGTTGCTCAACCAAGAAGGCAAAAGCCACTTTTGAGGCATCTGTTCTGGTATGAAACATGGATTCGCCAAAGAAAACGCGTCCCAGGGCGACGCCGTACAAGCCGCCGACTAATTCACCGTCCGCCCATGCCTCCGCAGAATGCGCAAAACCGCTCTGATGCAGCTGATTATAAGCCAGCGCAATGTCTTCTGTTATCCAGGTGCCGGCGCTTCCTTTTCTTGGTTCCGCACAAGCAGCAATAACTTCGCTAAAAGCCTGATCGAAGGTTACTGAAAAAATGTTTTTACGCAACGTTTTTCGCAGGCTTCGTGAAATAATCAATTTATCCGGAAACAAAACCAGCCTGGGGTCGGGCGACCACCACAGAATCGGCTCATCGGGATTAAACCAGGGAAAAATTCCATGCCGATAGGCATTTAACAAGCGTTTTTTTGACAGGCAACCGCCAATTGCAAGTAGCCCGTCAGGTTCGCGAAGCGCTTTGTTTAATGCGGGAAAATCTTGCTCAGGATTATAAGGATCAAGGACGGTCAATTGCATGCTTTAAAAGATGCAAGGTACGCGATTTTTCATCTTCATACTTGTTATGCCAATTCATCAAGAAATTTTTCCGCATCCAGCGCTGCCATGCAGCCGGAACCGGCCGATGTTACCGCTTGTTTATAAATGGAATCCATGACATCACCCGCGGCAAAAACGCCTTCAACGCTGGTTGCGGTGGCGTTTCCGGCAATGCCGCTTTTAACTTTAATGTAGCCGTGATCCATATCCAGCTGGCCCTCAAAAATGCCGGTGTTTGGGTTGTGGCCAATAGCAATAAAGACGCCATGTACATCCAGTTCCTTGGTAGAATTATCGAGCGCGCTTTTGATTCTGATGCCGGTAACGCCCATATCGTCACCAAGCACTTCATCCAGATTAGAATTCCATTCAATAACGACATTAGCGTTCCGTGATTTTTCGATCAGTTTGTTAGAGAGAATTTTTTCGGAACGGAAATTGTCACGGCGATGGACTACAGTGACTTTTGATGCGATATTTGCTAAATATAGGGCTTCTTCAACGGCTGTATTCCCTCCGCCAATGACTGCTACCGGCTTATTGCGGTAGAAAAAACCATCGCAGGTCGCGCAGGCAGAAACGCCTTTGCCTTTATATGATTCTTCAGACTCCAAGCCTAAATAGCGCGCTGAAGCACCGGTTGCAATAATCAGCGCATCACAGGTGTAAGTGCCGGAGTCGCCTGTCAAGGTAAAGGGACGGGCGGATAAATCAGCGGTATGGATATGATCAAAAATAATCTCGGATTCAAAGCGTTCTGCATGCAGGCGCATTCTTTCCATAAGATCAGGGCCTTGCAAGCCTTCAACATCCCCCGGCCAGTTATCAACTTCCGTGGTCGTGGTTAATTGCCCGCCTTGCTGCATGCCGGTGATGATCACTGGCTTAAGGTTTGCGCGCGCAGCATAAATAGCAGCAGTGTACCCGGCAGGACCGGAACCGAGAATTAAAAGCCGGCAGTGTTTGGAGTTATTCATAAAAAACCTCTACGGAGCAAAATTAGGATAAAATGTTAGAATTATGCAGGTGAAACCATGTTTCGTAAATGTTATTGTATCCAGGCTATCTTCGCAGGCCTGAAAACGCGCTGTATTTTTCTGCGGCCAATATTAATGTAGAATGCGTAGTCATTGATATATAATCATGTTTTTTTAGTAAAATATATGCCGGGTCATAATTTATGTCTGCTGTAATGGAAGAAAAAACATTTCGTGGTTTACGCGAAATTGCGGTCCTGGTTTTTTTTGCGCTTGCATTGTTTCTTTTAATTTCCTTGATAACATTTAGTAACGAGGATGCGGGCTGGACTCATAGCGGAGCGGTGCATGCAGTAACAAATGCATGCGGTGTTTTCGGCGCGTGGATCGCTGATTTTACGCTTAGCTTTTTTGGATTAATCGCGTATCTGTTTCCGGTCATTATTTGCTGGCATGGTTACCTGTTATATGGTCAGGCCAGACAAAAACGGCAAAAAATAACCATTGCCCTGCAGTGGCTGGGCTCCATAGCAACCATTGTTTCCGGCGCCGCATTATTATACCTGTATGTATTAAGAGTGGGAGTAAAGCTGCCTGGCAGCACCGGGGGCATTCTTGGCCAGGAAACAGGCGATGCCGTGCTGGTTTTATTCGGCAATTCAGGGGCCACCTTATTTTTAATAGTTTTGTTGTTGTCCGGGATTACGCTCGCTACCGAGTTGTCCTGGTTAGCATTTATCGATCTTATCGGCAAATACACTGTATTTCTTTGCCGTATTGTTGGATTCACTGCCGCCAACTTATGGCATGAGCGCCCGGACAACTCTATGCAGTCGTTTGACAGTGTTCCTGATAAACCCGAAGCCAGGAGAATGCCCGGCATTAAAGCAGTATCGAGAGCGGGAACAAACGTGGCGCAGATTGAAAAAATCGCCAGGCAACCGCAAAAACAACCGGTCTTTAAATATAACACCGGAGAGGACGTATTGCCTTCTCTGTCTTTGCTGGATGAAAGAGATGTCCGGGTTATCGGTTATTCACAGGCCGATTTGGAGGAAATGTCGCGGCTGGTGGAAGATATTCTTGCCGATTTTAATGTGGCCGTCGCAGTTGTTGGATTTCATCCCGGCCCGGTTATTACCCGCTTTGAGTTGCAGCCCGCAGCCGGCGTAAAGGTCAGCCGTATTAGCAGCTTGTCGAAAGACCTGGCGAGAGCTTTGTCAGTTACCAGCGTGCGGATTGTTGAAATTATTCCGGGTAAATCCGTAGTCGGTCTTGAAATACCCAACAGGGAACGGGAAATGGTGACGCTCCGGGAGTTGTTGGCATCGTCCGTATTTGAAAAGGCGAAGTCCATGTTAACGCTGGCAATGGGCAAGGATATTTCCGGCGCGCCTTTGGTGGCTGATCTGGGCAAAATGCCTCACGCCCTGGTTGCGGGCACTACCGGGTCAGGTAAATCAGTTGCGATCAACACTATGATCCTCAGTATTCTCTATAAAGCCACACCTGAACAAGTGCGGCTGATTATGATAGACCCTAAAATGCTGGAATTATCGGTTTATGAGGGCATACCGCATTTGCTGACGCCTGTCGTTACCGATATGAAGGAAGCCAGCAATGCCCTGCGCTGGGCGGTTGGAGAAATGGAAAGACGTTACAAATTAATGTCCAAGATGGGAGTCAGAAATATCGCCGGATTTAATCATCTGATTGATGAGGCGGCGGCAAGAGGCGAGACTATCAGGGATCCTATGTTCCAACTGCTAAATCCGCTGGAAGAAGGTGAAGAATTTCCCGTCCTGAATAAATTACCCAGCATTGTCATCGTTATTGACGAATTAGCCGACATGATGATGATTGTCGGTAAAAAGGTTGAAGAATTAATCGCCCGTCTGGCGCAAAAGGCCAGAGCCGCGGGCATTCATTTGATTTTGGCAACACAACGCCCGTCAGTTGATGTGTTGACCGGACTGATTAAAGCCAACGTGCCTACCCGTATTTCCTTTCAGGTTTCATCCCGCATTGATTCACGCACTATTCTCGACCAGGGCGGCGCGGAAACGTTGCTGGGCAATGGCGATATGCTGTTTTTGCCGTCGGGGACCAGTATTCCGATCCGCGCTCATGGTGCGTTTGTCGATGACCATGAAGTGCACCGCGTCGTTGAGTTTTTAAAACAAACCGCGCCGCCCGATTATCTGGAAGACATTACCAGGGAAACGTCTGACACTAATGACGGCTACGCTATGAACGGCGATAGCAGCAGTAATTCAGAGGCAGATGCCTTGTATGATGAAGCCGTAGCGTTTGTTACCGAATCCCGCAAAGCCTCGATATCGAGCGTCCAGCGGCGTTTTAAAGTAGGCTATAACCGCGCCGCCACGATGATTGAGGATATGGAAGCCGCGGGTATTGTGAGCCCCGCCGAGTCTAACGGCTCAAGAGTTGTGCTTGCGCCGCCGCCGGTTAAGGATTAATAGTGAGCTATGCAGCAATAGTTGTTGCCATTGTCATTATTTCGGCTCTGGGTGGCGCATTCTTCATCAAGCGTAATTCTTCTGAGGAGCCTAAACAGGTAAAAGCAGTTCTCTTTGGGCTTTATTTTTGGAGCTTGGTTTTTTTACAGTTGATTTTTTTTGGCTTAGGTTATTACCTGATCAAAAAATAAAGCCTGCAGCCCGATTACAACTGCATGGACAGTTTTTTGATCCGGCAATACTGCGGCGTTCAGCATATTTATATGGATTATGGAGGACAGAGCATTACAGCAGCAGCGGCTAAACCAGAGCGTATGCCTTCTCTTCTTTTTATAAAAATTAACAGTTCTAAACTCTCTTTGGATTAATAGCTAATCCATTATGTACATTGATCCTGAGAAAAATACCGGTTCGGAAAAGCTTCTGGTTAATCAGGCAAAACCCCAGCCGTATGTATTAAATACTGTTAGCACAATTTAACCGAATGACTTTAAGCTAATAAGGTTATATTCATCTACGCAACCTTGGAACAAAACATGTCTGAAAAATATATATATTCATTTCAAAAAGGCGATGGAAAAAATAAAGTATTACTGGGAGGCAAGGGCGCTAATCTGTGCGAAATGACACAGATAGGGCTTAATGTGCCGCCGGGATTTGTCATTACTACCAAAGCCTGTCTGGATTATCTTGAAAACCATCAATTACCCGATGGTTTGCTGGAAGACGTTAAAGCGCATATTGCCGAGGTTGAATCGCTTTCAGACAAGCAATTTGGTAACAGCCATAATCCATTGCTGGTGTCGGTACGCTCAGGTTCGGCAATCTCTATGCCCGGTATGATGGATACTATCCTGAACCTAGGCTTAAATGCCCGGACTTTGACCGGATTGATTGAGCAGACGGGTGATGCGCGCTTTGCATACGACGCCTACCGCCGTTTTATTCAGTTATTTGGCAAGGTTGCCCTGGGCATTGATGATGAAAAATTTGACGTGCATTTCGCTGCGATCAAGAAGCAAGCCGGGATTAAAGCCGATGTTGGTTTGGATGCCGAACATTTGCGCCAAATCAGCGAGCTGTTTCTTCAGGTCGTCCTGGAAGAAACCGGCAAGCCTTTTCCCGAGGATGTTTATGAACAACTGGAATTGTCTATTAAAGCGGTATTCAATTCCTGGATGGGCAAACGAGCGGTTGATTACCGGCGCGAATTTCATATAACGCCGAATATGGCAAATGGCACCGCCGTTAATGTTGTCGCCATGGTGTTTGGCAATATGGGCAACGATTGCGCAACCGGAGTCGGTTTTACCCGCAATCCTGGCACCGGTGTTAATGAAATGTACGGCGAATACCTGGTTAATGCGCAAGGCGAGGATGTTGTCGCCGGCATTCGCACGCCAAAGCCGGTGCAGGAATTGGCTCATGAAATGCCGGATCTCTACAGGCAACTGGTTGAACTGCGCAACAAGCTTGAATCGCATTACAAGGAAGTTCAGGATTACGAATACACCATTCAAGGCGGCATATTGTACTGTCTGCAAACCCGTAACGGAAAAATGAACGCGGCAGCGATGGTGCGCACTTCCGTGGAGATGGTAGCCGAAGGCCTGATCAGCAAGGAACAGGCCCTGTTGCGCATCAACCCAGAATTGCTGGAACAGCTGCTGCATCCGCAACTTGATCCAGCCAGTAAATCCCAGCCAGTGGCTCAAGGCCTGCCTGCTTCACCGGGCGCGGCTTTCGGCAAATGCGTGTTTGATGCCGACACCGCTGAATTGATGGGCCGTACCGGAGAGCGGGTCATTTTGTTGAGAGAAGAAACCAAGCCGGAAGATATTCACGGCTTTTTTGCGGCCCAGGGTATTCTGACCAGCCGCGGCGGTAAAACCTCGCATGCCGCCGTGGTTGCCAGAGGCATGGGCAAGGCCTGCATTGCAGGCGCCGAGGATATAAAAATAGATGTCCGTTCCCGTCAAGCGGTAATTGGCGATCTGCATCTTCGCGAAGGCGATATCATCACCATTGACGGCAGCACCGGCCTTATTTATTTAGGCAAAATACCCACGATTGAACCTTCGTTTTCCGATGAATTAAAAACCTTGCTATCGTGGGCCGATGAAGTTGCCGAGCTGGAAGTTCATGCCAATGTCGATACGCCCGAACGCGCGCGCATGGCGGTCAACTATGGCGCAACGGGTATCGGTCTGTGCCGGACCGAACGCATGTTTAATGCGTCGGATCGTTTGCCTTTAGTCATTGATATGATTCTGGCCGACAATAAGGAAGCCAGACAGGAGGCTCTGGAAAAATTATTTCCGATTCAGCGGGATGACTTTAAGCAGATATTTGAGGCCATGTCGCCTTATCCGGTCACGGTAAGGCTGCTGGACCCGCCGATGCATGAATTTCTGCCCGGTGAGCACCAGCTGGAAGATGAAATCAAATCCTTGAATCTGTATAAAGTCATGGTTCAGGGACAGCAGGTTGCTCTGGATACGATGGGCGACCACACATTATTACCTGCGCCGTTCAATCATTTGAATGAAGAAGTCATCAATAAAGCGATTGCTAAAAAGGAATTGATGCTGAAGAAAGTCAAGGAATTGTACGAAGTTAATCCAATGCTGGGTCATCGGGGCGTGCGCCTTGGCATGTCGTATCCGGAAATTTACCAGATGCAGATCCGGTCAATTCTTGAAGCGGCGGCGCTCTGCGCCAAACAACGCACGCCGATTTCGCCTGAAATCATGGTGCCTCAGGTTATTACCTCACAGGAATTGAAAAAGGTGAAATCCTTTGTTGATCAAATTCAACAGGAAGTCGAAAATGAGTACGGTATCAAGCTGGAATTTAAATTCGGAACCATGGTGGAAACCGTCAGAGCTTGTACTCGAGCAGGTGAATTGGCTAAAGTGGCCGAATTTTTCTCGTTCGGCACCAACGACTTAACCCAGGCGACTTTCTCATTTTCACGCGAGGATGCGGAAAATAAATTCCTGCCTCTTTACAATGAAACCGGCTTGCTTGAAGACAATCCGTTTGAAGTGCTTGATGCCAAAGGCGTCGGCCAGTTAATGAAAATGACTGCGGATTCAGGACGTAAAACCCGTCCCGATATTTCAATAGGCATTTGCGGCGAACAAGGCGGGCATCCGCAATCGATCCGCTTCTGTCATCACATCAAACTGAATTATGTCTCCTGTTCAGCGCCGCGGATCCCTATCGCCAGACTGGCCGCAGCCCATGCGAAATTACTGGAGGATGAATACAGGATTGGTTAATCCGTCACCGGGGCGTATTAAGCTTTCGCTAATGCGCCATACGGGTTTCCGGATTAGTAAGATTATGACTTGGCTGCAGGAGTCAAGGGGAAAGCTCAGTCCTTTTCTTTTAGGTATGCCTTATGTATTTCAATTCCGGGCCTTCGCTTAGAGGGTATATACAACAATGCCGGCACGGCGAGTCCGGAAAGAGGCAAGTAACAGAGTTCCTGATGATTGGCTCCGCCGGGTTTTCGAGCAACTAAATCAGACTGCCGGCAGAGCCACTATCCATGACTCAGGGGCTAAGCCGGCGAAGCTTCCAAACGTTGCCGGGCGGCGAGGCGGACTTCTTCTTCTGCATCTTCCAGCATCTGCTGCAGCAAATCCGGCTTTGCCCGCAACGCCACTTCGTAGCGCACCGTCCAGTCATCGTCTTTGCTCATCATCTCCAGATCGGCAACATCTATTTGTTGGGCGACGATGCGGCGGATGCCGGTTTCTGCATCATTCGCGATCAATCCCAGACTGACGGCGGGTATACGTTCCGCTACCGTGCGCCGCACCTCATTATCAGGGTCGCTTACCAGCCGGAACAAACGCCCTGCCGGCAAGCGTTTAGCCACATAGACGCGAACCAGATAATCCGGGTCCTTGACCATCAGCTCCAATTGTTGCTCAGGCAAGCGGTCCGCTACTGTTATTCTGACTTCTCTATCCGTGTCGTTGCTCAATTCCAGCAACCACTCCAAAGGCGCCCGGTAGGCCAATACGCGCCGTACAGCTTCATCGGGATCGGTCAGCAAAGGCCGTAAATTATGGGGCGGTAAATACCGGGCGGCGATCGCCCGGCGTTCCCAAAAGCTGTCCTGGGTGTAATCGGACGCGTAGACCGGATGGGCGCGGGCCCGGTTTGCGGCATGCCTAGGCCGCCTCCTGCAAAGCAGGCAGCAATTGCGGGGTTACTTGCGCCAGCCAGGTTTTAATCCGCTCCTCGGTTAAGAACGGCTGCGTACGCTGATCCAGCACTAGGCCGACGAACTGGTTATCGATTATTGAATCGGAATGTTCGAACTGATAACCTTCGGTGCTCCAGGGGCCGATGATGTCGGCGCCGTAGCCATAAAATACCCGGTAAAGCTGAATCAGCGAACTGGCAAAGCGCGAGGCGTAACGTTCCTGATTTCCCAGCCCGAACAAGGCTACTCGTTTACCTGACAGGTCGACATCATCCAGATAGGGCACGAACTCTTGCCAACTGCTTTCCTGACAACCGGCCGTCAGCCCAGGTAAATCACCGGCCCCATAACTCGGTGTGCCGAGTATCAAGGCATCATACTTCAACAATTCAGCCGGACTGGCGCGGTTGATGTTTATGGGCTTGTCGGCTAGCTCTTCACCTAATAAGCTAAAGATTTTCTTAGCTACCAATCGGGTGCTGCCGGTATCAGTTCCGAAAAAAATGCCAATTTTACTCATAAATCACCTTTGATCGAGATTGCGGGACAAAACTGTATTGCTGTTATTGCAATATCAGCAAGTCCCGTTCCAGTTTTTGGCAATATATTTTGTGTTAAATATTAGCTAGATAGCTTGACCGCACTTAAAAGAGCTTCCGCCTGGATGCAAGCATAACGACAAGAACAGCATAAACTGGAGGATTTGTGACAAAGATGAGAACTGTGTATTGAGCGGCTGTCTTCCGAAACGGAATATGGCTTCAATCTGTGTTTGACTAAAACAGATTCATACAGGAAGCAGTTCCTCAGTCTGCGGCAACGAGTAAAACGCCATATCCTGTTGTTCTTCAAAGGGCTTCTGCACGAGCGTAAACAAACGGTGAAATTCTCTTAAATCGCCTTGCTCAGCGCAATTAATGGCCTTGTTTAACAAATGACCGCGCAGCACATAACAAGGGTTGACTTGGTTCATCAGGTTACGGCGCTCTTGGCCAGACGTTTTTTCCAGAATTAACCGGTCCCGGTAACTGTTCAGCCAACCTGTCAGTACGGCCGGTTCCTTGGTTAAGGCAAAGAGTTCCCGGTTTTTTCCTGGCTCATCGAATTCGGCAAGGCGGCGAAAAAAAACTGAGTAATCGATTCCGCCATTCCGTAGTGTTTCTAACAGACCGTCTACTAGTCCGGCATCGTCAGGATGCTCCGCTGCAAGCCCCAGCTTCTGACGCATGCGCAGAAGAAAATGCCGGGAATAGTTTTGCCGGTATAAACGTAACAATTTGGCGGGAATGGTCCGTCCAGGTAAAAGGGATGACATTGCTTCCGCCAGCGCCAGACAATTCCAGCGGCCTATCTCAGGCTGCTGGTCAAACTGATAACGATTCAAGTCATCGCCAGGGTTCGGCAAAAATTCCGGGTCATAGGCTTCCATGAAACCAAACGGACCGAAATCGAGGGTGTCTCCGTACACTGTCATATTATCGGTATTGATAACGCCATGGGTAAAACCCGCACTCTGCCATCCTGCCAGCAAGCGCGCGCTCCGTTCAACGATGGTTTCCAGCAGCCGCATCGGGCGTTGCGCGGCGGGTTCATTCAATAATTCGGGAAAAAGCTGTTCGATAACAAATCCGGCCAGTATTTTGACATTGTCAAAATCGCCGCGATGATGAAAATATTCAAAATGCCCGAAGCGAATATGCGATCGAGCCATTCTGACCAAAATTGCGGCGGTTGAAATGTGTTCTCGCCGGATTTCCGTGCCGCCAGCCAAAAGACAAAGCGAACGGGTGCTGGGAATTCCCAATCCGGCTAAAGCCTCGCTGCCAAGATATTCCCTGATCGCCGAACCTAAAGGACAGCGGCCATCCAGTGTCCGGGAATAAGGAGTTATGCCTGCTCCTTTCAATTGGATTTCGTAGCGAATACCGTTTTCGCGCTGAACCTCGCCCAGCAAAATGGCGCGGCCATCACCTAATGGCGAAGTAAATATACCGAATTGATGCCCCGCATAAACGCTTGCAATAGGACTTGTACCGGGCAACAAGCCGTTGCCGTTAAAACAGCGCAGCGCGGTCTCTGTAGTCAATTGCTCAACCGGCAATCCCAGTAATTGCGCTGCGTATGGATTGCAATGCGCAAAATAGGGATTGTCGAGCGGCACCGGTTGCACTGACTGGTGGAAACAGTCCGGCAATTGCAGCCAAGGGTTATTCCAGGACAGGGTCTTCATCGAAATTCAAAATTTTTGTGTTTGTTGTTCATTTTAAAATTAACCTTACGGACATTCTACGGACACTCTGTCTAATGCGGGATTTTTATTGGCTATTTGATGGGATAACCTTGCGGAAAGTTAAGTTAATCCGTTCCCGGGTCACGTTTTTATCGAAGGGAATGCTATGCAGCCAATGATGCTGAAAATCCGGTTGCATAATCAGTAAAGTGCCGCTGCGCAATATTATCCGGCCGGTTTCCGGCGTTTTTTTATGCCGGAAGGAAAATTGCCGTTCCACGCCAAAAGTCAGCGAGGCAATAAAGGGTTGCTCACCCATTTCCTGTTCATTATCGGCATGCCAACCGACATAGTCTTGACCGTTTCGATACAAATTAACCAGTACCGAGTTAAAGGGGAAATTTAGGAACGTCTCGACTTTTTCCCTAATGCTTGATAGCAGCGGCGTCCATGAACTGGTCTCCAGCAGATTGCTGCTATAGCTATAATAAATTCCAGGGTCGGCATGCCAGGTCTGTAATCTGGGCAAGACAAATTGCCGTCCGGCGACGGTATAACGATTATCAGGCCAATTTTGTTCTTGCAATAAGCGCTGAAAGATACAATCGCTTTCGGCGGAATCGTAAAAGTCTTCAACAATCTCGAGTTCAGGGCAGAGAGTCATTCGTAGATTTAAGCTTGCTGGCGTATTTTAAGGTATGCAACAAGCGCGCTGTCCATCGTCTGGACATGCAGTTGAAACCATTGCGGGAGCCGGTCTCTGACAAACGAGCGGCCGAAAGCAATGAGGCCTTTATCAACCCGTGTTTTAAATTGTTTGAATTCCCCAAGCACGCGCTGATGTTCGCCTTTGTGCTCAGTCTCCGCGGGAAATGCGACTTGTTTCATCAATTGATTTTCTCGATCGAAGTGTTGTTCGGTATGTTCGTACAATTGCTGGAACAGGATGGGAAAGTCGGCATTGCCGGCTGAATCCAGCTGATTAAGCAGCATGATAAATTCGTCGTGATCATTGTCAATCGGCTCGTAGTCAAGTTTGATTGAGCCGGTTTTTTCGATTAATGCCATTTTGTCACCTATTTACTTGTTCATTGTTGCTTTCTGATGCTCCGCCACTAATCGGCGCGATAACCTTCCTCCATCAGGACCCGCCGCACGACAGGCCGCGCCAGCATCAATCGATAGTGTTTCATGCAATTTTCCGGCAGCATAATGCCGGTCTTGTCAGCCCAAAACTCGACATAAAACAAGGCGGCATCGGCGATGCTGAAAGCGCCCATTGCGTAACCTTCATCCGGTAAAATTTTGTTGACAATGGCAAATCCCTGCTGAACGATGTTTAGACCCTGGGTCTTTACCGCTTCAAAGCCGGATGGGTCGGGCGTAAATTTATCGCTTGTGAAAATTCTGGCAAAACCCTGTCCATGAATCGTGCCGACCGCATAGTCCATCAATTCGATGACGCGCGAGTCGCTGTCCGCATCGCCGGGCAGCAGTCTGGCTTTGGGGTAGCTGCGCGCCAGCCAATAGGCGATAGCTTGAAATTCGGTCAACGCCGAGCCGTCGTTCCATACCAGTGCCGGGATGGTGGCTTTGGGGTTTAACGCCAGATATTCCGGGGCATTTTGATCGCCAGCCATTAGATTGACGAGATGCGCTTCGAAAACCAGTTCCAATTCTTCCAGCAGTATATGTATTCCAGTCGAACAGGAACCGGGAGTAAAATAAAATTTCATAGCGATCTCTCTGTATTGGGGGCTGTGCTACCGGCATTCAAGAAAATAGGCATTGACATTTAAGGCGAATTTTTGCCAAAGTCCGGCGATATCGCGCATAACCTCGTTAACATAAGCCTTGTCAGGTTTGTGTTCGCCGGGAAAATTGGATAAGGCGCAGGAGGTGCGGTGCTTATCAACGACAAACTGTAAGAAATCATCGACGAATCCGTCGAAAGACGCCAGTGTTTGTTTAGTTAAATCCGTTAAGCCTCGATCTACAGCGTTGTTGCCGCCATCGAACGGCAGCGCCTGCAATTCCACCAGGGCTTGATCATAAGTCTGTTCCAGGACGGTTAATACATTGCGTTGAAAACAGCCGTCCCATTGCTGCCTGGAAAGATCTTTAGCGAGTAATTGATCGTATTGTTTTTTCAGCATTGATTTTTGTCCGGCGATATACCGCCTAAATTGAACGATGCTGTTGGTGTTTGTCCGTTCGCTAATCATCATGAATGCCCATAGGTTAAAGTGTCAGAGCTGTAAAAACCCGGTCGCCTGCTTCCAGAGCGCCTTCCAGATAGCCTCCGGACGTCTGGGCTGTTTCAGTCCCGCAAAAATAAAGCTTATCCCGCCAATGGTCCAATTGCAGCCACGGATGTCCATAGCGAGGGTGCTCTGCAGGCGGCGTGCGATCTTGTCCGGTTGCGGTAAACGCCTCCATGCTCCAATCCTGAATGATGACATGAAGCGGATTTGCCGCCTCGGCGCCAAACAGTCGCGTCATTTGCTGCACAGTTAAAGCTTCAAGATTATCGCGGCAATGTTCCCTGGTAAAGGCGGGCAAACCGAAAAAACCGGATAAGGCTGCCGGTTCACTCTGTTCGGAGCAGGCATCGTAAACATCGGCCAACACCGCTCCTGGATAGGGCATAAATGCATTGCCCGAAAAGCCTCGACGGCGCCAAAAAGCATCAGGGTAGACCAGCATTGCCTTGGCATGCCCCGCCATCCATGTGGGCGTGTCCCGCATTGCTTGCATCAGTTCCGGTGCGGAGGCCGCTTCAAAGATAATGTTGTCTGCCAATAGCCTGGGCGGCATAGCCAGTACAACCTGCTTCGATTGATAAGTGACGTGGCTGCCGCCGGCGGCAAATACCAGTTCGATGTAGGAATCCCGGTCGGCAAGATGCAGCAAGCGATGTTGCGTATGCAGGATTGAGTCCGGTATCCGCTGCACTAAGCCGGCTATTAATTGATGGCAACCGCCTCTAATTCGCCACGAAGTTTCGTGTGTTTGACCGTCGATAAACATTGTTGGCGCGGTGCCGGCATTGGCTTGATAGAGGCTATGACCGGTGTTCCACTGGCGGAAAAGCTTCAATCCCAAGCGCTTTACCAGCGCCGCTATGCGCGGTTGATGACCGGGCCACAGCCAGGCAGGTCCCAGATCGGCCATAAAAGATGAATCTGTAGAATCTGATGTAATTGAGCGGGATAGAATTCTGCCTCCGCAACGGTTTCGCGCTTCGAACACAGTGATATTCCGCTTGTCTTCAAACAGGCGATCAGCCAAGGATAAACCTGAGAGACCGGCGCCGATAATCGCGATGTCCAACATGCGATTTAAAGTTCCTGATCCGTTTGACAACGAGGCGAAATGCCTTGCCGGTAAAACAATGCATAAGAGCCGGTTACGCCGGTTTTCCGATTATGATCGACATCTGTAACGGGATTAAAATATTCCGTCAAAGCAAAGTCAGGCTTTACCATGTCACAGCGGTAACCAGGATGTGTCGCCTCCTGGAGGTGGATCGGATTGGAGCTAAGGGGGAAATGAGGAGTGACAAAATTATTCATGACTCGAAAGTTGTTGCTGTGCCCTTGGTCCGGTTATAGTATCGAATTAAATAAGACATTCAAAAATTGGGCCAACTTGCAAACGGACACCTTTGGATACGCTATCGCCTGTGTCAAGTTAAGCGCTAACGCCTCTGTGGAGACTCCTTGCGGGTTTCTGAATAGAAATCCAGTCCTGAACGATGTCATAAAGCTGACAAAGCATTGGATTTTGTAACAACTGGTTATCAAGTAGAAGTTGTTTTTGCGGTAATTCTTTACAAGAAAGGGCGCGGGAGGCGGCGCGATAAACACTGTCGCCGAAAGGGATTCCGGGCTTCAAATCAACCTATTGTTCCTTATCCAGTTCCTGCAAATGTCTTAACTTTTCCCTGATTTTGATTTCCAGGCCTCGATCGACAGGCTGGTAATAACATGTCCCCGTTAACGGCTCCGGAAAATAATTTTCACCTGCGGCATAGGCTTCGGGTTCATCATGGGCGTAACGGTATTCTTTACCGTAATCCAGGGATTTCATGAGTTTGGTAGGCGCATTTCTTAAATGCACCGGCACGCCCAGGCTGCCGCTTTGTCTGGCATCACGCATGGCGGCATTATAAGCCATGTAAACGGCATTGCTTTTCGGCGCGCAGGCTAAATAAACAACAGCCTGCGCCAGGGCCAGTTCGCCTTCCGGACTGCCCAGGCGTTCCTGCGCTTCCCAGGCATTAATAGCGATTTGCAAGGCTCTGGGGTCGGCATTGCCAATGTCTTCGGAGGCCATTCTGACGATGCGTCTGGCTAGATAGGCCAGGTCACAACCGGCATCCAGCATGCGGCACAACCAATAGAGCGATGCATCCGGCGAACTGCCTCTTACCGATTTATGCAGCGCTGAAATCTGGTTATAAAATTCTTCACCCTGATTATCAAAGCGTCTAACGCCCCCGGAAAGTACTTCCCGTGCGCAGGATTCATTAATAGTAGCGCCGCCTTTTGCTGCGGCAAGCTCCACAGCAATTTCCAGTAGATTCAACAGTCTTCTGGCATCGCCGTCAGCCGCATCGGCAAATTGCTGTTTGACGGCGGCAGCCATTTCAATGCCAAGACTGCCCAAGCCTCTTTTGCTATCGCTTAATGTCTTGTCCAGGACGAGCATTAAATCTTCGCTTGTTAAGGAATTAAGCACATAGACGCGAGCGCGTGATAACAGCGCATTATTGAGTGCAAATGAGGGGTTTTCAGTGGTCGCGCCGACAAAATAAACGGTGCCGTCTTCTACATGCGGCAGGAAAGCATCCTGCTGTGATTTATTAAAGCGATGCACTTCGTCGACAAATAATATAGTGCGCCTGTGCTGTTCAAGCTGTATTTTCTTGGCATCGCTTACAGCGGCCCTGATTTCCTTAACACCTGACAACACTGCGGAAATAGGTATAAATTCCGCGTCAGAGTGCTGGGCAATAAGCCGCGCCAGTGTAGTTTTACCGGTTCCCGGCGGGCCCCAGAAAATCATGGAATGCAAGCGCCCGGACGCCACTGCTTCATAGAGCGGCTTACCGGGCTTTAGAATGTGGTGCTGGCCTGCGAAATCGTCTAATGATTTTGGCCGCATCCTATCGGCCAGGGGTTTGGTTAAATCATCGAACATGAAAGACAGGCGCAATGATAAAGGTGCGAGACTGCATTTTGAGACTTTTGGCCTGAGCCGGTCTAATCAGAAAATACATCGGCACCCTTGGGGGCTTTAAACTCAAATACCGTCGGCTTTATCGGCGGGTTCAGCAGCACATTGGAGAAATAGATGCGCGTCAGCTGGCCAAAATTATCGCTTAACTCCATTCCTCCCAACGAACCTTTATTCAAGCCGATTAAAATATATTTAAAACTGCTTTCCTTGTTTCTAGGCGATAATTTGATCCATTGCATATCGCCATCAACGCCCTGACTTTCCATGGTGAAATTAGCATCCAGCGATATTTCGCCGCTTAACAGCAAAGCGGGTGTTGAGCCAACAGACTCATCGAGCTTTTTAATGGTGACTTGCTCTAAATCGGCATCATAAAACCAGACTTTTCCGGAGATCGATACAATCTGCTGCTGAAACGGTTTTAAATAGTCCCAGCGGAATTTTCCTGGCCTCTGCAAGTAGAAAACCCCGTAACTGGTTTGATAAGGAACGCCAGCCTCATTAATTAAAACTTGTTTAAAATCAGCAGTAAGCGACTTTGATGCTGTTAAGAATGCCTGCAATTGTTTGACTGGTTCGTCTGCTCCATAGCAGACGGAATTGACAAGAAAGATGACCGCCAGGAAAATCAGGCGAAAAACAGTAATTTTATTATTCATGGATGCTCTTAGTGTGTTCATTCTGATGCCGGTTCACTTTGATCAGGTTGAGCTTGTTTGGTATCGCTCTCGAAAAAATCAGTAAACCACGATTTATCCTGGTCAAAAACCTCTTGACCGCACTCTGAATAGACGGTTGGCTCTGATCCGGAAATGTAGGGATATTGCTTACCGTTTCCGCAGCCTTTTCGCGTTAATAAGCCGGTGCCTGCTTCAACCCAGACTAACTTGACATTATCAGGAGGAATCAAATTAACAGGCTGGGTTGAAATTTGCTTCATTAACGCTGTCCAGATGGGCAAAGCCCCCGAGGCTCCGGTTAATCCTATGGATTTATTGTCATCCCGGCCTACCCAGACCACGGATAAGTAATCTCCCGTGTACCCGGCAAACCAGCTGTCTTTTGCATCATTGGTAGTGCCTGTTTTGCCCACCAGTCCATAGTCTTGAGGGAAGGATGAATAAGCTGCCCGCCCGGTGCCTTCATGCATAACTTCCTGTAGCATGGTATTGACGATATAAGTTGCCGCCGGATCTACGGCCTGTTTGACGGTAAACGGGTAACTTTGCAACAGTTTGCCGTCGGTATCAACCACCGCTCTAATGCTCTTGATAGGCGTCGAAAATCCGTCTTCGGCCAATGTTTGATACATTTGGGCAACTTCCATGGGCGTTAGCGAGGCTGCTCCCAGCAAAAGTGAAGGGAACTGATCAAGCGGTCTGGTGACGCCCATGTCTTTTAGGGTTTGGGCGGTTCTGTCCACGCCTATATCCATGCCGACGCGGACGGTGGCCAAATTATAAGACTTCGCCAACGCCGTATGTAAAGCCACATCGCCATGTTCTCTATGATCGTAATTTTTAGGAATCCAGTCTGTGCCGTTCTGCCCCTTAACCACGATAGTCGAATCGCTTACTCGCGTAGTAATTGTGTATTTGTCCGGATATTCCAAAGCCGTCAGGTAAATAGCCGGCTTGATCAATGAACCGATAGGACGCACAGCATCCAGCGCCCGGTTGAATCCCCCTGCCAAATTTTCACGGCCGCTGGTCAATGCGGTTACCTCGCCGCTATCCCGTCGTGTGACTATGACGGCTGTTTCAAGTTGTTTGGCGCGAGTCTGTTTTTCCAGATTATCCAGTTTTGAGGCGACGGTTTGTTCCAGAATATCCTGAACCTGAGTGTCCAGGGTGGTAAAAATCCTTAGTCCCTGAGAAGTTAAATCTTCTTCGCGATAATCTTGCCTTAGCTGCCGTTTGACCAGATCAAGAAAACCGGGATAGCGATTAGAAGAGCGGGGCATGCGCGGAATTATATTCAGAGGTTTTGATATTGCTTCATTGGCTTGATCCGATGTGATGTAATTTTCCATAACCATTTGATTAATTATCAGATTCCGGCGCTGCAAAGCGCGCTCCGGGTAACGCCTCGGATCATATTCGGAAGGGCCGCGCACCAATGCAACCAGCGAAGCAACCTGTTCCAGAGGGAGATCCTTTAAGGTGCTGCCAAAATAGAATTCACTGGCTAAGCCAAAGCCGTGAACTGCGTTTGCGCCATTTTGACCCAAATAGATTTCGTTCAGATAGGCTTCCAGAATTTCATTTTTTGTGTAGCGGTATTCCAAAATCAGCGCCATTAAGGCTTCTTTTATTTTCCGTGACAAACTCCGTTCGTTGGTTAAATAAAAGTTTTTAACTAATTGTTGAGTTATAGTGCTGCCACCTTGTACCATGCCGCCAGCACGGACATTGCTCCACATCGCCCTGATAATGCCCCGTAGGGAAACGCCAAAATGCTCATAAAAATCCCTGTCTTCGGATGCAAGCAAACCTTTCACCAGTTTGTCGGGCGCATCTTCCAGCTTGATGAGAATTCTGTCCTCTTTGATTGTGGGGTAAAAACTGCCGATTTGTACCGGATCCATGCGGATGATGGCAATATCCCCGGATTTTGTTAAATCCGTAATCTTATTTATGCCCGTATCGATAAAGTCCAACTGCATCAGCGCGCTGGGTTGATGTTGGTCCCAAAAGGCGAAATCGCGGGTTCGTACGCTGATTTGCGAGCCCGTTTTAAAATAGGTTCCTTCTACGGATAAACCTTCATCTTGCCGGTAATGCAGCAATTTTAATAACGCTTCGAACTTTTGCGCGCTTAGGGCGCGTCCTGCATAAAGTTCAACCGGATTGGCAAAAACCCGCGCGGGAATCGCCCAGCGTTTGCCTTCAAATTGGCTGCGAACGTTATAATCCAGATAGCCCAGATAACTGAATAAGAAAAATGAGCCGCCAGCCAGCAAAATCAGGAACAGGTTTCTAAACCAATGAGAGGTCGATTTTTTTAGTTTTTTCCCGTTGTATCTTGAACCGCGCCTGTTTGTTTTTTCTGCCATAGCCTTTCAGTTTGTCATTATTTTCAATTATCATCCATAACTTGCTTTATCTATTATACATAAATAAGGATTGCCGGAATCAGCAAGCATGACTGTATCGGTATAAAATGAACATCGAATGAACAGCGCCACAAACTTTTACTATCCTTGAAGCAGTTTTAAACAGCTCCTTAAACAGATAAAACAATTTTTCCGCTCGTATGTCCGGTTTCAATCAACTGGTGCGCAACAGCCGCTTCTTCCAGGGGTAACTGCTTGCTGACATGCGGTTTCAACAAGCCTTTATCAGCCCATTGCGCGCATTGATTTAAAATTTCAACATGTTTGTCTCTTGCTTCAGGCAAATCTCTGAGCATAGGCGTAAGCATCAGTTCAAAACCTATCAATAAATTACGCATTCTGGCTTCGCTCAGGTTAATTTCACCCGGATCCAGCAACGTTACCAACCGGCCAAAGTGGGCAGTCACCGCGATGCTCTCTTTAAAAACAGCCGCGCCTACCGTATCGAAAACCAGATCAGCGCCTTTGCCTCCGGTAAGATCATTTACCTCCTCGGCAAAGCCGTTTGGCGTATAATTAACGGCTTGATCCGCGCCCAGGCTTTTGACAAATTCCGCTTTTTGCGTGGAATTCACCGTAGTAATCACCCTGGCGCCTTTCAGCTTTGCTAATTGTATCGCGACATGCCCAACCCCGCCCGCTCCGGCATGAATAAGCACGGTTTGCCCTTCTTGCAAGCCGCCGCGATCGAACAAAGCTCCCCACGCGGTAATCAATACCAGCGGACAAGCGGCAGCTTGAGTAAATGAAAATGTCTTAGGCATCAAACTAACCCAGCGCTCATCAATTACTGTGTATTCAGCATAATTGCCCTGTTCACGTCCCAATCCGCCATTGCAGAACCAGACCTCATCTCCGGTTTTAAATTTACCGGCCTTTGTCCCTGTTTCAACAACGATGCCCGCGCCATCACAACCTAAAACAGCTGGTAAGGCCTGGTCATAAAATAGCCCATTGCTCCTGATTTTGGTGTCGACAGGATTAACGCCAGCCGCTTGCAGCCTGACTTTAATCTGTGTTCCTGCTGATATTTCAGGTTCTTTGATGTCCTGTGATTTTAAAACACCGGCATCGCCGACAGCTGTCATTAGTATTGCTTTCATGTTTAGGCTCCTGATTTATTGACTGTGCAATAGCGGTTATTACTGCTATTGCAAGTTTTTGACTTCGATTTTACTTCATGTGATTAATCCGCCAGCCATTGCCGCCGATAATCCTGATAGGTGAACTGTTTCAATTTTTTCATCCGTTGATCTTGATGCCAGTAAATATCCGGCAGATTATAACCGTTAAAACGGTTGGCTTTAATCAGGCTGTAGGCGCCGACATTTTTAAAAACTACTTTATCGCCAATTTCCGGAAGTTTGCTAAAAAGATATTCCCCGAACACATCCCCGGCCAGACAGGTGCAGCCGGCTAAAATAGCCGGATAACGTCCCTTTGGGTCGTGTTCGTGCAGTTCGGGCTGGCGCTGATATTCAAACACCTCCGGATTATGATTGATCGATGTATCCAATATGGCAACCGTTTTGCCGTCACTGACAAAACTATCGATAACAGTGCTCATTAAAAACCCTGCGCGCCCTACGACCGCATTGCCTGGCTCTATATAAACTTCAAGCTTATAATTGTCTTTCAGCTTTTTTACCAGGCCGGTAAAGGGGGAATGATCCTTAATTTGATTAAACAGATAACCGCCGCCCAGATTAAGCCAGTCGAGACAGGCAAGATTTTTGCCGAAATAACCGCGAAGTTTCTCAATGGTTCTAATTAACGGCGTAAAGCCGGTTGCAGAAAAAATGTTATGAATATGCAGTCCTTTAACTTGATCCAGGCAAGACGACTGCCACAAGTCATCAATATCCACACCCAGTTTCGAATTTGGCCGGCAGGGATCAAATCTGTCATCCTTAAGAAAAGACAGCTTGGGATTAACGCGTAAACCAATGGATGTTTTTGTCTGAGTGGCGAAAGCGAAGCGCTGATGCTGCGTTATCGAGTTGAAGCTGATGTGCGTAAGCAAATGCGCCAGTTCATCCCACTCATCCGGCCTTATGCCCGGCGTAGTTAAATGAATGCCGCCTTGCCCAGCTAAAATCTCATCCGCCAGCCGCGCTTCAAATAAAGAACTAACCGAAAAACCGTCAACCAGCGGTTTTGCTGTTTCCAGAACCGGGGAAAAAGGTAATGACTTGATTGAATATAACACTTTGCAGCCGCACTGTTGGCGTAAGGCGTTTAAAATTTCCAGGTTGTTAATAATCTCCTCTGCATCCAGGACAAACGCAGGCGAGGTGGAAATGCTGTTTTTAATTAGTTGAAAATCCATTCCGCCTGTGCGTTTTCATTTAATAACTGGGGAAGTAACATGCGCCAGGGGGAAATCGATTCCTTTTGTCATGTTCTACGAATTGGATGGTTCCCGGTACGGGATCATCAAGGTTGGTTTGCATGCCGGGCCCTGCCCAAACCAAATCCAAACTATACCGATGCCAGACTTTTTTCTATTATACCGTTAAGGTAATATTTATTCAGGTCAATGCCGAAATCATCAGCCTTTACAATTTTCGTAATTTTATATTCCCTTCCGCTCGCATCCAAATCTATTTTTGATAAATCGACCATGCGTTCGGGTCTTGGTTTTTTATCTTCATCGAGCAATAAAATAACTTTAGGCTTTAATCTTTTCTTCTTATTTTCTTCAACGACTATTGCGACTTCTCCATTACTCATCTCTACAATATTGCCTGGAGGATAAATACCCAGGCATTGTATGAGCTTATATGTAAGCTCTGAATCAAGATGAGTCCCGCATTTTTTTGTCATGATGTTAATTGCTTCAAGGTGGGTTCTACCTTTTTGGTAAATGCGATCGCTGGTAATGGCATCATACATATCGGCAATAGTAACGATACGTGTGTATGGGGTAATTTGTTCGGCTGTTAATTTGCGCGGGTATCCTGTTCCATCCAGGCGCTCATGATGGGAATGTGCAACGTCAATAGCGCTACCATACATTCCATGGCTTGACATTAATAAGTTCCGGCCCTGCTCAGCGTGGCTTTGCATGAGTTTTAATTCGTCAGGCGCCAGTTCTCCGGGTTTATTTAAAATCGCTAGAGGAACTAGCATTTTTCCCATATCGTGCATCATTCCGCACAAGCCAAGGTTGTTAAGTTCTTTGACAGGAAGATTTATATGGCGTCCCAAAGCTATGGCTAAAATGCACACGTTCATGCTGTGCTGAGAAGTATATAAGTCCCGGTTTTTTAACTGCGTCATCCATAGCAAGGCATCTGGCGCCTGAAGAATGCTATCCACACATTGCGCTACCGCTTTATTGGCAATTTCGACATTGATAGTTTTGCCAAGAAACACATCCTGCATAAAGGTTTTAATCAGGGAACTCGTTTCCTGATAGACGCACCCTGCATGTTCAACTTCCTTTTCAAAAGAGGAGAGTTTATCAGGAGGAGTTCTTTTATCCAGCCATTCCTTGCTGAAAGGCGTGTCTGTTGACTTGATCAGTGGAGCTTTATTTTGCTTAGTAACATCAACGTAAACAAATGTACATTGCTTGCTAACTGCGTTGATATCGGCCTGAGTTTGCAGCTCAAAACCTTGAAATAAGAAATTACTTTCCAGCCAGGGTTTATCCAGCTTGGAAACATACATTCCCACCTTCAGATCCTCAACATTAATCTTGACTAGTGAGGTTGATGAGGCGAGATAGATATTATCGTCATTCATAAACTAAAAATATTTCCGGTATTATGTGGCGACATCAAAAATAAATAATATTAATTCAATATGTTGACTTTAGGAGGTTGCCGAAGAGCTGGTTTTATGATTTGCTGTAAAAAACGCAGTACCAGACAAATGACAAGGTTGGCATAGTCGAACTTTCTTAAAGCTAAAATGTTATGGCGCTAGTGTAACTGATAAATTTAATTTTCTAAACATGAAAACCCGGCCGATCTGTGCATCTAAAACGCCTGGTCACCCTAAAAAACAGTTGCCCGGGCTACGATACTGCGATATTTTAGATATTTGCCATAATAACGGCCTAACTAATTCGTCCTGATTTTCAAGGAAGCCAAATGTCCTCTAACCGCCCCGTTGTTCTTTCATTTTCCGGTCATGATCCCAGCGGAGGCGCCGGCGTGCAGGCGGATATTGAAACTCTGGCCAGTCATCAGTGTCATTCGGCCAGTGTTATTACCGCCTTGACCGAGCAGGATACCCGGAATGTAATAAAGCTGATTCCGCAAAGCCCGGAAGCTATTATCAGTCAGGCGAACACCATACTGGATGACTTGCCTGTTAATGCCTTCAAGATTGGCTTAATCGGACATCATGAAACGGCAATAGCCATTTATGCGCTTTTAAAACAACACCCGTACATTCCGGTTATTCTGGATCCTGTTCTGGCGGCGGGTGGAGGCGCCGAATTATCCAATGACAGGCTTATTGCAGCAATTGTTGACTTGCTGTTGCCTTGCACTACCGTGTTAACGCCCAATAGTGAAGAGGCCCGCAGACTTGCAGGATTTGATGACCTGAATGAGTGTGGTCTGGAATTGCTCGAGCTAGGCTGCAAATATGTACTGATTACGGGAACGCATGAAGCGACGCCTGCAGTGAGCAATCAACTGTTTCATGACGGCTGTTGCTGGGAAACTTATACTTGGGACAGGCTGCCCGCCAGTTATCATGGCTCGGGTTGTACGCTGTCTACCAGCATTGCCGCCTTGATGGCGCATGGATTGGAGCCTGTTCAGGCCGTAATGGAGGCTCAGGAATATACCTGGAATTCGTTAAAGAGTGGTTATCAACCGGGCCGTGGACAGTTTATTCCCAACCGGTTTTTCTGGATGGAGGAAGACGCTTGATATTTCCGGCACGCGGACTTTACGCCATCACTCAGACGGAAAATAAATCCGGCGATACCGTTATTAACGAAATAGAAGCGGCGATCAGAGGCGGAGCGGCGATTGTCCAGTATCGGGATAAAAATCCGGCTGAAGCACTCTTCCTGGCAAGAGAGCTGGTTAAAGTCTGCCATAGTCATAAAGTTCCGCTCATTATCAATGACGATATTGAGCTTGCTGTGGGCGCGGGCGCTGATGGAGTCCATATCGGCAAGGAAGATGGCGCTATTGCGCAGGCAAGAAAGTATTTGGGAAAAGATGCTGTCATCGGCGTTTCCTGTTATGACTCCGTCGAACGGGCGCTGGATGCGCAAGGGCAGGGGGCTAGTTATGTTGCTTTCGGCCGTTTTTTTCCTTCTTCCTCCAAGCCATTGGCTGCACCCGCCAGGATTGAGACACTGCAACAAGCTAAACTTGCGCTGAATATCCCTATTGTCGCCATTGGCGGTATTTTGCCGGAAAATGGCGCGCAATTGCTGGCAGCGGGAGCTGATTTGTTAGCGGTCATCGGAGGGCTGTTTGACAGTCAGCCGGAACAATCAGCCCGAGCTTTTCAGGCATTGTTTCATAACCATTCCTAAACGCTTGCTTCAGAAAATAAATTATCCCTTCTCTATGTCCGTGCTGATTGTTTCCTTAAATCTCGCCTTGGTTATTTGGCTCTCACGGGCATGATCAATAATCGGCGCGGGATAATTGCAATCATGGTGTTTTTTATTCCAATGATGAATTGTTTCCGGCAACAAGGTCTTGAGTTCGGGAATCCAGCGGTGAATATACCGGCATTCGGGGTCGAATTTTTGCTGCTGCAGCCAGGGATTAAATATCCTGAAATAAGGCTGGGCGTCACAGCCGGTTGAAGCAGCCCATTGCCAATTGCCATTATTGACGCAGGGGTCATAATCGATCAGATGTTGGGCAAAATAACGCTCGCCCCAGCGCCAGTCGATATGCAAATCCTTGACCAGAAAAGAGGCGGCTATCATTCTCAACCGGTTGTGCATAAAGCCGCTTGAGTTTAATTCACGCATGCCGGCATCGACAATTGGAAAACCCGTTTCGCCATCGCACCAGGCCTGGAAGTAATCGCGGTTGTTATCCCAGCGCAAATTGGTAAACTTTTCCAGAAACGGCCGGCCAAAGACCTGTGGAAAGTGGTAAGCGATATGAGTGAAAAAATCGCGCCAGTACAATTGCCGCAACAAGGGATGTTCGCTGCCGAGCTGTTCAGTGATTGCATAATAAACTTCCCGCACTGAGCAGGTGCCAAACTTTAGATGCGCAGAAAGTTTGCTGGTCGCATCCAGCGCAGGAAAATCACGCGTATTCTGATAATCTGCTTGTTTCTCAAGCTGATCGAGAATGGCGAGAGCGTTGTTGCGACCCCCTTGAATCACATCCGGTTTGGATTCAGTTAACGATAAACCAAGCTGATCGACTGTAAAATCAGATGCCGGTGGCCAAAAGTTCTTGCCTGTTAATGCTTGCGGCAAGGCCACGGGAAATTGTCTGGCATTATTATAAAACGCGCCAAAAACCTTATAGGGCGTTTGATCGCTTTTCATGGCCTGTTCAGGTTCGGTAAGCAACGCGTCAGGCAGAGTGTGCAAGCTAATCCCCAGTTTTTGGCAGACATCCGCTAACTCGTTATCCCTCAGCCGGCTGAAAGGAGTGTAATCGCGGTTGATAAATACTGCTTGTATATGCTGTTGCTCATGCACGCTGCGTATAACGTGCTCGGGCAAGGCATGGTAAAGAGCCAGCTTTGCGCCTGCTGACTGCAATTGCTGCTGAAGATCGCTGATGGACTGCAACATAAATTGCAGAGCCGGTTTGCTCTGATAAGGATGCGGTTCTATTTGCCTGGGATCAAAAATAAAACAGGGCAGCACCTGTCCGGAAAGACGTAAAGCTTCATTAAGCGCCGTGTTGTCATGAACACGCAAATCACGGCGGAAAATAAGCAAGGAATTTACGTAAAAGGCCATTTGCAGCTCTGGTCGAGAAGGCAAGCCGATTCTATAGCTACCTATACTGAGCACTCAATTTATAACATGAGCTTTTTGCAGCTGCGAACGTAGTGCTTCTATACGCTTGCGATTAACTCCGAAATCGCTATGACCCGTGCGTGACGCTGAGCGGATCTGGATGATATTCTTGTCAGTATCAAGAATTGCGTTAATATCGTCAACAAAGCCGAAAACCAGGCTGGTTGCTTCTGCATGAAGCGTATCAGGGGTTTCATGAGTAATAACCATGCGGCTATGGTTGTCAATGGCTTTTTTCAATGCCTTCCATGCTTCTTCAGGGCTGCCGCTGATTTTGAAAGGTTCAATGAAATGCTTGGCGTCTTGCGCCTGACTGGAAACACAGTTCGGGCTATCACGGCAAGGCGGCAGTTTTTTTTCTGATGCTGAGTTCGCCTGGTTTGCTGTACTGAGTGTCATAACAATAATATAAAAAATGATTTTAAATGTCATAAGGGGTAGTAGAGCATAAAATTCTGGAATAAAAAAGGTTTACCCAATTTTACATAAATTCCGGAAGAGTCAAATTATTGCATGACTTTCGCGACACAGAGGTAAATAATGATTTTTTTAGTTGAGAAGATAAGGGCGTTTGCGGCGGCTAGGGTTTAGGGTTACCATTGTTTGCCGTGAATATTTATGGATTAAATTACCCATACTTTCAGGTGGTGCTACCTAAATTTTTTTAGGATGTGCTAAATTCATACAACCGAATGAAATAACAATGATTTTTAATTTTTTTAAGGTTGTATACAAACAAATGACGCAATGTTTAACGCCTATATAGTTAGCCATCTAAAGGAGTGCTGCAAACCGAATGGAAAAAAAGTATCAGGTATTTGTGAGTTCAACTTATGAAGATCTCAGAATTGAACGGCAAGAGGTTATTCACGCTCTTTTGGAATTGGACTGTATTCCTTCCGGAATGGAGCTATTTCCAGCGGCAGATGAAGATCAATGGAGCCTAATAACAGGAGTGATTGATGAGTGTGACTATTACATACTTATTCTTGGAGGACGTTATGGTTCAACAAGTACAGATGGTATTAGTTACACTGAAATGGAATATCGTTACGCGCTACAAACAGGTAAACCCATTATTGCATTTCTGCATAAGGACCCAGATTCGCTACCGAAGAAAGATACCGAAAAAACTGAGGAAGGACAAAAGAAATTCAAAGAGTTTAGAGAGCTTGCACAAGGTAAAATGTGTAAGTTTTGGGAGACTCCTGCCGAGCTAGGATCAGTTGTAAGTCGTAGTTTGATCATGCTTCAGAAAAAGCATCCTGGTGTGGGATGGGTTCGAGGCGATCTTGTACCCAGTCAAGAAGCATCACTCGAAATATTAGAACTAAGAAAACAAATTGAGAGTTTGGTAGCAAAGTTGGACAAAGCTAGAACACAAGCACCGCCTGGCACTGAAAAGTTAGCCCAGGGAGACAAAGTGTTCTCAATTACCTACACGTGTATCTCAACAAAAAATCACGAGCAATACAGCTGGAAGCCTTCTGTCGATGTGACATGGGATGATATTTTCTATCAGATTTCTCCGTTAATGATTCACGAGGCAAGCGATCTACAGCTAAGAAACTCCCTAGATATATTGATCAAAAGAGTCGCTGATCCTGAATTAAAAGAAAGTAAGGAAGGAAAAGGGCATAGCTTTCATAATTTTTCTATTAGCGATGAAGACTTTCAAACGATTAAAGTTCAATTGAGGGCGCTTGGCTTGATTAGTAAAAATGATAAAAATCGTTCTGTAAAAGATACGAAAACGTACTGGACTTTAACTCCCTTCGGCGACAGTGTTATGAACAGGCTACGAGCCATAGAATCAGATAATGGCTAACAAAACATTGCAGCGGACAAGCCGCTGAATGCGGCGTTTGAGCTACATTAAAGTTGTGGCTGACAAACAGGCTTAGAAGTACAGGTGCATATTGAAGTACAAGTTGCAATCTCGTTTGGGTTGGCAATTTCCGTCTCCGTTGTGGGTGCAGTATTAACCGTTATGGGGGTAGCTATGAAAAACTTAAACGCTGTTATTTTTGGTTTTGTGGCATGTATTTGGTGCGGAACAGCGTTCCTGCGGAGCCTGGTGGAAATTCCAACCCAAATGAGAGAAAAACTTGTATAGACCGTGTTGCCTGCTAAGAGTGAACGTGGAAGGTTCGATTCCTTCCCTCCGCACCAGTTTTATTGTGTTGGCTGCTGGCTGACAGCGCTAACCCGGGAGTCAGGCGAGACTGCGCAAAAGTGCACAGCCTCTTGCTTTTACGTCATGCATCTCATAGCCCGGAGAGCCCATGAAAACGTTCAAACAGTACTTGGCAGAAAGCAGCAAAGAAGAAGCCGTATCGAAGCTCACCGACCTCTTTGAGCACGAGGTTTATAAGCAAATTCCCGGCACGACCAGCTCCTACAGACAGGACGCTGCTAACACAAACACAAAAACCCAGTGGCATTCGCATGTCTATGCAAAGGCTAATGGTGGCGGCAACGAGTTGTACTCGGTAAACGTAAGCGGCAGTGGCCATGACGGTTCAAGTGGTATCAAAATCCCCTCGGACCATGCCGACTTTTTCAGGTCTAAGGGCTACGACATCAAACCCGACAATATTTTGGAAAGTCTAAATCTTGAGCAACTTCAAGAAGAGAAGTATTACCTTGTCTTGCTGGAAGACGCATAGCCCTACGCTCAAGTGGGACTGCGCAAAAGCTCGCAGTCCCCTTAACGCGGTAAGTAGCAATCCATGGTGTACGAGGCCAGCCTTATTGCGCAGCATGTTTGGCTTTGTTGCTGCGCAATTAGCTATGGTGCCCAACGAGCTGAAATCATCCCACACAAAACTGAAACGCCGCTAAACATTGATCACGGACATAGCTGTCATTAAAAATTGAAAAAGCCAGCAAAACCGATACACTTAGACGATATGAATATTTCTTGCCTCGACTGCATGACAACTAAAACAGCGATGCAAAAAACCTGAATCCCTATCGAGATATGATGAAAAAAATTCCTATAGGCATTAGCAGTTGTTTACTCGGCGAACAGGTGCGTTTTGATGGCGGACACAAACGCGATGCCTACATTGCCGGAACGCTCAGCGAATATTTTGAATTTCATCCTTTCTGTCCGGAAGTGGCCATTGGTTTAGGCATACCCCGGCCTGCCATTCGACTGGTAAAAACCGGTAATGCAATACGCAGTGTGGGAATAAAAGATCCACAGCTGGATGTGACCGACCGTTTACGTGCTTATGCCGAGCAACAAAAAGAGCGCCATGCCGGATTATGCGGTTATATTTTAAAAAAGGATTCCCCCAGTTGCGGGATGGAGCGAGTCAAGGTTTTCACGGGTGATCAGCCGCACCGGAATGGTTTCGGCATCTACGCGCAGGAGATGATGCGCAATAACCCGCTATTGCCGGTTGAAGAAGAAGGCCGTCTGGGCGATCCGGGATTACGCGAGAATTTTATCCAGCGTGTTTACGTTCTCTACCGCTGGAAACAGTTGCTGGCGGAAGGCCTTACGGTGCAAAGGCTAATGCTTTTTCATGCCCGCCATAAACTGATCATTATGAGTCATGCCGATTACCGCGAGATGGGGCAATTATTAGCGGGTTTAACCAAGGATAATCTTTTGCAGGTTGCCGGGGATTATATATTGCAGCTCATGAACACTCTTAAAACAGTGGTCAGCCGTCGTAGTCATGTTAATGTGTTGCAACATATTCAGGGCTACTTGAAAAAAGAGTTAAGCGCCGATGATAAGGCCGAACTGAGCGAAATTATCGAGCGTTACCGTAGCGGTGAAATACCGCTGATTGTACCGTTGACGCTGCTTAAACATCATTTCCGTAAATCCCCCGATCCTTATATAGAAGAGTCTTATTATATGTCGCCTTATCCGCAGGAGTTGCAACTCATCAATCAGTTGTAAATTAAAACCGCTACCGATTCGCTGATTAAACCCGTGTCTTACCAAATTTAAGGCGAAAGACTGGCAAGCCCTAACTTTAAACGGTCTTGCCTTAAGTTGGCTAACCCAACTTATTTATAATCGATGAATCCGTGGCAAGCTTGACAAGGGGTGATTTTTCATTCCATTTAAGAAATTTTAAACTCATGGCAAAGATCTTAATTATCGGCTGCGGCTCTATTGGCACGCAACTGGCGAATGTCCTTTCTAATAAGGGTCACCAAGTTACCGGACTAAAACGGAATCCACCTGAAACAGACGCCGGTAATGTCGATTATTTCGCTGCCGATATAGCTTCTTCATCAGATCTTAAGGATTTGCCCGTTGATTTCGATACTCTTTATTTTATAGTTTCGCCTGATGGGCGTAATGAAGAAAACTATCGCGATATATATGAGTCAGGATTGAATAATCTGCTCAAGAAATTTGCACTGGCGGATTCTAAACCGCACTGGATTTTTGTGTCTTCAACCAGTGTCTATGGTCAATCGCAAGGTGAATGGGTCGATGAGGATTCTATTGCTCAGCCGTATAACCACTGCAGTCAACTCGTCAGGCAGGCGGAACAAAAGCTGATAGCTTTAGCCCCCGGTAATATCGTCGTGCGCTTTTCCGGCATTTATGGCCCTGGCCGCGAGCACCTGTTAAGAATGGCGATGCAGGTGCCGGCCATACAGCGAAATCCGCCATATTTTACAAACCGCATCCATCAGCAGGATTGTATCGGCGTGTTGGCTTTCTTGCTGGAAAGAGGCCTGGCAGGTGCTGCCTTGGAGCAATGCTATTTGGCCAGTGATGATGAACCTGCGCCCTTGTGGGAAGTAATGTTATGGCTTGCCGGACATCTAAAATGTCAACCGCCGACGGTTAAAAGCGTCGATAATCACGCTGTAATGAATAAGCGTTGCAGCAATCGACGGCTCAAAGCTCTTGGATATAAATTCCGCTATCCCAGCTTTAAAGACGGTTATATTGAGTTAATCAATTAACATCCATTCAGTCCTATATTTTTCGGTTTCAGCATCAGTTTTGTCAGCTAACAAATTCATTTTTACATTATAAAAACAATAAAATAGAAATATCTACTGGAAAAGATGGGTGCTGTTTTTTGCCAAAACCGGCAAAAATTCCGCGCCATTTTACGCGCGTTTGCCTTAAAATGTCAGGACAACCATAAAATGCAGGACGTAACGGCAGTATGTTGACTCGGACGTAGAATGGCTGCGGGAATTCATGCAAAGAATGACCGATTATTTTGTGAAATAAGCTGGTCATGGTGTTTTCGACAGCCTCCACAAAACAATTTGTAATAACGCCTTAAAGAACATAATAACTCAACCTAACACGGTAAAAAAATGAACCAACCACTGATGAGCATTGACGCCCGCAAACAGGAATTAGCCCATTATTTGGACAAACAGCCATATATAACCGAGTTGGACGGCATAACATTAAAAATAGCTAAAAATGTTTTTCCATCCGATTTTGGCCTGACCAGTTCTTTTTTTGGCAGCTTCATTCTGCAGCAACAGCCTGCAGCCATGGCATTAGATATGGGTTGCGGCAGCGGTTATTTTGCCTTCCTATTGAAAAAAATAGGTTGTGATACCGTGGTGGGAGTGGATTTTAATAAAGATGCCGTGCATTGCACGCTGGAAAATGGGCAACTGAATCCTGACTTAACGCCTATTGATTTTCTGCACAGCGATTTATTTGCCGATGTGCCGCCCGCGCAATTTGATCTCATCGTGTTTAATTTCAATTATTACCCGTCCGATGGTACGTTTGGACTCAACCAAGACGGCGGGCGCGAGATATTGAAACGGTTTTTCGAGCAAGTCAGCGGCTACATCACCGAGCAGACGCGCATTTATATTCCCTATTCGGAATTTATTGGCGACCAGCATGATCCGAAAAACATTTGCCCGGATTATGGTTTTTCGGTAACAGTTGAAGACAGTACCATTAATCACGCTGGCGAACATTACATATACAAAATCATGAAGGCATGAACCATTGAAATGGTTTAATTAAACAGGACACTTCTAAAGACAGCTTTATAATGTCAACAGAGGTGAACATGAGTAATCAAACTAAACAAAAACGGCCCAATTACACGATTGAATTTAAACAAGATGCAGCCAAGTTAGTAAATGAAAAGGCTATACGCACAAGCAAGCAGCCGATAATCCAGGCATTTCTCTTAGCGCTATTGGGCGATGGGTGAGAGCCGAACAAGGATCGATATCACCATCGGCGGCCAAGAACCGCGTTTTGAATTTGACTGATCAAGGTGAGTTAACGCGGTTACGTAAAGAAGTTGAACAGTTGCGGATGGAGCGCGAAATATTAAAAAAGGCCGCAGTCTTCCCTTCGGCAAGCTCAGCACAGGCTTTGCGAAAGAACTCCAATAAAATACGGTTTTATTCGAGAGCAACAGAAGACTTTTCCAGTTACCGTGCTATGTAAAGTGATGCAGGTTAGTACCAGTGCCTTTTATGCGTGGGCGAAAACACCTGAAGATACTGACAAAAAATACTGCAAAAACAGCTTGAGGCTAAGGCGATTGAGCTATTTGAAGAAAACAAGAACGTTTAGGGTTCTCGCCGTTTATCGGAAGCCTTTATAAAAGAAGATATTCAGGTCGGGCGCTATAAAGCGAGGCAATTGATGAAAAAATTGGGCTTGAAGCCACGCTACCCAAAACGCTTCAAAGTGACTACAGACAGCGATCATAATGAGACGATTTCTCCCAATCTATTGAACAGACAGTTTGATGTCGCTGCGCCCAATAAGGTTTGGACGACTTACGTCCGGACCCTTGAAGGCTGGCTCTACGTCGCGATTGTTATTGATTTATTTTCCAGGCAAGTGCTGGGCTGGTCCATTGCAGATCACATGCGCACCTCACTGTGTGTTAATGCCTTACAAATGGCGTTTTGGCGGCGAAAACCTGAGCCAGGCCTGGTGCATCATTCGGATCGGGGCAGCCAATATGCCAGCCATGAATACCGAAGTCATTTGGGGATAATGAAGATGCAACAGAGTATGAGCCGTAAAGGTGATTGTTGGGATAATGCGCCGACAGAGCGATTATTTCGAAGCTTAAAACATGAGCAACTAAACTACGAAAAATTCAAAACTAAAGAGGCGGCAAAGTTGAGTATTATTGATTATTTGGCGTTTTATAATGGCAAACGAATGCATTCAACATTAAGCTACCAATCCCCGCTGGAATTTGAACGGGAATTCTACAAGAAGACTGCTTAAGAAAGTGTCCTGTTTTACTTGACCATTACATGTATTGATGGACGAATAAGCAGGAAAGCCAGCCAAAATATCGACAGTTTGCGTTGAATGAGGATAATTCCAGGCTGTTTTTAGCTGTGCGTGATCCGGGAGGTTGTTTTGCAAGCCGAATCCCGCTTCTTTTGCGTAACGGCGCCACAAAATATCAGGCAACCATATCTATTGTCTGACAGCCTCCTAGGCAACAAAATAATCATTCAATAACGTATCGCAAAACTCTTGCAAAGGTTGCACGGACTGTTCGATTTTCATCCGTAACAACGCCCCTTGCCAGTTATTTACCAACAAGTTAGCCATACTTTCAGCACTTCTGTCATTACGTACCGTGCCTTCCTTTTGTGCTTGCAGTAATGCTTTATATTGCAGCAATTTGTAGCGTTCAACAGCAGATTTTAGCGCCTGGTTGCATAGCTCGCTGGTATCGCCAATTTCACCCATCATGTTACCCAATAAACACCCGCCTTTGTATCCATTCTTTTCCACTTCAACAATAAGTTCCGCATAGTAGTTTTTTAAAGCAGTGAGCGAGTCGACTTGTGAGTGTAGATGCTTTGTTAATAGCTGGATAAACGGTTCAATATAATGGCTAATGGCTTGAGCAGCGAACTCTTCTTTGCTATCAAAGTAGCTATAAAATGAACCTTTGGGAACCTGTACGGCATTTACAATTTCGTTAATGCCGGTTGCATGATAGCCCTGGCTCATCAGTAGATAAACTCCCTGGTCTAGTAATTTTGTGCGCTTAGATATCTTATTGTTCATAATGCATGAAAAAAATACGACCAGTCATATATATTGTCAAGAAATAATTGTTGGTATGTTGGGGGCGCATAAATAGAGGCAGCCATACGCCTCCGATAGCCATCGAGCGCTCTTGAAGGAACACGGCATTACCCAGAGCATGAGCAGGATGGCAATTGTTGGGATAATGCCGTCTCAGAAAGAATTTTTCACACCCTGAAAACAAAGCTGGTTCATCAGCGCTATTAAGCCAAGGCTTAGACTCAGCAGGATATATTTGAATATCTTGAAGTGTTTTACAAGCGTAAACGACTTCATTCGACCAAAGACTGTTTGCCGCCAGTGAACTACGAAATGCGGTAAAAATCCGCTTAGCATTGGTCCTGAAAAGTGTTGATACATTATTGTTTATAAATCTTAAAGCCATTGGCAGTCAAGGTCGTTTTGTCTTTCGATATAGGGGATGCAAATCGTCTTGGGCTATTGTTTATCGAATTTTGAGGGGGTTAGCAAGGCGGGTAATAGAAAAAAACTACAGGCGAGAGAGTATAACAGAGCAATAGTTAATAATTTACCCATGCCGCTTGTTCCTGGATGTGAAGACAGAGATAACGAGCCAAAGGCCACAAGGGTTGTTGCCGCGCTGAAAAGCACGGCTCGCGCCATGCTGGATTGCAGCGGGTTGTTCAGCCCCGCGCGCGCATAAGATACAAAATAGATGGAGTAGGAGACCCCAAGGCTCAATAGAAGCGGGAAGGCTATGATATTGGCAAAATTTAAGGGTAGTCCAATCAGGACAATGGTTGCCAATGTCAGGATTCCGGCTAGAAACAGCGGGGCCATAAGTATCAACACGTAACGCAAACGGCGCAGTATTAAATAAGACAAAAATGCTATCGCCAGTAGCGCGTAAAACCCGGCATGGATAAACGCGCTCGTTACAGTGCGTCCGGATTCCTGAATCGAAATCGGCGTGCCTGTGGCATCGGGCGCAATTTGTCTTACCGCATCCGTAAACGCGATAAGCGTTTTATAGTCGCGTGGGTTGCCCTTGGGATAAACTTCAATCAGAGCCTTATCATCCGGTGTAATCCAGTCGCGGCGCAAATCACCGGTGATTGTGTCCGTGGTGACGCTTTCGGCGCTCAGGCTTTGTTTGATGGATTCCAGTTTGGATTGCATAACGGTGACGAGGTTTTTATGCAATCGTTGCAAAAGCAAAGGGTCGGGTCGCTTAACAACCTCCTCAATCGCCTTTGCTAGCCGGACAGCCGAGGGTGGTTGATTAGGAATTGAATGCAAATCTTCAGCTAATTTATGTAATAGGACAAGAATCTCTGCATCGCTTGGCGGCGTTTGCGGTGTGGTTTCCGTCATGGCTGGCGAAAAAATGATATTGGCATCGCTAATGAGGTCGAGCTTGGCATCTTGATCTTCGGGCACAAAACTTCCCAAGGTCAGCACATGATCGACCTGAGGCAGTTTTCGAAGAGTGTCGGCCAGTTGCTGAGCTGCTTTTAAGGAAGGACGCAAAATAGCAATTGTGTAGCTGTTAAAGTCCGGGTCTTTCATTGCATCGAACAGCGTCGAAACTGATTCGGTTTGCGGGTCTTTGAGATTTAACGGATCAAAATCAAAGCGCACCTTCGTCGCAATCCCGATTCCGATGAAGGCAATTAATAAAGCCGTCACCAGAATTTTGGTCCTGTGCGTTTGAATAAAGGCATCGACAGGCGCGGCCCATTTATATCCGACGGATTCCGGTTCCGCGGATGGACGGGTAAAGGCGAGCAGGGCGGGTAACAAGGTGATGTTTAGAATAAAGGCGATTAGCATGCCCGCCCCAGCAATCAGGCCAAGCTCGGAAACGCCGCGATAAGCGGTGGGAATAAAGGCCAAAAACCCAAGCGAGGTCGATCCCGCCGCCATGGTCAGGGGCAAGGCAATGAGGCGCGCCGTTCGCGTCATGGCTTTAACATGGTCAGGTTCCAGATGATGCTGGTCGCGATACCGGACTCCGAATTGAATGCCGAAATCGACTGCGATCCCTATAAACATTACTGCAAAAGCAATGGAAATCAGATTCAGCGAGCCGATAGCCGCCAGCGCGAAAGCCGTGGTCGCAATCAATCCTGCAATCAAAGTTAATAGAATGGGAATCACAAGCCGTAAGGATCGTAAGGCCAACAACAGAATAACCAGCACAAGAACACCGGACAGAATCATGGCAAAACCTGTGCCCTCGGCCACGCTGGCGAACTCTTCGTCATTCAGGGCGACAGAACCCGTTAGTCTGACGCGCACCCCGTGATCGGGCGTCAATTGCAAATCATTGGCTACGGCGCGTAGCGCATTGCTGGAAGCGGCTCCTGGTTCCAATGCCGTATAATCGAGAACCGGTTTTATCAGGATAAATTTGCGCAAATCCCGCAGCGATGGCTTTTGCACAGGCCCCATGCCTTGCAAAACCAGGGGTTTATCCTGCCTTGCCAGACTGGCTTCAACAGTAGCGGCAATGTCGTTAAGGGGCTTGTCCACGTCTTTGTAATCCGTTTCTCCACGCTCAACACCTTCAATCATGAGACCGATCATATCCGAGAAGCCCCGCAGGGAGGGATCGCTGGCCATAATTCCCAGCATGGGTTCAGCCTGAATCATTTGATCCAGATTAATGTTGATTTCGTCCTTTGACAGAAATAGCAAACCGTTTTTAAGGAAAAAAGGAATTCTGTCCGGCCGAACGACTTGCGAAAACCGGTCCGGCATGGTGCGTAGTTTTAGTGTAAGAGATTCCGCCGCAGACTCGGCGGCGTCAGGCGTATTGCCGTCAACAACAACGACCAGCAAATCGGATTTTTGCGGGAACCCTTTCTCAACTGCAGCCTCGCGCATACGCCAATCAAGATCAGCCGCGATAAGCTGATTAATATCCGTATTAATCTTGAAATGTCCCTTAACATACCAGCCCAAACCTAGTGAAATAAGAAAGGCAAGCAGCACAATCGCCGTGGCGAACCGGTTGCTAAAATAAACAAGACGGACGATGAATGATGAAAGCAAGATGATATCTCCAGTTGGGGGCAAGGACTATAAATCCCATTAAGCTTTTTAATTTAGTTTAACATTACATGAACTAACCGGAGCAGTTGAGCGGAAAGTTTTGGTTCCGGTTCAGAATCCATTGTAACTTGATAGCCTGTGTGCTCAATAAAGGCGCATCAATAACCTTACTAATTCCCCGTCTTTTTTCTGATCAGCGCAAGGGTTGGCTGTATGAATTCATTTATAGTGAGACATGAATTAAATGGCGCGCCTTGTGCTCACCTCCATACCTCTTCGCTATAGAATAAAAACCGGACGTTTCTGTTTGTTGCTTACACAGGCAAGACGAGCAGAGTCGGCAAGCAGTTGACTTACCAGGTCGACTGCGTTTTTATGCCTGCTATTTTCGACGGCCGGAAAATTGCCGGTCTTGCTAAAAATTATTCGCATTTGACTAAGTTTAATTCCGGCCTGGGAGTCTGTCGGGTAGAAGCTATTTTTTACTCATGAGTGGATTTATAAAGGCATATTTTGATAAAAACACACGTCAAAGTGTTGAAATTATTCATGAAAACACATGTTTTAAAACTCAAAGTGGAATTTTTCTAATATCGATTCGCTAAGTCCGACAGGCTCCTGGATTTACCTGAACCAGCTTTGCGAGCAATGATTTATAATGTAACAAAATACACAACCAGCTTACACTTCCACAGTTATAAAATGGCGGACTCGAAAATTTATCTTGACGTACCTTATGCGCAAAAGGACTCTGCAAAAGCGCTTGGCGCCAGATGGGATGCGATCACTAAGAAATGGTATGTGCCGGCAGGCAAGGACATTACGCTTTTTGAAAAATGGCAAACTGGAATCATCGATTTGGAATCGCCCTCGAAAACGGCAACTAAACCAGGGTCAAAGATTTCGCCTTCCAAGAACAGTTCTTCTGTTAATAGTGCTGTTGGCGTGATCACTTATCCAACAGATAAAAGCTTTGCCGCCTATAACGGCGATGAACCGCCCTGGGATTAAAGCTTGCTTGCATAATTATCAATCGATCCTCAACTCAGTTGCATGAAATGCGTCCATTAAAATATTTGGCGGGTTATTCCACAAGAGTTACTGATCATGTGCGTGGACTGATCAGTAAAGATAAATTGGCTGAGGCGCTGTTGAAAAAATATCCTGTCATTCATGACATCAGGACTGACAAAGCGCTCTATGTTTATGTTTTGGAACTAAAGAATCAATTTCTGCGTCGATCCGGCTCGTTGAGTAAAGTCATCTATGATGACAAAATCGACGTGCTGTATCAAGCGCTAGGATTACATTCTTTGGTATCCAGAGTTCAGGGCAACAAATTGAAGTCAAAACATGAAATTCGAATAGCATCGCTTTTTAAAAGCGTTCCTGTTGAATTTTTAAGAATGATTGTCGTGCATGAACTGGCGCACTTAAGAGAAAAGCAGCACAATAAGGCGTTCTATAAATTATGCGAATATATGGAGCCAGACTACCATCAGTTGGAATTCGATACGCGGCTTTATCTGACTTATCTTGATCTTGCTGGTAAACTTTATTGAAGGAAAAGGTGATTAGTGCCGGGCTTTTTTACGAGAAGCGCCGCTGGTTCTTGTCCGGGAGATTGATATGGACATGCCGATATAAACCTTAAGAAGAGAAAATTATGAAAAAAATGACATTGATTTGTGCGGGTTTATTGCTTCTTTTAAGCTCTTCTGTTTTTGCTGAAGAACACCTCACAGAAGCCCTGGAACAGGCTAATGCTGCAGCAGTTCATGGTGAAGCCGGTGAAACCGCGATTTTGATTGGGCATGCAAAGGCGGCATTGGAACAGGTGTTGGAAGCTTCTTTAGTAGCCAAAGGAGTGGCAAAAAACCATTTGGATAATGCTGCTGAAGAGCTGCAAGAATCAATAGAACTCGCTAATAGGGGGCATATAGGCTCGGCTACCATGCATGCTGAAGCAGCTTTAAAGCATATTAAAATCAGCAACAAATATATGCATCCCTCCATAATTATTCAAAAGCCTTAAGTTGCACGGTCAGACACTGTGAAAAAATTGTTATGAAATAGCATGGTTTGTGAAGAATCAACTTTAACGGCTGTTTTGTTCGTCTGAGTAAAAGTAAAGCATCCACTTTGCGTCGGTTATTGCAATTCACCCATTAAATCAAAGAATTATAATTTTATTTTCATTGATAACTTCGCCAATAACACAAGCATTATTGACGCCCTTTTGATAAAGGGCTTTTAAACAGCTTTCAGCCTGATGAGGGGGCGCCGAAAACAACAGCCCTCCGCTTGTTTGGGGGTCAAAAAGGGCGGGAAAGTTGTGATCGTTTACATCAGCGCTGAGTACATCTCTTAAAGACGCATAATTATTAACAGCAATCGATGCAAAATAACCTTGTTCAAATAATTTACAAACGCCATCGAATAAGGGAATCGCCTTATAGTCGATTTTAATACCTAAAGCGGTTTCAGTATTTTTTCCCAGCATTTCAAATGCGTGGCCTAACAGGCCAAAACCGGTAATATCCGTGCAGCCTGAAATATCAAAGGATCTGATAGTTTCCATGGCGGTTTTGTTTGATTGAAGCATGCTTGAAAGCGCCGCATCCACAAGTTTGCCATTAGCCTGAGCATGCATATTGGCCGCAAAGACAACCCCAATGCCAATCGGTTTGGTGAGAATCAATTGGTTTCCAGGCTCTGTTAGCTGTTTCCTTATAACTTGCTTCGGCTTTACTTCACCCTGGACTGCAATTGCGATAGCCAATTCAGAGCCCTCGCCAGTATGACCGCCAACGAGAGAAGCAGCGCTTTTATTCAAGATATCCAGCACCCCCGACATCACTTGAAAAATGTCTTCCCGGTGAATCTTATCACTTGCAGCGCAGAGCGTTAATCCCACTTGTACCGTCTTTGCAACTCCGCCCATGGCATAGATATCGCTTAACGCATGTTGGGTTGCAATTTGACCCAGTAAATAGGGATCTGAAATAAAAGACCGGAACTGATCAATAGTTTGCAAGCACAGCGTATTTTCGGAAAACACTGTCAAAGCGCAGTCTTCTCCATCTTTAACGCCCAGCAATACAGCGTCATCGTGGGGAATAGTCAGTTTATTGAGGCTGTGATCCAGCGTGGAAGCCGCTAATTTACTGCCGCAGCCGCCGCAAGTGTTATCTTGCCAATCCTCAGGAACGAGCGTGGTCTTAGGTGCAGGCATGGCTTTATTCACATGCCCTGGATTTACAGCAAACGTTCCGGCCTGAAAACGAGCCATAAAACGTCTATCAATATAGTCTTTCACTATCCATAAAAATGAAGGCGATAACCATCTTAGGAAGGAATAGCTATCTTGATGGACAAGCGCTTTCCGGTCTCCAATAGTAATTAATGACAACACATTTTTTTTAGGACGAAAGGTTTTTAACTGAGACCGCCGGGTAAAAAACGCCCGTATATTGTGCTCAAGTATCATGCCTTGCCGGACAGCATAAACGCCTGCCTTTTTCAATGGCGAAGGGGAGAAATGAATGCAATCGCCCGCTGCAAATAGGGCGTCTTCATTTTCTACGAGCAATTTTCCGGTGACTTTGACAAAACCAGCCTGGTTTACCGGAAGCCTCGAGTTTTTAAACCATTCCGGCGCAGCCGCTTGGGTAGCGATCAGCGCCCTATAAAAATCTTTAGAATGAACGAATCCTTTATCGTCTTTAAGGACTAAGCCGTTTTCATGCGCTTCAAGCACTTCGGTGTTTTGAAAGACTTTAATGTTCAACTCTTCAAGCGTTTTTGATAGCCGTTTCCGGGCTCGAATGTCTATTGCTGAAACCAGAAATTCATGCCGGTGAATAAGGCTCACCTCTGCATTCCACCGGTTTTGATCGATTAGCATTTTCAGGATAATTGTAATTTCAACACCTGAGGCGCCTGCGCCAACAACAGCAAGTTGTAAAGAGTCATTGCCTCTATAATCCTTCAGGGCTGAAATCAACCGATCCCAATGCGCAATAAATTGCGAAATCGGTTTAAGCGGGATAAGTTTTAAAGCTGGCTCTTGCGATAATTTCTCTATAGTCTTGGGCTCAATGCCCACATTGATAGACGCGCAGTCGTAACTGATTTCAGCTCTATTCTCCAAGTGGATTTTTTTTGATAGAGGATCGACCCCAATTATTTTGGCCTTGATAAAACGCTGGCCGAGTTCTTCGCAGATTCTTCTCAAATCAAAATGGCATTCTTCAAAGGAATAATATCCAGCCAAATAGCCGGGCAGCATCCCGGAGTAAGGCGAATGCGTTTGATCAGATATCAAGGTAATTCTAAGGCCGCCAAGCGGATTCATCGCCATCATTTTTAAGACCTGGATATTGGCATGCCCGCCGCCGAGCAGGACCAAATCTGAAACAAGCGGCGTTGCGCTTTTATTCATTGCGCCAGCCCTTTAAAAAATCCAAGCAGTCCTTCCAGCAGCCTTTGAATAACGTCTTCCGTGATTTTAAAGAAAGAGAATAGAGATACTGTTTGTCGTAGTAGTGAGTCAGTAAGCGTTCAATCCAGTCCAGATGAGTGTCTATGCCGCATTCATCCAATGTGTCAATTTTAAACGCTTTGATCAGAAGGCTTTTAATTTTATCGCACTCCAGGCCGCCAAGCTTATTTCTAATTTTTTCTATGTTTTGCAAAAAGCTTTGTTCCAAATCACGCAAATGCATGCCATTTGCAAAAGGTATTTGAATATATTCCTGGTAGATTTCAAAGGCGCGCAGACGGGAAGGCGTTTCAATCATCACCATTGGCGCTGAGACCATCCGGGCATAAAAGCTGTCAGGCAAGTGACACCGGCCAATATTGGGACTTTCATCTTCAAGGACATAGTTTTGGCAAACCTGATAAAGATCTTGCGCCAGCTTGTTTTCAAAGGTCGCTTGTTGAGGCTGGCTTTCTCCAAAATGCGATCCAAAAGCGCTGCCTCTATGCTTGGCTAGACCTTCAAGATCGACAAAATCCCGGAGCTTATGAATCAAGCGGGTTTTCCCGGATCCTGTCATTCCGGAAAGAACGATAAAGGGAGTTGGATTATCTAAAGCTTTTAGGGCTTCGCACCTTAAACCTTTATAGCCTGAATCAACGCGAAAAACATCGCAGCCATTTTGGTAAATCCAATCTTGAGCCAACCGGGATCGCAGTCCGCCGCGCCAACAAAAAATCAATGCCGGCTGTTGAGGATAGCTATTGATCGACTCGCACCACCGGTGAATCAGCTCTTCCTTATAGTCGCCGCTGACGAGCTTGTGCCCAAGCGCCTTTGCCGCTTCAGAGCCTTCAATTTTATAGGCAAGCCCCACATCATGACGATGAGAATCTGAAAGTATCGGAATATTTATCGTGTTCGCAAAGTGAGCCTTTTCATATTCCCCCTCAGACCTTATGTCAATAACAGACATTTTGTTATTTCCGCCAAGCAGTTTAAAAGCCTCGGGCGCAGGCATAACAGGATGTTTTTCCATAGCTTTTAACGGACTATTAAGAAAATTGGATATCGGCTAAAAGCATGGATAGGCTTCTTGTGCAACTCCTGACACAGGCTAATCTTCCGGCTTGCTTCAAAGCTCCGGATGCTTATGCATAAAGCTGTAATGAGTAGCATGACGGGCTGTTGCCTTGTGATATCCGGATAAATTTTAAAATTTAATTTTCACAGTGCAGTACCCATGCGGTATCTTTGGTCTCCGAATCCGCAAAAAAGGTAAGGCAAAGCGCAGTAGCGATGCTCAACGAATAGATTACCCTATGCATCCTTTGGAGATTACGGCACTTACCTTGATGCTTGGTTTTTGTCTACTGCATTCGCGACTTTCTTGATCTTCGCTTGTATATCCGGCGGCAATGAATTCAAGAACTTTACCGGATCGGCTTGCGCTTTAAATAGAATCTCTTGCATTTTTGCAGGGTCTTCGGCTGCCTGTTGCGTCAGGATTGGCATAATTTCGGCAGCAATGTTATATAAATCTTGCCTGTTACCGGAATTTCCGGCAACAGCCTCCAAAGCCTTCTGATCAGCCAGCTTTCCTGCCGCAGTCATAGCGGAATCGCAATATTGGTTTTTTAGACAGCCCTGCGTTTTTTGCAATGCAGAACCTGCATTATCTGCATAAACGTTTTGAAAAGTTATTCCTGCTACAAGAAGGGTTATAAATAAATTCGCCTTGAACATTGTATCCTACCTATTAAAATTTAAAATCAACTTGTCAGTATGTTATACAGACTATAAAAGGTTAGCAGACACTCCTAAAATAAAACTTATACCGGATAATGCGCCCAATCGGGCCTCTGATAACGCAATCAATTACAATCTATCGACATCAATATGAGAAATACAATGCAGGACTCAATGGTTACAACCGCGCTGACCTTACCAGGATACAAAATTGTTCGCAATATCGGCGTTGTGCGCGGCATCACTGTTCGCTCCCGTTCAATCGTAGGCAATTTTTTCGGCGGGCTGCAATCGATATTTGGCGGAAATATTACCATCTACAGCGACCTATGCGAACGGGCCCGGGCTGATACATACCAGCTAATGGTTGAACATGCTCAAAAGCAGGGAGCCAACGCCATCATCTCGATGCGCTATGACGCAACTGAACTCATGGCAGGTCTTACCGAGGTATTGTGCTATGGCACCGCTGTCATTGTTGAACCGGATGCCGCCAACTCCAGATAGTACGAACGAGTCCGCATAGACTGTGAAACGGCTGCCAATATTTGCCATTCTCAGCACCGGCTGTTCTGTTCCATTAAGTCTAAAAATTAATGAATTGGTAATTATTACGGGTAAAACTTGAACGCTCTTTTTACAAAAACAGGAAATTTCCCACGCTGACTTGACAGATAAACGAGTGAATTCTACATTTGTTTAGCAATCCCCGCTGGAATTTGAACGGGAGTTGTATAAGAAATCTGCTTAAGAATGTGTCCTGCTTTAGTTGACCATTTTACCTTTAGGAGGTGTAGATATTAACCCGCTTTGAGCGGTTCATCTTTTCAAGCCTCCTGCTTTGCTGGGGTTTTGACTTAAATAATAAGAAATGAATTTATTAAAATTCCCAAGCAAAATAAGTTTTTTTGCAGCAGCTATTGCCTTATTTCATTGCAATATTACGACTGCAGCTGATATTGTAATTTCAACTGATACAGTTGGAGGACAGAATTTTTTTACAGGTACAAATTCTATCCAAATTAATAACAATGTGACTTTATCAGCAACTAATCAAAATGCAATCTATGTGGGTGGCGGATCACTTTCAATATTAAATTATGGGACAATATCAACTAACTATTATGTTATTCAAAATCAGGGAACCATAAGTTCTCTTATCAATGAAGGAAGGATAGCTTCTAGTTCAGGCATCCTGAATTTAGGGACAATAGGTACTCTAACAAATACTGGAGAAATATCACCATATATTATCAATCAGTTCGACATTCCGACGCCGATTATCACCACCATAAACAACCTTCAAGGCGGCGCCCCTGCTACAACGGCTTTAGGTTATAGTAATAGCAGCACGTTACCCACCCACTACAACATAATAATTAACAGTCCGGCTAATTATGGTGAGCTGTCAGTATCCTCTGCATCGGGATCCATGGCCTTTAATATATATGGCAACACCGGAACAACTTTGGTTAACGGCGTTAGCGCTTCGTCTGTTGTAGCGGGTACCTATGCTGATGTCCTGCAAGGCTTCTCATCTCTCGCCGGCATTACAGGAACAATAGGCACCTATAGCGGCATGAGCTATAGTTTAGTGGCCGATACGGCTCATTCAAACATGTGGAATTTGGTTTTTGTTCCATTATCCACAAATATGGAGTCCGGTATTTACCAGTCATCTAACCTGGGAGGTTCTGTTAACCCTAAATTTGATGGCGGTACCTTGCAAGTATCTTCCGCAGGCACTATTTCTACACCATTAACCATTACCATAAACGGAGGCACAATTGACCAAAATGGATTGGACTCTGATTTTTCCGGAGCTATCACAAATGATTCAGCTGGCGCAGCTGGCAAGTTATCCATTACCAACACAGGCGCCGCAGGTCAAGGTTCTGTTACATTATCCGGAGTAAATACATATACAGGCGGTACTCAAGTTAATGCCGGAGCCAACTTAATTATTCATTCCGGTTCAGCGTTAGGGAGCGGTTCTCTGGCATTGAGAGGTTCGGCGACTGTCCCTGCCACCCTATCTACCACGGCAACTACAGCCATTAGTAATGCAATTACTGTGGAGGGCGACCCGGTATTTAATGTTGCATCAGGTACCACAACTAGCATTATGAGTCAGATTACAGATGGCGGGTCATCCGGTGATGTTGTTGTTAACGGAGGAGGTACTTTAGCATTAATGGCCGCAAATACTTATACCGGCTTAACCGAAATATCTGCGGGTTCAACGCTGGCTTTAATTGACAGTGGCTCTATTGCCAGCAGTAGTGGTTTGACTAACGCCGGTACTTTTGATATCCACAATATAGCAAACAATGTTTCTTTAGCCGGTTTTTCACAAGCTTCATCCGGCGTTTTGGCGATGAATTTTGCTTCAACCCATCATCAAGAACTGTTGGTTAATGGTTCCGCATCTTTAGGCGGTGCGCTGTCGTTAACTGCCGTTCCCGGAACTTACACTGCCGGACATTACACTTTACTGAATAGCAAAGGGTTATTGACAGGCAGCTTCTCTAAGCTAGCGATTGCATCGCTATCGAACTACACGAATTTAGGCTATTCATTGAGCTATGACGCCCACAATGTTTATCTGAACCTATTGCCGAACTTTATGAATACCCAAGCGTCACTTCAAGCCAATGTTAGCGCTATGCAAGGTGTTTATGCCATACAAACCGGCACCATCAATAACAGCTTGAATTACGACTGTAATCACTTTGGCCGCAACGGTGTTTGTTTGTCAACGGGCGGCCGTTACAGCAATGCATCTGATTCAAGCGCCAATACAACCAGCGCCATGTTGATTGGTGCATATCAAATTAGCGGCACTATGCGTGTCGGCGGCTATATTGACCAAAATCTGTATAACACTGATGTAGCCAATATCGCCTCTATGCATAGCAATTCTCCATTTTTAGGCACATTTGCAGTGTGGAATCAACATGCAAATAGAACAGGATTCGAGGCTAAATTAGCGGCTGGTTATAATAATAGCGACCTAACCATGAAGCGTGTTGCTATTGGAACCTCTGAGTCAGGTTATGGCACAACAGGCTTGAATACAGTCTCTGGTTCTGCAACAGTAAGTTATGGTTTTAAAGTGACGCCAAACTGGTTAACGTCACCCTATGCGGGTTTTCGTCATACCTCGGTTTTTTCTAGCGGCTACTCTGAACAGGCTACAGCAGGTGTAACCGCGCCATTAACCTATAATGCATTAGCGCAAGAAAGCACCTCTGCTTTGCTTGGCGTGCGGTTGACGGGTCATGTGTTTGAGCATGCCACAATTCAAACGAGTGCCGGATTTGAGCAAGATCTGCAAAATGCAGTGGGCAACTACTCAGCAACCGGTCTAGCGGGTTTAACAGACATTACATTTAATCCAAATATACGGCGCACCCGCGCGGTAACAAGCTTTGGCGCTTCTTATGACCTGGGTGGCAATCATCGCATTGGTTTCAATGCCATTTACAGACAGGAATCATTCCAATCCGTGGATACCAAAATGGCCTATGTAAATTATTCGATTGGGTTTTAAGATGCTACAACACCGAGGTTTACAGACTTTACCGGTTTTGACGTCTGGCTGGCGAGACGTCGTCAGAAATTGGCAGGACGGTCTGGCCACAAGCCACGGCTGTTTTGCCCGAGAAAGGCCTTTGTTAATGCCGGTTAAGTCCTTTGATGGTTATGACGATGAGATGAGAGGGCGACATCGCGTTGCCGAATCGTATCGGTCAGAACCTTCATTGCGAACCGGCTGAATGGGCCAGTCGCGTGTTGCCGGTGCGATTATCCATCTGCCGGGCCCGTTACCTGACGTTCATCAGTGAAGAATGTCGTGTTGCGCTTTAAAAAAGCGGATTCTGCTCAAGCCGAACGTTTCAAATTCCTTGCTCCATTTATCTTCCGCCTTAGAGATTGCAGCAAACAAATCTTCGGAATCAACATCCTCCGGATTATTTGCCTTAAGCTCTATCAGTGCATCCTGACGCGCCAATCTTAAGGTTAACTCGCTCCAAAATGAATTATTTTCAAATTCATCAATATACTCCAGGGCAGGAGATTCTTCTTCAAAGATAAATGATTCCGCGTAATTTTTCTGTTGTTGGTCAAAGTCGACTAAATCTTCGTAGCCGATATCCTTGGCATAAGACATCAGCTTTTGAAACAAGTCATAATATTCTTTTGTATCGTTACGATCATCCATATCGTGCGAATGCAATATCCAATCAGCCATATAGATGATATCAAGCAATATACGATATTCCGATTTTGTAAAATTTATTTTCATCGCGTAACAGCTTTGGTTCCGTAGAAATAATCGTTAATAGAGAGAGGATTATAAGCTCAGGGTTGAACTTGTCCAAGGCGTAATATCAATCAAAATCCTTTTAAGTTTTAATGTTTAAGATGGCGAAATATTTGCTAATAAGTTGATGAGATAAATTTTGATGACTAAAAAGTCTAGAAATCTCTCTAACTCGTCAAATATTTGACGAATTTGCGGTGCTTTTGCCGCTTTACCCGAGCAAGGAAAAAAATATATGAGTATGTCAATTTCAGGTGTGGGCGGCGCAAGCATGCCGCCACGAGTAATGTCTGGCGCAAGTTCCCGTATGTCGTCGGCACAGAAAATGTCGGATTTGTTCCAAAAAATAGACACTAGTGGCTCAGGAACTATATCCAAGTCACAATTCGAGCAGGCCTTTCAAAATTTAAATTCACCACCAGCCGTTAAGGCCATGGGAGCAGACGCCATTTTCAGTAAGCTCGATCCCAATGGCTCTGGCAGTGTTTCTAAACAGGATTTTGTCAATGGCATGAAAACGTTGATGGTCCAGGGTTACCATCAAAAAGACGGCGTTAATGGTGTGCAAAGCGGGACGGCGCCATCTCCTGCACAAACCTTATCCGGCAGCCTGGAATCACTGAAGGCTCAGGGCGCGGATACTGCACTGGGGGCAAGCGGAACCAATATTAATGTTTCGGCCTAACTTTTTTGATCATTATTTATCTTGTTGCGCAAGGAATGCCCGGTTGAATTTCAAGGTTGCAAGGGAGCTGTTAAGCAGTTTCCTTGTCTGCCCTCATCGTCTATCCAAATATGCCGTACGCCCATCTCTTTCAACCAATCAATACCGGCCAAACCTTTCAGCATGGCGATTGAGGCAATGCTGCCGGCCGCCAGGCACTGATCGGCCAAAACACTGACTGAAGACAATCCATGCACGGGCCAACCGCTGTTAGGGTCAAGGAGGTGACAATAACGTTTGCCGGCAATTTCAATAAATCGCTCATAATTTCCGCTGGTGGCTAACGCGCCCCGTTTGATCTCAACGTTAGCGATCGGAGTATCCGGGTTTGCAGGATGGCATATGCCAATCTGCCAAGGTTCTTGATTGGGATGGGGTCCAAGTACGCAAATATCACCACCCAAATCCAGTAAACCATGTTCGACACCCAGCGATACACAAATTGCCGCTGCGCGGTCGGCGGCATACTCTTTGCCTATGCCGCCGAAGTCAAGCTCCATGCCGGAAACTGGGAAACTTAAATAGGGAGGACGCCAGTGTACTTTATCCAGGCCAATGAAAGGTAGTAATCGGTCGATTTCCGCCTGTTCGGGCAAATGCCCCGCGGAAAAATCCCAGGCTTTACGCAGGATTCCGGCAGTGATGTCAAATAAACCAGCGCTTTTTTTGTAACAGGCGTAAGCATAATCCAGTAGTCCTGCCGTTTCCTCGTCCACCTCGATAATATTGCCCTGTTGAGCTATGAGGTTAATTCTGGAAAGAAAACTATTGGCGCTGTATCTTGAATAATACGCTTCGATTCTGAGGATTTCCTGGATGGCTGAACAGGTAACAGCTTCAGCGTCGAATTGGCTGGAAGTATACAAATGCAGATAACACTCTGTCCCCATTGCCGTAAAGGAAGTGCTAGACAACTTAAGCATAACAAATCGAGAATATTAATTTTTTCATTTTCCTGAAAATTCAGCTGCTTCAGTATTCTCATTTTTAGGAGCGGCGATATAACTCCACTTTTCTACGCGGTTATCGAACAAAACTCTCATGGCTTATTAAAACCCCCGGCTGCTTTCCTTTTAGTTGCAGACCTTATATGGTGGATAGCTCGGACGAATATCAATCACTGATTTGGGTTTAGCAAAGATTGCTGATTGCCTTTTGTTTCCTTAATTGCTTCTTCGCTGCTAAGGTTGTCGCAATGCCCCAAGCATGCTCAGCAAAAATTTAGGCCTGGGTCGTCAAAATTGAGCCTATCCCATTTTGCGGCGAACTATTGTTGCTAACATTGCTTTCCATTTTATTTAGGGGCTGTTGCCGTTTCACATAGGTAACCATAAAAAAGCACAAGCCAAGGCTATAGACCCTTCAAAATTTCGTTTGAGTTTGTCATATCGAGTAGCAATGGCCCTGAAATGTTTCAGTCTTGCAAACACATTTTCAACTAAATGGCGATATTTGTAGAGACACCAATCCATATCATCATTTCCTAAGGTTGAATTCTTTTTTCTTGGAATAACAGGAACAGCCCCTTGGTCTTTAATCTGAACACGTAATTGTTCACTGTCATAGCCTTTGTCAGCAATTATAAAGCTACCCTTAGGGAGTTCCGCGACTAATGTTGGCGCTTCCTTACAATCATGAACTTCGCCACCTGTCACTGAGAAGTGAATGGGAAGGCCGCAGGAATCAACAGCCATATGAATTTTGGTTGTGTTACCCGCAACAGATTTCCCAATCGCCGATTCTTGCCCATAGGCCGCACCGCTACTATGCTGATGAGCTTTCACAATACTGCCATCAATAAATTCCCATTCCAAGTCAGGCTCAACTGCCAGCGCCTTAAAAATACCCATCAGTTTTTCTTGACGAGACCATGCATTGAAGCGCTTGTAAACAGCATTCCAATTACCAAAGACACTGGGTAGATCGCGCCAGGGACAACCTACGCGCAAGCGATAAAAAATCCCTTCAATTGTTTGTCGAAGAAAGGGTTTGTCATAAATCCCCATTTTCAACATAATCTTCTTCAGTTTCCCCCAAAGTTCATCCGTAAAAATTTGTCGCGGCATAGTTTGCTGGTTTTTGATTAAACATAAACAATCTATGAGGCGGAGTTTATGAAATTCAAGGGCAAATAACTAAACGGCAACAGCCCCTATACTCCATGCGGCCATTTTTGCGGAAAATGAACCGTGTATAATAGCCAAATTTAAGCACAAAAGCAGACATGCTAAAGATCGAGTTTACCGAAAAAGCCATAGACGAAGTGTATCAACAATTCATGGAGCATCCATCAGGAGTGACCAAGAAAAAACTGCATGTCGTATACCTCAAAGCATTGGGCTTATCGCATAAGGAAATCGAACGCATTGCCCGTACCAGCGCTGACAGTGTGACGCGCTACCTGAAAGATTATAACGCGGGCGGCTTAGCTGCCCTGGGTGTATCGCGCACTCACCGTCCGGTCAGTTCATTGCAGCCTTATCACGATCAAATTAAGTCGCACTTTTTAAAACAGCCGCAAAATGGCGGTTATCCCGGCAAAAGCCGACCCAAAAAAGTAGGCCGAGTTCTTAAACAACCAACTTGAGCCCTTATTGGAAGAAGAAAAATAAGGCCGGCGCAAGGTCTTCTTCGTTGACGCCGCGCACTTTGTCATGGGCGCTTTTTTGGGAATGCTTTGGTGTTTTGAGCGGCTGTTTCTCAAGTCATCCAGCGGGCGTAGACGTTACAATGTCCTGGGCGCTTTCAGTGCAAAAGGCGCCGACTTAGTCACGGTGACCAATGATGCCTACATCAACTCCGGCACGATTGTGGACGTGCTCTTCAAGATCAAGCAAGAGCACGCAAGAGCACGCCGGCATCCCATTGACACTCGTCATGGACAACGCCCGTTACCAACGGTGCAACAAGGTGACGGAGCAAGCCAAAGCGCTGGGCATCGACATCCTTTTCCTACCCCCTTATTCGCCTAATTTGAACTTGATTGAGCGTTTATGGAAGTTCACCAAAAAGAAATGCCTTTACAATCGCTATCACGAGACATTTTGCCATTTTAAGGCGGCCATCGACGACTGCCTTAGTAAGATAAAATCCACTTTCAAGGAACAAGTAAAGACACTTTTAACCCATCTTCGTGACTCCAGTCTCCCTAAGTTATTGATTTTTGGTTACCGGCGGTTTTCATTTCGAAAAAACCCTTTAAAATCAATGCTCATTTTTCGCTCTCTCTTGTAGTGCCATCCATTTAGGTTTGCATCTTGATTTTTTCCGGAATAGCGCCCATGCTAGAGCCATGTATATTCGAAGAACCAAAACCAAAACAGCGGATCATGGCGAAGATTCCTATACCTATCGGATCGTTGAATCCGTGCGTGAGGGAACACAAGTCAAGCAACGTACGCTACTCAATCTGGGCAAAGACTTTGCCATTGAGCCCGCGCACTGGCCCTTGCTTGCGGCCAGAATTGAACAGCTTCTGCAAGGCTCAGCGCCGCGCCAAGACGAGTTGTTTCATTTAGAGGATGATGCCGGTCAACTTCTGGAGGCCGCCGCCGTGCGCTATAGCGACCTCATCATCGCGAAACTGGCGCAACCGGTGGCGGCAGCGACGCCCGGGCAGGATTATCATAGTGTCGGCATTAATCATATCGAAGCCCATCAAGCCCGCAGCATCGGCGGGGAAACGTTGGCGTTGCATGCGGTCATGCAGTTGCAGCTGGATCAGAAGCTTGCCGCACTGGGCTTTAACAAAATCGATGCCGCGGCGGCATTGGGCAGCATCATAGGGCGCATGATTTCACCCGGCAGCGAACTGCAGACCCATGACTGGCTGCAAGCACGTACCGGCCTGGGTGAACTGCTTGATCATGACTACGGCAGCACCAGTCTGACGCGCCTGTACACCATCAGCGATAAGTTGCTCAAACACCAGTCGGCGCTGGAAACTTTTCTGGGTGCTCAGGAGCAGACCTTATTCGATTTAAACCGGAGCATCGTCTTGTACGACTTGACCAACACCTATTTTGAAGGCCAGTGCGCCCAAAACCCCAAGGCCCGGTTCGGCCGCTCCAAAGAAAAACGCCGTGATTGCCCATTGGTGACCTTAGGTCTGGTTCTGGATGGCAATGGCTTCCCGCTCAGCAGCCAGGTCTTTCCAGGCAACGCCAGCGAGCCCGCCACGTTGGCGCTGATGCTGGACGGTCTGCAGGGGAAAAATCCATTAGCCGGAGAAAAACCGGTCATTATCATGGATGCCGGCATTGCCAGCGCTGACAATCTCGCCTGGTTAAGCGCGCGCGGTTATCTTTACCTGGTGGTCAGCCGGGAACGCTACCTACAAGATCCCAGAGACCAGGATAATGCCGTACTGGTTAGGGAAACCGGACAGAGCAAAGTCAGCGTTTACCGCACAATCGATGCAGAAACCGGGGAAACCCGGCTCTATTGCCACTCCGATCAAAAAGCCAAAAAAGAACAGGCCATCCGCAACCGCTTCCACGTTCGTCTGGAAGAGGGGCTCGACAAGCTCCATGCCGGTTTGGACAAAAAAGGCACGATCAAAAACTACGCGAAAATACTCGAACGCATTGGCCGGCTGCGCGAAAAAAACAGCCGCGTCGCGCAAGACTACCGCATTGAAGTCATTGCTGATGACGCGAAAAACAACGCCATCCGTATTGAATGGCAGCGTGAACCCAAAAGTGAACAAAAAGACCGGCACTGCGGAGTTTACTGCCTGAGAACCACTACTCCGGACTGGTCGGAAGAACAATTGTGGTCAACCTATATCATGCTGACCGAGATCGAAGCCACGTTCAGAAGCTTGAAAACCGACCTCGGCTTACGTCCAGTTTTCCACCATAAAGAAGAACGCGTCACCGGACACTTGTTCATTACTTTAATGGCCTACCATCTGGTGCATACCCTGCGCTATCAACTCAAGCAGCAGGGTATCCATTTAAGCTGGGACAGCATACGCAACATTATGTCGACCCAACAACGCCTCACGATTACCTTGCCGACAGAGGATAATAAGACCATTCACCTGCGCACAACAACCCAAGCCGAAACACGCCAAAAACAACTATACGCAGCCTTAAGTATCAAACCTGACCTGATAGGTAAATGTAAGACGATTATTGATAAGAAAAAATATGTAGTGCCATTTGAGATAAATTAAAATTTTAACTTATTGAAATAACAAGAAATTATCAGTAGAATTCACGAAGATGGGTTAAATCTAAGATTCCAGCTCTTTGAAAAATCCGCAGGCGTGACCGCGTGAAGTATACATTCGACTACGGCACGGATTTGTGTATCTGGTTGCGATTATTGACTGGTACAGCCGCAAGATACTGTCATGGCGATTGTCGAACACTATGGATGCTGGATTCTGTGTGGATTGTTTGGAAGAAGCCATCAAGAACCATGGTGCGCCGGAGATCTTCAATACCGGCCAGGGCCCTCAATTCACCAGTGACAGTTTCACTGGCGTATTGATCGGAAAATGTCAAAGTACTTGTCGTCTATGATGAAAATTAATGAATACTATTGGTCGTACAATTTGCCGGCTGAGCGCTCGGCTTATCGGGATTTAAGAACACCTCTGCTTGCCATTCCCAGTTTCTGATTTCCTTACTCCATCGTGCTGGGGTTACAAAATGGATGCTACTGTGCCGATGCTCAAGGTTGTACCAAGCCACAAAATCCGTCACCCATGCTCTGGCTTCTGATAGCGTAGAGAAGGGTTGCAAAGGATATTCAGGGCGATATTTCAAGGTTTTGAACAAGGCTTCTGAATAGGGATTGTCATTGCTGACTGACGGGCGGCTCAAGGAGGGCATGACGCCGAGCTGCTGAAGGGTTGCCAGCATAGTGGCACCTTTCATCGGACTGCCATTGTCAGAATGTAAGATCACTTGTCCCTCGGTAATGCCTTCACGTCGGCAAATATCGCGGATGACGTCGGCCGCATAGGCACTGTTTTCTTCCATGTAGACCTGCCAACCGACTATTTTCCGGCTAAAAATATCCATAAAAAGGTACAGATAGAAGAATTGACCTTTGACGGCGGTCGTCAGATAGGTAATATCCCAGCTATACAGTTGATTGGGCGCTGTTGCTGATAAGGCCTTGGGTTTTGAAACCTGCCGGGGTGGTTGACTGGCATGGCGATGAGCCAGTTGGTTCTCAGCTTTTAGAATACGATAAAAAGTGGATTCCGAGGCGAGGTATTCCCCTCGCTCAGCCAAGCGCGGTACAATCTGGTGCGGTGTTAACTGTTTAAACTCCTCGCAATTGGCGGTGGCGATGACCTGCGCGCGTTCTGCCGAGGATAGCTTATTGGCGGGCGTGAAGGCTCGAGTCATCCGTCCGTCTGCCTGGAGTTCTTCGGGTTGCCGCCAGCGCTGGAGCGTGCGCGTACTTAAACCAATAATGGAGCCAATGACGGGAGTCGAACCCGTGACCTACTGATTACGAATCAGTTGCTCTACCAACTGAGCTACATCGGCAATTAGAAAAATGAACTTTATTTAGGCATCGATTTGAATACAACCAAGTAGTTTAGCAACTTGTTATCACGTATCAAAGCCATTCCGGTTAATGCCGGGAAAGTGCTGTAGAAGTGCATTTACCCAAGGTATTGCAAACGCCTCCGATTAAAGTCGACATTATACCAAACGCTGGAATTACTGCGTTCCTTCGTAGCTGTTAAAAACTTCATAATGATTTTCTTTGTCGAAGCTCATAACATTATAGGCGTCTTTTTGGCCGCCCATTTCCATTCCCGGCGTACCGCTGGGCATGCCGGGAACCGCGATCCCGGTTATTTTTGGCTTCGTTTTCAAAAGCTTCATGATGTCATTGGCGGGGACATGACCTTCTATCACATAACCGTTGACCAGAGCCGTGTGACAGGAGGCTATAGCTTGTGGAACGCCATGTTTATTTTTTATTGCCTGGATATCATTGCTAACGATGTCTTTAACATTAAAATTGTTTGTTTTCAAATGTTCCAGCCATTTTTCGCAACAATTACAGGCCGGACTTCTATAGACAACAATATCTGCTGGTTTGCCTGCATCAATGGTTTCGGCCTTTATACCGGCATTGAAAACGAACAAAGCAATCGCCAGAAAAATTTTTAAAACTTTCATTGTTGTATCCTATATGTATGGCTACTGGTGATAGGCCGGGCTGTATTCATGCACGGCATCGACCATGGCTTTGACATGATCGGGATTAATGTCCGGCAAAATACCATGCCCCAGATTGAATACATGCCCGGAACCCGCTCCGTATTTATGCAAAATGGATTTGACTTTGTCGACGATTATTTCCGGTTGCGCATAAAGAGCGACGGGATCCATGTTACCCTGCAAGGCTACTTGATCGCCGACTCTGGCGCGCGCTTTTTGTATATCTGTCTGCCAATCCAAACCCAGCGCATCATAACCAGCGTCGGTCATGGCTTCCAACCAAAGCCCGCCGCCTTTGGTAAATAAAATGCTTGGAACTTGCTGACCTGCGGCATCGGTTTTAAGCAATGCTCTGACTTGTTTGGCGTAATATAATGAAAACTCGATATAATCTTCGGATGTTAACATGCCTCCCCAGGTATCAAATAACATGACTGCTTGTGCGCCTGCTTCAATCTGGGCATTTAAGTAAGAGGCTACTGATTGCGCCAGTTTATCCAGCATGATATGTAATAATGCGGGTTGTTCATACATTAAGCCTTTAACTTTCTGAAAACTTTTGCTGCTGCCGCCCTCAACCATATAAGTCGCCAAGGTCCAGGGGCTTCCTGAAAAGCCGATTAACGGCACGCTGCCCTGTAGATTTTTTCTGATTAACCGGACCGCATCAATGACATAACGCAAATCGGCAGCCGGGTCTGGAATTGGCAGCTTTTTAACATCGGCTTCTGTTTTCACAGGATATTTAAATTTAGGTCCTTCGCCTTCGGTAAAATAAAGGCCCAGGCCCATGGCATCGGGAATAGTCAATATGTCCGAAAACAGAATGGCTGCATCAAAATCAAAGCGCCGCAGCGGTTGCAGAGTTACCTCGCAGGCTAATTCAGGATTCGTGCACAGATTTAAAAAACTTCCGGCTTGTTCCCTGATTTTTCTGTATTCCGGTAAATATCTGCCGGCCTGACGCATCATCCATACAGGCGTGCGATCAACAGGTTGTTTTAAAAGGGCCCTGATAAAGGTGTCGTTTTTTAATGCTGTCATTATGCTTGGTTATGAAGGTTTAAAAATTTCTTATGTTGAAAAACGGCTGCCTGGACGGCTTCTCTTCTCCAAAAGTTATTTAATAGCGCTATTTTTTCTCGCCGCTGTCGATGCTGACTGACTTTGTTATATCCGGAGCGGGTGTTGGCGTGGGTTTAATATTATATTTCGAGCCGCTAAACCACTGAACGCCAAGCGCCAGAACGACTAATCCGGCAACGGCGGCAATAAGAATCCCTAGTGAATTCTCACTTTGCAATAAATTGTTACTTTTTCCAGTTTCTTCCAAAACGGGTAATTCCGCGATAATCCGGCCTGGAATGCCTTGCGTATCGCGATAAAGAGATGCTATCAAGTCGTCACTGATTTCATTAACGACTACTTGCGATTGCGGATTTGCAGCTAAATACTGTAAAAATTCACCGCATTGTTTTTCTGAGAAGGGCGGGATTTCAATTAAGTGACAATCATCAAGCGCATTATCCGAGCTGTTTTTTACAATCAATTCATTATGAGTTAAAACAAAAATCACTCGTAAAACAGGATATCTCGCTGCATATTCAATGATTTTATTTATCAGGCCTGGAGCTAAATCTCCCGTCTCATCAATCAATAAAACTATTTTTCTGAGTTGGTTTTCAAGCCGGTTATTAGCTCCTGAAGGAACCCGATTCTGTGGGAACTGCTTGATTGGCTTAAAAAATTCGACGAACTGTTCCTGAATCGTTTCGAAACTTAACTCGGCGTTGCCTTGCACAGGACAACAAAGCCATGAATCGATCTTGCGCTCCTGCAAAACCTTTAACATAGTTGATTTTCCTACACCTTCAGGTCCGCAAACGACTATCGCTTTCTTTGAGTTGGAAATCAGGTGAGTTATTAATTCCAGCTTGCGTATGCGTTCCTCTGTTATCAAAGAATGAACAGCTCTGTTCTTTTGATCAATGAACTGTTTCTTTACATGATACGTAAAGGCATCATTACCTGCCATAAGTATTAAGCGTCTGTTTCAATGAATTTAAGTCAACATCGATTGGCAATGTAGCGGCACCTATTTTTGTTAACAGAATAAGCCTGATTTGACCGTTCACATTCTTCTTGTCAACAGACATCAATTCTAAAAATCGATCCGAGTCTATTTCTTCAGGCGGATAGGCCGGTAAGTTGCATCTTTTAAATAGCGTGATAATTCTTTCCACATCGGCATCATTTAACCAGCCTTTTCTTCTGGAAAGATCCGCTGCCTGGCATGTTCCTATAGCCACTGCTTCGCCGTGCAGATAAGTCCCGTAACCCGTACCTGTTTCAATCGCATGACCAAAGGTATGGCCTAAATTTAATGTCGCCCTAACGCCGGTTTCGGTTTCGTCTTCAGCGACGACATCGGCTTTATTAAGGCATGACTGCTCAATGGCATAAGCCAGGGCGTTTTTGTCCCTGGCCAATAATTTGTTGATATTATTTTCCAGCCACTCAAAGAATCCGATATCCCTAATTAGGCCATATTTAATAACTTCGGCCAATCCAGCGGATAACTGCCGGTCATCCAATGTATCCAGAACATCGGCATCGGCTATGACACATTGGGGCTGATAAAAAGCGCCGATCATGTTTTTACCCAAGGGATGGTTCACGCCGGTTTTTCCGCCAACCGAAGAATCAACTTGCGCCAATAAGGTTGTGGGTATTTGTAGAAAAGCGATGCCGCGCTGATAGCAGGCGGCGGCAAAGCCGCCCATATCGCCAATAACGCCGCCTCCCAAAGCGATTAAAGTGGCATTGCGGCTAAATTTACAAGCCAGCAATTTGTCAAAAATGCGCGTAACATACTCTAAGGTCTTGAATTGCTCGCCATCCGGCAATATTACGGTTTCAACATCAAACTTAAGCAAGTTCTTTAGAATTTTATCCAAATACAAAGGGGCGATCGTTGCATTGCTAACAATAACGACCTGCCTAGCCTTGATATGCTGTGACAATAGCTCAGGCTGGTTTAATAAACCAGCGCCTATATAAATAGGGTAACTGCGATCACCTAACTCTACTAATAATTTTTTCATCTGCTTTAACGATTAGCGGATCTATATTCTTCCAGGATATGGCTGACTACGGCTTTGCTTTGCATAACACCGGTATCAATGCTGAAGTCCGCGCATGATAGATAAAGATGCTCGCGCTCTGCAAATAAGGTTTCTATGCGTTCCTTGGGATTTTCAGATTTCAACAAGGGACGTTGCGTATCTCTTCGCGTCCGCTCCAATATTCTTTCTACTGAGCATTGCAAATAGACAATAAAGCCATTTTCTTTTAATAACCGGCGGTTTTCTTCACGTAAAATCGCGCCGCCGCCTGTAGCCAGGACAATGCCTTTCAATTGGGTTAATTGCTTAATCATTTTCTGTTCGCGGTCCCTGAATCCTTCTTCCCCTTCAAATTCAAAAATGGTTGGAATGTCCACGCCTGTACTTTCTTCAATCGCCTTGTCACTGTCATAAAAAGGTACAGTCAGCGATTTTGCCAACTGGCGGCCAATTGTCGTTTTTCCGGCACCCATGAGGCCAACTAAATATATATTTTCTGATCTTGTCATCAAAATACCGTGCTGGTTTAAAATCTCCCTTTTAATGGAGGCATTAAAATTTGATAGTCTTTTATAGGGCTATCGTAATAAATAGTTTTTAGTTCATAGCGAATTCAATTTGCTAAGCGCACTTTCCGCCGGAAGATTATCGCCCGATGGGTGTAGTCGGAGACATGATTAAAACTATTATGCGGCACAAAGCGTCTTATAGTTCAAATAAACCGTGGTTTATTTGAACTGGCAATTAGAGAAGTTTACTTTATGTAAACCACATGCCATTGATTGACTTTAAGCTGGCTTTTACAGTTCTGCGGCACATTATAAGATTAAAACTTAATAAAAGGGGAAGGGATTATGCCCCTTTTTATCCGCGGTGGAAACAATCAATTGCGTACTGCATTTTCCGTCATGATTTTCGGCGTTACAAAAATCAGCAATTCATTTTTATTATTCTGATTGACTGTCCGCTTAAACAGGAATCCTATGCCCGGTATATCGGCCAGGAAAGGCACTGAATTGGTGGTATTTTGTAAAGTTCCATCAAAGACCCCGCCCAGAACAACAGTCTCGCCATCCTTTACAAGGACATTAGTATAAATTTGCCTGGTGTTAATAGGAGGCTGCCCGCCAGGAATTAGAGGCGTCCCTGGTTCATCCTTAGTGATCCTTAAATCCATAAGCACCGTCCCGCTGGGTGTTATTTGCGGCAGCACGTCCAGTTGCAGCACTGCCTCTACAAACTGAATGTTCGACGGCGTAGTGGCGGATGCGCCTGATTGGTAGGGCACTTGAAACCCCTGTTTAATTGATGCCTGACAACGATCAGATGTCATCACTCTTGGATTGGAAACAAGTTCACCAAGTCCTTGGTCCTGCAGCGCGGTTAATTCAAGGTTAAGCACATAATCAGCGCCTCTTGCCAGCGTCATGCCTAGTGCTCCATAGGGGTTAGCAGTGGCAAGACTTACCAGCGCATTATCTACAACAGCAGTTCCATTGATGGGATTGTTTACTCCGGTTGAAGTATCGGCCGGGTTATTAAAATTAATGCTACTCCCTGCCACGCCAAACCTGACCCCCAACGTTTTTGCAAAGTTATTGTTGGCAATAACCACTCTTGACTCAATCATTACCTGACGGACCGGAATATCGAGTTTATGAATCAATTTCTTGATCTCTTCCAATTGCTTTGTCGTTTCGCGAATAATCAAGGTATTCGTTCGCGCATCGACCACTACTGACCCACGAGGAGAAAGGAGATTAAATTGGCCGTTCTTGTTCGCTGAAGTATTCATTCCGGCAGCTTGGTTTTGATTTTGACTAGAACCATAACCTGAATTCATGCCGGTATTCATACCGGTATTCATGCCTGTACTCATCCCGGAACCGGATACCCCGCCGCCAGCCGAGGAGGTTCCTGATAGACGGCCCACGCCACAACTGCCAAAAGTTCGGGTACTGCCGCCATACAACAAGTTTCTGAAGTCATCGGCTTTGGCGTAATTGATTCTGATATACTCAGTTACCAATGGATCCAGTTCCTCAACGACGGCCTCGGTTTCCTGTTGTTTTTTCTTATAATCTTTTATTTTATCCAGTGGTGAAATCAACGTCACATTACCGGTTTCATACTTGCCCAGTCCTTGCGTCATCATGATAAAATCCAGTGCTTCGTCCCAAGGCACATCATCCAGTTTTAATGTAATTGTGCCCGTTACATCATCACCGGCAACTATATTCTGGCCGGTAAATTCGGCGAGAATTGCTATCACGCTACGTATTTCGATATCCTGAAAGTTCAAAGACAATCTGGCGCCGGTATATTTTTCCCTGGTTTTGTCCAACACTTCTTTTTCTTCGTTGCTTAAAGGCCGAAATTCAATAGTCAACAAGCCTTCGGATTGAAACAGGGAATAATCATAAAGATCATTTCGCGTTGTCACGGTAATCGTGGTTTCCTGATTTGATGATATCGTATCAATAAACTTTATCGGGGTTGCAAACTCAGACACATCGAGTCTTTTCGCCATATTTTCGGGCAGACGGGTATTTAGCAGGTTAATGACAACTTTTCCGCCTTCCTGTTTGGAGTCAACGACGGTGTTGGGATTGGTCAGAGAGATAAGTATGCGTCCTTCGCCCTTATCGCCGCGTTTAAAATCAAATCCGCTGACAATCTGCTCGGGTATTAATGCAGCCACTACTGAATTTGCAGTTTTTGCGGCAACAGGCATTCCGGGTTTATCAATAGTGGAATTCAATTTGGCTGGCGCGTTGATTTTTGCACGGGTTAAAGTAAGCAGCACTTTATCGCCAACGACTTTGGTTTCAAACGGCGATGATTCGATTAGATTCACTACCACGCGCACTCTATTAGCTGCTTCCGCAACATAAATACTACGTACCGCCCCTTGATTTACTGGAATCATTTTATTATGTAGCTCATTTTTAACCCCTGAAAAATCAAGTGCGATACGGGCGGGATTATCAGTATGAAATACGTTAGGTTCAACAGCGGCGCCGTTCATTTCCAGCTGTATTTGTAATCTGTCACCCGCAAGCGCGGCAACGTTTACTCCCGTAATAGACAAGTCATTGGCTCTAACACTAGAAATTTGGAATAAAAATAAGCCCAGGACCATATAAATTGACGAAAGGCATCCGATTTGCTTCAACATAATATCGCCTGTTTAGTATTCATTTTTATCTCCAAAATCACTCGGTTAAACCCAATGACGTTTGTTGTTTGCGCCATTTGCCTGGTTTATCAGGCACTATTTCCGATAATTCAATTTTATCAGCGCTTATGCGTATAATTTTCCCGTAATTTTTACCCATGTAGTTGCCAATCTGAACGCGATAAATCGTTCCGTCATCCGCTTTTACTAGGCCCCACAATTTTGACTTCATGGTTACTGTACCGACCATTTGCAAGGTCTCCAAAGGAAACATCTCCAGCTCTTCTTTGCGGCGGCTTGTATCGGGCTTTAGTCCGTCACCAGTTGAAAATTCCGGCGCTGCGTCGAATTGTTCAGGTTGTTCAAGAGGTTTAAAAGGATCACGTAGATCTTTTGGGTTAAATATAAAGGGTTTAACGACTGAAATTTCGGGTAATGGTTGTATTTTTCTCTTGGGTTCTGCCTTAACCTTGGCGATATACTGATTCAGATCAGAAAAATCGTCATTACCGCAGCCTGCAAAACAAGTTACAAAAACGACGCAAACGATTAGTAAATAACTTCGATTTCGACTTAAAAAAAGTGATTTAGGGTACGTCACTACTTTACCACTCTTTTCTTCTTGGCGTTTGCGCCCACGGAAGAAACTGGTCCTTCGTAATAAGTCTTTACCATTGCATTCATTAGTAATGCTCCATCCTTTCCTTCAGGAATAATATTGACATCGTGAAGTGTAACGATCCTGGGTAAGGAGGCTAAGCCACTCACAAACAAACCGAGTTCCTCATATCTTCCTATGACCTGGATATTAATAGGCAACTCCGAGTAAAAGTCTTTAAGAGCCGGGGCGTCTGGTTTAAATAGCCGGAATTGCAAACCGCTCGCCAGCCCTGTCTGCGAGATATCAACAAGTAGACTTGCGAGCTCTTCTTCTGTAGGCATTTGCTTGATCATTTCAGCCAGTGATGTTTCAATTCGCGTTAATTGCTCTTGATAATCCTGAAGGTTTATGGCTTTTTTTTGCTTTACTTCAAATTCGCTTTTTAATGCCGGCTCTCTTTGCTCAGCATTATTAAGCATGTCTAACTGATCAAGCGTATCAAAATAAACGCCAGCACCCAATACAACAACGCCAAAAATTACCGCAATAGCGGCTTTAACCTGTTCCGGCCATGTTCCCGCGGCATTAATATCCCAATTAATTTCCGACAGGTTCATGAGCACCTCCATTCCCTGCTTTGAGGTCTGGTTTTTCTTGTAGGGCGTGTAACGAGAAATCACTTAATTGCTGGTTATCTGTTTTATCAGAAGACTGCTTGTCAGGTGACCGAATCACGGTAAGTCCAGGTGTTTGCAACCAAGGAGAAGCCTCTATTGCTCTCATAAATGCGGAAACACGGGCATTTGATTGTGATTTACCTTCAAATATCAATTCTGACCCGGTTTGGGTGAATTTTGTAAGAAATACACCCTCAGGAGCGGTCTTGGGGATTTCATCAAATAAGTGCACAATTTCCGGGCGGCTTTCCTGTAGCTTTTGAATAAGGTCGATTTTAGCCAGCAATTTTCTTTTTTTTTCTTCAATACTCTTAATTTCCATGATTTTTTTATCCAACACTGCAATTTCATTTAGAAGCAGCTGGTTTCTTTGATCCTGATAGGCTTCAAGTCCATTGATATAGGTGTGAAGCAAGGCAAGAATAATAAAACTAACCAGGACCGATAAAATTATGTTGTTAAAAAAATCTTTCTGTTTTTGCTTTACTAACTCTGCGCGCCAAGGTAGCAAATTAATTTTCGTCATTAATCAAAACTCCTCAGCGCCAATCCGCAAGCAATCATCATGGCAGGCGCATCGTTTCTTAAATCCTCAAGATTTACTTTAGGAGACTGGGTCATACTTTTGAAAGGGTTGGCGATATGCGCGGGCATTCCCAAGGTTGTTTCAACCAACTTGTCAATGCCGGCTATTGATGCGCAACCACCAGCCAAAACAATGCTATTAATTCCTCTACTCGCATTTAATGGTACAAAAAACTGCATTGATCTTTGAATTTGCTGAACCATTGCTTTTTTAAACGGGTCAAGAACATCTACGGTAAAGTTGTCTGGCAATCCGCCATGTCTTTTTGCACTGCCAGCTTCTTCGTAGGAAAGTCCGTATCGACGCTGAATTTCTTCTGTTAGTTGCTTGCCGCCAAACTTTTGTTCTCGCGTATACACGACCCTACCATCACGCAATACAGTTAACACTGCGATTGTTGAACCTATGTCTGCTATAGCAACAGTTTGCGGCTCTGTAGAACTTACAAAATTGCCGGACAGCAGTGAAAAAGCATTTTCCATGGCAAATGTTTCGACGTCGACAATGCTGGCTTTTAATCCTGCTTTTAATAAAACCTCAACCCGGTCATCAACATTTTCTCTTCTGGAGGCCACGAGCAGAACATCAACCAGTTCAGGGTTTTTTTCATTTACGCCTTGTACTTCAAAATCGAAATTAACTTCATCAAGCGAATATGGCACATATTGATCTGCTTCCATCATGATCTGCTCTTCCATCTCAATATCAGTCAATGAGCCAGGCATGGTAATAATCTTTGTTATAACGGCAGATCCTGAAACCGCAACCGTTGCCCGCTTAAGTTTTGTTTTGGATTGTTTTAAAGCAATTTTAATTGCTTCGGCTATCACATCAGTATTCGTAATATTTTTATCAAAAAGCGGATCTTGACGCAAAGGTATTACAGCAAAGCTTTCGACTCTGAAATTGTTTCCTGATTTACTTAATTCCAGTAGCTTTACAGCTGCTGAGCTGATATCAATACCAAGAACAGCATTCTGTTTCCGATTAAACCAGCTCATGATGTACCCATATAAAATTGATTATTAATGCGCCCATACTTCTGATATTGAGTAGCAAGACGGCCTTATATCCTTTGGCAAAAGTATAATAGACTCAGGGCAATCGCGCTTAAATTATCCCCATGACACGAAGTAAATAATCGTTGTCCCATCCGGCCTTTAATCGTTTGATCTTGACGCCGACCTTAGCTGTTTTTTCAGTCTTGATCAGATTCAGAGCGATATGCCGTATCACCGCCAGGTTCGCAGCGCTATGCCCCTTGCGAGCTCGATTGCTATCTTCATCAAAGGCAATATCAAGAACCCAATGAAGATTGTTTTCAATTGCCCAATGCGCTCGCACCACACGCTCTAATCGCTTTGGATCATTCGCATTAAGGCTGCTGATAAAATAGCGTGTTTCCTCAGTAACTTTGTCGCCGATTTCTCTTTTGGCAGTGACGGCGATAATGCTTTGCAGACTGTCCCAATTATGCCGCTCTTGTAACCAGGCTATATCGGCGGTTGCTCGAATCGAACGTGTTTCGATTCGGCCATGCTCACCTTCATAGCTAACAGCGGTAACCAGCTGGGATAAAGACGAAGTAAAAAATGTTTTAACATCGTCATGCAGATTACCCTGATTGCCTTTCAGGCTAAACACATAATCGCCGCCTTGTCGTTTAATCTGTTCGGCTATTTTCTTTTGGCAACCCATCGCATCGATAGTAATCACTGCTCCCGCTATATCCAGCCGTGACAGTAACTTGGGAATAGCCGTGATTTCATTCGATTTATCGTCAACTTTAACTTGGCCTAAAACCAGGTTATTCTGTTGCGCCCAGGCACTGACCATGTAGATAGCGGCTTTTTTTGAAGCCTTGTCTATGCTGCGCCTTAAGCACTTGCCATCGATCGCAATCACTTCGCCTTCGGTTAGCTTGGCTAGGTCAGCAATCCAGCGAGAAAAACAGCTGCTAAAGTGTTCGGTATCAATAGCGGCATAAACTTCACCAAAGGTGTCGTGCGAGGGTATGCCATGCTTTAAACCAAGCACTTCAGTAAACCACTCCTCTTTTGCACGTCCAAATTCTTCAATAGCAACCCAGTTATCAGCTCCACAAATCACAGCGCAGATGCTGATAAAGAAAATATCTTGCAACTGATGCTTCTTTTGTCTGTTTACCCTCGGGTCTTTAATACTCGAAAAGTGATGAATTATAGATGGCGTAGGTTTTGCAATCATTTAGAATCAAAATGATAGACTTATTACCTCATCTAAATTCTATTTTCAAGTGTTTTTAAGTGCGATTGCCCTGATAATAGACTCCCTTTTCATGCATAAACTATTCAGTTTATTTATAATCGACTTCTTAAAGCGTCGGCAATTTCTATTAGCCATTTTGCTGCTCCCTTTCATGTTCTAGTCGTCATCAATTGAAGCATGACTTTATAGCGTACCCCATGTCTAAAACCGGAATTTTTAAGCTATTTATTTACAGTAGTTTGTCTTGATCGGTTATGCAAAGCTTATATTCCGGCGGTCAATCTCTGTGAACTCATCGCTGGATTAAGTTTTAGGGCAGCGTTTTTTTATAACAAGCGTTTGCCGCCATCTGCCGATATTTTATACTGGCCGCGCCTGCCATTCATGTAAAGCCATTTGATCTTTATGGCACAAGTTGAAGGAAATAAAATTACAATAATAGTAAAGGATTTGCCGGCTTTTCAATTTTTTCGTATTAATTTTTTATAATCTGGCACAGCTAAAAGTATCTTTGTTGCAAGCTGAAAGATTTACTCATAGCGCGACAATCTACAGCCCTTGGTAATTTGAATAAAACAGCTATTGAGATTGAAACGCCGATGACTTTTATGCCGGGTTCTTTGGCTATGTTCAGTAAAGTCTTGCCGAAGGATAAAATCGCCGAAATAAATGTGTGTTTTTTCCAAAGCTAAAAAATAGCTAAGCCATTTTACAGTAGTTTGTTTAAGAGGAAATAGTTAATAAATTAGTAACTACTCAGCATAATCCCTTTAAAAAAGTTAAAATAATGCTTGACAAGGTATTCCGAAGAAAAATTGCAATTTAACGCACATTTTTACATTAATCAAATTACCTGTTTATACAGGCTTGTGGCGCTAAGAAGGCTCAAGCCGACAATCAAATAACTCCATGTATTCTCTCTTCTTTCGTGGCGTGTCAGTGATCCTCAAAGGCAAAAAATCCGGCTTTTGAAACTGGCCTTATAATACCTTTACGGTCGAGTGTTCTACGTAATCGGGAATATGTTTTAGCGATTGATCGACAATAATCACTCGGTCCTACTCACTAAAGGTGATTGGAACTGTAATATTTTATTTTTATACTACACTTTCAAATACTATTAATCATGTGGTTATTGGTGATATTTTAATTAAGAGTTAATGAAGTAAACTTACAAACTAAAGTTTCGGAGTTAATATTTTACTGCAAACCATTGTTATTATAGAATAAATGTTTTTTTACTTGAAAAAATTGCTTATCTTGATTCGAAAATATTGATTGCTAAGTCATTGATTTATGTAAATCCGAAATCATGTGCTGCGTCTGGCTAACCTCCTGTTTTTATAGTCGAATTTAGAAAGCAACTAATCAACTTTATTATTTTAACAGCAGGTAATTTTTATATAAAACAACAACCTATAATAGGCTAATTGCCAAAAATGAACTCCGAAACTTTAGTTGCAAACATTCTGGCAAAAGTAAATTTAGTCTATGAAAAATTCTGCACAGAAGGATGTTGTATTTACTTTCAGGCTAAACGATTGTCAGAAATCCTTAACTAGATGCAAGGCATATTTATAATTTCTGGTATTGACATAATATGGATAAACGAAGGATTGATCAGTGTAACCGGCTACTCGTATACATTCATCGGCCTTTCTTAACACAATTTGCAATATCGACTTGCATTTAGTGGATATTCTGTTTCTGGGAGGTTGTGCTAGAACTAACGTCTAACTAATTCGCCTGCTGTATGTAGTGCCGTGAGAATATAAAAAAGCACTACTTATTAATAGCCGCTGAGACACATGTTAGTTCTTGGGCAACCTCCTGGGTAATCTTACATACATTGAAAGTTTTTATCGAGGTTTGAATTGGTTTAAATCAATTGCTTGATAAGCAAAAAACACATTTAGGAAAACACATGAACAAATTATCCATTTTATTATTGATATATCTACTATCTGTAGGTGGTGCAAATGCTGCTAGGGTGGAGCCCAGCGATGTTTCGTTTGGTTCAATTCGTACCACCTCAAATTATGCGCTTGATCTAAGCAGTGATGAAATCAATCTGACAACACTATCTAAATTTCCACAGACATCTCAAATCACTTCGGAAACTGATGCAGTACCTCCTACTTTTTGGATCGTGGGTTTGGGTTTAGGCTTGGTCTTTTTAGGTTATAAAATGAAAACAAAACCGAATAAATAAAAAGTGAACAACATGAACAACTATCCAACGGCAAGTGTGATGGTCACTACATATTGGTGCAGGGAAACTGCCTATAAATACCTGAGATGAAGCGGCGAAAAACGCGCTTTCATTGGCTAGTTTGATAATATAACAATTGGGGTCGGGTAACACCGGCTTTTTATGCCTGAAATTCAGGCAAGTGTTGCGGTGTTTTTTTAGAGATGGGACAAAATTGGGGTATTTCTATCAAGCATAAAAAAGCATTGCAGATTGCATAAGTCATTGAATTTTATGGTGCCTCGGGCCGGAGTCGAACCGGCACGACCGTTAAGTCGAGGGATTTTAAGTCCCTTGCGTCTACCAATTTCGCCACCGAGGCATTGTCAACTTTGGTAACCCGGCCATTATATAGTAAGAATAAAATTAAACTAGATCTACTTAAGATATTTTTAAAAAATTCAGGAGTTTTTTCATTCAACTCATAAGTGCAACCATTAGTGTTTGGTTAAGAATCGAATGAATTCAATTGGTTATGTGCATGTGCCTATTCGGGTTTGTATTCGATGTCTTGCAAGGCTTGTTGTATGGGGATTTTCTCGAAAACAGTGACCGATAAAATCTGTAACAAAGTGTACAGTGAAGCGTTCAAATTGAGTTGTTTTTTATGGGCTACCAGCACATAAACCGAGACGGCGATCTGGATTTGCGATTTGACGGCATTTTCTGACGTACCATAGAACTGTTTGATGCGCACCTAAGCTAAAACAGGTGGCAGGGCGAGCGCATATAAATGCTTAAGAAAATATTACCTTAGCGCGATATTCATCATTCCAAGCCGCTTTACGACGTTTTTTGGCAAGGCTTAGTGAAGAACTCCCAGTGTCCCGGCACAGCTTGCGCAAACGTCTTTGCCTCAGCAGCAATCGAGTTAATGAAGTAACGGCGTTCAAGCGTTTGCGTGCCGCCTTGTCGGCATTCCCGTTCCGCCATGCCGATACTTCGAAGGCCCTTCCAATTTTGCGGGTCGGGTAAGGTGCGCAGGTCATCAGTAATCCAGTAGCGTCTGACCTCAAGTCGGCCATGATTTTTATCCGCTTCTTCCGTAAAGGCGTGAGCGACGCCTGTAAAATGATGAGCGTGCGCGGTGGTAAAAAAGTCCTCAACAGCTTCATGCAAGTTGCCCTGATTGCCTTTCAAGCCAAGCACATAATCGCCACCCTGATCGATGATCTGTTCGGCAATGGCGCGTTGGCAGCCCATGGCGTCAAGAGTCACGATGCAGCCTTTCAACGCTAAGAGTTCTAGGAGTTTCGGGATGGCGGTGATTTCATTGGATTTCTCATCAGTGGCTTCTTGACCTAGCGCCAGCCTATTCTCACACGCCCAGGCGCTAACCATGTGTAATGGATTTCGCTGGTTTTTGCGATCGCGCGAACCTTTTGCGGTCTTGCCGTCTACAGCGATGATTTCGCCTCCGGTATGCCCGGTCACCGCCTGCGCCCAATTCATAAAACAGTCCCGGAATTTCTGCGGCGATAACCGGCATAGCACATAGGCAATGCAATCATGCGAAGGAACGCCATTAGCCAATGGGATATACTGGCGTAACCACGCCAGCTGTTCTTTGCCAAAATCCTCAATGGCTTCCCAGCCATCAGAACCACTGGCTACGGCACAAATAGCGAGAACAATAATGTCGATTAAGGCATGGCATTTGTTTCTTTCAATTCGGTGATCGGGTAGCGAAGAGAAATGGGTTGTTAAATCGGGTATCACGAGAGCCTTTTAATGTTGTTTCTCGTGATATTTTCCTAACTTATTGTTTATATGCGCTCGCCCTGAATCGCGCCCGCGATAAGTTGAAAATCCTGTACTGGGAATGTAATGGCTTCTGGCTGTATTATCGCCGTCTGGATAAGGGAAGATTCCAGTGGCCCGGCGGGTTGAATCAACAGTCGGTATCATTAAGCGTGCGTGAGTTGCAGTGGTTGCTGGAAGGTTAGTCCTGCCAGCAAGCGCAGGCGCATAAGCCTGTTTATGGCTTGCAAAAAACTGATTTTGGCATCATTTTTAGCCCGAATATTACCTGATAATTAGCAATAAAACAATGAGTGTGCGACAAGCTAAGCTTGTCATTTCTTGCAAGGTGAAAGTCCTTGTCTGGAACTCAAGGGAATGAGTTCAAAGGCCTAACCAGCCACCAGTATCGAGTGTTGCACCTTTGGCGGAGTATTGATGTGGCTATATGGCTACACTAATGCGAACAAAATAGGTGAAGCGTACACAGAGAACCGTATAGGTCACAGGGGGCTTGCACGTCCCTGAAGCTATTTCAGCATCGTTAGTTTATAAAACAAACGGCGACATTTTAGTTATGATGGAAGCCAATACTAAGGAATCATTTTGGTGAGATTCTGGAGGGTTTGTCGGTGTCAGAGAGCGTGACATGTATAGAGAGAAATGATGAGAACTTGTGAGACCCTCTTGGTTCCTGGTAACAAGATAAGTTGACTAAACCTGAATCTTGTTTATGCAGGTAAGCCTACCCAACTAAAAGAAGGGTGGCTGAAGACTGGAAGGGAGTCAGATACATTCATAGTACTCTGAGCGCGGGAAAGCCGCGTACATTGGGGAAGGGATGTACAAAACTGTGTAGCCCGCAAAGGCAACTCTTACCGAACATGACGGATTGGATAAATGGAGCAAACCTCACTGCGGGGAATAGCCAATAAAGCGGTACAAGATAAGACTTACCGATTTCGGAATTTGTTTGGCTTACTAACGGTTGGATTCTTGTTTTGGTGTTGGGGGTTTGTCAACAAGAAAGCAAGTGCGGGTGTAGATCGCATCGATGCTCGGATGTACGAAGAGCATCTCATCGGCAATATTGAACAGTTGGTTGAGCAAATCAAAGGAAAGACGTATCGGACTAAGTTGGTGCTTAGAAAGTATATTCCGAAGCTGGGCGGGAAGTTACGCCCTCTAGGAATACCTGCACTAGCAGATAAGCTGTTGCAATTAGCAGTAGCTAAGATTTTAGAGGCAATCTACGAGCAGGATTTTCTAGGCTGTAGTTATGGTTATCGGCCCAATACAGGTGCGCTTAAAGCGGTCAAGGATTTGTCACAGGCGCTCATGTTTGGACGGTATCACTACCTTGTTGAGGCTGATATTAAAGGCTTTTTCAACAATATAGACCATGATCTATTGATGGAAATGTTGGGAAAGCGAATAGATGACAAAGCCTTCTTGAATCTGATTTGGAAATGGCTGAAGGCAGGCATACTTGATAAAGGGCAGGTCATTTGCCCGCTAACGGGTACGCCGCAAGGTGGAGTGGTATCGCCAATTTTGGCTAATATTTATCTTCACACGGTGCTGGATGTTTGGTTTTATGAAACAGTACAAACGCATTGCCGAGGACAGGTTTATCTCTGTCGTTATGCGGATGATTTTGTTTGTGCTTTTGAATATGAAAATGATGCGCAACGTTTCTACGAAGCCTTAGAGAAAAGACTCAATAAATTTAACTTGGAAGTAGCGGAAAATAAAACCCATCTGTTGGTTTTCAGTCGCTGCAAGATAAGAAATGGATCGAGTTTTGATTTTCTAGGGTTTGAGTTTCGCTGGGGAGTAAATCGTCATATTAAGAATCGGTCACGTATTCCGATTATAAAGCGGCGTACTTCACGAGAGAAATTGTACGCATCATTGGCAAATTTTAAAGTGTGGCTTAAGAAATCGAGTCTGTTACCCAAGAACATTCTGTTTGCAATGTTAAACAGGAAATTACGTGGATATTATAATTACTACGGAATCATAGGTAACTACAAGAGTTTAGGCTGCTTTGTTTATCGTGTTACGCAAGCTCTTTTCAAATGGCTGAATCGGCGCTCACAGCGCAAGAGCTACAATTGGGAAGGGTTTAAAGAACTGGTAAAACACTTTGGAATCGTCAAACCGCGAATCTGTCATGCTTTCTGAGGGCTTAATCTGTACCGTGTGCAAGTGAGCAGTTTTGAAGAGCCTTGTGCGGTAATTCCGCACGCAGGGATCTGTGAGGGGGCAGTCGGGTAACTGGCTGTTCTACCTCGATTAACCTGGTGTTAATGGTATAATGCCTGCCATGAAACCGCTTCCGGAACTCCTGCCCAATGATATCGATGCACTGCATAAAATGGTGCAGGATTATCAGTTTACCGTTGCGCAATTACAGGAAAAACTGAACTGGTATGAAGAGCGGTTCCGTCTTTTTCAACACCGGCGTTTCGGCGCGTCCAGTGAGAAGCATCCTGAGCAAATGGAGTTGTTTAATGAAGCCAAATCGATTCTTGACGCTTTAGCGCAGAATGAGGGCGAACTCGAAGAAACGATCACCTATCAGCGTAAAAAGCCAGGCCGCAAACCGTTATCCAAACATATCCCGCGTGAAGTGGTGCGTTATGAATTGCCGGAGGCCGAACGTGTCTGTGCCTGTGGTCATGCCCTGCATGAAGCAGGCGAAGATAAAGCCGAGCAGTTGGAAATCATTCCGGCACAAATCAAAATCATTGAGCATGTGCAGGTTAAATATGGCTGCCGTGCCTGTGAAAATGGTCTGCTGACCGCCCCCAAACCAGCCCAGCCGATCCCCCGCAGCTTTGCCTCCGCCAGCCTGTTGGCTTATATCATTGTTGCCAAATTCATGGATAGCTTGCCGCTGTACCGGCAGGAAATGATCTTCAAACGCTTAAGCATTGATCTGTCCCGGGCAACCTTATCGAATTGGGTGTTAAAATCTGCTAAATTGCTCACGCCCTTTTATGCTCGACTGCATCAACACTTGCTCCGGCAAAAGTTCCTTCAAGCCGATGAAACCACGTTGAATGTCATCCAGGATGGGCGAGACACGCAAACCAAGTCCTATATGTGGCTGTACCAGAGCGGCGGCCATGAGACGGCGTGCCCAATAGTTTTGTATGACTATCAGGCGACCCGTGCAGGCCAGCATGCGGTCACCTTTTTACAGGGCTTTGCAGGCTATTTACAAGTCGATGGCTTTGCCGGGTATCATACCCTGGCATCGGACAATTGCCTGCTGGTTGGCTGCATGGCGCATGCGCGGCGAAAATTTGATGAAGCGTTGAAGGCGCTGCCGGCAGCCAGTCGCGACAATAAATTTGGCATGGCACAGACGGCACTGCGGAAATTCAGGGCGCTCTACACGCTGGAAAAGCAACTTAAAGACCTGACCATAGAGCAGCGTTATTGTCTGCGCCAGGAAAAAGGTAGACCCTTGATGGCGGACTTAAAGCAATGGTGCGATGACAACGTCGCCAAGACCACGAAAGATTTAGCGCTTGGCAAAGCGATTCGCTATACCATCAACCAATGGGACACGCTGGTACGCTATCTTGAAGATGGCAACTTACAGATTGATAATAATGCTGCAGAGCGACGCATCAAGCCGTTTGTGATTGGAAGGAAAAACTGGTTATTTAACCAAACGCCGCGCGGAGCCGATGCCAGTGCGCTACTGTACAGCCTGGTGCAAACAGCAGTTGCCAATAATCTGGAACCTTTTGATTACCTGAAATACCTGTTTACTGAGACTCCCAAACTTGGCAGGCACTATGAACCCGAGGCATTGGATCAATTTCTGCCCTGGAATTTGACGGCAATAATTGAGCATCTAAATCAAGCTGCTTAGCTTGTCTACATGGGAAAAATAAGCGCTTACGCATAGGGGGCGTTCTCACAGCAACATAAACAAAGCGGGGTAGCATGTCTTCCAGCTGAAACCTTCGGTTATGGCGGTAGCAGAGTTCGGCCAGGTAACGAGGTAAATGCTTGGGGTTTATCGCATGATAAGTGCCTGTGATGGCATTCTTCACATTACCTATCAGTGTGTTGATCCAGGTAAACTCCTCTTTGGTAACACTTTGCGGCCCGCCGCCTGTGACAATGCTGATATGGCTACACCCGGCCTCTGTTACGGCCGTAAAACAAGGCAAGCCATCCGAAATAACCGTGCTGTTGGGTTGTAAATGCTGCTTTGCCCAGCGTGATATTTCTGTCAGCCGAAAGCCTTTAACCACATTCATATTCATCGCAATGGGATGGCCTTCTTCATTCAGCGACACAGCTGCAACAAAAGGAACTTTGTTGACGGAGCCCCGGCCTCTTTTTCCGCCGCGACGCTCGCCACCCCAATAAACATCATCCAATTGAATGATTCCGCTTAAAGGCTTGCTGTCATCACGTTCTTTCATTACCTGCATGATTTTGTGTTTCATACTCCAGGCGGTATTGTACGAGACACCGGTTTGTCGCTTAAGCGCTAAGGCTAACAACCCCGTTTTAGATAACTCAATCAAGCTATAGCCTGTCTGAAACTGCACTTTATTTTTGCTCATTTCTCTGTCTCCTTTGATTCCTTATCCCTTTGAGTTTAAAGTTGCTGAAACTTATACGTAATCAGGTAGACTTACTACCTCATCTAAATTCTATTTTCAAGTGTTTTTAAGCGCGATTGCCCTGGGTTTCTTATAGAATTCCCGTTCAAATTCCAACCGGGTTTGGTATACTTGACAAAATCACGCCTGCGGATTTTCAAATATACTCCGCGCGGTCAAAATATTGGTTTCCCATTGCCCTAAAATATTGTAAAAATGCCCAAACTCATGATCCCTAGCATGAAATAATGATTGAAAAGCAATTGGACGAACTTTTTCCTGAACTAACATTGAATACGAATTCACGTGTACCAAAAAAATGCTTAGTGGTTTACCTTAGAATAAATGGTTATCGACGCGAGGAAGTTGCGGAGCTCTTAAGAATTGACGAAGACACGGTGACTAATTGCACGAAGAAATACGACGAAACTGGTTTGCAAGGCTTATTAGAGGAAAATTATCACCAACCCCAAAAGCCAATTGGATCCGTATGCCGAGCAGCTAAAGAAACTTTTTAAAAAACAAGCGCCCCATACCGTCAACCAAGCTATAGAGATGATCGATAAAGAAACAGATTTCCGTTTGAAGCCTTCTGCTTGCCGGGCGTTTCTGAAAAAAATAGGTATGAAATGCAGGCGTTGCGGTGTCGTTCCCGGCAAAGCAATGGACGATGACCAACAGCGTCAAGCCCAAAAGGCAAAGGAATGGACTATTGAATTGCTGTATTTGCCTCCCTATTTACCCAACCTGAATTTGATCGAGCGGTTATGGTGTTTTGTTAAAAAACAGGTTCTGTATAGCAAGCATTATGACCGTTTCGATACTTTCAGAAACAGCATCAATAACTGCATCAGTGATCTTGGCGCACGTTTCAAAAGTGAGATGCAAAGTTTGATGACTATGAACTTCCAGTTGTTTTAAAAAGCCGAAAACTTGACCGCATGGAGTATACAGAAATGATCAGCATTGATGAAGGATTTAGCGATACCCTTGTTTTATTCGGTTTGATAGAGAAGGGGAGTGCTGAAACAGCAGGCCATACAGTGCCAGTTGAGGCGAAAACACAAAATACATTATAAAAATGGCGGCTTAAACCGGGGAAATATGATGGGATTGTAACTGCGGGAATGAAACCATCAACAGTATTAAACAAGAAAGGAAAGGGATTTTGTCAAATATTTTAATTTTTATGCCCAAGAGTTGGCGGCTCCTTTGGCTGCGCAGAAAGGCTTTAATGTGAACACCGAAAATTTGGCGGCGATTTCAGCTGAATTGCATCAGGCTCATTCGAGCGACATCGAATCGTCCTTGTCTGACAGATTGGAATCCTCCCTAGGGCATTTGTCCGAGCAACATTGTCAGTGGGTTAAAGCGCTGGCAGTGTTTCAGGGCGGTTTTCATTCAGAAGTTTTAAGGATAGTCTTAGAGCTTGATGATGATAATGCAGAGCGATTTGCACTGGCATTAGTGCAAGTTGGTTTAGCCGAATATCAAAATCATGCTTTTTTTTCCTTGGATCCGGCGTTAATCCCTTACTTAAAAGCACGGATTTCTGCCGGTGATTATGACGGCTTTCAACAACGCTGGTTAGCGGCGATGCAAACTTTAGTCGATTTTCTTTATGAACAAACGGTTGATGATGCCCAACTCTCCGCGGAACTAACTTTATTGGAACTGCCCAATATATTGGCTTTGTTGACCGCGTTGCCGCAACAAAGCGACTTCGAACAAACCGCAGCTATTGCCAGTCTCATAGAGCAACTGCTTGCCGATTTACAGCAACCGGAAGCCTTGGCCTTGGCGGTTAAAGTACGCAAACAAGCATCGGAGACCGGGACTAAAAATATTTGGAGTCACCGGCAATTTGAAAACAAACGCTTGGACATTGAGCAATTATTACAAGAAGGCGATTTAAGCGGGGCTTATCAACAGGCTGAAGCCTTATTAAAGCAGGCTTTACAAGCCGGATCAACGGCTTATCGGGATGCGTCTTATGACATTGAAACAGCACATTCTATGCTTGATGGAGTTTTAAGCATTAGAAAACTGGCTGGAGATGCGTTAGCGTCTTTACAACAGACCAAACAAGGCTTTCAAAGCTTGGACAAGGATGACAATAAAAGCGCTGCAGGGATGGTTATGGCAACGTCCACTGAACAAGGCGATAGTTTAACAGCAAGCAGATCGCTTGATGAGGTAGCTGAGCTAAATCAACAATACATTAAGCTACCAGATAAATCTAATGCTAAGCGGGATATAGCTGCTGATAAAATGCAACTGGCGGCTGAGCATCTGCAACAAAATGACTATAAAGCCGCATTGGCAGCTTTTGTGGAAGCAAAAGACATATTAAGCCAGTTAAACGAACAGCATGCCTTAGCCGCCGTTTGGCATCAAACCGGAATGGTTTATAGAAAACTGCAGGAATTTGAACTAGCGGAACAGGCTTATCAACAAGCGCTAACGATTAAAAGCACGCTGGATAACCAGCTGGAAGAAGCCAGTAGCTTAAATGAATTAGGCAATGTTTATGCTGATAGAGGCAAATTAGAGCAGGCTGTACAGTTATACCGGCAAGCGGAGGATATAGTAACCCAGCTAGGCAATAAACTTCATGAAGGTTTTGTGCGCAGTAATCTTGCCAATACTTTAATCCGGCTACAACGCTATGCGGAAGCGCGTAACGAATTACAGCAGGCTCTGGAATGTAAAAGAGCCTTTGGCCATCAAGCACAGCCTTGGAAAACCTGGGCTATCTTGCGTCGATTGGAACAAGCCGGCAATAACACCGCCGCCGCCCACGAAGCTAAACAACGGGCGATACAAAGCTATTTAGCCTATCGCCATGACGGAGGGGTAAATATCAACGAAAATCGGCAGCTTTACCAGACTGTTTTACAAGCGATTTACGAAAATAACAGCGAAAGACTTCTAAAAGACCTCCGGGAGATTGAAGGACTTGGAGGTTTGCCCAGACATTTAAAATCCGTCATCCCCAAAATCATCGATATTTTAAAAGGCGGATTAAACCCGATCCTAGCCGATGACCCAGAACTGGCTTATGACGATGCAGCGGAACTTTTGTTACTTCTCGAAGCTTTGCCCAAGCTCCAGAAACAGGGGAATTATCCAAGGCCGGATCAGTTTTAAGGCGATCCCAATAGTGTTATTTTAAAAAAAGGATTTGCCTTATATAACCACGAATCCTGACGTATTGCAGGAAACACGAAATGAGTTTTTGATTTATTGGTTTATCTATTTTTAACAAAAAGGTGGATTCAACGCCAAATGTTCCTTCGGAACGGCGCAGAATTGGCCTTTACATCAGGAGAGGGATCTTGCAGTTCATACTGAATAATTACCTGTTTTTTTACAAGTCAGCAGTGGATAAAACCACCAGACCGGGTAATTTTTCGCAGGAAAACGCCTTATGCTTTTTGCTAAAAAATGCGTACAATACTGGCTAGTGATATTAAATACACCGGTTGCCATTTTGATTATAAGAATATCTCTATTGTTAATATTTTCTTCATTAGCAATGTTTATATCGGCAGACCTGTTGCTGTGGCTGGCTATGCCCGTGTTGGCCGGACAAATGACCCGGTTTGGCATGGCCGCGCTGTTAAGCGCGTTTGCCTTGCTGTTGAGTAGCGGATTATGCGTTTTTGTCAGGAGCATTATTTCCGCCTGTTGCGATTATTTTTCCGCCGGACGGCGCTTGCAGCGGAAGCTGTTATTTGTTCAGGCCCAACAGGACCGGTTTAAGCGGCTGTTTTATTTTAGAACATTGCAAATCAATTATTTTCACGAACTCAAGAGAAAACGGCTGTCAGCGGCTAATGATCGTCATCACATACGGTCTTTATCCAAAGCCATCGATAAAGACCTGCAATTGATTAAACAACAGTTATCCAAACCTGTTTATCTGGAATTACACAAAAAAAATGTCCGTTACCGAGATCAACAGGATATTGAGGCTTTATTAAAATTGCAGCAAAAAATATCTGCCATTGTTTAGCAAATGAGCTCTTTTAAAAATATGGTTTTTACTTTACTTCAGTTTTTTCATGGGCTTAAGGATGAAAATCTGCAATGGAAAACAAAAAATCTGGACCGGCAGGTCAGGCTCAAACATGCCCGTGTGTTAGCGGCAAAAGCGCTGGAAGCGGAATTAAAGAAGAAAAGCGTACAACTGGAGCATGAAGTTAATTTGTTGAGGACTAAAAACGACGCGGATCTTTCCATGTTTAAAACCAGGTGCAAACAGGATATTAAAGACTATAAGCAGTATTTGACCTCGCTGGATCAGCTCAAGTGTTCCATACAGGCCAGCTACGCGCATCTTCCCGAAGCGCTTGCTTTCACGATTCACCATCATGCTAAACATTTATTAAATCAAATGTGGGAATCTGAAGATTTTGAACAAAAAATGCGGTACGAGTTGCGGTTGATTCAATTTATGACCACGGTGAATGAAGACGCCCGCCAGCGTCTGGAAGGTGCGAATACGGGAAAATTGCCGGAAAGAACCTTAAGTTTGATTCAACAGAAGTAAGGAGTTTTCTTGAGGTATTTGTAGGTCAGCATTGACCGTTTTTATAGAGTTTAGCGGTGCGACTGGCATGCTTCATTGCCATGTGGGTAGGGAAATATAGGCGAGGGAAGGGCGCTCAAAGAAACTCTCGGTAGCTACCCAACTGGGAAACATGGTTACCGTAAGCCAATGCGGGATCTAAAGGAAGCTCTTGCCAAATCGGTCACTTAAAAGAAAGTGAGTCTTTGTAAGGCGGCAACAGGGAGAAAGGCGTCTGGGCCACCGAAGCCCCATATTTTTACCGTAGCTAGTTGTTGTATTGAAGGCAGGTAGATCGAGGAATGGGTAACGGTGTCCGTAATAATTTTCTGGGTAGTAAGCACTGCCCATCGCCGGCCAGATACCAAGTCAATTTCGCACAGGCGATGTCCAAAATGAAAAAAAACTGGTTGAGCTTCTACTGCTTGGATCCCGGAAATTGCAGCGCGGACTTGAAGCGCTCATTGATTACATAGCCTGTACCTTCGAAACCCTACGCAGAGGAAAAAGCAATACATGCCTGACTTAAAACAAAAAAGAAAATTATAAGAGGATGGCAAAGTAAATCAATGGCTTATCACTTAACAACATTGTGGTTACAGGGCTTATTCCTCGCCGCCATTGGTCAATAGCTCAAGCAAATTTCTTCTTCAGAATCCAAAAAACCATGGCGGAAACTGGCGCCATTACGCAAGCGGAACCGATCAAAATCAAACCCAGAAACAAGGTTTGCCTAAAGGTGTAATCCACTAATTCTTTGCCGCTGGACTGAGTCTGGCGGGTCAGCGCGTTCAATCGGCTTGACAGTTCGCCAAACTTGCCTGGAGCCAGGGTCTGGTCGAAGGCTTGCAACAATTTCACCAAGTCTTGCGCGGTGGCGTTGATCTGCGCCGCGGCGGCAGTGTAGTCGTTGATACGAAAAGGCTCTGCGTTTGGGTTCGAAGGGCTTGCTTGGAGTTGCAGTAAAACATCCTGAAAAGATTTCAGCGTGGCGGTAGACGCATTGGACATCTGTTTGCCTGCGTCCAGGGTTTTTTCGGTCTGCGCGGCGAGGCTGGTGAGTCCGGGTAGTTGATTGTCCAGGGCTTCAACGATCTGTTGGCGCTCGGCGCTGATGAGTCCGGGCAAACGCTCAGTCATCTGGCTGAACCGGTCTGCCGATTCAGACAATTGGGTGGTGTTGGTCAGAAGCTTTTCCATCTGAGGCATTTCCGCCGTCTGGATGACCAGCAACTCGGTTTCCCACCGTATTAGGGACGGCATGTGTCTGGCTAGGAAAATGGCGCGTTCCGCGAATAATCTGGTGTTTGCCAGTTCGCGGGTGGCGGGGTCGAGTCCCGCCAATGGGTCAATGGAGAGCAGGTTAAAGACACTACTGGTTATCCCTGACTGGGGGCTGCGGTTTAACTGCGCGACTTCGGACGCAAAGCCTAGCGAGCCGATATCACTGGGTGAACGCGCATTTGGGTGTTGGTCGTGCCAAGTTTTGATGGCGGCACGCAGTTCCGAGATCTGTGCATTTTTCAGCGAGATTGCGGCGATCCGCCAAATTTCTTCCTCTATCTCTTGGGATGCAACTAGAAGGGGTTTTGCTGATTCGCCGTAGACCTTGGGCATCCAATAATCCTCGATACTCATCCGGTTCAAACTGGCTAAAATTACCATATCGAGGAGGTTGGCATAGGCGTTGGCTCCGGTGGCGATGGCCAATATATCCTTGGTGGTGGTGATCCGGCGCATCAACAGGTTGCGCCTTCGGGCGGCCTTGTCATTTTTTTGCTGCAACTTGCCGATGGCGAGATTGAGCGTTTCGATAGAATTATCAGCAAAACGGAGCAACTGAGATTGTAGTTCGACGGGATCGAGTACGCCTTCCTGGTTGATAAAAAGCACGGAGCGGATACCCTTTTCAGGCAATTCCAGGGTGTTTTTGAGTAAATTGCAAGCGCTCGTAGCCAAGATCAGTGCAAGTAGTAGAAAGATTTTCGGCACCGATCTATGAGTACCCGGACTGGAAGTTTTATGCTCTGCGCGCATGAAGGGATCAGCTCTTAATGATATTTCTGATAGATAACTGCCCTGTTAGGATTGCCGCCTTTTTGGCAGCCCAATCCAACGATCATAAAAGCAGCTTTTCACCCCATCAGAATGAAAAATGTACATTTACGGCAACATTTACCGGCATTCGTTGGATTGTAATACAAGCCACTTCCAATTCAAAATGAGTCTGAAGGATGCACGGGTTCAGCCGCAAATATTCATAAAGCGCAAAGCTGCGCTTATCCGCGGACACCGTTATCCAGCTAAAACCATAAATTGCTTTCTGCTGGTATTTTCATCAGACAGCCGCTCCATTCGAGTCAAATAAACAATTTTAATGCCATCTATGTTTGCATTTGCCGAATGAAAGGCTTTGAACCCCATCATGGGATTCGCAATTTTCTTGATGAAACGGTGAGCCTGTTCAATCAGATTATTTAAATAATTAACCTGGAGTATTTTGCGTATTTCAGTGAAAATTGCCGCCTAAACCGGTGAAAGCTGCCCCCCCCTATCGGAGCGTAGCGAGGCGGGAGGTTATTTTTACTTGTAATGGTCAACTAAAACAGGACATACACTCAAAAATAACCTGAAATATTGAAAGCGTGCCGAAAATGAATTGGGTTTCCTTGTGGAAAATTAAAATTAGCTTCCCCAAGTGAATCCCAAATGCAGGCATTATTTTAGACAATCAATTTTCAATGAACGGATTTTATGATGAAAATTGAAATCACTCAGATCATGAATAGTCGCATTGGCCCCGAATATAAGCTCTGCGTCTTCTTTTACATCCTGTTCCGTGACACCGAGAGAACGCATTAAATCGGGATATTTTGCTATCTCTTTTAGGGTTAACTTGAAATTAGTGTTCTCGAAAACTACCAGCGTGGCCTTAGGGCCTACTTTGAGGCTATCGATGCGCGAAGCCCAATTTTCGCCATTGATACTAAGTAAATTGTCCAATTGTATCGGACCTGCAAGCCGGAAATGGGGGCCAGCATAGTCGCTACGTTGAAAAAACTCTGCCCAGCAGTTCTCATTTCCGCTACCGGCATACGCAGTCAAAACTCCACCTAACAACACATTTACTATAAATACTGTTTTAAAGGTACAGGTTACAAACTTAATTAGATTCATCTTTCTTCTCCTGTTTCTATCGTTGATCGAATATGATTCTTGGTGTTTGTTGTCGCTTGACATGTTGGGCTTCAGCGCTTCCGGTCAGGACGCCCGAATCAACTCAGTACATGGTTATAGCCGCAGACCGTTTTAAAGGATTTGCTGTTAATGACTTGGAGTATCCGGCGAGCATGAATTAGATTTTTCTGATGGTTGCATACTCTGCTCAATGCGCCTTAAACCCCACTATGTTTAGCACCCTAAAAACAAAACCCACTCAACAGTCCGACGCCTGCGAACAGACTATAGGCTTAATGGTTCTCATGTTATTGGTATGTTGTCAATGATAATGAGTTATTGAACAGCAGGATTACGTCAAGCGCCAAGCGGAAATAAAACTATTCCAATGCTATTTCTCCCTCAATACAGCAATTCAAACCAATCGATGGGGCGTTCAGCGTCATTTTGACGGCAATAGTTTCTGTGCCGTTTAGCGCCCCCGATTCAATAGCTTTTAAAACCGCGTGTTCAATCTCACGTTGCGATGTAACACCGACTTTCTTGAGATATTTTCTGACTTCCATATTTAAAATGTCTTCATTCATTTTAACCTCCGAGGATGGGATATAACGGAAACTATTTCCTGCGACAGAAGATGACATAAATATTAAACCAAAGCGTGGAACGCAAGAGTTGATGAGGCAGCTTTTAAGTCATCAACACTGCATTCGGCTGAGCCCCATTTAGAATAGCGTTTAATCACATTTAATGTACTTAAACCGGGGCATCGGGTGTCTTCCAATGCTCCGCCTAATTTACCGGGTTGCCATATGATGATATCTTCGATTTTGTGAGCCAGTTCAAAATCCTTGTTGGTAATTCCTTTTACTGCGTGGTTCATTAGCTAAACAATCACAAAGGCATTAAGAAAAGGTAGGATCCGGATGATGAAACGCCGTTTCTGCCTAATGCCCCGCTGTATTAACTACCATCAACGCACTTTTCCATCCGCTGGTTTTGTATTTACGCCGAATCCAGCCATTTTCCAGATACCCATCCGGCAGTTCTGTCTTCAATCGTGTTTCATTCGCTTCATCGGTAGAGGTTTCTTTTTGCTTGCGTTCTCTCCATTTCATAATGATTTACCTTTTATTTGATTATAAAATGTAGCAAAATTGCTTTTAGTGATTACACTACCATGACGTGCTATTCATTTAGAGCAAGTATTAACTGTTATTCGTAAAGGCAGTCACTCAAATCGAGGGTTTTAAAAAATTTGGATTTAAGAGTTTCCTCAGCATTTTCGACTGGAAGTTTACCGCTCTTATCCAATCTGGACATTTTACTGTCATGAACCATTTGAAAGGCTTTATCGAAATCGGCGTTGATAAAACCTCTTGATAAATAAACACACAAATCATAAACCTCTGAATAATCATCAGGGTTGCCGGATGCACAATCATTAATCTTTCCGGAAAAAAGCCGCATTAATGAAATCACAAATCCATCATGCTGCCATGATACCGGTTGATCCGAGACATCCGCCCCTTGAATGGCGATAGCGCCTAATGCGCAATATGCAAGATTGATCATTGCTGCCAAAATTTCGACCATGTCACCCGCTTTAATTGCTCTGAAGAGCATGCTGCCTTCCTCCATCAGCAAGGCCTGACGCATAATAACGTCCATTTCGGATAACCGAACATTTGCGCCCTGTTGTGCCTGGGGAATTGAAAATGCGTCGTGGAATTCTCTAACTAATTTCAAGTGCTTATTCATGGCTCCTCTCCTTTGCTCTTTAACAAGCCGCATTTATTTGGCCTAACCGCTTAATTTATAGGCCTATGCTTTAGTGAACGGCTACTTCATTCTGTTACTATCCCTCTGAACCAAAAAAATTGCAAGCGTTGTAGGAAAAGTATTATTTGAGAGATGTCTTAAATTCGACTAGCAAAATAACTTCTTCACAACTAATGACGATTTTATTGTTGTTGAGAATAAAGTGCCGGAGCCTGTTGCAGGATGCAGGCAATAACTCAGATACAGAGCTAGCGTATCCCCAATATATCGAATATGATTCTGTCTGAGTGATTTTTGGGCATTGGTTCAGCTATAACTAAGCCCTTTCCCTTGGATTTAACCGAGTTTGTCGTTTCGGGGTTTTATTTGGATGGAGTCAAAAATATGCATTATTTACCTATCAATTCCTAATTAAGCCGGTCATAATTTCAGCTGTAATTGTATTATTTGACTAATCAGGTTTTAGTGTAATTTTGGACTGTGGTTTGAAGATGGTTTGATTTCAGAAGAGAGGTTCAATCATGAATAATTATGATCCATTTGGTGCGCTTCGATCATTGAAATTTGGCGGCGCTAGCTCGGTTTTTTACTACCGTCTTTCTCATCTCGAGCATGTTGGCAGGGCAAACATTTCTAAACTGCCATACACGATAAAAATTTTGCTGGAGTCTTTATTGCGTAACTGTGACGGCTTTGCAATTACCCAAGATCACGTTTTAAGCCTTGCCAACTGGCAACCCCGAGGTATAAGGCAAGAAATTCCCTACAAACCGGCCCGAGTGGTACTGCAGGATTTCACTGGAGTGCCGGCCCTTGTCGACTTGGCGGCAATGCGCGACGCCATGAAGCAGATGGGTGGCGATCCGAAAAAAATCAATCCTTTTATTCCCTGCGACCTGGTGATTGATCACTCGGTACAGGTGGATTATTTCGGCAAGGCCAATTCCCTGTCATTAAATGAAGCCGCCGAGTTTCAGAGGAATGCCGAAAGGTATGAATTCCTGAAATGGGGGCAAGCTGCTTTTCAAAATCTCCGCGTGGTTCCTCCTTCCACAGGTATCGTTCATCAGGTCAATCTTGAATATCTTTCGCAAGTCGTTTTTCATAACAGGGACAACAACGTCTGTTATCCCGATACTTGTGTCGGCACTGACTCACATACGCCGATGGTCAATGGCCTGGGCGTTTTAGCGTGGGGTGTCGGTGGCATTGAGGCTGAAGCCGTGATGCTGGATCAACCGATTTATATGCTGATTCCGGATGTCGTTGGTGTTAAATTGACCGGTATGCTGCCGCCGGGCGTTACCGCTACTGATCTCGTGCTGCGTATTACAGAACTTTGCAGGAGCGTTGGCGTAGTTGGCAAATTCGTTGAATTTTATGGTCCCGGACTGGCGCAATTAAGCATTCCCGATAGGGCTACCATCAGTAATATGGCGCCCGAGCAGGGTTCGACAGTGAGTTTCTTTCCCATAGATGACGAAACCCTTAAGTACATGCGGCTTACCGGCCGCAGCCCCGAACTCATCGAGCTCACCGAACGTTACGCCAAGGAACAGGGATTATTCCGCACCGGCAATATGCCGGATCCTGAATTTTCCCAGCTCATGGAAGTAGATCTCGGCGCAATTGAACCGGCGCTTGCTGGCCCCAAGCGTCCGCAGGACAGAATTCCGCTCAGTCAGGTAGGGCCAACCTACAGGCAAACCCTCACTGCGCCAGTAGGCGATAAGGGCATGGGACTTTCCGTGCATGACCTGAAGCGTAGCGGCATCGTGTCAAGCAAGGGTGCAAACGAGGCCATAACACATGGGGCCGTCGTCATTGCCGCTATCACCTCCTGCACAAATACCAGCAACCCCTCAGTGATGCTCGGCGCCGGCCTTGTTGCCAAAAAAGCCATTGAGCGGGGATTGAAAGTAAAGAACTATGTAAAAACCTCTCTGGCTCCCGGCTCAATGGTGGTCACGGAATATCTAAAGAAATCGGGGCTGCTCAACTATCTGGAACAGCTTGGCTTCTATCTTGTAGGCTATGGCTGTACCACTTGCATTGGTAATTCAGGCCCGCTTGATGAAGCCGTTGAAAAGGCGATACTGGAAAATAATCTGGTCGTTTCGGCGGTGCTGTCGGGAAACAGAAATTTTGAAGGACGCGTGCATCCGCTCACCAAAACCAACTATCTAGCCTCACCGCCTCTGGTTGTCGTCTATGCGCTGGCAGGCTCGACGGCACTGGATATTACCACCGAACCTGTTGGGTTGGGGAAGGATGGAATTCCGGTGTATCTGAAAGACATCTGGCCTACCAGCGACGAAATAACGGAAGCAATAACTCAGTTTGTAACGCCCCGGATGTTTCAGGAGCGTTATGCGGACGTTTTTACCGGCACTAAAGCGTGGCAAATGGTCGAAGTGACCGGAACCGAACTATATGAGTGGGACGAAAGTTCGACCTATATCAGAAAACCGCCTTTCTTTGAAGGGTTGAGTACCGGTCAGCAAGCGATATGTCCTCTTATTGGCATGCGGGTGCTGGCTCTGTTCGGGGATTCTATTAGTACGGATCACATTTCACCGGCGGGACAAATCGCTCCCGATTCTCCTGCGGCGTTATACCTCCTTTCTAAAGGCATAGATCGAAAAGACTGGAACAGTTATGGTTCCCGTCGAGGTAACGATCAGGTGATGTGCAGAGGAACATTCGCCAACATCCGCATCCATAACCAGCTGATTCCGGCTAGTGAAGGAAATCTTACTCTCTATCATCCAACCGGGGAGCAAATGACGATTTTTGATGTTGCAATGAAATACCATGATGCCGGCATACCACTATGCATTCTTGCAGGAAAAGAATACGGTTCCGGCTCATCGCGGGATTGGGCGGCAAAAGGACCCTTTATGCAAGGTGTAAAAGCGGTAATCGCCGAGAGTTACGAAAGAATTCACCGCAGTAATCTTATCGGCATGGGCATATTGCCCTTGCAATTTTTAGACGGTGAATCAGTCAAAACCCTGAAATTAACCGGAACAGAAACCTTTAATATAGATATAACCGATGAGACAGCGCCAAAACAGGAAATTACCGTTTCAGCAACGTTGCCTGATGGAAATGTTACAATCTTTAAGGCGATAAGCCGTATTGATACCCCGATAGAAATTCAATATTATCGGGATGGCGGTATCCTCAGGACAGTTTTAAAGAAATTAGCTCGTAGTTTGGATTAGCGATAGCGTACCCAGCAGTTGTATGTTCTTTTAAAATAGATAGAAATAGTTCGTCAATATCGCCGTTATCTTTAATTAAATAAGGTAAACCCCCGGCTATGCCGGGGGACTCACAAAGTTTTGATCTATAAGACGGTCTCGACGATTCTCTGAAACTCGACCAAGAGCAAGGAGAATCAGCTATGAGAGAGTATCAAAGTTTGAGTCATACGAAGTGGAATTGCAAATACCACATTGTGTTTATACCGAAGAGAAGAAAGAAAGTCATATTTGGGAAATTACGAAAGCACCTTGGGCAATTGTTTCATGAGTTAGCCAAACAGAAGGGCTGTAAAATATAGGAGGGGCATTTTATGCCAGATCATGTCCACATGTGCATCAGCATTCCGCCAAAATATGCGGTTTCGAATGTAGTCGGTTTTATTAAAGGCAAGAGTGCCATTTCCATAGCAAGGCAATTTATAGGAAAAACCAAAAACTTTACAGGAGAAAATTTTTGGGTCCGAGGGTATTTTGTATCGACGGTGGGACTGGATGAAGAGGTTGTTAAAGCATATATAAGGGAGCAAGAAAAAGAAGAGGAGCATTATGAACAACTCAGTCTTTGGAAATAGGTAATCGCTTTTAGGCGATTAATAAACATGCCCCTTTGAGGGGCTAACAATAATAAGCCCCCGGCTTTGCCGGGGGTGATTTTTACAAAATAACTCTCGGGCGGAGTTATCCTTTTTAAATGAGGGTTAATGAAATGGCAACGAAGCAATTAAAATCCATTTATCAAATAAAAATATCATTAATCGGCGCAAAACCTCCAATTTGGAGGACTGTTTTAGTGCCAAGCGATTTAGGGTTAGGGGCTTTCCATGATGTGATTCAAGTTGCAATGGGGTGGACAGATAGCCATTTACATCAATTTTTTGATAATGAAAAATCCTATGGAATTCCTGATGATGATTTTGAGCTGGAAACTGAAGACGAAGCTGACTACAAGCTATTTCAATTATTACAAAAGGAAAAAGATACCCTTACTTATGAATATGATTTTGGGGATAGCTGGGAGCACAAGATTCTACTCGAAAAAATACTGCCCTTCGACAATCATACTCTTTTGCCCGTTTGTATAAAGGGTAAACGCGCTTGTCCGCCTGAAGATTGCGGCGGCATTTGGGGTTATGAAGAGCTTCTTGAAATAATTTCAGATCCTGAACATCCTGAGCATGAAAGCATGCTGGAATGGCTAGGCGGAGATTTTGATCCTGATGAGTTTGATCTTGAAGAAATAAATGAAGATTTAGCCGAATATTGCCGATAGTTTCCGGATTTTATGGATAGCAATAAAGCTGCGCTGGACAATAGCGTTCTCTTGATTAAGGCTTTGTCCGAAGCCAGCGCATATCCGCATGAAGTCACTGCTGTCAGTATTGTTGAAACGCATATTTCCTGGGTGCTGCTGACCGGAAAATACGCCTATAAAATAAAAAAGCCGGTCAACTTCGGTTTTCTGGATTTTTCAACGCTGGAGAAACGGCGATTTTTCTGTCATGAAGAATTACGGCTTAACCGGCGTTTAGCCGCAGACTTGTACCTTGACGTTGTGCCGGTAACGGGAAAACCCGATCAGCCAACCATGGCCGGAGAGGGGGAGGCTATCGAATACGCCGTCAGGATGATTCAGTTTCCTGCAGGATATACACTCAGTGAGCTTGCCGAATGCGGGCGGCTGGATTCAGATGAAATAGATCAAATTACCGGGATTATTGCCGGTTTCCATGAAACCATTGCAAAGGCGGGTGAAGCTTCTCCTTATGGGAATAGTGAGTGTATAAAACATTGGTTTGTCGAGAATTTTGAGCAAATAAGACCTCTGCTTGTTGATGACGGACTAAAACGGCAGCTTCAGGCGATCCAGGCCTGGGGCAATGATGAATGGGACAGCAAGTCCGGATTGATGCAGTTACGCAAGCAACAAGGCTTTGTTCGCGAATGCCATGGTGATCTGCATTTGAGCAACATGACCTTGATTAATGGCAAGGTAACCCTGTTTGATTGCATCGAGTTTAATCCGAAGCTGCGCTGGATTGACGTGATCAGCGAAGTCGCTTTTCTGGTTATCGATTTGCTGCACTTCGGTTATGAGCGCTTCGCTTACCGGTTGCTAAATCATTATCTTCAACGAACCGGCGATTACCGCGGCCTTGCTGTATTGCGATACTATCTGGTTTATCGCGCGTTGGTGTGCGCCAAGGTTTCGTTGTTGCGCCATGCGCAGCAGGCCAATGATGCTGTTTCAAATCAAACCGCCTTGAAGTATGCAGAGTTTGCGAACCTTGCCGGACATTTTACCAAGGTGGGCCGGGTCTTGTTAATTATTACTCATGGCTATTCAGGCTCTGGAAAATCCACTATTGCAGGCCAGCTTGCAGAAAAAACAGGCGGCCTGCAGATACGTTCGGATATAGAGCGAAAGCGCATATTCGGATACCAGGCAAAAGAGCACACCGGAAGCGCTCTTGACAGCGGGCTTTATACTCAGGAGGCGGGACGGAAAACTTACCAGCACCTTGCAGATTGCGCAAAAGCGGTGATTGAAGCCGGGTTCTCAGCAATTATCGATGCGGCCTTTCTTAAAACCGGACAGCGGGACCTGTTTCGAAAGCTTGCCGCCGTATGCGGCGTACAATTTGTTATCGTTGATTTTCAGGCATCCGGCGAAGAATTGGAAAAACGTATAAGACAACGGCAAAACGATGCTTCGGAAGCGACCATCGAGGTGTTGCATCAGCAGCAGAAATCTGCGCAACCGCTATCGCTTGAAGAGCAGGCCTATGCCATAACGGTTAATACCGAAACCGGCAATTCACTGGATATACTGTTGGATACTGTTAATAGTCTCCAGCGTTAGCTTAGATAACTTGCAAAAATACTTGTCACAGGTTTTCTGAATTCCGTTGAATTGAGGATCAACCCCGTCAAACAGTGTGGAAAATTTTCCAGTTTTTGCAAAATATGCCTCCATTTTTTTTCAGTAAAAGTCGACAATTTATTGATTTTTATAGCATATACTTTCTTAAGGGACGGGAAAAATTGCATTGAAGGTGGAAATTTTGGAAGCCGTTTTACACCTTCGGTGGTCTACAAGCACCCAACCAGGCGCGAATTCCTTATGTGTTTCCGGTTCCTTCTTCTTTTGGCTGATCAAGTTAAAGCAGAATCAGTTATCGAAAAAGCTCCTGTATTGGGGGTGTTTTTTGAAACGGATGATTACATCGATCATGATTTCACTCATAACAAGTCCTTAGCATGTTTGCCTGCTAATTGCCATAACCCCAACACACTGACAGCGACTAGGCCACCGCCAATCCAGCGTTTAAAAAGCAAATCATTGCGCATGATGTAGTTATGCGTTTTTAAACCCAATATGTGCCCTATGGCAGCAATGGGCAAAAGCGTTAATGCCGCTAGAAAATGCAAATTAACTGATAGGGCGATGAACATCGTCATTTTCATGCTTACCAGGATGAACCATAATACAAACAGGGTGTCCCGCAATTTGTATTTACTGACATTGCGCATATAGACAGCTACCATCAGCGGCGCTCCGGTCAGAGAAATTCCGGCAATGTATCCCCCTAAAGCGAGCAGTCCTTTATCCGCCCATACATGGCGGCTTTCAATACCTCTGTTGAGTAGCCAGGAAAAACCATAAAACAAGGTAACCGAATAAATTAAGGTATTCAGCCACAGGACCGGTAGATTCACCAGTCCAAAGACGCCTATGATTGCGGGAGGAATAATGTAAATGGAAGAGTAGCGCAAATACTGCCAGTCGACATTATGCAAGCGGTTAAGAAGCGTTAAGCCGGAAAAAAACAGTAAATGCACGCCAATAATTGGCAGCCATAAAAGCGGATTATTATGGACAAACAACATTAGCGGTAACCCTAATGCAGCTCCACCAAAGCCAAGCCCCGTCCGGACAAACCCGGTCCAAACAAACACCAGAGCAATATAAACCATTTGATGAAGAGAAAAATCGGGTAACATGATTTAAAAATTGCCTGCTTTATTTTGACTAACGGTTTTGGTTTATAATGGGGACAGAAAGTAGCGGATTCCATACTAAAGGGAAAGCCGCACTAATTGAGCATATTTCAAGAACCATTCGAGTCCGGTCCTAATACTGCTGTTTTAAATATAACTGGTCTTTAATAACAGCAAGATAGGCTCATTAATGAAGGTTAAACACCTAAGATATAATCGGATACAATTGAAATTTATGATATTTCACTATGCATTAACTGGTTCAACCTTGACCAATCATATAAGAACCTGAATTCGCTGGCAAATCGATACCTTTAAATGTCGTTTTTACAGTTTGAGCAACTACCTTTCAGGCGCCGTGGTTTGACTATGGCATGGCTTGAACATGCTTTTCGTGGATGGCGTCACGGTACTGATGCCGGATACGCCGGAAAATCAAGCGGTTTTTCCCCGGCAAAGCATTCAAGCAACAGGTTTGGGCTTTACCACTGCACGCTTGCATGCGTTAATTCCGCTGATTGACAAATCGGGTTCCTTTGATAAAAGAGGAAGCCGGGAAAATTGGAAAATACGCAAACTGCAATCTTGGGCGCAGCTTGATAGCTTGCTTATTCGTCCTTGTTCTCCTTGCAATAGTTCATTAAATTTAATCATACAAGGGTGCGGCACCCGCGTATCAATTCATAGTATGGCGTGGCGGGCTTGGGAAATGGCATGCTGTGCATACCCTTCGTCCTCATCAGTCATGGGCGGCAGGAGATGGTTCGCTTTATCAGGCGTAGACTTGTGATCTGTGCTTCGCGGGCGACGTAACAAACAACTTTGTTATCGCGGCCACGCAATCTTACTTGCCTTCATAATGAATGTTGTTGATTACGGACAGTTCCAAAAACCCTCAAAGCAGGATGGGGGTAATATTTCTGTAACACTAATATCTAATAATTTACGATGCCCAAATTACAGGGCATTGAATATCAAGTCCTGAACACAATACTCCATTTTACTAAAAAACGTTGAAGTTTAGGGATTGTTAATACTATTAAACCCCAGTAGACCAAAGATGAAGTGATTGATGTTTACACATTTAACTAAAGATAAAGAAAATCCTACTGTAATAATTTTGCTGAAATTTATTCCGCCTATAATGGAGCTAACGCCTTGCCTGGCAGTACTTAAGTTATTCTCTGAAAATTCAGACATTTTTGCACTCCCTGTGGTCAATAGTGATAACATCCCTTTAGGTATCGTTGATCGAAAAGCTTTTATCGAAACCTTTATTAAGCCTTTTTCCAAGGAGCTTCACGGAAATAAGAAAATTTCGGATTTCATGAATCAGTCTTCTATTATCGTCGACAAAGAAACCACCATCGATGATATTGCCACAATCATAGTTAACGCAGGTATACAGCATATGATGAGTGGATTCATTGCCACCGATAACGGACAATACATCGGTGTCGCGAATGTCCTTGACTTACTGAATGAGATTACACAGCGCAAACAAGCCACTCTTTTTCATCTCGCGCACTTCGATCAGCTGACCAAGCTACCCAACCGCCTGCTTTTCTTGGACCGGTTGGATATGGAGATCATCAAATCCCATCGTGAAAAAACACAGCTGGGACTGCTGTTTATTGACTTGGATAACTTCAAGCATTTTAACGACTCGATGGGGCATGGGTTTGGGGATAAACTTCTAGTAGAGGTAGCTGCGCGCTTGTCCAGCTGTGCACGGAAAAGTGACACGGTCGCGCGTCTGTCAGGTGATGAATTCACCATCTTGCAGGGGCAAACGAATTGCCAGGACGATCTGAACATCTTGTGCGGTCGAATCATGGAAACAATGAAAGAACCTTTGCAGATCATGGGACGTGAAGTGTTCATCACAGCCAGCATAGGCACCGCAATGTGTCCCTGCGACGATGTTGAGTCGACTGGTCTGCTGGCGAAAGCAGATGCAGCCATGTATGAAGCCAAGCGCAGCGGTCGTAATACTTACCGGCATTATGTTTCGAGCATGAATTTGTATTCGTTCAACCACATGACTCTTGAAACTGACTTACGCATGGCTTTGGTACGTAACGAATTCGAGTTGTTTTACCAACCCCAGGTGGATCTTTCCACCGGAAAAATAATCGGCAACGAAGCATTGATAAGGTGGCGGCATCCGGAACGTGGACTCCTTTCTCCTATCGATTTTATTAAAATTACCGAAGAAACCGGGCTGATTGTTCCCATTGGAAAATGGGTGCTTCAGGAGGCGTGTCGACAGCACATGATCTGGGTGGAAAACGGCATGGAACCGATGCCCATATCGGTCAATATTTCCGCAATGCAGTTTTACCAAACCGAATTCTGCAAGATGGTTCGTTCCATCATCACGGACAGCGGCATGCAGCCAATTTATCTTGAACTCGAACTTACCGAGGGCTTGTTCATGCATGATGTGGATATCGTTCTTAACACTTTGAATGAATTGCATGAATTAGGCGTCAAGTTAGCAATTGATGATTTCGGAACTGGCTATTCAAATCTTAGTTATTTGAAAATGTTTCCCATCGACAGGCTGAAAATCGACCAATCCTTCATTCGCCACTTAGAGTGCGAACCCATAAACGTTGATATTGTCCGGGCCATTGCAGCTCTGGGTAAAAGCCTATCACTGGATTTGGTTGCGGAAGGGGTTGAAACTGACAGCGAGCTGGCCTTAGTCAAGTCCAGCGGTTGCAAGTTTGTCCAAGGATACCGGTATTCAAAACCACTGCCGGCAGATCAGCTTGAGTTGTGGATGAAAGAGAGAAGCCGGAACGATTCCGTTTCTATGCCGCTTGCAGAATTTCACGATAAAACACTTCCGTGAAAATGGCTAAAACATCTCCTGATTAGAAAGATTCGGCTCTATGTGAACCCGTGGCGATTTATTTTCTCTCGGGGCACGCATGCTTTCTTAAACAAATCAGCTGTGTCGATTGCCATACCTGCTTATTATAAAAATTTAACGCTGGCAGGTTATTTTTATCCGCCAGCAACTGCAAACGTTTAAGACCCTGGCGTTCAGCCCAAGATACCGCCTCGGTGATAAGTTTTGCAGCAATACCCTGATTGCGAAATTCAGCCGCAACAATCAGATCTTCAAGTTGGCCGACCATGCCTCCTTCAGCGGTTGAAATCAGGGTTTGCATGGTACACATGCCCAGCACTTTATTATCGCTAATCGATTGGGCGACCAGTATGCAATTGTTTTTGCTTTCAAGCAGAAGATTTAATCCTTTTGTTTGCTTGTCATGATTAAATTCAAAATCCGCTTCAATAGTAAAAAGTTCCTTTAGCAGTTCTACAAGCTCTGGAACATCGGATGGTACGGCACATCGAATAGTGATCATTATGAAAGCGTTACAGATTATGACAGTGATTTAACCAGGCAACTCAACAACCACTGTTGCTCAGGCCGGCTATGGCGCTAATCCAGCTCAAATTACATGAATAGAAAAGTTGACAGGTACAGCGCGCCTGCCGCGATTACTATGAATTTGATTTTGCCGTTTAATGACAACTCCCGCCAGAAAATGGTGGCGCGGGTTTTATATAGCGCCAATGCGTCGGGCAGGGAGTTTTTTATCCGGAAAAAAAGGCGAATCAGTATGCGGCCTAAATAATAAGCGGGGAAGGCGATGATGGCCATCAATATATAGAAGACAATGGTTTGAGTTTCATGGAGCCCGGTCTCGAATAAGTGTTCGACAATGTGATCCAATAAAGTCTCAGCCCCTTCGAAAGAGACATCCGCCAGCTCATACAATAATTCAAAGATGAAATGGAAAAACTCAAGAACCATCTCAGGCAATGCAATAATAAAAATGACGGTCAGGGCCACCAAGCTGTAGATAATATTTCTATAAGTATTTGAAGTCATTTGTCTTCTCGCTAGCGATTTGAAAAGAAACATGATTGAAAAACCTCTGCTCCGGATGATTTTTATCGTAAGCTTTGCGTCCAAACCCTGGCATTCCTGAACATCCTCATCCACGCGCCGTACTCGCTCCAGTCATCAGGATACCATGAATTTTGCAGGGTTCTAAAACACCGTTCAGGGTGCGGCATCATAATGGTGAACCTTCCATCGCTTGTGGTTAAACCGGTGACGCCTGAAGGCGAGCCATTAGGGTTAGCAGGAAAATCAGTAGTTACAGCGCCATAATTGTCAACGTAGCACAAGGCGACGCCTTGCGAATCAACAGCAATCCGGGGGTCTATGGCAAACTCTGCACGGCCTTCGCCATGGGCGACAGCAACGGGCATCCGGGAGCCTTCCATTCCGGTAAATAATATAGATGGTGATTTTTGCACTTCAACCATTGCCACGCGGGCTTCAAATTGTTCTGATGTATTTCGCAGAAAGCGCGGCCAATGCTCGGCCCCCGGAATGATTTCCTTTAATCCTGACATCATCTGACAGCCGTTACAAACACCCAGGCCGAAAGTATCCGGACGCTGAAAAAATGCAGCGAATTCATTCCGTGCGCGCGGGTTAAAAAGAATGGATTTGGCCCAGCCGCCTCCCGCACCCAGTACATCGCCATACGAAAAACCGCCGCAGGCAACCAGTCCGGTAAAATCACGCAAACTCACGCGGCCATGAACGATATCGCTCATGTGCACATCGATACTGGTAAAACCGGCGCGATCAAACGCTGCCGCCATTTCCACATGACCATTCACCCCTTGCTCACGCAAGATTGCTATTTTGGGCCTGGACGCGGATAAAAATGGCGCAGTCACATCTTCATTCACATCAAAAGTCAGGGATGCTGTTAAGCCCGGATCATTATCGTCGGTGATACGTTCAAACTGTTGTCTGGCGCAATCGGGGTTATCGCGCAAAGCCTGCATTCTGTAGCTGACTTCGGACCAGATGCTTTGCAATTCGGCGCGGCTGGCGGAATAAACAATGTCATTTTCAAAGCTGACGGTTAATTTCTGTTCCTTCAGGACCTTGCCTATGAAGAAAGTGCAGTCTCTCAAGCCTGCTTTATTTAATAAGCCAATGACATGTTCACTGTCGCTGGCGCGAATTTGCAAGACAGCGCCCAATTCTTCATTAAACAAGGCTGACAAGGGATCATCACCCAAGTAATCGAGTGATAACTTGACCCCTAATCTGCTGGCAAACATCATTTCAGAAATCGTGGCTAATAAGCCGCCGTCAGAACGGTCATGATAGCTAAGTAATTTACTTTGGCTATTAAGTATTTGAATGGCATTAAAAAATATTTTTAATAAATCGGGATCGTCTAAATCGGGGCAGTTATTGTCATCGCCCATTTGGTTATAAACCTGCGCCAACACCGAGCCGCCCAAGCGAGCTTGGCCCAAGTCAACCATGATTAATAAACTATCTTCATCATCCAGCCATTTTAACTGGGGCGTCAGCGTTTTGCCGACATCGAGAACGGGTGCAAATGCGGTGACGATCAAAGATAACGGGGAGGTCATTATTTTTTCACCGGCGTTATCTTTCCATACGGTTTTCATCGACAGCGAATCTTTGCCTACGGGTATGGCAATGCCCAATTCCGGGCATAATTCCATGCCGATTGCTTTAACGGTATCAAACAACGCTGCATCTTCACCTTCAAAACCCGCCGCCGCCATCCAGTTAGCGGATATTTTAATTTTACTAAGTGATTCGATGCGGGCTGCCGCAAGATTGGTTAAGGCCTCGCCTATCGCCAGACGGCCGGATGCCGGGGCGTTAATAACAGCAACCGGCGAGCGTTCTCCCATTGCCATAGCCTCGCCGGTTAGGGCATAAAAACCCGATGCGGTTACCGCAACATCGGCCACGGGCACTTGCCATGGGCCGACCATTTGGTCGCGCGCCACCAGTCCCGTTACCGAACGGTCACCGATATGAATGAGAAAACTTTTATCGGCGACCGCTGGAAAAGACAGCACCCGTTTAACAGCCTCATTTATATTGATGCGGCTAATATCCAATGCCCGTGTTTTGGGCTTGATGCGTCTGACATTCCGGTGCATTTTCGGCGGTTTGCCAAACAACACCGACATGGGAATATCGACCGGCTTGCCGCCGAGTAATGCGTCAGCGAGCATTAGATGTTCCTGATCGGTTGCTTCGCCTATGACTGCATATAGACAATGTTCCCGTTCGCAAAATGAGCTAAACAGCGGCAGCGAATCCGGCTTGATAGCAACAACATAGCGTTCCTGGGCTTCGTTGCACCAGATTTGCATCGGCGACATGCCGATATCGGCATTGTGCACATTCCGTAATTCAAAACGTCCGCCCCGTTTGCAGTCATGGATAATCTCGGGTACGGCGTTGGACAATCCGCCCGCGCCGATATCATGTATGGAGATAATCGGCGAATCGTCCCCGAGAGAATTGCAATGATTGATGACTTCCTGACAACGCCGTTCCATTTCGGGATTTTCGCGTTGTACCGAGGCAAAATCCAGATTTTCACATCCTGCGCCGGAGGCCTGCGAAGAAGCCGCGCCGCCGCCCAAACCGATGAGCATAGCCGGGCCGCCTAATATGATAATTAATGAACCGGCCGGAATAGGCTGCTTTTCGATCAGCATCGGGCGGATGTTGCCCATGCCGCCTGCGATCATGATGGGTTTGTGATAACCCTTTAAATTATTGCTATCGCCGCCTGGAGCGGTTTGCTCGAAGCTGCGGAAATAGCCGGTCAGGTTTGGCCGGCCAAATTCATTATTAAAGGCTGCACCGCCTAACGGGCCTTCGAGCATAATTTCCAATGCGGATGCAATCCTTTCGGGCTTGCCGTTTTCCTGCTCCCAGGGCTGAGGAAATCCGGGGATTTTCAAGTGCGATACGGAAAATCCGGTTAATCCGGCTTTAGTTGCTGAACCCCGGCCCGTTGCGCCTTCATCCCGGATTTCACCTCCCGAACCGGTCGCAGCCCCAGGGAAAGGGGAAATGGCGGTAGGATGATTATGGGTTTCGACTTTCATTAGCAAATGGACGTCTTCTTCGACATAACCGTATTCGCCGGTTAAGGCATTGCGAATAAAAACCTGGGCTTTAGGGCCAACTGCTACGGAAGCATTATCATGGTAGGCCGATAAAATACCTTCCGGGCTTTTATCAGCCGTATTCCGTATCATGCTAAATAATGTCTTGGCTTGTTCTTCGCCATCAATCGTCCAGGCGGCATTGAAAATTTTATGCCGGCAGTGTTCCGAATTGGCTTGGGCAAACATCATCAACTCAACATCCGTCGGATTTCTGCCCAGATTTTGAAAGCTGGCGGTTAAATAATCAATTTCATCATCCGACAGGGCCATGCCAAGTTGCGAGTTCGCCTGAACCAGCGCATCGCGGCCTTGTTCGATTATAGATACGCTGATTAATGGCGCTGGTTGGTGTTGGGTAAATAAATCCGGCTCCGCGCTATCAAATAAAACCGTTTGGGTCATACGGTCGTGCAGTAATGCCGATAATCGTGTTTTAACCGATGCCATTAAAGGTTTATTGGCCGTTAAGGAATATTCAATACCCCGTTCAATCCGCTTAACCGCAGACAAGCCGCAACGCTGGGCGATCTCCGTGGCTTTACTGGACCAGGGTGAAATCGTACCTGAACGTGGTACGACCAATAAAATTTCTCCCCGATTGTCCGCCGATGATTGCACGGAATCATAAGCCAGTAATTGGCTTAAAATAGCTGTTTGACTTTCATTCAGTTCATTTTCAATATCGGCAAAGTGAATAAAACGTGCTGAAACGGCGGTGATATTTGGCTCTATAGCTTGCAGTCCGGCAAGCAGTTTTTTTTCACGAAAGTCTGATAATGCGGGGGTTCCAGGGATTTTTAACATGTGAGTAGAACAGTAAATGTGGGTTCAGGTCAACTGGCGTAATCTGAATCAAGCCGTTATGATTGCCAAGTTACGATGAGCAGAAAATCGAAATAGAATCCGGTTATTTTTTTGCTAAATCCGCTTTAATAGTTTCTTCCAAGACGGTCAGTAATTTAACGCTGCCGGCATCCGTCTGCATTTGCCGGTCTTCATCAACGACAGTAATATCGGTTTGCCGGTTATTTTCATCCAGTTTGATCAGATAGGTCCTTTCATAATTTTGAATTCCTCGGAAAAGAAACACAACATCATCCCAGTATGAGTCGTCCTTAATTTTTTGATCATCAGGCGAATATTGAACAGTGTATAGTTTTTCCTCCTGATCGCGCTTGGATACTTCAATAGAATTCCGGCTTAATGCTTTACCTACAATACGCCAGGCTCTGGCAAATGGTACATTAATATGCAAGCGGTTTTCGCCTTCATTAAATTTAATGCGTTCAATCTTGATTGCCGCGTCCGGTATTTCCGGTTCGCTTTCAAGCGTCGCGGCGACCGCAGGCGATGGTGCAGCTGATGCGTTTGCCGCCGGGGCTGCGGATGCGGATTCTTCGGCAGGGGCATTAACAGCAACCGGCGGCGTAGCGGTATCAGAGGGAGGGGCGGATGGCGCTGTTTTGCTCAACTCCGGAATTTGGTTTTTCTTGAGATCATCCGGCAAAATCATGTCCGGAATTTCGGTTGTATACTGATAGTCTTTTTCTTTATCGGGAAATAAAGCTTTGATTTGAGAGCAGGCTGAGAGACAAAGCAGTGCAGTTAACGCGATAAAGAGCGAACCGGTTTTTATTTTCATTGAATGACTTCAGCCTTGCACATTGCATTGCGTACGGCATCAAAACAATCTTCGGTCAACCAGGTCAAAGGTAAACGAATGCCTTTATCGATCAAGCCCATTTCAGCGACAGCCCATTTAACCGGTATCGGATTCGACTGAATGAACAGGTATTTATGCAAGTCTGCTAATTTCGCGTCAATGGCTAAAGCAGTTTCTTTGTCGCCTGCCATTGCCGCTACAATCATTTCATGGACCAGACGCGGAGCAACGTTGCCGGTAACGGTTATAGTGCCGTTGCCGCCTAATAGACAAAACTCGCAACTCGTAGCATCGTCACCGGTATAAATAGCAAAACCGCCGCCTGTTAAATCGCGTATTTTCCTAATTCTGGACAGGTCGCCGGTGGCTTCTTTAACACCGATAATTTTGGCGATCCGGGATAACCGTCCAACGGTTTCAGGAAGCATATCACAGGCGGTCCGGCCAGGCACATTGTATAAAATCTGCGGTATATCAACGGCTTCTGCAATAGCCTTGTGGTGCAGGTATAAGCCTTCCTGGGTCGGCTTGTTATAATAGGGCGTTACAATCAGGCAGGCGTCCGCGCCTGCCTGTTTGGCCCTGCGCGTCAGCGTAATCGCTTCCGCGGTTGAGTTTGCACCCGTTCCGGCAATAACCGGTATTCTGCCGCCGGCAAAGTCAACAACAGACCTGATAACATCAATGTGCTCCTCTTCGTCCAGCGTTGCTGATTCGCCCGATGTGCCAACGGCAACAAGAGCATCCGTACCTTGCTCAATATGATACTCGGTTAGTTTTTTTAAGCTTTCCCTATCTATTGCACCGTTCTCATGCATCGGTGTGACTAACGCTACGATACTACCTTGAATCATGAAATCTCTCGATCGGAATTGATACATTTAAAACTGAGGCCATTATAACAAGCAAATACATAAAAAAGGTATAAGAGGCCAGGTGCAAAAGCAAAAGAGATTGCACCTGGGATTTGGAACTGAATGCCGGTTGCTTACGGCAAATTGGGGGGGTGATGAGCGAATGTATGTTGCTTTTTAGATTGGTAACGGCCATTGTCAATAATCCGGATAAGTTTGAGATTGATTGTTTCTGCATTGGAAACCGCTTATTCAGTAAAATTTCAATCTTGCCGGGGTCAATAAACAACCTGAAACATTCTAGGCAACGAGGTATGTATAAAGGACCGTTGACTTTAAGTTCAATGGTTTCAAACGCGATATTACAATGTGGATAAATGCGGTCGGAACGTGGATTTTTTATACTGTAATCATGATTAGGCTGCAAATCAACATTATTACGCACGCCGTAATATTGGCAACGGTTGGTATTGGGCTCTAACGGTGCAGAACAACTCTTGCAATTTCCGAAAATTAGAAGCTATTCAGGAGTTGCTGTTTTTTTGCCGCATATTCTTCAGCTGTTATGAGTTGCGCATCATACATTTTTTTTAATTTTTCGAGTTTTGCTTCGGTGTCATCAGCTGTTTGCTGCGGAGCTTGCGGGTTGTTTTGGAAGGCTTGAGCGATGTTTTGTCCAAAGCTGATGCCTGCGCCCAACCCCATGCCCATGCCTGCGCCGCCGCCTTCATTTCTGGCGGCTTCGCGCATGGCTTCCAGTTGCTGAACTCGTGAATAATCCAAGCCCACTTGTTGAGCGGCCTGAGCTTCCGCAGTCATGTCGGCAATGCGGTTGATGCGTTTTAAGGTGTCTTCATCAAAGTCTGTTCCTTCAATGCGAAAATCCGTGATGGTAAAACCCAGTTCCTCAAAAACTGCAACCAGCTTTTCCTGAACACCGGCGGCAATTTCTTCGCGATTGGCATCGATGTCAACGTAACCATAATGACTGGTCGCCAGGAAGTCAGTCAGAGGCTGGCTGAGCCGGGCGACGATGACCTTTCTCAAGTCATCCGTGGTGAAGGTATTTTGACCGCCGACCACATTGACAAAAAAATTAGCCGCTTCGTGGATACGATAACTATAATTACCGAAAGCTCGCAAACCAACCGGAAACTTGTAGCTGGGATCAAGGTATTTGATCATTGAGGTGGTGCCCCATTTTTGATCGAGTATCGTGGTTTTTCTGTAAAAATAGATGTTGGCTTTATACTCGCTTTCAAAAAACTGCATCACTTTTGTAACGGTGGTCCAGAAAGGGATGTTATCGGTTTTGAGATTATAGGAGCCTTCGCTTTCAAAAACGGCTTGAACTTTGCCCTGATAGACAAAGATACAACCTTGTCCCGGTTCTACGATCAAGGTTGAAGCATTTTTGATTTCGTCGCCATTGTCTGTCCATTGCTCAAACAAGGCATTGGCTGCTGGATTATGCCATTCAATTACTGATCGAAGCTGGCGTTTTAAACCGTCAAAAAGTCCCATGATTAGCCTCTACGAGTTAAATTTTAATAAGCTAGATTATATAGCACGGCGGTAGAAACTTATGAAAAAAGAATTCACAACAGATTTTCAAACCCGTCTCTGGGACGCTGTCAAGTCCATAGAACGGGATTCCCAGGCGGAAGTTGTTCTGGTGCTCCGTTCCTGCTCTCATGCTTATCCTGCCATTCCGTTAATTTGGGGTATATGCGCCGCTTGGCTCAGCCATACCTATATGATTTACGCGCCCGGCTTTTTTGAAGATTGGCTGATTTATTACGTACCGGTATTCGCCTTTGCCATTGGTTACGCTTTTGCTCACCTGCCGGCGATAACGAGGTTGTGCATCAAAAAATCCACGATGCAAAAAAATGTTGAAATCATGGCCAGAGCCATTTTTCAGAAAGGCGGAATCCATCATACCCGGGCAAAAACCGGGGTATTGATTTATTGCTCATTTTTGGAGCAAAGCGTCTATATCCTGCCTGACCGTGGCATAGAAATGGCCATGCCCCATGAGGAGTGGCAGCGGTTACGACAGGAGTTTAATCTGATTTTTGCAGGCAAAAAAACCATGGACCGCTTGTTGGCAGCGTTGCACGATACCCGCTTGTTGTTTGGCCGTTATTTGCCGTCGCGGACTGATGATATTAATGAACTGCCTGATATTCTGGAAATAGACTTATGAAAACGTTTCTATTAGCGCTGATGTTGATATTGGGCGGACTGGCTTGTCTCGAACCTGCGCAAGCAAGGCCGGGAGGAGGGCATTCCAGCAGTTCGTCTGGATTTTCGCATGGTTCGTCCGGTTCCGGCTTTTCGTCGTACGGATACAATGACGGCTATTATACTGGCGGTGGCGCTTATTCGAACAATGTACATCCTCTGTTTTCGTTGCTGGTGTTGCTGGTCATCGTAATTGTGGCCGTTATCAAAAACATGAGTCCCCCGCAAGCAATCACTGCCAGACCAACCCTTGTCAACCGTATCCGGCAACAGAGCGCTATCAAGGATCAGTTGACTGCACTGAAACAAAGCGATGCCAATTTTTCCAGTATCCTGTTTCTTGATTTTGTGCATTCGCTGTACACCAAGTTTTATACTTATTCCACAAAACCGGAGTTCAGCTACCTCAGTCCTTTTTTAAGCGCAGAATTGCAACAACACTTTCAACAAGCCGGTCCATGGACTGTGAACGAAGTAGTGATAAACGGCATTAAGTGGCTTGAAATCAATACGATGGACAGTGAAACCGAAAGTCTCAGTGTAGAAATAGACGCCAATTACACCTTGCACCTGCAAGGCAAACATACCCGCTATGCCGTAGACGAACGCTGGCAATTTTACCGGCAAAAAGGCGTGTTGTCAGCCGGACCCGATAAAATGCAAACCCTAAGTTGTCCGCAATGCGGCGCACCCGCTCATTTTACCGATGCCGGCGTCTGTGATCATTGCGGCAGTGTGGTGCAAAAAGGCGGCATGCAGTGGTATTTGGAAAAACGCGTGGTTATGAATACCAATGCGCTGGCCAGTAACGTTCTGGTAGCGTATGCCGAGGAACAAGGCACGCAATTAGCGACCATAAAGCAAGCCGGTCTGGACGGACAAATCAGTCAATTTCAGCAACAACACGCCATCAGCGACTGGCAGGATTTTTGGCGGGAATTTGAAACCGGCATTGTCAAAGCCTATTTTCTGGCTATCTATGCAGCATGGAGTCAGCGCAAATGGCCGTCTGTCAGACATTTGCTATCGGACAGGCTGTACGAGGCCAATTCCTTCTGGCAGGATTTATATGCTGAAAATGACTGGTATAACCGTCTGGACAACTTGAACATTGAACAGGTGGAATTGGTGAAAATCGAGACAGACAAGTATTACGAGGCAATCACCCTGCGGATTTTTGCCGCCTGCTACGATTATACCGAAGACGCCAAAGGCAAGCTGCTAGGCGGTTCCAAAAAGGAGTTGCGGCGTTACTCTGAGTATTGGACCATGGTCCGGCGCGCCGGCATGGAACTAAACCGCAAGCCATACAGTATCAGTCAATGCCCCCAATGCGGCGCACCCGCGGATAATATGGGCCAGACAGCGGAATGCGGCTATTGCGGCTGCAAAATAAGCACCGGCCAATTCTCCTGGGTAGTGTTCCTGATTACCCAGGATGAGGTTTATGAAGGTTGATACTGATGGGTTCTCCGGTGACAAGGCTGTAGCGTTCTGTTGCAGAGGATGAAAGAGCCGGCGATGATTTTATGCTTTGCCGCGAAACACAATTCGACTGGCGCCGATCTCAAGAATGGATAATCATGGCTGGGATATGGGCTTTTCCGTTCGGGATGGTGGAGCAATCCATAATCAGGTTTTGTTTTCCAAAACGCAAATACCATTGTCATTATTGATCCGTCGCCCCCGGCCTTTGTTGCGGAGGCTGGCCGGGGCAAATCATAGACTGGATGGTTTAGCGCTGTAAATTAATCATGCGATAATGATCATGGCGAAAATTCATCATTTTGCATAACATACCGGCATGTGGATGATTGAAAACCAGCGCCCAAACGGGTAATCAATGTGCTGCAAAATTCAATATAATGCGGTATAATTCCTCTATAAATATCCCCCACGCGTTTTTCGCGCATTCCAAATACTCCAAACAGGTAAATTCATGTCCAATGACGTTTCACAATTAACCACTTTCCGTGATTTAGCACTGATTGAACCACTGCTAAAAGCACTAGATGATGTCGGTTATGAAACACCATCGCCCATCCAGGCACAAGTTATCCCATACATGCTGCAAGGCAAGGATGTACTGGGTCAAGCGCAGACAGGCACAGGCAAAACAGCGGCGTTCGCGCTGCCTATTTTATCGCGTATAGATATTCGTCAAAAAGACCCGCAGGTTCTGGTTCTGGCGCCGACTCGCGAGCTTGCCATCCAGGTAGCAGAAGCGTTTCAGCGTTATGCCGCGCATTTAAAAGGTTTTCATGTTTTACCGATTTACGGCGGACAGGACTACAGCACCCAACTGCGCCAGTTGAAGCGCGGCGCCCATGTGGTTGTCGGCACGCCAGGCCGGGTTATGGACCACATGCGCAAAGGCACGCTGAATCTGGACGGACTTAGCGTTCTTGTTCTTGACGAGGCCGATGAAATGCTGCGCATGGGTTTTATTGATGATGTGGAATGGGTGCTGGAACAGACGCCGGACGATATACAAATAGCCTTGTTTTCCGCGACTATGCCTCCGGTGATCCGCAAAATTGCTCAAGAATACCTTCATGAGCCGGAACAAATAACTATTAAAGTGACCACCGCGTCAGCTGAAAACATACGCCAACGCTTTTGCATGGTCAGCGGCGTGCACAAGCTGGATGCACTCACCCGTATCCTTGAAGCCGAAACCTTCGACGGTATGATTATTTTTGTCAGAACCAAAACCGCAACTATTGAGCTGGCGGAAAAACTTGAGGCGCGGGGTTATTCAGCGGCGGCGATTAACGGCGATATGTCTCAGACTCTTAGAGAGCGGACTATAGCCCATCTTAAAAACGGCAAGCTGGATATTTTAATCGCCACCGATGTCGCCGCGCGAGGCTTGGATGTTGACCGAATTACTCATGTTGTCAACTACGACATTCCTTATGATACCGAGTCTTATATTCACCGTATAGGCAGAACCGGGCGTGCCGGACGCACAGGCGATGCGATTTTGTTTATTGCGCCCAGAGAAAGAAAACTGTTAGGTAATATCGAAAAAGCAACCAAACAAAAGGTTGAAGAAATGGGTATGCCTTCGACAGAAGTTATTAATAACAAACGTATTTCTCGATTTAAACAAAACATTACAGATACCTTGGCCGTACAGGAACTTAGTTTTTTCACTCAACTGATAGAGCAATACCGGCAGGAGCATAATGTTTCCGCGCTGGAAATAGCCGCAGCTCTGGCAAAGCTGGTGCAAGGGGATACGCCGCTGTTAATGCAAAATCCGCCTAAAAAATCCTTCGAAAGCCGGGAAGACCGCCCGCAAAGAGATGACAGGCTTCATAGAGAAGACCGCTCGCAAAGGGATCGAAAATCAAAGCGCGCGTTTGGGAGCGAGGGAAAAATAGAAATGGAAGTATTCCGTATTGAAGTCGGTCATAATCACGGAGTAAAACCAGGCAATATTGTTGGCGCCATCGCCAATGAAACCGGCATAGATGGCGATCATATCGCCCGCATCAGAATCGAAGACGACTATAGCACGGTTGAGTTGCCTGCGGGCATGCCCAAAGAGCTGATAGAAGAATTGAAAAGAATCAGGGTGGCTGGACAACAGCTTAATATTTCAAGAATGGATGGTAGCGCTAGAAGATCACAACCTGACGATGCGGCCAAAAAAGCGGACAAAAGCAAAAAAAGAATGAGTTCTACATCCCGTCGGGCAAAACCAAAAGCGGCTGAGTAATATAATGTTTGTAAAGCTTCAGACTTGGCTTAAAAGAAAAAAGTTCTGCTTCGTAAGATTCACTCAAGCGCCACTTGAGTTTGTCTGGCGTGTGATTCCTTAGCCATTTGACGAAGATAGCGTCGCTTAGTTAATACCGGTCAGTTCTTGCCAAGGCTTATCCAGCGGCGCATTCGATAAACGATAGAGTGATGCGGTCAGCGCCCACATTCCGACGCGCCAAGGGTTGCAAGTAGCGGGCCTGTTCTTCTTCGCCATCCCGCACCAAAACCTGAGTGTACAGCTAATCGGCGGCCAATAAGCAGGGTTTTGGCATTTTCATGTTATTATCGTGATTAACCAATATAAAACAGTTGGTTATTATAATAAAAGTCATGTATTTTGCATGGGCAGGTTAATTTGACAAAGTAGAACCGGGAATGATTTGGTATTTTACAACTTTGATAGCTCACAAAAAATATGCATGGTTGAAAAAAACCTTATTTAAAGGTTTACTTGAACCATTAACAGCTTTTGCATTCGTTTCACCACCTGTTTTTTTAGCGGTTCATATTGATATTACTTATGTTATTTTAAAATATTTGCTTATGGCACGGAAATAGCTCGACTCTAAAAAACAAGTTATTCAAGAAGAGAAACGACATGAGAGAATATTTTAATAAAATAGTTGAATATGGACACCCTCATAGAGGCGGCTTAGGGAATTATGGCTGCGTAAAAGATATTATCGTTCGCTTGTTGACACTTCAGCTTATTATATCTATACGTTTGTCGCGGTCGCTGTGCGAAAGGTTATGCCTGTGCAAATCCAACTGGTCGCCGCCTTTTTATGGACTCCTTGTTTATCGCAGGATGGATATTCACAACTGATGCCGGCAACGGTAATCAAGATTGCCGCCTATTACATCGCTCGTTTTTTATAGGTTTTATAACCCTGGAATTTCCAATAAATCGGTTTGGGCTCCTCCATCCTTTCCATCAAGCCATGGCTGCTGAGAGGATAAGTTAAATAACGGCGCAGACTAAGCAGATTGGTGGCCGCTTTCATTATTGTTTTGTTTGGAGCCGGTTATTTCTGTCATTAGCTGGATAATTTATTGAAATATATGGGTAAAATAAATTAAAACAACGGGGCCAAATGATGCTTATTTTCAATGCTTAGATTCACCAATCCGGTTATGTAGCAACGAGTATTTTTAGCAAAACGCCCTATTAATACCGCTAACGTTAGGCAACAACTATGAAAATTTTGACGGGTATATTAGTTATGGTTTTATTTATCTCAGGATGCGATAGCAATAGTTTTTTAGAAGATATTGGGTTGAAAGAAAAAATTACCAGGGTAATTCAAACGAGGAATGACATTGCGTATATACCTAATAGCGAGGTTCCTTTTACGGGCAAATACCAAACATACTATCCAAACGGGCAGAAAGAGAGTGAAATAAACTTCAAAGACGGAAAAGAAAATGGCTTGGCTACAGGGTGGTATGAAAACGGGCAAAAAGACAGTAACACAACCTACAAAGATGGAAAACGAAATGGTTTAACTACTGTGTGGAACGAAAACGGGGTGAAAGAAAGTGAAACAAATTATTTGAATGGACAGATAGATGGCTTGGTTACCCAATGGTATGAAAACGGAAAAAAAGAGAGTGAAATAACCTACAAGAATGGAAAGGAAAATGGATTAGCTAGCCGTTGGTATGAAAACGGAAACAAGGAGAGTGAAATAAACTATAAGGATGGAAAGGAAAATGGATTAGCTACCCGATGGTATGAAGACGGGCAGGAAGAGAGTGTAATAAGCTATAACGAAGGGAAGAAAAATGGAATAGCTACAGAATGGTATGAAGACGGGCGGAAAGAAAGTGAAGTAAACTACAAGGATGGAGTGAAAAATGGATTATCTACAGAGTGGTATGAAGACGGACGGAAAGAAAGCGAAACAGTCTATGAAAACGGGCAGAAAGGTAGCCAAACAAACTACGCAGCCGGTCAGGAAGAAGGTGAAATAAACTTCGAACGTGTCGAAGAGGGTATTTAACAAGATTTCAGGTGTTAGGACGCAAAAACCAGGTTTTCTCTCAATAGTTACCGGATCTCTCCAGGCCGAATTGCATAAAAAACTGGCCGGAACCAGGGGGGGAATAGGGGTCGTAATACATCGTCATGAGTCTCAGGTTTCCCTCCGGTCCAAGCACGGAGCCGGTCAATAGAGTATGAAAATCCGTGCCGCCTATTAACTGATGAGTACTGGTCAGGTATAACCTGGATAACTGCTTCTCCCGGATTACAGTGTCCAGCATTTGCGGGCCGGCAATCAGATAAATACTTTTGTAACCTAGCCCATGAAGTTCATGAATCAAGGGCGCGCCATGGACCATTCGATCATCGCCCGATATCAGTATGGAGTAGCCTAAATCTTGCCAATAATGGATACGACCCGGATCGGCATTTCTTCCGGTAGCAATATATACTGTTTGCCCATGTTCCGCGAGACTGTTGTGCATAGGAAAATTCAGGCTCGCGCTGGCAATAATTACTGCGGGCTGAGCGCTTAAATTATTGTTACGGCGCCATTCGGCAAGATCTCTATCCCTGACTTGCAAGATGTTTCCCAGGCGGCCTTCAGCCAGTGAGCGTAAATAGCCACCATGCGTGACAAGGCAGTCTGCCTGCGCATGCAGTTCCGAAAATAGCCGGAAATCAGCGGCTGTTGTTAAATGCTTGGGAATGAAGGTTTTATTTTGAGATGTGTCTTTTAAAGCAATCCGTCCGTCGAGACTGGACAGGAAGTTGGCATAAACGAAAGGTGATTCTGCGCTACCCAGCTTTTGAACTTGATGATCAAGATAAAGGCCTTCAATGGCGCATTTTTCTCCGGGTTGTGGATAAAGCCGCAACAGGGGGTTTTGCATAAACGTATTTTCCAGTTAACCTGAAAGCCTAAGGAGAGGCTTCCAAAATCCAGTTTGCCCAAGTGTCTAGAGATTAGGCCGGGGTTAAGTCATTCATAGTTAGATAAGTCTTTACACGGCTAAAGCCACAGTATCCTAACTTGGCATGAATGTACATTTTTCTTTCAAAGGATGTCTACTTATTTTATGATTGAAAAATTAACCTTGAAGTTTTTGCCATATTCAAGCCGGGTACTGAATTTAAGCACAAAAGATTCTTGCAAACTGCTGGCAGGCAAGGGCAGTCAGACAATAGAGGCTGGGACTCAATGTTGTTTTTGTTCCACTCGTTTAAACAATGCAAAAAGCTCTTTGTTGGTTGAAATATGAACCTTGAAGGTCGAAGGTTCAACATCACCTTAGCCGGTGGCGGCGTTAATAGTTGTTGTTAATGCTCCTGGCATTATCGCCATGCGAATTTTACCAACGCGTGCAAAGGCATGCGATATAAATCCCACTGGGCTCAATAGGGAAGGGTTATGCCTTTATGCGCCTGAGCAGTAAAAGCCCGCTCCATAATAACGACAGCAATATGATCACGGAGCCCGTTACAAAGGCTGATCTGGCCAAAATATGGTCATAATTCAAAAGACCGGATTCGGTTAAAAGATATTGCCAGTCGTGAAATCCATAAGGCGCAGAATGGCCATAATTACCGCCCAATAGCGGCAATTGTCCAGCTTGCGCATCGTTAATATACGGCGCAATATCCAGAAAGTTTTCACCAACCCACCATAAGGCTACTGATGCGCCAAAAGGGTCTTGTGTTTTGATCAATAACACGCCCATGCAAATGGACGGCATTAATAGCTGCCCAAGCGTTCCGCCTAATGAGGTGAAAAATGCGCCGAATGGCCTGAAAATAATATGCCCTGCTTCATGAAAAGGCAGATTGATCAGGTGTAAAAAAGAGTTTCCGGTTGCGTTGCTTTCGATAGTTGCGCTCATTAGTTGCCAGCTCCAGATAACGAGGCCAGCATAAATTATCGACCTGCCTATAAGGCTCGCCACTGAACATTGCTGCTTCTCATCAAGCAATTGTTTCAGTGATTTGGCCTGATCGTCTTCAGCTATCGTCACAAAGGGCGCAAAAACATCCTGCTGGTCTGAAAGTTCAGGATGATATTTTAAGTATTTTTTAAATACGATGCCGCAATAAGGACAGATTTCACTTTGAACGAGCAACTCACGCCGGCATTTGGGACAATTCATGGTTTCTTTAAGTCGTCCAGCGGTCGTGTTCAAGCCGTTTCTTGCTAACTTTCAAACTGCCTTGATCCGGTCGGAAGGGCTTGAAGCTACAACACGCTGGCTAAGATTGAATATTACCTTGGAACGTTGACTCGCTTTTCCAATTCTTCCTGGCTCAAATGGCGGACATCTTCGCCTTTAATCATATAAACCAGATGTTCGCAGATATAACAGGCATGATCGCCAATTCTTTCCAATGCACGAACCGTCCAGAGCACATCCAATGTCCGGGTAATATTTCTCGGGTCTTCCATCATCCTGGTAATCAACTGCCTAAGGATATTGTCATATTCGCGATCAACATTTTCATCCCGTTCGGTAATTGAAGGCACGTCCTCCAAGGTCATTCTGGCAAAGGCATCCAGTGCATCATGCAACATTCCCTGAACCAGTTCAGCCATGTGTTCCAGTTCGTGATGAGGAAATCTGCTTTCGACGCCTACCAGCTTTATCGCCATTTCAGCGATGCGTTGAGCCTTGTCGCCCACTCTTTCTATTTCATGGATAATTTTAATAACCGCCATCAACATTCTTAAATCGAATGCCGTAGGTTGCCTTAGCGCCAAAATCTGCGTGCATTCCTGATCGATGCTCATTTCCAGTTCGTCGACTTCATCATCCTGTTTGATTACCTGCTCGGCCAGTTCAATATTACCTGACGTGTATGCCTCTACTGACAGTTCTATTTGCTGTTCAACCAAACCACCCATGATTAAAACTTTGTTGCGTATATCCTCAAGTTCTATATTGAACTGTTCTGATATGTGATGACTTATTTTACTGTTGTCCATCGTCTACTCCTGATTATCCATACCGTCCGGTAATATAATCTTCTGTTTGTTTTTTTACTGGATTGGTAAATAATTCGCTGGTTGCGCCCATTTCAATCAATTCGCCCATATACATAAACGCCGTGAAATCCGAAACACGAGCAGCCTGCTGCATATTGTGCGTGACAATAACTATAGTATATTTTTCCTTAAGTTCATTGATCAATTCTTCAATTTTTAACGTTGAGATAGGATCCAAAGCGGAAGCTGGTTCATCCAGCAACAACACTTCAGGCTCTATCGCAATCGCCCGGGCAATAACGAGTCTTTGTTGCTGACCGCCGGAAATGCCCAGGGCGTTATCTTTCAGGCGATCCTTCATTTCATCCCAGAGCGCCGCGCCGCGCAGGGCGTTTTCGACGGTTTCTTCCAATATCCGTTTATCATTAACGCCTTGAATACGGAGGCCGTAAGCAACATTTTCAAAAATAGACTTGGGGAAAGGATTCGGTTTTTGAAATACCATTCCTACGCGTCTGCGTAAAGCGGCTACATTAACGGCTTTATCATAAATGTTTTCGTCATCCAGCAAAATGCTGCCGTCAATGCGAGCGCTGTCAACGAGATCATTCATCCGGTTAATACAACGCAACAACGTTGATTTACCGCAACCACTAGGGCCGATATAGGCAGTCACCTTTTTCTTGGGCATCTCCATGTTTATGTTATACAGAGCCTGCTTTTCGCCGTAAAATAGATTTAAATTTTCAACCTTGATGCACGTTTCATTATGCCCATTTTGGTTTCCCTTATCACGCAATACGGAGCTCATATTAATTGCGTGTGTACGTACTTCATGTTGTGCTGTCATTTCTTTAACCTTCCAGTGCCCGGTATTTTTCTCGCAAATTATTTCTAATGATGATTGCAGCCAGATTGAGTCCTATGATTATCAAAACCAGTAATAATGCTGTCGCGTAAACTAAGGGTCTGGCCGCCTCAACATTTGGACTTTGAAAGCCGACATCATATATATGAAATCCCAAGTGCATAAACTTCCGGTCTAAATGCAAAAACGGGAAATTGCCATCCAGGGGCAATGTTGGCGCCATTTTAACAACACCCACCAGCATCAGCGGCGCTACTTCGCCGGCAGCCCTGGCAACTGCCAGAATTAATCCGGTCATCATCGCGGGGCTTGCCATGGGTAATACGGTAAGCCATAACGTCTCAAGTTTAGTAGCGCCCAGCGCCAGACTGCCTTCGCGTATGGAACTGGGGATACGCGCCAAGCCTTCTTCAGTGGATACGATTACAACGGGTAAAGTTAACAAGGCAAGGGTAATTGAAGCCCACAATAAACCCGGCGTGCCAAAAACCGGTGCGGGAGCAGCTTCAGGGAAAAACAGCCGGTCGATATTGCCGCCTAAAATGTAAACAAAAAAGCCTAAACCAAAAACCCCATAAACAATAGAGGGTACGCCCGCCAGATTATTGACCGCAACCCTGATTAGTCTGGTAATAAAGCCTTGTTTGGCATATTCACGCATATACACCGCGGCAATCACTCCAAACGGCGTAACAATAATCGACATAATGATAACCATCAATACCGTGCCGAAAATGGCCGGGAAAATACCGCCTTCGGTATTTGCCTCGCGGGGATCTTCGCTTAAAAATTCACCGAACTTGATTCCAAAGTGTCTGATTTTATCAAGCCAATTCATGGCATTGGGCTGATAAACTCTAACCACCTTGGACAAGGGTATTTCCAGCAAACTGCCGCTTGCTGTTTTAGCGATCAAAGTATCACGTCTTATTTTCTGATATAAACCGCTTAGCTGCTCCTGATATTGTTTATATTCAACCTCATAGTCAGCTTTTTCAGACTCCATCTTTTGTTCCGTAGCGGCATTCCAGCGATTTTCAAGTTGTAACTTTTTTTGCTTAAGCCTTAACTTTTCTAATCCGAAGTTTACCTTTCCTATTTCCTTTTTCTCCAAGCGATTGATTTCTTTAAAAACCACTAAAGCATTCTCAATCTTTTCCTGAACAACCGGCCAAGCCTTTTCTCCTGTGGCGATAGTTTTGCCGCTTTCTTTAACTTCAACCAACTGTCCATAAAAATTACCCCACTCCCTGCGTTCAACGACCATCATATCGGCCGGATCGCTTTGTTCCTTGATATTGCGTTTCTGTATCCAGCGAAAGTCAGTGCCCGTAACATCACGGTTACCCGTTTTAATTAAATATTGCACCAGGGCGTCCTCATTATCGGCCATCTTAAAGCCAGCCGATTTAGCCATCGCGGCAGGCGTTATGCTGGTTTCAACTTTTTCACCAATAATAATTACTGGTTGGTTCCCTTCTTCCTGGTAAATCAACCGGATTACTTGATGCGGCCAGAAATTTCCAGTCCCGCGCACGGCAATTAGGCCCAACACCGCCAATACCATAATAAGACTGGCGCTAACCGCCGCTGAGGTGAGCCATATCCAGGGGCTCCCGCTTTTAAACCATAATTTCATCATAATGAGCTATATTTTTCGCGTAAACGCTGACGGATAATTTCCGCCAGGGTATTGACAATAAAGGTGAACATAAACAATACCAGCGCGGCTAGGAACAATACCCGGTAATGCGTGCTATCCACTTCAGCTTCAGGCATTTCCACGGCAATATTCGCAGCCAAAGTCCGTAACCCTTGGAAAATACTCAGGTCCATCACCGGCGTATTTCCTGTCGCCATTAATACAATCATGGTCTCGCCCACTGCACGGCCAAGACCAATCATCACTGCCGAAAAAATTCCGGGACTGGCCGTTAACAGCACCACTTTAATCATGGTTTGCCAGGGAGTCGCGCCTAAAGCCAGAGAACCCACTGTTAAATGTTTCGGTACGCTGAAAATGGCGTCTTCAGCAATTGAAAAAATCGTCGGAATGACTGCAAAGCCCATAGCTATGCCGACAACCATGGCGTTACGCTGGTCGTAACCGATACCAAATTCGCTTTTAAACCAGTCGCGCAGAGTACCATGAAATAACAGGGTTTCCAACGGCACGCTCACGGTAAAAGAAAGCCAGCCAGTGAGCAGGATGACCGGTATCAATAATGCAGCCTCCCATCCTGAAGGAATTTCATCGAGCAGTGTTTTGGGTAAAAACTGCCAGACATAGGCAAACACTAAAACACTCACCGGTAGTAGAAGAAAAAGCAGAAAGAACCCCGACAAATGTTCTTCCATAGTCGGGGCCAGCCATAAACCGGCAAGAAATCCTAAAATAACAGTAGGCAATGCACCCATTAATTCAATGGATGGTTTAACAAACTGCCGCATTTTTGATGTCATGAAATAGGCAGTATACATTGCTCCCATCAAGGCCAACGGTATGGCCACCAGCATGGCGTAAAAAGCCGCTTTTAAAGTGCCGAAAACCAGAGGGGTCAAACTGTATTTAGGCTCAAAATCATTGTTTGCCGCCGACGATTGCCAGATGTAATCCGGCTTGGGATAACTTTCATACCACACTTTCCGCCAAAGCGAACTTAATGACACTTCCGGATGCTCGTTATTAACCTTCAGGAAGTTTATTTTGTCATCCTCGGACTGGATTAACACGGCATTTGCCCTGGGTGATATCGCCGCGGCTATGGGACGTGAATTACCAGCACGCATTTTAATCAATTCCCTTTCAGACGTTGAATGATAAATACCCAGCATGCCGGCTGTATCGAGCGTCATGAAGCCTTTACGCCGCTGTTCCGAATTTATCAAAATAACTGCATTGTCAGATACTTTAAAGGTTCTGATTTCCTGCAACGCAAAGTGATTTAATTTGTCTCTAACCTTGCTCCACTGCGATACCAAACCGCTGGAATCGCCAATCATCAAGGAAAGGTCGCCATTTAAAAACTCGACACTGGTGATTGTATGTCCCGCTTCAACTATATTTTGTTCCTGCATTAGGGCAGGCGCGCTTTTATCGCTAATATCAAATAAACCTAAATTGCCGTCACTGGTTAACAAATAAAGATTATGTTCGTCTTTATCAATCAGAATGTCGGCAACATTTGCAGCTGAATAGTCTAAAATCGAATCTGTCCGTGTTACCGAGCCTTCATCTTCGAACAAGGATTTTTCTATTTCGAAATGGCTTAGGCGGATTTTGTCAGCGGTTTTCGCAGCAATCGTGCTGGCATCGCGGCCAATTTTAACGGCAATTTTTTCCAAAGGCGCGCCCGATTCATCAATCACTAAAGGCGTATCGCCTAATGGATAGGATAATGAAGGCGTGATAACGCGAATATTATCCGGATACGTTATTTTATATTGATATTTAGCAATAACCGCTTGGCCGTTCGATAAGCCGTAAATCACTGCACCATCCTTTACCGGACTGCCTTGAGAAAAGCTGACTATTTGCGCGCCTTCGGGTATTTTGACGGCTTCAGTTAATATAGGCTTGCCGGTCGCCACAGCAAAGAATACGACTTGACCTGTGTCAGTAAAGCGGGCGGCTACTTCATTCTGTTCTTCCATCTCCAACAGCACTGTTTTACCTATAGCTGGTTCGGGAACTTCATATTGGCTTACCGGTTCAGCTGATGCAGGTAGAAATAAGGGGAAAACCACGTAAAGCAGATAAAAGAAAATCAGTACAATAGCTACGATAACACCAAGGCCGCCGGCAATCACGCCATAGCGTGCAAGCCTATCTTTGATGAGCCGCCAGCGCTCATGAACTCCGCCTGATGTTTGTTTAATGGCAGAGGAATAGTTTGTTTTTATGCGTGTTTCAGACATGAGGAGCTTATAGAAATAAAAATGTGCCAATGATATAACAAAAATCAAAAAAAACGGTTGAGATTCAATAATCAAATCTTAACCGCTTTATCGTCTGCGCTAATCTGAATCTCCCTATGAGGGGAGTGAGAGTCATCAGTTAATCCAGTTCAGCATCCTGGCTCATGCAGTTCTGCATAACAGTTAAAGCCCAGTATGTCGATTGAATGCGGTTTTTAGAAAGCTCTTGTTCCGTTTTATCCTAATGGAATGGATGTCCCAGACTTCCGTAAAGTCGTGCTCTCTATTAAAATCATTCAAATTATGTTTTGAAAATGCTGGATATGAGTGAAAAATTTTATGTAATCAGGCGGTTTACCGGAGCCAATAACGTCGCTGATTGCTTATTTCCTGCTCGGCTTGAAGCCAATCATCTATTTCTTGACCCGGTTTAAAACCTCGCTTTTCGGCCCTGTAATAAGCGTTTACGGCAACCATTTCTCGAAATTCGTTCAAGTCAATGCCGCCGCTAAAATCGTATAAAGATTCATGTTTAGTATCCATATCTCCTCCTTTGGAGAGAAAGTGCGATGAGGAAGTCTTCTGGATTCATTCTATACCATAATATGATTATATCTCGTGAATTTTAAAGAAGTCCTTGTCTTTAACTTGGCGTTGAGCGCAGAGGCTGCCTTCACTAAATTACGCACTGCAAAAACAATGGTTTACAAAAGTAAAAAGGGCCATTTCCTGACGGAAATGGCCCTAGGGAGAGGAGAAAAATCAGCTGTTTCTCTTCTCAACCTCTTCGGCGCAGCCCGGGCAGCGTTTTTTCCTCTGAATGAGCAGCAATAGGAATAGTGCTTACTCCTTGAAATAGAAGGGAACGAAAGTCACAATTCATTCCCGTGTTGAATATGAACCTTATTTAAGGGTAGTCAGCACTTTTTCAACTACTTTTGCAGGTAAGGGAATATAACCGTCTTTTATTACAACTTGTTGACCCGCTTTAGATAACACCATTTTCATAAATTCGTTCTCTAACGGCGCTAAAGGCTGATTTGGTTTTTTATTGACATAAATATACAAATAACGTGTTAACGGGTAAGTGCCTTTAATCGCATTTTCGGGGGTTGCTTCAATAAATGGTTGACCTTCTTTTTTTGCCAGAGGAACCATTCTAATGCCTGAAGTGGTGTAACCCATGCCTGAATATCCAATACCATTAACCGAAGAAGTGACTGATTGAACGACAGAGGCTGAACCGGGTTGTTCGTTTACGTTACTTTTGTAGTCTCCCTTGCATAGAGCATGTTCTTTAAAATAGCCGTATGTGCCGGAAACCGAGTTACGTCCGTATAACTGAATGCTTTTTGCTCCCCATGCCGCGACGCCGGCCTGCCCCCACGTTTCAATATCGCTTTCGTAACCGCATTTACGGGTAGAGGAAAAAATTGCATCAACTTGTGGAATAGTAAGGCCTTTGATGGGGTTGTCTTTATTGACCATCACAGCCAGCGCGTCAATAGCGACAGGAATAGCCGTCGGCTTATAACCATATTTATCTTCAAAAGCTTCCAGTTCGTCATCTTTCATCTCGCGGCTCATAGGTCCCAAATTTGATGTGCCTTCTGTTAACGCTGGCGGAGCGGTCGATGAACCCGCTGCCTGAATCTGGATATTAACATTTGGGTATTCGCGGTTAAATTCTTCAGCCCAGAGGGTCATCAGGTTAGCCAAGGTATCAGAACCCACACTGGACAAGTTGCCGGAAATACCGCTGGCTTTATGATATTCAGGAATGCCTGCATCAACCGTTTGTACCGCGCCAGCCGGTCCATTGACTAAAGCCAGGGAAGCAAAACCCATCGCAGCTATCAGCGAGTTTGTCTTAAAAGATAATTTCATTTATAAAATCTCAAGTTAATTAATTTGGAACTATTTTGTACATAATAAGGTGACAAGGATATTAACCTTATATGACAAGATTATGACAATTGCTTAATCTTGTCCATTACCCGCTCTCAATACGGAGGCTATACAATTATGAATTGGGCGCTTCAGGCAAGTGTTCAGGACAGGTGATGGACAGAAGCTTGGCGCAGCCGGCATCCAGATGAGACCAGTCATCAGGCATTTGCAGCCGGGCCAGAGCGGCTGTGGGTAACAATTTATCAATATCCGGCAGGTTGGGAGCGCCTGCCAGATAAATAAGCAAGTCTTCCAGTTCAGGATTATGTCCTACCAGCAATACCCGCCCGGCATCTGAGGGACATTCAGCCAACACTGCTTTCAAGCGTTCAAACCCCTCTTGATACAAACGCTTATCCTGCTTGACGAGCAACGCCTCTTCGTCGATGGCTTTGTGGACTATTTTCGCCGTGGACAAGGCTCTTTTTGCAGGCGAACTGATCAGGCAGCCGGGTACAAGATTTTCTTGTTTGAGCCAACCCCCGATGCGCTGAGCCGCGAGTTTGCCACGTTTTTTTAAAGGTCTGTCAAAATCATCCATGGCAAGATCATCGCGGTCTGATTTTCCATGCCTAAGCAAGCATAATTCTCTACTCATTTTACGGCTACCTGTTTGTTATTTGATACGAAAATGTCTTAATCCCAGTTACAATAGCAGTTGATTGTTACACTGTCATTGAATGTTAATACTTCATTAATATGATAACGCTTTGAAAATCAACTCAAACCCAACTACGCCTTGGTCAATATGCCATTACAATTTGATTTCCCCGCAAGTTTAACAGCTGAAAGATTTATATCAAAACTAAGCAGCAAGGCATGCCTGGAAGTGGTTTCAAGGCAATATTCCCTCAAGACTTATTACGACAGTTTTGACTGGAGACTTTTTAAAAACAGCATTACTTGCGAATTTAACCGTTCAAAGTCGGCATCAATTTTGCTGTTAAGAAATCTCGCGGATGACCAAATCATAGCCAGTACTGAAATCAGGGAAGTTCCTGCATTCAGTCAACAGTTCCAAGCAGAAGAAATTCGCAGCATCTTTACGCCATTATTAGAAATGCGGGCATTATTACCTGTATGCACTCTCGATTTTGAAATTTATAATGTAAACATAATTAATAACGCTAAAAAAACAGTGCTTCGCCTGATTATAGAAGAATATGAACTGTTCAATAATCGCGTCACCTTACAGCCTATTAAAGGTTATGACAAGGCCTCCGGGCACATTATTGAGACGCTGACCACGAAACTGGGCTTAACGCCTGCGCACAAACCATTACTGGTTACCGCCTTAAAACTTCAGGGCCGTAAACCAAACGACTATTCGTCAAAAATGAATCTCAACCTGGACCCTGAGATGCGTGCTGATATTGCCGCCAAGTATATTTATAGCCACCTGTTAAAAACCATTAAAGATAATGAGCAAGGCGCGATTGCTGATATTGACAGTGAATTTTTGCATGATTTCAGAGTCGCCGTCAGGAGAACCCGTGCCGGGCTCAGTCAACTTAAAGGCGTATTACCCGAAAAAATCAGCACATATTATGCTGAATTTTTTTCCTGGCTGGGACAGATCACCGGTTCCACTCGTGATTTGGATGTTTATCTGCTGAATTTTACACACTACAAAGGCAGCTTGCCGGCTTCAATCCGCGATGATCTCGACCCATTGCATGAATTTATTCTCGCCAAACAGCAAAAAGCGCACAAGGAATTGGCAAAAAAACTTCGCTCCGCCAAATACTTATCCACAATATCCGCATGGGAGCAATATCTTAAAGAACAAGCCCCGCTGAAACCGCTCGAAGCTAATGCAAAACTGACAATTAAACACATGGCGGATCGGCGGCTTTCGAAAATTTATAAGCGTGTCCTGACGGAAGGCCAAGCGATTACGGAACAATCACCGCCGGAAGCATTACATGAATTACGGAAGTCATGTAAGAAATTACGTTATTTGATGGAGTTTTTCCAAAGTCTCTATCACGAAAATCAAATAAACCACTTCATTAAGAACCTAAAAGAACTACAGGAAGTGTTAGGCAACTTTCAGGATTTGGCCGTCCAGGAAAACACGCTAAAAGTATACAGTGAAGAAATGCTGGGCAACAACATACATGCCAACACTATATTAGCCATGGGCGTTTTAATCCAGAACCTGGATACGCTCAGAAGCAACGCTCGCAAAGACTTTTCATCAAAATTTGCAAACTTCAAACATGCTGAAAACCATTCCGCATTCAAGGCGTTGTTAGCCCTCAAAAACTAGTCAGGGCCAGAGATTTGGGTCCGCTAAAAAAAATTTACGGCTAACCAATTGAATTTTCCGAAGGCTGATTAACAAACCATACAAAAAATTTCCAGGTAATGCACTAATTTAGAAGCTATTTTTTGGCAGAAAACGAGGGCAATATGTCGTTGTGTAAATACAGTTTATGAGGGATTATAAATCCGCATCCATTGTTTTCTGGAGAAAAATCAAGGCGCGAATGATTGGCTCACTGAACATTCGCGTATAAAAAAACGCTATTGGGTGTGCTGGTTGCGCCGCGCGAGGAGTTTCCGGTGCATTTAACCCATGATTTTTTAAGTGAGGTGCCTAGATGAACATTCCTTTTTCGCCCCCAAGCGATCATAACCCTGCACAGGTTCGTGTAGCGAAAATACGGTCTGTCGGTTTTGTTACATACCCCGGTGTTGAGATAATAGACCTAACCGGCCCTATGGAAGTATTTGCTTTCGCCAATAATGCCTTGCAGCGAACGGGTGTGTGCAGTGAACCTGCCTATCCAATGGAGGTGCTTGCGGCTCAACCGGGACCAATAAAATCCTCATGCGGTCTTCAGGTCATCGCCGATAAAGCTTATGGCGATGTTCAAGACGGTATCGATACCCTGTTAATTGCCGGCACTCCTGATGTAAGTTGTCTGTTGTGCGACCCGGCCTTACAGGATTGGGTTCGAGCCATGGCGCCACGGGTCAGAAGGCTTGCGTCAGTCTGCACAGGGGCTTTTCTGCTGGCGCAAAGCGGTCTCCTCGATGGCCGGCGGGCGACCAGCCACTGGGATTATTGCGATTGGTTGGCGCGTGATTATCCATCGGTAATTGTTGAGCCGGATCGTATTTTTGTACGCGATGGCTCAATTTCAACATCGGGAGGCGTAACGTCCGGGATAGATATGACGTTATCGATGGTGGAAGAAGATTGGGGGAGCGAGCTGGCCTTGCTGGTCGCGCGCTATCTGGTGGTGTTTCTTAAACGGCCGGGCGGCCAGTCCCAGTTCAGCTCCTATCTGACCAGCGAGGCCGCCCGTCCCGAGCTCAAAGATTTACAGGCCTGGATCATGCTTCATCTGACCGGAGATCTGCGGGTGGAAATCCTGGCTGAGCGCATGTTTATGAGTCCCCGGAATTTTGCACGGTTTTTCTTGACGGAAACCGGGTTGACGCCAGCCAAGTTTGTGGAAATGGCGCGTATTGACGCGGCGCGCCATTATTTGGGAAGCACCAGGCTATCGATTGAAGTTGTGGCCGGCAAATCCGGTTTTGCTGACCCGGAACGAATGCGCCGAGCCTTTATTCGACAACTGGGGATAAACCCGCAAAGTTATCGTGACCGTTTCGGTCTCTCCGATCCTTATCCGATCAAAGCGGCCTAGAATCCTAGAATGTAAAGTTATTCGCCTTTATGTCTATAAAGCGTGTTAGTGTAAGCAACCCATAATTAAAGTTAGGAGGACTTCATGCGTATATTACTCATTTCATCGGCATTTTCCGGGTTAACGCAACGTTTTTATACCGAACTAGAGGACGCAGGTTTCCCGGTATCGGTTGAATTACATTCGGGCGACATGGCGCAACTGTTGGAAGGCGTGTCGTTGTTCAAACCGGATTTGATACTGTGTCCGTTTTTAACAAATCGCCTTCCCAAGGAAATTTATGAAAACTATAAATGCCTGATCGTTCATCCAGGCATTAAAGGCGACAGAGGCCCGTCTTCTTTGGACTGGGCGATTCAGAACGGCGAGCCGGAATGGGGCGTTTCCTTGCTGCAAGCGGCCGAAGAAATGGATGCCGGCGCTATTTGGGCCAGCAAGACTTTCCCCATGCGTCGGGCGACTAAAAGCAGTATTTTCTATCGAGAAGTGACACAGGCGGCGGTCGATTGTTTGTGGGAGGTTTTAAGCTATTTTGACGCCCCGGATTTCAAACCCGAAGCGCAGGATTATAGTAAACCTGATTATACGGGTAAGTTAATGCCCTTAATGAAGCAGCAGGATCGCGTCATTAACTGGAAAAAACATAAAACGGATGAGATTTTAAGACGGATTAACGCGGCGGATGGCAGTCCTGGCGTCCTGGATGAAATTTATGGAAAGCCTGTTTTCATTTTTAATGCCCATAAAGAGTCCCGTTTAACCGGAAAACCGGGAGAGATAATTGCAACGGCAAATCATGCCGTTTGCCGGGCGACAGTTGACGGAGCGATCTGGATTGGACATTTAAAACCGAAACTCGAATCAGGAGTCAAGGGCATAAAACTACCGGCTAAATTTGTGTTAAAAGATTTAATGCCCGAGGCCGTCCCTGCAACTTCTGCTTTAAGAGGCCTGTTAGCCAAAACCATCAAGCATATTGAGATTGACTACGCAAAACCCGGCCGGGAGTTGCCCTGTCAGGAAGTTTGGTATGAGCAGGAGGGTGATGCAGCTTATATCAACTTTCCTTTTCACAATGGCGGCATGAGCACGGAGCAATGCCGGCTTCTGCTATCGGTTTATCGGCATGTGGCAACGCTGCCTGTAAAAGCGATTGTGCTGATGGGTGGTGACGAATGCTGGTCAAACGGGATTCACCTTAATCACATCGAAGCCGCGGATAATCCGGCTGATGAATCCTGGTTAAATATCAACGCAATTGATGATCTTATTCATCAGATCATTACCACCCTGGATAAACTGACCATTTCCGCCATTGCGGGCAGTGCAGGCGCGGGTGGGGCGATTATGGCCATAGCGGCTGACAAGGTCTTTGCCAGGGAAGGCGTCATATTTAATCCGCATTATAAAAATATGGGCGAACTTTATGGTTCCGAGTATTGGACCTATTTGTTACCCAAGCGCGTCGGGTTGGAAATGGCGACGTCATTAACTGAACAACGCTTGCCAATCAGTGCCAAAAAGGCATGGCATATAGGTCTGTGTGATAAAGTGCTGGATAAAAATCATAGGATTTTTGCAGCTCAGGTTAAACATCTGGCAAATGCCGCTGTTGCTGATAGCAAGATCTTGCACTTGTGTTTAAATGAAAAAGCTAAGACGCGCTGCTGTGACGAATCGCAAAAGGCACTCGCTTCTTACAGGCAATTCGAATTGACGCAAATGTACGAAAATTTCTATGGAAATGAAGATTATCACAGCGCACGCAAACGTTTTGTTTATAAGTTAAACGGCGATAATAAAACCCCTGAAAATATTGCCAAACATCGCCGGATACAGGAAGTGTCCAAACAACCCTCATCAGGAAGCATGGTCCACTTTATCTGGCAGGATTATTACCAGATAGGTGATGATCAAGTTGATAGTGAGCATAAAGATTTATTTGTTTTAGCCGATCAGTTGGTCTCTTCAATTACTAGGGAAGAATTGATCAAAAATAGCCGGTTGATTTATCGGCATGTCAAGGAGCATTTTAGAGCCGAGGAAAAACTGATGAAAAAATCAGGCTTCAGAAACTATAAAGACCATGTAAAGGAACATAATTTTATGCTTGAAAAGCTAGTCGATATGGATCGGAAAATAGCAAATGATGACTGGAAGCTAAGTGAAATTGAGGAGTTTATGGATAAATGGGGGAAGCATATTATTCATTCCGACATGGCGTTTAATGCTTACCAGAAATATCAGGAGCTTGATCCGGTTCTTTAAGGGAATTTTGGCGAGGCTTGAACAGGGATTATAATCATTTTTGATTGGATAATGAGTGTTGGGCCGCTTTAGCCGCCAGAGAACATTTACGCCAGAAAACCCATTGTTTTAGAGGTAATTATTCTAAATAACCCGAGGAGTTAACCCATGAACACAACAGAAGAATACCGGCAAAACCTGGTTGAACTAATTGATCAGAGCGCCAAGATTGACTTATTGGTGGTTAAATCCAGGCAAGCAGAGGCCGATTTAAACATGAACTACGATCGAGAGCTCGAAGAGTTGCGCACCAAACAGCGTGAAACTACTAAAAAATTGCATGCATTGGAAGAGTCCGGCAGCAATGCCTGGGAGAATATTGGAAACGGCGGCTAAAACAGTGTGATGACGACAAGATTGTTTAAGGAAGGTGCGCGTCGTTATAACACTCGGACAAATTAATGTCTCGACAAGCTCGGCATAGGAGTTTCAAGGTGCTCTGCTGTTTTCGTGCATGCTCATAAACTCATGACTACGAGATATATTTATGTTATGGGTTCAGAATCAGGCGCGGGGAAAAGCACGGTATGCATGGGGATTTTGGCGCAATTACTTGAATCGGGTTTGGCCCCCAGCCAGTTGGCCTATATCAAACCGGTCACGCAATGTATTGCAAAACAGAACGTGGCCCTGTTTTGCGAACAAACAAGAATCCCCTATTGTGACCTGGGCGTTCTGGTTTTCAGAAAGGGCTTTAGCCGGGATTTTATAGATGGCTTAAGCAAGCGCTCCGAAGAGCTGATGGCAGACATTCTGGACTCCATACTCGGTTTAGGCAAGGACAAGGAGGTGGTCATTATCGATGGCGTTGGCGATCCGTCTACTGGTAGCATAGCGGGCGCATCCAACGTAGACGTGGCATTGTCATTGCCATGCAATGTTATTTTTGTTGGCAAGCCAGGTATCGGTGCAGCCCTGGACAATACGGTTCTGTGCGTATCTTTTATGCAACTAAAGGGCCTGAAAAATATAGGTGTTATCTATAATAAAATTCCGCTTTCAACATTTGCCGGAATAAAAAAATATATCACGAAAAGATTGCCGGAATTGTTGCCCAAGATAACGTTGTTGGGTTTTATAGGTGACGATCCGGTTTTTGAGGCTTGGTTGAAGAAAAATGCCAGCAAAGAAATGGCGCAGTGGCTAAGTTCCTATGTGAACGAAAGAACCTTGCTCTACGATTGGCTAGGATTAAAAAACCAAAATCACCCATCGAAAACCCAATGCTGATTGAATTAGTGGAACAAAATCCGGCAAATGTTCTAAAAAAATTGATTCACCATTCGTCCGGCTAGTTAAGCCGGCTTTACTTCAATAAAGCATCATGAAGCCGGGTTAACATGCGATAACATGCAACAGCCTGCTTGAAAATTGTGCGGCCCTCCCTCATATCTGCAGTAACTTAAAAAACTTTTTAATAAGGTAAACATCATGCGGATGGATAAATTAACCAGCAAGTTTCAAACAGCGTTGGCTGATGCTCAAAGTCTGGCTTTGGGAAAAGACCACCAATTTATTGAGCCCGTGCATCTTATGTTGGCATTGCTGGATCAGGAAGCCGGCACTATCAAGCCTTTGCTTGCTCAACTTGGGGTGAATACCCAGTTGTTGCGCACGGATCTGTCCAAAGAGTTGGAGCGTATCGCTACCGTCAGCGGCGCGGGGGGTGATGTCCAGGTCTCTAATGAATTAGCCAGGCTGCTGAATTTAACCGATAAACTGGCCCAAAAACGCAAGGATAAATTCATCTCCAGCGAGTTGTTTCTTCTTGCAGCTTGTGATGAAAAAGGCGTATTAAATGATCTGCTCAAAAAAGCAGGCGTGATTAAGAGCAATGTCGAAATAGCGATAAATAAAATGCGGGGCGGTGAATCGGTTGATGATCCCAATGCCGAAGATCAGCGTCAGGCATTGAGTAAATACACGATCAATATGACGGAACGCGCGGAACAGGGCAAACTTGATCCAGTCATCGGCCGGGATGATGAAATTCGCCGCACTATCCAGGTCTTGCAACGGCGCACTAAAAACAATCCCGTGTTAATCGGTGAACCCGGCGTAGGCAAAACTGCGATTGTTGAAGGTCTGGCGCAACGGATTGTTAACGGCGAAGTGCCGGAGGGTATCAAAGGCAAGCAGGTGCTGGCTTTGGATATGGCGGCGCTCATTGCCGGGGCCAAATTTCGCGGCGAATTTGAAGAACGCCTGAAAGCTGTTTTAAATGATCTTGCCAAACAGGAAGGCCAGGTGATTCTGTTTATTGATGAGCTGCATACCATGGTGGGCGCAGGCAAGGCTGAAGGCGCAATGGATGCGGGCAATATGTTAAAGCCCGCTCTGGCGCGTGGCGAATTGCATTGCGTAGGCGCGACGACGCTGGACGAATACCGTAAATACGTTGAAAAAGATGCCGCGCTTGAGCGCCGATTCCAGAAAGTTCTGGTTGATGAGCCGTCTGTTGAAGACACCATCGCTATTTTGCGAGGCTTGAAAGAAAAATACGAAGTGCATCATGGAGTTGATATTACCGACCCGGCAATAGTAGCAGCGGCAAGTTTATCGTACCGTTACATCGCTGACCGGCAGTTGCCGGATAAAGCCATCGATCTGATCGATGAAGCGGCCAGCCGCATTCGCATGGAAATTGATTCAAAACCGGAAGAAATGGATAGGTTATACCGGCGCTTGATTCAATTAAAAATTGAACAGGTAGCGCTTAAAAAAGAAGCCGATGCCGCTTCCAGAAAGCGCCTGGAAATTCTGGAAGAAGAAATTGCTGATCTGGAAAAAGAATATTCTGATCTGGAAGAAATCTGGAAAGCGGAAAAAGCCTCATTGCAGGGTTCAGCATCGATCAAAGAAAAGCTGGATCATGCCAAAACTGAACTGGAAGCGGCAAGCCGTGCTAATGATTTGGCGCGTATGTCTGAACTGCAGTACGGCATCATCCCCGCGCTGGAAAAGCAACTGACTATGGCGGCGACAGGTGAAACCCAAAAAATGACCTTGCTGCGTAATAAAGTCACCGAAGAAGAAATCGCCGAAGTGGTGTCAAAATGGACGGGAATACCCGTCTCGAAAATGATGGAAGGTGAGCGTGACAAGCTGTTGCGCATGGAAGAAGCGCTAAGCAAACGAGTCGTCGGTCAGGATGAGGCGCTTAAAGCAGTCAGCAATGCCATACGCCGTTCCAGAGCCGGATTATCGGACCCCAATCGCCCGAATGGTTCGTTTTTATTTCTGGGGCCTACCGGTGTGGGCAAAACCGAATTGTGTAAGGCTCTCGCAGAATTTATGTTTGATACCGCCGATGCGATGGTTCGTATCGATATGTCCGAGTTTATGGAAAAACATTCGGTCGCTCGTCTGATAGGCGCACCTCCGGGTTATGTAGGCTATGAAGAAGGCGGCTATTTAACCGAACTGGTCAGACGTAAACCGTATTCGGTAATTTTGATGGATGAAATTGAAAAAGCGCATCCTGATGTTTTTAATGTCTTGCTGCAAGTGCTGGATGATGGCCGCTTGACCGATGGCCAAGGCAGAACCGTGGATTTTAGAAACACTGTCATCGTGATGACTTCCAACCTGGGTTCGGACATTATTCAGGAGCTGGCAGGGGAGGCTCTTTATCCGGTCATGAAAGCGGCCGTGATGGAAAAAGTCAGTCAGAATTTCCGGCCAGAGTTTATTAACCGTATCGATGAGGCTGTGGTTTTCCATCCGTTGGGGCGAGAACACATCAGAGCGATCTCCGGCATTCAGATTGAATACCTGCGTCAACGTCTGCTGGATAGGGAAATCAACTTTGAAATCAGTGATGAAGCACTGGACTTGTTAGGCGAGGCAGGCTTTGATCCGGTTTACGGGGCAAGGCCAATGAAACGCGCGATCCAGCAACAGCTGGAAAATCCGCTGGCGCAAGAGATACTTGCAGGCAACTTTATCGCCGGGGATACCATAAAAGTGGATATTGATAACGAGGGGTTGCGGTTTTTTAAGGGTTAGCCGTTCATATGTAGAGACGCGCAAATCGCGTCTCTACTGCCTATATCGATAAAATCGTGATGATGTTTACCTTCCTTAATGGAAATTAATTTTTTGCCTTCAGTAAATCCCTGATCTCAGTCAGCAATAATTCTTCTTTAGTGGGTTCGGGCGGGGCTGCGGGGATATCTGCCTCCTGTTTTTTAAGCTTATTAATGAGTTTTACCACCATAAAAATGGCAAAAGCAATGATAGTGAAATCAACCACTGTCTGAATAAATATGCCATATTTGAGAGTTACAGCAGGCGAATCACCAACTGCCTCTTTTAGAGTGATGGCAAGTTTGGTAAAGTCCACTCCGCCTACAAGCACACCGATAGGTGGCATGATCAAATCAGCAACCATTGAGGCAATGATTTTGCCAAAAGCGGCGCCAATAACGATACCTACAGCCATATCAACGGCATTGCCTTTGACGGCGAATTCTTTAAATTCTTTCAAAATGCTCATAATCGATATCCTACATTTTTGTTGTTGATTTAGAAGACTGTCCGAGGTTAGAAAATACAAAAAACGACGATCATTAACGCATTATAAGTTTTAGCTTCATGTTGCCTATTTTTTTAACTCAGTTCTCGGAATGCCTCCGATTCCGTAATGGTAGTGTTTCGTGCAGCATTTTGATCGAGTTTTTCGATTAAACGTTTTCCTAGTCCAATGCCGGGTTTTTCAATGTATTTGTATAAAAAGAAAGACACCAAGGCAGCCGCAAGGATAACACACAAATAGTGCAGAAGACTTGCTGAATTTGATTTTGGAAAAAGGTTGCTAAATCCAAGCTTATGAAAGTACATTATTACCGCAAAATGCGCCAAATACATACTGAAACTTAGCTTGCCAAGCAAAATGGTAACCCGATTAACTAGAAGTCGCGTTGGCCAGTTGGACAATAGAATGGCAAAGACAGAAAACAACCCGCCTGCAATAAAATGGTGCGGTGGTATTCTTGAAGATGGATAACAAAACAGGAATAAAAGAACAAAAAAAAGCAATCCACCAATGCTGCCGATTTGCTTGCGAGGGTAATTATTCCGTAGAATTAAATAGCAAAAAATACCGATGAGGAACACCGGAAGTTGACTTAGAAAACTGAAAAAAGAAAAATTATTCACAAGGTATTGTTGATCCTTTGGGTAGAAGAATAAATGTGAAATTATGACTTTATTTACTTCATACAACGCTAGGCTAATAATAAAAAAGAAGAGACAAGTTTTTATGGATTTAATTTTTACAATCAGAAAGGGCAATATGAGATAAAAACTCATTTCTACAGCGATTGACCATCCGCCTGGGACAACCGAGTTAATAGTTTCTGGGTGAAATCCGTGCAGAAATAGCGCAGTCATTGGAGCAAACCACCACTTGATGCCATTCGGCGACCAGTAGTCTGGAGAAAATCCATTCGCGGAAATATAAAACAATATGGCAATATAAAACAATGGAGCAATCCGAAAAAATCGTCTAATAAAGAAATTCCGAACTGGAAATATTTCTTGGGAACTCCTAGCCACCCATGACATGCAAAGAGTTAGTGCGCTAGCTATATAGAAAAGTTGAACGCCAGTTTGACCTTGTGTCATTAGCCACAGTAGTATTGCGTTGTTTGGCGCAACTGACTGTGATGAATGCACAAGGACTACCGCAAGAATCGCCAAACCACGAAGTGCATCGATATAGTCGTACTTTTTAATGTCTGTTTTGAGCATAGCCTAACCCAAAAAAAACTAAGCTGAGAAGATGAGTTCCGTACCCGTTTTCCTTTAGCATTATGTTTAGCAAAGTGATTATTTTAACTTCTGATAGCATCGCATTAAAACCACCAGGTAATAAATTAAGCTAAGATTGAAATTGCTTAAATTTTCAAAACTAATTGTTTGATTGTAGCAGCCGGATTGTTCATTGGACAACTGATTATTATTTTTCCCGTCCAGACTCATTTTTCACTTGAAATATACTATTTTGTAGCCCTGATTTTATCAGTCTATTGATTATATTGGGACGGCTGTTGCCTAAAAGAATACCTCGGATTATTTAACAAGCCTGCTTATGTGTTGTAACATAACAGTTAAATAATTTTATTACGCTTGAATAATTATTTCTTTTTTGTATGAAAAGAAATAGAAATATAAGCTCAAAAACCGGAGAAATTAATGGCAGTTAGTGTTGATGATTTTAAAAATGCGTTGCGACTGTGGGCCAGCGGTGTCGCTGTTGTTACGACAAACTCTGAAAAATTCGGCGTTCAGGGCATGACAGTGACGGCATTTACCAGCGTTTCAGTTGATCCTCCGCAAGTACTTGTTTGTATCAACGATTCTGCTGACACCGGGGTGGGTATTCATGAAAGTAAGTTCTTTGCTGTTAATATTTTAAAATCGGATCAAGAGCATCTTTCCAATCATTTTGCAGGCGGAAGCAGCCAGCAACAGCGCTTCGAAAATACAGACTGGAAAGCTGGTATTACTGGAGCGCCTATTTTGAATGACAGTCTTATGTCTCTGGATTGTAAAGTCGTTGAGAAAGTCCGCGCCGGCACACACTGGATCATCATAGGCGAAGTCCAGGAGTGCGTATGCCGTCCGGGAGAGCCGCTTTTATATTACAGTGGCGCATACCGGAAACTAGCTGACAATTGAATTGCCGCCGTTGATGAAGCTGGAGCTGAGGCAGACTGATCTCTGTCAATTAAACCTGACTCCCGCTCTCGCATGGGTCCGGTTTTTTCTGGTTTGTTGATACGGCATCGTAATTCTGCGCAACTGAACGAATATGGATATCCCGTTGTGGAAATGGGATTTCTATATTATGTTCACGTAAGGCTTTTTCGAGCCGAATGTGCAAATCGTGGGTAACCGGTAAACGGTTCGACAATTCGCTGACATAGATTCGAATGGAAAAATTTAGCGAACTATCGCCAAAAGCATCCATCACTACGCTCGGTGCGGGTTCGTCAAGGACCAACGGGGTTGAGAGCACCGTATCAGACATAACCTTATGCGCCAGTTCTGTATCGGAGCCGTAGGCAATTCCAATGGGAATCACGATACGGGTGATTGTGTCGCTTAAAGTCCAATTGACCAGTTGACTGGTGATAAAGGTTTTATTGGGAACGATTAGTTCTTTGAAATCCCAGTCGATAAGTGTCGTGGCGCGCATTTGAATGCGGCTGACTTTGCCGCTGACATTGCCGATGGTGACAGTGTCGCCTATTCGTATCGGGCGCTCAAACAGCAGGATAATCCCAGATACCATATTGGCGAAAATTTCCTGCAGACCAAAGCCCAGTCCGACACTGAGTGCTGCAACCAGCCACTGCACCTGAGACCAGTTCCCGCCCAATTCGTTTGCCACGCTAATGAAGCCTATGGAAACTAAAACGTACTTTGCCAGCTGGTTAACCGCATAACGGCCGCCCGCTTCCACGGACAAGCGTCTGAATACTAAAATTTCCATGACGCCGGAAAAATTCCGAACCGAGACCACCATAATAAAAATATATAAACCGGCCAGTAACAGATTGGTCAGGGTTACCGGCTGATAACTTTCCTGATTATTAACAATAACCAGATGCTTCCAAAGCACAATATGTTCCAGAAATGAAAAAGCCGGCAGGATGTTTTTCCAGATCATCCCGAATCCGATCACCAGCGTAAAACCGATGGAGACATTAAGCATCTTGATGGTTTGGGCGTTTATTTTAGGGATATCAATGAGTTCTTCATCAACGTGCAGCACAGGCTCATCTCCGCCGGCGGCATGCTGTTTTTCGATAAGCACCGCGGCTTTGCGCTTTTGCTTGGCATTTTTTATAGCTAACTGCCGATTGACCAGTGTTAACCAGCGGAACACCAATGCATGAATGATGATTGTCAAAAAAATCAGCCGCAGGGTGATAATCACTTTTTGGTCCAACTCCAGGGCGCTTAGATAATAGCCTGCAACAGCAAAACCAATTATGACCAGTGGTATCAAAATGGGCGCCAGATACCAGATATAGCGCAATTTGGTTATCCAGGTTTCAGGATTGGCCTTGAAATAGCTCTGTAAAAGACCGCTTTTGGGATTGAATAGCCGGCCTCCGAAAACCGCCAATGCGATCATGCTGATAATCAACGCCAAGCGCCCCAGGTTATCGCCATACATGGACACTTTCGATGCGCCTGTGCCGACAATAATAAATGCCGCCGGCACTGCAAAAAAACGCACCCAGGCAATTTGCTTGCGCAACAAAATGAGATTGTTCCTTGGCCATTGAAAATGTTGACGCGCTATACCTTCCGCTGCAAATAACCGATAAAAAAATTGCAGAAATAACAGCGGCGCCGAAGTGCCTTGCAAACCTTTACCTATTACCCTGGTAAAATCGGCAACATGGATATTACTACTCAATAACGCTCCAAAATAATAGCAAAATAACGGTATCGGCATTGCCAGCATTAACGTATATGCTAACGCCTGCAAGGTATAATTGAAATTGTCGGTATGAATTTTTTCGACTTTAGCCGAGATAGCCGATAACTGTTGCTTTGCCAGTTTTTTACCTGCTAACAGCAACACCATGCTAAGTATTCCGATAATGGTCAAAAATGCATTATGTATTGCTACCTTTAGGGTATCTTTAATTAATCCTATCCAGTTAAGCGGCGACAACAGCCATTTTGTCGAATGATACAAACCGCTTATAAAGTCGGCATTAACAGGATCAGAGCTTTTAACCCATAACAAATTCTCATCCAGATAGGCCGCAAAATTCGTGGCCTTGCTGATCATTTGTTGTCTGGCAAAATCAAAATCACCCAGCGTACGCAAATAAGTGGTGTAAGCCACGGACAGTTTATTTAGCAGTTCATTCTGGCTGTTGAGTAATACCCGCGCTTCAGCCTGTATCATCATGCGCTGCTCCAGGGGCAGTTTGTGGTCCACCTGCTGCTCCATTATCTCCTGAAGATTGGCGTCAATATCCGTAAGTTGTTTTAGCTTGTCTTCAACTTTAAATTCCTCGAGACTGGTTAACGCAGTTTCATTCTGAATGTCTTCTGTTTGCAGACTAAGTTGATTCGAATCCGGCAGATTACGCCGCTGCTCACGCAATATCTTGCCCAGCGCCGGACTCAAACCGGCCAGACTGATTTTTTTTTCCGCGCTTTTGAAGTCGTTATCGATTTCGCTCGTTTGTGCATCCACTTTGGTTTTTTGCTCGGCGTAATTTTCAATCTTGTCGGTAATTGCCTGTAAATCCCTGCTGTATTGAATGTTTTCCCTGGTCAGGGCTTGAATCAGCGGAGGCTTGCCCGACAGTTCTTTTTCTGCTTGACTGAGTGCCGCCTGCATTTGCTGGGCTTCCTGTTGCTGACGCTCGGTTAACAGGTTTTCAATCGAACTAATAACAGGAAGCAGCGCATTTTTTTGAATGTCCAGCAAGCGAAGTTCGGTTTTAAGCAATTCCACCCTGGCCGGATTACTGATTGCTTCGACATCCAGCATTTTTAATTCCGCCGTGCGCGCATCGATCAACGTTTTTAAATTGGCCTGAATGGCTTCAGCTTCCAGTTTTGAAATAGCTTTATCAATGGGTGCTTCCAGTTTTTTTTGCGTTGCATCCAGATCCTGTTTTGCCGTTACTGTCTCCTCGCGAATGAGAGGCGGACGGGCCTGTTGCAAAACCAGTTCATTTTCCAGGGTTTTGATTTGTTCATCCAAGCTGCTTATTTTTCCTTTCTCAATAATCAGGCGCTGATTCATTTCATCAGTAGGGATTCTGCGAAAATCCTCTGGTTTTTGTTTGGATATCTTTAGCAGGGTTTGCTCGATTTCTTTTTGCAGTTTTTTGGTTTGCTCAGGCGCTTGTTTTACTGATTTAGTAAAGTTAGCAATTCGCACTTTAAAGTTTTCGCTGTTGCTTAAATTATCTTGTGCGGATTGATAAATAGACAGCACCTTTGATTTAAGCGCATCATCAAGCCCTTGGCGGGTGTTGGTGGCATCAATTTTGGCCTGTAGCGCATCTTTGGTAAATTCAAGGCTTGTGTTTTTTTGGCTTTTGTCCGGTTCGGCCGGTTTAGCCCACCCTTCTGTTGAACCAATAAAGAGTGTCAGCAATAACAACAAAGAATAAATTCTGTTATAAGGGACAGGAAAATCAATGTTTTTCATAGGGTTAATATAAAACTGAAAATAAATAAACAGATGGGTATTGGAAACTGAGTAGTGCTCAATGATAAACCACAAAACTTTATGCGAGATTAACAGTTTTAGTGGTTGTTGGTTAAGAGCGTTTCAAGATAGTAGCGGCAGGTGATTATCATACAGAATTTATAATTCATTGAGTTTATTTGCTTGCCAGCCCGTCAGAAAAGTTAAATCGCCTCAGGCAAAGGCCGGGCTTATTAATGCAAGCCGAAAAAGGGGCATGTTTATGAACTGCTTCACGGGTACATAAATACTCTTCTGTAAGGTTATTCGTCATCTCTCGAAGTTTCCGGCTATCGAAATCCAAATTTTAAAGCTACCGGCTTTGTTTGATCGCCCACGCTATATCTGCCGCCTGCCGGTTTTCCTTGATATCATGCACCCGGAAAATCCGCACGCCCGCCAAAACGCCTAAAGCGGTGGTAATTGCAGTCGCTGTAACCAGTTCCGAGGGTTCCGTCACAGCACAGATTGTACCCATAAAGCGCTTGCGGCTGGTGCCTAAAAGGACCGGGAAGCCCAGCGCCACCAGCGCATCCAGATGCGCCAGTAAATCAAGATTATCCTGCTTGCGTTTACCAAAACCGATACCCGGATCGATGGCTATCTTTTCCTTTTTGATTCCTGCCTTTAATGCCGCATGGATTCTTTTTTTCAAGAACTCGATGACTTCCCGGACAACATCATTATAAAAAGGATTATCCTGCATGGTTTTTGGCGCGCCCTGACTGTGCATCAAAATAACCGGCGCATTCGTTTGTGCCGCCAATGCCAATATGGCTTCATCATCCTGTCCAGCTGAAACATCATTGATTATATTTGCTCCGGCTGCCAGAGCCGCTTTGGCGACTTCGCTCGAAGTGGTATCAATGCTGATTAAAATAGAGCTTTTTAACTGTTGCCTGATGGCCGTTATTACCGGAATAACCCGCTTTTGTTGATCTGCAGCAGCAACCGGGTTCGATCCCGGTCGCGTTGATTCTCCGCCAATATCAATAATATCAACGCCCTCAGCCAGCATCCGCTCAACCTGCTGCAGGGCTTCATTAATATCCGTAAATTTGCCCCCATCAGAAAAACTATCCGGGGTAATATTTAAGATTCCCATAATCAGCGGTTTATCGGGTTGATTGAACATGTCTCTTAGTTCCTGTGCGTTGCGGTGTAAAGATTCGGGTATAATGGCCAATACTTTTGACTCTGAATATTGTAATGAATAAATCATGATTAGTTTGGGCTATCACCGGTTCTGCTCATTATATAGAGGAATGCCCGGGTTTCCTGCTTACCCGGGATGATGCTGATTTGTATCTCAGTCAGGCTGCGGAAGAGGCCCTAAAAATGTACGGATTTAATGTCAATGACTTCCTGGAAGAAACACTCATGTACAGTGAAGAGACCGCATCACCACCACCGGTTGGGCGTTTTTATAAAGGTAATTGCCATATTTTTGCGATGGCGCCTGTGGGCTCAAATAGAGTGGCTAAGCGCGCACTGGTAACTACCTTGTATTCACAGGCCGGGAAATGCCGTGTTCCCATTATTGTTTATCCTCGTGAAATTGCGCCGGAGATGGAAACCACTGCGCCCGGGGGTAAAAAAGTGATGGGTTGTCCACGCAAAATCGATTTGGATGGCACGAGAATTTTAAGAACTTTCGAATACACCACTGTCGTTGAAAGCGTTGTTGAATTGATTATTACCGTTAAAGAACGGCTGGATTACGTTTCCAAGCTTTACGAGTCTGTTATTAAGTTGAATGATTTTGCTACTTCTCCAGAGGCGGAAGGTTAATGAGTGAACACATACTTTTTCTTACCGGCAAGCTGGCGGAAAAACAACTGCGTAATATTCTGGAAAAAATGCGGCCCGATTTTACCTACACCGTATATCAACTGGGGCTGAAAGTAGCGGCATTAATGACCGCGGATATGATAGGGCGCAGGCTCACCGATACCTTTGGGGCTGACCGGATTCTTGTACCGGGACGTTGCCGCGGTGATCTGGAGGCCTTGTCAAAAATAATGGGCTTGCCTATAGAGCGTGGGCCGGAAGAGCTCAAGGACTTACCTGAGTATTTTGGCAAAGCCGCGCAAAAACCCGACTTAAGCCGTTACAGCGTCAAAATCTTTGCTGAAATTGTCGATGCGCCGAATGTCAGTGTTGAAGAGGTGGTTAAACGCGCCTGCTACTATAAAAAAAATGGCGCTGATGTGATTGATATAGGCTGTTTGCCCAGCACGGATTTTCCTCACCTGGAAGAGATCATCCGGACCCTGAAGCAGGAGGGATTTACTGTCAGCATCGATTCTTTGGATGAAAATGATTTGCTCAGAGGCGGCAAAGCGGGGGCTGATTATATGCTTAGTCTGCATGAGAGCACGCTCTGGATCGCTGATGAAGTGGCTGCAACGCCGGTTTTAATCCCGGAAAAACATGAAGATTTGGCGTCACTGGATAGAGCCATCAAGGTGATGCAGGCAAAGAATCATGCTTTTATCGTCGATCCGATTTTAGACCCGCTGCATTTTGGCTTCACGCAATCCATTGTGCGTTATCACGAAGTCAGAAAAAATCATCCGGATGTTGAAATAATGATGGGTGTTGGCAATATTACCGAATTGACTCACGCGGATACTGCGGGTATGAATGCCTTAATGCTGGGTATTTGCTCGGAGCTCGATATCAATAACATCCTGGCAACGGAAGTTAGCAAACACGCCTGCCGGGCTATAAAAGAAGCGGATTTGGCGCGGCGCATCATGTTCGCATCAAAAGAATATGATACGTTACCGAAACATATCGATCCTGGTTTGATGGCTCTGCATGAGATTTCCCCATTTCCTTATTCACTGGAAGAAATCAGGGAGCTTGCCGGACAAATCAGAGACCCAAGCTTTCGTATTCAAAACAGCGCCGAGGGGCTGCATATTTTTAATCGTGATGGCATGCGCAGCGCCACTGATCCGTTTGACTTATTTCCCAAACTGAACATTGAAAATGACGGTGGACATGCTTTTTATCTGGGCGTTGAACTGGCGCGCGCAGAAATAGCCTGGCAATTAGGCAAACGTTACACCCAGGACCAGACATTGAACTGGGGCTGCGCTACCGATCAGGCGGAACTAACAGTTGATCTCCATACTTTTAAACCGTCAGGTACTACTTTACAAAAGAAATAATGATTCAAGAAACAATAATTACTACACAGAATAGTTCTGGTTTAGCCCACATTTCGCCGATGGGAATTCTTGTCCGCAGCGATGACTTTATTATTCAGCCGTTTCGTCCATCTTTGACCCTTAATAATCTGCTGGAAACTAAAACAGCGGTGCTCAACTATTGTGATGATGTCCGTGTGTTTGCGGGCTGTTTAACCGGACGGCGCGACTGGCCGTTAGTCCCGGCGGAAAAAATCAACGGTAAGGTGCTTGAATGTGCGTTGGCGCATACAGAAGTAGAACTGGTGCGAATTGAAGATGATTCCATCCGGCCAAGGTTATTCTGCAAAGCCGTGCATACCGTTAATCACTCGCCTTTTAGGGGCTTTAACCGCGCCCAGTTCTCAGTACTGGAAGCAGCTATCTTAACCAGCCGGTTAAACAGGCTGCCAATAGAAAAAATAGCGGTTGAAATTGACTATCTTCGTATTGGTCTTGAAAAAACAGCGGGTGAAAGAGAATTGGAAGCTTGGGCTTGGCTGATGGCAGTCATAGAAAAATATAAGGCGGAGGTCAAGGCATGACCGGAATGCTTGCCAGTGTAAACAGCATGGCGGAAGCCCGGTTGGTGTTGAGCGCGCACGTTGATATTATAGATCTTAAACAACCCGCTTTGGGCGCTCTGGGTGCATTGGATATAGATACTGTTACACAGATTGTTGCCGGAGTTAATGGCCGATGTCCTGTCAGCGCAACTATTGGTGACATGCCGATGCAGCCGGCTCCGGTTTTTAATGCTGTCAAGGCGATGACTGAAACAGGTGTTGATTATGTAAAAATAGGTTTCTTTCCAGGAGATGACTGGCACGGGACTGTTAAGAGATTATCTGCCTTGACAGTGCAGAACAATGCATTAATCGCTGTGTTATTTGCCGATACACAACCTGAACTTAACATATTGGACTTACTGAAAGAGGCTGGTTTTAAGGGCGTTATGCTGGATACCATGAATAAACATCAGGGTTCATTAACCTTGCAGATGACAAAAATGGAGATAGCGCAATTTGTTACCCAAGCTAAAGCCCGGCAATTGATATGTGGATTGGCGGGTTCGCTGAGATTGGAAGACATAGCCGGACTCATGTCTTACCGGCCGGATTATCTCGGATTTAGAGGCGCGCTATGCCGACAGCACAACAGGGTGGGTCAATTAAATGAGCAGGCTGTTGCAACGATCAGGCATGCCATCAAGAATGCCTGTTTTAACTGAAAACCATGCTGGCAAGACAAGGTTCTCTTGATCGGAGTCTAAGGACTCACCACTAACGGCTTGGTCTTAAAGTGTCACGCGTAGTATCTGACTACTGGTTGCTCAACTTAAATTAGGTTAAAAATACTTTTCAGCGAACTCGGAAGAATGAAGTGGGCGGCTAAAATGAAAGCCTTGAAAGCTTCGACATCCTTGTTGCTTTAAAAAAGCAAATTGTTCTGCCGTTTCCATGCCTACCGCAACAACATCCAAGTTCAGGTGCTTCGCTAGGTGATTATGGTTTCTACAATAACGGCGTCATTGGAGTCCGTTGATATGTCTCTGACGAACTTCTCATCTATTTTTAATGTATCAATCGGCATCTGTTTCAAATACATTAATGAAGAATAACCCGTACCGAATTCATCCAAGGCAATTGAAATACCCAGCGCTTTTAATGCCTTTATTTTAGTTACCGTATCGTTAATATCAACAATCATCGTACTTTCAGTTAGCTCAATACCCAGCAGATGCGGCGCAATTCCGCTACTGTCAAGGGCGTGTTTTACCTGGCTGATAAAATTCTGCTGCCTGAATTGACGATAACTGACATTAGCTGATATGAGCGGCAGTATAAATCCTGCATCTTGCCAGGCTTTTATCTGGTTACAGGTTTCCAATAAAACCCATTGCCCTATTGCCAGAATCAAATTGCTTTCCTCTGCTATGGGGATAAAATCAACGGGCAAGAGCATGCCCTTTTTCAGGTGTTTCCAGCGTATCAGGGCTTCCGCGCTAAGCAATGCCCCTCCGGCATCAAATTGCGGCTGGTAACACAATATAAATTGGCCGCTATCGATAGCAGTTCTGATATCCCGCTCAAGATTCATGCGCAAATCAGCCGCTTCCTGCATGCTGGAGTGAAAAAGCTGACGGTATTGCGCCCGCTGGCCTTGGAGCGATACATGGCTATATCGGCTTGTTGAAGAAGCGCCTCAGGGCTTTCGTTATTGTCGGGAAACAGGGTAATACCGATGCTGGTCGAAATTTTATGCTGATTTTGATTAAGCACAAACGGTTCATTTAATTTCCCTTTGATTTTCTCTGCGACGGTCCGGGCTTGATCGGCGGCTATAGTTTTTCAGATAAATAATTTCCGGCTTAGTCCGGTAAAATTCATACAGTGATCGCAAAATCCTCACGCATTTTTTTCATTACGCAAAGAATTTTACCGGCATCTTGCATATAAGTTTTGAAGGTTTTTATGACTGAAGCATGCAAATCTTCAAACGTTTTAAAGTACTTCAGATGGGTCGAATCCTTTTTAGTATTTTTCCAGAGTTTCTCAATAGGATTATAGTCAGGGGAAAAAGCGGGTAGCCTTTCAATCGTCAAGCGGTCCTCATACGCCAACTTAAATTCTTTAACGACATGGCTGCCATGATAAGGAGCGCCATCTTCGATGAGAATGATTTTGCCCTGATAATAAGCCAACAGCTGCTTTAAAAATTCAACATAACTCTCGCCATTAAAGCGTCCTGATGTTTCAGTATGTTGCAAGATAATCGATTGATGCTGATTAATTAGCGGCCCGCCGGCGAGACTGTTCAACGCCGTCAGGAATAGCTGTTTGGTGGCATATTTCTGATTTTTCAGGGTCTTCAAAAGCGCAAGCAACTCTGCGGGTAACTTTGCCTCTTTCAGCAATTTAAGTGACTTTGGCTTTAACTCGTAAGCCAGTGAGTGCAAATATTGAAAGCTGCCGCCTTTTAGCTCAATCGTACCAAACATTTTCAAGCCTTTGCGAATCCCTGTTGTTTTAACCGTCGGTTGCTGCCCTATCGGTGCCCAAGTTCGCGACAATGAACCCCACATGGCAAATGACACCTCATCGCCAAATAAAACCACGCTGTTTTCAGCTTTCGCTTTGTTGATAATAGCGGGCAAGGTTATGTCCAACCATTCTCTTCTGGTGAGCTCATACTTTTCTTCCTCGTGACGATCACTGATGAAGCGTGCCTTTTGGTAGCTAAAACCCAATTTTTTCAACAGGCAAGACAGGTAGTTCAAGTTGTAGCGAACCTCAAACTTGAGCCAGATAATCTCCGCAATCATGGCACTGTTCCATACGCCACAATGAAAGCCATTGGCTTCAGGCCCCGCTTTTATCAACTTGATTAATCCCTGCCTTTGCTCTTGAGTCAGCTTATCTTTGCGACCACGTCCTTGATAATGGAGGCCTGTTAACCAGGCAATGCCTTTGTACATAAAAGTTTTCAACCAAGTGATAATGGTTTTTCCGCACACGCCTATCAGTTTTGCGATTTGTTTGATGCTTTCACCTTCAGAATACCAGAGTAAGGTCTGCGCTAATCGATATAACCGGATATTGCTTAATGCCAGTGCTATTTCCAGGTTCTTTTGCAGCTTTTCTACAATTGATTTTGAGAAACTGAGTGTTATCATTCAAATACTCCTTTGAGGGCTTTTTCTTGGTAGAAACAAGCATATCCTCAAAGGAGCTCTTTTTTACATTTTTGGAAATTTAATTTCTGAAAATCTATATGTTTAAATAAGCTGAATTTGCATGCAGTAATACAATGAATTCATCCCCGCCCAAACGGGCTGGCGTGTCTTCTTCCCTGAGAACCATAATCAGGCAGTTTGCAACTTGAATGAGCAATTGATCGCCAACAAGATGTCCTTGGGAATCGTTAAGTAATTTAAAATGATCCAAATCCATAAATATAACAGCGCCGAACCGGTTATGCCTTTTCGCGCTGGCCAGCTCCTGTTCAAATTTGTCCAGCAGTAAACGCCGGTTAGGTAATCTGGTTAAAGGATCATAAAAAGCCATCTCAAAGATTTTGTTTTCTACATCTTTTTTCTCGGTAATATCCGAAAATACGTGGACATAGTGGCTCACTTCACCGTCATCATTTTTTACCGCGGTAATCGTTTGCCACTCCAGATAGATTTCGCCGTTTTTCCGGCGATTCCATATCTCGCCTTCAAAGCGCCCATTTGCAGCTAATTTTCCCCGTTGTTCCTGATAAAACGTAGGGTCATGCCGCCCGGATTCAAGCATTCTCGGGTTTCTTCCTATGACTTGCTGTTCAGAGTATCCGGTTATTTCTGTAAAGGCTTTGTTTACCCGTAGTATTTTGGAATTCTTATCGGTAATCATGATGCCTTGCAGACTTTCAAATGAGGTTGCCGCCAGCCGCAATTGTTCTTCTGCCTTTTTTTCATGGTTATATCAACCATGTAGCCGAATAGTCCGGTTACTTTACCGTTTTCTTCAATTAACTGAACAAAACTGCGTAACCAGATACAACGGCCATCCATTGCAATCATACGAAATTCAATATGCTTATTGCCTTGATTCCTGCTTTTTGCTTCGCGAAACGCCAGAACCGTTTTCCAGTCTCTACTCCGTATAGAAGAATTGGGGCAGCGCCATTCAGCTGTAATGTGGACAGGACTCTATCTTAAACTCAATGAATATTTGTCTGGACAGAGGGGTCCACTTTAATAAGCTACGTAGTTAAAATCGCCTGGGTTATTTGCTGCCCTGGTTATCGTGTATTTACTGGTAAAGTAATAATAGGGGCTGTTGCCGTTTAGTTATTTGCCCTTGAATTTCATAAACTCCGCCTCATAGATTGTTTATGTTTAATCAAAAACCAGCAAACTATGCCGCGACAAATTTTTACGGATGAACTTTGGGGGAAACTGAAGAAGATTATGTTGAAAATGGGGATTTATGACAAACCCTTTCTTCGACAAACAATTGAAGGGATTTTTTATCGCTTGCGCGTAGGTTGTCCCTGGCGCGATCTACCCAGTGTCTTTGGTAATTGGAATGCTGTTTACAAGCGCTTCAATGCATGGTCTCGTCAAGAAAAACTGATGGGTATTTTTAAGGCGCTGGCAGTTGAGCCTGACTTGGAATGGGAATTTATTGATGGCAGTATTGTGAAAGCTCATCAGCATAGTAGCGGTGCGGCCTATGGGCAAGAATCGGCGATTGGGAAATCTGTTGCGGGTAACACAACCAAAATTCATATGGCTGTTGATTCCTGCGGCCTTCCCATTCACTTCTCAGTGACAGGTGGCGAAGTTCATGATTGTAAGGAAGCGCCAACATTAGTCGCGGAACTCCCTAAGGGTAGCTTTATAATTGCTGACAAAGGCTATGACAGTGAACAATTACGTGTTCAGATTAAAGACCAAGGGGCTGTTCCTGTTATTCCAAGAAAAAAGAATTCAACCTTAGGAAATGATGATATGGATTGGTGTCTCTACAAATATCGCCATTTAGTTGAAAATGTGTTTGCAAGACTGAAACATTTCAGGGCCATTGCTACTCGATATGACAAACTCAAACGAAATTTTGAAGGGTCTATAGCCTTGGCTTGTGCTTTTTTATGGTTACCTATGTGAAACGGCAACAGCCCCTATCTTCCCTTATTTTTATGGGCCTCAAGCCATTGATAATTTGAAGTGTCGGCATGCTGATTAAAAGTCAAAAGCGCAAATAGCCGAAAATCGGTTTCCGTGCTTATTTTATGTGTAGCGGTTAACTCTTGGCATAGCCTCAACTCAGACAAGTGGCGCTGAAACTCATCTTGCAGGCCATCCCTGATAGAATGTCCCTTTTCGCTGATGATTTTACGTAAACGTTCATCTTCATGGTGTTGAGCCAATAAATAACCGCCGGAAGTTAGCGCAAATAGGGCGCATACCGGCAGGCTCAGAAACCCTATACGCTGTCGCCAAATTTTATTTGAGCGGTCAAAGATAATAAAAAACAGGGGGGTAAATATTGCGATACCCGTATAATCATCAAACCACAAGGTTAATATGGTCAAAACCGGATTTTGTTCCGGGATAATGCCCGTCAGCATTGGCACGTAAACACTCAAAAGAACGGGCAGAAAACATGCAACCGGTCCCGCCAGCAGAAAAAACCGGAGAATTAAGCGCTTCGAAGTTAAAGTATTGGGGTATCCCGCATATTTATTGACCAGAACACTCCCCAGCCAGGCTTTGATAACGCTACTAATGGGATTGAGAAAAAAATCAGTAATTCCAGCGGGGATTCCAAGGAGCTTGATATAGTGTAGGTTCCATTATGTATAAACAACCCGGCCAGAAATATCCCCGGCAAGACCTTGTAGCCCCACAATAAAACAGCCGCTAAACCGACTCCTGCCGGAGGCCAGCTGGCTATGGCATAATCGGGAGGCAGCACCAGTAACAATGCCAGCTTGCCCGCTAAATAATACGATAGAGCGGTTATAAAGACAGGCAACAACTTTTTAATAACCGGATTTTGCAAGGAAAGTAGTGGCATGTATGTCTTAGCCTTTATTTGTGCGCCTAAGTTTGAAAGATAAAACCAGTATCACGGTTTGTTTTGACGATTTCTTGAAAATATCAGCCAAGCATAGACCAACAACTGGTTTCTTGAATGTTTAACGCCATTATTCGCTAACCATTTATTGCGGAATTTTCTACGAGCAAGCGAACTGATAATTTATTTTTTTAAATACATGTTGAGCCTGACGAGGCTTCAACGGCGGCTTAAGCTGGCGGGCGCTGGATGCGATAAGAACTCAATGGCTTTTGCTGGTAATTTGTATATAAAAAATACAATTTAACTCTGCTCATGAGTCTGAATAACGTATAATCTACGAATAACTGCAACTTTTTTAAAAGATATGGTATATGTCAATCAGCCTTAGAAAAATTACTCATCAAGTTTTAGTAGGTGACGTTAAAGTAGGCGGCGGTGCGCCTATTGTTGTTCAATCAATGACCAATACAGACACGGTTAATGTGTCTGCGACTGTTAATCAAATTATTGAACTGGCCACGGCGGGTTCTGAATTGGTTCGTATCACGGTTAATTCGGAAGATGCGGCGAAAGCAGTAGCCGGGATTCGCGATAAATTAAATCAGAAAGGTTGCACCGTACCGATAGTGGGTGATTTTCATTTTAACGGGCATAAATTGCTGGAAAAATATCCTGACTGCGCAGAAGCCCTTGATAAATATCGCATCAATCCCGGTAATGTAGGACGTGGCAAAAGCCGTGACCCCCAGTTTCAGCAAATGGTTGAATTTGCATGTCAATATAACAAACCAGTCCGTATTGGTGTAAATGGCGGCAGTTTGGATCAGGCGGTGTTGACCCGCCTATTGGATGAAAACCGCTTGCAAAAACATCCTGAACCTTTACCTGCCATAACCCGCAAAGCGATTGTTTTGTCCGCGCTTGAAAGCGCCGCTAAAGCGGAAGAAATAGGCTTGGCAAAAAATAAAATCATTCTTTCCTGCAAGATCAGTAACGTACAGGAATTGATTAATATTTATCAGGATTTGTCCAGCCGTTGTGATTATGCCCTGCACCTGGGTCTTACAGAAGCGGGTATGGGTTCCAAGGGCATCGTATCTTCAGCCGCGGCTTTATCGGTTTTAATGCAGCAGGGGATAGGCGATACCATCCGTATTTCTTTAACACCTGAGCCCGGCGCATCCAGAACACAGGAAGTTATTGTCGGTCAGGAAATTCTCCAGACCATGGGTTTTCGGTCCTTTACTCCCATGGTTATTTCCTGCCCCGGCTGCGGCCGCACTACCAGTGATTACTTCCAAAAACTGGCGATGGATATTCAAACCTACTTGCGCGATCAAATGCCGGTATGGCGCATGCAGTATCCCGGCGTTGAAGCCATGGAAATTGCCGTTATGGGCTGCGTAGTTAATGGTCCAGGGGAAAGCAAAAATGCCAATATCGGCATCAGCTTACCGGGCACCGGAGAATCACCTGTAGCGCCTGTCTATGAGGATGGCGAGAAAACGGTAACTCTTAAAGGCGACAGAATTGCTGAAGAATTTCAAGAAATAGTGCAACGCTACATAGAATCGCATTACGCCGCATAATTAATTTTATACGCGTGCGGCCCCGGCTGACAAAACCCTTGGTTTATCAAGCCCCTGATTATAATGGCGTTAGCAATAATAAGGGGCTTTTTTTATTTTTTCAAAGACTTCCATGTCATGGGAAAACATAATTTGCCCATGGTGTTTTTGGGCCAAATTTCTAACCCGCTCAATTGACTTGAAAAAAGCAATGCTGTCATAAACAAGACCGGAAGCCCTTGTAATGGTCAATAAAAACCGGACACTTTCTTAAGACGCTTTCCTGTAAAATTCTTGTTCAAATTCCAACGGCGATTGGTAGCCCAATATTGAATGCATACGTCCGCCGTTATAAAAAGCCAGATAATCAATAATATTGAGCTTGGCGGCCTCTTGAGTTTTGAATTTTCCGTAATTCAGTTGTTCATGCTTAAGGCTACGAAAAAATCGCTCTGTGGGCGTATTATCCCAACAGTTTCCTTTTCGGCTCATGCTCTGTTCCATCTTCATGATATTCATGTGTTTCCGGTATTCCTGACTGGCATATTGACTGCCTCGATCTGAGTGATGGAGTAGGCCCGGTTCGGGTTTTCTCCGCCAAAAGGCCATTTGCAAGGCGCTGACACACAATGATGTCCGCATAGGATCAGCAATAGCCCAGTCCACGACTTGCCGAGAAAACAAATCGATGACAATGACCGCATAAAGCCAGCCTTCCAGTGTCCAAACGTAGGTAATATCCGTTGTCCAGACTTTATTAGGTTGCCGCAGCAAATTGATGATCCAGTTTATCCGGTGAAATCGCCTCGCTATGATCGCTATCCGTGGTTGCTTTATAGCGCTTGGGATAGCGTACTTCCAGCCCCATACGGGCCATTAAGCGGCGCACTTTATAGCGCCCAGCCGATATACCCGCCTTTTTCAAAGCGTCAGAAAGACGACGAGAACCATAACATTTTTTGTTTGCTTCAAAAAGCTCACGAGCTTTTGCTTCAAGCGCTGCTTTTTTCTTCATTTTATCTGTATTTTCAGGCGCTTGGGCCCAAGCATAAAAAGCGCTGGCACTGACCTGCATGACTCGACATAACACGGTAACAGGATACGTCTTCTGTTGCTCTCGAATAATCACGTATTTTACTCGGCTTCTTGCGCAAAGCCTGTCCTGAACTTGTCGAAGGGAAGACCGCCGCCTTTTTTAAGATTGCACGCTCCATACGTAACTGTTCGTTTTCTTTACGTAACCGTAGTAATTCAGTTTGATCAGTCAGGTTCAGGACTGATTTCTTCTTGGCTGAGACGCTTGTCTTATAGCAGGGCTTCGTTCCGCTCTAACCCAACGTTCCAAGCGCACTCAACGAAATGCCCAGGCTATCGGCTGCTTGGTTGTGAGTATAACCTTTTCCGATGATTATACTCCATTCGGCCATTTTTGCGGAAAATGAGCCGTGTATAATAGCCAAATTTAAGCACAAAAGCAGACATGCTAAAGATCGAGTTTACCGAAAAAGCCATAGACGAAGTGTATCAACAATTCATGGAGCATCCATCAGGAGTGACCAAGAAAAAGCTGCATGTCGTATACCTCAAAGCATTGGGCTTATCGCATAAGGAAATCGAACGCATTGCCCGTACCAGCGCTGACAGTGTGACGCGCTACCTGAAAGATTATAACGCGGGCGGCTTAGCTGCCCTGGGTGTATCGCGCACTCACCGTCCGGTCAGTTCATTGCAGCCTTATCACGATCAAATTAAGGCGCACTTTTTAAAACAGCCGCGTCATACCGTCTCCGCGGCGTCTCATGAAATCGAGGCGCTGACCGGGATCAAATTAGGCCCCAGCGCCTGCCGTGACTTCATGCGCAAGCGCCTTGGCATGAAGTTCCGCAAAATGGCGGTTATCCCGGCAAAAGCCGACCCAAAAAAGCAGGCCGAGTTCTTAAACAACCAACTTGAGCCCTTGTTGGAAGAAGAAAAACAAGGCCGGCGCAAGGTCTTCTTCGTTGACGCCGCGCACTTTGTCATGGGCGCTTTTTTGGGAATGCTTTGGTGTTTTGAGCGGCTGTTTCTCAAGTCATCCAGCGGGCGTAGACGTTACAATGTCCTGGGCGCTTTCAGTGCAAAAGGCGCCGACTTAGTCACGGTGACCAATGATGCCTACATCAACTCCGGCACGGTTGTGGACTTGCTCTTCAAGATCAAGCAAGAGCACGCCGGCATCCCATTGACACTCGTCATGGACAACGCCCGTTACCAACGGTGCAACAAGGTGACGGAGCAAGCCAAAGCGCTGGGCATCGACATCCTTTTCCTACCCCCTTATTCGCCTAATTTGAACTTGATTGAGCGTTTATGGAAGTTCACCAAAAAGAAATGCCTTTACAATCGCTATCACGAGACATTTTGCCATTTCAAGGAAGCCATCGACGACTGCCTTAGTAAGGTAAAATCCACTTTCAAGGAACAAGTAAAAACACTTTTAAATCCAAAATTCCAGCTCTTTGAAAAATCCGCAGGCGTGACCGCGTGAAGTATATAATCTGTTTATAATTTTTCATCTACCTACTTAATGATTACAACCAAATTTTGGCGAATTCGAATAATATAATACATTTTCCCAAGTCGAACTCAACGATGTCCTTGCTGGCATCCAGCATCTTGATGTAGCGGCCGTCCAGCAAGCTGTAGATCTTGGCAATGTTTTCATTCGGGTCAACGATCACGTAGTGTCGTACGCCTTCGCGCTCATAAAGTTTAAATTTGGTGGTGCGGTCTTTATGAGCAGTGGACTTGGAAAGTATTTCAAAAATCAGAACTGGGGTTTTGCTCAGATAGGCCTTATTTTCCAGCTCTCCGCAAATTACCAAATTGTCGGGCTGGACAGTGGTTTCTTCGTCAATTTTCCAGTCGACGGGCAGCAGGGCATGACATTCTTGACAGTTTTCCAAGACGCGTTCTAGCTGACTGGCAATGTGTTGGCTTATAGACTGGTGCGTAATGTTAGGTGTTGGACTCATCGCGTGAGCCACGCCGTATATCAGTTCCCAACGGCCCTCCCACTGCACATAGTCATCATGTGTATAATGCGGCAAATCTTCCGGGTTTGGCGTACTCATAAACCAGCTCCTATCTTAAATCAATACCCTGTAGAGTGGGTTGGTCTCTTCGCCCACCAGATTAATACTACTCAATTATTTCGCTTCAACCCACTTAACTTTATTTTCCTTATTTTTGACAGTCACTTAGTGTGCTTGTGGCTAATCGCATTAATTAGGGATTCAAACAACCCTATCCCCCGGCTCTTCTCCAGCAAAAAACGCCGCTATATTTTCCAATACGCGATTTCCCATTGCGATACGCGTTTCTTCGGTCGCACTGCCCAAATGCGGCAGGAGAGCAACATTGTCCAGTTCCAGAAAGCCTGGATCTATAGTCGGTTCACCTTCGAACACATCCAAACCCGCACCGGCAATCCAGCCTTCTGTTAATGCTTTAATAAGCGCTTTGCTGTCAACAACATCACCGCGCGCAGTATTGATTAAGTGAGCGGACGGGCGCATCAGTTTCAGCCGCTGTTCGTTGATTAAATGCCGGGTTGCCTCGCCGCCGGGGCAGTGAAGGGAGACAAAGTTGGCTTCTGTTAGCAATTCTTCAACGGTGTCGCATCGAATGGCCTGCAAGTCATCAATGAGGTTTTGAGCGGGTTGTGAAGGGGCGTAAAACAGGATTTTCATGTCAAAACCATGATGGGCTTTTTTTGCCATCGCCTGAGCTATGCGGCCAAAGCCGATCAACCCTAAAGTTTTACCCGTTACTTTTTGTCCGAGCATGTGAGTAGGCCGCCAGCCTGTCCATTGTCCGTTGCGAATCAAGCGGTCGCCCTCGGATGCGCGCCGAGCCGACATTAACAACAGCAGCATGGCAATATCAGCGGTGCAGTCCGTTAATACGTGAGGCGTATTGGTAACCACCAGTCCTTGCGCTTTGGCTGCGTTAATATCTATATTGTTGTAGCCGACGCCGAAATTTCCGATGATTTTGCTGCGTTTGCCTTCAACGCCGAGTATGTCGGCGGTAATTAAATCAGTCACAGTGGGTAATAAGGCGTCCGCATGTTGCAATGCCTGTTTAAGCTCAGCTGCCGTCATCGGGATGTCACTTTCGTTCAATTGTACGTCGTAAAGCGCTTTTAACCGGGCTTCGATTTCAGCAGGCCATTTACGAGTGACTATGACTTTGGGTTTGCGCATTGAATATTTTCCATTGTTGTGTTGTTATGGATTTAGGCCCAAGAATTTACTGGGTTTATATCATCGCCCTGGAAAATCAAAATCTGTTGTGGGGGCGACACCCGCGTCGCGATTGAAAGCTAGCTATCGCGACGTGGGCGTGGGTATCGCTTCTACAGTTTACTTCGCTGTTGAACGATAGTATTCGATAGCCGCGGCAACGCCGCTACCGGCTTTAATATCAAAGCCGCAGTCCAGTAATGCCATTTCAACGCCAGCAATTGCACCCAGCATGGATACGTCATTCATGTCGCCGACATGACCGATACGGAATGCCTTGCCGGCAAGCTCGGAAAGTCCTGCGCCTAAGGAAATATTGTATTTGCTAAAAGCAGTGCTGATCACAGCACGGGCGTCTTTGTCTTCAGGGACCATAATCGCTGAAACAGTGTCGGATTCAAAACCGGGCTGAGCGCATAACTTCAAGCCCCAGGCGGCAATTGCTTTACGCGTGCCTTCGGCCAAGCGGTAATGGCGAGCATAGACATTTTCCAGGCCTTCTTCAAGCAACATATCCAGGGCTTTACGCAAGCCATAGAGGATTGGCAAAGCAGGTGTGTAAGGAGTGTAACCATCCTTGTTGGCGGTCATCTGGTCTCTTAAATCCAGAAAACAACGCGGATAGGTTGATGCTTCAGTTGCTTTTAAAGCTTTTTGGCTGAATGCCAAAAACGCGCCGCCCGCCGGGAGCATAAAACCTTTTTGTGAACCGCTGATGGCGCCGTCAACGCCCCATTCGTCCATGCGGAAGTCAAGGCTGGCGATGGAACTTACGCCGTCAACGAATAACAGGGCGGGGTGGTTTGCTGCATTCATGGCTGTTCTAACACCGCCGATATCACTGGTAACACCGGTAGCGGTTTCATTATGCGTCGCTAAAACAGCCTTGATTTCGTGCCGGGTGTCTTCTTTTAAACGCGTTTCCAGTTTGTCGAGAGGTATGCCTTTACCCCAGATTTCCTGATGGATTTCAACATCGAAGCCCAGGCGTTTGGCCATTTCAGCCCATAAATGGCTGAATTGGCCAAAACGATAGATCAATACTTTGTCGCCTGGATTCAAGGTGTTTGTTAATGCGACTTCCCAGCCTGCGGTTCCAGTCGCTGGAAATACAAAAGCTTGCCCTGTTTCGGTTTTAAAGATTTTTTTTAGGTCTTGCAGCAGAGGCGTTAACAGCTTGGGAAAAACCGGAGAGCGATGGTCTTCCATGGGGATGTGCATCGCATTCAGAATTTCATTAGGCACATTGGTAGGGCCTGGAATATATAGGTGGTTACGACCAGCCATGGTATTGCCTCTTTGTAGGTAGTTGAATGATTGATTAAAACAGGACTTGGTGATTGAAAAGTCAATATCCAAAAACAGATAATAATGACATAGGCGTTAACAATCATCAAGGTTTGAATGAGACTTTAAGCCGGATATGCTCGTAAAAAATTGACTTTGGTGGCGCTAAAAGTAGAATGGGCGATTTATTTGTTTCCTGGCCAGATCTTTCCGGCGCTAAGTCAAGAAACAAGCATCAAAACTTTAAACTAATGAAATCAGGAATGTACAAATGAGCCACACTTTATATGCATCGTCAATACAACGCGTTCAACGTTGTGAGTTAGCGGTTCCGGGATCAAATCCTGATATGTTTGAAAAGGCGATGAAAAGTGGCGCGGATTTCATTTTTCTGGACCTTGAGGATGCTGTCGCTCCGGATGACAAATTACGGGCCAGAAAAAACATTATTGAAGCCATTAACGATATGGACTGGAAAGGCCACGGCGTTACCATATCCGTGCGTATTAACGGTCTGGATACCCAATACATGGTCCGTGACATTGTTGATCTGGTTGAGCAGTGCGGCGCTAAACTGGATACCATATTGATTCCCAAGGTCGGCGTTTATGCTGATGTCTATATGGTTGAAGCGATGCTTAACCAATTGGAAATGCAACAAGGACTGAAAAATAGAATAGGAATTGAAGCGCTAATTGAAACTGCATTAGGCATGGTTAATGTCGAAGATATTGCGCGCTGCGGCGCATCGGGCCGTCTTGAGGCCATGCATTTTGGCGTGGCTGATTATGCGGCAAGCAATCGAGCAAGAACCACTAACATCGGCGGCTTAAATCCGGATTATCCCGGCGATCAATGGCACTCAGCTATCAGCCGCATGACGGTAGCCTGCCGTGCTTTTGGCTTGCGCCCAATCGATGGCCCATTTGGCGATTTTAAAGACCCGGAAGGTTACAAATTAGCGGGCAGGCGGGCTGCGGCGATAGGCTGTGAAGGTAAATGGGCGATTCATCCATCACAGGTCGAATTAGCCAATGAAATTTTTACGCCGCCTGCGGGTGAAGTTGAAAAAGCCAAACGCATTTTAGCGGCATTACAGGAAGCTGCGGCGCAAGGCAAGGGAGCCGCGGCATTAGATGGCCGTTTAATTGATGCCGCTTCAGAAAAAATGGCCAATAACGTGGTTCGGGCCGCTGAAGCGATTAGTGCAAAAACAAAATAGAGAACGAGACCAAGGGCGAAAAGAATATCGTCTTGCATCCTAGTACCTTTCACATAAATAAAAAAATTAACAACGGAGATGCTGTGGATATTCATGAGTATCAAGCAAAAGATATTTTAAGCGGTTATGGGGTTAAAATCGCTGAAGGCGGTTTGGCGTATAGTCCGGAAGACGCCGTGCAGCGGGCCAGAGAAATTGGCGGGCACTTGTGGGTGGTAAAAGCGCAGATTCATTCAGGCGCGCGTGGTAAAGCAGGCGGCATTAAAATCTGTAAAACCCATGATGAAGTAGAAGCGGCGGCTGGCTTCTTATTGGGCAAGCGGCTGGTTACCCATCAAACCGGTCCTGCAGGTAAAGTGTGTTCAAGATTGTATATCGAGGCGGGCACTGACATTGCCAAGGAATTATATTTCTGTTTTTTGGTTGATCGCAGTTCGGAACGGATTGTGATGGTTGGTTCTGCGCAGGGCGGCATGGAAATTGAAGAGCTGGCGGTCAGTAGCCCGGACTCTGTTATTAAAATTTATATTGAGCCCGCCGTGGGTTTGCAAGACTATCAAGCGCGTGAAATGGCTTTTGCATTGGGCCTTGATGCTGAAATATTAAGTCATGCGGTTAAAACCATCAAGGGTTGTTACCGGGCCTTGCGAGCGCTCGATGCCAGCATGCTGGAAATCAACCCCTTGGTTGTTACGCGTAGTGGTGAATTAATCGCATTGGATGCAAAAATGGGTTTTGATGACAATGCTTTGTTCCGGCAACCAAAAATTTCTGAATTGCGTGATAAAACCCAGGAAGATCCGCGTGAAATGGCGGCTGCTGACCGTGGTTTGAGCTATGTTGGATTGGACGGCGATATCGGCTGTATGATTAACGGAGCGGGTTTAGCCATGGCTACTATGGACATGATAAAACTGGCTGGCGGCGAGCCCGCCAATTTCCTGGATGTAGGCGGAGGCGCCTCGGCTGAACGCACTGAAAAAGCCTTTCGCTTGGTTCTGGCCGACAAGGGCGTCAAAGCAATGCTGGTTAATATTTTTGCGGGCATCAACCGTTGCGACTGGATTGCTGAAGGCGTGGTGCAGGCGGTAAGAAAAATTGACATGAAAGTGCCGCTAATTGTGAGATTATCAGGCACTAATGTAGAGGAAGGCCAACGCATTATCGCAGAAAGCGGATTACCTATAATTACCGCGGAAACTTTGGCCGAGGCAGCTGAAAAAGCGGTGCAAGCGCGCAATGAAGCGCTTGCAAAAGAAGCAGTTCAGGAGATTTAAATGGCAATTTTTATTGACAAAGAAACGCGTATTGTTGTACAAGGCTTTACTGGAAAAATCGGTTCGTTTCATGCGCAGGACATGATTAATTACGGCTCTAAGGTGGTCGGCGGCATTACCCCCGGCAAAGGCGGACAAATCCACCTTGGACTGCCGGTTTTTAATACTGTTAAAGAAGCGGTACAGCAAACCGGCGCTGAAGCCAGCATTATCTTTGTTCCTCCTGCCTTCGCCGCCGATTCCATCATGGAAGCAGCCGACGCTGGCGTTAAATATTGCGTGGCGATTACCGATGGCATTCCTACCCAGGACATGATGACAGTGAAGAACTTCCTGCGCCGTTTCCCTAAAGAAGAACGCATGATTCTTACCGGTCCTAACTGCGCAGGCACAATCAGTCCTGGCCGCGCCATGTTGGGTATTATGCCGGGACATATTTACATGCAGGGCAATGTTGGCATTGTTGGCCGCTCAGGTACTTTAGGCTACGAAGCCGCGGACCAAATGAAGCGTTTGGGTATCGGCATTTCTTCATCAGTGGGTATTGGCGGCGATCCAATCAACGGCAGTTCACACCGGGACGTTCTGGAAAAATTTGAACAGGATCCGGAAACTAAAGTTGTTCTCATGATTGGCGAAATCGGCGGACCCCAAGAAGTGGAAGCGGGGCTTTATGCCAAGGAATATATGACTAAACCGGTGGTTGCCTATATCGCCGGCTTAACCGCGCCGGAAGGCCGCCGCATGGGTCATGCCGGCGCTATTATTTCATCTGCGGATGAAGGAGCGGCTGAAAAAGTTGCGATGCTGAAAGAGTTGGGGGTTATTATTTGTCCAACACCTGCGGCAATGGGCGCTACTGTGGCGGAAGTGCTGGCCAGGATATGACTTGGCGCACTGCAAGGGTCAACTTTTTCGAAAACCTGGATGCGTTGATTGATCAGTCTTACCCGGATAAGGAGTAGAAAAATGTATGCAAGAATCAGATCGTAAACTAGAAAAACATGCAAACCGGGTTTCATCTCCTGTTGAGATACTCGTTTGTCCCCGGTGTGGAAATGAGAATACGAGAATTTCATCGACGAAAACAAATGATGGCATTTTAAAGATATTGTTTTATACCGCCTATCGTTGCAAGGCATGCCGTTACCGGTTCTCGGTGGTGAATCCCTTGCGTCTGATTTGGACCGTCGGCATCGCCGTTCTATTTATTCCCGTTTTGGGAGCCACGTGGATGGCCTTCAATCAGGGGGTGGAAATTGCCAAACCTGTTGCGGATCTTCACCGGGATCAAATTAAAGAGCTGGCAGAAAAAGGCGATGCCGAGGCCGAGCTTAAAATGGGTTTGCGTCACACATCCGTTGCCAGGGGCGTCAAGAATGACCACATAGCAGTTCAATGGTTTGAAAAAGCCGCTCAACATAATCAGGTGGAAGGACAGTACCGTTATGGACTGGCTCTTCTTAAAGGTCAAGGGACTGTACAGGATTACAAAACAGCTTTTTACTGGCTGGATAAAGCCGCCCGGCAAGGACATCCGCGAGCACAATCGACACTTGGCGAGATGTTTTATTCCGGCATCGCCATCAATAAGGATATTGAACGCGCCTATTTATGGTTTAATCTGGCTGCTGCCCAGGGAGTGGAAAGCGTTGTCACGTCCAGGGACATTGTAGTCAAGATGCTTGATCCAAATCAAATCGCCGCATTGCAGCAAGAGGCGAGCAATATTAGCCGCGGCTATAATCCATCATTTGTTGCGGATGAATCGAACGCTAAAATAAATGAGTACGATCCAGAGGATGAATACAGCGCTGTTGAGGATGAGCCAAAGCCGTTGCAGACAGAGCCGGAGACAAAGCCAAAATCACTGTATCTTATTTTGAAGGAATGGTGGAAAAAAGACTTCTTATAGCGTAAAAATAATTTTTAAAATGGAAATTTTAAGCGGCTTTCAACACCATCTGTTGGTGCCTGTTAGTTCTTATCCGCGAGCGGTAAGCGCATAGACTTGTTCTTGCATCCGGCTCACGCCTCTGTCGCGGAATCTAGGTTCCCGGTCAAAAATATCCTCCGAGTGCAGCAACTCGACATTGCACCAACTACGGTAAAGCGTCTCTACTTCCTGCGTCGTAACACTGAACGGCGGTCCCGGCATTTCTTCTTGGAGGTAGTCGAAAGCAAGCAGCAGCATTTTCGCTCCCGGTCTGAGCAAATGCTGCATGTGCGCAGCATAAGCGGCGCGCATATCCGGCGGCAGTGCAACCAGCGAGGCGCGGTCGTAGACGGCGTTTACACCGGCCAGATCGCCGGCGCTAAGGTCGAAGAAATCACCGCAATAAATGCGCAGGCCGTCGGCTGCGCTCACGCTGAATTTGCCTTGCCGGCTAGCCGTTGCCGGCACGCCGTTCTCGCTGAAAAACGCCTCCACTGCCAGCGGGCTAAGTTCCACGCCGGTAACATCATAACTCTGAGCGAGCAGCCACAGCATATCCTTGCTTTTACCGCACAAGGGCACGAATACCCGGCTGCCTTGCGCAATATTCAATGCGGGCCAGAATTTTTGCAGGTGAAGATTGAAAGCTTCGTTGTGAAAGCCGATCTGGTTCAGTTGCCAGCGTTCGTGCCAGAAGTCTGGGTGCATGCCGTGTTCCTGTTGATTTAATTTCCGGATTTATAGATTGTTTAGGATGCCGTCAGAGTCCGGCTGGGTGCGTGGCGATTGTTCTAGCCGGCGGCTTCCGCCACCGATTTTAAATTTGCCAAACCCTTTTCGAACTGGCCCCCGGCCATCTTTTCGCAGTTCATGAGCAAGCCAATGGCCTTGCCTTTGAAGTCGCTTTTTCCGCGCATCGTCCAGGTCACGGTGGTTTGATCGTTTCCGGAGTTGAAGCTGAACTCGGCAGTATTAGTGGCTGCGAAGGGTTTCAGGAATTCCAGTTTGAAACGGATAAACTTGTCCGCATCGCTCTCGATAATGGTCATGCTTCCCTGGCCTACCTTGTTGTTGCCGGCCCACCTCATAATGGCGCCAGTTCCTGACGCCGGCCCCTCAAAGGAATTCCTGGCGTCGGGATCGAGTTTTGCCCACGGCGACCAGGCCTCCCATTTCTGCAAATCATTGACATGGTCAAAAACGGCTGACGCCGGCGCGGCTATTATGCCCGTCCGGGTAACGCTGAATTCGGATGGCTGCATCGCCGCAACGATTATAAAGATGATGACGCCGATTGCGGCCAGGATGAGAATTATATCGAGCATGGCATGTACTCCTGCAATGAAATAAAGAGACAAAACTATAGATCATCTGGGGATTATGAAGCAAGCATTTATGATGCCGTTTCGAAACCCGGAAATGTCAGGGAACGCTATCGCGCATCTGACCTACTTGGCTACTGGCTTGTTGCTGATTCCATGCCTTATGTTGATGGTTGAGTCTGCAAAAAGGTACATAAGCCGGATAAAGTTGCTGATTGCCCCTTCAAAAAGGGACATGTTCCGAATCATGTTGCAGATTGCACCTGCAAAAAGAGACATTGTTCGAGTAATCCAGCTGATTGCACCTGCAAAAAGGAACATTGTTCAAGTAATCCAGCTGATTGCCCCGGTTAAAAGGAACATTGTTCAAGTAATCCAGCTGATTGCCCCGGTTAAAAGGAACATTGTTCGAGTAATCCAGCTGATTGCGCCTGTTAAAAGGAACATTGTTCTAAGAATCTTGCTGATTGCGCCTGTTAAATGGAACATTGTTCAAGTAATCTTGCTGATTGCGCCCGTTAAAAGGAACATTGTTCAAGTAATCCAGCTGAATGCGCCTGCAAAAAGGAACATTGTTCGAGTAATCTAGCTGATTGCACTTGCAAAAAGGAACATTGTTCGAGTAATCTTGCTGATTGCGCCTGTTAACAGGAAGATTGTCCAAGTAATCCAGCTGATTGCGCCTGGTAAAAGGAAGATTGTTCAAACCCGGTAAGGCGCAAGCCATAGGGCGCAATAGGCGATAGCCGTATTGCGCCGCATGAAAGGCATCATTGTTTTCCACTACGTTGTTACAATGCGGGCATAATGAGGATTAACAATGCCTGACTATCGCCGTTACCGCATTTCAGGCGGCGCCTTACTTTTTTACAGTCAATCTTCTGGAGAGGCATCCAAACGACCTATTGATCCGCCCTATTGATGTTCTTCGGCAAGCGGTCAAGGAAACCCGTAAACGCCGGCCTTTTCACATTGATTCCTGGGTGGTTCTTCCTGACCGCTTGCATTGTATTTGGACGCGGCCTGAAGGCGATGATGATAATTCCAAGCACTGAAAGTCATTAAACAAACGTTTTCCAAGGCATTGCCCATGATCGAACGGCGTTCCGCCGTACGCGTTGCCCGAGGCGAGCGAGGAATTTGGCAGCGGCGTTTTTGGGAGCGCATGATAGTTGATGATGCCGGTTATGCGGCGCATGTCGGTTATTGCCATATCAACCCGCTAAAATAGGGTTTGGTCAGACAGGCGGCGGATTGGCCTTATTCGACATTTCACCGGGATGTGGCGCGGGGGCTTTATCCGATTGACTGGGCAACTTCAATACCCTGGCTTGATGTTGAAGGGGAACGTCGTTGTACCCATGCGGCGCAATACGGCTATCGCTTATTGCGCCCTATGGATTGCAACTTACCGGGTTGGCAGTGCGAGGTCAAAAATGTGCTTTTAATCGATGATGTGTGCCTTGCCGGAAACGCTTTTCGCGTTGCCGCTTGAAAAGACTTATTCCGGCCTATTTACTGCACTTACATACTTCTCAACAGCTTTCTCTATGATTTCTTGTATAGGCATTTTGTCTCCATGTTTTTTATCTAAAGTTTGTGAAGCATTATAAGCTATTGCATCAATCGCTTTCTTGATGAACTCGATCTGAAGTCCAGTATCGTTATCCCCTAAATCTTGCAATTGTTGTTTGTAGTTTTTGTAAGATTTGGCTAAAGCCTCTTTATGAGAATATTCTTGTTGTAATCTATGATATTCACTGCGTCTTTTCGTGGCGTAAAAGGCCAACCATAAAACAGGTGCGTAAAATGGCAATTTGTAAACTAGGCTTTTAAATACAGCGTCCCAGTCATTAAGACTTACAAATGCTATTCCACTATCTCCGCCAATTTTTTCGATAGATAACAAGATGCTTCCGAAAATGAGGATGCCGACCGAAAAATAGAATAATCGACTGGAATTTTGAATCGGTCTGTCAAAAGACGCTTTCATTTCACTGTATGCTGTTGCCAAGCCAGCGCTTGTAGCTCCCGGCAACAACGTTTCTATCTCACCATTTAAAGCTTTGTACTTGATTTTTTGATCGTCCTCGAACTTTTTTAATGCTTTAATACGAGTATCGAAGTCATTAGAAAGTCCACCTTTTCGTTCGTTGTTTTCATTCAATTCGCCAAAGATGGTAGTATGAAAATCACTAAGTTCGGTTATTTTTTCTTCGACGTTTTTCAGAATATTTTTGATCGATTTTTGATCTTCTACAATGACTTCTTTGGCCATTGATATTTCCTTTTTAATCGACAGATCGTTTTCGTCGCCAATCAAGGTTTCATTGTAATATGCGTTTATTGTTTGATACTTGGTTTCAAAATCTGCAAAGAGCGATCTAATCTTTGCTTGAACTCCGTCATCCAAATTGATACCAAACAACTCAATGTTTAACTGGTCGATTGATTGTTTTATGTTCTCAAGAGCTTGAAATGAGGTATCTGCATTCCCTTTTAGCAGTCTGATTTCATCGAGCAACTCTTGAGATTTAATACGAAAGCTATTGCCATATTCCTCTACAGTTTCCGCATAGCTCTTGATAGAGTTTTGAAGCGCTTCTCCAACTTTGCCATTAACGACCATATAAGGCCGAATATAAGTTAGTAGATTATCTGCATGACTATTGGCATTCTGGAGAAGTCCAGTATTTCTGTTGCTATTGTATGCAGCAATTTGTTGATTACAGTTTGTTGCCTGGTCTCTAAAACTATCCCACGTAGTCGCTGGTACTAATTCAGGATCGATGGATTGAACCATGCCATCGATATACGCCACGACTTTTCTAAGCCTAGCCAGTTCTGTAACATCAGTGATTACCGTTTGATCATCTATTTTTGCGATGCTCAGTTCGTTTTTAAGCTGTTGCCATATGCTTTGAAAAGGGTGCAAATTGAAATGATCTATCCATCTAGACATAATGTAATCTTATTGTTTTTTCAATGTTCGCATTGCTGTATGTTCGCATGACAGCCTCGAAGTGTGGATCGTCAAGCGGCATTACCCGCACTTGCTCTCGCCGCAATTCAAACAGGTCATGCAGCCGTCCATCAACACCATTGCCTTGGTGCTGCACTTGTTGCAGAGCACGGCTTTTTCCGGAAACGCCTGCCCATCGGATTCGCCGTGCTGGGCTTCGAATTCGCGGCGCTTTTCGTCAAGAAACTTTTTCTGGCGGTCGGTCATCGCTTCCGGCTTGATCATGCCGATGTGTTTCAGGTGCGATTCGATGGCGCAGCCGATTTCGGCGACCAGCGACGGCATGAACACGCCGCCTTTTTTAAAGTAACCGCCTTTGGGATCGAATACCGCTTTGAGTTCTTCGACCAGGAAACAGGCGTCGCCGCCCTTGCGGAATACCGCCGAGATAACCCTGGTCAGGGCCAGCACCCATTGGAAATGCTCCATGTTTTTGGAGTTGATGAAGATTTCATAAGGCCTCCGTTCTTCGTGAGCGGTGCCCATGTTCAGGACCATGTCGTTGATGGTGATGTACAGCGCATGTTCCGACTGCGGGGTTTTGATCTTGTAGGTGGAGCCGAGCAGCACTTCGGGACGCTCGACATTTTCGTGCATGCTTTCAAATGACGGCGGTTGCTCCTGCTTGGCCGGTTCGGCTGCGTCTTCTTTGGTCAGCACTTTGTAGCTGACGATCTTTTTTGCAATTTTGTGTGTCATGTCTGTAATCTCGATCATTGTTGCTATTAGCTTGTATTAAAAAACTTTTTCTATTGAATTTTGTGTCATCTTGTCATGCCTCCAACAAAATGCCTGTTGGTACGCCGGTACAAGAGTTCGCTCCTCATCAAATTTACGAACGTTATTAACTTGACCTGACTCACGTAACTAATAGATAATGGTTTTAAGGATTGGGGATTCCCGGTCGACAAAAAGCCTCGGTGGAAGCATCGGGGCTTTTTGTTTATTATGGGAAGCATTTTAATCCAAAGCCGTTTCTATTGCCGTTACCGTTCCGGTAAAACTTATCTTCAATAATTGTAAAAGCTCTATTGTCCTGTCCGGGCTTGAGTACATGCAAACCAATGGGTCTAGCGATTAAGTCCGCCAGTTGCAAACCAGTTGAGTTGCTTTTTTTATCCACAAACTTTAATTCGAAAGGCAATGGTGTTTTGGGGTAATTATAACCATCACATACACGACGAAATTCCAGCTCCAGTTCGCCATCTTCTACCTTGCCGCGTTTTTCAACTACGACATGTGTGATTGCCAGGCCCGTTTGTTGTTCTGACAGGTAATAAAAAACACGCTCCAATCCATAACGCAAGGCAACATGATAAGGGTTTTCCGGCGAACTATATCGTTGACAAAAAGGTTCTTTTTTAATAACTGTGCTTATTAAAACGAACGGCGTCTTTTGAACGATGTCGGTTAATTCATCCAAAAAAGCTGTTTTTACTGTTTTGCTTTTCAAAAAAGCGAAATCGCCACGATCTTTGTGAATATCAGTTTCATGTAAAATAGTTTGATCATGTCCGAAATGCTTAAACTTGAACGTCTGTAATAAAGGTATTGCTGTATGAATGTAATCATCTTTTTTGAAGATACAAAACACCAATACAAAAACCGGATATTGTGAGTCTATGGTTTTTAAGCCATGATCTCCACTTTCATCAACATAAACTATATAGTCAGAAAAGTTTTTATCCATCGTTTAGTAAGAAATTAAAGAAGCTAAAACAACACAGCATCCCCATTGGGTTCACACCTTAACCCACTTTAAAACTTCCCGTAATATCCTTCTTTCAACGCATCAAACAGATTAGCGGCGCTGTGTATTTCGCCGTCGTATTCCACTTCTTCGTTGCCTTTGAATTCCACCACGTGACCGTCTTCCAGCGTGAATTGATAGGTGGTGTTTTCCAGGTCGGCTTCCTTGACCAGCACGCCCTGGAATACTTCGGGATTAAAGCGGAAGGTCGTGCAGCCTTTCAGGCCCATGTCATAAGCATATTCATAGATTGACTTGAAGTCTTCGTAGGGAAAGTCAGTGGGCACGTTGGCTGTCTTGGAGATGGAGGAATCTATCCATTTTTGCGCGGCGGCCTGTATATCAACGTGCTGTTTCGGAGTGACATCATCAGCCGCGATAAAATAATCCGGCAATTTCTGCTCCGGGTCCTCGCTGTACGGCATGGCTTTGGGATTGACCAATACCCGGTAAGCCAGCAGCTCAAAAGAAAAAACGTCGATTTTTTCCTTGGATTTTTTACCGGCGCGGATCACGTTGCGCGAATAATGGTGGGCAAAGCTGGGTTCTATGCCATTGCTGGCGTTATTAGCCAATGACAAGGAAATAGTGCCGGTCGGCGCAATTGAGCTGTGGTGGGTAAAGCGCGAGCCGGTTTCAATCAGATCCGCAATCAGCGCCGGTTCCTCTTTAGCCAGTTGTTGCATATAGCGGCTGTATTTTGCGTGTAACAGTTTGCCGGGAACCTGATCGCCGGCTTTATAACCATCGGCAATCATTTCAGGGCGCTTGTGCAGCATTTCGCCATCGACTGTGAACAGCTGTTCCATAATCGGCGCAGGGCCTTTTTCCTTGGCCAGGGATAATCCCGCTTTCCAGCCTTCCACCGCCAGGACTTTGGTCACTTCTTCGGTAAATTGCAGCGAAGGGACGTCGCCATATCTCATGCCCAGCATGGTAACGGTCGAGCCCAGACCCAGATAACCCATGCCGTGGCGGCGTTTGCCGGTAATTTCCTCGCGTTGTTGAGGCAACGGCAGGCCATTGATTTCCACGACATTATCCAGCATCCGCGTAAAGATTCTGATGGTTTTTCGGTAAGTATCCCAATCAAAATAGGCGTCATTGGTGAAGGGTTTCTTAACAAAACGGGTCAAGTTGATGGAGCCGAGCAGGCAACTGCCGTAAGGCGGCAGCGGCTGCTCGCCGCAATTGTGCGCATGTAAGCCGTTGGCGTCAAAGGTGTTGATGCCGGGAACCTGTATATCGAATACGTCTTCGCAGCCATCAGGCGTAATTGATTCAACCGTAGCGACAAATCGCTCCCGGTTTAATGGGCGTTGGTAATTTTTTAAAACAGATTCAAGTTGCGCCGCTTTGTTGCAATCGGTAAAGTTAATTAATTTCTGGTAAACGGCAAGATTATCGCCGCTGATGACAAGCTCATGCTGCGGAGAAATTTTATAATCAGCGACACCGCCTTTGCCATCAGGCAGTTTTGTCATGCCGGTTGGACGACGGTTGCGATAGAGGGTCGAGTTGATACCCAAACGAAGCAACATGCGCTGTACAGCTTCCAGACAAGGAAGGTCTGATTGGGCAAGGCGAATACTGACGCCTTTGGTTTGACTGCCTTGAACAGAACCGTCGGCGTCAAAAAATCCCTGTAAAAAGCCCCGGTAAAAATCACTCGATGCTGTTTCGATTTGTGCGCCGATACATTTGTTGCCGGGGGACATGCCGAGTTCTTCAGCCAGCGTTTTCAGCTCGGCGAAACTAAGCCTGTATTCGTTTCTTCCGGCTATTTCAGCCCAGCCTTTAAAGTCGCTGCGGGTGTTAAATTCCGCAGTGGCTGCCATAACCTTGTCCATAACGGCATCAACACCTGCATTCAAGTAATGGATGCCGCTATTCATGACTTGAGCGTTTTTCCAGACAGACAATACGGCTTTATCTTCTTTTAAGGCGCCGTCTCCGGCTAATAATCCGATTAAATAACCTTGATTCTCGCTGTATTTTCCTTTCCAGTGAGCATGTTGGCGATGATTATTCAGCAGAACCCGGTCTCCGGCATTCAGCTGACCGGCAGGACACCATTCTGTCTCTAGGTTATAACGATCAAGGCGGGTAATTTTGCGCACCTGATGATCATCAGTCAGACGCAGGCTGTAACCTTCTTTTGTTGTTAATCTAACCACGTCTTTCGTTGCGGTTTTAAAGAACCCGTCAATGCCGGACTGGTGTGATTGACCATCGACCAATACATTGATTTGCTGGCCCAGGATAGCGTTAACCTGTCTGGGGCCTTGCTCTGTTTGAATCCAGGTGTCGCCTGTTACGCACGGATTGGTCGCGCGAATCTGTTCACAAAACCAGTTGTTGTTCATCTCGTTAACTTTATCGATCAGAATAAATCCAGGTTCGGCATAATCATAGGTGGAACTCATGATGATGTCCCACAAGCGGCGCGCAGGGATGGTTTTGGTTATTTTGCAGGCGATCAGCCCGTCGTTATTAACGACATAGCCTTCTTTAACGGGTAGTTCGCGCCAGATAATTTGGGTGTCGTCAGTCAAGTCCAGTTTATCGAGCTTGACTTCTTTTTCGGTCACTGGAAATGACAGCGGCCAGGGCAGGTCATTTTTTACCGCCTGCATGAACTCGGCGCTAATCAACAGCGACAGATTAAACTGCCGCAAGCGGCCATTTTCACGCTTGGCGCGGATAAACTCAACGACGTCGGGATGGCCGACATCGAAAGTGGCCATTTGCGCGCCGCGCCGTCCGCCTGCGGACGAAACGGTGAAGCACATCTTGTCATAAATATCCATGAATGACAGCGGCCCGGAAGTATAAGCGCCGGCGCCTGACACATAAGCGTCTTTAGGTCTCAGGGTGGAAAATTCATAACCGATTCCGCAGCCCGCCTTCAGCGTAAGCCCAGCCTCATGCACCTTGCCAAGAATATCATCCATGGAATCGGCGATAGTGCCGGACACCGTGCAGTTAATCGTTGAAGTCGATGGCTTATGCGCCAATGCCCCGGCATTGGAAACGATGCGTCCGGCTGGAATCGCGCCCTGGCGCAAGGCCCACAGGAACTCCTTGTAATACTGCTCCTGTTTGCCTTTGTCATTTTCCACGTCAGATAGCGCTCTGGCGACCCGTTGATAGGTTTCATCAATAGAGCCGTCAATCGCCACGCCGTCCTTGGTTTTCAGGCGGTATTTCGTGTCCCAGATATCCATTGAGGCATCTTGAAAAGGAATTTCCGTGACGGAGCTGGCGATGACATGAAGTTGTGCTGACATAGCTGTATATCCCTGGCTGTAGTAGCTTAAGTTAAGTGAAAAGAAACCATAAATCAGCACCTTACTGCTAGTCTGATTCAGGCATAAATATCTATATATGGACATTTTAAAAATTGTTAGCACAATATATAGTGTTTTATCGAAAAAACAATAGATTTTTCAGGCAAATAACAACACTCGAAAAAAGGCTTTCCAGGTGCTTGTTTTTTAAGGTCTGGATTTTTTAACAGGGAGTTTTTGACGCTGAAAATAGCGCATTACTTGCCAATACAGTGCCGGTTTTGCACCGGATTGAAAACGTCGGCAGGCGAGTTATGCATCTGTTTGGAGTAACTCGCTTAAATCTTGCCTTCAGCTGAGCCGGCAACTGCCGCCATCTAAAAAGACAATCAGGGATTCGGCAAAAAGACAGGGATCATGGTTATTTGCCTTGATGAAATGGACCGGATTCTGCCAAAACCGGCTCGTCATGTTATAGTACGAAAGAACGCTGACTTAATTTTAACGAGGAAGAATTTACCTGTGGAGAATGGTTATTTGTTGGGTTTAATTTTATTAGTCCGGCAATCCGATTCATAAAATTGTCAGTAAATTACCTTGAAACTATTGAATGCTGAAATCCTAAATATGAAAAAAATATATTCCATGCTGGCGCTTATCCTGGTCTTGAGCGGTTGCATGTTTCAAAAGCCGGATTATGTGAAGTCTATCACCCCTGCACAATTGAACCAGCTCATGCATACCGGGGACATATTCCTTGTTGATGTTCACACGCCGGAACAGCAGCATATAAAAGGCACTGATCTTTTTGTTCCTTATAACGAAATCGAGAAATACAAAGACAAATTTCCCACGGATAAAAATACCCCCATTTATCTGTATTGCGAAGGCGGCCCCATGGGAAACGCGGCGGCAAGGTCGCTTCATGAATTAGGCTACAGTAATTTATCTAATCTTGAAGGGGGTGCAAATGCCTGGAGAAAAGCGGGTCTTGAATTTGAATAAGGAGTTGCGTTTTGCTGTTTAGTCCGCAAATTCAGGCTTGAAATAATGCCTGAATAACCCATGGCAAAATCTCCATTGACAGATATGTTCGGGCCAGAGGCGTCATGCTGATGGCTAACGCAACAGCTTTTCAAATCCGCCGCGGTTTGTTTTTGGCTGGTTAAACGGACACGCGCGTTGATGAAGATTACCGGACCGGTTTTATTTTCGATCCGGAATCTTCGGCGTCTTATCGCGTATCGCCGGTCAATTTTCCATCATGCGGATAAAAACAGCGATAGAGCCGGGGACAAGGACAGTGAGCTGCTATTACTCCGGTGAATACCGGGTTGAAATTTTATTTCTCCAGCGAGGACTATCAGGCAAGAAAATGTTCAAGCTGTTGTAAGGTAAGGGCTTGTCCGGCGGCCGTCTCCTTATCCTCGGCGGTGTTGTAGCCCCATAACGCTAAAATCAGTTTAACGCTTGCAAGCTCGCCGGTATTCAAAATATTCAACAGCGTTGGCAGCCGGTCTTCAACAAAATAAATCGTTTTGTTTGGATGGTTCTTTAAAAGCCGCTTAAGCACTTCCACCTTGCTCATATTACGATCCAGGCCGAAAATGCGCTCGTCCGGCAAATCAATTGCATTGGCTTTTAGAATCTGTTTGACGAAACGCTCTTGCTTGGTGGTGACCACATACCAGGGATACTGTTGCTCAAGCTTGCGCAGCTTTGCTGCTACGCCGGCGAATAACGGATTCATCATGACCCATTCGGCCAAGTCATTGGCAATCCAGATATCCCGGGTTTCTCCAAACAGCTTCTTCAGGTCGCTGACGGAGGTTTGCGCATCCTTTAACAAGGTTTGTATTTTGCCGTTAAAGTTGTCCTCGATGTCCTCCCCCAGATAAAGCAGGCGCATTGCCAATATCGCTTCGTAACCCGTTTCTATGTTCGGCCTGATTAACCGGAATTGATCAACCATTTCCGGAGGCAAGGTCCTGGGCATATCCTTCCAGATACTGCCGGCAGCTTTCCAGCCCGTTATTGCAGTTTCCACCGCGCTGTCGCAGATAACGCCATCAAAATCGAGCGCATAAATAATCGAGTTGTTCATTTTGTCATCAGCAATTGATAAGTGAAATGGAATGAAGCATTGTAACCTGACCGGGGGGTTGTTTGTTTCTTCAAAACAGTATTAAATGCCGGAAGCGAAGGAAATAATTCAAAAAAGTTTGCATTAAGCAAGTATTGGCAGCCTGTTCACAAGAAGGCGGGTTCAAAATTCCGCTTACTTGTGAAGCCCTGTGAATATACTATGCTTGAATTTTTAAACTCATTCAAGGACAGCGCAACGTGATTACAAAGGTTGCACTTCGGAGTTGAATCCACGCAATGAAAAACCGACGCAATCTTTACCGCATTCTTTATGTGCAGCCAGAGGCGCCGATCGAGATTATCAAGGCGAGTTATCGGAGCCTCATGTCTAAGCTTAATATGCATCCCGATCTGGGCGGAGATCATGAGTCAGCCGTGCTGATCAATCAGGCTTATGCAATACTCAGCGATCCGGTAAAGCGCAGACAGTACGACGAAATGCTGTTCTCGCGAAAATGCCAAATGCGTGGGCGCCCTGTCCAGAAAGAACCCAGCGATACAAATAAATGGTCACGGCCTCGTGGATCCGGCGCCAGCCAGTCCGGCGAGAATGGCGAAAAGGAACCTTCGTCTGCTGCGTTGCGGCGCTGTCATTTCTGTGCTGCCGATCTGGCGTTTTCGCCGCGAGCCAATAAGCACTGCATCCATTGTGCAAGCCCCTTAACCCCTGCCCAAACGGTTCCCGATGACCGCCTTCGCGAGTTATTCGGCCGGCGTTCATCAGTCCGGATTGCGAAAGCCGGGGCGGTCGTCATCTATCCAAGCTGGCCTCATGCCGGATATCCGGCGCAGTTGCGCGACTTGTCGCCATCCGGCATCAGCATGCTGACAAAATATGGCGCGCGCTCCGGGCAGGTGCTCAAGTTCAATTCTGATAATCTGCATGGTATCGCCCGCGTCGTGTCTGTGCAGGCAAATGGCGCAAACTTCCTGTTGCACGCGTTATTCCTGACTGCTGAGTATGTGAGCAAGTCCGGGGTTTTCGTAACTGAAAAGGCCTAGCATTCAGGCCATAGGCATTTGCTTAAATGTATTTGGAAGCGCTCTGTTTAATCCGGTAATTTCACTTTCCAAGAGATGGATAAAACGGACATGATGATTCCCTGGTTACAAGGTAAACGCCTTTCATGTCATATAACTGTAATATTGTATTGTTAGAATCGCGGAGAAAACCCGGGTAACTAAACCTACATGCAACCCTTTTATACACTTTTCTAAAATTAATAGGAGCACTTTAATGTTTGCATTAAAAAGCCGCAATTCGATCATTGCAATTGCGATTCTTGGCATGTCCGTAGCGACAAGCGCATTTTCTATGGACATCACCGGCGCGGGAGCGACGTTTCCATATCCGATTTATTCAAAATGGGCGGAAGCATACAAAGCCACAAGCAATGTTGGCATGAATTACCAGTCGATCGGCTCAGGAGGCGGGATCAAGCAGATCAATGCCAAAACAGTTGATTTCGGCGCATCCGACATGCCGTTGAAGCCTGATGAGCTCGAAAAAGACGGATTGGTGCAGTTCCCGGCTGTCATGGGCGGCGAAGTTCTGGTTGTCAATCTCCCTGGCATAGAAGCCGGTAAAATCAAGCTGACCGGCAGCTTGATCGCCGACATCTTTCTGGGCAAAATTACAAAGTGGAATGATCCTGAAATCGCCGGACTGAATAAGGATGTCAAGCTTCCCGACTTGAAAATTACCGTTGTGCACCGCTCAGACGGCTCCGGCACGACTTTTATTTTCACCAATTACCTGTCAAAAGTAAGCCCGGCCTGGGAAACCAAGCCAGGAGTCGGCACTTCAATTGATTGGCCAGCCGGCGTGGGCGGCAAAGGAAACGAAGGGGTCGCTTCCTACGTACAACGCATCAAGGGTTCTATCGGCTACGTTGAATATGCTTACGCGCTGCAAAACAAGATGGTTTACACCATGCTGCAAAGCAAGGACGGCGAATTTATCAATCCAAGCATCGCTACCTTCCAGGCAGCGGCGGCGGGCGCGGATTGGGAACATGCTCCAGGCTTCTACGAAATCCTGACCAATGAAGAGGGCAAGGATTCCTGGCCTATCACCGGAGCAACGTTTATCCTGATGCATAAAGTCCAGGAAAATCCGGCCAATGCCAAGGAAGTCTTGAAGTTCTTTTCATGGGCCTATGCAAATGGCGGTAAAATGGCCGAAGAACTGGTTTACGTTCCGATGCCTGAAAAAGTCGTTAAGCTGATCGAATCATCCTGGAAGGAAAGCATCAAGGATAGCGCCGGTAATGCTGTTTGGAACTGACATTCGTAATAAAAATTGATTTTAAAATGAAGGGGCTGAACTTTGGCCCCTTGGCAGATTTGACAAGTCATTTTTAATGATAAAATATTTAAATTATTTTTTGCATCGTGTAATTTATATAATGTCTTTCAATAGGATGGGCTTGAGAAGCGCTAATTTAAGTACGCCGGTATTTTACTCGGAAGCTAAAATCAGATTCATTCGATTTTATCAGCAAAAAATGACCCTATTGCAAAAAACTTTTCCTGATAAGACACAGGTTTTTCTTGATGCCGCTTTTAAACTGACCTCGCTTTTTTTTGCTTTCGCAGTTTTTTCACTACTCGCAGGCATACTGATTACGCTTGTTGTCGGCAGCATTCCTTCGTTTAAAGCGTTCGGCTGGGGCTTTTTGACGAGTTCCGCATGGGATCCGGTGAACGTCAATTTCGGCGCCGTCGTACCCATCTTCGGCACTCTGGTAACATCTGCCATTGCAATGCTGATTGGCGTTCCGGTCAGTTTCGGCATTGCTCTTTTTCTAACCGAATTGTCCCCCAATTGTCTGAAACGCCCCCTTGGCATCGCCATCGAATTGCTTGCGGGCATACCCAGCATCATTTACGGCATGTGGGGGCTATTCATTTTCGCGCCCTTTCTGGCGGATCACATTCAACCCTGGCTGATCGATTATCTTGGCCCCATGCCTTTCATCGGCATACTTTTCCAGGGTGCGCCCATGGGCATCGGCATGCTGACCGCCGGGATCATTCTCGGCATAATGATTATCCCCTTTATCGCCTCGGTCACACGGGACGTGTTTGATGTCGTCCCGCCCCAACTCAAGGAATCAGCTTACGCGGTCGGCTGCACGACCTGGGAAGTGGTCTGGTACGTGGTTTTGCCCTACACGAAGATAGGTGTCGTTGGCGGCGTAATGCTGGGTTTGGGGCGCGCGCTGGGCGAGACGATGGCCGTGACATTCGTGATCGGCAATGCGCAGAACTTTAGCCTGTCGCTGCTAGACCCCGGCAACAGCATCGCCTCTGCGTTAGCCAATGAATTCAACGAGGCTGTCGGGGACGTATATTCTTCGGCATTAATAGAGCTCGGGTTGATCATGTTCGTGATCACATTTATCGTGCTTGCTATCTCCAAGCTGATGCTGATGCAACTTGCCAGACGCGAAGGCGACAAATCCTAGGATAATCATGCTTTCAATTTATAAAAGACGCCGCTTCATCAATGCCCTGAATCTAACGATTTCCTTGCTTGCAATGGCCTTCGGCCTGTTCTGGCTTGGCTGGATTTTGTGGACGCTGCTCCAGCTGGGATTTACGAGTCTGTCGCCGGATGTTTTCACCAAAATGACTCCGCCTCCGGGGAGCAACGGAGGGCTTTTAAACGCATTGGTTGGCAGCCTCATGATGATTTTAGCCGGTGTCCTGCTGGGCGCGCCGGTTGGCGTTTTGGCCGGCATTTACCTGGCTGAATACGGCGGCAATGGATGGCTCGCAACAGTTACGCGATTTAGCAACGACATCCTGCTGAGCGCGCCGTCCATCGTGATAGGTCTTTTTGTCTATGAAATTTATGTCGCCACTTCACATCACTTTTCGGGCTGGGCCGGTGCATTTGCGCTCGCTCTGATTGTGATTCCCGTCGTGGTGCGCACCACTGAAAATATGCTGAAACTGGTGCCTGGCAGTTTGCGCGAAGCGGCCGCCGCCCTTGGCGCGCCGCAATGGAAAATCATCATGATGGTGACGCTCCGGGCTTCTAAATCGGGTATTGTTACCGGCATTTTGCTTGCCTTATCGCGTATCAGCGGCGAGACTGCCCCGCTTCTGTTCACGGCATTGAACAACTCTTTCTGGAGCCTGAACATGAACGCGCCGATGGCAAACCTGCCCGTCGTGATTTTCCAGTTTGCAATGAGCCCCTATGACGACTGGCATAAGCTGGCCTGGGCTGGCGCGTTAATCATCACTTTTGGCGTACTGGGGCTGAATATTATTGCCCGCTTCATTTTCCGCAACAAAAGCAATTTACACTGAGAAACAAATTATGCGCGATCAAAGCGTGCCTCCACCCAAAATCAATGTACGCGATTTGAATTTTTATTACGGCAAATTCCAGGCACTGCATTCCGTCAGTATTTCGATACCTGAAAAAATGGTGACAGCTTTCATTGGTCCCTCAGGTTGCGGCAAGTCAACCCTGCTCAGAACGATGAACTGCATGTATGCGCTCTACCCGGAACAGAAAGCCGTGGGTGAAATTATCATCGACAATGAAAACATCATTGACGGCAAGCAAGATCTCAGCAGTCTCAGGGCAAAAATCGGGATGGTTTTTCAGAAGCCGACGCCATTTCCCATGTCGATATACGACAACATTGCTTTCGGAGTCAAGTTACATGAAACAATCAATCGCTCGGATATGGATGACCGTGTCGAATGGGCGTTAAAAAAGGCTGCGCTGTGGAATGAAGTGAAAGACAAGCTCAAACAAAGCGGCGACAGTCTGTCCGGCGGGCAGCAACAGCGCCTTTGCATCGCGCGAGGTATTGCAATCAAGCCTGAAGTGCTGCTGCTTGACGAGCCGGCTTCCGCCTTGGATCCGATTTCCACGGCTCATATTGAGGAATTGATCAGCGAATTGAAAGAGGATTACACGATCGTCATCGTCACCCATAACATGCAGCAAGCTTCTCGCATATCGGATTTTACGGCCTACATGTATTTGGGCGAACTGATTGAGTTCGGCGAAACTGTTTCTATCTTCACCACGCCGAAAAAGAAGGCTACCGAAGATTACATCACAGGCAGGTTCGGTTAAGCTTTGCCGCGCAAATCAAACGGCTGTTTTTGACCAACGCTTTCGGGGCTTCCGGATTTTACACCCGGATGATAGGCATTTTCGGAGCATGGTGGTTTTGCCGTCGCGCATTTACACCTGATAACCGCCGTCATGTCATAGTGCCGTCACACAGTTATCGTATTCTCGGCCTGTTCCGGTAAGACCGGAAAACTATCCGGCAACCTCTTCAAAATATGAATTATTCCGCGACTGTAAAAGGCAAAAACTTTAGCTTTGGCAATCTGCGAATGCTGATGGCCAAGGCCTCGCCGAGACGGGCGGCCGACGAATTGGCCGGTCTCGCTGCGGAATCGGAAGTTGAACGGGCTGTCGCACAACAATTACTGGCCGATGCGCCGTTACGGCTGTTCATCGAAGAACCGCTGATTGCGCCCGAAAGGGACGAGGTTTCGCGGTTGATTCTGGAACAACAGGATACGGCTGCGTTCGTTCCCATTGCGGGTTTGACGGTCGGCGGGTTTCGCGATTGGCTGCTGGCGGACAGCAGCGATTTGTCGGCGCTAGCGCCGGGGTTGATGCCGGAAATGGCAGCCGCCGTCAGTAAAATCATGCGCAATCAGGATTTGATTGCTGTGGCGCGCCGCTGCCGGGTCACCAGCCGTTTTCGCAACACGATCGGTTTGCCGGGACGGCTTTCCACCCGGCTGCAACCGAATCATCCGACCGATGACCCGCGCGGTATTGCCGCCAGCATTCTGGATGGCTTGATGTATGGAAGCGGCGACGCCGTGATAGGCATCAATCCGGCCACCGACAATCTGGAAAACGTCCATGTCTTGCTCACTCTGCTCGACGAGATCATTCGCCGCCACGAAATACCCACCCAGTCATGCGTGCTGAGCCACGTCACCACCAGCATCGAATTGATGCGGCGCGGCGCTCCGGTCGATCTGGTGTTTCAGTCCATCGCCGGCACCGAGGCGGCGAATCGGAGCTTCGGCATCGATTTGGCTATATTGCGCGAAGCCAAGGCCATGGCAGAGTCGTTGAACAGGGGCGGCGCCGGCAATCAGGTCATGTACTTCGAAACCGGCCAAGGCAGCGCGCTGTCCGCGAACGCTCATCATGGCGTCGATGCGCAAACCTGCGAAGCGAGGGCCTATGCGGTTGCGCGGGAATTTTCCCCGCTGCTGGTCAACACCGTGGTCGGCTTCATCGGTCCGGAATACCTTTATGACGGCAAACAGATCATCCGCGCAGGGCTTGAAGATCATTTCTGCGGCAAGCTGCTGGGACTGCCGATGGGCTGCGATATCTGCTACACCAACCATGCCGAGGCTGATCAGAACGATATGGATAACCTGTTAACCTTGCTGGGCGTGGCCGGATGCAGTTACATCATGGGTATTCCGGGTTCTGACGATGTGATGCTGGCGTATCAAAGCACGTCTTTTCACGATGCGCTGTATCTGCGTCAGCTATTGGGCTTGCGGCCTGCGCCGGAGTTTGAGGATTGGCTGGAAAGGATGGGTATTTTCGACGGCGGCAACCGGCTAGCCGATAACCGGTTCAAGGCTCCGTTATTGAGCAATTTTTCCGGACTTGCGGGACTGCCGTCATGACTGATCCGTGGTTTGCGCTCAGGCGTTTTACCCAAGCCAGAATCGGCCAGGGCCGCGCGGGTTGCGCCACGCCCACGTCAGCGCTGCTGGAATTTCAACTGGCGCACGCCATGGCGCGGGATGCCGTGCATCAACCCTGGTGCGTCGGAGGTTTTGCAGAAGCGATGGCTGCGAAGGGTTTGCAGCCGCTCAAACTGGCAACGCCGATAGCAGACCGCGAGCGCTATTTGCAAAGGCCGGACCTTGGGCGCTGTCTGGATCAAGCCAGCCGGGAATATTTACAGTCCCGGCCTGTTAAAGCTTACGATGCGGCGCTGATAATCAGCAACGGTTTGTCGTCCGCCGCTGTCGACAAACATGGGCTGGCGTTGCTGGAAGCGATAGCGGATGCGTATAGCCGTTGCCGCTTGTCGCTCGGCCCGGTTTGTCTGGCGCCGAATGCACGCGTGGCGTTGGCCGATGAAATCGGCGAGCTTTTAAATGTTTGCGTTTCCGTGATCATCGTCGGCGAACGTCCGGGTTTAAGCGCAGCCGACAGTCTGGGCGTATATTTGACTTACGCTCCACGCATCGGCAATACCGATGCCGTGCGCAATTGCCTGTCCAACATCAGACCGCCGGAGGGACTGTCTTACCAGGCAGCGGCGGCCAAATTAGCCTATCTTACCCGGCAGGCTTTGCAACGCGGTCTTTCCGGCGTTGCTTTGAAAGACGATATGCCTGACAACTGGCTGGAGTCATTGGGGCAGGATTAATCCCTGAAATCCGCTGTTCGCCGCAAAATTGGCAAGGACTCTCATCCTGAAATATGGCATCAATCATCGTATCGATGGCGCAAAATGACGGTTTATTGGAAATCGAGAGTTTCAGTTTACGCAAACCTTGGAAGTTAATCCCAGGTTATTAACCTCAAGGATTCCTAAAAACCTCAATTTGTCATTGGTTGCTGCCGGTATTGCCATAGAAGCTGCCGGAAAATCAGCGGGTCTTTCTGCTGGGTTATTGCGCCGGGACGAGGATAGATCTGGTGTTCCAGTCGGGACAGCCAGAAACGCAAAGCGGCGGCTCTAAGCTGAACCGGCCAGTGCTGCTTTTCTGCTGGTTCCAGGGGCCTTGCAATTTCATACCCGCATAACAACGCGGCCAGCTTTCCGGTATTAATCGCCCCGTTTTCATGGCACCAGTCATTAGCCGTGATGGCAATATCGAGAAGTAATGAGCCGGTACCCGCGCTGTAAAAATCGAGCAGCCCGCTGAGCTGTTCATCGACAAACAAGGCATTATCCCTGAACAGGTCGCCGTGGATCACACCCCATGGCATGCTGACTGCGCCGTGCAGAGACTGGAAATTGAGCTCGTCATTGATTAAGGTCCGGTCTGTATTAGATAAATGGCTGTCAATTTTGTTAAACATGGCCTTGCACCAGGATAAGTCATGATTGGCTTTTATTGGAAAATCGTAGCCTTGCGTGAGTCGATGCAATCTGCCCAGGTGCAAGCCGATTTCATGGCAGTGCGCAATGGACGGCGTTAAGGCTGAACTCCCCGGAACACGGTCGAATACCGCCGCCTGCTTGCCGTTAAGCAAGCGCAAAGGTCTGGATTGATTGTCTTGCCGGAGACTGGGGCAGGGCAGATTGTTTTTGCCAAGGTACGTTAACAAGTTAATAAAATGTGGTAAATCGTCCGCGCTGACGGATTCAAACAAGGTTAAGACAAATTCGCCCTTCGACGTTCTTACAAAATAATTGGTGTTATCGATGCCGTCTTCAATGCCCTCAAAATCCCATACCTCTCCAAGGCTGTAATGGCTAAAAAATTGCTCGAGTTGAGCATGGGTTACAGCGGAGTAGACGGACATGGATTAATCTGAAAGCCGATGGGTATGAAGGAATTGCCGCTGATCAGGTAATTTTAAGAGAACCAGACGCCAATCGCCAAAAAGCTTAAAATTATAACATCCAGGCCGGTTTTCATTGCCAATCCCTGTTTCAGCGTAGCTTGGGTGACCGGATTAAGCGCTAATCCCAGTTCGGGTTTATGTTTTAATTGTCCGTGATAATATGCATCTCCGGCCAAGCCAACACCCAGCACGCCCGCCATTGCGGCGATTGGAAAACCGGCGTTGGGACTTTCCAGTTTATTACCGTCGCGCAGGACGCACTGCCAGGCTCTTTGCTTGTCAGCCGCCAGCAGGATGATCAGCAACGCGGTTAATCGCGCCGGAATAAAATTGGCGATATCATCCACAATCGCCGCAGTTTTGCCGAAATAAAAATAGCGCTCTGTTTTATAGGCAATCATGGAATCCAGCGTATTAATGGCCTTGTAAACGGCAATTCCAGGCAAGCCGAACAAAAGTAGATAAAACAATGGCGCGATAACGCCGTCGCCGAGATTTTCCGCCCAGGTTTCCAGCGCGGCTTTATGGATTCCGGCTTCCGTCATTGCGCAGGTATCGCGGCTGACCAGCAGGCTTAAAGCTTGTCTGGGTTGTTCGCTGGTTAAAATCGCCGCGACAGAGGCATGTAGCATATTCATCGCCAAACCCGTTGAGGCTATTACCGCTAAAACCGGCAGAGACAGCCATGCGGGCAAAAACCCGCACAGATAAACCAGCGAGATACTGACCAACAGCGTCAACCCGGTTAAGCTGATTACCAGCACTGCGCCGGGTAAAATCCGGTTGCTGTAAAAGCGCCGTTCAAAAGCTTTAATAAAATCGCCCATAAAGACCACCGGATGCTTGCAGGGCAATTCGCCGAACATCATATCGGTCAGATAAGCCAATATCGCCAATTCAAAAAACATCAGTCCGCCTGTAAGTTGCGTAAGATTTTAAACAATGCGCAAGTCGTGCTATCGCGTTTTCATCTTTCACGGCGAAACGGACATGGCTTTTATCCAGGCCGGAAAAATTGTCGCAGACCCGGATTAACAGCCGTGAAGATGACAGCCGTTCTTGCAGTTGATAACCGTCGCCATTATTTGCCAGCTTCGTCAGTAAAAAATTGGCCTGTCCCGGATAAATCCGCTCAAACAGGCCGGAAGCTTGCAGCGCCTCATAGAGTAATTCCCGCCGGGACGTTGTCAATTGCCGCGTTTGTTCAATAAATGCCGTATTCGCCAGCGCCCGCTGCATATAAGCCATATCAAGACTGGAAAGTTTCCATGCCGGTTCGAAGCGTTTCAGCTCCTTGATCGCTTGAGCTGCCGCCAGAATAAAGCCGATGCGAATTCCGGCGCAGCCGTAAAACTTGCTTAGGGATTTGATCACATACAGCTTATCGTACTGCGTAATGCGCCCGGCGACCGAATCCGCCTCGCAAAAGTCCAGGAAAGATTCATCGACGATGATGGTGCAATTTGCCGCTTTCCACTTCGTTAATAATTCCCGCATGTCGTAAAGCCGGCCATCCGGGGTAGCGGGATTAACGAATATTACCGTGCTGTTCATGGGCATTGCCGTCATTAAGGAGCCGAATCTGTCGATCTCATGCACTCTGCAACCCAGTTGTCCGGCAATCTGCGCATATTCGCCGTATAAAGGCGTATACAAAACCAGTTCTTTTGGGTGCAAGCACTTCAATAATGCAAAAATAGCCGCGCTCGCGCCGTTAAATACTTCAATATCAACGCCCTCCGGATACGGATAACGGATTTCAAGCGCCAGTTTTAACAAGCTGTAATCAGGATTGGCATAAGGCCCGAGGTGGACCTGCTGCAAAAATTCCGTACCGGTTGCCTGTTCCGGATTGATGTTGGACGAAAAATCCAGCACCTGTTCCGGCTCGCAGCCGAGTTGCTGCGCAAACCGGTAAATATTGCCGCCGTGTTTCATATTATAAATTGAAGTATGTTGTTTCAGTTAAGGAATAACCGCGCGGCGGCAGCCGGATTCGAAGCAAAATAGCAATGCAGATAACCGGCTGTTAAATTGTTTATTCTAAAAATCGCTTCGCCCGCTGACGTGTTATGCAAACGTTCGCCGTAGGCGATAGGGACCAGCGATGTTTCGACCGTCGAATGATGAAAGGTATGGCTGCGCAACACTCCGCCCGGCATGGGCGCTGACTGATAACCCAAACCTTGCAGGCGGTTTTGCATGACCGCCCGTCCGGGGATTAAACCAAGCATATTTCCACATTCACCGGTTTTATTCGTGATCGATTCCAGCAAATACAATAGGCCGCCGCATTCCGCGTAAATTGGTTTGCATTGCCGGAAATGTTCCTGCAGCGCCGTCTTCATCGCCAGATTATCCTGCAACGCTGCTAAATGCAGTTCAGGATACCCGCCGGGCAGATACAGGCTGCCAATATCCGGGAGCTTGTCATCTGCCAACGGCGAAAAGAATATCAGCGAAGCGCCCATCGCGCTCAACACATCCAGATTGGCCGGGTAAATAAATGAAAATGTGCTGTCGCGGGCGATGCCGATACGCACCCCTGCAAGCAATTCCGGTAGAACAGTTGATCCGGGCGGATTAAATAATACCGCTTCCGGCAAGGCGGCAAGTTTAGTCGAGGCGATAGCCAAAGCCGCCGCCGATATGCGGGCATCGAGATCGCTGATTTCTTCCGCCTGCACCAGCCCCAGATGGCGTTCCGGTAAAACAAAGCGCTTGTCGCGAGGCATGTCTCCAAAATAACGAATGTCCGGCGGCATGCCTTGCATGATCATTTCAGCATGGCGGGCGCTGGCGACGTTATTGGCTAAAACCCCGGCGAAATTTAGCCCTTGCCGGAAGTTGGCAAGCCCGAATGCAATAGCGCCCAGGGTTTGCGCGGTTGCCGCCGCGTCAATCACGGCCAGCACCGGCACAGAGAATTTTTCCGCAATATCGGCGCTGCAAGGGTCGCCGTCAAACAGACCCATGACGCCTTCAATCAGGATTAAGTCGGCCTCCAGCGCCGCTTCGTACAACAGGCGCCGGCATTCGGTTGCTCCCGCCAGCCACAGATCAAGCTGATACACCGGCTGGCCGCAAGCTCGTTCAAGTATCATCGGGTCAAGAAAATCCGGCCCGGTTTTAAATACCCTGACTTTGCGCCCTTGATTGACGTGGTAGCGGGCCAGCGCAGCGGTAACCGTGGTTTTGCCGTGATTGGAACCGGGCGCGGTGATAAATAATGCGGGGCAGGGCTTTGATGTTGAATCAGAAGGGTTCATTTATATGCAGATTTTTTGTAGGGTACGCATCGCGTACCCTTTTTAAAGCGTTCCAGGTAAATCAAGTCTCAAAAAGGTACGAGATGCTTACTCTACCTGGCTTGTTTACGTTCTTGCGATAAACTCGCTTACTGTGATACCAGCAGCGCGAATCAGGCTTCGTAACGTTCCCTTTGCGACTTCCCGATGGTCGGGAATCGATAACGTCGTCATTTCACTCTCTTTGACCATGATGATATGGCTCCCGCTTTGCCGCGCAACCTGCCATCCCAACGATTCAAATGCACGGACAACTTCGCGTCCGCTGAGAACGGGGAGCGAAGGCGACATTATGCTGCCACCTCGACTTGGCGAGTCTCAATTGTCAATGGCAACCCAAGCTCGGCACGTACTTGAAGGCACTGAGAAATTGCATCCCGGATGTTTTCCAGTGCCTCTTCCTTAGTCTGACCTTGAGTAACGCAACCAGGGATAGCCGGACATTCGACGACCCAGATACCGTCTTCGTCACGATCGATTGTTACACTGAATCTCATATAATTTCTCCAAGTTTTCTTTTTTGACCATAAAGTAAGGCTCCCGGCAGTTTATAGCCATAGAAGCCAAGTAAGGTGCGCATCGCGTACCACTACAAAGCGTTGCGGGTAAAGCATTCAGCGGCTTGTTCGCTGTAATGCTTTGTTGGCAGCCAATTCTTCAAGGCGTTCAGCTAACCATACTTTTATGATGGACTGACTCGTTACACCAACCCTGTCGGCTTCTCTATCTAATGACTCGACCATCCAAGCAGGAAAGTCAACGTTCACACACTTCTGATCTTGCATAACTCTCTTTGCCTTAGATTAAGTCCAAGGCATTCAGGATGTCATCTCTCTTATCAAATTGTTTGTCAAATTCATTAGCTTTCATAATCCTAACCTTTTCTCCAAATGATTAGATACCTACAGAAGCCGTCATCTCTGTAGGGATTCACGACAGTCTATCCTGCCAGCCGCCCTTCGGGTAAATATAAATCTATTCGAGACAGATTTGTGCCGAGATCCAGAAGCCATGGATGGCAATATTAACAACTCACTTACCGTTTTGCACATCCCTGTGCTCTGGATTCCGGCAATCCCTGCCGGAATGACGGCGATATGATTTGAGTAGATACTTAGACCATCAAAGTGTTATTCACTAATGAGCTGCGGGGTTTATTTCCACTGTGTCGCCGTCATTTGCGACAACAGCGCCGCTACCTTATTTCGATTAAGATGATAACCGATAAAAACAATTTCTGAAGCCGGTGCTGATTTTTTTTCAGCATAACGGCTGATGATCATGCGGGCGCGGACGCCTTGCACGAGCATGGCGTCCTCCGGATTAGCGGTCAGAATAAAACCTTTGATGCGCAACACCGGTTCCGACTTGGCGGTTTCGGCAAGCGCCGTTTTTAGCGCTTCCGGCTGCTGCGGTTCCTGGCTGCGCAGCACGAATGACAGCCAGCCTGGGTCCTGTTCATGAAAATGTTTGTGCGTTGCCAGGCCATGACTGTGACTGGCGAGACCTGAATGCGCATGGCCGTCAACGATGCCATGATTGCCTAATAAGCGGGCATTATCTCCAGGCATAGTGGCAACCGGCGTAAAACGATGGCTATGCGCTGTCAATGCCGGTTGATGCAGACGCAATCCCAAGGCGAGACGAGTATCCAGTTTTGCCTGATAAGCCAGTTCCAGGAAGCGCACGTTGGGAGCCCGCTCACGGACCCGCGTTTCAGCCAGCAGCAAATCATCTTCATCCAGCGCATCGATTTTATTCAAGACGACAACATCGGCGTATTCCAGTTGCTGCTCAAACAGCGCAGCTACAGCGGATTGGGGACTTGAAGCAGCCTGATTCCCATCGAATTCATTAGCCAGCAATAAAGGAGTATCGACTACCGCCAAGGTCGCATCCAGAATAAAGTCTTCCGCCAGTTCAGGCGTTTGCAATAACTCCATAACCGCCGTGGGCAAGGCCAGACCGGAAGTTTCAATCAAGACATGATCGACCTGCGCGCGGCGCTCTACAATGGCTTGCATGGCCGGAACAAAAAAATTATCATCACTGTAGGCAATCAGGCCGTGAGGAAAATCGTGGATACGGATGTGTTCATTGCCATCGGCGCAGTCACGCATCAGCGCGCCGTCGATTGAAACTTCACCAAACTCATTGATCAACAAGGCGAGGCGTCTGTCCTGCCTGGCTTTAATCAAGCTGCTCAGCAGGGTCGTTTTGCCGGAACCCAGAAAACCGGTGACGATGGTAACGGGAATCAATGCATTCATGCCGGGTGTTGCCATGTTTGTGCGTGCTTGACGACCTCATCAAAACTTGAAGTGATCAGCGGATAGGTGAGTTTTGGACGTTGAATGACCAGTAACGGGATAGCCAGCGCCTGTGCCGCGGCGGCTTTAGCCTGATAGCCGCCCGCATCGCCGGAATCCTTGGTGACGACGCAATTAATCGCCCAATCCCGCCACAAAGCCTCATTGAAAGCTTGCGAGAACGGCCCTTGCATGGCGCAAATGTGGCTGCGCGGCACCCCCAAATCGATTGCGCGCTGGATAAATTCCGGTTCAGGGGTCAGGCGTACAAACCATTCACATTCTCCCGCGCCCGGCGCTTTAAGAAATGCCGCTAAATCCTTGGAGCCCGTAGCCAAAAAAATGCGCTTGCCCCGTGCAATGGCTTGCTCGGCCGCCTGTTCCGCGGACCCGCATAACAGGCCGGTAGCGGCTGAAAAGGAACTGGCCCGTTCATAGCGCAGATACGGAATGCCAAGACTTTTCGACAGCCCCATCAATTGCTCCGACATCAAGCTGGCGTAAGGGTGGGTCGCGTCGATCAATCCCCGCGCCTGATGATGCTGCAATGCCTGCCTGCGCGCTTCAACGCCCTGCTGTCCGACCCATATCGATACGCCAGTGCAATGCCGGGCCGCTATCTCGCCACCATAGCCGGTGGCCGTGGAGACCACAACGGGATAACCTTGCCCCGCCAGGCGGCTGGCGAGCGCATTGCCGTCACTGGTGCCGGAAAAAACCCACAGCGCCTGCTCCGGTAAATCCTGTGTGACCAGTTCTGCGGCAGCGGGTTCCCAGGCGTTATAACCACGCGGCGTGAAGATAAATCCCCGTTTACGCCGGGTAAAGCGATTGCCTATCACGATGGTGGTGAGCATATCAAATTGTAAGGATGGCAGCTCGTCCAAACGATAAATACTGACTTCCTGACCGGGTCGATAAGCATTGCGCACCACGCCGCACAGGGTTTGCGGCATTTTCGATTCCAGCATGATATTCAGGATGCGGTACACGCCTTGCGACCGGCCCGCGCTCTGCACGTTATAAAGCACGCAGGCAAGATCGGCTTCGGCGATGTGCCTGCCGCGCTGCTCAATCCAGTCCCACGGACATAGCAAATCGGACAGACTTAGCGTGGCGAAGTCATGAGACAACGGCGAGCCCAATAGCGAAGCGCAGGCGCTGGCGGAGGTAATGCCGGGAATCACGTTGACGTCGTATTCGTCATCCTCGCGCATTTCATCAAAAGCCAGCGCCGCCATGGCATAAATACCAATATCGCCGCTGGAAATCAACGCCACTTTTGCGCCGTTACGGGCTTTTTCAATGGCCAGCAAGGCCCGCTCGCGTTCCTGAGTCAGCGGCGGCGTGTGAATTTCCTTATTCGCCAGCCAAGGCTCAATCCAGCGCAGATAAAGTTCATATGCGACAATCACATCACTGTCCCGCAACGCCGCTTCAGCGCGCGGGACGATCAAATCGGCAAAGCCGGGCCCTACCGAAACCAAATTTAAAACACCTTTCATGTTGTTATATTCACATTGTTTGTTTTTTTCACGAAGGACACGATATTTTAGTAACGAAAATTTATAAACTTAAACGGTTCACATTAAGCGAAGTCGCGCTGATGACTATAAGGAAGCAGAAGGCAGTCGTGGAATGCATGAACTGTTGCCGAGGTACGAAGCGCACAGATAAATCGGTTGCTACGTCACCTATCATCGACTCATAGACAATTTATTCAATGTTTAGCCGTGATATTTCGCCTAGTTCTGGTGAAAATGAATCAATTGGGTTCATCGGGAAAGCTGAGTACAAACGTTGTTGGCTATGAAGGCTACGACCTGCTCTCTCTGTACCAATCGGCTCAATACCCAGCTCATTCAGTGTTTTCAGCAAATCATCAATAACTTCTTCTCGACGCATAACAAAAGTGGATGCAAAACAACGCCAAAACCGCCATCCAGCTCTTTCCAAAATACGCTGGCGACGCATATCGTCATCCCAACGATCAGGCCCATGATAACGATCACCATCGCATTCGATAGCCAAACGATTATCTTGATGGCCTTCAACAACCATGTCGATACGAAATTCATGAGAACCGTTTGCCTTACCTCCAAATTTCACTTGAGGTATAACACGATAGCCACGTTCGGTAAGTAAGTCATACACTTCTCTTTCAAAATCGGATTCGCAAAGCTCCTTAAGATTTTCAACACGAATCTCATCTTGAGCAAATGGCGCAGCAAAATGAGCAATCAAATTGCGGCGTAGTGAGTCTGCATTACTTAAATCGTCTGTTGTAATACTACGAACAAGATACATTCGGTCACGTGCACGAGATGCCGCCACATTGAATCGTTGAATAAAAGTATCTCGTGATAAAGCACTAGCATTTCCTTTGGAAACAATCATCGATAAAAACATAATGTCTCTCTCTTTACCTTGAAAAGTACGCGCATCGCCACAGGCAATTTTATGCCGATCAATAATATCGGGAGGCAAGCCAACCGGCAGTCCCTCTTCATCGAGATCGTCGGCATTGAGCATTTCCCAAATTTTTAACGCCTGTTTGTCACCTAACAGAGACACCACACCTATAGAACGGGTCTTCATTCGAGGGTCTTGAATGATAGCTTTGATTTCATTGACGATATAAAGCGCTTCACCCAGATTAATATCCCCTTTGCGGAAGCCATCTTCGATAATGACATCTATCAAAGGAGGATCAAGACGCTCTGAAGCTTTCGGAATTCTTAGTGGCTTAAGCTCGTGCTTATAAACTTCTCGCTTCGAATATTCGATAATGGGCGCAACACATCGAAAATGTTCTTTCAACATCGTGGCAGAATCGGCAAATACCACCTTGAACAGATCGTAGATGGATCGATCAGGTGTCATTTGATCACGGTACATCGGGAATTGATCGAGCAGATAACGGTTAACCAAGTTCTGAATAGCTTGCGTATCCATGAAAGAGCCATCGGGCGAAACCTGCTTGTCGTCACCTACCACCAAAACTTTTTTGGCGCGAAATATCGCTGGTAACGCCGACAAGTCAGATTGCGATGCTTCGTCAATAATGACGAGGTCGAAGCAACCAAATTCGGCAGGAAGAGATTCAGAGACACGGTAATGAGGCATGATCCAGCAAGGAATCGCCGGGGTGGCCATCGCCGCCGCATTTCTCGCTTGTCTTTGATACAACGGCACCCTTCTTCCTCTGCCTCTTCCTATTCGCATTATCGCAGCCAAATAAGCCTGCAAAGCAGCTTTGACGCTGGGTGTAGCATTTTCCGCCAATTTTAGCCATGTGCGTTTAGCAACTGTGTCTTGATAAGATCGAGCTAAATCGTTTTCGATATCTGCCCGCAATTTAACGAGCCGTTTTAATTCTGCACGCCCATCAATAGTTTCAAGATAGTTAGCAAGGCGATTGATACGCCATAATTTCCGCCAATTATCCGGGAGTAAAGTGTCCGTTGTCGACGTAACGGCTTCACTTCTAAGCAGATTTGCCCAACGGGGTGCGCCTGATTCGATAATGAGTTGGATAACGCTCTCAACGGTTACTAAATGTTGATTTAGCCCTTGAACTCGACGTAATTCCTCCATTAACGTCGACCATTGCTCTTGCAGACGGGCATCGTTTACCGCAGGGTTGCCAAGCGTTTGAGCCACAAAATTTTTTATCTCAATCGTGATGCGACCTGAACAACCAGAAAGTATTTGTTGAAATCGTTCTTTTATCGCCCAAGTATCAGCAAGCCTGTGCTGGGTTAAATGATGATGCAGAATCTTTTGTAATTCGTTCAAGGCTTCGTCATGGTTATTTACGATGTCTTCTTGTGACCTTGAAGGGCAGACCGTTTTCACATTGGCTGCAATTTCGTGTTCAAGCGCCACTACTTCATCCAGCTTTCGATACAGGTTGAATTGGTCGATAACAACCGCTACCTGAGTAGGTTCCACAGCAATAGCAGGGAGTCGAAGCTCACTTGCCAAACTATTCCAGCGAGTTAATAAAGTTCGAATAGAACGTCGATGCGATGCAAAGGCGAGAATATGTTGCCAATCGTCCTGATTAGCAGGCAAAGAACCGCTAATTCGTATGGCTTTAAGAGATTGTTTTTCGTTGTTTTTTCCTATTATTCCACTGATGCCAAAAGGCCGTTTTCCTTCTGCACATCGGCGAATAGCACTAATCAGAATGTCATTTAGATCATCAATGCCTTCGCTAGGCTCTACTGGCTTCGCTAAAAATTGGGTGCGCTCTGCAAAAGCCGTTTCAAATTCGATCGACAGAGCGTTGAACAATTGCAAAACTTCATTTTCTCTATTCGAGCGCAGGCGAATTAGCATTACCTCAGTCCAATCTAAATTAGCGTTTCTAATCGACTGGCGAAGCCTTTTTAGGTTTGAAATTTGCTCAGACAATAGTTGTGACGCTTCAAATGTGGCTTTGGATGAATTGGCCAATGATGGAACGCCGCCGGAATCAATTTCGGACTGAAGCTCTGTGTATCTGGATAAATCTTGATGGGTGCGCAGCAATTCACGAGAATCTGGAAAAGCTGAAATCATCGGTAAGTTGCAATTCAGATAGTCTATGTCTTGACCTAATGCCCTTCGCGATTCGCGAAGTTTGATTATATCGGTATCTGTGAAACGTGGCTGGAATTCCGCGCCAATGGAAATAGCATCTTCAAGTCGCACAACGGTTTCTCGATTATTTGCAACTTCGGCAGCCGCCTCACGAGGCTCTATCTGCTCTCCATCCAGATTGATATTACTGAGATTTTTTATGGCCCAATCGTTAATTTGACCATCGGTTTTGGCGAGTTTGGCATGGTAATTGTCGATATTGGCTTCAATTTGCGCTATTTCCCGAGAAAAAGCCACCCGATCAATAACTTGTACCTCCGAAGCAATTTTGGAAACTGAATGTTCAAACTGTTTCATACCATCTTGTTCAGTAGTCAGCAGACTAATGGCAAGCGGTTGAATCCTATCCGGCAATTTTTCTCTCAATACATTGAGTGCGGGTTCTTTCATTGAAGTCACCAAAACCCGTTGGCCAAGAGCCAAGTAATGACAGATGATATTGGCAATAGTATGGGTTTTTCCCGTCCCCGGCGGCCCCTGTACAACGACGCCATCGTAGACTTGGAGTTTTTGGACTATTTGAGCTTGTTCATCGTTGAAAGCATCTGGAAAAAATAATTCTTGCACGGCAGAGCTGTTTGAATGACCGCTACCATGAATCATTGATATACCACGAAATGCCGGTAAAGAAATTTCCGGATTTGTAATCGAAGGGTCGGTTACCAACGCCATGACTGCTTTTGGTAATGTATTCAGATTTTCAATTTGTTGCTTGAATCGCTCTAAATCCTGTATAAATAAACTGGCGCTACGTGGTCTTGCAAATAACACCCAAGTATTGGTGACTGTGAGTTTTTCATCCGGTTGCGGAATTGTTCTATCGTCAGCTGTTGTCTGGTTCGGCCAAAAGACGCCGCTTGGATCAAGGTGAATGACAGCCGACCGAATTAATGGCTCGAATGAACTGTAATCAAGCGGTGAAAATGTGACTGAAGTGTCGCTAAAAAAATCTTTTGATATTTTATCCAGCGCAGAAACCCCAGGATTATCTGTGGCCGAAAAAAAATCTAACTCCAACTTGGGTTCAATATCCCGCGGGCGTATTTCAATCGCCATCGTTGTTTCGTTAAGTAACAGTTCAACCTGCTGAGTTAGTAACGGATAGGTTAATTGGGTGCCCGATAAATTCCATACGGCTATTCCAGCACCCCAAGTTAATTCAACTTGGTTATCGACAATTCCACCCTCCAGTTGTTGTTTCAGGGTAAATAATTTGGCATACAGAGAAATTGACCGGCGCCGCCGTTTTTCTTCAAGCGCCCATGGTTTCCAGAGGTTTTCAATATACGACTTTAATTCATCCTCGACAGTAGATTTTTGTTCGTATGTATCAATGGAGATGAGCTGTTCGGGATCAAAATTCACCTCAGTTTCCAGAGCGGCAATCGCTCCAATCTCCAGCAATGTTTTTGCGGTTACATGTGTGCGTAGCTCAGGCACATTGGCGGGATTATTTGTTACATCAATCCAAATTCGCAAAAGATTACTGGCTGGATAAGGTGCGGGCGATTCTTGTAATCGCTGAATGACCAGCCATACATCCTTGTTATCGTCAATTCCGTTGAAATCTAAGCCAGGAAGATTAGCAATATCTCGCTCGTATTCATGAAAAATATTGTGCTGTTTGACATCAGATACAAGTTTTGCACGTAATCGCGCCGATTGTTGGGCGAATTCTATTAACGAGCTGAGTCGTTCTTGTTCGATGGGCATATTTTTTTCCGGTTTAATCTGTGGGGTGAATGTTAAAGCAGAGATTATAAGGCGTTGAAGTCTAATGGATAATCATCAATTTGATCATGGGATTGTAACAAGACTTGTAGCCTTGTTTATTTGAACCTTCAAATTTATTATGACCCAAATGCAAGTTTAAACCCATTTCAAAGCTTTTCTTCATATCTTTTGTCATCTTCCACTACCGCCACGGCAACGCCATCCAATGTCTCTTTTGGCACAATTAACCGGCCGCGCGGACTGGCGATCAAGGCGCAGGGTTCACAGACGCCCGGCAGTCCCACATTTTTTTGCACCCAGTCCGATGGCTGCGTTACCCACGCCCTCGCCGCAACGGTTTCGTGAGCCAGAACCCGCAGCGGAAGCTGGTATTGCTCGCAAAACTCAAGCAACCCAGGCTCGTTGGCTTTCAAGTCTATGGTTGCAATCTCGCGTATTTCGTTGATGCGACGGTTACCCAGCGCCTGTTGAACAGCGGCGGTAATGCGTGCAACGGGAACATCTTTGCGGCAACCGATGCCGATTACCAAAGGCTTTAATGCCTCGGTCGCCGTCGTAATCACCGGCACCGCGCCGACAACATTGGCGACCCGATAAGCCAGGCGATTTGCGCCGCCTTCGTGACCTGCCAGCAGCGAAACGGCAAAGCGCCCCGCTTCATCCAGCACCACTACCGCCGGATCGCTGTGTTTGTCCTGGGCCAAGCCATCCAGAAAACGCACGGCAATACCGCTGGCCGCTATCATGATCCACTGTTTGTGCAATCGGTAGGCGGCGGCAAACTGGTCTTTCTGCGTGACAGAGAGATTCAGCCAAGGCCGATAAAGCGTACCTCCCAACTGTTTTTGCAACGTCGTGGCCAGCGCCTCGCTTTCCGGACGTACCAGCCAGATACCGGTATCACGGTTCATCCGTCTGTCGTCGTTTTGCGTTTCTTCACTACCCGGAAAATATGCGTGTAATCCTTGGCATATAATCGGGATTCTGCCGGTAAATGAGTACTCAGCGCTTCGCCCACCAAGAGCATGGTGGTAAGATTCCAGTCGCTGCTTTTGATTTCAGAAAGCAACTGGCCTAAAGTGCTCTGGTGGGTTCTTTCTTCCGGCCACGTTGCCCTGTATACCAACGCGACCGGCGTGTCGTCGGGATAATGCAGACGCAGATCGGCGACAATCTTTTTCAAATGCGGGCCGGACAAAAAAATGCATAGGGTCGCACGGTGTCCTGCGAGCAGCGCAATCGATTCACTTTCCGGCACGGCTGAGGCGCGGCCTGAAACCCGTGTCAGAATGATGGTTTGTGAAACTTCAGGCTTGGTCAGTTCAGCTTTGATAGTGGCCGCCGCCGCAGTAAACGACGATACTCCGGGGACGATTTCATAGGCAATGCCCAGCGCATCCAGGCGGCGCATTTGCTCGGCGGTTGCGCCATAAATGGCGGGATCGCCGGAGTGCAGACGAGCGACATCGATGCCCTGCGCCTGGGCACGTCGATAACAGGCTTCCTGCTGTTCCAAATCGAGCTGGGCGGTATCGATTATTTCGGCATCCACTTTGCAATGCGCCAGCATATCCTTCGACACCAGAGAGCCGGCGTACAACACCATGTCGACCCGGCCCAGAATCGCCGCGCCGCGCAAGGTAATCAAATCGGCAGCGCCGGGGCCGGCGCCGATAAAATAAACTTTCATGACAAATCTTCCTGGAGCCTGTTTGCATTCATCTGAAGGACGTCAGGTGGGATACCCTGACCAGAGTGTCTTTTCTCTCTGGGATCTTTCCGGATTAACAGCGTGGACAGATAGCCCATGGCTTCAGTCGGGCATAAATTGCTCAGGTCAGCCGACAGCATTTCATCATCCAGGCCGATGCGCCGGGCGAACGCGCAGTGTCCGGCAATGCCCATGTCGCGCAGCAAATCCAATACCCACGGCAGGCGTTTGCCGATCTTCATCAATACCACAATGTCATGGGTTTCGATGTCATAGCGCAGACTGGCGGCATCTTCCGGGCACGGTAAAATCAGCGTGCGTTCCTTGCCTTCGCCGAGCGGCCAACTCAATGCTGCCGCTGCCGCCGCATAGCTGGTGATGCCGGGAAAGGTGCGCTGCGGCAATCCCGGCAGCAGCTCTTGCAAGGCCGCCAGCACATAGCCGTAAGTGGAGTAGGTGAGCGTATCGCCGATGGTCAGATAGGCGGCGTTAAGTCCTGCGCGCAACTCGACCGCTATTGTTTCCGCCAACCGGGCGTAATGCTCGCTCAGCACCGAGCGGTCGGTATCCATGTTAAACTCGATTTCCCGTATCCGTTCCGGCGCGATGGCTATGCCTGCAAGACACCGCAATGCAACCGAGCTTCCGGAGGTTGTCGCGCGCGGCGCAAACACGATGTCGGCCATGCGCAAGGCTTCAATCGCCGCCAGAGGAATGTAGCCGGCAGGCCCCGGCCCAACGCCGATACCCCAAAATGTACCCAATTTGCTCATGGCGCTCCCAAGGTTTTGCCATTCAAGTTAAATAAGCGCACTTCAACACGGCTTGCGGCCGGAGCCCGTTCGTGAACAAGCACGGCGATGCGCCGTTCAATTTCCATCCATAAAGCCTGCGCGCCGGATTCGCGCTGTAATTTTTCTATTGCCGCCTCCACGGTATTGGCTTGGGCTATGGCCTGTACCAGATTGCCGTTAAAGCCCAGTTCCGCTGCTACATCCGCTACCGCGTCCATGGCCATGCCGCTCTTGCTGGAGTGCGTGTCCCACTTACCTGCCAGCACTTTGGCAAGTTTGCCGGGATGGCCCAGCAGCCAAAGCACATCGAGGCCGCGCTGTTCTTCTGACAAGGCTTGCTGCATAAAATCCAGCGCGTCACCCGGAAAGTTGGCGATTTGCACGGCTCGCTGCGCAGGCAGGCCGAGCGTTTCTTTGGCGTATTTGCGGCCAATTTTACCCGGCAGGAAGGCGATGCTTTGCGCGCCGCCGCCCAGCGCGACGCGCACATAGACTTCGATGGAGGCAATCCACGAGGCCAGCGACAAGGGCTCGACTATGCCCGACGTGCCAAGAATCGAAATGCCGCCGACTATGCCGAGCCGGGGGTTAAACGTTTTTTTCGCGATGCTTTCGCCGTTTTCACAACCGATGGTGAGATCGAAACCGGCGTTCAGGTCTGCTGGCGCTTCATATTCCAACACTTCAGTGACGGCCTGTTGCATCATCATACGCGGAACCGGGTTGATGGCGGGCTCACCGGGGGCTACCCTTAAACCGGGTTGGGTCGCCGTGCCGACGCCTTTTCCCGCAAAAAAACGAACCCGGCCAAGCTGGTTTTTTTTCACCATGGCAAAAATAGTCGCGCCGTGCGTGTTGTCAGGATCATCGCCGCCGTCCTTGATCACTCCGGCGCATGCCGACTGTTCATCCAGCCAGCGCACGGACTGAACCGGCACTACTAAATAATGATGGTTACCGGGCAAAGTCACTGCTACCTGGGTGCAATAATCCCCATGAACCAGCAAGTTCAGAGCCGCTTTAACCGCCGCAGTAGCGCAACTTCCGGTCGTTCGTCCCCGCCGTAAACCATTTGGCGCGAGCACATCGAGGTCAAATTTTTCCAGCTCAATTTGATCCATGGATTGCCTGCAGGCCGGGTCAGCGCAGCATAGCCCGGCTATCTCCGCCGCCTTGCTCGGACAACTCCGCAGCGGCTGTTGCCAGCTGATTCACCGCATCGATCATCAGACCGTTAACCACGCTGGCGGCCCAGGGCGAACCGCCGCGCGTTCCGCTATTGGTGATGCGCGGCACTTGCAAACAACGCTTGAGATCGGCTTTCGCTTCGCAGGTGCCGACAAAGCCAACCGGCAAACCGATTACCAGTTGAGGCCGCCAGCCATGTTCGCGAATCAGGCGTGTCGCCTCCATGATGGCGGTTGGCGCATCGCCGATAGCGAGCACGATGTCGTTGCCAAACTTTTCCCAGGCCCGGCGTATTCCCGCGGCGGAACGGGTAATGCCTTGCGCGGCAGCCAGCAGCGCCGTTTCGTTATCATGCACGCCGCACCAGGTTTCGATGCCCAGTTGATCCAGCAATGCGCGTTTCAGGCCGGTCTGCACCATCGTCACGTCGGTGACGATCCGCTTGCAGCGCAGCAGCGCTCGAATGCCGGTTTCAACCGCGCCCGCGGAAAAATAGAGATCATCGGCGGCGTTAAAATCGCCGCTGGTATGCACGAGCCGCTGCAGAATAGTCAAATGGGCGGCGGGAAAATCGGACCAATCGCGTCCAGCCGCGATAATACGGAAACTTTCGGCTTCTATCGGGTGCGGCACGTAAGGGGCGTATCCTGGATTAACATTGCCTGGCGCCACGTCTTTCTCCAGCAGACCGCGCGCTTTAAGGTGGTGAGCGCGTTGCGGCTCGCCGACCTGTTCTTCAAAGCCGGGAATCTGCACCCGGTATTTGCACAGTGCGCAGTTCATCTCCGCGCGGCCTTCAACCGCCTCCTGCGCCCGCGCAATGATGACATCCGCGACGTTTGGATGTACGCCAAGATAACCGGCTTTAAGGATTTCCAGCCCAGGCTCCCGTTCCTGCAGGGCATCGGCGGCGGCATAAATCCGTTTGACCAGAACGCCGTCAAACAAAAAAAAAGGGACGACGATCAGTCGCGCATAGCCCAATCGAGCGGCGCTGCGCAAACCATCCGAGACCAGCGGTTTGGCGGTTCCGGAATAACATACGAAGGCTGCGCCAAAGCCCATGCCTTCCTCGATCATCCGGGCGAATTTGGAGACTTCGCCGTTGGCGTCTGGGTCCGTCGTGCCGCGCCCCACCAGCACCAGGCAGGTGTCGTCACGGCGAACGGTATGCGATGACCGGGCTTCGGCGGCGACGATGCGCTCCTGGACAACTTGCAATAACAGCGGATGCAGGCCCAGCGGCGCGCCAAAATGAAAATCGATGTCAGTGCGGGTTTTGGCAAAAGCCAGTAACTCGCTGGGCAAATCGTTCTTGGCATGGCTTGCCGCCAGCAATACGCCGGGCGCCATCACCACTCGCCTGACGCCTGCGTCTATCTGCGCGATAACCGCTTGATCGATGGTCGGGCCGGCGAATTCCAGATAGCCGTGACTGACAATATGCTGCGGGGCGCGTTCCTTGATCAACTCAACCAGTTGTTCAAATTCCTTGATGCCGTCAGGGTCACGGCTGCCGTGTCCGGCGACCACGATGCCGAAAGTATTTTGATCAGTCCCCCTCTTTGTAAAAGAGGGGTTAGGGGAGATTTGATTATCTGCGAGTTTCATTGCGCTTCAATCTGGCTGGACATGGGACTCAGGGTGCGGATCAACATAATGCTCATGTCGCTGAATTCTCTATCAACACAGTCAGCGAGCGTACCGCGCCATTCGGCTTCGTTTCTTGTTAGATTTTCCCATACTTCGGTCGGATGCCCTGGCGATATGCCATTTTCCAGCAAGTAAGCCGCGATGTGGCGGGGCATGAATGAACGCGCTGCATCCCACGGACAGGGAATCACGATGGCATTGCGCTGGTCTTGCAATACATGCACCAGATGACGCTTGAAAGGCTCAAGGCCGCCACGGCGATGAAAGGTAATAAATGTGGTTTCGTCGAAACAGACTTTGGCGCGCGACGCGAGTATTTGCGCCGAGGATATGCCCGGCACCGTTTCCACCTGATGCCCGCAAGCGCGCTCGACCCGCTCCAGATACTGAAAGCCGCTGAAATGAATGTCGCCCATAAAGACCACCACGCAGCGCTTGCCGGCATGATGCGCTTCGGCCACCTGAGCCAGCTGCGCAGTCTGGTCGCGGTAATTCATCAGCACGGTTTGCGCCGCAGCCGGAATCAGGCTTTGAATGACGTTAACGACGGCGTCAAAACCGGCGACCACGTCGGCATTGCGGATCAGCTCCGCGCCGCGCTGGGTCAAATATCCCAAATCACCCGGACCCGCGCCTATACAGACAATCATTGCAGTTCCTTAAACATCTTTACAGTGAAAGTTGTTAACAAATTTCGTGGGAGCGACGCCCTCGTCGCGACGAGGGCGTCGCTCCCACAACCGGATTTTATTCGCCAGGGTGTCATTAACCTTTTCATAATTGTTAGTTTGTAAATCATAAATTCTCAAGCGTTATAACTAGTCACATTACTTCTAGTATCTGCCAAGGTGCGAGGGTTAGCTTGTTTTGATACAAGTGCGTATCGTCAGCGCCAGATTTTCCGCCGATAACTCTTCCAGCGTCAGGCATTCCGCGCCCAGCGCATTGGCCAGCTGGCGGGCTCTGCCCAGGCGTAAATAACCGCTTTCAGTATCCAGCACTAAGGCAGGGATGCTGCGATATGCGAGCAATTCCGCAAATTTTAGTGTCTCCTGCCAGGGGTCGCCGCCATCGTTTATGGATACATTGGCTTTGCCGTCGCTGAGCAAAACCAGCAAGGGCGGCATGTCATTGCCATTTGTTTTATCCAGGGTTTCCAGTGCCAGTTGCAGCGCGTGCGCCAAAGGCGTCCGGCCGCCTGTCGGCAGGGCGGTCAAATGCTGTCCGGCAAGATCAACGCTGCGGGTTGGCGGCAATAGCAGGTGTGCTGATTCGCCGCGAAATGAGATAACGGCGACCTGATCCCGCTGCTGGTAGGCATCGGTCAGAAGTGTTAATACCGCGCCTTTGACGGCTTCCATGCGGCGTTGCGCGGACATGGAGCCGGAGGCGTCGACGACAAATAAAATCAGGTTGGCGCTTTTACCGCTGCGGATTTGTTGATGCAAATCGTGCTTCGTTACCTTAAAGCCGCCTGCATTGCGCATTGCCGCACTGCGTAGCGTCGCGCCGATCGCAAGACTGTCCGGATTTTGGTTTGGCGCGGCGCGCACCACGCGTCCACGCGGCGCATCTGTTGCCGTATTGCGCTTGCCTGCGGCAGGGTGTCTGGCACTTATATCTACAGTGATTCTCGGGGCGCTGCCAGAGGCAGCGGCGGCAAAAACCTGCTGCCGGTCTGTTGAGTCACCGTCCTGTCCGGAGTTTTCCAGCTCCGAGTCTGTGTCGCAGCCGTCTTCTCGTTCATTTGGTTGCTGGGCTTGCTGCATCAGCTCATCAAGACGATCCTTATCCAGACCGGGCTGTTCAAAGGGTTTGCGTCTGCGCCGATGCGGCAATGCCAGTTCCGCCGCGCCGCGCACGTCATAAGGAGTGGCCTGTAACCGGCCGGCAAGGGCGGCCAAGGCGCGCGCCGCTTTATGAATAACGATGTCGGCACGCACGCTGGCGACTTCAAACTCGCAACACAAATGACTGATGAGATCGAGCAGGCCGTCATCCAATGTCACTTCCGGGAGCAAGCGCTGGGCATTGGCCAGCTGCTCGCGCAGCGCTTGCTGCTCCAGGCTCCAGGCGGCTGCATAACCGGCTTGACCGGCTTCATAGGCGATGCGCCGGCGCACCACCTCGGCACGCAGGGTTTTATCGCGCGGCGCGGTCACTTCGACCATCAAGCCGAAACGGTCCAGCAGTTGCGGGCGCAAGTCGCCTTCTTCCAGATTCATCGTGCCGATCAGGGTGAAACGGGCGGGATGAGTAACCGACAAGCCTTCGCGCTGCACCGAGTTGACGCCCATCGCCGCCGCATCGAGCAGCACATCGACCAGATGATCGGGGAGCAGATTGACTTCGTCTATATAAAGTATGCCGCGGTGCGCGGCTGCCAGCAGGCCCGGTTGAAAAATGCGCTGCGCACCTTTAAGCGCCTGCTGTAAATCCAGTGTGCCGACCACGCGGTCTTCGGTTGCACCTAGCGGCAGAGTGATAAATGGCACCGGACTGGCTATGGCCGTGGCATTGCCCTCACTGCAGATTTCACAGTGCTCGCTGGGTGAACCGGGTGCGCAATTGAAAGCGCAACCGGCAACCCTTTCGATGGGAGGAAGGATGTCGATCAGCGCTCTGGCCGCCGTACTCTTTGCCGAGCCTTTGTCGCCGCGTATCAATACGCCGCCTAAGGACGGGTCAACGGCGCACAGCAATAGCGCTGTCTTCAACTGCGTTTGCTCGACAATCGCGGAAAAAGGAAAATTCATAATCTCCTCATGCGCTGCGCGGCGTCTCGCCGCGCGCTTCCAGCAGGGTTTCGCTGTGCAAGTAAATGGCTTGCAGAGCGTCCAGGGTCTGTTGCTTGGGTTCAGTCCACATGCCTCGGCTGGCGGCTTCCAGCAGGCGTTCGGCGATAGCGTTCTGAGCCCACGGATTGGCCTCTTCAAGAAAGCGTTGCATCTCCGGGTTCATCGCATAGGTTTCGGCGACTTGCTCGTACATCCAGTCATCCATGATTTGGGCGGTGGCATCGTAGCCGAACAGATAATCGACAGTCGCGGTCAGTTCCAGGCCGCCTTTATATCCATGGCGCTGGATGCTCGTCAGCCACTTCGGGTTAACCACGCGCGAACGGAATACGCGCAAGGTTTCTTCTTTCAGATCCCGTACCTGAGCGCGGGACGGGTCATGGCTGTCGCCGAAATACCGGCGCGGTTGCTGACCGGTCAAGGCTCGGATCGTGGCGATCATGCCGCCGTGAAATTGCAGATAATCATCGCTGTCAAAAATATCGTGCTCGCGGTTGTCCTGATTGTGCAATGCGACTTGCACGCCTGACAGGCGGGTGCGAAACGCCTCGCGTTCATCTTTCCCCTGTTCGTCGCGAGTATAGGCATAGCCGCCCCAGTTAATATAGCTTTCGGCAAAATCGGCATCCGTTTGCCAGTTTTTTTCCTGAATCAGCGGTAATATACCAGCACCGTAGCTGCCGGGTTTGGCCCCGAAAATGCGGTAGGCTGCGTGCTGGGAAGCATCATTTTCCGACAGCCCGTTGCCGGTCAAGCTGCTTAATTCAGCAAGATAGTGCTTGCGGACAAAATTTTGTGTTAGCGGTTCATCCAGCGCGATAACGGCATTAACGGCGTCATCGATTAAATCGATTAATTGCGGAAAGGCGTCGCGGAAAAATCCGCTGATGCGCGTCGTCACGTCAATACGGGGGCGCTTGAGCTGATCAAGAGGAATGACATCAGTCCCAATTAACTGACGGTTTTCAGCGCGCCAAAGCGGGCGCACGCCCAGCAGCGCCAAAATTTGCGCAATGTCATCGCCATGGGTGCGCATCGCGCTGGTTCCCCAGATGCTGATGGCGACGCTCTCGGGATAAGAACCGGTTTCGCGCTGATAGCGGCTCAGCACTTCATGAGCGAGTTGCTGGCCGACCCGCCACGCCGATTGCGAAGGTACGCTTCGCGGGTCGACCGAGTAAAAATTGCGCCCCGTCGGTAGAATGTGCGCCATGCCCCGGGTCGGGGAACCGCTGGGGCCAGCCGGTACATAGCCGCCGGATAAGCCGTGCAGCAGATTCTTGATTTCGTCCGAGGCAAGGGCAAGATTGGGTGCCAGCTCTCTGCAGGCAAACCTTAGAATCTGTCTGATGGCGGTGTAACCGGCAATTTCGTAGGCCGGGTTAGGCCCCAGCCGTAACCCGGCATGTTGGCTGTCAATAAAGGTTTTGCCAATGGCACTATCAATAGCTGACTCGGCGAATGCGTAGGTCTGCAATTCGGTGAATAGTTGTTTGCAGACCGTTTCAATGGTTTCCAAAACATCGGCGTGGGCAGGCAAAGGCCGGTCTGCCAATTGCTCAAGCGCGGTATTGGCTGTTTCCAGGCGACGGCCCGGATGTGACAGCAGGTCATCTATGTTGAAGTTGAACAGCTTGGCTATTTCCGCCTGCAATCCGGGAATATTCGGATTCGGCAGGCGCGTGAGCGATACCAGCATATCAACCAGTTGTTCGTTTTCTGGAGATTGACCCAGAATATGCAGGCCATCGCGGATTTGCGCCGCGCCCAGTTCGCATAAATAACCATCCAGATCTTCGATCAAATGGGCGACATCGGCGCCGGCCATTTTAGTCAGCAGGGCAGGCAGGCCTTCATCTTCCTGATGTTCATGGTGATGATCGTGGTCGTGATCGTGATGAGGGTCATGCCCATGTTCGTGATGAGGGTCATCGTCATCGTGTTCATGACCGTGATGCTGATGCTCGTGATCATGATGATCATGCAGCAACCGGGCTTGCAAGTCAGCGTCAAGATTGGTTTCCTTCACCAATTCCCAGATTTGCTGCTGCAATAGCGGCAGTTTGGCCGGATCGAGCACTTCCACCTGATAGTATTCATCCACCAGTTGCGTCAATTGAGCCAATGCGCCGTAAGTGTCCGCCGTGGTCATCGGCGGCGTGAGATGATCAACCACAACCGCATGGGCGCGGCGTTTGGCCTGCGCGCCTTCGCCGGGATCGTTGATTATAAAGGGATAGAATAACGGCAGACCGGCCAGCACTGCATCAGGAAAACAGTGCTCCGACAGGCCCACGCCTTTACCCGGCAGCCATTCGAGCGTGCCGTGTTTGCCCACATGCACAATGGCGTCGGCCTGCCATTCATCTTTCAGCCAGCGATATAATGCGTAATAATGATGCGTCGGCGGCAAGTCGGGCTGATGGTAAATGGCATCCGGGTCCATGCCGTAACCGCGCGGCGGCTGTAACACAACGATAGCGTTGCCCAATTCTATGCCCGCTAAGGCCAGTTGACCGTTATGCACATAAGCTTCGCCAGGAGGCAATCCCCATTGCGAGGACATTTTCTCCTGCATCTCTACAGGCAACTCCTCAAACCACGCGCCGTATTGCGCCGTTGAAACCCGCCCTACTGCATTGGCCAGCTGTTCGCTGGTGAGGTAGGTATTATCGTAAGCGCAACGGTCTATCAACTCGTGAATAAGCGCCGTGCCGTTGTCCGGCAGATTATCGATGCGGTAGCCGCCGGCTTGCATGGCATGCAAAATATGCATAAGCGATGCCGGAGCGTCCAGGCCGACCGCATTGCCGATTTGCGAGGCTTTGCTATTGGAGTTGGTAAACACAAACGCAATGCGTTTATCGGCATTATCGAGCCGTTTGAGCCGTGCAAAACGCGCAGCGATATCAGCAATGCGCGCCACCCGGTCAGCTACCGGGCCGTATTCAATCAACTCATTGGGAAAACCTTCGGCTCTGGTTTTGAACGACATCGGCACCGTGATAATGCGTCCGTCAAATTCCGGCAAGACCACGTTCATTGCGGCATCCAAGGGATTTAGACCTCTTGGCGATAAGCGCCATTGCGTTTCTATCATGCCGCTGGCGATGGCTTGCAGCACTGGGACATTCAGTTGTTCCAGCGCAGCAACAGACCATCCGGCGGGTGTTGTTCCACCCTGCGTAATTTCACCCATGGCAAACGCCGTCGTGTTAATCAACACATCGATATGTGCGCCTTGACGGCTGCTGAAGAAGCTCAATGCAGTAGGTAATGCGTTGCCCTTATCGCCGCTCGCGCGCAACGACGCCGTAAAAACCGGCAAAACATTCATGCCCAGTTTTTCCAAAGCGGTGATTAAGGCATCGATAAAGCGGATATTGCCGCTCATCCAGTGCGCACGGTAGAAGACGATGCCTATGCTGGGATTCTCCGCTGCCCGGATGCCCAGCCAATCATCAATAGCGGCATCCGGCGGTAAATCGGGATGATAAATGCCGTGCTCCGGCAACGCTACTGGGGGTTCATAGCCAAGACCCGTCAGCAAAAAATGATCGGAAAGATAGCGCAGCAGTTGCGCCATGTTGATGCTGCCCCCGGCTTGAAAATAGGTGAGCGCCTGATGCAATACATCAACGGGTGCCGTGGAGGCAGCCGCCAGTTCAGGGTCAGGCTCGCCGGCGCCGCTGATTGCGATCAGGTGCAGCCCACGGCTTTGCGCCTGTTTCAGCAACTCCGAAAAACCGGGTATGCCGCCCAGGCGGCCCAGCACCCGCAACACTATGATACGCGCCTGATCAAGTTGTTGATTAAGCAAGCCGGACATTTGCGTTTCGTTTTCCAGAGCCTGTAAATTTACGCCGGTTACCTTTGAGAAATCCTTAGGCAGTTGCGCCAGTGCGCTATGCAGCACGGTTAAGTCATTGGGTGCGTGGGTCAGTAAGGCAATCGATGCTTTCACTGTTTTAAACTCAGGCATCACCTTCGCCCAGGCGATGGATAATATGCTCGCTCACTTCGTTGCCGCCTTGCAGATGTTCTTCGACAATGCGTTCCAGTACCGGCTCACCGGCACAGCGATACCATACGCCGTCCGGGTACACGACCAGGATAGGGCCATTTTTGCAAACCGCAAAACAGTGGGAACGGGTCCGTTTTACCTTCAGGCCGGGGCGGCCATCGATAAGTTCGCCGAGTTTCAAAAACATCGCTTCGGCTTGCCTGCCGCCTTCAGTGCAGCGTGGACCGGCGCACATCAAAACATGTTTGCTGTGGGTCCGCATTATTCCTTAAATTCCAGATCTTTTCTTGAAAATAGTCCCATCAAACCGCCCAGAGCCAGCCAAAACAGCGCATTGGCGGCCGCCGTCGCAACGATGAAGGTATTTTCCAGTTCAACAGGCGCGGCGCTGTTGTGCATATCCGGCTGCGGCGCTCCTATCAAATGAGGCGATACCAGTAATAATGCGCCGAATAGTTTATTAAGACCGGTTTTAGAAAAAACCAGAAGCCAAAGTCCGATGGCTGTGTCAAATACAGTCATCAGCCACCAAACCTGCCGGTCTTTTAGATCCGCTGCTTCGACGCCTGGCACTTCCGGCGGCAGGCCCAAAGAAGGCGCGGCAAAAAAGATGGCATAGCCAGCCAACCCCCACAACAGGCCGTTGCGCCAATTGCCGATGCCGCCGCGAAATGCGCTTGCAGCGCCCAGCAGCAATGCGAAACCCACGCCCAGGCTAACATTGGCTAGCGCTGTAAAAAAGGTGCGTTCCCAGCCGTTCCTTGGTTGCCAGACTTCCTCTTCCTGTTGATTCGTCTGATCAATCCCGCTATCGGCAGGCATGTGATTGGCAATGGCTGCTTTTTCTTCGTAAACTTCCGCCTGCAGTAAGGTTGGTATAACCTGAACGCTCTGTGCGGCGGTCAATAACAAACCCGCCCATAATCCGGACCATAGCGCCGAGACCGCAATCATCCTTAGATTAGACAGGTTGAGCATGTCAATGACACGGAAAACCGGCGGAATGACGGCCATCATGCGCAGCATTGTGCAATTGGGCCGTTTCAGCGAAACCGGCGCCATAAAGAAGCGCCAGACCCAACGCTCCGGCGAGCAAGGCAGGTAGAATTCTATCTTTTAGGACATCTGAACGGGATGATTGAGCATCGGCGTTATCAATTAAAAAAGGTGCTGAAGACATGTTTCTTTCTTCTGTAAGAGACGGCAAAAAATAACACTAGGGTGTATGAAAGTCTGCAAGCGCAGACAGCCGCTGTTAACACCTGTTGTGTCAGACACATAAATAATTTGCGGGGAAGGGGGCTAAAAGACGGACGCGGGAATGGGCAATCCATCTGAACGCCCTCCGCGTGCAAATTCGATTATCGGCTCAGGCCGGTCTCCGGGCTTGCAAGCAGGGAAATGTCCCGGGATTTGCGCCTTCCCATGGTTGACACAGTGGCTTGAGCAAATCTTCTACTTGTTTACCGTTGCGGGGGCAGCGCTGGCTTTGTTTGCTGTTATAGCGAACTCACCAGCTTCCCGTTTCAATTCTTAGGACTGATTGTCCACGAATACCTGATGCGAGTTTTACGGGGGTAGTATATGCACTGAATAAAAAATTAGCAAGGCTAGCTTTTTATTCAGTGCAATAAAGAGAAGCGGGGGTAATTTTCAAAAAGAAAATTTTTTATGCGCGACTTCAATTGAATTATTCAAAATAACATTTAAAAGCTATTTGTCGCAAGTTGTTCTTATATAACTGGATAAGTGATTGGAAACCAGTCTAACGTTATCTTCGCTTATTCGATTTCTAGAGTTTTCGATGTAAGTCGGCAAAGCTTTTGGTTCCAGCACCCAAGCCTAGTCTTCATTATTTCTATGGTGTTCTATATACCATCCCGGAAAAATAACTACTGGTTTAACTGAAACTTTAAGTCCCGTTATAGTCGCCATTTGTGTTTTTAACCAGCTTTTCTACGCCAGAACCTGAATGCAGCCTGATCAAGAGCGTGGCATCAAAATGGAAATTATTGATCCAATTGCGTTAATTGCCCGCCAATTAAAAGCATAAGAAGTTGTAGAGATACGAATAATCGCATCTCTATTCTCGCTTTAGAGTTTTAAGAGGCTTGATCTTCAACCTTTAATTTTTTACGCCGGTAGTTGTGACCATAAAAAATTTCCGCTACTTCTCTTTGCAGCTTCTTTTCTATTTCTTTTTTTTGAGCAACGGTCAGATTGCTTTCTTTCTCAAATAAATAATTTTCCAGCTCGGTTTCCTTGAGCATCATTTTGGTATGAAAAATATTTTCATGATAAACATTCACGTCTATCATCTGATAGCTTTCCTGGGTATCCCTGGCAATATAGTTCTGAATGGAGGTGATGTTGTGATCAATATAATGCTTTTTACCAGAAATATCACGGGTAAAGCCGCGCACTTTGTAGTCCATGATCACCACATCCGATTCAAAGCTATGAATCAGATAATTGAGCGCTTTCAATGGTGAAATGCGCCCGCAGGTAGACACATCAATGTCAGCCCGGAAGGTACTGATACCATTATCCGGATGGCTTTCCGGGTAAGTGTGCACGGTAATATGACTTTTATCCAGATGCGCCAGCACGGTTTCCGGCAAAGGTCCGGGCGATTGGCTATGCATGCTGGGCGGCGGCGGAACATCGCCTTCCGAAATCAGCATGGTAACGCTGGCGCCTTGAGGATCATAGTCCTGATGAGCGATGTTAAGAATTTGCGCGCCGATAATTTCGGCAACATCTTTAAGAATTTGAGTCAATTTGTCGGCGTTATACGCTTCATCAATATATTCAATATAAGCCTGCTGTTGTTCAGCGGGCGCATAACAAATGTCGTATATGTTAAAACTAAGTGACTTTGTTAAATTGTTAAAGCCGTGTAATTGCAACTTGTTCAAAACTCTTAAACCTCGATAACTTCAAAATCATGGGTAATTTCTACCCCCGCATTACCTAACATAATGGACGCTGAGCAATATTTTTCTGCCGATAATTTAACTGCCCGCTCAACCGCCGATTCTTTTAAACCATGACCGCTGACGATAAAATGCAAATGAATTTTGCTGAACACACTCGGCACAGCGTCAACCCGCTCTGCAGAAATTTCCGCAACGCAATTAACAATGTCATTTCTGCCTTTTTGTAAAATCTGCACCACATCAAAAGACGAGCAGCCGCCAACACCCAATAAAACCATTTCCATTGGCCGCATGCCCATATTACGGCCGCCATGGTCAGGCGGCCCGTCCATGACTACCGCGTGGCCGCTGCCGGTTTCGCCGACGAACATAACGCCGTCGACCCATTTGACTGTTGCTTGCATTTGCTTTCCTCGGTTAAAATGACGCATAGAGTAGCATATAATTAAGCATTGATAGAGTTTTCAATGTTAAATATTTGTTACCGTTTTTCATGCCTTAAAACCTATCAAAGACGACCAGTACGAACCGCTGCGTGTCTTCAACAAACCATGGCTGCCGCCCCGCAAAAACCTCAGCGAGTGAAGCTCCGGGATTAGGTAAAAATAACAAAAAATAAACGGCGATGCGGGCTGAAAGTGATGGAATACTTTCGCCAGCTTGACGAAGATCTATCTAACATACAAAGTTCCGGTTTGGCATTAGCTTGAGGAAAGAGCATTCCCAAGAGCATTTTGCCGGTTGAAAAAATTTCGCCGTTATCTGCCTTGATTCGGGCATCGGCAACCTGTGGCTAAATGAGAAGTTACGATATGCGCAAAGAAGCCCCTCTGGTTGAGGTGATCATCGAGATACCACGCGGCAGTTTTTTGAAACGAGGCTCCACCGGAAAGTTGGATTTTATTTCTCCCGTTCCCTGTCCGTTCAACTACGGCTCCGTTCCTGCCTTCATCGGACTTGACGGCGATCTGCTGGATGCGGTAGTGCTCGGCCCGCGCCTTCCTGCGGGTGAAAAGGTAAAAATTCATGCCTTTGGATCTGTTGGAATGATAGACGGGGGCTTGTACGACGACAAGTTAATATGCAGCCGTTTACCGGTTCCCCCATGGAAACAACGATTGATTCTTCTGTTCTTTATGATTTATGCCAAAGCCAAATGTCTGATCAATCTGACTCGAGGCCGCAGGGGACGGAACATCTGCGAAGGCTGGAGGGAAGCCGAGAGCGCCTTGGCCAGGGCGATCCCTCGTGCGAATGTAGACTGGAAAGGTCCAACAAATCCCTTCTGAAATACGCCGCTTGAACGGATGCGCTTGATGTTTTGCTCATGGGCAGCCTTATTATTTTTCTTGGACAGGAGCCATATCGATTAAAGCCGGCTTGAAAAATACGATTTGTTAAGGATTACTCTTTTTCTATTGCAAAAGATCACCTGTTTTACCGGCCAATTGACAGCAGGTCACCATAATAAGGAAAAGGGAAACTGACGCATCAGTTTCCCTGGATTAACATTTAAACCTCATTTCCTGTCTTGATTGATTTAGCCTTGTGGCTGGTAACAGTTACGCGTATGCACTATTCCAGCGCCAAACTTTCATCGAGACAGAAGTCATTGGTTTAATCATTGTTCCGGTGAGTTTCAACCATCATTTTCTTGAACGTCTTTAACATCTTTGACTTCTTGTTCGAAATCGAACAAATTAGTCAGATCGCTAATTGCCGGCGCATTGCTAGGCGCATAAAAATTCGATGACTTGCCATGCACAGGATTCGGCAGATTGTCACGGCTACGCTTAGATAGCGGTTGCAGTCCCCAGTTTTTTTCAATGAACTTAAGAATTGAAGCATGATCGCTATAATTGTGATCTATGTGTCCTTTCTTGGCCCAAGGAGATACAACCACAAACGGGATACGGGTTCCGTCGCCGAAAAAGTCGATAGGTTGGATATAACCGGAATCATAGTAACCGCCGCCTTCGTCCGTGGTAACCAAAATAGCTGTTTTTTTCCATAGCCCTGGATTAGCCTTGACTTTGTTGACAATACCCATAACGAACATCTCGAAATCAGGAAGCGTGGCGTTTGCCGGGTGGCCAGCCTGACTTTCAAACGGACGGATATAGGAAACCGACGGCAGCGTATCTTCAGAAAGAACATCCGCGTTAAAAGCATCCATGCCTTGCAGGTTTTTCCTTAGTTCAGTCGTCATGATCGATCTAAAGCCTGTTAACGGATCACAGATACCGCAATACTCATTTGTTGTCGTATTATCCGGATTGCGTCCGCCGCTATAATATTTCCAGGAAATGCCTTTGGCTGACAATGCGTCGGCAATTGTTGGAATAGTCTGCGGCGGCAAAATTGTCTTAGGATATTGCGCTGGAGGATTGTACGCCGCGTTAGGATCGAACGGTTTCAAATTCCCCAAGGTATCGTATGCAAGACCGTAGTTGTTAACCAAATAATAGTTCCCAGCCGCGCAGTTGCCGTTCTTGAAAGTCTTCTTGGTATCAAGATAGCTGCGGATGTTATCTACACCGGGTTGTGTACGGTCAGCGCAATTCACATAGGAGCCGCCGGAGTAGCCATCCTGGGTATAATAATTATTAAAACCAGGCAAGGCATTGGGATTTTCTATTTGATTGGCGGGCGGTACAGCGGCTTGACCATTCTGTGTGTAAAACCCAACGTCGCCGGTCACCAATGAAATAAAGTTGGCGCCGGTGCCGCCCATGATGAACTGGTGGTAATTGTCGCTAATAGCAAATTCGTCAGCCAATTGCTTGAATACTGGAGCATCGCCAGTGCTGATATTAAAGAAACCCATGGTTTCTCCGCCCTGGAAGGTATTAACCTTTAAGATGGAAGGATCCGGTATGGGGCCGCCGGGAAAGTAGTTTTGGCTACCGATACCAACGGTTTGGTCAACCCATACAAAAAGATCGTTTTTACCTTTATCCGTCTGTTGCCACATTTGGAAAAAACGGTGCATCGGATCGCCGAAGTGCGATGTGACAGGCGCATTCGGATTGGTAAGCTGGAACGAACCGTTTGGCAGGTTGCTGGGGTAACGGGCATCTGGCACGCCAGCAGGCAAGCCAGTCGCGTATGTTGTTTGCGGCTGAGGCAAAGTTGCATAAGGACCTGTTTTAGCGGGAGTAAACGTGTATCCATCGACACTATAGTCGTCCGCTTGTTGCTGCGCGCTCAAACTATGATTTGGACCTGGCGTTCCATCCTGATTAATAATTTTTTTGGAAAGCAGATTCGAAATTTTTTGCCCGTGCTTAGGCTGATAGGCCCCATACAGGTTATCGAAAGTGTGATTCTCGCCGACTATAACAATTAAGTGCTCAATTGGAGTTTCGGTATCTCTATCTCTTTCTTGATGAGAGTGCGCCGCTACAGCGCAATAGGGGCTTAACAATGTAACACTGACCCCTAACGCGGTAAGCTTTTTTAATCTTTTCATGTTGTTTCCTCAAACTTATACAAGCAAAATTTAATATATTGAAAACCCTTTAAAACAATTCACAATCTCTCAACTTTAGCAATTTTTAACTCATGAAAATTGGAACCTGGCAAACTGATTATCGGGTTCTTTATTCATGAAAATCCGGCCAAAGAAAAGAGGCTGCGATATTAATTAAAGATTATGGCAAGAGCGTGACAGCAATCAAAAATTGCATTTTTAGTCTGAAAATAGCTAACGCAAAAACTAGTTAGATATTACAATCAATTGATAATAATGGTAATTTGTCTTTACCAGAATTAGTTTTGAGCGGTTCAGACTGTTCGTGTCAGATTCTGGTAAAAAACCTTTAGTTGTTCTTGTTAATTGAACATGAAAAAAATGTACTGGTTATGCGTGTTTGCAAGATGACAATGGCTTTGTGTAGCAGCTTGTTGTGGTTTGTTGATTGGAAGGAAGAAACTTTTACTATTTGCAGAACCGGTAAATCTACTGGAAAATATCATCAAGATATTCGTAATGTCATGATGCTATCAAATATCACAGAAATTAAATTTGACCATAACGCTGTTTACAAGCTTTTCTCACTACTTGGATGATAAAATTCTCGGCTTCGCAGCCAAGCAAGCTCAATCATAACTGAAGCTAAATTGTATCAGTGCGGTAATTCATCTGCCCAAAGTTAAGCAATGCCCAAACTAAAACAATTTCTGTTGGCTCTCAGTTTTTATACCCGCTTGCCTGTCCTGCAATCACAGGATTACACGAAATTGCCTCAAGCCGTGCTTTATTTGCCGCTGGTCGGGTGGGTGGTTGGAAGCGTCACGGCTGCATGCTTTTATCTGGCTGATATACTGTGGCCGCAAGAAACCTCGGTAATACTGGCTTTTATTATTGCAGTCTTCCTGACCGGCGCTTTCCATGAAGACGGTTTTGCAGATGTTTGTGACGGATTTGGCGGCGGCTGGGGCAAGCATCGTATCCTGGAGATCATGAAAGATTCCAGTATCGGAGTTTATGGGATTCTGGGATTGTTGCTGCTTTTTTTGTTGAAGATCAGCTTGCTTGCAGATATGTTACCGGCCGCCGCGCCTTTGGTATTATTGACTGGGAACAGTATCAGCCGGTTGCCTCCGCTGTTGCTTATGCAGCGTTATAGTTACGCTCGCAACAATGACAGCAAGTCGGCCGGCGCGGTTTACCAGCCCAATATTCAGGAATTGGCTGTTGCCGCTATTACAGCATTTTTACCTTTGATATTACTGCCCGCCTTGTGTTTGTTGGCTATTTTTCCAGTGTTGGCTGTTAATTGGTATTTGGGCCGCTATTTTTATCGCCATATCGGCGGTTATACAGGGGATTGTCTGGGTGCAAGTCAGCAAATTGCAGAAACGGTTTTTTATCTAAGCGTCAGTGCTTTATGGACATTTATTTAATTCGCCACACCAGAACTGACACGCATAAAGGACTTTGTTATGGCCAAAGCGATGTCGCGCTGGCGAAAAGTTTTCCCGAAGAAGCCCATGAACTGCAACAAAAATTACCCGGGCTTAAAGCCAATAGCCTGCTATTTAGCAGTCCGTTAACACGTTGTGTAAAATTGGCTGAAAAGCTTTCTGATAATGTGATAACCGATGCTCGGTTAATGGAGCTTGATTTTGGCGATTGGGAAAGTAAACGTTTTAATGAGATTGATCCCACTGTATTACAGCAGTGGACGGACAACTTTGTTGATGGCGCGCCGCCCAATGGCGAGAGTTTTATCGATTTATGTCAGCGAGCCGGATCGTTTTGGCAGGATATGGTATGTAGAAAAAAGCCTGCGTCAGAACAGATTTTAATAATAACTCATGCAGGCGTTATTCGCGCCTTGTTAGCACACATATTAAAATTGCCTCCCGCCAATGCATTTCAATTTCAAGTCGACTTGGGTTCTGTACATAAGATTCAGCATCTCGATGATTTCACTTACATAAACTATATCAATTTATGAATGGCAACTCGGAGATAATATTGATCATTTCGTGCGGACTTCCGGTTTGTTTGGGGAAGTTTTATTAAGGGCAGGTTAATTTGCTCTTTTAACAAATCATGGTAATGGCTATTATTACAGGCGTTTTTGGAATCGTCATATACTTTGATGCAAGTTCGTGATGGTTTTGAGGAAGTAGATAATCGCCCAGCGCCTTTTGCTTTAAAAAATACACTGGTTATTTGTCTGCTTGCTGAACGTTTCAAGACGAAGTTACTATATCCTGATTGCGGGTTCAAGTTTAATGGGCGAGAAAGCCTGCCCCGGTCAACCAAGAGACAATTGCCGGAGATACGATGCAATTCAATGCGTTACATTTAATGATAAAAAGGGATTAACTATGAAGCCATTAGCTGTTTTTGGCACCGGTTCGGATGCGGGTAAAACTAGCCTGGTGATGGCTTTGTGCCGTATTTTTTCCGACAAGGGTTTAAAAGTCGCGCCATTTAAAGGGCAAAATATTTCTAATAATTCAGCGGTTACTCAGGAAGGCCGTGAAATTTCAAGGGCTCAATGTTTACAGGCGGAAGCGGCACGCGTGGAACCCAGTTATTTGTTTAATCCGGTATTGCTAAAATCGCATGGCAACGGTTCCATGCAAGTGATAGTGAATGGGCTGGTGCATAAGAAACAAACCATAGCGGACTATTATGATGAAATCGATGGGTTGAAACTTCAGGTACAACAGGCGTTCTCTCGCTTGCTGCAAGATTACGATCTGGTCATCGCTGAAGGCGCGGGTTCGCCTGTGGAATTAAACCTGCTGGAGAAAGATCTATCGAATACATTTATTGCGAAGACATTCAACACAAAAAATATTTTAATAGCCGATATAGAGAGGGGAGGGGTGTTTGCTTCAATCTATGGCACCATGGCATTGATGGATCCGGTCATGCGCAGCAATCTAGCCGGCGTCGTAATCAATAAATTTCGCGGTGACCGGCTTTTTTTTGATCAAGGCGAAAAGATTATCAGGGACCGGTTTGGCGTGCCGGTTTTAGGCGTGCTGCCTTTTCAGCGTTTGAATATTGATATGGAGGATTCCCAGTCTCTGAGGAATTATCACCAGCGCCAAGGCGATGTAAAAATCAGGGTTGCGGTTATCGCTTATCCAGGGCTGAGCAATTATAACGATCTCGACGTCCTGATCGCGGATACCGAGCTTGATGTTGAATTGATTCATGGTTTTCGTTCGCTGAATAACTTTGATATGGTGCTGTTACCCGGCAGCAAAACCGTAATCCGTGATTTACAATGGCTAAAAGAGCAGGGCTTGTTTAACGAACTCCAGAAGTTTAATAAGCCGGTGTTCGGGCTTTGCGGAGGCTATCAAATGCTCTGCCAAAGCCTTCATGATCCCGATGCACTGGAACATGACATTGCCAGCATTGAAACGGGACTGGGCTTTATTGATGATATTGTCATCTATCAAATTCCTAAAATACTCCAGCGCGGGTATTATCAGCTGTTTTCGTACACGGCAATAAAAGGTTATGAAATCCATTGCGGACGCATGGATAAGTATCCATTGTTTTATCAAGGCGGACTTTTTACCGGTACACACGTTCATGGTGTTTTTGACGATGACGCTTTTAGGACTGATTATTTTAAAGCCATTAATCCTCAGTATGAGGGTTTTAACTATGGTCTCTATCGTGAAGAGCAAATCCAGGGTTTTGCCGATATGGTGCTGGAAAATCTGGATACGGCTGCTATTTTGCGAACGCTACAGGCAGATTGAAAGTATTTGAATTGACCTATCTAACCAACATGGCTTTGGGTAAGCTCCCCTATAAGAGGGGCTAATTTGATGGTTACGAGCTTATCGGATACAAAGAGCAAGTCTTACATGAAAACACTTTTTATAGGCGGCGTAAAAAGCGGAAAATCAAGGCTGGCGGAAGCTTATATTCTGGAGCGTTCCGGCACCGAGAAGCCTCGCTATCTGGCAACGACCGAATTTTTTGATGATGAATTGCAAGCCCGGGTCCTCATGCACCAACAACGCCGTAAAAATTCTTTCGTGACTCTTGAAGAGCCGGTAAAACTTTTTGAAGCCCTTGAAAAATGCCGTCATCCGGTATTGATAGAATGTGTGACGATGTGGCTTAACAATCTGCTGTATCATCGAATCCCGGAAGCTGATATTTTGCGGGAACTGGAAGCAGTGTTGCGGTTGCCGTGCGATATGGTTCTGGTGCACAATGAAGTCGGTTTAGGGATCATCGCTGATAATGCGTTAACACGGCAGTTTGTTGATCTATCCGGTAAAGCTGCGCAGTTGATGGGGCAGTATTGTCATGAGGCGTACTTTTGCAGCGCAGGCTTAAAAATACGCATGAAATAGCAAGTATTCCACATCAGAAAAAGCGCTCGCAAAGTAGGCTCCTTTCAGGTTTTTGTTGCAATATAAGCAGTTTATGGCATTCGCGTGAAGCTGATTTTTGCGGCTTTGCACCTAATGAGTTTTCGCGGTAGAACCCGGCGCGATCCCAGGCTAGTGTTGGTTAGCACGTCGGTCGGGTTAGCGCAAACAGTCAGGATGCCTGTGGAAAAGCGCGGTTTTCCCGGTGAGTGTTGCTAATAAAATCGAGTCCTGATTGTCAGAACCCGGTTTTTGCAGACTTTAACAAAGGTGACAAAGCTTTGATTTCATTGGAGATGATCGAATAAAGCTCCGGGGTCCATTCAGGAAGTTCGCCGTCGCCAGCCTCCAGAGGGTAAGCCCTGGGGTCGTGCGGGGCAATCACGATTTTTACATTCTCAGCTCCAGTTTGCGCGGTGAGGACGAAAAGCTCCTCAATCGCTTCATCGCCCATGGCCAGACAACCGATAGAGGCGGTTTTGCCATGGATGAAAATATCTGACCCCGGATCGGTGCGTCCTTCTTCCAAAGCATGGAAGAGGTCGAATTCGTTGGGGTAATTTATTTTCATCGACAAGTGGTAATGGCTGTTGGGATTCAGCCCTGCGATGCGGTAAATGCCTTCCGGCACCTGTCTGTCGCCTTGGCGCAGTTTGGGGCCGGCCGCGCCGCTGGCGGCCATTATGTAATAGTCGCGGATGAAGCGGAACCCGCCGCTGTCTCTGGCCCATAGTTCCAATTTCTTTTCCTGTTTCAAGGCGATTAAGGTAACTTCCCGCGGGGGGTAGGACACTTTGGCCTTATCGAAATAGGGTTTGAGTTTGCGTGTCGCGTATGCTCCGTAAGCTTGCAGAATATCCGCCACTGTCCATTGGCCGGGCAGAGGGGGAGTCGGGATGTAATATATTTTCCGGCTGGCCTGGACACGGGGTTTGACGGAAGCGGCGGTTGCGGCAGGGGGTTTGTGTACGGAACATGCTCCGAGTAAACCCGTCACGGCTAAACCGGCAATAATTTTGGCTGTTGATTTCATAATGTGTGCTGGAAATGAAGTGTGAACAAATAGGGATTAGGCAAAAACGTCATAGGTCCGTAAGCTCCGGGTCTTCACAGCCAAGGCAGGAGTCAAAGGCAATCGTCTTGGAAGCGCTGCCTTGCCGCTGACATTTCGCCGGTGCATGCCAAAACCGTCAGGTGTGAATTGCCGGCTGGGGTAGTTTGGTGAACCGTGCTTGGTTCCTGAAGTCCAATGTTACGAAAACGCATGTTAGTGTCTATGTTAAGGTTTATTTCAATGGATTGTAAATAGCGCCTTGCTGTTATACCTCACGCGGTCACGCCTGCGGATTTTTCAAAGAGCTGGAATTTTGGGTTTAAAAGTGTTTTTACTTGTTCCTTGAAAGTGGATTTTACCTTACTAAGGCAGTCGTCGATGGCTTCCTTGAAATGGCAAAATGTCTCGTGATAGCGATTGTAAAGGCATTTCTTTTTGGTGAACTTCCATAAACGCTCAATCAAGTTCAAATTAGGCGAATAAGGGGGTAGGAAAAGGATGTCGATGCCCAGCGCTTTGGCTTGCTCCGTCACCTTGTTGCACCGTTGGTAACGGGCGTTGTCCATGACGAGTGTCAATGGGATGCCGGCGTGCTCTTGCTTGATCTTGAAGAGCAAGTCCACAACCGTGCCGGAGTTGATGTAGGCATCATTGGTCACCGTGACTAAGTCGGCGCCTTTTGCACTGAAAGCGCCCAGGACATTGTAACGTCTACGCCCGCTGGATGACTTGAGAAACAGCCGCTCAAAACACCAAAGCATTCCCAAAAAAGCGCCCATGACAAAGTGCGCGGCGTCAACGAAGAAGACCTTGCGCCGGCCTTGTTTTTCTTCTTCCAACAAGGGCTCAAGTTGGTTGTTTAAGAACTCGGCCTGCTTTTTTGGGTCGGCTTTTGCCGGGATAACCGCCATTTTGCGGAACTTCATGCCAAGGCGCTTGCGCATGAAGTCACGGCAGGCGCTGGGGCCTAATTTGATCCCGGTCAGCGCCTCGATTTCATGAGACGCCGCGGAGACGGTATGAGGCGGCTGTTTTAAAAAGTGCGACTTAATTTGATCGTGATAAGGCTGCAATGAACTGACCGGACGGTGAGTGCGCGATACACCCAGGGCAGCTAAGCCGCCCGCGTTATAATCTTTCAGGTAGCGCGTCACACTGTCAGCGCTGGTACGGGCAATGCGTTCGATTTCCTTATGCGATAAGCCCAATGCTTTGAGGTATACGACATGCAGTTTTTTCTTGGTCACTCCTGATGGATGCTCCATGAATTGTTGATACACTTCGTCTATGGCTTTTTCGGTAAACTCGATCTTTAGCATGTCAGGTTTTGTGTTTAAATTTGGCTATTATACCCGGTTCATTTTCCGCAAAAATGGCCGCATGGAGTATACCTATTAAAGTGACATATGAATAAGATGATATTTTTCCAAAAAAATTAGAAACACATGGCCATATCCGGCCTTTATTCCATGTTTTGCAGGCGTTCCAGATCGTTTTTAAACTGCTCGTCGTGGTCGACCGCTGCCAAAGTATTTTCCAGCAACGGAAACGCCCAGTCAGGCAGTTTCGGGTTGATCTGATAAAAAACCCACTGCCCTTCACGACTATCCAGTAATAATCCGCACTGGCGTAGTAACGCTAAATGCCTGGAAATTTTAGGCTGAGACAAATCCAGTGCCGCTTTTAATTCGCAGACACAAAGCTTACCCTGCTTCTGCAGCAAAACGACGCAACGCAGACGCGTTTCATCGGACAAACATTTAAAAAAGAAAGCTGGTGACATCATTTTTAACTCAGTTATAATTATACGGATAAGCATATATTAGAATATTTAGCAGTTCAACTTTTGATTCGAAATGAATAGCTAACGAATGAAAATATACCGGCCTACTGAAAACAAAATTTGCCACTATTTTTTTATATTTCAATAATTATTGTATAATTGATTTATGGATAAAAAACTTGCAACAACACTATTTGATTCGTTGGCTTCCGGCGTCAGGCTGGATGTGTTTCGGCTGCTGGTTAAAAATGCCCCCAACGGCCTGGTTGCCGGGGAAATTTCAACGCTGCTGGCTTTGCCGCCCACCAACCTTTCTTTTCATCTTAAAGCAATGACTCAGGCCGGTTTGCTCAATGTTACCCAGGAAGGCCGCTACCAGCGCTATCGCGCCAATCTGCCCATCATGCAGGAACTGATTGTTTATCTGACCGCCGAATGCTGTACCGGCCATCCTGAGCATTGCTTTGAGAGCAATTCAGCATCGGACCGTTGTGACAGTGAAACGACTCTTTCAACCCCTCAAATAGACCAAATAGACGCTTATTTATGAATGTACTTTTTCTTTGTACGGGTAATTCCTGCCGCTCCATTCTCGGTGAAGCCACTTTCAACCATCTTGCACCGTCCGGTTGGCGGGCGATGAGTGCCGGCAGCAAACCGACCGGCCAGGTGCATCCGCGCTCTCTGGCGTTGCTGGAGCGGGAAGGCATTTCTACCGAAGGCTACTACAGTAAATCCTGGAACGACCTGCCAGTAACACCCGATATCGTGCTGAGTGTCTGCGGCAACGCCGCCAACGAAACCTGTCCGGTTTATCTCGGTCCGGTGCTGCGCAGCCATTGGGGTGTCGAAGACCCGGCCCACGTCGACGGCACCGATGCCGAAATCGATGCAGCTTTCATGACCGCCTATCGCATTCTGCGTTACCGCATTGAAACCTTTCTGGCGCTACCGCTCAACGAATTACAAAACGACCACAAACGCCTGAAAGCGGAACTGGATCGCATAGGCACCTTATTACCCTAAACTTTAAGGAAAACCCTCATGACAAACATTCAAGTATTTGACCCTGCCTTGTGTTGCAGCACTGGCGTCTGCGGCGTGGACGTCGATCAGCAATTGGTCGGCTTTTCTGCCGATGTCGATTGGGCCAAGCAAAACGGCGCACAAATCGAGCGCTTCAACCTGGCTCAGCAACCGATGGCTTTTGCCGAAAACCCGGTCGTGAAAGGTTTTCTGGAGCGTTCCGGAGCTGAAGCTCTGCCGTTGATTCTGGTCGACAATGAAGTGGCCTTGGCGGGTCGCTATCCGAATAGAGCCGAATTGGCACGCTGGGCCGGAATAGCTCAAGTCGAAGAAAAATCCGAGGCTGCTTGCTGTAGCGGCAGTAAATGCTGCTAAACCCATTTTGGAAAAACCGCTATGCCTGACATGAAATTTCTCGACCAGCCGCCTCGCTTCCTGTTTTTTACCGGCAAGGGCGGCGTCGGCAAGACCTCGATTGCCTGCGCCACGGCCATACAGTTGGCGGATTCCGGGCGGCAGGTGTTGCTGGTCAGCACCGACCCGGCCTCTAACGTCGGTCAAGTATTCGGTATCAGCATCGGCAACCGGATCACTGCTATCCCGACCGTGCCGGGTCTGGCGGCGCTGGAGATCGATCCGCAAGCAGCGGCTCAGACCTATCGCGATCGCATCGTCGGTCCGGTACGCGGGATTTTGCCCGAAGCGGTGGTGAAAGGTATCGAAGAACAACTGTCCGGCGCCTGCACGACCGAGATTGCGGCGTTTGATGAATTCACCGCACTACTCACCGATTCGGCGCTGACCGCCGGCTATGATCACATCGTTTTCGATACTGCACCCACCGGCCATACCATTCGCCTGTTGCAACTGCCCGGCGCCTGGAGCGGCTTTCTTGAAGAAGGCAAAGGCGATGCGTCTTGTCTCGGCCCGCTGGCCGGTCTGGAAAAGCAGCGGGAGCAATACAAGGCGGCAGTGGATGCGCTAGCCGATGAGACCCGTACCCGGCTGATTCTGGTGGCCCGCGCCCAGCAAGCCACCTTGCGCGAAGTCGCACGCACGCATGAAGAACTGACTGCGATTGGCTTTCAGCATCAGTATCTGGTCATCAACGGTATCCTGCCTCGCACGGAGGCCGACAATGACCCATTGGCCGCTGCTATTCATGAACGTGAACAGACCGCCCTCAGCAATATTCCCGAAGTTTTGAAGGGATTGCCCTGTGATGAGGTCATGCTTAAGTCATTCAATCTGGTTGGGCTGGATGCCCTGCGCCAACTGCTGGTTGACACACCCATGCAAGGGCACGTCAGGGTAGATTCCCCCATCGAGCTCGACGAACCCAGTCTTTCCGAACTGGTCGATGACATTGCCAAAGACGGTCATGGCTTGGTGATGCTAATGGGCAAAGGCGGCGTCGGCAAAACTACGCTGGCGGCAGCAGTCGCTGTCGAGCTGGCGCATCGCGGACTGCCCGTGCATCTCACGACCTCCGACCCGGCTGCTCACTTGACCGAAACGCTGAATGGCGCACTCGACAACCTGACCGTCAGCCGCATCGACCCAGTCGCCGAAATCGAGCATTACCGTGAACATGTTTTGAAGACCAAAGGCGCAAAACTCGACGCACAAGGCCGAGCACTGCTGGAAGAAGACCTGCGCTCGCCCTGTACCGAGGAAATCGCCGTGTTCCAGGCGTTTTCCCGCATTATCCGCGAGGCCGGCAAGAAGTTCGTGGTGATGGATACCGCCCCCACCGGACACACCTTGCTGCTGCTGGATGCGACCGGCGCTTATCACCGTGAAGTGTCGCGCCAGATAGGCAGTTCCGGCCTGCACTACACCACGCCGATGATGCAATTGCAGGACACTAAACAGACGAAAGTGCTGATTGTCACCCTGGCCGAAACCACGCCGGTTCTGGAGGCCGCGAGCTTGCAAGTTGACTTGCGACGTGCAGGCATCGAACCTTGGGCCTGGATCATCAATACCAGTGTTGCCGCAGCTGCTGCCAAATCGCCTTTGCTGCGCCAGCGCGCCGCCAATGAACTACGCGAGATCAATGCCGTCGCCACATTGCATGCCCAACGTTATGCGGTGGTACCACTGCTTAAGGAAGAGCCGGTGGGCGTTACACGCTTGCTTGAATTGGCCGGTGACCGATCGAATCAATCCTGAACGCTGAAGTGGCTCAAAAAACCTACAGCGTTCTGTTTATCTGTACCTGGAATTCGGCTCGCAGCATCATGGCTGAAGCCATACTGAATCAGATGGGTAACGGATGGTTTCGAGCTTTTAGTGCCGGCAGTCACCCCATCGGTCAAGTCAATCCCCTGGCCATCCAACTGCTGCAAAGCCTCAATTACGATACAGTCGGTCTGCGCAGCAAACATTGGGATGAATTCATCGCACACGGTGCGCCGCGCTTTGATTTCATTTTCACAGTCTGCGACAAAACCGCTGACGAACCTTGCCCGGTTTGGCCCGGTCAGCCGATGCAGGCACAATGGGGGACCGAGGATTCTGTAAGGTTCTTCAGAACCGTCGAGGAAAAGCAAAAAGCCTTCTTTACTACTTATTTATTGCTCAAGCGGCGACTATCGCTATTTTGCAGCCTGCCGATCGACAAATTAGACGCGATGACTATTAAACGCCACATCGACGACATTGGTCTTGTGCATGAAATGGGCGCCTAAAGTCGGCAGCCTACAAATTTCACTGAAATTAACTTATCGGAGCATTCGCTATGAAGCGATTCCATATCCACATCGCCGTCAATGATCTCGAAGAGAATATCCGCTTCTACACGGCGTTATTCCAAACTGAGCCCAGTGTTTGCGAAGCCGATTATGCCAAGTGGGTGCTGGACGATCCGCATATAAACTTCGCCATCTCCAACCGAGGACAAAAACCTGGACTCGATCATCTGGGGATACAGGTTGAATCGGGTGCAGAACTGGAAGCGGTGCAACAGGGACTGACGACTGCGGCCCTACCCATTGCACCCCAAAAACAGGCTGCCTGCTGTTATGCCCAATCCGACAAATACTGGACAGTCGATCCTCAAGGCATCGCTTGGGAAGCCTTCCACTCATTGAATGCTATCCCGATGTTCGGCGAAGACTCGGTCATACAACTTGAACCCGTTTCGACCTGCTGTAAACCGTCCGAATCGGTAACACCATCGGAGTAGCCCAATGGCTTGCCTTCGACCTCGAAATTAACCGATACCCAGAGGATCGGGTTGGTACGGCTACCCTTTTACAAACCTAAGGAGCAAATCCATGAGCAAACAAAATCCCCATAAATCAGGACAGACTAACGATCGACCCGGAGTAGGCTCAACCCACGCGGCCCCCAAACGATTGGGATTCATGGAACGGTTTCTAACGTTGTGGATTTTCATGACGATGGCGAGTGGTGTGGCCGTGGGTAACTTCATCCCCGGCGTTACTACATGGCTGACCCATTTTCAGGTGGGGACTACGTCCATTCCCATTGCCATTGGCCTCATCCTGATGATGTATCCGCCACTGGCCAAGGTACGCTACGAGGAATTGCCCCAAGTCTTCAAAAACTTCAAGATTCTGTCGCTATCCCTGATCCAGAACTGGATTATCGGCCCCGTCCTGATGTTCGCGCTGGCGGTTATTTTCCTCCGGGACTATCCTGAATATATGGTGGGGCTGATTATCATCGGTCTGGCCCGCTGCATTGCCATGGTTCTGGTGTGGAACGAATTGGCCGAAGGTGATACGGAATATTGCGCCGGACTGGTGGCATTCAACTCCATTTTCCAGATGCTGTTCTTTTCTGTCTATGCTTATATTTTCGTGACCGTCCTACCCGACTGGTTAGGAATCGCTTCCGGACTGGAAGTCCGGATTACCATGTCTCAAGTTGCCGAAAGTGTACTCATTTATTTAGGAATTCCCTTTTTCGGCGGTATGCTGACCCGTTTTGTCATGGTTAGGCAGAAAGGCCGAGAGTGGTATGAAGAAAAGTTTATCCCCAAAATCAGCCCCATCACCCTCATTGCTCTACTATTTACCATCCTGGTGATGTTTTCCCTCAAAGGTGAATATATCGTGCAGCTCCCTCTGGATGTGGTGCGTATCGCTATTCCGCTGGTGATTTATTTTGTACTCATGTTCCTGGTCACTTTTTACATGTCGGCCAAGGCCGGAGCCGGGTATCGCATTAGCGCCACGCTGTCGTTCACCGCTGCCAGCAACAACTTCGAACTGGCTATCGCCGTGGCAGTGGCGGTTTTTGGTCTTCAGTCGGGTGAGGCATTCGCTGCGGTGATAGGTCCTCTGGTAGAGGTTCCGGTATTGATCGGTTTGGTCAACGTAGCCCTTTACTTCAAGAAAAAATACTTCACGCCTATCCGTTGTGTGGCGTGTGGACGGGCAGGAGGCACCAAGCCATTGTTCCGGGCTCGGCTGGTTGATCAAGAAGTCTATTATTGCCCCCATTGCGTCCATGAGACCCTGGATGCACAGGAAGAACCGAAATAACCTCAGAAATCGGCTACACCTTCCGTGAAGATGATGGCCATACTGGTAGAATCGACAATGTTGCTATTTGTCTGAGTTGGGTTAAACCACCCCATAAGAGTTACCGCAATGATCTATCGACCGAATATTTACAGCGAGACGTCCATGAATGACCTTGAAGAAGCCAAAGCCAAAGCCGCGATGACTTACAATACGGCAGCCGACTATTTCGACCACCCGGTCAGTGCCTTCTGGCACTGCTTTGGCCGGAAAACTATCGAACGCATCGATTTGCGTCCGGAGGAACGGGTTCTGGATGTCTGTTCCGGCAGCGGAGGTTCCGCACTGCCTGCTGCCGAACAGGTTGGACCCGATGGAAAAGTGGTGGCGGCTGATCTTGCCGAACGCCTGATTGCCTTGGCTTTAGCCAAGGCGGAGGCCAGAGGCCTTGAAAACATCGAATTCCGAGTCGCCGACATGCTTGATTTGGGCTATCCGGACGCCAGTTTCGATGCGGTTGTTTGCGTATTCGGCGTCTTCTTCGTTCCCGATATGACCGCAGCGGTCAGGGAATTATGGCGCATAGTTCGGCCCGGCGGCAGACTGGCCATAACTACCTGGGGCCCCGACCTTTTCGAGCCGGCCAATAGCGCCTTCTGGGATGCCATTGGCATGGTGCGCCCCGATCTTCACCGGAACTTCAATCCCTGGGATCGCATTTCAGAGCCGTCCGGGTTGCGCGAAATGCTCGCCGAGGCTGGAGTACTTACCGACAACATCGTGGCGGAAACCGGTACGCATCCGTTGAATTCGCCTGAGGACTGGTGGTCTATTGCCATGGGCAGCGGCTATCGGGGTACGCTTGCGCAACTTGATGCGGAAACCTTGGTTCATGTACGCGAGAAAAACTTGTCACATCTTGACGAAAATCAGGTGGTCGCCATTACGACGAATGTCATCTATGCGGTGGCCACGAAGGAAGCAGTCTCCGAAATATGATTTTATAACCATTAGGCGGTTGGCTTGCAGGATAAGTAAGCTCGCATTGAACGACAGACAGTCAAATAGAATTACGTCGAACGTCGCTTTAGGGGCGTTAAAGCTAACTTTTGTGTTCGGTTCAAACCAAACGCCCCAATTTCCCTCAAAGATAGGACTGGGGTGAGGACTTTCAGAAAATGCAATCCATGGCCGTATGTATACCTCACGCGGTCACGCCTGCGGATTTTTCAAAGAGCTGGAATTTTGGATTTAAAAGTGTTTTTACTTGTTCCTTGAAAGTGGATTTTACCTTACTAAGGCAGTCGTCGATGGCTTCCTTGAAATGGCAAAATGTCTCGTGATAGCGATTGTAAAGGCATTTCTTTTTGGTGAACTTCCATAAACGCTCAATCAAGTTCAAATTAGGCGAATAAGGGGGTAGGAAAAGGATGTCGATGCCCAGCGCTTTGGCTTGCTCCGTCACCTTGTTGCACCGTTGGTAACGGGCGTTGTCCATGACGAGTGTCAATGGGATGCCGGCGTGCTCTTGCTTGATCTTGAAGAGCAAGTCCACAACCGTGCCGGAGTTGATGTAGGCATCATTGGTCACCGTGACTAAGTCGGCGCCTTTTGCACTGAAAGCGCCCTGACAAAGTGTCCGGTTTTTGTTGACCATTACAGAATAACCAGGATTAATTAGCCAGGTGCAGGTGGTTTAAAGCCTTTCTTCATTAATGTTATAAATTCGCCGGCAGGAATCGGCTTGCTGAAATAATATCCTTGAATTTCATCACAGTTTTTTTGCTTTAACATATCCAGTTGCTGCGCGGTTTCAACACCTTCAGCAATGGTTTTTAAATTAAGACTTTTTGCCAGGCTGATAATGGCATCCACTATGTTTTCACTTTCTGTATTGCTGGTCATGTTCCTCGTAAATAATTGATCTATCTTAAGTTTATCTAATGAAAAGCGTTGCAGGTAATTCAATGATGAATACCCGGTGCCAAAGTCATCAATTGAAAGTTTAATGCCGAGTCCGGTTAATTGGTGAGTAATTTCTATTGCCATTTCAGCATTCTGCATGGCAATACTTTCAGTCAGTTCCAATTCAAGAAATTGCGGCGGCATCCGGAAGCAATCCAGGGTTTGTTTTACTTTTTCAAATAAGGTTTTAGCTCTAAATTGCGCTAACGAAAGATTAACGGCAATCGTTAAAGGGAAGCCGGCATCATGCCATTGTCTGGCTTGGGCAATTGATTGTTCAAGCACCCAGTCCCCAATCGGCAAGATTAATCCACAGTCCTCAGCCACGGGTATAAATTCAGCGGGTGGAATCATGCCATGAACAGGATGTCGCCAGCGCAATAAAGCTTCCGCGCCAATGATTTTCCAGGTTTGCGTATTGATTTGAGGTTGAAAATAAACCATCAATTCATTGCGTGAAATGGCCTGTCTTAGATCATGTTCAATTTCCATGCGTCTTAGCGACTGTTGCTGCATGCTGTGCGTGAAAAACTGAAATTGATTGCGGCCGAGTTTTTTGGCTTGATATAGCGCGGTATCGGCATTTTTAGACAGGTTTTCGTAACTGTCGCCATTGTCAGGATAAAGGCTGATACCTATCGAGGGGGTGATATGCAAACGATAGCTTTGGTAAAGAATAGACTCAGTCAGTGAGTCGATTATTTTGTTGGCGACAATGGCTGCGCTAATCCCGTTACAATCCGGGAGCAGAATATTGAATTCATCGCCGCCTAACCGGGCTACGGTATCCGAATCACGAACACAGGCTAGCAATCGCCTCCCTACTTCAACCAAAACCTGATCGCCAATAGTATGTCCCAAGGAATCATTAATATTTTTAAAGTGATCCAAATCAATGAATAACAATGCAAAAGATGTTTTATGCCGTTCAGAGACAATTAATTCATAATCTACCCGGGATTTGAGCAGCAGGCGATTGGGCAGGTTGGTCAAGGAATCGTAATGAGCCAAATGTTCGAGCTGTTGTTCAATGGCTTTATGTTCGGTAACATCTGTAAAAATTGCAATATGATGAACAATATTTCCGTTTTCGTCGCGCGCAACACTAATGCTTAACCATTCAGGGTAGATCGTCCCGTCTTTGCGGCGGTTATACAGTTCGCCCTGCCAAAAATTGTCGACTAGCAAGGTTTCCCATATTATCCGGAAGAATTCTTTATCATGCAGTCCGGAAGCAAGCATCTTCGGGTTTTCACCCAATACCTCCGGTTCTTCATAGCCGGTGACAGTGGTAAATGCCCGGTTTACAGAAATGATGTGATTGTTTTTATCAGTAATCATTATGGCTTCCTTGCTTTGGCTGAATACCTTGGCTGATAATTCGAGCTTTTCTTCAGCAAGCCTGCGAGCCGTTTCATGAGCGTAAAAATCCAGCGCAAAGGACAGATCAATACTTAACTCTGCCATCAACTTCAGAACATCTGCGTCAAAAAAATCTTTTTTGTTACTATAAACATTAAGCACCGCATAAGGCTCCTGATTTCGCAAAACGGGAATTGCGCAACTCGACCCCCAATCAAAATGTCTTTCGGTATTATCATGCCAGGGTGATGTACTGTGGTCGGCTTGAAAGTCATTAACCGTTACAATTTGCTTTTCACGATACGCAATCCCGGTTGGTCCTTGGCCTTCCGGTATATCAGGATCGACAGAAACGACCAGGCCAGTTACATAATCCTTACTCTTGCCTTCCACGGCAACCGGAACGAATAGGCCGGAAAGAGCATCCGGTTGACCGATCCAGACCATATTTACCTGCTGTAGATTCGCCGTGATGGCGCAAACGGTGGAAAATAAATCCTTTTCGTTATTAATTTGCACAATGGCATGGTTAATCTTGCTGAGAATGGCGTAGAAATTACTCAGGATGTTAATTTTTTCTTCATGCATCTTACGCTGGGTAATATCGCGTCCGATGCCGATTAAGCCTAACACATTGCCGTCGTTATCTTTTAATGGTGTTTTGAGTGTTTCCAATAACACTTCTTTTCCATCCGGAAGAGTAATAAGCTCCTCGTTAATGCATACCTTGTCTTGAGCCATGGCAGAAACATCGTGCTGTCTGAAACATTGGGCCGTGGCTGGATCAATCAAATCAAAATCATTATGTCCAATGATTTTTTCAAGGGGCCGGTTAAAATAGTTTGCGACCGGTTTATTACATAGCAAATACTCGCTCTCTGTATTTTTGTAGAAAATATAATCCGGAATATTGTTAATCATATCGAGCAACAAATTGTGTTTATCCACCAAACTGCGTTCCATTGCTTTGCGTTCGCTAATATCAAGGCAGATAGCAACTAGGTAAAGTGGATCATTTCGAAAAAATTGCAGACAGATTTCAACCGGGTAGCATGTGCCATTTTTACGTTGAAATGTAGTTTCATAAATTACCCGGTCTTTTACGCCATTTAATAACTGGCCGATTAATTCATTGAAAAATAAACTGTCAAACACGGGTTTAATGTCGCGCATTGTCATGTTTTTAAGTTCATCAAGGCTATAGCCTAAATTATTTATACCGCCTTGATTAACATGTTCAAAATGCAGTGTCTTATTGTTTATGATATAAATTTCATTGATCGAATGTTCAAGGATATTAGCCAGTTGTTGATTTTTTTGTTCAGACAGCTTGCGCCCGGTAACATCCTGCACTATGCCTCGCAATATTGAAGGCTTGCCCGCCGGGTCATATTCAATTTGCCAGGCGGAACGCATCCAGCGCATGCTTCCATTTGTTGTGATTAAACGGTATTCCACATCATAATTTGTCTTGGACTCCGAATGCGAATGCGTTAAATCAATTATTTGCTGCCTGTCTTCCGGGTGCACCACTGCCAGAAAATCATCCCACGTTGGTCTCTGCAGGGCAGGGATTCCAAGTAATGTGAAACAATTATCTGACCAAGTCTGTTTATTTTTAACAAGATCAGCTTCCCAAGAACCAATGCCGCTACTTATCAGGCTTTTACGCAAAAGGGATTCACTCGCTTGCAATTCCCGGGTCCTTAACTCAACTTGTCGATCCAGTTCCGAGTTGAGAAGGATTAATTGCGCTTTCGTTTGTTTATGATCAAGGATTTCGTCCTCAAGCTTTTTATTCGCCAATAACAAGCTGGATGGCCTGGGTAAGTGTAAAGCTTTTAAAATCAGCGGCCATAAAAGGATGGCTGTTACAGCTGAAACAATTGCAGTGGATGCTCCGGCTATAGCAGCCAAGCCGTAAACAGGATTCCAGATAGTAATGACAGATAATGCGTGTGTAATGCCAGAGGTAAAAAAGAAGGCGCTAAACAATGTGAACATCCATTTAAAATCAATATCTTTACGTTTGTAGACAAGAATGCTCAAAGCAAATGAAATGGAAAAAAAGGATGCCGCTATGACAGCATTCGATATAGCAAATAACCATAACAAGAAACGATTCCACTGAAAACTGTAGCCAAGCGGCATCATTCCCTTGGCGCCAAATAAAAAATCAATTACGTCTTGCATAAAGACCTATCTGTTTTATTTTTACGATAACTGGCTATCGAAGGCCTAATTTTTAATTTGTTCATGCAAATAATTGTGGAAATATTAAAAATCAGTTTTTGAAGTATATCTAAAATCATCAAGAGTTACTAATGCTGGGATAAATCGAGCCGGACCTTGGCAGATAAAATGATTCAGCTAACGTGCCGCCGGTTAAGGCGGACACAAAGCGTTGAATGGATTCAATCTGGTCAGGGATGTGCGGATTCCGTTTTTTTGCAGTTTATTTGGCAGCGCGAGGAAATACAAGGTACGCGTTGCGTACCTTGGAGATGGAGGAGTTTTTAAAGCATGAAAAACGCGTTCTAGCGCTGAGTGTATGGATTCATAACCAACGGCTTAGAAATTAATTGTTTGAAAGCCTGTGGATATTCAACGGGCTACATGTCATTCGCAGCTAACTTGGAATGGTTCTGTCCAATCAGGAGGTACACCGCAGGAACAACGAATAGCGTGAACAATGTGCCTATGGCTATGCCGGCAGCTATGACAAGTCCTATACTGAAACGCGACACCGCGCCTGCGCCGGTTGCGTAAATCAGCGGCAAAACGCCCAGCACCATCGCTGCGGTGGTCATTAAAATCGGTCGTAGGCGGATATCCGCCGCACTCTGTATTGCTTCACGTTTGGACAGGCCTTCCATTTGCTTGATGTTGGCGAATTCGACGATCAGGATGCCGTGCTTACTGATTAAGCCCATTAATGTGACCAGTCCGACTTCTGTGTAGATATTGAGCGTCGCTTCACCAATGCCTAAAGCGATGAAGATAAGCGCGCCGGCGATGGACATAGGCACGGACACCAGAATAATCAGCGGATCCCGGAAGCTTTCGAAGAGCGCGGCCAATGCCAGAAAAATAATGATCAAAGCGAACAGGAAAGTAAAAATAAAACCGCTGGATTCACTGACCAGTTGCCGCGACTGCCCTGCGTAGTCAACTGAATAGCCCTTGGGTAGCACTTTCTTGGCGATTTCCTTCAATGAATTGATGGCGTCACCCTGCGTGATGCCGGGAAAAGGCACGCCGGAAATAGTGGCGGCATTTAATTGCTGAAAATGATTCAATGATTGCGGCACGGTTTCGGTGTTGATTGTCGCGATGGTGGAAAGGGGAATCGCTGTTCCGTTTGCCGCACGAATGTAATAGTTACGCAACTGATCGGTATTGAGTCTGGAAATTTGCTGTACTTGAGGAATGACTTTGTAGGATCTTTCCGACATGCTGAAATAGTTGACATAGCCGCCTCCCAGCATGGATGCCAGAGACGACCCTACATCCTGCATAGTCAATCCCAGAAGAGCGGTTGTATTGCGGTCAATTTTCACTTGTGATTGCGGCTGGTCGAATTTTAGGTCATTGTCCAGGAATATAAAGGCGCCGCTTTTTTGCGCTTCCTGCATAAATTGCAGGGCCACTGTGTTCAATTGATCGAATGACTCAGTGGTGCCGATCACGAACTGCACGGGAAGACCTCTACTGCCGGGTAATGACGGCGGCTGGAAAACAGCGGCGCGTACCCCGGCAATTTCATTCATTTCCTGTTGAATCACTGGCTGCAGTTCCGTCGCGGTGAGTTTTCGTTCATTCCACGGTTTGAGAACCATGCCCGCGATAGACCGCCCTGGGGTATCCAGTTGAAAAACGTGATCATCTTCCGGGTGCTTTATGAATTTTTCATAAACCTGCCTGGCATAAATCAGACGTTGCTGGAGCGTGGAATCCGGTGCTGCCGTTGACAGGGCAAGAATAACGCCTTGATCTTCCTGCGGAGCAAGCTCGCTTTTGGAGCTGCCATAAAGAAAATAAATACTGGCGAGGATGATGAAGGCAAAGACCATGGTGACCGGCAAATAGTTGAGAGTTCCATTCAGTATGCGCGAATAGGCCTTGCTCAGGCGTTCAAAGTTCCGGTCTATAAAATCGACGATGCGCTCTTCCCAGCCGCTACGCACATTAGTGTGCGGTTTAAGCAGGCGGGAACACATCATTGGCGACAGCGTTAGCGCCACAATAGCGGATATGGTTACCGCGCCAACTACAGTAAATGCAAATTCAGTGAACAAGGCGCCGGTCAATCCGCCTTGAAAGCCGACAGGGACATAGACAGCGATCAACACAACCGTCATGGCGATGATAGGGCCGGTTAGTTCCCGGGCCGCCAGTAAAGCGGCCGGAATTGGTTGCATGCCATTTTCAAGATGCCGGTTGACGTTTTCAACGACAATGATGGCGTCGTCAACCACCAGTCCGATAGCGAGCACCAGCGCCAGCAAAGTCAGCAAGTTGATGGAGAAACCAAATATCAGCATCATAGTGAACGTGCCGATCAGGGAAAGTGGAATCGCTATGACAGGAATGAGTACCGAACGCGGCGAACCAAGAAAGGCAAATACCACAACAGTAACAATCAGCAAGGCTTCTATAAGGGTGTGTGTAACCTCATCAATGGAACTATTAACAAATTTTGTCGAATCGTAAACAATTTTACCGCTGATACCTGTCGGTAATTGGGCTTGAATATCCGGAAATATTTCACGCACTCTGCCGATAACTTCAAGCAAATTGGCGCTGGGAGCAAGTTGAAGGCCGATATAAACCGCCTTGTTGCCGTCGAAAGAGACGCTGGTTTCATAGTCATCCGCGCCAAGAGTGACATTAGCCACATCTTTCAGCCGGATAATAGCTCCATCCTGTTGTTTGAGAATTAAATTTTTGAATTCTTCGAGTGAATGCAGACTCGTTGATGCCTTCAGGTTTACTTGCACCATCTGGCCTTTGGTTGTTCCCAGTCCGGAAATATAATCGTTCTTTGCCAGCGCTGTGCTGATATCGGATGCGGTGAGGGCATAGGCGGCCAATTTGTTGGGGTCTAGCCAGGCGCGCAAAGCAAAGTTTTTACTGCCCAATAACTCCGCTGTCTGGACACCCTCAACGGTCTGTAATTTGGGCTGTACCGAGCGCAGCAGATAATCGGTGATCTGGTTGGCTTGAAGGACATCGCTGGAAAAGCCTATGTACATTGCGTCGATGGTTTCGCCGATTTGTACGCTGAGGACTGGTCGTTGCGATTGCGGCGGCAGCTGATTAAGCACTGAACTCACTTTGGTATTGATCTCGGTCAAGGCTTTATCCGGATCATAATTGAGCCGCAGGTTGGCGGTTATAGTGCTGACGCCGCTCAGGCTGGTCGATGTGAGGTAATCAATACCATTAGCCTGGGCGATAACATTTTCCAGCGGTGTCGTGATAAAGCCTGCGATAATGTCCGGATCGGCACCGTAATAGGTTGTGCTGATAGTGACTATGGCGTTTTCTGTGTACGGAAATTGCAAGACTGGCAAACTGTTCAGGGAACGCAAACCCAATACTAGCAGCATTACGCTGACTACCGTAGACAGAACGGGCCTGCGGATAAAAATATCAGTTAAATTCATGGCGGATTATTGGTCTTTGATTTGCGGTGCCGGATTGTTGCTCGGTTGCACCAAATTGTTGATTACCACAGGCGATCCATTGCGCAGTTTTAATTGACCGGAAGTTACTATTGTTTCCCCTTCATTAACTCCCTGAAGAATTGCGATTTGGTCGCCACGCGTATCGCCTGTGGTAACAAAGCTTTGTTTAACTATAAGTTTAGGATTTCCTTTTTCGTCCTGACCATTGTTTTCCACTCGATAGATAATTGAACCGTACGGGTTAAAGGCGATGGCGGTTTGAGGCAGAGTGATAAACCGCTGTGTTTGTCCGATTGCAACATCCACGGTGGTATACATTCCTGGCAGAAGCTTGTGTTCAGGATTATTTAGCAAGGCTCTGATCAATACGTTGCGTGTATTAACGTCAACTTTTGGATTAATTACCCTGATATTTCCGGTGAAATGCTGCCCAGGATAGGTGTCGGTTTTGAGCGTCACGGTTTGACCAATTTTGAGCGTGGATAATGCTTGCTGGGGTAGATAAAAGTCGGCAAAAATAGTGTCCAGCGCTTGTATCGTGCCTATTCCCGTGCCCGCTTGAAGGGCTTGGCCGAGATTCGCAAGCCGGACTCCCAGCTGGCCGGAGAAGGGTGCGCGAATTGTTTTGTAATCCAGCAATGCCTGCTGTTGTGCGACATTGGCGACAGCAGCGTCATAGTTCGCTTTGTCTACGGCGAGTGTTTGCTGGCTGACTGCCTTAACCCGGAACTGCTCCAGATCGCGCAAATAAGTAATATTGGCCAGTTCCGCAGCAGCTTTTAATGATTGCAGTTTGGCAATGTCGTCGGCAGCGCGCAGTTTCAGCAGGGGGGTGCCGGTTTTTACGTAGTCGCCCTGCTGGAAGAAAATTTCATCAACAATTCCCGAGACAACAGTGCTCAAATCCGTGCCTTGAACAGCAGTCAAGGTGCCGACTACTTCCAGTTCCGGCAGCCATTCCAGATATTTGGCCGTTGTCGTGGAAACGGTTTGCGATGGCTGCCCTTGAGACAGCATGGCTTGTTTAATCATGCGGCCTTTAAAGCTAATGAAACCAAAAATACCTCCGAGCGCCAAACCAGCCACGATGAGCATAATGATCATGCGTTTAATCATTTTTGTTTCCTGCCTGAGTTTTGTTCAATCATAAATAGTCGCTACGTTTTAAATCTGTTTAAAAAATAGAGGTTAAAAGGTCAAGGCAAAAGAAACATCGGTCCTTCTTTTGTTCCTTCTGTTGCTCTGTTATAAGGGTTGCAGATAAGTCTTTACGGTTCCACCAGCCGCCGCCAAGCGCCTGGAACAAGGCAGCGGTGTCGGCATAGCGTCTGGCTCGCGCTGCTGTCTGGGTAATGCGTGTCTGATGGTAGTTACGCTCCGAGATAAGCAGAGGCAGATAACTGACAGCGCCTATGTGGTATTGCATTTGAGTCAGCTCCAGGCTATCCAGCGCCGCTTGTGCGGCGGTATCCTGTGCTTTCAATCCGGCGGCGTCGAACTCCAGGGCGCTCAAGGTATCGGCGACGTTTTGAAAGGCCTGTAATACAGTGCTCCGGTATTGTGCCGCCGCCTGTTCATAAGCCGCCAGGGCAGCCTTCCGTTGGTGGATTAGTTGTCCGCCATGAAAGACAGGCTGTAGGAGGTTTCCGCCGAAACTCCAGATGGCGCTGCCGGGAACAAACAAATCGCCTATCTTGGTGGCGATGGTGCCTGCATTGGCATTAATGGTGAAATCAGGCAGCATATTGGCGGTAGCGACACCAATTTGCGCGCTGGCGGCATGTAACAGCGCTTCCTGCGCGCGTACATCGGGACGTTGTTGAACCAGTTTGGATGGCAGACTGAGCGGTAATAGTTCCGGCAAATGCAGGTCAGAGAGATTAAATTTAGCGGCCAGATCAGTGCTGGGCGGTTCGCCGGTTAATACCGTCAAACGATGGCGGGTTTGAGCCAAATCCCGCTGTAACGGAGGCAGGGTCGAGCGTGTCTGTTCCAGCGTGGTTTGCTGTAACAAAACATCGGCTTTTGATGCCCCCCCCAATTCGAACTGTTGCTTGACCAGGTCAAGTTGCTGGGTTTGAGCAGTTATTATTTCCTGAGTCGCTTGAATCTGGGCTCTTAAAGAAGCTTCCTGTATTGCAGTGGTAACAACGTTTGACGCCAGGGTCAGGAAAGCGCCCTCCAGCTGGAAGCGCTGATACTCCGCCTGGGCCTCGAATTCCTCGATCTGGCGCCGGATGGCCCCCCAAACGTCCAGTGTATAGCTAACCTGGACCGATGCAGTATAGAGATTGTATGCAGGAACTCCTGTGCCAGGTCTGCCAAACTGCGAACCGGAAAATTTTTGACGTTTTGGTGCGAATGATGCGTCGACCGCAGGGAATAAGGAACTCTGCTGCGCAGAAGCGTTTTCCTGAGCAACTTTCAATGCCGATAAAGCGCTCTGCAAGTCGGGATTATGCTTCATGGCCTTTTCAATTAATCTTGTTAATTGCGGGGAGCGGAAAAGCGTCCACCACTGCCCCTGAATATCTCTTCCCAGAGCTATGGTCTGAGCAGCGCCTGACGGCGAAGATACTGTGCTAATACGATTTGACGGTTCACCGGGCAAATAGATTTCTGTGTCCGGGCTTTTAGGGCTGGTGAAATCGGGTCCCAGCATGCAACCGGAAAACAGCATCGTGACTAATGCGCAGCAAAGGGCAATCGTTCTCAAGCCGGGTTTGTTAATGGATGAGGTTGATTGTAAATGACCGGCTATTTTTTTCATTTGGCCTTTGCTCTTAAACCATATAACAATAATTCAGTAATATGCGCTGCGGCAACTTCCGGCGTTTCGTATTCGGGCTTCCAGCCGGGAAAGTTTTTGAATAAGGGCTGGTACTCAATATAATACTTGGCCAAACCTATTACAGACGTAGCGACTAAATGAGTGTCTTGCTCAGGAGCCAATTCAGCGGACAGTTGCATCAATAAACAAAACTGGCGGTTGAAGACGCCTTGAGCCAGTAGCTGCATTCTTTCGGGATCGGCTTCCAGAATCTCGCGCTGCATCAAGCGATGGAAATCCGGATCTTTAAGCATCACATCAATCAGTGAGCGGACAAATCTTGCCAACTTTTCTTCAGCCGGACAGCCGGACTCCCATACTTGGGCAAAAACTTGTTCTTTGTCTGAAAAAGCATAGCGAACCGCTTCGAGATAAAGCGCGTTTTTATCGGGAAAATGATGATAAATAGCCGCCACGCTCATATCTACTGCTTGAGCCAGCTGTCTCATCGATAATCCCGAATAGCCTTTTTGTGCGAACAAAACAATCGCTGTACTTAATATTCTTTCTTTTGATGTCAAAAAAATTCACCTAACAAACGTTCAGTAGGTTCATCATATTAGAAAAACTTCTTCCCGGCAATTATTTTTAAACAATATGTTTTCTGAACAGCGATTTCAGCGATCAAATCCACAAAAGTTTCTGAATAGTTTTTGATGGATTACAATAATCGGCTTTATCCTATCCCGGACAGGTATGCGCTGATAATTTCTATTTATCCGATTACCTTTAAGGTTAAGTTGAACCCAATGTAAAGTTAAGCTAATGAAAAAAATAAAATGCGCTGTGATCGGCACCGGTTATTTAGGCAAATTCCACGCAGAGAAATATGCCTCCCTGCCTGAATGTGAACTGGTTGCCGTGGCCGATATTGACGAGGCGGCGGCAAAAGCCGTTGCTGAAAAACATGGCGCGAGAGCATTAACTGATTACCAATCCCTGTTGGGCGAAGTCGATGCAGTCAGCATTGTTGTTCCTACCACGCTGCATCATTGCGTCTCTAAAGATTTTCTAAATGCGGGGGCTCATGTATTGGTTGAAAAACCGGTTACTGTGACGGTTGCAGAGGCCGATGAGTTAATAGCCATTGCCAAGCGTAACAATCTGATTTTACAGGTGGGGCATCTGGAACGTTTTAATCCGGCGGTTCTCGGTTTGGATAAAGACGAAAAACCCCTGTTTATCGAATCCCATCGTTTGTCGCCATTTAATCCCCGGGCAAATGATGTGAGCGTAGTTCTCGATTTAATGATTCATGATATCGATATTATTTTAGCGTTGGTGGATTCAGAAGTTGAGCGTATTGATGCCAGCGGCACGGCAGTGCTCACTCAAGGTACCGATATTGCCAATGCCAGGCTGCTATTTAAAAATGGTTGCGTGGCAAATGTGACAGCCAGCCGGATTAGCATGAAGATGGAGCGCAAAATGCGGCTATTCAGACCTAGTTCTTACATTTCCGTTGATTTTCAAAACCGGGTTTTGACCAAATACCGCACGGGCAAAAATGAAATGTTTCCCGGTATTCCTGAAATTGAAACGGAAGAATCCGTTTTTGAAAGCGGTGACGCACTGCTGGAAGAAATTAAACATTTCGTAAACTGCATTCAAACCGGTGAAAATCCGCTGGTTTCCGGTGAGGCGGGACGGCGAGCCCTGGCGACAGCGATACAGATCACCCGGTTGTTGGGCGATAAATAAAGACATTTTCATTCGTAGAGACGCGTCTCTGCACTTAAATAAAAGGCAACAACATGATACCGATGGTAAACCTGAAGGCTCAATATGCAGAAATCAAAGATGAAGTCGAGCGCGGACTGGCTGAAACAATAGAAAACTGCGCCTTTATATTGGGCCCGAATGTCCAGGCTTTTGAGCAGGAAACGGCTGAATATCTGGGCGTTAAGCATGCGATAGGCGTTGCTTCAGGCACAGACGCGCTGCATCTGGCATTAATCGCTGAAGGCATAGGCGCTGGCGATGAAGTGATTACCACCGCATTCACTTTTATTGCTACCGCGGAAGCTATTAAATATGTCGGCGCAATTCCTGTTTTTGTTGATATAGATCCCAGAACATTCAATATTGCACCGGAAGCCATAGAAAAAGCCATTACCTCAAAAACAAAAGCGGTCATGCCCGTGCATTTGTTTGGTCAACCAGCGGACATGACTGAAATTGAGCAGATCTGCGAGCAATACAATTTAAAACTGATTGAAGATTGTTGCCAGTCGTTTGGCGCCAGCATCAATGGCAAACAAACCGGAGCGATAGGTCATGCCGCGGGATTTAGTTTTTTTCCCAGTAAAAACCTGGGCGCGTTCGGAGATGGCGGTTTAGTGACAACTAACTCTGACGAAACGGCGGCAAAAATTAAACAACTGCGTAATCATGGCTCGGATGTGCGTTATTACCATGATGTGATTGGCTATAACAGCCGTCTTGATGAAATGCAGGCGGTCATCTTGAGACCCAAATTAAAACGCATCGACCAATACAATCAGGCGCGGCGTCATGTTGCTCATCTTTATTCGGAACTGATGGCGGATTTACCGCTGATTACCCCCTATGAAGATAATCTGGGCGAGCATGTTTATCATCAATACACTGTGTTGAGCGATCGTCGTGACGCCATTTTAGTCGCTTTGCAGGAGCGGCAAATTGCTTGCGCCATTTATTATCCCGTTCCTTTACATCAACAAAATGTGTTTAAAGATGAGTGCGCGGGGTTAAGCCTGCCCGTCACAGAATCCGTGTCGTCCCATTGCTTTTCATTACCGATTTGTCCTTTTCTTGAAGATGATGCTGTCAGGGAGATTGTGGCGGTTATCAGGAGTGTCTGACTGCAAAGAGTTGTATAATGTGTTTCACGGTACGCTATGTATGATTATTGGGCGTATCCAGCTTTCAGTGTTATGTTGAGCTTTACAAGTCAGTAGCCGCGCCTTTTATGCCGGGTAATATGGAATCGCTTATGGTTGGCATGCTGGCGGCAATCATGCCTGCGGACCTTGAAAAAAGAAATATTTGTTAACGGGACTACCGTTCGTTTTTGTAGTGTTAAGGTTTGGTCTTGATAATTTATCGCAGTTTGTGGTAATTTTGAAAGTTGTTCTATTTTTTCTAATTTGAAATTACAGATACCGGTGATAAAAGATGTCGGATACGATTTTAATTGAAGGTAGTTTATCGGAAGAGATGGTTGAATTCGAGAACCAGTTGAATGGGGAGCTTACTTTGATAAAGCCGGAAGAAATCAGGGAATGGGAGTTGAATCGAGAGTTGTTAAGGCTAAAACTTGTGGCGTTGCATTTATCCGCTCCCTCGCATCAGGCGAGAGTGGAAGAAGATCCGGAAGAATGGGTCAAGTTTGCAAGCCTTATCATTGGGCAGTCCGCTTAGATAGGTTAATTTAATCATTATCAAGCAGGTAGCTTGGGATATTAAAAACTTTTAATTAACCGCGAAACCGGATTAATAATGAGTCATTTTTAAGACTACTATTTTTTTTCGTGTTTTAGCATCAATCAATAATCGCAGTATCAAGATGTTTGCTGGAATTTAATCCCTTTAATTTTGATTTATCTTTAATGCCGGCAAATCGAGCGCCAGCCAGATCCGCTCCGGCAAAATTAGTTTCTTCGAGCGTAGTCCCTGATAAATCGGCGCCTGACAAATTAGCTCCCGAAAAATCAGCCCCTGACAGGTCAACGCCAAAAAATACTGCGTTTTGGAGATTGGCCCCGGAAAAATTTGCAAACCGCATCACCGCGCGGTCAAAATTGGCATGGGAAAGATTGGCTCCCGATAAATTGACATTATTCAAACTTGCCCGCATCAAACCCATGGACTGGTTTTTCATGTCAGCGCCCCAGTTTGCATGAGACAGATTGGCGCGGGACAGGTTGGCGCGATCCATTACCCCGATAAACCGGCTGCCGTTCAGGTTTGCGTTAGTAAAATTCGCCCCGCCTGCGTGCACGCCAAAAATACTGGTATTGGATAGATTGGCGTTAGAAAAGTTGACTTTCGACAGCACCGATAAATCCAGATTCAGGCCGGACAAATCACTGTTGCTTAAATTTGACCGGCGTAAATCCGAGCCCCACAAGTCAGCTATTTTAAAATCCAGGCTGGATAAATCCAGATCCGTCAAATCCTTTCGGCGTAAGTCCGCAGGATGCGCTTTGTCTGCATTGGCGAGACGTTTTTCTACTTCAGGCCGGTCAAGATCAGCGCTCCATGCCTCCATGCAAAACAACGCTACCAACATCCCCAGCCAGTAAAAATAAATTTTCATGTGCATACCTTCGTGTATATTGATAAAACCGCTTGGACAAATGGCTCATTAGCATACAAGCTTTTCCATGGACGATTCTACTTTATATTATCCGTATGGACAAAGGGCATTACTGCTCAAAGTAATCCTGCCCTGAGTTGACTGTTCCCGCACGGATGCGATAACTTTGTTCTGAATTCAAGGAAGAAAAGGTTAATATTCCAACTGGAACTCGGCTTTTTATTGGGCGATAATGCTAACAGGGATATATGCTTGTTATGAAAAATTGATGCAGTTTGAAGCAGTATCAGCTATCGTAGCTATCAATAAACTATTGTCCTGAACCTTGAATATATTCCAAAAGTAGGAGGTACAGTAATCCGGAAGTTTTCATTCTCGGTAATGATTAAGGAAAATAAGTTGTTCAGGATTATAAGGAAATGGAAGTTCTCTAATCCCGCCTAATATAATCAGATTTTAATTGAAATCATAAATTGATCCATGAAGACAAAACTGCAAACACCGGTTAATATCGGCCCCTATCAATTACCTAATCGCATCGTGATGGCACCGCTGACTCGGATGCGTGCGCCTGACAACATACCTACCGAGCTGATGGCAAGTTATTATGCGCAACGGGCCAGCGCGGGATTGATAATTTCCGAGGCGACGCCAATATCGCCGCAAGGCGTTGGTTATCCGGCGACGCCCTGTATTTATAACGGATTGCAAGTGGCGGGTTGGAAAAAAATAACCGAGGCCGTCCATGTAAGAAATGGTCATATTTTCCTGCAATTATGGCACGTCGGCCGTATTTCCCATCCCGATTTTCATGGTGGTCAGTTACCGGTAGCGCCATCCGCAATAACACCGAAAGGTGACGCTGTTACGCCTCATGGTATGAAGCCGTTTGTAACTCCACGCGCTTTGGAAACGGATGAAATTCCGGGTATCGTGGAAGATTACCGGCAAGCAGCAAAAAATGCTCTGGATGCAGGCTTTGATGGCGTCGAAATACACAGCGCCAATGGCTATTTACTGGATCAGTTTTTGCGCGACGGCGCCAATAAGCGCACTGACAGCTATGGCGGCACATTGGAAAATCGGGCCAGATTCCTCCTTGAAGTGACTGAGGCGGTAGTAACTGTCTGGGGTGCGGAACGTGTTGGCATCCGCCTTTCACCCAGCGGCACATTTAATGACATGACTGATTCCGCTCCGGAATTGATGTTCGTTTATCTGCTGGAGGAGTTGAATCGCTTTGGACTGGCTTATCTGCATATAGTCGATGCGCTGGAAGGTGATATCAGGCACGGCGCTAATGCCGTCAATCTTGATGCTCTGCGCAAAGCTTATAACGGAACCCTGATAGTGTGCGGCGGTTATGACCAGGCGCGCGCCGAGGAAGTCATAGCTCAAGGCATGGCGGACGCCGTCGCTTTTGGGCAATTGTATATAGCCAACCCAGACCTTGTTGAACGTTTTAAGCTAAACGCGCCTTTAAACGACCCTGATCCTGCTACGTTTTATGGCGGCAATGAAAAAGGTTATACCGATTATCCGATGCTGGCGTAAATAACTGACAGTTGAAGCAGCGCTTGTTTGCCCGCCGGTTTTTCGATTATTCCGGGGACAAATAAACTCGCCCGCAAAATGCGGTTTGCAGAGACAATATTTACATATTTGAGCGTTCTCTCTCAATCTGGATAAACAAAACTTATCCTCAAATTAGGTGGTTTTTTCTCACTTTGTGATAAAGGCGGGTCTATTGTTCTATATAATGCTCCTGTAACTCCTCTCTACAATCTAAAGAACTTCAAAAATGCCCTTATTACGTTTAACCAACATCTCCATCGCTTATGGAACTCACGCTTTATTAAAAAATGCCAACTTTCAGCTGGATGCCGGCGAAAGGGTTGGCCTGTTAGGCCGCAATGGCGAAGGTAAATCAACTTTAATGAAAATTATTGCCGGAAATGTGCTTCCCGATCACGGCGATATTTGGCGGCAACCGGAATTAAGGCTCGCGTGGCTGGAACAATCACCCGATTTGCCGGAAGAAGCAACTATTTACGATGCGGTTGCTGGTGGTTTGGGTGAGTTGGGAGGATGGATTACCCGTTACCATGCGCTGACTTTAGCCATGGATTATGATGATGACAAGGCGTTAAATGAGATGGGCGATTTGCAGCATAAGCTTGAGGCGCACAATGGCTGGCACTTTCAACAACGGGTTGAAACAACCTTAAGCAAACTCGATTTGCCTGGGGAATTAAAAATCAGCGGCTTATCGGGTGGCTGGAAGCGGCGCGTAGCCTTGGCTAGAGCATTGGTCATAGAGCCGGAAGTGTTGCTGCTTGATGAGCCAACCAACCATCTGGATTTTGAAAGTATTACCTGGCTGGAAGAGCAAATGCTGAATTTTCAGGGTGCAGTGTTATTTGTCACTCATGACCGGGCATTCCTGCAAAAGCTGGCGACCCGGATTGTTGATCTGGACCGCGGCAATCTGGTGTCATGGGCAGGCAATTATGACGATTATTTGACCCGCAAGGCTGCCGCTCTTGAAGACGAAGCCAATCAAAATGCTGAGTTTGACAAGAAACTGGCGGATGAAGAGGTCTGGATCAGGCAGGGCGTAAAAGCACGGCGTACGCGAAATGAAGGCCGTGTCAGAGCGCTGGAAAAATTGCGCAACGAACGGGCGCAAAGGCGCACACAGCAGGGTACGGCTAGATTGGCATTGGAAAGAGGCGACGCGTCGGGTAAAAAGGTTATCGAAGTTGATGATATTTGCTTTGGTTATGCCGACAAACAAATTATCAGGCGCTTTTCAATACTGATTCAACGCGGCGACAAAATCGGCTTGATTGGCGCAAATGGCGCCGGTAAATCAACCTTATTGAAACTACTGCTAAAGCAATTGGAACCGGACAGCGGCACGGTAGAGCAGGGCACTAAGCTTGAAATTGCCTACTTCGATCAGTTACGCGATCAGCTCGATCCTGATATGACTGTTGCCGATACCGTTGCTGATGGGAATGATTTTGTCGAAATTGCTGGCAACAAGCGTCATGTGATGTCGTATCTGGGAGATTTTCTGTTTGCGCCTGCCAGGGCTAGGTCGCCGGTAAAAAGTTTATCGGGCGGTGAAAAGAACCGCTTGTTGTTGGCGCGGCTATTTACCAGGGCGGCGAATCTTATCGTCATGGACGAGCCCACTAATGATCTGGATTTGGAAACCCTGGAGCTACTGGAAGAAAAACTGGTGACTTATGACGGCACTTTATTGCTGGTAAGCCACGACCGGGCCTTTCTGGATAACGTAGTGACCTCAGTATTTGTTCTTGATGGTTCAGGCGATGTCGATGAGTATGTTGGCGGTTACACGGATTGGATGAACCATGTTAAACACATTGAACAGACTAAACAGGACAAACCCGCCGCCGCGATAAACAAGACAGTGGAGGCGCCAAAACAGGAAAAACCCGCCACCGCTAAAAAGAAAAAATTATGTTTTAAAGACCAGCAGGAGCTGAATAAATTGCCGGAAATGATCGATGAATTGGAAGCAAGGCAAACGGCGTTAACACAGCAAATCAGTTCATCAGCTTTTTATAAAAAAGAACCGATGGTTATTGCCAAGACTTTGGATGAATTGAAAGAAATAGAAGCGAGTCTGGAGCAAGTTTATGCACGCTGGAATGAGCTGGAAGCACTGACGGAAGAAAGCGCCGGTTAAACACGCTGGTTAAAAGTAATTGCAACAAAGTTCAATCTGTAATATCCTTAGCGGCTCTCATGCGCAGTGTTTGGGAATAAGCAGGAGAGATGGCCGAGTGGTCGAAGGCGCACGCCTGGAAAGTGTGTATACGGCAACGTATCGAGGGTTCGAACCCCTCTCTCTCCGCCACCTTAAGCGTTAACGAGATACAAATAACATCAAAAACCCGCAAGTCAGAGGCTTAGTGGGTTTTTTATTGTCCAGAGGATTGTACCGGGTTTATTGTCTTCTGGTTTTTTCTGGCTCATTTCATAGTTGCGGCGCTGCTTTTTAATAGGGTTGTCATTTTTTTCTTACCCATCCAGTATGATTTGTCATACCATGCATTGTGTACAAATTACAAGAGAGACGCCTTTTGCCGCACCTTTCCACTAAAGTCATGAATAGCACAAACTTTGATGCCTGTCCTGAGTGCGATTTATTACTTAAGCCTGCTCAGCCAAAAATTGGCGAAAAAGCCCATTGTCCGCGCTGTGGCTTGTTGCTGTCGCGTCCGCATAAACAAAGTGTTGAGCGCACCTTCGCCTTGTCTATTGCGGGGTTTATATTATTTTTCCCCGCTAATTTTTTGCCAATGGTGGGTATAACAGTCTTGGGCAATGTCAATACAGGCCTATTGATGTCCGGGGTTCTGGCTTTATTTAACGACGGTATGGTGGCAGTTGCTATCGTTGTATTTTTGGCCAGCGTTTTGTTTCCCCTGGTGCATATCAGTTTATCTTTACTGATCAGCGGTCACCTTTATTTTAATCGTCCCAATCGTAATTTAGCGATGTGGATGCGCTGGATGCTGCATTTGGATGAATGGGTGATGCTTGAGGTTTATTTGCTGGGTATCATTGTTGCTTGCGTTAAGCTTATGGCCATCGCGCCACTCAAATTCGGCTGGGGCCTCTATGCTTTTATCGCCCTGATCATTATAACAACCATGCTAACCAGCGGTCTGGATAGCGGGTTATTCTGGCAACGCATCGAGCAATTGCGTAAGAAGGATAATCATGAATGCTAAAACAAATGCCCTCGCTCAAGGGTTTATACGCTGCCACGACTGTGGTTATTTGGTCAAAAGAGTTGATCATCCGGCAACTTGTCCGCGATGTGACAGTCTCCTGCATGGACGACGCCCACATAGTTTGCAACGCACCACCGCATTGTTGTTCAGTGGTTTTTTTCTTTATATTCCCGCCAATATTTTTCCCATTATGAACGTGAATCAATTTGGCGTAGGCGATCCGCATACCATTGCCGGCGGAATTATTGAATTATTCAATAGCGGCATGATTCCAATCGGTCTGTTGGTTTTGGTGGCTAGTATTCTCGTGCCCTCGTTAAAACTGATAGGTATCGGCTTGCTGCTGCTGTGCGCGCATTTCCGCTGGCAAGTCAACGCGCGTAAATGGACAGTGATGTATCGTGTCATAGCTTTTGTAGGGCGATGGTCGATGCTGGATATTTTTATGATTTCAATTCTGGTCGATTTGGTTAATTTTGGCGCTGTACAGATTATTGCCGGCCCTGCGGCAACCGCATTTGCCGCCGTGGTGATATTAACCATGTTTGCCGCCGAAAATTTTGATCCACGCTTACTCTGGGACAACCAACAAAACCTATGAATGATTTTATCGAACCTCCTTACGAAGCGGCCGATGCCGCTATCAATAAAAAACGGGAATTACCGCTCATCTGGTTGTTGCCTTTATGCGCGCTATTAGTGACGGGTTGGCTAATATATAAGACCGTTTCCGAAAAAGGACCTGTGATTACCATTAACTTTCCCAGCGCTGACGGTTTGGAAATAGACAAAACCAAAATCAAATACCTGGATGTGGAAATAGGTAAGGTGACCGATATCGCCATTAATAAGGATATGAAAACCATTGACGTTACCGCTGAAATGCACAAGGAAAGCAGTTCATATCTAACTAATAACACGCAGTTCTGGGTGGTTCGGCCAAAAATCGGCTTAAGCGGAGTTACGGGTTTGGGTACGCTGATGTCAGGCGCTTATATAGCCATTAAGCCCGAAAAAGGCAAAGAAGAGCGTCGCTTTAAGGGACTCGACACCTCGCCGGTATTGGAAACGAATGCGCAAGGCAAAAGGTTCATACTTCGGACGGCTAATATTGGTTCCATGGGGCCTGGAACGCAGATTAGCTTTCATGGTATTACCGTAGGCGAGGTGCTCGAATATGAATTAGCCAAAAACGCCGATGATATTAAATTAACTATTTTTGTTAACTCGCCTTATGACCAGTTTGTAAGAACAAATACCCGCTTTTGGATAGACAGCGGCATCGATTTATCCGCGGGCGCCGATGGTTTTAAATTAAGAACAGGGCCTTTAATTTCGATATTGGCCGGCGGTATCGCCTTTCGTACCGACTCTAATGATAAAGCCGTAGATACAGTGCCCGAAAACACGCCATTTCAACTGTTCGATGATTATGATCAATCCACTCAGGTTATTTATCATAGAACGGTCAAAGTTGTCATGTATTTTAATGAGTCGGTGCGCGGCTTAACTCTCGGCGCTCCCGTTTTATTACGCGGCATTCCGATTGGCAAAGTGATCGGCATTAATCTTGAAATAGATGGAAAAACCGGACAGATAAACATTCCCGTCGTGGTTGAAGTAGAACCGGACCGCATTATTATTCTTAATAAACAGGCCAATCGGACGGTTAAAGAAAATATAACACAACTGGTTGCCAATGGTTTACGGGCGCAATTACAAACAGGCAGCCTGCTGACAGGACAGCTTTTTATTGCATTAGATCTTTTTCCAAAAAGTAAAATAGTGATCCATCCGAATAATACCGGCTATCTGGAATTTCCGACGACGCCAAACTCAATGAATCAGATTGTTAATTCCGCACAAACCGTCATGGATAAAGTTTCCAAACTTCCCTTGGAAACGATGACAACAGAAATCAACAAAACCCTGGTATCTCTGCAAGAAACAACCAAGGCGGCAACCAAGACTTTAGTCACGGCAACAGGCACACTGAGCAGCGCTGACAAAACCATGAGTTCAGCGCAGCACGTATTAAGCACGCTGGAACCGGGATCAACCACGCAGTACGAACTAAACCAATTACTGCAAGAACTTACTCAAACAGCAAGCTCCGTCAAGCAACTCGCAGACTATCTGGAAGAACATCCCGATTCCTTAATTCGCGGTAAAAATGAGAAATAACCATCATGTTAAATAAGCATTCAAATCGATTTGTCATTTTCTGCATCAGTTTTCTGCTAAGCGCTTGCTCGTCGACTCCTCCTACTCATTTTTATACGCTGGAATCCCAGAGCCAGACGCCTGTAGCCTCAGCCACGGCCAGCACAAAAAAACTGCTGATTGGCATAGGGCCTCTGACGCTACCCGCTTTGCTTGATCGCAGTCAGATTGTCACGCGTACGGAGAATAACGGCATACAACTGGCTGAATTCGATCAATGGGCAGCACCGTTAAAGGACAATGTCATTACCGTATTAAGCAAAAATGTGGCGGCGCTACAACCGAATGCCATTGTCAGAGCCTATCCATGGAGCGCCTATGGCAACGTGGATTATCGTGTTATTATCGATGTAAGCCGTTTCGATACTCAACCTGGCAAGTCGGCAAACCTTGAAGCAAGCTGGACAGTCATGGAGGAGAAAAACCATACGATAGTCAGCAATGGGCAAGCTAATATCAAACAGCTACTGAATGATGTCAGTTACAACAGTGCGGCTCAAGCGCTTAGCAAACTACTCAGCAAGTTCAGTCAACAATTATCCTTGGCATTACAGCAGGTACAGCAAAAATAGCCAAAGCGAGCGCTTTTAATCAAATGACGCTAAAGCCCCATAATACCCAGCTTTGCCGGAGATCATTTGCCGGGGTTTCCAGAGCAATTTCAACTTCTATGCCAGAGCCAACAATCAAGTGCAGTTTATTGTCAATATTCAAGCCGGTGGAGCCATTCATTTGAACGAGGATTTTAACCTGATCACGCGCACTATCCTGCAGGCGGTCAATCAACCCGGCCCGGTCTCGAATAGCAGACAGTCTGGGTTGGGCAATCTAAACAAGACCTTGTTTCTGTCACCAGCCAAGATCAAGGGGTTCACTTGGGGCGTCGGCCCCATTTTCGTCTTCCCGGCCAAAACCAATGACGAACTGGGTTCGAATATCTTCAGAGCCGGGCTCTCCGCCGTGATGGTCAGTCCTAACCAGGGATCGCTGGCCGCTCCGTTTCCAGGTTGCGTTGCTATTCCCCGAAATAATAAGGGCTTGCCGGAATGACCAGTTTTGAAGGGCCTGATAAATCATAAGGCGCATAGGTTGAGTTAACAGGCTTATTGTCTATCCTATCAATCAGGTTGGCTGGCGTGAGTTTTTTAGTAAATTGAAAAGAACATGGGCTTATTAACTTGATGAAAACGAACTGGGAAACAGCATTGTTTAGGTAACGCCTAACAGGTCTTTAGGTTCTGCGCCTTCGTATAAGAGGCGAGAGTTGAGTGTCATCGTATTCGGGTGGCTGGCTTCTCACTATAAGCATCATTTCGCCGGCGTTGAATGCCAAAATCGTCCGTTGAGGCTTTCAGGATGAGCTGGTTTCTGGCGTGAACTGTGCTCTAGTGAAACTTTTTACCTTCTGTTTTGTTCAAATCGGAAAAAAAAGGGTTGCTCACCCGGCTCGGCCATGCTTGTCCGCAATGATTTTATCCTGTTCAGTTGGGACTGATTTGGTAAGATTTTCTTCTGGCGGAAGAAGCTGAGGTAAAATGTAGGCGATGAAATGGGCATAAAACTGATTATAACCGGCATGGAGCCGGCCTTCTGATCGAGAAGGCCGGACTGGATGCCTTGAAGGCTCATTCCCGGTTTTTAAACAATACATCTATTTGGGTTCGAGACGACTTGATGAAAATGGCTACATGTTTTGGTGCGATTAAACCGCTTCTCTTCTGGTTGTCCGCGGCGATCGTAGCTTTGCCTGCAGCTGTGCTAGCCAATCCGGATGAAAAATTTGTCAGCCAGGACCTGCTTCCTTATGGGTTCTCTATGACAGCCTTGCAAGGCGGCAATGAAGTCGATCCGCTCAATTCAATCACTTTAAAGGCAGTGGGCTTGGGTGCCCGCTTGTCCAGAGTCGAACTGCTCGACGGCACAGGAAAAGTCTTGTTTGAGGCGAAGGATCAAACCACTCTTAGCCTGCCCGCGCCACTGGCCTTCGAGAGTCGCTATACGATCAAGATTACGGTGGAGCGATCCTGGTTCGGGCAGTCCGAGACCCGCGAAATTAACTTCATGACGGTCGCCGTGCCTAAGCTGGAAGGACCGGCGCTTAGAAAATTGGAGCCGGACGCATCGGTGACCCTGCATTTCGACCGGCCGGTAGGAGAAGTGCAGGCCACGGGTGACATGACGTTGAGCGCGGAGCCCGATGCCAACGGCCAGAACATCCGGTTGCTGGCCAGCGCTTATGAGCAAGACCGTAGCTACGCAATCAGGTTGAACTATAAAACCACCACCGGCGTACCCTTGCCGCCGCTAAAGCTGGAATTGACGACCCCGCCACCTTTTGCCGCCGAGACTAACGTTCATGGATTGACCAATCTAGGTTTGGTGTTACCACTGCAAGTGACCTTTAGCGAAGAGTTGGCCGATCGGGCCAACGCTGCGAGCAGTTTTCAGGTGCGGACTCGCGATGGCAAAGCCATTTCCGGAAAATGGCGCTGGATTGGACAGCACCGTCTTAAATTCACCCCCCATCCCGCATGGCCGGCCTCAAGCACCATCGAAGTCAGCGCCGACGTGCAAAACTTAAGAAGCGTGCAGGGCGGGATGCTGAAGCAAGCCCTAATCGAGCAATTCAGCACAGGCACGGACCGGAGGCTGATCGTTTACCTGGACAGCCAGCGTGTGGAGGCAGTGGAAAATGGCGAGGTGGTCCGCACCTTCAAGGTTAGCACGGGCAAAAGCAAAACGCCCACGAAGACGGGTTCTTTTTATATCTATGACCGCTATCGTTACAAGACCATGCGTAGCGATGTCGGTCGCGGGCAGCGCGGCTACTATGAAGTGAAAGATGTTCCATATACGCAGTTCTTTCATAGAGACAATGCCTTTCATGGCGCGTTTTGGCACAATAATTTTGGCCATCCCGCCAGCCATGGCTGCGTCAATTTGTCTACCAAAGACCAAAACAAGCGCTGGCCCAATGTCTCCGAGGACGCCGGATGGCTTTACAGTTGGGGTGCGCTGGGACTGCCGGTGATGGTGATGAATAAGGCGCCTGAGTCAATTCAGGCCGGGCATGTGCCGGTCGAAGAAAGCAAAAGCGCAACTAAGGAGGCTCGTGCCGAGCCGGCTGCTGCGGCTAGGTAAGGGCTTTGTGCTAAAGAGACTGCCACCCATATTTGAATGCAGAGAACTCGTCTTTCAGTATGATGACTGCCGAATTGCTTCCTGTTCGATTATCAGCTTGACAATGCAAGGCAGGTAGTCGATTCCAGCGAACCAACTGGCTGGGGTAAGGAGGAGAAGCCGGGTTGTGTTGATTCAACATCAAGCGGGCTCGTGAACTGTTTGATCGTAATCCTAGAATGAAATCTAAGACTTTTAGAAATTGTTGCCTCTACAGTTATTCTGGCATATAAGCTCTGCTGTCCAGTATAATAACATGTGGTCTCCAGGAATATACTCGATGTGCGTACCAGTAAATCTGTGTATACCAATTAAATCACCAAAAATTAGGTATGGCATTCCCTGCTTAACTAACTAACTGCCAGCAATCATGATTGAGAATAATGAAAAAGCAAGCCTGGAATATTATTATTCAGGCTTGGTTGCAATCGAGTCATGTTTTTTGAGGTATTAATTATGAATTCTATCCCTGATGCTGCTATTGAACTTATTAAAAAATTTGAGGGTTTTAGCGCCCATGCCTATCCTGACCCCATTGCACATTGGAAAGTACCAACCATAGGATATGGGACAACAATATATCCTGATGGCGCCCACGTTAAGCAGGGCGATACCATTACCGAAGCGCTGGCCAGTGAATATTTGGCTGATCATGTGGCGAAAAATTGCACCCCTTCTTTGACTAAAATCCCCACCTGGGCGGCGATGAACTCAAATCAACAAAGCGCTCTTTATAGCTTTGCTTACAACCTTGGTGCAGGATTTTATAAAGGCGCGAATTTTACCTCTATTACCAATGTTTGCGATTCCCCGGAACGGTGGAATGACTCAGCCTGGATTGATGAGCAGTTTGGGAAGTATGCCAACCATGGGCTCAAAGGTTTAGTGCTACGAAGAAAAGCCGAGGCTGATCTATTTTGCACACCTGTCTAAGCCGGCGGGATTGGGGGCGGTTCAACCTAAAACAAAAAAGTTATTGAACAACCAAGCCTACATAAATCTCCAGCGGAGTTTCGCTACCGCCCAATTCGCTCAATCCGTTTTACATTGAATTTGTTATTCCGGAGGCAGATATGAAGTCTTCACTATTAGCGTTGCTAAGTATTGTTTGTTCCATGTCAATTCCGGTTTTGGCGGATCAAACTAAGCAATGCCTGGAAGCTGCAGTGACTCAGCTTGATATGAATCGTTGTGCTGACGTTGAATTTAATACGGCGGATTTAGAATTAAATCGAATCTATAAAAAGATCCAGGAAATCTATAAAAATGATGGTATTTTTTTAGAAAAACTTAAAGTGTCGCAACTTGCCTGGATTAAGCTTAGAGATGCGGATATTGAGCTTCAATATCCGCATTCAGAAGAGCCTGGCTATTATGGGAGTGTATTTCCAATGTGTGTATCTGATTATAAGACCAGAATCACCATGCAACGAGCTGAATTTCTTAAAAAGTGGCTCAATGGTAAAGAAGAAGGCGATGTTTGCAAGGGTTCAATAATGAATGACTGGAAAATTAAAGAGTTAATGGAAAAGTAGCCTTCGCAGGACAATAACTTTAGCCGGTAGTTTTCGTGCTTTTTAAACAGATTGTTAGTTCTACTTTGTCAGATTACATGATGACTATTTTCCAAGATCGTCTTTCCGGCATGGATTGCCGGAATCCAGTCTCCATGGATGAAATTAAGCTTACCGTCCATGGTACTGGATACCCGTTTCCCGGCGGATATGACGAGATTGAGCATAATCTGACAAAGCATAATTTAACTTCCAGTTAATCTGGCACGGCTACAGTGGGGTCGTCGGCTTTGACTGTTTGTTGAGGAATCAGACTTTCTATGCTTATGCCATGCCTGTCCGCCCAGCTCTTAAGGTTTTCCGGGCGATAATCCTTTCTTTTGTGCCAGCGTTCAAAAACAGACCTGTCAATAGTTTCATTGATTGATTTAGGCTCTGTTAAATACTCTTCTTTTTTTGGGTTTCCTATCACTCGAAAATGTTTTTTCGAGAAAGGAAGATATTTGTAAAGGCCGCCCATGAAATCAGCATAAGAGTCTTTACATTCTGAATCTGAAATATCGCCATCAATATCCACCTCATACCGGAATTCCAGTCCAAGTATTTTTGCTTTGGACATTAGCCATTGAAGCGGTCGTTGAGCAAGTAAATCATTTGGGTATCCGCCGCCAACATTGGCGTGAGCGCCTGCAAACCAGCGTTGTTCAACGGCTTCTATTTCTCTAGGCTTGGCTAGGTTATCCGCGGTCTTTGTCCATAGCGTGGGCGCAAATTTTTGCCGATGTTCGTCAATTGCCAGAGCGTGATATGCGTGCAAATTGGTTAATCTAAGATCGGTCTCTAAAAACTGATAACTGTCACTGCTGATATAGGGGATATCTCCAAATGGCAGCCTTAAACCTAGCGAACCAACTGTATCCCATACGCCAAGGAAATGAATGTCAGGTTTATGGCAATATTTAAGCATCCAGCGTTCTTGCTGGTCTTTAGGGCCATTAATCCCGGGGTTTTCTATGTTATCGACGACTAGCTGACGTATAGTTCTCGGGTTAACTTTCCGGCCTTTTGTGCCCCGGTTCCGGTATCTGTCGTAAAGCGCCCTAACTGAGAGAGGCGCTCCCTGGTACAACAGGCCGCATTTGGAAATTAATCCACTAAGGCTTCGCGCTGTGTATGCGCCTCGACTAAAGCCAAAGATATACAACTTATCGCCGTCGTTGAAGTTTTCAATCAACCATTCATAAGCATCAATCACGCCTTGATCTATGCCATAACCCAATGCGCCGCCAATAATTTTTGTTCCAACTTGTGTACCAACTCCCTTGCTGTAATAAATGACTTGTTCATCGCTTTGTTTGCAGAGCGATTTTAGTCGCCAAACATTGGTGTTATCCAAAAGAGTGTTCCATGTTCCATCAAGAAAAACAGCAATGCGCTTAGGTACCGGCTTTGGGCTTGACATACAGTATCTCCTTTAAAATAGAATATGCTACTCGGGAGTCTAAATTTAAGCTCTCGAAATTACTAAAATCATATACGTAAACATCCAGTATCCCACTGTCCGGCATAAGGACTCGCGTTTGTGCGGCGATTGCCACACGATCCGCCTGTCCGTGACTGATCAGAAAGCATTCGGGCAATCATTCGAACAGGTAAGGTATTTTGGGAGGCCAAGAAGCCTTGAACTCGGAAGTCGCCGGTTAAGTCAGCTCGGCGTAATCAGCCGTTCTGCTGAAGTGATAGTCTTTTTTTAAACAATGATCAAGCCATTTTTGCAGAAAATAGTTTAAGCGCCATTTGTAATTCATGATTTCCCTGCTTAGACTCTGGTTTTTGAATACCCGCGCTACGCTGGCACGGACGTGATCGCTTAACACTTCAGCCAGTTGCGCATCCAGATATATGCGTATTTTGACGGCCGGCTCAATAGATTCATCCAGATTCCTGATAAAGCAATGGCTGAGTTCAACAGTCATTGTGTAGGGCGTGCTTTCAATAACTGTTATATGAAGCGTTGTGTTGTTGGGAGCAAGTCCAACGGCTTTATCTTCGAACGTAAGCAAATCCGGGATTAACTTAAGCAGTTTATGGTAGTTGGATTCACAGATTTGTTCTAGGCAAAATGACTTGTTGACCGGATTAACAAAGCTCATGGCTGGTGCCAGTTTTCCCGGTAGCAGGCGCTTGCGCTGGCCGTTTCCCATAATACGACCTGGGCGACGTTAAAACCGGCTTGTTTAAGATGCTGAAAAATCATTTTACTTAATACTTCGGCAGTGGGGTGTTCATCAAGCGCCAGAAAACGTTCATTGTTCTTCATGAGCATCGGAATAATCGGGTCATCTTTATGCAGCAGAAAATTATGATCGAGATGATCATCAATGTAGGCTTCCACACAGTCTTTGATATCGGAAAAATCACAGACCATGCCTTGCTCATTGAGTTGTTCCTGTTGTATTGAAACTGACGCCTTAACGCTATGACCGTGTAAGTTACGGCATTTACCGGGGTGATTCATTAATCGATGCCCGTAACAAAAATAAACTTCTTTGGTAATTGTAAACATGATAAAGGTAGAAGTTGTTGCGCTGATTTCAATGAGAAAAGTTGATTGGGATATTTTATTTTTTTATTGTTGAGCAGTTTGGTTTATGTGGAAGTGTACTATAAAAATGAGCATAAGAGTGGCTGATGATCTGTGAATACTGAATTTATTTAGAATAAATTGCTGGAATTCTATAAAATCTACGCTTTAATCTTACAGCTCAATATCAGGTATCCATGGATCTAAAATTTCTCGACTTTGAACAACCGATCGCTGAATTAGAAGCGAAAATCAAAGAACTCCGCAATGTAGAATTTGATAATAATATTAATATTTCCGGTGCGCTGAAACAGTTGGAAGACAGAAGCCAGGTACTGACCGAATCAATCTTCAGTAATCTTTCTGACTGGCAAATTTCTCAATTATCCAGACATCCAGGGCGGCCCTATACGCTGGATTATGTCGAACATATTTTTACTGATTTCCATGAATTGCATGGTGATCGCGCCTATGCCGATGATCCCGCCATCGTCTGCGGGTTAGCCCGTCTTGACGGACAGCCGGTGATGGTGATCGGTCATCAAAAAGGCCGGGATACCAAGGAAAAAATTTACCGGAACTTCGGCATGCCCCGCCCTGAAGGTTATCGCAAGGCATTGCGTGTCATGAAAATGGCTGAGCGTTTTAAAATCCCCGTCATCTGTTTGATTGATACCCCAGGGGCTTATCCCGGCATTGGCGCGGAAGAGCGCGGACAAAGTGAAGCCATCGCCAAAAATCTGTATGAAATGGCCAAACTGGAAACCCCGATAATTTGTACAATTATTGGAGAAGGCGGTTCTGGCGGTGCGTTGGCGATTGGCGTGGGCGACCGTTTAATCATGCTCGAATACAGCACATATTCCGTCATATCGCCCGAAGGATGCGCATCCATTCTTTGGAAAAGCGCGGACAAGTCGCAATTAGCGGCGGAGGCTATGGGCATTACTTCAGATCGTATTCGTGAACAGGGTTTTCTGGATGAAGTTGTTAGAGAGCCTTTGGGCGGAGGTCATCGAAATTTCAAGGTGATCGCGCTCAATTTAAAGGAGGCGTTGAACCGTCATTTGGCGGAGTTGAAGCATCAGAATATTGATGATATGCTGAAAAACCGTTATCAGCGCATTATGAACTTTGGTGTTTTTACCGAGGAAGCTGGTAAGTAATCACAGCTTTAATTTTCGCGGGGCGGACTTGGGGGTGTCCGGCTTTTAAATATTAGTGAATTGCCGTTATGACCTGCAACGTAAGCTTGTTCCTCGAGTTTGGATCAATGCACGCGCCGGCTTATGTATGAAAGTAAAAAGCTCAGGTTTTGCCATGCACGGCGGATAGAGCCTCGTGCAGAGTCGGGAAAATAAATTTTTCGCCAACTGCCAAAGTAATGCCATGCCGGTCCATGTCCGCTCGAAGGTAAGCGTTGACGCGGCCGAAGACTAATTTGATCTCGCGGCGTTTTAGATCGTCGCACAGATCACGCAAGGATCGCGCGGCGGAATAGTCGATGTCGGTCATTGCGCCCGCGTCGATCACAAACCAGCGTACCGGAGCCGGAGCGTGTTCTATAAGCGCGCGCACTTCATCGGCAAAGCGGTTGTCATTTGCGTAGAACAAATCGGCGCCGAACTGGTAGACCACCAGCCCTGGCTCGGTTTCAAGACCCGGCATCGCCGGCATGGGCAGCCACCGGCCCGCTTCATCGGGGGCCAGCACCATGGTATGCGGGCGGTAGCTGTGGCGTACATGCCGGAGCAGCGACAACACGATCGCCAGCAGGATTCCCTGCTCGAGACCGATCAGGGCAACCACGGCAGCTGTGACAATAGCAAGCATGAACTCGCCCGGACTCTCGCTGCGGATGTCGCGCAAGCTCCGGATATCGATGAGTCCTAAAGCGATAGTGAAGACAATGCCCGCGAGGACGCTGCGAGGCAGGTACTGTAGCGGTCCGGTAAAGAACAGCAGCACCAGCAACACGATTCCTGCGAACACCAGCTGGGCAATTTGGCTGCGCGCGCCTGCAAGGTCCGCCATCGCGGTTTGCGTGGGACTGCCGTTGACCACGAATGCTCCCGTCAAGGCCGCGGCCGCATTTGCAGCCGACAAACCCATAATATCGGCATCCTCATTCAGGCGCTCGTGATGACGCATAGCGAAGACCCGGGAAGTGGCCGCGCTTTGGGCGATAATGATCACGAAACAGGATAATGCGACAGGCACGAGTTTAAGCAATTCGTCCCAGCTCACGGCAGGGAAGGTAAGCGATGGCAGTCCGCCCGGCACCGGTCCGATGACAGCGATGCCGTGGCTGGCAAAATCGTAGGCATAACTTGCGCCGATTCCCGCTACCACGGCAAACAGCGGTATTGGCAGCCGCGGCAGAAAATGACGAAAACCCATGATGCAGCACACCACCAGCGCCGATATGCCAAGAGTGGGAAGATTTATCTGAAGCAGTCCGCGGGCAATCTGTTGTAGCTGATCGATCGTTTTGTGCGCATGTACGGGTATGCCGGACATTTCGCCCAGCATAGCGATTCCGATCTGGAATCCTACACCGGTAAGAAAACCGGTCAGCACAGTCCGCGAGAGAAAATCGGCCAGAAAACCGAGCTTGAAAATTCGCGCCAGCAGCAGGAGTGCCGCAGTCAGCAGCGCAACCATGCCTACTAAAGTCATGTATTTCTCGCTGGCCTCTGGAGCCATGCCGGACAGTCCGCTGGAGAAAATGGCCGCCGTTGCAGAATCCGCAGCAACAACCAGATGCCGAGAAGAACCGAAGATAGCGAACATAACCAGCGGCAACAGCACCGTGTACAGTCCGGTTACAGCGGGTGTCCCCGCGATGCGGGTATAACCGAGCACTTGCGGAATATTCATCGACGCCAGAGTCAGGCCCGCGAACGCTTCACGCACTGTTGCGCCGGCGTTTAAAGGACGAAGACCTGAGAAAAATGTCACTTGCATCGCCATCTCCGGTTAATTCTTCCTGCTGGAAGTGCTTGCAAAAGTACTGGTAACCGCCTTTCGATAGGCTCGGGCGACTGATGTTTGTGCCGGCTTTGTTGTATTCTATTTTGAAGTCATCCCTTCGGCTGCGCTGACCAGCAAGCTGTATCGGCCCCTAAAAATGCTTTTTGAAATACTCCAGGACGCGCGCGAAATAAGTTATGCAACTTGAAACTCAGATACCCTTCGCGCCTGCTTGACAAGCAAAAACCTTCACGCGCCGCTACCCTTGCTGCCTTGTTTTACCTGCTCCTGCTCGGCAATATGATATTTTTTGCGGATTTCTTCCAAGTCCACATGCGTAGGCGGAAGCTTCAGGCCCATCTCTTTCATGGTACCGGCAATAATCTCCGAGATGGCGAGATTGCGAAACCATTTATGGTTAGCGGGGATAATGTGCCAGGGCGCATATTTAGTGCTCGTTTTTTCCAGGGCCTCTTCGTATGCTTCGATATATTTGGGCCATAACTCGCGTTCGGTGTAATCAGCGTCGGAGATTTTCCAGTGCCTGGACGGATCGTCGAGCCGTTGTTTAAAACGCTCCAATTGCTCCTCAGGGCTGATATGCAGAAAGAACTTCAGAATCCGCGTGCCGTTGTTGGAGAGCATTTTTTCAAAATCATTGATCAAGTCGTAGCGTTTTGACCAAACCGGTTTTTCCGCCAGCTTGTGTACGCGCACCACAAGAACATCTTCGTAATGCGAACGGTTAAAGATGACTACCTCGCCTTTGCCCGGAGCCCGCAGATGGGCCCGCCAGAGGAAATCATGGGCGGCTTCATCCTTGCTCGGCTGTTTAAAGCCGAACACGGATGTTCCCTGCGGGTTCATGCCGCTGAATAAATGCCGCACCACGCCGTCTTTGCCTGCGGCATCAAGCGCCTGCAAAACGATCAGCAGCGACTGATTGCCATCAGCATAAAGCAGGTACTGTAGCTTGTCCATACAGGCAATATGTTCCTGTATCTTCGGCATTGCTTTTTCGTGGGACTCATGCTTGCCGGTATATGAAGGATCAATTTTACTCAGTTGAACTTTTTCACCGGCATCCACAACAAATTTTTTACGATAGTTCATGTTTGCTTTTCCTCAATCTGACTTGTTTAATGAATTGCCAACAGTCTTTTAACAAAAGTTTTGCCTACGCCCTGTTTATGAGGCATCAAGTTTGTAGCCGAATCCTCTTACGGTTTTTAGAAGTTTTAGATCAAAATCGTCATCGATTTTCCGCCTTAACTGGCGAATATAGACGTCCACCACATTGGTTAACGGATCGGCGCTGTAACCCCATACCTGTTCCAGAATCCGGGTACGGCTCAATACCCTGCCAGGCATGCGCATAAAGCATTCAAGCAAGGCAAATTCCTTAGGCGTTAGGTCAATGATCGTCTCTCCACGCATAACTTTATGAGTTTCCACATTCAGAACGAGGTCGGCTATCCTGAATTCCTTGGTTTCCGGTGAGATTTCGCCGCCGCCGCGACGCATCAACACCTCGATCCGGGCAAGCAGTTCCTCAAATGCGAATGGTTTGGTCAAATAGTCATCGGCCCCCGAACGCAAGCCGGTCACCTTATCCTGCACGGTATCCCTGGCCGTCAACATTAGAATCGGGGTGGCGACGCCAGTGCCGCGCAAGCGCTCGCATACCTGCATGCCATTTAGGTCAGGCAGGCCAAGATCAAGAATGATAGCCTGAAAATTACCCTCGGTTCCCAACGCCACAGCTTCCAAACCGCTCCTGGCCACCTCTACGGCAAAGCCTTCAGCCTTCAGTCCTCGCTGGACAAAATCGACAATCCGTTCATCGTCTTCTACTAGTAGAACTCGCATATAGCCGGCACCCATTAGATGATTAAATATAAGTTATTTTTCATTGATCTGAAAGTCCGTCCTGTTCTCCTGAATATAACGGAAGCGTTATTGTGAACGTTGAGCCTGAGTTTTCAATACTGGTCACCGTGATGCGTCCGCCATGCGCCTTCATTATCGACTTGGCCATAGGCAAGCCGAGACCCGTGCCGTCTTCCCTGGAAAGCAGGGCATTCTGGCTGCGGAAGTGACGATCAAAAATACTCCCCAAATCCTTGGCGGGTATGCCTATGCCTTGGTCCGTAAGGCTTATTTTGGCCTCCTTTGCATCCGCCGATAAGGAGACCGTGATGTGTCCGCCGGGATTCGAGTACCGGCAGGCGTTGTCGCCGAGAATGAACAGCACCTGACGTAGCCTCTGTTTGTCTCCGCGCACCCACACGGGCCCGGCTTCGGCGTCCAGGGATACCGAAATCGAGTTTTCCACTGACATTACTTGAAAATCCTCGACGGCGCCGGTTACCAGATCGCTCAGATCGAACCTGTCCCATTCAAATTGGAGATTGGCGTTTTCGGTACGGGCTAGAAATAATAGATCGTTAACGTATTTTCCCAATTGCATTGATAGTTCTACGATACGCTGTAAGACATCCTTGTACTCATCGGCATCGCGATCTTTCCCTCTCAGAGTAACTTCAGCCTCTCCACGAATGACGGTGATCGGAGTGCGAAGCTCATGACTGATGTCGGCTAAAAATTCCCTTCGAGCGCTATCCATGCGTTTTAATTCATCATTTAACTGATGAAGCTCGAAAGTTCTCTCAGCCACCCTTTTTTCCAGAACGATGCGCCCTTCGCGCAGTTTATTATGCTGAAGTTCCAGTTCCTGCGCCATTTGATTGAAATGGTTGGCGAGGTAGGCGAATTCATCGCGGGTATCGAGAGAAATACGGTAATCTAGTTTACCGGAGGCGATTTCGTCGGTGCCCTTCATCAATACTTCGATCGGCTTCCTAACGCCGCTAAGTAGTAATACCCCGGATGTGAGGCTAAATATGGCTGCTGTCAATGACGACAGGATGGCGATCCAGTGCGATTGAGCAACTAAATCCTCCAGTTCCTGTTTGGCTTTTCCGGCCTTTTTTCGTTCAGCATTGATGGCGGCATCAATCAGCGGCTGGAATTTTCCGTCGATTTCATCTTCCGAAAATTTCGATAGCGCTTGCATGGCTAATTCGATCTTGCCTTCCTGGCGCAAACGTTCGACTTCGTCGAACCGGTATTCGCTGGCATCCAGAAAGGCGGTGAAATGGGCGACTCTTTCCAGTTCGGCGGGTTTATCCGGCAAGTGCCCGGAATACAGCCCTGCAATGGGGGGCTGTACCGCCGAGTTTCTAAGTTTCTGCATCGCTTCGTAAAGACGGAGTTTGGATGATTCCGCTCCAGCCTCCGCGGACGGGTTGGCCGTTATCAGCCTATCTATCCGTTGCTTGAAGTAGCGGTAAGCTTCCTGGGACAAGCGCTCATAATTATCAAAAGCTTCATACGCCGCTTGACTACGCTGAAAATGCAAGGCAACCTGGTTTGATCCCCAATACAATGTGATTCCTAAAAACAAGACAAAACCGAACGAAACAAAAATGAATACTGCCAAACGGTAACGAAACATCTGTTCTAGTTTGCGTCGCCGCTCTCGTCCAGGTGTTTTTCCATGGATCTGATCGCTTCCAGCTTTTCCCGCAGCAGACGGGCTTCATCATTCTTCGAGCCGCTTGAATCTTTCGATTCCGGCACAGTTGGGGCTTTTTTTTGTTTGCGCTCCATCGAAACGACTTTTTTTGACGTATAGTTCATCCGTTTCAAAGCTTCCATATTTATGGCGACAAGCTTCATAAGTTGCTCATCGTTTAGCCTTGCCGGCGGGATAGATGCAATTCCTTCCAGAATTTTGGGAATGTCGCCGCAGGAGTCGGAAAGCAGGCGGCCTATCAACAAATGAAAAAGAACTCCAGAATCGGTGTAATTATTTTGGCGAGTAAGCAACGTGCGGCAAACCTTGACCCTTGATGAGGAAGGTATTTTAGCCATGTTATCGCCGAAAGTAAGCAGTTCATCGAGTTCTGACTGTCTATAGGGGTTATTATAACTGTTCGCATACCCGTTGGGATTAAGTTCGGCGCATCCAGTCAGCACAACCAGCCCAAGCGCCAAGCCTATATTTCGAATAAAATGTAATAACAGCATAGGAGTATTTTTTCCATTGTATTCAGGCCTCTCCGCTAAGCGGTATTTGAACGCGGATGCGAGCGCCATGTTGATCTTGTCTTGAGTCAATGATTTCGACTCTACCGTGGTGATTGGTGACATATTCTCTGACTATAGCCAGACCCAAACCCGGACCTTCGGCGCATTCGTCGTTTTGAGCGCTTTTGCCGCGGAAAAATGGTTCGAACACATGCGCACGCTCATCGGTTTCAATACCGGGACCTTCATCCTCGACTTCCAGTTCCATCTGAGCGCCGGATTGGCGAAGTATGATACGTATTTCGCCGCCCACTGGTGAATATTTCACTGCATTAGACATCAACTGCTCGATAACGCTTTGCAACTGCTCGCGGATTCCGGAAATCTCGACTGGCCTGAGCAGCTTTTTCAAGCTAATTGATTTTTCCTGAAGACGGTTTTGAAAATCCCCGGCGACTAACTCAAGCAGTTCTTTCATATTCACGGTTCCCTTCTGGCTCAATTCCTGCTTCGAGTTGATTTGACTATAACGGAGCAATTCCTCGGATACCGTTTTCAGCTTGTCGATATTGTTGCATAGTAATCGTGCGATGTCTTGCCGGACACTATCCGGTTCTCCATCACTCTCGTTTACAAGAAGATTCGCGCCTTCCTCGATACTCTCCAGCGGTAAATTGATCTCAAGCGCCACATTATGCATGAACTGTTGTTTTGAAGCCTCCAGTTCAATCAAGTGGGTTCGCAGCCATTCGAGACGATTACCCAGATAGCGCATGTCCGAAGGTCCCGAGACGGCAATCGGTTCTTCGAGCTCCCCTGAGCCCAGTCGACGGATGCTGACATCCAGTTGCCGCATAGAACGCGAAAGTATGGCCAGGACTATCGCGACGAATATAAATGAGATAACAAACAGAACTGCGCCCTTGATTAACAAACCTTCTTCAAGGGACTCTGATTGCTGGCGTAATTCGTTGAATTCATGGTCTACGTGACGCTCGAATTCACGCGAAAGACTGATAGTGGACTCGCGCAGCCCCTGGAACGCCTCATCGACCGGCAATTTGAGATTATTCTCGCCCACCGAGCCAATGATCTGTTGATATATCAGATTATCCTTTTCCGATATTTCGTTGACCAACAGGGTAATTTTGTTATTAACATGCAGTTTGAGTAATTCGCCCAAAGCCTGTTTGAATGAAGCCCTGGTATTTTCATAGGATTGTTGTTCATAAGGCTGACGCAGGCTAGGATCCGAAAACAAAATAAAAAGTCTGGCTTTACGCTCAATATCGGCAGTTTTTTGCATAACCAGACCTACCGCCTTGGTTTGTTCGAAAATCTGGGAATTGATTGTCCTGCCCAATGCCGAGGTTTCGCGCATGCCAAAAGCGGCGTACATTACGGCTAGAAAAAGCGGTATAACGGCAATTACAAAGCCTAAAACAATAAGGAATTTCAACGATAAAATATTTTTGAATTTCATTAGGCCGTACATGGAATTAAACCGATCCCCTGCAATCGTCAATAGTCTTGAAAAATCCGGTTTTCTGAAAGTATTCAGAACAAAGTTGGTAATGAGCTCTTTCATTGATTTTTGTGGTTAATCGTCAAAAGTAATCCTCTCCCAAAAAAATTCAATCAGGATCCCGTGCTGAATGGGAATCAGTTTACGGTCTCGAAAATCCAAACACTGGTATATTACATTTGTTGAAAAGCCCTATCGAAAAAACGTTATTATACACACTTTGTGTCTTATCGATCATTCCAGCCGGGCGCATCGGTTTGTCCCGCATCCAAATCTCATTTAAGCCATGACGCCATTGACTTTATTAGTTTTCATAGTACGTACAACGTTGCTTGCGTTAACCGGATTGTCCCTTGCCCATGCCGGAGCGCCTGGGGGATTGCCGGTAAATGCTTCAGCAGGCAGGCCTGCGCTGTTGCTTGAACTGGGTAGTCAGCCGCTGTCAGTTGGCATTGACGACAAGACCAGGCTGGTGTTTACAGGCGAGGTCAACGAGCATCAAGGAGAGGCATCGATTCAGACGGATAAGGATGAGATCAGCTTTTTGCACTCCGGTTTCGGCAGCTGGAAGGCCGGTTTTCGTTTCAACGTCAACCCCGGTCTTCCGGCCAGGCCTTACACCTTTTGGGCCCGCTGGCGGCAGGGCGGAGATCCCGAGGTCTGCGTGCAGACTTTCGAAGTCTGGGCCGGGCCTGATGCATCCAGGCTGGAGCTGCGCGCCACCCAGTCCATGAAACCTAAGGGTTGGGAGTATGCCTGGATAGCCGGCGGGCAGCCGGTTAATCTTAAGCCCGGCGACGCAGTAATCGAGGTGCGTGATAACGGCTCCGGCCATGACGCCAAGGTTTTTGACGCCTTTCTGCTCGCTCCGCCATTGTCCGCCTTACCGGCCAGCGGCACGGCGGAAAGGCCTCTGGTGCTGCTGGATTTAGGCAATGCGCCTGCCTTTGGGGCAGCGGAAAAAGACCCCGCCCTGCAAGTTCAAGCCGGTTCGGCAACTGCCGGCCCAGGCGCTGAGTCAGTGTTGACCGAAAAGGACGAAGTTCAGGTTTTTCATCAGGGTTTCGGAAACTGGGGCGCTAATTTTCGTTTCGAACTGAATCCCGCGATTGCTCCGGGGCAGTACCGTTTTTTTGCCCGCTACAAAAGCGGCGGCGAAGTCTCCCAGGTAAGCCAGAATTTTACGGTCAAGTCTGGAGCAAAGCCTGATGAACTGGCGGCGCGCGGAGATTTCGCCTTGACCAATACCACGCCGTGGGAATATCAATGGCTGCAAGCCGCATCAACGGTCACGGTGCTGCCGGGCGACCACTGGATGGAAATCCATAACACCGGCAAGGCGGACGGAGCCAAAGTCTTCGATGCCTTTCTGCTGCAACTGGAGACGCCATTGGGCGCTTGGATGAGCGCTGCCCAGGCCCAGTCCAGAAACCGCTTTCTGGCGCTGACCAGGGCCGTGCCGGATGCCAGACGGCATTTGTATCTGCTGGACGGTAAAGGCGAAAATGACGATATTCTGTTTCGTGGTCTATCCTCAGATGCAGCCCGGCCAAATTATGAAAAACTGCCGGTATCCTATCTGATAGGGCAGGAAGCCGAGACCATGGCCCGCGGTCTGAATCTTCCGTCTCTGCCGGCAGTTGTGATGACTGACGATCATTACGGTGTTCTGGGCGTATTGGCCCGGCCCGGCAGCGAAGCGGACGTATCCAGGTTTCTGGCCAACCCCGGCAAAACCGGCATGATGCCGGCGCCGGCTCCGGTTGCAGCTGATGCGCCTAGGCCGCTCAAGAACGGCGTGCCCGAAGCCTGGCTGGCGGGCGGTTTACAGGACGGCTTGGCAGGCGTTTCGATTTTCGGGCTGGATAACGAAACCGTGTTGCGTCCGAATCCCGGTCAATCCTACCTTAGCCTGCAAATGATGGGCGGGGAAATGCGGACCTGGCGTGTTGCGCCTACGCAAGCCGACGGCGTCGCGGACCTTGAAGCCAATACCAAACACAGCTACGGCTGGTCGCGCGGCAGCGGCTATGCGCAGCTTTACTTGCATGTCGATCAGCCTATGCAGGTAATGCTGCATCTGAGGCAATCCGGCATCAGGAGCGCTGGCTGGCTGGATGGGCGGCCTTTCAAATTGACCGCTGACCCGAAGCCTCCGGCTGGGTTCCCGTCTTCAGCGGAGCAAATAAAAACCTTGTTGCACGGTCTGACCACCGAGGGCTTGGTGGCGACCGCGCAGCCGGACCATCCCGAAGCCCCGCAGCTGGCTACGCTGAATCTGTCGCGAGGTTGGCACAGTCTGCTGGTTAAGCTGGTGATGCAGCATGATCAGGGTCAACGCTTTTATTTCGCGGGCCAACTTACTGATTCATCCGGCCAGCCTCTGGATTCGATCAAGACGCAACTGTCCGATCCCAATGCCGATTTAGCGCTTAATGCAATCGCCGCCAAACTGCGCCCTTTGGTCTTTACGGACGCTCCGGCCAACTTGCCGCATCCGGGCGACCCGCTCAAGCTGCGGCTTGACATGCGCTGGCATCCGATTCTGGAGGAAACCGGCTTGACTGCGCCGTTGCCGCGTTTTCAGGCTAAGCTGCGCGTGCGTCTGGTTGATTACGGCGGCAAGCAAATCGCCGAGAAGGAAATCTCCGGCTTGTTCCCCGGCGAAGTTGAAGCTGACTTCGGCAAGATAAGCGAGCCCGGTTATTACGCGGTTTATCCGTCACTGTATACCCCTGAAGGCAAGTTGATCATGAACTACCCGGCCGATGGCTTTTCGGTGGTGCGCGGCGCAGCCGGACAAAAGCAGAGGCTGGACCGGAAAAAGTTATGGAACAACGATTATTACGCGCTGGCTGACGGCGACAAGAGCTTTATGGGGGTGGGCGGGTATTTCGCCTGGCTGCAACGAATGGGGATATACAAAAGCTATGGCAGCTATCCGGGGTTCGAGGCGCAGTATCAAGCTAAATGGGAACGCGCGAAACAACTTGGCCTGGTTATGTTCGCCGATTCCTCAGGCGATAGCAACTGGCTCAATGATAACCAAAAGGATGGCCAAAATTTCATCAAAACGGCGGCAGCTTTTACCCGTTTTTTCAAATCGACCAACGAGATCGACATTCGCAGCGAGCCTGAATGGCAAAAACTGCGTGATCCTGCGCATTGGGTTGAGCGGGCAAAATGGGAATATGAACAGGCGCATAAGGCTCGCAGCGACGCCCATTATACCGGAGGCAGTCTGGTACGGCCGGGTGAGGGCGACTGGTTCAAGCAGGTTTTACAACTGGGTCTGGACCAATATCAGGATGCCTGGGACGTCCATGCCTATCCTCAGCAAGCGCCCCGTTTCGGCGGGCCCATCGGCAATGGTGAAAGCGAGGATGAGCGAGGCGTGCTTGCCACATACGCCGGCCTGGGCAAAAAGAACAGCTTACCTTTCTGGCTGGGCGAGACGGGAGCCAAGGCGATGCATGGGTTAACAGGACGCCGCTGGCAGGCGGAGCAGGCAGCGAAAATGATCGCCTGGGTCAACAGCCGCGGCAACTATCTGGGGCTGGCTTTCTGCATAGGTCACGAATACGATCTGGCCTATGGCCGGATCTGGGACTACTCAATGGGCCACAAGCCAGGCGAAGCAGCTCTTTATACGGCGGGCGCATTGATCGACGGCTTGCCTTATCAAGCCGTCGACACCAAAGACCCTCAAATCCAGGCGGCTTACTTCGGCGAAACCTTCATGATCTGGCGGAGTGATGAGGAGGCCGGCACTTGGCCGTTACGGCTTGATCCGGGCAAATCCTGGTTGCTGGCGGACGTGGTTGGCCGCATCCGGGAGCTGCCGGTGGACGCTTCAGGCGTCGCGAACATACCGGTCTCCGCCAGCCCGGTTTATGTGCTTGCGCGCCCGGATTATGAGCGCTTGACGCGGAATTAAAACGCCCATCGCGCATCGGATTATTTGAATAACCAAGGCTGGACGAGTGCTTGACGGCCTTTCCAGTCTTCTTGTTTACAGCGGCTTAAAGTTAACCAAACGTTGAGCCGTTCCAGCCCCAGAATTCCGCCGGACAGTTGCTGAATTCGATATAAATTCCGCTCGGCAGTCAACGGCAAAATACCCGTCAATAATTTGCTTAGCGATGCGGACAGGGCTTTTGCTTGCGTTGCGCTTAAGCCGATGCTTTTACATTCCAGATAAGCCAGCGGCTGATCGCTGCCTCCGAATACCATCGCTTTGCCGCCGGCCAGTTCCACCATCACATAACGTTCCGGTTTGCCGGTTTCCTTGGCAAGCAGTTGTGAAAGATCGCTGAGCAGTTGTCTGGAAAGGCTTTGCTCGATGTCAACATTGGTGCTGAGCTTTAAGAAAGGCATGATGATTTCCTCAAAATAAAGTGAAGATTAAGCTGGAAAAGACTCTAAGATTTCCAGCGATGGATAACCTGATATTTTACTATATCAATTGTACGAGCAGCCTTGCCGGACAACGAAAAAATGACGATAGCCTAAAAGGCTTTAACGTAGTTTCTTTTAAAACTTGCGTAATGTCAGGAGACAATTCCCTGTCCGGGTCGTATTGCCTGGATAATAATCAAACTGCTGTCGAGCCGCCATACCTCATCAGATCCGGCTCCAATTTCAGTGTTACCTCACATTTTTAACTTCACTTGGCGGGATGGAATGGATGCAAAAGAGGCGCTTTCGCCTTGAACCAGCCGTTAAGTCCTATATTCCGCATTGATTTTCACATAATCGTAAGAAAGGTCGCAGGTTAGAACTTCCTGGGAGGCTTTACCTCGCCCCAGTTTAACCGTTATCGTGATTTCTTCCCGGTTCATTACTTGCTGACCCGCTTCTTCGGTGTAATCATCGGCGCATCCGCCGTTCCTGACTATGCAAACATCGTCTAAAAAAATCTGGACATTTTCCAGAGCCATGTTTTCAATACCTGAACGTCCCACGGCGGCAAGAATACGTCCCCAATTGGGATCGCTGGCAAAAAAAGCGGTTTTCACCAGCGGCGAGTGGGCGATGGTTTTGCCGACGCGCACGGCTTCTTCATTATGCAAGGCTTCTTTGACCACGATACGCATTAACTTGGTCGCTCCTTCGCCATCCCTGATAATGGCTTCCGCTAATTGTTTACAAACGCCCGCAAGGGCATCGGCAAAAATCGCATAATGTTCGCTATGCGCAGTAATTTCCGGCGCGGCTGAACAACCGCTCGCCATTATTACGCAGGCATCGTTGGTCGAAGTGTCTCCATCAACGGTTATTCGATTAAAAGACTGTTCAACGGCAGATGCGAGACAGTTCTGCAACAGGGCCTGGTTTATTTTGGCGTCAGTGGCGATAAAGCCCAGCATGGTCGCCATATCCGGCTGTATCATGCCGGCGCCTTTGGAAATACCGTTGATCGTGATGGACTGGCCTGAAAGGACGATGGTTTTGGAAACGCCTTTGGGGAACGTGTCCGTGGTCATGATCGCGCGCGCGGCCTTGTCCCAGTTATCCGGCGACAGATTTTTCATGGCTTCCGGTAATGCCGCTGTTATTTTTTCCACCGGTAATAGTTGTCCAATTACGCCGGTGGAAAAAGGCAGCGCTTGATTATCCGCGCCGCCCGCGATTTTTGCCAGTTCAGCACATGTAAGCAGGGCGTCCTTCATTCCCTGTTCACCGGTTCCCGCGTTGGCATTGCCCGAATTAATCAGCAGCCAGCGAGGCTTGTGGGCTAAATTGGCTTTTGCGACATGGACCGGCGCGGCGCAAAAAGCATTGCGGGTAAACACCGCCGCGCATGTTGATTGTTCAGCCATCTGAATAACCAGAATATCATCCTTGATAGCTTGTTTGATGCCCGCGCAGGCTGTGCCCAGAGTTATTCCAGCTACGCCGGGCATGTCCGGAAAATCGCACTGTCCTACAGCCATGTGTAAATCCTCATTTATGTTTAAAAAATAGTGTTACTTTATTGATTTTTTTTACTTTAACTTTCATCAGCCGGCATTGTCTTTTTAGAGCGGCTAATAACGGAGGTTGTTCGCTAAGGGCGAACGGTAAAATAACCTCGACTTCAATCTGTCCATTTAAATAATGAATTCTGAAATCTTCTATCGATGACTTGATTTCTGCAAGATATTTGTCTAACAGAATCTGCACATCGCCACGAGTCAGAGGCTTGTTGTGTTCAAACCGTCCTTCATCATCTTCAGGATCGACATGCACCAGCACATCCATCACGTCATCAAAGCGGGCAATCAACTCGTCCCTGACTGTATCGCCGATGCTATGGCCTTCTGACACGGTGATGCGCGGATCAACAACGATATGAGCATCAATCAGCGCGTCTTCGCCCATCTGCCTGCTGCGTAATAAATGAATGCCTTCAACACCATCAATCCCCATGATAGTGGCGCGGATCTCGGCAACCAGTTTGGGCGGCAATGAAGTGTCAACCAGCTCTTTGATGCTTTCAACGACCAGATTCAAACCGATTTTTGTTATCATCAAGGCAACAACGATGGCGGCAATCGCATCAGCCAAGGGATAACCCAGCATCACTGCGCCAATACCAAATAATACCACCAGCGAAGAAATAGCGTCACTACGCTGATGCCACGCATTGGCCATTAATAATTTAGAGCGCGTTCTTTTAGCCACGCGTTTAGTGTAATGATACAGCCATTCATTAATCAGGATTGATACAGCCGCAATGCTCAGGCTCATTATATTGGGCACAGGCAGGTTTTCAGGATGCGCCATGCGATCCATAACCGTCCAGGCAATTGCTCCGCCGATAGTAATCAGGCTGACGCCCAATATGATAGTTGCGATAGTTTCAAAACGGCGATGCCCATAAGGATGCTCATAATCAGCTTCACGGCTTCCCAATTTAATGGCAATAATGACTAAAAGATCGCTCAGCAAATCCGATAAAGAATGAACGCCATCGGCGATCAATGCGGCTGACTGCCCCAGAATGCCGAAAGCAATTTTAATAAGCGTCTGAAAAATATTAACCGCCGCGCCGACATAGCTTGCTCGGGCTTTCAGTTTGCGGGTTCTTGCCGTATCAAGAATTTCAGCCATTACACGCCTACTTCAAGGATAATAATATACTCGTGATTTAAGGAAAAGGTTTCCAAGACTTTATGTCCGTTAATGCGGCACCACGCCGGAATATCCTGCATGACGCCGGGATCGGTGCAAATAACCTCCAACTGGTCGCCGGGCCGGAGTTGTTTAACTTTATCCTGGGTGCGTATGACGGGGAGAGGGCACAGTAACCGTCGTGCATTTAGCGTTTCTTTATTCATGATAAACAAGGTTTAAATCAGGATATATGGATTTAGGCTTTTGACCGTTCGCCTTTAACCTTATACCCGTTAAATGTACCATTTCTCGGGCATTTCTTCTTTTTTTAAGGGTTTAACCTGAAGCGTCCGTTCCGATCCATCCTTGTTCATAATATTAATATCGACGTGTTCGGCGTCCCGACCCTGACCGAAACGGGCGGTAATTCTGGCGGCCAAATACAAATCCTCCGCGGAAGGCGAGCCGTCCAACAGCACTAAAGGCCCGCTGTGGCTTAAACAGCTCATACTGATATATTCATGTTTATAACCCTGCAGGAATCGCCCTTCACCTTCTTCGCGCGCTACGATTAATTTAAAATTCGGTTGCGGGCGAATATGCCGGCCGACTTTTAAAAGCATCACATCGTCCAGTTCATAGTCTTTATTGCCTTGCGCTTGCCATAAATCAACCAGTTTGGCTGAGTAATTTTTATCGGTCAGAAAACAGCAGCCGCCTGCGGGCTGGGCATAATCCTCAAATCCAAATTGCTCTGCCATCGCCATCTGCGGCTTGCGCGAACGTCCGGTAATGTCATGCAGTTTTTCTCTATCGACCCAGCCTTCGCGTTCCGGCAATGTTGACGGTAAATTCTTCGCGCACAAGGGACGTAATAATAAATCATCAGCGCCCGACTGCTTCGCTACTATCGGCATTGTAGATTTACGTTGCGACATGGGTCTTTGGCCGATGACTTCACCCGTGATAATAAAGTCAAAAGCATTTTCAGCTATCCACTGGCGGGCTTTATTAACCATGAAAATCTTGCAATCCAGGCAAGGGTTCATGTGCGCGCCATAACCGTGCTTCGGGTTAATCAATACATTTTTATATTCTTCGATAACATCGACAATATGCAGTTTTATCCCTAACTGTTCGGCTACCCATAGGGCGTTATTGCGTTTGGGCTTGGCTTTTTCTTTTTTGCGAATAGCATGAGTATGACCTTCTACGCAAAAACCCGTAAAAAAATTAATGCCTTCAACGTGAACGCCCTGTTCTATTACAGTTTTTGCAGCCAGCATTGAATCCAGTCCGCCGGAAATCAATGCCACTGCTTTTCTTTGTTTAGTCATAACGCCCTTGTATCAAAAAATCGCCATATTATACCCGGTTATTTTCTACCATGGCTTTAACTTCTATGGTTCATGGCATAAACTTAAGGGCCTCACATTTTTCTTTGATATTGAATTTGCCATGGAATTTAAAGATTATTTGAAAATCCTCGCCCATCATAACGGTTCTGATCTTTATTTAACCATGGATGCGCCGCCGGCAGGCAAATTCGAGGGCGCTCTCAAACCGCTGGACAATGTTAAACTGACGCCGGCCCGGATAAAGGAAATCGCTTATAGCCTGATGGACGAAGATCAGCAAAAAGCCTTTGAACATATTCCTGAAATGAACCTGGCAATTTCGGAACCTGGAGTTGGCCGTTTCAGGGTCAATATTTTTAAGCAGCGCAACAGCTATGCTCTGGTCATCCGCAATATCAAGATGGAAATTCCCAATGCCGATAAGCTGGGACTGCCGCCCATTCTGAAAAAGTCCATTATGGAAAAGCGCGGATTGATATTGTTTGTCGGCGGGACAGGTTCAGGGAAATCAACCTCGCTGGCGGCGCTCATTGACTACCGCAACAGCAATGTCTCCGGTCATATTATCACTATTGAAGACCCTATCGAATACCTGCATCCGCACAAAAAATCGCTGGTAAATCAGCGCGAAGTGGGTGTTGATACTCTGAGTTACGAAGATGCCCTAAAGAATACCCTGCGTCAGGCGCCCGATGTCATTCTGATCGGTGAAATCCGCTCACGGGAGACCATGGAGCATGCTCTGGCGTTTGCGGAAACCGGTCATTTATGTCTTTCAACTTTGCATGCCAATAACTCAAATCAGGCGCTCGACAGAATCATCAATTTCTTCCCGGAAGAACGCCGCAATCAATTATTACTGGATTTGTCGCTTAATCTGAAAGCCTTTGTCTCGCAAAGACTGGTGCCAACCACTGACGGCAAACGCACGGCTGCTATTGAGATATTGCTGGGTACGCAACTGATTCGAGATTTAATCCAAAAAGGCGATATCCATGCTATAAAAGAAGCCATGGAAAAGTCAGAAAATGTCGGCATGCAGACTTTCGACAGCCATTTGCTCAGACTGTTTAAAGAAGGCACAATTTCATTGGAAGAGGCGCTGCAAAATTCGGATTCGCCAAATAACCTCAAGTTAAAAATCAATCTAAGTTCCGGGCTTGGCTCCTCATCCTCAGATAATTCAACTGACATATCAAAAAACGATTTGCTTGGAAAGTTTTCCCTCGAAGCCATCCAGAAAGATGAAGAAACAGAAGGAAGCGACAAAGAATAAACGTTTGAAGCCCATCTGAAAGGCAATACAAACCGCTGGTTGAATCTTCTCCATGATTGGTTCGAAACCATATAAGCATTTATACGTTATAATCAATCGCTTTGTTGAAGAAACCGTGTTGAGTTTAAAAACCGGCATATCAATTTTTCAGGGTACGTTAACCCAAAAAATGAAATTCAACGGGTGATGACGGACCGGTGGCAGCCTCCCTTGGAGGATGAATTCAACGATGTGTCCGGGGATTTTCTCAAAAAAATTTTATCGATTACAAATGCCGGTAATGAAACGCGGAGAGGAGTTGGTGAGAGAATATAACTATTAGAAAATGAAAAAAATCATAAATGGCGCGGGGTTACCGGCTATTTGACACATAATTATAAGAGTGAGGGGGTATGATGTTACAGGCAACTGCATCGGTTATCATTGCATTATTAATGGGTATTGTTGGCGTCGGTTTTGTACTTTGGCAAACACAGCGGGTTTTAAGTCATGATCAAGGCAATGCCGTAATGCGGAAAATTGCTACGGCTATTCAGGATGGGGCAGGGGCCTTTTTATCGCGCGAATATCGCGTTATAGCGATTTTCGTGGTTATTGTCGCCACGGTCATTACCCTGTTTTTGCAGTGGCAGACCGCGCTTTGTTTTGTAGTTGGCGCGATTGCATCGGCAGGAGCAGGCTATCTGGGGATGTATGTGGCCGTGCGCGCCAACGTCCGCACCGCCGCGGCCGCCAGCCGGGGGCTGCATGAAGGATTACGGGTCGCCTTTGGCAGCGGCGCGATTATGGGGATGGCTGTAGTGAGCTTCAGCCTTATCGGCATGACCGTTTTATATCTTATATTTACCGGCAATCCGGCGCAATTGACCTATATAACCGGTTTTGGTTTTGGCGCCAGCAGTATAGCGCTTTTTGCCAGAGTCGGCGGGGGCATCTACACTAAAGCAGCCGATGTCGGCGCTGATCTTGTCGGTAAAGTCGAAAAGGGCATTCCTGAAGATGATCCTCGCAATCCGGCGGTAATTGCCGATAATGTCGGCGACAATGTTGGTGATGTCGCCGGTATGGGCGCGGACTTGTTTGAAAGCTATAGCGGCTCCATTATTGCCGCGGCAACGCTGGGGGCGGCATTGGGCTCTGATTCAGCCGCCGCTTTTATTGGGCTGCCCTTCCTGGTTGCCGCCGTAGGCGTCATGTCCAGCCTTTTTGGCATTTATATGGTGATCGGCGAAGAGCAAAACGTTTCATTGGCAGTCGCCTATGAGGATATGTCCGTTACCGGCCGCGTCACCCATTTTCTCAGGAAGCAAGTGGCAAGGATAAACGAAAATGCCAGCCTTGAAGATTTGCTGACAGCCTTGCGGCGTTCCGTTTGGGGGGCTTCAGTCGTGGTGTTGGCGCTGACTTTGCTGACAGTGTTAATTTCGGGCGTCAGCTTTAATTATTGGCTGGTTATTTTGGTGGGCTTGGTCGCGGGTAACGCCATTGCCTATGCGACCGAATACTTTACTTCCTATACTGAAAAACCGACGCAAGCAATTGCCAACGCGACGCAAACCGGCGCGGCCACCACGATTATTCAAGGCTTGGCAGCCGGCATGATGAGCACGGTATTGCCGGTGTTGATTGTCGCCGTGGCTATTTTGTTAAGTATATGGCTGGGTTATAAGGCTGATGGCACCATTGCTTCCGGTCTTTATGCCGTAGCGGTGGCCGGGGTAGGCATGTTAAGCACGCTCGGCGTCACTCTGGCGACCGATGCCTATGGTCCGGTGGCTGATAATGCGGGTGGCATTGCTGAAATGAGTCATCTGCCCGATGAGGTGCGTCAACGTACCGATGCTTTGGATAGTCTTGGCAATACCACAGCGGCTACCGGCAAGGGCTTTGCCATTGGTTCGGCAATATTGACCGCTTTAGCCTTACTGGCCGCTTATGTAACAGCCGCAAAAATTGACAATCTGAATATCCTCGGACCAACCATGCTTCCCGGTATTCTTATTGGCGCGATGATGCCGTATCTTTTTTCGGCATTGACCATGATGGCTGTCGGCAAGGCGGCGCACGAGATTGTGCTGGAGGTGCGCAGGCAGTTCAATGTGATTCCCGGCTTGATGGATGGCACTGGAGAGCCCGACTACAAAACCTGCATCGCCATCAGTACTGAAAGCGCTCTGCGTGAAATGATTTTGCCGGGTTCATTGGCGGTCGTTGTGCCCCTGGTTGTTGGCTTTATTCTGGGGAAAGAAGCCCTTGCTGGTCTCCTGGTTGGCACTATGTCTTCCGGCTTTTTGCTGGCGGTGATGATGGCCAACGCCGGCGGCGCATGGGACAACGCTAAGAAGTGGATTGAAACCGGACAATACGGCGGCAAAGGCTCCGATGCCCATAAAGCAGCGGTAGTCGGCGACACCGTAGGCGACCCTTTCAAAGATACCAGCGGCCCGTCTCTAAACATTCTGATCAAATTAATGTCCATAGTCAGTCTTGTTTTTGCGACTTCATTTGGTTCAGGGTGGCTTAGCTTTTAGTGAAATTACTATAGGCTTGGTTTCAATTAAGGCCAGTATTTTATTGCAAGAGGTGTTTTAACCGGGGATAGTTGTACAGTTAAACCCTCTTTGTAATGGTTTTTCAATTTATACAAGGACACAAAATGAGCGTTACAAAGATAATTGCAGGGCTATGTTTAGCTGCAATTTTGTTTCCGGCTTCGGCGGAAGAAAAATTCAAGGTTTGCGCTGATCCGCTAAACCCGCCTTATTCAACCAAGAATAAAGACGGTTTTGAAAACAAAATTGCCGAATTATTTGCCAGGGAGCTGGGGCAAAAACTTGAGTACACCTGGTTTGCGCAGCGGATTGGCTTTATTCGCAATACCCTGACAGCGCCGGTAAATGAATGGGATGCTGATAGTGACAAGTATAAGTGCGACATAGTGATGGGGGTTCCGGCGGGTTATGATTTGACTTTAACCACTGTTCCTTATTATAAGTCGACTTATGTGCTGTTGATTGCAAAAGGGCGCGGTTGGGATGATATTAAGGACGCAAATCAACTAACCGGGTTGCCTTTGCAAAGACAGGAAGCTTTAAAGATTGCCATGTTCGATCGCGGCCCTGGAACTGCCTGGCTGCAACAAAATGGTTTGCTCGATCAAGGCATTCCTTATCAATCGATGTCCGGCGATAGTGAGAATAATGTGGCTATGCAGATAGGTAAGGATTTTAAAGCCAGGAAAATTGATATGGTTATATTGTGGGGGCCAATGGCGGCATACGTGACTGCACAGAGTCCAAAGAACAGCTATAACATGATTCCGATGAAATCAACGCCGGGAATAAAGTTTGATTTTGCCATGGCGATGGGGGTCCGGAATGGCGACAAGACAAGAAAAGCCGAGCTTGACAAGTTGATTGCGACCAATGCAAAGAAAATTCACGCCATAATAGCGAGTTACAATATTCCTTTATTACCGCTTACGAAAGAAGTTGCGTCTGATGATGATTGAATAAAACAGGTTCGAAGTTTCTAAAAAGCATACCTTGAACCTGCTCTTAAATCAATTCCGGCTATATAGCGATACCAGATGCGCAAAACGGCTGGCTCGTTCATGCGGCAGTTGATCCCACTGAAAACGCCACTTCCAGTTGCCTACTGTAGTGCCCGGTGTGTTCATCCGGGCTTCGGAACCCAGTTCAAGAATATCCTGCATCGGGATAACGGCAAGATTGGCTACCGATCTCAATGCGGATTGAATGAGCGCGCAATGCAGTGGAATTGACGGATTACCCAGATATTCGCACGCGTGGTTTCTCTCATAGTCATTGAGAGCGTGCGTCCAGCCTAAAGTCGTATTGTTATCATGAGTGCCTGTATAAACAACACAGTTCCTTTCGTAATGGTCAGGTAAATAAGGATTTTCAGGTCCGCTGCCAAAGGCAAACTGTAAAATCTTCATGCCGGGTAAATTGAATTCATCTCTTAATGCTTCAACTTCATCGGTAATTATTCCGAGATCTTCAGCCACCAGGGGAATCGAACCTAGTTTTGCTTTTATTGCCTTCAATAAGGCTTTTCCCGGGGCTTTAACCCATTGGCCATTCTGGGCGGTAGGCTCATCGGCTGGTATTTCCCACGCCGCCTCCAGTCCGCGAAAATGATCGATACGGAGAATGTCAAACTGTTCAAGCTGGGTTTGCATCCGTTCAATCCACCAATTAAACCAGGTGTTCTTCAGATAATTCCAATCATAATGCGGGTTGCCCCAGCGCTGACCGGTTGCGGAAAAATAATCAGGCGGCACGCCCGCGACTACTAACATCTCCCCTGATTCATCGAGTTTAAAAACCTTCCGGTTGGCCCAGACATCAGAGCTGTCATAAGATACAAAAATAGGAATGTCGCCAAACAACAGCACGCCATGCTCATTGGCATAAGCTTTTAATGCCATCCATTGCCGGAAAAAGACATATTGCTCGAATTTAATCTCTTCTATTGCCGTTGATAACCGGTGTCGCGCTTCCCTGAGTGATTTTGGATCCCTTTCCTTGAAAGGCTCAGGCCATTGGTTCCAGCATTGTTGATTAAATACGTTTCTAAGGGCTATAAATAACGTAAAATCATCGAGCCAAAATGCCTTTTCCTGACAAAAATGTGCAAATTCGTCCCAATCCCGGCGTTCAGCGCGTTCTAAAAATCCATGATAAGCTTTTGCCAGCAAACAGCTTTTGTAGCCCTCCGGTGTTTTCCGGCATTCTTCGCACTGCTCGGATAATTGTAACCAGCCCAGTTTCACTAGCCCGTCAATATCAATCAAGTCAGGATTGCCGGCATGAGCGGATAAACATTGATAAGGAGAACCATCCCTATGGGGCATGCCTAATGGCAATGTTTGCCATACGCTAACCCCGGAATCATGAAGAAAATTGACAAAATTATAGGCTTCTTGACCTAACTCGCCTCGCTCGCTCGTACCCGGCAGCGAGGTGATATGCAGCAGGACGCCTGCGCGGCGTTTGTTTAAAAGGTTATTCACTCGTAGTGATCTCTAGTTAGTGTTCTACGCCTGGCCGCATTGCTCCGCCCATGGCTGGATCACCAGAACCTTGGGTAAATGACAGTGCCAGATAAGCTGGTGGCTCTTCGCCTAATAATCGATACAGATTAGCCAAATTAAGCCGGAATTGTTTCTCAAAGCTGCTGACCGCTTCGCCCGGATTATAATCGCCAAACCACCAGAACCAGTCGGAACCTTCACACACAGCAAGCTGAAACTCAGCATGCTGAATTTGTTTGTCGGTTAACCGGTTGGCCGCCAAGGCTTTATCGAACGCATATTTTACATCGCCCAACATATCCCAGCCACGATTTTTGTCCGGAGACCCTATCCAGGTTGAGAATGTCCCGTAAACCCAACTGCCTGAAACCAATCTGGATAAGGGTTTAACAACGGCTTTGCTTTTCAGACAGTCCGAGAAAGTGGTCAATTCAATTCCCGGATGACTAGCTAACCGGCTATATAAGGCGCTTAGAAAATGATAGCCGTTATCCGGGAAATATTCCCAGGCGTTTTCGCCATCCATGATAATTGAAACCACTTTATTGCCGGGTTCGTGAGCTGCAATATTTTCCAGATGATGAATCAAATCACTAATCGCATCATTTGCGTGCCACTTTGAATATTCAAAACCTATAAGGTCTGATAAGCCGTCATCCCGGAAAAAGCAGGCAATTTTTGTATTTTTTAGTTTAAAGGGATGGTGTATTCCTGATGGTTCCATATTTTCAGGCTGATTTAAACTGTTTTGCAGAACGGAGCCGCCACTTGCAGTCCAATGAAAGCCGAAATCACTCAGTATCTCCAGCGTCTGGCCGCTGATACTACCCTCTGACGGCCAGCATCCTTTTGGTTTAGAGCCAAAAAAACGCTTAAAGGTTTGCACTGCTTTTTCAAGGTGCCATCTCACCCGTTCTTCTCCGCCCGGATAAACATCCAAATCCGGCAAAGGCGCGTCCGGCATTGCTTCGTGCGCGGATTTAAAGTCCAGCAACAGCGGTATAATGGGATGGGCATAAGGCGTTACCGAAAGCTCGATCTGCCCTTTTCTGGCTAACACCTTATAGCGGCGGAGCACATTTGCCAGCAGTTCTCCAATAATTTGCACGATTTCAACTCGATTGTGCAAACTATAACCAGAACCTTTTTCAATTAAGTGCTTTACCCGGCTATCGGTTAATTTAACTGTTTCTCCCATCCAGGCCAGATGATACCAGACCAATATATCATAATAAAACTGGGCATTGACATAACTCAGTGATTCGTAATGCTGTTCAAGCCACTCTGTCATTTCAGCCAGTTTTTTGAAGGCCGGATAGCGGTTGATTTGTCTGTCTCTATTGGCACGCAGACAGTCTTTAACCAGCTGCCAACGATCTTCGGCATCTTCAGGAATAGTTGGAGCAATCAGAGCAGCCAGCAAAGGATCCGAGATTGAATTGCCAAGTCGTAAATAACCATTGACCTGATTGGCGTATTCTTCAATTTGTTCCAGTAAAATGGGTGCAAAATTGACAACCGCTTTAGCTTCGGGCGACGCTTCCAGGTGAGCAACCATGTCAATGTAGTCCTTAATGACATGAAGATATGTCCAGGGCAATTTAAACTCTCCGGTTTGTAAATCCCTATATTCCGGTTGATGCATGTGCCAGCACAAGACCAATTTTAACTTTTTTTTGTCGGGCATTTTTTCTCGCCAATTACAGCCTTTTGTAGGCTTGGAAAATTAAAACTAGGGGTTTGCTCACGTAATTTGTCGAAATAGACTTTAGGTTTAACCAGGATGGGTAAAATGTGAACGACACCCATCCCGGGAGAGCTGTTTACCGGACATAGTGCAATCTTTGTCCCAGCATTTCAGGAGTCACCACCACGACGCCGCCTTCGCTGACATAAAATCTTTTTTCGTCTTCCGCTCTGTCCTCGCCGATGATGGTGCCTTCCGGGACATCGCAGCTTTTTTCTATAATCGCTTTGGTAATGCGGCAATGACGGGCAATATTAACCTGAGGCAAAACAATAGAATCTTGAACAGTAGTGAATGAGTTGACACGGACATTTGAAAATAACAAGGAATGCCTGACTGTTGCTCCGGAAATCACACAGCCTCCTGAAACCATTGAGTCAACTGCTAGTCCTCGCCTGTCATCATCATCAAAAACAAATTTGGCCGGCGGCGTTTGTTCCTGATTTGTCCATATCGGCCAGCTGTCATCGTATAAATTCATGCCGGGGTTTACACCAATCAATTCCATATTGGCCGCCCAGTAAGCATCTATTGTACCCACATCGCGCCAGTAGCTTTGATCACCGGTTTGCAAATCCAAAAATGGATAAGCATTGACTAGGTATTTATCAATGACGGCAGGAATAATATCTTTACCGAAATCATTCGAGGATTTTTTGGTGTCGGCATCTTTAAGCAGCTGTTCAAATAAAAAAGGAGCATTAAAGATATAAATGCCCATGGATGCCAAAGCAGTATTGGTTCTTCCCGGCATAACCGGAGGATTTGCCGGTTTCTCAACAAAGGCTCTAACGCGCCGATCGGAATCAATATCGATCACGCCGAAGGCCGACGCTTCTTCCAATGATACTTCCAAACAGCCAATCGTTAAATCTGCATTCTTTTCAACATGGTCCGCCAGCATGGCACCATAATCCATTTTGTAGATGTGATCACCGGCCAGCACCAGAATGTGTTCAGGATGGCGGCTGCGGAGAATATCGATGTTCTGGAAAATAGCATCAGCGGTCCCTTTATACCAGGAATCTTCATCGTGCCTTTGTTGGGCGGGCATTAAATCAACATATTCACCAAATTCACCACGCAAAAACCCCCATCCTTGCTGAATATGCCGAATGAGTGAATCCGCCTTGTATTGTGTCAAAATACCTATCTTGCGTATGCCGGAATTCACGCAATTGGATAATGGAAAATCAATAATGCGAAACTTGCCGCCGAAGGGGACGGCCGGTTTGGCGCGCCAATCAGTCATGTTCATCAACCGCGAACCACGGCCGCCCGCTAGTATTAAAGCAATGGTATTGCGAGTTAAATGACCGACATTGTGATCATGCTTATGATTGCTTGATGTTGACATTTTTCATCTCCATGTTGATATAGATATTACAACCGTTGGTTATTTTGGTAAGATTGACCAAACGTCCATTCTACTACTACAACGAGGCCATTCAAAGTGAAAAAGCGTTCTAATAACACACTTGACTCTGATGCTAATAAAACCAGTGCTGCAAAACCGGAAACGAACACCTCCGGCTCTAAGCCCGCAAAAAATATAGAAGAAAAAACAGCATCTAGCCCGATGGAGTCAAATACCAGGAAAAGCGAGAAACCGAAAACAGAAACGGTGACTGTAGAAGCTATAAAACCTCAAAAAGAAAATGCAGCAGTAAAAGCGCCGGTCTCTGAGCCAACAAAAAACATAGCGGTCCCAGAACCTGCAAAAAAAATAGTTGCCCCTGAGCCCGCAAAAACCATAGCAGCGAAAAAAGTAGAAAACAAACTGGATCCCGATTCGATAAAAATTATGGAAGCGAAGCATCATGATCCCTTTTCAGTTTTGGGCCGCCATTCCAAGAATAATCAAATTCAGATTAAAGTTTATCTGCCCTACGCAGAAACGGTCCGGCTTGCCAATGACGGTCCAGTTCTTAACCGGATAACCGGCACTGACTTTTTTGAATATTACGCCAAAGAAGGGGAATTGCCGCAACACTACAAATTAAACTGGATAGATAAAAACGGCTATCCTCATGAGAACTATGATCCTTATGATTTTGGAACCCAATTCCCACCATTTGACCAGCATTTATTCGGAGAAGGTAAGCACTGGCATATTTACCAGAAACTGGGCGGCCATCTGCATACCGTCGATGGTATTGATGGTGTTTTATTTTCTGTATGGGCGCCAAACGCCGGCCGGGTCAGCTTGGTGGGAGACTTTAACCGCTGGGATGGCCGTTGCAACCCTATGCGTAGTCTCGGCGGCAGCGGAATTTGGGAAATTTTCATCCCTGGTCTAAAGGAAGGCTGTTTATACAAATTTGAAATATTAAACCGGTATACCAACGAGTTACTATTAAAGACCGATCCTTATGGACAGGAATTTGAGTTCCGGCCAAACACATCGTCAATTGTCATCAAGGAAAAAACTTATGTATGGCAGGACACCCGCTGGATGATGCAGCGCGCCAAACACGATTGGCTGCATGAACCGATGGCTATTTATGAAGTTCATCTGGGCTCCTGGAGAAGGAATAGTCAGGGTAATTTTCTCACTTACCGGGAGCTGGCGGTCGAACTTGTTGACTATGTTAAACAGATGGGTTTTACCCATATTGAACTGTTACCTGTAACCGAGCATCCGTTTGATGGCTCATGGGGTTATCAAACCACAGGCTATTTCGCTCCAACCAGCCGTCACGGCAAACCTGATGATTTCCGTTATTTTGTTGATACTTGTCACCAAAATGACATCGGTATTATTCTCGATTGGGTGCCCGCGCATTTTCCTAAAGATGCGTTTGCCTTGGCGAGATTTGACGGCAGCGCCCTGTATGAGCATGAAGACCCCCGTAAAGGCGAACACCGTGACTGGGGAACGCTGATCTATAACTATGGCCGTAATGAAGTTAAAAACTTTTTACTTTCCAGCGCGCTATTCTGGCTGGAAGAGTTTCATCTTGATGGTTTAAGAGTAGATGCCGTGGCTTCCATGCTTTATCTCGATTATTCCCGTGAAGAAAATGACTGGATCCCGAATATGTATGGCGGCAACGAGAATCTTGAGGCCATTGATTTTTTCAGAGAACTCAATACTGTCACCCACGATTTGCATCCTGGCACTGTCATGATGGCTGAAGAATCCACTGCCTGGCCACAGGTGACTCGTCCGACATGGACCGGCGGTTTGGGTTTTTCGATGAAATGGAATATGGGTTGGATGCATGACATACTGGCCTACATGAGCGAGGAGCCCATACACCGCAAATACCATCATGACCAGCTCACATTCGGGATGCTCTATGCCTTTACCGAAAACTTCACCCTGCCTTTTTCCCATGATGAAGTAGTGCATGGGAAAGGCTCCCTGATTAACAGAATGCCGGGGGATGAATGGCAACGCTTTGCCAATTTACGGCTATTATATACTTTCATGTACACATATCCGGGCAAGAAACTGTTGTTTATGGGTTGTGAGTTCGGGCAAGGCACTGAATGGAGTTCAAACAAGGAATTGGACTGGTACGTACTCGATTATCCGCATCATAAAGGCGTGCAAACACTAGTCAAGGATTTGAATCATCTGTTAAAAAAGCATCCGGCTTTATTCACGCATGATTTCGATCATCATGGTTTTGAATGGATCGATTGTCACGATGTGCAACAATCCATTATCAGTTACCGGCGTAAAAACAAATATGAAGAGTTAATAATTGTGCTCAATTTCACCCCCGTGCCCAGGGAGAATTACCGGCTCGGCGTGCCCGAGGCCGGCGCCTATTACGAGATTTTTAATTCTGATTCCAAATACTATGACGGCAGTAACATGGGAAATAGTGCGATTCAATCAGAACCAACGCCATGGATGAATCATCCTCACTCCATTAGTCTGACCTTGCCGCCTTTGGGAGCTTTGATCCTGAAATTATAATATGCCGGCAAACGCGCTAAGCGAAAAGATGCTGTTCACAGGGCGCGCGCAATAAGCGTTCCCTGAGGCTTATAATTGATCGCATAAGAATTATATGAAAAAAATACTTTTTGTTACCAGTGAAGCACACCCTCTGATTAAAACCGGAGGCCTTGCGGATGTTTGCGGTAGCCTGCCTAAAGCATTAGCTGAATTATCCAATGATATAAAACTGATTATTCCCAATTATCAAGCGCTAAAAACCACCGGGGATATCCGTTTTCTTTGTACCATACGTGTTGATAACCGGAACGTGAATATACTTGAAACACATATGCCGGATAGCCACGTTGTTGTCTGGCTTGTTGATTATCCAGTCTACTACAACTATCCGGGCAACCCCTATGTCGATGAACAGGGTGTACCTTGGCCCATCAATGCGGAACGGTTTGCGTTATTTTGCCGCGTCGCTGTCGAGGCGGCCATGGATAGGGTGCATCAGCACTGGAAACCCGATATAGTCCACTGTAACGACTGGCAAACCGGCATGGTTCCGGCCTTTTTAACGCTTGAGCAAGAACGGCCCTCGACCGTTTTTACTATCCATAATATGGCCTATCAGGGTTTATTCCCAAGCAGTACGGCAGCCGCATTAAACATACCGGGCAGGTTATGGAACCCGGATGGACTGGAATTTCATGAGATGTTGTCCTTCATTAAAGGCGGCCTGATTTTTGCGGATTACATTACAACTGTGAGCCCGACCTATGCCTTGGAAATTCAAACCCCGGAGTTTGGTTATGGTCTTGAAGGATTACTGGATCATAGAAAGGAATTTTTAGGCGGCATCATAAACGGCATTGATACCGATCAATGGAATCCTGAGAAAGATCCTTATATTGCCCAGCGCTATACGGCCGCGACGCTCAATAAAAAGCCGGCCAACAAATCTGAATTACAAAAGAGATTAGGGCTTCCGGCTAATGATCTGGTTCCGCTCTTCGGACTGATAGGACGACTGGTAGAGCAAAAAGGCATAGACCTGATTTTAGAATGTCTTCCAGAGCTAATTACTATGGACCTGCAATTTGTATTGCTTGGCAGTGGCGACAAGGACTTTGAAAAACAGCTGCAAAAAATGGCTCAGTTGTATCCCGAAAAAATAGCGATAAACATCGGCTATGATGAAGCGCTGGCTCATCTTATTGAGGCGGGCGCAGACATTTTCCTGATGCCATCGCGATTTGAACCCTGCGGTTTAAATCAAATGTATAGTCAGCGTTACGGCACTATTCCTATAGTCAGAAAAACCGGGGGACTGGCGGATACTGTCACTGATGCCTTGCCTGAAACATTGGCCCGGCATACCGCAAGCGGTATTGTGTTTTCCGAAGCCAGTGCGGGTTCTTTGCTGGAAGCGATCAAACGCACCCTGTTTTTATACAGTTATCCGGATATCTGGAAGAGAATGCAGATTAATGCCATGAGTAAAGATTTCTCCTGGCAGCGCAGCGCTGAGCAGTATATGGCGTTATATGAAAGCCTTAAAGGCGAATTCAAAGAATGAATACCGCCGAATGGTGCGCGAATTTTGTTTATTTTCGAGGTTTAAAAAGTACGCATTGCAGCCTATGTAATCTTTTTTCCAAGGTAAAAATGGACAGAATGACCCGCACTCCGGAGATATTCTTCACGGGAAACCGTCCGATGGAAATACTCACATCGTTTTCCGGCGCAACTGAAGGCGATATGCGTATTTCTAATGATGGAGACAACGGATGAATGAAATCGGTCTGCTGTATGTAGAAAATGTAATAACCAGAAAAAAACGGGTTCTTCACCAGGAACTGTCTTTTTTTATGCTGGTGGAAAATCTGTATCATGACAAGAAAATTGCTGTTCTGTGGGCTGGCGAGGATGACCAGTGGCACACGCTTCCGGCAACCTATCACAGTAATCCTGGACATAATAAAGAGTACTGGCAGGCTCAAATGTCAGTTAATTTATCAGCGGATCAATCACTGCCGGGCAATATCAAGTTTGCATTGCGTTATCAAACACAGGGCAGGGAATATTGGGACAACAAATACGGCTTAAATTATTCCAGCCAGGCAGACTCCGGAATTAAAGTAGTAACCAGTCAACCAGTGTTGAATATCGGCTTTGAGAGCAGATTACACGATGGACAGAAATACGTTCCTGTCACAGTATCGGTAAAACAGTCTGTTCATGCTAAAAAAGTTACTGTTCACTGGACAACAGACAATTGGAAGCACACGAATAAAGCCCCTTGTCATTTTAAAAGAAACTATTGGGATGAAAAATCTCGCAGCCATGCCCGGAATCCAAATCAATATGGTGTTCAGATTTGGCAAGGATTGCTTAAAATAGATGGCGTTTTTCGGTTGCAATACACTATTTCCTGTGAGTGTCCTGATCAGGTTTTATGGGATAATAATTATGGTAAGAATTACTCGCTTAGTCATGATCCGTTAAAAGTCATGATTCTTAATCTGCATTGTTATCAGGAGGATAATCAGGATTACAAATTTTCACAAATAGCTAAAGCGATTAACGAGTTGGATGTCGATATCGTCTGTCTTCAGGAAGTCGCGGAACTTTGGAACGATGGGCATGGGGATTGGGAAACAAATTCGGCGAAAATAATTAATGATCGTCTTAATCCGCCTTACCATCTTTATACGGATTGGTCGCATCTGGGTTTTGAAAAATACCGGGAAGGCGTTGCTGTCTTGAGCAGATACCCGATGTTAAAACGGGAATCAAAATATGTTTCGAACAGCCATAGCGCCTTCAGTATTCATTCCAGAAAAGTCGTCATGGCGCAAGTGCATGTTCCCTGCATAGGGTTAATCAATTTTTTTTCAGCGCATCTAAGTTGGTGGGCGGACGGCTTTTCCGAGCAGTTTAAAAGACTGTGCGGCTGGGCTTCTGATAACCAGGCAGCAGATGTTAGCGGGACAATGTTGTGCGGCGATTTTAATATAGCGCCAGGGTCGGAAGGCTACAATCTGGTGGTAAAATCCAATGAATATGAAGACCAGTTTTTATCGGTCAGCGCCCAGGGCGTATTCGAAAAAATTTTTAAAGTGAATGACCCCCATTGGCATGATTTTGTTGCCGATGATTATCGCATTGATTATATTTTTATGGACAAGGCGAGTGCTTTATCCATTGTTTCAGGAAGGGTTCTGTTTACAGAAGAAGATTATGGCAGGGTCTCGGATCACTGCGGTTATCTTATGTCATTTGAGCCAAAGTAAGGAAGGACAGCCGATAGTTGCACTGAACCGTCAAAACCATCGTTAAAAAGATGAAAAAATAACATGAAAAGCTTAAATTTCTACAAGGGAATGATATGCAAGTAGCAGAATACTTTGCCATGCCCGTTCATGGGCATTTGGGCGGCTATTTTCAAAGAGTCAATGATTATAATGATAAATTTGATATCCGCTGGGGGAAAATAGAATTTGATGTGTTCTTCGGAATTCAGGCTAATGTAAAAGTTATTCTTAAAGTGTATCGGGATCATGGATTATGCGAAAAGTACATAGTTGATACCGATGCCTTTGATATCCAGTGGGATCGCCACAAGCGCAGCACTCGCGACTTTTATGTGCTACCGTTTTCCAATAACCTTGGTCCGGTTAACTGCATCAAGTTTTCTTTCATTATTCATCTTGATGAGCATTCCATTCCCTCTCAAAATGATTACATTTTCATGGACAGCCATCAAGCGAGAGATGGTCACCCGCAGTATCGAAAGATCACCGGAGAATGGTCAACCGCTAACGCTTATCGTACCTATGAACTGAATGCCGCCGAATTACAGAGTGACGTAGACTGGTATAATCAACATTTAGAATCTTTAAATCTGACTCCCAAGTTTACCAAAGGTCAGCTTTACCATCCTTATCATCCCAAACGTTTTATCCATGATCATATAGATAAGGTCATTCACAGCAAATGGGCAAATCCTGGCCGGCTTTGTACCATCAAAGTCAGTGTCGATTGTATTGATGATGCGGATTTTATTTCTCATTTGATTCATGCCAGCCATCAGGGCGTTTTGGTTCAGTGTATTGTGGACTGGCGAAAGATGACCCTCACCAACAGCCAGAACTATGCCCGTTTGAAGCATGCCAGAGTTGAATTGATAGGCGTTTTTTGCAGTCCCAAGCATCACCTCATTGAAGTTGAGCCGGATATGCATACCAAATTTGTTATTTTTAACGATGAGGACTCCATACTGGGTTCATTCAACATCACCTTCGACCGCTGGTGGGCTAATTGGGAATCAGGGATGACCTTTCATTCCAAGGGTATATGCCGTCTGCTTGATAATATTTTCCAGAGTCAACGCGGCGGCGTGAATCAGAAATATGGCATTAACCCCTTAAGCCAGTTCAATTTGCTCTATACCTTCGGCAGACACATGATGCTCAACGGGAAGCCCTACCGTCCCCATCACGCCATCCTGGCCGAAATTCACCATGCTAGGCATTCGATCAAGCTTTGTCTGTTTTTAATGGGAGACCTGTTGGGTGATCATCATGACAGCGTGGTCGACGCCTTGATTCACGCTCAGGATCGCGGGGTTTATGTGCATATTCTTTTTAATGGACATTTAGCCAGGCAGGGGCGGGTTGGCGTGGAGCGATCGATGGCGGATGAACTCAATCGGCCATTGTTGCCTGCCGTGCAGCGGCTAAAAAATGCCGGCATACCGGTAGGCTTGGTGTATGGGCAAGACGATCACCCCGTCCCTTATTCGCCCATTCATTCCAAATATTGTGTCATTGACGATTCAATTGTTATAGAAGGCAGTTTTAACTGGTATAACACCTCTGTTTTTTCTCACGATCTGGTTGTGGTGGTTAATAATCACCAGGTAGCGCAGCCATATCTCTATGAGTTTGAACAAATACAGCAGTCTTTCAGGGTTTACTATTAATGGAGTTCTCGAACTTAAGTTGATATTTGAAGCTGATTTCTATGCCAATCAATTTACGTTTGGGTTTAAAAATTCTTCTCTGGGGAGTATTGGTTTTTCCGCTGAGGACGTTGTATTGATTAATCCACGATAGTCCAATCATGCTAATTTTCGCATGAAGTATAATCATTTCTGGTGTATGACTTGGGAAGAAAAGGGATAAATGCCTTAACCCATCTTCGTGAATTCTACTGATAATTTCTTGTTATTTCAATAAGTTAAAATTTTAATTTATCTCAAATGGCACTACATATTTTTTCTTATCAATAATCGTCTTACATTTACCTATCAGGTCAGGTTTGATACTTAAGGCTGCGTATAGTTGTTTTTGGCGTGTTTCGGCTTGGGTTGTTGTGCGCAGGTGAATGGTCTTATTATCCTCTGTCGGCAAGGTAATCGTGAGGCGTTGTTGGGTCGACATAATGTTGCGTATGCTGTCCCAGCTTAAATGGATACCCTGCTGCTTGAGTTGATAGCGCAGGGTATGCACCAGATGGTAGGCCATTAAAGTAATGAACAAGTGTCCGGTGACGCGTTCTTCTTTATGGTGGAAAACTGGACGTAAGCCGAGGTCGGTTTTCAAGCTTCTGAACGTGGCTTCGATCTCGGTCAGCATGATATAGGTTGACCACAATTGTTCTTCCGACCAGTCCGGAGTAGTGGTTCTCAGGCAGTAAACTCCGCAGTGCCGGTCTTTTTGTTCACTTTTGGGTTCACGCTGCCATTCAATACGGATGGCGTTGTTTTTCGCGTCATCAGCAATGACTTCAATGCGGTAGTCTTGCGCGACGCGGCTGTTTTTTTCGCGCAGCCGGCCAATGCGTTCGAGTATTTTCGCGTAGTTTTTGATCGTGCCTTTTTTGTCCAAACCGGCATGGAGCTTGTCGAGCCCCTCTTCCAGACGAACGTGGAAGCGGTTGCGGATGGCCTGTTCTTTTTTGGCTTTTTGATCGGAGTGGCAATAGAGCCGGGTTTCCCCGGTTTCTGCATCGATTGTGCGGTAAACGCTGACTTTGCTCTGTCCGGTTTCCCTAACCAGTACGGCATTATCCTGGTCTCTGGGATCTTGTAGGTAGCGTTCCCGGCTGACCACCAGGTAAAGATAACCGCGCGCGCTTAACCAGGCGAGATTGTCAGCGCTGGCAATGCCGGCATCCATGATAATGACCGGTTTTTCTCCGGCTAATGGATTTTTCCCCTGCAGACCGTCCAGCATCAGCGCCAACGTGGCGGGCTCGCTGGCGTTGCCTGGAAAGACCTGGCTGCTGAGCGGGAAGCCATTGCCATCCAGAACCAGACCTAAGGTCACCAATGGGCAATCACGGCGTTTTTCTTTGGAGCGGCCGAACCGGGCCTTGGGGTTTTGGGCGCACTGGCCTTCAAAATAGGTGTTGGTCAAGTCGTACAAGACGATGCTCCGGTTTAAATCGAATAAGGTCTGCTCCTGAGCACCCAGAAAAGTTTCCAGCGCCGACTGGTGTTTGAGCAACTTATCGCTGATGGTGTACAGGCGCGTCAGACTGGTGCTGCCGTAGTCATGATCAAGCAGTTCACCCAGGCCGGTACGTGCTTGCAGCCAGTCATGGGTCTGCAGTTCGCTGCCGGGTGAAATCATGCGCCCTATGATGCTGCCCAATGCCGCCGCGGCATCGATTTTGTTAAAGCCCAGTGCGGCAAGCTTCTGATCCAGCTGCAACTGCATGACCGCATGCAACGCCAACGTTTCCCCGCCGATGCTGCGGGCTTGATGGGCTTCGATATGATTAATGCCGACACTATGATAATCCTGCCCGGGCGTCGCTGCCGCCACCGGTTGCGCCAGTTTCGCGATGATGAGGTCGCTATAGCGCACGGCGGCGGCCTCCAGAAGTTGACCGGCATCATCCTCTAAATGAAACAACTCGTCTTGGCGCGGCGCTGAGCCTTGCAGAAGCTGTTCAATTCTGGCCGCAAGCAAGGGCCAGTGCGCGGGCTCAATGGCAAAGTCTTTGCCTAGATTGAGTAGCGTACGTTGCTTGACTTGTGTTCCCTCACGCACGGATTCAACGATCCGATAGGTATAGGAATCTTCGCCATGATCCGCTGTTTTGGTTTTGGTTCTTCGAATATACATGGCTCTAGCATGGGCGCTATTCCGGAAAAAATCAAGATGCAAACCTAAATGGATGGCACTACAAGAGAGAGCGAAAAATGAGCATTGATTTTAAAGGGTTTTTTCGAAATGAAAACCGCCGGTAACCAAAAATCAATAACTTAGGGCGACTGGAGTCACGAAGATGGGTTAATTGTTATGGGTTCCGCACCAGTCTTTCAACCGGCTTAAGTTTGAAAGCTTGCCGGCGGACTTATGCCGCTTTACCTTTCGGGATATACCTGGTTTCTTTGCTCAATAATGCTCACGCTACCAGGCAAATTTGTTCGCCGAGGCATCGGCGGAATGTTTTTAATGCCACCTTGCGCTGAAGTTTTGTAACCATAAGTTGCGCTACTCTTGATTGTTGATTGATCGTTTTGGCTCTATGTATAAATAATTCTGTAATAATTTCCATGTTATAAAGTGCGGCGTTTTGAGGATTGCATCAATGCCAGATGACGATAAAAGTATCATAGAGACAATTAAATATGATTTTGATCCAACTTATGGATATTCGCTTAAGCAATTGCTTGCGGTCAAGACTCCGAAAGAACCGGTGGATTTTGATTCCTTTTGGCAAAAGCGCTATCAAAAGTCATTAACCATTGATCCTCGCCCGCAAACAAGGATATTACTTGAAAATAGCATGGGCTGGCAGGTATTCGAAATAAGTTACACCTCCACCGGTAATTTTCCTATCCGGGGCTGGTTATTGTTGCCGGTTTCCGGAGAGATAAAGCGCGGCTTTATTGTCGGGCACGGCTATGGCGGGCGCGATGGGCCTGATTTTCATCAGCCCTTTAAAGACGCGGCCTTGTTGTTTCCCTGTTTTCGCGGCTTAGCTCTCAGTTCACGGCCGCCCATTTCTACCGAACCTTGTTGGCATGTGCTGCACGACATTGACCAGAGGGATCGTTATATTCTGGGCGGCTGTGTTGAAGATGTGTGGCTGGCGGTGAGCGCCATGCTGTCCCTGTTTCCGCGCTTGGCAGGACATTTAGGCTATCTGGGTATTAGCTTTGGCGGGGGAATTGGCGCTTTGGCGCTGGCGTGGGAGGCGCGTATCAGCAAAGGCCATTTCAATATGCCCACCTTCGGCAACCAGCCTTTACGCTTAAAACTTGCAACCAATGGCAGCGGACAGAGCGTACAGCGGTACTATAGAGCTCATAAAAAACAGACCCTAAAAGTGTTGAGATATTACGATGCGGCCTTGGCGGCAAAGCGGATTAACATGCCCATACATTGTGCGTGCGCACTGTTTGATCCTTGTGTCGCTCCTCCCGGGCAGTTTGCAATATACAACGCATTGCCCCGGGAAAAACAGCTTTTTATTCTGGAAGCCGGGCATTGCATCTACCCAAAACAGGTGCAGCAAGAGTCCGGACTGATAAAGCAGCTCGATGCCTTTTTTGCTCCCCTTGGCGAACAATTAACTGACATGTATACTGGAGATCTGGATGAATCGTGAGTATCACAAGTGGTGGAGCGATCGATTACAGCGCGATATGGAATTACTTGTGTTTGGTCATGCCGGTGCAAAAGTATTGGTTTTTCCTTCCCGCTTTGGGCGGTTTTACGAGTACGAAAAATTAGGCATAGTAGAATCCTTAAAGTACAAGATAGAGCAAGGCTGGTTACAGCTTTATTGTATCGATGGAATTGATACTGAAAGTTTTTATTGTGAATGGGCTCATCCCAGCGGGCGTATTCAGCGCCATATAGATTATGAAGAATATATCTTGAACGAAGTGTTGCCTTTTATGCAAGGCAGGAATCAGCATGAATGTGTTATTTCTCATGGCTTAAGCCTTGGCGCATTTCATGCGGCCAATATTGCATTTCGCTACCCTCAATTTTTTAAAAAGCTGGTCGCATTTTCCGGGCGTTATGATCTCACCCTCAATGTAGAGTTTTTTAAAGATCTTTTCGATGGTTTTTATAATGAAGATATTTATTTTCATACCCCCATACATTTTTTGCCTAATCTGGAATGCTCCTGGCGCCTGAACAAATTAAGGGAAATCGAGATTACTCTGGTCATTGGTAAAGAAGATCCGTTTTTGCAGAATAATGAACAGTTAAGTTCCATATTGCGGCAAAAAAACATAAATCACCAGTTAGTGCTTTGGGACGATAGGGCGCATAGCGGATATTATTGGCGGCGCATGGCATCGCTTTATATTTGAGTCGTGTTGCATTCCATCCGTCCACAAAAGACAACTAACTAAATCGAAAACTGCAATACGGGAAGCCGTTTCTCTGGGTAACGATCTACAGCATGGATAATCTTGAAGTATTTTCGGCATTGTCCGGACTGGCTTGTTTTTCCGGATTTCCAACAATAGTATTTTCAAATAACAGGAAATGGCTTTATAATGCGCGGTTCTACGGGGCGTATTGCTCCTCCTTGCTTTACCTTCTTTTTAAGACAGAGAAGGAAGGCTTAACCCGAAAGGAAAAAAAATGCGACATTATGAAATTGTCTTTTTAGTCCATCCTGACCAAAGCGCTCAGGTTCCGGCGATGATTGAACGTTACCGGTCAACTATCGAAGCAGCATCCGGTACTATTCATCGTTTGGAAGACTGGGGTCGTAGACATTTGGCTTATCCAATTAAAAAAATTCATAAAGCGCATTATGTGCTGATGAATGTTGAGTGTGATCAGGCAACATTGGAAGAATTAGAAACTGGCTTCCGCTTCAACGATGCTATTTTGCGCAGCATGACTTTATTGCAAAAAATGGCCATAACAGGACCCTCCGCTATCGCCACATCAACTGCGGAAGAAAATAAAGCAGCTGAATCCAGAGCCAAAGATGCAGCCGCCAGAGAAGCGGTTGTGGTGCCGGCAACAGGCGTCATCGGCGACGAAATTGATTTAGACGAAATTGATTTAGACGATGTCGATTTTGATGCTGACGAAATCATTCCTGAATAACGCTTTTAACTTATTGGATTTAAGGAAATTATTATGGCACGTAACATCAGACGCAAAAAATTCTGCCGGTTCAGCGCGGAAGGCGGCACACAGATCGATTACAAGGATCTGGATTTATTGAGTGATTATATTACTGAAACCGGCAAAATTGTTCCTAGTCGGATCACAGGAACCAGCGCCAAGTATCAAAGACAGTTATGTGTTGCAATAAAACGCGCCCGTTTTATTGCATTACTGCCGTTCTGCGACGCACACAAATAACTTAGGACGGGGGTTGTGAATTTTTTAGCGGCGTACATTATGCGAGGTAGAATGCAGGCCATGTTAGTGGCTTCTTCTCTCGCACTGTTGTCGCTATTGCTACCCCCTGTAAGTGTTGTAAGTTCAGCCGCCGTTGCTCTTGTTACGCTGAGGCGGGGAGCGTTCGAAGGTTTATATGTGTTAGCCTGTTCCAGTGTGGCGGCGGGGCTATTAGGTTTTCTGGCAATAGGTAATTACCAGTTCGCATTGCTTTACGTAATGGTTCTTTGGTTACCGGTCTGGTTGATTTCAATCATATTAAGAGAAGGGCGCCATTTATCTTTGGCGATTGAAATTGCGATATTGATTGGCGTGCTTGGCGTTATAGGTTTTTACCTCTATGCTGCCGATCCTTCTGCTATGTGGAAAGCCGTTCTTTCGCAGATGGTTCCGCCAGACGCACCCGTTGCGGATGTCAAACACACCATTGATGTTCTTGCGCATTACATGACCGGAGTGGTTGCTGCGGGTTCAGTATTTGGCTTGTTGTTTGGCTTGTTTTTAGGCCGGTGGTGGCAGGCGAATCTCTATAATCCGGGCGGTTTCAGGCAAGAGTTTTTGTCATTGTCCACCAAGCCGAGGCTGTCAATAGGGACGGTCGCTGTCGTAGTAACTGCATTGGCAAGCACGGGATTGATCTCGGAAGTAGCCTGGAATGTCAGCATCTTGCTTTTTGTGTTATACACAGTGAGTGGAACAGCTGTATTACATACTGTATTTGCCGGATTGAAACTGGGGCGCTACATGGTGCCGATGCTCTATATAACCCTGTTTTTGATACCCCATTCCATGCTGCTTGTTGCCTTGGTGGGTTTGAGCGACCCGTGGTTGAACTTACGAAAAAAAAATCGAATCAACACGCCTGATGGCGTATAAATAGCCGTTTAAAAACCGAAAGGTGAGGATTAAAAGATGGAAGTTATTCTTCTTGAAAAGATAGCAAACTTGGGTAACCTGGGTGACAAAGTCACCATTAAATCAGGCTACGGCAGAAACTATCTTGTTCCACAAGGTAAAGCTGTTGCTGCAACAGCTAAGAAAATTGCCGAGTTTGAAGCGCGTCGTGCTGAACTTGAAAAAGCAGCCGCCGAAAAGCTGAGCGCAGCTCAAAAGCTGGGTAATGAATTGAGCAAACTTGAAATTGTCATTACCCACAAAGCGGGTGACGAAGGCAGATTGTTTGGTTCTGTAGGTACGCATAATATTGCCGAAGCTATTACAGCGGCAGGTATTTCTATCGAAAAACAGCAAATTCGCTTGCCTCATGGAGCAATTCGCCAAATTGGCGATTACCCCATTGACATCAATTTACACTCTGATGTTATCGTGACACTGTCAATAAAAATTGCAGCTGAAGCATAATCAATAAAGGCGCAAGGTTAAAGCAATGGCTTTTTTATAACCTTGCGCCGTTACTATGCGCGCTTTTTATTCCTGCCTTTTTTACCTGCTAATTCCTTTTATACTTCTGCGTCAGCTCTGGCGTAGCATAAAAGCGCCGGAATATCGATGCCGATGGCTCGAACGTTTCGCTGTATACATTAATAAAAAATTTCCTCGGGGAGTTATCTGGTTTCATGCGGTTTCCGTAGGGGAGGCCGAAGCAATATTTCCCCTCGTCCGGGCAATACATAGGCGACACCCTGATGCCAAACTGTTAATTACCACTACTACGCCTACCGGGTCCGCTCGAGTTAAGGCAGTCATGCGGGAAACGGTAACGCATGTCTACCTGCCTTATGACTTACCCGATGCAGTAAACAGGTTTATGAAATGCTTTAAACCCAAGCTTGCGGTTATGGTTGAAACAGAAATTTGGCCCAATCTTTTTGCATGTTGTGGAAGAAACAATATTCCCTTATACATTATCAACGCCCGTCTGTCGGAAAAATCATTTCGCGGTTATCAAAAAATTCCTTTATTGACTCACCCTGCTTTAGCTCAAGTAAACCTTATTGCGACACAAACACAAGAAGATGCAAACCGGTTTATCGCTATTGGCGCTGACAGTGAGAAAGTCAAAATATTAGGCAATTTGAAATTCGATATTGAAAATCCACAGGCAACAATTGAACAGGGCTTGCAGATAAAGGCCGGTTTTTTTGGAGGCCGATTTGTATGGTTGATTGCCAGTACTCATAAAGACGAAGAAACCATATTTCTGGAAGTTTATAAAGAAATCAAGCAAAAAATCCCCGGATTAATACTGGTGATAGCGCCAAGACATCCGGAACGCTTTGCCGATGTTAAAAAGCTGTGTGAACAGCAGCGCCTTAACGTAGTCATGCGCACAACGGGTGAGAGTGTTTATTCAGAAACTGATGTCTATCTGGTTGATACGATGGGTGAATTAAAAATGCTCTATGCGGCATCAGATGTTGCTTTTGTCGGCGGCAGCATGGTGCCGAAAGGCGGGCATAATATTCTGGAGGCCGCCTCAGCGGGCGTTCCAGTCATGTTTGGCCCCTACATGTTCAACTTCAAAGAAATAACCAGCGGGATGTTAAGCCACAATGCAGCTATTCAATGTCAAAATAAAGACAAAATTGTCAATTCAATCGTGGCATTGTATAAGCAACCGGACTATAGAAGGGTATTGGCAGAAAAAGGATCGGAGTTTGTCCGTCAAAATCAGGGAGCGATTGTCCGGATTTGCGAAATGCTTGATCACGATATTTAATCAAGAAGAAGGGGGGGTAGCGTCCCTTGTGCGGCAAACGCCAAAATAATCAACTGCATAAAGCTTTGACGCATGGCAATCGCACTGTGTTATTCCGGCCAATAACACTTAAGCAAAATAATCGGTAGCTCCGAACCAATCTATCGTATTTTCATTCGCGGGCGCTGGCTTTACTTTAACCAAGTCGTCAAGAACATATTCCAGGCCATAAAAATTGCCGTCATCAAATGCCTGGTTCATGGGTTCAATAATATCATTAAGAGTATTTGAAACTTTGTTAATCATTTTTTTTCTTTCCTGTGTTATAAATTGATGTGCAGAATAGTGTAGTACAAAAAAAATTTTTGTCCTGAGAATCAATAATTTCTGTTATCTGGCAAATATAGTGCCTTTTGTTAGCTGAACAGAAGCTGAAAGCGTTAAGAGTAAACGCCTATTCGATAGACTATCCGGATTAAGCCAGCGGCTTATTGCCGCCGACATAAAACAGGGTTTTTCCGCCAGTTTGCGCCATCATCACATAACATTCCGGTTTGCCGGTCGCTTTGGTGAATAGCTGTGAGAGTTCGATGATGAGTTGATCGGATTGGATTCGATTGATGCTCATGTTAGCGCTGAATTTTTAGGAAGGCTTGATGTTTAACTCAAAATAAAGTTAAGTATTCGATCATAATTTTGATTCATTTGGGCAATGCTTTCAGGCTATTGCTGCTAGATCAATTCTTTATGATGTTGTAAAACATTATAGTTCCTGGCGATCCATTTAATCACGCAGGCCAAAACGGGGTTGTCAGCCTTAGCGCTTAAGCGACAAACCGGTGTCTCGTACAATACCGCCTGGAGTATGAAACACAAAATCATGCAGGTAATGAAAGAACGTGATGACAGCAAGCCTTTAAGCGGAATCATTCAATTGGATGATGTTTATTGGGGTGGCGAGCGTCGCGGCGGAAAAAGAGGCCGGGGCTCCGTCAACAAAGTTCCTTTTGTTGCAGCTGTGTCGCTGAATGAAGAAGGCCATCCCATTGCGATGAATATGAATGTGGTTAAAGGCTTTCGGCTGACAGAAATATCACGCTGGGCAAAGCAGCATTTACAACCCAACAGCACGGTTATTTCGGATGGCTTGCCTTGTTTTACGGCCGTAACAGAGGCCGGGTGTAGCCATATCAGCATTGTCACAGGCGGCGGGCCGCAAAGTGTTACCAAAGAGGAGTTTACCTGGATCAACACACTGATAGGTAATGTGAAGAATGCCATCACAGGCACTTATCATGCGATAAACCCCAAGCATTTACCTCGTTACCTGGCCGAACTCTGCTACCGCCATAACCGAAGGTTTCAGCTGGAAGACATGCTACCCCGCTTTGTTTATGGTAACTCGCAAAAAATAACCTCCACTAATCCTTCTTAAATTTGAGGTTGAATCTTGAAAAATATGCAGTAAAAAACATGCTAAGAATTACAAAACTACCGTTGCCTACACAATGCTTTTCATAAAGTGATCGCCTTTGAACTTCCCTTGGTTCACTGGTTTTGTAATTTCACCGCCAATGCAGCCATGAGATCCTCACCAAGTTTTTGCACATAGGGGCGACTTTCTATCAGTTTGATATATGCCGCAACCCCCTGAATATATTCGATAACCAAATTCTGACCGTAAATTTTCTGGGTGACAAAAGACACTATTTGCAAATGCGGCCAAGCGGCGACATCAGCTGCGGTAAACCTATCCCCCAGCGCATAAGGCGAAAGCTTCATCAGTCTGGCCAGACCTGTCAGCCCCATGGTTATTTTCGCCCTAACTTCGTTCTTGATTTCCTGCGATACGGTTTGGCCAAAAAATGCTTCTGCATATAAACGGCGAGCAATCAGTTCGACATTCAATTCCAGATGTTGAATGAATTCCCGGCATTTGGCACGTTCGAGAACCTTCTCGGGATAGAGCGGCTTAGCCGGAAAAGCATCTTCCAGATATTCCAGTATTGCCTGAGATTCCGACAAATAACCATCATCGCTTTTGATGAAGGGGATTTTGCCCAGTGGCGAACGTCTCAGCATCGCTTCATTTTGACTGGGCGCGACCGGTTGTTCAAGGAAGGCTATCTCTTTTTCCAGCAAGGCCAGTTTGATTTTGTTGTAATAATTACTGATTAGACTACCGTATAGCGTAATCATTGAAAAATCTCCAGAAAGTGAAATAAAAGACGGCGCACAACAGACCAATTTCTATGGTTGTAGCTTTATTTTACATCTCCAAGAGCGGGTTAAATAACCACCAGAAAAGCAAATTCGCCACATTTAGAAGAGATAAATGTAAACCGTAATACCATTAACCGCTCAAACCTTGTAACTTATACGTTTCGCCGGGCTTTTCTAAATCAATGCCTATGCCGGTAACAAAGCGGTTCACACAATTGACGATAGCACACAGGCCAACCGAATCGAGAAGAGCCTGTTCATCCCAGCCGGCATCGAATATTCTTTGCGCATCGGTTTGGGTAATTTGATCCGGTGCAAGGGTCAATTTTTTGATGTAATAAAGAAGCGGCTTTAATTTCTCATCGACATTGGCGCCGCTAATATCAGTCTGTAATTGATCGAAGACAGCTTCATCAATGCCTAGTTCTTTTGCTTTTTCTTTATGTGCTTTATAAAAAAATTCGCAATGGTTCAAGCCCGATATATAAGTAATAATCAGCTCACGCATCTCTTTGCTGAGGGGAGAAAAACCGCTCTTGATGTCTTCGAGTAGTTTGAACAGCAAAATTCCACGGCGAGGATATTTCGCCAGCATACCGCCGAAGCTGTTAAGGTTAGGGCTTGAGGGTAGGTATGACATGTTATCTCCTGATAAGGGATTCAATTCCGAAGAAAATTAATTTTGAAGCAAACCCCGATGCGGAATTTACCCATTTGTGTTCTGCTTTTTCACTATGGCTTTTTGACATTCTCAGTTTCTGTTTAGCCTCGTACATTTACAACAAGTCCGGTAGCGACTAAGGCAAAAAGACCCGAGGTAACAAATGCCAATGTGTAATTCCCTGCCAAACTATGCATATAGCTGGCGCCATAAGATGCTAATGCCGCGCCTACTTGATGGGCGAAGCAAATCCATCCGAATACGACACCAACATTTTGTTTGCCAAACAAATCCGCTGTCAGTGCTGAGGTTGCCGGGACGGTCGATAACCAATTCAATCCATAAACTGCGGAAAACGCCATGAGTTGTCCGGTCGATTCGACATAAGGCAGGAGCATTAATGAGATGCCCCGGAGTGTGTAATAAATCGCCAATGGCCAGCGTTTGCCAAAGCGGTCACATAGCCAGCCGGATAAAATGGTTCCTATAATATCGGTAGCGCCCATTAAGCCTAAGGAGACCGCCATGGTCATTTCCGTGAAACCATGTTCTATGCCGTGCGGAATCAGGTGTGTTTGGAACAGGCCCGAGGTTGTAAAACCGCAAATACCAAAACTGAACGCCAGCAACCAGAATTGAGGATTAACCATTGCCAAACGCATAGGACTCGGATCAGGGCGAACCGGTGGCGCATCAAATCCATTGGCGCCATAGGGCCGCATTCCCTTCAAGCCGGGATCATTAACTATAAATCTAATGACGAGAGGTAAGATAATTAACCCCAACAAACAAACAATAAACAATGTTGCAATCCGCCAACCTTGGTGAATATTCAGGTTCATTAAAACCGGCGTGAAAATTAACTGGCCGGACGAAAATGCTGCGCCCAAAATACCTAAAGCCAGTCCGCGTCGTTTATGAAACCAGCGATTAATAATGGCGGAACCCATCACAATTGAAGTGCCGCCTGAACCTGTGCCGACAATGAACCCCCAAAAAAGATACAGTTGCCAAGGTTTTTGCATGAAAATGCTCCCGCCTGCGCCAAGAACCACCAGAGAGAGCGTTAATACGGTTATGGCTTTTGCTCCATACAGATCGATCAGTCTGCCAAAAAATGGACCGGCTAACCCAAACAAAAGCAGGTTGATAGAAACAGCGCCGGTTATGGTTTCTCGACTCCAGTGAAATTCATACTCCAGCGATAAGAGAATGATCCCTGGAATAGAACGAACCGCCGCTGCAATAAATAAACAGAAAAAGGTAACGCCGAGAATAATCCAGGCATAATGCATCCTGGCGGGGTTAATTAATACCATAGTGAACGAATGCTCCAGATTATAGATTTCTCGGCTGCCCACTTAAGACAGGATAGTATTAGATTAAGCCTTACCTGTGTATCGCCTTAAGCGGGAAGCTTATTTCCCGGAATAAACTAATTCCCAAAAAGCCTTAAGCTCTTCACTCAGGGTTTTTCTTCGAGTTCATCAATTAATTCAATCAATCGCGTGACACCTTGCAGGAGTATTCCGCCGACCCCTAAGGCAAACCAAACGCCAATCACAAAACCCCAGTGGATAGGCGCAGCGAAGAATTCCTCTCTAAACCAGAAGGTATGTCCCCACTCATTAAAGCCAACGCTGACCAGAATCATGAACGGCCCGAATACCGCCAGCGTCAAGGGCAGCGAAATCCCTTTTGCATACAGGGGTAGACGCGTTCTAGCGTATAACCAGGCGGAGCCGCCTAAAATCACATAAAGTGGAAAATTGAAATAAAACTCAATGATATGATTGGCAGTAAAAGGCGTATCCCGGATTGCGACCTGATGCCAGGAATTATCCTGCTCTGCGAAATAACTGCCCGCCCAATAGACGGCAAAGGTGTAGATGCTTATCCACATGGTCAGGGTAAAATAACGACGGATTTCTTCCCTCGGTGACAGTGTGTCCAGATGACGATCCCGGGAAAACCATAAATACCCCCACATTCCGGTCACGAAGAGGACGAGTACGCCTAATTCAATCTTAAAAAGCCGCATCCAATACTGTTCGAAAGCTGGTTCGGTTGAATCGAGTCCCGACAAAACGGCAAAAGCGCCTTGATATAAGCGTAGCCCGATATAGATAACCGTCAGTATGCCAAAGCCCTTCAGATACCTGGGTAAATCCAGTAAATACCAGGGTACTTTGTTGTCATTTTCTGCCAATAAAGGCAATTGTTCAGATGTTGTAGCCATAACCTTTTCCTCTTGAATATTAATTAAATTTTGGGATGACAGCGGCGGTTATACTGGATATAAATCGCTCGCCTACTAACCCGTCGTAAAAAAACAGCAGGCCGCCAATCCGGCTATCAGAATCCCGTATCAGCCCATCTAACCTTTCAGATTCCCATAACGCATCTTTAGCGATAATCGTCATCGTGCGTTCTTCGCCAGGTTGGATGGGGGTGGCATCCGCTAGAGTCAATCCATCTGGCGCTATCATCCTGTCGGTATTGTCCTGACTAGGCATGGCAAGCTCTTTATTGAGGAAGCGGACATTGGCAACGGCTAACTCACCTACTTGAATAGGTTTATCGCTTCTATTATTGATTTTTACGAGGAAAGTCATGGCGCGTTCCGGTATCCGGTATTCGGCTTTTAAAGTGTCGACATCGACCATGCCTGCATTGACCTGCGCTGACAGTGGGAGTATCTGATCGAGTGCAGCTTGCAAAGGAATGGCTTTTGGATACTCACTTATCGTCATCCAGTTAGAAGCCAGCACGAATATCGGTACGCCAATCAAAATAGCCTTACCGATATGTTTATCCTGCTGGGTGACCAGTTCATCTTCCAAGCCTGCTTGCAGCATCCGGTATCTGGCAATGAATAACGGCCGCCGCACCCACCAGAGCAACCAGGCCGCAGCCAGCGCCCCCCAAAATACATGCCAGAATATGCCATTGCTCAGTCCATAGGTCTCCATATTGATGACTTCACCATTAATGGTTTTGACTTCGTTGCGAAAATCGTCTGCATTGCCTGACACTTCAAGCCATACCCCCGGCCCCATCACCTGACCGGCATCTTTCAGATTAAAGAAGGGATGGATGTGATAACGCCCCGGCAAACGACCTTTTAACACAACTTTGAAGCTGTAATCGCCGCCCGGCTGTAAGGCGACGGAATTCACATAGGGCTTACCGTTTAAAAAGCGCTCAGTCCTGATCAATACCGGGCCGGGTGTCGATATGTTCAAAAAGGCTGCATCGGGTTTGGGTACGCTGACAGGCCAATCTTCGGCCACATGAAATTTGCCGCTAACGCTGATTTCTTCATTAACCGTAAATTTTTGCTTGGACCATTGCACGTCATACCATTGAATCGTGCGCATTCTGATAAACGGTTCTAACGCCTTTTCCCCGTGCGCCATCACGGTTTGAATGTTCAGTGCATACAGTGAAAGAATGAGACTCAGCGAGACCACACTTTTAATTAATAAGGTTTTCATACAGCGTCTCCTTCAAATTTTGTTAAGGTAACGAACCGTTGCAAACCATTTCCCGATGTACCACCACAAGGTATACATCAAGGAGCACAACAGGGCCGAACAAAATGCCGCTAACGGTGCGGCGTATTGACCATAAGTACGCAGCGTACCCCGCTCGATGATCCGTAAATATTCCGGCATGCCGGTTCGGATATACTGGAAGCCGAACAAGTCAGCGACCGTCAACTGTCCGTTGCCGTATTCAATAGGCTCGTGGAACATGCCTAAAATCGGCCAGTTGCTGGGATAAAACAGCAACGCAAAAGCAGCACCGCCAAAAATAGCCGTGATGGTCAGGCTATTGCTTAGCATCAGAATTGCGTCCAAAACCAAAGCACCTGGTAACATCGTTGCAGGCAACACCATGTTAATAGGAAAGTAATTCCAGTAATGATAGGCGAACACCCGGGTAATCCAGGTTCCTATTAACAATGCCGTCACGCACAATGTCGCCCCGAATGGCAGTCTAAATTTTTCCCACATAACGGCCTGAACCGCCGCCGGGAAGGTAATGCCCATAAGCGGTGTTACCAGCGGCCACCACTGCCGGTCTTTCCAGTCTATCCAGAAGTCCCAATCCCCGACGGTCAAGGCAAAATGCAGATGAAAGGAACCGATAAATAAAAACAGCGCCAATACCAGGATGAGATAATCATAGGCACGGGTGATTCGTGCCTTTTCTCCGGTATAGGGTCGAAAAATTTGTTTTGTAAGATTTGCAGACATCGTTGTATCTCCTGGCTTAAATCATTGCTGGATAAAGGTTTTGTTATCCAGAAAAATAAGCGCAGCGGAAACATGATCAATTAGCCAATGAGGGGGCCTGGAATCGACTCAAGTATTACGATGCGCCTGGGACATACAGTAGGGTGAAAAAGATGCTTTGTTAAATGGTCAAATTTCATGACACTATTGAAATAATTAATAGCCAACGCTTTTAAACTTTCAGTTACCATAACGCCCAAAAGTTACCGTCTGGCCAACAACTAAAAAACCTAATGTCTAGTTTAAGAACGTTTGATCTGAATTTATTGGTGGCATTTGATGTGTTGATGCGCGAATTAAATGTAAGCCGGGCTGCGGAACAGATGTTTATTACCCAATCAACGATGAGTCATATATTGCATAGACTGCGTCAGCAACTGGATGACCCTTTGCTGGTTAAAACGCCGACCGGCATGAAACCGACAGAAAGGGCGCTAACCTTAATTACGCCGGTCAGGTCTTTGTTGGCCGAGATGGAACAACTCATTCAACCCCCAATGGAATTTAAGGCTGACACGAGTCAGAGACGCTTTGTCCTTGCCGCCACGGATTATATGGAATTGCTTTTAATCCCTGAGTTATCCAGAAACATCGGACACATTGCGCCCGGCATCAATCTTCATGTTAAACGCACGGAATCCTCGTTTCCGGTCTCACAACTGGAAAGCGGTAGCTTGGATGTGGTGCTTGGTTTCGCATCTGTGTTAAATCCACCCGGTCATTTACACTGCCAGCCTTTATTTAGCGACCGTATGACCTGTGTGGTCAGACAAAACCATCCGCAGATAAGACAGGCGCCATCATTAGAAGAGTATGTGACTGCTTCTCATATGCTGATCTCCAGAACGGGAAGCAATGTGGGCGAAATCGATAAAAAATTGTCGGAGTTGGGGCTGGAACGGCGAATTCAACTCATCGTCCCGCACTTCCTTTCCGCGCCTCTGATAGTCGCCGAAACCGATATGGTCCTCTCGCTGCCTTATAGAATTGCAGAGCAGTTTAAAAAACTGGCGCCCCTGGAAATATTTCCTGTCCCTCTCGAACTTCCTGCTTACGATTTAGTGATGATCTGGCATTTGTTGCGAGACAAGGACCCGGCGCATCGTTGGCTTCGCCATAAAATCATGGCGATAGGCCAAACGATAGCTGCTCATGAAATTTGATTTATCGCCCTGGCAATCCGGCTGCCAAGGATTTTACTTGTAACAGATAAAAAGGCGGTTTAGCTTTCAATACCCCGCCATTAAGCGTTGCTGACTGATGCAGCCGATTAACAACCGCATATAATTGTCCCGCCGGCCCAAAGCTGAACGAATCCACCCACGACAGGTTAGGGCACTGAGCCAGCCGTCGGTATGTTTTATCAGGGGAAATAACGCCAATAGCATTTGCAGTCAATTCGCCCAGATAGATATTGTTAGCCTTATCGATGGATATTCCATCTGAAATCGGTTTATCGCTATAACGTTGCACATGGTTTGCCAAGCGCTTGGCATCCAAATTCTCGTTCGCCAGATCATCCGCTTTTATCCGGTATAGACTGTGCCCGTGCATAGGGCCAAAATAAACCCACACGTTATCCAGATCTTCGGTAATCGGGTTAACCCCTATATGCGGTCTAACCAGCTTGCCGGATTGATCTTTGACTTGAATAGCTACACCATCAACCAGCAGATCGATATCTTCAGGAATCACGCTCTTATGTCCCTCAAGCACGCGTCGTGCTGTTCCCGTGTTCAGATTGACAACAATTAATGCCGCATTGGCGCCACCGGCCGGATCGCTGATAAAAATATGATTACGCTGGGTATCTACTGCGAAATCGTTAACAAACGCATCCTTAGGCGTTATCGGCGGCGGCAGATTGATAACCTGATGAAGCTGATTGATTTTAGTATCCCAGCCCACCAGCTTGGGGGTTACACCGCTGCGCATCCCATTATCCAGCATCCACACTATGCCATTGGCATCTGACCGAATACCCAGCACGGAATCGAGCTTTAGAATTGATAGCGAATCCGCATCCGCTAATTCTTTATTAGGAAACGGCGCCAGTGCTTTATTTTTATATTCAACGACGGTGTATTTCGGCTGATAAAACTGATGCATACTCATTATGACCCGACCATTGCCCATAACAGTGACATTTCCAGGACCAGTATCAAGCTTGGCGACAATGTCATAATTTGATTCGCTACTGTTTGCAACTTCGCATGCAAATAGCAATAAAACGGCTAAAAATTTGCAGTGGATATTCATAAATAACTCCCAATTAAAAAAAGATTCATTAACACCTTAATCCATTGAGGAATGGCCTGTTAAATGATCTTTATTCATAGCGGTATTTATAAATTTAATAGGGTGGTTTAGAGTAGTTAAAGCTACCCTATAAAACATAGTTTATGAAGTTATGGCTAAATTCTTTCATCTAGCTGGGAATAAGGTCTTTCTGGGGGTTTGGCTGTCGATCAATGGGGGTTGAATGACCGCAATAGAAGGTTGATCAGCCGTTCTATGAAGAATTTTGGCTGTCTCTTCGTGGCCGTTGGACTAAACCGCTCGCGCGGTAGGGTGGCTGCGATCCAAGCTTGTGACTAATTGACAGAGTTTTGCTGTTTCCAATGTCTATGAAATGAGGCAATCCGCCTTGTTTCAAGATAGGAGAAGCATCATGACTTCAATAACTCAAACCATCACTCCTTTGCGCCAACGTATGATCGACGATATGCGGATGCGCAAACTTTCCCCCAAAACCCAGGCCAGTTATATTCGTGTTGTGAAACGATTCGCGGGTTTTCTGGGACGATCACCCGATACCGCCAGTGCTGAAGACTTACGCCGTTATCAATTACATCTGGTTGATCATGGGATTTCGCCGATTTCCCTGAATGCGGCTATTACCGGACTCAAGTTTCTGTTTGCAACGACGCTGGATCATCCTGAATTGTTGACCAAGATGCAAGCTGTGCATGAGCCTCGCAAACTACCGGTCATATTGAGTCGTGAGGAAGTGGCTCGCCTGCTCGCGGCCGTTGACAACCTCAAGCACCAGACGGCGCTAGCGGTGGCTTACGGTGCCGGCCTACGTGCCAGCGAGGTGGTGTCGCTGAAGATCAGTGACATCGATAGCCAGCGCATGACGTCCCGCATCGAACAGGGCAAAGGCAGCAAGGATCGCTACGCCATGCTGTCGCCGATCCTGTTGGAACGCTTGCGTAGCTGGTGAAAGTTTGCCCATGCCCAAGGCAAAATGCTAAAAGATGGTTGGTTATTCCCGGGCTTGGACCCCATCGACCCACTCAGCACGCGTCAACTCAACCGTGCTGTCCATGCTGCTGCCGAGGTCGCGGGCATAGACAAGCGGGTCTCGATGCATACGCTGAGGCATAATCCGGAGTACCGAATAATGTCGAGTAAGGTTTAGGTCGATTGCTATTATCCACGGTTTTCAATAAGTTTTATTCTAAGCTGAGACTTGCTTACTCAGCATTATTCGGCTTGTCTTCTCGGTCTGG
>PHSP01000003.1 GCA_002862125.1 Methylobacter sp. KS41 | reverse complement strand
TTTAACTTATTGAAATAACAAGAAATTATCAGTAGAATTCACGAAGATGGGTTAAACAGTTTCAATTTTCTCTTCCCGCCCTTCTTGCGCCAGGTGGTGACAAACAATTTAATTGACACTTTTAGAGCCTCTATTCCTTCGGAATGGTAAAAGTTATTACGCCATTATGGTAGCCGCTTGTCATTTTAACCGCATTTGCCGGCCCCGGCAGTGTCAATGGCCGATGAAATTCACCTGTTAAACGCTCACAAACTCTATTGCCCGTTTTTTATCCGTTTGACCATTACAAGGAGCATTCATGATGTCAGCGCATGGTTTGGGTCGAAAAGAAGCAGTCAGTTTCAACTAACAATTAAACAGCTTTTAGATGAGTTTGGGTGTTAAACCCCCATCAAGGTTTTAACATGGATGGCAACACTGGCCGCCAAGGCATTGAGGTTATAACCGCCCTCCAGTACGGAAATAATTCTGCCGCCGCAATAGCTGCCGGCAATGTCCATCAATTCTTGAGTAATCCATCGAAAATCCTCTTCTACCAGCATGATTGATGCTAAAGGGTCGTCCCGGTGCGCATCGAAACCCGCTGAAATAAGCACTAAATCCGGCTTGAATTTTCTAAGCGCAGGCAGAATAATAGCGCTGTATTTTTGCCTGAATTCCACACCTGAATCACCCGCAGCCAGCGGCACATTGATAATATTGCCTGCGCCGGTCTCTGTTGGATAGCCTGTGCCGGGATAATTCGGCATTTGATGGCTGGAAGCATAGAGAACATCGGGCTTATCATAAAAAGCCGCTTGCGTGCCGTTGCCATGATGGACATCAAAATCAACAATAGCGATACGTTCAAGATGGTAATGGCGGCGTGCATATTCGGCTGCAATCGCTACATTATTAAACAGGCAAAAACCCATGGGCAAATCCGGTTCGGCGTGATGTCCCGGTGGACGTATTGCGCAAAAGGCATTGTCAGCCTTGCCAGCCAAAACCTTATCAACCGCATCGCATACGGCGCCAACCGCGCGGAAAGCAGCCTTCTCGGACCCATGCGACAACACTGTATCATGATCAAGATAACTGTTTCCTTGCTCCGGTATTGCGGCCCGGATTGACTCAATATGAGACTCCGGATGAATTAACCTGATTTGCTGTCTCGTGCCGAGCGGCGCCGCTACCCTGATTAAATTTGCAAACACCGGCTCTTCAAGAGCTATTGATATGCTAACGAGCCGGCCAACACATTCGGGGTGGCCTGAACCCGTTTCATGAAAAAGAAAATCGGGGTGACTGTAGTAAAGTGTCTTCACAACGTTTCGTTATTAAATAATCCGCAGGATTAATCCCAATTTATAATCTTTGAATCTGTGGGAACAAAGACAGCAGATTATTATCGCTGATTATCCTAAAACAAGCCCAACTGCAATTGAGCGACTTCCGACATCATTTCCCTTGACCAGGGCGGATCAAGAACAACCTCAACATCTACACTGGATACACCCGGCAGCGCACGGATGCATTTTTCCACATCACCCTGAATAACAGGGCCCATGCCGCACCCCGGAGCGGTCAGGGTCATCGTAATATGAACTGCATTCTCACTTTCACCTGCTGGTTCTACGATGCAGCTATAAACCAGGCCGAGATCGACAATGTTGACCGGAATTTCCGGGTCATAAACCGTTTTCATAACTTCCCAACAGTTTTTTTCAACCGCTTCAGGACTGGTTTCGGATACCAGCGTATGCAGTTTATGCTGCTCTTTGCCCAATGCATCAGCATCTGCGCCGGCGATACGCACCATGTAACCGCTCTCGGTGACAACTGTATAGTTATTGCCGAGCGACTGATGAATAGTCACATGTTCGCCTTTTCTTAAGGTATCCGGCGTACCGTCAGGGATGGTGACAATGTTAACATCCCTGGTTAAAACAAAGCTTTCTCGTTCTGCCATAATAATGTGTTAGAGGTGAAAAGTCCGGGCATCAACCACTTGGCCGGTTACGCCTATACTTTGAGAGTCAAATAAATACAGGTAAGCAGGCGCTAATGATTCCATGGTAGGCAACTTAGCCTTATCTTCAGCCGGATAGGAACGTTTTCTTAAGGGTGAATCGACAGCCCCGGGTATTAACGTATTTACCCGGATTTTATTGGCTGATTCCAACTCTTCCGCGAGTATTTTTGCCAAACCTTCCAAGGCTATTTTAGAAACGCCGTAAGCCCCTGAGTAGGCGAGAGCTTTTCTTGCGGAAGAATCAGATGTGAATACAATAGACGCATGTTGACTCTTTTCCAGTATTGGCAATAACATCCGGGTCAGAAGAAAAGCCGCATTCAAATTCACGTTTAAAGTATGTCCCCAGTCCTTGGTACTGAATTGGGAAATAGGCGTGAAGGAACTGAATTCAACTGCTGAATGCAAGAGGCCTTGTAAAGAGCCATATTCGTCAGCAACTTTATTCGCTAATTCCTGATACTCGTTTTCATTGGCTCCAGCCAGATCGAATGGGTATATAATCGGTTCAGGTGCATTAGCCGCTAAAATGGCATCATAAACCGCTTCCAGCTTGGCAATGCTTTTATCCAGCAAAATAATATGTGCGCCATTTTTAGCCAGCGTCAAGGCCGCAATGCTCCCCAGACCACCGCCCGCGCCGGTAATTAAAATAACTTGATTTTTTAATGGCATAATGCTGAGGTTATCCAGGTTGTTAGTTGTTCAGGAGACTCTATCAGGTCATCAGCGCCCCATGTTTCTGGCGTATCGTCTGCTTTAAGGTAACCGTAAAGCGCGACCAGCGTTTTCATTTGGGCATTTTTCCCGGCAATAACATCGTGACTTGCATCGCCGATATAGACACATTCCCGTGGCTTTACCGCCGCTTTTTCGCAAGCGGCCAACATGGGTTCTACATGAGGTTTGGGCTTTGCCGTGGTATCGCCGCTTATGATGCAAGCTGCCCGATCGGTGAGCTTTAGGGCAGCCATCAACGGATTTGTAAAGCGTTCCTGCTTATTGGTGATCACTCCCCATTTCAACCCCTGCGCTTCAATGGAATCAAGCGTTTCTGACATGCCGTTGAAAAATACCGTGTGTTCGGCAATATTGTTTTGATAAAGATCGAGCATGGTTTTCAATATGTCTGCGCGCAACGCTTCCGGTACGGATTGATCCAGACTCTCATTAATCATTGCTACTGCGCCGTATGAAATAAAAGGTTTGATTATCTTGTCTTTAACGGGAGAAAAACCATGACTGTTTAATGCTTTATTCAAACACAAGATCGAATCCCTGGCGGTATCCAGCAAGGTGCCGTCAAGATCAAAGAGAACGCAGGACAATTTGAAAGCATTCGACATCTGGCCTTTACCCGGAACGTTTAAAAGCCGCAATATAATTGACATCAATGTCTTTGCCAAGGCTGAAACTTTTGTTAAACGGGTTGTATTCAATCCCTACCATGCCCTGAAGATCCAGGCCTGCAGAGCGCGCCGACTGGCATAGTTCCGAGGGTTTAATAAATGTTTTATAATCATGCGTGCCTTTAGGCAACATTTGCAGCACATGCTCGGCAGCAAGAATGGCTAACAAGTACGCCTTGGGTTTGCGATTCAGAGTGGAAAAAAACACCATGCCGCCAGGTTTAACCAGTGTAGCGCAAGCAGAAATTATTGAACCGGGATCAGGCACATGTTCCAGCATCTCCATACAGGTAATGTGATCAAAACCTTCAGGCTGTTGTTGCGCCAATTCTTCAGCACTTATTTTTTGATAGTGAGCGTTCGCACCCGACTCCAAGCCATGCAAATCGGCAATATCAATCAGTTCTTCACTGAGATCAATACCCAGCACATCAGCACCGTGTTTAGCCAGACCTTCGGTTAAAATGCCGCCGCCACAACCCACATCAACTATACGTTTTCCGGCAATATCCGCATAACTCCGGATATACTGTATACGTAGCGGGTTAATATCATGCAAGGTTTTAAATTCACCCTGGACATCCCACCAGCGTTCTGCCATCGAACCAAATTTATTTATTTCGTGCTGGTTTACATTGTTATTTGCTGTCATCTTGCTGAACCGATTTATTTTTGCTTTAGTTTACTATACCACTTGGTTTTTCGTCATGTCTTGTTCTAAAGATTATTTTATTAGTTAAGTAAAACTCGCTGAATCATCTAAACGGTGCCTATAATTTTTTTTCCAGGGCCTGAATTTTTTCTTCCAGAAGTTTTACTTTCTTCAGCAGTTCAGGCAACTTGCTGATTGCAATCTGTTCCTTATAAGCTGTCTTCTTGTCTTTCGCCGGACTGCCGAAAACCTGAGAACCCGCCTTTACATCACCCGCTACGCCGGAACGCGCCATAACCACTGCGCCCTGACCGATTGTCACATGATCTGCAATCCCTGAACTTCCAGCCAAAATTGCATAGTCTTCAATATTACATGAACCGGATACGCCTGTCAGACCACACATGATCACGTTTTTGCCGACTTTGTTATTGTGACCAATCTGTACCAGATTATCTATTTTGCTTCCCGCTCCTATCAGGGTGCTTCCCAACGCGCCTCTGTCAATACAGGTATTTGCCCCGATTTCGACATTGTCATCAATTACGACATTACCAACCTGAGGCACCTTGACATGTACATTATTTCTGAATTTATAGCCAAAGCCGTCAGCGCCGATAATAGATCCTGAGTGGATAATGACATTATCCCCCAAAACAACATCATCATAGATAACGGCATAGGGATAAATCCGGCAATTTTTACCCACTTTTACATTTTTACCCAAATAGGCGCCTGCCAGTATTGCACTGCCATCACCGATGCTCGCATTTTGACTAATCACAGCATAAGGTCCGATATACACCTCATTGCCTAAATTTACATTTTCTTCAAGCACTGCCTGAGGAGTGATCTCCGGGCTGTAAACCTTGGCTGGGTGCAGTAATTCTACTGCTTTGATGAAACTGATTTCCGGATCAGCGCAAACCAGTAATGCCATGGATTCAGGTATGTTGTCCACGGCAAAACCCTCGGCAATAAAACAAGCTGAAGCCGTTGAGTTTTTAAAATGCTGAACATACCGGGCGCTTGTCAACTGGGTAACTTGCCCTGCTTGAGCAGACTTTATATCGGCTGCGGAATAAATGGAACTTGATAAATCGCCCCCTACAATCCGGGCATCACAAAAATCGGCAAGCTCTTTTAATTTCATCGGCATAATTGTCTCTGTTGTTGCTTGTACAGCGTACTAGTGTATCAAATCCTGATACTCAAGTTACTTATCTATCTGTTTTCAATCATCACGCTTGAAAAAATCAGTTGATTATCAGCTGAACTCCGGCTAAGTACGTCAGGCTTTTAATAAAAAAGGCTATTCTTGATGTTTTGTTCGTATCCGGAATCATCAAGCATTTAAAGCGGCTTTTACCGGCAAGAGCCGCGAAGCCAGTGGCTACAACTAAATTTATTGCTTGCCAGAAATCCTGAATCCCCTTGATCAGCTTATTCGTAACTTCAAACTGTCCCGGCGGTGTTTTTTATTTATGCGGATTTAAAAGCGCAGAACATGCCGGATTTATCATGGCTATTAATTGGTATTTAAAGCAGATTCATTTATGACACAACCACCCGGTTGCGCCCCTGCTGCTTGGCTTGATAAAGTGCCGTGTCGGCGCGCTTGATGATTTTTTCCAATGTATCATCATGGGCCTCAACCTGCGTTACGCCAGCGCTCACGGTAATAACAAGATTTTTTTCCGGGATACGGATTGGGCTATTGGCAATTTTGGCGCATAATTTTTCAGCGATTGTAGTTGCTAGTTCAAGCGCGGTTTCAGGCAGTAAAATAATAAACTCTTCACCGCCGAATCGGCTAAACACATCACTTTTTCTAAGAAAATCGGCGCTGATGTTAACAATTTCTATAATCACCTGGTCGCCTATGTTGTGACCGAAAATATCATTAATTTTTTTGAAATGATCGATGTCGATCATCATTACACTGATTGGGTGGTTATAACGTCTGGCGCGAAGCAACTCATTTTTAAGCATATCGATAAAATAACGGCGATTATAGGCGCCCGTTAACGGATCAGTCATTGCAAGCAATGTTAATTGTTCATTGGCTTCCTTCAACGCCAGGGTCAAACGCTGTAAATTTAATTGGTGCCGCACGCGAGCTATAACAACCGCGGGGGGAAATGGTTTTGTGATGTAATCGACGGCACCCAAAGTTAAGCCCTTCTCTTCCGTATCGCTATCGGGAATACCGGTAATAAATATCACCGGAATGCCCGCTGTCGCCTGATCTTGTTTTAAGCGCATCAAAACTTCAAAGCCGTCCATGCCAGGCATCGAGATATCCAGTAAAATCAAATCAGGGGTGCTCTGCAACGCTAGATGCAAGCCTTCCTCGCCGCACTGGGCGAATATGACATTGCCTTGCGATTTAAGTAACCGGGATAGAACAATGATGTTTTCCTTTGCGTCATCAATGATTAGGATAGTCTGTTGATTTTTTTGAACTGTCATTATGGTTTATCTCGAATATGTCTAATCAACAGAGGCGGAATGCAAACGCTGCCTGAGTTTACGTACCTGATCTGCGGCGGTTTCGAATTCCAAAGCAGTCAAATAATTTTTAATTTGAGCCATTTCTTTCATTTGAGCTTCGCCTAAACATAAGCTGACTTGTTCCAGGTAATCCTCGGCAAGCCAATTATTAGTTTCCAAAAAGAGTATTAATTGATCGAATAACGTCACGAGTTCATCAAAATCACCGTCTTTAATCAAAATTGGATCAACAGCGGTAATTTCATTTCCTGCTGAATGTTCAATTATGCGGCACTGACCGGTTTCTTCGATAAAAGCATCTATTGCCGCAGCAAAATCTGTCAAAACATTTTCAGCCACATTGTCCTCATGATTGCGGAGCGCTATTTCAAGTTTCCTGGCCATTTCAAAAACGCCGGTGATCTGTAAGTTGCCTGCCACGCCTTTAATTTGATGGGCTTTATCTGCCGCCCCGCCCCATTCGTCCTCGTTCAACAGCGCTCTTAAATGCTTCGGCGCAGCGCTTAGTTCATCGGCAAAATTCAATAGCAACTGCTGTAAAAGGCTTTGGTCGCCTTGTAAAAGATGCAAAGCGGCATTCACGTTAACAGTCGTCAAATCTTTTAGCGATTTTTGGGCAATTGGCGTTTCTGCTTCAATGGAAAGGCTTGGAATTGCTATTGTATCCGGATCATTCCGGTAACGGCTGATCGTCCATTTTGCCAGTTTAGAAAAGAGCTGCTCCGGTACTATCGGCTTACTGACATGATCTTGCATCCCTGTCTCTAAGCATTTTTGTTTATCGTTTTCCAAGGTATGCGCAGTCATGGCGATAATCGGCAAAGCATCGAAACGTTTATTTTTGCGCAAAATTGTAGTCGCTTCAAAGCCATCCATATGCGGCATTTGTAAGTCCATCAAAACGGCATCGTAATGACGATCCGGCGCGTTTTGCAGGCAGTCGACCGCTTCGCTGCCGTTGTTGGCCACGTCGACAATGACTTCTGCGCTCTCAAGCGTTTTCCGGACAACTATCTGATTAATTTCATTATCCTCCACAATCAAAACGCGTCTGCCGCGAACGGAAGCCTCATAGAACGCCAAATTCTTCGAGTCGTGGTCAGCCTGAATAGTACGGATCAACGCATCCTTGCCACAGGCATTCAAAATTGCATCCATCAAGCACGAAGGCGTGCCGGGTTTGTTTAGAAAGGTTATGTTGCCAAATTTATCCGAAAGATTTCTGATGCTTTCGGCTTCGAACGTGGAAACATTGACAATGATTGGTGTTTTGGCGCCGAACGCATTGGTTTCCAAAGCATAAGTGACTGCTTGCTTGTGACTTTCGTGCATTTTCCAGTCCAGCAAAACCAATTCATGCTGCACTTGCTCTAATTGATCTTGATTTTTTAAGATTTTCTCCAGATTCATTGTGCGTAAAGAACAAATGGTGACTTTAAACCGCAAATCATGAAGCATTTTTTCAAAGATAGAGCAAGCTGTCTCGTTTTCCATAATCAACAGCACATGCCAACCTTCCAGTTCCTCGGGGATTGAGCTTGTTGGCTGGGCATCGGGCAACACATTTAGCGGTAACGTGAAATAAAACTCGCTGCCGACGCCTTCAACGCTGCTGACTCCGATTTCACCCCCCATCAACTCAGTCAAATGTTTGCTGATCGTCAACCCGAGCCCGGTACCGCCGTGGTGTCGCGTCGTTGAGCTATCAGCTTGAGTAAATGACTCGAAAATCCGGTCTTTTTGCTGTTCCGACAAGCCGATTCCGGTATCTTTTACGCTGAATCTAAGACCGTCTTCATCGTTATTAGAAACCCGCTCAACCGTAATAATAATTTCGCCTTGCCCGGTGAATTTAATAGCATTGCTGCATAAATTGGTTAATACCTGCACCAGCCGCAAAGGATCGCCAATCATATTTAAAGGCACGCCAATACCTCGATCGATCAGTAAATCCAGGTGTTTTTCCGCTGCAACCGGCTCCAGCATCGAGCCAATATTTTCCAGTACCGAATCGAGATTAAATTCGATGTGTTCAGTTACTAATTTACCTGATTCAATCTTGGAAAAATCAAGAATGTTATTGATGATGGCTAATAAATTTTCCGATGAAAGCTGAACTTTATTAAGATAATCGCGCTGTGCCGGAGCCAAATCGGATTTGAGCACTAAGCGATTCAATCCGATAATTGCATTTAACGGGGTTCTGATTTCATGACTCATATTGGCTAAAAATTCCGCTTTTGCGGACGCCGACGCATCCGCCGCCAACTTCGCCTTAGCCAGCTCTTCCTCAACGATTTTGCGGGTAGTGACATCCATAACCAATCCTTCCCAAATGATATCGCCGTTATCCTGCAGTTGCGGCCTGGAAGCTGCATGAAACCACTTCCAATCCCCGCCACTGGTTAGTTGTCTTGCTTCAATATTCCAAGGCGTTAGATGCATTGCCGATGTCATTACACTTTCTTGAAACAAGGGCAAGTCGTCCGGATGTATTGTTTGCAAAATTGGCGTGGCATCCTTTTTCACAGTGACCGGATCGACACCGAAGATGTCTTGACAGCCTCGACTGGCATAAGGAAAAGAAAACTCGCCCTTCTGCGTCATGCGAAATTTGTAGATAAAACCGGGGACATTTGCAGCCAAACGATCAAAACTGGCGTTTTGAGCTTCCAGCTCGCGGGCTATTTTGATTTGTTCAGTGATGTCGATAAAGCTGACTAGATAACGGGAATTTTTGGCTTGCTTGCCAGATAACTGAACAGCGTTAATGCGAATATTGAGGGATTTTCCGGCTAGATTTCGAAATTCATACTCGGTACTTGAGCGTTTCTGCTGCAATACTTCCCAGACGCCGGTTAAGTGCGATTTCGCCGGCGAAACGATTTCCAGCAAGGGCAAGCCTATTAAATCGGCCTCCGAGCCTCCGGCTAACTTACAAAAAGCAGTATTGGCAAAACGAATAATGCCTAATGAATCCAATAAACAAACACTTTCACCCAGGCTGCGTAAATAAAAAGTTGCATCATTGACCGGAAATGCATCGGGTTCAGATGAGACGCAATGCCTGGGCCATAAATAAAAAACAGCAAATTGCAGCCCGGAGACCTCAACCAGCGAGGCCGAAGCGGTGTATTCCAGGGTGATGCCTTTCGCATGACGCCAAGTTAAAGGAAACAGCGGCAAATAACGTTCGGAAACTATGATTTGCCACCATTCCTGCCGCCACTGTCCAAGATCGACGCCAGGCAACATTCTATCCAATGTAGCGCCAACCAAATCTTTCCGGGCATACCCCATGGTTTCGCAAAGGCGATGATTAACATAACCAATGATGCCTTCCTCATCCACCCATAAGGTTGCCATCGGAGCTTGCTCCAAGGCAGCCAGTTTGGCAGCCATTATGGGTAGTTTGGTCCATAGCGAAGTGGTCATGAGAATAATAGACTCTTTATTTTGTTCATAACTTTAGGAGAAAGCAAAAAATACAAATATCCGGCTACGCAAGCTATGGCAATTTCTGATCATGCTTACTCTGTGTCAGGTAAGCGTGAGTTGAGCGCTTCACCAACTGTAGAGTCAAATCAAGGCATTTTACGAAATGGCATTCATAGCGCTCATTTTACTTGTTCAACCTCAGGTCTCTTCTTAAAGACAGCCTGCAAGCGGAAGTGCAAAATTCCGATGGCAATAATCCAGAACGAAGCTGCCGCAATTAAAGCAAGTTGGGATGCAGTCCATCCCGAAATTAACGCGATAGGAAGCGCGGCGGCCAAGCTGACTAAAGCCAGAGACAATAAGCCTAAAGCACTGGCTAACGTAATGAAAATTTGTCTGCGCCACTGACTTAAAAGCTTTCTATAAGGCTCATCGGTGCCTGGCTGGCGAACCCAGGATGTGGTGTCAACAGGCACAAAAAAAGGTCTTCGTGAAAAAGCGTCCTGCCAGCTGTCAATCAGCAATTCACTAGCTTCATCTAAACTGTGCAAAGTTATCCCGCCCAAATGTTTGAAGCGTTCATAAAACCTGGCTCGCAACTTTAAACCGATATTGAAAATGCCTCCGGCTAATTTATAAAACGGTTTTCTCCAAAAACACAGGGTTTCGTCAATTAGCTGTTTATCCAAAATATAAGACGCATGGGTAAGGCCGATTTGGCTGATAATCATTGCTGCCGATAGGCGGTGTGCAAAACCTGGCACATCAGGCAGATAATCCCCTAAAAAGCCCATTAATGCTTCAGTTAATTTTAGACCGTCGTCTGAAGCTTCTGCTTGCCTTTTTTGGATCTCTTGGTAAAGGCTTTCTGCATCGTCCCAATTATCGGTTAGCAATTCTGAATGTATTCCCATGGTATAACCAACCACCCGCCATAAATGCAAAAATGCCTCTTTTTGTTCGCGGCTGAGCGGCGCTCCCCATTTTTCCATGCCTCTAGGAATTACCAGCCCGAAAGTCAATAAGGTGTAAGCCATGTCTTCTTGATTGACAGGCACGCCAAGTTCTTTATTGTCCCAAGGCTCTTGTACCTGGCTTAGATATTCTGCGAAGGTTTGCGGCCGGTCTATACTGCCCCAGGGTTTAAAACGGTCCGGCTGCGTGAGCATATAGCGCATCGAGGCGTGCAGAAATCGAACTTTTTTAGCCGTGATATATCCTTTACCCCAAAGATAACGTTTCGGCTTCTCGGCCAAGCGCTCGATTTCCTTGTCCAGCTCTTCCGGATCGATTGGCGAGCCGGTCTTTCCACTTTTACGAACCAATTGTTGGCCTTGTTCTTGCCATTGCCCTTCAGCATCGAGATTTTTAAGGGCTTGTAATAATAAATTGTCATCTTGCAGAGCCGCATCTCCAATTAGCTCAATGCCCTTTTCATCCATGCACGCGGCCAGCATCAAGCCGGTTTCATATATGCGTTGAAATATGTATTGGTGATCACTGAGTTTTTTTGTTTTGTACAATGCAGTAATGCCGTTTTTCAACAAATAGCACGCCGGTAAACTACCTGCGTATAGAATGAATAATGTAAGAAGCGTATTTTGCCGCCATAATTGAGAGCCCAACTGAAGTTTCCGGGTATCAACCCAATCAGGAGCTTCCATTGGCCTGAAATAATCGACTAATTCCTCAGGCATGGTATGCAGCCATTGGGACAACCGGGAATTACCGATCAACGCTAGCTCAGGATCACTGACCAGTTTATCGGCAATCAATAACATAGAGTTATAACCGAGGCAGCCAATCGACTCGCCGCCTTGTTTGGGGAGTAAATCAGCGACTAAATTATCGACGTCAGGATCACCTATTTGGCGAAATGCTTCAAGATCAATATGTTCCCAGTTTTTTTTATTATTCATTGCGCCCCCACTTTGCAAAAATTAACCATGTTTTTTGTTATTATTTAAACTCAAAGACCTGCATTGAAAAATAACAGACCAGCACCTACCCTTTCATCATATTATTCGTGGCCGTAACGAATTGGAATTGCCGCATAATATTTATTATCTTGAGTTATCATAGTCAATCAAGATAACCCCATAAAGTATAGAATCCCTGATCGGGTTACTGGCTTGTCTGGCGCCTCCAACAAAGAAAGGCGCTAACTTCTAGCCTGATTATAATCCAATTTAAACGGCATAAATCCCGGCAAACTAAAAGCGGTTTTCATCAGTTGCCAAATGCAGAACAAGTTGCGCAATCTCGCCAAGCGTATCGTAGAGCTTAAAAAAGGTCATCGCGTCGAATCCTGCCTTTGCCTGTAAGAACCTGGGACTCCCCTTCTGAGTTCCTCATTCACGTCTCAATTAGAACGGGATTATCTTATCCATCCGAAAACTATAGCCGCCTTTCAATGCATTTAAAGGCGATATTTTTTAAAATTTTAGAGGTGACAAGTTATAGATATTTTCACTCGACCTGAAAATTTTTATTCCATTTAATGATCTTTAATGAGCGGGAAGTCATTCATTGCGCTGCCAGCGCCCTGATTTACCACCGGCTTTCGACAGCAACTGCACAGCATGGATGACCATGCCCCGGTCTACTGCTTTACACATATCATAAATAGTGAGCAAGGCAATTTGAGTGGCGCACAACGCTTCAATTTCTACACCTGTCTGTCCGTTGGTTTTTACTGTGGTTTGGCAACGGATACGGTTGTTTTCGGCCTCCGGACTCAGGATTATTTCTACATGAGTGATGGGTAAAGGATGACAAAGCGGTATTAAATCAGCCGTTTTTTTACTGGCCATGATTCCGGCAATTCTTGCTATTGCGAGTACATCGCCTTTTTTGTGTTCACCAGCAAGAATGAGCTGAAGCGTTTCCGGATGCATTTCAATATAGCCTTCAGTGACAGCGGTGCGTTGAGTGACCGCTTTTTCGCCGACATCAACCATGTGCGCTTCACCGGCCTGATTAAAATGCGTTGTGTAGGTCATTTATTAATATTAATGAATAATTTATTGAAAAAGATTTATTATCTATCGTTTTTATTGTTTCGTGAATCATTATGTCAATTAATTTGCGTTATTTTGCCAGCTTAAAAGAAGTTGCGGGCCGCCCGGAAGACAACCTGACTTATACAGATACATTGACCGTCCATGAAGTCTGGAAGCGCGCAAACCCGGATAAATCATTACCCGGCAATACTCTGACCGCCGTAAATATGGAATACGTTGATTTTGATTTCATTGTTAAGGATGGTGATGAAGTGGCTTTTTTTCCACCCGTTACCGGAGGTTGAAGATGAGCATACAAATTAGAACCGCGGCATTTGATCCGTACCAGGAAATTCAGACTTATCGGAACGCGAAAACAGGCAATACCGGAGCTCTGGGAGCGACCGGTATTTTTATCGGTACGATGCGCGACTTCAATGAAGGCGCCGCTGTTAAAGGCATGACCCTGGAATACTATCCCGGCATGACTGAAAAACAATTGGAAAAAATCGTCAGCGAAGCACAGCGGCAATGGCAAATTATTGATAGTTTGCTTATTCATCGAGTTGGCGATATTTTTCCTAATGAGACTATAGTGCTGGTCGCCGTATGGTCATCCCACCGTGGCGATGCGTTTGATGCGAGCCGTTACATCATGGAAGCTTTAAAATCAAAGGCGCCGTTTTGGAAGAAAGAGCTTTTAGGCACTGGAGATGAACGCTGGGTTGCGAATAACACCAATGGCTATAAGTCCGAATAATTGCCTGCAGGAACACTCCTGACCTGTTATTGTCCTAACGGATAATTGGCTAGTTCGCATTTATGGCCGTTAAAAATATCTTGCCGCTTCTGTCAGCTTGAATAGACATTGGCTTATTAATTCTTAAATTCCCCTTGTTGAATTCAGAATGATTGGAATACTATACCCAAACGCATGAAAACGCTTTACATAACAATTTCAGTTCTGCTGCTTAACTTACTGTCTGGCTGTATGCCGATGACTTATCCGCCGGGCGCAAAAAATACTACGGCCCAGCTTGGCGGGAATATTTTCGTGACCGAGGACGGGACAAACTTGCCGTTTCGCCACTGGCTGCCTGAAACCGCCCCGCATGCGATAATTATTGCACTGCACGGGTTTAATGATTACAGCCATTTTTTTCAACAGCCGGGTGAGTATTTCAGCAAACTGGGTATCGCCAGCTTCGCTTACGATCAACGCGGCTTTGGCGCGGCTCCAAAACGCGGCTTATGGGCAGGGGGCGAAGCCTACACGCACGATTTGCACACGTTGGTACAACTGGTAAAACAGCGCTATCCTGATCTTCCCGTTTATCTGCTTGGCGAAAGCATGGGCGGTGCAATCATTATAACCGCCATGAGCCAAACCAATATGCCTGGAGTAGACGGCATCATTCTTGTCGCGCCTGCGCTTTGGGCGCGATCAACTATGCCCTGGTATCAAACCAGTTTACTTTGGACACTTGCGCATAGCATGCCATGGCTGACTTTGACCGGCAAAGGCGTGAAGGTTATGCCGTCGGATAATATTGAAATGCTCCGTGCCTTGGGGCGGGATCCTTGGGTTATTAAAGCAACTCGCGTAGAAACCGTATACGGACTGACCAATTTAATGGACGAAGCATTTAACAGCGCTCCTCTGCTACATGCAAATACCTTGATGCTTTATGGTGAAAAAGATGAAATTATTCCCAAAAAACCAACTTACGCATTTTTACAAAAATTTCTTGCCACGGATGCAACTGACAAAACCGTAGCCTTTTATCAACAAGGCTATCATATGTTATTGCGTGATTTACAAGCTCCTACTGCCTGGAAAGATATAGCTGAATGGATCAATAATAAACCGGAAAAACTCCCTTCCGGAGCAGACAATAGGGCGAAAGAAGTATTAGCAAGGTATATTCCTGAAACAACAAAAGAAGAAAATTAAACCCTTCTCAAGAGAGCTTAGGTTAATCAGTAAGGTGCAAGCGATGACTTTGGCAGTTGAAACTGACATAAAGCCGTTAATTGCGAGCTTGGAATAAAGAGAAAGAGAATTATGCTTGAGTCCTCCATTTAAACAATAAGGAGCATCAAATGAGTATTATCGCTATCGAACCACACAATACTAAATTTTCTATTCGAAATGCCTACGCCTTGGCATTATGCTCTCAATTGGCATACGAAAAACCCAACATTATTCAGCAGAAAATGGTGGAACAGGGATTCCGCTCCGAGTTTATTTCCAGTGGACCCAAAGATACCGATACCCAACTGTTTATGGCCCATAGCGGCACCGCCATTGTTATGGCTTTTCGCGGTACGGCAAACATTATTGACTGGATGACCGATGCAAAAATCGGTTTTGTGGATGAACCCCACGGAAAAGTTCATCGAGGTTTTAATGCCGCGCTTGATTCAGTGTGGAAAGAAATCATCGAGACTCTGCAACACACACATATTTACGCACAATCCCTATGGATCACCGGACATAGTTTGGGCGGCGCTCTGGCAACTCTGGCGGCGGCGCGCTTATCGTTGGATATGCACAAGCCCATTAACGGCATTTATACGTTCGGCCAGCCCAGGGTTGGCGACCGGCAGTTTTCGCGCGAAGTCGATAATGAACTCAAGCCCCGTTTTTTTAGACTCGTCAATAACAACGACATCGTTACCCGTATCCCGACCCGGCTTGGAACTTACAAGCATGCCGGCTCTGTGTGTTTTTTCGATGCCGCCGGCACGCTGCATGACGATGTGAGTTACTGGTATGCATTTCTGGAATCCATAAAAGGAGATTTTGAAGACAAACTTGATTTACTACCGGCGTTTGCAGAAAACCATCATATTGCCCGCTATATTGAAAATATCAAGAAAAATTCAAGTCAACAGTAAATTCGTTACCGGCATTAATAAAAAACGATACCTGAATGACTACCACGCAACAGTAACATTTCTATATTATTAAGAAACAACTTTCATGCAGCCTTTTACAAATATTCGCGCACTGATCATCGACATGGATGGCGTCTTATGGCACGGCACGGAGCCGATACCAGGATTGTCAGCTTTTTTTCAAGCGTTGCATGAACTGCAAATCCGCTTCATTCTGGCGACTAACAACGCCAGTTTGACGCCGGAGCAATATGTGGCCAAACTGGCGCGTATGGGCATAACAGTAGAGGAAAGCCAAATCCTGACCTCTGGCACTGCCACTGCGCTATACCTTAGCGAACATGAAAACCCGGCGGAAACCCGCGTTTTTGTTGTCGGCGAAGACGGAGCAACACAACCGCTTATTGATCGCGGCTTTACACTGACTGGCCTTTATGAAGTGAATAACAACGGCGACTCAGCCAAAAAAGGCGCTGACATTGTAGTTTGCGGAAAAGATGAAACCCTGACCTGGGCTAAACTCGCTACAGCCACTATGAATATTCGCGCCGGCGCAAAATTCATTGGCACTAATGCCGACGTAACACTTCCAACCGAACGCGGCATCACCCACGGCAATGGCGCAATTCTGGCTGCGCTTGAGGCCGCCACCGGCGTGACACCGGTTATAATCGGCAAACCGGAGCCCATTATTTACCGGCAAGCTCTCGCCCTACTGGGCTTCGAACCCGATGAGACAGTGGCTATCGGCGACCGCCTGGAGACCGACATTCTCGGAGCGGTTCGCACCGGTATTCGCAGCATTATGGTGTTGACGGGCGTGTCTACTGAAGCCGATTTAAAAGATGCGGATTATCAGCCTACTTGGGTCATGCCCGATATTAGAGCCGTAACGCAAGCATTGCTAGGTTAAGTTCTTAATATATCGGATAATAATACTAAACCTCGGGAGTCGCCGCCATGAAAAAGTTCATCAATTCCATTGATACCCTGCTTGATGAAAGCCTGCTCGGCTTTGCCAAAGCGCATGCCGATATTATCCAATTCAATGCCCAACCGCACTTTGTCAGACGGATAAATCCCCCTAAATCCGGCAAGGTCGCGCTAATTTCAGGCGGAGGTTCCGGACATGAACCCCTGCATACCGGATTTGTCGGCGCCGGCATGCTGGATGCCGCTTGTCCGGGCCAAATATTCACCTCCCCTACTCCCGATCAGATGCTGGCCGCCGCGCAAGCAGTGGAAAGTGGCGGCGGTGTATTATTCATCGTCAAGAATTATGCAGGCGACGTGATGAATTTTGAAATCGCCGCTGAGCTGCTGGATTGTCCAAATGCGTCCGTCCTGGTTAGCGACGACGTGTCCTTGCCGAAAGCTCATAGCACCGGACGGCGCGGGGTAGCGGGCACGTTAATAGTGGAAAAAATTATCGGAGCAGCCGCAGAGAAAGGCGCCGATTTAGCAACCTGTAAAAAATTGGGTGATAAAGTCAACAACGTCACTGCCTCAATGGGAGTCGCGCTGAGTAGTTGCACCGTGCCTGCCCTGGGAAGACCCACTTTCGACATCAGCGACACCGAAATGGAAATGGGCGTGGGCATTCATGGAGAGCGTGGACATGAAACGCTGCCTTTAACCAGCGCCACAGAGATCGTGGAGCACTTGACAGGTATGATTGATGATGAAATAAAACCGGAAAAACATCAGCCCGTGTTGTTGCACGTAAACGGATTCGGCGCAACGCCTTTAATGGAACTGTACCTGATTTATGACCTAGCCGCCCAATACTGGGAAAGACGCGGTATCACTATAGCCCGCTCTTTAGTCGGCAACTACACTACGTCAATAGATATGGCGGGCTGCTCAATTACGCTGAGCGCGCTTGACGAAGAACTGCTGGAACTGTGGGACGCTCCGGTTCATACAGCGGCTTTACGCTGGGGTTGCTAACTGTTTGGCAAGTACATCGACGATAGCGCAAATCATCAGTTGAGCGGTCTTAGCGCCTGCATCAATATGGCCTCGGCTGCGCTCCCCCAGAAAAGAAGCTCGGCCTTTGGTGGCAACCATGTCGCAGGTAGACTCCATTCCCGCGGCGGCAATGCGCGGGATATTAGCCAAAACATCTGGTAACGCTATGGAATCCGCCGCTGCCGTCCGCAAGTAATCCGCCACCGGAATATAAACATCGAGCATGGTTTTTTCTCCTGCCTCCGACTTGCCACGTTGTTTAATCGCATCCACGCCTTTGGCAAAAATACCGGCAAAGCTTTGTAAATTTAAAGTTTGCTCTCGCGCCGCCTTGCTTAAGGCAATAAACAAGGTGCCGTACAGCGAACCTGACGCGCCGCCAATTGATGACATTAATGTCATGCCAATCTTCTGCCAGGCGGCAACCCAATCAAGTTGGCTTAATTCATCGCGCTGCGCCAGAAGCGCCTGAATGCCTCGTTGTAAATTAATGACATGATCTCCATCACCGATCGCCTGATCCAAAGCTGTCACTTCTTCAGCGTTTTTTTTGATAACCTCAGCAATTGCATCGATCAGATTGGGTAATAATGCAGGCATAAATTTCATGGCAATTTCCAATTTAAAAAGTATTCGAAGACGATTAAGAATAACTCTCAAAATAAAAAAAGGCGACAGAAAAACAAAACTCCTACAACACTGATGGAAAATTTCCGCTGTTAAAATTGATCATCGATTCGTTCAGTCACCAGAAATTACAAACTATCCCTTGACCTGAAAACTTTGCAACAGAACCTCTGTGAATGCGAGCTGTATAGCAGAAATCGTAATCAACCCGATATGCTGAATGTGGTAAGTTCCTACTGTCGTTATCTCGAATTCCACTAAGTTTAAATCCGGACCGCTTGTTACAGCCTGGATTCAGTATCTTTAGAAATAGCCTTGGGTAAAACACCGAAATGTTTGATAAATGCAGCGCTAAAATTGCTTGCATGGCTGTAGCCAACAAGATCGGCTGCAACATTCACGTGGCAACGGGTGGACTCCAGTAAGTGATAGGCCTTGTTCATTCTGATTTCGAATAATAAACCATAAGGCGTGTTGTTGTAAAAATGGTGAAATAATTTTTTTAATTTAAATGGATTTGTCCCGGCGCGCTTTGATAACCCTTCTACAGAGGGAGGATTCTTGAATTCATGGAATAAAATATCGCGTGCCAACTTCGCTATTTCCCGGTCTTTTTGAGAGAATTTCCCTGAATTTTCAGATTTTTTCTCGAAAAGATGACTTAATTCCGCAGCTAATAAGGACATGACCTGACCATGCATAAATAGCTGTCTTACCTCGCTTGAAACAGCACAAGTCAATAAATGCTGTGCAGCAATTATTCCCTGATGAGAGATGGGTTGACTACTTAATTGTTGAATGCCGCCTTTATTGAACAATTGCATAAATTTATTTTCGCCAAAATATCTGTCAAACCATTTTTTATCCAAGGAAAGGCGCAGTTGCGTGAGTGGTTTCTTGCCTTCGTAGTGTCGTTCGCCAATGCTTGAATCGAATGCTGTTATAGAAGTATAACCTTCATTAAAAACAACCTCATCCCCCTGATTGCCTGAAAAACGGGAGCATCCCTTTAAGCCAAGCGTAACCACCATTCGTGGCTCCTGACTTTCTATGCGGCTCAAGACCGCCAAATCTTTCGAGGGTGTGTAGAGTGTCTCAATGTAGCTCAGGCCTTTATCTAGTTGAAATAAATTAGAGTAGCCAGCCCCCGCTTCTTCAGGTAACACCTGACACAGACAATTCTTTTGCCTATGAAACTGCAAAGGCAAATCATCAGCTCTTATACTCCAGCGTTTCGCTGTTTCTAGTTGTGTTTCTCTCATAACCGTCTCTTTCTTTTGCTATAGAACTATCCAACTTATGAGCATGAATCGCGCCTTGATTTGTTAGTCGATAATTTTAAGGAGGTTAAGGATTTTTTTCGATAAAAATGAAAAACACTTCGCAATAGCGCGCCATATCACACACCTTTATAAGAAAAAGTACGGCATATCACGCAGCAATACGTTTGGCATAAGAAATAATACCTTTGCCATATGAATGCGTAGAAAAACAAACCCTCTTGCCGGGTATTATCGACAGATATTTATCTAACTTTAGGAGACGCCAATCTGATGATCTGAATTCATATCAGTAATTTGCATGTAGAAATTTATACCAACCTCTGCAGAGAGCCGCAAAGCGGATTCTTTGCTCCTTTTCATCCTTGATCGAAAATAAGAGAGAATTATTATGACATCGCGAACACTACGCTACATTACGTTCACGGCGTTTGCAGTTGCAATAGTTGGCGGCCCCGTCGCCCAGCAGGCTATTGCCGACGCTAATACCGGCAACGTGCATTTACGCCAGCCGTTGCTAATCAAGGCGGATACGCTGTTTGACGGAACCCAATTCCTAACCGGACAAGCCGTCCTCGTGCAAGACGGGAAGATTGTCCAGGTGGCGCCGGCCAGCCAGATCAAAGCTCATGGCGCCCGCATTGTGAATGTACCCGGTGGAACAATACTGCCGGGATTCATCGACATGCACACCCACCACCTCCTAAACGCGGTGCCGCCGCTACGGATGCTGGAACACGGTGTGACCACGGCGCGCGATCTGGGGTCACCGGAACCCCTAACCCCGGCCGCTACCAATAAACCGTACCAGCTGCGCCAATTCCTCTCAGGGCCGATCCTCCAGGCTCCGGGCGGCTATCCCAACGTCGTATTCCCCGGCTCTGGCGTAGAGGTGACTGGGGTTGATAACGTGCGGGCGAAGGTGGACTCGCTTGTTTCCCAAGGCGCCAGCGTTATTGCAGTATCTCTGGAACTAGGCGGGGAATTCGGAGCGCCATGGGGCTGGCATGAAGCGAGCTTGCCGGCTCCCTGGGCGACGCTGAGCGATGACGAGCTCAACGCCATCGTTGACCAGGCCCACAACAAACATAATGTGCGGGTGACAGCCTATCTCGGAAACTCAGACAGTGCGCGGCGGGCGCTCAAAGCCGGCGTAGACGAATGGGCCCACACACCTTGTGACACTCTGGATGCCGACGTAATTTCGGATGCCGGGACTCTGCCGTTGTACGACGGTTCTAAAGGGATAGCTATCGACGGCACCATCGATACCGAGATCAAGTGCAGTGGTGCGCTCGACAACGCCGCAGCTTTGGCGGCGTCGGGTGCTAAGCTGTTCTACTCGACTGATATGGGTCACCCGGATATCCCGCACGGGATCGACGCTCAGGAAATCCATATGGGATTACATATCGGCCTTGACAGCAAAGAAGATTTCTTGTCCGCGCTCACTCAGTCACTGGCCAAGGCGACCAGCGAAGGCGGAAAATACCTTGGTCTCGAACCGCTCGGCCAGATCGTGCCCGGCGCGCCGGCCGACCTAATCGTGATTGGTAGCGACGTGCGGGTGAACTTCAAAGAACTAGAATTCCCGCGACTAGTGGTCAAAGATGGTTGGGTGGTCATCGAACGCGCCAAGGGGGAGTGATCTTCAGACCGAAATCAGTTCCGGCGCACTTTTCGTATATCCCGTACTGTCGCTTCGGTTCCAGCGGATAAGTCGCTTACGATGGGTTGCCATGCTGTCCGGCAACCCGTCATTACCAAACTAAATAGAAGCAAGGTATTCATTCGACTCCCTTTCTTCGGTTCTAGTTCGGCGTGTCTAAGGGCTTCTGAGAGATTGCATTTTAAATTTCTGACGTTTGTTACATACATAGTCCATACCCTCTTTTAAAAACCAAAATGTAGTTGTAGCGGCCCGATAATATAAATCACAGGAACCCATTACATCGGTTTTTCGAGACCACATTAACTGAGAATGGAGCCGTGTGGGCACGCCAGCGGCTCCCTTGGAGTGGCTCCGGCTCAAAAATGGGCACTATTGGCGATTACGACTCCACCAGCTTTGCAATCGCTTGCATTGGCAGTATCAGTCGAAGAGAATCTGGTAAGCGAACAAAGCCATTAGCCTCGTAGAAGGCAGCAGCCTGCTCGCTGATGGCGTCTACGATGAGCATGGAAGATCCAATAGAACTGGCACTCACATAAGCCCGCTTCACCGCATCCGCGAGCAACAGTGCGCCCAACCCCTGTCTTTGTTGGTGGCCTGCGACGGCCAGACGGCCCATGAGGGTTGCACTGACTAAAGGATAGCGTGGGACGTGCTTGCGGGCAGCTGCTGGTACGCCCCCTTGCACGAGCGCGGTTGCACACAAGGTGTAGTAACCGAGTACTTCAGTCGGTTCGCGCGGATCGACAAGAACGAATACGCCGTTGATTTTGCGCTTCACATCCTGATTGGCTTGCGTTTTGAAATAGCGGTCCAGGCTTTCGACGCCGCAGGCAAAGCCAGCGCGATTGTGATGGAAACCGAATGGTTCGATTTTTAAGTCTGGCGATATCGCCTCAGTCATTTATGAAATAATCCGCCGCTTGTGCTCGGCCAGTGCGTGAACAAGTCGTTCACTTGCTTGTGGTGGGCTCATGAGCGTATCGAAAAATACCTTTCGGTCAAGATCGGAAAGGATAAGTGTTTCATGCTCCGCAATGGTTCGTCGTGCAGCATCGGTAAGTGCCGCTACACAAAAGTCAGTCAGTTTTCGTGATTCCAGATGGGCTGCGCGTTCGATCAAGTCCTTCGTCTGTTCATCCAGACGAAAACCGAGCCTTTCCTTGTGTACAGGGTTTTGTGCTAACTGCACTTTCTTACTGGGCATGGCGGAACCTCATGGGTCATGTTCATCATATTAGCTAATATTGTACGTCAATTTGACGACTTTTAATAGTCACGTCATTTCTTTAAATTTATTGGTTCGACAAAACGATCGGATACTGTTGGCGAATTGGTTTAGGCGGCCAGTGCCGCAAAGCGCGAGGTTCGTGTAGCAGCCAACGGCCTATTCGTTAACCATGCGGCGATCCGATCAAGATTAATGGCGACGGCCGATACGACCTGCTGTAAATGGGTTTTCGCCAACTTACGGTAACGTGTGCGGCGTACCCCGAAAGATCGGACGCCTTGCGATAGGGAGCCCTCAACTCCACAGCGTTTCGCATAGAGTCGCTTGCCCTCTTCACTATTTAAACGTTGTCGGGCCGCATGTAAGGCTTCATATTCTGGCTGTGGATGCAGGTATAAGCGGCGAGGTTGCTGTTTAGCCCGAGTGCAAAGCTCTCGGGCTTGGCAAGCCAGGCACGTCGCCTTCGGAAAGTAGACCAGGTGGTACGGATTTTCCTCTGCGTTGGTATGGTCTCGCCAATACGCCGATGCTATGCCCTGAGGGCAGTGGGCTACGCGTTGTTCCCAATCGATCATAAACTGCTCGCCTGTGTAGCCACCCTCTACTTTAGTTTGCCACGTAACATTTACGCGGCCGGGTCCGACCAGATCAATGCCGTAATGAACTTGACTGCTGACCAAGAGTTCCGCAGACACATACGCAGAATCCACCAAGTGCTCGCGTGGCGAGAGGCCCTTGTCAACCAGGGCCTTGTGGATGGATTCGGTGCACATCGCTTCGTGGACGTCGGCGGGGGTGGTATGCACATGTGTAATCAGGTGAACGTTGTCCTCGTCGCAGGTTTCGCTTATGTGAACCATGTAACCGGTCCAGTTCATGCCGCTTTTGCTGCGGTAGCGGGCCTCGGGATCGTAAGGCGACTCCACTTTTTCTTCGGCCTGGGATACTTCATGGTCGGTTTTGAAGCGCACACTGGGCGGACCGCCGGCGGGCGGCTCTTCTCTTACGTAGTGGCGGGCCCATGCGGTGCGCAGAACCGCCACTTGCTGCAATTGGCTCAGCTGTGACGGTGCTTCCGCTGATTCGACCAAATCCAGTAGTGCAAACCCGTCCTCGCCGATGGTCTGGGCATAACTCTCACGTTTCTGGTCAGTCTTGGGCAAGCGGCGGTCTTCTATGCGTCGGCTATACCGTTCATACCAGGCTTTCGGTGCCACGCTGTGCAGCCATTCTGGCTCAATGCTGGCGATCTCATTGAGTGCCGCGCGCAAGGTCTCGCCAACGAGTTCCAAACGGCCTAATACCCGCACCGAGGCCAGCACATGGGTCGAATCCGTCCGCTGCCGACCCCTCTCTTTCAGCAACCCTAACTGGCTGCACTGGCCGAGAAGCCCCTCCAGCAATTGCATTTCGGCCTCCCCAGCGATGAGGCGGTCGCGAAATTCGCTGAGTATGGAAAAGTCGAAGCCGGGATCTGAAAGCTCAAGGCCCAACAAATACTTCCAATCAATGCGTCCGCGCACAGCTTCGGCGGCCTGGCGGTCCGGGAGACTCTCGCGGAATTGGAGAATGGTGACGAGTGCCAGACGCCACGGTGAGAACGCCGGTTGGCCGCTGGCAGGAAAGAGCGAGGAAAAATCATTATCATGGTAGAGAGTGCCCAGTTCGTCCCGCAGGGTCAGATAGGGGGAGCCCTTGGGAAAGGCGGCGTGTGCAATCTGAGCCGTCTGTTCAGGAACCGGCTCGATAAGACTAGGATGAAGAGACATGGCAATACCTCTGCAACAAATAATAAATAGCCTTGGACTCTTGTTCTCCGGGATGGTGCGACCAATTCGCCAACAGTATCCGATCGTTTTGTCGAACGCCGGAAGCAAAGCCATTTTCCGTCGAAATCAGCCTATTTTCAGTGCAGAATACTGGTTCGATGAAACAGCGTTCGATTTACTGTTCTGTGATGAGTATAATAAACGATTATCAGGCTCCGAGAACTATCTATGGATATTGGTTACGCTCGCGTCAGCACCCGAGATCAAACTGTTGCGCTTCAGGTTGATGCGCTGACGGCGGTGGGATGCGGCAAGGTTTATACGGAAGTCATTAGCGGAGCGGCGACCGAGCGGCCCATATTGGCCAAGCTCCTCGACGAAGTGCGGCCGGGCGACATCGTGGTGGTTTGGAAGCTGGATCGACTGGGGCGTTCGCTCAAGCATTTGGTTGAGACCGTCAATCTGCTGTTACAGCAGGATGTTGGTATCAAAAGCCTGAATGATCCAATTGACACGACCACGCCGCAAGGACGTTTGGTGTTTAATCTTTTCGCCTCCCTGGCTGAATTTGAACGTGATGTGATTCGCGAGCGCACCCAAGCCGGTCTTTCCGCCACCCGCGCTCGTGGACGCACAGGGGGCGCCCAAAAGGCTTGCCGCAGCAAGCCCAAGCCACCGCTTGCGCCGCCGAAACGCTGTACCGTGAAGGCAAGCTCAGCGCACAGCAAATTGCCGAGCACCTGCATATTTCCAAGAGCACTTTATACGCCTATCTCCGCCATCGTGGCGTACCCGTTGGCGTATCGAGGGCGGTTCGATAGAGCCGGGACTTGTCCTGTGCCCAGAAAGATCATTTCCGCTGAGATCTTGATCGATTTGGCCCGACGGTTGGCAATGCTGTCGGCTCGCAGTCAGGAACGCCGTTTGCTCATAGCGGAAACAGCGCATGCATTTGGCGTTTCCGAGCCGACCTTGTACCGGGCGCTGGCGGAGCGATGCCGGCCCAAGGCTCTGCGCCGTGCTGATCGAGGTTCGCCGCGTGCGCTGCCGGCAGAACAGTTAGAGCACTACTGTGAATTGATCGCCGCGATAAAAGTGCGGACCTCAAATAAGAAAGGCCGACATCTTTCGACCGCCGAGTCGATCCGGCTAATCGAGACGTTCGGTATCGACACCCCCCGACGGACATGTCCAGGCCCCCGCCGGTACGCTCAACAAGACCACGGTTAATCGCTATCTCAAACACTGGGGTTATGATCGCGTAACGCTTGGACGGCCACCGCCTGCGGTGCGTTTCCAAGCGGAGCACAGTAATGATTGCTGGCAATTCGATCTATCGCCATCGGACCTCAAGCAAGTCGAAGCGCCCTCTTGGCTACGCCCGGATATGAAGGCGCCCACCCTCATGCTATTTTCCGTCGTTGATGATCGCAGCGGCGTTGCTTACCAGGAGTACCACTGCGTCTACGGCGAGGATGTCGTAACCGCTTTACGGTTTCTATTCAACGCCATGGCGGCGAAAGCATCGCCTGACTTTCCGTTGCAAGGCATTCCACTGTTGATTTACATGGACAATGGGCCGGTGGCACGCAGCCAGTTGTTTCAGCGCGTGATGCGTTACCTTGGCATTGAGGTGCGCACGCACATGCCGGCCGGCAAGCACGGCCGCCGCACCACCGCCCGTTCTAAGGGCAAGGTTGAGCGCCCGTTCCGCACAGTGAAAGAGATACACGAAACCTTGTATCACTTCCAGAAATCGCGCGATGAGATTGAAGCGAATGCCTGGTTACAGAATTTCCTGATTCGCTACAACGCAATGGATCATCGGTCTGAGCCGCACTCACGCACCGAAGATTGGTTGCAGAACCTTCCCGCTGGCGGCATTCGAGCCATGTGCAGTTGGGAACGTTTTTGCACCTTCGCCCGCAAACCGGAGCGACGCAAGGTTGCAATAGATGCGCGCGTAACGGTGGACGGCACACCGTATGAGGTTGATTCTGAATTGGCCGGTGAGGACGTCATGTTGTGCTGGGGATTATTCGACCAAGAGTTGTTTGTCGAGCACGGCGAAAAACGCTTCGGCCCTTACTTGCCGGTTGGCGGGCCCATTCCGCTGAATCGCTATCACGCTTTCAAAAAATCATCGGCGCAATGACGTGCGGATCGTATCGAGCTATTGGCCAGATCGCCTATTTTGAAACGACCCAATTACAACAGGCTGTCACCGAACTCAAGCTGGCAATCAAGGACAGCAAGCTCATTGTACTGGCAGGCATGGTTGGCACCGGCGAAACGACGATGTTGCAACAAATCCAGGACTTGCTAGAACAAGATAAAGCCATTTTGATTGCCAATTCCTTGGCGTTGGATGTTAGCCAGGTAACGCCGGCAACTTTGGTACAGACATTATTCAGTGAGCTAGCCATCGACAAGGACGACCCAATGCCTAAAGTGGTGGGGTTGCGGGAACGGGCGTTGCGCGACCTGATCCGCAAGAGGAAAAAGCCCGTCGCGTTGTTCATTGATGACGCCCATCAACTGCCAACCAAGACCTTGATAGCCCTGAAACGTTTAATGGAAATCGTGCGTAGCGGTAAAGGTACACTGTCAATAGTCTTGGCAGGACACCCGAAACTCAAAAATGACTTACTTCGGGCCTCAATGGAGGAAATTGGCGCACGGACGGCATTTTTTGAACTGAACGGCTTCGGGCACGACAAGAAAAAGTATCTGTACTGGTTGCTCGAACAAGTTACGGCGGCAGAAACTAAACTGGAAACCTTAATAACCGAAGCAGCCGTGACATTGTTATCTGAGAAATTGACGACACCGTTGCAGTTCGAACTGTACCTAACGCGTGCTTTCGTGGAAGCCTTCCGAGTCGGGCAAAAACCGGTCGATGCCGACACCATTAAAGATATTCTGGCACCTGATCTGGAGGGCTTGGAAGCACGCATGACACGTAACGGTTACAACATCAAGCTGCTGACAGACATACTCATCGCCAAACCCAAGGAAATCCGGTCTTTCCTGAACGGTCAGCTACCACCTGAGCGCACGCAGGAACTCCATGATCAATTACTGGCCGCTGGTGTACTACTATAAGCGATAGCGCATAAGCGGCATCTATCGTCATTCTCACTTAATGTGGTTCCTGGCGGATGTTATCGGGCTGTTCTCAATTAATGTGGGCTCATTATCATTTAATGTGGTTCTTGATACCCGGATATTCTCAGTTAATGTGGTCCCGAAAAACCGATGTAATCGGTTCCTGCGATTTATATTATCGGGCCGCCACAGGTAACCATAAAAAAGCACAAGCCAAGGCTATAGACGAGGGTGTAAATAATTTCGTGTAACTGCTTATTTTCAGCGTAGTAAAATTCCTTAAGGAGGAATGAAAATGAACAACATCATCAATGACCCAGTTTTAGTTTCAGCGATTCAGGATTTGGCCCGAGGCATTAAGTCGGAAGCGGACCTCTCTTCGTTAACCAGAGAGCTACTATTTTGGTGTATTTGTCCGGTGGCATTAGCCTAAGTTAACATCCGCGCTTAACTGGTAATTGGATTTGTCGCAGTAACGGAAAAGGCCGGGTAATACTGGTTTTTTTGTACCTAAAATTCAGGCAAGAATTGCGGCTGTTTTTTTAGAAATGGGACAAAATTGGGACATTAAAAATATAAGAGAAATAAAAAAGCCTCTAATTTATCTTAAGTCATTGATTTTATGGTGGGGTGTCAGGGACTCGAACCCTGGACCTATGGATTAAGAGTACAGCACTCATAATATGAGTTATTAAATATCAGTTACTTACAGAGCTCGCCAAGTTCTAACCTACTACAAGTTTACTACACTCAACGTTGTAATAATTACAGCGTAGTGACAAATTTACTACACTATATTACCCCAGTGTTGATATTAAAAAGGCTATGCATATTCGCTATACACCTATCACTTTAAGTCGGATATCGGAAAACTGCTTCCAATATTTTCCACAAAAAACTTCAATTTTACCCAGAAGTAAATCTATATTTAATTTAAAAACAACAATGTAGTTAATTTTACTGGAAAAATACGACACTCTTTATTTAGAAAATTCTAACGCCATTTTTTTCCAGCAGAACACCAGAGTGCTCCTCTAAATCAAATTCCGACTAAAACTTTTCTTATGATGCTAATCAAGTACGTCCCAAATCAGTCCTTTTTCAATGATGGCAGCAAATTGTTCAGCGCTAAACCCATTTGGATACAGATTGTCCGCTGCCTTTTGTTCACCGATCGCTATTATCGCCGCTCCGCAAATATCACTGAAATCGCTTTTATTGAAAGTATCGCCATTACGTTTCCGCTTTTCATCAACCAAAGCCAGTTGCATATCCCTTAACAAATGGCGCTCATTTCGAAGCGCTATAATGATTTCCTGAAGCGAGACTTTGAGAAAACCTTCGAAATATTCATGGTCGTGTTCAATCGATGTATCGATAATCCAGCAATGCGTCTGAATAGGACTGAAATCTTGATTGCCGATTAATACTGAGAGCGTTGGATCGGTTTTAAGTCTTTCGGTTACCAAAGCACTTTTGCGTTTCAATTGAAGAGCGGCTTTTCTTAACGTGTTTGTCCGATGTTGCCAGGCATCACGTTGGGTCTTACGCATGTAACCCGATTTAATTTCAAAGATAAACAAGTGGCCATCACGGAAACAAATCAAATCAATTTCCCCGACTTCATCATCGGCATCACGAGGGGGATGGAAGTTGCCAACGACATTAAAGCCTAAGCCTTCAAAGGTTTCGGCAAGACGTTTTTCGATACGATTGGTTTCAACATTGAGCTCGCCACGATTTCGACCCAGTCTCCGCAAATTGTTAACGGCGGCCGTTACGTTGTTTTGAAACGCAAATACCCACGGCAATTCGAAAAGATAATTTCCAATTTTGAAAATTGCTCTCTCTTGCAATTCCGGTTGCAGAGCATATTCCCGTTCACGCAAACGTCTCGATGAGTCTCTTAGATCATTTGACCAAAAATCCAGGATGGCTTCCGTCATTTGTTTATTGCCGTTTGGCCATTCTTCGCTGCTAGTCCAATTGCAAATTCTGGCAATCTTTGCTTTTCGTTCTGCAAAAGTAATGGGGAGTCGGTTTTCACCTTCCAGAAACCCCATGAACGAAAATGTAGTCAGTGCCGACAGCCAATTACCTGTCTGCTCATGGTGTTTACAATAGGGCAAAATATAACCATGTTTGTAAAAAGCGTGCATCAGTTCAATCGTCAGAAGTGTCCGTAATAAATCAATTTTGTAGCCACTATCGGTCGCAATTTCATCGTCAAGACCATAAATTTCTGTCAGTTCAAGCTTGGTCCGAATGGTGGATATCCAGGCAAACCGATTACTTTCTTCATTTTCAGGGCTACCAAAGCGTTTAAACGCGAGACCTAGATTGATAAATTCATCGATAGCCCTGAAATGCCAATATTGATGCAATCGATCAATTTTCTTGCCGTTTCGACTCCATTCGTACCCTTCCGGATTTACCCGTGGATATACAATAAGCCTTTCCCCTTCAAGGCGAATATCGTAATCGTCGTCAAAACAAAAGCAATTGATGGTTTTTCCAACGTATTCATCGAACTGCAGATAGGCGGCAACGAGACGTTCAAACGTATCCAGGTAAGACAGACATTTCTCGGCTGCCCTTGCTGTGGATGGGGACGGAAACAGCAACGATGACATGTGCTTACGAAGCGATTCACCGATGATCCGCTCCGATATAAAAAAATCGCTGTGAACGCTGGTTTTTAGCTTTGAAACTAGAATCTGGTTTATTGCATCGGTTATTTTTTGAAAGTGGTCACGACTGGCATCGGCACGATCCTTATCAAATAGATCTAGCCTCAACTCTTGCTGACCATGGCTGTAAACGACATGTTTAAATGCAAATAAACTTGCATAGACCAGCGTTTCCATGGGCGTTAACCGTTTCAGCTCGGCTTCAATCGACTTTATCCCGTTCTTAAGCTTGAGGTTTTCTCCCTCAGGAGCGCCAGCATTTTTCGCGAAAGCTAAAATGGGATCCGTCCGATTTCAGCAGCGAAAAATTAGCTGGCGGTTATTGCCTTCGGCGGCCCGCGTTCGTCCTGCTCCGGCCGCGGCGCACAACTTCCCTTCGGTACGCTGTGCACCACTGGCCTGCGCAAATGACTTGACGCCGTGTCGGGATGGCCTTGCATTTTGACTACGCTTCCGCTCGCGCTCCAACTTCGTCAAAACGCCCGGCCCCTACGGCTACGCGGGGGTCGTCGTACACCGCTCCACTATCGTTACGCTTCCTGTACTCCTTCGAAGAATTTCACAAGCTTTAATAGAATCAGACAGGCCTACGGCACTACCAAGATCAAGCCCAATGATTTCCTTCCAACGCAATTCAGTTGGCGACAAAAACACTTGGGAATATCGAATGGCACGTCTGAGTGCAACTGGTGCCGTGACAACCAAGTGTTGCAGCCAACCCGGCCGGGCCACCTTGTTTTGCTGAAGATAACTAGCCAAAGCCAGCGCGAAGGCTTCCGTTTCGAGAACTTCGGTAGAAACGCTCCCCCAAAAATCAGCAGTCCAAAAAGCAAAATTGCGATCAGCGGCGCTCAAATTTAGTTTACCGATCTTGGCTGGCTTTCCATCAAGGTAACGGTGAATAAGCTTCACAATCGCGTCAACCGCCAACTCTCCGTTATTGGTTAGCCTGAGAAAACGATCTTGATAAATATTGGGTATTGGCTCTGGAATCATCAGGTCACTTCACTGATCTGGGTTGAGCTGGATGCATTTTCAATGTCGTGTCACCCACCAGCCAATGCTCCTGAACGATACCAGCCTGATACTGTTTCAACAGTAGCCAAAAGGCCTCGACAATAGGATAGCAAGTGGCGGATAAGGCATGCCGGCAACTGGCGAGCTGTTTTTCGTAAAGTCTAGGGTTGCTTTTGCGGGTGTCGTTAAAATAGACTTCCAATACTGTTATGTCCGGCGCAATCAAGCCCGCAAAGTTGGGATAAGACTGGGCAATGCTTAGGCCTTTCGGGTCCAGGTCGCCCATCACCCAGACCGGCAATTGAATTTTTTCGATCAGTCGCAACACCGTTCGCGCCTGGTAAATATGATCGCCGCGAAACACCACCAAGGGTTCGGTTTGGGCTACCAATACATGCAGCTTGATGGAGTCCAATCGGTCGAAACAGCGGTAATTCTCAATGATCCAAATGCTGTCATGTTCAACACTGGCAATATTCTCCAAAGCCATATCGCAATGACTATTACCAGGCAAGCGATAAACTTGACCATTTAACTTGAGCGCTCTGTCCGGCAAGGGCTTGATCGCCAGGCGGTTTTTCTTTACCGCCTGTCCGGCCAGCTTTTCATCCCTCGCCAGGGTTAAGACTTGCTCGCGCTCCATCATGCTGAACTCACCCGAACGGGTGTGCTGCAAATCAATACCGGTCATTTTCTCAACCAGTACCCTCAGTTCCTGCTTGTCTTCTGGGTTCAACCGGAGTTTATTAGCTTGCACCAGACCGATGTTGTAGTCATCATGCATCTTGCGCCACGTGTTGTTCAACGAAAACAATTCCCGGTCGGAATCAATAGCGCGTTCGATGGCCGCAAGTTGTTGCTTGTTCATGGTTGCGTTGGACGGTGACTCAACAGAATATCGGTGATTTTTTGATTCCCGTTAAAAACATTCCCTTGCTCGCGTTGGCGCAACTCCATTTGCAGATTTTGGTTGGATCGTCTTAAACATTCATTCATCACAAACGCCAGCCAAATATCAGGCTCGATATGGGAAACATAGGCTTGTTTGAAGGCCAATGCCGATACGGTTTTATCGGCGTTGCTGCGGACGTAGTGCAGAAAAGCACGTAATTGCTTTCGATAGAGTGGAATCTCCATCTGCTGTTTTTCCTGGGATGTCAGCGTGACAGCCTGGATGCTGCGATTTTTCTGTTTGGCTAATAAGGTCTCGCTATCGGTTTTTATTTTTTGAGCGATTTCGATGAGCTCATCTTCCAGAGCATGATCCATGGGATCGGCATAAGCTTGCAATTGCAATGGCCGGATTTGATTCCAGAAGTCGGGAATGGTATCTGCCTCGCTCCAATTGCGGGTTTGGTAACCGGGATTCTGGCGTAGAAAGAAAGCGAATCCCTGCACCAATTGCGCCTGCGTTTCGATCTGCCTCAGTTCGAATAAAAACACCTTCAGCTTGTCGAGAATATCTTGTAGACGTTGCTGATATAAAGGCAGCAAACGAATCAATTGTTGATCCAACAGATCATAAACCAGGGCTTGTTCTTCGACTATTTCCAGCAAAAACTCCGGCTGCAGCGAACTGATGGCATTGACCAGTTTCTCCAGACGGGAAATATAAAAGGCGTTTTGTTTTTGTTTTTCGGCGACGGTACGGACATTAGCGAAGCGGCTGTTGACCAGCATCAATAAATAACGGGTATTTTCTTCAAGGGTATCAGCTAAATCGAAGACCAGTCTTTCGACCTCGGCAAAATAGTTATCGCAATCATCCTGCCGATTTTCGTTCCAGGCATCCTGATACAGGCTGATTTGTTGTTCCAGCGTCTCAATCCAGCTGGCCAGGTCGGTATCCAGACGCCTGACCCGATCGCTGCTCAGCGCATGATCGATGAATTGGCTCAGTCTTCCGGAAATACGATAGCCGTCTTCGCTATGCTTGACCAAGATTTTCAATTGCCGCAGTTGATTTAACGCGCGCTGATTCCCGTTATCCTGATAAACCACACCTTGCAAATAGGCTTCCGCGATCAACTCGGAATGATTGGCCAGTGCTTTGAATAAACGATCGATACCGGCTGCCGACTGACTCAAAACAGACTCTCCTGAATGACATCATCCTCCGCTTGTTCGATCGAAATTTGTTCATGCTCTTGAATGAACTGTAGCGCCTGATAAAAATAATCCAGTTTGCCAGTGACCTGATAAATCAGCATGTCACGGTTGGCGAGTTTCAGATAGCCCCATTTATTCAGCATGCTCAATAATTTTTCCAAACGCGCCTTAACCGAGTCGTCGCTGCCGGCAAAGTCCTTGAATTTCGCGAACGACAGCAAGCGATCCGCCAACGCCTGATTTTGCTCGATCGCTTGCAGGAGACCGGAAAAGCTGAGGGTATCGCCTGGCGCGAGGCTGTTGTCCTGATTTAAACAGGCCATCATCATGTCCAGCCATTCCACCACGGGGTAGAGTTCGATACGGAATTGCTGAAAAGTTTTGCGGATATCGCTGCGCGCTGAATTATCGATTTGCCTGTAAGCGGCGTAAAAAGCCAGTTCGTTTTGCGTCTTTGCCAAACGGTAACCCAAGCGGCTTAAAAACTCGTCGACCACATTGGCCTGCCCGGCATCCTGCAAAAAATTAAATGCGCTTTCATCGCTAATTTCGCAAATAAACTCGCCTTGTATCAGCTGTTTTATGATGCTCTCAAACATGGCTGCTTTCCGTTCTGAACAGTTCCAAGGTTTGCAGGTAATCCTCGTCGATGGACATTTCCAGCAATTCGCGGTTGCCGATAATCTGATAGCGATTTTTAAACAAACTCAGCACCTCCGGATCGGGATCGGGGAACGCCGACAACAAGGTGATATTGTTTTTGGCCAGAATATCGACTAGCAGCTCGATGTTCATCTGGTGCAATTCCTTTAACTCGTCCATCGGCCAGATGATGTTCAGCTTTTGCTCTTTACGAATCATATTCACCAGGGCGATAAAAAATACGCACAATATCAGATAGGATAAGCCATGACTGGAAATCTGCCGTAACTCTTCCGCATGTGAGGCCCGTTTAGTCCTGCCGTTTTCCTGTACGATAATTTCCAGCTCCAGCAAATCGACCAATTTGATTTCCATCCGCCCCTTGCCATGTAACTGCTCGGACACGAGTCTCACCATATCGGCAAAGGCCGGATCCGGCATTTGGCCCTCGCCGACTCGCCGCCAGTCTTCATAGTTACGGGTGAATTCCGACAATTGCTCCCAATAACCCAGCTTTTTGACTTTCGAAATCAGGCGTCCTTGAATGCTTTCGATTTTTTCAAAGCGAATGTTGCTGTCGATATGAGCCGCAAGCCGTCTCGATAACGAATCGATGCCGCGGTCGAAACGATCCAAGGCTTGCTGATAATTATGGATCGCGTAACCAAACGTTTGCGCCTGCATGATCAGCCAGCGCTGACTTTCATCATAGCGAGCCTCATACCAGTTTATAATTCCGTTGAACCAGTCACGGTCATCGCCATCAAGGCCGATTTCATCTTCGATACTGGCATAATAGCGTGCAGGCTGCGTGCCCGGAAAATTGGCCAGTACCCGTTTGTAATGGCTGACTATTTGAGTCAGCGTTTTGCGTTTATTTTTATGCTGCTCAGCCAGATGACGGAAGCTGTTTTGCAATAAAGCTAACGTGTGCGAGGGATCGAAATCGACCGTTTCGACGCTGCGCTGCGGAAAGTTTTGCAGATTTTCCAATAAGCGATTGATGGTATCCAGTTCATTGCAGAGTTTGTTGATGACCTTGTTTTGTTGCGCTAACGCATCTTCCTGCGTTTTTCTCGATTTATCATAATTTTGCTGTTCAATTGCCAACTGAGCCTGCAACTGTTCCAGCCGCTGCCCATGTGTTGATTCTTGCGAGAGCAGATTCGTATAACGCGACCATTCGTTATCCAGCCAGCGTTGATGGTCTTTGACGGTTTGCCCGGCTTTTTCCGCTTCGGTTAATTCGGCGCTGAGCCGTTCGATTTGCGATTCCAGCGCGGTCAGCGTAGCGGTATCGATTTGCCGTTCTTGCAAACTTTGCAGCCGTTGTTTTTCCAGTTGCGCCGTCGCGTCGGCTTGTTGCTGGTCGAGCGCCATCAGCGCTTGCCGAACCTGGCCGATCTCGTCTTCGGACATCCGTTCGATCCGGCGTTTCTCCTCGTCCAATGATTTGTTTAAACCGGTGATTTGGATGTTGGCCTTCTGTTTCAAATCGGCCGATAAGGCACGTTTCTGTTTGAGTTGCGCATCGAGTTCCTGCTCCTGTTTCGCAAGCTCGGCTTTACGCTCCTGTTTACTGCGGTCAATCTGATTTTTGAGCGACGCCAGCTCCTCTTTAATCTGTTCGAACTTATTTTGTATCTGCGAGCGTTTGACCGTGTCTTCTTTTTGCCGCTGCGTTAACTTTTTAATTTCGTTTTGGTAATCAGCTAACTGTCGATCGCTTTGTTGGCCGCTGAGTTTGCATTGTTTTAGCTGATGCTCGTAATCTTGCAGCAAAGCTCGGGTTTGCTGTTCATCGGCGGCCAAATCGGCAGACAGTAATTCCAGATTCAAATCGACGCCGTACAAACCGTTGGCGTTATTCAATAAAGCCGGTTCCAGGTCTTCGCGCAATAGTAACTCGGGATTAATCACCTTGGCGATATGGTTGACCCAATCAGGATGCTGTTCGCGTAAAAAACCGAGGAGAGTGTTCTGATCAGCAGCCAACTGTTGCTGCAAGCGTCCGACCGCCTCTTCAATGCGTTGTTTTTCCTGCGCCTGTTTTTGCTTTTCAATCAGCGTTTCGTCGATTTGCGTCTGCTGACGACGAATTTGCTCATGCAGCCGCTTGAGCGATTCATCCATCTCGCTCTTTTGCTGTTGAACGAGTTCTTGCTGGCTCAATTTGGTTTCGCGGCTTTCAAGCAGCGCCGGATCAGGCTGAATATCCTGCATTTTGCCGCGCAATACCCCCAATCTTTCCTGTAATTCCTCTACGGCTTGCGCAATTGTGTCCCGTTCCTGCTCAACGTTTTTTTGTAGTTCGTCCTTTTGCTGTTGTATGGCTTGGGTTGCTTCGGCCTTGCATTCGGCAGCCTGCTGCTTGATCGTTTGAATTTGCAATTCCAACCCATGCCGCTGCTCGGCGAAGCGCTTGTCGCTCTCTGCTCTAAGCCGTTTGAATTGACCGTCAATATCCTGCACATGCTGCAACAGTTGGGCAAGATCAGCTTTTTGCTGTTGTAAATTACCGGCAATCTGTCCCAGACGAGCGAACAAGCGTTGCTTGCCATGAATATCATGGCTATGCCAGCCATCGCGTTCCTTTTCCAATGCCTGTTTTTGTCTGACCGCTTGATCCAGCTCCGCCTTGACACTGGCCTGGTCTGATTTCAGCGCGGCTTCCAAATGGTCCCAATCTTTTTTGAGCTGAGCAAGTTGCTCTGCAGAATCCGCCCTGGACTTTTCATGCGTATTCTTTTCGCGTTCGTTGCGCGCGAACAAAAGCTGTAAGCGCTGCTTTAGTTCGCCGAAATCCAGTTCGATTTGCTGCAAGTCGCCATAAAGTCGGCTCAGTTCGCCTACGTTGCAGCGTTCGGCTTCTACGTGATGGAACGCGCGATATTCTTTATGCCAATCGTCCAACGTGCCCAATTGCAAATTCAAATCGATTGATTCACGGTTTTCATCGATACAATTGACCAGCATTTCCCTTAAATCGGTGAAACTGGTCGAACGCATCAGCATGCCGGAAACGATTTTTTCAATATCTTTTAGCCGGCGGCCGGAACTTCCCTCGCAAAAACTGTAACGGGCAATCAGGTTTCTGAACTCTTGGCCTTTTTTATGCGGTAGATTCTGAATGACGATACGGTAGTCGCTACAAGACGTCAGCTGGATACTGCTTTTTATGTTACGATGAGTAAAATGCTTGTATAAATTCCGACAGGAGATCGGATAAAGGCTGTCATCGTTACGCCGTTCCAGAAAATCCTCCGCTTCGAAACCTTTATCGACAAATCTATAACAAACGCCTTCCTCGTTAGGCGAAGCATAAATAACCGCCATACAGGTCTGCTCATCGCGCCGGTATTCGAAAATGATATAAGATGACTCGTTCGGCAGGTAATGCTTGGTAAAACCCTCGGTCACCCTGCTCCTGGGAACCAGACGCCCCGGCCTTTCGCCGAAAAATAACGGAATCAAGCGCAGCAGCGTGGTTTTGCCGGCGCCGTTGACACCGTTCAAATTGGTGTGTCCATCCAGGCGAACTTCTTGTACCGAGCCCGGTTTGTAGGAATCAATGAGGATTAGGCGATTGAGTGCAAACATAAAAGCTAATTTTATTGGGTTTTGGCTGGGGCAATCTCATTCATCTAGGATAATTCCATCAATTATTGATTGACCTTGGCGCATCCAGGGCCGCTGATCAGGCTTCTTCCGCCTGTTTGATGAACGATTTGTATCTGTGTACTAATCCGTTCCTTGAGCGCTGGCACGTGCGAGATCACGCCGATCAATTTGCCATCCTGCTGCAATCCGGCAAGAGTCTCCAAAGCGGTGTCTAGCGCATCTTCATCCAAAGTGCCAAAGCCTTCGTCCAAAAATAGTGAGTCCACCCGGACGTTTTTGCTGGCCATATGGGACAGGCCAAGCGCCAGCGACAAGCTGACGATGAAACTCTCGCCACCGGAGAGATTTTTGGTTGACCGGATCTCGCCTGCCTGATAGTTATCGATCACGTTGAGCTCCAGTGGCTGGTTATCGTCACGAATCAACAAATAGCGGTCGGTCATTTTTTGTAGTTGCCGATTGGCGTGACCAATCATTATTTCAAAGGTCAGCCCCTGGGCGAAGTTGCGATATTTTTTTCCGTCGGCCGAACCAATCAGTTCATGAAGCAGATCCCATCGCGAGCATTCACGTTTTTGCGCATCGATGGCCTGAGCCCGTTCCTTTTGCTGCTGCTTCAGACTTTCGTTGTCCTTGAGTTTCTGACAAATACCACCGATTTCCTGCTGGAGTTCTTTCTGATTTATGACCAAAACCGCCAGTGCATTGTTGAGATCTTCCAGTGGTTCTTTCGTCATCTGTTTCTGCCGCTCAGTATCCAACAGCTTGTCTTTTTCACGTTCCCTTGATGAGAGTTCGGTAAGTTCGTCAGAAAGCTTCTGGGACTGCTGCGCCAGGCTCTTACGCTCGCTTTCTGGCAAGCATGCAGCCGTGAAGTTGTCTTCGTCGGAAAATCCTGATTCTTTGAGCCGCTCCAGGAAAGCCTCTTCTGACGTTTTCAATCGTATGACCCGAATCCCAATCGCCTTCACCAGTTCCTCAATCCTTGATTTCAACTGGCTGAGCTCCTGGTTTGCGGTAATCAATTTATGCCGGGCGTCTTCTAATTCCTTATCCGCAGAATCGATAGCTGTGAAAAGGCGTGCTTCTTCATCGTCAGGCTTTTTGTCTCCGAAAACATCCTCCCGCTCACAAACAAAAGCACCTCGCTCTCGCTGGAAGCCATCAAGCTGATCCTTTTGTTTCTTCAGTTCATTTTCAGACTTTTGAATCTGCTCAGTTTGATGGAGCATCCGCATTTCAATAGCGGCGATAGTCTGATCGAGCTCCGCTTTTTCCTTCTGACGCGCCATCCACTGCTCACGTCGGAAGGTCAGTTGCTCTTGAACTAAATGTAAATTGTCTATGGCTAGATTTTCGATCCCGAAAGCCTGAACATCTTTCTGCAAAAGTACGAGGGATTTTTCCTGCTGGTTTCGGTGCTCATCAGCTTCTTTTTTGATTCGTTCCAGTAGTTGCCCGGCGGAATCCTTCTTGTGGGCGGCAGACTGAGTCTCACGTTCGGCTTTTACTACCGACTCCTTGGCCATGTCCTGCGACTCTCGCAGTCTATTCAATGCCATCTCAATCACTTCTGCAGCCTGAACAGTCTTGGCAGCATGCTCAAGAGCTTGTCGATTATCGTCTTGAAGACCTTTCAGTTTCGCCTCAAGTTTAGGATCGAAAGCATCCAATGCGTATTCAGCTGCGAGGTCTGAACAGGACTGGGCGATCAAACGATTCGCTTCGTCAATGTTCGCGGCATGTTCTATCTGACCAGATGCAACCTGCTCGAGGTCTTTGCCAACTTTGGCCAGCTTGACCTTAAAATCGGAAACCGCATCAATAACAGATTTCAAATCGCTTCTTACCGCAGTGAGGCGTTGGCGGGTTTCATCGGGAACCGGAACATTCCCTTCGGCAAAGGGGTGCTCTTTGGCACCGCATAATGGGCATGGCTCGCCATCCTGAAGCTGGTGGCGAGCCTCTTCAAGATCCTCGATTCTTTTGAGTAATGACAGCTGGGTTTCCAGCAGACTCATTTCCTTTTCAAGATCGGCCTGTTTCCCGGTTAAACTCTGGAGCTGGTTCCCAAGGTTAGACTCCTCGGCACTCAGGCTTGTTTTTTGGTTACCCAGCTTCTCGATGGCCTGTTTGGATTTCAACAGGGATTGAAGGGCTTCGGTGATTTTAACAAGAAGGTCCTTTTGTAATGTCAACAACGACTGGCTTTTACGCCATTCCGTCAGTTCTTTATTCTCGAGAACTTTTTTGAGCTCTGCTTGTTTATCGGCCAGCGAGCTTTGGGTGCTCTCCAGAGCGCGTTTTTCTTTATCCAGATTGATGGACTGTTCTTGCCAAACTTGAGAGGTTTCCTGAAGCTGGCCATCGGCTTGAGTAATTTCGTCGAGCTTGCTAACCCACTGACCGTTGAGAGTCTTCAATGCCTCGAACCGCTCCCGAATCCCTGTGAGGTGTTCAACGAGTCCTTCGTCTGCTTTCGTTGCCTTCAATAGCTGCAGCAAATTCTTTAAAGCTTTGCGCCCGATATCTAGATCGGCGCGATCTTTATTATGTTTGGTATGGAGCGCCTCGAGCGACTTCTCGTATTCCGCAATAGATTCTTTGGCCGCCTTGATGGGAGCATCTTTTTCGGCGACCTTAAGATCAAGTTCTCGGACCTTGCGAAGGATGGGTTGTGCTTTTTGCTGCTCCAACTTCTTGATTTCAAGCTGCTCGGTGGCCGCCTTCATAACGACTTCTGCCAGCTTGGTGGCCTCTTCACAACCAGGCAAAGATTCCTGATTCTCTCCAAGGGAGCGCCGATCCGTCTCCTGTTCCCGTCGAATAGATGTCAGAGCGGAGTAATCGCCGGCGAGCTCAAGAGCGTGGTTGGCAGACTTAAGTTTTTCCTGTTCGGGAGCAAAAGACTCCATCCTCGTCTGCAAATCAACTTTTTGCTGATCCAACTGCTTCAGCTCTTGTACAAGCCGATTAATGCCCTCGATCCAGATAATTGCCTGATTTTTCCGGGCGATCTGTTGATTGAGCTCACCATCCTGCTGGGACTTCTGCTCAAAACTTATGCCAAGCTGATGTTCATCCTCCGGTGTCAAAAGGTGCATGCCAGCCAGCGCGGCTTGCAGTGATTCCAGTTTTTTACGCTCTTCGGAGCGAAGTTCATGGACGCGGACGGATATTCGGCTGTAAATCTTTGTACCGGTTATTTGCTCCAGAATCGGAGCCCGCTCGTCTGGAGCCGCCTGCAGAAATACCGCAAAGCCACCCTGAGCCAAGAGCATGGAGCGGGTAAACCGATCAAAATCCATTCCAGTAGTGGCTTCAATCTGATCAGCCACCCCGCGGATATTTGCTTCGAAAATCTGTCCTGAATCGGCATCGGCAATCTCATGCTTTGGCGCCTGAAGCTCACCCCCCGGCTTTCTCTTCGCTCGATGTTGACTCCAGTGGCAGCGGTAGCGCCCCGACTGAGTTTCGAAAGTCACCTCGGCAAAGCAGTCGCCGGTCCGGCGGGACATGATTTCATTCCCACTCTTGGTGACTTTATTAAGGCGAGGCGTCCGACCGTAGAGGGCCAGACAGATGGCGTCGAGAATGGTCGTTTTGCCCACACCGGTCGGCCCGGTGATGGCAAAGATCCCATCGGAGGAAAACGCCGGATGCGTTAGATCAATTTCCCATTCGCCAACCAGTGAGTTCAGATTCTTGAATCGTATCTGCAATATCCGCATTAAAAGTCTCTCTATTCTGCCCGGGCATCGTCATCAAAGAGAGACGCAACGGTTTCCTGGTAGGCTCTAAGCAATGCCGGCCGCTGCTCTTCCGCCACTTCATGAACAGCGAGGCAACGTTCGAACACATCAGTCACATCCAGATCATCCAGTGTTTCCTTATCATGACTTTGCTTCAGCAGCCGTTCGATGATTCGACTGTTCTTTACTCGAAGTATTTCCATCTCCGATCCGGAGATTGCTGCATCCAGACGCTCCCGCAAATCGCCGATCACCTCATCACCTTCATAGATGACCTCGAGCCAGGCCTGTGAGTCCGTGGCCGATAACTCAAGAATTCTGCTTGCGAGCTCATTCCAGTTTCCTTTGATGCGTTCAAGCTTCTGAAAAACAGGAACATTGATAAGCTGAACTGACGCCTCAGTGCCTGCAAATTCGATCAGGCAAACACCTTTCTGCTGTTTTGCCTCCCCAAAACCCATGGGCAGAGGGGAGCCGCTGTAGCGCATAACCTCGGAACCGTTTACTTTCTGCGGGACATGGAGATGACCAAGAGCCAGGTAGTCAATATTTTCGGGGAAAATTCCAGCAGTTATATGAGCCAACGAACCGACGTACAGCTCACGCACACCGTCGCCATCGACAGTTTGCCCACCTGCGGTAAAAAGGTGTCCCATGCCAACGATGGGAATATCGGTACCGAGTTCCTGGCGCATCTGTTCGGCCAAGGCAGCTACAGCGGCGTAATGATTGCGAATGCCGTCAATCAGCTTTTTCTCCTTGTCCTCGACACTCTCACCAGCTTCCGCCACGCGGATATCCCTGTCGCGGAGGTAGGGTACGGCACAGACAATCAATTCCGACGCATCCTGTTGATTCCGAAGCACGAGCACTTCGTCTTGCGGGGATTCAGTGCTACTACCGACCACGTGGACATCAAGAGCCTTTAGCAACTCCTTTGGAGCATTGAGAAAGGACGGCGAATCGTGGTTGCCCGCAACAACGACAACATGCCGACAAGATGAGGCGGCCACCCGACATAGGAAACGGTAATAGAGCTCCTGGGCGCGATTACTCGGAGCGCTGGTGTCAAAGACGTCACCCGCCACCAGCAGAGCATCAATTGAATTTTCCTGAATCGTCTCAGTCAGCCAGGTTAAAAAGGATTCGAACTCCTCGTAGCGTTTTCTGCCATAAAGAGTGCGCCCAATGTGCCAGTCGGATGTGTGGAGGATTTTCATTGAGCCTCCTGCACCTTCAATGCGACGTCAAGCTGTTCTAACGCTGACACGATTTGACTCACTGTTCTCTGATCAAATTCTGGCAAATCAGTTTCATCGTGCGTTCCCTTATTCAGATAAAGCCAAGGCGGTTGTTTGGCGTCAGTACCTAATACATCCGTAATCGACCTGACTATTTGATCTTTATTTGGAATGTCTGCTTTGGATTTATTGAACTTTGACTTCAGGTTTTCAGCCAAGCACCTTAAATCCCAAGGCTGATCCGGTGAACGACGAGATACACTAATTAGGCTGTCTGATTTGTCGCAATACCTACCATAGTGATACCATGTCTTGTCTAACAAACTCTCCAGTGCTCGACGAGCAGACATGAGAGAATCACGGTATTCACTGGTATCATAAAGCTCACGAGCGGCTAGCACATAATTCTTCGGTCGTTTCAGTGAGTTGACGCGGATGTGATGATCTTCTTTAGGGGAGAACAGATAAGAGTGAGCTTTCTTTGCTGCCTCTTTTCCAATGATTTGGTGCGTCCTGTTAAAAAATTCTTCGCCGTGAATGGCGATGATAAGTTGCTTCCCGGAAAAGTAATCATCGGCAAACAAGGTTTCTCGGATTGATTGCCTATGTTCATCATCAATGGCATTTACCGGGTCATCAAAGATAAGAATCGGACAGTTTTCCTTGATATTTTTAGCCGTCAGTATGGCGAGACCAACGCAGCGGATATGGCCTTCACTCAAAATGTGTAACGCATCGAAATACTTATCAGGATCCTTCTTGAGTGAGATTTCAAGACGTTGATTCTGACTAAGTGGTAGGCGGATATTTACTAACTTCTCATGCTCTCCATCATTACGGTTAAATGCGTTGTAGAGTTGCACCACCGTTTCTCCTAAGTCTGCAACCAATTGAGCAGGAAGCCCATTTTTGTGGTTTTCTAGCTCTTGGACAAAGGCGGCGTAAGCATTTGCTATTGCTTGGTTTTGAGCAACAATTATTTTTTCCTCTTCCGCATCTGTAATGAGTTGAGCGTTCTCAGTATCAAATTGGGCAATTGCCTCTTCAGCTTTCTTTTTCGTACCGTTTGCCGTTTCCCTGCGCGTTTCCAGTTTGACGATTTTCTTAGCAAACTCGCGCAGTCGGTTAAGTTCGGCCTGTTTTTCTGATCGTTTTGTTGTGGCCGTTTCAATTACTTTGTCGGCATCTTCAAGCTGTTTGACCTGATCTTCAAGATGCTTAAACGAGGTAGATCCATCATCTAAATTCTGAAGAAGGTTGTTCCACCAATCAATGGTAGCCGCTTTTTCATCGGAAATCTGAATTGCTGAAAGTGGATTCTTTTCATGGTTACGGGAACAGCAGATTTTAATCATTGCAGACAGTCTATTCAGTGATGTGGCAATGTCACCTTCCAGTGTCTTCACTGATTCCTGTAAGTGGCTTAAATGCTCAAGCTTTTTCAGCTCAGCGTCAGCATGATCAAAAGGATTCACTCTCACTTGATCAAGGGGCGTCTGACAGGCAGGACATTGTTCAGGACTGCTTTCCTTTAGCTGTTTCACAGCGTGGTAAAGCTGCTTGAATGAAATCTGCTGGCTGGCTTTTGACAGCTCTTCCTGTTTGGCCTTTAGTTTTCCGATACCGGTCTCAATGGACTGTTTCTGATGTTCTAGGTTGACAATGGTTAGATTGCTTTTTTGAGGAAGCTGCTTTTGGAGTTCATCATCAAGCTGTTTTATCAGTCCGGTCTTGTCTGTAGTGCCATTTAACTCGTCAACCATTTGGGGAAAGGTGCAGCCTTTCCTATATTCTTGGGCCAGCTCCTTCTCTTCTTTTTCGATATTTTGGATTTCTTCAGGAATCGTAGTTTTCAGCTGTTGATGGTGTCCTGCAAGTGCTTCCTGTTTTTTCACAAGCTCTTTTGCTTTTACTCCTTCAAGGTCGATATACTTGCTGTCCATCGTATCCGTGAAATTACGGACAAATTCGGTAAAGGCATCCAGCCCAAACAAAGTTGAAATCAATTCAGTCTGTTTTGCCGGTGCTTGGGCGGCAATGCGGGAGAAATTATCGATGCGGTTCTTCTCGACAAAACAAAAGCGATACAGTGCCTCATTTCGGATGATCAAAATGTCGTTTCCTTGGCTATCTAACCCAACAAGTGTTGGCGGCATGAAACTATTGGTGTAGGCGTTTTTCAGGTAATCCCCCTGATTACGGAATCGCTTGCTTTCCGCTTCAGCGACATTTCCCAGTAGTCCGAACTCCAAGGCTTCGCAAAAGCTGGTTTTGCCGGTTCCATTGGGTCCGTAAATCAGCACCAGTTCACTAGCTAGGTCAAAATCTTCCTGTTTGGCAAAACCGCGGAACGGACCGACAGAAAGTCTTTTTAATTGGGTGATTGGGCAAGTCTGTTCGGCAACCTGCTCCGATGGGAGCAGAATATCTGAGCTGGTTGAACTCCAGTTTTCCTGAGCCAGATTTACCATTCTTTTAATGCGTTGCCCCTGAGCCGTTGAAAGGGGAATCAAGGTATCCAAATGTTGTAGAACAATGTTAGCGATTTTGCGCACGTCAGGTGTAATGCTCTCGGCAATGAGGGTTTGCAGAAAACGAATATATTCAGCCCTAATCATCAGTAGAACCCTCCATTGAGTGGCCCGCCCCAGTTTTAATAAACGTCACCTCAAACGCCTTACAAGCCCGATATTGCTGTAGGCGATTGGTAAAGGTAAAAGCTTCCTTCATTTCGTAGTTCTGAAAAATATCCAAACCACGGTCTAACGAAATTTTCCAACCATGATCGGTCAATATGTGCCGGGCATGAATCGTCCCGGTTTCGTCAAATTCCCATGTGAAATTGATGCCAACCGCGCTACATGATTCAGCGATTTTATCCAGACTTTCCCGCTGCTGTTCGTTCTTAAAGTCATCCTCAGTCGTAATCAAATGAACTTCAACTTCAGCATCGTCGGATTTATGCCTGACGATGGTTTCAAGAAACTCCATAAAATTACGAAGCTGATAAAACAACCGTATATAAGGATCAGTGATAGTGATCTTGTTAGCGCCCGCCAGATAGGGCCCAAACAGAGAGTCGAATGAAATCCCTTTCTGGTTTTCCTGAAATATTAGGTGTTTTTCTTTCAAGACTGGCTCGGCGGTATTCCGAGGCAATATCGATGGATTATCTAACAATGAAACAGGGTTGTCTGGTTTAATGAGCTCATCCTCTTCACTGCCATCACCAACCGAGCGATGATAATAATGAGGATACTCTTGCTCTTCCAGAGTGATTACTTGATACAAATGCTGTGACGAATCCAGATAGGCAAAATTGACCTTTGCATAGGTTTGATCAATCCGCATTAATTGATCTTTAACGCGTTTTCGACCTTCAATCGCAAATTTCAGCAGTTCTTCAATTTCATCTGTGGAAGCTCCTCCATGTGGAAATAAGATTTTCATCAGGCCGGAAAATGTTTTATTTATCCCATCCCGGTCACGCGTCGATATATCAGACGAAAGTGAAAAATGCTCTGCGTAGCGATCTGCATAATCGTGATTACGCAGAGAGCGTAGGACTTCGGCAAGATAATCCACGACGAAACCATAACCATCCGAAAACATCTCGCTACGCAAATTTTCCATTTCCCAGCCGGGAAGAAACCAGTGCATTCGGTCCAGAATAGCCTGACCATCTGAGTTTCGGTAAGTCTCCGGCAAATCCATGAAAAGGTTTTCGTGCTTAAGCATGAAGGCAACGTTATGCGAAGTGTTGCCGATATAGACCATCGATGCTTCGGCACCTTGCGGCCCCGTACCCCGATTAAATGACTTGTTAGCCATATAATTTTTCAGCGTATCGATCAGCTTAATGTCAGGCTTTTTGTTGCTTCCGGCAAACTCATCCATGGCGACAACATCCCAATAACCGACCAAGCCGATTTTGCCGGTCGTATTATTGATAAACAGTTTAGCCAGGGTCGCTTCGCCACCAGAAACTAAGGTTGCATGAGGCGAAAACTCCGAATAAATATGAGACTTACCCGTCCCTTTGGGCCCTAGTTCCAATAAGTTATAATTGCGTTCGCAAAATGGGATTAAGCGGACAAGCTGAATTAACTTACTTCTGCGACCAAAGACTTCCGGATTTAAACCAATGCTCTGAAGCAAAACATCAATCCATTCCTCTGTTGTAAATTTTTTTCTCGCTTCTATATAGCTCTCATAGTCGAAATGGGAAAGCTGAATGGGCTTTAACGATGACAATATCCACGGCGATGCGTTTTGATCTTCCGTAAAATCATATTCAAGGTCGCAAATGCACCAAACACCACCGACTAACAATTTAGGATGCTTCTTTATGGTTCCTGAATCGATCAAGACCTTTTTTAAGCCCAAGTTTTCAAACGTTGCCTCGTAAACGTTTGCCTTGTCGTTTAAATCGACACTGACTTTATCGATCACTTTGTAGCGACCTTTCTCCTTAATCGTCGATCGCACCAGACCCGCTTCGTTGCGATGTACATAATGCTTGCGAAGAACCTCCTTGACCGTCTCAATGCCCGTCTGAATCGTCGCCTCGTCACTGGTTGCGCAATACTGACCGAGCAAATATTCCAACACGTAAGAGGGAACGATCGCATTCCCCTTAACGGTCTTGACGAGATCCTTTCGAACGACAAGCCCTGGGAAATGGGTATTGATTTTCTGGTCAAGCTGGTTCATTGATCATCTGTCCTAAAAGTCAAAATCGCTGGTAAACGAGCGTCTCATTACATACCTGAGCGATTTATATTCTTTGTAATGCGAAGTGCCGGCATGCTTTTCTTCCAGCTTAAGAATGACTTCCTGGCCATTGACATCATCGGCTTTACGCGTGAGTACAAAGCGTATTTGCAGTTCTCTTTCCCGTGGGTTCTCCGAGCTAAGGTCGAAGGTCAGTTCATGGCTGTCAGAGATCAAATCTCCTGCCTCAGTGTAAATGCCTGCACGTAGGATTCTGGGCTGAATTTTGTCGGTAACGGGGCCAGACTGATATAGCGTTACCGCCAATTGGCCAGAGGTAATTACCGAACTGGCTCCTCGCAAGATTTCAACCTCAACGCTAGTGACATCGCTCTGGCGTTTCTTGTTGATCTTTAGCACCGGAATAACAACTTCCTGCAAGGATGCTCCGCCGTGTACGAAGCGGCTCCCAGAGCCTTTAAGGCGTAAGCGGTTGATCGACTTGGGTATCTGAACCTCAATATTACCTTCCAAGCCTAATTGTGCGGGTGAGAACGTATGTAGTGCCGGTGATAACTTGAGACCCTTGCCCAATACAAAACGGCGATCACGGTAAAGAATATTGGCACCCTCCGCTTCGACGCTGGAAAAGTCACTTTCATCCAGTACACGGTGCTGATAAATGAATCCATGGTCGGCAGTGATCAGTAAATTATTGGCGTTGGCGGCTGCGAGTTTTTTCACTAAACGAACAATATCATCAAGCGTTTGCTCTGCGGCTTCAAATGCCTGCCCTTCGGAATGCATCTTATCGCCGGTGTGATCAATCCGATTGTGGTAGATGTAAACCACATCGTTAGCCTTGAGCAGCTCGCGTGCATCATCACGATTCATGGACATAAAGTCTTCAGAGGTTACAGCTTGCCCTCGGCCATTGAGTGCGGACTGCAAAATCTTGGTACGGCTGGCCGTCCCTTGGGAAGTTTGCCCATCCACCAGCACCGTGCCGGTATCATTGTCGGTAATCGCAAGCGTCTTGTTCGGTAATAGCGCCGCCATACCCAATTGGGTATAACTCGGTAGTATCGATAATGCGGCCTCAAGCTCTGCGCTATAGCGATCTTCCTGACGGATAAGACTGAGCAGTTCATCCCCAATCTCATATCGCATGGCATCGGAAATGATCACGCAAACCTTGTTATCCTTCCGCAAAAACGGTCGCACCCAGTGTTCGAAAAAATTTCGTTGCAAAGTAACCGGGGGGGCGTTCCAGACCTGGACGTGATCGACAAAAGCCTGAAAGCAGTCGTTGATCTTCAGCAAAAAATTATTGCTGTAAAGATTTTCGATTTGTTCAGTCAAGATGCTCATCAGCGATGCTTGACCCGACATTCGCACATGAAAGGTGAACTTACGGTAAAGCTGGTCTAGTTGGTACCAAAAGCGGCTGTAACGCTGCACACCGTCCACCAGGCCATCCATCGTGAACTTGGCTTCACCGAGTGTATTAATAAATTGCGCGGCGAAATCGATTGCCTCGTATAAATGCCGAAACTCTCTGTACCAGTGTCCCTGCCGGCGCCGGCGCACCCATAAAGCCACATCTCCGCCGGAAACGGTCCGTTCAACCACCACCTTGACTAGATCGCTGATAATTTTTTGGTCGATGAGACGAAAGTAGTCCAGCTCGATCAGTTGCCGAAAATCCCGCTTCGCAAGATCCTGCTCAATCCCCAGCAATTCAGCCACTTCAGCAGAAAGCGTTTCAAAACCCGTTTCAAATTGTCGGCTATCTTTCCAGCGTTTGATGAAAACCTGGATATCTTGAGACATCCGGGAAGGTAATTTCTCCCCCCCGAGGACTCGTTTTCTCAGGTCGGCGTATTTTCCGGGTTCAAGTTCCATTTCATAGCAGTCATGAAACAGCCGTATCAGAAAATCTTTAAGACTTTTCTCTGGAGAATGGTAATCGTAGATTCGTAACAGCTGTTCCCATAAAAACGCATCCAACCCACAACGTTCGATCAGTTTGCTTTTATCGTTGCGGCCATCCGCCAATTCCTGAAATAAGTTTTCAATGACGGCGTCTATGCGCGCTTCGCTGCCAGCGCAGACCGCTAGCATTTTTAACCGAATCAGCCCATTGGTGTCGTCAGGCTTTAGCCACTTTTTGAGGGCTTCTCTACGCTTAATAGCTTGAAAGAATTCGGCATGCGTTTGGACCAAATCGACAAACTGGAAGCCAAGTTCCAACTCGGACAGCCACAGCGCAGCTTGATCGGTTCGAAACTCGCCATGCGCCAATTGCACATCCAGTAGCCAATTGTCTAAGTCGACCGGTTGCGGGCCATCCCGATACAGTAGGAATTTCTGTTCAGGCTGCTCGCGCAATATCCGGTATTTGATGGCGTACTCGTTGTTGATTAGTTCCAGCTTTTCAATGCCAGGTAATACGAGCGCCTCAAAATCGTCGCGTAGTTCCTGCTTGGTGTCGTACCAAAACACGATCCGGTGTTTATCAAACAAACGCTCCAATGCGAGGGCAATTTTGTTTTCACTCATTGATATCCCTCGCTTCCTCAAGTTTCTCTGCAAGAAACCGCTCAATTTCCTCCCGCTTAGGCAACTCTAGTTGGTATTTGGAGACAAAGAGCTGATTGTCCATCCCGGCCAGGGCAAACTCGACCAACGAATGCTTTTTATGGGTACAAAGCAAAATGCCAATCGGCGGATTGTCGCCGTCACGCGTCATGTGCTTTTTGTACCAACTCACATAGGTATTAAGCTGGCCAATATTTTCATGACTAAATTCCGCCAGCTTTAGCTCGACCAATACATGGCATTTCAATATGCGGTGATAAAAAACCAGGTCAATAAAGTAATGCTCATCGCCGATCAATATGCGTTTCTGCCGGGCTTCAAAACAAAAGCCATGGCCCAGTTCGAGCAAAAACTCCTGGAGATTATCGAGAATGGCATCTTCCAGCACAGACTCGTACATCACCTCTTTGGGTTTCAGACCAAGGAATTCGAAAACGTATGGATCCCTAACGTTCAACACAGGCAGGGAGTGTTCCGCCTGAGTCAGCACATAGTCGGCCAATTTGTTTTTGTCCGTGGAAAGCCCACTGCGTTCGTAGTAAAGGCTGTGAATCTGGCGTTTCAACTCACGTACCGACCAGTTACCACGCAGACATTCAATCTCGTAAAAGCGCCGCTTCAGCGGGCCCTCGACGGCAAGCAATTCGACGAAATGACTAAAAGATAATGACTTGACCAACCGCTGTGCTGGAATTGCCAATTCGGGGGGCAGTGTCCCCCGATTCGGAACTTCCACAAAATCAGAGTCCACGCCGTCTGGTACCGCAGGAATAACCAGCTCTGGCAGATCAGTGAATTGAGGGGACAGTGTCCCCCGAATTTCGGGGTAAGTCAGATAAAACGCCCGACATCGGCGCAGTTCTCGCGCGTGATAGCGAACTGTCCCGGTTTCCGCCAATGTTTGGCTCAGGCGTTCCAGCAACGCTTCGCCATATTGGGCTCGATCAGAACCCTTTTGTTCATACTCACGAATATAAGCGCCTATCAACCAATTCCGTAAAGTCAGGCTTACATTGACGGCACGCGCGGCTTGCTCGGCCAAGGAATGGTGAATCTCGGCAATAGTGGCAACAAGAGCGGCGAAGTCAGCTGCGGCAAGAGGCTTAGTCATGGATTAATCCTCCTGTGCATCCAAGCCAACAATCTTTTTCAATGCAGAACCGAATTTGACATAGTTGACCTTGACGCCATCATCCAGATCGATGTCGATTTGTTGGGTGGCCAGCGGGTAAAGCACTTCGCGCTCGTATTCTTCCAACTCCGCGATCATCTTATTGATCTTCTCGATCTCTTTTAGTGCCTTGGTCTTCTCGCTTTGAGCGGCGCTGGCACTGATGCTGATCGCTTCGAGATGGTTTTTATGGGCAGTCAATTTGGTGCGGAATTCGCGCAGATGGTCGTTGAGCACCACGCTGACCGTATCCGGGCGGTAGCGGTGCATGTAGATCAGTGCGTTGAAGCTGCCTTTAGGGCTGGAAAACAGCCAGTAGATGGGCCGCTTCTTGTAGCGTTTGACGTGGTCGGTATAGAACTCGCTCAGGAAATAGTCTCGGATGCTGTATTCACGTTTACCTTTTACGTTGAGCGCCTGCTCGACGAACTTCAAGTTTTCCTCGTAGTGTTTCTCGCCAAAGGCCACGCGCAGAAACTGGCAGAATCGTTCAGTGATGTCGTCGGTGAACCAGTCACCGTCGAGCATGGGAATGACGTTGTCGTCGTCCGCCGGAAAAGCGATGGAACCGCGAAAGGCGCTAAAATCGCGAAAATCATTCCCTTCATTTTCGTGTCTTTCGCGGTTAAGAATTTTATAGTAGTCCTCTATGGTCTCGCCCTGGTTGGCCAAGATCAGACCCGGCTTGTCCAGCGCATAGCGGCCGAACATACAGCCCACGGCATAGGAGACCAGTTCCCGCATAGTGTCAGCCAACAGCAATGCTTCCAGCTCTTCCTCGGTTTTGTCGCCACCGTAGCGGTAGTAAGGGTTGCAGGTCAGCGTAATTTCGTTGAGTGGCATCTCGGGGGTCAGCTCCTCCTGTAGGCCGTAGGCGTCGATGAATATGCGGTTATTTTCTTGCTCCAGTCGCTGCATCTTCTGCGTCATCTCCAGCCAGTGGGCGCGGAGTTTCTGGTAGGTGGTTTTCAGGATTGGCTGGTGGTAGTCGGGATTCAGTAGAGGCAGATCGGTGAAGTCCCAGGAGGTTTCATAGGAGTCCCAGTCAAATCTGTGCGCTTGAATAAGTTTGTTGGCCACTAGTGAAAATATACTCGCCGAACCATTAGCTGCTTCCCATGCCGGTATCCGGGAAAGATCACCAACATTATTGGTAAGAGTAGGGTTGATCAACTCCTTAAAGAACTGTGCAACCTTGGTATTAAAGTAGCAAAGAGCAATATACTCATGCTTGCTGTGGAAGTATGATGCCAAATCTCCGGGGATTATACCCTCAGGGTGGACCCTATAGGCCTCAGCGCCACCACTGAATTTGCCCCAGCAAACAGAGGGAAGAAAGTACAAATGTTCGCTGGCTACAATTGAGTTAGGAGATGTCTTGATCTCTCTGCCATCATATTCCCAATTAATGATAGAATCGAAATTCCCAAACCATTTTCTGAAAGGCCCACCATTATTAAGACGGCACCATTTTTTTCCTGAATTCAAAAAATCATCGCGGGTCATAGCTGAAAAATCTGTTTTACCGATGCTTGCCTCGTGCCAAAGCCGAACGAACCTGTCTTTGTTACCGGACTGAAGGCCGCGCCGCGTATCACCAAAATCTCCGACATGTTGCATTTGAAATGCATTCTGGACTGTTTCATTAACCCAATAGGCGATGGGGCTCCCAGGGATTTTTTCAAAATCAATGGCTGACGCACGATAGCGCCAACTACACTTTCCAAGCCGCGCTGCCTCTTTTGCCTTCTCTGATTTTTGCTGCTCCGACTCACCATCGACGAGTCTAAGAAAATCCCCCTGATACGTTGTATTTCTCGCGTGAGCAAACACGAATGCTGTTGTGGCGACAACGGCCCCGCCTATCGTATCAAAACTGCGCTCTCCAAGATGGGCCATCGAAAGCAGGGTGGCTGAGGACAAGAGTTTTCCTCGTAAGGACTCAAACGACGATAGGAACATCCAACTTTGCATTGTTATCATCGCAACCACTCCATGCTTCTGAGCAAGTTTAAGGTTACGCTCGATAAACATCGCAAATAGATCAGACTTGCTGTTGGGGTAATTGTCCTTCACCCACGCAGCCAATCTGCCATTCATCCCCTTACCACCCATATACGGCGGATTGGCAATCACCACATGGTATTTCGGGCTCAGGTAATCGGCCTGCTGCAGGGCTTGCAGTACCTTCTGGTGAGTCAAGCTGAGGAACAGATGCCCGGAAACATTCTTCGACTCCAGAATCTGTAACATGCCGTCCACATCGGTGACCTCCGGACGGATCAGAGAACCGAAATTGTCAGCTTCTTCAAATTGGCTCAGGGTGTTTTCCAATCCTAATGTGAACAAGTCGCGTCCGACAAAGTCCATGTACTCCTTCAACTCGTCCTCGTCAAAATGCACGTTCTCCAGGGCGCAGATGTTCGGTTTAACCTCTTTGTTGAAGAACCGGCGCTGCTTGGCGCGAGCCTTCATGGTCAAGGCAAAGGCCGCCAATTCGCCAGCGCGTTCGTCGATCTCGATGCCGTAGAGATTGTGGGTGAGGATCTTCTCCGGGATCTCGGCAGGCTCGTAGCCTTCCTCTTCGTAGATGGCGTAAAGCAGGTCAAAGGCATAGGTGAGCATGTGGCCAGAACCGCATGCCGGATCGCAGATTTTGATTTCTTCCGGTTTGCTAATGCGCAGGAAGTCCGTCTCGGGCTGCTCAGGTTTAATGTAATAGTCCATTTGCTCGGCCAGTTTCGAGCTAGGACGATTGAGCAGCCACAAACGACCGAGCGAGTTTTCCACCAGATAGCGCACGATCCAGTGCGGGGTAAACAGCTGGGTGGCGGCAGGGATGTTTTCCTGCGTGATCTTCTTGTTTTTCTTCAGGCCGTCGAACACCTCGTCCTTTTTCTCGGAAATGTAAAACTGGTAAAGCCAGCCGATCACCTCGACATCTTCGCAGGCATCCGGTGTCATCGCCTCGCGGGTGTAGGCGAGGATGGAGTTACCCGAGAGCAAGTCGTCGGGCATCAACAGTTCGGTATAGTCTTCGATACGCTCGAACAAGAACGGCATGGCCTTGTTCCAGTAGTTACAAGCGGCGACTACCAATAGCCGATAGGCCTCGCCTTGCGGATCACGACTGGGCGCTTTGCCATCGAGTAGCGCAAAGACTTGCTGCCGAATCTTGTCATGCACCATCTCGTCATCGATATGGCCCATCTTGGCTTCGGCCAGGATCTCAGGCTGGAATTGCCCAGGATCGGCAGGCGAAACGATGCCGACGCGGTTGTAGCGGTTCAAATCCATGAAACGCAGCGCACAAAAACGGTTGAACCAGATATAGGCTACCCGTTCTATCACTTGGTCTTTAGTGTGCTTTTGAATTGCTTCCTCAAGTTTTCTGATTGCCGCAGCACTTTCACGTCTGGCGGCACTTTCCTCAGCTAATACTTGATTGAGTTTGGTATGGACTTGATCCCTCAGACTGCGGCGGGCATATTGGGCAAAACGCTTGAGTTTGGTGGTTTCCATTAAGATCAAGCTCCGACCAACATATTAAATTGCAAATTTTTCGGCCAGTCGAGTTTCATGGCTTTATCTGGCGAGTCATTGACGTGAGCGTTATTGCTGATTCGCGTTGGACGCTTCGATATGCTGGTATGACCTATAGTGATGAAGCGATGCTTGTAATCTTTTAAGAAGTCTTCTTCGGCCCAGAAAGTTCTACCAATCTCCTGGCAATATTTCACAAAACACTGCGCCCCCATTAATTGTTTTACGATTTGATTCCAGTCATCTTTAGTTCGTTTCAGCTCAATATATAAAACATATTTTTTTCGCGGACTGATAATTACATAATCAGCGCGCTTACATTCTCCTTTAGCCCCGATAAAAATATCGCTGGGCGATCGAAAAGTATCAACCTTAATAACAAAAGCGTCTGAAGGTAAAGAGCTAATAGTTGCAGAAGAATCTGGAGCATCAGGTTCTTGGAGTATTACACGGGGCTTGTTAGGATCACCTTGAAGCGAAACAAGAGCCGTATCTTTAATCAATTCCGAAAGGATTTCCATATCCGTCATTATTTGTCTACTCCCCAAATAATCTCATCCTGTATGCTATTCATACTCTCGATTGTCGTATCAAAACTTCTTGCTTCGATACCCAATTTCGGATCAATATCTGCTTCGACTAATGTTTGGCAACGGGTTTTTCTTTGGGCATCATCTAGTTTTATTAGTGCATCCTCAGCAATATACACTCTTAATTTTCTAGATTCTAGAAGCTCATCTTGGCTATAACCCTCTCGTTCTGCGATTGCTTGGAATCGTTTTCCTGCCTGATTGAGCATAATAAGCGTATTCAACTCTTTTATAATGTAATCGCTGTGAGTAGTTATAAATACTTTGATTCCTATATTTACTAAACGAGCCAGTAAGCGCGCCACTCGCCTTTGATTTTCAGGATGTAGGTTTAACTCAGGCTCATCAATCATTAACAAGTCACCTGGTTCCGCGACATGGCGCAGATAAAAGCCGATATCTAACAGAGAACGTACGGCGCTAGAACTTTCTACAAGAGTGAGTCTTACTCGCTTGTTCTTTGAAGGTGTATATTGAATTTCACCGTCCTTGCTGACTTTATATTCGCCACCAATAATATCTTGAAATGATGCCAATACTTCAGCATGACTTTTAAGAATGAAGCTTTCCCTATTTGTGATGTTTGGAAGATCTCGAATGAAATCAACATTCTTTCTTACAGCAATAGGATACTCACCTCTAAACTTGCTCAGAAATTGAAAAGGATGCAGTTTTGTAAATTTTTCACCGAGCATTTCAACTAACCGATTTTTAGTGAAGTCAAGCTCCTTCTGGAAAATAGCGGCACCAGTTCTCTCAGCACTTGCAAGAAAAGGTTTTGGGATAAGACTACCTAAAACAGCGGTTCCAATGCTTTCACTAATCATATTCTCGATAACGTGTCGAGGCGGTAAATCATCGCTATCTTTGTCCACAATCAAACTAATTTCTAATGATTCTTTATCCTCTGACGACGAAATATCCAAAACACTTTTTTCTGCTGACCCCAAGCGAATTTGAACATCTACCAACTCTGGCTTTTCCTTGGATTCTAACGAGAATTTAAGACTTGATTCCGAAAATTGATTTTCATTGCCGGCGAACACACGGAACATAATTTTTGAATATTGCTTAGCGGCAATATCCAAATGTTTCTGTAAATTTTTAATATAGGGTAACAAGGGAATTTGGATAGAGCCTTCGTAATAGAGCTTATCAATTACTTCTCTTTCGACAGGAAATTCAGCATTTGAGCGTAAATAATCCAAGAATCCATAAGTTGCATGAGTTGCATATGTCTTTCCAGTATTATTGCTACCACAAATAATTGTAAACTCACCAAGAGTAAATTCTGCTTGCTTAATAGCTCCAAGATTTTTAATTGAAATCTTCATGCCACTGTCTCCTTAAATTTGTATTCGTTTGCCTTTACGGATTTCATCCAACAGTGCTTTGCGCATCGATTCCAGGTAGCGCTCAATATCGGTTTCGTCTGCAAGCCATGCTTTATCAAATGTAACATTGATATTTCGCGATGAAATATATTCTGGCCTTGGCTCTGTAATATGTTTGTCACCATCTCGTTCAGACAAATCCGTTGACGCCGCACCTGGAGCTGGCTTAGGCGCGGTTAAATCGATCAGCTTAGTCAGGAGTTTTTGATAACCCTGTTCTTCAAAATAGCGCAAACGGTCGTTGATCACCGCAATCAGGCTTTGCTGTTTGATATGTTCAATCAACTCCTGATACGGAGCGTCCAGTTCTGCCCTTCTGACATCGGGTAACTTTTGAAACTCTTCCAGCCCGTGCATGCGGTGCTGCAAGGTTTTAAGTTTCTCAATGGCCTGAGTACGAACTTCTCCAACTTTTTTATCGATTTCCTGAGCTAAGGCATCGAGTTCGCTTTTTATCTGTTGAATACGATTACCTTTGAAACAGGTTGGATCGTTTAATACAGAATGAATCGAGGTCGGAACTTCACTTTCAACATAGGAAAAGTTTGGTTCTTGCGATTGCACAAATTTACGTGCGCTATCGTAAATTTTACGCTGCTCCCCAGGCTTATCATCAGTACCCATGAATTTACGAACGGGATCGATCACGCCTTCCTTCATGGCAAGCAGACTGTCTTCTTGCCGGGCGAGCTCAGTTAGATACCAGATGTAGGGTTTACCATTCAGCTCTTTTAGTTTATCTAACACTGGGTTCAGTGCGCTCAAGAAAGGATATTGTGATACCAAAGCCGTTAGGCTGGAGAGCTGCTGACTTAACTGTTTGAATGCCTCAGCGGTTTCACTGCCAAGGGCTTTGGCTTCGCTCGCACGAGGTGGGGTATCGAAGAAATCTTCATAAAATTGTTTGAGCGCACGTATCTGTGAGGCAGTGAATTCAACCTGAGGCTCCAACACCAGATTGCCGTGACCATGGGTATTGCGTAGCGCACGTTCCAACTCGTTTTCTTCGAGAAGATTGCCATCAACGCGCATCTCAACCTTTCCGCGCGCGCAAAGGCTAGCCAAGGTACAAAGTACAGCTGCAAAATACCAGCCGTAGGGCTTACGTTCGAATTTTTCCAATAGGGATTTTACGGTAGTACGCACACCGCCCCGATTATTGCTTTGGATGAACGCCAGTAATTCTTGCTCTGACTCAGCTAAGGCCGCGACATCATTACCGAAAATCCCATCTTGAGAGGCTTTAAGGCATTGGGCAATGTCATTTTCGGTATAGGTAATACCACGCAGCATCCGCAGATTCGAATATGTGCGTGTGATCAGTTCATGGAAACCTTTAATGAGTCGAGACTGAGCATCTTCGACGCCTATTTCAATTTCGTTTCCCGCGACATAGAGTTTGGATTTACCTAAGAGTGTTTGCACACGCTTTTGTAACTCGTCATATCGTTCCCTGTTTTGAAACCCTTTATCGGTCAGAATGCGTTTGACCGCTTCCTGCTGCGTGATGGAGATATTTTGACGAATATATTTTTCAGTGCGCTTGTACATCAAAATGTCACGAACCAAACGGTCGTCGGGCGGCATAATGACCAATAACTCATCCCTGCCAAAAGAATGCATGACCAACGAAGCTTGGTTATCGGCAAACTCATGAAAAGGGCTGATGATATGAATACACAATTCGGATTCACGACCGAATAAGCGTTCATCTAATTTTCGGGTAAACGGGTAATCCTGGCCATTGTCCCCGTAACGGATTTTTTTATTTTTTATGACATGGTCAAACACCAGTTTTTCGAGCTCGGCAGCGACGTCATTGGACTCGACCTCGGTATTTTTAATTTCTTCCTCAACGTCTTTTTCTTCATCCGTGAGGTACTCATAAAGCTCGCCATTACGTTGTACATAAGTCTGCTGTTCCAGCAGGTTTAGAGCCTCCTCAACTTTTTTGCGAAGTCCGGGTAGATCTTGGTTGAAAGCCTCCAACATCAAAACGCAAAGGTTGCGTAAGGTAGGTTTGAATGCTTTGACATACTTGACTAGAAACAGAGCTTTTAACAGGCGTATGGCAAACGTGTTATCCAGTTGTTTTTCCGCCAAAAGAATCGCCCGCTGAGTATTGGCTTTAAGGGCTGTTCTGATACCCTCGAACATTAAGTCAAATGTGGCGAGCTGGCCAATCTGGTGGTCACCAATCTGAATAGCTACTTGCTGAAATACGCCCAACATCGACCGTTCACCAACCGAGCTGTGTTTACCTTCAAAGGCATTGTGCTGCGACAAGTTCTGAATGGCTGATTGGAATAAAGCGAACTGGTAAGGGATGAACGGATAGCCGTGAATAAAGTGATCCCGATCTTGGAAGTTGCGGTAAGTCTGAGAGCCATCTGCAAAATCGAACAGGGTTTTGAAATTGTTCGCTTGCGCGTGGTAGATGTCGCCTAGCAATTGAACACCTTCCTCATTCTTCATGAGTAGGCGTTTTTGGATAACTTCGGCCACGTCTGCGCTGGTCAGTTTCATGCGGTTGGCAAACCGAGCCTGAATCTTGGAAAAGTCGTTACTCTGTTGCTTACCCATCTCTCCGACAACAGTCGCCATATCTTCTTGGGCAGTGACAATCACCCAGGCGCGTCCACGGCATTTAGTGGCCAGGCTTTCCGCGATGGTTTGCAGGTTGGTCATCAGTTTTACGTTCTCGGCAATATACTGGCCGACTTCGTCGACAAAAAAGTTAAGTCGGAAATCGGGAGAGTGCCTTTCAATGTAGGAATTTACTTGCTCGGCAAAGTCTTCGATTGACAGTCGATAATCCTGTCTGTATTTATCCAAAACATCCGTTTGATTTTGTCTTGTTACTTGATTGAAAGCATCATCTACAAATGATGAGACACGCGCTGGGCGGCTACGTCCCCAGTCCCAATCGTTCCCGGCAAGTTCTGAGAATTTCTGTCTGAAATCGACGAGAAGATTATCCCTATCCAAATCACGCTCAAACTGGGCGATATACGACTGCTTGCCGTAGTAGCCGCACATCTCATCAAAAACCTTAACGAAGACTGCTAAGAGAGCGTCAATCTGGGTTTTGCTGATGACATCCGCTTTCTGATCGATATTGAATAGAATGCTTTTTGAAGGGATGCCGACCGCCCGCTTGAGATCACCGCGAAGGATTTCGTTATCACCGCACTTGGGCAAGAATATATCGAGAGCCGCTGCACCATCGATCTGACGGTTCTCCAAAAGCAGCGCCAACATCTTCAGAAGATGGGACTTTCCGGACCCGAAGAACCCCGACACCCAGACACCATTAGCGCCTTCATAATTGTTGTAGGCATCAAGAAAGGATTCCAGGCGCTTCGCAACCTCATTGGTTAATACATATTCTTCTATTTCAAGCCGGAGGCTTTCTTCATCATCGGCTTTGATAACGCCTTCAATCGGGCGGTCAACCGGCTTATTAAAAATCGTCTTTAGTGTCATCAGGTTTTCGTCGTTTATGCTTCGCATTGAAAGATATTGAAGGCACGGTAATACTTGTCGTCATGGAGTCTACCGAAAAGATCAAGTGATGCTCCGGATTCCAGCGAGTGGGTGTAGCCCCCCGGAAAAAACATGACGGTTGGCTGTTCTTTTGCCGTGCTTTGTAGATTATTCAACACATTATGGGAGCGGATGTAGGGGAATACCTCGCCAACTCCAGTGAGAAATAGAACATCAAATTCAGATTTAACAATTATTTCTGCCATTACGGGGATAAGAGAGTTCTCTACATCCAGGATACTTTGCAACTCTTCTTGAAGCTTCTCCTTGGTCATTTTTGTTTCATTTTCGATAATCCATTCGAAGTCACCTTCTTTCTTAAGCATCTCTATTGAGAGATCATAAATGTTGATCTCCAGTATTCGAACACCGGTTTGTTCCAGGCGATTGACCAACTGGTGCCGTAGCCTCTCCATCTCAACTGATTCTTCGGGCTTGAAAGGGCAAATGAAGAACGGCACCTCGTTACCGAGTCCTTGCTTCTTAAGAAAGCGCTTGCCGGAGATTACAGCGAAGAGATGCTGAAATCTATCCTGCATAGGCATCTTTGCTATATCTGCTTTGTTGGTTCCATCCCTGTACCTCACGGCTTTGCCGTTCTCGCCAAAATTCGTTCCAGACAATTTTGTCACTGTGCCATTTCCTTTATATCCGATTCAAAAGCAGGGAAGAACAAAACATCCCGGCGGTTGCCAAGTGGCAGGACATTCAATAGCCTCTGGCTGATCATGGCTGCGTTAATCGTGTTGTTTTCAGTTAAAAGATCTGCCTCGCGGAGGATTTTGAAAAGCACCTGCCGCAGCTTGTTTCGGGTCGAAGGCCGAATCTCGTCAAGCTCTGTATGCCATTCTGATTTTTTGTTGAAGAAGGAATCAAAATCTGCGTGACTCAAATCTGTTTTCAGGCTGATGAATCGCTCACGTAGAACCTCGACGGCAAAATCCGCGATAAACCTATACCGGCGGCAGACTGCAAGCCATAAAAGATAGCCCTGATCTTGTGGATTGGCTTTAACAAGCAAGTCCAGTTCATTTGTACTGAGTTTGTTCAACCTGGAAATGATTTCGCGACAGACACGCTTAGAAGTATTAAGCGTTCGAGCTTGTAACAGATTTGCCGAAAGCACTGAATCTCTCACAGCATTCCAGTCCTTGAGCTCAAGATACAGTACGGCCAGCCTCACCGATTCATGGTGAAAAAGGCTACCCGTTGTAAATGACATGCTATACCTCTCGTTATTCATTCCTGGTCTGGATTCCTTTTAGGATGTTCTGTAGCACCACCGGCTTCGACCCACGCATCGACCTGCTCTTTCTTGAATTTCCAAAGACGCCCCATACGATGAGCGGGCATATCACGCTTGTCAATCCACTTGTAAACGGTGTCGTTGCTGACCCCAAGGTATTTGCAAATTTCACTTATTGATAACCAGCGGTCTTCTATCTCGGTCATTTTCTCAAGCTTCTCGCGGATGATTTGGTTATGAGCCAGTGTTCGCTCAAAGACTAAGTAGGGGAAACAGGCACAGTTCCTCAAATAAACTATAACAGGAATATGCGAATTTGCCGATAGAAATGTCAACCGATATTTACCGATTTAAGCCGTTCTTTTTATAAGGGGCTCGATATCAGACAATGTTTCCGAGTCTCTTCGTTTCAATCTATTTCCGTACTACGACTATTCATAGTGGTTACATCGTTTTCTGGCTTCACCACACCTGCATAGACTAAAAGTAATCGCCACACTGCATAAGGGATATCTCTGTGTTCTTTTTCACTGGTGGTCTGCCATTTCCTGACGGTTGATGAACCCTTTAGCGGGTTGTAGGTTACGCCCGTTAATTTTGCAACTTGCGTTTGCGACCAGTTACATAATTTGATAAGAGCCTTAACTTCTCCGGGCGTAGGTTGGATGTAGTTATCGGTGTAGACTCTTGCACACGGTCTGTTTTTAAATGCGCTAAGGCTGGTCGGCTCTGTATCGGGTTTTACGTAAATTGGTGTTTCTTGGCTCATTGATGACTCCTTAAGCAAGAGGAAGGTGAAGCATTACTCCACCTTCCGCTCATTTTAAATTAACCCATGTTCAGCGAAGCTATAACAGCCCTTTGTGCTGACAACGATGTGATCCAGTGAGCGCACGTCGATTAATGTTAACGCTTCACTCAGTTTCCTGGTTATTGCACACCGAAGCGGTCGACCAGTTTGCCCTTCGACAGCTCACGAGCCACAGAACTTGCTTTTACCATCAAGCCATCCTGATTAGCAATCACCAATCCATTGCCGCGCTCCTTCAATTCAAGGCCGTGGTCTTGCAAAACCCGGTGCAGATCGGCCCAAGAAGAAGCGGCCTGTAACTGCTCCAGACATTCACGCTTAATCCAGCCTAACAAGCTTTCCACCCCGGCATGATGTTCCATATCCAGGCACGGTTTTCACTGCCGACCCTTGCAGGCTGATGATTATCCCGTTCAAGTCCGTACTTTAACTCCAACGCCGCACATAACTTACCCAACACCTTATGGTCGTTATAGGGATTATGAATGGTTAAACGTGCCGGATGAATTTTGTTGATGGCGATATGAATATGCAGATTGTCCATGTCATGATAAACGGCACTCACACGTTGATGTTCGCCATAATCCAGCTCTTCACAGATAGCGTTTTCGATCGCCTTTAAGGCCTCATCATCGGGACGTTCACCGGCCCTGAAGCTTAAAATCAAGTGATAGGTTTTATCGGATTCGGCACGGGTATTCATGTCCTGAATGGCCGTGACCTCAATAATCGCCGCCTTCAAATCGTTCGATTCACAATTCGTTACCGACGTATAGACAACACGCTCCTTCTTGTCCTGGTCGTCTGCCAGGTATTTCACCAGACCGGCGAAGTCGCTTTTTTTAACCGACTTCATAGGCATATGCTTCGCAATCATCTTAACTAAAGAATTTAGCCGCTATATTTACCAATCAGCCCTAGGCATTATTACGGCCTTCATAATCTCCAGCATTTTTTTCTGCGTGTCTTCAATTCGCGCAAGTGCCGCCCGTAGCGTGCTCTCGCCAAACTGTGCGGTCCGGACATCATTCGACAGCCAGAGTTTTAAAAGGCCACCCAATCGCCCCAGGTCGCCATTGATGCGCGCAAGCTCCATGACCTTGCCATGGTCAATAATGCTTTTAGGCACATAGCCCTGGCCGAGCAGCCGCAAATAGGCTGACGTGCTACGCCCTGTTTGCCTTGCCAAGGATTCGATTACCGCTTTTTCATCGGGAGTCACCCGAACCACAATCGGTGTACTACCTTTTCTGGTCGGTTTCTTTTCTGCCATAACAGCCTCATTGAATAAAACAGCGGCGGTAGCCGCTTGGCCTCGCAGAGCAGGATTCCCGTTGAGTGCGTAGCGCGAATAAGTGGAAGTGAAGAGATAGTACCTGCTGCGCAGGTGCTAGCACTTCACATATCCTGCCCCGACTAAAGTCGGTATATTGCGAAGCATACCATTTATTTTTTATTTACGATATATTGATTATTTGTTTACTTTCTTTTAGACCGCTTGAAAACGCCATGAATCAAGTAAAAATCGCTATGTAATGAAAAAATAAAGGAATAATCAACAAAAAATCAAGGAAAAATCAAAACTGGAATCAAGGCAAAATCAATCCACGCTCTCATCACAAAAAAAGAAAATACCCATGTCAAAAAGACTGACAGAACTGATTGCCGAGGAAGAAACTAAAAGTAAACAGAAGGGAACCGGCTTAAAAAATCGGGCGGTATTCCTCGTGCTAAGAGACGACATCAAGGAAGCGATGAAGGTTGGATGGGCCCTCAAACAAATTTACAGAACGCTGCACACCCAAAAGAAAATAACGTTTAGTTATCAGATCTTCGTTAACTATGCGAACGATTTGATCCTGAAGCCTAATCAAACGCCGATAAAAAGTAACCAGGAAGCCAACGCTAAAACACCTGGGTTTTAATCAGCTTCCAAATTTTGCCAGTTCTTTTCAAAAACACCGCCCAGATTTGCCAGTATAAATTTCCATCTTATTGTTTCTAGAGGATATAGCTTATTTAACGACCGATAATACCAACGCTAATACTGGAAAAATTTGGATGCAGATTGACATAGATGGCTTCAAGTTCTTTCCGCAAGTCAGCCAAGGTTTCCTCAATCGGTGCCAATTAAGATTTTACCCGTCAGAGCCAAGATAAATGGCTGTGACGACAAAAGTCAGGAGGTTGACGGACGCGTGCATTGCCAAAGGCGTGTAAACCGATTCCGTCTTGATTTTAGCAAAGCCCATGATTACGCCCTGCAAAAACACCAGGATCATTTCAAACAAATCGTATTGGAAATGATTGGCTGCCCATAGCAATGCTGAAAGGGAGACGGCGGCACCATCGCTGAGTGTATCGGACCGGAAGCCGGCGAGGATAAAACCCCGAAATAAGATCTCTTCGGCGAGGGGGGCGGCGATCACTACTGCGGCCAGGAGCAGAGCCGAGCTCACGGCGGTTTTGTAGGTTTCAAGCACAAAATCCGGTAACAGTTGCCGGCCCATAGCCTGAGAAAGGAGTTCCGCCGCCGCGAGGAACAGCAGAATCAACCCCGTCCAGCGCAGCACAGTGCCGATGTCGACGCTATTGAAGCCGATATATTGCCGGATCGGAGGGCCTTTCCGGAAATAAATGCAAAGCCCGATGCAGCCAAGTATAACCGGGACGCTGACAAAAATGCTCAGCGTGAGGACGGTGCCATCGAAATAGGTAGCAGGTTCGCGCTTCGCGCCGTCGGCCGTGAAGTCGGCGGTATAGAACGCAGTCAGGGAAATCGTGAAAAGGAAGGTGATCAAAAGGATCCCGGCTCCGAACAAAAGCGTCGCCCAAAATCCCCATGGCCCCTTTTCTCTGGGTTCATTGCTGTCGTTTGAATGCATCAAATCTGGGACCTGAATAAGGAAAGTTCGACCCAAACGGGGCCTTCGTCAGTTGATCAAAGAGATTCAGAGCTGAGAGAAGCACACAGAAGCTCAGGGCCAGATCGTGAATCATGTTCTCGACCGGAATTTTTTGCCACTCTGGCGGTTCGTATTAGAGGTAAACCTAACATCTGGGCTAGGAACGAATTGATTATTTTCAGGTATCGCCCCATGACCGCTCAGCTTCCTTTTCACCCACATCGGCATTAATAAAGCAATTTCTGTTATCCGGTCCCATGTCATAACAATATTGACTGAGTACCAGCCACACTTGGCGTAACCTTTATGTTCATTGATAATGTAGTCATTAGATAACCCATCCTTCTGGCGTTAAACCAGAAACTGACACTAAATTTTCCGGGCTTGTTTTTGCCCGAGTGTCGCCTCAGAAACAACGGCTTTGCCATCAGCGTTATAGGTGATGCTTTTAGTCTCTCCGGGTTCCGGCTGTTTTTTAAAATCTGCACGATCATGGATGACATATTGCCCTTTCCCGACTTGTTGATACACAGTCGTTTTATCTGTAAACAAGATGATGCCTGAATATGCTTTTGCTTTATCCGCCTTGTTTGCCGTATAAATATTGTAGATTCCTGGCTTAACGCCTCTCGCCTTTTCAACCTTAACATTACGCCACTGACCTTGGTCTTCTTGCTGCATGATGCACTGGCCGTTCATGATAAGTAAACGATGTTTCATACCTAACCCTCTAAAATGGCAGTCAGTTGAACATCCCGTAAGGCCGCTTCAAATTCGTTGCCATCAGCTTCATATTTTATCCATGCAAGCCCTTCTGCCGATGGCCTGCGATCTAGCATTAGCCGTGCCACCCGATTATTATGTAAGACCCTTACAATCGCCTTTTTAAACTTGCCCGGGTCTGCTTGGTGTCCGGCGCTTTTACCACCGCTTTGTTCAGCTAAGCCTAGCTCCTCGTCTGTGCCGGAACCATAAGAAGAGGATGCGGGATGATCTGTAGAGTGACTGGCATCCTGACCCTGCTCAGTCTCTCCATCCGTGACTAAATCGATATCGCCACCTGGCATCTCTGTGTCCAGTTCACTTTCTTCCTCTTTTTGGGCCAGATAAGTCCGTAAATACTTCATGGAGCCGCGGGTAAACTCCTGGCTTTCATCATTCACCCAGGTATCTACTTCCTCAGGATAATCACGGTGTAACTGTACCAATTCATAGATGATGGTCACATCCGTAATGCGGTTGTTACGAAAGGCCGTACCAATCGACTTAGGCAATTTTAATAAGGCGGAGTATTGCGTCACATACCCTGCCGTTTTGCCAATGCTCTCGGCTATTTCTTTTTTCTTCATGCCCCTTTTAAGAAATTCACCGATAGCCATGGCAATCTCTAACGGCGTATTACCCTCACGAAGCAAATTTTCGGTAAGTTGATCGGTTCTTGTGTAATCATTATCGATGTGCGCGGGTATGGTCTTTTTACCGGCGATTTTTGAGGCTCGAAACCGGCGTGCACCGTGATTGATGACGAACCGGCCTGGCTTTTCCGGATGATTGTGCACCGAAATGGGGGTTTTTACACCTCGCCGGGTAATTGATTTTACCAGCTCGTTTAATTTTTCTTCTGAAAAGCCTGGATTATCTTCGCGCCTCGGCTGATTAGGGTCTTCATCAATCAGACTGAGCTCTAAATCAAGCAGTTCTTTTTTGCGGGCAGCTACTGAACCGGTCAGAGCGGCGAGCCCATAGGATGGATCGACAAGGGCGCTTAAGCCAGAATTGGACTGGGTTTTATCTGTTATTTTGGCAGTTCGCATTTAATCGCTCTTCATTTTGTTATCGAGGTAATCGGCTCAGGCCCTTACTTCTGGACGGATTTGCGGGCGCCGGTTTTTGTAACCCACGGCCAGCAAGATCAAATCCTAGCGACACCCAAGTAAAAGTTTTACCTGCTCCATCTTTTGGGTTAACGGTTACCCAGGTTTTCGTTTGTCACTTCTTTGGGCTTCTTTTTCCCACTGCTTCACAATGAAGGCCTGGTGTTCTGGCAGAACCGCCGTCACTTCCACGAACTTGTCCGGGATGTTGATCGCCTTTTGATGAATTTTCCAAACCCGATTCACAATCTGTGAGACTGCTCCCCGCGTGATCTGCTTCGCTCTGGCGTAATCTGATTGGGATTTTCCGTCTACTAAAACACCCTCCGCTATCTCCCGGGTGCTTTCTCCCATCGTCAAACGGCGTGTTGCTTGAATGAATTGATCTCTAGTCATTCGTTTCATTAACAATTCCATGGGTTATATAAATCATGACTTAAATCCAATTTGTTGAAAATGGAGGGGACCCGAGTTAGTTCATCAATTTAGCTAAACATTTATAACAAGTCAATCTGTTTGTTGCTAACTTCTGTTTAGCGGCTAAATGTTCTCAAAATGCCTTGGGTTTATACAAGTAAACAAAAAGTGATAGGAGAATATATAAAACGCCATGTATCGATGCCTGTAAAGTCGCGTGGACTGCAGGTGTGTTTGAATAATAAAGCGCCCTTAAAAACTGGAAAACCACATCCATTGCCGCTAACCAATTAAGCAAAGGCCAACACATGCCTAAAAATAACCAGATTAGCCCAATAGTCCAGGGCATAATCCTTTTCCACCCTGCAATTCTCTTAGTTTTTAATGAACCATTTTGGGTATTAATAGCATCCACAGAAGGATCGATAGAGGTAGATGAGGTTCGACCCGCGTGCTGAGGAAACTGATAAAGTTTCGCTAATTTCATTTTTACCGCCTATAAATTTGAAGTTTGACAGCCTAACAGTAATACAACCACAATTTTACAAAGCCAAAAAAAATAGCCTTTTAATGTGTTCGGTAAAACCACTACCCGGTTTTTATTTTTACCGCTATTCGATTTTCTTTAAAACCGTAAAAATAAGCCGCCTTTTGATTAAAGAAAGATTAGAAAAAGATTAGTTAATTTTTTCGAAATCCTGAAACTCTTGCTGCGTAAGGGCTCCAAGCCATTTCAAACATTTTTTTTGTGTCTCGTATCCCGTGAAACCCGTGTCCCGTATCCCGTGAATGTTGTGTCTCGTATCCCGTGAAATCCGTGCCTCGTATCCCGTGCCCCGTGCCTCGTATCCCGTGCTTTTGTGTCTCGTATCCCGTGCTTTTGTGCCCCGTATCCCGTGAAATGGATAGCCCGCTCTCCTGTGTTTATTGACTGAAAAGGTGGCGCTGTTGTGAGGGTGTGGGGGGTTTATCGATGATTACATTATCGCCCTCAAAAGCAAAACCCATGATGAAGTCTATTTTTTTGAGTTCGTTTAATGCGGCAATCAACGTCCTTTTGAAACATCTAATTTCCTTATTACGGCTGCCGCTAAACGAGCGGATTGTCTCTATCTTGATAGGATACGGTTTAGCATGTGTTGCCAAGTAGCCGTGCAGCCATAGCGCTAAAGGCTTTCCACGTAAGAGCTGCCGGTCTTGCCAATCAATGGCCGTCCAACCGCCCTCGTAGAAAGTGAGTATCTTGGGGTTGAAAATAACAACATAATGGCCACTCTCATCATCACGCATGAACTCTAACAAACTCCCGCCATAGGTCTTCCGTTCTTGTTGGTTGGTTAATTCAACCCCGCAACCCATGAGCCGCGCAAATGAATTTTTTAACCACTCATGCTCGCTTTTCCCCGTTTTCCGGCCTAACTCCTTTAAAAAACTATACGCGGAAAATTCGCAACGTGTGCCTAACGGATGGAGCCTCGCTAAATGTAAAGCCTGTTCCCAAACATCAAGGTCTGACTGGTCTAACTGAATGCCTGTGAAACGAATTTGCAGCCCTTTCTGACAAGCTAAAAGCTCACGCTGAAAAACCGCCCTGTTTTTACCTTGTACGGCAGCAAATAATGCTCCGCGCAAAACCGGGTTGGGTATCCCTCTCGCCGGCTCCGGCCATAGGGGCAGTTGATAAACTTTAGCGTCTTTTAAGCGGGCAGACGCCTGCTGACCTAAATTAGCGACCCGTTGTTGAAAGGCGTTGTCATTTAGGCTCATGGGAACACCGCACGGTCATTGTGAGTTGATTGATGAGGGCAAATAACACATTAATTGTTCCGATATGGATCATCAGTCAGTGAATACAGCTTAGTTGATGGGTGGTGAGACTTGTTACTCGGTTCACTTTCAGCCACAGCAACCTTAGTTAATAAATTTCATTATAATGAGTTTAATTATTAATGGTCAGTATCGTTTATTCGAATCATAGAGTCAACCACAGGCCAGAAAAAAACCATTCTGTAAGATAGGCAAAAATCCATTTATAATACCAGGCGCGTCAATAATGAACGCCGCCAACTCCCTTGTGATACTAAGGAAAATGTTTTATCAAAAACGACAAAAAAATTTAGCCGCTTAACTTATCGGGTAATAACTAACCAATGTATAACCACATATTTTTTACCAATATCCTTCGTCTTCTTGATGAGAAGGGGATCACGAAAGAACAACTCTCAAAAATATCGGGGGTCTCTATGGGCTTCATTTGTGATTTAACCAACGGCAAAGGCAATCCGTCTTTGCGGATTATGGAACAGATAGCCGATGCGCTGGATACAGCGTTACCCGCACTTCTTGAACAAACAGACCTGGATAGACAATCACTGGAGGCCTTAACGGGTGGTAAACTCAGAGGCGTAGCGGAAGGTTATGAGCGGGTATCTTTAATACTGCCGTCTCATCAAGCTTTCATCGCCAGACAATGGGCAAAGGATGCCATGGAGCACCTGAAGAAAAAAAAGCAGGAAACGGTTAAAAAATAATACTGCACAAGCCATCGATGATGGGTTTGTATTTAATTTTTAGGTAATTGGTTAAGGCATAATATTCGCATGACTACGATGCAAAATGGATCAACTTTATTGACTATCTCCACACTTCTGAGCTCTTAGAGCAATACCGTTTCTCATCCACCGCATTCATTCACCAGCGCGTTTTGATCTTTCCCATCATACGAGTTATCGTGATGCCTAATGTCAAGGCCAGCGTTCAATCTGAATTAAATGCATTTTTGCCCATCTTACCAATCAAATCGATTTGGCCCGCAAAGCGAGTGTCCAATCCTTTTTCAAAGCACGCAAGCAATTCTCTCATAGGGCTTTTGCGCATCTTAACCAGCGTTTTATGATGCTGGCTTCCAGTCACTTGACACCCCTCGCTGGAATAATTTGCGTGTTGCCGCGTGCAACTTTTATCTGCCAGGATTGGAGATGATGCTGTCCGCAGAACTGTACAGAGGAAATGTTGGAGAGTGGCAGATGTTTTGTTTATGCATCTCCATAAATTTAACGCAGACGATCTCTTGGTGCTTGTTCCCGGTTATCCAGCGCGAGGGTTGATCGCCCATTTGATTCAGCGACACCCAGTAACGTACATTCAAGACATACAATCCATCAAATACCAGGAAAAAAGCACCAAAAATTTAGCTGCTTAATTTATCGGTCAATGAATAACTAATGAATAACCACATATTCTTTACCAATATCCTTCAAATATTTAATGAAAAGGGGATCACGAAAGAATAACTCCCCAAAATGTCAGCAAAAAAAAACCAAAGCAATTTTTGATTAAAATTATTCTAATTGTGCCCTTAAATAATCTCATTATATGTATATTTTATATTTTATTTTTATCGATATATAGTAAAATAACTCGTCGAATTATTTTATCGCTGCAATTAATCTATGCCTAATCTTCATCATCAAAACGAATCTAAGGGCTCTGTAAAAGCACGAGCAAACATTAAACTGGATTATGATCTCGGCCCGGAAATTTGGGGGCTCTGTCCGATCCAAAAACCATCGAAATTATGCTGAATTCGGATGGCAAGAACGACTACCTGCTGTATTTAACCCTTCTTTGGTTATCAACGAAGGCTTACGTATATCTATGTTTTTGTATGATAAGTAGGGTAGTTGGCACAGAATTCGTAATATAAACCCCGTTAAGCAGTTTTTCAGTTATGCCAACTGAGCTGTCGTTTAATGGCTTCCGTAAGATTCATTCGATATCCAGTGCACTGCACCTATGAATACACTAGACCTAAATGAAGCCGCCGGCTTTCTTAAAATGAACCCCGAAGTCTTGCGCCGTAAAGCTAGGGCCGGACAGGTGCCAGGAAGGAAAGCGGGCAAGTGCTGGATTTTTGTCAAAGAACATCTTGCAGATTGGGTGTCCGGGCGTTATTCTGAGCCTTGGCGAGAACTGCAAGTGATTGACGAACTTGAACAAGAGGATAAAAAAACATGTCAATCTACAAGCGAAAAGAAACGTGGTGGATTCAGTTCACCACACCGGACGGACGCAGAGTACAACAATCTGCTGGGACTCAAATAAAACAGGAGGCACAAGAATTACATGATCAATTAAAAGCAGAAGCGTGGCGGGTTAAAAATTTGGGCGAAAAGCCCCGCCATACTTGGCAAGAAGCAGTAATAAGGTGGCTATCTGAATCGAGTCACAAGAAAAGCATTGAAACAGACAAGATAAGACTGCGTTGGCTTCATACACACCTGCACAATAGCAAGCTCGATGAAATAACAAAAATCAAGATTGATGCTATAAAAAGTGCCAAACAAAATGAAGGGGTGAGTAATGCAACAGTCAATAGAACTTTGGCATTGCTGCGCTCAATCTTGAATAGAGCGAGGCAGGATTGGGAATGGTTGGATTCAACTCCCAGCGTAAGATTATTTCCAGAGAATGCCACAAGAGTTAGATGGCTGTCGCATGAAGAATCAGACAGGCTAATTCATGAATTGCCAGAGCATTTGAAAGCAATGGTGCGTTTTACTTTGTCAACCGGATTACGTGAAAGCAATGTAACAGGTTTGCAATGAGGCCAAATAGACATGCAACGCCGTTGTGCTTGGATTCATGCCGATCAAGCGAAGGGCAAAAAAGCTATTGCTGTGCCGTTGAATAACGACGCGTTAGCGGTTATCCGCCAACAAATTGGCAAGCATGATACTCAGTATTTACGTATAAAGGTAATCCGGTCACACGCGCCAATAACCATGCCTGGGAAAAGGCTCTAATTCGAGCGGGCATTACTGATTTTCGTTGGCACGATTTAAGGCACACATGGGCAAGCTGGCATGTACAAAATGGAACACCGCTTCATGTGCTTAAAGAATTAGGTGGATGGGCGGATCTAACGATGGTTTTGCGGTATGCCCACTTATCCAGCAAGCACTTGGAAGAATACGCTGGAAACTCAAAAGCAGTGACAAATTTACTACACTTAACAGAAAAGGTTTAGTAAAAGTCATCTAACCCTTTGATTTTATGGTGGGGTGTCAGGGACTCGAACCCTGGACCTATGGATTAAGAGTCCACTGCTCTACCAACTGAGCTAACACCCCAATTATTTATCGAAAGAGGAAGCTATCTAACCTTCGACTCCTTGCCTACCGTAAATAAGCACTTTTATATGCTATCGTCTTTAAAGACTAAGCTATTTTGTCCCGAGAAGCGGCAAGTTTTCAACCCAAGATCGGAACATTGTAAACCATTTTTCAATTTCAAACAATTATGTAGAGACCTTGGCACAGGGCAATCGTGCTTAAAAACACTTGAAAATAGAATTTAGATGAGGTAATAAGTCTATCATTTTGATTCTAAATGATTGCAAAACCTACACCATCTATAATTCATCACTTTTCGAGTATTAAAGACCCGAGGGTAAACAGACAAAAGAAGCATCAGTTGCAAGATATTTTCTTTATCAGCATCTGCGCTGTGATTTGTGGAGCTGATAACTGGGTTGCTATTTGTGGCGGCCCGATAATATAAATCGCAGGAACCGATTACATCGGTTTTTCGGGACCACATTAACTGAGAATATCCGGGTATCAAGAACCACATTAAATGATAATGAGCCCACATTAATTGAGAACAGCCCGATAACATCCGCCAGGAACCACATTAAGTGAGAATGACGATAGATGCCGCTTATGCGCTATCGCTTATAGTAGTACACCAGCGGCCAGTAATTGATCATGGAGTTCCTGCGTGCGCTCAGGTGGTAGCTGACCGTTCAGGAAAGACCGGATTTCCTTGGGTTTGGCGATGAGTATGTCTGTCAGCAGCTTGATGTTGTAACCGTTACGTGTCATGCGTGCTTCCAAGCCCTCCAGATCAGGTGCCAGAATATCTTTAATGGTGTCGGCATCGACCGGTTTTTGCCCGACTCGGAAGGCTTCCACGAAAGCACGCGTTAGGTACAGTTCGAACTGCAACGGTGTCGTCAATTTCTCAGATAACAATGTCACGGCTGCTTCGGTTATTAAGGTTTCCAGTTTAGTTTCTGCCGCCGTAACTTGTTCGAGCAACCAGTACAGATACTTTTTCTTGTCGTGCCCGAAGCCGTTCAGTTCAAAAAATGCCGTCCGTGCGCCAATTTCCTCCATTGAGGCCCGAAGTAAGTCATTTTTGAGTTTCGGGTGTCCTGCCAAGACTATTGACAGTGTACCTTTACCGCTACGCACGATTTCCATTAAACGTTTCAGGGCTATCAAGGTCTTGGTTGGCAGTTGATGGGCGTCATCAATGAACAACGCGACGGGCTTTTTCCTCTTGCGGATCAGGTCGCGCAACGCCCGTTCCCGCAACCCCACCACTTTAGGCATTGGGTCGTCCTTGTCGATGGCTAGCTCACTGAATAATGTCTGTACCAAAGTTGCCGGCGTTACCTGGCTAACATCCAACGCCAAGGAATTGGCAATCAAAATGGCTTTATCTTGTTCTAGCAAGTCCTGGATTTGTTGCAACATCGTCGTTTCGCCGGTGCCAACCATGCCTGCCAGTACAATGAGCTTGCTGTCCTTGATTGCCAGCTTGAGTTCGGTGACAGCCTGTTGTAATTGGGTCGTTTCAAAATAGGCGATCTGGCCAATAGCTCGATACGATCCGCACGTCATTGCGCCGATGATTTTTTGAAAGCGTGATAGCGATTCAGCGGAATGGGCCCGCCAACCGGCAAGTAAGGGCCGAAGCGTTTTTCGCCGTGCTCGACAAACAACTCTTGGTCGAATAATCCCCAGCACAACATGACGTCCTCACCGGCCAATTCAGAATCAACCTCATACGGTGTGCCGTCCACCGTTACGCGCGCATCTATTGCAACCTTGCGTCGCTCCGGTTTGCGGGCGAAGGTGCAAAAACGTTCCCAACTGCACATGGCTCGAATGCCGCCAGCGGGAAGGTTCTGCAACCAATCTTCGGTGCGTGAGTGCGGCTCAGACCGATGATCCATTGCGTTGTAGCGAATCAGGAAATTCTGTAACCAGGCATTCGCTTCAATCTCATCGCGCGATTTCTGGAAGTGATACAAGGTTTCGTGTATCTCTTTCACTGTGCGGAACGGGCGCTCAACCTTGCCCTTAGAACGGGCGGTGGTGCGGCGGCCGTGCTTGCCGGCCGGCATGTGCGTGCGCACCTCAATGCCAAGGTAACGCATCACGCGCTGAAACAACTGGCTGCGTGCCACCGGCCCATTGTCCATGTAAATCAACAGTGGAATGCCTTGCAACGGAAAGTCAGGCGATGCTTTCGCCGCCATGGCGTTGAATAGAAACCGTAAAGCGGTTACGACATCCTCGCCGTAGACGCAGTGGTACTCCTGGTAAGCAACGCCGCTGCGATCATCAACGACGGAAAATAGCATGAGGGTGGGCGCCTTCATATCCGGGCGTAGCCAAGAGGGCGCTTCGACTTGCTTGAGGTCCGATGGCGATAGATCGAATTGCCAGCAATCATTACTGTGCTCCGCTTGGAAACGCACCGCAGGCGGTGGCCGTCCAAGCGTTACGCGATCATAACCCCAGTGTTTGAGATAGCGATTAACCGTGGTCTTGTTGAGCGTACCGGCGGGGGCCTGGACATGTCCGTCGGGGGGTGTCGATACCGAACGTCTCGATTAGCCGGATCGACTCGGCGGTCGAAAGATGTCGGCCTTTCTTATTTGAGGTCCGCACTTTTATCGCGGCGATCAATTCACAGTAGTGCTCTAACTGTTCTGCCGGCAGCGCACGCGGCGAACCTCGATCAGCACGGCGCAGAGCCTTGGGCCGGCATCGCTCCGCCAGCGCCCGGTACAAGGTCGGCTCGGAAACGCCAAATGCATGCGCTGTTTCCGCTATGAGCAAACGGCGTTCCTGACTGCGAGCCGACAGCATTGCCAACCGTCGGGCCAAATCGATCAAGATCTCAGCGGAAATGATCTTTCTGGGCACAGGACAAGTCCCGGCTCTATCGAACCGCCCTCGATACGCCAACGGGTACGCCACGATGGCGGAGATAGGCGTATAAAGTGCTCTTGGAAATATGCAGGTGCTCGGCAATTTGCTGTGCGCTGAGCTTGCCTTCACGGTACAGCGTTTCGGCGGCGCAAGCGGTGGCTTGGGCTTGCTGCGGCAAGCCTTTTGGGCGCCCCCTGTGCGTCCACGAGCGCGGGTGGCGGAAAGACCGGCTTGGGTGCGCTCGCGAATCACATCACGTTCAAATTCAGCCAGGGAGGCGAAAAGATTAAACACCAAACGTCCTTGCGGCGTGGTCGTGTCAATTGGATCATTCAGGCTTTTGATACCAACATCCTGCTGTAACAGCAGATTGACGGTCTCAACCAAATGCTTGAGCGAACGCCCCAGTCGATCCAGCTTCCAAACCACCACGATGTCGCCCGGCCGCACTTCGTCGAGGAGCTTGGCCAATATGGGCCGCTCGGTCGCCGCTCCGCTAATGACTTCCGTATAAACCTTGCCGCATCCCACCGCCGTCAGCGCATCAACCTGAAGCGCAACAGTTTGATCTCGGGTGCTGACGCGAGCGTAACCAATATCCATAGATAGTTCTCGGAGCCTGATAATCGTTTATTATACTCATCACAGAACAGTAAATCGAACGCTGTTTCATCGAACCAGTATTCTGCACTGAAAATAGGCTGATTTCGACGGAAAATGGCTTTGCTTCCGGCGTTCGACAAAACGATCGGATACTGTTGGCGAATTGGTTTAGGCGGCCAGTGCCGCAAAGCGCGAGGTTCGTGTAGCAGCCAACGGCCTATTCGTTAACCATGCGGCGATCCGATCAAGATTAATGGCGACGGCCGATACGACCTGCTGTAAATGGGTTTTCGCCAACTTACGGTAACGTGTGCGGCGTACCCCGAAAGATCGGACGCCTTGCGATAGGGAGCCCTCAACTCCACAGCGTTTCGCATAGAGTCGCTTGCCCTCTTCACTATTTAAACGTTGTCGGGCCGCATGTAAGGCTTCATATTCTGGCTGTGGATGCAGGTATAAGCGGCGAGGTTGCTGTTTAGCCCGAGTGCAAAGCTCTCGGGCTTGGCAAGCCAGGCACGTCGCCTTCGGAAAGTAGACCAGGTGGTACGGATTTTCCTCTGCGTTGGTATGGTCTCGCCAATACGCCGATGCTATGCCCTGAGGGCAGTGGGCTACGCGTTGTTCCCAATCGATCATAAACTGCTCGCCTGTGTAGCCACCCTCTACTTTAGTTTGCCACGTAACATTTACGCGGCCGGGTCCGACCAGATCAATGCCGTAATGAACTTGACTGCTGACCAAGAGTTCCGCAGACACATACGCAGAATCCACCAAGTGCTCGCGTGGCGAGAGGCCCTTGTCAACCAGGGCCTTGTGGATGGATTCGGTGCACATCGCTTCGTGGACGTCGGCGGGGGTGGTATGCACATGTGTAATCAGGTGAACGTTGTCCTCGTCGCAGGTTTCGCTTATGTGAACCATGTAACCGGTCCAGTTCATGCCGCTTTTGCTGCGGTAGCGGGCCTCGGGATCGTAAGGCGACTCCACTTTTTCTTCGGCCTGGGATACTTCATGGTCGGTTTTGAAGCGCACACTGGGCGGACCGCCGGCGGGCGGCTCTTCTCTTACGTAGTGGCGGGCCCATGCGGTGCGCAGAACCGCCACTTGCTGCAATTGGCTCAGCTGTGACGGTGCTTCCGCTGATTCGACCAAATCCAGTAGTGCAAACCCGTCCTCGCCGATGGTCTGGGCATAACTCTCACGTTTCTGGTCAGTCTTGGGCAAGCGGCGGTCTTCTATGCGTCGGCTATACCGTTCATACCAGGCTTTCGGTGCCACGCTGTGCAGCCATTCTGGCTCAATGCTGGCGATCTCATTGAGTGCCGCGCGCAAGGTCTCGCCAACGAGTTCCAAACGGCCTAATACCCGCACCGAGGCCAGCACATGGGTCGAATCCGTCCGCTGCCGACCCCTCTCTTTCAGCAACCCTAACTGGCTGCACTGGCCGAGAAGCCCCTCCAGCAATTGCATTTCGGCCTCCCCAGCGATGAGGCGGTCGCGAAATTCGCTGAGTATGGAAAAGTCGAAGCCGGGATCTGAAAGCTCAAGGCCCAACAAATACTTCCAATCAATGCGTCCGCGCACAGCTTCGGCGGCCTGGCGGTCCGGGAGACTCTCGCGGAATTGGAGAATGGTGACGAGTGCCAGACGCCACGGTGAGAACGCCGGTTGGCCGCTGGCAGGAAAGAGCGAGGAAAAATCATTATCATGGTAGAGAGTGCCCAGTTCGTCCCGCAGGGTCAGATAGGGGGAGCCCTTGGGAAAGGCGGCGTGTGCAATCTGAGCCGTCTGTTCAGGAACCGGCTCGATAAGACTAGGATGAAGAGACATGGCAATACCTCTGCAACAAATAATAAATAGCCTTGGACTCTTGTTCTCCGGGATGGTGCGACCAATTCGCCAACAGTATCCGATCGTTTTGTCGAACCAATAAATTTAAAGAAATGACGTGACTATTAAAAGTCGTCAAATTGACGTACAATATTAGCTAATATGATGAACATGACCCATGAGGTTCCGCCATGCCCAGTAAGAAAGTGCAGTTAGCACAAAACCCTGTACACAAGGAAAGGCTCGGTTTTCGTCTGGATGAACAGACGAAGGACTTGATCGAACGCGCAGCCCATCTGGAATCACGAAAACTGACTGACTTTTGTGTAGCGGCACTTACCGATGCTGCACGACGAACCATTGCGGAGCATGAAACACTTATCCTTTCCGATCTTGACCGAAAGGTATTTTTCGATACGCTCATGAGCCCACCACAAGCAAGTGAACGACTTGTTCACGCACTGGCCGAGCACAAGCGGCGGATTATTTCATAAATGACTGAGGCGATATCGCCAGACTTAAAAATCGAACCATTCGGTTTCCATCACAATCGCGCTGGCTTTGCCTGCGGCGTCGAAAGCCTGGACCGCTATTTCAAAACGCAAGCCAATCAGGATGTGAAGCGCAAAATCAACGGCGTATTCGTTCTTGTCGATCCGCGCGAACCGACTGAAGTACTCGGTTACTACACCTTGTGTGCAACCGCGCTCGTGCAAGGGGGCGTACCAGCAGCTGCCCGCAAGCACGTCCCACGCTATCCTTTAGTCAGTGCAACCCTCATGGGCCGTCTGGCCGTCGCAGGCCACCAACAAAGACAGGGGTTGGGCGCACTGTTGCTCGCGGATGCGGTGAAGCGGGCTTATGTGAGTGCCAGTTCTATTGGATCTTCCATGCTCATCGTAGACGCCATCAGCGAGCAGGCTGCTGCCTTCTACGAGGCTAATGGCTTTGTTCGCTTACCAGATTCTCTTCGACTGATACTGCCAATGCAAGCGATTGCAAAGCTGGTGGAGTCGTAATATGCACCCGGATATTCTCAGTTAATGTGGCCTCGAAAAACCGATGTAATGGGTTCCTGTGATTTATATTATCGGGCCGCTACACCTAGATTATCGGCTGCTTGCTTGTGCGTATAGCCTTTTCATTTACTAACTTGGCTGCATCTTGTTTAAATTCAATCGTGTAATTGGGTCGTTTTTGTTTAGTTTGATTACTCATGTTCACCTCTGTTGACATTATAAAGCTGTCTTTAGAAGTGTCCTGTTTATTTAAACCATTTCAGTATCGCTATTTTTACCCGCTCCTTACTTATACCTTACCTCTACGGCAGTTGACCCGAACAACGATTTCAAGCGCGAAATCAGCTCATCAGCCGGATATATCCGCCATTCATCGCCGAGCTGAACAGCTGCCTGTGCCAGCTTTGACGTATAGTTTATGCTTACGGGACAATTGCCGCCCTTGAATGGACCTAGAGTTTCACGCAACCTTTCAAGCGTGTTAATCGATTCCAGCTGGTTTTCCGCCACATTCCAGGTGAGTTTAATGCCACGCGAAAAACTCTCTCGCGCCTGTTCAATGTCGTATAACTTCTCAACCGTCAAGCGCAGCATGCCGGAAAAATTATCAATAGCCAAGGCCCCTTCCGCGACCAAAAGGCCGTCGCGGGCAAAAATATCCCGGTATTTATCATACACTTCGCCAAAAGCGGCAATTTCCAGCCTGCCTGATTTATCATCAATAGTAGCAAAGCCCATGGCTTTGCCCTGCTTCGTTTGCCGGGTGCGCACTTCTATCACCAGACCAGCGACACGCGCATCCATATTTCCGCGCGAAACCTGTAAAGACGCTATTTTCCCATGCGTAAAGTGCTTCAATTCCGGTTCATATTGGTCGATGGGATGCCCCGTCAAAAACAATCCCAGGGTTTGTTTTTCCGAAGCCAAGCGCTCATTGTCAGACCATGGCTCAATCGCCATGGCATAGGCTCCGGTATCCGCGGCATCCTTATTAACCGCCAAACCAAACAAATCATTCTGTCCCGTTTGCGCCATTTTTCCATGCTGCTCGGCAACTCGCAAAGCGGTAGTTAATTCCGCCAAATGACTCGCCCGATTAGCATCAAATTCATCAAATGCGCCGGCGCGGATTAATGCTTCCAGCACACGCCGGTTAAATTTACGTAAATCGACACGCTTGCATAAATCATATAAGCCGGAAAACCGGCCATTATCGTCACGCTCTTTAAGCATATCGTCAATCGCTGCCTGCCCGACGCCCTTGATTGCGCCCAGGCCATAAACAATATGATCGTCGTCATTAACGGTAAACCGATAGGTGGACACATTGATAGTCGGCGGAAGAATGACCAGCCTCATTTGCCTGCATTCTTCTATCAATACCACCACCTTATCGGTATTATCCATGTCGGAAGACAGCACGGCGGCCATAAAGGCGGCCGGGTAATGGGCTTTTAGCCAGGCGGTCTGATAGGCGACCAGTGCGTAGGCCGCCGAATGGGACTTGTTGAATCCATAGCCGGCAAATTTTTCCATAAGATCGAAGACATAAGTTGCTATAGGTTCATCAACCTGATTGGCAACTGCGCCGGCGGTAAACTTTTCCCGTTCCTTGGCCATTTCCTCCGGCTTCTTTTTACCCATGGCCCGCCTCAGCATATCCGCCCCGCCCAGGGTATAATGAGCCAATTCCCGCGCTATTTGCATCACCTGTTCCTGATACAAAATAACGCCATTGGTAGGTTTGAGGATGGGTTCCAGCAATGGATGGGCATATTCCGCTTTCGCCCCGTGTTTAACATTGATGTAATCATCGACCATGCCAGATTCCAAGGGACCGGGGCGAAACAGCGCCACCAGCGCGATGATGTCGTCAAAGCAATCGGGCTTGAGTTTTTTAATCAGCTCCTTCATGCCTCTGGATTCCAGCTGGAATACAGCTGTGGTCTGGCCGTTCTTTAACAGCGCGTAGGAGGCTGCGTCATCTCTGGGGATAATAGCAATATTAACCGGCGCTTCGCCGCTTTGATGTTTTTTATGATTAATGGTTTGCAGCGCCCAGTCGATAATTGTCAGCGTGCGTAAACCTAAAAAGTCGAATTTGACCAGCCCGACAGCTTCAACGTCGTCTTTATCAAACTGGGTGACAAGATTGCCGCCACCCTGCTCACAATACAGCGGGGTAAAATCCGTCAATTTGGTCGGCGATATAACCACGCCACCCGCATGTTTGCCTGCGTTCCTGGCAGTACCCTCCAGCGAAAGCGCCATATTAATCAATGACTTGACCTCTTCTTCACTATCATAAAGCTGCTTAAGATCAGGGCTGTCTTTTAACGCCTTGGTAAGCGTCATGCCGATTTCAAAGGGGATCAGCTTGGCCAGCCGATCGACAAAACCATAGGCAAAACCCAATACCCGGCCTACATCACGAATCACCGCCTTGGCCGCCATCGACCCATAGGTGATAATCTGAGCAACATGATCCCGGCCATAGTGACGAGCGACATAGTCAATAACTTCATCACGCCTGTCCATGCAAAAGTCTATATCAAAGTCGGGCATGGAGACCCGCTCAGGATTCAAAAACCGCTCGAACAGTAAATCAAATTCAATGGGGTCCAAATCCGTAATTTTCAGCGCATAAGCAACTAATGAACCCGCGCCGGAACCGCGTCCCGGGCCGACTGGAATATGTTCATTTTTTGCCCACTGAATAAAATCGGCAACAATCATAAAATAACCGGGGAAACCCATTTCGGTTATTACTTTCAATTCAGTGTCCAGACGTTCATAGTAAACTCTACGGTTCTCTTCATCCGTGCCATTTCCGGCCGCCGGATTTTGCCTCAAGCGCTCTTCCAAGCCTTTTTTGGACTCATTCGCCATCAACTCTCCCAGCGTCATTCCAGCCGGCACGGGAAAATCCGGCAAAAAGTTTTCTCCCAGCGTCAGCTTTAAATTGCAGCGTTTGGCAATTTCAACGGTGTTTTCCAAAGCTTCGGGTATATCGGCAAACAATGTCAGCATTTCCCCGGCGCTTCGTAAATATTGCTGATCGGTATAGTCCCTGGGCCGCCTGGTATCATCCAATACCCGCCCCTGATTAATGCAAACCCGAACTTCATGCGCGGCAAAATCCTTTTGATGAATAAAGCGCACATCATTGGTGGCTACCACTGGCAAACCCGTTGTCAACGCCAGCTCGACAGCAGCGGCTATATAGCGCTCTTCGTCAGGCTTGCCGACACGCTGTAATTCCAGATAAAAACTTCCCTTAAACAATGCGCCCCATTGCTCCGCCAGTCGTTGGGCTGCGTCATGGTTTTCTGATAACAAGGCACTGCCTATATCTCCACTCATTGCACCGGATAACGCAATCAACCCCTGGTTATTTTTTTTTATCCACTCCTGCCTGAGCATAGGCACGCCCTGATGCTGACCTTCCTGATAGGCTAAGGAAATCAATTCGGTCAGCGTGATGTAACCCATGTGATTATTGACCAGCAAAGTCAAACGATAGGGGGTGACCGGTTCTTCGGGATTAAAAATCAACACATCCGCACCCGCTATGGGCTTAATGCCTTGTCCAAGCGCCGCTTTATAAAATTTTACCAGCGAGAACAGATTGGTGTGCTCGGTGACTGCAACGGCAGGCATATTTAATTCAGCCAGGCGTTTAACGAGAGGTTTGATTTTAACGATACCGTCTACCAGCGAGAATTCGGTATGAAGTCTTAAATGAATGAATGCTGCTTGCATAAGGGATTTTGAGCCGGATTAGTGAGAGGGTAAACAAGGTTGATGTTAAGATGATAGGAACTGGATAAAATAAAAATTGGCAAAGTCCATTTTTCCATAAGTCTCAGCTTAAACAGCTTGGGGAATTATTACTGCGGGAAAGCAAGCGCCTCGTTTCATAGTGAAAATACAGCTGCCCGACCAGCGTTTTGCAAATTTACCCTATCGGCTTTGCGTACAGGAAGATTAATTTTTCTGCTAACCGGAACCAGGATATGTCAGCAGTAATAGTTCAATTCGTAATGTCTTGGATCCAATAGAATGAGTGCATTTTATCATCTTATGAACAGGTTATTTTTTATCTTTTTTAAATTATGTCCAGGTTCGTTTCAATGGGCGACAATCTTGGTATCAGCCACAAAAAATCAATAACAAACAACAATAAGACAAGGACTTATGAGAGATTATAAACACGTTTTGCTGGCCGTCGATTATTCTGAGCAAGGCTTTTATGCCGCAGAAAAAGCCGAATTCTTAGCCAAAAAATATCAGGCTAAATTGAGTATTATTCATGTCTTGGATAATATTCCCATGCCTGATACAAACTATGGTACCTTGATTCCTTTGGATCAGGATTCATCGTATGATTTGCTTGAAGCGGAAAAAGCCAAACTTATACATTTGGGTGATCAACTGAATGTTGGTTTAGACAATCGCTGGATGCTTTGGGGTGTTCCTAAACAGGAAATTATTCATATTGCCGAGCAAGAACAGGTTGATTTAATTGTCGTGGGATCACATGGACGCCATGGCCTCGCCTTATTATTAGGATCAACTGCAAACGGCGTTTTACATTATGCAAAATGCGATGTGCTGGCGATTCGATTGCCGGACGAATAATCCAACTGATATATAAAAGCATCTGATTTATAAATAAAATATCTAAATATAGCGTGATACATAAGAAACAGAGTGTTTCGTTTTATGCATTCAACAACGCCCGCCGGACTTATTTGTCACTCCAGCATCCTATGCTGGAGTGACAAATTAATCATTTTGACAATTCTTGATTTCAATTTTTTTAATGATGATGACCGATATTGCTGTATTTGTTCCGGTCCAAGCTTGTTCCTGAGCCGGCAACATGAATGGTTGCCATCATGCCACCATCTTCATGCTCCAGAATATGGCAGTGGTAGACAAAGTCACCCGCAATGGCAAAGGGGATTTCCACATCGATGGGCGAAGTATTACACTCGCCACTTCTCCAACTGGCGACTGTCCCATCACAACCCCCATCACCGCTCAGCACTGGCACACTATCCTGTAGTATGCCTGCGGCAGATTGGCCTGTGTCCGCACCCGTTATTTCCCCACGCGTTAAAACCCGGAACTTGGTCTGATGTATGTGGAAATTATGATCCTCCGCGGTTAGATTGATTACTTCCCAATGTTCGTACACGGGTGTATTGCCTGCTCCCAAAGGCAGGCAGATGGTCTTTGCTGCATTTGGAAATGCCGAGATATCCTGGAAACTGCCCGGTACTGTAACTCCATGTTGATTAACAAGTTCAAAACCTATTCCGAAATTGCTGCTCTGCGGATAGCCGAAGAAAATTCGGCGCTTCCAACCAGCTGGCAAAGATTTACAGACTGAGCTTGGCTCAACCGCCTGATTGGCTTCGGCAAGCTCTTTTGCTATCGCGTTGAACTTCAGACCCGTAGCGTCATGCTTTCCATCAAAGACATCAAGCACCGGTCTGTTAGGCAAAGCGGAATTACCGGCAAACTTAACCTGCGCCAATTTGATTGCCGGCCAATTATCAGCATCTTGACCTGTAGAATAACCAATCGTTTGCAGAATAGCCTGGCTGCCGTCTGCTTTGATCATATTGCCCTGCGCATCGCGATTCACCACCCAGACTTCGGCCCTGGAAGCAGGCATCATATGCAGATTAGTTGCACAGACAGCCGATGGATTTTTAGAGGTTATACCCGGACAAGCAATATGGCGGAACTTTGCTCCGCCGATTTTCTTGAAACCGCCCTCGGATGTCCCGGCAGCTGGCGTCACGCTAATGCCGTCTATTGATAATACCTGCATCGCCATACCCGTTGTAGATGCGGGCGAACCATTAACACTTTTTGTCAATTGCAGTTCGTAGGTCGCGCTGCCGGAAGCGTTGGTGATTCGCCATATTTGTCCAGCCGAGTTGACCGTAATTGTCGGATTTAATTGACCATTCACGCTGAAATACCATTTGCCGCCATTATCACCATTGCATATACCGGCAACAGCCGATGGAGAAGTGCAGAAGTCCGGATCTTCTTCATCGTTCACGCTTTGATCGCCATTAATCTGAATATCCTTGAGAATTAAATGGCGAGTGGCGATATTGCTCGGCATTCCGCGAAGATAGTCGTTAACCGAGCCAACGGTGATGATACCCGAAAGGCCGGCAGTAACCTGATTCAATGAAATACCGTGCGCGTGCGGATGAAACCAGTACAAACCCGAAGGGTGACTATCGGGTATCTTAATTTGATAGTCAGTAGTATCGGTACGCACATCCCCATGTATATGCGAGGTTGGCATTATATCAGGTATGCCGTTCGCCGAATTAAAAGTAAGAACAAAAACGCTGTCGCCGAACAGAGGATTTATCGCAGTATGTGAAGGTAAACTAGGCGCTACCAACATGCCGTGTGTATGGATGTTGGTTGGATTTTGAGCCAAAAATTCCTCACCGGGCTCTTCACTATGCGATGAATCCAAAACCATCGGCAGTTCGTTGATGAAATGCATTTTCAATGTATCGCCGGGGTTTGCTTGTAAACGCGCTCCGCCATAAGGATTTGGATTTGACTTGTCTGGTGGGCAGGTGTTTTCCACACTGTACTTGCGTTCGCAAATTTCATAGACCCACCCCGTAACTCCAGGCAATGCGTCAATATCTGCCGGTTTGGCAATCATAAGCAAATCGAGTGTTTTGTCGTCTCTATTGCTGGCAAAAACAGGGGGATCGGCAAGCTCTCCAGCATTAATGTTCTTTGCAGCATTGACCAATGCCAGCCCGCATAACATGCATCTACCTAATTTCATTTTCATGTGATTCTCTTGTGTAAGTTGATAAGCATTTAAAACCCAGACGAATTGGAATTAGCCTGAGCTAACAAAATTTGTCAGAAAAATGTAGTTAAACTATAATGCAAACGCGAATGGTTCGCAATAACGTTTAAAACATACCAAGCCTTTGTCCCCTAAAGAATGAAATGAATAAGAACGAGCTAACATTTTTAAATAAGCCATACAAACATCGTGCTTTTTTGACAGTTTTTATATCCGGAATTTTTGCCGTAGGCGTTTGTACGAAGGCGCACGCCGATGTCGATCCCTTTGAATTCCAGATATACGGGTACCAAACGCAAGGCAAAGGCAATCTCGATCCCGAGCTGCTTTCGAGCTATATTGTGGCGGGACACAAGGAAGGCGAAGGCGGCACTTCGCCGACTTATGCCAGCCAGAGCATGATGCGCTTCGCCATCGAGCTGGAATACGGTCTTACCGACAAGATAGATTTCGCTTATTATCTCAATCTCGCTCGTCCTGATGGTCAGGATTTACAATACGCCGGTTCGAAGTTTCGTTTTCGCGGACGATTCGCTGAAGCGGGAGAGTTGCCGGTTGATTTGGGCTGGTATAGCGAGATTGAGTGGTGGAGCTCTAAATTCGACGACGATCAGGTCGAGGCCGAAGTTATGTTGACAATGCAAAAGGATGTGGGCAACTGGACTTTTATTGTGAACGCACCGGATATTGATAAGGTGATTGTCGGCGTCGATCGCAGCGCGGTGTTCGAAATCGGTTATCGAGGCGAAGCAAGCTACCAGCTGACCGATCGCACACGCCTGGGGCTACAAGTTTATGGCGCGCCCGGCAAAGTCAACGATGTAACTCCTATCGGCCAGCAACAGCATTATGTAGTCCCTACCCTGCACACGGTATTGTTCAACGCTATCCGGACTTCATTCGGCTTGGGATTCGGACTCACGCAGGGTTCTGACCTGTTTTTTCTAAAAGCCAATTTCCACTTTGGGGGCGATTTATCCGAACGGATTTACGACTAGAAGCCATTCCGGGATTACAAAAAAGCGACGGTCTTGGCAATACTCGCTTGCAATGTAAGTTACCGGAAAATCATAAATGGATGCACGCCGTTTAGAATGAAATTGAATTTTTAATGATGACATTTACAGAGAAAAGTTCTGTTAATGTTCATAAAGAGAAGGTTTTTATAGTAGAATCTAAAACAATCAGGTTGATTAACGTGAACAATACCAGCATTACCTTTTGTTGTTCACTTCAAAATAATCTCGTTTTTTCGGCCTTTGGATCAGTCGTTGGCGTATCTGGATTGCGCTTTGTCAATGAAGACATTGACTTAGACTCCGGTATTTTATGCCATGTTGCAAACAATTTATCTAAACCGTATGAACAACTTTTTTCGATTTTGTGTGTTCGGGGTAATTTCGATAATACCCCGGATAACAAGTGCGCGAGTTTTTACCCTGGAACAAATCCTTTCTTCACTGAAAGACCCTATTCCGGCACTGGCAAAGACCGATGACCGGCAAGCCCCGTTTCAAGCGGCGCTGCAAACCAAATACTATTCATGCTCTGGAAGAGACCCCGACGGACATTCTTCAGCCGGTATCAATCCAGGCGGCTTGAACGGAGGCAAGCAACGCTTGTTTCTGCCGCGGCAACTGGCTCCGCCGCTTTTGCTTTTACATCATCCGTCAATGATGCATTTGAAACAACAACTGCTTTATAACTCTCCCGCCATGAAAAACAGTATCGAGCAGGATTCCGCTTTCAAGCAACGGCCGGCTCTTATCTCCGAAGCATTGCCGCTGTGGAACCAGCGGCAAAGTCCGATCGTCAAGGTTCATTACGGTTTGCGTCAGTCCGTGGCAGAGGCCGGGTATCGGGAACTGCCGTTAACGCCAGAACCAATAAATGCTTATGACAACAGTCCGATCATCAACCGGCGCAATGCCCTGATCGATCCGGAAAGATTAAATGCCGATGATTTGAAAGGATAAATAATGAAAATGACTTGCCTTAATCCGGCCCCTTCACTCCTGTTATCCCAATTGCTGATTCTATGGTTTTTTAACTTGCCGGAAGCCTTTGCGGTTATGCCGGAAAGTATTGAAGCCACCCCCGCCTTGATGAGGCTTCTGCAAATTGACAAGGTTAAGCCCAGCGAAGTCCATGATACCCTACGTTTATCGGCGCAGGTAGAACTGGATCAGCATGGGGTCGCGCGCATCGGCGCATCGGTAACCGGCCGTGTTACCAGGATCGACGCAATACTTGGTCAGAATGTCAAAAAAGGCCAGTGTCTGGCGCTTTTGAGCAGTATTGAGCTGGGCAAAGCACAATCGGACTATCTAAAAGCCCGTTCGCAGGTCAATCTGCAGCGCTTGACTGTTGAGAGAGCCAAGCGCTTGCTGCAAAGCGGAGTGATTGCAACTGCCCAGATGCAGGAACGGCAGAGCGTATTGAATGAAGCCGAAGTCGATTTGCGTGCAGCCAGCGACCAGCTGCAGGTAATGGGTATGAGCGAAGCCGACTTGAAACGACTGGATAAGGAACGCAGCATTCACTCTTTTTCGCCAGTGACCAGCAGCATCGACGGCGTAGTGATCGAACGTAACATTGCCATCGGTCAGGTGGTGCAGCCAACCGACAGCCTGTATACGGTCGCCAATTTGTCACATCTTTGGCTGGTGGCGGAAATACCCGAGCAGCAAGCTTATTGGGCGAGGGAAGGCGATCAGGTGCAGGCCGAAGTACCGGCCTTGCCGGACCAGGAGGTCAGCGGTAAACTGATTTATGTCGCCGATCTGGTCAATCCTGATACCCGGACGGTAACGGTGCGCATGGCGCTGGAAAACCCACAGCAACTGTTTAAACCGCAGATGCTGGCGACCCTGAAAATCAGCAAGCCGGGCGCGCAAACGCTGGTGGTGCCCGGCCAGGCGGTGGTGAGAGAAAATGATAAGGATTATGTGTTCGTACAAACCGCGCCTAATCGTTTCGAGTTGCGGGAAGTGCGTTTGGGTCGTGACGAAGGGCAGCAACGGCCGATAGTGGATGGGTTAAAAGCTGGCGAGCCCATTGTAGTCAAGGGTGCATTTCATCTCAATAACGAACGCTTACGCAGCACTCTGGAATAACGCATGATTAATCGCTTAATCGAAAGCGCTTTGAATCAGCGTATTCTAGTTTTGGCGCTGGCTGTGGCGATCACGCTGTCGGGTTTTCTTGCCGTTCAACAATTGCCGGTTGATGCCTTTCCCGATGTTACCAATATCCAGGTGCAAATTGCTACCGAGGCCGCCGGGCGCCCCCCCGATGAAGTCGAACGTTTGGTGACTATACCCTTGGAAATCGCCATGGCCGGTTTGCCCGGTCTGGAAGAAATGCGCTCGCTGAATAAAAACGGCCTGTCGTTGATTACTCTGATTTTTACCGATAAAACCGACGTATATTTCGCCCGGCAGTTAGTGATGGAACGCTTGATCGAGGTCAAGCAACAAATGCCCGCAGACGTTAATCCCGTGCTGGGTCCGGTATCAACAGGACTCGGTGAAGTTTTCCAATATACACTGGATCGCGACGATGATGGTCAGCGTCCATTGACTCAGAAGGAATTGCAGCAGCGCCGCGAGGTCCAGGATTGGATCGTCCGGCCGTTATTGCGCGGTATTCCGGGAGTCGCCGAAATCAATTCCCAGGGCGGTTATGTTAAGCAATACCAGGTATTGGTTGATCCGGACCGTTTGCATCATTACCATGTTTCGCTGGCCGAAGTATACGATGCGGTGACTCGCAATAACGCCAATAGCGGCGGCGGAGTATTGCCGCATTATGCCGAACAGTATTTGATCCGGGGCGTTGGCCTGATTAACGATGCCGAAGACATCGGCAATATCGTGCTGAAAGAGGAAAAGAGCGTGCCGGTGCATATCCATGATCTTGCCGAAGTCAAAACCGGTCACGAAGTGCGCGCCGGTGCTGTGATTAAGAATGGTTATACTGAAGCGGTGGGCGGCATCGTCATGATGCTGCGCGGCGGTAACGCCAAAGAAGTGGTGAGCCGGATCAAGGCGCGCGTAGCGGAAATCAACGGCAAAGCCATGTTGCCGGATGGCCTGAAAATCGTTTCCTATTATGATCGCAGTGATTTGGTTGATGCCGCGCTGCATACCGTTACTAAAGTATTGCTGGAAGGCATAGCGCTGGTGATCATCGTACTGTTCCTTTTTCTTGGCGATGTCCGCTCGAGCTTGATAGTGGTTAGCACTCTGGTTGTGACGCCGTTGGTGACGTTTATCGCGATGAACCGGCTGGGAATCTCCGCCAACCTGATGTCGCTAGGCGGTCTGGCGATTGCCATCGGTCTCATGGTCGACGGTTCGGTAGTGGTAGTTGAAAACGCTTTTCGCCTGCTTAGCGAACGCAAAGGCCGCCGCATCAGCCGGGTGCGCGTAGTCATGGCCGCTGCACAGGAAGTTGCGACTCCGGTACTGTTCGGAGTCGGCATCATCATCCTGGTGTTTCTGCCGCTGATGACCCTCCAAGGCATGGAAGGCAAAATGTTTGCGCCTCTGGCCTATACCATTGCGATTGCTCTGCTGGTATCTCTGTTGTTATCGCTGACGCTGTCGCCGGTATTGTGTTCATTTTTGCTGCAAGGTCATCAGGGCGAACACGATACCCGGCTGATTGCTTTCATCAAACGTTATTATTTATTGTCGCTGGACTGGGCCATGGCCAACCGGGTCAAAGTAGCCGGCAGCGCGGTGGCGATTTTTGCCGCCACCTTGGCCTTGCTGCCCTTGCTGGGCACTTCGTTCATTCCGGAAATGAAGGAAGGCTCTATCGTGCCCGGCATTCTCCGCGTACCGAACATTTCCCTGGAGGAAAGCATCGATGTCGAGATGCGGGCCATGAAAATGGTGATGGATATTCCCGGCGTCAAATCCGTAGTCAGCGGCGTCGGCCGTGGCGAAAGTCCGGCTGATGCCCAGGCTCAGAACGAGTCCACCCCTATCGTTACGTTGAAACCCCGAGAAGAATGGCCGTCCGGCTGGACCCAGGACGATATCGCCGAAAAGATGAACGACAAGCTCACCGAAAATCTGCCAGGCATGCAAGTGGTGATGGCGCAGCCGATTTCCGACCGGGTCGACGAAATGGTCACCGGCGTGCGTTCCGATGTCGCCGTGAAAGTGTTCGGCGACGATCTGGCGGTACTAAAACTGCTTGCTGACGAGATCGCCGCCGTGGCCGGCAACATCGCCGGCGCCAGGGATATCCGGGTAGAACGTTTAACCGGTCAACAATACCTGAATATTACCATTGATCGTCAGGCTATCGCCCGCCATGGCCTGAATGCTGCTGATATTCACGAGGTCATTGAAACCGCGATTGCCGGCAAGATTGCCACCGAGATTTACCAGGGTGAACGGCGTTTTTCAGCGGCCGTGCGTTTGCCGGAAGATTTTCGCAATAGCATCACCACCATCAGCAACCTGATGCTGACTTCGCCGAATGGAGCGCGGGTGCCGCTGGGCAATGTCACGAAAATCACGCTTAACGACGGTCCGGCGCAAATCAGCCGGGAAATGGGCAAGCGCCGGATTGTGGTCGGCATCAATGTGCATGATCGCGATTTGGGAGGCTTTGTCGCCGAACTGCAGCAAGCAGTCAATAAGAAGGTGAAGCTGCCGGAAAGTTACTATTTACAGTGGGGGGGACAGTTCCAGAACATGGAACGGGCTTTGGGACACTTAAAATTGATCATTCCCGTGACCATTGCCGCGATTTTCTTTCTATTGTTCATGCTGTTTAATTCCTTACGCTTTGCGGCATTGATTATACTGGTGCTGCCGTTCGCCTCGATCGGCGGCATCATCTCCCTGTACGTTAGCGGCGAGTATCTGTCAGTACCGGCTTCAGTGGGGTTCATCGCCCTGTGGGGTATCGCGGTGCTGAATGGCGTGGTGCTGGTCTCGTATATTCGCGGCTTGCGCGCCGGCGGTTTAAGTCAGGCCCTTGCCATTCGCCAAGGGTGCGAACAACGTTTCCGGCCGGTGATGATGACCGCCACTGTTGCGCTGCTCGGACTGATGCCGTTTTTATTTGCCACCGGACCGGGATCGGAAGTGCAAAAACCGTTGGCTATTGTGGTCATTGGCGGATTGATTACCTCAACTTTCCTGACCCTCGTCGTTTTGCCTCTGTTATACGGCTGGTTTGAAGAAAAAAACATGTAGTCGAATAACACTGATTGACGATGCCGGCATCCGGCTAAAACACAACTGACTTTATATGCCGGCTTGGTGTTATAAGAAGATTGAATAAAACAGCGCTTTGGTATTGATGATGGGCTGATAAAATTGAAACCCTTGGACCAGCATTAAAAAACGACTGATAACTAGCGTTATTTTTTTTAGTCCTTTATACTAGCATCGCAAATTTCTCTCTTTTAAAGCAAAAATCCGATTTTCGCCAATCGCGGAGTGCGAATGCCAGAGGAAGCTCAAAAAACAATCCTGATCGTGGATGATTCCCCCGAGAACCTTTCCATTCTCAGTGAGCTGCTGCAATCGGACTACCAGGTGCGCGCCGCCACTTCCGGCCTGAAAGCATTACGAATCGCCGGCGCCACGCCGCAGCCTGACCTGATTCTGCTGGATGTGATGATGCCGGAAATGGACGGTTATCAGGTCTTCGGACGGCTGCGAGCAGACCCGGCCACCCGTGACATCCCGGTCATTTTCGTGACCGCCATGAACAATATGGAGGCGGAGTTGCAGGGGCTGGAATCAGGCGCGGCGGACTACATTAGCAAACCAATCGTTCCCCCCATTGTGCTGGCTCGTGTCCGTACTCAACTGGAAATCAAACAGGCCCGCGACCGGTTAAAAGACCAGAATGTCTATCTGGAAAACGAGATCGCGAGGCGCATGTCCGAAAATGAATTGATCCAGGAAGTGTCTATCCGCGCGTTGGCCCATTTAGCAGAAACGCGCGACCCTGAAACCGGCAAGCACATTCTGCGCACCCAGAGCTATGTCCGCCAACTCGCACTGGAACTGCGGACGCACCCCCGCTTCGCGCCAACACTGAATGACCACTATAGCAAGCTGCTGACACGCTCTGCCCCGCTGCATGATATTGGCAAGGTGGGCATCCCCGATTCCATTCTTCTGAAACCCGGCCAGCTCACGCCGGAAGAATGGAAAATCATGAAGACGCACGCCCGATTGGGCAGTGAAGCCATCGAGTTAGCCGAGAAGGACGCGGCCGGAACAGTGGAATTTCTCTCTCTGGCCAAGGAAATAGCCCATTGGCATCATGAGAAATGGGACGGAACAGGCTATCCCGATGGACTCAGTGGCGACTCAATCCCGGTTTCAGCACGAATCATGGCTCTCGCCGATGTTTTCGACGCCCTGATTACCCGCCGGGTTTACAAGCAACCCAAATCTTATGCCGAAGTCAGGGATATTATTGCAAGCGCACGAAACCAGCATTTCGATCCGGACATAACCGATGCCTTTCTCGCCAATTATAAGGCCTTTTGCGGCATCGCTGATTCTTATAACGATCACATCCTGGAATAATGTGCTTTGAATAATCCTGCTCGCATCCATTTAGGCGAAAAAACTGACGTAACTATCCAGAATCCGCCGGATCATCTTACTTTTACTACTCTGAACTTATGCGAAGATAGCTGCGGGGAAGAGCGCCTCAATTTTTCACCGGCGCGCGCGTTTTATCTGTACGTACGTTATGATTGCGCCTGGACAGCGGCAATCCTCGGTTATCCGGAATACCCATGCAAGCAGCAACCTCATTGCCAAGATCAGTTTAATTTCAGCCGGACCCGCGCTAATACCCTGACGCGCCACCGCTCCCCTTCATGTTGCCTGATACCATGCCGGATCAACAGATACCAGGGCTAGCCCGTCAGAAAAGGAGACTGTCGATCGTCTTCTTCTATGCCGTCTTTGCCTCCTTATGGATATTGCTATCAGACGAGGCCTTGGCGCGGCTGATTAATGACCCGGCGTTGATTGCCCTGGCCGGCATGCTCAAGGGCTTGTTATTCGTCACCGTAACTTCGTTGCTGCTGTATATTCTGCTAGGCCCCTGGCACAGCTTCGATGGAGCATCAAAATCCATTCCCGCAGATTCCCCGCAACTGGCCCTGCACTTCGCATTGGGGGCGGTTGTCATCGTCGCACTCACAGGCGCGGGTATCTTCGACGCATTTAAAGAGCATAAAAATTATGAAATAGCCCTGTTAAAAGCTATCGCCGACATGAAAACCCGGCTGATTACCGATTGGCTAGGAGAAAGACAGGGCGATGCGGACCTTATCAAAACCAGCGATTTTATTGCCGGACAGTACCGCAGCTGGCAAGAATCAGGCGACAAGCACAGCGCTGAACGATTGCAAACAAGGCTGGAACAAATTCGCCAAATTCGAGGATTTGCTGACGTCATGCTGCTCAATCCGAAAGGCGAAAAGCTGTGGGGCAGCGATAAATCGCAGCTGACCATCGCGCCGCCCTTAACAGCGGCGGTACAACAGGCCACGGCAGAGAGAAAAGTGCAGCGCACCGGTTTCTATCGCGGCATGGCGGGCAACCAGAATCTGGATTTTGTCGTACCGCTGACGGCCATGCCGCCCGGTCCCGTTCCTCTCGTCATTCTGCAACTTAACTCGTCGGACTGGCTATTGAGTATTTTACAAACCTGGCCGGCGCCCGGCGCCAGCGGCGAAACGCTGTTGTTCAGGCGCGATGGCAACCAGGTGCTGTACCTCAATGAACTCATTCATAGAAAAAATAGTGCAGCCGGTTTCCGCCTGCCGCTGGCTCAGAAAAACCTGCTGGCCGCCCAAGTGCTGCGCGGCAAGGTTGCGCAGGATGGTCCGCTAGAAGACATGGATTACCGTGGCATTCCCGCTATCGGCGTAGCGCGCGCCATCCCCGGTACCGATTGGTTCCTGGCAGTCAAGCTGGACAAGTCCGAGCTTTATGCCAAGACCTTGCCGGAAGCCGCCTGGATAGCCTTGGCCGGCTTGTTGGCGTTATTCATATTCTCGGGAGGTTTATACCTGTCCCGGCAAAGTCTACAACTGACCTTGGCAAAAGCCGTACAACAATCCCAGGATGAGCGGCTTAAAACCCTTTCTCTGCTCGCCGCGATCGCCGATAGCTCGGATGACGTAATTTTTGCCAAGGATCTGGAAGGCCGATACACCTTATTCAACCGCGCAGCTAGCGTGTTGACCGGAAAACAGAGCGAGGAGGTGCTAGGCTGCGATGACCGGGCGATTTTCCCGGCCGAACAGGCCGACAGGCTAATGGCTTTAAACCGCCGGGTGATCGCCCGGAACGCAACCATTACCGCGGAGGAGGTGTTTAAGTCGCCTGAAGGTGAGCGGATTTTACTCGCCACCAAAGGGCCGCTACACGATGCCGAAGGCAAGGTCATCGGTCTTTTCGGTATTTCGCACGACATTACCGCGCTCAAGCAAGTTGAACGTAACCTGCTTAATAGTGAAGAACGCTTCCGGTGGTTTTTCATGCTGTCGCCGATTCCACTGAATATCATCAACAAGACAACCGCGATAACCGCCGCCAATAAACAATTCGTCAGCACCTTCGGTTATACCCTTGAGGATGTGCCGACGCTGGCCGAGTGGTGGCTGCTTGCTTATCCCGATACGGAATACCGGCTCTCGATAATAGAGGCCTGGAACGCAGCCGTGCAGCGCATGATGGAGCGCAATATCGTTTCCGAGCCTATTGAAGCACACGTTACCTGCAAGGATGGCGTGGTGCGCACGGTGACGATTTCCGGGATTATAATCGGAGACGATATACTAACCGCCTTCGTAGACATCACTGAACTCAGGTCGGCCTTGGTTGAACTACAGCAGCGGAACGACGAACTCGAACGCTTTAATCGCGTCACGGTCGGGCGTGAACTGGACATGATATCGCTCAAACAGCAGATCAATGCGCTATCCCGGCAGCTCGGACGGGAGCCGCCTTACCCGCTGTCCTTTCTCGACACCCCTCCAGAGCAACCGCAGGAGGGCGATGCGCAATGAACGCCGGCCCGGTCTTATCCATCCAGCCGCCCTTCCCGCCCCTGGCGCCAAGGTGGATACCGATGTCCTGGATTTCCCGGTATTCTAGGTTTCCGTTCTTTTCAAGCATTCTGCGGAGTGCGTCATTATGATCAACGAACTTGGCCGGTTTTTTGGCGTAAATGGCTATATGCCGCACGGTTATTGCCTCAGCTGGTCAGAACCGCTGGTTTTGACTTACGTTGTCAGCGACACTTTGATTTTCCTTGCGTATTTTTCAATGCCCATGGCGCTGGCTTATTTCGCAAGAAGGCGCGAGGACTTTCCGTACCCATGGCTGTTATGGATGTTCGCGGCCTTTATCATGGCCTGCGGCGCAACTCATTTGATGGGCGCAATCGTACTATGGCTGCCCCTGTACGAACTTGACGCCTTGATTAAGGCGGTCACCGCGATTATTTCGGTCATTACCGCCGTGGCGCTCTGGCCCATGATCCCTCAGGCCTTGAAACTACCTAGCCCAACTCAGTTGAGGGGCATAAATGAAGCGCTGCAAAACGAAATATTCGAACGCAAGCAAGTGGAGAAAGCCCTGCAATTGGCAAAGGATGCGGTCGAATCGGACTGGCAGAAAGATAGGATGTCCTTGGCGGCCATCGTCGAATATTCCGAGGACGCGATCATCGGCGAAACACTGGACGGCATCATTACTAGCTGGAACCGGGCAGCTGAAAAGATTTTCGGTTACACCGCGACGGAGATCGTAGGCCAAACTATCGACACGCTTATTCCTCCCGAGTACCGGAAAGATGAAGACAAGATTTGCGATACCCTCCGGCGCGGCCAATCAATCAAGCATTTCGAAACGGAGCGCATCCGCAAGGACGGCAGCCTGATTGCTGTTTCCGTTACAATCTCTCCTATCCTGAACAAAGAAGGCCTGATCGTCGGCGCTTCAAAAATCGCTCGCGATATTACCGATAAAAAGCTTGCCGAAGCAAAGATCCAGGAACTTAATGCCAGCCTTGAGCAAAAGGTTATCGAGCGCACCGCTGAACTCACCGCCACCAACCATGAGCTAGACAGCTTCGCCTATGCTGTCTCGCACGATCTGCGCGCGCCATTGCGGGCCATGAACGGCTTCAGCCGGGCTTTGATTGAGGATTACGGCGGCCAGCTGCAGGACGAAGCGAAGGTATACCTGGAGCAGATCGATCTGGCCAGCCGCAAAATGAACGAGTTGGTCGACGGCCTGTTGGTTCTTTCGCGAAGCACACGCGGCGAATTACGGCATGACGCCGTGGATCTAACAGCCCTATCGGAGCAATTGCTGTTCGAATTGAGGCGAAACGACCCCGGAAGGCAGGTGGAATCGCGGGTCGAACCAGGGCTGCAAGCGCATGGCGATTCCCGCATGATCGAAGCGGTCATGCGCAACCTGCTGGGCAATGCCTGGAAATACACGATACGCGCGACAGCGCCGGTTATTCGCGTATACTCCGAGGAACAGGATGGCGAACGCCGCTTTTGCGTCGCCGATAACGGCGCCGGTTTTAATATGGCCCACGCCAACCGGCTATTCCAGCCTTTCCAGCGCCTGCACCGCCAGGATGAATTCCCCGGCATCGGCATCGGTCTGGCCACCGTGCAGCGGATCGTAGGCCGGCACGGCGGGATTATCGAAGCGCGGAGTGAACCGGACAAGGGCGCGGTTTTCTGTTTTACTTTGACCGGCAAGCAAACGATTAAGGAGACTCAACCATGAAGGCCAAAACCATATTGCTGGTGGAAGACAATCTTCAGGATGAAATGCTAACCTTGCGCGTCTTGCGTAAAGCCAACTTGTGCAATCAGATAGACGTGGCGAGGGATGGACAGCAGGCGCTGGACTACCTGTTCCGGGAAGGCGAATTCGCCAGCCGTACAGGCTCCGGCCTGCCTGCTGTAGTCATACTCGATATCGGCCTGCCGCGGCTGTCCGGCCTGGAAGTGCTAAAGAGACTTCGCGCCGACGCCCGCACTGAGCTGCTGCCGGTGGTTATCCTCACTTCTTCGGATGAGGAACGCGACCGTCTGATGAGCTATGAAAACGGCGCAAACAGCTTCGTGCGCAAACCGGTGGATTTTGCCGAATTTGCCCATACTGTTGCGCACCTGGGTATCTACTGGCTGGCGACTAACGAGCCTCCGCCCGCGCAATGAAACCGCGATGAACAGCCCGCTGAAACTTCTTATTATTGAAGACGTAACCGCCGATTACCTGCTGCTGGAGCACCACCTCCACCAGCAGGGACTGTCTGCCTGGTGCCTGCGTGTCGCCAGCGACGAGGAACTGGACGCCGCTTTGCGGAGCGAATGGGATGTGCTGCTGTTCGATTACAACGTGCCCGGCATGGATTTCCGCATTTCTCTTCGACGCATCCAGACGCATTGCCCTGACTTGCCGGTTATCCTGGTGTCCGGCAGCATTAATGAGGAAGTGGCGGCGGAACTGTTGCATCTGGGTATCAGCGACTTCATTCTCAAGGATAATCTGACCCGGCTGGCGCCATCCATAAGGCGCACAGTTAATGAAGCCAACGAACACTGCGCACGCCAAGCCGCTGAAGCCGCCTTGCTCAAAAACCAGGCGATCGCCATTGAAGAGCAACGCCAAGCCAGACTGGCGGCGCTGAACCTGATGGAAGACGCCGTCGCCGCCCGCATCCGTGCCGAGGAGGCTCATGAGGCGTTGCGGAAGTCCGAAGCTAAATTCCGGCTGCTGGCTGAACACTCTTCCGACTGGATCTTTTGGCTAGGACTGGACCATTGCTTCAAATACGTATCGCCGGCTTGCGAGATGATTAGCGGTCATAGTCCCGAGGAATTCACCGCCGATAAAGGATTAATGAACAACATTATCCACCCGGATGACCGCGTTAAGTACCGGCAACACTTTGCAGACAATCTTAATACCGGCATACACGAAGTGGAATTGCGCATCGTCCTCAAGGACGGCTCTGTGCGCTGGATCAGCCATCGTTGCAAGCCTGGCCACGGCGAGCATCATGAACCCCTCGGGTGGTATGGCGCTAACCGCGAAATCACCAACCGGAAACAGGCAGAAATTACTATTCGTGAATCGTTGGATTTGCTCCGGTCCGTCATAGAAAACGTGCCGGACCGGGTATTCTGGAAGGATCGCAATTCGCGTTATCTGGGCTGCAACACTCTGTTTGCCCAAGATGCCGGATGCTCCTCCCCGGACGAACTGACCGGCAGGACCGATTTTGATATGGTCTGGAAAAATCAAGCCGGATTGTATCAAGAAGATGATATGGCAGTGATGGAATCGGGCATCCCCAAGCTCAATTTCGAAGAAAGTCTTACGCGCTTTGAAGGCGACAGGATCTGGGTACGCACTTCCAAGATACCGCTTCGTGACCGGGATGATCTGATCATCGGCATACTGGGCGTCTACGAAGACATTACCGGACGCAGGCAGACCGAAGATCAGTTACGCAAACTCGCCCAAGCCGTCGAACAGAGTCCGGAAAGTATCGTCATCACAAACCTGGATGCCAAGATCGAATACGTGAATAAAGCTTTCCTGAACAACTCCGGTTATAGCCGTGATGAAGTCATAGGCCGGAACCCTAGCATTCTTCAATCCGGGAAAACGCCCAGGGAAACCTATCAGAATCTCTGGAATGACATATCCCAGGGTCAAACCTGGAAAGGAGAGTTTATTAATAAGCGCAAGGACGGCAGGGAATATGCGGAATTCGCCATTATTTCCCCCCTTCGCCAGCCGGATGGAAACATCACTCATTATGTGGGCGTGAAGGAGGATATCACCGGAAAGAAACGCCTGGGCGAGGAACTGGACCGGCACCGCCATAATCTGGAAGAGCTGGTGGAAACGCGCACCGGCGAGCTGCGCAGGCAGAGCCATTTCCTTCAAGCGCTAATCGACAACCTGCCGTTTATGGCCTGGCTAAAGGACAAAGAGGGGCGTTTCTTGGTTGTCAACCGGATATTCGCTGAGACTACTGACAGAAAACCGGAAGAAATAATTGGCAAGTCCGGCTTCGATCTCTGGCCGCGCGCGACTGCCGAGCGTTTACTTGCCACTGATGCGGAAGTGCTAGCAACGCGCCGTCAAAAGATAGTGGAGGCGGCGGGGCCAAGTGAGCCGGACAGTCTTTATGAAATCTTCAAAGCGCCTATTTTCGATACCGGTGGCGCGGTGCTAGGCACGGTCGGTTTTGCCCGCGACATCAAGCCGCAACGGGAAATGGAGGCTGAACTGGCGCGCCGCGCCGAAAGCGCCGAAGCGGCCACCAGGGCCAAGAGCGCTTTCCTGGCCAATATGAGTCACGAAATTCGCACGCCGATGAATGCTATTATCGGGCTAACCTATCTTTTGCGCAAAACAACTTCAACACCCGCACAATACGAATATCTGAACAAGATCGACAATTCCGCCCAGCATCTGCTGGCTATCATTAATGACATCCTGGATCTGTCGAAGATTGAGGCCGGCTGCCTGTTACTGGAATACACCGACTTTGCTCTGGAGACAGTGCTGGACCACGTTCGCTCCCTGGTGGCCGATCAAGCCCGGGCCAAAGGCCTCACCATCGAAGTGGATAGCGGTGACGTGCCTTTGTGGCTGCGCGGGGATGCTACCCGTCTGCTTCAGGCCATACTCAATTATGCCAGTAACGCTATCAAATTTTCCGAGCAAGGAAAGATCTGGCTGCGGGCGAAGCTATTGGAAGACAGCAGCGAGGGCTTGCTGGTGCGTTTCGAAGTCCAGGACTCAGGTATTGGCATCGCGGAAGAGCAACTGCCGGTATTATTTGAGGTCTTTAGCCAGGCTGATGCTTCAATCACCCGCAAATACGGCGGCACCGGATTAGGACTTGCAATTACCCGGCACCTGGCGAACATGATGAATGGCGAGGCGGGCGTGCAAAGCGCCCTGGGTCAAGGCAGCACATTCTGGTTTACTGTCCGGCTCCAGCGGGGCCATGGCGTTATAACTGACAAACCCATGGTAAAACCGGCGGATGCCGAGAACATCCTGAGAAGAAACCATGCCGGCGCGCTTTTATTGCTGGCGGAAGATAATCCGATCAACCGGGAGGTAGCGCTGGAATTGCTGCATGGCGCCGGTCTGTCTGTGGATACGGCGGAAAACGGCCGCATCGCCCTGGAAAAAATCCGCAAGCATGCCTACGAACTCGTGCTGATGGATATTCAGATGCCGGTTATGGATGGCTTGACGGCGACCAGAGCAATTCGAGCCCAGCCCCGCTTCGCGGCCTTGCCGATCCTGGCCATGACCGCCAACGCCTTTATCGAAGACAGGCAAGCGTGCCTGGACGCAGGCATGAACGACTTTGTCGCCAAGCCAGTGAACCCAGTGGACCTCTATGCCGCGCTGCTCCGCTGGTTGCCGGGTCCGGGCCAAAGTCGCCATCCGGAAGAGGAAATCCAGCCCAGCGAATACTTGGCTGAAGTAACTCCCAGTTCTCCCCCGGCTAATGCTATCAAGGCACAATTGACTGACATACCCGGACTGGAGTTCGCGCAAGGCCTCGCCGCCGTGCTGGGCGACGCTGAGAAATATCTGCGCCTACTGCGCATGTTCGCGGGCCTTCATAAAGAAGACATGAAACATGTGCTTGAACGGCTGGCTGACGGAAACACTCAAGAGGCGCAATGTCTGGCGCACGAACTAAAAGGCGTCGCCGCCACCCTCGGCGCGCGCTGCGTTTCGGACCTGGCGGCAAAACTCGATACCGCCCTGCGCCGAGGCGCTGCACTGCCTGAATGCATGGAATTGGCCAGCTTGTGTGATCTTGAATTGACGCAACTCGTCCGGAATATCAAAAACCTGCCCGAGATAGCTGTCCTTATCGAAGACATCAGCAGCGGCATTAATCCTGAAGACATAAAACGGATTCTCACAGAACTTGAGAGCCTGCTTGCCGAAGACAACACACGCGCCAACCTCTTGGCCCGTAAATACGATAATCTGCTTCGAATGAAGTTAGGTTGCCGTTATTCTGATTTTATCCGCCAAATTAGCATATTTGAATACGAAACAGCATTGGAAACGCTCAGGGAAGCGACTAATCCTTGAGGCAAACTTTTTTGCGATTCCAACTCTAAGGAACATGCGCGAAATAAGTTGAACAAGGTTTGTTTTCAAAAAAATCTACATGACAAGATGTCTATTGGCTTTATCCATCCGCCTGCCAACGATACGGCAACGCGTTACAGTGAGAATATTGGACTTCGGTTATTGCCGGCTTCTTACCCCGTTGCTGCCGCCTTGCGGAGATTCACTTGCGTTCAGGTGATCCATTGGCCAAGGCTTCTTTCAGATTCCGCATTGGCTCTCCATAACCGTGCTTCCGTGTTGGTTATCTATTCAGAGTTTCTTTGGTCACCCCCGCCTTCGCCTGCATTTTCCCTTCTCACTGCGCACTCCGCCAGCTAGCTGACTTCCATGCCAGTTGCGCCACGATTTGCTTTATCAAGATTACCCCCTATAATTATGGCCTGCTTTCAGGTTCCAGAAGATTGTCAAATCCGATGGTTAAACGGGAAGTCGGTAAGGTTAAGGCCAAATCCGACGCTGCCCCCGCAACGGTATATAAGTAAAGAGTCATCAATACGCCACTGTGTTATTGAACATGGGAAGGTGATGATTCAGGTTTACGCCACTTATAAGCCCGGAGACCGGCCCGAAAGTATAATTCGCTGCAGCGGAGGGCTGTTTTGCGGTGTGATTGTGCGCCTTCGTGTCTTTCATCTTCTTTAGTCCTCCGTTGTAATTATTCAATCGCTATGCGCGGGCGGCGCAGAGGACAATCATGCAAAAATTTATCTTCAGTTCTGTATTGCTTGCGGGCATTAATGCCCAGTCACAAGCACAGGAAAATCCTGTTAACAATTCAATGGAATTACCCGATATAGTGGTTACGGCGACAAGGACGGAAGTTGCCAAAAATCAGTTATCGGCTGCGACCACGGTCTATACCCGCAAGGATATTGAACGCCTGCAGGTTCAAACTCTGCCTCAGCTTTTAAAAGGCACGAGCGGAATCGACATGACTCAACAAGGCGGTTACGGTAAAACCACGAGCTTATTTATGCGTGGAACCAATTCCGACAATGTTTTAGTGCTGATTGATGGCATTAAGGTTGGTTCTACTACCTTGGGAACAACTCCCTTTGAGTTTATCCCGATGGATTCCGTTGAGCGCGTGGAAATTATCAAAGGTCCTCAATCAAGCTTATACGGTTCGGAAGCGATGGGCGGCGTTATCCAGATTTTTACCCGTAAAGGCGCCGCCACTGAAAAGCCAGACATAACCCTGGATTCCGGAGGGGGAACTTATGCTACTTATCGAGCAGCCGGCACCGTTAGCGGCAAGTGGAAAAGCAACTGGTACACTTTAGGCTCTTCAGGATTCGGCTCGCACGGATTTAATGCCCGGCAGCCAACGCCTAGGCCCTTCGGCGTTAATCAGCCGGACAATGATGGCTATAGCAATGCGGCGGTCAATGCCAGGGTTGGACGCCATTTTGACAGTAACGGAGAGCTCGAAGCCTTCTTTATGAGGACTCAAGGAACTACAAACTACGATGGTTATTTTCAAAATAAAACTAATTTTACAGAACAGGTTATCGGCACGTCAGCCAGCATGGATATTGTCAAAAACTGGCGCTCGACTTTGCGCTTCGGGGAAAGCCAGGATGATCAAGATCAGTTTGCTCCGGATGGTTCATTCTCAAGTAAATTTAACAGCACCCGCTGGAATGCAAGCTGGCTGAATCAGATTAAATTATCCAGCGAGCATCAACTAATTTTGGGCTCGGATTATCGCCTGGATGAAGTGAATAGCTCGGAAACATACAATCAAAGCTCCCGTTACGATGTGGGCGTGTTTGCTGAACTGCATAGCAAGTTATGGGATAACCATTTTGTAAATGCCTCAGTACGCTATGACAATAATCAGTCGTTCGGCGATTATGTGACAGGAAATGCCGGCTGGCGGTACAATTGGGACTATGGCATCAGCCTGTTAGCGAACTTTGGCAATGCGTTCAAAGCGCCATCGCTAAATGATCTTTATTTTCCTAATTACGGCAACCCCAACCTGAAGCCGGAAGAATCCAAGTCGTATGAAGCGGGAATTGCCGGCAATCACGACTGGGGACAATGGGAAGTTCGAGCCTACCATACCAATATCGGTAATTTGATTACCCCTGTAATGAATCCGCTAACTTTTAATTTTAGCGCGGAAAATATCGGCAAAGCGCAAATTGAAGGTATTGAAACAGAATTTGCTTCGCAATTAATGGGCTGGAATGGCAAGTTGACCATGAACCTGTTGAATCCCAAGAATGTGGAGACCCATGCAAGATTGCCTCGTCGAGCCTCGGAAATGCTGGCATTCGATTTGTCCAGAACTTTCGGTGCTATTGACGCAGGCGCTAATGTGCTGGCGCAAGGCGATCGTTTTGATAATACGCAAAATACCATCAAAGTTGCGGGCTATGTAACCGTTGATTTACGGTCAGCCTATCATTTCAATAAAAACTGGATGCTGAGCGCCAAGTTAAATAACCTGCTGGCTAAAAATTATCAAACAGTTGATACTTACAACATGGCGGGTAGAAATTTTTTTGTGTCAGTGCATTACAATAATTAACTGAAGAATCATCCCTTAACCTTCCTATATCTCCGGAGATAAAAATGAACTTTAAACAAAGCTTGCAGGCCGGGTATTTACCCATGTCACTGATTGCGCTGATAGTGCTGACACGCTTTCATCACTTTGGCGGCGTATTGCATCTTCCCGATGCTTCGTTAACAGTGTTTTTCTTTGCCGGATTTTACCGGAAAAAAGCCTTGTTCGGCTTCTTGTTAGCCTTGGCGGCTTTGGTTGATTTTGTCGCCATCAAAAACGGCGTAAGCAGCTGGTGCGTTTCGCCAGCCTATGTTTTTCTGGTCCCCACCTATGCAGCAATGTGGTTTGCCGGCCGCATCTGTTCCACATACAAAGCAATGAGCATTGCTGAACTGGCAAAGTCCGCCGGTTTGCTAACGCTGGCGGCATCCGCTGCTTTTGCTATTTCAAACGGCAGTTTTTATTTGTTTTCCGGCCGTTATGATGATGTATCGTTGGCAGGGTATTTTATACGGGTAGCCCGCTATTACCCGTCTTATGTTGGCGCGGCCATGATTTATGCGCTTGCTGGTTTGGCTATCTTTAAGCTGTTCAAGACATTACCGGAGTTGCGGTCTGGTTATAAATCCGTTTAAAGAAGATAATTATTTTTATAATCCCGTTAGCTTAGCTACTAAAACGCTATTCAGTAAACTGGAGCTTAGTATTTACACTAATTGCCCTTCCAATGATTGAAACTGAGTCAAGCCAGGATCTTCCTCCCTCATTAGCTGTTATTAAGCAAGAGGACGGGCGGCTGTGCATCAGGCTAAGCGGTAGCTGGAATCTTCGCAGTTTGGCGTTGTACCCTGATTTGCAAAAGCAAATCAGCCTCCATGCCGTCAATGAAAGCTTGCAATGGGACATGCGCCCGCTTGACGTGCTCGATAGCGCGGCGGCTTTGATTCTCTGGCAGGCTTGGGGAGAACAACTACCTGCTCTGTTACAAATCAAACCGGAACACCAGTTTTTATTAGACCTTTGGCAGTCGCAGGCAGTGCCTGTTGCTGAGCCGGCAACTTCCGGTTTCAGGTTATTTTTTAACTATTTGCAGCAACTGGTTTGGGGCTTCTGGGCGCAATTAGTGAATCTGGTAACCTTGTTAGGTCAACTGGTTTTGGACTTGGCTTATCTGCTGGTTCATCCGGGTGAAATTCCCCGTGCTGAGATTTCCATCACAATTTATGATGCAGGCGTCAGGGCTTTGGGCATTACCGCATTGGTGGGCTTTTTGATTGGCATAGTGCTCAGTTATTTGTCAGCCTTGCAATTAAAAACTTTTGGCGCGGAAATTTATATTATTGACATTCTGGGACTTAGCATTATCCGTGAATTAGGGCCCTTGTTAGCGGCAATTCTGGTCGCTGGCCGTTCCGGTTCAGCGATGACCGCTCAAATAGGCATCATGCGAGTCACCGAGGAACTTGACGCCTTATCCGCGATGGGCATTTCCCATTCCTTGCGCTTGATTTTGCCGAAAGTGGCGGCGCTTACAATAGTTCTGCCTCTTTTAAGCGCATGGACCAGCGCGTCGGCGCTGATTGGCGGAATGTTTTCAGCGCAAAATACATTGGATATCAGCTATCAGCAGTTTTTGGTTAAACTGCCTGATGTGGTGCCGTTACTGAACGTCTTCATAGGCCTGGGTAAAAGCGCGGTATTCGGTCTGATGATCGCTCTGATTGCCTGTCATTTTGGTTTTAGAATAAAACCGAATACTGAAAGCCTGGGCAGCGAGACGACAAATTCCGTGGTAGCTTCAATCACCGTGGTTATTATGATTGATGCGATGTTTGCCATTTTGTTTATGGGCGTGGGCATGCCATGACAGATCCTTATGCGATACGTTTTGAACATATCTTCACAAGCTTCGGCGATAAAGTTGTGCATCAGGATATCAATCTAAACCTGGAATATGGCGAGATATTGGGGGTAGTTGGCGCTTCAGGTTGTGGCAAAACCACCATGCTGCGTGAAATTATTGGTTTGCAAATACCCAGTCAAGGTGAAGTTTACGCGTTGGGACAATCCTTGAAAAACATTTCAGACGAACGCTTGCAACATCTGCGTAATAAGTGCGGAGTCCTATTTCAGAAGGGCGCATTGTTCAGCGTGCTGAATGTATTTGATAATATTGCCTTTCCCCTTCGAGAAATTGGTTTTCATGATGAAGAATTAATTAAGCGGATAGTATTTATGAAACTGTCAATGGTAGGTTTATCTAACCATGATGCCTGGTTAAAACCGGCGGATCTTTCCGGCGGAATGATCAAACGGGTTGCCCTTGCCCGCACGATGGTTCTGGAGCCGGGGCTGTTGCTGCTCGACGAGCCAACCTCCGGCTTGGATCCTATTTCGAGCGAGGATTTTGTCAGTCTGTTATGCGAACTTCATCAAGCTCTTAATTTTACGGTATTTATGGTTACCCATGATTTGGATATTCTGAAAGATTTATGCACCAAGGTAGCCGTGCTTGCGGATAACCAACTGGTTGCTTTTGGATCGCTGGATTCGGTCCTGAACTGCAAGCATCCTTTTATTGAAAAGTTTTTTTATAATAAACGCGCGCAGCGGGTATTTCACTATCATGAGGCTACTCATGGGTAGAGATAAGCACGCGCTGATCACCGGCCTTTTTTTAATAATTTTTGTGGCGGCGGTGACTGCGCTTATCTACTGGATTGGGCATTTCGAGCGCGAGCGCAATATTTATGTCATTTCAACCCGGCATTCCGTTTCCGGACTTAATCCTGAATCAACTGTTTTTTACCGGGGCATTGCCGTAGGAAAAGTGATCAAAATTCTGTTTGACCCCAAAGACAGCGGCATTATTCTGATACCAATTGAAGTTGATAAAAATATCGTATTTACCAAAGGGGTTTATGCCACGTTACGTTTAAAAGGTGTAACGGGTCTAACCCAGATTCAATTAGAGGATTCCGGTAATATACCCGCTGTTTTACCTCCTGGAGACAATCCATTGCTACGTATCCCGCTGGTGCCGTCGTTGACCGATAAGTTGATGAATTCAGGCGAAGAACTTTTGCATAAAGCTGATCATTTAATGGTGCGGCTTAGTTCGTTGTTAAATGATGAAAACACAAAGAATATTGGCAGTATTCTAAGTAATTTGGAAATCTTGACCGGCAAGATTTCCGGTTTAGAGAAGAGTATTGATAAGGCGCTGACTGGAATACCCGCATTAACCAACGACACGCAAAAAACCCTTGCTCATATCAATGATTTAACTCTCGATTTACAGAGGCTAACCAAAGATGTGCACGGACTCGGTATCAAAACCGGCAATCTTATTGATACCAGCGATGCCGCCGCTGTTCTATTGATGCAACAAACATTGCCGAAATTTGACAAATTGCTCACCGAATTGCACTCGACATCTCAGCAAGTGAAAAGAACCGCCACGATGCTGGATAATAATCCGCAATCATTGCTGTTTGGGCCTGATCAACACAATGCCGGGCCTGGCGAGCCGGGCTATGAGGAACCAAAATGAGATATTGTTTATCCGGCTTGCTTTTTTTTCTTACGCTATTGTCCGGCACAGGTTGCGGCATTTCAGCCAAACAGCCTGCGCTGCATGACTTTGGCTCGCCTGCCTCGATTTCCCCGGATAACAGCAAGCAGGAAAAAATTCCAGTAATTAACGTGGATTCGCCAACCTGGTTCTGGGAAAATCGTATACGCTACCGGCTGCTTTATTCGTCTCCAACCCGTGTGGGTTTTTATACCCTGGATCTCTGGGTTGCGCCGCCCCCGGAATTGTTTGAGCAGTTATTGATTTCCAGCGGGAAGATCCGGAATTACTCGTTAGTCATCCAACTGCAAGATTTTGAACAGCAATTCGATGCCCCCGGCCGGGCTCGCGTAATATTGCGTTTTAATGCGGAAGCTTATTCCGGCGGCCCTGATAAGAAAGTCTATTCACAGGAATTTTATCTGGAACAACCCACTGCAACGCCGGATGCGGCAGGCGCAGTAAGCGGTTTCGCGAGTTTGGCCAGGAAAGCGGCTGACCGGATTCAGGCTTGGCTGGCCGGATTGTCTGTTAACCGGGTCATGGCGGGCAACCGTGTTCAGTCTGCCGTCAACTTCTCTGGCGAGAAAAAACTGCCAACCCAACCGAGGAAAGACAACTAAAATCATCTCAAATCAGTAAGGGCGTGGATGCTTTTCAAGCTTCGATGGTTCTGCAACAAAAGCTTTCATAAGCATTAAATCCAGTTATAGGTCAAGAAAAAATATGGACTTTCCAAGTAAGATAAGCTGTTCCCAAGTTACCCACAAAATCTGTGGATAACTTTGTGCACAGACTGTTATATCCGGCTCTTAACTGCGGATTTTATTGTTTTTTTGTTAAATTGTATAAAAACACGACAAACTAATATTAGTTTTAACTATCAATATGTTATGATTTTTTATAAAGACAACTTCTGGTTTGCAGCAGCTCAAAAGAAAACAATTCCGGCTTATTGATTTTTACTGTGTAAAAAAATTATCAAGCATGATAATTTAAACTACCGGCCTCCCCTTACCCGCGCTCATCCCAGGCTTTATCCATCCGTTTTGTAGAAATTGGGTATGCGGTTTTAAGTTGCTGGGCAAACAACGACACCCTGAGTTCTTCAATTGCCCAACGGAACGGGTCTTGTTCCGGAATAACAATGTCTTTTTTTATTTTGTTCTCGATATCCTTCCAGAAACGTGTTGAATAACGGCTGATTTCCTGGAATTTTTGAGGATTAATATCATATTTATCAAGACGATATTGGATTGCCTTCAGATAACGGGGAATGGCTTTAAGCTGTTGGAACGGAGTATTACGGATAAAACCCGCATAAATGAGCAGGTTCAACTGCTCATTGATATCTTTCGCCAGCGGATCGTTGGCATTGAGGCGTTTCAACTGTGTTTTGACCGCGCCATAAAGCTCCATGATTTCCAAAGCTATTTTCCCCGCCTCATTGGCGGCGCAAACCAGTCCTGATTTGTTTTGCTGCAAACTTTGCTCAAACGCCTGTTGACTGCGCAGGGTCCTTCCCTCGACAAACACGCCGTACAGAATTAGATTCAGCAAATCTTCTTTATAGGATGCGCTTGCACTCAGGTTCCCGCCGGAAACAGCGGAAAGAATAGGATGCTTCGGCAAACGATTGTAGGCTAATTCAGCGGCCGCTGACTGCGGCATATTTTTGGCGATATAAGTGCATTCCTTGCGTAGCTGCAACTGAAACAAACGCATTAATCCTGCTTGATGCTGCTGCGCTGCTTTCTGACTGGTGTCAAAAATACGCACGCCAACTGCATCGCCTTCATCAATGATTGCCGGAAAACCAATAAAGGCGCGTCCGTTCTGGATAAATTCGTAGGTCTCCGGAATATCATCAAATGCCCATTGAATGCAACCGGTATAATTCAATTCATCAGCGGCTATTTGATCAAAGCTGTTCTCGGCTTTTGCGGTATATTTAAGCTGTAATTTTTTTAAGTCCCTGCCGTAATCTAGCAGCTTACCTTGCTCATCAATGACTCTGAAATTCATTTTCAAGTGATCAGGCAAACCTTCCAAATTCCAGGCATTCAATGGAATTGCTTCGCCGGTCAATTTACGCAGACGATTACCCAGCCATTCCTGCAACGCGCCTTTAAAATCCGGTTCGATTTCAAGACACTTTTTGATTGTTTCGGGCACAGGTACAAAATGTTTCCTTATCTGCTTGGGCAGGGATTTAACCAAGGCAATACATTTTTCCTCAAGCAGTCCGGGCACCAGCCAGTCAAAAGGGGCTTGAGACAACTGATTTAATTGATGCACGGGAATTATCGCCGTCACGCCGTCCTCATCGTGACCCGGTTCAAAGCGGTATTGCAGCGGAATGGTCAGGTTGCCTCTCGTTCCCATGCTCTCGCGTGGGAATGTGTCCGGGAAATCCCATTCATTGACATAATCTTCTTTCTGTTCACGCGTCAGATCCTCTTTGGTTAAAAACAGGATTTTTGGATTGGCGCGTTCCGCTGTTTTGCGCCAGGTATCCAGCGTAACGCCGCTGACAATTTCGGGCGGCAATTTATTATCGTAGAACTGGTAGAGCCATTGCTCGTCCTCGACCAGATCGACCCGGCGGCCTTTGTGCTGGATCATGCCCACTTCTTCCAGCAATTTCTGGTTCGCTACATAAAACGGCGCATTACTGTGATATTCATGATCGACCAGAGCCGAGCGGATAAAAATCTCCCGGGCGGCTTTGGGATCAACATGGTCATAGGGAATCTTGCGCCCGGCTTGCAGCGTCAAGCCATACAGCAAGGTGCGCTCAGAAACCATGCTTCTAGCGCTTTTCTTTTCCCAATGCGGATCGTAATAGTTGTGCTTGACCAGATGCCCGGCGCATTGTTCTATCCATTCCGGTTCAATTCTGGCGACATTGCGCGCATAAACCTTGCTGGTTTCAACTTGTTCGGCCGCCATAATCCACTTGGGTTTGAGCTTATGCAGGCCGGAACCGGGGAAGATGAAGAACTTCAGTCCCCGTGCTCCGAGATACTCGTATTGCTCATGCCGGAAGCCGATATTGGAGAGCAGACCCGGCAACAGCGCACGATGGATTTTTTGATAATCAGCATCGTCGGTGTTCGGGTGCAGTTTTAAATCGCCTTTAATCACCTGCATGATCTGAGCGTGGATATCGAACCACTCGCGCATCCGCAAATAAGAAAGGAAATTGCCGGTGCAATATTTTCGCAACTTATTATTGGATAGGTGTTTTTTCTGCTCTTCGAAAGTGTTCCAGATATTTAACAGCGTTAAAAAATCGGATTCAGGATGCCGAAAAGCCGCATGTTTGGCATCGGCCTGCTGCATTTTATCGGCGGGTTTTTCGCGCGGATCCTGTACGCTTAACGCTGACACAATAATGGCGGCTTCGGTCAGGCAATGCTCATGCGCGGCGGCAATCAACATCCTGGCAAGCTTTGGGTCAGCCGGGAATTTGGCCAGCTGTTTGCCCACTTCGGTCAGCTTGCCCGATTTATCCAGCGCGTTGACTTCATGCAAGAGATTTTTACCATCCCGGATCATTTTATCTTCCGGCGGCTCCAGAAACGGGAATTTTTCAATGTCGCCCAGATTTAAGGATGTCATCTGTAGTATGACGGCGGACAGATTCGTACGCATGATTTCCGGCTCGGTAAATTCCGGTCTGGACAGGTAATCATCATGCGAATACAGCCGGATGCAAATGCCTTCGGCAACCCGGCCGCAGCGCCCTGCCCTTTGATTCGCGCTGGATTGCGAAATGCGCTCAATCGGCAGACGCTGGATTTTGCTGCGATGACTGTAGCGGCTGATACGCGCATGACCCGTATCGATTACACAGCGTATGCCAGGAACGGTTAAAGACGTTTCCGCGACGTTGGTTGCCAGCACGATGCGTATTTTTCCACCTTTGGGCTTGAAAACCCGCTCCTGTTCGCTGACACTAAGTTTTGAATACAGCGGCAGAATTTCATATTGCGTCGGATGGTGTTTTTTCAAGGAGTCCGTAGTTTCCCTGATTTCCCGTTCACCGCTGAGAAAGATCAGTATATCACCGCGCAAGTCCCGGTACAGCTCATCGACCGCATCTAGTATCGCATTTTGTAAGTCATCGCTGGTATCGTCGCCCTCCTCCTCTTCTTTCTGCTCAATGGGCCGGTAGCGTATATCAACCGGATAAGTCCGCCCGGACACTTCAATAACCGGCGCATTATTAAAATGCCTGGAAAACCGATCCGGATCAATGGTTGCCGAAGTAATGATCACCTTTAAATCGGGCCGTTTTGGCAACAGCCACTTCAAGTAGCCCAACAGAAAATCGATGTTTAAACTGCGTTCGTGCGCCTCATCAATAATGATCGTATCGTATTGACTTAAGTAAGGATCATTTTGCGATTCCGCCAGTAAAATACCGTCGGTCATTAATTTAACCAACGACTCCGAGTGCGTCCTGTCATTAAAACGGATTTTATAGCCCACCGACTTGCCGATCGGCTCACCGAGTTCTTCGGCGATACGATCGGCAACCGTGCGCGCGGCGATTCGTCTGGGCTGCGTATGACCGATAAAGCCCGCCGCCCCAAGCCCGGCAGACAAACAAATCTTGGGCAGCTGCGTGGTTTTACCGGAACCCGTTTCGCCGCAAACAATCACCACCTGATGTTTCAGTATCAGGGCGGCGATTTCATCCTTTTTACCGGTAACTGGCAAATCAGGAAAATTCAGGGGGGGAATGCTGGCCAGTCGCTGGTTTCTTGCCGAGACAGATTTCTCAATACGGTTGGACAAAGCGTTGAGTTGCTCCAGCGGGCTTTTGCCTTTCTGAACTTCACTCCGCAACCGGTCCAGCTGCCTTTTTAATATATGTCTGTCCTGATTGAGACAAAGCGGTAGCTGTTGAACGAGATGTTTAATTAGATCGGGAAAGGACATCAAAACAGCCGGATAAAATGGAAGTATTATAAGCTAGCGGGCGCGTTGCTAACCACAACGCCACAAAAACTGGTAAGCGCCTAAATAAAAGTCATATTAGCAATCTTGATAAGGTTAAATACCGATCTTGCTCTGGAAACACGGATAGCCAGACCCGAATTCCTTTTTCAACTAATCCGCGCAATTGAGCGCGACGCTGGCTAATATAAGCTCATCACCGCATAACAAGTCCGTTTCATGACTTTGGCACGCATCGCATAGCAGGCGGTTGGCGGCTACCTCGGACTGGGCGCCGCACATCCGGCAAACTACAATTACCGGTGATGTTTGCATAATCAGATTAGCCCGTTCCGCCACGGTTCCAACTTTAATCAGGGAAAAGGCGCTTTCAAGCAAACTGGGTTCTATGCCCGATAAAGCGCCAATTTGGAGGGTAATGCTTTCAACTGACTGAGTATTATGTTGCGCGGCAATCGCAACGATCTGGCCTAGCAGGTCGTCGCACAAGGACAGTTCATGCACTTAATTCATCCTCGGCCAGCATTTGATCGAGCAATTCCCACGTTGAAAACGCTTCCGCTTCGCTTATTTTTTGAATGGCGTAACCGACATGAATTAACAGGTAATCGCCTGCCTTGACTTCTTCATCTTGCAGTAGAAAAAGACTGACATCCCGCTCGACGCCCTTGGCGGCGCAATGCGCATTAAAGCCGTCAATCTTTGTGATTTGCATCGGTACGGCAAGACACATCAGCTTTTCTCCGGAGTAACGGCGGTCATTAAACTGCAATGGCCAGATATAAGCCGGCCAGCGTGATTATTGAGCCGCTTAACCGGGATAATAAATACCGGCGATAAGCAATGCCGCCCAAACCGATACCGGCTAAATGTAACAAGGCGGTCGCCAGAACAAAACCGCTGCCATACAGGAGCGCCGAGCCTGCTTGCGGTATTTCCAGGCCATGCGCATAACCATGAAATACAGCGAACAGGCCAACGAGCAATATGCTCAAATTAACCGGCAAACGAATAGCGAAAACCACCATAAGCCCCAACAACATCACGCTGCCGGCAATCAATGGTTCCAATGCCGGAAAGCTAAAGCCGCTGGCGCTGATTGCCGCAGCGGCAGCCATCATCGCTATAAAACTCAATGGCAAACGCCAGACGGCGCTACCGCCCAGTTGCGCCGCCCAAATACCTACTGCAATCATTGCCAGCAAATGATCCAGCCCCGAAAAAGGATGCGCCAGACCGGTTATAAAACCAGCGCCTTCCGCTCCCATAGTATGCGCTCCGGCTGTAGGAATGTAGGCCAGTAGGGTTGGCAGCGACAGCAAAATTGCTAATCTACTTTTCATCATGATCACCTGTAATAAGTTTGATAAATTAATTTTTAGGACATTATTTGAAAAAATCTATTTGCGTACAAATCCAGCGTCTCTATTGCCGTTCAATTTCGCTTGCTGGAGCCTTGTAAAAGTAAATCCATTCCATCCTGAAACCACCGGCTGCCTCCACAACAAATGGGCAAAAATGACATGTCTCTCCGTGGCAAAACTGAGCGCCCGGATATTCTACAAAACTCAATTCTACATGGAACATCATGCTATAACGTCAATTAAGTCTTTTAATAAACGCTGCTTTTATCAATCCGGCAGAAACTTTGCATATTCCTTGGCTGATATTAAACTTTTTAATTCACAAATTAGCAAACTCTTTTAAATTCAGTCCAAGCAGTTTCAAATCAATTAGGCGGCTTGGCGGATTACCTTGAATTATCTATGCCGTTATTGATATTCCGCAATTATGAAAAATTACGGTATTATGTAGCAGTTGCACAAGGTCGGAAAATCTAATCGGACCCATCATGATCAGCGTGTATCATCAAGTCACGCTTTCTTTTGGCTTGGGTGCGATATGGTGTGGAATGGTTTTATGGTTATTTTTTCCTGGCTCAACGGATTTGTTATCTGTATGCTCCTTGTTAACTGTAGGTGGAAGAATCGCATCTTTCGTAGGTTGACCAGACTTCATTGCGTAGATAGCGACAGCAGCGGTAATAATCGCGCAAGTTGATAAAATTATTTTATCCCAGTTTCTCTTGGCGAATTTCAGAATACTATTAGTCAATAAGACTGTTTTTGGTTGAACATATTTACCATCACGTATTATCCCCATTCCGCCTAAAGTCTTTTGATCATCCTTATAACCATCAAAATTATTAGGTACAAATTTGCCTTTCTTCCACTGGTCAAATCTTTCTTTTAAACGCATAGACATTATTCTTAATTAAACCCAACCGTATCAACCCAGGAAAACAAGACAAATCACCACGCTTGCACAAGCTAACGTAAGACAAAATTACTTATGGTGGACACATGAAAATAAAACCGCAGACCGATACAACCCCGAATGATGAAAATATTATCGCTAATATTAGTGCGCTCCGGGATCACCAGCTTGAATGCTTTTCTGATAGCCTTCGAGTAAAGCTAAAGAAACAATCAACTGATTTTCTATCGCAACATACTCCTTGGTATATGCATCCCCATTTTCATCGAAAACCTGCGCTTTGCGCTCTTTTATGCGCTCTAGTTGATCCCGTAAAACTTCTGGGTCATTTCTTAAGGCTAAAGCGGTTACTATCTCGCTTATCGATTCAATCTGCCCTTGAAGTTGATAAATAATTTTTTCAGTCATATTTTTTGCCTGTTTGTTATTAACCAAATCTAACCATATCAACTCCGATTGCCTTCATACACTGCAAGAAGAACTGGAAGGTAAACGCCCCTCTGTTTATCTTGGTGTTAACGCTGTTATAACTTTCATCAATGCCGAGGCTTTTAAGCCTAGTAGCAAGTGTTTCATAATCCACGCCTTTACGTGCCAACTCTGCTTTGAGTATGTTCTTAGCGGTTGATTTCCAGTCTTGTTCTTCCATTGTAAAGCTCCTATATTAATAATTCTGCTAAAGGATAGCATAAAAGCACTTTATGTTTCATATATAAAATAAAAGCGTTGTAAATAATTTTGTATATGCTATATTAATGTCATATTTGACACTTATAGAGCAGCAAACATGGCACAACACTTTTTACTTTCAGCAAAAGCCAGATCAATGTCATTGATACAAATTTTTACCATGACCGATGAAGCGGCGTTTGATCTGTTCAGAGAATCCCGTTGGGGTGATGACTATCCGGTTTGCCCTGTTTGTGGCTGTATCGACAATCACTATTTCATCAAAACTCGTAAGCAATGGCGTTGTAAAGGCTGTAATCATACATTCAGCGTTACATCAGGAACCTTATTCGCAAATCACAAGCTACCGCTACGTATTTACCTTGGAGCCATTGCGCTCTATACCAATACAGCGAAAGGATTTTCCGCCTTACAGCTTTCTCGTGATCTGGATGTGCAGTACAAGACGGCTTTCGTCATGATGCACAAGATACGTGAATCATTGATTGATATGACAATGGCCGATAAATTGAATGGTGAGGTAGAGATTGATGGGGCTTATGTGAACGGCCATGTGCGCCCACGCAATGAAAAAACAGACCGGGTAGATTTACGCGTTGCTGAAAACCAAAACCCCAATAAACGCTGCATCATTACGATTCGTAAGCGCGGCGAGAAAGGCGAAGGCGCAATCAAAACTAAAGTATTCATGGTGAAGTCAGAGAATCAAGCCGACATGAAAAAGCTTGCAGATGAAAATATTGACAATGATGCCACGATCCATGCCGACGAAGCCAAGGCTTACGATCCGTTACATGCCAAATTCGAAATGAAGCGCGTTAATCACCAGGAACGCTACAAAGGCAAAAAGGGGGAATGCACCAACCAAGCCGAGTCTTATTTCTCCCGTTTCCGTCGAATGCAACATGGACAAGTTCATAAAATGGGTACCCAGAATCTTGCGGCCTACGCCAATGAAATTGCATATCGTGAAGACACGCGCCGTACTTCAACCGGTGAAATTTTTGCCGATATTACAAGTCGCTGCGCTAAAAAGCCTACTTCGCGTAACTGGTGTGGGTATTGGCAAGGGAATAAGGCTGTCGAGAAGCTTGCGGCTTAGGATTAACCGGAAAACCTAAGCAATAAAACGCCATTCACATAGTAGAATCTTAATCAAGGTCTTTAAACATATCATCAATCGTTTCCATTAAACCGTTATTTACACTTATAGGATTTTGTTTAATAAATGAAAAATCTTCTTCTGAAAACAAAACCCGCAATTCGCGGCCTTGGCTATGTGCAAACGCTGTCGCTTTGCAAAAATCAATTAACTGAGTCCTCAAATCGAATAAAAGAGCGCCTTCTCCCAGAAATTGAAAATTACCTTTGCTGGTTCCTGCGCCTTCAAGTATCGAGGATAAGGTTTTGCATCCTTCTTCCAAAGGCCGTTTTTCATCATGCCCTATTATCAATAATGCGAAGTTTGACATTGGTGCTTTCTCCTAATCTAAAAGCCAAGCTAAAAGAAAGGCTATGATACCAATTTCCATAAGTAATTTACTCAATCATTACTAATCATTTAGAAATCACCCAAACCGAAGCACCTTTATCCTTACCAACCTCAGAGATTAACCCTACTTTACGTTGGCGGCTAAGCGCCGCGCCAATGGATGCTTTGAATGCAGATAATTTATCGGCATCAAGCTCTAAACCTTTTCGGCGCTGGGCTTCTTCTGCAATTTCTATGGTATTTATGGGTTTTCCGGCTTCTCTGATAATATCCAGCAATAGCTTATGAGCTTCACCATGCCTGAAAAAATCATTTCTTCGATGGTAACGCTTTGGCTTGATGGCATTTATACGGTATTCAGGATCAAAGAGCTTGATGGTGGTGTCCATGGCATTTACTTCAGCCAATAGTCTCATTATCTCTTTGCGATGGTGGGCGATGATTCCGGCAAGCTCTGAGCGTTTTGCCGTGAGTGCGCTTATAACGTGAGGTTCTGCCATTTCTTTATCCGCCTTTGGTTTTAGACTGGGGGATATTTTAATGGCCTACTGGGTTATAGGCTTTGTGCTGTTGCTACATAATACCGAAAAATTATATAAAATGCGGACATTGTAAACGCTGCATCTATATTTTTGAATGGAGCAAATGTAACGCAGTTCGGGATATTGTGTCAGAATGCCAGCCAAAGCTAGCTGTAATATAACTGCCTGGAGGGTTAGAAATGCGCCGCCTGCAAATAAAGCATGTAACCACTTACCAATACACCGAAAGCGTAGTCCTGTTGCCGCACAAATTACTCTTGCGTCCTCGCGAAGGGCGCGACATCCGTATCGAATCGGCAGAACTGACTATTTTTCCCGCCCACCAACTGCAATGGCAACGCGATGCTTATGACAATGCTGTCGCCCAGGCGACCTTTCTCGAGCCGGCCAGTCTGCTCCGGATCAGCAGCAGTGTTCTGATCCAGCATTATGATGAACAGCCTCTTGATTTTCTGGTGGCGGATTATGCGGTGTTTTTTCCTTTTCAGTACGATACCGCCGAGCGTGTTGATTTGTGGCCTTACCTGTCAACAATTTTTGACCAGGACCGGTCGCTCTTGGATAACTGGCTACGGCAATTCTGGTACCCCGGCCAAGTAGTAGAAACCTATCTTCTGCTTGAATGGATCAATAAAGCGATCGCTACCGGATTCACCTACCAACAACGCGAGGAACCGGGCGTTCAGACGCCCGCAACCACTTTGACCAGACGCGCCGGATCCTGCCGCGATTTTGCAACCTTATTCATCGAGGCCTGCCGGTCCCTGGGTTTGGCTGCGCGCTTTGTCAGCGGTTACCTGTACACGCCTCCGTATCAACAGGGCCAAGGCGCAACCCATGCATGGTCGGAAGTTTATTTGCCCGGAGCCGGCTGGAAAGGATTCGACTCCACTTCCGGACTGGTAGCCGGTAACGACCATATACCGGTGGCCATGAGCCGGCATCCTGAATCGGCGCCTCCGGTATCCGGCTCGTTTCAAGCGGTTAACCCCCAATCGCCGTCAATGAGCGTAATAGTGGAGGTTAGCGAAATCTCCGCATAGCGCCAATGTAAACAGCCGCCCTGATTCAGGATGCGCTCCCAGACTCCTTGAACAACCAGGAAACTCAAGCCATCGACTGCGCTGTGACAGCGGACCGCCACTCCAGCGCGGGAATGCAACCACGAACACTCCTGTATCCAGCGACGGATATTGATTGTGGAACCGGAGCGTCGCATGGCGCATTCCCCACGAAGCCATGGGAGTGAATATAATCCGGAGTCAAGAGGACTCGCGCCGGGTTATTTCATTGCTGCAACAATCGCATTACCCATTTCGATGGTTCCGCAGGTAGATTGCGGATTAAGGTCCTTGGTAACAAATTTACCCTCATCAACCACTTTTTCAATCGCATTTTTAATGCGTTCCGCTGCCTGAGTTTCGCCAAGATAATTCAGCATCATGACCCCGGCCATCATGACTGCAATCGGATTAGCCAGATTTTTTCCGGCAATATCCGGCGCACTGCCATGCACCGCCTCAAACAGAGCCGCATCGTCGCCAATATTAGCGCCTGGAATCAAGCCCAGTCCGCCTACCAGACCCGCTGTCAAATCCGACAATATATCGCCAAACATATTGGTGCAGACGACGACATCAAACTGCTGCGGATTCATCACCAGATGCATGCAGGCCGCATCAACAATTTTTTCGTCAAACTCGATATTGGGAAAGCGCCCTGCGGTTTCTCTGGCAACATCCAGAAACAAGCCCTGGGTGTATTTTAAAATATTGGCTTTATGACAAACGGTTACCTTTTTACGATCATTATCCTGCGCATATTTAAACGCATAATCGATAACGCGTTGTGAAGCGCTCCGGGTAACCACGGCCAGGCTCTCGGCAATATCTTTTTTCGGAGTAAGATAATGCTCAAGCCCTGCGTACAGACCTTCGGTATTTTCCCTGACAATAACGATATCCACATTTTCGTAGCGTGTTTTTATACCCGCCCAACTTTTAGCTGGACGGACATTGGCATACAGTTCGTATTTCTGCCGCAACGCCACATTTATACTTCTATAACCTTTGCCAACAACAGTCGTCAACGGCCCTTTAAAGGCCAAGCGGGTTTTGTCAAACGATGCCATGGTTTCATCGGGTAGAGGCGTTCCGAATTTTTCAAACGCCGACAAACCGGCGTAGGCTTCTTCCCAGTGAATTTTTACGCCTGACGCGTCAATAACTTTTACGGCCTCATCCATAATCGAAGGACCAATACCATCACCTTTTATCAACGTGACATTGTGCATAATTATCTCCACAGTTTAATTAATACTTTCGCAAAATAGCTAAAGTGATGATTTATATAGAATTAAGAAGGAATGAACAAAGGAGCCTTAATCGCAGCACACAGTCCGGTCTGATCACGCAAGGATCATAGCAATAGTTAACACATTGCGTCCAACATTAACGCTGAATAAAGGAGCAAATCAAGAGTATCTAGCGCTTATCAGTGCAACAATGCAAAACGAATTAAGGTAATTACAGATGCAGATCGGATGATAAACTGCAAGACCTCTCGTTAAGGCTCATGGAGCGGCTAAATGATTCCGGCATTCCCTATAAGATCGACCCTTACCTTGTCGCCTGCCTGCACGCCCTTGCATTCGGCTGGCAGAACAATATAACAGTTGGCTCTGCTCATGGAACTGAGTATATTGGAACCTTGTTTTCCAGATGTGGAAACTATAAATTCTCCGCTTGGTTCCTGGATCAGGTTGCCGCGTTGAAACTCCTGACGTCCTTGAGCTTTTTTAAGCGTGCTTGAACATATTGCTGTTAATTGCAAGGGTTTTGAACTCGGCGCGCCGGACAGTTGTGTAAGCGCGGGCGCTACCAGGTACTGAAAAGTTACCATAACGGCCACGGGGTTCCCCGGCAGCCCAAAAAAACAACAGGAACCAATTTTACCGAATGCCAAAGGTTTTCCAGGTTTTATGGCGACTTTCCAGAAATCCACTTCACCGCAGCGATCCAATATTTCTTTGACATAATCCGCATCGCCAACCGATGCGCCGCCTGTGGTTAAAATGACATCATGGTTTTTAGCCGCTTCCAGAAAGCTGTCTTCCAGCAATTGTTTATTATCGGCGATAACTCCCAGATCCGTTACACTGTAACCTGCATCATTTAATAATCCGCTTAATAGGTAACGATTGCTGTCATAGATTTTCCCAGGCGCCAACGGCTGACCTGGCGCTATTAGCTCATCACCGGTAGTGAAAATTGCAATTTTTACCGGCCGCTTGACAGAAAGCCCGGCAATGCCTGCCGAGGCCAATAAACCCAGGTCGATTGCATTCAGCTTTTTAGGGTGGGCGCACAACAAGCTGCCTTGTTTTACATCTTCGCCAGCTTCCCTGATATGTTGCCTTGCGGATGTGTTTGCCGGAAAACGAATGGCTTGCCCATCCGCTTGCACATGTTCCTGCATAACCACCGAGTCAGCTTGCTCGGGTATAACCGCCCCGGTAAAAATCCTTATGCATTGCCCTGGCTCCAAGAGTCCGTCAAAAGGCCGCCCCGCCCATGAAGTTCCAGCCAGGGTGAGCGAAAAATCCTGTTCATGATTAACATCCCGGCTGGAAAAAGCATAGCCATCCATGGCTGCATTTCTTTCAGGCGGGAGATTGACAGGCGCGTAGAGTGATTCTGACAGCACCCGGCCCAAGGCGTTTTTTAAATCGACTTTTTCTGAACCTTCGACTGGTTGTAATGCCGTTTTAATTCTTTCCAATGCCGCATCGACAGAAAGCAAGGGTTTTGATTCCCGGCTGCATAAGTCAATCATTCTGACCTCATAAATTGATTTAAAATAAAGGCGGCTATCATTTCCGGCTGATTTAAGTCCAGCTGGATCAAATAGCCCGGCGTTTCCAGCGAACAATCAGAGGCGATTGCAATGATGTCCGGGTCGTCCGGGAAAAGCAATGGTTTGTTAAGCGAAGGCCGATGCAGTTCAATTTTAGGAAATTGCTCCGTTTTAAAACCTTCAACAAGAATCAAGTCAAGTTCAGATTGATCGAAGAGTTTTAACTGATCATCCAGCCGAGGCTCTTGTTCCGGCGTGATTTCGGTAATAATTGCACGGCGATCCGTAGAAACCAGCATAACCGGCGAGGCGCCCGCTGCCCGCAAACGGAAACTGTCCTTTCCTGGCTGGTCTATTTGGAAATTATGATGGCTGTGCTTGATTAAACCGATACGCAAGCCATGCTTTTTTAGAAGCGGTATTATTTGCGTCAGTAATGTGGTTTTACCCGTCCCGCTAAAAGCGGCAAAACCTAAAATAGGGACATGTGCGTGTTGCATACTAAATTATTTCATCAGACTGTTATCGTGAGACTGCTTATTCTAAGGTATTATTGACCTGGGATCATTAATCCTGGAGAAAACATTGATTCGAATTTATCTGATTTTGCTGCTTGCCGTTCTAGCATTTTATGGCTTTCGCGCCTTTCTAAAAGCGTCCCCTTCCTTATTGGCGAAATACGCCAGAATTTTATTGTTATGCATGCTTGGCGTAACGCTTCTTTATCTAACTGCGACCGGACGGTTAAACTGGCTTTTCGCTCTGGCAGGGGTAGTTGTTGCGTTTATGCTCAGGTTATTGCCCGCGCTATTGCACTATGCGCCTCACTTGCACAGACTGTGGCAGGGATTTTCAGGTTCAAAAAAAAGCTCATCACAACGGCAAAGCGATTCCAGCGCTAAAGGAAAAATGTCAGTTGAAGAAGCTTATGAGGTACTGGGTTTGAAACCTGGAGCATCAGAACAGGACATCATTTCCGCTCACCGCAAATTAATGCAAAAAATACATCCTGACCGTGGCGGGTCAGATTATTTGGCCGCAAAAATAAACCTTGCAAAAAAAATTTTATTGAAAAATTAGCAGTCCATGCATTTGTGCCGCACAAAGTTCAACATTTTTGTAATCCTGGTCCTGTTTGCTTTCCTAACCAGCTGTACTACCAGTAGTTATTATGCACCCGTGAGAACTGATAACAACCAAGTATTTGCCGGAAATATACCAAAACCATTAATCAGCAAGCAGCATATAGACACAGGCAACCTGATCGTTGCCAGCAACATCGGAACGCAGCATACAGCCGCCAACTTGCAAACTTTTCATTCTATGGACTCAAGCACCCGCCTTGGCAGTCAACGTCCGGCTTTATGGAATAAAAAATTAGCTGCAAACAATAATTTGGCAAAAAATAAAACAGCAAGTCCGGCAATTGAAAAAGCGGGTACAAATAAGAAAAAACTAAATTCATCAGGGGTAAACACGGTCACTCGACAAACTAAAACCGTTAAGTCTGCAATTGATAAATCGAATTCAAAAATTGGAAACGCGCATAAAAAACAGCCTGCTGAATCCCACCTTGCTCAACAGCCGAAACGTCAACGAGAAAAATCAATTGCTTCAATTGATAATAAAAAAATGTTAGAGTTAGGCTTTTGCTGGCCAATCAAGGGAAAAGTTTTAAAAAGTTATTCTCCATCCCGCAATAAAGGCATCGATATAGCCGGCCGGAATGGACAACCGGTAAAAGCGGCTGAAGCCGGCAAGGTCGTCTATGGCGGACAAGGCCTGATTGGCTTTGGCAAGTTACTTATTATCAAGCATAATGATGTTTATTTAAGCGCTTATGCCAATAATAGCGTCTTGCTGGTAAATGAAGGAGAACTGGTAAAAAAGGGCCAGGTTGTCGCTGAAGTCGGCAAGGCGGGAATCAAACGAATATCCTTGCACTTTGAAATAAGAGAAAATGGAAAGCCGGTTAATCCACTTAAATTTTTGCCGAAAAAATAATCATGCTGTCCGGCTAAGACCAATCAATCAGTGAGTTAATATGAATGAAACATTATTAGAACCATCTTTCGATGAAATTGTTATTCTCGGTGAAGAAGAATCATCGTTAGATGAAGATACTGATGTAGCAACGGTCATAACTGAAAAACTGGAGACTATATCCACTAAAACAGCAAATAACTGCGAGTTCGATGCAACCCGCTCCTATTTGAATGAACTCAGCCGGTCAAAATTGCTGACTGCCGATGAGGAAAAAAAGTATGGCGCCCTCGCCTTGCAAGGCGACCAGAAAGCCCGCAAGATCATGATTGAAAGCAACTTGCGCCTGGTGGTAAAGATTTCTTACCGTTATATGAACAAGGGATTACCCTTGCTGGACTTGATTGAGGAAGGAAATCTGGGGTTAATACGCGCAGTTGGAAAATTTGATCCTGAAAGAGGTTTCAGATTTTCGACCTATGCGACATGGTGGATAAGACAAACTATTGAACGGGCGATAATGGATCAAACACGAACCATTCGTTTGCCAATTCATATTGTCAAGGAAATGAATACCTACCTTAAGGCCCAGCGCTATTTGACGCAAACACTGGATCATGATCCCAGCTCCCAGGAAATAGCTGATTATATGGATAAGCCGGTGGATAAGGTTGAAAAAATGCTCAAACTCAATGAACGGGTAACTTCAGTCGATTTGCCGGGAGCCAAAAATATAGATGTTCCTTTGATTGAGTCTATTTCGGATGCCAATGATTTAGCTCACGATGAGCAGCTACAGAAAAACTGCATGAAAAAAAATATAACTACCTGCGTGTTTGAACTACCTGAAAAACAGCGTGAAGTTATCTGCCGCCGCTATGGGATTTGCGGCTATGAACAAGCAACTCTTGAGCAGATTGCTCAAGAGCTGGAGGTAACAAGAGAGCGCGTTAGACAAATCCAAATGGACGGATTAAAAAAATTAAAAGTAATTTTACAAACTAACGGCTTTGCTTTTGAGGCTGTATTTAATTAACCAAGCGTATTTTGCAGGGGCCAGTCCCGGTAATTAAAAACCTGCCCATGCTCCCGTACTGTCTCGCAGTCGTTTGGCGATATGTCTCCAATAACCCATTGCACCGCGTTGAATGCGCCTGACGACAAAACACCGTTATCCGGAAAACCCCTATCCACTGGCGTGTAGATCGCCGCTGCGCCAACATTGACATCGACCGCTTCCGACCATGCGGCCTCGCCCACCAATGAAGCTTGAACAACATAACACTGATTCTCCAGGGCCCTTGCCTGACAGCCTATTTTAACCCGATGATAACCGGCGACAGTATCGGTACAGCTAGGCACTAAAATCAACACACATCCGGCTTCGACCTGCTTTCTGGCCAGCAGCGGAAATTCACTGTCATAACAAATGTTAATAGCGATTTTTCCGTATTCGGTATCAAAACACCTTAATTCATGACCGCCTTTAATCAGCCATTTTTCATTTTCAAAACGGGTCATCATAACTTTATCCTGATAATCAAACCGGCCATCAGGCATAAATAAGTAACCACGATTCCGGTAGATTCCTGGCTCGATGCATACCGGAAATGTACCCGATTGAATAATACACTGGTATTTCCGGGCCAGCTTTTTGAACAGGCCGGTAAAATCATCATGCAATGATTGCATGGCCGTCAGCTGCCTGCTCAATGATGAGTAAATCTCGCGGCCGAACAGGGACGCCAGTTCCATGCTGAAATATTCGGGGAACACCAGAATTTTGGCGTCTTTTGCAGTAGCATCGGCAACCCAGCGTTCAATTTTTAGTTGATAAGCCTGCCAATTCTCCAGAAAACTGATGTCGTACTGGGCGGCTGCAATTTTAACGCTCATGTTTAATCCAAAAAATCATTGGCTTAGGTGTTTCTTCCATATCATCCAGATCTTTCCATGAGTAGGTTGTAGCAAGTTCAGGATGTTTGAAATAGCCGCGTTTGTTCCAGAACTGATCCAGCGGCACAAAATCAGCTGGACGGCGCGGGTGATCCGGAGGCCGCTCCACACAACAGAAAGTAATAATTTTGAAACCACCCAGCTCCTCGGCATGAGCTTCTCTTTGCTCAAAAAACCGCACGCCTAAGCCCAAGCCGCGGTAATCCTTATTTAAAACAGATTCGCTGCAATAAAATACATCATCAAGGTTGTAGCCCTGTTCAATAAAGGGCTTTTTAATTTGATCCGTTTCATATTTCATGGGGATGGCGGTAGAGGCTCCGACCACTTTATCGCCATCAAGAGCCAATACGATTACGCTTTCAGGAGTGTCAATATAGATTTGCAGGTATTTTTTTTCATAGTCATAATCCCCGTCGTACAAATATGGGAAATCATGAAAAACTTCGATTCTTAGACGCGCGAGCTCAGGGATATATTGCTGAAGGGCCGCACCGCTGCATCTTTCAATGCGAATTTCTTTGGACATGGTTTATATCAAGGTAAATGTAAAAAACGGTGCATTCTAGACTAACTGATAAAAAAAGATACCAGCCGAAAGCGCGATGCCAAAGAGCGCCTTTCAGCCTTTAACCCATTTATTATTTGTGTAGTTTAAGCAGAAAAAAATTGCCAGGGCCGCGCCGCTGGTATCGGCAAGCCAATCAGCGCTATCTGACTCGCGTCCAGCTACAAACGATTGATGCCATTCATCAGACAAGCCGTATAAACTGCAAAAGGCAAGGCAGAGCAAACCCAGTATAATGGACGGTTCTATGAAATGCTTGAAACTGCGCCATGCCAACAACCCCATAACAGAATAGGCGCCGGCGTGGTAAAGTTTATCCTGAAACTCAAACCACATCGGCGCAGGCAATGTTGATTGATCAGAAAGCCAGTAAATAATCAGACAATAAAATAACAAAAACGTGAAATCCAGAATTTTAATCATGTAAACGCAAGCTATCAGTAATGAAAAATATATTTGTATTTGCCGAAGCGTGTTTGCATGGCGCCGCTATCGGCGAAAAATTGGCACTGACGCATCAGGCTTGGCACGCTTTTGAAAATGACCAGTTAAGCTTTATACCGGATCATCCGGCATTGCCAATTGCTCAGGTAAGATTTCCTGACCAGCCGGTATTATTGCCGCCCCGCGATATGCCCAAACGAAAACTCGGCTCCGTCGAAGGTATTGCCGCCTTCTTTCATGCCATTGCTCACGTTGAATTTGTGGCAATTTATCTGGCTTGGGATTTGCTCTATCGTTTTCGCGGCATGCCAGACCAATTTTACCAGGATTGGCTTCGGATTGCAGATGAAGAAGCGCAGCACTTTGAATTAATCCGCGCGCATTTGCTGGCAATGCATGTTGATTATGGTGATTTACCCGCGCATAGCGGCCTCTGGGATCATGCTAAAGAGACCGCTGATGATTTGCTGGCAAGATTGGCAATGGTGCCTCGCTGTATGGAGGCGCGTGGTTTGGATGTAACTCCGGCTATCATCGCGAAATTCAAGCAGTTGGATGACGATGCCAGCGTAGCTGTGTTAAATCGCATTTTAACCGATGAAGTGGGACATGTGGAACGCGGGTCATACTGGTTTAAATTCGTCTGTAAACAGCAAGGGTTTGAACCTGAAGATAAGTATCGCCGGTTAATCAGGCAATATTACCTGGGGGGTAAGCCAAAAGGACCTTTTAACCGGGAAATGCGTATAATTGCAGGCTTCTCGAATGATGAGCTTGACTGGCTGGAAAATACAACTCTATGAACACACAAAAAATTTTTGATACCCCTATGTTTGGCTTGGGCTTTAGAGTTTTCTTCGCCCTGGCCGGATTATCGGCGCTAATTTTAATCGTGCTTTGGAATGCTATTTTTAATGGCGCGTTAACCGTAGATAATTATTTTGCCCCTAATTATTGGCATGCCCATGAAATGCTGCTGGGCTATTCTGTCGCCGTTATTGCCGGATTTTTATTAACCGCGGTTAAAAACTGGACAGACAAGCCCACTTTGACCGGCGATAAATTAGCCGGCCTGGCTTTGTTGTGGCTTTATGGGCGTATTCTGCCTTTTTATGCCGGTTTATTGCCTGATGCCTTGATTGCCCTCATTGATTTTGCTTTCCTGCCTATTCTGGCTTATCAAATCAGCATCCCGGTTATGCAGGCACGGCACTTTAAAAGCCTGGTTTTTATCGGACTGTTGCTGTTGTTAACAGTAGGTAACGGTCTAATCCATGCTGAAATTCTCGGGCTATGTCAAAACACGGCATGGACTGGCCTTCAACTGATTGTCGCGGCTATTATTATCCTGATTCTGGTCCTTGCCGGACGATTATTTCCCTTTTTCACGGAACGGGGTTTGTCCGGAACTCTAATCATAAGAAATCCGTTATTGGATGCCTTATCAATTGGCTCTGCGGTTGTTGTATTCGCCTTGCAAATATGGCCCGTCACTGGGACTTTTTTAGCGCTAACCGCGATTTTCGCCGCCATAGTCAATAGCGCCCGTCTATACAGCTGGTATCAGCAACGGATTTGGTATGTGCCTTTGTTATGGATACTTTATGCGGGTTATGGCTGGATTATTTTGGGGTTTATTTTAACGGCATTGTCCGCATACGCATGGGTGTTACCTTCTTTGGCTTTACATGCATTTACTCTTGGCGGCATAGGCGTGTTAACACTGGGGATGATGGCGCGAGTATCATTAGGACATACCGGCCGGGCGCTCAAAGTCTCAAATGCGATGGCTATTGCTTTTGTATTGATTAATTTAGCCGCCTTGCTCAGGGTTTTATTACCGGCAGCTTTGCCCAACTGGTACAACATTTTAATTTATGGTTCAACACTTTCCTGGCTGGCTGCATTTTCTTTATTTATGTTTGTTTATGCACCTATTCTATCTAGTCCACGTTTGGATGGGCAAGAAGGCTAATGACCGGCAACCTTGAGGGCATCGTTACCCTGGTTACCGGTTCTTTGGTCTTATTTTCCAGTATTGGACTTTTTGCCTTGACTCTAAACGCCCGCTATACCCATGCAATAGGGCGAGTACGAGAAATCTATGAAGAGATGCAAAAAAGCCATGATACAACCAAGCTTGCAAAAGAACTCAATATGATGGTTTATCGATGCCAGATACTTAAATGGAGTTTTGGCCTGTTGTTATGCAGCGCACTAAGCAGTGGAATGTTCTTGCTGGGATCAATTTTTTCCAGCTTTATAGCGCATATCAGTGAAGAATTCCTGATTTTATTTGTGGTACTCTGCGTCTTATTTATCTTCAGTTCAATGGTTTTTCTGTTTTTAGATGTGTTGACTTCTTTAAAATCCACATTAATACACATAGAAAAACTGAAATAGATCATTCGTTGGTCAAACAGCTTAAGCGTTCCTGATTAGAAAGATTTTTCAGCCAAACCAAATTTTGTCAATTATAAGGCGCATACTGACTTAAACAAACCCGCCAAAGAGAAACTGTCCTGGCCATGAACCGTATCCAATTCCAACAAGGCTTGTCCTTGCCCGCATTTCTTGCGCGGTTTGGCGCCGAAGAGCAATGCGGGGACGCACTGGAAGCGTCACGTTGACCACAGGGATTCCGTTGCCCAGAGTGCGGCAACGCAGATTACTACTTGCTCAAGGTAGGGAACATAAGACATTCCAATGCAAATGCTGCCGGTTGCGGGCATCCCTGATCGCAGGCACCTTGTTCCAAAGCACTCACTTGGCGCTAACTATTTGGTTCCTGGCAATTTACCTGGTCAGTCAAGCTAACCCATCTTGGTTACTATTTCGAGTGCACTTAATGTAAATCAATAGCTTGAAATTTTTAAAAAGGGCAAAACGGCGCTACATATTTTCTTTTTTGGACAACTTACTGAGTTTCGGAAATATATTAATTTATATCAACCGTGCATCTTTATAAGAAATTCTTTAAAAGTCAATGAGTTTATATTCTAAAACAACGAATATGGCATGAAAGAATTCGAAATTGAGACGTTCGCTGACAGCGCGGTTCGCGAACAACAACGGCTGTTAATCAACAATTACGTGGAATTAAGCCGTGATGAAATTCGCGATATTTTCAAAATATTGTGGTGAAAATACTCGGGATTTAAATCATTGCAGCGATAAAAACCAGCCAGCTTAGCTACGTGGGAGCGGCGCTTACGACGCGATTAAAATCTTGCCCGCTGGTTTTCAATAAGCGCTAAAGCAGACAGGCGCTTAATCATCCCTGATTCCGCAAGCCCTATCCAGACCACGCCGGTTGCACTAATGAACCGGCTTGCCAAAGATGCAGCCCAAGCCAGCTTGTAATATAATAATCATCAGCTAAGCTTTCAACCGGCAGGATCAACAGAAAGCTTCAGCTAAAAGCGTACCTGTCCTGATACAAGTAAATTAATCTGAAAATGGCAAAACCATCGAAAGGTGGCGACGCAAAATTACCAGTCTAAAGGAACTTTCCTATGACAGTGGGATTGCCAGACCAAAGGCTAGCTTAGTGCAGTCTATTGATACTCGCTCACCCGTCTCGGAACTCCTCGGACCTAAATTATTTAGGAGAAGAGTTGTGAACTCAAAAATTCAAACCAGTAACCCCAACCCAAAAACTTTAACCGCGCTAAAAAATATATGTGCTTTATCCTTGTTTGCCGGGTCAATAATTGCATTGAATCCCGCAGCCGCCTCGGGTAATAATCATTCTCCCGCGCCTGATTTATTTGATGATTTTGGCATTCAGCAAATAACAGGCAAAACATTGCCCCCAAAAGCGGTCAAAGGTAAAAACCGCATCGTAAATGTTCATACTGATCTGCTTTCGTCAGATACCATGACGCTTAATCTGTTTAACGATGTCGTGGTAACCGCCGTTCGTGATCGTATAATCGATAATGTTAACGGCCATACAACCTGGATTGGCCATATAGATGGTGAACAGTACAGCGAAGTGTTCTTGACACTGCACGGTAAGACCTTGTCAGGCAATGTGCAAATCGGTGCAATAACCTATGAAATAAAGCCTATTGACAACGGCCAGCATGATATTACCCAAGTCGATCCAAGTAAAAATCCTGAGCACAGCCAGCCAAAACAGCCGGAAAATCCGATCACTGCTGGAGCGCCAATTTCTACTACAACAACTGCCGCCGCACCCTCAACCAGTGCAGCGACGACCGGAGCAACTGTCATTAATGTACTGGTGGTTTATACACCGAAAGCATTAAGCGATGCCACAAGCCTGGCAGGCATTCAAACCAAAATCACCAATGCGGTGGCGATGGCAAACCAGGCCTATATCAACAGTAACATACCTATGCAGGTTAACCTTGTCGGCATGGCGGAAACCCAATACGCCGAAACCGGTGATATGACTGTATCGTTAACCAGACTAGCCAATCCCAGCGACGGTTACATGGATGATGTTCCGGTTTTGCGTAGCCAGCTCGGCGCCGATCAGGTGGCATTAATTTCTGCTGATACTAATTATTGTGGCTACTCTTACGGGATGAGCAGTTCTTGGCTGAGCAGCGCCTTTGCACCTTGGGCATACAGCGTGGTACATGATGACTCGGTCTATGCTTGTCTGTCCAATAATACGCTTGCTCATGAAATGGGTCATGTCCAAGGGGATCAACACGATATAGCGGACGCCTCGGGACCAGGCGCCTATTCGTACTCTTACGGTTACCAGTTATGCCAAACGGGCGGCTTTCAAACTGTCATGTCCTATCCTTGCGCCGGTGGCGGCAGGATTAGTTATTTTTCCAATCCGAATGTTACTTTAACCAGCGGAGAAGTAACGGGTACCTCTACAGCCAATAACGCTCTGTCCATGACGAATACCGCACCCCTTGTCGCATCATTTATGCCTTCACCAGCAACATTGCCGAATGCTCCCAGCAATTTATCGGCGTCCGCCCTTTCCAGCAGTCAAATTACATTAACCTGGTCGGATAATTCCAGTAACGAAACCGGATTCTCACTTGAAAGATCGGCCGACGGCATTAACTGGAGCCAATTTGCTATGGTCGGCAGCAATATTGTCAGTTATACCGATACCGGCCTTGCCGCTTCAACCACATACAATTACCGCGTCAACGCCTATAACAGCGCTGGTAATTCAAGCTATTCCAATATTGGTACCGCAACAACAAGTGCGGCTGTGATGGACACCACCGTACCGGTTGTCAGTATATTGAACCCCACCAATGGCTCAAGAGTCAGTGGAATGGTTGCGGTTCAAGTAAGTGCCAGAGATAACGTCAGCATAAGCAGCCTTAAGCTTTACATCGACGGCAAACTGGTAAGCTCCAGTAGCGCAAGTTCTCTGAACTATAACTGGAACACCAGGAAAGTCAGTGCTGGCGCCCACACCATCAGCTCGCAAGCCGCCGATCCATCCAATAATATTGGCAGCCAATCTGTTTCGGTGACCAAATAGATACCAGTCACTCAACAAAAAAGGCGACAAAAAACGCCGGTCATTGACCGGCGTTTTTTGCGGGGTTGAAGCCTGAATCAGTCAATTAGGTAGACAAAAGAACATTGCCAACCGGGATAATCCGATACAGGTGGAATGAAAAGGGTTACACCATACTACACGACTCATTAATTTTGTAATAAAGTATTGATGGCGATGACTTCTATTAAGGAATCGGATTTAATGCCGGCATCGTTCGAAAGAAAAAACGAACAACCCGCCTTGAGAGCGCTCGCATAGTGCAGTGCGTCGATGAATTTCATCCCTCGCTTGGCACGAAGCTGAGCGGCAAGGTCGAAAATAACGGCATCATGTGGTTGGATTGAGAGGAAATTTTCGGTTGCAAAAAAGGCTTTGAAATTTGCAATGAGTGTTAGGTTATTTTCTCGATAGGGCTGAATCATGGTTTCAGCTATCGCCACATCGCCCGTGTATCCGAAGAACTTTCCAGCCTCGCAGGCTTCGATGATTGGCGCGACACTCTCATAATAACCATCACTTTGTTCGAGAAAATAAATGAAAATGTTCGTGTCCAGATAGACACGCTTCCCGCTTATACGAGCCAAAAGCGCCTCTATCTTTCCCATGAGTCACGATCATTACGGAGTGTTTCATCCCGCTCTTCCATTGTACTCCCCCACAAACCTCGGGCAATACCTGCATAAGACATGACAGAATTTTTGCGCTCCCGGCGCTTGGTTGGCGTGAGTGTGATAACACCATTGACGAGAGCGATCTCTAAAGTATCATTCGGAGCAATATGTGCTTCCTGCACGATGGTGGACGGCAAGGTAATTTGATGCTTTTGTCGCACGCGTACTTCAGGCATGATAGTCTCCAGCAGGTAAGAAGTAAGAAAACAAATATAAATTCCTACTCATAATACCCTAAGTGGCTGTAAAATCAAAACCGTTTCTTGTTTTAGTCGTAATTAGTTAACACCTCTGTAAATTGAGATAGAAAAGCAAGCAGGGGTCTCCGGAGTCTCGCCATTAAGACCACTGGTTATGCACAACAAGTTGTTATTTTAAGTTCCGGATGTTTATCCCTGGTTTTTAAAGCAGACAATATTAGCCGAGTAGGCAGTCTTTTTTTCAACGGCATCAGAAAAATGTAGGCAGAAAAGCATTGCAACCATTAGCGTATATACGGCAGCGGTTACTTAGTCCGGCTCGATAGAGTCAAACCGGTCTATTTATCCGCTTAATAAAGCTGTAATAAAACCGGTATTATGTAGCAGTTGCACAAGGTCGGAAAATCTAATCGGACCCATCATGATCAGCGTGTATCATCAAGTCACGCTTTCTTTTGGCTTGGGTGCGATATGGTGTGGAATGGTTTTATGGTTATTTTTTCCTGGCTCAACGGATTTGTTATCTGTATGCTCCTTGTTAACTGTAGGTGGAAGAATCGCATCTTTCGTAGGTTGACCAGACTTCATTGCGTAGATAGCGACAGCAGCGGTAATAATCGCGCAAGTTGATAAAATTATTTTATCCCAGTTTCTCTTGGCGAATTTCAGAATACTATTAGTCAATAAGACTGTTTTTGGTTGAACATATTTACCATCACGTATTATCCCCATTCCGCCTAAAGTCTTTTGATCATCCTTATAACCATCAAAATTATTAGGTACAAATTTGCCTTTCTTCCACTGGTCAAATCTTTCTTTTAAACGCATAGACATTATTCTTAATTAAACCCAACCGTATCAACCCAGGAAAACAAGACAAATCACCACGCTTGCACAAGCTAACGTAAGACAAAATTACTTATGGTGGACACATGAAAATAAAACCGCAGACCGATACAACCCCGAATGATGAAAATATTATCGCTAATATTAGTGCGCTCCGGGATCACCAGCTTGAATGCTTTTCTGATAGCCTTCGAGTAAAGCTAAAGAAACAATCAACTGATTTTCTATCGCAACATACTCCTTGGTATATGCATCCCCATTTTCATCGAAAACCTGCGCTTTGCGCTCTTTTATGCGCTCTAGTTGATCCCGTAAAACTTCTGGGTCATTTCTTAAGGCTAAAGCGGTTACTATCTCGCTTATCGATTCAATCTGCCCTTGAAGTTGATAAATAATTTTTTCAGTCATATTTTTTGCCTGTTTGTTATTAACCAAATCTAACCATATCAACTCCGATTGCCTTCATACACTGCAAGAAGAACTGGAAGGTAAACGCCCCTCTGTTTATCTTGGTGTTAACGCTGTTATAACTTTCATCAATGCCGAGGCTTTTAAGCCTAGTAGCAAGTGTTTCATAATCCACGCCTTTACGTGCCAACTCTGCTTTGAGTATGTTCTTAGCGGTTGATTTCCAGTCTTGTTCTTCCATTGTAAAGCTCCTATATTAATAATTCTGCTAAAGGATAGCATAAAAGCACTTTATGTTTCATATATAAAATAAAAGCGTTGTAAATAATTTTGTATATGCTATATTAATGTCATATTTGACACTTATAGAGCAGCAAACATGGCACAACACTTTTTACTTTCAGCAAAAGCCAGATCAATGTCATTGATACAAATTTTTACCATGACCGATGAAGCGGCGTTTGATCTGTTCAGAGAATCCCGTTGGGGTGATGACTATCCGGTTTGCCCTGTTTGTGGCTGTATCGACAATCACTATTTCATCAAAACTCGTAAGCAATGGCGTTGTAAAGGCTGTAATCATACATTCAGCGTTACATCAGGAACCTTATTCGCAAATCACAAGCTACCGCTACGTATTTACCTTGGAGCCATTGCGCTCTATACCAATACAGCGAAAGGATTTTCCGCCTTACAGCTTTCTCGTGATCTGGATGTGCAGTACAAGACGGCTTTCGTCATGATGCACAAGATACGTGAATCATTGATTGATATGACAATGGCCGATAAATTGAATGGTGAGGTAGAGATTGATGGGGCTTATGTGAACGGCCATGTGCGCCCACGCAATGAAAAAACAGACCGGGTAGATTTACGCGTTGCTGAAAACCAAAACCCCAATAAACGCTGCATCATTACGATTCGTAAGCGCGGCGAGAAAGGCGAAGGCGCAATCAAAACTAAAGTATTCATGGTGAAGTCAGAGAATCAAGCCGACATGAAAAAGCTTGCAGATGAAAATATTGACAATGATGCCACGATCCATGCCGACGAAGCCAAGGCTTACGATCCGTTACATGCCAAATTCGAAATGAAGCGCGTTAATCACCAGGAACGCTACAAAGGCAAAAAGGGGGAATGCACCAACCAAGCCGAGTCTTATTTCTCCCGTTTCCGTCGAATGCAACATGGACAAGTTCATAAAATGGGTACCCAGAATCTTGCGGCCTACGCCAATGAAATTGCATATCGTGAAGACACGCGCCGTACTTCAACCGGTGAAATTTTTGCCGATATTACAAGTCGCTGCGCTAAAAAGCCTACTTCGCGTAACTGGTGTGGGTATTGGCAAGGGAATAAGGCTGTCGAGAAGCTTGCGGCTTAGGATTAACCGGAAAACCTAAGCAATAAAACGCCATTCACATAGTAGAATCTTAATCAAGGTCTTTAAACATATCATCAATCGTTTCCATTAAACCGTTATTTACACTTATAGGATTTTGTTTAATAAATGAAAAATCTTCTTCTGAAAACAAAACCCGCAATTCGCGGCCTTGGCTATGTGCAAACGCTGTCGCTTTGCAAAAATCAATTAACTGAGTCCTCAAATCGAATAAAAGAGCGCCTTCTCCCAGAAATTGAAAATTACCTTTGCTGGTTCCTGCGCCTTCAAGTATCGAGGATAAGGTTTTGCATCCTTCTTCCAAAGGCCGTTTTTCATCATGCCCTATTATCAATAATGCGAAGTTTGACATTGGTGCTTTCTCCTAATCTAAAAGCCAAGCTAAAAGAAAGGCTATGATACCAATTTCCATAAGTAATTTACTCAATCATTACTAATCATTTAGAAATCACCCAAACCGAAGCACCTTTATCCTTACCAACCTCAGAGATTAACCCTACTTTACGTTGGCGGCTAAGCGCCGCGCCAATGGATGCTTTGAATGCAGATAATTTATCGGCATCAAGCTCTAAACCTTTTCGGCGCTGGGCTTCTTCTGCAATTTCTATGGTATTTATGGGTTTTCCGGCTTCTCTGATAATATCCAGCAATAGCTTATGAGCTTCACCATGCCTGAAAAAATCATTTCTTCGATGGTAACGCTTTGGCTTGATGGCATTTATACGGTATTCAGGATCAAAGAGCTTGATGGTGGTGTCCATGGCATTTACTTCAGCCAATAGTCTCATTATCTCTTTGCGATGGTGGGCGATGATTCCGGCAAGCTCTGAGCGTTTTGCCGTGAGTGCGCTTATAACGTGAGGTTCTGCCATTTCTTTATCCGCCTTTGGTTTTAGACTGGGGGATATTTTAATGGCCTACTGGGTTATAGGCTTTGTGCTGTTGCTACATAATACCGAATAAAACTGTAAAATTTTCTGACACCTCTCAAATAGGGCATCGTCAAGCAAGTAGATATTGGCAAGATTTATATAATCAATAACCTATAAATTCCTGAGTTGCTAATGGGTTCTAAAAGGCTGCCAAACCGTAAACAAAATAGGAAAAAACGAGGTAAAAGTTTAAAAAATTAACATTTCGTCAAGTAATAAAATGTAAAAAAACCTGACACTTGAGAAAATAGTCTAGGGATAAGTGTTATGAGTTGGTTTGAAGCGCAAGCGGAAACCCTGTGATTAATCGATAAATGCTTGGGTTGATGTTTTTCTATCCGCTCCTTTACTTACATAATAAATCATCAAGCTATTGAATTAATTGAAATTGTATTAAGATACAAAAATAAAGCGCTAAAATGAAGAACACTATGCCAGGCAGCAGATACACGGTTCTATGCAATGATTTAAGTTACAAATTTGCGCTGTCAGGATTTTTTACACTTTTGTTACAGCATTAAGTATCAATCAACGATAATTAACTTTAACATATTGTTATTTATTATAAAATAATTTATGGCACTTTATGTGCTATTTAGAAAGATGTGACAATTAAGTTGAATGTGCGCTTAAATTGGAGAAAGCTACACCTGCTGTGAAGCAGGGCCAGAAAGTTACAGATCTCTTCACTAAATCATAAGAGATGGCTGAGTTGCGGATTGAAATATATTTGCCAATTTTTAAGAGGGGTCTCTTTATGAACATAACAGCAAAAACACTAAAAACTTTAAGAGTTTTGGTAGGCGTGGCCTCACTAACTCTCTTTTCAATTTCGGGGCAAGCGACGGTGATCAGTAGCTCTTCGAATAATCCCTTAGGTTTCACATGGTCGTATTTTGACGGTACCGATACGTTATCCGGTTCAGGGTCGCTCACTGTCTCTGGATTTAACTCGTCAAGCCTTACAGTGGCAATTTCGCTGACGAACACAGCCCCAGCGGGGGGACTGGGTGGTGACCGTCTAACGGCATTCGGCTTTGGCATAGACCCCAATGCCACGGACATCTCATTTAGTGACACCTCAGATGGAGGAATGATTAATGCCTCATTGTCCAGTATCCCAAGCCTTGCAACCATTGAGGTCTGCTCGTTTGGTGGCTCTAACTGTCAAGGTGGCGCCAATGGCGGCATCTATGGTGCGGGGGGATTCGATGCATTTTCGATTATACTTGCTGGGACTTGGGGCGCATCGGTGGACATTGCTCCAATCGGTTTCAAATACCAGACTGCTCAAGGTTCTTTTGAATTCACCACCACCTCGTCCACATCTTCTAGTGGATCTACAGGTACTCCCAGCACCGGAGGTGATGTAACCAGTGCTCCTGAACCAAGTAGTCTGACATTGCTGGGTCTGGGTTTGATAGCCGGCGTATTTGCAATGCGCCGCCGCGCTCTTCAAGCCTGATATCTGAGCTTTTTCAAGACTTCAATTCAAACGCAGCATCCCTTCCGGTTTTACCGGAATGGATGCTGCGTTTTTTGTTAAAGGCATATTTCTTTTTTATCCGCATTACTAAACAGATGGATATTGCGCAGTTCATCCCCCATATAAGGAATGAGTGGATACTCAAGCTGAAAAATGTTTCAGCCTCTTTTTTTATTCTGGTAGCGGCTTACTGGTTTTATCGCCGCGTTCCTTACTACCAGATTTATGCCGACACGAAACTGCAATTATTTTCCTTCCATTGTCAGGTACGGGATGTATTACCGGCGCTTTACGCAGTTTACGGGGTTTTGTTGCTGCTTTACTACCTGAGCGAAAAGCAGCCCCAAATCGCAAAATCCGTTTATTGCCTGCTGGCGCTTAAAAAAATTCTGAAAACTCCCCGCCTGATTTATACAGAGGGGCTAAATCAGGACGAGCGCCAGGGGATTCTGAGCATCCTGTTGAAAGGTTTTTTCGCCCCGCTGATGGTTGCCTGGTTACTCGATCATACAAACCTAATGCTTAATCATGGACTTTATATTTTTAATCATACGGGCTTACTGACTAGCGAATTTTTGCTGGTTTTTAACAAACATGGTTTTTGGTTTTTATTAAAAGCCATTCTGTTTTTTGATGTTTTTTTCTTTACGTTGGGTTATTTGATAGAGTTGCCATGCCTGAACAATACCATCCGTTCCGTTGACCCAACCCTAACGGGTTGGGCAGTAGCGCTGGTGTGCTACCCACCGTTTAATGGCATAACCGGACGGATTTTAAGCTGGCAACCAACGTATCTCCCCCAATTCGACAATCCGGTTGTACACATCGCGACCAATCTTCTTTTGTTGCTGTTAATGGCTATTTATGCCTCGGCGTCAGTAGCATTAAATTTTAAGGCCAGTAACCTGACACATCGCGGCATTATTGCAAGCGGGCCTTACCGGATCATCCGTCACCCGGCTTATACCTGCAAAAACCTGGCCTGGTGGATAGGTTCATTGCCGGCAATTAATGCGGGTTTGCAGATTTCCTCGCCCTGGACTGTCTTTCTTGTGCTTGCTTCAATGACAGGATGGACGTTGATCTATGTCTTGCGTGCATTAACCGAAGAGGATCATCTCAGGAAGGTGGATGGCGACTATGACAAATATTGTGAAACCGTGCGGCATCGCTTTATACCTGGCGTGTTATAACTATTATTGGTCTTCCATCAGGAACAGCAAACGGCGCGCAGGCCAGTAGGGGGGAAGTTGTAATGCCGTGCGGAATATTGAAATCAGGTTGATAATCAGCTAAGCGATTTAAACTAAAATGCCCCATAATTAGCCGCTTTGTTGCGATCAAGTTAAAACGCCCACACATAAATGCACCCTGAACTCATTAAACTGGAAAAAACCTTCAAGCCATCGATTTTAACAAAGATTGATAATCCGCTGCTGGCGCGGTATGAAATCGAATTATGGATGAAACGCGATGAATTGCTGCATCGCGTCATTTCCGGGAATAAATGGCGCAAACTTAAATATAGCCTTGATCATGCCCTTTCCATAGGCGCGGATACGATCATCAGCATGGGAGGGCCTTATTCAAATCACCTGCATGCCCTGGCTTACGCGGGTAAGTCAATAGGATTAAAGACCAAAGCATTTATCCGGGGCGAGCAAGCGGAAACCTTAACACCGACTTTATCTGATATACAAAAATGGGGCATGGAGTTAAGGTTTGTATCCAGACCCGATTACAGATTGCTCAGACAATATAAAGGCTGTCACGATTTGCCGGGATTAAAACCGGAACAATACTGGCTGCCTGAAGGCGGTATGCAGCCGTTAGCGTTAACTGGCGTTGCGGAACTGGTTAACGAAATAGATGTCAGTTATGACATTCTCTGCGCACCCTGCGGAACGGGAACTACATTAGCGGGCATGATTAATGCCGCACCCGACAAAGTATCAGTCATGGGCTTTGCAACATTGAAAAACGCGGATTTTTTACAGTCTGATGTTGAATCATTACTACCCAAGGCTTGTACAAATTGGCAAATTAACCATAATTACCACTTCGGCGGTTTTGCCAAAACCAATCCTGCACTCATGACGTTTATTGAAGATTTTGAATTTAAAACCGGAATTATACTTGAACCCGTCTATACCGGAAAAATGATGTACGCGCTCTACGATCTGATTGCAAAACACGCTTTTAAACCCGGCCAGCGTATTATTGCCGTTCATTCCGGAGGACTACAGGGAAAAAGAGGATTCAGACCATGAAACGTTTGTTAGAGCCCGAGTTAATGGAAGATGAAAGTCAGGTAAAAGCTTATGCTGAAGCAGATTTTGAAATACCGCATAATGAATTTATAGAACGCCTGCAATCATTCATTGACTGTCCCGGGTTTAACGGCACTGCGCTGGACTTAGGATGCGGCCCCGGTGATATCAGTTTCCGGTTTGCCAAAGCCTTTCCTTTGAGCAAAGTACATGCGCTTGATGGTTCACAGACTATGCTGAATTATGCAAAATCCGCATTAACGGCTGATCTGGCGGAGCGCATAAGCTTTATGCCGGGACTTTTGCCTGATGTCACCTTACCCCGGCCCGCTTATGAGATAATTTTCAGTAATAGTCTTTTGCATCACTTACCCGATCCGCGGGCGCTTTGGCACAGCATCAAAAAATATTCCAGGCCGGGCGCCCGTATCATCGTTATGGATTTATTGCGTCCCGCTGACATTAAGGATGCGCAAACCATGGTGAATAGCTATGCCGCCAGCGAACCTGAAATTCTGCAACGGGATTTTTATCATTCTTTACTGGCGGCTTTTAGCATGGAAGAAATTAAGGCACAATTAGCGTTCGCGGGTCTAAATTTGAATGTCGAGCAAATCAGCGACCGGCATGTTTTCATCACAGGCGTTATACCCGATTAAGGAAAAAATGGACATAATCGAAACAGTTGAAGCAATAGACCTCGGAAGCCCGGAGCTTTATATCAATCGCGACCTGAGCTTGCTGGAGTTTAACAAGCGGGTTTTGGCGCAGGCCAAAAATGAGGCCGTGCCATTGCTTGAGCGCCTTAACTACTTGTGCATCTCCTGTTCAAACCTGGATGAATTTTTCGAGGTCCGGGTTGCCAGCGTACTGGAAATGGTCGCCATTGACCCTAAAGCAATCGGGCCGGATGGCTTAACACCTAATGAACAATTGGAACAGATATCTATTCATGCGCATAAACTGGTGGATGAGCAATATCAAGTTCTTAATGAGATTTTAATTCCAAAACTCAATGCAGAAAATATCCGATTTATTCGCCGGAATGAATGGAATGAATCGCAAAACAAATGGCTGGAAAATTACTTTAATGATGAGTTATTGCCTATTTTAACCCCGGTTGGACTGGATTCCGCGCACCCTTTTCCGCGAATACTTAATAAAAGTTTAAATTTTATTATTTCCCTGACTGGCAAAGATGCTTTTGGCAGAAATAGCGGCAGAGCTATTTTACAAGCTCCCAGAGCCTTGCCGCGTGTCATTCAATTACCTGCTGACGAAACCCAAAGCGGCCCGGCCGATTTTGTGTTTTTGTCATCGATTATTCATGCATTCGTCAGTGAATTGTTCACAGGCATGACCGTTAAAGGCTGCTATCAGTTCAGGGTCACCCGGAACAGTGATTTTTTTGTGGATGATGATGCCATTGACGATTTATTGCTGGCCGTTCAAGGCGAATTGGCCATGCGCAATTATGGCGATGAAGTGCGATTGGAAATTGATGCCGCATGCCCTTATGATACGGTGAATTTTTTACTGGAACGTTTTGAATTGAACCGGGACCGGCTGTTTTTAGTGGATGGCCCGGTCAATCTGAACCGAATCCAGGAAATCAATAAACTGGTTGACCGGCCGGATCTTAAGTTTACCCCTTTTAAACCCAGCATCCCCCCGCAACTTGGGCGTAACAAAGACATTTTTGCGGCAATTAGACGCCATGATATTTTATTGCATCACCCTTTTGAATCTTTTTCGCCCGTCGTTGAATTTATCCGCCAGGCGGCGGCAGCCCCGGAAGTATTGGCCATTAAACAAACGCTCTACCGCGCCGGCGCGGATTCGCCCATCGTTGCTGCGTTGGTCAGAGCCGCGCGGGCAGGCAAGGAAGTCACCGTTGTTATTGAGTTAAGAGCGCGCTTTGATGAAAAAGCCAATATTGATTTAGCCTCTAAATTACAGGAGGCCGCTGTCCATGTCGTCTATGGCGTCGTGGGCTATAAAACTCACGCCAAAATGTGTCTGGTATTACGCCGGGAAGGAAAGGAATTGCGAAATTATGTGCATTTGGGCACTGGCAACTACCATTCTAAAACCGCCCAGCTCTACACCGATTATGGCTTGTTTTCCTGTAATAAAGAATTGGGTGAAGATGTCAGACGCGTATTTGCACAGCTGACCAGTTTGGGCAAGGTGACTCAATTAAATAAATTATTGCAGTCACCGTTTACCTTGCATAAGGGCATACTTGAAAAAATCGAACGGGAGATCACCCACGCTAAAAATGGCAAACCGGCAAAAATCATCATCCAGGTCAACGCCATCGTTGAAGAGCAATCAATACAAGCGCTTTACCGCGCATCCCAGGCGGGGGTTGAAGTTAAATTAATCGTCAGGGGCATTTGCTGCCTAAGGCCCGGTATTCCGGGCGTTTCTGAAAACATAGAAGTTCGCGCCATTATCGGACGCTTTCTGGAGCATGCGCGCATTTATGCGTTTGCCAATGACGGCAATCAGGAAGTGTATGCCTCCAGCGCTGATTTAATGAATCGGAATATGTTCCGCCGCGTGGAAATTTGTTTTCCAATTGAAAGTAAACGCCTGTATAACCGTATATTGCATGACCTTGATTTGTATTTGAATGATAATACGGAGGCCTGGCTGTTACAGCCTGATGGCTGTTATTTACAGTTATTACACATTGATAACGACGAACCCGTACAGGCCCAATCGGAGATTTTAAATGAATTGCTGGCTTCATAATGGCTAACATCCCTGAGATTGCCCAATTGGGCGCAGCAGTGCTGCGTCTGCGGGCCCAAGTGATCACTGATATACAGTGTGCTGAAACTCAGCGGATTATCGAAACCATGCTGGACACCTTGGCGACAACACAGGGAGTCGGCATTGCCGCGCCTCAGATTAGCGTTTCAAAGCGGATTATCATCATTGCCTCCCGCCCTACCCCGCGTTATCCGTCCGCTCCACTGATGGAACCGGCGGTGATGATTAATCCAGCTTTTGAAGCTTTGCCGGATACCATGGAAAAGGACTGGGAGGGCTGTTTGAGTGTTCCGGGCATTCGCGCCTTAGTCCCAAGATATAAAGAAATCCGTATCAACTATACCAATCAACAGGGCATTGTGGTGGAAGCCGGGCTGGAAGGGTTTGTTGCAAGGATCTTTCAGCATGAGTTTGATCATCTGGAAGGGAAAGTTTATCTGGACAGGGTTGAGGATAACAGGGATATTTTTGCTGAGAGCGAGTATTTTAAAATTTCCAGCTCTTCGATGGGTTAAGCCTATCGCACGGCGGTTCCGTTGTTTAATTGCAAATCTCAAATTAGAAGCAGGCATCAACATGGCTTTAAAACGGCTGGGTAGAAAAACCTGGCAATTCATTCGTCAAAAACCGCTTGATGTCTTACTTGTGTTCTTATTTGCCGTAGCCATCATAAAACTGGCCGGCTTATACTTCAGCATTAATGCCGATGATGGCAATTGGGAACAATTTAAGTCTGAACATAACTGCACTTTGCTAACGACCGGAACCGGGACCCGGCGTTTAAGCTGGAAATGCGATGACAGCAAAATTTATTATCGTTGGAGGCAGCAGCGGTAAACTGCAAACACTTTCCATATCCGCCAATGATTATCTGCAACAATGTAGAAAACCGGGCGCCGCCCTCACCTCAACAAGCACCCCAAGAGGTTTATTTTGAAAAGAAAGCTATTGTCATTGATCATTCTTGCCCTGCTCGACAATACCTCATTTGCAGCTGAAACGGTCATTGAAGTAATACCTTTATTCAACAGACCGGCCACGGAAATACAAGAGCTGCTCAATCCATTGCTTGAAAATAATGACCATGTAATTGCCGACGGCGCTAATTTATTGGTAAAAACAAGTCCCGAACGGCTAGGGGAAATTATCATGCTCATCGATAAACTTGATACCCCGCTGAATAATCTGATAATCACCGTAATTCAAAGCAGGCACAGCACCGCCGAGGAACTCAATGCGGCAGCCAAAGTAACTCTGGATCATCAACGCAATGGCCGATTAAAATCCAGCGGACAAATCTCCAGCAAAATTTATCAGACCGAAGAGCAGAGTTCTACTGAAAGCACCCAAACCATCAGAACCATGGAAGGCAAGGCGGCGCATATTACCGTCGGAAAAACCTATCCAACGCAAAACATTCAAATCAACAACTACGGATATGGTTATGGCTATGGTTACCCGGCCATCTCCACTTCAACCGGATTTATCGAAGCGACGACCGGTTTCGAAGTCACTCCAAAACTTGTAGAAGCAAATCCGCGCTCTGCAAAACAACAAGTTATCCTTGATGTCTCGCCCTGGTCGGAAAAACTAAATACAAGTGGTCAGCTTGAAACCAGGAACGCTCAATCAACGCTAAAAATTAATCTGGGCGAGTGGGTGGAACTGGGCGGAAGCAATGAAGACAGTCACAGCAGTTCTAACGGAAATCTTGTAACCGTCCACCAGACCAATCAAAACAATCTGCATATTTTAGTCAAAGTTGATAAAGCCAATTGAATGCTCAATCAACTTCAGATAACAGATGCCCTCCCCGCGTAAACGCGTTGATCCCTTCTTTCAAACTGATTCATTTCCAATTCATATTCGCTTTGGTATCCTGCAATTTCAAATAACTTTAATTGAGGAACGCACCATGCAAAACAAAGCCTTTTTACTCATAACATTGTTGATTGCATCCGGCTCAGTTCGGGCTGAACAAGACTTGCTAGGCAATGCAGGCAAACAATTGTTGAAAGATACCGCAACCTCAGCTGTTCCAAAAGAAGCTGTTAAAAGCGTTGAAGCAGCCAACCGGAAATTGGACGACGCCAACAAATTGAAAGAAAGCGTGAAAATCGCTCCAGATGCGCTTAAAAAACAAGGCCAAGACATGGCCACAAAAACAGCCAAGCAAAAGTTGAACGAAGCGGTTCCGGAAAAAGCAAAGCAAGACATTAAAACAGTTGAGAGTGGTGCAAAAACCGCAAAAAAACTGAAGGCCAATATCCCTAAATCTTCCGCTGAAGCCACCAAGGCGGTTAAAGGTAAAGCTCAAGAAGAGGCTACAAAGAAAGCGCTTGACCTTTTGAAGTGATTTTCATCAGGCTCATTTTGGCTTTAAGTGACATTTTTCCCACTAGCCCTCTTGGATGATGAAACTGTTTTTAACGGAAAGCCGCTCGGAGTGCAACCCTAACCGAGCAATTCCCATACCGGTTTGATGTTCTTAGGTAAAGGCGAAAGCCTGCCCAATTCAACCCATTGATTGACTGCATTGTGAAAGTCAGAGCCCATCGAACCGGCCAATTTAAACTGCGTTGCATAATTCGATACCACTTGTATCTCATCGGCATTCATTCTGCTCGTTATAACTTCTATTCCTTGCCCTCCGGCATCCTTGAATACAGCGAGCAGGCGTTTCATCCAATTAGCAGTCAATTTATATCGCAAAGGATGCGCCAAAACAGCGACACCTCCGGATCCGGTGATCCAGCTTATAGCCAACTCAAGTTCCGCCCAGGAGGTAGGAACATAAGCGGATTTGCCTTTTGCCAGATAGCGGTCGAATGCTTCTTGCTGTGTAGACACATGATTTTGTGATATCAGGAAATCAGCAAAATGGGTGCGCGTTATCATGCCTTCGCCGGCGGCTTTTTTGACCGCTTCGAATGCCCCGGAAATGCGTTTTTTCTCCAATTTTAAGGCGATTTTTTGGGCCCGTTCCAGGCGAATTCCCTGTAACATAAGGGTAGCCTCAGCCAAAGGCGCATAAGCTGGATCGATGCCCAGCCCCACTATGTGAAAACATTTATCTTGCCAGTTTGTAGAAAGCTCAATGCCCGCTATTAGCTTGATGCCGGTTGCAGCAGCACGCAATTGCGCTTCCGGAAGTCCTGCTGTAGTGTCGTGATCGGTTAAGGCCAGCGATGTAACACCCTGCTGATGCGCCCGTTGCACTAGTTCCGCAGGCGATAATGCGCCGTCGGAGGCAGTTGAATGACAATGTAAATCGTAAAGTTCAGTCATAAATATCCGGTTCAAGGAAATTGTTTTTATATTCGCCTTTTACCTTATTGGTATTCACCATAAAGTTTGGCATAAAGACCGTTTTGACTAATTAATGTTTCATGACGTCCTTGTTCACAGATAACTCCCTGTTCAAAGACATAAACATGATCGGCCTGTTTAACGGCGCTCAAACGATGAGCAATTATGATAGTAGTACGGCCTTTTAAAAAAGTTGCCAGCGCTTGATGTAATTTGTGTTCTGTTTCGCTATCCAGCGCCGAAGTCGCTTCATCCAGTATCACCACTTTAGGATTGGCTACAATCATGCGTGCAATGGCCATTCTTTGCCGTTGACCGCCTGAAAGCCTCATCCCCAGTCGACCGACAATAGTATCTAGACCACCCGGCAGGTCTTTAACCGCATCTTCCAATTGCGCGATAGCCAGGGCATTCCATAAAGCTGCATCGCTAGCTGGCTTGCCCAAAGTGAGATTGGCGCGGATAGTATCATTAAAAAGAACAGGATGTTGCAGCACTGTAACCACATGTTCCCTGACAATCTCCAAACCTATGCGTTCAATCGGCACGTTGTCAAAACAAATCCGGCCAGCACTCGGCAAATATAGACCGATCAAGGTTTGTATCAAGGTTGACTTGCCGCCTCCGCTGGCGCCGACCAGGGCAACCTTTTCTCCGGCACTGATTTTTAACTGTATGCCGTTAAGTATTTTTTCTTCTCCGTAACTGAAATGCAGATTATCGACACGTACAGCGACGGTTTTTTTATTCAAAAACGGATTTTCAAGATGCGGATAATGCGGCTCCTGTTTCAGCTCATTTAACCTGTTAATGCGGGACAATGCGGCTTTAGCGGCATAAAAGGCATATTGAATGCCCAGAATTTCCTGTACGGGCGCCATCATGAACCACAGATAGCCGAATACCGCAAGCATTTGACCGATGCTAAGGTTAGAATAAAATACCATCAGCATGGCGCAGGCGCGGAAAATATCAAACCCGAACAGAAACACCAGAAAACTTAAACGCGACGCCGCATCGCTTTTCCAGGCAAAAACAGTTGAAAAATCTTTAACCGACCGGGCGGATTCAATCAATTGCTGGCAATAAAAGTGCTCGCGGTTACTGGCGCGAATTTGATGGATCGCTTCCAGCGTTTCAGTTAGCGATTGTTGAAAAATTTCGTAGGCAGAATTTTCCCTGGATTTTAGCTCTTTAACGCGGGAACCGATCACCCGCGTGAAATAAATCACTACCGGATTTAACAACATAATAAACAAACCCAATTGCCAGTGCATCCAGAGTAAAATAACCGCGGTTCCGGTAATAGTCAGACTGGCTACCAGTAATTTGCTAACGGTAGTGCCGATAAACGTATCTATCGTATCAAGGTCTTTGACCAGATTTGTAACGACCGTGCCCGTGCCAAGACTCTCATATTCAGCCATGGAAATGGTTTGTAAATGTCCGATCAGATTTTTGCGGATACGGAAAATAATGTCTTTAGAAATGCAGGAAAAGTGACGCCCCTGAATGATGTTAAAAACGCTTGCGATGATTCTCAGTATTAAACTGGCAATCAAAATAACAGAAATATAAAGAACTGGAAGGTGCCATGCTTCAGGAAAAAATCGATTTATAAACCCGATTGCCGCCCCCGGTTTTTTCAGTAACACCTCATCGACCAGCAAAGGCATCAGTAAAGGCACTGGAACACTCACTATGGTCGCTAAAATAGCGATGATATGGGAATAAATCAGTGTTTTTTTGTGTTCCAATACAATCTGATAGATAGAGTTCCAAGTATAAGAGTGTTTGGGCTGTTTTGATCGCACGGGAATAGTTTAGGTATTTTTAATTAGCGAGTCATTGTAGCATTTGACTTTCAAAACTCTAGCACCGCATTGACATGGCGTCATTAATATAATCAGCAAATCCCTGACAAAGGCGCCTGGATGTATCGCTAAAGTTACCACAAAAAATGAAACTGGACCTTTACTTTATAATTTTTGCTTGATCGCACTAGAATGACGAATTAATAGTGAAAAATGATTTCCGTTTTTGCTCAACCAGCCACGGACTTCAACAGTTTTGCCCAAATAGTCATTCACATCAGGAAATAAAGACTGCCATTGGCGTTCAATACGCGCCTCAAACCGGCTGGAAAACACCAGATAAATAGATTTGGATGTATTGCGAATAGCGGCAACCTTGCCCACTAGCCGAGACCAGCCAGGATGCCCGGCAGATGTAAGATTGTTAACGGGTATTGCGGCATACTGAGGGCGCTGCCAAACGCCCAGCCTGTCTTGCTCAGCCTTGTTCCCGGCAGTAATTAGCTCATTGACATACAGCAAATTAGGCGGATAAATGCTGACTTCCGCCAAACCTTCCTTGACCAGGGACAAATTAATATGCTCATTTTTATCACTGAACAGATGCGCTAAAGTTCTCCCGTATTTATCGGTTCTCTCAACATCAAACTCCAGACGAACCTTGGCATGCTGCAGTTTATTAATTAACCAGGCCTTGGCCTCCTCTCCGCCCGCTTCAGCCATCTTATCTTTATGCTGGACTTCCGGCGTGTTGATAGCCAATAATCGAATTTTACGGCCATCCTCCAGCTCAACTGTATCGCCATCATATACCTTTTTAACCTTAAAATAGCCATAGCCGGGTTTTACATCGACAATTTTAGCATCAGGATAAAATCGATCTGAAAAGTGCTCGCTGCCGTTTGAGTCCTGCCATTGATATATTTTTGCGTCTACCCAAGCAGGCAAACATAACCATAAAATCAATAAACCCAGCAAAAACTTTGCACTGTGTTCACTAAATTGATGCCTTAAGGGCTGATTTTCTTGCATTCAATGAACCTTAAAGCACGGAAAATGAAGATCCATATATTCAGAATGTTTTAGATAGTGGGAGCAGGGCTCGGTATTTCTCTTTAGTTTCACGGAATTTGATTGTGTAAAAGGACCCAGTAAAATGCCGGATAGGCATGGAAAATCCTCCATCGAAGCAAACCCATCAAAAAACTTACCACGGTAGTGTATGTTAAATAGCAACACTATTCCCGCTTCATTTTCTGTCGCGGGTTACAACTATTCGATATTGTTGTATCATTTTACCGTCAACCGTTTGGCTGTCCCGATACGAATTACACCGAAACCGAACGGTTCGCTTAACTGTCTTCACCTACAACTTTATAACTTATTTTTCTTAAACAGAACCATTATGAACAAATTAAACTTGATGCTCCGGTTATTAATAAGTCTTGTGTTGGCCGTTTCTGTTGCGGGTTGCGCAGGCGGCAGAACGTATGAAAGTACAGGTGAGTATGTAGACGACTCCGCCATTACCACCAAAGTAAAAACTTCAATATTGAGTGATTCCAAACTTAAAGTTTTTCAGATTAGTGTAAAAACCTTTAAAGGTACCGTGCAGCTTAGCGGTTTCGTTGATTCCAGTGCCATGGCCGCCAGAGCTGCCGAGGTTGCAAGAAAAGTAAAGGGCGTAAAAATGGTTAATAACAGCCTCATTGTGAAATAGTTATACCCCGATGCTTATCAACAAAAATATTTCATTTGGAAATCAGGCTTAAGCTTTGACGAAAGCATATCTCGAAATATCTTTAAAAGTTTGGCCTCGCGCCTCTTTTCAGCATCGTATTGGCCATAACGATGTAGAAGAAATGAAGTCTTAGCTGATTGGATCATATCCAGATTCTTGGAGACTCAAGATGCCCAGACAAGCGATTATGGCGTGGAAAGCGTATGACGCCGGGCTTTGCGCCTTATGAAAGCCACCGCAAAATTTCGAACATGTTTTACCACGTACTATGCCAGTACAGCGGTGAAAATAGCCATAGGCATTTGGCCGGATTAGGAAGCACTGGGAAAACAAACGTAACGCACGCCATGCACGGTTAACATACAGAATCACATCCGGCATCTTCCACCTATTGTCCTTTTACTGCGTCTTCCCGGTGATGCACACAGCAACAATGTCGTGACCGATGTCCGGAGTTTCCGGTTTAAACCCATGGGCAAGGACCCCTTGGTTGGACGCTTTGATTTCGAGCTTTGATTTCGAGCTTTGATTTCGAGACTTGACCCATTTTTCCAATATATTTACCTTAATCCTTGGCTAAGCTGGTTGTTTTCGAGACATCGCAGAGCGGAGGCTCATCGTCATTCTTGATATGCATTTTCTCGACGTGTTCAAATGCAAGCGAGCCAGCTAGTTTTCCTAACTTGTCGCCAATCACCTCCCCAATTTCGCCCCCTGCATCGTCAAATAAGGCATTACCTACCATGCCTCCGATCATTTTTCCGGCGTGACTGCTTACTTTTGCGCTGCCTTCTTTTTGCAAGTCTTCAGTCAATGGGGGTTCAATCTCAGTTTTATGAAGAAGCTTTTTTGCAACTTGGTCTCCATGACGGGCTCCGAATACTTCACCGGCCATGCCCCCCACTTCGGCGCCGATCACGGTTCCCTCCGGCCCGAACACCGTACCCAAGCTGGCGCCCACTATTTCCCCCAAACTTTCACCAGCCATGCTTTCAGCAAAACTTGCTCCCAGCTCCGCGTAACGGCTTGGATGTTTAACCAAATCCAAAGCATCACAACCAAGCCTCTTGGCTTTTTCGTGCAACGCCACGGAAACATGAGCAAGCTCTTTCTCGATTTCGCCAACTTTTGCAGCTACGCCTAGAAATTTTTTTCCATCAGCTTGCTCCACGCTCTCCAGTGAACTGCTTACCAAAGTGCGTTCAGCTGATTTTTTGTCGTCTTGATTCATCGGTTCATCTGCTTTACTTGAGCAAGTTGAATTTAAAATATCACTTTTCCATGCTATTGTTCTTAATCGCGCGTACCTTCACCTTAAAACCCTATGGAAATTGGGTCAATAATTAACCTTCCTGGGTTAATGTCTCCAGCCATAAAGTTTTATGAAAACCAGTTTATCGCATGCCAATAGTCCGGATGCCATCTTAGCCGTATAAAAACAGACATGATCGACTCTGCTCCTGGCAGGATATTTTCTGTCACCGTATTCAATAAACCAATCCACGGACACACAAATTAAGCCAGTCAACTCCAATTAATTCGGACTTCCGGCCTTGAAAAGCTCGCTGAGAAGCTCAATTTGCGACGTCATTTGAGAAGTAACGGGGATTTTCCACGATTTTCCTACGATACGGGATAGTAAATTTTCCAACCAGAGACGGTTCGAGTGTGCCTGTTGAATGATCAATTTATGAGACTCCTCATCGCTGATAATGGCAAATCCTTCAAGCCAAACCTCAATCGTTTCTGATTCACCGGCAAGTTGTATTTGTATGTATGCTTTTCGTGCTTCAAGGTCAAAACTAAAATCTGTTAATTCTGCTACGCCTTTAAGTATTATGTTTGCCACCCATAAAACCAACATTTTAGGGGTCCATTTTATCGCTATTTTTATTAAACCTGATTTAATACTCATTATTTAACCTTCATTTGGCAACGGGGCGAGGTCTATGATTTTAACCCATCTTCGCGCTCCCCAGCTTGCTTAATCGAGGTAGAACAGCCAGTTACCCGACTGCCCCCTCACAGATCCCTGCGTGCGGAATTACCGCACAAGGCTCTTCAAAACTGCTCACTTGCACACGGTACAGATTAAGCCCTCAGAAAGCATGACAGATTCGCGGTTTGACGATTCCAAAGTGTTTTACCAGTTCTTTAAACCCTTCCCAATTGTAGCTCTTGCGCTGTGAGCGCCGATTCAGCCATTTGAAAAGAGCTTGCGTAACACGATAAACAAAGCAGCCTAAACTCTTGTAGTTACCTATGATTCCGTAGTAATTATAATATCCACGTAATTTCCTGTTTAACATTGCAAACAGAATGTTCTTGGGTAACAGACTCGATTTCTTAAGCCACACTTTAAAATTTGCCAATGATGCGTACAATTTCTCTCGTGAAGTACGCCGCTTTATAATCGGAATACGTGACCGATTCTTAATATGACGATTTACTCCCCAGCGAAACTCAAACCCTAGAAAATCAAAACTCGATCCATTTCTTATCTTGCAGCGACTGAAAACCAACAGATGGGTTTTATTTTCCGCTACTTCCAAGTTAAATTTATTGAGTCTTTTCTCTAAGGCTTCGTAGAAACGTTGCGCATCATTTTCATATTCAAAAGCACAAACAAAATCATCCGCATAACGACAGAGATAAACCTGTCCTCGGCAATGCGTTTGTACTGTTTCATAAAACCAAACATCCAGCACCGTGTGAAGATAAATATTAGCCAAAATTGGCGATACCACTCCACCTTGCGGCGTACCCGTTAGCGGGCAAATGACCTGCCCTTTATCAAGTATGCCTGCCTTCAGCCATTTCCAAATCAGATTCAAGAAGGCTTTGTCATCTATTCGCTTTCCCAACATTTCCATCAATAGATCATGGTCTATATTGTTGAAAAAGCCTTTAATATCAGCCTCAACAAGGTAGTGATACCGTCCAAACATGAGCGCCTGTGACAAATCCTTGACCGCTTTAAGCGCACCTGTATTGGGCCGATAACCATAACTACAGCCTAGAAAATCCTGCTCGTAGATTGCCTCTAAAATCTTAGCTACTGCTAATTGCAACAGCTTATCTGCTAGTGCAGGTATTCCTAGAGGGCGTAACTTCCCGCCCAGCTTCGGAATATACTTTCTAAGCACCAACTTAGTCCGATACGTCTTTCCTTTGATTTGCTCAACCAACTGTTCAATATTGCCGATGAGATGCTCTTCGTACATCCGAGCATCGATGCGATCTACACCCGCACTTGCTTTCTTGTTGACAAACCCCCAACACCAAAACAAGAATCCAACCGTTAGTAAGCCAAACAAATTCCGAAATCGGTAAGTCTTATCTTGTACCGCTTTATTGGCTATTCCCCGCAGTGAGGTTTGCTCCATTTATCCAATCCGTCATGTTCGGTAAGAGTTGCCTTTGCGGGCTACACAGTTTTGTACATCCCTTCCCCAATGTACGCGGCTTTCCCGCGCTCAGAGTACTATGAATGTATCTGACTCCCTTCCAGTCTTCAGCCACCCTTCTTTTAGTTGGGTAGGCTTACCTGCATAAACAAGATTCAGGTTTAGTCAACTTATCTTGTTACCAGGAACCAAGAGGGTCTCACAAGTTCTCATCATTTCTCTCTATACATGTCACGCTCTCTGACACCGACAAACCCTCCAGAATCTCACCAAAATGATTCCTTAGTATTGGCTTCCATCATAACTAAAATGTCGCCGTTTGTTTTATAAACTAACGATGCTGAAATAGCTTCAGGGACGTGCAAGCCCCCTGTGACCTATACGGTTCTCTGTGTACGCTTCACCTATTTTGTTCGCATTAGTGTAGCCATATAGCCACATCAATACTCCGCCAAAGGTGCAACACTCGATACTGGTGGCTGGTTAGGCCTTTGAACTCATTCCCTTGAGTTCCAGACAAGGACTTTCACCTTGCAAGAAATGACAAGCTTAGCTTGTCGCACAGTTATTGATTTATTATTATCGGCGATTTCCTATCTAAAAATATCATTTAACATCAATTGGATATTTTAACTCTTCTTTTTAGCGACATCCATTTGACGAGACGTCTTGATATTTTTCGCGTTTTTCGCCAATGCCAAAGCCTTGATTACGCGAAGAACAAAAACAAAAACCGCAGCTGATGATGGAGAACCCCATACTTACCGGACCGTTCAATCCCTTGGTATGGGCATGCTAGCCAAGCAATGCACAATTCTCAATCCATGCTGAGACTTTGCCATTGAGCCGACGAATTAGCTATTACTCTAATATACAATTAATAGAGGTTCGCCTATGCTTTAGCCGTCAACGGACCTCACAGAATATTCGCATAATCCTGTTCCAGTTGCCGGAAATTCAGCGATGACATAAAACGGCTAAAACTTAGCCACGACGACAATCCCATCAGATCCCTGAACTGCGGCGGTAGAAAACGGGGCGCTATTACTGTACCTTCCTCAACCAGATCGACCAGGACTTTCATATCCTCAATCATGGTCTTACCGCAAAATAATAACGGAATTCTATCCGGCTTCCCCTTGCTGACCGCCAGACGCATAAAATTATAAGTGAGCACGAAACCTTTAATATAGGTTAGGTCTTTGGTAAACGGTAAACCATCGGGGCGGCTGCCTCTAAAAACACGGCTACTGAGTGTGTAGTTTTCTTCGTCATCCATCCCTTTGTCCTTGAAGAAAGCGAATATATCCATGAAATTCGCGCCTTCTTCAGTCAGCGTAATGGCGCGCACACGGTTAATCAGGCGCATAAGCCGGTTGGGAGTGGAACTGAAGGTCAAAATTTCCATCAATACCGCCAATCCTTCTTGCGTGACAGTCGCAGAAGGCGGTCCTTTACCAAGAAATGTGCAATAAGGCTGGGCCAGACCATTCAAAGTAGTGCCTAAATGCACCCATATTTCGTGAACTTCAAGCACACGTAAATCACGCATATTAAAAGAAGCGTCCGCTCGCAGTTTAATGTAATCCGTGCCCGCTGCGGCATCGGCAAGAATTCCATCGCTAATCATTGCACGCAGACCGTCACCAGGAAACATGGATTCTATTTTTTCGTTTAGGATGGTTACTGCATCAACTGCGTTAATGGTTTTTGGTTCTTCAGTTAAAAAATCCAGTTGCAGGAGTTGAGACAAGGTTTCTTCCATCATACTGCCAAGACTGGCAATAGTTGGGTCGCCGACATGAAAAACATCTTGGGAAGAACCGTACAATTCTTGTGAAATATTGGAAAACGTTTGCATTCCCCTGGCTTCCAGCATACGCACAACATCTTGATACTCACGGCAAATGCGGCGCATGATAACGCTGAGCGGATTAAGTTGCCCAAGTTTACGCACCAGATCACGCTCAATCTGATAAAACTCGTCCCTTTTCTCATCAGGATCAAAGCCTAAGTGCCGATTTTGATAATATTCAGTTGTCACTGCCGGTGGTTTTTTGCACTTATTCTTAAAAAAATCCTGTTTGATATTGTCATCCCATTTAATCGCATCAAGAATGCGTATCGGTTGTTGCGCTTTGACAATGCGATCAGAAAGCGCTTTAACTTCAGTTAGATAGGTCGATGGTTTAACGATTTTTTTAGTCATCTCAATGGCGTCCGTTTACGGCTCATCGCAAATAATTTATAAAGACAATCTGTTGATATTGCAAATCACGTTCAGTATACCAATAGATTGAAAAAGCCCAAGTGAATTAGCACACACAGGCAACTTCTAATAAACCGTAGCCCTTGAATTTTCCGCATTTTATACTATGCTGACGTTTCCGGTTACACAAGAAATCAGATGATTACCCGCGATAGTACGTGCGACCGCTTAAGCCACAGTGATTGCACATCCGGGTTTTACATCATCGGCAGAAAATCCACATTCAAATTTAATGCAATTGAACTAATTAAGACTTCTTAAGGGTAATTTAAGACTTTTTGGTGGACAATAAAGTAAAAACGTTATCTGAGTTAAAGCTATGAACGAGCAACCATTAAACAACACGAAGATTGACGAAGATATCAGTATTACATCAAGACGCAAGTTTCTGAAAAAGCTGGCTTGCGGCTCCTTGCTGGCATTAGGCGGTTCCGCTACTGCAACAGCTGCAGTCCGGCATGTTATCTATCCGGGGCGGCATGGACACAAACAGGTCGTGCATGCAAAACCTATCCGCGCCCTGGCGCGGCAGTTTCACTCGCGCTTCATTTCAGAGCGCACCCCAACTCCATCGCCTTACCTCCACACACCCTTATATAAAACGCTCTCGTTCGAGCACACCCATACGGGCGATAAATTGAAGTTAACCTATTTCGAACGCGGTAGTTATATTAAAGATGCGCTGCATGAAATCAATTATCTGCTTCGCGACTACCATACCGATGATATTCACCCTATTGATACCGCATTACTGGATCAATTGTTTGATCTGAAGCAAACTCTGGGCGTTAATAAACCTTTTCACATTATCTCCGGTTACCGTTCTCCTTTCACCAATGCCCAGTTACGCAAACATAGTCATGGTGTTGCAGAACACAGTTTCCATATGCAAGGCAGGGCCATTGACATAAGAGTTGAAGGAGTATCATCCAGAACAATCAAAAACGCCGCGCTCGCCATGGCGCAAGGCGGCGTCGGCTATTATCCCCAGAATAATTTTGTCCATTTGGATACAGGCGATTTTAGAACCTGGTGAGAAGAGCTTGTCAGCTCCAAGCCATTTAAACCTCTTGCTGATCAAGCCTCAAATACTACATAACATGTTGACTATTAGACAATCATATCACGCACCAAAAATGCTGGTTTGTTTTTTATAAGGGCTGCATCAATCTCTCTGCATTTGCGCCAACAAAAATTGACAGATCCGATAAGTCTTCAGACTTTCTAAGCGCATCAAGCAATGTTGCGTCATATCCGTAGATATCCGGATAAAATTCCAGGTTATCATACTGGTCGAAAAAAGCTGTGATATAAAAAAACAATACGGGTATCGGTTTTTTCAAGACGACTCGTTGCGTTTGGGGAGTATTCAACGCTTGCTGAACAGCCTCCTTGCTCCATTGATTTTTTAGCACGAAATCAGCCAGACCTTCCGGGTTTTCAACCCGCACGCAACCATGGCTGAAATCTCTCCGTGTTTTGCTGAACAAATTTTGAGAAGGCGTATCGTGTAAATAAACATCTTCCTTGTTAGGAAAAATAAACTTTACCCTGCCCAGCGCATTCTTTTTCCCCGGTCGCTGCCTTATCCTTAGCGCACCTTGCCTAAGCCCAGCAATAGATGAGGCTGTAAAACCGACAACCTGGGCTCCATTGCCGGAAGTTGTAACCAACTCCATATTTTCCTTGTCCAGGTAACCGGGATTTTGCATTAATTTGGGCAGTATTTCTTGTTTAACGATACTGTAAGGCACATTCCAATAGGGCATAAAATCGATAAAGCGCATTTCCGCCATCAACACCGGAGTTTCGTTTTTCATTGCTTTGCCTACAACCACTTTCATGTTGGGCAAATCTGAGTAGAACTTATCTACGTCGTCATATACCCATAGTTGAAAAGCCGGAATATTGACAATGATATAAGGCCCTGCATTAAGTTCAGGCAACCAGCGCACTCTTTCCATGGCCAATTCAATTTGCGTCGCTCTTCCGCTTAAGGGCACATTCAGAGCGGCAACTGTTCCTTTACCGATAACTCCATCTGCGTCAAGCCCATGCCGGAGTTGAAATTGTTTAACGCCGGCAACGATTTTGCCAGTGTAGCGAGTGGATTTCCCGGTTCCTGCCTCGTCCTCGGCAATATCGCCTACGGAAGCTAAAAACCGCTGTAGTTCTTCAATTTGGGGAAGATTGTCACCAGGCTTTACAGGTTTTTCACTGCGCAGTTGAAAAACCGGTGATTTCCGGATAAGCAAACGATAAGCAGCCAATGCCGTTTTTAACTTTTGATATTGTTGCAATTTAGGCTCTACTAACTGAGGCAACTCCTTAATGGAGCCATGCAATAAACTGTCTTTAATCAGGACCGGCAAATCAATCAGCTTTTTTTCCCTTAACTTGAGTTTATAGTTTATTCCCTGGGGATTCACCCGGCCATAATGTATATCATGAAGAAAACGCAACAGTGACAGACTGATAGCAGTGTCATAGAGCGCTAATTGTTTATAATCACCGGAAGCGATTTTTAAGGCGGAGGGCAGTTTTTGCCGCAACATTAGACTATCGTAGTTTGCCGGATTCAAGCCTTCGGACGGGGCGCTTTCCAACAAATCGAGGACGTCGTGAATTTTTTTTTCGGCTTCGGCATTGCCTAGCCATAACAAATTGTAACCATTGGACTTATACAGCGTTTCAAGATCTTGAGAGCGATTGGCAAAATTCGGCAGTGACAGGTAAGGGTGCTGTTTTGTAGAAATTATACTGTTAATTTCATTAGCTATACCGGGGCCTTCATTAGCCATATTTTCAGTAGCCACAGTCGCAACAGGACTATACGAACCGGCTTTTAGGCTAGCGCTCTCTTCAGTGCCAAGATTGGTTTCGTGATTGATTATGCCTTCTGCCAGCAGCGTTTGAGCCGGCAAATTCAGAAAAAAAAACACCAATACCCGGCTCAAGGCATAAGTAGCCAGCATTTTAATCCCGGAACCTTCCGCAGTGCGCCTGCCCCTGTTTTTTAAATAACTTTTTTGAGAGAAAAATAATATTCTCGAATCAAACATAAACACTCCATTTTCCAATTTACTCAGCTGAGTGCAACAAGAGCCCATTATATAAATTCAGCTTTTAATTTTTTCGTTGTCTGTTGCCGTAATACTAACACCTACAGTCTGTTTTGAAACAAATAAACGATGTATCTAAACTAAACTAAACCAAAGTGGTTTGGTTGGTTCTTTATACGAAACGAAACCTCCATTTTACACGACTTTGTCAAGGAAAGCCGATGGCGCAAAAAAATCTTAGTAAGACTATAAACCCAGTTACCGGCGAACGGGCGGCCCGGCATTATGAAAACTGCTAACCAGAACCTTGCTGATTTAGCGTCATAAGCAACGGGCTTAAAACGGTGACTACTGATGAACAAAAAACCTCTATCAGTTTTACATTTGAATTGCGTTTTCACCTTCATAATCGCCATATCCATAAAATGCTCTTTCTAATGGGGGGGGGGTGCCGCATTGATTGCTTTTCCGGGCGGTTATGAAATACTGAATTAGTTTTTAAGGCTCTTGATCCGATTCAAACTATTAAGGCCGGAAACATCCCCGTCATCCTGTTTGGCAGGAATGCTGGAATAAACTCATTTACTCCGGTATTCTGGTTGAAGATGACCTTTGCACGCAGGGAATCGTAACCATTTAATTATGTTGAAACGGCTGGACAGGCGTGCCATTTTATCCTGGAAAGCTACGCCATGAACTGCGGCAATTATTCAGACAAATAGGCAACACTATGACATCTCTCACATTCTTGGGCGCAACAGGACAGGTAACGGGCTCCTGTTATTTGCTGGAAACCGGCACCCATCGCATACTGCTTGACTGCGGGTTGTTTCAGGGCTCAAAAGAAACGGAAAAGCAAAATGAAGCGGAATTTCCTTTCAACCCGCGCAGCATAGATGCAGTTGTTCTTTCCCATGCCCATCTTGACCACTGCGGACGCCTGCCCAAACTGGTTAAAGATGGTTTTAAAGGCCGCGTGTTCCTGACCAAGGCAAGTTTTCCCCTGCTTGAATTGATGCTAAGGGATGCAGTGCATCTGCAATTGAGGGATACCGAGTGGGAAAATAAACGCAGGCAACGAGCCGGAAAAAAACTGCTTGAACCGCTTTATGAACTGGATGATGTAGAAACGCTTTTAAAACTTAGACAGCCTGTTGCCTATAGCGAGGAAAAAGAAATTCTCGCAGGAATAACAGTTTCTTTCCACGAAGCAGGACACATTCTTGGTTCATCTATTGTGCGCCTGCGCATCAAAGATCATGATGAAACCAAAACACTGGTATTTTCAGGTGATTTGGGTAATCCAAAATCACCATTGCTGCGTGACCCGGCAATTCTAACCGAAGCTGACGTTTTACTGCTTGAATCCACCTACGGAGACCGCGACCATAAACCCCTGGAAAATACCCTCGACGAATTACGCGAAACACTGGAAGAAGCGGGAAAAAGCGGCGGTAATGTGATTATTCCGGCATTTGCAGTTGGTCGAACCCAGGATTTGATTTATTGGCTGGGTAAAATTCAGCGGCAAGGCAGATTGCCGCAACAACAAATCTACCTGGATAGCCCGATGGCGATCAGCGCCAGTGAAATCTATGCTGACAATACCAGGCTTTTTAATATTGACGACCCGGAATTCACCAAAATAGCCCCACAGGGTTGGCAAGCCTGGCTAAAAGGCCTGATTTATTCAGAGACCGCCGAAGAATCGATGGCTGTCAACCGGATTACCGGCGGCGCGATTATTATTGCCGGAAGCGGCATGTGCACCGGTGGACGCATCCGTCATCATCTCAAATACAATTTATGGCGGCGCAATGCCCATATCATCATTGCCGGTTTTCAGGCTGAAGGCACCTTAGGCCGGACAATTGTTGATGGTAGAAAGAAATATTTAAAAATCCTGGGCTCTGAAATCAATGTAGCGGCAAAAATCCATACACTCGGCGCTTTAAGCGCTCATGCCGACCAAAGCCAATTATTAGCATGGGCAAGTCATTTTAAAGCTCCCAAACCCCGACTTTATCTGATTCATGGTGAAAAAACAGCCGCCTTATCACTGCAAACCTGCTTTAATCGCACTGGATGGAACGCCACAATTCCCAAAGCCGGAGACAGGATTACGTTTTAATTTACCAATCGCTCAACAAGCTAATAGGCTGTATTTTTCTGGTTGATGCCTGTAATCCTGTTCGATCTCGGATAGGCTTAACAAATACGGGGTAAAGGATCATCCTCAAGTTCTTGTAAAATACGCTCTCCACCCAACATGGTTTCAATAAGCGCATGCGCATGCCCCGCTTCTATCCGGCCTATTATTGCAGCATCAAAATAGCCTAAGTTTTGCAAATTCCGTATCGCCGTTTCCGCGTGGGCAGCGTCGATGACGGCGAGCACACGCCCTTCGCAAGCCATATATAAAGGGTCATAACCGAGCATTTCAGCGACTGCTCTGACCTGGTCATTGATGGGAATCCTGTTCTCATAAAAGCGGACAGCATTATCGGTTGCCCGCGCAATTTCATGGGCTATCGTGGCAATGCCGCCACGGGTCGGATCGCGCATAAAACGTAATCCGGGCGTTTCAATCAAGGCCTGGGTTATTGCGAAAACGCTTGCAGCATCGGATTTTAAGTTGCCGCTCAAGCCGAATTGCTCGCGCGCCAGCAGTACTGCGGTGCCATGATCGCCGGCAGTCCCGCTGAGTAAAATCGCATCGCCTGATTTTATCCGGTCCATCCCCAAATTTAACCGCGGATCACGAATCCCGATGCCGGTGGTTGCGAAATAGATGCCGCCGCCCTGCCCTCGACGCAATACTTTAGTATCGCCAGCCACAATCTTCACCCCGCATTCCAGGCAAGTTTTCGCCATGCTTTGAATAATCCGGTCCAGCACAGCAATTTCCAAACCTTCTTCGATAAAGACATTCAATGTCAAGTAAAGGGGGGTGGCTCCGGAAACTGCTAAATCATTGACTGTGCCATGCACCGCCAGACTGCCGATGTTGCCGCCGGGAAATTCGAGCGGTTCCACGGTAAAGCCATCAGTTGTAATTACTACATCACCAGAATTCAACGCTAGCGGAATGAGCGCGGCATCGGTGCGGGTATCCAGCAATTCATTTTTTAGGTGCCGAGCAAAAAGCTGATCGATCAGCTCCCGCATCATTCGCCCGCCATTACCATGAGCGAGGCTGATATGGGTATCAGGAAAAGTGTATTCTGGCTTCATTAATCAGTTCTGAAAAAGTTTATCAGCGTGCATTCTATACTCCATGCGGCCATTTTTGCGGAAAATGAACCGTGTATAATAGCCAAATTTAAGCACAAAAGCAGACATGCTAAAGATCGAGTTTACCGAAAAAGCCATAGACGAAGTGTATCAACAATTCATGGAGCATCCATCAGGAGTGACCAAGAAAAAACTGCATGTCGTATACCTCAAAGCATTGGGCTTATCGCATAAGGAAATCGAACGCATTGCCCGTACCAGCGCTGACAGTGTGACGCGCTACCTGAAAGATTATAACGCGGGCGGCTTAGCTGCCCTGGGTGTATCGCGCACTCACCGTCCGGTCAGTTCATTGCAGCCTTATCACGATCAAATTAAGTCGCACTTTTTAAAACAGCCGCCTCATACCGTCTCCGCGGCGTCTCATGAAATCGAGGCGCTGACCGGGATCAAATTAGGCCCCAGCGCCTGCCGTGACTTCATGCGCAAGCGCCTTGGCATGAAGTTCCGCAAAATGGCGGTTATCCCGGCAAAAGCCGACCCAAAAAAGCAGGCCGAGTTCTTAAACAACCAACTTGAGCCCTTGTTGGAAGAAGAAAAACAAGGCCGGCGCAAGGTCTTCTTCGTTGACGCCGCGCACTTTGTCATGGGCGCTTTTTTGGGAATGCTTTGGTGTTTTGAGCGGCTGTTTCTCAAGTCATCCAGCGGGCGTAGACGTTACAATGTCCTGGGCGCTTTCAGTGCAAAAGGCGCCGACTTAGTCACGGTGACCAATGATGCCTACATCAACTCCGACACGATTGTGGACTTGCTCTTCAAGATCAAGCAAGAGCACGCCGGCATCCCAAAGCGTTAGCTTTATTTGATGAAACAGCATAAAAGATCGTGTACAAATAAGTTTGCTCGACAACGCTACATCAATATTAACGTTTTACTTGAAGATCGGATGCCTGACCGGTTAGTAAAAATCCGTTTATACAGAATTCAGACACATCTCTAGTGAATATGTACCTCGCGTGACTTTAGCACATCGCTTCTGCGCAAAATGTATCGGTCCGCCTCATCGCCAGTAATCCTTGCGCCACCGCTGCTTAGCTGAATCAGCGTCCCTTCATTTTCAATATGATATTGCCGTATTCCTGAATCCTTGCGTGGCGTTAAAACAACGGTATGGTTTTCATCATTCCAGGTATATTTGCCTTTTTCATAATACTCCCTTGAGGATTCCCTAGCTGGCTGGGTCACCAACAGATAATTGTCATGTTGTTTTAAAGACAGCGTCGTTTTAATCCCATTGCAATCCTTGCAAGGAAGGAAACCGTAAAAAACACCATGAAACTCCAGACTTTTATCGATAGGGTTTACATGGGCGGCGTGATCTGTGTTTTGTTGATTGCTAATTTCACGCGCCTTGAGGACTTTTTCTTGAATTTGCTTATCTGATTCCGCCAATGCAGGGTAGTAAGCCAAAAGCAGAGAGCTGAAAAAAATCAAAGCCAGATTTTGTTTTAATTGTTTTTTTAGTGCTTGCATATAAGTGCCTTTTTAAATGAATAGCGCGAGTCGTCTGACATCAGCAATTTTTTCCCCGCGCTGCCTTCTTGCCCGCAAGGAGATCCGCCCAGCCGTGAAATTAACATTTTATCGGTTTTGTTTGTATTTGTCCCAGCCTGCCTTTAAAAAGAGATGGAAGCGCAAACTGCTTATGAATGCTGTTTTCAGAAAGTATTTTTGTGCCTGTCATATCCATCTTTATCCAGTTGCTTTCATATTTCCGGCATTACAATACTATATTTAATGAGCTGGCAACACCGTTTGAACCGTCTTGAATTGAATTATGTGTTAGCCTAGTAATCAATTATTCCCAGAAGCGCTTAATTTTGCACTTTGAGTTCATGCGTTTTTTATTATATTATCAACATTTTGGGAGGGAATATGTGTTTTAGTGCTGATATGTCGTTGGGACTTGGCGTTATAGGTTTCGCCGCTTCAGGCGTGACTTTTCTTGATAAAACGGAAACTTTTTGGGTGAGGTTCGCAAGAGCCTATGCGATTTTCCATTTTTCGATCATGGAATTCATTCAGTATTTCGCTTATCCGGTCGCCGATCAATGCGGGTATGGAACTAATCTCTTTTTAAGTGAATTATCGACTTATCATATTGCTTTCCAGGCGCTGGCCATTATGCCGGCATTGGCAACCTACTCCTCCGATAAATCAGCACTCAAGCATGCAACCATATTTGGAGCAACCTTAAGTTTTTTATTCTTGATCTGTTCGTTTCTGCCAGATACTTGGCAGCTCGGCGCCACGCCTAATTTTATCGGCAATATGGTTTCCTGTTTATTTATGGGGAAATATCATATCGGTTATCACATATCCAGTGCGTTCGGAACCTTTGTCACCCACGGCTCGTTATTTGCATTGGCTTTGAGCGGATTCGTCTGGAAAGACAACTGGAAAATCTCCAGCTACCATTGTTTTATGGCATTAATGACTTTATTTATGCCGCAATGGCTTTTGGGCGTTTCAACAGGAGAAGCTGCCGCCATTTATTGCTTCTATTCGATTCCTATTACCGCCAGTTTTATGCCATATTTCAAAAATTTTTTCACTGTTAAGAACTACGCAAACGATCGCGATTTTTCCCTCAGCTAAAGCTTGACCACTTGTGGCTGTATCGGAGCGATAGTAAAAAATCCGTCCATTCAGCCACAAAAACCGGTTTTCTCTTGTTGTTGATCCAATGCCCATTGCACATGCTCTCTGACCATTTCAGAGCGCTGGTTGAGCCTTGATTTTAAAGACTCGATAATAAGCGGCGACCCAGGCGCATTGCCCAAGGCCACGGCAATGTTTCTCAGCCAGCGGTCATGACCAATGCGGCGTATCGCCGAGCCTTCAGTTTTCGCCAGAAAAGTTTCTTCGCTCCAGGCAAAAACATCCTGCAATTGCTGTGTATTGAGCCGGTGCCGGGGATTAAAGTCATTTTCGCCTGTAATTCCGGCAAATCTATTCCACGGACAAATAATCTGGCAGTCATCGCAGCCATAAATACGATTACCGATTAGCGGCCTTAATTCTTCAGGTATTGAGCCTTGCAGCTCTATGGTTAGATAAGAGACGCAGCGCCGCGCATCAACCTGATAGGGGGCAACAATCGCTTGGGTCGGACAAATAGCCAGACAAGCAGTACACGCGCCGCAATGCGCCGTGGCGGGAGTATCTAAAGGCAACTGCAAATAAGTATAAATTTCCCCCAGAAAAAACCATGAACCGGCTTTGCGGTTAATTAAATTGGAATGTTTACCTATCCATCCTAATCCCGCCTTTTCTGCCAGCGCTTTTTCCAAAACCGGCGCGCTGTCAACAAAAGCGCGCATTCCCGAATCGATTTCCTGCGATTGAGGAAATAAACGCTCTTCGGACTGTATTTTATCGACCAGTTTTTGTAGGCGGTTACGCATCAATTTGTGGTAATCGCGACCCAAGGCATAACGGGAAATGTAGGCTGAAGCCGGATCAGAAAGCGACTGAAGAATCACGGCAGTTGACTCCGGCAGATAATCCATGCGCACGGAAATAACCCTGACAGTTCCTTCATGCAATAAAGCCGGGCGGCTGCGTTTAAGGCCATGACGCTGCATATAAGTCATTTCGCCATGAAAGTTATTTGCCAGCCAATTTTGCAGATGAGCTTCAGCTTCCGATAAATCAGTATCGGTGATGCCTACCTGCTGAAAACCAAGGTCCAGCCCCCACTCCTTAATCCGCAAGGCAAGGCGTGCCATTTTCTGATTGCTATTCTCGTTCACGGCGACTAACTGCAAGGGGCGCTATGCGCTTTTTTTAGGTAGAAAACTGTACCCGCAACAACTTGGGCATAAGGCTCTTTATAAATGCTTGCTCTCCTGTTCCGTTGAATGAGAAACCTGCTAAGCAGTGTCGAAGGACTTGGAATGAGGGAGAAATATAATATGCGATTTTACTCCTCTCTCCCCAACCATCCCCAGCTGGAGATGGAGTGAGATAGAAATACAACCCATTGTATTTGATATACAATATATAAATATTTATGATCTGGCGAAACAAAACAATTTATCCATGCATTTACTTAAGCGCTGCCTCTAGCTTTGGGTTTATTACTTGAATTAGCAGAAGTCTTGCAGGACTGAGTTGAGTTTCTGCGGGGCCTTGGCGCGCGAGGAGGTTCAGGCGGCATTGGCGGTGCGGCTTCGGAGGCTTCAAAACCGGCAATCTGTTCGCGTTTAACCGGCGTGCCAATCAGCTTTTCAATCAAGCGCAAGACCGCGTATTCATCGTGGGATACCAGCGATACGGCTTGACCCTCCTCCCCTGCCCTGCCGGTGCGGCCAATTCGATGCACATAATCGGCTGGAGAACGCGGCAACTCATAATTGACTACATGTGGAAGTAAAGCAATATCAATGCCCCGCGCAGCCACATCGGTAGCTACCAGCACCCTGATCTCACCCGCCTTGAACCCCGCCAATGCACTGGTTCTCGCTCCCTGGCTTTTGTTGCCATGAATTGCGGCGGCTTTTATATCAATCTTGTTGAGCTTATCAGTGAGCCGGTTAGCGCCATGCTTGGTGCTGGTAAATACCAAAACCTGTTGCCAGTTGTTGGTTTTTATCAGATGGCAAAGCAGTTCGGCCTTGTTGGCTTTATTGCATAGATAAGCTATTTGCTCAACCGTTTCCGCTGCGGTGTTACGGGCCGCCACTTCGATTTTCACCGGATTAACCAGCAAACCCGTGGTGAGCTTGCGTATATCTTCGGAAAAAGTCGCTGAAAACAATAGGTTTTGGCGTCTTTTCGGCAGAAGGGCGATAATTTTGCGAATATCGCGAATAAAGCCCATATCCAGCATCCGGTCCGCTTCGTCCAGTACCAGTGTTTCTACTTTGTCCAGCTTGACGGCATTCTGATTGACTAAATCCAGCAACCTTCCGGGAGTCGCCACCAGCACATCAACGCCGCCTCTTAAACGCATCATCTGCGGGTTGATTTTTACTCCGCCAAACACGACTTCGGATTTTAAGCGAGGATGCAAGTGCGCGCCATACTTGGCTACCGATTCACCGACTTGCGCGGCAAGTTCACGGGTTGGCGTTAATATCAGCACTCTGACCGGACGGTTCGCACCGTATGAATGTTGCGACAAACGGTGCAGGATGGGCAAGGCAAAGCCCGCCGTTTTACCAGTACCCGTTTGCGCGGCGGCAAGAAGATCATGACCGCTTAAAACAGCGGGAATGGCCTGTAACTGAATAGGGGATGGCGTGGAATAACCGGCATCAGCGATGGCACGCAAGAGCGGATCTGATAAACCGAGTTGGGAAAATGGCATAATGGTTGGATCTCAATTGATAGCAGCTATTGATGTGATGTATGTCTTGCAGCGCTTTATAAAAATGAATTTCTTGCCAAACCACGATTTAAGAACAGCAAGCAAATTAAAATTGTAGATGTTTCTAAAGGCTAATGGCGTATATGGTAGTGAGGTTTCAGGACGTATCGGTTACGCAGGTTCGCGAATTCTATCAGTTTTGTGCGTGCCGAGGCTCTATACAACGTTGGCCTGTAGGTAATTATATTAAAGGATTCTTGATTTATTGCTTTACCGCCAACAAAACAATACTGTCCCTAATATAACACAAAAATGCCGGAATTACCCGACCTTGACTTTTTCGTGCATGGGGTTGGATTTAATAATCTGTATTCAGCAGTAAATAACCTTTTTCTTGCGCTCAGTTCTTTGCGAACGTTGCTACAAACCAAGATCGCCTCTGCTGATAATGGCGATTTTCTTCCTTCTGAACCCACCCAGTATATGGATTAGCTTCTTTGATTTTGGTGCAAGAGAGCCAACCGTAAGACAGAAAGTAATTTGTGTGTAAACCGATGAAAATGGATGCTAAAATTGGTAGCTCTTGGGCGTTAATTTACACTTCAAACCACGCAGTCTAATCATTGCTGTAAAACCTTAAATGGCTGAGGGTACAGCGAAAGCCACTCCATCAAAATGCCACTATCAATCAAACTTACCCCGTTTATCTCCGCTTGCCGGATCGAGTTATCATTAAAAAATTGATTGGTGACGGCTACTTTGCTGAATTTCACGCTTGGGTAAGCTTGTTGATAAGCTGCTTCTCCGGCCACGACATCCTTAACCGCCTCCCAACCTAAGCCTTTGGTGGCTGTGGAGGACTTGCATTGAATCAACAAACCATGCTGGCCTTTGATCGCAACAATGTCAACGCCGCCGTCGCCCGCAGTAGGCGTTGTTAGGCAATGATAACCTTGGCATTTCCACAGCGCACTGCAAAGCGCCTCAAAGGGCTTCCCGACAATCCGGGGTAATTGTTCTGTCGTAATCCGCGCTTCTGCCTCGACGGATTCTGCATATCCTGCCTCATCGAGCAAATCAACCAGCTCATCTTGGCTTACCGTCGGCGTCCCATTCAGCATATCACCTGCCAGTTCCCTTTTGTGCCGTAATAAATCATCCAGTTTCGCCTCGAACGTCAACAGTTCTTCGGCGCAAACAGTAGGGTAATAAATATGAACGTCCCTTGTTTGGCCTATGCGATAAGCACGGTCGGTGGCTTGGTCTTCCACAGCCGGGTTCCATGGGCGGGTGTAGTGGATCACATGGTTGGCGGCTTGGATGTTAAGGCCGAAACCAGCGGCTTTGGGCGATAGAATCAATACATTGAAGCCCTTGCTCGCTTGGAACTCGTCAATAAATTTTTGACGGCTTTCGGTGGCTTCGCTGCTACTTTTTACCGACCCGTTAATAATGCGCGGCGATAACGGCGATAGGCGGTAATGCAAACGCAGGTAATGTTGCAAGGCTCTTTGCAAATCCAGATACTCGGTGAAAATAAGCGCCTTTTCATTCTTACCGCGCACCTCGTCTAGCCGCTCAATCAACCAGTTGAATTTAGGTGATTGCTTCCGGTAGCTATCGACCGAAAGGCTTAAATCAGGCTGCAAGCCTTTAGGTCTAGGGTCGGCGCAAATCGCCCGCAGACGGTGCAGCACCGCGAGGATGGGATTGCTGCGCCGCGTTGCTTCCTGCGCCACCTGCCGATTACGTTGGTAATCGGCAATGGCCTCGCCGTATAACTGCCGCTGATTGTCGCTTAACGGTATCCGGTTTATCTGCCGGATATGTTCGTGGCTGTCGTCATATTTGATAGGCAAATCTTCTGCGACTTCGCGCTTGGTGCGGCGAAGTAATTGCGGCTCGATCAAAATTTTCAACTGCTCCAGCGCTGCGTTCTGTTCGGCATCGCCATGGGTGTTTTCAATGGGGCGGCGATAGTTCAAGCCAAAACGGTTGAGCGGCCCAAGCAAGCCGGGCTGCACAAAGTCGAACAAGCACCATAAATCCGTCAGCGAGTTTTCCACCGGCGTCCCGGTGCAGGCAATCTTGAAACCGGCTTTTTGCGCCTTGGCGGCGTCCGTGACTAGTGTACCGGGTGTTTTGATTTTCTGCGCCTCGTCACAGACCATAATGCTCCATGTTTGCTGGCCCAGTGAAATGGACAAATCGCGCATCGTTTCGTAAGTCGTCAACACCAAATTGGCGTCGCCTAGCCAGCCGTCGATCAGAAACTTCGTTAATCCGTCTTCAAGCAGGCGTTGGTCAATCGCCGACTGAGCGACTTTCTTCTCTGCCAGCAACTTGCCATATAAGGTCAACACACGGACGCAGCCGGGTGCGAAGAATTTCTTGATTTCGTTTTGCCAGTTTTCCAGCAGACTGACTGGCGCTACAATCAACACCGGCAAAGGATTAGGTTGTTCCAAATACCAGACAATGAAGGCCAGCAACTGAAGCGTTTTGCCCAGCCCCATGTCATCGCCCAGTACGCAGCCTGAATAGGTTGCAGGGCTATTGCGCCAAAGATGCTGTAACCACGCGACGCCAATGCGTTGGTGCTCTTTCAAGTCGGCCCGCAATGTAGCAGGGAGGGTCACGCCAGTTGCACGGCTTTTGTTGAACGCTAAATGGGCCGTACTTTGGCCTTCCGCATAACCGACCGCTTCGATATTGGTTTCGATGAGCAGCGCTTTTCGGGATTGCTGAGACTTTTCCACTTTGTCAGGCAGCGGCTTTCCTTCGCAAGCGGCGCTGATAACCCCTTGAACCAAAGGAATCATCGATTCCGCTTCTTGGACAGGCATGGGCTTATCCAGACCCGGATAGTCAAACGTCTCTTTGCCATCAGCCTTGGCTAGCGCCATGGCAGTAGCGAATTGATCCAAATCGGCTTGGGTGCGGATTAACGTGATAGGACTGTCTGTGGACTTGCCGAAGCCAACCAAGGTATTTGTGGACAACCAAGGCTCTGTTGCTTCGATTTTGAAGATAAACGGCGAGTAATATGGCTGGCGCTCGCCAATTTTGATCACCCGCTGGGCATAATCGGGAAACTCGTAAACCTCCTCGTAAGTGATCGCCGGGACAGGATGCAGCCAGCGTTCATGCCAAGTCCGCAATTGCGCCAGCTTTTCTCCTGCGTCGCCACGCAACTCCACCTCAAAGCCTTCCCAGTTGAAACAGGGATAGCCCTCGTCCAACTGGCGCTGGATTTCCTCCCTTAATCGCGACAAGGCACCGGGCGAATTAAAAACACAGCGCTCAAAAGCAGGTATGGCCCCGGCGCGGGTGGCCTCCAAATCGAGAAACACGGAGAGGATATTGCCCTTGCCGTCCTGCTTGGCGGCAAGCTCAAACCTATAAAACACAATATCCGCGCTATGCAGCGAAGCCTCGTATTTTTCCGGGGGAAGCACTGCTTCGGCGGCCTCGCCCAATACAGCGTAAGGATTACGGACAAATGCCTGCGCCCTCGGGCCACGCGCCACCCGCCCTGGCATCCGCTTGATCTCGCGTAGCACTTTTTTTACGGGTTCGGCAATCGCAACATGTATCAACCCGCACCCAGGTTGTGGAAGGTTGTAGTAATCGGGGATGGTGGATAAACAGTCGAAACGGTCCAGCCATTCCGCCGGGGCATCTTGAAATGTGGGTGTAACTTGAATCGCCGCATCTTCCAAGCGTTCAAGTACCAGGTTCAGTGTTTCTGGGGTCAGCACAATGGTCTTTGTCAGAAAGTCGTCGAGGTTCGCCCCTGCTGCGAGTGCCAGGCGGCGAATCCGCCCCCAGCTTTGATAGTTCTTCTCTACGGTTCGGTGACTGGACGGCAGGGAGGCAAAGCGAATCACCTCGTCCACCAAGGCCCAGACGGGCTGGAGTAGCAGCGTTTTCAGCCCGCCAATTTCAAGCAAGCCGCCCTGAACCGGACTTGCGGCTTGAAGAGATGTCCCGTTCAGATTGCGCCAGCCTTCGAGGTTGATGCGAAAGCCAGGGTCAGTTAACGCCCCGGCGCTAGACAGCGCGGGTCTGGCTTCGCTCCACGGCGGTAGCCCCAGCAGACTTAAACTGTCCGCATGCTCGGTGTCGCCAGCCAACTCGTACAAATCCGGCCAACTAAGGAGATAGCCGTTATCCTTAGGCGTGACTAAACCGATTTCGGCTAATTGGGCCAGATAGGCGGCACGGTCTGACGCTGGAGAGTCTATGAAGGTAACACCTTCGGCCGAAAACATTACCAAAGGCTGGGTTACGCCTGGCTTTCTTTTGAAAAACATGGGTCAATATCAGGTTGAATTTCAGGGGTTTCTATAAAAACCACCTTTATACGAGTAAGAAAATCCATGCCGACGTAATAAATCAGCGAGAATTCCTGCGGCATAATCATGACGTATCCTTTCCGTGCCACTGGGCAGGGTTTCAACGCGCAATTGATAACGGTGAACTATTTCGTCGAAAGCCATCGTGTCTGGCTCGATATTAAACCTCGTTAGCTCGTTTTGGAATATTTTCTCCCAAGAACCGGATATATGGATAAGGCCATCGCTTTCGCCCCAATTGGTTTTGAAAAGATTATTATTAGGGTCACGGAAGAAATCGTAACTAAGACTTGATCTTTGGAGTAGTGGCCGCATTTTTTCCTCTCGATATGCCCAGCACTTTCCACCCGCTCTAGCGCCAGATTCGGTAATGAACACATCCCGTATTTTCATCATGATGACATTGTTGTCGGGCTTTCCGGAATGATTCAGCACGGCGCACCGATCTTGACGATTATGCAAAAGATCCGGGAAAGACTCTCGTGCGTCTTTTCCAAGCCAAACGAAGGTATACTCAATTTGATCCAGAAATTGTAGCCAGAACTCATATCGCCGATTGTCCTCAACAAGCTTCCCTAATATGTCGTAAATATCTTTCTGCGCAAGCCAACGCTGCACCATCCGCTTGGCTTCTGGGGTTACTCTCTCCCAATTACGCTGTTTCTCCAGAGAAGGATTTTTCCAACGGGAAATCGACATGGATTCGAGTTCTTGTTGCGACTCCAAACTGGCGCACTTGGCATAGCGGTTAAGTATCCGCGCCAGTCCATCGTCCAAACACTCCTTGCGATCTTGTAATTGAGGCAAAATCAGGTCGATAGCCGGTTTGAATTGCTCGTCAGGGTAAGCGGTGATAGCTTCAACTTGAGACATCAGCAACTCGGGCCAAAACCAGCTCGTTGATGGTATGTTCACCTCGCGGGCGATGCGATCAACTCTTTCCATTCGGCCCTGCAAGGCATCTATCGCCAGACTCTGCGTCGCATTTTCCGTAAGCACAATTCGATGGCAGATGAGCGCCTCCAGCCAGCGTGGTTTGAAACTCGATTGCATGGCGACCTTCTCCAGCGTGTTTTCCAAAAACGTCCGCAACTCTTGCCAGTTTTCATCAAGCACTGGATTTTGGCGAGGGGAAGCGTTCAAATAGGCATTAAGTAAGCCTTGCCATGGATAGGCGCTCAACATCGAGCTTTCATACTGGGGAAAAAATTTCCTTAGCAAATCCTTAACGTCATGTCCGGATTTTATCAACGAGCCGTATTTTGGAATATCGACTAACAATCCACGGCACAATAAAGCGACTTCCAGCCAACTGAAATTTTCGCTTGATGGCTTTACCGCCCAGCGGAAAAACTTTTGGATGGTCTGCTGCACCAATTCCGGGTTAGGCTCTCCCATGGCCGCATCTTTCAACTTTTCCTCAATCTGTTTACTTACCGCTTCCATATGTTGGATGGAATTTTCCAACCGGGGCAAAGGGTAGATTTTTTCATACTCCCTGATGTATTGGTTAAAGCGGTTTAGGTATCGCACTGTTTTACTCACAAACCGCCATATGGCTGATTTCTATCCTGACGCTTCATTGGCACTGCCCAAAATTATCGATACTGCTTAGTTTTGTCGAAGGTACTTGCTCTTCAAAACCCAAAAAATCCAATTTGAATTCTACCCGCCGCATTTCTGCCACCGACTTTCCCTGCCCGTTATTGAAACTGTAGCCACCCACTAGAAAGAGGTCACGCACCATCTGTTTATCCGCGATGGACAATGGTATTTCGTAGGGTTTTGGTGCATCAAACAGGCTGCACAAAACGGTCTCGGCGCGGCGCATACTCAATTGGATATTGAGCAAATAACTGCCGGTCGGCGAGGCGTAGCCTTCCACTACCACGCGCTTGAGCAGTTTACCCAGGTCTTTGCGGGCCACAGCCAGCAAGATGGGCACAAATTCGCGCAGTTTTTGTTTGGCATTATCGGATAGTTTGGAATCGTTGTTGCCAAATTGAGCTTGAACACCAAAATCGATGCGGTTGTTGATGCAATCGACAGTGACGCCTTGGACATCCTTGGCCGCTGTTTTGATCTGATCGCAGATTTGCTGGATTTTTTTAAGATGATCCAGCTCCGGCCCTGGATTAGTGATAATAACTAAGGAAAAAGTCATCACGATGAGGAACAGCATCATCATTGCTGTCATCAGGTCGGCGTAAGAAATCCAGAACGGCTTTTCGCCTTCTTCCTTAGCACGCGGAGTGCGGATGCCACGCGAGAGCATCAGCTCCTCCTTGTTTTGGCGATCATTTCTGTGAGACCGCCAATAGATGCCGCCAAGGGTTCATAAGCTGAAGCTACCTGGTTAAGCATATCGGCATGATGTATGTGGAATTCCGCGTTATGGGTTCCCATGTCCTGTCTGAACTTGGTCATTGTTTCGGCAAGCAATTTGGAAACGCTGTCCACGAATTCGTCCATATCGTCTTTGAGTACGCCAAAGCTCGCCACCATACGGCGCATGTCCTCAACGATTTGCTGGTTTACTCCAGCCTCCTGTTTGGCCCGCTCTAGCATTACGTTCATTTCGGCGACCATTCGGGCGAGAGCATCCCGCGTGACGGCATATTGGCTCAATTGGCTCTCCAGGGCTTTGGACGCTTGGGCCAATGAACCGGCGCTGCCGGAAAGTTGAGATGAAACCATCTCGGCCTGTTGCATCACTCCGCTAACAACATTCCCAGCCTTGGCAAAATGGTCAGTCGCCAGGGAAATCCGAGCAGCGCCTTCGTCCATGCCCTTGATGGCGGCGATGGAGGTATTATCCAGAGCCGTAACATTGTTGTTAAGAGCGACAACCGTTTTCCCAATTTCTTCAACTAAATTACGGATGTGTTTGTCCATATCCAGCACGAGTTGGTTTGATGTGTCGGTAAATTGACGATGAAGATCCCGCTCTGTGTCTACGATAGCCCGTCGTTCCTTCTCCATATCGGCGAGGAGATTGCTAACCGAGTCATGAATCTCGTGTAGACTCTCCCGCACTTGGACCATGGTTTCCTGCTGACTCGCGCCAATCTGGGTTTGGATTGCTTCAATGAAGGCAGTCATCTGACTTTCAAGCTTGCCTTGCTGCGCCTCAAGCGTCCCGACTAAAGAGGTGATTTTGGTCGTCAAGTCTTCGCGCTCTAACTTGCCTGATTCGCGCAAGTCTTGCAGCAGCGTCTTGACCCATCTTCGTGACTCCAGTCTCCCTAAGTTATTGATTTTTGGTTACCGGCGGTTTTCATTTCGAAAAAACCCTTTAAAATCAATGCTCATTTTTCGCTCTCTCTTGTAGTGCCATCCATTTAGGTTTGCATCTTGATTTTTTCCGGAATAGCGCCCATGCTAGAGCCATGTATATTCGAAGAACCAAAACCAAAACAGCGGATCATGGCGAAGATTCCTATACCTATCGGATCGTTGAATCCGTGCGTGAGGGAACACAAGTCAAGCAACGTACGCTACTCAATCTGGGCAAAGACTTTGCCATTGAGCCCGCGCACTGGCCCTTGCTTGCGGCCAGAATTGAACAGCTTCTGCAAGGCTCAGCGCCGCGCCAAGACGAGTTGTTTCATTTAGAGGATGATGCCGGTCAACTTCTGGAGGCCGCCGCCGTGCGCTATAGCGACCTCATCATCGCGAAACTGGCGCAACCGGTGGCGGCAGCGACGCCCGGGCAGGATTATCATAGTGTCGGCATTAATCATATCGAAGCCCATCAAGCCCGCAGCATCGGCGGGGAAACGTTGGCGTTGCATGCGGTCATGCAGTTGCAGCTGGATCAGAAGCTTGCCGCACTGGGCTTTAACAAAATCGATGCCGCGGCGGCATTGGGCAGCATCATAGGGCGCATGATTTCACCCGGCAGCGAACTGCAGACCCATGACTGGCTGCAAGCGCGTACCGGCCTGGGTGAACTGCTTGATCATGACTACGGCAGCACCAGTCTGACGCGCCTGTACACCATCAGCGATAAGTTGCTCAAACACCAGTCGGCGCTGGAAACTTTTCTGGGTGCTCAGGAGCAGACCTTATTCGATTTAAACCGGAGCATCGTCTTGTACGACTTGACCAACACCTATTTTGAAGGCCAGTGCGCCCAAAACCCCAAGGCCCGGTTCGGCCGCTCCAAAGAAAAACGCCGTGATTGCCCATTGGTGACCTTAGGTCTGGTTCTGGATGGCAATGGCTTCCCGCTCAGCAGCCAGGTCTTTCCAGGCAACGCCAGCGAGCCCGCCACGTTGGCGCTGATGCTGGACGGTCTGCAGGGGAAAAATCCATTAGCCGGAGAAAAACCGGTCATTATCATGGATGCCGGCATTGCCAGCGCTGACAATCTCGCCTGGTTAAGCGCGCGCGGTTATCTTTACCTGGTGGTCAGCCGGGAACGCTACCTACAAGATCCCAGAGACCAGGATAATGCCGTACTGGTTAGGGAAACCGGACAGAGCAAAGTCAGCGTTTACCGCACAATCGATGCAGAAACCGGGGAAACCCGGCTCTATTGCCACTCCGATCAAAAAGCCAAAAAAGAACAGGCCATCCGCAACCGCTTCCACGTTCGTCTGGAAGAGGGGCTCGACAAGCTCCATGCCGGTTTGGACAAAAAAGGCACGATCAAAAACTACGCGAAAATACTCGAACGCATTGGCCGGCTGCGCGAAAAAAACAGCCGCGTCGCGCAAGACTACCGCATTGAAGTCATTGCTGATGACGCGAAAAACAACGCCATCCGTATTGAATGGCAGCGTGAACCCAAAAGTGAACAAAAAGACCGGCACTGCGGAGTTTACTGCCTGAGAACCACTACTCCGGACTGGTCGGAAGAACAATTGTGGTCAACCTATATCATGCTGACCGAGATCGAAGCCACGTTCAGAAGCTTGAAAACCGACCTCGGCTTACGTCCAGTTTTCCACCATAAAGAAGAACGCGTCACCGGACACTTGTTCATTACTTTAATGGCCTACCATCTGGTGCATACCCTGCGCTATCAACTCAAGCAGCAGGGTATCCATTTAAGCTGGGACAGCATACGCAACATTATGTCGACCCAACAACGCCTCACGATTACCTTGCCGACAGAGGATAATAAGACCATTCACCTGCGCACAACAACCCAAGCCGAAACACGCCAAAAACAACTATACGCAGCCTTAAGTATCAAACCTGACCTGATAGGTAAATGTAAGACGATTATTGATAAGAAAAAATATGTAGTGCCATTTGAGATAAATTAAAATTTTAACTTATTGAAATAACAAGAAATTATCAGTAGAATTCACGAAGATGGGTTGAAGCCGGTTTGCATCTCCGCCATTGAGGTGACAGCCGTATTCATCATTTCAGCCTGACCTTGCATCTGGTCGCCGAAGGTACTCTGGATATTGGCCGAGAAGGTGTGGATCAAGTGTTCTAACATTCCCGTCACCGTCTCACCTTGTCCACCAGCGACTCCGGCGACGGTCTTGCCAATATCAGCCAACCCATCCTTCAGTTCTGTGCGAAACCGTTCGCCATGATGTTCGCTGGCGTCTATATGCTCTTGAATTTTCGCCGAAAGTAAGCTCCCAAGCACTTCCGATTGCTTGATCTGCTGCGCGTTCAAGTCCCGTAGCAATTCGGACAGTTCCGTCACCAGGCTCTGTTTTAGTTGCGCCGTTTGCGTCGCACTTTCCGCAGAAGATTTAACCAATGAGGCGAGATAGTCCTCGCCCACTCCGCTCTCATAAAGCTCGTCCAGTATCCGGCAAAGTTGCTCCAGCTTGCGGTAGCAGACATTGAGTAGAAATTTCTCCAGCACAGTTATCACCATCGCCGTACCAATCGCAAAGAACGAGGCGATGAACGCGCCTTGGACTTCATCAAACAGGACTTTCAGCCCGACGAACAGTTTGTCCATTTGCGCGGGATCGGTTTTCGCTTTAGCCAGTAACGAAGGATCGAAATGTTGAATGCCGTTAATCAGCCCATAGAAAGTGCCGATGATACCAATGCCAGTTAAGATGCCCGGTAGATGCTTGAAAAACTCGACATTCAACCGGGCATCCACCAGCGATTGCGGGCTGAATACAGTTTCGGCGGGCACCGTGGAGCGAATACGCACCAACCGCTTTTGTCCGTCTTGATAGTCGTATTGCTCATGCAGTGTGTCGCGGAAACTATTCCAAACGCTAGCGAAAAAAGCAGTCCTGAACACCTGCTGAAGATCATCCTTGGTGACGATCTCGTCATTAGTCTTTTGCTGGCGGACTTTTTCTAAATCCCGCACGGCAAGTCCAAGGCGAAATAGCGCCCGAACGGCTTGCACGACATACCAACCCAAAAATAAAAGCAGCAAGACGGCAACCAGATTGATAACGACTCGCGGGTTATTGCTGATGGGTATTCCAAGTAAGTCGCTAAAAAAGCCAGGAAGAAAATTGAAGATGAGATCAGTCATGGGGTATTATCTATCCAAGAAAACGGTTTGTCCTAAGCGTCTCTTTAATCCACCCGTATCAATAACTTGTGGTTAAAATAAAGACTGGCACTCAAAAGACGACACAAAGCTAAATTGTTTGTAAATTATCCTCTTACTTTAAAAACCAATCCAACCTTAAAGGCACTGATTATCTTCGATGGAATCATCATGACAGATTATATTGGAAGCCAGGAAAAACGCGAAATTGTTCAAGGTTAATTGATCTTGGGGAATATGCCACCAATTAAACATTACCACTGCAAAATGCGTGTTCTTTTGAATTTAAACATTAATTCTGATCATTCTTGATACGCAGTACCCAACGATCAAAATCTTGTGATGTGATGTTTTAGGCAAGGTCAATTTAAGTATTGCCAATCTACTTTTCAAGCTCATGCTACCTACACAAACCCTATTGCATTTCGTTGGACAATGAAAAAACCCGCTAAGCCAGATAACTTGTGGGTTTTTGTACTTCGTTGAATTTGTTTAAACGCCTGTTTGGTGCCCCGAGGCGGATTTGAACCACCGGCCTGTCCCTTAGGAGGGGACCGCTCTATCCTGCTGAGCTATCGGGGCAATGTTGCAATTTTACCATAAAGCCGGGCTTGATATGCTTACGTTTTGTTATTTATTTGTTTTTTAGAGTAAAAAGTCAGTAATAGGTCGAATGGCTATTAAAATTTATTCAGCGCGATTAATTTCAATTGATAAAAAGCTGGGCGGGCGATATCCGTTTTTATAAATCCAGGTTTTTTATCTTTCTATCCATTCATAGAGCTCAGTCAAAGCAGGATCACATTTGCAGCAACTTGTCCCGCAGGAAGTTTCCAGCGGTAATTTGCGAACATTGCCTTTGCTTATCCATTTGCCCAGCATACCGCGCAAGGCATCGGCATCCATATTAAAATGATTAACCAAATCAGCTAACGCAACTCGATGCTGTTGTTTTAAATAACTTCGCAAATCAGATAAAATCATTTATCGATCCCTGGCTGTGTTTTGCAAACGTGTTTTTTCCTGTTAGCCATAACCCCGCTAAAACCAATAAAAAAGCGCTGATTAATCCGCTAATCCAAACCAGGGAATATTCAGGATGTTGGCTATAAGTTATTGCTTGATAAGAAATGGTAGCTGTCATATAGGCAATGCCGGTTGTCCAGAGCACCACAAAGAAGGTCCAGCCGACATTAGTTTCTCTATAAATAGCCGCTGTTGCTGCGACACAGGGCGCGTACAATAAAATAAACAACAAATAAGCAAAAGCTCCCGCTTTACCATCAAAACTATGCTGCATAGCTGAAAAAGTATCCGTTTTAACCTCCTGCTCGCTGGCTGCCGAGGCTAAATCATCAACCGGACCAATATTAAGCCCGAGCGGGTCCAAAAGATTATCTGCAATAGCGCTTAAGTTCTCAGGCACGGTCGAACAAGCGGCCAGTAATGCATCTTTAAGATTAAACGACGCTTTTTCATCCGGCGGTGCTGATTGCGTTGTAAGCTGGCCATATAAGGCGTCGAGAGTTCCGACAACAGCCTCTTTAGCTAAAACACCCGTGAAAATACCAACTGTTGCAGGCCAGTTATCTTTTTCAATGCCCATGGGTTTAAACGCGGGAGTTAACCCTCGTCCGATTTCACTTAATACGGATTTATTGCTATTTTCCTGTCCAAAACTGCCATCTGTACCCAATGCATTAAGAAAGTTTAATACTATCACCATCGGTACAATCACCTTGCCCGCATTGAACAAAAAGGATTTGAGCCTATCCCAGGTTCTGATAAAAACCCCGTGTAAAGTCGGCAAATGGTAAGCGGGTAATTCCATAATAAAGGGCGCTGACTCGCCTTTAAATAAGGTATGACGCATTATCAAACCCGTTAATACAGCGACCGCAATGCCCAATAAATATAAGCCAAAAACCAGATTCTGGCCGCCAACCGGAAAAAAGGCGGCCGCAAACAAAGCATAAACAGGTAATCTTGCGCCGCAAGACATAAAGGGATTCATAAGGTTGGTAAGAATCCTGTCTCGTTGATTTTCAAGCGTTCGGGTTGCCATGATGGCCGGCACGTTACAACCAAAACCGACTATCATCGGCACAAAGGATTTTCCCGGTAAACCGATCATGCGCATGAATCTATCCATGACAAAGGCCGCTCTGGCCATGTAACCGGAATCTTCCAGGGCCGATAAAAACATGAATAAAAAGCCAATAATGGGAATAAAGGTAGCCACAACCTGAATGCCGCCTCCGGCGCCCTTGGTAATCAGGACAATCAACCATTCCGGAAAATACATATCTGAAAGCACCAAGCTCAAACCATCGACCAATAACGCTCCTACCGATTGATCAAAAAAATCCACAAAAGCACTGCCAATGTTTATGGTAAACATAAACATTGCATACATAACCAGCAAAAATACTGGAATTCCCAAAATCCTATTTAAAACGATGCGGTCGATTTTTTCAGTAGTGTGCCTGCTCACTTCATTGAGTCTGCAAACAGCGCCCTGAATCAGTTCATTGACGAACCCATAGCGGGCATCCGCTGCAAGAATATCTATTTCATCTTCTGTTTCAATTTCTACCCTGCGCTGCAACTCGGCAACTGCCGGTATCACGGCTCTGCCAGCAAATTGTTTGGCCAGCGTATCGTCTTCTAATAACCTGACAGCCAGCCAGCGTAAATCGCACTGGCGCTCATTTGCTGTTTCAACCAACTTGGTTGAAATGTCATCGATGGCTTGTTCTAAAGCTGCTGCATATTTGATATTTACTGATGGAACTGGCTTAGTAACGGCTGCACTGTTGATTTGCGCTTTTAATGAGCTAATGCCTAACCTGGTAGATGCCGTAATTGGAATAACCGGGCAACCCAGTTGCGCAGCTAAAAAATCGCAATCTATTTTAATACCGCGTTGTTTAACCGCATCCATCATATTGAGCACTAATATCATTGGCACGCGCATTTCAATAAGTTGCGACGTTAAATAAAGATTTCGTTCTATATTAGAAGCATCAACAATATTGATAATTAAGTCGGCTTCCCTGGATGCAACATAATCCCGGGCAACTTTCTCATCCAAAGAAACCTGATCATCCGCCGCCTCTAATGAATAAGTGCCTGGTAAATCAACCAATTCAATAAGTTTATTCGCATAAGAATAATCACCGGTCTTTTTTTCAACGGTTACGCCCGGCCAATTACCCACATGCTGCCTGGAGCCGGTAAGGACATTAAAAAGAGTTGTTTTCCCGCAATTAGGATTACCAACAACACCAACCGTAAAATCAGTTTTCATCACAGCTTCTCTATCAATAATATAGCCGCTTCTTGTTTACGCAGGGTTAACGAAAAGCCACGCAATTTAATTTCAACCGGATCGCCCATAGGAGCAAACCGGGTAACACTAAATTGCGTACCAGGGGTTAACCCCATCGCAAGTAATCGTTTTCGATAAGCCTTTCCTGCCTGTTCAAAGCCGACTATCTTTCCCCTGTCACCTACTATCAGATTTTTTAAGCTCATCGACATCAATTCAGCCTTGCTTTTAAAGTGTATTGGAAGCCTGCGAGACCTAAAATTAACCAATCAATTAATAATAATTCTCATTAAATAGGAATATATCATATAACCAATCCAAACAAAACAAGTCGTATTTAAAAAATGTTGCCGGAAAATAGTTCTATCTTGATGTTAATCAATGAAGAATTCAAAAGCTAGCAATAGAATAGCTGCTACTGGGAGGTGGATATATCTGATTGAAATATGTTTTCTCAGCTAAGCCAAGTCAAATTTCAAAGGTATAAAATGAAAAACACCGTTAAGGAGTTATGCCCGCAAATTCTAAGGCGGGCTATAGCGTTAATGAAAGCTGTGCCTAGGGGATAAAACAGAGGATGAAAAATACAAGGCAATAACTGGAATTACAGAATGTGATGAACCTGATCTGTTCTATCAACTTTAGCCTTGCGTCGATTGGTGATTAGCCCATTATTTCACAATTATTACTTGCGGAATCGACCCGATCGCGTAATTCCTTACCTGGTTTAAAATGTGGAACATGCTTTTCGGCCAAAGCCACGGATTCACCCGTTTTTGGATTTCGCCCGATGCGAGGAGGTCGCTTATGCAACGAAAAACTGCCGAAACCTCTGATCTCAATTCTATCACCGGAAGATAATGCCTGGTTCATTTTTTCAATGATGCATTTTACCGCTAGTTCTATATCTTTCAGTGCCAGATGCGGCTGTTTTTTGGCAAGTGCTTCAATTAATTCTGATTTTGTCACATTCTATCCTATGAAAATAAAAAATCAGAGGGCATGCTTATTAACACACCCCCATCAAGGCCTTTATTTTTCCATTTGCTTAAAAATGTCAGCGAATGTTGGCGTGCCGACTGATTGCTGAGAATGATCTTTAATTGAATGAGTTTCTTCGTCTTGTTCTTTCGCTTTAATTGACAGGGAGATTGATTTGCTTTTCTTATCTACACCAATAAATTTGGCTTCAAGTTCATCGCCTTCTTTCAATAAAGTGCGAGCATCCTCAACTCGATCACGCTGGATCTCGGAAGCGCGTAAATAACCCTCAACATTGTCGGCTAAAGTGATAACCGCACCCTTGGCATCGACTTCCTTAATTATCCCTTTTACCAAACTTCCCTTTTCGTGAGTTGCCAAAAAGTTTTGGAATGGATCCTGTTCAAGCTGTTTGATGCCTAATGAAATACGCTCACGTTCAGAATCAACTGCAAGTATAACCGTTTCCAGTTCATCACCTTTTTTGAACTCGCGAACCGATGCTTCACCATCATCTGCCCAGGAAATATCAGACATGTGAACCAGACCGTCAATACCGCCGTCAAGGCCGATAAAAATACCAAAATCAGTAATGGATTTGATTTTTCCAGAGATTTTATCGCCTTTGTTATGTGTTGCTGCAAATTCATCCCAGGGATTGGTTTTGCATTGTTTCATGCCTAAAGAAATACGACGGCGTTCTTCATCGATTTCCAGGACCATCACTTCAACTTCCTCACCTAACTGGACGAGCTTGGATGGGTTAACGTTTTTGTTAGTCCAATCCATTTCAGAAACATGAACTAAACCTTCGACGCCTTCTTCAATCTCAACAAAGCAACCATAATCGGTCAGATTGTTAACTTTTCCAAAAACACGGGTTCCAGCCGGGTAACGACGAGCGATATTTTGCCATGGATCTTCACCCATTTGTTTCATGCCCAGAGAAACACGATTTTTGTCTTTGTCGTATTTAAGGACTTTAACTTTAATTTCCTGACCTATTTCAACACACTCGGACGGGTGACGAACGCGACGCCATGCCATATCGGTAATATGTAAAAGACCGTCAATACCACCCAAATCGATGAATGCGCCGTAATCAGTCAGATTTTTAACAACACCGGTAACAACTGCGCCTTCTTCCAGTGTTTTCAACAATTCTTCTCTTTCCGCGCTGTATTCTTTTTCTACTACTGCGCGACGGGACAGAACGACGTTATTACGTTTTTGGTCGATTTTTATAACTTTAAATTCCAGATCACGATTTTCAAGGAAAGTCGTATCCCTGATTGGACGAACATCAACCAGAGAGCCCGGCAAAAAGGCGCGCAACGCCCCAACCGACACAGTGAAACCTCCGCGAACCTTACCGGTAATTCGGCCAATAATAGTCGCTTCTTTTTCAAATGCTGTTTCAAGTTCGGACCAAGCTTTGTTTTTCTTCGCTTTATCTCGGGAAAGAAGGGTAGCGCCTAAACCGTCTTCAAATAAGTCCAGGGCAACTTCAATTTCATCGCCAATCGCAACTTCTATTTCACCATCGTTGTTTAGAAACTGCCATTTCGGAATGACGCCTTCGGATTTTGAATGTGTACTGACGATAACCATATCATTTTCGATATCAATCACTGTACCCATCAACATGGCACCAGGACTCATTTTGGTCTTGGTTAAACTTTCTTCGAGTAATGCAGCAAAGCTTTCGCTCATTTTATTATTTCCCAAGTTTGTCGAAACTCGAACAAACCTTTTCTTTATCAAAGTTAAAAAAAACCACAATTACATAATGCGGCCAGACAAAAATCCTTAACGGATTAAATTCAGAACTTCTTCAACCACGGCATTTATAGTCATGTCGGAAGTATCAATATAAAGCGCACCCGCCGCCATAGCTAATGGAGCGGCTTCTCGTTCCATATCGCGGCGGTCACGCGCATCTATTTCTTTTATTAATTCTGCAAGATTAACATCAATTTCTTTTTCCATCAACTGTTTATATCGTCTTTCAGCTCTTTTTTCTGCGCTGGCCGTTAAAAACACCTTATTTTCAGCATCTGGAAAAACGACTGTGCCCATATCACGGCCATCAGCAACCAATCCCGGAAGCCGCCTGAAATCTTGCTGCTTCTGTAATAACACCCGGCGAACCTCTGGCAGAGCGGCAATTTGTGAAGCGGCGCTGCCTGTGCTTTCAAGCCCTAACCGGCCGGTTATATCTTCGCCGTTGAGCTTAACGATCAACTCATCGCCGCACTCAAAGTCTAACGCCATGGCTTGCGCAACCCTAACAATCTCGGTTACATTTTTCAAGCCGGCGGACGTCTGCTGCAAGGCAATAGCCAAAGAACGGTAAATTGAACCGCTGTCCAGATAGTTCCAGCCCAGTTTTTTTGCCACCAACCGGCTGACTGTGCCTTTGCCGGCGCCACTAGGACCATCAATAGTCAAGACAGGGATAGGCATCAGGATTCCTCGCAGACCAAAGCCAAAGCCAAACCCAGACGCCTAACCAGATCTTTAAACTCGGGAAAGGATGTATTCACATTGGCGCAATCCAGAACAGTGATCTGGGCATCGGCGCGCAATCCAGCAATCGAAAAAGACATGGCAATGCGATGATCGCCATGTGATGTTACTACGCCACCGCCTATTGAACCGCCTTGAATAATCATACCATCCGCAGTCGGTCGCGCGTCCACGCCCAATATTTGCAAGCCATCCGCCATGACCTGAATACGGTCAGACTCCTTAACTCTAAGCTCTTCCGCGCCGCTTAACCGGGTTTGTCCATTTGCACAGGCTGCCGCAATAAACAACACAGGAAATTCATCAATAGCCAATGGCACTAATTCCTCGGGAATATCAATTCCTTTTAGAGGACTGTAGACAACATGAAGATCAGCAACCGGCTCGCCGCCGACAATGCGCGCATCAAGCACTTCGATGTTTGCACCCATCAATCTGAGAATATCAATAATACCGGTACGAGTAGGATTAATGCCCACATGTTTTAATAACAAATCAGAACCGGGGGCAATCGACGCTCCGACTAAAAAAAATGCCGCCGAGGAAATATCGCTCGGCACATCAATATCCGCCGCGCTTAAATGCCCATTAGCCGTAACAGTAACTTTGCTGCCTTCTTTTTTGACGGGATAGGAAAATCCGGACAGCATTCGTTCAGTATGATCGCGTGTCGGCGCTGGTTCAGTGACGCTGGTTTCGCCTTCGGCATACATGCCCGCCAGCAACAAACAGGATTTTACTTGTGCGCTTGCCATTGGCATAACATAATCTATACCCTTCAACTGCCCTGACTTGCCGGTAATATATAGCGGAGCAGTCCCCTTTTCAGTGGTTTTTATATCGGCGCCCATCGCCGCCAGCGGCTCAGTGACACGCTTCATCGGCCTTCCGGATAAAGACTTATCGCCAGTCAACACTGAATTGAACGGCTGCCCCGCCAATAATCCGCTCAACAGACGCATGGATGTACCCGAGTTGCCAAGATACAGCTCATTTTTAGGCGCTTTTAAACCATTCTTGCCAACACCATGAATAGTCAGACAGCCATTAACCGGGCCATCAATTTCCACGCCCATGTCACGAAATGCCTGTAAAGTCGCCAGAGCATCCTCGGCTTCAAGAAAGCCTTTAACGTTAGTAATGCCTTCAGCCAACGAACCCAGCATAATTGATCGATGCGATATGGATTTATCTCCCGGCACTCGCGCTTCACCTTGTAACTTGCCCCCTGGCTGGACTTGAAATGTGATTGATTTTGACATATTTCCTTCAAACTGATTGAGAAAGCGTTGCCGTGCAGTGTTGGCATACGCAAAGATTGCTAAAAGCTGCTGGCCGTCATCATTTTCCAGCAAGCGCTGTATTTTATCCAGTTGGTCCTTTGTTTGTTGAATCAGAGGGATTATTTTATTTTTATTGGCGAAACAGATATCCCGCCACATTGCCGGATCGCTGGATGCAATCCGTGTAAAGTCTCTAAAGCCGCCTGCCGCGTATTTAAAAATTTCACCCTGTTCATCCTTGTGACCCAGCATATCCACTAGAGCAAAGGCAAGAATATGCGGCAAATGGCTGGTTGCCGCCAACACCGCATCATGGCGTTTTACATCCATCACCGATACCACAGACCCGCACCGCTCCCAGAAACATTGAATTTTATGCAAGGCTTCCGCTCGTGTATTATCAAGCGGAGTGATAATAAGGCGCTTATTCAGGAACAAATCATCCAAGGACGCCTCTACACCGCTTTGTTCCGCCCCGGCAATGGGATGAGCCGGCACTAAATTATCGGGAACATTTCCGAAAACCCGTTGCGCGGCTGAAACAATACTGCCCTTGGTGCTGCCTACGTCTGTATAAATGGTATGTTCCGACCAAAACGGCTTAAGCAATGCAAAAATGCTTTCGACAGAGGCAACAGGCGTGGCAATGACTACGCAGTCTGCACCTTGCAAGGCTTGCTCTATCTGCAAATAATAGTTGTCAATAACACCTAGCCGTTTTGCAGTTGCCAGATTTTGCATATCCTGCTGGCGGCCATAACCAACAATGCTTTTGCTTAATCCATTTTGTCTGGCGGCGCGGGCGATTGAACCGCCGATCAAGCCAACGCCGATAATACAAAGCCGGTTAAACATTAGCCAGCGTATCGGTTAACGCCTGGAGAAAAAGTTGATTTTCCGCCTCTGTACCTATGCTAATGCGTAAATGATTAGGCAACTCATACACACCCACGGGTCTGACAATAACCCCTTTACGTAACAAGGCCTCATAAACGGGCTGTCCCGCTTGTTTCAAATCCAGCAAAACAAAATTTCCCGCCGAGGGAATCCATTCCAGACCCAGATCTATAAAACCTTTAGTTAGTTGCTGCATACCTTGAGCATTCACGGCAATGGTTTGCTGCAAATGCTCGTCATCGCACAAAGCCGCTTGTGCCGCTGCTAACGCCAGCGAATTATTATTAAAAGGCTGCCGCACCCGGTTAAGAATATCGGCAAGCTCCGGACTGGACAAACCATAACCGATGCGCAAGCCGGCCAATCCATAGGCCTTAGAAAAAGTTCTTGTAATCAATAAATTAGGAAATTTTTTTAACCAATCGATAGAATTGATTGACTCATCGCCGCCAACAAATTCAAAATACGCTTCGTCAAGCACGCATACGCAAGTGTCAGGCAATGCGCCAATAAAACGCTCAATATCCGCCTGGCTTAACAAAGTACCTGTTGGATTATTGGGATTAGCGATAAACACCAGCCGGGTTTTTCCGGTTACAGCTTGCAGCATAGCATTCAAGTCGTGACCATAATTTAATGCCGGCGCAACTACTGCTGTAGCGCCTACGGCTTGAGTAACTATAGGATATACGGCAAAGGCATGCTGAGAAAAAACAACTTCATGCTCCGGAGTTAAAAACGCCCTGGCTACCAACTCCAGAATTTCATTAGAGCCATTGCCCAGTGTTATCTGACTCACATCGACGTCATATTTTTCAGCTAATGCCAGTTTAAGCGTAAAGCCGCTGCCATCGGGATATAGAGCCAAAGATGGCAAAGCGGCCTGAATAGCTGCCAAGGCCTTTTTTCCAGGACCTAAAGGATTCTCATTGGAAGCCAGCTTGATAACCTGGGTAAGCCCCAGTTCCCGCTCGAGCTCTTCAATCGGCTTGCCTGCTTTATACGGAATAAGCCGCTGCGCACCCGCTGTCGCAAGATTGTAAATATTACCGTTGTTATTCATGGAATTTAAATAGGGTGATTTTAGTATCAGAGCAGCGTGAATAAATTGAGAAAGAAAACAGTCTATAGAACAGCTTTGGGATAAGAACCCAATAAATTGAACATGTTAACGCTGTCTTTAACCATTTCTAAAGCCTGGGCGACACCTTTATCTTCGCTATGGCCTTCTATATCTATAAAAAAAACATACTCCCATAAACCCTGACGCGATGGTCTGGATTCAATATTGGTCATGCCTATGCCAAATTTTGCAAAAGGCTCAAGTATTTTATGCAATGCTCCAGGCTGATTACCGGTTGATACCACCAGTGAGGTTTTATCGTTGCCCGTAGAAGATGGAGATTGTTGCCCAATAATCATGAATCGGGTAGTGTTATTCGACTCGTCCTCAATATTTTTTTCAATAATCGATAAATTATAAACTTCAGCCGCAACAATACCCGCAATCGCAGCGCTTCGTTTATTAACGGATGCTAATCGCGCCGCCTCGGCATTGCTGCTGGCAGCAGTGAGCCGGGCATCCGGTAAATGCTTGTCCAGCCAATGCCGGCACTGAGCCAGTGATTGCTGATGAGAAAAAACCTCGGCAATTTCTGTCAGGCTGGTTGCGTGTCCCATCAGGTTTTGATGGACTCTGATTTCAACTTCACCGCATATTTTCAGCGGTGATGTTAAAAATCTGTCCAATGTATGGCTAATGACACCCTCAGTGGAATTCTCGACCGGAACCACGCCAAACTGGCAATGGCTAAGCTCGACAACGCTAAATATCTCGTTTATTGTTGTAACCGGGACCGTGTTAACGGCATGCCCAAAGTGTTTGTAAGCGGCCTGCTGAGTAAAAGTGCCTTCAGGACCTAAAAAAGCGATATCCATCGGCTTTTCAAGCGCTAAACAAGCGGACATTAGCTCTCTAAAAAAACGCGTAGCGGTATGATCAGATAACGGGCCCTGATTTAACTCAATAATCCGTCTTAAAACCAATGACTCCCGATCCGGACGATAAAAAGTTCCTTGCTCGCCTTGAGCAATTTTAGTTTTGGCAACCTCCACGGCATAAGACGCACGTTGATTAATCAACTGCAGGATCTGCTCATCGATTGCATCAATTTTATCTCTTAATTCAGAAAGGGGCGTGACTGATGACATTATTACCGCTCTGTATTCGTCTATTGCTTGATTTAATGCGTACGTTCAAATTCAGCCATAAATTCAATCAAAGCCAGCACGCCAGCCTCCGGCATGGCATTGTAAATACTTGCCCGCATGCCACCCACTGAACGATGCCCTTTTAACTCAAACAGACCATTCGCTTCCGCTGACGCAAGAAATGGCTTGTCCAAACTTTCATCCGCCAGAATAAACGGCACATTCATGCGGGAACGGAATGGCGGCGCAACCGGATTGGAATACAAATTCGATTGATCAATAGCGTGATAAAGTTTTGCCGCTTTGGCAATATTGCGTTGCTCAATTGATTCAACACCCCCTTGAGTTTTTAACCACTTGAGCACCAGACCAACCAGATACCAATTGTAGGTTGCAGGCGTGTTTAGCATCGATTGGTTTTTTGCCTGGCTTGCATAGTCAAATACGGAAGGCGTTGATTTACCGGCATGACCGGTTAAATCGTCTCTGACGATAACTACGGTAACACCCGCAGGACCCATATTTTTTTGAGTGCCTGCATAAATCAACCCGTACTGACTGACATCAATCTTCCGCGATAAAATGTTGGATGACATATCCGATACCAGCGTCAAGCCTTTAGCATCGGGTACTTCCTGAAATTCCACGCCATGGATGGTTTCGTTAGAGGTATAGTGCAAATAAGCTGCTTGCTCATCCAGCGTCCAGGCGGATGCATCCGGGATAGAGGTAAAATTTGTATCTTCCGAACTGGCGCTGACGATTACATCACAATAACTCTGTGCGTCTTTAATGGCCTTCTCTGACCACGCGCCTGTTTTTATGTAACAAGCTTTGGTTTTACCATTCAAAATATTTTGCGGTATCAATGAAAACTGTGCAGTTGCGCCACCTTGCAAAAACAACACTTTATAATTATCAGGAACGGCCATCAAACTTCTTAAATCACTTTCCAGTTCTTCGGCAATCATCAAGAAATGCTTGCCTCTATGGCTCATTTCCATCACTGACATGCCGCTATCGCGCCATTCCAGCATTTCTTGTTGCGCTTGCTGCAAAACCGGCTCAGGGAATACTGACGGTCCTGCGCTGAAATTAAAAACTCTTGACATAATTTTCTCTTGGTTAAATTTATAAAATGGAAATACCTTAGCCGCGTACTAGAAGAGGGGTCTTGGCATCCAGCGAAACTTGTTCTTCACCTTATTCCATTTCATTATCCGTACTATCGTCTGAATCTGCATCATCGTCCAACACCGCATCCGCTTCCGATACACTATCGGCATAAACTACGCTATCATCGTCATCTTCGCCAGCCAATCCTTCAATCCTGTCAACACCGATGACTTTTTCTTTTTTATCTAATCGAATAATCGTTACGCCCAGGGTATTTCTTCCGACTACCGAAATACCATCAACGCGGGTACGGACCAGGGTGCCGCCATCGGTAATCAACATGATTTCGTCATTATCATTAACCAATACAGCGCCTACCACCGAACCGTTGCGTTCGGACGTTTGTATGGCAATCAGGCCCTGTCCGCCGCGTTTATGGCAGGTAAACTCTTCAAGCTTGGTACGCTTGCCATAACCATTCTCGGTAATATTCAGCACCGTACCTTCGCTTGCAATAATCAGGGAAATAATTTTCTGCCCTTCCTGTAAGCGCATACCACGCACGCCGGAAGCAGTTCTTCCCATGGAGCGCACATCCTCTTCATTAAAGCAAACAGCTTTACCGGTGCTGCCAAACAATAAAACGTTTTGCTGTCCGTCAGTTACGGCTACACCGACCAAGGTATCGCCTTCCCTTAAATCGATGGCAATTTTACCGCTGGCGCGTTGACGCTCGAATTCGCTTAACGGGGTCTTTTTAACCGTACCGGCGGAAGTTGCCATAAAAATAAATTTATTTTCAGTAAATTCTCGAATAGGCAGTAAAGCATTAATTTTTTCATCCTGATCCAGCGGCAACAAATTAACAAAAGGCTTGCCTCTCGCCGCCCGGCTGGCGACAGGTAACTGATACACCTTAAGCCAATAGACTTTACCTAACGAGGAAAAACATAAAATAGTATCGTGGGTATTGGCAACGATCAGCTTTTCAACGTAATCCAATTCTTTAGTAGCTGTCGCTGATTTTCCTCGCCCGCCGCGGCGTTGCGCTTTGTAATCGCTCAAAGGCTGGGATTTAACGTAACCTTCATGGGACATGGTAACAACCATATCTTCTTCAGTAATCAAATCACTATCGGACAAGTCTGAATGATTCTGCATAATTTCAGTGCGGCGCGAGTCTGAATATTCTTCCCTGATAGCAACCAATTCTTCCCTGATAATTTCCATCAGCCGGACATCACTACCCAGAATTGCCAGAAACTCATCAATTTGTTCAAGCAACTGTTTGTATTCATTTACTATTTTATCCTGCTCAAGGCCTGTTAAGCGGTGCAGGCGCAAATCAAGAATAGCCTGAGCCTGAGTTTCAGAGAGCCGGTAAATGCCCTCATGAATACCAAATTCCACAGCCAAATCATCGGGCCTGGAGCGAGCGGCATCGGCTCGTTCCAGCAAGGACGCAACCAGTCCAGCATTCCAGGTCCGCGCCAACAGGCCTTCCTTGGCTTCATCCCGGTTACTGGATGTTTTGATCAATTCGATCATTTCATCAATATTCGCCAGAGCAACCGCAAGACCTTCCAGGACGTGAGCTCTTTCACGGGCTTTACGCAGCAGATAAATCGTTCTGCGGGTAACAATTTCCCGCCGGTGATCAATAAACGCGCGGATTATCTCCTTAAGACTCATGCAATGCGGGCGTCCATCCAGCAAAGCGACCATGTTAATGCCGAATACCGTCTGGAATTGCGTCTGCTTGTAAAGATTATTCAGCACAACTTCCGCCATTTCACCGCGGCGCAACTCGATCACCAAACGCATGCCGTCTTTGTCCGACTCATCACGAATCGCGGAAATCCCTTCAAGCTTGCCCTCCTTGACCAGATCGGCAATTTTAATTTGCAAAGTGGCCTTGTTTACCTGGTAGGGCAATTCCGTAGTAACAATCGCTTGGCGGCTGCTATCGCCTATATCTTCAAAATGACAACGCGCACGTAAATAAATCTTGCCACGCCCGGTCGTGTAGGCATTATAAATACCCGACGCGCCGTTAATAATGGCGGCCGTAGGAAAATCAGGTCCCGGAATATAGCCCATCAAGTCATGAACAGTCACATCAGGATTATCAATCATTGCCAGACAGGCACTGACAACTTCAGCCAGATTATGCGGGGGTATATTGGTCGCCATGCCAACGGCAATACCCGATGAACCATTTACCAGCAAATTCGGAACACGGGTTGGCAATACTTCGGGCTGTGTCTCGGATTCATCATAGTTGGGGATAAAATCAACCGTCTCTTTATCAAGATCAGCCAGCAATTCATGGGCTATTTTCGCCATGCGCACTTCGGTATAACGCATGGCGGCAGGCGGATCGCCATCGACCGAGCCGAAGTTGCCCTGCCCGTCGATCAGCATGTAGCGCATGGAAAAAGGCTGCGCCATGCGAACCATCGTGTCATAAACAGCGGTATCGCCATGCGGATGATATTTACCGATGACATCGCCGACAATACGCGCTGATTTTTTGTATGGTTTATTCCAGTCGTTACCTAACTCACTCATCGCATATAACACGCGGCGATGCACTGGTTTAAGGCCGTCTCTGACATCAGGAAGGGCTCGACCAACTATAACGCTCATGGCGTAATCGAGATAGGACTGTTTCATCTCGTCTTCGAGATTAACAGCAATAATTTCTTTTGCGAAGTTTGACATTGATCCCTATATAAACTGTGTACCGATTACAATTTACCGGCATGGTCTATTGACTAAAAACAAGCGCACCGTTGCTGATTCCCTGCGTTAAGCGCGACTGGATGACTTAAAAAGCTTAAAGATTATAGCAAATAGTCGTTAGTGAGTCGAAGGTGTTGACGCTTTAATAGTTAAGCAAAGATTTCAGTCAGGAAATTTTCCATCAGCAACCAAGAGCGCCTGTCTGCATCAGGCTGATAGACCGTGCCAAAATCCGGATTATTTGCGGCCGGATTGGTAAATGCGTGCATGGTATTGCCAAAGGCATGGAGCTGCCAGTCAGCGCCGGCTGCCGTCATCTCCCGCTCAAAGGCAAGCACTTGTTCAGCTGGAACCAATGGATCATCATTCCCATGCAAGGCTAAAATCTTTGCCTTGATAATATTGCCCTCGGTATTGCCCGGCGCACCCAGCAAACCATGAAAGCTGATCGCGCCTTTCAGGTCGACGCCTGTTCTGGCTAAATCAAGCGAACATAATCCACCAAAACAAAAACCCATCGCGGCAATTTTACTGTCATCAACCCAGGGCATTAATTTCACTGCGTAAAAAGCTGCCTTCATACGATTTTGCAGCATTTCCCGGCTATCCATAAAGGGCTGCATAAGCTTTACATTTTCCTCAACGCTTGAACCTAAAACGCCTTTGCCATACATATCGACTGCAAATCCGACATAACCCAAAGACGCGATTTTTTTAGCCTTTTCTGCAACGAAATCATCCCTGCCAACCCAGGTATGATTAATTAAAACAGCGGGCCTGCGGCCAGAAAATGAATCATTATAAGCAAAAAAAGCTTCCAGCAAGACCCCATCGTCCAGATACCCGACAGAATTCGATACTATCGCCATAATTCACCTTATTGCTTAGTCTTTTGATTGATGCTCCCGGTTTTTTGCAGCATTGACAAAAAACCGGCTGAAGCCGCTTCGGTCAGATCCAATACCCGCTCAAAACCATATTTTCCGCCATAGTAGGGATCAGGCACCTCGCGCGTATCCAGATGCGGAGCGTAATCTAGAAAATAACTGATCTTGTCTTTATATTCCTCAGGACAGGAATTCATCAGCGCGGCATAATTATCATCATCCATTGCCAGTAAAAAATCAAAATCCTCAAAATCTTCCATTTCGACTTTTCTTGCCCGTAAATGGGTTAGCTCGATATTCCGTTCCAGCGCCGCGTTTTGGGCGCGCTGATCTGGCGGCTCGCCAATATGATAGGCATGAGTACCCGCTGAATCGATAATAAAACACTCTTCTAAATCTTGCTCCTTGATGTGTTTTGTAAAAACGCCTTCAGCCGTCGGTGACCGGCAAATATTACCCATACATACAAAAAGAACTTTTATTTTTTCCATGAGCCCGCCCGCTTGAAAAATGACTATATAAGTTGATTATATGCATTGTAACGCTTGATTAATAAAATTGGCAGAGCAGGATTGATGAATTTTTTCGCTCAATATAACTTGGCGCAATATCCTTGATTCATCGTGATGAAACTGCTTTCAAGGGGGGCAAACTTAACCATAAATAATGCTTAAGCGCTCTGGTTCTTAAAAAACCGAACCCTTGAGGAAGCAGACCCAGGCAATTCATAAATAATAAACCGCCGCAGATTCACAGATTAATCTTATTTGTAAACTATGAATCTGCCTCAAGTGAAAAATGGCTACCAATGACCCAAACACTTGTAAAACTAACTGCTGTTAAAGCCCGCTCATCAAGCAAACGGATGTTCTATAATAATAGTTTCATCTCTATCCGGACCTGTTGAAATAATTGTCACCTTAACGCCGACCAGTTCTTCCAGCCGCTTGATATAGGTCTTGGCATTGTCAGGCAGATCGTTAAAATCCGTCAACCCGGCGGTTTTTTCAGTCCATCCTGGCATTTCTTCGATAATTGCATTGCATTGCTCATATTGATCCGCTCCTAAAGGAGCGATTACGGTAATTTCTCCGTTTAATCTATAAGCGGTACAAATACCAATTGTTTCCAGACCATCCAGAACATCCAGTTTGGTTAAACAGATGCCGCTTAAACTGTTGAGTTTTGCCGATTTGCGCATGGCTACCGCATCAAACCAGCCGGTTCGGCGTTTACGTCCGGTTGTAGCGCCAAACTCAAAACCTTTAGTACCGAGATGTTCGCCATTTGCATCATGCAATTCGGATGGAAACGGGCCATTGCCTACTCGCGTTGAATAAGCCTTGGTAATCCCCAGAACATAGTCAAGATCAAGCGGACCTAAACCGCTGCCGGTTGCTGCCCCGCCGGCAGTCGTACTGGATGAGGTGACATAGGGAAATGTACCATGATCGATGTCCAGCAAAGCGCCTTGGGCGCCTTCAAATAACAGGTTTTTTCCTTGCTCCTGAAATTTATAGAGCTCTTCGCTGACATCAGTCAGCATGGGCTTGATTTGCTCACCCAATCGAAGCGCTTCAGCTAATGTCTGCTGATAGTCAACTGCTTCGGCGTGGTAATAGTGAGTTAGCATAAAATTATGATAATCAACCAGCTCTTTGAGCTTTTCGGCAAAACTCCCGGCATTCAGCAAGTCACCGGCACGCAAGCCTCTGCGCCCGGCCTTGTCTTCATAAGCAGGGCCAATGCCGCGTCCGGTTGTACCAATGGCTTTGCCGCCACGGGCTTTTTCCCGCGCCTGATCGATCGCAACATGCACGGGCAAAATCAAAGTGCAGGCCTTGCTGATCAATAAACGGTTTCTGACTGCAATCCCCGCTTTTTCCAAAAATTCAATTTCCTCCATCAAGGCCTTGGGTGATAAAACCACGCCGTTGCCTATCATGCACAGCACATTATCCCTGAGTATGCCCGAAGGAATAAGGTGCAAAACTGTTTTCTCGCCGCGTATTACCAGCGTATGTCCGGCATTATGGCCACCCTGAAAACGCACAACTGCTTCCGCTTGTTCGGTTAACAGATCAACCAGCTTACCTTTTCCTTCGTCACCCCATTGAGTGCCGATGATAACGACGTTTTTTCCCATAATTATTCCAGTCTCAAGCCAAGGGTCTGACGACCCAGCTTTGATTTTCTTTTTGTAAAATAGAGGTGCAACCCAATTCTTTTGCACTTCCGGTTTGTCCGGGCAACTGTTGAACAACTGCCTGTTGCTGAGCGCGCAAGTCTCTGATTATTTCATTTAATGCCGGATCATCCGAATAAGGAGCGAAAATTAACTTTCGTTGCTCTACTGCACAGGATTGTTTACTGAGTGACGACAATAATTTTAGATCCGCGCTAAAGCCCGTCGCCGGACGCGCTCGTCCAAACACTGCACCGATATTATCATAACGGCCGCCTCTGGCAATTTCTCTGCCGACTGAAGGTATGAAAGCCGCAAACACCATTCCGGTATGATAATGATAGCCGCGCAGCTCAGCCAAATCGAAGCTGATAGGCAACGATGGGAATCGTATCGCCAGCTTTTCGGCAATGGCTTCCAAATCCGCCAAAGCATTTTTAACATCATCATCAGCTTTCAATAACTCAGCTCGCGCCCTATTAATCGTATCTTTGCCTCCATTCAACTCAGGCAACTTCAAAAACATTGACTTAAGATCACTATCGATAGCATAGCTGTCCATCAAGCCCTGAAGTTCTGGCCGGGCCTTGCGCTGCAATACATCAAATAACTCACTTTCCTGCAATTCGGTTAACCCTGCCTGCCTCGATAATGCACGGTAAATACCAACATGTCCTAAATCAAGGTGAATATTTTGCAACCCTGTTATGGCCAGCATTTCCAGCATTAAGCGTATAACTTCCACATCGCTTTCTTTACCCGCATGGCCATAAAGTTCAGCCCCTATTTGCATCGGGCTACGGGTCTTTTCCAAGGGATCGCCGCGGGTATGTAATATAGTGCCTACATAACACAGACGGATCGGCCACTCGTGTTTAAGATTGTGGGCCTCTATTCTGGCCACTTGCGGCGTCATATCAGCCCTTACTCCGAGCATCTTACCACTGATCTGATCAGTCAGCTTAAAGGTCTGCAAGTCCAGGTCATGTCCTGATCCGGTCAGTAAGGAATCCAGAAAATCGATAAAAGGGGGAATAACCAGATCATAACCCCAGCATGCAAACAGCTCCAGTAATTTACGGCGCAGGTTTTCCAAATGTTTAGCCTCTTCCGGCAAAATTTCTTCTATGCCTTCAGGTAATAACCAAGAATCTTTTTGTTGCATGTTTTGTATATCCACTCAAACAAAACGCCCCGCAAGCGGAGCGTTTTAATATTTTCAAATGCAGTTTGGGTTGCCTGTGTAGAACCCTATATTTTTTGCTACTTGGTTTGCTTCTTAAAATACTGAAAGAAATCGGAGTCAGGCTCCAGAACCATCATGCCCTGGGTTGAAAAGGTTTTCTTATAAGCATTCAAACTACGGTAAAAGCTAAAAAAATCAGTATCCGCGCCATAAGCCTTGGCATAAATATCCGCTGAAATTGCATCACCCTCTCCTCGCAGCGTTTCCGCATCACGAAATGCATTAGCTAGCGTAACGACGCGCTGTCTATCGGCATCGGCACGAATTCTTTCCGCAGCTTCCGCGCCTTGAGAACGAAACTCACGCGCCACGCGTTCACGTTCAGCTTCCATTCTACGGAAAACCGAACTACTGACTTCTGGAGGCAGGTCAATGCGCATCACCTGCACATCAACTATTTCCATGCCTAAATCGGCTGCAACGGTTTTTGAGTTGTTGGTTAAAATTTCACGTATGGCGCTACGATCCGTTGAAATCAGCTGCTTGATGTCGCGTTTGCTGAATTCACTCCGGAAAGCATCTTTAATGATTTGATCAAGACGTAAATTGGCCTGGTCTATATCGCCGGCGACAACTGTATAAAAAGTAGCTACATTACCGATCTTCCACTTGACAAAAGAATCAACAATGACGTTTTTCTTTTCGGCGGTTAAAAAACGCTCAGGTTTCGAATCCATGGTTTGCAGGCGCGCATCAAATTTCTTTACATTGTTGATAAACGGCCATTTAAAATGCAGTCCGGGAGTGTAATCGCTCTTTACGATTTCACCAAGGCGAAATTTAATCGCCTTTTCCGTTTGACTAACGGTAAATACACTCATCGAGCCAACAAGCAATAGTGCGGCCAATCCTAATAATATTTTATTCGGTGTCATTAGCGTCCCCTTGCTTCACGGCTGCGAATTGAAGTACGTTCAACAGTTTGCTCTTGAGGCACAGCTGGCTGGGACGTGGATTGATCGGGGGTACTTGGCTGTGAGTTCATAGGTGAAGACGCCAAAGAAGGTTGATTCTGCATGATTTTATCTAACGGCAAATATAATAAATCATTGCCTTTAGTATCAACCAAAACCTTGCTGGTTTCAGATAGCACGGCTTCCATAGATTCGATATAAAGACGTTTGCGGGTCACTTCGGGTGCTTTAAGGTACTCGGCAAGTAATTTGGAAAAACGGTTGGTCTCACCTTCTGCCTGAGCAATCACCTGCTCTTTATAACCTTCAGCCTCTTGCATCTTTCTGGCGGCGGCGCCGCGAGCTTTCGGCACAACGTCATTAGAATAGGCCTCGGCTTCATTAATCAAGCGTTGCTGATCTTCACGCGCCTTAATAGCATCTTCAAACGCATTTTGCACTTGTTCCGGCGGCTGGGCATCCTGCAGGTTAACACTGGTGATTTGGATGCCTGATTGATAGCTATCCATGACCTCCTGGAGTTCCTTTTTAATCAGAGTGACAATTTCACTACGCCCCTGAGTCAAAACAAAGTCCATTGCACTACTGCCAACCACGCCACGTAATGAGCTTTCAGTCACTTGCTTTAAAGTTAAGGCAGGATTGACAACATTGAAGATAAATTGCTTAGCGTCTTTGACCTGGTATTGAACAGCAAGCCGGACATCCACATAATTTTCATCCTTGGTCAACATCAAGGCTTCTTTGGGCACCGAGCCTGTGACTTGCTCGCTCCCGCCGCTACGATAACCAATTTCGATGAAACGTTGCTGTTTTACGTTGACAATATCAACCTGCTCAATCGGCGCGGGAAAACGCCAGTTTAAACCGGATTGCGTGGTGCCGATATATTTACCAAACCGCGTTTCAACGCCATGATTACCTTCATCGACAATATAAAACCCGCTTAATCCCCACAAAATGATAACGAGGGCGGCAAGAAAACCCAGGCTTTTCGTCGAATTGCCAAACGAGAAATTTCTGGGAGAACCTTCATTATCGCCATTGCCCCCGCCAAAAAATTTGCCTAATTTTTCTTGCAATGAACGTATTGCTTCATCTAAATCAGGTGGTCCTTTCTGGTCTCCTCGACCACTCCACGGGTCTTTCTTATCCCCGCCCGGCTCATTCCACGACATATTTACACTCCATATTGGATTACTTGAATTAATTTATCCCGGAGGATGTTTATAGATATTCTATCGTAAATCTCTAAAAAGACGAAAAGCGCAAGACTCTAGGCCTCACACATAGTGATTAAGCCCTGTTAATTTTTCAGTGCGATTTCTTCATTTTTGACTTCTTTTAACAAGCCCAAGTGTCTTACATCAATTTCAATGACTAATTCATTCACACCTGATTCATCAATATGCTCGTCAATTATTTTTGCGCAAGAAAATAATTTTGCCCTGATATTGCCTTGATCAGCTTGTAAATAACAGCGTTTTTTTACTTTGGTAATCAAAAACAGTTCCGCCAACGCTTGAAAAAGCAGATCGACACCCGCTCCATTTCCGGCGGATAACCAGACCCGGACCGGATTTCCAGCTTCATCCCGATCAATGTGCGGCTGAATGTTATCCAATAAATCAATTTTATTGAAAACTTCAATTTGCCTGATTTTGTCAGCCTCTATATCTTCAAGAACCTGATTAACTTGCGTAATAATTTCATCCCTATCCTCGCTAGATGCGTCAATTACATGCAGTAATAAATCGGCTTCACTGGCTTCCTGTAAGGTCGACCTGAATGCCGCCACCAATTCATGCGGCAAATGACGGATAAAGCCGACAGTATCAGCAAGAACAATCTCGCTGCTATTAGGCAACTTACAGCTGCGCAAGGTAGGATCCAGGGTTGCAAACAGCTGATCAGCCGTGAAGATATCGGCGCCGGTAAGTGCATTGAATAACGTGGATTTGCCTGCATTGGTGTAACCCACTAGAGAAACGGATGGAACCTCGGCCTTTTTACGTTTACTACGTCCTTGATGCCGTTGCTTATCGACCTTGTCCAATCTCTGCTGAATCTGCTTAATTCGCAGACCCAATAAGCGTCTATCGGTTTCCAGCTGGGTTTCACCCGGACCGCGCAGGCCAATGCCGCCTTTTTGCCGCTCCAAATGCGTCCAGCCTCTTACCAGCCGGGTTGATAAGTGTTTCAATTGCGCCAGCTCAACTTGCAGCTTGCCTTCAAAGGATTGCGCGCGTTGCGCAAATATATCAAGAATCAAGCCGTTTCTATCAACCACGCGAACACCCAAAGCGCCTTCGAGGTTTCTTTCCTGACTGGGTGCAAGCGGGTGATTAAATAAAACAACATCGGCAGAGTAAGCTTCTACCGCTGTTTTAAGCTCATCGAGCTTGCCTTTGCCGACAAAATATTTTGGATCGGGACGTTTTCGACTGCCTGTGACTACATAAACAGGATCGGTTCCGGCTGACTTAGCCAATTCTTTTAATTCTAAAAGATCTTCCTGCCCGGAATGAAAAGTTAGATGAACAAGAACAGCTCGCTCACCTGAGTCGGGACGATCAAACAATAAAATACTCCATAAATGACCCTATAAAAATACCGCGCGGCAACAAGAAAGCATTCACTCTTCGCCGGCTTCGTCATCACGCGTTATTTTTACAGCTTTGCTTGGCACTATAGTTGATATGGCATGTTTATAAACCATCTGGCTGATCGTATTTTTCAGCATGATCACATACTGATCGAATGAGTCTACTTTCCCCTGCAACTTTATACCATTAACAAGAAAGATTGATACAGGCGTATGCTCCTTTCTAAGGGTATTTAAAAAATTGTCCTGCAAGTTTTGACCTTTTGACATCCGATTTCTCCTTATTATTTATTTTAGCCGCTTAAGATAACTGCAATTAGAAGTCAACACAAATCATTAATCTATCAAACTGAGTTCGCCTGAATTTATTTTTATATATTTTATCAGAGACATTTTGATTTGCGCCTATTTAATTGCTGTTGTTTTCAATTTTACGATAAGAAATCGATAATCCTCCTCGGCAAACGCATCCTTTAAGACCAGAAGCGTTTTAATATGGCAAGACTTCCAGGATTGAGCTTGAAACGAGTATTTAAAATGTAAAAACAGTACCTGTGTTGTAATAACGGTTGATTTCATAATCTGAATTGAAGAAAAGTCACGCCCTCCTGACAGCTCCCAACCTAGCGCTTCGGTATACCTGATGGTGTGATTTTCAGCGTTTAAGCGCCTTACAGTTAAGCGGCAATGCATGACGATTAATGCACATAAAGCCACCTTAACAGTTACATTCAAAGCATTGGCGAAACATGCGGCCAATGCCAGCGCATGAATAAAAATAACACTGTTTTTTAAAAGTTTAGAGACGCCAATAGTTATTAACAGGCTAATCTGATTTTCGTCGGACGGGTTATAAGATTTATGGTTCATTGTTTGATGTTTTGCGTTTTTCAAGAAGATTTCGTCTTATCGCGGTTGCCGATCAAAATTCATTAACAAAACTCAGGCCTCAGGGTTAAACCCGGCATGTCAAATTGAAGTTCGTTGTAAAACAATTGAGACCGCCGCGGCACGGGTGACGACGCCAAGTTTTTCAAAAATATGTTCCAGGTGTTTATTTATTGTTCGCGGGCTACTGCCCAAAATAACACCAACTTCTTTATTGGTCTTGCCTCTGGAAATCCACATCAATATTTCCGCTTCTCGAAAAGTCAGTCCCATGGAGGTTTTTACCGAATCAATATCCCATTCCCTCGTATTTTTTTCCAATATGAGAAAATATTCACCCGTTTTTTGACACGGCGTTATTTTTACAGAAAAACTGATGCCTGCCCGGTAGCTTTCAAACGATCTCTCTTCCGGTTTCTCAGCAACCGCCAAGCTTTGTTTAACCCATTCAAGTATCGGTTTGGGTAACGGCGAATTCAATTCATATTTACCGGTTAACATGTGTTTTTGCTGAAATTCGTCCATCCAGCGTGCGCCTTCGGGAGTCAACCAGGTAATGTTACCGGATGAATCTATGGCTAAGGCGGAAAATGGGCTATTGTTTAAAAAATTTTCGACTCGACGCAAATTCCTGGACTGACTCAGCTGAACATCCAACCTCGCCAGCACTTCAGGCGGACGCAGCGGCTTTACGAGGTAATCAACTGCGCCTTCGCCAAATCCACGCAACAGATCATCCAGTTCGCTTAACGCAGTCATAAATAAAACTGGGATGTTGGCCGTTTCGGGTTCGGATTTAAGCCGGTTACACGTTTCAAAACCATCGATGCCCGGCATCAAAACATCCAGCAGAATAATATCCGGTGTCAGATAAGCAATTTGCTCCAATGCCGATGCTCCATCCGTGGCGACCAATACGCGGTATCCGGCTTCTGACAGCGTTTCAGTTAATAACGCCAGATTGCCTGGAGTATCATCGATAATCATGACGATACCGTTAATATGAGAATATTTACCCGTCATTACTGGTTAGTTCCTCACTAGCAATATGCAGTAGTTTTTTGATTTCTACCAGCCGGAATTCGCCAGCCAGCCTCATAACCTCTTGGGCGAAATGGGTATATTCAGGATGCTGCTGAATTAGCTCGCGCAGGTGATGATTAAGTCCTAATAAATCGCCAATTCGAACAAAACCGGTTAACTCCTGAATGTTTTCAAATGGAGGCAGCTGATGAGTGCTTTGCAATGTTGGCGCATCTTCCTGATAAGACCACTTCAGAGCCAGATGCAGTTTTAGTTTGCTGAGTAATTCACTCACTTGTATGGGCTTGGATAAAAAGTCATTACAACCGGCATTAATGGCGCTAAGCCGGTTCGAAGGGTAAGCGTTTGCGCTTAAGACCACTATGGGCATGGCATAGTTTTTTTGACGCAGTTGATGCGCTGTTTCCGCGCCATCAATCCCAGGCATGGATAAATCCAGCAGAATGAGGTCAGGCAAGTGCTTTTGAACCTGATTGAGGCATTCTTCGCCGCAACCGGCCTCGATCATGCCAAAGCCCAAAGGCCGTAAAATAGACATAATCAACTGCCGGTGTTCGGGTTGATCATCGACAATAAGAATTTTCTGATTTTTTCCTTGATAACCGTTGATGTCTTCTTCCTGAAAGTATTTCTGTTCACCGCCCAGATTGGGCAGGAGCAGTCGTACGGTAAATACGGAGCCTTGGCCCTGATCGCTTACAACAGCCAGATCTCCACCCATTATTTCGCAAAGGATTTTGCTGATAGTTAATCCCAAGCCGCTGCCGGAGCCTAGATTCTCATTTGGTAATTGCGTAAACGGCTGGAAAATGTTTTGCAATTGATCATTGTGTATACCAGGGCCGGTATCGACGACCTGAAATGTCGTTACTCCGCAACTGTAACTAATACGAAATACGATCTCGCCAGATGCGGTGAACTTGACCGCGTTGCCAAGTAGATTAATCAATATTTGCCCAACCCGCTTTTCATCTCCACGAACTCGTTGAGGCAGCGTGTTGACGATTTGACAGTAAAAGGACAAGCCCTTCTCTTCAGCTTGCGGCTTAAAAATACTGACTAAGTGACCAATGAATTTGGGGAAATCGATAGGCTCTTTGCGCAACTCAAATTTACCGGCTTCGATCCTGGCAATATCCAGAATGTCTTCAATCAGCGCTGATAAATGATCGCCGCTACGTTTTAAAATATCCACCGCCTGCCTTCTATGAGCGGGTATTTCCGGATCTTTTTGCAAAATATAGGCGTAGCCGATAATACTGTTTAAGGGTGTGCGTATTTCATGACTCATACTGCTAAGGAAACGGCTTTTTGCAGTATTTGCACGATCCGCCATTTTAAGCGCCTGTTGCAACTTGGCGTCGGTCTTTTCATGTTCAGCAATTTCCATCAATAACCGCTGAGTTTGCTTGGCTATTTCTTCATGCGCCACGCGCCGGCTTTCGTCATTCAGAATTAGCCACCAGGTACATAAACCGATAAATACCAGTAATGAGGCGTAAACTTTAACAAAATTTTCCAGCAACAGGTGAAAGGAATGCGGATAATGTTCGGCAGTCAATAAATCCTGATAATAAATAATCCCGACAAACACACTGGTTAAAACGGTCAGAAATAAAAACAACAGACTAAAGCGTATCAAGCGCAGCCGTACGCCCAGATTCAACCAACCCGGCAAACAGTATCCGGCAAAACGATGCAGATAATCATCCAGCCGGAAGCCCGGCTTGCAAGCATCCATACAATTCGAGTCCAGCGTGCAGCAAAGCGAGCAAATACTGCCTTCATAGACTGGACAATAAGCCATGTCTTCCCGCTCGAAATGAGTTTCGCAAATACTGCACCGGCTGAGCAAGGAGTGATTCTTAAGACTGCTGTCACGGGCAAGATAACGCTCGCCTCCGTTGATAAAGGCGATACACGGGACAAGCAAAAAGGCCAGGACCAGGGAAATAAACGCTGAAAATGCCTGTGCGAAGACACCGAATAACCCCAGATAGGCCAAAATCGATACCAGGGAAGCGCACAGCGTGGACAGTATGCCAACCGGGTTGAGATCAGGCAGATAGGCGCGCTTGAATTCAACCGCTTTAGTGCTCAATCCTAACGGTTTATTAATCAGAAATTCCGCCGCAACCGCGCTGATCCAGGCTATCGACATATTGGAAAATAATCCCAATACCTTTTCCAAAGCGCCAAATACGCCGAATTCCATTAGCAAGAGGGCTATGGAAACATTAAAAACCAGCCATATAACCCGTCCAGGATGACTGTGAGTCAGACGCGAAAAAAAGTTCGACAAGGCAAGCGAACCCGCATAGGCATTGGTGACATTGATTTTTATCTGGGACACCACTACAAACAGGCAAGTAACCGATAAGGCTAAACCGGTATTACCGAATAATTCACCATAAGCCGCCAGATACATCTGCGTAGGCTCATGCGCATGCACCGGCGTTATGCCATGACGAACAGCAAGATGAGCAAGCAAAGCGCCGCCCAGTTGCCTGACCATACCGAATATAATCCATCCAGGGCCTGCGCTTATGGTCGCCAGCCACCAGCGCAGCCGGTTTTTATCAGTCAACTCCGGCATAAACCGCAAAAAATCAACTTGCTCTCCGATCTGAGCTACCATCGAGAAGGCGATGGTGGTCGCGCTGCCGAACAACAACCAGTCAAAGCCATGTCCGCTGCCTGCAATCCAGAAGTAGGCTTGCAGAGTCATCATCGACTCCGGTTCGCGAATGAATACGGCAATATAAGGGGTAATCAGCAGAACCAGCCACAACGGTTGCGTCCAAAGCTGCAACCGGCTGATAGTCGTAACTCCAAAAGTCACCAGAGGAATGACTATGACTGCGCTGATAAAATGTGCTATGGAAAGCGGGATATGGAAATACAGCTCGATAGCCAGGGACATGATGGACGCTTCGAGCGCGAATAGCGTGAAGGTAAAAGAAGCATAGATCAATGACGTGACGGTAGAGCCGATGTAGCCAAAACCAGCGCTGCGTGTTAGCAAATCAACGTCGATATTGTAACGCGCGGCGTAATAACTGATGGGCAAACCGGTAATAAAAACAATAATGCCGACAATCAGAATCGCCCAAAAGGCATTGGTAAAACCGTAATTGATGGATAGAAAACCCCCGATCGCTTCCAGCACCAAAAAAGACGTAGAGCCGAATGCGGTATTAGCGACTTGAAATTCCGACCATTTCCGGAATGTGCGCGGTGCAAATCTAAGCGCATAGTCTTCCAACATTTCATTGGCAACCCAGGCGTTATAATCCCGGCGTATTTTTGAGGCTCTGTGATTGATATGGATATTCTCTGTAAGTATTGAGCAGCTTTCATTTGAATGCAGCAAAAATCACGCCATTTATGTTTAACCCCCCCCTGAATAAGGTTGTTGAGCCACTAATGAACACTGATTTGTACAGATGAACAACGGATCAGGTCAATTCATTCAACTGACATCGGGAGTACGCCAGTCCCATCATAATCAGCTTGTTTCATAGGTCATTATCTGTTGCTAAATTAAAGTTTTTGGCACATGCGATTATGCGCGAAATCTGGGCAGCTCAATCCAGAATTGCCCTAAGTTAGTGCGCCAAGTCTTAACCATTTCACTATGTATCGATCATAAAAATAAGGACATGAAAGCGCTGCAAGAAGCTAACTGAAATCTAACGCTTCTAACGGAGACTGTCCAGCTTTGTTCATATTACGATTGATATTATCTATTTTAAATATATAAACAATCGATTTTACATATAACTCTTTCTCTCTCTATAGTGCTCGTCATGCAGGACAAAGCCCTAAAAATTAAAAAAGGGCTAACCGGCGTGAGTAAACGAGTAATTTAGAGGAGAGAGATCATGAAAACACAATCCATAACACACATCATCGCGGTAATTACAGTATTGACCATCGGCGTTTTGAACGCAACCGGCATTAAGGCCGAAACGACAGACGGCGGTGGCGCCTTGATCTATAACAATCGGGCTTATGCTCAAGACATCGGGTATGCGCCCAATCCGGCTCCGGCCACGAAAGTTCAGAACGCAGAAATTATTTATGTGAACACAGCCTACGGACCGGCAATATATAGTTATCCCAGTAATATCAGCTTTCACCATACGGCGTTTAATGTTGAATATGTTGACACTGCCTATGGACCGGCGATTTACAGTTACCCGAGGAATATTGTGAAGCATAGTTTGAAACTGGCGGATTACCTGTTGAAACAACAATAGCTATATTGTTCCGGCATCGTGGAGGACGAGCAGGATGGAAATTGTCAATCTAGTTGTCGCGTCGGCGGTTAAATCTTACTCTGGTTTGCGCTCTGAATAATCATCTCCTTGGTAGTGTTTTCGTTTAGATCGTTTAGACCTTGTCTGGGTTAAGGTCAGGGCGAGCGCATATAAACAATAAGTTAGGAAAATATCACGAGAAACAACATTAAAAGGCTCTCGTGATACCCGATTTAACAACCCATTTCTCTTCGCTACCCGATCACCGAATTGAAAGAAACAAATGCCATGCCTTAATCGACATTATTGTTCTCGCTATTTGTGCCGTAGCCAGTGGTTCTGATGGCTGGGAAGCCATTGAGGATTTTGGCAAAGAACAGCTGGAGTGGTTACGCCAGTGTATCCCATTGGCTAATGGCGTTCCTTCGCATGATTGCATTGCCTATGTGCCATGCCGGTTATCGCCGCAGAAATTCCGGGACTGTTTTATGAATTGGGCACAGGCAGTGACCGGGCATACCGGAGGCGAAATCATCGCTGTAGACGGCAAGACCGCAAAAGGTTCGCGCGATCGCAAAAACCAGCGAAATCCATTACACATGGTTAGCGCCTGGGCGTGTGAGAATAGGCTGGCGCTAGGTCAAGAAGCCACTGATGAGAAATCCAATGAAATCACCGCCATCCCGAAACTCCTAGAACTCTTAGCGTTGAAAGGCTGCATCGTGACTCTTGACGCCATGGGCTGCCAACGCGCCATTGCCGGACAGATCATTGATCAGGGTGGCGATTATGTGCTTGGCTTGAAAGGCAATCAGGGCAACTTACATGAAGCTGTTGAGGACTTTTTTACCACCGCGTGCGCTCATCATTTTACAGGCGTCGCTCACGCCTTCACGGAAGAAGCGGATAAAAATCATGGCCGACTTGAGGTCAGACGCTACTGGATTACTGATGACCTGCGCACCTTACCCGACCCGCAAAATTGGAAGGGCCTTCGAAGTATCGGCATGGCGGAACGGGAATGCCGACAAGGCGGCACGCAAACGCTTGAACGCCGTTACTTCATTAACTCGATTGCTGCTGAGGCAAAGACGTTTGCGCAAGCTGTGCGGGGACACTGGGGCGTGGAGAACCGTCTGCACTGGCGCTTGGATGTCATTTTTGGCGAGGATGCCAGTCGTATTCGCAGAGGCAATGGCCCCGCGATTATGACCACTCTCCGCCACTTGTGCCTGAATCTGTTTGAACGGGAGAGTTCTTCACTAAGCCTTGCCAAAAAACGTCGTAAAGCGGCTTGGAATGATGAATATCGCGCTAAGGTAATATTTTCTTAAGCATTTATATGCGCTCGCCCTGGGGTTAAGGTCAGGGCAATCGCGCTTAAATTATCCCCATGACACGAAGTAAATAATCGTTGTCCCATCCGGCCTTTAATCGTTTGATCTTGACGCCGACCTTAGCTGTTTTTTCAGTCTTGATCAGATTCAGAGCGATATGCCGTATCACCGCCAGGTTCGCAGCGCTATGCCCCTTGCGAGCTCGATTGCTATCTTCATCAAAGGCAATATCAAGAACCCAATGAAGATTGTTTTCAATTGCCCAATGCGCTCGCACCACACGCTCTAATCGCTTTGGATCATTCGCATTAAGGCTGCTGATAAAATAGCGTGTTTCCTCAGTAACTTTGTCGCCGATTTCTCTTTTGGCAGTGACGGCGATAATGCTTTGCAGACTGTCCCAATTATGCCGCTCTTGTAACCAGGCTATATCGGCGGTTGCTCGAATCGAACGTGTTTCGATTCGGCCATGCTCACCTTCATAGCTAACAGCGGTAACCAGCTGGGATAAAGACGAAGTAAAAAATGTTTTAACATCGTCATGCAGATTACCCTGATTGCCTTTCAGGCTAAACACATAATCGCCGCCTTGTCGTTTAATCTGTTCGGCTATTTTCTTTTGGCAACCCATCGCATCGATAGTAATCACTGCTCCCGCTATATCCAGCCGTGACAGTAACTTGGGAATAGCCGTGATTTCATTCGATTTATCGTCAACTTTAACTTGGCCTAAAACCAGGTTATTCTGTTGCGCCCAGGCACTGACCATGTAGATAGCGGCTTTTTTTGAAGCCTTGTCTATGCTGCGCCTTAAGCACTTGCCATCGATCGCAATCACTTCGCCTTCGGTTAGCTTGGCTAGGTCAGCAATCCAGCGAGAAAAACAGCTGCTAAAGTGTTCGGTATCAATAGCGGCATAAACTTCACCAAAGGTGTCGTGCGAGGGTATGCCATGCTTTAAACCAAGCACTTCAGTAAACCACTCCTCTTTTGCACGTCCAAATTCTTCAATAGCAACCCAGTTATCAGCTCCACAAATCACAGCGCAGATGCTGATAAAGAAAATATCTTGCAACTGATGCTTCTTTTGTCTGTTTACCCTCGGGTCTTTAATACTCGAAAAGTGATGAATTATAGATGGTGTAGGTTTTGCAATCATTTAGAATCAAAATGATAGACTTATTACCTCATCTAAATTCTATTTTCAAGTGTTTTTAAGTGCGATTGCCCTGGGGTTAAGGTGAACTACTTGGATTTTTTGCCAATTACGGGGTATAGTATGAAAACCGGACAGCTTATGTGCTCCTAACATGCGTGAAATTAGTAGCATTGACATCGAAAAATAAGCGCTATAATATAACGTTACCTTTTGATAAGCATTCTGTACAATGAATACTCCTGCCGAATTAAGCCACAATCCTTCTCATTTTTCGGGACACGATCATCAAAAATGTGTCAGTGAGGCATTAAGCACTGCCGCGCAGTTATGTAAGGTGCGCGGCGTACAATTAACGCCCATTCGCCATCAAGTTCTGGAACTGATCTGGGATAGCCACAAAGCCGTCAAAGCTTATGATCTACTGGATCGTATCAGGCCTCAGCAAAATGCCGCAAAACCCGCAACGATTTACCGCGCACTGGATTTTTTGATCGAACAGGGCCTGATTCATCGGGTGGAGAGCCTCAATGCATTTGTCGGTTGCAATTGCTCGTGGCATCAGCATGAACTGTTATTGCTGATCTGCAATGACTGTCAGGAAGTGGAAGAAAGGTCGGCTCCTAAAGTGATGCAAGCGTTGTCACGAGAAATCGAACAGGCGGATTTCAAGGTTCATAGCAAAGCCATTGAAATTTTGGGAAAATGTTCAAAATGTGCTGAGACGATGGGCGATTAAAGCTGATGATGGTATTTTGGCTCATCCAGTGCGTCATTATAATGTTACTTATAATATTCACGATGCCGCTGGGAATAGACTCATAGATGACATTTTTCAATTAATTCATTTAAAAACCTATGAATAAAATACGCGCTTTTTTCTAATCAATAGGCGCGGTAGGAGATCATGTCCAAGCGACTGGCAATGGCTCCACATCCTGGATGATAGGGTTATCATTAAAACATGCTCCAGCGAGCCACTGTACAGCACCGATTACGCTCATTTCCAGATTGAAAGTTAGCTTATGAGCCGAGACTGAAGAAGTGTAATCGTTTGTTGATTTACAAATGTAATGTTATAACATAAATTAAAATAATTAATTTGGAACGCAGATGTACAAAAAACTATTTTTGCTGGCTGCATCCGCCTCAACCTTTGCCTTGCCTGCTCATTCAGATGAGCAATCGGCCATTGAACTGGAGCCGGTGATTGTCACTACGCCTTTAAAGCAAAAATTCTCTAAGATCGGAATCCCCGTGACCGTACTGGAGGGTGACGAACTGGTCATGAAAATGGGCCATACTGTCGGCGATACCTTGGAACAGGAGCAGGGGCTTAGCAGTCAGACGTTCGGTCCCGGCGTCGGCACACCGGTCATACGGGGGCAAAGCGGGCCGAGAATCCGGGTATTATCCAATGGCATCGGCAGTAATGATGTGTCGCAGTTGAGCCCGGATCATGCCACCAGCATCGAACCGTTTATGGTGGATAGCATTGAAGTGCTGCGCGGGCCCGCTACTCTGTTGTATGGCAGCGGGGCGATGGGCGGCGTGGTTAATGTTATCGACAACCGCGTTCCTAGTTTCATGCCGGCCAAGCCGTTTGGCGGCGCTTTCGAGCAGAGCTACAACTCGGTGTCAAGCGAAACCAGCACAGGGCTGAAGGCCGAAGGTGGGACAGGGCATGTTGCTTTTCATCTGGATGGATTATATCGCGACAGTAATAATATGAGCATCGGCGGTCAGGCCATTGATGTAAAAGCCGCGGAAACCACCGATCCATCACTGCATGTTATTCAAAACTCTCATGGGGTGATTCCCAATACCAATACCCAGACCTTCAACGGGACAGCGGGCGTTTCATTGGTGGGCGATCCGGGATTTGCCGGCATCGCCATCAATCAGTTGCATAACAATTACGGTGTTCCTCCGGACGGTAGTGGCGGCCCCAACACCCGTATCAACCTGGAGCAAACGCGGTACGATTTTAAGAGCGAATTGAAAAAACCCTTCAGTTTTGCCGATTCGCTGCGCATGCGCCTTGGCTATATCGATTATTATCACACTGAACTGGATGGCGGTGAACCCGGAACGGCATTCAGCAATAAATCCTACGAAGGCCGAATGGAACTCGCCCACAACCCTATCGGACCATTTCGGGGCTCACTCGGTTTTCAAGCGCTATCGAGTCAATTTGCCGCCTTCGACTTTACTGGCGCACAAACCATCGTGCCGCAATCACAAATCAGCAGTTACGGAATATTCGGCCTCGAGTCATTTAATGCTGGGCCGGTGACTTATCAACTGGGGGCGCGGGTTGAAAAAAGTTCTATTGATCCGCAAACCAGCACCAACTATGAATCGCCAAATGACTTACCAATCAGTTCATCCTATAACTATACTCCTATCAGCGCTTCTGCCTCGGGTTTGTGGAAAGCCGATAAACGCAACAGCCTCAATTTGGCTTTCACCCGCTCTCAGCGCGCCCCCCAGGTTCAGGAACTGCTGTCCCACGGCTTTCACGATGCGACCCGCAGCTTTGAGGAAGGCGACCCCAACCTGCAGATGGAAACCTCCTACAACCTGGATCTGGGCTATAAATTCAAAGCCGGGTGGGTGCAGGCCGAGCTGGATTTATTTAGTAACTGGTCGAACAACTATATTTACCAGCAACGCACCGGTCAATTCGTCCAGCAAAACCCGGATACGGGCGCCGCAGACCCTTGTCCGCCGCAGGACACCAATTGTACAGCTGTGGTTCAGAGTTATCAGGCAGATGCCATTTTCAGAGGCTACGAAAGCAAGCTAATTTTTCCTGTGATGGAAAATCACTACGGGTCGGTTGATCTCACCTTGTTTAGTGACTACACCAGGGGCACATTCGTCAACGGCGGCAACGTGCCGCGCATGCCGCCTTTACGCTTCGGCTTTCAATGGGACTATACCAAGCAACAATGGTCGGGTAATCTGCGCTTTACCCGAGCCCAAGCCCAGAACGATCCAGGCGCCAATGATACTGCAACGGCAGGATATTATTTGCTGACTCTCAGCGGTCAGTATCTGATTGAGGATTTCCACGATGCCAAAGTCATGCTGTTCGCCAAGGCCAATAACCTGCTCAACGAAAATATCCGCAACTCGACCTCGTATCTGCGCAATTTTTCGCCAGAACCTGGACGCGGAGCTGAGATAGGCATTCGGATTAGTTATTAGCTGCTGTTGCGCTGGTCCGTTACAATCAAATCACAGTCACTAAATCAACACTCTTTTAGAGCGGCTTCCGTTAATAATCATCCCAGAGAAAGGGAGACTGACTGAATGACATTTATCAAAAACCCGGGATAAATTCCAAACCAAACCAGCAGTATTGTTAAAACGGCGAGTGTAGCCTTGGAAATGCGGTCTTTATCTGGATTTACTGATTTAATTACCGTTGCTTCGCCGCTCATCGACATCACAACGATAATTCTCAAATAATAATAAAGCCCCAGTCCGCTGCCAATGATAATAGCGAATAGCAGGCCCCATAAACGGCTATCAGCAGCGCTTGTAAAAATATAGAATTTGCCGATAAAACCGGCTGTCAGCGGAATACCCGCCAGAGAAAGGAGCATCAGGGTAAAAACCGCCGCCAGCCAAGGCCGCCGCCAAAACAATCCGCGATAAGATGAAATATCGTCGGCTTCTGTTTCGGGTGTTGAAAGTAGCGAAACGACCCCGAATGCGCCGATCGTGGTAATGAAATAAGCGAGGAGATAAAAAGTAACGGACTCTATCGCCAGTGATGGAGCAATGCTTGCGGCGGCGATGAATGCGGCCAGCAGATAGCCGATATGGGCGATGGACGAATAGGCCAGCAGGCGTTTGACATTATTTTGCAGCAAAGCCAGCAGATTGCCTCCCAGAATGGATAGCACGGCAATGACGCTGAAGACAGTCACTAACGGCGTGTAAACATAATTATGAGAACTGACAAAATACCTCAGCAGCACGACGAAAACAGCCCCTTTTGAAACGGTCGCGATAAATGCCGTTATAGGCGCAGGCGCGCCTTGATAGACATCCGGCGTCCATAAATGGAAAGGCGCCAGGGAAAGTTTGAAACCGAGTCCGGCCACGATGAGAATGACGCCGCTTAGCATCATGATATTCATACCCGGCTGATTGGCGATAAAGTTGCCAATATCCTTGAAATAGAGTTCACCGCTTTGCGCATAAATCAACGCCATGCCCATGAGCAGAAATGCGGAAGAAACACCGGACAAGATCAAATATTTGATCGCTGCCTCCAGGGGGCGTGTTTGATTGAGCGGATAACTGATCAGCGCAAACAGAGAGATGCTAAGCGTTTCAAGACCCAGGAAGAAGCTAGCGAAATGACTGCTGGAGACCAGCACGAAAGCGCCAAGCAGCGCAGTTAGCAAAAGCAGCAGGAGTTCTTCGTTGTCGCCTTCAAAATTCTTGAAATAGTCATAGCAAAATCCCAACACAGCAAGACTCGCCAGCAGGAGTAGGGCCATAAAAAACAAAGCGTAATTATCCATACGGATCAGTAAGGTCGCCTGAATGGGGCTTTCTTGACAGGCGACGGCCACTGCCAGCAGAGATATTATGATGCCAAAAGCAGTAATGCTGCAGGTTAGGACAAAGTTACGTTTAATGGCAATGCCGAGCATTACCGCTATTGAAGCAGTGGACAGGGTGATAATAGGCGCAAGGCCGATAAGTTGGTTACCGTTCATCAGTGCTCCATCGCAACAAAATCTTGCATTATTTGCTTACACGCCGGAGCCGAGAGGTTCAACACTGCCTGGGGACCTAGACCCAGCCAAAGCGTGGTGAGCACAAGCAAACCCATTGAGGCCAACTCATGCCGATTGAAATCGGATAAAGAAGAATGATTTTGCATGGGGCCATGAAAGGCTTTTTGTATGATGACCAGGGAATATACCGGGGATAAAATAAGAACCAGCGCGGCCACGGAAGTCAATAAAGCGCTCACCTTAAAAGCTCCCAGCAACACCAGAAATTCGCCGATAAAATTCCCCAGTCCGGGCAGCCCCAACGAGGCCAGCGCAAAGAAAAGTGCAAAAGCTGATAACCGGGGTAATGCGGGCCAAAGCCCTCCCATGACTCCCATCTCCCGTGTATGCAGACGTTCCTGCAGAGCGCCGGCTATCATAAATAACGCCGAGGCGCTAATGCCGTGGGCCAGCATTGTAATGACCGCGCCTTGCATGGCGAGGAAATTCCAAGAAAATATCCCCAGCAGGATAAAGCCCATGTGGCTGATACTGGTATAGGCAATCAGCCGTTTAAGATCAGACTGCGCGAAAGCCATCACCGCTGCATAAAGCACGCTTACCGCACCCATGGTCATGGCTACCGGAGCAAACTGATGCGCCGCTTCAGGAAACAATGGAATGACGAAGCGCAGTAAACCGTAAGCTCCGGTTTTAAGCAAAACCCCAGCCAGAATAACACTGCCTCCGGTTGGAGCCTGAGTATGGGCGTCCGGCAGCCAGGTATGAAAAGGCACTGCCGGCAACTTGACGGTAAATGCGGTAAAAAAGCACAGCATAAGCCAAAATGCGACGTCAGGGTCAATCTTGGTGTTCAGCAATTTGAAATAGTCGAACGTATATTCACCCGCATGGTCATGACTGATCAGCACTAAAGCGACAATCGCCACCAGCATCAGAAGACTGCTCACTTGCGTGAAAATGACGAATTTTATCGCCGCATAAGTCCGGTTTTCGTGACCCCAGATACTGATCAAAAAATACATCGGGATTATCATCAATTCCCAGAAAAAAAAGAACAGGAACAGGTCGACCGCTAAAAAGACGCCGACAGTACCGGCCAGACACGTCAACAGATTAAAGAAAAAGAAACCCTGACGGCTTTTAATTTCTGTCCAGGAACTGCTGACCGCCATGAAGCCGAGTAAGACCGTCAAGGCTATCAACAACAGACTGACACCATCCATTGCGAGGTGAAAACCAATGCCAAACCGGGAAATCCATGGCCGCTCAAAACCGGCAATCCAGGCAGGCGACAGACTGGCGGACATGGGGTCAGTATGTTCTGTTCCCACAAATTGACCGGCTACGAGCACCGCTTCGATGATCAGGGTAATGGCGGCCGCCCAGCGTGGAGCATCCGGATTTTTACTTTCTGAAAACCAGGCCGTAAATCCGCCCGCAATCAACACGGCAATCAGTGCAGGCAGTATCATGACAGTAATCCTATCGCGAGGATGAACACGGCGCCTAACGCCATGGAAGAGGCATACCAGCGGACCCGCCCGGTCTGAGAGGTGCGGGCTATACGGTGGAACTCTCGGCTGAGCCATGCGATACCGAGATAGAGAAGGTCTACCACGTCGTTTTTATTCAGTTTGGCGATGCTGACAAAAGGCCGCACCAGCAAATTGGCGTAGATCGCATCGAAACCACAGCCGCTAAGAAAAAACTGCCTGACTAGTCTGGCCCAGCCGTAATTGGCAAGACGTTGAGCGGAAAAAGTACCGCTTAGATAGAACAGAACCGCAATCAACAGGCCGGCAAAAGGCGCGGCAATGGTTAAAGCCGAAACAAGATTAAAGGCGTGATCTGTATCCGTGTTGGCTGACCCTGGAAAAACTGAATCCATGGGAATCTGTAACAGGCCGCCAAATAACGCCAGAATACCAAGCAACACTAACGGAGCGGCCATACGCCAGCCAATTCCCTTTTCAACGGACTGGGATTGGGTGCCGAAAAAAACCACAAATACCAGACGGAAGCTGTAGATCCCGGTAATCAAGGCGCCCAGGCAACCTGCCGCCCATAGAACAGGAGAGACCTCAAAGGCAGCCAGCAAAATCTCGTGCTTGCTATAAAAACCGGAAGTAAACGGCAGCGCCGATAAAGCGGCGCAGCCAATCATAAAGCTCCAGAAAGTCAGGGGCATGGGTTTACGAAGTCCGCCCATCTTGAAAATATTGTGCTCGTGGTGAAAACAGAAAATAACCGCGCCTGCGGCGAGAAACAATAGCGCTTTGAAAAAAGCATGAGTCAGCAGATGAAAAATCGCCGCTGACCATGCGCCGACCCCTAATGCAAGAAACATGTAACCGATCTGGCTGATGGTTGAATAAGCCAGTATGCGTTTGATGTCTGTCTGAGCAAGAGCGGAAAATCCGGCTATCAATAAAGTGATCGCCCCGATTATTCCGACCGCAAATTGAACCGATGGCGCGAGCAAGAACAAGTCATGGGTGCGGGCAATCAGATAGACTCCGGCGGTAACCATGGTAGCGGCATGGATAAGCGCGCTGACCGGCGTAGGACCGGCCATGGCGTCGGGCAGCCAGGTCTGCAAAGGTAATTGCGCGGATTTTCCAAGCGCGCCGCCCAACAACAGAGCTGCCGAAACAACAGGCAGCCAAGTGCCCGGCGTCCATTCGTTCCCGGCCCGGATCATTAAGAACTGAATATCAAAGGTATGCAAGTGCGTAAACAGTAAAAATAGACCCAGAGCCATTGATGTATCGCCGATGCGGGTCATCACAAACGCTTTCCGCGCGGCATGGCCGTTGTCCGGATCTTCATACCAGAAGCCGATCAACAGATAGCTGCCGAGTCCGACACCTTCCCAGCCCAGGTAAAGCAGCACCAGATTGTCCGCCAGCACCAGCACCAGCATGGCCGATACAAACAGATTCATATAAGCGAAAAAACGTGCGTAGCCGGGATCGGACTCCATGAATCCGGCGGAATACACATGTATCAAAAAACCGACGCCGCTCACGACAAACAGCATTGTCATCGACAAAGCATCAAGATAGAAGCCGAAAGGTACGGACATGTCGTCTAGCGCCATCCAGTAGCCCGAAAACATCCGGTAGGGCTCCATCGTTCCACGCAGAAATTCTGCTCCGATCAAAGCCGTCAATAATGCTGAAATACCGACACTTCCGGCGCCCACCCAAGGAATAATAGGTTTTGAAAGCCGTTCACCGGCAAATACCAGGATTAAAAATCCCAGGAACGGAAACAGCGGAACCCACCCCAGCAATTCAATCACTTTCAACTCCTATCCTTTCATCTCGCTAACTGAATCCGCGTCCAGGGTATGGAAACGGTGAAAAATCTGCAGTGCGAGTCCTAGGCCGACACCTACTTCCGCCGCGGCGAGGGTCAGTATCAGCAGGAACATGATTTGCCCATCCGCCTGACCCCAACGGGAACCGGCTACAATAAAAGCCAGTCCGGTTGCGTTGAGCATGACTTCCAGGGACATCAGAATCATGATCAGATTACGCCGTACCAGCACTCCGATTAAGCCCAGAACAAAAAGCACAACAGACAGCAACAGGCCAAGCTCCATCGGGATTTCGTTCATGATTTCGTCCCGGACTTTGTTTTCTTGAGCATCGGTTTGCCCAGGTGATAAGCGCCAACTAATCCGGCGAGAAGCAGCATAGAGGCCAATTCCACCGCCAGCAGATAGGGTCCGTATAATGCGGCCCCGACTTGCTTGGAATTCACTACGAGGCCGGTTGCGGCGCTGCCGCCAAGCATTATGACCGCCATCATTTCGGCGAACAAAATCGAAGCCAGAAGCGATGGACCGATCCAGATTCCCGGTTCCAGCCAGGCTCTTTCCTCATCAATGGTCGCTTGTCCCTGATTAAGCATCATGATGACGAAAACAAACAAAACCATAATGGCCCCCGCATAAATAATGACTTCCAGCACTGCTGCAAAATGCGCTCCCAGCAGAAAGAATATAACGCCGACGGAGAGCAGGGATAAAATAAGGTACAACAAGCCATGAACTGCATTGAGCCGGGTGATCATCATCACCGTAGCGAAAATGGCGACGGCGGAAGTGATATAAAATATAATCAACGTCATAAGGCGCTCTCCATCAGGGTAACAAGGTTTTAACATCGACAGGCGGAAGTTCGTTTTCAGCCTGGCCCTTGGTTTTACCCCCGATCGTCATGCCGGCGACCCGGTAAAAGTTATAATCGTGATACTTTCCGGTCCCATCAATTAATAAATGCTGCTTTTCGTAAACCATGTTTTGCCGGTCATATTCACACATCTCAAAATCCGGCGTTAGTTGAATGGCATTGGTTGGACAGGCTTCTTCACAAAATCCGCACATGATGCAACGGGAAAAATTGATGCGGAAAAAACCGGGATACCAGCGCCCGTTTTCATCTTCGGCTTTCTGCAAGGCGATGCAATCGACGGGACAGGCAACGGCGCAAAGATTGCAGGCGACGCAGCGTTCTTCGCCGTCCGGATCGCGGGTCAAAATGATGCGTCCCCGGTAACGTGGAAACAGCTCTCGTCTTTGTTCCGGGTATTCCACTGTATCCGGTTTGACGAAAGTATGTTTTAGAACTTCCCATAATGATCGTAGTTGACTTAACATCGCCTTTTCCTATTCCTTAACCGTGCAATGACAGAAGAACCGCTCCGGTAACCAGCAGGTTCAATAGCCCAGCGGGTAACAGCACTTTCCAGCCGAAAGTCATCAGCTGATCATAGCGCGGGCGCGGCAACGCTCCGCGGAGCAGTATGAAAAACAAGATGCCAATGGCGGTTTTCAGGCAAAACCAGATCAACGGCGGCAGCCAGGGGCCAAGCCAGCCGCCGAAAAATAGCGTCACAATGACCGCCGAACTAAGCGTAATACCGAGATACTCGCCGACGAAGAACATGCCGAATTTCATGCCGGAATACTCGGTATGAAAACCGGCCACCAGCTCTTGTTCAGCTTCCGGCAGATCAAGAGGCGCCCGGCGGCTTTCGGCGACAATGGCGACGAGGAAGATGAGAAAGCCAAAAAACTGGGGAATAATAAACCAGCCGCTCCGTTGGGCTTCAACAATCTCCCTTAAATTAAAAGTACCGGACAGCATCACGACGCCCATGATGGAAATTCCCATAAAAACCTCGTAGCTGACGGTCTGCGCCGCTGCCCGGAGAGCGCCGAGCAGCGAGTATTTGTTATTGGAGGCATAGCCGGCCAGTACGACACTGTAGACAGACAACGAGGATAGCGCCAGGAAATAAAGCAAACCAAAATTAAAATCGATGATGCCGACGCCCGGCGCAAAAGGGATGACGGCAAAACCGGTAAGCATGGTAATGAACACGATAGTGGGAGCCAGGACAAATACCAGTTTGTCGGAAAAGGGCGGTATCCAGTCCTCCTTGAAAAACATTTTAATCATGTCGGCGACTACTTGCATTAAACCGAATGTCCCGACCCGGTTGGGACCCAGCCGGTCTTGCCAGACCGCCAAGAGGCGGCGCTCCACCCAGATCAGCATTGCCGCAACGATGATCACCGAAACCAGAATGCCGAAAATGTCTGCGGCATCGCCCAGGCCTGAATTCATGAGAGCCCCTCCTGATGAATTTTCTTTAAAGTGACCTGAGTCCAGTAATTTATAAATTGGAATTCAGGCAGGCCTGCCGTTATGACAAGCAAACCGCGAGGCAAGGTTTTATCGATTTGCGCCACAATTTCCAAAACAGAGTTTTCCTCAAGGTCGATGAGCTCATCCTCATCCCTTGCACTGTCTTCCGGCGAACCGGCAAGATTGATGATCGCGACTTGCTCCCCTGCGCTGACTCCCAAGGTTCCGGCGTCCAGCGGATTCATAAATAGGCAAGAGCTTGAGAGCCGTTCAGCAATTGATGGTGAATGCAGACTCAATTCTTCACTGCCGAAAATGTGCGGTAATCTGATGATTCGCCACACTTCTTGTTGGGGTTTGAATGCCGCCGGAATATCACGGAACCATTCAAGCGAACCTGATTTCTCAATTAACCGCACCCCGGCGTCCCCGTCACGCAGATGGCCGCCGGTTTCCTCCTGGAATTTGTTAATCGACTGATTTGAGTCCCACCCTGGGGCCCAAATGACCGGCAATAATCCGGGCGGGACTTGCGCCATGGCGCCTTCCATGGAAAAAGAGAAAGGCGTTTCAGCGTCATGAGGCTGACCGGGTTCGCGGACATTAATGTCGGAATGCATGGCGGTTCGCCCGCTATACCGGTGAGGCTGACGAGGGATTTTGCAGCCTTTAATTGTGTAATCCGCGCCCGGAGAAACTCCGGTTATGGCGGCGAGAGCGGGAAATGTTATTGCGCAAGCCGCAGTAAGGTCATCGTGATGCCGCCATTGAAAATTTTCCAAGGCGCCGGTCAACCACTGCCAACTGCCTCGCGCCGGTTCAGGTGCGGGGTAAACCGGGAAAAAACGCTGGGCTCGTCCTTCATTATTAACCAGGGTTCCTTCGGATTCGGCGAAAGCTGCCGCTGGCAATTGCAAACCGGCTTTCTCGGCAGTTGCATTTATCAAACTGTCGATGACCACAGCATGGGCGGCGGTTTTCAGAAACAGGTCCACGTTTGGGCCCGGAGCGCGGCGGTAGAGATCGTTCTCAAGTATAATTACGCTGTCCGCCAGATTTTCATTCATTCTCTCGAAAGCTTGTTGCAAACGTTTTCCACCCATTATTGCCAAACCAAGGCTGTTACATTCCGGCATGGTAAAAGTCAACTGCGGGTTTTGTCCCGGCAATGCCTTGGCAACATTGTATGCCGCTTGAATGACGGCGAGGCTTGAACAACTGGTTCCCGATACTATCAGGGGGCGTTTCGCCAGTTTCAAGCCTGCCGCAACGGCAGCAGCCAGAGAATTTTCCGCATTGCCAAGACCGGCAGGCTCAGGTGATTCGTGATTCAGGTGATGGGCGATAGCAAATCCGAGGCGGGCAATATCTTCCGGTCCTCCTTGATAAGTGTCGGTTGCTATATCATCGAGGCGAGTGGCGCAGATGCTGGCGATGAATAACGGGCTCCGGGCTTGACTTTGTATTTGCCGGATCGATGCATCCTGCCAGAGAGGGATGTGCATCGTGCCGGCCAGGGCAAAAGCGGCATTACGCGCCGCTTGCCGCAACGAAAGCGCCAGTCTGGGCGCGCTGTGGGTAACGTCCTCGCCGAGAATCAATACGGCATCGGCTTGTTCAACCTCACGCAGCGAAGGGGAATGGATGCCGCCATTACGCATCATGCCGGTAATAGTTTCAAGTAAAGTATGTTCCGTATCATCCAGGCCAAGGAAGAAATTTTCTTCGCCAACCAGCGTGCGTAGAGCAAAATTGGCCTCCAGGGAGGCGCGTGGCGAGCCTATGCCGATTGTAGCCTTGGCGGCTTTTAGCACATCATGGAAATGCTTTTCCGCCATGGCGGCGGTGATTTCCGGATGACCCTTGAGCAATGGTTTCCGGATACGCTCAGGGCTGTTGACAAAACCGTAACCGAAACGCCCCCGGTCACAGAGAAAATAACCGTTAACATCGCCGTTATAGCGATTGATAACCCTCCTGAGTTCTCCATAGCGTTCACCAGGGGCGATGTTGCAACCCAGGCTGCAATGCACGCAGATTGAAGGGGCGGTCTGCAAATCCCATTTTCTTGAGTAATGGGCGCTAAAGGTTTTGTCGGTGAAGACGCCGGTGGGGCAGACTTCCACCAGATTGCCGCTGAATTCACTTTCCAGCGCGCCATCCTCGAAACGGCCGAAATAGACGTTGTTATGGACGCCGAAGACCTGAAGATCATGGCCTCCGGCATACTCGCCATAAAATCTTACGCACCGGTAGCAGGCGATGCAGCGGTTCATTTCGTGATTGATAAAAGGTCCGAGATTCTGGTTATTATGGGTTCGTTTCCGGCCCCGGTAGCGTCGAAAGGTATGCCCGGTCATGACCGTCATATCCTGGAGATGGCATTCGCCGCCTTCTTCGCATACCGGACAATCATGAGGATGATTAATCATCAGCAGTTCAATATTATCACTGCGAAATTCGCGCGCCTGTTCCGCAGCTATGGAAACCCGCATTGAACCGGTTACCGGGGTCATGCACGCCATGACTAAACGCCCGCGGCTGTCTTCCGCATCCTTGTACTGGATGACTGCGCATTGCCGACAGGCCCCCGCCGATCCCATTGCCGGATGCCAGCAAAAATATGGAAGATCCAGGCCCAGGGATAAACAGGCGGACAGCAGATTGTCGCCATCCTCAACTTCATAAGACTCACCGTCAATTTCAATGCGGGCCATTTTACACAGACTCCATTACGGCGTTGTTGCCGGTTATGTAGCGTTCAAAATCCTCGCGGAAATACTTAAGCGCACTTTGCAAAGGCTCCATGGCTCCCGGAGCTAAGGCGCAAAAGGTATTTCCGGGTCCCAGCATGCGGGTTAATCCGGACAATGCATCAAGGTCTTCCATGCGGCCTTGTCCGGCGATAATATCTTTCAGCAATGTCACCGTCCAGGGTAAACCGTCCCTGCACGGCGTACACCATCCGCAAGATTCCTGGGCAAAAAACTCTTCCAGATTCAGGACCATTTGCACTGGGCAGGTAAGGTCGTCAAGAATAATGAGAGTCCCGGTTCCCATGCGGCTGCCGGCTTTGGCTATGGCGTCAAAATCCATGACCACATCCAGGTGCTCCGGCAGCATGAAATCGGTTGAAGCGCCGCCTGGCAAAAAGCCTCGCAGCTTATATCCGTCCCGCATGCCGCCGGCATATTCTTCAATGATTTCCCGGATGGGGGTGCCCATCGGCAGCTCCCATAAACCGGGATTCTTAACGCGTCCGCTGGCTCCGAATAATTTGGTTCCCTGATCGGCGCCTAGCGCCAAACTGCGGTACCACTCGATCCCGTAATGTAAAATATGCGGAACATTGCATAAGGTTTCCACGTTATTGATGACTGTCGGCTTGCCCCAGAGCCCGCTGACCAGAGGAAAAGGGGGCTTGGCGCGAGGGTTGGCCCGCTTGCCCTCCAGGGCGTTGAGCAGAGCGGTTTCCTCGCCGCAGATATAGCGTCCGGCGCTGGTATGTAGAATTATCTCCAGATTGAAACCCGAATCTAGAATATTTTTACCCAGATATCCTTTGGACCCGGCTTCAAGTAAGGCATTTTCGAGGCGCAGCGCGGCAAGATGATATTCTCCCCGTAGAAAGATATAGGCAACATGGGCTTGAATGGCATAGGCCGCAATAATTATTCCCTCAAGCAACTGATGCGGGTCCCGCTCCAGGAGCAATCTATCCTTGAATGTTCCCGGCTCCATTTCATCGGCGTTGACGACCAGATAGCGGGTTTGGAATGATTCGGCATCCATCGGAACCAGACTCCATTTGAGGCCGGTGCTAAATCCCGCTCCGCCCCGTCCCCGCAAACCGGCATCCTTAACCCATTGCTGCACGTCTTTCGGCTGCAATTGAGTGATTGCCTTACGCAGCCCTTCATAACCGCCAGTGCTTTCGTAATCGGCAAGCGTAGCAAAAGCGCGATCCGGGCGGATATTTTTAGTTAGCGGCTTAGCCATTTGTTCCATAGCGCCTCACCTCCGGAGAATCTCGTTAACTGCGTCATCACTGATGTCCTGCCTAAGTTCGTTGCCAACCATCACGACCGGCGCATGGTCGCAGGCGCCCAGGCAGACGATCGGCAAAATAGTGTATTCGCCGTCCGCGGACATTTCGCCCAATTCGACATTCAAATGCCGGCACAAGCGCTCGCGCACCTGCTCTGCGCCGAGCATCCAGCAAGTAACGCTGTTGCAGTAATGAATGACTGTTTTCCCGACAGGCTGACGGTAAATCAGATTATAGAAGGTCGCCACCCCTTCCAGTTGCGCGGTTGATATGTCCAATAATCCGGCCACGGCAACAAGGCATTCGTCGGAAACCCAGCCACGGTGTTTCTGAACGATTTTGAGCGCCTCGATGGAGACGGCGGTTTTATCTTCGTAATGACTGAATTCAGCATTAATCTCCTGAATTTCCGCGGGACTTAACCCTTCAAAATCCGGTTTTTCTGTGTGTATATTCATTTCAGCGATCCACGTCAGCCATGACAAAATCTATACTGGCCAATACCGCAATCAGGTCGGCGACCATCATGCCCCGGCTCATCAACGGTATCATTTGCAAATGCGGGAAGGAGGGCGTGCGGATCCGGGTGCGGTACGACATGGTGCCGCCATCGCTGGTCAAATAGTATGCATTCAGGCCTTTAGTGGCCTCGATGGTTACACAAGACTCACCGGGTGGAATCACCGGCCCCCAGCTCGAATTGAGAAAATGCTGGATCAGGGTTTCTATATCATGCAGCGTTCGAGCTTTAGGCGGCGGCGTAGTCAGAGGGTGACAGGCCTTATAGGGGCCTTCCGGCATATTTTCCAGGCATTGTTTGATAATGCGTATGCTTTGGCGCATTTCCTCGATCCGTACGGCGCAGCGATCATAGCAGTCGCCGCGCTTTCCCGTGGGTATTTCAAATTCGTAGTTTTCATAGCCTGAGTAAGGCCGCGCCTTGCGGTAATCCCATGCAAAGCCGGTGGCTCTCAGGTTTGCCCCGGTCGCGCTCCAATCCATTGCTTCCCCTGTGTTATAAGCGCCGACGCCCTGGGTCCTGCGCTTGAGGATGCTGTTGCGCATCACCAGCTTGTCATAATGATCCAGGCGGGCGGGTAAATAGTTGATAAACTCACGAATACTTTTTTCCCAGCCCTTCGGCAAATCCATCGCGACACCGCCGATCCGGAAGTAGCTGGAATGCATGCGGGCGCCGGAAATCGATTCCATAATGTCGAAGACCTTTTCACGGTCGATGAACATGTAAAAGATAGGCGACATCTGTCCCACGTCCTGGGCGTAGGTGCCGTAAAACAACAGGTGGCTGGCAAGACGGTAGAATTCACTGATCATCACGCGAATGACCTGCGCCCGTTCCGGAACCTGGATGCCGGCCAGTTGCTCGACGGCAAGCACATAAGGCAGATTGTTCATGGAGCCGCCCAGATAATCGATCCGGTCAGTGTATGGTATATAAGTGTGCCAGGACTGGCGTTCCCCCATCTTTTCCGCGCCGCGATGGTGATAACCGATATCGGGCAGCGCGTCGATAATCTCTTCGCCATCCAGTTGCAAAGCGATGCGAAATGCGCCATGCACACTGGGATGATTAGGGCCCATATTCAGGAACATGAAGCTGCTGTCTTCATTTTGCCTCCGCATACCCCAATCCTCGGGCACGAAACGCAAGGCATCCTGTTCGATCTCCTGACGTTCGTCGGGAAGGCTATAGGGCTCCATTTCAGTAGCGCGGGCATAATGATCCTTACGCAGCGGATGTCCTTGCCAGGTTGGCGGCATGATAATGCGCCTGAGATGCGGGTGACCTTCAAAGACGATGCCGAACATATCCCATACTTCGCGTTCGTACCAATTGGCCGAGGACCAAATATCACTGATTGTCGGCAGGAGGAGACTGGTTTCAAATAAAGCTATCTTGATACGGATGTCTTCATTCCGGTCAAACGAGAGCAGGTGATAGACAACGGTAAATTCACTGCCGGGGAGCCCTTGCCGGTGGCTGCGCAGGCGTTCGTCGATGGCCGTCAGGTCGAACAGTAAGGCATAAGGAGAAATTGCCTGCGATTTTAAATAGCGGAGTATTCCGCGCAGGCTCTGCTTGGGAATCCAGATCGTGGTTATGCCGTCAACGGTAGGCTGAATGGTAAAGTCATGCAAACCTGTCCGTTCTGTCAATTCGCGAACAACCGGCGGCGCGGCGGCGGTAACGCTTACGCCAGCACTGCTTTCCAATGCACACCTCCCGGTTCATCCGCCATACTGTTTTGAAGCAGCTTATATCTCATCAGGACTTCTCAACTGTAAAGTACGCATCCTTTCATCAGTCAGCAAATCACGGTAACTGGGCTGGATTGCGGGCTTGATGACAGTTTGATCGCCTGCAACCCAGCTTAGGGGACGTCTTTCCTTGCCTATCGAATCCTGCAACAGCATCAATCCTTGCAGCAAGGCCTCCGGCCGTGGCGGACAGCCCGGAACATATACATCCACAGGTAAAAATTTGTCCACTCCTTGCACGACGCTGTAAATGTCATACATGCCGCCTGAATTGGAACAGGAACCCATGGAAATGACCCAGCGCGGTTCAAGCAATTGATCGTAAAGCCGCTTGACAACCGGCGCCATTTTCCGGAAAACGGTGCCTGAAATAATGATCAGGTCCGCCTGCCGGGGAGAAGCCCTGATCACTTCAGAGCCGAAACGGGCAATGTCATGACGGCTGGTGAACGCGGTCGCCATCTCCACGTAACAGCAAGATAAGCCAAAGTTAAATGGCCAGACGGAATTTGATTGTCCCCAGGCGACCATGTCTTCCAGCTTGGCGAACAAGAAATTACGGCGCAACGCCTCTTCATAGGTTTGCTGTCCGGATTGAGGAGCGGGATCAGTCTCTGCTTTAGTTAGATTCCAAGGCATAATTTTTTCTATGATCTGCTGTTGGATGAGTCCATGCGCTGCCTGACGGTACGCCAATCAAGAGCGCCTATGGCCCAAAGGTAAATCAGACCGGCAATTAAGACGCTGATGAAGATCAGCGCTTCGATGAAACCGGGCCAGCCGGATTCCTGTAATGCCACTGACCAGGCAAACAGGAAAACGCTTTCCATATCAAAAATAACAAAAAAGATGGCGAGTAGATAAAACTGAACGGAAAAGCGGATATGCACATCGCCAGCCGGCACAATACCCGATTCAAAGGGTTCATCGGCTGCTTTAGCGCGATGCCTCTGCCCCAGGAAGTGCGCACCTCCGAGCATGGCGCCGGTAATGGCAAGCACGGCTGCGAAATAGATGATCAGAGGGAGAAGATTCGCGGTGAAAATAGCTTCGGAGTTATTCATCATCAGAGAGACTCATTTTATCAATAAACAAATTAAAGATATAAACTCTACTACTGAAGTGCTTTCAGCCTGCACTTTTAAGCGGATAATTTAGTCGCCGCTCCCTGACTCCGGGTGTTCCGGCTTTTTTCCTGTCTTTCCAGCCGGGCTAATTAAAGCATAGGGTTCAAGCCGAATCAACGATATTCCAGCTTCATAATAACTATACAGTTTCAACCAGGCTTTACTGAAGTCAAATTTCTCAAAAAATCAGGAACTGAAGAGCAACGTTAGGCGAAGTCAGATCGAGCGCGGTGGGCGCAAGGCATTATTTGAACGCGTTGCATAAATGCGTGATAAAATTTTTAAAAATCCTGTTTACACGAAACGTTCCGGTGCAGGGCTTGCCGGTTTCACACTTCTCTCGTCGCTGGAGATGACTTGCGTGTCAAGGTAATGCCGATGGCCGTTTGCTTCCTGCCTCTATTATCTGTCCGAAGCTGATTCCTCCATCACCGGAAGGAATAGCTTCGTGAAGATAAGCTTCAAAACCCAGTTTTGCCAATGCTGACAACGCTAGCTCGGTCAGCAGCCGGTTCTGGAAAACACCGCCGGAGAGTCCGACACGCGTGATGCCGTGCTGCTCGCGTACTGCTTTTGACTGAACGGCAATGACGTTTGCCAGACTGGCGTGGAATACCGAACCTCGTTCTTCAGCGCTCACTTTAGGGTTCAGCAAAAATGGCAGAAGAAGGCGCCAGTCGCTTATGAGAACTCCGGCCGGGTTCTTTAAAAGCGGCAAGTGGATGGCTTCGGCGCCGGATCCACTTATAGCTTCAAGCCGCATGGCGGCATGGCCCTCATAGGTGGAATAATCAGCGACCCCGCACAGCGCGGCGGCGGCGTCAAACAGACGGCCGGCTGAACTGGCGGCGGGGCAGTTGATGCGCCGCTCCCAGGCATGACGTAATAGTTCTGTATCCCGTGGGCATTCCAGCCAATTCATGCCCTGTTCCCAACAGATTGACAAGGCGGAACGCCAAGGCTCCCGGCCAGCCTTGTCGCCGCCCGGCAGAAAAAATGGCCTTAGAGAACCAGCCCGCTGCCAACATCCAGGACTGCCGAGTAAAGATTCGCCGCCCCATATAGCGCCATCTTGCCCATAGCCTGCGCCATCCCAAGTGAAAACCAGCAGTTGTCCATCCAGTTTATGTTCCCCGGCCAACGCCGATGCATGGGCGTGGTGATGAAAAACCGGAATGACCGGCAGGCCCAGCTTCTTGGCCCAACGGCTGGAATGGTAGCCAGGATGTGCGTCGCAAACTACCGATTGTGGACTGACATCGTAGAGTTGCCTTAAGTCGGCGATCACCTGCTCGAATACATGCATGCCTCTAACTGAATCGAGTTCGCCGATATGCGGGGATATGACCACGCGATCACGGAAAGCCAGTGCGACAGTGTTTTTGAGATCGGCGCCCACTGCCAATAGCGGTCGTTCAAGCCGGAACGGTAGTTTTCGCTCAACCGGCGCGATGCCGCGGCCAATCCGGACCGGGCGGGATTTACCAGCAATGAGGCGGTAAACTGAATCATCCGCCGGACGCCGTATCGGGCGGTTGTGGTGCAGGAAGGCATCGGCGACCCGGCCAAGCCGCGATTCCACTTCATTCGCACCGGTCAGGACTGGCTCGCCGCTTAAGTTTGCAGAGGTAGCTACCAGAGGTGCGCCAAAACCATCAGCCAGTAGATAGTGCAAGGGACTGTACGGCAACATGATACCGGCTTCGGCCAAGTCAGGCGCAATGGCTTCGTTCAGCGCCGAACCGGCGCGTTTTCGAACCAGCACAATGGGGCGGTGCGGCGAGCGCAACAGTTGCTTTTCAGCCTCATCCAGATCCGCCAATTGATTCGCCAGTTCCAGTCCGTTCTTGCCGCGCCAGGGCACCAGCAGAGCCAAAGGCTTGTGAGGCCGGGATTTTCGTTCCCGGAGCCGGATCACAGGGCCCGGTTTAGTTGCATCGCACAGAAGGTGGTATCCTCCAACGCCTTTGACTGCCACGATCAACCCTTTGCGTAATGACTCCAGACAGGCGGCTATCGCTGTCTCGTTGCCGCGCAGGTCGGGATAACCAGGCCTGCGAAAGATGAGACTGGGGCCGCAGCGCGGACAAGCCAGGGGTTGGGCATGGTAACGCCGGTCAAGCGGATTGTCGTATTCGCTCCGGCAATCGGCGCACAGTTCGAAGCCGGCCATGGAGGTATTAGGGCGGTCGTAAGGCAGTTTGTCGATGAGGGTGTAGCGTGGGCCGCACTGGGTGCAATTGATGAAAGGGTAGCGGTAGCGCCTTTCCGCAGGATTCTGCATTTCGGCGAGACAGTCGTCACAGACGAAGTAGTCAGGTGGAATATGCGCATCTGCATTATCGTCCGCTTCGCTGCCTTCAATGATAAAGCCGGAGCGGCCGCAAGGAGCTGTTGGAGAAACGTGATGATATTCCGGTTGAGCTAGCGGCGGCGCCCGCATAAGCAGCGCGTTTTTGAAAGCTGTCAGGGCTTCGCCGGAACCCTCCGCCAGTATCTCTATCTGGCCGCTGCGATTACGCACCCAACCCGCTAATCCAAATTCATGGGCGATACGGCTGACGAAGGGACGAAAGCCGACCCCCTGGACGCGGCCGGTAATGACGATATGGTTCGCCTGCACCTCGCTCACTGATTAGCGCCGGACTCAGGCAACGCTAGCCTGTTCACCGGTTGCTTTGCGTATCCCGGCTGACCACCAGATACGGCAAGCGCCTTCGTCTGAGACCATGCAGGGTCCGACCGGATTCCGGGGCGTGCAGGATTGGCCATACAGTCGGCATCCAGTGGGCTTGATTTTGCCTAAAACCACTTTTGCGCAATCACAACCGGGCGGCATTGCACCGGCTTTTTTCCGGGCTTCATCTACATATTCAGGAAAACGTAACCGGGCGTTGTGCGCAGCCAATTTTGGGTTGAGTTCAAGGCCGGATTTTGGAATAACGCCGATACCTCGCCAAGCTGCGTCAACAACCATCAGGGTAGAATTTAAAAGCTGCTGCGCCATGCGATTGCCGCCCGGTTTGACAACCTGGGTGTAGCAGTTATCAAGAAACACCTTGTGTTCGATAAGCTGCCGCAGTACGGAGTAAGTGGCGGCAAGCAGACTTTCAGGCGTAAATCCGGCGATTGCTGCTGGAAGATGATGTTGATCAACAACAAACCGCCATTCCTCAGAGCCCATGATAGTAGCGACATGGCCGGGCGCGATAAGCGCATCAAAGGCCGGAGCGCCGGAATCCAGCAGCATGGCAACGGCGGGCCAAGTCAACCGGCCGCTCATCAATAGCAATAAATTACCGGGAATCCCTTCGGCGAGCATCGCGGCAACGGGGGCGCAGGTGGTTTCAAAGCCGGCGACAAAAAACACCACGGTTTTTTCAGGGTTAGCGGCGGCGATGGTTACCGCTTCGGTGGGGGAAGCTATGGGTCTGATGTCCGCGCCTGCGGCTTTGGCCTGCTCCAATGAGCGAATGGCGGCTTTAGGAACATTAACGGGAACGCGCAACATATCGCCGAACGCCAGCAATACGACATCTTCATTTAAGGCGATGTGCATGGCTTGGTAAATATCTTCTTCTGGACAGATGCACACCGGACAACCCGGCCCCGGAATCAACTCAATGTCAGGGGGCAGAGCGGTGCGCAAGCCCGCCAGGGAAATAGACCGTTCATGCCCGCCGCAAACATTCATGATCCGCACGTTCCCAGGCAGGGGCAATTCGCGGATTTTTTCCAGTATTTGTTTTGCGTCAGCAGGCATCGTATATTCTCAAGTATGGGCCGCTTTATGGCTGACGGGATAAAACTTCGTAGCGCCGGGTTGGGCATGAAGCAACTGTCCCTCAATTTGCACTTTGGGCCGCTGGGTTTGTTGCTTAAGCAACAATGCCCGGTAAGTTTCTATTTCAGCCTGTAGCCAGGCTATCCAGGCATCCAGGCCGTCACCGTTTTTTGAGCTGAAAGCTATGACGGGGGCGTCATTGGCAAGATTGTGCAGATTGTGTTCCGCATTGGACGGTGAAAAATCATCCAGAAAGGGCAGTAAATCGGTTTTGCTGATTAACATCAAATCCGCCGCACGGAACATGACCGGGTATTTTGCCGGTTTATCATCGCCTTCGGTCACCGACAGCAACACGACATTGCGATGGTGGCCCAGGTCAAAGCTGGCAGGGCAGACCAGATTGCCCACATTTTCAATAAACAACACATCCAGATCATCAAGGGTCATGTGATGCAGCGCGTTATGCACCAGATGGGCATCCAGATGACAAGCGCTGCCGGTGATGATTTGATAAGCGGGCGCGCCTTGCGCCTGAATCCGCCGGGCATCATTTTCGGTTTCCAGATCGCCTTCGATGACAGCGATTTTTAAGGCGCCGCGCAGACGTTTTATGGTTTCTTCGAGCAGCGCCGTCTTGCCCGACCCCGGTGACGACATTAAATTAATCACCAGCACTTTTTGGGCGTCAAAACGAGCGCGATTATGTCCGGCTTGGTGATTGTTTTTGGACAACAGATTTTGCAGCACAGAAACCGTAGTCACGCCATTTTTTGGTTTTTCCGCTAAAATCAGCGGGCGGTTGCCCGGAGTAATATTACAGCCACAGGTGTTGCACATGATCAAGCTCCAATTAATTAACTAGCCTTAGTCCGCATTTTCTAACTCGACGCGCGCCAGGATCAACTTGTTCTCATTTTGTAGCTTGGTATTATAACCCTCACTGGCTTTCGCATACGAGATTATTAATGGCGGTTTCAGTTCAGCCCGCTATTGTTGCAAAAACGCGAACAGGCAGGGCATTTGTCAGAAACCAGGTCTCTTTTGTTAAGCCGACTGGTCGGCTGAGGCTTAACGTTTGCATGGATGCTTGTTCTGACTGATGCCTGATTGAGCGGCCTGACAATGATGCAGGCTTTTTGCGCGTGAAGAGGCTGTACTGAATTGAATTAACATTGTCAGATTTTAACTGATTCTCTGACGGGTGTTCACGGGATTCGAAAAAAACCGTACAAAATTATTAAATAACTAAAGTTGTCGCCATATGCCATTGATTTACAAAGCCTCAAGCCGGAGCGTTCTGGGATCAAGTTGCAGGATTTGCGTAAATAAGCGCTGTATGTGTGCATCAATGGTTTCCATCACCAAGGTGGCTGTATCGCCTAAGATGACTCTCAGCTCATCCAATGCACCGGTGATTACTGCGCGAAACAGCCGCCACAGTTTGCTGGCAAAGCTAATGTCCGTACTGTTGCTGCACAGCTTCTGTCGCATTAATGCGATATTCGCCGCCTCTTGTGTCTGTTTGGCGATCACCAGCAAACAAAACCGGATTGCCGTTAAATGGATGGAAGCAATATAGGCCGCACAGTGATTGCATTGCTCTTTCAGGAAACCCAGGCGCTGCTTCGCTTCTTTCATCACAACTTAAGCCCAGGGTCAGCACTTGCCGTCCCATCATATGCCGTCCGCTGGTATGGTCGAAATGGCTCGAGATACCCGGGCGGGCTTCTTGCCAAACCGCTGCGCCGCCGTATCATCGACCACATAGGCTTTTTTGCCGGATGTCTTAACCGTCTGAACTGTCTTGTGAGCAACCTGTTCATGGAACTTACGCCAATTCAGGTCTCCCCGGTTCATCGTATCATAGAGCACATCCTTACCCATCGCACCTTGCAAGCATTCCCGCGCAAACATGCCAATGGATTCTTTCTGCAGCCACAACCAGAGCATTAAACTAAACATGACGCCGCTCATCGATGTGCCGGACCGTTTAGTAAAGCCCGCGCGACTTAGAACCGCCTGCATTCCGGTTTCCTTCCATAACCGGGCAAAAACGTTATGGATTAATACGCCGTTCGCCTTCAGAAGATCGACGGTTAATGCTGGTAGTTCTATGATTTTTGTGACGCGATTCATCTGAGCGTCCTACTTGGGTTTAATGCGGTCTTCAACTAGCCATCGTTATACCCTTTTATGGCTCTTCTTTCCTTGTTTATCAGTAACTTGTTAGTATATTTCAACTCCGAAACTTTAGTTTATAGATTCTATTTTTAGGTAACGCCTGGATTTTAGTAACGGGGATTTACATTTCGTTATTTCCGTAGTCAAAGTTTAAGGGATATCAGCTTTTATTTATATTCCGAAACTCGAGTAAAATAACTCAACCGAAAGGAGTGTGTTAGTATCTGAACGGTTAATACTCATTTTTGTCCTTTATATTAATAATTTCATTATGAAAAAATCAAAAACCACCACCGAAAAGGCAGTGCCTAAAGCTGAAAAACCTGTTGAAAGCGCAGTCACTAAAGGAACCCCTATAAAACCAAGCCCGGATCAGAGCCCGCTTAAAAAGGCAAAAGCTACAGCTCCCAAACCGGCTGCGGCAACGCCGGAAATGCCTATGTCTGAATCCGTCGGCTTGACCGCAGGCAGCATCTGGCATTACCTGGATGAAAATGGCGCTACCTCGGTTGCAAAATTGATTAAGGAGCTTAGCGAAGATGAAAAAATCATCCAACGGAGCATTGGCTGGCTGGCTCAGGAAGGCAAAATAACTCTTGCCGTCGTTAACCGGGTTGAGACCATAGGGCTGAAAGAATAACTTTCTATCTATGATGGTGAAATTGACGGTTCATCGGCTGTAGTTTGTAACAGCCGTGTGTCTCCTCCAGCTTTTTAAGCGCTGCATGTCAAACCCCGATATATGATGGCTTTGTATATCATTGCTTTTCCGGATTTTAGTGTCTTGAATGTTCGAAACATAATAATCCTGGACAAAATATAGCGGGCGGCGCTTAGTTTCATTAAACATGCGTCCCAAATATTCACCGATTATGCCTAAAGTCATTAGTTGAAGTCCTCCCAGGAGCAAAATGATAATTATCAGGGTTGGATAACCGGACACGGGATCACCAAAAACCAGCGTTTTATAAAAAATCCAGATAGCGTAGACGAAGGAGCCGGAAGCGACCGTTAGGCCGATATAACTGGCAATTTTAAGAGGCGCTATCGTGAAAGAGGTTATGCCTTCCAACGCAAAATCCCAAAGTTCCCAATAACTCCATTTAGTGTCGCCGGCAAAACGCGGGTCGCGTTTATATTCGATTGCTATTTGGGAAAACCCTATCCATGCAAACAAGCCTTTCATGAACCGGTGATTCTCAGGTAATAAATTGAGCGCATCCACCGCGCGTCTGCTTAAGAGTCTAAAATCGCCCGTATCAACAGGAATATCCACTTGGTTAAGCTTTTTGACAATCCGGAAGAACAGGTGCGAAGTTGCTTTTTTTAAAAATGATTCGCCCTCCCTTGATGTGCGTTTGGCATAAACAACATCGTATCCTTCCTGCCATCCCCGCATCAGTTCCGGGATTAATTCCGGCTGATCCTGTAAATCCGCATCAATGACAACAACCGCTGATCCTTTGCTGTAATTAAGGCCGGCTGTCATCGCGATTTCCTTTCCGAAATTCCGGCTCAAATCTATCAGGGAAACTCTGGGATCATTTTTTCGTAATGCTAAAATAATTGATTTTGTCCCATCTTTGCTTCCATCATTAACATAAATAAGTTCTGCGTTTATATTATTTTTATCCAAAACGAAAGTAATCCGGCGGTGGAATTCGGGAAGCACCATCTCTTCATTATAAACCGGTACAATGATAGAAAGCGTTACCTGGTCGGACACTAATTTTGAGGCTCGTCCATTCTTTGATGAGGCCTGGTTTTCGAACATATTGTAAGTTTTATATTTATTTTCAAAATTAATAAGCAAACCTCCCGCAGAGCTATGGGTTTACTTATGATGAATTGGAAACTTGGTTGCTCGTACCCGTTCTGATTTAATCACTATTTAACTCCTTTAAGGAGCGTGTAAAATGACTTATACAAAATACGCAGCCGTACTTCTTTTACGTCTAAATTTCTTGATGTCAGCCCCAGTCAGACATTGACGCTTTTGCAGAGGCCATATAATTAGGTAACTCGCAAAAAATAACCTCCATTTGTCTTCCTTAAATTTGAGGTTGGATAGTCACATAGCATTTTGGCAGTGACGCGTCACAGCATCTCAACGGGCTTACATTCACTAGAAATTGCAAATTTCCCCCCAGTCTGACAAACTTTGAGGCGAAACCAAACCACCAATCTGGCTACAATTTGCTGTTTCAAAAAATTACTTATGTCATTAACATCACTAGAGAGTTTTCTCGACTTAATTACGCTGGATTTTAGTATTCAACGGGGCCATGCCTTGCCGTTTGGAGCCACCGTTGAACGCGGCGGCATTAACTTTTCGATTTACGCGCGCCATGCCACCGGGGTTGTTTTGGTATTTTTTTTTCCTGGTGAAGAGCAAGAAATTGCGGCTTTTCCATTGGATAACAAAATTAACCGCACCGGTGATATATGGCATGTGTTTATTGCCGGGCTCGATCCAGGCGTCGAATATGCCTATGAAATCGACGGCCCGAATGACCTTCCGCATCGTTATAATCCAAAATTGTTAATGGCTGACCCTTACGCGATTGCTCTAAGCAGCCGCGCTACCTGGGCGGATTCGAGCCCCCCAAAATCGCTATTTCGCCAAGCTATCCTGGTCAACAAGGAATACGATTGGGAATTTGATCAACCCATTAACCGGCCTCTTGCGGACTCTATTATCTACGAATTACATGTACGCAGCTTTACCCGGGATATTTCCTCAAAAGTAAATAATCCAGGCACTTTTCGTGGTTTAATCGAGAAAATACCTTATCTGGTTGAACTGGGCATCACCGCCGTAGAGCTGTTGCCAATCACCGAATTCGATGAGCTGGAAATCGACCGTATTAATCCGGAAACTGGTTCAGCGCTTCGTAATTTGTGGGGTTATCATCCCTTATCCTTTTTTGCCATCAAGCAGGCTTATTCGGCCGGAAAATTACCCGGTAGCGAGATCAGTGAATTTAAGGATATGGTCAAGGCGCTCCATGCAGCCGGCATTGAAGTCATTCTCGATGTGGTATACAACCACAGCGGCGAAGGCGATAGCAGAGGGCCCATATACTCTTTGAAAGGAATAGACAACAGCACTTACTACATGCTTTCTGAAGATGGCAGTTACATGAATTTTTCGGGTTGCGGTAATACCATAAACTGCAATCATCCCTATGTGCGGAACTTCATTATGGATAGTTTGCGTTACTGGGTTATGGAAATGCATGTCGACGGTTTTCGTTTTGATCTGGCATCCATACTTGGCCGTGATCAGCAGGGCAGAGTGTTGGAAAGTCCGCCGCTGTTGGAACAAATTGCCGGCGACCCGGTTCTTGCCAGCACCAAATTGATTGCGGAAGCCTGGGATGCAGCCGGATTATACCAGGTTGGAAGTTTTCCGAACTTTGGTAGATGGGCGGAATGGAATGGCCATTTTCGCGATGATGTCAGGCGCTTTGTCAAGGGCGACCCGGGCATGGCGGGAAGGCTGGCTAGCCGGCTCGCGGGAAGTTCCGATCTCTACCAATTCGGGAGAGATCCCAGCCACGGCATCAATTTTGTTACCAGTCACGATGGTTTCACATTACACGATCTGGTTAGCTATAACGACAAACATAACTGGGCAAATGGCGAAAACAACTGCGATGGAGAAAATAATAATCTCAGTTGGAATTGTGGCGTAGAAGGTGACACAAGCGACCCATATATTAATAGCTTGCGTGAACGTCAGGTTCTAAATCTAGCCACATTATTGTTAATTTCTCGCGGTGTTCCCATGATTTTAGCAGGGGATGAAATGGGCCGCACGCAAAAAGGCAATAACAATTCATATTGTCAAGACAATAACATCAGCTGGCTAAATTGGCAGGGGCTGACCGGCAACAAGAACTTATTCCGTTTTTTTCGTTTGCTAATCGCTTTTAGAAAATCCCATGAATTATTACGGCATGACAGTTTCACTGTCAAAGAAGGACTTGGCCTGCAAATCTTTTGGCATGGACTTCAACTGAACCAGCCTGACTGGAGTTTTGAATCGCGCAGCATAGCTGCGCATATGTTTGGCCGTAATACCAGCGGCGAGTCTCCCGATATCTACCTCATAGCCAATGCCTATTGGGAAGCTTTGACATTCCAGATCCCTAACCTTGATAATAAAAAATGGCGCCGGTTTATCGACACCAGTTTACCGGGAGAAATTGCTATTATTGACAACGAAAATCTACAAGCTTTAGATGACCAGGATCACTACATGGTTGGAGCAAGAACAGTGGTCGTACTGATAGGACGTTAAAATCATAATTGGATCATGCAAAGAATTTGCTTGTTGAAGGCCTTGATAAGCTTATGTGACGGCTATAGTAAATAGCTTTAAGCGCACCACCAACATGTTCTACTGGTGATCATCCTCCAGCTCAACCCGCCCCGAAAGCCTGCGCCAGATATGCGACCAGGCCATGCCGACAGCGAGGATAGCCGCGGTAACCACCAGGACCACATAGCTCAACACACCCTGGCCAGTTGACAACCAACCTAAGTCAAATACCAGCCAAGTGAGCGTGCCAAAAAAGGCCAGGGCCAGAATAATCCCCAACAGACCCAGTGATTCCAGTGTTGCATGCAAGAAGAGGAACCAGCCGATTACCAGAACCACCCCAGCGAAGACCAGACCGGCAGTCACGTTGGGCAGTGTGCTCAAAAGCCAATGAACGAAGGACCAGCCCGTGGGGTTCCAGGTGGCAAAGACCAGTATCAGGGCCGCTAGAAAGCGTATCAGTATCCCGAACATATTCCTACCTGATCATCGTTGTGACTGCCTCATCGGTCGTCGCTGTTATTGTAAATGCTTTCATTGATTTAACTCTGTTACTATTGTTTTTGGAAACGTCTATGGAATTGAGCAAATAGAATCAGTGTAAAAAATCCAACCCGATAAGTAAAATTTTTTTGAATTTATCCTGCTAGAAAAATTTAAGGTTGTTAAACAACTGGATTTTTTGCAACAGGTCTCATGATTGCTAGGATTGCAGTGCGGAGTTGAATCCACGTTTTGTTAAATTTAACTGGAACACGGGACGCTGAATGAGAAATAATTTGCGGCTCTTTTACACTGCAAAATGTATCATCTTGCACAAAAATGACCTGGCAACGCTTGATAATTCGGCTCAAATCAGGTGAAAATAGTTATATCCGGCAACAAGCCAAGACCCAAGAGATTTTAAGGATAATGGTACAAAAACATACAGCAGAGCATCTTTTTCACGGTCCGATTGCCGACGAGTATGACATGCTCAAGCAAATTTGCCCATCCGCCGCAGAGATGAGCCGCAGAGTCGGAGCATTTATCGGCAGCTGGATGCCCGCTTATCCATATACACATCTGAATCTGCTGGAAATAGGCTGCGGCACAGGCATAACGACAGCGCACCTGCTGGCTTACCGGGATCATATTGAAATAACCGGCATCGATAATGCGCCGGCAATGCTCTCCCAGGCCCGACAAAACCTGGCCAAGGCTCTGGAGAAAGGCCAGCTGCATTTGATCGAAAACGATGCGCTGTCCCATTTGCAAGGAATTCAAGCGGGTTCAGTCGATATCGTCGCCAGCGCTTATGCGCTGCACAATTTTCTGAACGGATACCGGCGGCAGGTGCTTGAAGAAATTTTACGCGTTCTAAAACCCGGCGGCCTATTTATTAACGGCGACCGTTATGCCGTTGATGATGCGAATGAGCATCTCAGAAATACCCAGGAGGAGGTAAAAGACTATTTCCGGGTTTTCCTTGAAATGAACCGTCCCGATCTGCTGGAACAGTGGATCGTCCATTTGTTTAGCGATGAATCCGAGGATCACATCATGCGACTGCAACTTGCTCTGGACGCAATGGCCGAAATTGGATTCCGCGATACCGCTTTGCACTTCCGGGATGGCGTGAACGCACTGGTCAGCTCGGTTAAACCGTGAACGGAGGCCGTTCAATCCACGTCTCGAATGAAATAGGACCGCCAGTCTTTCCTTTTGAATAATTGCCCCGTTATGCTAAACAATATGGTTTGACGGCCAATCGCTAAAGCGATTGCATTTCAAAGTAAACTCTTTGCCCTTCATTGCAACCATGAACAACCTCATGCCTAACTGTCCAGGTTATTCGCAGCAATTTAAAGTCTGACTTGAAATTCACTAACCGCCCCTTGATTGTGACTCCTTCACCGTCTACCAAAGCCATCCTAAAATTGCGGTTGCGGATAGCCTTGCTGTAGAAGTTCATCCTGTTGTTGCAGATAATCATGCTGTTGAGGATTGCCTTGTTGTTGTAGATAATCCTGCTGTTGCGGGGTAGTTCCTTGCTGAGCGCCGGCATTTTGATCCGCGACAATAACTAACTCTACACAGCTATTTTGCGCCCGGTTCGCCTCGCTGGTATTGGGTAATTCCGGCATGCTTTCCCCCATTACCCGTTGGGTAAGACGTGTATAATCGACATTATGTAAAGATAAATATGTAGAGACACTGGCTGCTCTTTGTTCAGACAGTTTAAGATTAAAACCATCACTTCCTGTATCAGCGGTATATCCGGCTATGGTGATCTTTGAATCGGAGTAGTGATTTAACACCTTCGCCACAAAGTCCAGTGCGGTTTGCGCCTGGGGTGTTAAAGTTGCTGAATTATAAGCGAAAGCAATGCTGCTTGGCATATTTAAACTGAGCGTATCTTCTGCCGTCCTTTTAACTTCAATAGCTGTTCCCTGTAAGGACTGCTGCATTTCCTGTTGCTGACTATCCATATAAGCGCCAATAGCGCCGCCTGCTAAAGCGCCAGTTCCGGCATTCTTGAGATCGTTGCCGCCAAATAATGTTCCAGCGCCCGCACCCGCGACTGCGCCTGATCCCCCGCCTTTGGCTGCATTGCTGATTGTGGATTCTCCTTTATAAGGACCGGTGATACAAGCCGTCAAAAGTACCGGACTGATCCATAAAATTAATAGTCTTTTTTTCATAATTGCAAAGTCCTTTACTGATTACTGCAAGCCTTCAGACGAAGTCAACGTAGAAGTTTAAAACACGATTTTAGTTGCGTCCATGACCGCAAGTAAAATGCACTAGAAAACTTTTGTCCGATTACTTTTATTATGCTTCTGAATCTTCCTGTTGGTTCATTTCCTCAATCCAGTCACGCCAGATCGACATTAACACAGCCATCAGTGTTGGCCCCAAAAATAATCCCAGCAAACCAAAGTTCTCCACGCCGCCAAAAATCCCCAGCAGCGTCCATACAAAAGGCAGTCTGACTGCTCCGCCGATTAACGCCGGGCGCACATAGTTGTCCGCCACCAGAGTAAGAACCATACCATACACAAACAGCGCGCCGCCCGCAGCCATGTGGCCTTCAGCCACCAGTACCAGAGCGCAAGCACCGAAAATCAGTTTAGCCGCGAAGGGAATCATGGCAAAAATTCCGGTTAACGCTCCTAACATTGCCGGATTGCTTAAGCCGGCAAGCGCATAACCACAACCCATTAATAATCCTTTTCCCAGACCGATCAGCATCATACCGTTAACCGTGGCGCGTACGGCAGCTGTCGCATGCAATGCATAGCGAAAACCCCTTTCTCCAAACAATTTAAGGCTGCTCGCCAAGACCTGACGGGCCAAGCCATCGCCATGTTGATAAACAAAAAGCAACACCAGAAGAATGGTCAGAAAAGCAAAGAATCGCTGCACAAGCTGGCTGGCAAAATCTTTGGTGAAAGTAACTGCACTGCCTGTGCCCAACCAGTGCAAGGATTCATTTGCGGCTTCTGAACTACCCAACATTTTCATCCAAAACTCTTTGGACCAATGACCAATGATTGGCAGGGTTTCCAGCCAGGCTGGCGATGGAATACCAACATTTTGCGCATTAGTGAGAAGTTGACCGAGTGATTGCGCCTCTTGAAGCAATCGGCTCAAGCCATAAGCCAATGGGGCCAAAATAATCGCCCCAATCAACAAAGTAAGCCACAAAGCAACCCAGGTGATTTTTCCATGCAGATCATCAGAAGCCAATAACCGTTGATAAACGGGCCAGGTGGAAATTGCTAGCACCACGGCCCAAGCCAGCAACGCGAGAAAACTGTGTAAAACCCACCCCCCCAGCAACACTAAAATGAGACCACCGATGAAACGAGCGCGCACTTGCAGATTATTTGGCATAGCCTATGAAAGATGTTTTAAAAACTGCGCAGTATTTTAGCATTCGCTCAGAGTCAACTTTATGACAACCCTAGCGTTTAACAATTACCTTAAGCTGGCGCCCCTCGAACAGCGCTGTTACCAGGATATAAATTGACATCAACTCGATGGACAATAACCACGGCGTTTGCCATCCGGTGCCTACAGGCAACTGTTCGCGAACACCATACAAACCGACGCCAAGCATTATATAACCGAGCACGCGTTTAACATCGTAAGCAACAGGATAATAGCGCCGCCCCAGCAAATAAGACACTACCGCCATGCTTGCATAGCATGCCAGTGTCGCCCATGCCGAGCCGACATAACCGAACTCGGGTATCCACCAAATATTGAGCGCAATCGTCAGCGCCGCTCCGCCTAAAGAAACAAAGGCGCCCATTAGTGTACGATCGGTCAATTTGTACCAAATCGACAAATTGACATAGATGCCCAGGAACAAATTTGCTAGCAGTAAAACCGGCACGACTTCAAGACCGGCTCGAAACTCTTCCCCAACAAAATATTTGAAAAAATCGATAAACAGCGTCACCAGTAAGAAAATGAAAACGCAAAATATTACAAAAAACTTAAGCACCTTGGCATAAACTGTACGGGCATCGCTGTTGTCTGAATAGGCAAAGAAAAAAGGTTCGGCGGCATAGCGGAAAGCCTGAATAAATAACGACATTAAAATGGACAGCTTGTAGCAGGCGCTATAAATACCCAACATCCTCATGTTAGAGTGCAGATCATAAGGCAACATGTATTTCAGCAAAGCGCGGTCAAGCATTTCATTGATGATTCCCGCAAAACCAATCACCACCATGGGCAGCGAGTAACGGATCATTCTGCCGAACAGCTGCCGGTCAAACCCCCAGACCAGCCCGGTTAACTGGGGTAACAGCAACAAAAACTTGAACAGGCTGGCAATCAGGTTGGCGATAAAAATATAACCAATGCCAATATCCGGATCATAAATTTTGCTTATCCATGACTGCGGATTTTCAGCGTAAACCTTGGGACAATAAACAATAAAAAACAGACTGAGCAGTACTGTCATCAGTATTTCAGTTACCTTGATTCCGGCAAAACGAAAAGCCTTGTCTTCCGCGCGCAACCGGGCAAATGGAATGGATGCAATTGCATCGAGGGTTAAAATCAGGGTAAAAAACAGCACATACTCAGGATGATTAGCGTAGTTCAACGCTGTTGAAAGCCTTTTATTAATGAGCAGAATACCCAGAAAGAACCCCAGATTAACCAATACAACGAAAATCAGCGCCGTTGAATAAGCAACATCGCGGCCGGTATGCTCCTTGTCTCGAAACCGGAAATAGCCGGTCTCAAACCCGAACAGCAGTAAAACCGAAAAAAATCCGGCGTAGGCATAAAACTCTGATACCACGCCATATTGTGCGGCGGAGAAGTAATAGGTATAAAGCGGTACTAACAGGTAATTGAGGAAGCGGCCGAAAATACTGCTGATGCCGTAGATTGCTGTTTGAGATGCAAGTTTTTTTATAATGCCCATTATTTATTGTGCTTCTGCTGTGAAACCGGAAAATCCGTTATGGCGCGAATTATACATGAACGGCTCCAGCAACCCCGTCAATCGATTCCGGTACATTCGCTTATATTAAATTTTAAAAAAAATCTGTTTAAATATTTCCAAACTTATGCCCATTTTTTTATTATCACGTCTATATTTTCTTCTAATAAAACAAAAGCCCGGTTCAGAAGAATTCGAAGCTTCATTTATGCATCAGGCTGAACTTCAGCTTTTCAGGCATTAACGCGTTGCCCCTTGCGCGTCTATAGGTCGGCAGTTAATGTTGATAATAATCTTGCAATCATGCTTATCCTTTTTTAGTGAATATTAATTCCCGGTTTCTCCAACGGTTAAAATTGGATAAAGGAAAGACAGGCAGGCAGGATTGACCGATTTCTTTAGCGAGAAAAAATGTCACCTAACCTTTCTGCCTACTGTATCATTTGAATTTATAGCCGGTTAAGCCAGGCAGGACTAATCTGCGAGGAAGAATAATTTAGTTCATGCCTCTTTAGCGACCCGAAACAGCGAACACCGACATAAAAATCCTATTTGCCAAACATGTTTAATATAAAACCTTTCTGGATTTACGGCTTCATTTTCCTGGCTTGGGCAGCAATATCGTCTGTCATGATGGGTCTGGTATTCAAATTAACGCTGCATGATGCTGAAATTGCTTTCAATCAAAAGGTTCTGCAATTGCACGATAGCGTTGAACTCATCGCCCGGGATAACGAGTCTGTTCTGGAGGGTTTTGGCGCGTTTCTGAGCGCCATTGAGGATGCCGACAGGGAAAGCGCATCCCGTTATGCACGGCAAATTCTTGCCAGCTACCCTCATATTAATGCGCTCGAAGTAGCGCTTACCGTTAAACGAAATGATTTAGCGAAGTTTATTACGAGACAAAAACGATACTGGTATCCCCAGTACAAAGTGAAAGCATTCGATTACGTGAATGACCGCCTCGCTTGGCAAGCGGTCAAAAAAAAACCGGTATATGACCCGATTATTTTTATAGAACCGATGACTCCCGACACCAAGCAATTGATCGGCGTGGATATGGACTCGGAACCTTTTCTACGCGACGCGCTTAATCAATCGAAGAAACTGAAGTCCCCGGTAGCTACTACCCCGTTTAAACTTGTCGAAGGGTCACTGGGATATATTCTATTTTACCCGGTTCCCGATCCGCCGAAAGGAGTTATTTCCAAAAGAAAACAAGCGGTGGCGCTAATAGAAGTCAGTGCAGAAGCGATCCATAACAAGATCGCTTTCTTGCTGGGAAATTTTGAGTTTAATCTTTTTCACCAAAGCTATTCAAGCGATGAGCCTGAAGGTTCTTTATTGCATATTCCAGCATCGATGCCTCCGGACAAATTAGAAGCAAGGCTATTTCCCAAACTTAGCTCCGAAACGAAGCTAAGCTATCGAAGTCAGCCATTTGCGATCAAAGTGGACAAGCAACTGGGCTGGTCTGATCTTGACATGCCTCTACTAATTGCAGCTGGCTCTACCTCGCTGCTGTTCCTTGCTCTTTTGCTGCTTTTTCTGAACATATATTTACGCAAGGAAGAACAAAGGCGAGAGTCCGCAAATCGCTTGCTCCATATGGCGACGCACGATGCCTTGACAGGGCTTCCCAATAGAACCCTGCTGGCGGATCGCTTCAGTCAGGCCTGTTCCCGGACACAGCGTCGCGACCTGACATTTTCAACCATGTTTCTCGATCTAAATGGATTCAAAAAAGTGAACGACACCTATGGTCACGAGGTTGGCGACCATCTGCTCAAAACCCTGGGCAGTCTACTAAAAGAGTGCATCAGAAATGAGGATACTTTGAGCAGAATCAGCGGCGATGAGTTTGTGATCCTGCTTGAGAATACATCTTATGAAAATGCGGAAATGGTTGCGGAGAAAATTCGTGAAAAGTTGAAACAGCCAGTCCTAATTCGAAGCATAGAACTGAATATTAGTATCAGCATAGGAATCGCGGTTTATCCAGATGATGGCACGGAGATGAGCGAATTGCTCGATAAAGCGGATAAAAGAATGTACCAGGCGAAAGAACAAAGCAAAGGAATAGTGACAGAGTCTAAATAAGAGCCGCGGGTTATAGTTGAGCTTGACGATCAATTTTCTCATCTCAAAGCGTATATTTAGCGGTGTTCAACCACATAAGCGCCTGATATACGGTGCTCGCTCAAGGCTCATTTAGAATTGAAAGAGACCAAGATTGGTGTTAAAGTCGTTTCCGGCATGGTTCATGAGCGCCATGTTAATTCTCATCAGAGCGAAAAACGTCTAATTCTTTTACGCACCTGATTTTTTGGATTTGCATATCTACACTGGTTTATTTGTTAGTCGGTCGGCTTCAATGTTTTTAGGTAAAACCGAAGTTTCGAGGACTTAGGCATCAAGAAACTTGATTCCATATCTGTTTAGATTGAAAGCTTCCTCATTTAGCAATCTCATATTTTGAATATAGAGAATTTGGCATTCAGCAGAGAAAGTGCATTATCTCAATATCATAAGAACCGCTGTCATACTTGTTATGATACTTATATGTCCATGCTTTTCAGTAGCGGCTGAGCCAATTCATTTACAGTTACGCTGGCATCATCAATTTCAGTTTGCCGGGTATTACGCTGCGCTGGAAAAAGGGTATTACAAAAATGCCGGGCTCGACGTCACTATCCATGCCGGCTCCCCGGAAAAAAAACCGGTCCGGGAAGTTCTTCAAGGTTATGCCCAATACGGCGAGGCCAATAGCGAATTATTATTGGAACGTTTACGCGGCGCGCCTCTTGTCGCCCTGGCTGCAATTTACCAACACTCGCCTTCCGTGTTAATTGCACGCAAAGATTCCGGAATTTCTTCACCGGATGGTTTGGCCGGAAAAAAAGTCATGTTGCTTGAGCAAGCTGTTGACGCTGATTTTGTCGCCATGTTCAATAATGAGGGCGTTGACATTAACAGCATCCATGTCATTCCAAGCAGTTATGAAATTCGTGACCTGGCTGACGGTAAAGTCGACGCGTTTAATTCATATCTGAGCAATGAGCCTTTCTTTCTAGAGCAGGAAGGGGTTGAGTTTATCGTACTCAATCCGCGCAATTATGGAGTCGATTTCTACAGTGACATTTTATTTACCACTGAAAAGGAACTTAAACAACATCCTGAGCGAGTAAAAGCATTCCGTCAGGCCAGTCTGGAAGGATGGTATTACGCAATGAACCACCCGCAAGAAATTATTGATCTATTGATCAATAAATACAAAGTTAGCAAATCCAGGAAACATCTTGAATTTGAAGCCGAGGCAGTACGTTCATTGATCGTACCTGACGTAATTGATCTGGGACACATGAATCCCTGGCGCTGGCGGCACATGACTGAAACATTCATCAAAGCAGGCATGGTTAAAAACGATCAGTTCTTGCAAAATTTCAGCTATGAGGAAAACGCCTTGGCGGCTAAGGAAAAACTGCGCCGATATAGAAAAATCGCCTTGAGCATTACTCTAGTAACCGGGCTTGTCAGCTTAACGTTATTATTTTTTTATAGGTCCCTGAAACGAAAAAATAAAATAACCAGCCGTCACGAAAAACTTTTGCTTTTGGCTCAAGAAACCGCAGGAATTGCCTTCTTCGTAATTGATCCGGTTACCAGCCAATGGGAAAGCTCCCCGCTGTTGGATCATATTTTCGGCATTAACGCATCATTTACACGGAATATGCCTAATTGGGCGACATTGATCCATCCTGACCATCGTCAGCGTATCCTTCACCGGTATCAGGAGATAATCCGTGGCCGTGAACGTTTTTTGCTAGAGTATATGATTATCCGTCTCTCTGATAGTGAAACACGCTGGGTAGTTGCTCATGGCGACATTGAATGTGATGATTCCGGCAATCCAAGGCATCTGGTCGGCACCATTCAGGATATTACCGAACGCAAGCAGGTTGAAACAGAGCTTCGAGTGGCTGCCAGTGCTTTTGAATCTCATGCGGCAATGGCCATCACCAATGCGGAGGCAGTAATTCTAAGAATCAACCAAGCCTTCACCGACTTAACCGGCTACGCCTCTGAAGAAATGGTCGGGCATAAAATGGACTTGTTCAAATCAGAGCGGCATGGCGATACCTTTTATGCCGCCATGTGGAATAGTATTAATCATACAGGGACCTGGCAGGGTGAAATTCTGGACCAGCGCAAGAGCGGTGAAAACTTTCCCGTGTGGCTAACTATTACTGCGGTAAATGATGCCGCGGGTATTGTCACTCATTACGTTACTACGCATATCGACATCAGCGATCGTAAAGCTGCCGAGGACGAGATTAAACAACTGGCCTTCTACGATCCCCTTACTAATCTGCCCAACCGGCGCTTGCTTCGGGACCGCTTAAACCCTGCATTGGCTTTCAGCCATCGTAGCGGCCGAAAAGGCGCGTTGCTATTTATAGACCTGGATAATTTCAAGACGCTTAACGATACCCTCGGCCATGACATGGGAGACTTTCTACTGCAGCAGGTTGCGAAACGTCTTGAATCCAATGTTCGCGAAGGAGATACCGTTGCTCGTCTGGGCGGCGATGAATTCGTGATAATGCTGGAAGACTTGAGTGAAGAAGAAATCGAAGCTGCGGCTCAGACTGAAGTGATCGGCGCTAAAATCCTAACTGTTCTCAACAAGCCTTATCAGCTTGCCGCGCAGGATTATTTTAACTCTCCCAGTATTGGCGTTACCTTGTTCAATGGCCACAAAAAAAGCATAGACGAGTTGATGAAGCAGGCCGATATCGCCATGTATCAAGCTAAAGCTTCGGGTCGTAACGCCATGCGCTTTTTTGACCCCCAAATGCAGGCTTGCATCACGGCCCTCGCCGCCATGGAATCAGACCTGCGGCAGGCGCTGATGGAAAATCAATTTACGATTTATTATCAGCCCCAGGTTCATCACAATCAGCAGATCATCGGCGCTGAAGTGCTTGTCCGCTGGCGACACCCGAAGCGTGGCTTGATATCGCCGGCTGATTTCATTCCCTTGGCCGAGAAAACCGGTTTAATATTGCCTATTGGGGAATGGGTGCTGAAAACAGCTTGCGCACAGATCAAAGCCTGGGAAAATAGCATTAATGCCCGTCATTTGCAGCTTTCCGTCAACGTGAGCGCTCGTCAGTTCTATCAATCCGACTTTGTCGAGCAAATTCTGCAAATAATACATTCTTGTGACATAAAGCCAGACCGGCTTAAGCTGGAGCTTACAGAAAGCCTGGTGCTAGACGACATCGACGACACCATTCTCAAAATGAATGAACTTCGAAAAACCGGCGTGTGCTTCTCCATGGATGACTTTGGCACCGGTTATTCATCACTGGCTTACCTTACAAAACTGCCTCTCGACCAGCTCAAGATTGACCGGTCTTTCGTCCGCAACATTGGCGTAAAACCAAATGATGCGGTTATCGCGCAAACCATCATTGGCATGGCCAAGAACTTGAATATGGAAGTCATCGCCGAGGGAGTCGAGACGGAAATGCAACGTATCTTCCTTGAGCAGTACAACTGCCCCCTGTTTCAGGGTTTTTTGTTTAGCGAGCCAGTGGAGATAAAGCGGTTTGAGCAGTTGCTTGACGCAAAGCCGGAACAGCTCGAGTCAGCAGCAGAATGGAATTAACGTAAGTCCTTGGCTAGTAAACCCGCATTTCCGCCTATGGCTGCGGTATTCGTGGTAACGGTTTGTTCCATTGCAAAGCGCCGCAAATAACCGGGACCCCCGGCTTTGGGGCCGGTGCCGGAAAGCCCCATGCCTCCGAAAGGTTGAACTCCGACTACTGCGCCTATTATATTCCGGTTGATATATATATTGCCGACTTTGACTCTTTGCCGGATAGTCCTTATATTGGCCTCAATACGGCTGTGTATCCCTAAGGTCAAGCCGTAGCCGGTTGCATTGACAGCATTGATGACCTGATCCAATTCAGACGATTCATAACGGATCAGATGCAAAACCGGTCCAAATACTTCCTGCGTCAGTTGTGATAACGAGCTTATTTCTATCAAACCCGGCGGAAAAAAACTGCCAAACCGCAAACTGTCATCTAAAGGCAGCTGAAAAAGCAGTTTCGCCTGCTGCTTCATTTTTTCCAAATGACTGGTTAATGTAAGCAGCGCCGCCTGATCAATGACAGGACCAATGTCGGTTTTATAAACACCGGGATCACCCATGGATAATTCCTGCATAGCCCCTATCAGCATGGCTACGGTTTTATCGGCGATTTCCTGTTGCACAAATAACACGCGCAATGCTGAACACCGCTGACCGGCGCTGTTAAAAGCCGATACGATGACATCTTGAACCAGTTGTTCCACTAACGCGGAGCTGTCCGCAATCATTGCATTTTGCCCCCCGGTTTCGGCAATCAGCGGCACGATAGCCTGATGATGCCGCGCTAACTGCCGGTTGATAAACCGGGCGGTTTCCGTGGAGCCGGTGAAAACTACGCCAGCGACTCTTGAGTCAGGCAGCAAGTATTGTCCGGTCATGCTGCCGCTTGCCGGTAAAAACTGCAAAACTGTTTCCGGTATGCCCGCCAGATGCAGTATTTCCACGCAACGCTGCGCGGTTAGCGCTGTCTGGGCAGCCGGTTTTGCTATTACAGTATTGCCTGCGGCGAGGGCTGCTGTTATCTGGCCGATAAAGATTGCTATCGGGAAATTCCAGGGGCTGATACACACAAAGACGCCCCGGCCATAGTGGTAGAGCAGATTTTCTTCGCCAGTTGGCCCCGGTAATTTTTGCACGCTGAATAATTCAAGCGCTGATTGCGCATAATAGCGGCAAAAATCCACGGCTTCCCTGACTTCCGCCAAGGCGTCTTTAATGGTGCGCCCGCCTTCGCGAATACATAAGGAAACCAGTTCCAGCCGATGCTGCTCAAGAAGACCGGCGGCTTTTCGCAGGTATTCTGAACGGACTTCCACGGGTTCAAGCCGCCATTTTGTAAAAGCCTGATCAGCGCCTTCCAATGCCTGTTCGATAGCCTTTTTGTCCGCGTAAATTACCCTGCCGACCGTTGATCTCCTATCAAACGGACTTGTGACAGGATGTTTTTCGCCTGAAAAATACCGGCCATTAATTATTGATGACGCCTGCCATTGTTTATCAGCCAAAGCGCTCAGGTTTTGCTGTAGCTGCTTTAATAGTTCAAGGTCGGCCAGATTCAAGCCTTGGGAATTAAGCCGTTGTTCGCCGTATAGCGCGCAGGGCAAGGCAATTTGAGACTTGTTCGCCGGTGTTTTTACCCGCTCTGCAGGATCGCTACTCAACTCCTCAACACTAATATCAGAACGGTCAATCTGATTGATAAAGGAAGTATTCGCGCCATTTTCGAGCAAGCGCCTGACCAGATAGGGCAACAACTCATGGAAATGCCCGACCGGCGCATAGATACGGCAAGGAATTTGCCAATTTTGAGCGCCGGTGATTTCATGATAAAGCGCCTCCCCCATGCCGTGCAGACGCTGGAATTCATATCCGGGGTGTTGTTTGCCGTAGTGATTGATGGCGGCCAGGGTGTGAGCGTTATGCGTGGCGAACTGCGGATAAAAAACGTCCGGTCTGGACAGAATAAATTGCGCACAGGCTAAATAGGCTATATCGGTCGCGGACTTGTGCGTAAACACCGGATAATTGCTAAGCCCATTTTCCTGCGCACGTTTTATTTCACTGTCCCAGTAGGCTCCTTTCACCAGACGTACCGGGATTTTCCCTCGCCGCATTTCAGCCAACCCGGCAAGCCAATGAAGCGCCGGCAAGGCTCTTTTTTGATAGGCCTGCACCGCCAAACCCAATCCGGACCATCCGCTAAAATCAGGATGCGTAAAAACGGCGGCGAAAATATCCAGGGACATTTCCAGACGTTCCGATTCTTCCGCATCGACAGTGATGGAAATATTGGCGGCTTGAGCCTTCTGCGCCAAAGCCAGCAGTTTACCGGTTAATTCATTTACCGCCCGGTTATGCTGTAGTGGTTCATAGCGAGGACAAAGCGCCGACAATTTAATCGAAATACCCGGATTGCAATAAATACCGGCGGACGATGCATGTTCGCCCAGCTTTGAAATTGCCGAAAGATAGGACTGATAATAACGATCTGCATCAACTGCTGTTAGAGCCGCTTCACCCAGCATATCAAAAGAATAACGGTATGCCGTTTCCCGCTCGCTACGTTGAATCGCGTGTTGTATCGAGTCTGCGAAAATAAATTGCTCAGCCAGATATTGCATGACTTGCTTTAAGACGGCGCGTATTAACGACGCCCCCATTCGCGATAATAACTTTTCAAAGATTGGAAACCAGCGCTTTTCTGACAGCAACACATGGGCTTCGAATTTGCTGGTCAACAGCAGGGCCTGACTGGATAAATTGACCAGAAAAGAGTCGCTGCGCTGCAAATGGTCTTGCCAGTCGGCATGAGTCAATTTTTCCTGTAAAAACAGGTCTTGCGTAAAGCTGTCCGGAATTCGCAGCAGGGCTTCGGCAATGCCCATTAAAACAATGCCTTCCTGTGAATCAAGCTGATATTCCCGCATAAAAGCTTCGATTGGCGATTGTTGGTCCTTTTTTGCTCTGACTGCATTAACCAGCGTTTTGGCGGATTCACTGACAGTCACAGGATCGTAAGCGCCCAGAGCAGCAAATAATCCACCCATAACTTCGTTTTCATCGGCTAAATAAGCTTGATTAATGGCAGTCCGTAATGAGGTAATGGCGTCTTCAGTCATGTTCATGTTACCTCGAAAAAATTGCTTGTGTTCGTGCCGGGCCCTTCGATAGCCTGCCCTGAGCACAGTCGAAGGACTCAGGAAATATATGGCGAACCCTAATCATATCCTTGTATTGCTTATTAAAACTTCAAAACACAACTACTAAATTAGATGTTATTTAAAAAAATCACAGTTAATCATCTTTTCACAACAAATGCTTAACCGCATCCCTCTCCTCTTTTAACTCGGTTTCTGTAAACTTCATCTTCTGCTTGCTAAATTCATTTATAGGCAGATCCTTTACGATACTTATCTTGCCGTCATCTACCGTTACCGGAAATGAATAAATTAAATCCTTGGCAATACCATAACTTCCATCAGAAAGCACGCCCATACTCACCCAATCACCTTCTTCGGTACCCAACGCCCAGTCCCTCATTTGATCAATTGCCGCATTTGCAGCAGATGCCGCGCTCGACTGGCCTCTGGCCTTAATCACGGCCGCGCCGCGTTGCTGAACGGTAGGTATAAATTCATCGGCAAACCAGCTTTGGTCAACCAGGGACAAGGCATCCTGACCCTTTACCTTGGCATGATGTAAATCCGGATATTGCGTATTTGAATGATTACCCCAGATAGTCATATTTTTTATATCGGTAGTCAGAACGCCGCATTTTTCAGCCAACTGGCTTATCGCCCGGTTATGATCCAATCGAGTCATTGCGGAAAAATTCTCTGGCTTTAAACCCGGGGCGTTTTTCAAAGCAATCAAGGCGTTGGTATTAGCTGGATTTCCCGTTACCAAGACTTTTACATCCCTGCTGGCTACGGCATTCAAGGCTTTGCCTTGCACAGAAAAAATCTCTGCGTTTGCTTCCAAAAGATCTTTGCGTTCCATACCCGGCCCCCTCGGACGAGCGCCCACCAGAAAAGCATAATCAACATTCCTGAATGCCACCATAGGATCGTCAGTTACCTCAATCCTGTGCAACAAGGGGCTGGCGCAGTCATTTAACTCCATCACGACACCTTGCAAAGCATTCATTGCCGGTGTGATTTCCAGCAAATGCAAGACTATGGGTTGATCAGGACCCAGCAATGAACCTGCTGTCAAACGAAAAAGCAAAGAGTAGCTAATTTGCCCCGCGGCACCGGTAACCGCAATATGTAGAGGTGTTTTCATTTATTTTCCTTTTGATTTTATTATTTATTCAGGTCTTATTTTAAAGGCCTATTAATAATCGGCAATCATTATTCCCGGCAAAGCGCGTAACAACCATGCAATATCAAGATTCACAGTGTTACTATTACCAGTAAACGAAAGCTGGCTACCCGCCTAATCGTATCATTCCCGCCATAGTAAAAACACCCCTTAAGCGTGCTGCTTAATCACGGCACAGTTTTTTTTATCGGGTATAATACAGCACAAAATTATCACTAGTTACGCGTAGCCGCGAGGAAGTTAATGAAAAAACTGTTATTCCAATTCGACACAGACACGCATCCTTCCGTATTCGATACGGTAGTCGGGTATGACGGCGGTGCGGATCATGTTATCGGGCATGGGGGATTAATGCCGGAAAACATTACAGGATTGGTGGAAGGCGCTATGTTCACCCGCGCGCCTAAAGACAAAAAAAATACCGCCATTTTTGTTGGCGGCAGTGACATAGTTGCCGGTCAGAAATTATTTACCGCCGTGCAAAACTGTTTTTTCCCCGGCTTTCAAGTCTCCGTAATGCTGGACAGTAACGGCAGTAACACGACCGCTGCGGCAGCCGTTGCCAAACTGGCATGCAGCGGCGCACTCGCCGGAAAAAAAGCCGTGGTATTGGCGGGCACAGGCCCTGTCGGACAGCGCGCAGCGGCTATGCTGGCTCTGGAAGGAGCAAACGTATCGCTGACCGGGCGTAAAATGGAGCGCGCCGAGGAAGCCTGCAACAATATGAAGCAACGTTTTGGCGTTGACCTAACGCCTGTCGAAGCATTTGATAATAATGCCCGCGCCAGGGCCATTGAAAACGCCAATATTGTTTTGGCGGCAGGAGCGTCAGGCGTGGAACTGCTAAAGGCCGACCAATGGCAATTTAACAACAGCATTGAAATGATAGCTGACGCTAACGCCACTCCGCCTTTAGGCATTGGCGGCACGGATATGCTGGATAAAGGCAATTTGCGCCACGGCAAGGTCATCTGGGGCGCAATTGGCTTCGGCTCATTAAAACTGGCTTTACACCGCGCTTGTATTGCCAAATTGTTTGAAGACAACAAGCTGGTTCTGGATGCCGAAAACATCTTTGCCCTGGCTAAAGAAATGGCTTTGTTATAAATTTTTCAATGAGCGATTCAGCGGACGCAGTAACCTTATTGTCACGAAAAAATGCCTTAAGCATTTTTCAAGCGGGTGTCGCTGCGGCTGATCCTTATCAAGCCGTTAAAAGGTGTTTGTTAGCTGACGGCCAGCTGTTGGATATTTTGTTAAATCCGGATGACCTTCCCCAAAAGCGCACCGGTCAATGGTCAAAAGTCCATCTTATCGCTTTTGGCAAAGCGGCTTGCGCAATGGCGAAAGCGGCCCGGGAAATCGTTCCCGCGCATCTGCTGGCGGATTCCGGCATAGCCGTTACCAATTATGAAAACGTAACCGCCGTTGAACACGTTGAGGTCATCGGCGCTTCGCATCCGCTGCCCGATCAAGCCGGTCTTAATGCGGCCCTTAAGTGCGCCGGGCGGATACAGCATGCGCAAAAGGGTGAACTGGTATTGACGCTGGTGAGCGGCGGCGGTTCAGCGCTGATTCCCTGCCCTGTCGGCCCGGTTACGCTACAGGAAAAAATTGCCGCCACCGGCCTGCTCTTGGCGAGCGGCGCGACCATCGACGAGATCAACTGCGTGCGCAAACATTTGTCACGGTTAAAAGGCGGTGGCTTGGCAAGACTGGCAGTTCCGGCGGACTTGCATGCGTTTATTTTATCAGATGTATTAGGAGATGATTTAAGCGCCATTGCCAGCGGCCCAACCGTCCCCGACCCCAGCACTTATGCCGATGCCATTGCCGTTTTTACAGCCAAAGGCATTTGGGACAAGGTTCCAGCACCTGTCCGGCAGCATTTGGAACAGGGCAAGCTTGGCAAAACGCCGGAAACGCCGAAACCTGGCGATGACGTTTTTAAAAACACCACGCATACATTGATCGGCAGCAACGCCATCAGCATCAATGCAACGCTAAAAGCCGCTCAAGATTCAGGCTACGAAGCCCAATTGTACGATGCTCATCTTTGCGGCGAGGCAAGACATGCCGCTGAAAAATGGGTGGGCTACGCAAAACGCTTGATCAATAACGGCATCGGCAAACCCCTAGCCTTGCTGGCGGGCGGCGAAACCACGGTTACCCTGAAAGGCAATGGCCGCGGCGGCCGTAACCAGGAAATGGCGCTGGCTTTTGCAATTGCCGCGCAGCAACTTGGCTTGACAGGCCACTGGACTTTCCTTAGCGGCGGCACCGATGGCCGTGACGGCCCCACCGATGCGGCCGGCGGCATCGTTGATCAAGATTCTATAAAGCGCATGCTTCAGTCAGGCATTGACCCGCTTGCCATGCTGGACAATAACGATTCCTACACTGCATTAAAAAGCTCACAGGATTTACTTGACACAGGCGCGACCGGAACTAACGTAGCCGACCTGCAAGTATTACTTATCCATCCTAATTCTTACACAAACACCCCTCTATAATCAGGAGATACCATGTTTAAAAAATCCATGTCCATAGCCGGTTTTGATGATGCACTGTTTCAGGCGATGGAAGAAGAGCGCTTACGTCAGGAAGATCACATCGAATTAATCGCCTCGGAGAATTACGCCAGTCCGCGCGTCATGGAAGCTCAAGGTTCGCAGTTGACCAACAAGTATGCCGAAGGCTATCCGGGCAAACGTTATTATGGCGGCTGTGAATTTGTTGATAAAGTCGAGCAACTGGCTATCGACCGCGCCAAAGAGCTATTTGGCGCTGATTACGCAAACGTACAGGCGCACTCGGGCTCCCAGGCCAACATGGCGGTCTTCATGGCGCTGATCCAACCGGGCGATACCATCATGGGCCTGAGTCTGGCCGATGGCGGTCACTTGACACACGGCGCAAAACCCAATTTTTCCGGCAAGATTTACAACGCTGTTCAATACGGCTTAAATCCCTGGACCGGTGAAATCGATTATGAGCAAGTTGAAGCTTTGGCCCAGGAACATAAGCCAAAACTGATTATTGCCGGCTTTTCCGCTTACTCGCGCGTTTGGGATTGGCAACGGTTCCGCGACATTGCCGATAAAGTCGGCGCTTATTTTATCGTCGATATGGCGCATGTCGCCGGTTTAATCGCAGCCGGCTTATATCCGAACCCGGTTCCTTTTGCGGACGTTGTTACCAGCACTACGCACAAATCCCTGCGCGGTCCGCGCGGCGGTCTCATTCTGTGCAAAAGCAATCCCGAAATAGAGAAAAAAATTGATTCCACTATTTTTCCGGGCATACAAGGCGGTCCGTCCATGCACATTATCGCCGCGAAAGCCGTTGCCTTTAAAGAAGTCATGCAGCCTGAGTTCCGCGTTTATCAGCAACAAGTCATTAAAAACGCCCAGGCCATGGCCAAAGTATTTATCGAGCGTGGTTTTGATGTGGTTTCAGACGGCACTGACGACCACCTGATGCTGGTTTCCCTGATTGCCAAAGGCATTACCGGCAAAGCGGCCGATGCCGCACTGGGCCGCGCCCACATTACGGTCAACAAAAACGCCGTGCCCAACGACCCGCAATCGCCTTTTGTCACCAGCGGGATCCGTGTCGGCACGCCTGCGCCGACCACGCGCGGTTTTAAGGAAGAGGAAATGATTGAAATCGCCAACATGATGTGTGACGTAATGGAAAACATCGAAGACGAAGAAGTGATTGCCTTGGTGCGTGAAAAGGTCAGTAATCTATGCGCAAGGTTTCCGGTTTATAGTTGATAATAGGAAGCCGGCTTCGCCAGCTCGACCTAAGCGGGACTAGCACTATGGATTGATTGCTTCAGGAGCCTTGAGTTAATAGCTTAAGCTCCCACCGCTGCAAACATATTCACTTGTTTGCAGCGCAACAAAACGTTTTGGACTCGGCTTGCAAAGTCAGTCCAGCGTAGAAAGTTTTAATTATCATTTCCCCTTGGAGGACACTATGGATGAATACCTTGGCATCGTTAAATTATTCGCTGGCACCTTTGTTCCAAAGGGCTGGGCGCTCTGTGACGGGCAGTTACTAAATATTACTCAGAACACAGCTTTGTTCTCGCTCTTGGGAACCCAGTTCGGTGGAGACGGGCGAACTACTTTTGGGCTACCTGATTTACGCAAAGCTGTTCCAGCTCCAAACTTAATCTACATCATTTGCATGGAGGGAATCTACCCCTCTCGAGATTAAGCAGCTTAGATCGGATTGGTGATTGCTCCCGACAAAACCCTTACTCATCGTCTACGTGTTGGGTTACTCATGTAACCCAACCAACTGTTACTGGTGCGTGAAAAAGTCAGTAACCTTTGCGCGCGATTTCCGGTTTATAGTTGAGCGGGTTGCGGGTTGAGATGACGTAAAGGAATCCTTTATGCTCTTTGGGTGCAACAAAACCGAAGTGTTGGGGGTTCGTGTCTCATCCCAATGAGCTTTCTCCATAAAGCTCAACACGTTACTTGAGGAGAACTTGCTAACCTCCATCTAAAAAATACCCTAATTTTGACTTAAACATAGGAAAAACTCATGAGATACATTTTAGCGATTGTTGAAAACCATCCAGATAAGGATGCACAGTCAAACACAAAAAACTTAAAAAATATCTTAGATAAAGCTACTTGTGATAGCAGGTATAATCCAAAGCCCCAAAGCGCAAGCACTTTATTGTTCGATTTAAAATCAGAGCTAGTGCCTTTTTGCAAGCTCGTCGTTGCTGCTGAGGAGTTAGGACACCAAACGCAGGTTTTATCTTTAGAGCAGTCAGACGCATCTTATTCCTCTACAATAAACTGCTCAAGTACACTTCATTTAGATGCCGCAAATAAAGCTGCTGAAGTCTTTAATGATTGAATCAATTCACATATAAAAAGCAGCGTGTAGGTGAAAGTTAGCTTGCAAACCCCAACAAGGACACATAATAGTATTGGGCTTAGTCCTTCAACCCAACCTACGATCCTACTTCCTAGGATAAAAAGGCGATGAAAAATTTAAAACAGGGTGAAAATATTGCATTAGCTCAAGCTGGAATTACAGGAAATACTATATTTTCTGGAATAAGCTGGAACATTAAAAGCAATCAACAAGTTGATATAGATGTCTATAGTGGACCCCGAAGGACACAATATTCACGACGAAAAGCAACGGTAATAACAACATTCTTTTTGTCTTTGCTCAAGCGTCGTCCTCATTCATCTAAAATTTGACCATTACCTTATAAATCAAACACTGAGCGAAACAGCTATGCAAACAACCTACAAACTTAAGGCAGACGAACTTAATAACGATTTTTTAAATTCCGTTAAGGTGTTGTTCCACGGTAAAGTTATTGAAATAGCGGTAAGTGACGCCGAACCTCAGCAAGAAGAACATCTTTCGACACTGACCCGAAAAGCCGGTGCTTTGGCGGGGCGTATCAAAATAAGCGACGATTTTAATGCACCATTAGCGGATTTTGCTGAATACGAAAAATGAAGTTATTACTGGATACTCACATTTTGCTTTGGTACCTGGACAATAACCCAAAGTTACCGGAAATTTGGAAAACCAGCATTGAAGACCGGCACAATCTGATTGCTGTAAGCATGGCTAGTCTGTGGGAGATAACCATCAAAGTTGCCTTGGGAAAACTGGAATTGCTGGATGATTTGACTACGATTGAAAACATTCTCAGGCAACAGGGAATTGATTTCCTGCCTATCCGCACACCACATTTATTGTACCTATTAAATTTGCCTTTTCATCATCGCGACCCCTTTGACCGATTGCTTATTGCCCAGGCTCAGGCAGAGCAATTAACGCTGGTGAGCGATGACGGCATGTTTGCTGCCTATTCAGTTCAGCTATTAGATAGCTAACCTATAGAGACCGGGAATTCAATAACCCTTCAGTAATCAGATTTATGGTATGCATGCATATCTCAATTTTTTTAAATTCGGAACTAAACCATGTCAGATATAAAAATCGCCCAACAAGCCACTATGCGACCGATCATCGGTTTGGCAAAAGAACAGTACGGCATTGATGCCGGACACCTGGACCCCTTCGGTCATTACAAAGCCAAAATATCACTGGAATATATCAACAGCCTGACCGGTCAAGAAGACGGCAAACTGATTCTGGTAACCGCTATCAGTCCTACTCCTGCGGGAGAAGGCAAGACTACCACGACAGTAGGCTTGGGCGATGCCATGAACCGGCTGGGCAAAAAAACCATGATGTGCCTGCGCGAACCTTCATTAGGGCCCTGCTTTGGGGTTAAAGGCGGCGCTGCGGGCGGCGGTCACTCCCAAGTTGTACCGATGGAAGACATCAACCTGCACTTTACCGGTGACTTTCATGCTATCGGTGTGGCGCATAATCTGTTATCGGCGTTGATAGACAACCACATCAATCACGGTAACGCACTGGATATAGACCCAAGACGCATCCAATGGAAACGGGTGGTTGATATGAACGACCGCGCCCTGCGTCACATCGTAGTCGGCATGGGTGGGCCTGCGAACGGCCATTTGCGTGAAGACGGTTATGACATCGTGGTAGCCTCCGAAGTCATGGCGATTCTTTGCCTGGCCACCAGTCGCGCCGATCTTAAAGAACGTCTGGGGCGCATCGTCATCGGCTATAAATCCGATAAAGTGACACCCGTTTATGCCCGTGACTTGAATGCTCAAGGGGCTATGGCAGCCTTATTAAAAGATGCCATCAAACCTAATCTGGTGCAAACTCTGGAAAACAACATCGCCATTATTCATGGAGGCCCGTTTGCCAATATTGCCCACGGTTGCAACACGGTAACCGCTACCAAAACAGCATTAAAACTGGCTGATTATGTCGTGACCGAGGCGGGCTTCGGAGCTGATCTGGGCGCTGAAAAATTTATTGATATTAAATGCCGCATGTCCGGGTTAAAACCCTCGGCTGTGGTATTAGTCGCCACCGTCAGAGCGCTTAAATTCCATGGCGGCGTAGCAAAAGAAGCCTTAAACAGTAAAAATCTGGCGGCACTGGACCAAGGTTTTGCCAATCTTGAACGTCATTACCGCAACATTACCCAGCATTACGGTTTGCCTTGCGTGGTGTGCATTAACCATTTCACTTTTGACACCGAAGCGGAAATCGCTTTGCTGCAAGAAAAATGCAAGGCAATTGGCGCAACTTGCGTGCTTTCCAAGCATTGGGCCTCCGGCGGAGCAGGCGCAGAGGCCTTGGCGGAGGCCGTCATTAACATTGTTGACCGCCGCGAACCGGGGTTTACTTACGTCTATGATGAAAACCTCGGTTTGTGGGAAAAAATCGAAGCTATTGCCTCCAAGTTATACGGTGCGGCAGGCGTCACCGCCAACGCCAGGGTAAAAGCCCAACTGGCGGCATGGGATAGCGAATATGGAAAATTCCCGGTCTGCATTGCAAAAACGCAAATGTCCTTTTCAACAGATCCCGCCGTTAAAGGAGCGCCCTCCGGACACACGCTGGAAATTCGGGAAGTCAGGCTGGCCAACGGCGCTGGCTTTATAGTTGCCATAGCAGGCGACATAATGACTATGCCGGGTTTACCCAAAGCGCCTGCCGCGGAAAGAATTGATATAGCCGATGACGGTAGGATAACGGGGCTGTTTTAGCTCTCTGTTGGTTGAAAAACTACACGCATCCACTGACTTAGTCCGTTGCGCGTGGCTTTCCGGCCTGCACACTCTTGACTGGCGGCCTGCCAAAACGAATAAGCCATGAATAATCCTTTGTTGTCTGTTGAAAATCTCAGCGTCACATTCAATCAACAGCAGACAGTTGTTGATGACATCAGTTTTACCATCTATCCAGGCGAAACCTTTGCGTTAGTCGGCGAATCGGGATCCGGTAAATCTATCACGGCATTATCGGTGCTGAGACTATTGCCCAACAATGCCAGAATAAAAGCCGGCACAATCAGTTTGCAAGGCGATAATTTGATAAAACGTCCGGAAAATGAGCTGTGTAAAATTCGCGGCAGACGCATCGGCCTGATATTTCAAGACCCGATGTCATCACTGAATCCGGTGATGACCATCGGCAGTCAAATCGAAGAAGCCATAAAAATCCATTTCTCTTTGCCCCGCAAAGCCGTCAAACAACGGGTTCTGCAATTATTGCAGCAGGTTGAAATACCCGAGCCGCAACAACGGATTAAGGACTACCCGCATCAACTTTCCGGCGGCCAGCGGCAACGGGTGATGATTGCCATCGCCTTGGCGGGTCAACCGGATTTATTGATTGCCGATGAACCCACCACCTCCCTGGATGTAACCATTCAGGCGCAGATATTGGCATTGCTGAAAGCCATACAGCAACAGACGGGAATGGCGTTGTGGCTGATTAGCCATGATTTGGCGCTGGTGTCTACGATGGCGGACCGCGTGGCGGTGATGCAGCAAGGTAAAATTGTCGAAACAGGAGTAACCGGAGAGCTGTTCAATCAGCCCAGGCACGCCTATACCCGCAAGCTGCTCAGTACCTTGCCTTCCATGCACCGCTGTTTAACGCATGCTCCGCAGGAAAAACCTCCATTACTACAAGTCAATGACTTTTATTGTTACTATCCGATCCGGAAAGGTCTTTTTAAACGGGTAGTCGATCATGTACGCGCAGTTGATGGCGTAAGCTTTAACATTCAGCAAGGCAAAACGCTGGCTTTGGTGGGTGAATCCGGCTGCGGCAAAACTACGCTGGGAAAAAGCCTGTTAAACTTGATACCAGGCAGCGGACAGGTCGTCATCAATGGCGTGGATCTTAATAGCTTGACCGGAGAAACATTAAGGCAGCAACGCGCCAATATTCAGATCGTTTTTCAAGATCCCTTTTCATCGATGAATCCCAGGATGCTGGTCGGAGACATCATCGCGGAAGGCATCAGGGCTTTGCATCCTAAAATCAGCTATGCCGAACGCAAGGCAATCGTCCTGCAACTGTTGCAACAGGTCGATTTACCAAAAGATTCGATGCAACGGTACCCGCATGAATTTTCCGGCGGCCAGCGGCAGCGCATTTGCATTGCGCGCGCGCTGGCGGTTAATCCAAAACTGATCGTATGCGATGAACCTACCAGCGCGCTGGATGTTTCTGTGCAAGCACAAATTATTCGATTACTCAAGGTGTTACAGAAGGAAAAGGGTCTAAGCTATTTATTCATCACGCATGATCTTGCCGTTGTTGCGGAAATTGCCGATGAAGTCGCCGTTATGTATCAAGGGAAAATTATAGAACATGGCAGCGCAGCGCAGGTGCTCATGCAACCTGAGCACGCCTATACCAGAAAACTGCTGGCGGCGGTTCCGGTTTTGAATATCGAAAAATAATCCGGCCAATTTCAATACCATTCTGTGTTATCCTACACGGCTAATTTTTATTCTGAAAATTCTCATATCACTTTATGCGAACTCGCGTTAAAATTTGCGGCTTTACCCGTGTTGAAGATGCTGTTTATGCTGCTAACCTGGGCGTTGACGCAATCGGTTTGGTGTTTTACCCCCCTAGCCCGCGCCATGTTGGGATTGAACAAGCCATCAAGATAGTTAACGCTCTGCCCGCTTTTACCTCCATTGTTGCTTTGTTTGCCGACGAGGAAGAGTCGAAGATACGCGACGTTTTGGCGCGGGTTCCGGTTGATTGCCTTCAATTTCATGGTGATGAGCCCGCAGAGGCTTGCAGAATTTATGGTAAACGGTACCTTAAAGCGGTAAGAATGCAGGATGATATCGATATAGGCGCTTTGGCGCTGAGCTACCATGATGCCGCGGGTTTATTGCTGGATGCTTATCATCCGGGCGTGAAAGGCGGAACAGGCAGTCAATTTGATTGGGAGTTGATTCCAAAGCAGTGTAATCTCCCTATCATACTCGCGGGTGGCTTGGATGATACCAACGCCAAACAGGCAGTGCAATCGGTAAGACCTTACGCGCTCGATGTCAGCAGCGGCGTGGAAGCAGATAAAGGCATTAAAGACTCGCATAAAATGGCGGCATTTATAAAACAAGTGAATGAGGGCGACAAAGTAACAACATGACCGAAAAGTATAATATGCCCGATGAAAGGGGACATTTTGGCCCTTACGGCGGGATTTTTGTAGCAGAAACATTGATCCCGCCCATTCAGGAATTAAATGCAGCCTATCACCAGTATTTAAAGGATCCGGAATTCATAGCTGAACTGGACGCTGATTTAAAACATTATGTGGGCCGGCCATCGCCTTTGTATCATGCCGAACGCTGGAGCCGTGAACTGGGCGGCGCACAGATCTATCTGAAACGCGAGGACCTTAATCATACCGGCTCCCATAAAATCAACAATACAGTTGGCCAGGCATTATTGGCCAAACGTATGGGCAAGACGCGTATTATTGCTGAAACCGGAGCAGGGCAACACGGTGTTGCAACGGCTACGGTTGCCGCAAGACTGGGGCTCGAATGCGTGGTTTATATGGGTTCCGTGGATGTTGCCCGGCAATCATTAAACGTGTATCGAATGAAGTTGCTGGGTGCGAAAGTTGTCGCCGTCGAGTCAGGTTCTAAAACCCTGAAAGACGCCTTAAACGAAGCGCTCAGAGACTGGGTAACCAATGTTGACAATACATTTTACATTATCGGCACGGTTGCAGGTCCGCACCCCTACCCTGCCATGGTGCGGGATTTTCAGGCGATTATTGGCCGTGAATCAAAACAGCAATGCCTGGAAGCAACGGGACGTTTACCCGACGCTTTAGTGGCTTGCGTGGGCGGCGGCTCAAATGCCATCGGTTTGTTTTATCCCTTCATTGAAGATAACTCGGTAAAAATGTACGGCGTTGAAGCGGCGGGTGACGGCATCGCCACCGGAAGGCATTCGGCGCCGTTGAGCGCCGGCCGGCCAGGCGTGTTACACGGCAACCGGACCTATTTGATGGCTGATGATGATGGAGAAATTATCGAAACCCATTCTATTTCAGCAGGGCTGGATTATCCCGGCGTAGGCCCTGAACATGCCTGGCTGAAAGACACCGGGCGGGCTACTTATGTCGATATAACCGACAGCGAAGCGCTGGAAGGTTTTTATGCCTTGACGCGCATGGAAGGCATTATCCCGGCGCTGGAATCCAGCCATGCGATGGCTTACGCCATGAAACTGGCGCCTACTATGACCAAGGACGAAACCATCATTATCAACCTGTCCGGCCGCGGTGATAAGGACATGCAAACAATGGCTAAACGTGAGGGGATAGAACTGTGAGCCGATTAGCTGCCAAATTTGAAGAACTGGCCCAAACAGGCCGCAAGGCGTTAATTCCGTTTATTACCGCGGGCGATCCAAGACCCGATTTCACTTTGCCGATGATGTACGCCATGGTAAAAGCAGGCGTTGATGTTATTGAGCTTGGGGTGCCGTTTTCCGACCCGATGGCCGATGGCCCTGTTATTCAACGCGCCAGCGAACGCGCCTTGGATCATAAAATGAGCCTAAGACGAACCCTGGAAATTGCCGCTGAATTCAGAAAAACCGACCAGCTTACCCCCGTTGTGCTCATGGGCTACTTAAACCCGATTGAAGCCATGGGTTATGAGGGTTTTGCCTGCGCCGCGCAACGCGCCGGAATCGACGGGGTGTTAACTGTTGATTTACCGCCTGAAGAGGCGGAGGAATATAGCGCTTTATTAACAACGCGCGGCATTGACCCTATTTTTCTGCTGGCACCCAACAGCAGTGATGAACGTGTTAGAAAAATGGATGCTGCCGGCAGTGGTTATATTTATTATGTTTCGCTCAAAGGCGTAACCGGCGCAGGTCACTTGAATATTGCGGATGTCGAAAACAAACTCCGGCAAATCAGAGCAAATACCCGGCTGCCTGTAGCTATTGGTTTTGGCGTAAAGGATGCGCAAACAGCAAAGACTATTGCCAATCTAGGCGACGGCGTTGTTATCGGCAGCGCCCTGATTAGCAAGATTGAAGCGAACCTGGATGATCCGGACCAGGCTAAAAACGAAATTGTGGAATTGTTAGCATCCATACGTCAGGCGCTGGATTGTTAATGAGCGTGATGATAAAGTACGATGGAGCATGCGAATGAGCTGGTTTGAAAAATTACTTCCCAAAACCATTAGAACCGAGGGTTCAAGTAAAAAAGGCACTGTGCCTGAGGGGTTATGGACCAAGTGCCCCAGTTGTAATGCAATACTTTACAACACAGAGCTTGAAAAAAATCTTAGTGTCTGTCCGAAATGCGAGCATCACCTGCGTATTCCGGCGAGAGTACGTTTGGATATCTTTCTGGATAAAGAAGGGCGTGAAGAAATTGGCAAGAACGTTAAGCCGGTTGATCCGCTAAAATTCAAAGACACTAAAAAATATAAAGACCGGATTACCCAGGCGCAAAAACAAACCAAGGAAAATGACGCCCTCGTCGTCATGAAAGGACAGCTTAAAGGAAATGATGTAGTAGTTGCCGCCTTTGACTTTAAATTTATGGGCGGGTCAATGGGCTCGGTAGTGGGCGAACGATTTGTCCGCGGCGTCAATAGAAGCGTTGAATTAGGCATACCGTTTATTGTATTTACTTCAAGCGGCGGTGCCAGAATGCAGGAGTCACTGTTTTCCTTGTTTCAAATGGCGAAAACCAGCGCTTCACTAACCAGACTTTCCAACGCGGGGCTCCCCTATATATCAATTATGACAGACCCGACCATGGGTGGCGTTTCAGCCAGTCTAGCCATGCTTGGAGATATTAATGTCGCCGAGCCAAATGCTCTGATTGGTTTTGCAGGACCCAGAGTGATTGAGCAAACCGTTCGTGAGAAATTACCGGAAGGTTTTCAGCGCAGCGAGTTTTTACAAGAGCATGGCGCGATAGATATGATTGTTGATAGGCGTGAAATGCGCAATAAAATTTCCAGGATCTTGACCATATTGATGACAGGAAGAGCAAAGCCATCTGCTGGATTTTCGAGCCCTTCAGCAGCTGTCGAAGCTAATGAAGCTGTCCAACAACCTTCTGATCAGGAATAACTCGCGCCCAAGCATTTTGCTGATGATGCATTTTGATTCGCTAAAGGGTTGGCTTGATTGGCAGGAAAGTTTGCATCCCTTAGCAATAGACATGGGATTGGAACGGGCGGCGCTGGTTTTTCATGCACTTAATCCTGATTGCCATAAGCCGCCCACCATTACTGTTGCCGGTACAAATGGAAAAGGTTCTTGTATCGCCTATCTTGAGGCTATTTACAAAGCGCAGGGCTACCGGGTAGGCGCTTATTCTTCTCCTCATATTCTGAAATATAACGAAAGAATCAAAATAAACGGCCTGCCGGTCTCCGACGAGCTGATCTGCGAGGCCTTTTCAAGAATAGAATCGGTTCGAGGCGATACCTCGTTAAGTTATTTTGAATTTGGCACGCTGGCCGCACTCGATATTTTCCAGCGCTCAGGTTTGGATATTCAATTGCTTGAAGTTGGTTTGGGCGGCAAGCTTGACGCCGTCAATATAGTTGACCCCGATGTTTCATTGATATCGAGCATCGGTATTGACCATGTTGATTGGCTGGGTAACACCCGCGAAGCGATAGGACGGGAAAAGGCCGGTATATTCCGGGCGGAAACACCCGCTATCATAGGGGATTGCGACCCTCCCAAGTCATTGTTGCAAAGCGCAATTGATAAACACGCTCCAGTGTATTGTATCGGCAAGGATTTCGGCTTTAAAAAGCACGGCGCAACCTGGGAATGGTTCGCTGGGAACCGGCACATCCTCAGCTTGCCCGAGCCGGGTTTAAAAGGTCAGCATCAATACCGCAATGCTTCATCTGCAATTCTAGCAGTTGAAGTCTTGGCAAAAATCCTGCCGGTAAGCGACGAGTCAATTCGAAGCGGACTTAAAAATAGCCATTTACTCGGCCGGTTTCAATTAATTAATGATAAAATTCCCGTGCTGTTAGACGTAGGACACAATCCGGAGGCCGTCAAAACGTTAGTTGATTATCTGACTATGACTTTCCCCGGCAAAAGGATACATGCTGTTTTTTCAATGATGAAAGACAAGGACATAGCAGGCGTCCTGGAAATTATGAATCCAGTGGTCTACGACTGGTATTTTGCACCGTTAGCCAACCCAAGAGCAGCCACAGAACCCATTATGCGGGAGATTTTTTCACAAAGCCCAGTGACCAGGGCAGCCTTTGGTTTTACCGGTTTTGCTGAAGCATTTAATATGGCGAAAAGCCAATCCAAGGAAGACGATTTGCTGCTGGTTTTTGGTTCTTTCTTTTTAGTGTCTGATTGTTTGAATGAATTTGAGAAAAGGTGAGTTGACAATATGAATCAAGAATTAAAACAAAGGTTGATAGGCGCTGTAGTAGTTACGGCTCTAGCTGCTATTTTTATTCCCATGCTGTTTGATGACCCCATAGATAATAGCGGCCAATCAGTCAGTGAACTGGCTATTCCGGAGACGCCGGTTAACACGGGAGAAGAGTCTGCAAATAAATTACCGACCGGCGCTAATCAGGTTTTAAATGCGCCTGACTCAAACTCTGAATCCGTAGTGAACACAGAAGAAGAGGCCGAACTGTCCGCGGAAAATGAGCCCCCCCAAGAAGCGCCTTTGGAAGATGAACCCATAACCGAAGATGAAGCGGGAAGCGGGCAATCGATTGATGAGCCAGCGGATGATCAACCATCCAAGGAAAAATCAATCCCAAAACCGGCTCCAGAGATAGATACGGCTGTTGAAACGCCTAAACAACAGGTAAAGAAAACTGAACCAAGTGCGAATAAACCAGCCTCGAAGGTAAAACCTTCCACTATGGATAACAGCTCTGAAATACCCGTTGTTAAACCAGTGAAACCAAAAACTGAATTAAGCCGCTGGTATCTTCAAGCAGGCACTTTCAGTAAAAAGGAAAATGCTCTGACGCTCATGGAAACATTACGCAAACAAGGCCTGCCTGTAACTATGGAAGCGACTAAAGGCTTATATCGCCTTAAAGTGGGTCCTTCCCTTGAAAAAAAACGCGCCCTGGAAATGAAGGCAAAGCTGGATAGCCAAAAAATACAATCCATTCTGATCGCCGAGTAATGCTGGATGTGCAAATTTATTTAGCTGATGTTTTAAGCGGCTTAAAAACAATGATCTGGGTAGACTATTTCATTGCCGGAGTAGTTTGTATCGCCATGATAACCGGATTTCTGCGCGGTTTTAGCCTGGAATTTTTTTCGTTGGTTTTCTGGCTAATGGCAATCGGGATCGGATTAAGTTTTAGCCGTGAATTTTCTGTTTTTCTGGAATCGAACATCAGCAATCCTTTACCAAGAATCACCGCTTCATTTTTATCATTGTTTTTGATAACTCTGGCTGTTGGCGGATTAATACGCTTGCTTTTGGGTGACTCAATCAGGAAGCCAAAATTAACCTTTGCTGAACGTTTGGGCGGGATTATTTTTGGCATTATGCACGGCATGGCCGTTACTGTGATATTAGTCTTACTGGCTGGCCTAACAGCCTTGCCGGATGATCCCTGGTGGAAAGAATCAAAATTTCTGCCCCCATTTGAAATATGCGCGATATGGTTGCGGGACAATATTTCGTCAGGGCTTGCTGAATATGTTCATTATCGTTAACAATTTAGATTCAGGTAAATATAAATAATGTGTGGTATTGTTGGTATCGTTTCACATCAAGCTGTTAATCAGGAACTCTATGATGCGTTGACAGTCTTGCAACACCGGGGCCAGGATGCGGCGGGCATAGTCACCTGTGAAAACGGGCGCTTGCATCTGCGTAAAGACAACGGCTTGACCCGCGATGTTTTTACCAATGCTCAGATGCTAAAGTTAAAAGGCAACATGGGAATAGCCCACGTCCGTTATCCAACGGCGGGTTGCACCAGTTCCGCCGAAGCGCAGCCATTTTATGTAAACTCCCCTTTTGGGCTAACGCTCGGTCATAACGGCAACTTGACTAATACCGACGAGTTGAAAAAGGCCCTGTTCGTGGAAGATCAACGGCATATAAATACTGATTCCGATTCTGAAGTCCTGTTAAATGTTTTTGCCCATGAGTTACAAAGTCTGGGTAAACTGCATTTAAGCGTGGACGATGTTTTTCAGGCGGTCTCCGGTGTCCATCGCCGCTGTCGCGGCGCTTATGCTGTTGTGATTATGATTGCGGGATTCGGTATTTTGGGGTTCAGAGATCCTCATGGCATCAGGCCGGTCGTGTTTGGCCATCGAAAGTCGGAGCAAGGCTCTGATTTTATGATTGCCTCCGAAAGCGTTGCGCTCGATGTGTTGGGCTTTGATCTAATCCGTGACATAGAGCCCGGTGAAGCAATCTTTATTGAAGAAACTGGGGTATTGCATACTCAGCAGTGCTCTGAAGAAGTAGACCATTGCCCGTGTATTTTTGAGTATGTCTATTTTGCCCGGCCGGATTCATTTATTGACGATATTTCCGTTTACAAGGCGCGTCTGCGCATGGGCGATAAACTGGCCGCAAAAGTGCTTAGAGAATGGCCCGATCATGATATTGACGTGGTTATTCCGATACCCGACACGAGCAGAACCGCTGCCTTGCAAATGGCGAACAAGCTGGGTGTTAAATACAGCGAAGGTTTTATGAAGAACCGCTATATCGGTCGAACCTTCATCATGCCGGGGCAGAAAATGCGGGAAAAATCGGTCAGACAAAAATTAAATGCCATTGGACTTGAATTTGATGGCAAAAACGTCTTGCTGGTTGATGATTCCGTGGTAAGAGGCACAACCTCTGCGCAAATTATTCAAATGGCCCGGGATGCGGGCGCTAAAAAAGTTTATTTTGCCTCTGCCGCGCCGCCGGTTCGTTATCCCAATGTTTACGGCATAGATATGCCGGCCGCGCATGAATTGATCGCCCATAACCGTACCGGGGATGAAGTCTGCGAGGCAATCGGCGCGGATCGTATGATTTATCAGGAGCTAAACGATTTGATTGAAGCGGTTCGCAAAGGCAACCCCAGTATTCAACATTTTGATACCTCATGCTTCAGCAAGGAATACATTACCGGCGATATAGATGATGCCTATCTGGACCGGACCGAAGTATTGCGTAACGACAAAGCCCAGGCTGAACGCAACTCTGAAAAATCCATTATTGAAATGTTATGACAGGCGCAAAACGAACAGCATCAGGATTTGAAAAACTATAGCAGCCCTTGCCCGGCTTTAAAATTAATGCATTATCGAAAATAAACTGACCTATGAAAGACATTAACTGGAACAATTATTCTCCGGAAACTCAGGCAATAAGAGCAGGACATAAGCGCACTCATGAAGATGAGCACAGCATACCGATTTTTGCGACTTCCAGTTACGTGTTTAAAAGCGCCGGAGAAGCCGCTTTGCGATTTACCGGGCAACAACCGGGCAATATCTATTCCCGCTTCACAAATCCAACGGTAAATGCTTTTCAGGAAAGGCTGGCGCTTATGGAAAAAGGCGAACGTTGTTTGGCATTTGCATCCGGAATGGCGGCGATTATGGCGGTTGGCATGGGACTGCTTAAATCGGGAGACCATGTGGTGTGTTCTCGCGGTGTTTTTGGCAATACCGTGTTAATGTTTCAAAATTACTTCGCAAAATTTGGCGTTGCAACCGATTTTGTTGATTTGATAGATACGAATGCCTGGGAGTCGGCTATCAAACCGAACACCCGGTTTTTACTTCTGGAGACGCCCTCGAATCCATTAATTGAAATTGCCGACATTTCCGCACTGGCCGACATCGCCCATGCCCATAATTGCTTGCTGATTGTCGATAATTGCTTTTGCACCCCCGTACTGCAAAAGCCTATTGATTTGGGCGCGGACATTGTCATCCATTCGGCAACCAAGTATATTGACGGACAGGGCCGTTGCGTCGGCGGCGCGGTTATAGCCAGTGATGAAATAATCGAAAAGGCTATTTATCCATATCTCCGTACCGGCGGTGCAACCATGAGTCCGTTTAATGCATGGGTATTTTTGTCCGGATTGGAAACCCTGACCGTCAGAATGAAGGCGCACTGCGACGGAGCTTTCGAGTTAGCCAAATGGCTGGAACAACAGCCGGACGTTGCCAAAGTGCACTATCCAGGCTTGCCATCCCACGCACAACACGAATTGGCAAAACGTCAACAAAGTCACTTTGGCGGTATTGTCAGTTTTGAATTAAATGGCGGCAAGGAACACGCATGGAGATTGATTGATGCGACGGATATGATTTCCATTACCGCAAACCTGGGCGATGTCAAAACCACCATAACCCACCCGGCATCTACCACGCATGGCCGGTTGACGTCCGAAGCCAGGGCTGCCGCCGGAATTAGGGATGGCTTGGTCAGGGTTTCCGTGGGCCTGGAACAAATTGATGATATTAAAAAAGACTTGTTAAAAGGATTATAAAACCAACATGAAGAAAGGAAGGCGTCATGATTTTAACGATCGCAAGAAGTTTACTCAGTGACAACGTCAGAATTCTTAAGGACGAAGCTTCAAAATCAGCCTATCAGGGTGTTTTAATAGCTGTTGCCGCTATTATTATTGCCACCATGCTGGTTAGTTCTTATAGCTCCGGAGGATTTTCTCTGGATGGCATTATTGCCGCACAGAAAAACAACATGGCGCTTTGGGTTTTGGACTGCATTCCCTTTGTGTTTGGTTTCTGGGGACAGTATTCAAGCACAATTCTGGTTTATCAGGCCGGAGCCATGATTTTTGACCAGACTCAGGAATTACGCAATAAGGCGGATAATCTGGAAAAGCAGACCAGTTACGTCAGCACTCATGATTCCCTGACAGACCTGCCTAATAGAGCGCTATTTTATGACAGGGTGGAACGAGCTATTATTTCAGCCGATGATCAAAATCAATTGCTATCCATCTTACTGATAGAAATTGAAAACTTCAAAGATGTTTACGATACCCTGGGCCGGAACAGCAGCGATCTTGTTCTCAAACAGGTGTCAATCCGGCTCAAAGGAGTAAGCAGGGAAAGAGACGCCATTGCAAAAATTGACAGTAATGTTTTCGGTTTTCTTTTAACTGATATTGTTAATTTAACCATTACCGAGCGGCTCGCTCAAACTATTCAGGAGGTCATGGAACCGCCTTTTATTATTAATCACCTTAAAGTCTCTGCGCACCCCATTATTGGTATCGTGCATTTTCCAGATCACGGCGATGACGTTGATACTCTCGTACAACGTGCAGGCGTAGCGCTGCACATGGCCCAACAGTCAAGCAGCGGTTATTGCATCTATGAACCCTCATTTGACAAGCACAGCCCAAAGCGGCTGACATTAATGTCAGAGCTCCGTAATGCTATAAACCGGGATGCGCTTGAGATGTTTTATCAGCCCAAGGTATCAATCCAGACCGGCCGGCTTTTAGGCGCTGAAGCTCTGCTTCGCTGGAATCATCCAATCCATGGAGCCATTTCACCCGATGAATTCATTCCGATGTCGGAAAACTCCAGAACCATTAAACATGTCACGCTCTGGGTATTGCAACGGGCTTTTCGCAACTGCGCGGACTGGCACAAACAAGGGCATGATTTGAAAATATCGGTTAACTTGTCGGCAAAGGATTTACATGATCCTGAATTGCCCGATATCATCGCCGGAATAGCCACTTCCGCAGATTTAAAACCTGAATGGATCATGCTGGAAATTACTGAAGGTTCAATTATTAATGATCCTGAAAGCACGCTGAAAATAATGCAACAGCTGCATGACATGGGCTATCAGTTTTCAATCGATAATTTTGGAACGGGTTATTCATCATTGGTTTATCTTACGAAAATGCCATTGACAGAGCTCAAAATCGCCAGGCCGCTGGTCATGGATATTATGAACAGCGAAAATGGCGTAACTATTGTTAAAGCAACCATTAATCTAGCCCATAACCTTGGCTTGCAGGTCACCGCGGACGGAGTAGAAAGCGAAGAAATACTGGCCAAACTTAAGGATTATGGCTGTGATATGGCGCAGGGTTATTATCTTAGCAAGCCATTATCTGCTACGAATTTCACTCAATGGAAGAATGCTTATGAATATAGCTACTAACCAAACCATATCAAAACTGATTCCTGTTGTTGATTTTTAACACAATTTAGTTTCGCTATAGTCGCTCATGGACATTTCCCAGGTTCATATTGACGTTCTTTGCGTGGGCCACGCCGCTTACGATCTCGTCTTTTCGGTCGCCCACCATCCGGCCGAAGATGAAAAAATTTCCGCGGAAGGCTTGGTAAGCTGCGGAGGGGGCCCCGCTGCCAATGCCGCCGTAACTGTTGCCAAACTCGGGCTAAAAGCCTCCTTCGCCGGCTATCTTGGTCAGGATATTTATGGCGAAAAACATTTTCAGGAACTCCTTGAATACGGAGTCCGCACAGACCTTATTATCCGCAATGCCTCCCCTACCCCGCTTTCAGCGGTATTAGTTAAACCGGACGGGAAACGAGCCCTGATCAATTACAAGGGCGAAACCAAGCCTCTGCCGTCAGCAGCCATTGATTTTTCTTCTGTCACGCCCAAAGCCGTTTTGTTCGACGGTCACGAACCGCATTTGTCCAAATCCCTGCTGGAGCGCGCCCGACGCGAGGGAATTCCCTGTGTTCTGGATGCCGGTTCCGTGCATGAAGGAACCATTGCCCTGATGGAACAGGTAGACTATCTGGTTTGTTCCGAAAAATTCGCGCGGCAATTTGCAGGCGATGAAATGACAGCTTTGGCTCAATTAGCGGAAGTTTCCCCCGCTATCGTCATTACCCTGGGCGAAAGAGGCCTGATCTGGCGGCGCGGTCAGGAACGCGGTGCCTTGCCCGCTTTTACTGTCACCGCCATTGACACAACCGGCGCGGGCGATGCTTTTCATGGCGCGTTTGCCGCAGCCGTATCCTTGGGTATGAACTGGGCCGATGTCCTGTGGTACGCAAGCGCCGCCGGTGCGTTGTGCTGCACGAAAACAGGCGCGCGTCCAGGACTGCCTTTCCAGAATGAACACCAGGCATTGTTCGAGCAGAGAAAAGATAGCAATTAAAGTTTACCTGATTGAGTAGTCAAGCCATCTTGACAAGGCGAAGTTATTCTAACTTGTACGAAACAATCGATTCAGTTTGCCTCTCCTAAAAGTTATCGCCTTAACGTCTGTCCTAATAGTTATCCATGTAGTCCAAGTAGCACGGAAAGCACCGCGTTTTTCATCAATAGACTAAGCACCCTATGTTTTGATATAATTTCAGCGTTAATAAAGCTTCGCCTCACTCCTCTTTAAACTATTTTTCACATCATTACTCTGGAGATACTCAATGCCAATTAAAGTTGCAATCAATGGCTATGGCCGAATTGGACGCAATATCGTCCGCGCGTTATACGAATCAGGCCGTACCAATGAAATTCAGATAGTTGCAATCAATGACTTAGGTGACAGCAACACCAATGCTCACCTGACCCAATACGATTCAGTGCATGGAAAATTTCCTTTCGAAGTAACAGTCGACGGCGACTACATCATTATCAACGGCGACAAAATCAGGGTTTTCTCTGAAAGAGATCCATCAAAACTGCCCTGGGCTGATCTGGGCATTGAAGTTGTTCACGAATGTACCGGTTTTTTCACCAGCAAAGCCAAAGCGTCCGCACACATTAGCGCCGGCGCAAAAAAAGTCATTATTTCAGCCCCCGGCGGTAACGACGTTGACGGCACAATCGTATTCGGCGTAAACCACAACACCCTGAAAGCATCGGATACTGTTATTTCCAACGCATCATGCACGACCAACTGTCTGGCGCCGATTGTAAAACCTTTAAATGACGCCATTGGCCTTGAAAGCGGCTTAATGACGACCATACATTCATACACCAATGATCAGGTTCTGACCGACGTGTACCACAGTGACCTGCGCCGCGCCCGTTCAGCCACGCAGTCCATGATTCCTACCAAAACCGGAGCAGCCGCGGCTGTTGGGCTCGTCTTGCCTGAATTGGCCGGAAAACTCGATGGTTTTGCCATGCGCGTGCCCACTATCAACGTTTCTGTAGTTGATTTAACCTTCCAGGCGGCCAGAGACACCAGCAAGGAAGAAATTGACGAAATTTTAACTGCCGCCTCTAAAGGCGCCTTAAAGGGCATACTGGATATCAACGAAAAACCGCTGGTTTCTGTTGATTTTAACCACAATCCCGCATCCTCCATTTACGAAGAACCATTGACTAAAGTATTAGGCGGCCGTTTGGTAAAAGTGCTGTCCTGGTATGACAACGAATGGGGCTTCTCAAACCGTATGCTGGATACCACGATTGCTTTTGTAAACGCCAAATAACGGAATCCATACCTAAATGTTAAGAAGAACCAAAATTTTAGCCACACTCGGTCCGGCAACCGATAAGCCTGGCGTACTTGAAGGCTTATTCAAGGCGGGGATTGACGTTGTGCGGATGAACTTTTCTCATGGCTCGGCTCAAGATCACATTGACAGAGCCAACGCTGTTCGTGCGCTCAGCAAGAAAACCGGTAGACGCGTGGGTATTCTGGCTGATTTGCAAGGTCCTAAAATCCGTATTGCCCGGTTTAAAGATACCAAGGTATTTCTTAACGAAGGCCAGGACTTTGCCCTGGACATCAACCTTGATCCTAAAGCGGGCGATAACACCCAGGTCGGTATCACTTACGAACCCCTGGCGATGGAAGTCAAGCCTGGCAGCAGGCTGTTGCTTGATGACGGCCGTATCGTGCTCGATGTAGTCAATGTTGAAAATATGCGCGTTAATTGTACGGTTATCGTAGGCGGCGACCTGTCCAACAATAAAGGCATTAACCTGCTGGGCGGCGGACTTTCCGCGGCGGCATTAACCGAAAAAGATAAAGAAGACATCAAAACAATCGCCGTCATGAAGTGCGATTATGTAGCTGTCTCCTTTCCGCGTTGCGCTGAGGATCTGAATGAAGCGCGTCGTTTGCTTGTTGCTGAAGGCTGTCATGCGGGAATTGTTTCTAAAGTTGAACGTGCTGAAGCGATAGTGCCGGATGTGATGGATGAGATTATCCTGGCGTCTGATGCGGTGATGGTAGCGCGAGGCGATCTGGGTGTTGAAATCGGCGACGCCAACTTGCCTGCCGTACAGAAAACACTGATTAAACGGACCCGTGAACTCAATCGCGTCGCAATTACCGCGACGCAAATGATGGAATCCATGATTGATAACCCGATTCCCACGCGAGCGGAAGTATTTGATGTCGCTAATGCCGTTTACGACGGCACCGATGCCATTATGTTATCGGCGGAAACAGCCTCTGGGAAACATCCGGTTAAAGCTGTTGAAGCCATGCACCGTATCTGTATTGAAGCGGAAAAGCAACGCAGCGTCCGTGAATCTGATCACCGCATCAATATTCAATTTGAGCGCGATGATGAAGCCATTGCAATGTCTGCGATGTATATGGCTAACCATACAAAAATCAAAGGCATAGTGGCACTGACCGAATCAGGATCAACTCCTTTGTGGATGTCCAGAATCAGTTCCGGCATTCCTATTTTTGCGTTTAGCAGCCAGGAAAAAACTTTGGGTAAAGTGACGTTATTTCGCGGCGTTTTTCCTATGTACTTTAAAATTGAGGACACTCTGGATCACGCCGAAGTGAACCGTAGTATTGTTAAAGAGCTTAGAAAATGGAACAAAGCTAAAGACGGTGAAAAATTCATTATCACTAAAGGCGACTTGACAGGAATTGAGGGCGGCACTAATGCGTTAAAAGTTATTGTCCTTGGACAAGGTTTAACACCTTAATAATGATCGATTCTGCACTGAGACCAACATCTGAGTGCAGAATCAGTTACCGGTTTTTTCCCGCGAGACTCGCTTGTTATCGGATTCTCTTCCTTTTAACTCAAGAAACAGCTTTATCCGCGTTTGCCGGAATAATGTCATTCCTTAGCAAGGAGTCGAATAATCATTACGCAAATGCCTGCCCCTACAATACCTCCAATTTGGCATAAGCCAGCATGAGCCATTTAACGCCGGCCTGTTTAAAGTTGACCTGCACTCTTTCCTGAGCGCCGGAACCCTCTAATTGCAAGATCACGCCTTCGCCAAACTTGGCATGGCTGACCCTTTGCCCCAGCTTATAGCTTCCTGTTGCTTGCAGCGATGACGCTTTCGGCTGTACTGCGGTAACCGGATGACTGACTGTAGCGCGCATCCTCACTTCCTGTATATATTCGCCGGGAATCTCGCGCAGGAATCGTGACGGTCTGGGATAACTTTCACGGCCGTATAAACGCCTGGATTCCGCGTAGGTTAAATAAAGCTGCCTCATGGCGCGGGTCATGCCGACATAACAGAGCCTGCGCTCCTCTTCCAATCGGGAAACATCATCAACGGACTGCTGTGACGGAAACAAGCCCTCTTCCATGCCGGACAGAAAAACCAGTTTGAATTCCAGACCTTTCGCCGAATGCAGGGTCATGAGTTGAACACTGTCTTCATAATCATCAGCCTGGTTATCTCCGGACTCAAGGGCCGCATGGGCCAGAAACATGTCCAGTTCACCCAGATTCTCTTGCGTGTCCTGATCGAAATTAAAAAGGCGCGCCGCGTTGACTAATTCTTCCAGGTTTTCAACTTTCTCCTCGCCTTTATCCATTTTTTCTTTTTGATACAGCTCAACCAGTCCGGACTTTTCGACCACCAGCTTAACCTTTTCATAAAGCCCCAATTCTTCCGTCTGTTTTGCCAGTTGTTTGATCAGCTCCAGAAAGCCAATCAAGGCATTCGTTGCTCGCGCCGTCATGCTGCGCTGATTAATCAATACGATCGCCGCCGCCCATAACGACAGGCCTTGGTCCCTGGCTATGCAGCGTATATCATCCAGGGTTTTAGCGCCAATGCCTCGCGTCGGCGTGTTAATCACGCGCTCAAATGAAGCATCATCATCACGATTGGACAAGAGCCGTAAAAAGGCAAGCGCATTTTTGATTTCCGCCCGGTCAAAAAAACGCAACCCCCCATAAACCCGGTAAGGCACCCCCGTAGCCATCAATTTTTCTTCAAACTGCCTGGACTGGGCATTGGATCGGTATAAAATAGCGGCATCGCTACGCAAGCCGCCTTCATTGACCCAAGCCCTGATGCGCTCGACCACGAAATAGGCTTCATCCTGCTCATTAAAGGCGGCGTACAATGAAATCTTGTCGCCTTCACCCGCATCGGTCCAGAGCTCTTTGCCCATGCGCCCGGCGTTATTGGCAATAATGTTGTTGGCCGCCTTAAGAATAGTGCCGGTGGACCGGTAATTCTGCTCCAGTTTTATGACCTGATGATTTTGGTAATGTTTTTGAAAGTTGTAGATATTTTCTATTTTCGCGCCGCGCCAGCCATAAATGGACTGATCGTCATCACCCACCACGAACAGATTATCCCTGCCCTCCGTCAATAGCCGCAACCAGGCATATTGGATGGTATTGGTGTCCTGAAACTCGTCAACATGAACTTGCCTGAAACGCCGCTGATAAAAATCAAGCACATCCGTCTTATCACGCAATAACTCATGCGCCCGCAACAGCAACTCGGCAAAATCCACCAAACCGGAACGCTCGCAAAGCTCCTCGTAGGACCGGTATATCCTCAGCATTTGCCGCTGATGGATATCCGCCGTCTCGACCATATGCTTCGCTCTGATGCCTTCATCTTTCTGAGCATTGATATACCATTGCACTTCCCGTGGCGGCCATCTGGAATCATCCATATTAAGAGTGTTTAACAATCGCTTGATAACTCTTAACTGGTCTCCGGAATCCATAACCTGAAAGGTCTCCGGTAATTTTGCCTCTTTTGCATGCCGCCTAAGCAGGCGGTGCGCTATCCCGTGAAAAGTGCCTATCCACAGGGCCTGAGCAGGCAAATTAAGTAAATTCTCAATTCTTCCGCGCATTTCCTTCGCTGCTTTATTTGTAAAAGTTACCGCCAGAATGCTGTGCGCCGGCAAGCCCTCCACCTGAATCTGCCAGGCGATGCGATGCACTAAAACGCGGGTTTTACCGCTCCCGGCGCCTGCCAGCACCAGCATAGCCTGAGAAGGCGCGGTAACGGCTAGACGCTGTGCATCATTAAGAGGGTCTAAAATTTTTGTAATATCCATACGTTATCGCTTGCACATTTTGTAGAGCTGTGTATATTGCCTGGGGTTGTAATGGTTGAATAACCCATTGCTTTGCTAAAATAATAACAATGACATAGAAGGAGAATAATATGAATTTTGATTTTAAACGTATGCTTAAGTTTGAACACAATGTGGGCGAAAAAGAAAAAAAATACCGCTTATACGGTGGCGCGGCGTTAATTGTTATTTCAATTTTCACTGCCTCAATTGCTTTATTGCTGATTGGCCTGGTACTTGTTGCTACCGGTTTTACAGGCTTTTGTCCGGCTTACGCGGGACTCAACAAAAATACCTGTTGCGGCGGCGAAAGCGCTGAAGCTGCCAACACCCCTGAAGAAAACAACTAAACCGGAAAGGCGCAAGGATCAAAAGCATTCCGCTCCTTTTCCTTGCGCCTTACTCTTCTTTACGAAACTCGCCTTCCAATACGTTTTTTTCACCGGCTTTTTCATCCTGAAAAGCTCCACCCGCCTGGATAAGATGATTTTCAATCACATACTGAGCAATTTTTTTGCGCAATGCGGGAATTAAACATGCAAACCCCAATGCATCAGTAATGAAACCGGGAGTTAACAATAATAAGCCGCCCAGCAGTATAATCGGGCCCTCAATCATTTCATAAGCCGGAACCATTCCTTGCGCGAGATTTTCCTGAAACCTCCGGAAAGTAGCAAAGCCTTGTTGCCTCAATAACCACGCACCTAATACCGCCGTGAACACCACTAAAAAAATAGTCGCTAAAGCGCCGATTATACTACCCACCAGCAACAGCAAATAAATTTCCGCAAAAGGAATAATCAAAACAACCAGAAACAATATTTGAAAAATTTTCATTTACACACTCTTAAATCCAAGAAAATCGTTAATCAGCGCTCTACTGCCTGCATCTTTAACATTATGCTTACAATATAAAGGCAATCCGGCTTAATTTCTAGGATAATATCCAAATTTGCGTATTACCAGCCAATAAAATGCCGACTCAATATCAAATAATTCTTTGTACTTGCCCTGATAAAGACACTGCGGAAAAAATCGCCCATTTACTTGTTAATGACAAATTAGCCGCTTGTGTAAACATCTTGCCGGGACTGACCTCTATTTACCGTTGGCATGAAAAAACAGAATCCGCCCAGGAACATCTATTGCTGATCAAAACCAATAAAGCCGGTTATTTGGCAGTTGAAGAATCAATAAAAAAGCGCCATCCTTACGAACTTCCTGAAATAATTGCCGTCCCAGTCGAAAACGGCTTACCCGAATATCTGCATTGGATTGATTCATGCCTTTCTTACAAATAATTTTGCTCTGCGTTGTATCACTGATTATTCATTCGCCCGGCGCACTGGCCGATGAAGAGTTTATGCCGCCCGATCAGGCGTTCAGGATTTCCGCAAAAGCCGTCACTTCCGGCCAGCTTGAAATTTCCTGGGATATTGCCGATGGCTATTACCTTTACCGCAATAAAATACAGTTCAAATCCAAAACTGAACAAATTCCCACGCTGACACCTGTTTTTCCGGAAGGTGAAACAAAGCATGATGAAAATTTTGGCGAGATTGTTATTTACCGCAAAAACCTGCGAATACCCGTAACTTTAGTCGCAGAAGGGCCGGCTTCTTCGATTCAATTGCTGGCGCAATATCAGGGCTGTGCCGATAGAGGATTATGTTATCCGCCGCAAAAAAGGACCTTTGACATTAATCTGCCGGAGGCGAGGCCTGTTGCCAACGTCAATCCGCTTGACCACTTGGCAAAAAAACTTCCGGGATTAAAAGCGAACCCGGCTCAAAATGAATTATTGCCGGCAGAACAGGCTTTCCGTTTTTTCGCAGCTGTCAAGGACGCCGCCACATTGCATGTGAACTGGGAGATTGCCAAAGGCTATTATCTTTACCGGGAGAAAATCCAGCTTGAATTAACTGACGCAGGCGGCAATCAACTGGGGAAATACTCAATACCCCGAGGCGAGCCTATACACGATGAGGCTTTTGGCCGGGTTGAAACTTTTCACAATGAGCTCGGCTTTGATCTGCCTCTTATTCGCGCGAACAGCTCAGCGCAAATTATTACCCTGCAGGCAAAATTTCAAGGTTGCGCCGACCGCGGCGTTTGCTATCCGCCGATGACTCAAAAAATCGACCTGGAACTTCCCGCTGCGCAAGTTATCACCCCGATTGCCGATAGCAAACCTTCGCCTGAGCTTTCCGAACAAGATCAGATTGTGCAATCCTTGCGCGATGACAGCCTGGCTATGACATTGCTCAGTTTTTTTGGCTTTGGACTTTTGCTGTCGATGACCCCGTGTATATTTCCAATGATCCCGATTTTATCGGGCATTATCGTCGGTCATGGCAATCGAATTACCACCGCCAGAGCTTTTTTCCTATCCCTAAGCTATGTCGCCGCTTCAGCTTTAACCTACACATTATTCGGCATACTTGCCGCTTTATTTGGCAGCAACTTGCAGGCGGCTTTTCAACAACCCTGGATTATAGGGCTGTTCAGCGCCATATTTGTTCTGCTGTCTTTATCCATGTTTGGCTTTTATAGTATGGAATTACCCAACTCGCTAAAAACCAGACTGCATAATTCCAGTGTAAAACACCAGGATGGCTCGCTCTTGGGAGCGGCCATTATGGGCGCATTATCCTCGCTGATCGTAGGCCCCTGTGTCGCCGCGCCATTGGCGGGTGCGCTGATTTATATCGGCCAGACCGGGGACGCGGTATTAGGCGGCGGGGCCTTGTTCGCCATGGGCCTGGGCATGGGCGTTCCCTTATTGTTATTGGGCGCTTCCGCCGGTAAATTACTGCCTAAAGCTGGAAGCTGGCTTAATTCAACCAAAGCTGTTTTCGGCGTGGTTATGCTGGCGGTTGCAGTCTGGATGCTCAGCCGTATTTTACCGCCCGCCGTCACCATTCTGCTCTGGGCTATGCTGCTGATACTTCCCGCCATTTACCTCAATGCCATTGATCCGTTGCCCGAGAATAGTTCCGGCTGGCGCAAGTTGTGGAAAGGCGTCGGTTTAATGATGCTAGCGTATGGATTGTTATTATTAATAGGCTTTAGCATGGGCAACAACAATCCTTTAAAACCGCTACAAGGATTCGGCTTAAATCCTGCTCAAGCGGCGGAACAGGGACTTGTTTTTGAAAAAGTGGAATCCTTGTCGGCCCTGGAAGCCAGAATTAAGCAAGCGAGCGCTAATCATCAACCGGTCATGCTGGATTTTTATGCCGACTGGTGCATATCGTGCAAGGAAATGGAAACTTATACCTTTACTAATCCTAAGGTAAAACAGGCGCTTGACGGTTTTGTGCTATTGCGGACGGATGTCACTAAAAATTCTGATGACGATAAAGCCCTGTTAACGAAATTTAAACTCATCGGACCGCCCGCCATTTTATTTTTTGGCCCTGATACTCTGGAAAACATTACTCACCGGGTTATCGGCTATCAAGATGCCGAAACCTTTATCAAAACTTTGCAGGGGGCAAAATCATGAAATCGGCGGGACTTATAATACTTGCCGCAATACTTGCTTTGGGCGGAGGTATTATTGTCCGTGAACTCTTGGAGCTCGCTGAACAATCCAGCGAAATAGCTTTGCCTGACTTTAATCTGCCCGATGTGCAGGGTAATCAACACAACATTTCAGAGTGGCAAGGAAAAATACGTGTAATCAATTTTTGGGCGACCTGGTGTCCGCCCTGCCTGAAAGAAATCCCGGAATTTACCACCATTCAGGAACAATACGCAGGAAAAGGCTTACAATTTATTGGTATCGCGATTGACGACCAGGAGCCGGTTGAACAGTATCTTGGCTCAAGTAAAATTAATTACCCGGTAATGATCGGCGGCGTCGATGCCATTAGCCTGGCTCACCAGCTCGGCAACAGCTTTGACGCCCTTCCTTTTACCGTGGTGGTAAACCGGCAAGGACAGATCATACATCAGCACCGGGGTGAATTTTCCAGGGAGCAAATAATGGAAATTATTACTCCATTACTGGATTGAGTTTTTAGTTTTATGGACTGGCATGCTAAAACATCTCGAACCTTGCCAGATAGCCGAAATGATCGGACACGACCGGATAGAAATCTTCATTGAAAATGACATCCATGGATTTGATTTTCATCGGGTAACCATTGCGTTTGAAAATATAATCAATACGCTTAGGCGGATAGTTTTTCCATCCGTCTATTTGACCTTGATAACTGGGCTGGTAAAAACGGTGGGGATATAACTCATAGAATTGATCCACGTATTCCCGGCTGCCTACGATGTGGTTATAGGCATCTTCCCCGGCAGGCGCATTAAAATCGCCGATCATTAAATCGCCTCTGACGCCGAAATGCAGGCGTGAGTTGATCAGTTTTTGGAGATTGTAATATTCTTCATAAAAGCCATGATGCGCCCAACTTAGATGAACATTGGCGACATGCAACAATCCGAACCACGGAACATCTATACAAGACACAGAGATATTCCGGGACATATAATTATCCTTGCGATGATCTGCCGAAACATAAGCCGAGAAATTGTGCAGCATGGGATAACGGCTCATGATGGCCGTACCTTCCCGCCAACGATGAAATCCGATGTGGCTCCAATCCTGATGAATATGGTACCAAAGCCCCCAATGACGTAACTTTTTACAAATTCTAAAAGCCATGTTGGAAGGGGATTCGCCATAAGGCGTAGTAACAGGATCGTGCATGTATTCCCCAACTTCCTGAAAACAAATAACATCAACGCCCAAATGAGCAATTGCTTCAGCGATGATATTTACTTCCCGTTCATGCTGGTGCATTGTATCAAAACAACAATGCCTTGGATGTTGTTGGTAAGTATGAAGATTCAGCGTCAGCAGCGATAGTTGCATAGACCAGGTGCGCTAATAGTAAGGTTCAGTGTTTCTGGATTCATTTTGGGTTCAGACGAGGTTAATATAGCCGCCATAATAGAGCGGCTATATGTAGGTTTTATGACAACCCAATCAATAGTCCGCCCATTTCTTGCTACTTTTCCAAGTTTTTATCGCATGCCTATCCAGATAAATGTTGTCTATCCTGCATAGAGCGCTCCTTCAGCTAACTTCCACGCCCGGCGCTTATGATTTTTCCCGCCTTAACCGGGAGAAGAGCCGGAGATAGACCGCAATATTGATGACGACAACCAGGGCGCCAAGAAAATACTGCATCTCGCGTGTGATGCCGTCAGGATAGATGACCGCAAGAAGATAGTGTTCTACGAAGCTCTTTCCATACCCGGCAGCTCCCGCCTTGATACGAAGCGTATTCTCCAGGCTGGTTAACGGGCAAACCCTGCCGGTCAGCTCAACGAATACGCCCCACGCCGCGGCAGGAAGATGAATGAAAATAATTCCCCGCCGCCAAACCGCAAGAAAACCGCCAAGTATTACAAACGCGATAAATGCAAGATGGAGAAGCAATACCGCGTCTGCTGCATAACGATAAAACATGTCCGGACACCTTAATGACAGATAGCAATTTTTATCCAATTTGCGCGGGAAAAATACCTATTATTTGCTGCGGCTCATAAAATTCTCTTTTAAATCACCTTTCACTAATGAGAGTCCGGTTTAACCCGGCAGCCCCTTTTAACTTACTGATTCCAGCTGTATTATCTACTATCCAGTTTGGCCTTGGCCGCATCTGTTTCAGTCTTAATCTTTTGTATTGCCGCACGAAACCGGGCTTGTTCCTCATTCGCAGTCTTGGCAATAAGTGCATTGTCTGCATTGGCTTCATTAATCAGGCAGGTATTATAAGTACTGGCTATTTGCTGCCATTCATTGATCGCCTTGATACTTTGGTTATAGGCATCAACGCTGCTTTGCTCAATTACAGGAGCCTCGGGAACATTACCGCAACCACTGGGTGTCCAGGACCCATTGACAATAGTCCCAGCCGTGACAGCAGAGATGCTAGCGAACATAAATACTGCGCTAAACAAAGTTCTTTGTCTCATTTTCAACTCCACTTAAATTTCAGATTCTCAAACACATCGGACAGGTATACGTCACGCAATGAACATGTTTTTCATGATGCCATAAGCTCGTGATTTCCCCAAAACGTCATGATTATTAGCGTAGCAAATAGGCTGGCAGTGACGGGTGCGAACAGTACAGCCGGTAAGAATAAGGGCGCGGCAGTCAGAAACCCAGCTAAGGGACCGGGTTCCAACAAGGCTTCCTGGTGGAGTTATCCACAATCCGCAAAAATCACATCTCGCAGCAGGTGTTGCGGGTTCGCTTTTACCTTATTGCCCGTCATAAAAATCCGGGCAATAACGCGCACTGACAATTGTGCATTTTATAATGCTGGAAGGCTGAGTTTATAAGAGTTAGCCGCGCGCCAATTTTCCGCATGCATAACGGACGGCGCATAGATTAGGCGTGTGATGCCGGCAGCTCTAACCGGTAAAAATCAGTCTTTGCACAAATTAACCGCATAAGCATCCAAGGCGTTAAGAATATCTTTATTAACATTTTTGTTGCTTCTTAACTCCTGTAACCGGGCAAAATAGCCATCGAGTGTAATACCGGCTCCTGCCTGAAGGCCTGATAACCGGTTCCTGCGGAACTGATCCCATTTCAAGCGCTCTTCAGCATTCAGTGTTCCGGGAAAATTACGGGCCCTATATCTGAAAAGCATTTCAGGCAAGCGTTGATCAATGAAACTGAATTCCGATTTTGCCAGGTTTTCCGGAGACATGAGTCTTATTTTTTCCATCTTCCGCTTGTCTGATTCAGAAAAAAAACCGCCGCTGTATATGGACAGGTCCGGATCAGAATCATCCTGCCTGGAATAAGCATGTCCGCTAAAAACAGCGGTCAACTTTTTAGTCAGGCCTGCAGCTGCTTTAATCTTGCCGATATTTATCTGGCACAGAGCCAAATCAATAGCCAGCCTTTGCGCATCTTCCGGCCTAATAACTGACACAGGAGCCAGTACAGGGCATTTGTTGATATGCACAGTTTTTAACGGTATTCTCGTCACGCCTTCGGGCAAGTTTTCAGTGGCGGTAAACAGCCGTTGCTGTATTGCTTCTACCGGTAAGGACAGCATAGGTTCAGGATCAATAGACAGATCATAAACTATGACTCCGTTAGTATTGGCCGGATGTTTACAAACCGGCAACACAATAGCCAGACAATTTTTAACTGCTGCATATCTGCCGGAAATATGCACAACAGGCTTAAAACTACCCAACTGAAGCAATTCCAGGACTTTGGCTTTAAGGCGATTCCGGAAGATAAAATGATAGAGATTTGGCTGGGCATGCTTGACGAGCCGGGCTATGCCTATAGTGGCATAAACATCGGACAGCGCATCGTGCGCAGCTTCATGTTCGATGCCATTGGCAACCGTTAATTGATCCAATCTTAAACTGGGATTTCCTTCTTCATTGACAGGCCATTTTATGCCTTCAGGCCGCAAGGCTCTTGCAGCCCTGACGACATCAATAATGTCCCACCGGGAATTGCCGTTTTGCCACTCCCGTGCGTAGGGATCATAAAAATTGCGAAACAGGCAATTGCGGGTGACTTCATCATCAAAACGGAGATTGTTATAGCCCAACGTGCAGGTGTTAGGCTGGACAAGTTCCTCGTGTATACGGCCGATAAATTGGGCTTCGCAAACGCCATTTTGTTCAGCCAGCTGCGGCGTGATGCCTGTAATCAGACAGGAATCAGGATTAGGAAGGCAATCCTCCGCGGGTTTGCAATAAATAACCAGCGAGTCGCCGATTACATTAAAATCGGCGTCAGTTCGGATTCCGGCAAACTGTACGGGCCGGTCCCGCTGAGGATCCGTGCCGAAAGTTTCATAGTCATGCCAATAAAAGGATTGCCCGCCATGACTACTACGTTCTGTCATCTTTCTAAATGGAAACCAATGCTCTTAAAACATCCACACGGCTGATAACGCCGACGAACTCGCCATCCTGAAAGACCGGAAAACTTCTGACCGATGAGGTCTCAAACTGTTCAGCAAGATCAACGATACACGCCGATGCGTCGACATTGATGGTTTCAGTGGTCATGTAATCACCAACTTTTCCGCTCATCCCCTGATCGTAAATACTTTCTAAAAAAACCTTCATCCCGTCTTTTTCAGAAAACATACCGATCAACTGACCTTTCGAATCGATAACCGGTGCGCTGGTAATCTTATGATCCAGCAATTTCTTAATGGCATCAATAACGTCGGTATCTTTAGTCAGAGTGATTAATCTTGTAGCCATATAATCAGCTACTGTAATTTTTGCCAGCATAATGAATCCTCACTGTTGTTTATAATTATTATCGGTGTGCTGTTTTATTATTCATCCCTGTGTTAAATGAGCTTCTGCTTCCATTTTCTTTCTTTTATCACATTTCTCCACGCAAACACATTCCGCTTTGTCCATTCCACCGCCACATGAGCCTTTAATGGCGCGTCTGCCAAAAATAACACCTATTGCCATAATTGCAATAACAATTAGCATAACTACAAAAGTTACTAAAAAATAAGTCATGATGGAACCTCGTGAAAATCAGCAAAGATTGATGTAATTATCACATCAGAACCTTGAGCAGTATTAATATTTAAAAAGCGCGGCGATTTTACCCGGCGACCTGGAAGCCTGACACCGCATTCATTAGCGGTGGCATATCAGCCTCTTGATTTGGTTTTAAACCGGAGCGCTTCGTTTAGCGATGCCGGGTCGTGCTGGCCATTGGGCAATAATATACAAAAAACCCTACCATATCCACTCAATAAAATTCTGATAATGACCTGATTCCGGCATGGCAAAGGTCATTTGTGCCTTGCAGTCCGGCCATGGCCAAGAGTAAAAAAAACGAGGATTAGACTAAACCAATCCTCGCTTTGTTAACTCCGTTTTACACTCTCCCAAAAACAGGCATTATAGAATGAAGAGGAACACCCTATTGCTTAACCGCCAAAGTCATCCAGCATGATGTTTTCCGGTTCTACTCCATTTTCCAGCAACATGTTAATCACCGAGGTATTCATGATCGGCGGCCCGCACATGTAAAACTCGCAATCTTCCGGGGCCGGATGATTTTTTATGAATTCTTCGAAAAGAACATTATGGATAAACCCGGTATAGCCATCCCAATTGTCATCAGGTAATGGATCGGATAAGGCCACATGCCATTCAAAATTATCATTTTCCCTGGCCAGCATATCAAAATCTTCTACATAGAACATTTCGCGCTTGCTGCGGGCGCCGTACCAGAAAGTCATTTTACGCTTGGATTTCAACCGCCGCAGCTGATCAAAGATATGTGAACGCATTGGAGCCATGCCTGCGCCACCGCCCACAAAAACCATTTCCGCATTGGTTTCTTTGGCGAAGAATTCGCCGTAGGGTCCGGAAACAATGCATTTATCACCGGGTTTCAAGCTAAAGATATATGACGACATGATGCCTGGCGGAACATTATCGGGAGCCCTGGGAGGCGGTGTCGCAATACGTACGTTCAGCATAATTTCTTTTTCTTCAGGATAACTTGCCATCGAATAGGCACGCAATGCCGGTTCTTTTACTTCAGAAACATAACGCCATAAATTAAATTTGTCCCAATCCTCGCGAAATTTTTCCTGAACGTCGAAATCGCTGTACTTGGCAATGTGCGAAGGACATTCAATCTGAATGTAACCGCCCGCCCGATAGTTAATTTCCTCGCCCGCCGGTAATTCAAGCACCAGTTCTTTAATAAAAGTCGCAACGTTATTGTTTGATTTAACGGTACATTCCCATTTTTTTACGCCGAAAACATCGTCTTCGACTTCTATGCTCATGTTGTGTTTAACTGATACCTGACAGGAAAGCCGTTCACCTTCCGCAGCCTCGCGTTTGGTGATATGGCTCAACTCAGTAGGTAAAATTTCTCCGCCGCCAGTATGTATTTTTACTTTACATTGCCCGCAGGTGCCTCCGCCGCCACAGGCTGATGAAACAAACAATCCATTATCGGCTAAAGCTGTTAACAGTTTTGAACCCGCAGGCACTTGAATTTTCTTTTCATCATTGATCAGAATCTCAACATCGCCAACAGCTACCAATTTGCTTTTAGCGCCGACAATAACAAATACCAGCGCTATAACAAAAGCCGTAAAAATAATGATCCCTAATAGAATTTCCAGCATTACGCTACCTTCTTAAAGTTGGATTCCAGAGAAAGCCATGAAGCCAAGCGACATCAGACCCGCAGTAATAAAAGTAATGCCCAGCCCTTGTAAACCAGCTGGAATATCACTGTATTTAAGTTTTTCGCGCACGCCGGCCATAACAGTAATCGCCAATGCCCAGCCCAGACCGCTGCCTACGCCGTAAGTGACGCTTTCGCCAAAGTTATAGTCCCGTTCGATCATAAATAAACTGCCGCCAAGAATCGCGCAGTTTACCGTGATTAATGGAAGAAACACCCCTAAAGCGTGATACAACGCCGGAAAGAATTTATCCAGAATCATTTCCAGAATTTGCACCAATGCGGCAATCATGCCGATACAGCTCAACAACGCCAAAAAGCTTAAATCAACGCCTTTTATGCCCATCCAGGACAATGCATCTTCTTTTAATAAGGAATGGTAAACAATATTATTGGCAGGCACTGTAATAGCTTGCACCACCATAACCGCCACGCCCAAACCCATGGCCGTGGAAATCTTCTTTGACACGGCTATAAAAGTACACATCCCCAAAAAGAAGGACAGTGCAAGGTTTTCAATAAAGACAGCCTTAACAAATAAACTGATATAAGCTTCCATTAGTGATGCCCTCCTTCACCATGAGCAATCGGCATAATCTTGAATTCAACCTTTTCAACCTGATTGGGTTTCCATTGACGCACGCCCCAAATAATCAAGCCGATGATAAAAAAGGCGCTCGGCGGCAACAGCATCAAACCGTTGGGATCATACCAGCCGCCATCTTTAGTGAGTTTGAAGACTTCGACGCCCAATAATTTTCCGGAACCCAAAGTCTCTCTGAAAAATGCCACGATAATCAATATCAAGCTATAGCCCAATCCATTACCGATACCGTCCATGAAACTTTCCAAGGGGGGATTTTTCATCGCATATCCTTCAGCACGCCCCATAACGATGCAGTTGGTAATAATCAAACCAACGAATACCGATAACTGCTTACTGATTTCATAAGCAAAGGCTTTTAATATTTGATCAACCACGATGACTAATGAAGCAATAATGGTCATTTGCACAATAATCCGGATGCTGCTTGGAATATGGTTTCTGATCGCACTGATTGCCGCGCTCGAAAACGCCGTAACCAATGTCAAGGCAAGCGCCATGATCAGCGAAGTTGACATTTGCGAAGTAACCGCCAGGGCCGAACAGATGCCCAAAACCTGCAAAGTAATGGGATTGTCATTGACCAGCGGTGTCGTTAATACCTTTTTTGTTTCATCATTTAAAACTGCGCTCATGACTTAACCCCTTTCGACGTTCTTACTTTTTTTAAATACGGAGCAAAACCTTCATTGCTCATCCAGTATCTGACCAGATTAGTCACACCGGTGCTGGTCAAAGTCGCACCGGCAAGCCCGTCAACCTGATACTGAGAACCTGGCTTGGTGTTATCCACCACGCCTTTGATCAGACTCAACGCTGGTTCGCCGACATCGGCCTCTGTTATCAAGCCCTTCTCTGAAGAAGGTTGATCAGTTTCAGCATAAACTTTCTTGCCCTTCCACAATGCCCTCCAGTTAGGATTAACAACTTCACCGCCCAGTCCGGGAGTTTCCGCCTGATCGTAGAAGTTGATGCTTTGTACGGTTTGGCCGTCAGGGTCTAAAGAAAGAAAACCATACAAGGTGGACCATAGTCCATAACCGTGCATCGGCAGAATAATTGACTTTATTGCGCCAGCCTCTTTCACTAAAAAGACTTTGGCGTATTTGGCCTTTACCCGGATATGGGCAATATCTTTTTCCTTTGGAATAGCGACGCTTTGAGCGGGATCTTTCGCCGCTTTACGTTGATCGTATTCATTGGCATTGATATTTTCAACATAATCGCCTGTTTCCAGGTCAACAATTTTTGCCTCAATTTTCTCTGCAAATGCTGAATTTATATCAGCGCCTTCTTCCAGCAATCCGGCGACATCAAGAATATTCCTCTTCATGTCCTCTTCCTTGTTGTTTACTTGCAGGGGTTTCAAGGCGACAGCCGCAAATGAAACCAGAACCGCGCAAACCAGACAGAGCGAAACAGCAATAGCAATAGTCTTTTCCAGACTGTCATTGCCTAAAGCAAGAATTTTATCTCTATAAGCCTTGAATTTCTGATATCGCTCATTTTTATCGAGCGCCGCGCAAATGCCTTCCAGATGTTTACAGGACACATTTTTATCAAGCATGACGTTTCATCCTTCTTCTAATATTTGCCTGTATAACGAAGTAATCGATCGTCGGCGCAAACATGTTTGAAAACAAAATAGCGAGCATGATACCTTCAGGAAAAGCCGGATTAACAACTCTGATCAAAACGGTCATAAGCCCTACCAAACCTCCAAATACCCAACGGCCGGTATCGGTCATTGCCGCGCTCACCGGATCGGTAGCCATATAAACCATGCCAAAGGCAAAACCGCCCATGGTCAAATGCCAGTACCATGGCACTGCAAACATGGGATTCGTGTCGCTGCCAATGATATTAAACAACATTGAGGTCAATACCATGCCAATAAACACGCCAGCCATAATGCGGTATGATGCAACACGCGTATACAACAGGAATGCCGCGCCGATTAGAATGGCTATAGTTGATGTTTCACCCAAACAGCCGGGTTCAAAACCGAATAAAGTTTGCGCCCAGCTGTAATCAGCCGCATAAACAGCATCAAGGCCGCCGTTCGCAGCCAGACCCAACGGCGTTGCCCTTGTAAAGCCATCAACCGCTACCCATACGGAATCTCCGGTCATGGATGCAGGGTAAGCAAAATATAGAAACGCCCGTCCGGTCAATGCAGGATTCAGGAAGTTTTTACCTGTGCCGCCGAATACTTCCTTACCGATAACAATACCGAATGAAATACCCAGGGCAACCTGCCACAAAGGAATGTCAGGCGGCATGATCAGGGTGTATAACATGGATGAAACCAGGAAACCTTCATTGACTTCATGACCCCGCACCGTGGCGAACAATACCTCCCAAACACCGCCTACAGCCAAAGTGGTAATGTAGACAGGCAAAAAGTACAAGGCGCCATGAACCAGATTGGAAAATGGATTCATTGTGTTATACCCGAATATCATCATCGGAACACTGCGCCAGTTACCAATTTTCTCCAGCCCCATGGCCTCCATTGCCAGATTAGCCTGATAACCAGTGTTATACATGGCCATCAACACACAAAACAGCGTTGCTATTACCACAAAAGTCATTGTCCGCTTCAGGTCATTGCCATCTCGAACATGTGTGAAACCGCGTGTTACATCAGACGGTGTGTAAATGAAAGTATCGACCATCTCATAAAGACCGTAATACTTTTCAAATCGTCCGCCTTTTGTAAAATGCGGCTCTATGCTATCTAAAATTTCTCTAGCCGACATTATCCTTCCTTCTCGATTTTAGTTAAATTCGCTCTCAGTACGGGACCGAAGTCATGTTTACCCGGATCCACAAATGTAAATAAGGAGACATCTTCTTCATCAAGCTCCAAACAGCCTAATAATTGAGCCTGATCAGAATCACCGACCACCATTGATTTCAGCAATGGCGTCGGCAATATGTCCATAGGCATGACGGTTTCATAAATACCGACTGGAACAATAGCCCTGTTGCTTCCGTTTTTATCTGTCGTTAACGGAAAAAGACGGTGATTTTTACGGTCAACACTGGATGTATAAACATTAAGCGCTGAATATTTGTCCTTACCCGGCACGATCCAGCCAAACAACTCCCTGGCGCGGCCTTCCTGCAACGCGGAAACCTGATTGTTGAAACAGCCTAAATAGGAAGCCCAGTCAGACGCAGTATGTCCATGCAAAACAGAACCTGAAATCACCCGGCTTTCAACGTCATCCAGCAACTCGCCCGCGACCAGGTCATCGGTATTAGCACCAACTCGAGTACGTATCAGTCTTGGGTTTTTTACGGAAGGGCCCGCTAATGAGACCACTCTTTCGACATTCAATTTACCGCTGGTAAATAATGCACCTATCGCCATGACAGCCTGATAATCCAGGTGCCAAACGATTTTATTGATATTGACAGGATCAATGAAATGAATATGCGTGCTTGGTAAACCGGCGGGATGCGGACCCGAAAACTCAGCGACTGCCGCAACATTACTGACGGCAATATCCGCGCCTGTCGATTTACAAACGTAAGTTTTACCCTCGGTCAGCTTGGCAATTACCTCCAGACCATTATTAAAATCGTTGGAACGCGCTTTGATAACCACGGCCGGATCAGCCGCTAAAGGCCGGGTATCCATGGCGGTTACAAAAATGGAACTCGGCTTACTGTCCACTGCGGGCGTTTTACCATATGGACGCGTGCGTAAACTGGTCCATAAACCCGATGCCAGCAGATTTTCCTTAACCTGCTCAGCAGTAATATCGCTGAGCTCCGATTCTTTATATTTGCTGAACGATATCTGCGCAGAACCTTTGAGCTCAATAACAACAGATTGCAATACCCGTTTATGCCCACGATTGATAGTTTTAACCACACCCGCACCCGGTGAAGTAAAATTAACACCAGGATTTTTCTTGTCAGAGAAAAGTATCTGACCCAATTTTACCGTATCGCCCTCACTCACCATCATGGTAGGTTTCATGCCTACATAATCCATCCCCAGAATCGCAACGGAATTAACCTTATTGCCATCATCAATAATTTGTTTAGGTCCGCCCGTTATGGGCAGATCCAAACCTTTTTTAATATTAAATTGCATAGTTGAAGCCTACTCTCCAAAACAAGTTGCGGCGAAACCATCCCCTTATGTCAAACACACGAAAACAAGAGGCCTACTAAGACGAAATACCCCGGCATTACAACATAAAAATGATGTTTTCTCAATGCTGTAATACTGCATTTAGCTGTAAAAAAATAAATTAATAATCACGTTACTAATGCAAAAGTAATTGCAAAAAACGACAGCTGTATTGCAGCTAACCTGCGCCCTAGAGCAGCTTTTAAAAACCCAATCAGTGCCGTGAGCTTCTTACATCGGCTCAATACCAAAGGCTAATGACAGACACTTTATCAACTCCCATGCCGCCTCTTGCATGTTTCCGCCAAAAGCGGCCACGCCATCTTCATGCCCGAGCATGGTAAACAGCGAAGTCTGCTGTAAGCTTCCGGATTGAAACAGCCGCTCAACTGCGATAGCCATTTCAACAGTGCCGTAGGGAATGGCGGCGGGAATATGAGGTAAATTAAGCGCAGCGGTACGGCTCCAGATTTCAGGACTGTGCGCATGAATAACCGCGTGGATGTTGCTGTCCTGAGCATAGATGCTTGCGTGTGTCAGGGATTCAGAAGAGGGCTTGAGTAGACCGCGCGATTGAATCCGGTTTTTTCGCGGCTCCGCTTTGACAACCAGGCAATAATGTTCAGGACTTAAATGTTCGATATGTCCGGTTTGAGTGCCGCTGATAATAAATTTATTACCTTGAGAACCAAGCCGTTGACTGATATTTCCAAAACCGAGATTGGCATATCGCCCAGGATCCTGTCCGATGAGGCCAAGACGGAAAATAATAGCGCGCCAGGCGTTGATTTCAGCAAATGAAAATTTCTCATTAACCGGCTTTTCCGTATGCTTCAGCTGATACTTTATAACACCTTCCTGCTCTTTCATGAATTTGCGGTTTTATGTTGCGGCATGACTGGTAGATATAATCCGTTTTTTATTTTAGGAAAAACCAGCGCCATTGCCGTTTCAGCCGGAAATTGATTAATTCTCAAAACCCTATCATTGGGAGCCATATCCGACTCTCCCTGACGCCGCCAGGACGGTCTTCTTATCCGGCGGTTCTTTTTTATGAAACAACTATTCATCAAAATCGGCAGTGCTAAAAGCGTTCTCTTTAGCTCATTTGCTTGTATGCGCTTGACCGGCATGAAGAACGAAACTCTGCCTCGTAGCAATTCAGCACGCCTATTTTTATTCCGTTGATGTTAAAAACCGTATAGGCCTCGCCTTCTTCCGGATAAACATAACCAAATGACCAGTTGTTGCGTTCATCGCCGCCCCAAAGATGAGTCTTGCGGTAGTTCTTTAAGAGTTGACCATCGGGACCGTACACAATGATGGAATCATAGAACCGTCGTTGGCCTGCTACAATCGCCGCCTCAGGATAGGGACAAATAATGGCGATCCGGTTATCCGCCGCAATGGCAGCCACCTGTTCCAGCACGCCTTCGCTCTGGATTTTTTCCGCCAGCTTGTGCGCCACGGCAGAGTCCGTCACATCGTAACCGGTCAGAAACAGTTCGGGAAAACTCAACAAATGTACGCCATATTTATTGGCATTGACTGCCGCATCGCGCAGAACCGACAGGTTATGATAAATGGCGGCCATGTCGCCGGCTGGACCGTAGCCCTGGTAAAGACCCAAACGTATGTGGGGCAGTTCATCCTGGATATTATCGCTGATAAAACTTTGAATAATCATGAAGCGGGCCTCCTAATGTTGTGTCGCAAATAATCAAAAAGCAGCAAGCCGCGGCTATCTTCGGACAATATTATCCTGCTTAAGCCTTAATCTTTTTTTAAGGCGGGATATTAACATCCGGCAGTTGTTTTTTCCGAATTCTACGGCCCGTTTCTCTCACCAAGCGCGGACTTGGTAGAATGAATGGCTTTGAAGCATCAAACGGCTTACTATTTTGCCGGTAAAGAGCGCCTGATTTTACCGCTAATATTGAATCGGAAAGAATTTCCAGCTGCGCGTCTAATCCCCCTGCCAATTGATATGACGATCACAAAAATAAATGCCTATTCCTTTTCCCCTGCTCTTGTTAAATTCTTAAAAATCATTATGATGCGCTGATGAATTGATTTCTAGTTTTGCATCGATCAGCGACAATTTCAGAGACCCCAAAAAATGAATAACAACCCGCTTTTCAAACTTAATCCCCTATGCGCTGCTTTGGCCGGATTTCTGTCCGCTGGTTTGTTTGCCCAGTCCGCTCAAGCCGCTGTTCGCACCTGGGATGGCAATGGCGCTAATAACAACTGGGGCTATGTGCAAAATCTTGGTATCTTTCCGGGCAATACCAATTGGACCGATAACTCATTTATTTCGCTGCCGTTGAATGGCGACACGCTTGTTTTCCAGGGAACAAACGGCCTGACTTCCAACGATGATCTTTTGAATCTGTCGGTTAACGGCATCACATTTAAGGCGGGCGCCGGTAATTTCGTGCTGAACGGCAATGCCATCACCAGCACCAGCAACATCAGTAACGACAGCAGCAATTTCCAGACTCTCAACATTCCGGTCAGCGTAGGCATGGACCAGACCTGGAATGGCGGCTCGGCGGGCATGAGTTTCAGCAACGTGTCGTCGCTGGGCAACCACAACTTGACTTTACAAAACAAAACCGCGGTTACTAACGGCAGCAGCGATTTTAAGGTCGGCGACAACGGTCCGGCAAGTCTTACGCTGCAATCAGCCAGCTCTCTTAGTGATGCGACAGGCTGGATCGGTAAAAACAGCAATAGCGCCGGCGCCGTCACAGTGACTGACGCGAATTCGCTATGGTCTAACAGCAATGATATTAATGTCGGGTATTTTAGCACGGGTACTCTGAATATCCAGAATGGCGGAAAGGTGAGTGATGAAACGGGGTATCTGGGTTTTAAATCCAGCGGCACTGGCACCGCTACAGTAACCGGTGCGAATTCACTCTGGGTTAACAGCGGTAATCTCTTAGCCGGAACTTCCGGGAACGGGACGCTGACTATCCAGAACGGCGGTGAGGTGCGTGATGTTACAGGATATCTGGGCTTTAACACCAGCAGCTCAGGCACCGCTACAGTGACCGATGCGAATTCACTCTGGAGTAACAGCGGCGATCTCCATGTCGGAGATTTCGGCAGCGGGACGCTGAATATCCAGAATGGGGGCAAGGTAAGCAATACCAACGGCTATCTCGGCATCGGCGTGGGGAACCACGGTGTCGCCACGGTGACTGACGCGAACTCACTCTGGGCAAACAGCGGTGATCTCATTGACGGAAATTCCGGCAGCGGGACGCTGAATATCCAGAATGGCGGGAAAGTGAGCGATGTATCAGGGAGTCTGGGTTTAAATACCGGAAGTAAAGGTATTGCCACTGTGGCCGGCGCGAACTCGCTGTGGGCTAACAGCGGCGACCTCACTGCCGGAAATGCCGGCAGCGCGACGCTGAATATCCAGAAGGGGGGCAAGGTCAGCAATATTCACGGCTACCTGGGCGCCGGCTTAGGAGGGCACGGCACCGCCACGGTGACCGGCGTGAATTCACTTTGGGATAACAGCAGCGATCTCACTGTCGGAGCTTCCGGCAAAGGTACCCTGAATATCCAGAACGCCGGGGAGGTGAGCGATGTCTCCGGGTATCTGGGTTTTGGCGCTGGCAGTACTGGCGCCGCCACGGTGACTGACAATAATTCAATCTGGACTAACCGCAACTATCTCTTTGCCGGATATTCCGGCAGCGGGACGCTGACTATCCAGAACGGCGGGAAGGTGAGTGATTACACTGGGTATGTGGGTTTTAACACCGGCAGCACAGGCACAGCTACAGTGACAGATGCGAACTCACTCTGGACTCACAGCGGCGATCTCTTAGTCGGAATCAATGGAAACGGTACGTTCAATATCCAAAACGGGGGCGAGGTGAGGGATGACTGGGGCTATCTGGGTTATTACGCTAGCAGTACAGGCACTGCCACGGTGACTGGCGCGAATTCACTTTGGACTAACAGCGGCGATCTCTTTGCCGGATATTCCGGCAGCGGGACGCTGACTATCCAGAACGGCGGGAAAGTAAGCGATACCACAGGGTATCTGGGTTTAAACAACGGCAGTTCCGGCGTCGCCACGGTAACCGGCGCTAATTCACTCTGGACAAACAGCGGCGGTCTCGCTGTCGGAGTTTCCGGCAGCGCTACGCTGAATATACAGAACGGCGGTGCTGTTACAGTGGGCAATCTTCTAAATATCGGCAATACCGGCATACTGAATTTAACTAACGGCACTTTAAATGCAGGTTCAGCTACCCGGAGCACAGGCGGACAATTTAACTGGACGGCGGGTATGCTAAATTTGGACTCAGTAGCCATTGGGACCGCCGGCAGCCTTATTGGAGACACGCTGACTTTGGATGCCTCTCACATCCTCAACGTCACCGGCAATGCGACAATGGCTTTTAACGCCTTAGTCACCCTGACCGGGTCAGACTTTAACACCGGCGGTAATCTCAGCAACGACGGCATCATGATTATCGGCGCTGGCCGCATGGCAAAAGCATATGCCACCTTGACCAATACCGGCAGCATCATCGATCGAGGTACGCTGCAAGGCGAAACCGTGAACAACGGCGGCCTGATTCAACTGGCGGGCAATGGAAAAATTATCGCCACCACGCTGAATCTTAATGGCGGCAACATCAGCGGCAAAGTTCTGGATATGAACAATATCGGCACGCTGACCGGCAACGGCATAGTGGCGTCAGCCATCACAGGCGGCTCATCGGCCAATTCGATAAAGTCCACCGGCGGCACTTTGACCTTGGGTGACGCTAACTCCGCAAGCGGCTTTGTGTATGGCGGCAACTTGGAAACCGGTTCTAACCGGGTCATTTTACTCGATCAGGGCATGGCTCAACTGGGTGTAGCCACTACATTGGGTGACGGCGGCCAATTGGAGGCCGGCCAGGGCATTAACCTGAGCGCAGGAGAAACCCTAAGTCACACCGGCAACGCCAGTATTTTAGGCAACTTCACCAACAATGGCGCGGTCAGCGGCTCTAGCGGCGCCCTAACCTTCATGAACGACGTCAACGGCGCGGGTAGTTATAGCGGCAACATCGTCTTTCATGCCGGATACAGTACCGGCAACGCCCCGGCGGCAATTGATTTTAATGGCGGCAACGTCAGTTACGACGCAACTTCCGTATTAACCCTGGATATTTTTGGCAATACCCCCGGCACCCAGTTCGACCGGTTATTGAATATCAATAACCTTGATTTCAACGGCCGCCTGGCGCTGGTATTCGGCAAGGGCTTTACGCCTCTGGCCGGCAGCAGCATTGACCTGTTCCAGTTCGCCAGTTTCATCGGGAGTTTCGATCCCAACCGAATCAGCGTTAGCGGACTGGATCGCAGCTTGCTGGATTTCTCCAATCTGGCTGTTAACGGCACCCTGCAAGTTGCTTCCGTGCCGTTGCCTGCCGGTGTTTGGCTGTTTGTCTCCGGCTTGACGGCGCTGGGTTTCGGTTCGCGCAGAAGAATGTAAACCCTGCAAACCCGCCATGGGCCGCAAAAGCATCATAATTGCGGCTCGTTTGTCCGTAGCGTTGCTTAATTTTACAGAAACGGCTCAAAGATACGATTCTGCTTTTAAAAATTAGCAAACCCGGATGGAATGAGCCTGCCGTCCCATGCGACTACGCTCAGGACAGGCCATGTAAGTCTACAACGGCTCAATTTATCGCATCTTCACTGCTCTGTCTTGGCCATCATATCCAAAGCCGCTGCTTCGGCGGCTTTTATGCCATCCACGGCCGCTGAAAGAATTCCGCCCGCATAACCCGCGCCCTCCCCGGCCGGATAAAGGCCCCGGGTATTGATGCTTTGGTATTGCGCGTTGCGTTTGATGCGAACCGGCGATGAAGTGCGCGTTTCGACGCCCGTCAGCACCGCGTCATTCATGGCAAAGCCCTTGATTTTCTTGTCGAAGGCGGGCAAGGCTTCGCGTATGGCTGCAATGGCGTAATCCGGCAAGGCCGCGCCCAAATCACCCAAATGCACGCCGGGGGTATACGAAGGCAGCACCGAGCCAAAAGCTGAAGAAGGCTTGCCGGCGAGAAAGTCTCCGGCCAGCTGCCCTGGCGCCTGGTAAGTTTCTCCGCCCAATTTGAAGGCGTTCGCTTCCAGCTGGCGCTGAAAATCGATGCCCGCCAACGGGCCGCCCGGATAATCATCTGGCGTAACGCCGACCACTATGCCGCTGTTGGCGTTACGCTCGTTGCGCGAATATTGGCTCATGCCATTGGTAACGACATGCCCCGCTTCAGAAGTGGCGGCAACTACCGTACCGCCGGGACACATACAGAAACTGTAAACCGTGCGGCCATTACGGCAGTGATGCACCAGCTTGTAATCGGCTGCTCCCAGCAATGGATGACCCGCATGATTGCCAAAACGGCACTTGTCGATGAGCGACTGCGGATGTTCAATGCGGAAACCGATGGAAAAAGGTTTGGCTTCAATATAAACGCCTTGTTCATGGAGCATTTTGAAGGTGTCACGCGCGCTATGCCCGACCGCCAGCACGACATGATCGCCGGCAATGGTTTCACCGCCGGCAAGCATGACGCCTCGCACCTGGCCATTTTCGATAATTATCCTATCGACCCGGCTTTGAAAGCGAATCTCTCCTCCTAATGATTCAATGGTTGCGCGCATTTGTTCCACCATGGAAACCAGTTTAAAGGTGCCGATATGGGGCTTGCTGACCCGCAGAATTTCGGGGGGCGCGCCTGCTTTTACGAATTCAGTCAACACTTTGCGGCCATAATGATGAGGGTCCTTGATCTGGGTATGGAGTTTGCCATCGGAAAATGTTCCTGCTCCGCCCTCGCCAAACTGCACATTGGATTCAGGATTAAAAACGCCCTTGCGCCACAATCCAAAGGTATCCTTGGTCCGTTCCCGCACTTCCTTGCCCCTTTCGAGAATAACCGGTTTAAAGCCCATCTGCGCCAAAATCAGACCGGCAAACAATCCGCAAGGGCCTGTGCCGATAACAATGGGTCTGCCGGTAAAATTTTTGGGGGCCTGGGTTACAAAATGGTAAGCAGTGTCGGGCGTTAAAGAGATATGCGAGTCATCTTTCATCCGTGTTAGAATGGCTTGCTGATTTTTTGTTTCGACATCAAGGGTATAAACAAGGCTGATCGCATCCCGCCTGCGGGCGTCATGGCCCTGCCGGAATATCGTGTAGGCGATGAGTTCGTCCGCGCCGATGCCCAATCGATTGAGTATGGCTGTTTTGATCGAGCTTTCCGGATGATCCAGCGGAAGTTTAAGTTCTGTGATTCTCAACATTGATAATATTCCATTAAAGCCCTCTTAAATGGCTCTATGCTTTTCAGCGTTTAAGTGATGGCGGATTAGCCGGATAATCGAAAAATATCTCGTAACACTCACTCGCCGCCAAATATCGGAGGTTTCCGGTTTTTTCCCGTCCGGCCTTTGTGCGGTTACCGGTCGCCGTAAAGTGAGTCTTTGCCGCTTGTTCATTTTACATGATTGAGGTTTTTCTTGTTAGCGGCTCTATTAAAGGCCCCTTATGCCGCTAATTGCACGAATAAAAAGGTTTTTCCGGCTAATTCCATCGAAATCCATGCCTGCCGGAAACGGTTATTTCGATTTTCTCTGGCATTAGCACTATCGTTTGAGAATATAATTAGCTTTTTCTAATAAAAAATTTCCGTTCGAAATAACAATAACAAGAGGGATAAACCCATGAAAAGACCAAGCTTGCTCGTCCTGTTTTTTATTATTTCTTTTTTCACTGTTGGCTCTGTCAAGGCCACGGAGCATCATAGCGGCCATGGCGGCGGTACCGGAGGCGGCGGAAGCAGCGCGGGCGCTTGCGGCAAGCCGCAGCTGGGCAAATTTTCGCCTCCGCATTTGGCAACTGTAGAACCGGGAACCGGATTTTCTTTCAGGGCTTTCAATATCGACAAGCCGGAGCAAATTGCCGTCACTGTCAAGAATATGCCCGTTGAAACCACCGCTGAATTTAAGGACCCTTATTACGTGATAAAAGGAAAATTACCCGCTTCTCTTGTTGACACGGCTGCCCGGATTAACATCAAGGTGAGCGCTAAATCGCCGCATTGTGAAGCCGAGAACGGCTGGCTGTTGAAAATATCCGGTAAATAATTGCATTTTTGTGCTCGACAAATTATCAGTTATGCCAATATCCTGTCATCATTGATACATCCGCGAGGCTCTTAATTTAATAACCGATTAAGTATTCTATATGTCCGAAAGCAATTCAATCATGAAATGTTCCGTCTATTGCCTGGCATTGCGATTTGATGTTAACGGGTTAGCAGCCGTGCTGTCAGATTCAACGCTGATAAGGATTATCAAAGGGGCATTACTCATCGAAGACCTCAACTCCTGGTCTGTTGTCTTCGATTACGGCGCTGTCGTGCACTGGAACGTCAACACCGACGAACAAGCCAAACTCCATCAGTTATTATTGAATCACGCGGAAAACCCGCTGGCTGTTATAGAAGAAGAAAACTTCACTTTCGCTCTGAATTGTCCAGCCACGCGCATTGTTGAAGATCATATCGAGATTGAATCATCAGACCCCATTTTGATATTTTCGTTATCTCAAGGCATGGCTCAGTCGATTAAACTGGCCTCCTTTGAAACCAATGCCTTAACGACTATCAACAATACCAAATATATTCCCAAGTCATTGGCTGAAAATGGCAGCATCAAGTTAAGCCGCCATAAAATCGCGAAAATTCGCGGACAATTATTTTTAACCAAAAGCGATATTATTTTAAATTACGACTTGCTGGATACGCCTGATTTCTTTTGGGAATACCCAGAATATGAAGCTTTTTACAGTATCACCGCAAAATATCTGGAAATAGCCCCGCGCACAGAGGTGCTGTCAAAAAAGCTGGAAACCATCCATGAATTATTTGAAATGCTGGCGGACGAACAAAAGCATAGACATTCCTCGATATTGGAATGGATTATTATCTGGTTGATCGCTTTTGAAATCGGCATGACGATATACGACAAATTGTTCTGAAAAAAATCAGCAGCCAACAGTACATTCCAAAACCCTTTCTAATGCTCAGTTATCGACACTCATTTCACGCGGGAAATTTTGCTGATGTATTAAAACACATCATATTAATACAAATTCTTGAACACCTGGGCAAGAAAGAGAAGCCGTTCTGCTGTATTGATACTCACGCAGGCCCCGGTTATTATGACCTGAATGATGCCTACGCTTTAAAAAACAAAGAATTTGAAAACGGCATTGGCAAGTTATGGCACCGGCCTGACCTGCCTGACAGCGTTTACAGTTATGTCAATTTCATAAAGACATTTAATAATGCCGGCGAATTGATCCGCTATCCCGGTTCGCCTTCAATCATCAAACAATTTCTGCGCAGTAAGGATCGCCTGTTTTTGTATGAACTGCATTCAACTGAAATACAGTTATTAAACGCCGTTTTCAGCCGGGACCGCCGTCTTAAAGTCTTTCATGCGGACGGCTTAAAAAACGCCATCGGTTTATTGCCGCCTGTCGAACACCGGGGATTAGTGCTTATCGATCCTTCCTATGAAATAAAAAGCGATTATGATCTGGTTATCGAGACCTTGCTGCAAATGCATAAACGCTTTGCCACCGGCTCTTACGCTCTCTGGTACCCCGTAGTTGAACGCCGCCGCAATAAGCATTTGGAAAAAGCCGTTAAAACCCGCGGCCTGAAAAATGTGCAATTATTCGAGTTGGGCATAAAGACGGATACTCACGAACACGGCATGACTGCCAGCGGCATGATTGTGGTCAATCCGCCGTGGACCTTGGCTTCTGAAATGCAACAAACTTTACCCTGGCTGGCCGATGTTTTGGCTATTGACGGCGCGGGAAGTTACCGGATAGAAACGCTGGCTGCGGAATAATGGCTATTCCCATTCCGATGCAAATAAATACACGCATTAATGATACCATAGCCGATTTTTTACAGCCCTCCCGGACGACGGTTCTCGAAAGGTTAACTCGATATGAAAAATATTATTGTGATGTCAGGCGATATCGGCAGCGGAAAATCCTCTGTGGCGACGGCGCTGAAACAGCTGACCGGCTATGACATAATCGGCACTGGAACCATACAGCGCGCCATCGCAAAAAAACGCGGCGTCACCACCCTGGAGCTGAACAAAATTTCACAAACAGACCGGAGCATTGATGATGAAATCGATTCTTATGTGGTTGAACTAGGCAAAACCCAGGACCGCTTAATTCTGGACTCCAGGCTGGCCTGGCACTTTATTCCGCCTGCATTTAAGGTTTTTCTTGCGGTTGATCCGGTGGTTGGAGCTGAACGCGTTTTTCAGGCATCACGAAACGACGAGAATAATCCCTCTCTGGAAGCGACTCTTGAAAATAACTTGAAGCGGCAGTTCATCGAAGACCAGCGATTTCACAAGCTATACAACGTCAATTTCAGAAAATACGGTAATTATGACTTGATCATTGACACCTCCTTTACTACACCGGAAGTGATCGCCAGGAAAATCAAGGACTGTTTTGATGTCTGGTTAAGCCATAACGCGTATTCATCGCTATGGATAAGCCCCAGAAAATTATTGCCGACGCAAGCTATAAAAGAGTTTAGCGATACCGCCTATGAATTCAAAAAAGATGATATTCAGGGAGATCAACCTATAACTGTTTTTGTGTGTAACGGTTTTATCTATATCCGGGATGGACACCTTCGGACTATTGCTTCGCACAAGGCCGGCTTTGATTTGATTCCTGCAAAAATATTAACCGAAGAGCCTTCCTATGAATTAAGCCCTGGGCATACTGCCAATGAGGCTGCTAACGATGTATCTTTAGCAATACTGCATGACTGGGAAAAAACACTCGGCTTTAAATACAAAATATACCCAGGGAAAGTTTCCTAACAGAATACCAACCCGGCCATTTAAGGAGCAACCGCATGAACATTTTTTACAGTCCGGAGCACCGCCAACTGCAAGACCAGCACGACGCCCGCAATTTGGCTGATTGCCTGCAGCAAATGATCGTCGAAAATCAGGTAAGCGAAAAGCACCGGCCTTTTATCGAGAGCAGGGATTTCTTCTTTCTCACCACTATCGACCATCGCGGTTACCCGACCTGCTCTTATAAGGGCGGCAACCCCGGCCTGGTGCGAGTCGTGGACCCTCAAACACTGGCATTCCCCAGCTATGACGGTAACGGCATGTTTCTGTCGATGGGCAACATTCACGGCAATGCCAAAATCGGCATGCTGTTCATTGACTTCGAAACCCCGCATCGTATACGTGTGCATGGCGATGCCTGCATCCAGCGTAATGATCCTCTTTTGAGCGAATATTCCGGCGCCGATATGATCGTGAGGGTGAAAATCAATGAAATATTCATTAACTGCCCGCGCTATATCCACCGCATGAGCCGCGCTCAATCCTCAAAATATGTTCCTCAGCCGGGAAAAGAAACACCTTTGCCGCAATGGAAGCGCATCGATGCCATACAAGACGCTCTTCCCGCCAGCGATCAGGGTATCGCGGAAAAACTGGGCGGAACCATCACCCCCGAAGAATACGGCGCGATGATCATGAACGGACAAGGCTGACTTCAGGCGGGACCAAAAGACTGAAGATCACCTGTCTCTCTACGGTGTCGGCCAGCGCCATGTTTGCCCCTGGGTACGGATTTCCCGAAGTTTATATTGGTTAAACCGGGTAAATAGGGATAAATCTTTTAAGAATTGGAAAATGGAATCCAGCGATGAACAACGCCGCGCATAACAAACTCGTTTCCTTTATATGGTCGATCGCCGACGATTGCCTGCGCGATGTCTACGTGCGCGGCAAATACCGCGATGTGATTCTGCCTATGGTGGTGTTGCGCCGCCTGGATGCGCTGCTGGAACCCAGCAAAGACAAAGTTTTGGAAGAGCTGGCTTTCCAGAAAAACGACATGGGCCTGACCGAACTGGACGATAACGGCCTGAAAGACGCTTCCGGCTATGTGTTTTACAACACCAGTAAATGGACGCTGACGCAATTATTAAAGACCGCCACCAACAATCAGCAAATCCTGTTGGCCAATGTCGAAGACTACTTGAATGGCTATAGCGCCAACGTCAAGGAAATCATCGGCAAGTTCAATCTCAAAACCCAAGTGCGCCATATGGCCGGCAAGGATGTTTTGCTCGGCGTCCTGGAAAAGTTTACCTCGCCTTATATAAATCTCACGCCGTATGAAAAGGAAGATCCGGACGGCAACCGGCTACCCGTCCTCAGCAATCTGGGCATGGGTTATGTCTTTGAAGAGCTGATCCGGAAATTCAACGAAGAAAACAACGAAGAGGCCGGCGAACACTTCACGCCCCGCGAAGTGATCGAATTGATGACCCATTTGATCTTCGATCCGGTTAAAGATCAACTGCCGCCGGTCATGACCATCTACGACCCGGCCTGCGGCTCTGGCGGCATGCTCACCGAATCGCAAAACTTCATCAAGGACGAGGAGGGCACGATACGGGCAAGCGGCGACGTCTATTTGTACGGCAAGGAAATCAACGACGAAACCTACGCCATCTGCAAATCCGACATGATGATCAAGGGCAACAACCCCGCCAACATCCGCGTCGGTTCCACCCTGTCCACCGACGAATTCGCAGGCACCCGCTTTGATTTCATGCTTTCCAATCCGCCTTATGGCAAAAGCTGGGTCAGCGAACAAAAATACATCAAGGACGGCGGCGACGTCATTGATTCCCGGTTTCGGGTCACGCTTAACGACTATTGGGGCAACCCGGAAACGCTGGATGCCACGCCGCGTTCCAGCGACGGCCAATTGCTGTTTTTGATGGAAATGGTCAGCAAAATGAAGCCGTTGGATAAAAGTCCACATGGCTCGCGCATCGCTTCCGTGCATAACGGCTCCAGCCTGTTCACTGGCGATGCTGGCAGCGGCGAAAGCAATATTCGCCGCCACATTATCGAAAACGACTTGCTCGAAGCCATCATTCAGCTGCCCAACAATTTGTTTTACAACACCGGCATCACCACCTATATCTGGCTGCTGTCCAACCGCAAAGCGCAAGCCCGCAAAGGCAAGGTGCAGCTGATCGATGCCAGCCAGCTCTACCGCAAGCTACGCAAAAATCTCGGCAATAAAAACTGTGAATTCGCGCCGGAACATATCCGGACCATCGTCGATACCTATTTAAGCTTGGCCTCTCAAGAGCGGCAAAACGATGATCCGAGTATGGCCGCGCAAGTTTTCGACAATAGCGATTTCGGCTATTACAAAGTCACGATTGAACGTCCGGACCGCCGCAAGGCCCAATTTAGCGAGGAACGGATTGAAACCTTACGTTTTGACAAAGCGCTGAGTCAGCCGATGCAATGGATTTACCGGCAATGGGGCGATGCCGTCTATCAAGCCGGTTTGCTGGAGAACCACGAAAAAACCATCCTGGCCTGGTGCGAAGACAATGAACTAAGCCTCAACGCCAAAAATCGCGGCAAATTGCTCAGTCTGGATACCTGGCTGAAACAACAAAACCTGCTGTACACCGCCCAAACCTTAATGGCGGCGGTCGGTTCGGACGAGTCCAGCTATTTCAACCGTTTCAAGGAATCTGTCGAGCAAACCCTGAAGGCGCAAAATATTAAACTCACAGCCAGCGACAAAAACGCCATCCTCAACGCCGTCAGCTGGTACGACGAAACCGCCGGAAAAGTCATCGCTCAAAAACTCAAACTCAGCGGCGACAAGCTCGATCAGTTGCTGCATCACCTGGATTGCCGGAAACAGGAACTGCCGGATTTCGGCTATTACCCGGCTGGTAAAAAAGGCGAATATCTCACTTACGAATCCAGCGCCGATTTGCGCGACAGCGAATCGGTGCCATTGAAAGACAACATCCACCGCTATTTTCTGGCGGAAGTCAAACCGCATGTGGACGAAGCCTGGATCAATCCCGATTCCACCAAAATAGGTTATGAAATCAGCTTCAACAAATACTTCTACCGGCACAAGCCGCTGCGCAGCATGAACGAGACATCATCGCCCTGGAACAGCAGGCAGAAGGTTTGATTGCGGATATTTTGGGCATTGACATAACCCAGCTATGAATCTGTTCAAACTAAGCATTGCCGTTAAAGTAAAAATAGATACACATTGTGTATCTTTTAAACTAGAATAAAGGACGTCAAACTCGCTATAGAGGACTTTATTATGCCCACTCAAACCGCCATCACCGATAAGCAAACCCAGGCCGTTAATTTGCGCGTTCGCCCTGAGATTCGCGCCTTGATTGACCAAGCGGCAAAAGCGCAAGGCAAAACCCGCTCGGAATTCATGATTGATGCCGCCCGCCGCGCTGCTGAAGAATCCCTGCTTGACCAAACGCTAGTGCGGGTCGGCCAAAAAACCTACGACTACTTTCTTGAGGTGCTCGACCAACCGCCCAGCGGTGAAGCTTTTGAACGCCTGATGGCCGCCCCTAAACCCTGGATGGATTAATGCTGTCCGCACCGGCTTTGCTGACGGAGCAGCATCGGCTCGCCGATTTTAGCAGTGGTGCCGCCAGTCTGGACGACTGGCTGAAGCGGCACGCGCGGGCTAACCAGATCAGCGGCGCATCGCGCACTTATGTGGTTGCCGAAGTGGAGGCGGTGGTTGCTTACTATTGCTTGGCATCTGGCGCGCTGGCTTTGAATGAAGCCCCTGCGGCGTTACGCCGCAACCTGCCCGACCCCTTGCCGATTGCCGTTCTAGGCCGCCTTGCCGTCGATCAGTCCTATCAACGGCGCGGACTCGGCGTTGCCCTATTGCAAGATGCCGTCATACGCACTCTGCGTGCCAGCGACATACTCGGCATCCGCGGCTTGCTGGTACATGCGCTATCCATTGAGGCGAAATCCTTTTACGAACACCACGGCTTTGTGGCCTCGCCCACGCATCCAATGAGCTTGATATTGTCACTGAAGCGACCCGCTACCAAACGAACCGTCGGCGAATATCAAGGCAAAATCCGAATAGCCGGCGATTTCGATGAGCCGTTGCCGTTGACAAATCAGGAGACAGTGTCTCCCAAATCCACTTTATCACTTACAGTCAGTCAGATCACAAACCCTTGAGGAAAACACCATGCAAATCGCCATTGACCTCCCCAATGATTTTGTCAACTTTCAATCCGTTGCCGGCATCGAGAAAAACATGCGTTTGAGCTATTCGCTGTGGCTGTTTAAAAATGCCAAAATGACCATTACAAAGGCTGCGGAACTGGCCAATCTGGATATTTATCATTTCATCGCGGCCTGTAAACAAAACCAAGTGCCGGTCATCGACATCAGCAAACAGGAACTGTTGGATGAACTCGCCGGGATGTAGTCTTTATGATTTTGGCCACGGATTGTTCCGCATTTTCTCGTTCCCGCGCTCCTGCGTGGGAATGCGTACGTAGCTAAAGCATGGGCCGGGACCGCTATAAAATTGTTGATCCAACGCTGCCTCACTTCGTAACCTGCACAGTACTGCATTGGATACCTGTATTTACCCGGCCGGCTACTGTCGAGATTATTTTGGATTCGCTACGTTATTTAATGGCCGATGGATTAAAATTATACGCGTTTGTAATCCTCGAAAATCATTTGCACATGGTAGTGCAAAGTGAACAGTTAGACCGCGACATCGCACGCTTTAAGTCTTACACGTCAAAGCAATTGATTCAGTATTTATCCGGGCACAATGTAAAGCGGATTCTTGAACAACTTGCTTTCTACAAAAAAGCACATAAAGACGACCGGGCCTACCAATTCTGGCAAGAAGGTTATCATCCCGAATGGATTCAGAATGACGCCATGATGCGGCAAAAGGTAAATTATATTCATGAGAATCCAGTTAAACGGGGCTATGTGGACTTGCCAGAGCATTGGCGCTATTCCAGCGCCCGAAATTATTTGGGGCAAGCAGGACTGATTGAGATTTGTAAGTTGTGGTGATGCCGATGAGGTCATGGCGTAACTCGTTCCCACGCTCTGCGTGGAAATGCAGACGAGAGTGCGGCATGTGGCGCGCTGGATCGGCGGGATAATGTTTTGCGCGGATAGGTGGTGCGTTGATGTTTTGGCTTGAGATAAAAACCGGTAGGCGTTCCCACGCAGAGCGTGGGAACGAGGACAAACGGACGAGGCGGATGATGATTGAGCAATTGGTGGAAATGCCTACTTACGAAGCTTATAAGGATTCCGGCGTGGAATGGTTGGGGGAGATTCCGGCGCATTGGGAATTAAGCAAATTAGGTACTTGCCTTAAACCAGTGTCTGTAAAAAACAGGTCAGATTTACCTTTGCTTTCAATTACTCGGGAAAAAGGAGTTATAACTCGAAACCTTGACGATGAAGACGAAAATCATAATTACATTCCAGACGATCTGAGTAATTACAAGGTGCTCGAACGTGGGCAATTTGGAATGAATAAAATGAAAGCTTGGCAAGGCTCTTATGGAGTATCAGTCTTTACCGGAATTGTTAGTCCGGCTTATTTTATTTTCGCTTTTACCAAACCAATTAGCCCTAAATTCTTTCATTTAGCAATTCGCAGCAGTCTATATATTTCTTTTTTTGGTAGTGCATCTGATGGTGTCAGAATTGGGCAATGGGATTTATCCAAATCAAGGATGAAAGAAATTCCGTTTTTAATACCCACTCTCCCTGAACAAACCGCCATCGCAGCCTTTCTGGACCGCAAAACCGCGCAGATCGATCAGGCCGTGGCGATCAAGGAACAACAAATCGCCCCTCTCAAAGAGCGCAAACAAAACCTGATTCAAGACGCCGTCACCCGTGGCCTTGATCCCAATGCGCCGATGCGCGACTCCGGCGTGGAATGGATCGGCGAGATTCCGGCGCATTGGGAAATACTCGCAAACCGTGCTTTGTTCAGGCAACGCATTGAACCAGGTGAAGAAGGTTTGCCGTTATTATCCGTTTCAATTCATACAGCCGTTTCTTCAGAGGAAATATCCGATGAAGAAAATATCCGTGGCCGAATCAAAATTGAAGATAAAACCAAATATAACTTAGTTCAGCCAAGCGATATAGTCTTCAATATGATGCGTGCTTGGCAGGGGGCAATTGGCGCAGTAGCAGTAAAAGGCATGGTCAGCCCTGCCTATATCATTGCCACACCAAGCCAAAAAATAGCCTCTTCATATTTTGAGTATCAATATCGTTGCCAAGAATTTATTCAACAAATGGACAGAAATTCAAAAGGAATTACCGACTTTCGGAAAAGACTGTATTGGAATGAATTTAAGCAATTGATAACGGCCGTTCCGCCTATTGAGGAACAAACCGCCATCGTCGCCCACATCGAAACCCAATCCGCCAAAGTCGATCAGGCGATTGCTATCCAGCAACAGCAAATCGGCAAACTCAAGGAATACAAAGCCACGCTGATTAACAGCGCCGTGACCGGTAAGATCAAAGTGACTGAGCTTGGCGATTGCAAGGATGTTGGTTAATGACCTTGGAACGTAGTCACGAGTATTTATTGTCCTTGCTCAAGGAATTGGTGAAGTTACCCGCCGAAACCGAGTGGGTGGAATTCAAGCACAATAACAACCCGGAAAAAACCGGCGAATATATTTCCGCATTAGCGAATGCGGCGGCCTTGATCGGCAAGCAGTCTGCTTATTTGGTATGGGGAATCGACGATTCAAGCCGTGAAATCGCCGGCACTGATTTCAAACCCGCTACAACAACGTATAAACAACAAGAGCTGGAAAGCTGGTTGTTACAAAAGATAACCCCCAAAATTCATTTCCGTTTTTTTGAGTTTATAGCGAGTAACGACAAGCCGGCGGTGATTTTAGAAATTCAAGCCGCCAGTCACACGCCTGTGCAGTTTGATGGTGTCGAGTTTATTCGTGTGGGTTCGTACAAGAAAAAACTGCGGGAATTTCCGGAAAAAGAACGCGCATTGTGGCGAGCATTTGACCGGGTGCCTTTTGAACGGCAAATGGCTGCCAAAGCTGTGGATGAAGACGAGGTATTAAAGCTTTTGGATTACCCGGCTTATTTCGACTTGACCAACCAGCCTTTACCGGAAGGACGCAACGGCGTTTTGGCAGCACTTAATGCGGATAAACTGATTCAACGCGGCGATAGCGGTCAATGGCATATCACCAATTTGGGCGCGATATTGTTTGCAAAGCGCTTGAAGGATTTCGGGGCACTGACCCGGAAAGCGGTCAGGCTTATTGCGTATAAAGGCAATAACAAGTTGGTGACAAACCGAGAGCTTGAGGGTGCGAAAGGTTACGCTGTGGGCTTTGAAGGTTTAATTGATTATTTGAAAACCCTTTTGCCTTCGAACGAGGAAATCGGCAAAGCATTTCGTACCGAAGTACCGATGTATCCTGAATTGGCACTTCGCGAGTTGGTTGCCAACGCCATCATTCATCAGGATTTTACTTTGACCGGTACCGGGCCGATGATCGAGCTATTTGAAAATCGTTTAGAAATTACCAATCCGGGTGTGCCCCTGGTGGATACACAGCGTTTTCTCGATACCCCGCCGCAAAGTAGGAACGAAGCGTTGGCTTCGTTTATGCGGCGTATTGGTGTTTGTGAAGAACGCGGTAGCGGTATCGATAAAGTGATTTCTGAAATTGAAGTCTATCAGTTGCCGGCACCCATCTTTGAGCAAACTGAGCGGCATACCCGTGTAGTTTTATTCGCACATAAAGACCACAGGGATATGGATATTGAAGATCGCGTTCGCGCCTGTTATCAGCATTGCTGTTTGAAATATGTCAACCGGGAACCCATGAATAATTACGTCATTGCGCGAGCGGCTCAATATTGAGGAGGGAAATAGCGCAATTGCCAGCCGCGTAATCAAGCAAACGGTTGAGGCTGGGCTTATTCGCTTGTACGATCCAAACGCCAATCGTAAGGCTTACCGCTATGTGCCATTTTGGGCATGACATGTTTTCATTTGACGGTCATTTGATCGTACAAGCATTCGACACAAGGATATTTTTGTTTTGTACATACAAATCAAAAGCATACGAAGAACGTTTCATTTGATGATGAGCGGCTGTTTTATGGGCTTCAGCTCTACGTGACTACGATGGAAGTTTTATGAATAGTTTAATGAGTCCCTATCGGCAACAAACCAGTTTGTGGAGCGTGTATTTAAAAATAGACTCCACAAACTTATTTGTGGAGTGTCTGGACCCTGCAAAGCCCCGTCTATTTAGCAAGTGAGCGCTATGGTCAGCAAAACCACCGAGAAAGAACTGGAAATCGCCATCGAAAAACAGCTGACCGGCAGCTGTCTGGAAGCGCAAAAGGGTGTTGCCGAGGCGGGCGATCTGCCGTTCAGCCCCAACCACGGTTACCAGCTCGGCCTGCCGCAGGACTTCAACGCCCGTTACGCCATCGATAGCAAACGCTTTTGGGCGTTTCTGGAGCACACCCAGCATGAAGATCTGGAAAAGCTGCAAAAACATGGCGGCGACTGGCAACTTAAAGTGCTGGAACGCTTTGACCGGCTGATCAAAAAATACGGCCTGCTGCACTTGCTGAAAAAAGGCCTGAAGGTCGATGATGCAACCTTGCACCTGATGTATCCGGCGCCGCTGGCCAGCAGTTCCGAAAAGGTGAAGCAAAACTTTGCCGGCAACATTTTTAGCAGCACCCGCCAGGTCCGCTATTCCTTGAGCAATACGCTGGAAGAAATTGATCTGGTGCTGTTTATCAACGGCCTGCCGTTTGCCACGCTGGAGCTGAAAAATCCCTGGACCGGCCAAACCGCCCGTTATCACGGCCAGAAACAATACCGCGAAGACCGCGATATCAATCAGCCTTTGCTGCAATTCGGCCGCTGCCTGGTGCATATGGCAGTGGATACCGATGAAATCTACATGACCACCAAGCTGGCCGGAGCGCAAACCTTCTTTTTGCCGTTCAACAAGGGCCATCAACACGGCGCGGGCAATCCGCCCAACCCAAACGGCCACAAAAGCGCTTATTTGTGGCAGGACATATTCAGTAAAGAAAGCATCGCCAACATCATCCAGCATTTCGTGCGGCTGGATGGCAGCAGTAAAGAGCCGTTGGATAAGCGCACTTTGTTTTTTCCGCGCTACCATCAACTGGATGTGGTGCGCAAACTGGTGGCGCATGCCAGTCAAAATGGCGTAGGCCAAACCTATTTGATTCAACACTCGGCGGGCTCGGGTAAATCCAATTCCATCACCTGGGCGGCGTATCAATTGATTGAAGTCTATCCGGCGGGGCAGGAAAAGCCGTTGTTCGATTCGGTGATTGTCGTCACCGACCGCCGCTTGCTGGATAAGCAGTTGCGCGACAACATCAAGGATTTTTCCGACGTCAAAAACATCGTCGCCCCGGCGTTCAAGTCTTCGGAGCTGAAAAGCGCCCTGGAGCAGGGCAAGAAAATCATCATCACGACCATCCAGAAATTCCCCTTTATCATCGACGGCATTGCCGATCTGAGCGACAAACGCTTTGCGGTGATCATTGACGAGGCGCACAGCTCGCAGAGCGGTTCCGCGCACGACAATATGAACCGGGCGATGGGCAAATCCGGGCAGGCTGATGAAGAGCTGGATGTGCAGGACAAAATCCTGCAAGCCATGCAATCCAGGAAAATGCGCGGCAACGCCTCGTATTTAGCTTTCACCGCGACGCCGAAAAACACCACTCTGGAGAAATTCGGCTGCCAACAGCCGGACGGAGGCTTCGAGCCGTTCCATCTGTATTCGATGAAACAGGCTATCGAAGAAGGCTTTATTCTGGATGTGCTGGCCAACTACACCACCTACAAAAGCTATTACGAGATCCAGAAATCCATCGCGGATAACCCGCTGTTTGACAGCGCCAAAGCTCAAAAAAAGCTGTGCGCCTTTGTCGAACGCCATCAGCAGACTATCGCGATAAAATCGGAAATCATGCTCGATCATTTCATTCCGCAGGTGGTCAATAGCAAAAAACTCAAGGGCAAAGCCAAGGGCATGGTGGTCACCCAGAACATCGAAACCGCGATCCGTTATTACCGGGCGATTAGCCGGTTATTGAACGACCGGGGCAATCCGTTCAAAGCGGCCATCGCCTTTTCAGGCGCAAAAGAGGTTGACGGCATTGAGTACAGCGAAGCGCAGATGAATGGCTTTGCCGAAAACGAAACCCGCGATTATTTCGATAAGGACGAGTACCGCTTGTTGATCGTAGCCAACAAATACTTGACCGGATTCGATCAACCCAAGCTCTGTGCGATGTATGTCGACAAGAAGCTGCAAGGGGTGCTAGCCGTGCAAGCCTTGTCGCGGCTGAACCGGGCTGCGTCCAAGTGGGGCAAGAAAACCGAAGATTTGTTCATCCTGGATTTCTTCAATTCGGTGGACGACATTAAAACGGCCTTCGATCCCTTCTATACCGCCACGCGATTATCGGAAGCCACGGATGTTAATGTCTTGCATGAACTGAAAGACTCGCTGGACGATGTCGGCGTATATGAATGGCATGAGGTTGAACAGTTTGTGGCACTGTATTTTGACAATGCCGACGCCCAGCAGCTGAGTCCGATCATCGATACGGCTGCATCCCGTTTTAACAGTGCATTGGAGTTAACCGACCTGCAAAAGGCCGACATCAAGATCAAGGCCAAGCAGTTCGTCAAAATCTATGGGCAAATGGCGTCCATTATCCCGTATGAAATTGCCGTTTGGGAAAAACTGTTCTGGTTCCTGAAGTTTCTGATACCCAAACTGATCTTGAAAGACCCGAATGCCGACCGGATCGACGAATTGCTGGAGTCGGTGGATCTCTCGTCGTACGGCCTGGAGCGCGTCAAACTCAATCACAGTATTGGCCTGGATGCCAGCGAAACCGAACTGGAACCGCAAAATCCCAATCCGCGTGGTGCGCATGGCGGCGGCGAAGAACACGATCCGTTGGATGAAATCATCCGCAGTTTTAACGAACGCTGGTTTCAGGGCTGGGGGGCGACGCCGGAAGAACAGCGCATCAAGTTCATCAATATCGCCGGCGGCATCAAGGCGCATCCTGATTTTCAGGAAAAATATCAGAACAACCCCGATGTTCATACCCGGACATTGGCATTTGAAAAAATATTCGAAGACGTGATACTCAAGAATCGGCGCAATGAATTAGAGCTATATAAACTGCTTGCCAGCGATCCTGCATTTAAAGCCGCTATGCAGCAAAGCTTGCAGCAAATGGTGGCTTGAGCGTTCTGAAATATATTCACTCTTCTTCCACAAATGCCATGGCATCACGCAGACGTTAAAGGAGTTGGAGGCGGAAGGGACGGCGCCCGCACCGGAATTAACTGCCGGTTTTCCAAGGAATCCTTAACCCATCTTCGTGAATTCTACTGATAATTTCTTGTTATTTCAATAAGTTAAAATTTTAATTTATCTCAAATGGCACTACATATTTTTTCTTATCAATAATCGTCTTACATTTACCTATCAGGTCAGGTTTGATACTTAAGGCTGCGTATAGTTGTTTTTGGCGTGTTTCGGCTTGGGTTGTTGTGCGCAGGTGAATGGTCTTATTATCCTCTGTCGGCAAGGTAATCGTGAGGCGTTGTTGGGTCGACATAATGTTGCGTATGCTGTCCCAGCTTAAATGGATACCCTGCTGCTTGAGTTGATAGCGCAGGGTATGCACCAGATGGTAGGCCATTAAAGTAATGAACAAGTGTCCGGTGACGCGTTCTTCTTTATGGTGGAAAACTGGACGTAAGCCGAGGTCGGTTTTCAAGCTTCTGAACGTGGCTTCGATCTCGGTCAGCATGATATAGGTTGACCACAATTGTTCTTCCGACCAGTCCGGAGTAGTGGTTCTCAGGCAGTAAACTCCGCAGTGCCGGTCTTTTTGTTCACTTTTGGGTTCACGCTGCCATTCAATACGGATGGCGTTGTTTTTCGCGTCATCAGCAATGACTTCAATGCGGTAGTCTTGCGCGACGCGGCTGTTTTTTTCGCGCAGCCGGCCAATGCGTTCGAGTATTTTCGCGTAGTTTTTGATCGTGCCTTTTTTGTCCAAACCGGCATGGAGCTTGTCGAGCCCCTCTTCCAGACGAACGTGGAAGCGGTTGCGGATGGCCTGTTCTTTTTTGGCTTTTTGATCGGAGTGGCAATAGAGCCGGGTTTCCCCGGTTTCTGCATCGATTGTGCGGTAAACGCTGACTTTGCTCTGTCCGGTTTCCCTAACCAGTACGGCATTATCCTGGTCTCTGGGATCTTGTAGGTAGCGTTCCCGGCTGACCACCAGGTAAAGATAACCGCGCGCGCTTAACCAGGCGAGATTGTCAGCGCTGGCAATGCCGGCATCCATGATAATGACCGGTTTTTCTCCGGCTAATGGATTTTTCCCCTGCAGACCGTCCAGCATCAGCGCCAACGTGGCGGGCTCGCTGGCGTTGCCTGGAAAGACCTGGCTGCTGAGCGGGAAGCCATTGCCATCCAGAACCAGACCTAAGGTCACCAATGGGCAATCACGGCGTTTTTCTTTGGAGCGGCCGAACCGGGCCTTGGGGTTTTGGGCGCACTGGCCTTCAAAATAGGTGTTGGTCAAGTCGTACAAGACGATGCTCCGGTTTAAATCGAATAAGGTCTGCTCCTGAGCACCCAGAAAAGTTTCCAGCGCCGACTGGTGTTTGAGCAACTTATCGCTGATGGTGTACAGGCGCGTCAGACTGGTGCTGCCGTAGTCATGATCAAGCAGTTCACCCAGGCCGGTACGTGCTTGCAGCCAGTCATGGGTCTGCAGTTCGCTGCCGGGTGAAATCATGCGCCCTATGATGCTGCCCAATGCCGCCGCGGCATCGATTTTGTTAAAGCCCAGTGCGGCAAGCTTCTGATCCAGCTGCAACTGCATGACCGCATGCAACGCCAACGTTTCCCCGCCGATGCTGCGGGCTTGATGGGCTTCGATATGATTAATGCCGACACTATGATAATCCTGCCCGGGCGTCGCTGCCGCCACCGGTTGCGCCAGTTTCGCGATGATGAGGTCGCTATAGCGCACGGCGGCGGCCTCCAGAAGTTGACCGGCATCATCCTCTAAATGAAACAACTCGTCTTGGCGCGGCGCTGAGCCTTGCAGAAGCTGTTCAATTCTGGCCGCAAGCAAGGGCCAGTGCGCGGGCTCAATGGCAAAGTCTTTGCCTAGATTGAGTAGCGTACGTTGCTTGACTTGTGTTCCCTCACGCACGGATTCAACGATCCGATAGGTATAGGAATCTTCGCCATGATCCGCTGTTTTGGTTTTGGTTCTTCGAATATACATGGCTCTAGCATGGGCGCTATTCCGGAAAAAATCAAGATGCAAACCTAAATGGATGGCACTACAAGAGAGAGCGAAAAATGAGCATTGATTTTAAAGGGTTTTTTCGAAATGAAAACCGCCGGTAACCAAAAATCAATAACTTAGGGCGACTGGAGTCACGAAGATGGGTTAAGCCTGACCAAGATTGACCCGGTCAATTAATAAAACCAGTCCTGTTTCCCCGCATCATCATTTAACTGCACTCTCCCATTTGATTGCCGGCAATTGCAGATTTATTTGACAGGCGCTAATTCAAAAATAATTATTTCAGCTGTGTCTTCGCCAAGGTTTTCTACCGACATTCTGTTTCCGCTTTCCCAAAAAACTTCGCCTGCGGAATAGGTGTTGGTTTTACCGCCTTCAACGACTTTTAGTTTGCCTTTGACAACATAACGAGGCCCAGGTCCTTCATGGGTATGCCAGGGGGTTTTAAAAGCGGGCGGGAATGTGACTCGTATCACTTTGGCATCAATATTGTTGCTTGGAAGCTCAATTTGATTTGATAAAAGAATTGATCTGTCTAATGCCGGTTTTTCCTGAGCTGAAACAGCCTGCGCGTTGATCAATATCAGAGCGGCAAGTATTATCCGGATAGTACCTGCCGGCTTTTTAGTTAGTATTTTAAACATTTGATGACCTCTCGTTTTGTGTTTTACAGAATTCATAATGGGGTAAGCTGCAATGTCATTAAATTAAGCGCTCAGCCAACGGTTTATCTTGCCAAGATGCTCTCAACTTAGGAACGTGCATGAAATAAAATCACCGTTGCAACATTATCCAGCGTGTAGGGGCGAATGAATCCGCCCCTACAGTTGCTCAAGTCATTTCATGCGCGTTACTTAACGGCATTGGTGTAAGTTGTTTTGCACCGCCGCTTGCATTTGCGCTTTTTATGTCGAATTATGAGCCATGATAATATCCACCATGAGAACTTTGGGAAACAGGCGCTGATAATTCATTTTGTTGAGGCAATCTCCGGTAAATTGCTACAGGATTTCCGTCCAAAGTTTTCAGCGCTTGATTTAGCGCCAGATGGTCAAATTCCGGCATGTTCAGATTGTTGGCTTTTTCAATGAGCTTCAACGCAACATCAAGTTTCTGTTCCAGCGTTGTTTCCTCGCCCTCCAAATCGGGATGAGCCTCGATATAAAGGACGTTGTCCAGCCATCCGGCTTTTATCGGCTGCTTGACAATATAGACCGGCGCGCCGACCGGGACCGACTGGTATAACTCCTCGATGTCCTCAGGGTACATGCGGACGCATCCGTGAGTAATCTGCATGCCTATCCCGTAAATCTTGTCGATATCGGTGCCGTGTATCTCATAACCTCCGGGAACCGCAAGATGCATCATGTAAGCTCCCAGAGGATTATGCGGTCCCGGCGTCACCACAGCGGGCAAGGGATCGCCATTCGCCGCATGTTCCCGTCTGATCGATTCAGGCGGATGCCAGGCAGGGTCTTTAACCTTTCTGTCAACCCGGGTTTTACCCAGCGGCGTATCCCAATCCTGTCTGCCGATGCCATGCGCGTAAGACATGACCTGCGGGGACATTCCTTTTTGAGCCGGCGGGTAATGATACATACGGTATTCGGCGATATTCAGGGTAATTCCCTCGTGCGGAGTGTCCGGTAAAATGCGCTTACCGGGTATCCGAATAATCTCATCCTTTTTAACATGCCAGCGATCGACATCGGGATTCAAACGAGCTATTTCTGTTTGGCCCAGAAGGAAGCGCCTCGCCACATCCGGTAAAGTCTCGTTTTCATCCGCCCGCGTTAACGCCACATCGTCATGGAATTGAGTAACGACGCTGTCTTTGCCGTTTTCCGGCAATGTGTAAGTTGTTGAATTAGCCGAGCCTCCAACGACGGATAATAAAATTGAAGCGGCGCATAGCGAACGTTTTTTCATGCGATAAATTTCTCAGGTTCAACAATAGGGAATTAAAGCGGCTCGCAAATAGGCTATGTCAGCAACAAAAAGGTTCCCCAAATAAGAAAAGCAATTCCTACGGTTTTGGAAATAAGCCTTGATTCAAGCGGTAGAGATTTTTCCAGTATCACCAGCAAGGTAATCAAAGCCATCCCCAACAAGTTCATCACGCCAACGGCAAACATGATCAGCATCTGCGCCCAGCAACAGCCCAGACAGTTTGCGCCATGTTTCAGACCCATATTAAATGCGCCCAAAGCGCCATCCTGCCATTCATTTAATAAAAAACCCATCGGGGTTTTGCAGTGTGTTAAACAGGCGTTCTTTACCGGCATAAACTGATAAGAGCCGGCCAAAAATAAAATACCCGCGGCTAATTTCGAATTTTGATTTTCCATCATCGGCGATAACCAGGCCAGCCCATGCATTTGCCATTGCAGCAATGTCAAGGCGCTGCTGAATAATAGCCATATTCCCAGATAGGCCGATGTAAACAGGTAAGCCAGTCTACCGGATGCGTTGTTTTGTTTCCGGCAAACCCTGGCAAATGCCAGAATCATCGGGATGGCGGAAGGCAGCATCATGGCCGCCATCATGACCGACCACATGAAATAAACCAGGGCAAAGTCCATAAAGCGCCATGCCATAGGCTCTGAAGGGGGCATCCACATGCTCGACATCGGTTGATGCTGCATTTGCTGATGCTGATAAAACAGATAGCCCCACGCGGCAAAAACCCACGCCAGCACAACCGCCAAAATAGAAGCTTGCGCCTTAATCCGGCCCATTACGGCTGATAAGTAAAAGCGGAGAAATAACCGTTACGGCCGGAAAACGACCAGTTTTTATCGTAATCCTGATACTGATAATTTTTTGATTTGGCGACAACGGCGGGATGGCTGGTAACAACGCACAAGGGCGGATTGTTTATTGTCGCGTCACCCCCGGCAATGCCCGGAATGCTTTCAATATCGGCCTGTGCGATTCCGGGAATATTCAATTTCCTGCTGCCGCCTTGCTCCCGATAATCAATTTTTATTTTTTTCACGCCCAAAACTTCACTGACAAAGCTCATCAGGATTGCCGGATGCCCCCCTTGCCGGCCGCTGAAAATTTGTACAATCGCTTCGAATTGATTGTCATCGGCCTGGTCATCGACATATAAAGCCGCTTGCCAGTTGCCGTCCTTCATGTGTCCCGGTGAGTAACATGCCATCGCAACATTTAAATCATCAAGCGCTTGATCTCCCAGGTGACCTAGTTGAATGTGCCACGCAACCAACAGTTTGCAATCCCCGGTTGTGGGCGGTTGCAGCCATACGCAAGGGCAGGCGGTTTCGCAGTTGCAAGTTTCAAAATAACTACCCTGCAATCTCCAGTTTTTTTTATCCGGCATACCAGCTCCTAAAAAGGTTCTTTAAACGGCCTCAAATCCAGTTCATGAGTCCATGCGCTGGGGTGTTGTTTATGGATAGCCCAGTAGGTTTCAACAATGGCGTCAAGCTGCAGCAAACCATCCTTGCCTTTGGCTTTAACATAGTCCGGGAATTGATTTCTAGCTCGTTCACCATCAATGACGCCGTCAATAACAGCATGTACTACGTGAACGCCATGCGGTGAAAATTCTCTGGCCATGCCTTGCGCCAGCGCTCTTAAACCCGCTTTCGCCGAGGCAAATGCGGTAAACGGCGGTTTTGCTCTTAATGACGCGGTCGCACCGGTAAAAAACAGTGTTCCCTTGCGCCGGTCCTTCATGGCGTTAATAGCCTCCTTACCGAAGAAAAAAGCGCCAAGACAATTTTGCTGCCATAGCCTGGTAAAAGTATATGCATCCATTTCCAGTAAAGGCGATGGAATATTGCTGTCTACATTGTAGGCAGCAATATCAATGGTATAACCATCCATTTGCGCAATTTTAAATAAATGAGCAACATCGCGCTCAACTGTTGCATCAGCAAGCACTATGCTAACGGTGCCGCCGGTTTGCCTGATTATTTCCGCAATCTTGTGAAGTTTATCTTCGCTTCGGCCGGCGATAAAAATGTGCAAGCCTTTTCCGGAAAAAAATTTGGCTAGCGAGGCTCCCAGACCTTGTTCTGGACCAACTCCGATGATAACAGCTGAGCATTTTTGCACCATACTTTATTTTCCAGCCGCTGTAGCTTCCGGAACTTCAATTAACGCACCTGATTTTACGTCATAGATATAGCCGTAAACAGGAATATCGGAAGGAACCAGCGGATGTGACTTGATACGCACGACATCCTCAAGGACGCTTTGCGCCTGATTTTTAATAGTTAACCAATCAATATATTTGGCTTCGCCTGACCCTGGACCTTCACAGCAATCATGCCAGCCGTTCTCATCAATAGAGGCCGTTTTTAAACTGCTGGCCAGCAAATCGCGCATGATATCGTCAGTAAAGGTTTCCATGCCGCAATCGGTGTGATGAATAACAAACCATTCGCGAGTACCCAATAATTTATAGGAAATAACCAGCGAACGTATGGCATCATCACTTGCTCTGCCGCCGGCATTGCGAATTACATGCGCATCGCCTTCCGAAAGACCGGCATATTTAGCGGGATCCAGGCGGGCATCCATACAGGTCAGTATGGCAAAACGCCGGCCCGGAAGCATCGGCAAACCACCTTTATCAAAGCCGGCAACATAATCGGCATTGGCTATCAAAACGTCATTCAATACATTACTCATTGTTACACCTAAATTATTATTTTCTTCCAAAGATCAGCGAGAAATTATTAGCGGGCATATTGATTTGCTCTTTCAATTCCAGGCCATGTTTTTCTGCTGCTTTTTTCAGATCGGCGACATCTTTTAAGCCCCATTCTGAAACACCGGCGGAACTCAAGGTCTCATGAAATTCTTTATTGGAATCCGTGGTAAAAGTTCCTTCCACCTGAAAGGGACCGTAAATCAGCAATATACCCTCGTCATCCAGTAAATTCGAGGCACACTCCATCATACCGTCGGCAATTGAAATTGGCGCTACCTGAAAAATATTGATGCAGAAAATAGCGGAAAACGAATGCGGCTTGCCGGGATTAAACCAGGTTTCAGGATCGGTCAGATCCAGATGAATAGGATCGGCAATATTATCATTCTTGTGATCGATGGACAGTTTCTTGATATTATCAAAAACTTCCTGGTCTTTATCGGATGGATGAAAATGCAAATGCTCGAAATGCGGTGCAAAATAATTGATGTGCATGCCGCTTCCGCTGGCGAGCTCCAGAACATTAGCTTGATCTTTCGGCAGTTTTTCTTTTAAAACACCTAAAAGCGGCTCCCGGTTGCGTGATCCGGCCCACGCTACGTATTCGCTTAATGGATGCGGATCTAAAGGTGGTTTTTCTTGCGTCATTTTTAACTCCTCATTATTGTTGTTTTATGCAATTTAAATAACAGCAAATGACATGCCAATCAATAAGGATAATTTTTATTGTAAATTACAATAAGTTAGTTATTAATCATGGCCGGATTAGCGAAGTTATTCTTCAATTTGTGAAGATTTATTTCACAAATTGATCATAAATAGCGCCTCTCTCCAAAATGCACGGTTTTTTTTGCAAACCTTCATTCTTGAGCTATGCGCGCCGGCAAAAACAGCGACAAGGACACTGTGGCCGTAATCATTCCTCCCTTATAAACTATATCTGTCACAAGAGCGTCAAACGGCAACATCAAAAAATCGATTGCATTTAAGAATGTTGGCGACGCCCGCATCCGCACCCGGCTCCGTGGATGTGTTTTTCCTGGCCCGGCTCCGGCTGGAGCGAGCGCATTGCCAGATCACGGCCGCGCGCCATGTCGCCATGCGCCGCGGGAGCGGAAAGAATCACTTTTTCCGTCGCGCCGCCACATGCGGAGCAATCCGGGTTGGAGGCGTTGATTGGATGGCGTGCTTCGAATTGCTGCCTGCATTGCGTACACAGGTAATCATAAGTTGGCATTTGAGCCCCTATCTTTTGTTTTTGAGGTATTTCTCAGAAATGCTAAGACGCGGACGCCTGTTGCATCAGGCCCCCGCGTTCGCCGGTTTTTCTCTTGGACTTAGCTCCAACGAGGCGGCTGCTTCTCCTTAACGCCAAATGGGGCTGAGGTAGCGTCGGTCCTTGCCCGTTTTTCAGGATCTCGGGTAGGCGCTCTCAAACGGCGCGTCTCGACTTCCCAGACCCAGCCGCTGATGACCACATCCTTGGGAATGAGGGGATGATTTTTGAATGCCTCTATGGTCTTCATGCAGGTTTCGTCCACGTCGTCCATCATGCCGATCCACTTGGCGAAAGCGCCTTTCTCCAGCTTCAGTTCCGGCAGCGTCGGGTCCATCGCGATATTGTCCGTATCGATCCCCTTGTCACACAACATCTTTTCCAGATCGGCCGCATTTGCAGACAGCATGCCGCATTGCGTATGTTGCACGATGACGATTTCCTTGGTGCCAAAAAAATTGCAAGTCAGCATAGCCGAGCGTATCGCATCATCGGTGACGATTCCTCCGGCATTGCGAAAACAGTGGGCATCCCCGCCGCCGGCAGGCGTATCTACGTGAATGCCGAGAGCTTCATCTACCGGCAGGCGTTCGTCCATGCAAGCAAGCACCCACAAACCCCGGTTGTTATGCCCGTCCGGCCCATAGCGGCGGCGTTGCGCCCAGAGGTCATATTCAGCGACGCGCGTGCTTAATTGTTCTTTGAGAGTGTTCATTTTGAGTCTCCTGGTTACAAATTTATTATCCCTGAGAGGTCTACCTTCTTCGATAGCATCAAAAGGGATTTAGTAACGGCTATTTTGCCCATACACCTGAGTATTGTCCGGTGTAACAATACATGAGCAAGTACCGCGCCACTAAAATAAACTGTTATTTTTTATTCGTTACAATGAGTTGATTATTAATCATTGCCGGATTAGTGAAGTTGTGATTCAATTGGTGAAAATATATTTCACTACGGTACGTAAATTATGAATAACAGTCCGCTTTCTGATTTAACACCGGTTTTCTTTCTGCAAACCTTCATTCTTGAGCTGATGCATGCCAGTGAACAACAAGGACAAAAGCACTGCGAGCAATTGATCGAACACATAGCCAAAACGGCCGGATGCTTTTTTGAAGAAGCCTATCGCGAGGATACTCATAAAAGCCAACAGCTCGACAGCGAAAGCTATATCGAGCTCATACTCGGCCTTAAAAACAACATAGGCGGTAAATTTTCATTGGTTTCCAGCAATCAGGACTGCATTACGGTGACCAACTCCTGCTGCCCTTTCGGCGACAAGGTTACCAATTTCCCTGAATTATGCAGAATGACCTCCAGCGTATTTGGCGGTATCGCTGCCAGAAATTTCGGTTACGCCAAAGTAGAGATCAAAAAAAGCATAGCCCGCCATGACGGCAAGTGCGAAGTATGTATTTACACCAATCCGAATACAGCAAAAGAGCATGCCGGAATGGAATACACCGATACAACGCCTGTCAAGGAAATCGAGGATATCAATGACTTGCATTCCCGCATTGAAGCAAGCATGCAACAGCTTTGGCACAAACAAAGCCGGCAAATTTCAAAAAAGCATCAGCCCCCGGCGATCATTGCCAAATCTCCGATGATGCAGAAAATACTGCAATCTATTGAAGTTATTGCGCCTACCCAGGCAACCGTGCTAATTCAGGGTCAAACCGGTGTCGGCAAGGAGTTGATTGCACGAGCCATACATGCAATGAGCGACCGCTGCAGGAAGCCATTTATCCCAATCAACTGCGGTGCAATTCCTGAAACCCTGATCGAGAGCGCCTTGTTCGGACATGAAAAAGGCGCTTTTACCGGCGCTATAGAAGTGCATCAAGGCTATTTTGAAAGAGCCGAAGGCGGCGCCCTGTTTCTGGATGAAGTCGATTCATTGTCGCCTGCCGCGCAAACCCGCCTGCTACGCGTGCTTCAGGAAGGAGAACTGGAAAGAGTCGGCGGCAAACAAACATTAGCCGTTGATCTAAGGATAATCTCGGCAACGAATCAAAATCTGGAAAATCTCGTTAAACAAGGCCTGTTTCGCAATGACTTGTACTATCGCATCAACGTAGTCCGGTTAAACATTCCCCCTTTGGCCGAACGGCAAGAAGATTTACCTTATCTTGTGCAATTGATTATTCAACGTTTGAACAAAAAATATAACAAAGAGGTTGAATCAGTCAGCCGTGAAGTCATGCAGAAAATTCGTACATATCCTTGGCCGGGCAACGTCCGTGAACTGGAAAATATCCTTGAACACAGCCTCTTGTTTGCCAATGGCAAAGAAATCACTGATCTGGATCTGGAACTTCCAGCCAATACAAAAAGCTCTAGCGAATGGAAAGGCGTAAAAGAAAACACCGTTGCCAAGATTGAACAGTCATTTCTTGAAACGGCTTTAAAACAACATCAGGGCGATATAAAAAAAGTAGCCGAAAACATGGGTATTACATCTCGCGCTGTTTACAGCAAACTGAAAAAATATGAAATAAATCTGGCGGATTACCGAGGCCTTGATAGAGCATAAAAATGGTCAAGGCTCTTTTGCCATCCGCCGGATTACATCTCCGAAAGCCGCAACCGGGTAAGTTTTGCACAAGCTTCACCGCCGCTTATATCAGGAATAATCCGTAATTCGAGCGCTTTTAGTTGCTTGAGATCAACCTTGTAATTCTCGATTTCCTGGGCAGTAAGCGGCGGGCTGAAATGATATTGCTGACGCAGAAGTTCCCGGAAAAAGTCTTCATTTTCCATGCGCCAAAGCAGAACAAATTCTTGCGTGCGGGATTGTTCCTTTTCATCAAACAAAAGCACGATATGCTTGACGGTCTGGGGTTGATCAAAAAGAAGGCGTATTGTCTGCTCGCCGGGACCGTCGGCCTGCCAGCCTGAACCCGATCCTTCTATCAAAGCCGATTCAACAGGGTGGTCCTGACATTCGGAGCTTATTTCTATCCGGGCCAAATGCTCCAAGTCCAAATAATTTTGATCGACCGGGGTTGCGTTTTCTGTGGGGTGATTGATTAGTGTCTTGCGCATTTTTGGGCCTTTTGGGTTGATGTTAAGTTTCTTTTGGCTGCTTTGCTTGCGAATCGTCACTCCCCGCAATTAAGCAATTTAGTTCTTTCTTCCTTGAAGGGAAAGCCTGCCCTGAGCAGCGCCGAAGAGATCAGGATCAGGTTGGATAATTTTAAACACACAACCTTTTAATTACCTCCGGCAGGGAAAAGGCGTTTACTACTTGCCTGCGGACAATAACGCATAAGTGCGGAAACAATGCGAACCTATTATCTAATCAATATCTTTAATCAACGCCATCATATCCTCAACCGACATCTTACCACTCACTTCGCCACCTTCCAGCAAGCTATTTGCCAAATCCCGTTTATGTTTATGCAGGTCGACAATTTTGTCCTCTATGGTGTCCTTTGCTACCAGACGGTAGATAGTGACCGGCCGTTTTTGTCCCATACGGTGCGCGCGATCCGAAGCCTGATCTTCCACCGCCGGATTCCACCACGGATCCATGTGAATCACATAATCCGCAGCGGTTAAATTCAAGCCTGTGCCGCCGGCTTTCAGGCTGATTAGAAACAAATCCCCCTCTCCCGCCTGAAATAAATTGACAGCTCTTTTTCGTTGCGGGACCGGAGTCGAACCATCAAGGTAATGATAATGGATGCCTTTTTTGTCCAGCAACTCACGGATAAGAGCCAAGTGCCCGACAAATTGACTAAACACAAGGGCCTTATGGCGATTGTCCAGCAATTCGTCGACCAGGTCCTCAAAGGCCTGCAGTTTGGAACTTGCCAGCGCGCTTTCTTCCATCACCAGGCGCGGATGGCAACAGGCGCGGCGTAATTTCATGATTTCCGCCAATATCTTCAATTGTTTGTGACCCGGTTGATCCGTGTCCTCCATCATGGTCTGCATGGCGTTACGGCGCAATGCCTCATAGAGCACGCGTTCTTCTTGACTTAATTCGACATGCAAAGTGACTTCAGTGCGCGGCGGTAATTCGGTCAATACATCATTTTTAAGGCGGCGCAAAATAAATGGGCGTAATAATTTTTTCAGCCGTTGCTGGATTTGCTGATCCTGTTGATTTTCAATAGCCTGTGCATAGCGTTCGTTAAATTTTTGCAAGGAACCCAGTAAGCCAGGATTAATAAAATTGAATAAATTCCACAACTCGCCCAGATGATTTTCTATGGGCGTGCCAGTGGTAATCAGTTTAAAATCCGCCTGCAACGCCATTGCCGCCCTTGAACGTTTGGTCAGCGCGTTTTTGATCGCCTGAGCTTCGTCAGCAACCAGCGTATGCCAGTGTTTTTGCGCTAAAAGTTCCGCCTCTGTCTGTAATAATCCGTAACTGCAAACGATCACATCAAACGCGCCCGCGGCATTCAGCATCTCCTGTCTGTCGCCGGTTCCGAATTGACCGGCATTCAGGGTAGGCGCAAAACGCTGACATTCTTCCAGCCAATTGATACAGACCGAGGTGGGCGCCAGAATCAGCGTAGGCCCATTAGGCGCGCGCGCTAAAATCATGGCTAATGCCTGCACGGTTTTACCCAGGCCCATATCATCCGCCAGACATGCGCCAGCTCCCCAATGCGCCAGACGCATCATCCATTGATAACCCTCGCACTGATAGTCCCGTAATTCACCTTGTAAGGTTGACGGCAATTTAGGGTTTAGATCACCCATTTCACCGAGCCTAAGCAATTGGTCTTTCCAGGGCTTACTGGCGGTGATAGCCATCCCTGTGATGACTTCATCCAGCGCCAGCGCAGCCAACGGGTGAAAGCGCACTTTATCTTTCTGCACCTCGCCTAAACCGGCCAGATCGTCCAGGCGTTGGCGTAATTCACGGGTTAATGCAATAATCTGTCCGTCTTCAAGTTTAAGAAAGCGGCCTGATGAAGTATTTAGCAGGCTCATTAAACGCTGCATGTCCAAAACCTGCTGATCATCAATCTGCACGCTGCCTTCAACACTAAACCAGTCTTTTTCCTTCCGCACCGAAAACTGCGCTTGTGATAACCCAGCCTCGCGGCTGAGTTGAATCTTTTTGCCTTTTGGCCACTCCAGAACCGCAAAATCACCTAATGATTGCAAATGCAATAACGTCTCCAATGCCGACTCAGTATCATCCAGCAGCCATTTAGGCTCTTTCACGGCATATAACTCTGGACAAACGCTCAAGGCTTCCTTTAAATAGCGGATTTCCAGCTTAAAATCGCGGACGGTTTGTAATTGCTTGCCGTCAATTTCGGCCAAAACCGTTGTTCCGCCGGCGCCGGGTTTATAAAGCGGCCCGCCGTCGTTAAACGGTTGTACAAACATTTCTATTTGCATGCCCTGCCCGACCGGTTGCAAATGAATATGTAAACGGCTATCCGCAACAACACTTATCGCATGGCTTGACGTTCCGCCAATATCGGATTGCACAGTCAACATAGAGGCAATCGAGGCAATGGAATCAATCACTTGCTGGCGCGCGGAAGCGGGAACCGTTAACCCGTTTTTACCCAGAATTTCAGCCACCTGACGATGTGCATCATTAATGACATACACTATCAAGCCGCTACTGGCCGTTTTTTGGGCGATCACTTGTTGCGTAGTAATTTGCGGTATTAATGAAATATGCAAATTTTCCTGCTGTTCTTTGACCAGTAATTGCGGTTCTGCCAGGCTGATGTCAACCGGAATATTTAACGTTTCCTGATTGGCCCAATAAATATAGGGATGTCCTACCGCCTCCAGAAGAGCTTTACTCGACAACTCATAAAATTCCTTACTGGAATAACCGTAATAAGCGGGTTCTTTTTCAAGCTCGATGTGCGCACAAATGCGGCGGTCCTGCTCGGACAGGTATTCAAATTCAGCCATATTATGGTATAGCCTTTTTAAGGAGATAGGACGGCCTTTTGTCCAACGGCCGCTTTTACCCAACCGCTGCTCTTTCGGTTCCAAAGTCACGGTATTATTATTCAGACTTAATATCCAAATCAGGCGTAATTCCGTTTGGACAGATATTGAGGGCTCAGTTGTTAATTGCGTTAATGCGTCCAGCGCTCTTTGCCATGCAGAAACTTGCGGCAATAAATCAATAATTTCATTAAACGGCGATTGTAAATACTGCTCTGCTATTTTCCGGCAAGGCTCATTTTTATAATCCAGGCGTTGCAGTAACGATGAGCTTACAGCGGCATACCAGCCATAACCCAATCGTTGCGCTTGTTGACAAAATCCGGCTAATTCAGCCAAAAATACGCTGTTTCTTTCAGCGCCAGTCATCGGATCAATTTCACCTATCCAATATAACAGCAAGGCATGAAACAAGCGTTCATAAGCGAATTTATTGGTCTTGAATAAATACTGACTATGCCCGGCACTGGCTTTACTCTGATAAATATCCACTGCTTCCAACAGGATTAAATTCAGCAGATAAAACTCATTTTGCCAGCCCTGTTTAATCGACACGAGTGACTGTTGCCTGAGCAACTGGAGATTGTTGAAGTTACGGCTGCGAAGCAATGCCAGATTAAAAAAATAACCGTGTATGCCATCAATACTGATATTGCGTTTACCGGTTTTTTTTTTGAGCGTCTTAAGCGCCGCATTAAACAACTCAATTGCCTCGTCATTACGGTTTTGCAAGAAGCGCAGGGTAGCAAGTAATTTCAGCCCATCAACCGATGAATCACCTGCTAACCATGGTTCAGCGCCCTCAATATCACCCCGGAACAAGCGCTCTTCAATAATGGTATGGACAATAGCGGGATTAACGTGCTTTTCCGAGCCAAAAAAATGTTCAAGCAGTTGAAAATACTTCGATACATCATTCAGGTGCGCCCGGCCGTCATGTAAAAAATAGCTTAGGGCAAGAAATTTAATCTGATCCGGCAAGGATGAGAACCAACCGGCGTCAAAATCATTAAAGAAAATCCGGTTGATACTATCAGCAAAGTTTTGCCGATAATCGCTATGAAAGCGTTCAATATTGGCGGCAAACGCTGCCTCATTGCCTTGATATAAAAAAATGCGCAATTGTTTTATTGCGTGGTAGACGCCGGTTCTGGCTGGATAATAATAATTAGGTTCGGCGATAAGCAACTGGTTTAATCTGTTGAACCAGGGCTCTTCTACTGCACGCCGGATCAATTGTTCCGCGATTATTTCATTACAGCGCCAACCATCCTGAGTAATAACGATTAATTCAGCTTTTTGTAATTTCTCCCGCAATGGCCTGTCAATAGAGGCTATTGTTTTTGATTCTAAACACCCGGCCGCCTTTAATAAGGCTTGCAAACCGGATTGGCCTACCGGCGCATAAATAACCGCCAAAGCGAGCATAATATTTTGTTCACTTTTTGATAAAGCGTTAAAAACGGCAAGTAAATTATTTTTCATTAATGTTGTATTACGTTGAATAAATTAGAATTTGAATCGCTAGGAGCCTGCCGGACTTAGCGAATCGATATTAGAAAAATTCCATTTTGAGTTTTAAACCATGTGTTTTCATGAAGAATTTCAACACTTAGACGTGTGTTTTTATCAATATATGCCTTTATAAATCCACTCATGAGTGAAAAATAGCTTCTATCCGGCAGACTCCTGGAACAATAATACTATCTCTCAACGTCTAGCAATCATTCAAAAGTTCTGTAAAAATTTGTTAATACCATGAAGAGAACAAAGTTAACTGATTTTCACCTGATCTTCGACTCTTTCGCAGTAAATGTAAGGAAAAAATGGATTATTGTATCGTTAAAAACTTTAAAATTGTTCAAGTTGATAAGTTGCATCATAAAGAGTAGTTTCTTGAAAAAGTTTGCTTGAGGAGGGACTTGCCTAAATTTTTCACTTCATATTTTAAAAGCGCCGGATTTTTACTCGTGATTCCAGTCCTGATTTAAAGTCTGACCGCCCTGAATAGACTTAACAGAAAACTACATTTTATTGGTTAAAAAATATAACTGTCAGAAAATTTTACAATGCAATATTTAGTCTGATGCCGGTCGCGTAACCCGCGTAGACCGGGTTAATCATTCGCTAAACTCAATCCTCGCAACTACTCTATATCATCAACTAGTTAGCCAAATAGCCAAGAATCAGGCAGCGGGTGTCATCAATTTTTACAATCTTACTCATCAGACTGGCAATGACTCACGTAATAACATTGCAATTGACTGTATTCAAATATAATAATAATTTTGGCCTATAATTTGCTTTTGTGTAACCGGGAGGGATTTTCTGTGGTTAACACACATCACCCTATCTAAATCACACTTTTTCAGAAGACAAGGAATTATGAAACTTAACATCAAAAAAATCTTGACTGTAACAGCCTTTATATTGGGCAACTGCATATTTGCCGCCAATTCACAAGCGAGTCTTATTGGAATAAGCGGCAGCTCATCCATTGGCTCTCTTGGGGCAACAATGACAGGAACAAATCTAAGCGCTCCGGGCTTGATTACTATTTCTTCCCCTTTTTCCGGGCTCAGTAGCGGAGATTATTCCCCATTTTCCCCGTTTAGTCTTTTCACTCTTGGAAATGGTCCTTTAGACCTTACTAATATGAGTACTTGGAACATTACAGGCCCAGCAGCAACTTTCGGTACTTATACCGTACAATCCTTAACCATCATAACTCAAAACGCAAATTTCCTGGATGTATACACCAGCGGCCTGTTCACTCCTGGCTCCAACGTGGGAACCGAAGCGGGTGGCTGTTCAGATGCCGGCAACACCTGCGTAGCGACGCTTACCAGTCTTCGCTGGAGTTTCAACCAAAGCGGCCAATCCATTTCAGCGGCTGGAACTCTTAATTCACCTCCGGTTCCCGTAAACGTTCCTGAACCCGTCAGTTTAAGCCTGTTAGGTTTTGGATTGTTCGGCTGGGCGGCAAGCCGCCGGAAGGAAGCCAGGTTAGCAGCTTAAGCTGTATCACTTTAAAGAACTCCGTCCTTCGAAGGCGGAGTTTTGAGAAGCTGCTCAACGACTGGCCAGGCATGATACGAGCTTAAAATACTCCTGTCAGCTGCCTTGGAGAGGCAAAAACTTGAGAAGAAATTCACCCTCCGCTCACTCTTTATTGAATGTATAAATGCCGGACAAGGGCAAATCCAGTTACCAGAAAGCGTCGTAGTTAGGATTTCGTCTTTTCGCAACCCAATAAACCGGTACAGAAAATGTCAGGCTGGAATCCCGTCATCCCAACCGGGCCGCCAGGACTTATCCTTATTTTCGAACCTTAAAAGTTTAATTTTGATTAGCTTTTCGAAATGTTTTGTTTTAACGTAAGCATACTCAAAGTTGCCTGAATGGCTTGAAAACTCAATGAAAACAAAAGACTCTCACAACACTGTTAGCAAGCAACTGCGATTAACAGCCATTTCTTTTCTAGCGTTGTTCGCCTTAGGCGCTCATGCTCAAAATACTGAAGACTCCGGCGATTTGTTTCAACAAATCCAGTCCCTGCAAAGCCGGATGAATATTCAGATCACTGGCCTGGAGAGAATCCGGAATGAAGAAACAATCATTACCAGCGGCAGCGAAGAGGAACAAATTGAACAACTCTTGGCCCCGTTCAATCACATCATCAGTCGAAATACTAAAGGAAAGATTGAGCGTATCGTCATTATCAATAAAAAACAAAAACCGGAAATCAAGCGTATTGTTCTGCCAACCAGCCTACAAGGTAATCATTTCGTGGTTTCCGTTGACATTTCAGGTGACGGCAGCCTATGGCAAACCCTGGATATGATTATCGATACTGGCGCAGACTTAGTCGTTCTACCGGAATCCATGATACCCAAACTAGGCCTTTCAGGTAGGGCTTTTACCAGGAAAAAGATGCAGACAGCCAACGGCTTGACCGAAGCAAAAATCGGCCTGCTGAAGGAATTGAAAATTGCCGGGGAATCTCTCGAAAACGTTGAAGCCGCATTCATTGCGGACCCTCTTTTAGGGAATAACCGCTTGTTGGGGATGAGTGTTTTGGGGCGTTACCAAATAAATATCGATGACAAGTCCCAATTAATCACATTTTTTAAAAAATAATCAGCGTTCAAGCAAAGCCATCTGGCATTAATTTCCCGCAAGCAAAGGTAAATGCCTTGCTAAATAACTTTACTCCCATCTTACTATTTTAAGTGGACTATAAAGCCCTGTAGCCTTTATATTTGCAATTTAGTCATAGGCGAACCGCTCGCCGATTGATTCCGGATACGCCCAGCCTTTTCATTTATTGTTAATAGCTGGTACCATAATCATCCGGTATTTTATGTAACACAGTTTTATTTGTTATACCTCACGCGGTCACGCCTGCGGATTTTTCAAAGAGCTGGAATTTTGGATTTAAAAGTGTTTTTACTTGTTCCTTGAAAGTGGATTTTACCTTACTAAGGCAGTCGTCGATGGCTTCCTTGAAATGGCAAAATGTCTCGTGATAGCGATTGTAAAGGCATTTCTTTTTGGTGAACTTCCATAAACGCTCAATCAAGTTCAAATTAGGCGAATAAGGGGGTAGGAAAAGGATGTCGATGCCCAGCGCTTTGGCTTGCTCCGTCACCTTGTTGCACCGTTGGTAACGGGCGTTGTCCATGACGAGTGTCAATGGGATGCCGGCGTGCTCTTGCGTGCTCTTGCTTGATCTTGAAGAGCACGTCCACAATCGTGCCGGAGTTGATGTAGGCATCATTGGTCACCGTGACTAAGTCGGCGCCTTTTGCACTGAAAGCGCCCAGGACATTGTAACGTCTACGCCCGCTGGATGACTTGAGAAACAGCCGCTCAAAACACCAAAGCATTCCCAAAAAAGCGCCCATGACAAAGTGCGCGGCGTCAACGAAGAAGACCTTGCGCCGGCCTTGTTTTTCTTCTTCCAACAAGGGCTCAAGTTGGTTGTTTAAGAACTCGGCCTGCTTTTTTGGGTCGGCTTTTGCCGGGATAACCGCCATTTTGCGGAACTTCATGCCAAGGCGCTTGCGCATGAAGTCACGGCAGGCGCTGGGGCCTAATTTGATCCCGGTCAGCGCCTCGATTTCATGAGACGCCTCGGAGACGGTATGAGGCGGCTGTTTTAAAAAGTGCGCCTTAATTTGATCGTGATAAGGCTGCAATGAACTGACCGGACGGTGAGTGCGCGATACACCCAGGGCAGCTAAGCCGCCCGCGTTATAATCTTTCAGGTAGCGCGTCACACTGTCAGCGCTGGTACGGGCAATGCGTTCGATTTCCTTATGCGATAAGCCCAATGCTTTGAGGTATACGACATGCAGCTTTCCGCAAAAATGGCCGCATGGAGTATATGTACCATGGCCGCGACTGGGAAAATATTCTTTATTTTTATGATGAGAATTGTTATCATTTGCATAAATTATATTTTGGAGCCGCTTCATGTACGTATGTGTTTGCAAAGCCGTAACTGATACCCAAATAAAACATGCAATTAATAATGGCGTCTGTACGCGTCGGCAATTGTTCAATTGCTTTGGAGTGGGTAGTGATTGCGGAAAATGCAATAAATATGTTAAGGAATTACTTGACGATCACCTGCAACAACAACCTATAATGCATCCTGCGTCAAATCTACCTGTCCCTAACGCCATATAAATAAGGAGTTATCTCATGAAAGGAGATAAGAAAGTTATTGAGTTTCTTAACAAGGCACTGGTTAATGAACTCACCGCTATTAACCAATATTTTTTACATGCGCGCATGTACAAAAATTGGGGCTTTGCAAAACTCAATGAAAAGGAATATCACGAATCTATCGACGAAATGAAGCATGCGGATTTATTAATCGAACGCATACTTTTTCTGGAAGGTTTGCCCAATTTACAAGATATCTGCAAGTTAATGATCGGTGAAAACCCACTGGAAATGCTGAAATGTGATTTAAAGCTAGAGCATGATGCTATTCCGCCACTAAGAGATGCCATCGCTTACTGCGAAGAAGTTAAAGATTACATCTCCAGGGAAATTTTTGAACACATACTGGAAAATGAAGAAGATCATGTAGACTGGCTAGAAACCCAGTTCGAATTAATAGAGCAAATAGGCCTGCAGAATTATTTGCAATCGCAAATGTGACCACTGTTACTAGGAGCCTGTCGGACTTAGTTCTACTTTGTCAGATTCATTCGCCCGCCACTTGAGACCGTCTGGCGTGTGATTCCTTGGCCTTTCGGCGTAGATAGCGCCGCTTATTGATAATGTCCGCCAGTTCTTCAGCCGTGAGTTGTCGGCGGGGGAGAAGATGCTCAAGCGCTGTAACCAAATCGTTGACTGACAGCATGAGCCACTGTTGGCACCCGGCTTTTTTCTGTTTAACCAGAAATAGCGTTCCCAGCATCACTAAAGCCATATGATTGTGCCAGGCATCCCAACGGCGGACTTGGTAATCGGCCTCCCACATTCGCTTTTCGCCTCCCGAAAACTATGTTCAATGAAGAAACGTTGCGCCTGCACCCGTGCCAGCTCTTGCCAGGGCGTATCCAGCGGCGCATTCGATAAACAATAGTGAGAGTGCCGTCCGCTCCGACTTCCCGGCACACGAAAATACCAATGATTTGATCAGACAGTACTTTACCAAAGGCAGCAGTTTTGCGAACATAACCGACAACGAAGTTGAGACGGTAATAGATAAGCTTAATCATCGCCTTGGTCAAACACTCAAATTTAAAATACCTCATGCAGTATTTTTTGCTGATTTATTGCAACAGTCCGCATGATTACTAGGATTGCACTTCGGAGTTGAATCCACGAATGTATATAGCCGCTAAGATAATAATTTTCACTTTTCTGGTTTTTTTAAGCGTTCCCGCCGGAGCTGAGGTAGCGGGTGAAAAGCTGATGATAGGCGCTTTTTCGTCTGGATCGCTTGATCACTGGGAAACCAAAGAATTTAAAGGCCAGACCAGCTATCAAATAGTCGCTCTTGGACGAAACCGGGTATTAAAAGCAGAAAGTAATGATAGCGCTTCAGGGCTTTATAAAGAGCAGCGCATTGATTTACAGAAGACACCGTTTATGAACTGGCGCTGGCGCATCGAAAACCGGTTAGGCAACATCAATGAACAAGCCAAATCCGGCGATGATTATGCGGCAAGGGTATATGTGATAGTCAGCGGCGGTTTTGCTTTCTGGCGTACCAAGGCTATCAATTATGTCTGGGCAAGCACCTCGCCTAAAGGTAAAATCTGGCCCAATGCATTTGCTGGCGATCATGCCATGATGTTCGCACTCAGATCATCAAACGATAAAACCAGCACCTGGTATACGGAAAAACGCAATATCCTTGCCGATCTTAAACAACAGTTTGGTGAAGATATACGCTATATTGATGCCGTTGCCGTCATGACCGACACTGACAATGCACACGGCAAAGCAACGGCCTATTACGGCGACATTTACTTCAGTAAAAATTAATTAAATATGCATGGAACATTATCCCTCCTGGAAAAGACCGATTTTCCGGCCATCAACAGAAATGCTCTGGAAATACTTCAGGTTAATCTGGGCTATTTATGCAACCTGAGCTGTACTCACTGCCATGTTAACGCGGGACCGAAACGGACTGAGTTAATGGATAAAGCGACAGTGGATCTGGTTTTGGACTTTATTAAAAAAGAACACATTCACACGCTGGATTTAACCGGCGGCGCCCCGGAAATGAATCCGCATTTTAAATCCCTGGTCATGCGTGCGAGGGAAATGAATGTTACAGTTATTGACCGTTGTAATCTGGTTATTCTTGAAGAGCCTGGCTATGAACAGATGGCCGAATTTCTTGCGCTTAATCAGGTTGTGATTACCGCTTCGTTACCATGTTATCTCGAGGATAATGTCGATAAACAACGCGGTAAAGGCACTTATAATGCCAGCATATCAGTGCTAAAAAGATTAAATGAATTAGGTTATGGTCAAAAAGACAGTGAACTTGAACTTAATCTGGTTTTTAATCCTCAGGGCGCATATTTACCGCCAGATCAAAAGGTCTTGGAAACAACCTATAAGGAACACCTGAAAGCACATCATGGTATTGTATTCAATAAACTTTTCGTCTTAACCAACCTTCCTGTCCAGCGTTTTGGCAGTATGCTGATAAGCAAGGGTTTGTTTAACAATTATTTGCAATTATTAAAAGATAATTACCGGCCTGAAAATCTGTCTGTCGTCATGTGCCGTAATACCTTGAGCGTAGACTGGCAGGGGTACGCCTATGACTGCGATTTTAACCAGATGTTACAACTTCCCTTAGGCGCAAATTCTTCGGGTAAAACTCATCTAAGCGAGTCAAGCTTATCATTATTAACGGGCTCCGCTATCAATGTGCGCCAACATTGTTATGGCTGCACGGCAGGGCAAGGCAGTAGTTGCGGCGGAGCATTGGATTAAGGTGATTTACTGCAAGGAAAATTCAGGATTTGCCCTGGTTCTCGCCGACATGAATGAACAGCTGATGATTTATCCAGCGTACATATTATTTCTCAGAAAAATAATTTCCAAGTCGCTGCGCTAGCATCACGCAATGATAGCAAAATCCTCACGCATTCTTTCATAACACATAAAACTTTCTTACATTCAACTCATAAGTGCAATCGATAACGTGGATTCAACTCCGAAGTGCAATCCTTATAATCATGCGGACTGTTATGGCGCCAGGATTTTTACACCTTGAAGTCTATGTTTTTTATTTGCCAATGAGCACCTGATGATCATGGCATAGCTCTCCGCTTATCCAATTTAGTTAATGATCGTGGCAACAGTAACGACACCTTCAAAAAATGTGCATACGTGAAACATCGCGAAAAACTCAACATACCCATATTAATCAATTTGTTCCACTCAACAACCTATTAACACCGCCCGTAAACAACATCACATCCGCTGGAAAAAACTGCTTACCCAAGGTTTTAATATCGGTCCGTTCAGGCAAACGATAACAACGAATGTCATCCTCGGCTGGCTGAATCAGTTGACTGATACGCTCCAGCAATCGTAACAAAGCCTTGCGTTTCATAACCACCATAAACACCGAATACTGTACCGGCAAGCCCTGTTTTTTCAGGACTCGATGCACCCTGGACAAACGCCTAGGATTGGTGATGTCATACGCAATCATATATAAACCGTTTTGACTGTCAGCCATTAGCTAATGGCCAGTAAAAACTGATGCAACTTGTTGATCGTACTCCTGAACAACAAATAAACCCGGTCTGCGCGTTGCTGATAAAGCAACGCCATTGCGGACAGCGCCGAGGAGGTATCCGGCTCACCGGCTGCCAGCAAGGCCGGATAAAAATCCCACAACAAAAATTTGCTTAAATCCGACGCCAAATCCAGATCACTGGTTAGCAACGCCTCATCATCACTGCAAAAACCGCATTCCGGGAGCCAGTTCAATAATTCACTGTATAATAAACTTTGCAGCAGATTGGCACGGTGCCGCCCCTCGTTTGATAAGCTTAAAGACAGCCGCTGACGCAAATCAGCAACCGGCGCCTCCCTCCACTCCTCAAGCCCCATGCGCCGGGCAAAGCTGCGCGCAGCCAGTTTTTCAATGGACAACTGCCAGTTTTCATATCGCTCAGGTCCATCGGCTCGCGATAACAAATCCACTAGACGTTGCGTCAGTGATTGTCTTTCGCCGCCTCTTCCAAGCCAACGGGCGCGTACTTCCCCGTTTTTCTCCAGAATCAGCAGATTAATACCCGCATCAGCGCAAGCCAGCAAAGCAGACATCGACCACTCCACCACACCCTTGCACACCACGCGAGAAATCCGCGACAACGGAAACAACTGATCAGCCTTGTCCGGCACCGTCACGCGCAATGCCGGTTCGTCCAATACCACCCGGCAACCGGTACAACCATCAATATACAAAGGCCGCATCAACTCTCCTTTCCTGCCGGAATAAATCCTGTATGGCGTCGTACCTACTTGATATCACAATCCGCCTGACTAACCGTTTGGTAGCGCTTGGCCAGCGCATAGCCGTAGCGCCTCAGCAAACGCCTCGCGGAACCGGCACGGGATTCGTAAAAACCGTAAAAACACTGCCGGCCAGCTTTATTCATCTGACAACGACCGTTATCATCACAGAAATGCTCGATTCTTAGCTGCCGCTCCCGGAACATCTGCCACACCCAGCGATCCATCAGAGGCCGCAAAGGCTCCATCACATCACAGGCCAGCGACTCGCGGCCAAAGCTTACATCATGATAAAAACCCAGCATAGAATCCAAGCCCACAGTATGGCAGGCACGCACCGCATCATAATGCAGCAAAGTGTAACCCAGCGACAAACAAGCATTAACCGGATCGGGCGGCGGCCTTTTTTTACGCCCTGAGAAGTTCAGTGAATCGGCAAATAAATGCACATAGGCCGTAAAATACGCCGCTGCCGCCGCCCCCTCATAACCGCGCAAACTAGCCAGCGGTAAATCAACCTTATCTTCAAGCAACTGTCCGGAAATCCCGTTCAAAGTCTGCAAGGCGGAAGTTAAAGGGTGGCGCAAATCAGCCCGCACCGCCAGCGCATCGCGCAGCAAACACTGCTGGGCGCGCACCTTAACCAGCACTAGCCAGCGCGCCAACGGCGTGCGCAAACCATCATCCAGACTGGTTTGATACTGCCCCAGCCTCCGCAACGAATCTCCATGTGAACGCGCAGCCAGCATCGCCGTCGCCTCGGTATTTCGGCCTGATAACACCAGCAAACCAATATTGCGTTCCGACAATGCTCCCAGCACCCGGCTTTCCAACTGCACATTGCCGCGCAATACCACCCGCTCCAGCAAATGCAGAGGCGCCGTGCCTTTCTTGACGCCATCTTCGTACAAAGCCAGCGCCTGTCCATCCAGCTTTATCCCCAGATTTTTCCGGTCCAAATACAAACTGCTCATTCATCACCCCACATAAAAAAAGGAACCATCCTGCGGAAGTACCGCTTTGCCTAACGTGCGGATATGTTTGGCGCCCGCCAGTCTCAGCAAAATAAAACGATCTTCGACAGGGTCAATGACCAGGCCTATCTCTTCCAGCAATTGCGCTTTTTCGGCGGGTGTTAAAAAACACTCAAACACCGATTTTTGCCCGCCCGACGCAAAACCCCGCAACACATACAGCGCCTTGCGTAAACGCCGGTTGCAGGAAATATCGTAAGCTGCCAGATAAAGTTGCCGATTTGTCATGGCAGAGAGAATACACAGAAGAAATCTTTTTAGCAGAACTGACAAGCTTGCCAAAAAATGGTTGGAACGACGCCCACGTCGCGATTAAGGCCTTTAATTCACGATGCAGGCATCGCTCCCACAAATCGGTTTTCTCTTGATTAGATGGGTTGATAGAGGATGGCTTGAGATATTAAGCCTTACTCCATAAGATCTCTGGTTTAGACCGTGCTGAACGGAGCCGAAGCATGATTTTTGTCTTAATCCCTTCTTAATAAGGTCTCTGATTTAAATAATTCAGCGGTGGTGGGGTCGTCACCGTCACCTACGTCTTAATCCCTTCTTAATAAGGTCTCTGATTTAAATAGGGAAGAAAGACTGAATGCAGCACTGGGAGTTGGTCTTAATCCCTTCTTAATAAGGTCTCTGATTTAAATACAGATGAACTAGAAAATAACATACTTAATGAGGTCTTAATCCCTTCTTAATAAGGTCTCTGATTTAAATAAGGTACCAATGCCAATTATGCTATCGAATGATGTCTTAATCCCTTCTTAATAAGGTCTCTGATTTAAATTTTGCAGGAGAATACTATGAACAACGTCAAACCCGTCTTAATCCCTTCTTAATAAGGTCTCTGATTTAAATTGATAGCCTAATATCCGTGTACTAGATATTCGTCTTAATCCCTTCTTAATAAGGTCTCTGATTTAAATTACAATTCTCCGTAACTCTCATACCATTAATACTGTCTTAATCCCTTCTTAATAAGGTCTCTGATTTAAATAACACATGAAAATAAAGCAGAATGGGAAATAGCGTCTTAATCCCTTCTTAATAAGGTCTCTGATTTAAATGTTTTATCCAAGTATAAGTAAAGTAATGATACATGGTCTTAATCCCTTCTTAATAAGGTCTCTGATTTAAATTCAGCTTGCAACTTGTAAATAGCTGCCGATACAGCGTCTTAATCCCTTCTTAATAAGGTCTCTGATTTAAATTAGCTATAAAACATGCCATCGAATGGGCTACCGGTCTTAATCCCTTCTTAATAAGGTCTCTGATTTAAATCTATTTGAATAAATGGGCTTAATCCGCCTATAACGGTCTTAATCCCTTCTTAATAAGGTCTCTTATTTAAATTTCTAACTAAAATATCTAGCGTTCTTTTCATTGTCTTAATCCCTTCTTAATAAGGTCTCTGATTTAAATGGATATAACCATTGTAGTGCGTTTATAGGTATCGGTCTTAATCCCTTCTTAATAAGGTCTCTGATTTAAATATTTCTTTGAGGTACGATTGAATAGAGACTACAGGGGTCTTAATCCCTTCTTAATAAGGTCTCTGATTTAAATAATTCTGTCCTTAAAACTAGGCTTGCTGAATTACGTCTTAATCCCTTCTTAATAAGGTCTCTGATTTAAATAATACCCCTACGCAGTCTACGCCACCGCCTTTCATGTCTTAATCCCTTCTTAATAAGGTCTCTGATTTAAATACATTTGGCGCATAGGCTTAAACATGAGCTTGTCTTAATCCCTTCTTAATAAGGTCTCTGATTTAAATAGATTATTACACCCACATAACTGCGACTAATTCTGTCTTAATCCCTTCTTAATAAGGTCTCTGATTTAAATTGCTAGGAATGGCGCGGTGGGGAGAATATAACGCCGTCTTAATCCCTTCTTAATAAGGTCTCTGATTTAAATGGAATAAAAGCTTAACTGAAAAAAAATTAAAGTGTCTTAATCCCTTCTTAATAAGGTCTCTGATTTAAATTGAAAAGAGGGAGATAGAGTTTTATGCTAATCAGTCTTAATCCCTTCTTAATAAGGTCTCTGATTTAAATATATATGTAGGCGAAGATGACCCGGATGCTGATGTCTTAATCCCTTCTTAATAAGGTCTCTGATTTAAATAGGGTAAACAATATAAAGCGGCCAAAGCTTTAGGCGTCTTAATCCCTTCTTAATAAGGTCTCTGATTTAAATAAAGTGTGTTCCTTTGTACCTCAGCTCTAAAGGTCTTAATCCCTTCTTAATAAGGTCTCTGATTTAAATTTTGAATGGAAACGTCATCGTTGATCTGAAAACGGTCTTAATCCCTTCTTAATAAGGTCTCTGATTTAAATTCATGAGGGGGACAACATGGTAAACCTTTTTTAGTCTTAATCCCTTCTTAATAAGGTCTCTGATTTAAATTTCAGGTAGCAGGCCCATATAGTCCTGTGGTTTTTGTCTTAATCCCTTCTTAATAAGGTCTCTGATTTAAATAGGGACGGACCGATGCACACCGGAATCCGGTTTGGTCTTAATCCCTTCTTAATAAGGTCTCTGATTTAAATTACCCGAAGCGGATGGCTAAAGCCGGGATTATGTGTCTTAATCCCTTCTTAATAAGGTCTCTGATTTAAATGGGAATGAAATGAAAACTTCAAAAATAAACCAAAAGTCTTAATCCCTTCTTAATAAGGTCTCTGATTTAAATAAAATCGCCTTTAGCAGTCCGCTTGGATAAATTGTCTTAATCCCTTCTTAATAAGGTCTCTGATTTAAATTTCTGCGAAGTGGTAAGGTAAACGGGCACCTTGGGTCTTAATCCCTTCTTAATAAGGTCTCTGATTTAAATAATCCTTTTCTGGTGGCGGTACAGTTACCGTTGTCTTAATCCCTTCTTAATAAGGTCTCTGATTTAAATGTATCATGAACACACTCTGGTTATTTGCATCGGTCTTAATCCCTTCTTAATAAGGTCTCTGATTTAAATAGCTTAATCTACTTACTGTTAATCCAGATAAACAGTCTTAATCCCTTCTTAATAAGGTCTCTGATTTAAATGTCGAAGAAATGTCGTCTCGTGCAAAATTTCTGGCGTCTTAATCCCTTCTTAATAAGGTCTCTGATTTAAATACGAATATAAAAAAGAAATCGCCCTTAACGGGAGTCTTAATCCCTTCTTAATAAGGTCTCTGATTTAAATGCTGGATATAGCTGGATTCTATCAATCTGTTTTAGTCTTAATCCCTTCTTAATAAGGTCTCTGATTTAAATGGTCCTTATACTCCAATAACATCATGGGAATTACGTCTTAATCCCTTCTTAATAAGGTCTCTGATTTAAATCATGTGAATTAAACAAAGTTCGCATTGAAAACGGGTCTTAATCCCTTCTTAATAAGGTCTCTGATTTAAATGCCCATGTCTGATTTCATTGCGCTGTGTAATGAAGTCTTAATCCCTTCTTAATAAGGTCTCTGATTTAAATGCCTTTATTAATCTTAATTAGGAAACTAAAAAATGTCTTAATCCCTTCTTAATAAGGTCTCTGATTTAAATATAAGAAAATGAACGAATATAAAAAAGAAATCGCCGTCTTAATCCCTTCTTAATAAGGTCTCTGATTTAAATGCATGGGGATCAATCTATGAGATGGCATATCAGCTGTCTTAATCCCTTCTTAATAAGGTCTCTGATTTAAATGCAAGCCTTAAAAGATAAGGGCATTAAAAGTTTTGTCTTAATCCCTTCTTAATAAGGTCTCTGATTTAAATAATACAATCTGGTTACTTGCCGCACAATATCCAGGTCTTAATCCCTTCTTAATAAGGTCTCTGATTTAAATAGCACCAATGCAAGCGAAGACAGCCGCTTGCAAGCGTCTTAATCCCTTCTTAATAAGGTCTCTGATTTAAATATAAAACATGTTATTATTAATGCCGCTTTTCGGTCTTAATCCCTTCTTAATAAGGTCTCTGATTTAAATGGAAGCGGAATCACAAGGCTATTCAAAACATGTTAGTCTTAATCCCTTCTTAATAAGGTCTCTGATTTAAATTATTCAACCATACCAAGGCGATGACATAGGGTTTAGTCTTAATCCCTTCTTAATAAGGTCTCTGATTTAAATCAAGATGATATATAACAGCATAGCGGGTGGAATGAAGTCTTAATCCCTTCTTAATAAGGTCTCTGATTTAAATAGAAAGATATGACGATGTGCGCCAAGGCTTGTTTGTCTTAATCCCTTCTTAATAAGGTCTCTGATTTAAATACTTTAACAAACCCTACTGACAGCTTTTGTGCAGGTCTTAATCCCTTCTTAATAAGGTCTCTGATTTAAATAGTTGAGAACGGTGACTTGTGGATTGTAAGTCAAGTCTTAATCCCTTCTTAATAAGGTCTCTGATTTAAATAGTAATGTGTTGTGGTAGCAACAAGATAACCGGGTCTTAATCCCTTCTTAATAAGGTCTCTGATTTAAATAATTACAATTGACGAAGTTATGAGTTTTGTAGTCTTAATCCCTTCTTAATAAGGTCTCTGATTTAAATAATGGCCTTTGTTAGCATCATCATGCTAACAGGGTCTTAATCCCTTCTTAATAAGGTCTCTGATTTAAATCTATGTTGAACAGCAACTGTGCGCAGAAACAGTTGTCTTAATCCCTTCTTAATAAGGTCTCTGATTTAAATCTGTGCGCAGAAACAGTTGAAAAAATAAACGGTCTTAATCCCTTCTTAATAAGGTCTCTGATTTAAATAACATGATCACAATAAAAGTAAAACCTGATTCAATGGTCTTAATCCCTTCTTAATAAGGTCTCTGATTTAAATGGCTTAAATCGCAAAATTCAAAGGCTTGTTAATCGGTCTTAATCCCTTCTTAATAAGGTCTCTGATTTAAATAGCTTGGCATTTTTCTCCTTTTATTTTCAGCAGGTTAGCGGGGTGGTTGACAAGGTTTTGCATTTTTAAAAAGTTATCTCTCATTGATTAGCCAGGTTTGTAAATGATGCTGCAAATTTCGCAGTTCGCTTCGACAGCAAAGCTGGATATTCAGCTCTTGGGCACGAGCCCGGCTGGCTTTATCGAGGGGGTTAAAACTAACCAGCATGGCGCGCCCTTGCAAGCCTCCCATCAAATCGCGAAGGCTGTCCAGTTTATACAGCACATCGGCCCCTTTTTCAAGATACCCGGTTTTGCATTCGATCAGATGCAGGCGGTTGGCTTTGATCAGGCCAATGTCGATTTCGTTTTTGACTACCGCTCGTCCTGATTGGCGCTTGATGGTAATGTTGCTGGCGATATCCTGTATGGACAAGGCTTTTTTCAGGTTGAGACAGAGCGCATAGGTGTGCAATTCCAGCCAGCCGCCGTTGGCGGTAAAACGGGCGTTTTCATCGGTAAAGCGCAGGCTGTGGCCGTCGATTTTGCAAAGCCCGGCGGCTTCAAACAAGTCCAGTAATTCCCATAAATAGGGCCTGGATTGCGGGCCGGATTCAATTTGACAGCTCAGTCGCGGATTATCGGCTTGTCCGGCCAGATAATTGAGCGCGCCCAGTTCACTGGCATAGCGGTTGATGTCTGCCAAAAGCTGCTGCGTCAGTTGCCGGATGGGCGCGCTAACTCCGGTGGGATCCAATATTTCAACACTGCTGGCGCCATAAGCCATCAGGTAATCTTTAAGTTTCAGTCGATCGGACAAGTCAACGTCCGGGAGTTTAGGCGATAGCCAGATCAGCCGGTCATGTTCGGGGTGGACGTAAAAGATTGGCAATTTTTCGCTGCGGAAGGCTTCATAGGCGGCAATGCTCATCAGTTTGGTGCCGCCGGTGGCATTAAGGGCGATGCCGCCATCCGGGTATTGAGTGAGCAAATCCAGAACCTGATCGCTGATGCGGGCTGCATTCCAGGGATCGTCAATCAGGCAGCGCTCCACGCCAATGCCGCGCGGCTTCAAAATGTTTTCCAGGGCGTTGCTGCGTTCCTGCATATCGGGACTGACCAGCATGACGACTTTTTGCGGGCGCAGGCTGTCGTCCAGGATGGGCGTGAGATTGGGTATCGGCTGGGCAGATACCAGAATAAGGTGGGTGCTAATGTTCATGTCTGGTTGCCTGTGGTTAGGATATGGGTTTTTGTGGGAAAAATCCTAATGTAGGAGCGACGCCCTCGTCGCGATTTTAAATGATTGATTCGCGACGAGGGCGTCGCTCCTACAATATCGCTCCCAGATTAGGGTTGCCCGGAAATGAGTTGATAGAGTTGTGCATCGACCTGTTTTAACAGGGCTTCCTTACTGCTTCCCGATAGAAAACTATGTACAAAGCCCTGTTTAATCATGGCCAGCACATCCCACTGGCTAAGCTGGTTATCGATCATCGCCGCGGCCGTCAGGTATTCGTCAGCCAGCGTGGTGCGGCTAATTCCCGGGTTGTCGGTGCAGATTGTGAGCGGCAAGCCTTTTTTCCACAATTCGAGCAGCGGGTATTGCGGATATTTTCTGCTGTCCGGGAAGCGCGGATCATTATAGCCGACAACTTCACGATTGGATGTGGGGCACAGTTCCAGACAGATGTTGCGGTCGCGGAAGCGTTGCGCCAGGTTGGCATTGCCGTTAAGGGTCAGGCCATGGCCGATGCGGTCGGCATGCAGATGGTAGGCGGCTTGCCAGATCGATTCGGCTTGTTCGCCTTCGCCGGCATGGATGGTGACCGGCAGGCAATACTCAAAGGCTGGGATAAACAAGTGGGCAATGTCCTCCGGTTTGGTTTGCTGCTCATCTCCGGCCATGTCCAGACCAACGACAAAGCCGGGAAGCAGTTTTTTAGCATCGACTGCCAGGCAAATCGTCTTCTTTAAATCTGCTTCCCTGGCACGGCGGTCGGCAATGATGATAAAACGGAACTGTGGCGGGTTGCCGGTTGGCAAGCTTGTCAGTGTTTCTGTGAGCGCGTAATAAAAATTTTTTAGAAATGTCAGACCGTCACCGTATTTTTGCGGACTGCCGCGCAGTTCCACATAAGCCAGCCCTTCATCGAGGGCTTGCTGCACAAGGGCTTGGGCGTAAGGTTGGATGCTGGCGGGATGGCTTAACAATGCTGACCCTGTCAGTTCGCCTGGGCGTTCATAGGCGGAAAAACCGGCGTGATGGCCGGTTTTCAGGGCAATGCGGGGCTCGGTCGCCTGCCAAAGATTATGCCGTAGTTGCGCATCACTGGCATGCAACAGCAAGGCGGCGCTGTTGTGGCTGCGCGCGCCTTGTATATTAAGCTGTTCAGGCCATTGCCACGGCCAGTCCGGCGTGTCCAGCAAAGGTTGACTGTGCTGGAGGGCCTGGCTTTGTTCATCCGGAGTGAGGCTTTGCCAGATGGCTTGCGCCACCCGGCGTTGGGCGTCCAAATCCAGGCAACCGCCGAGGTGGCGGTGAAGATCTGCTTTAGGCAGGCTGATCAGCCAGTCGCGATCCATACCGGTCAACATCGTGTTGCGCAGTCGGTCTATGCTGCGTGGCGGCAGCCGGTAAAGGCTGCGCCAGTTTTCGTGGCACTCGCTACGGCTGATTTCCAGTAAAAAATTACCAAACAGGCGGCTGCTGGCTTTTTCGCGCTTGCTTAACTCTTTACTAAGACTATGACCGGTATCGTTAAATAGCGCAATTTGCGTGGCCGGCGGCAAATCCAGGGGATAAGCTTCAGTTTTTATCGGGCCGGCATCATCGACGCTGATGTCCAGCAAATCGCTGCGGCTGGTTTGGCCGGCAATTAGCGGCATGATCAGTTGCGCCAAGTCTTTGGTTAAAGCTTGGGCTAACATGGCTGGCTGAGGCTTGAATAAAATTGAATCCCGTAACCGGCTGTCATCGCTGATGACATGCAGCAAGGCCTGACAGCCAAACAAGCTGCCGGCCCATTGCATGTCTGCGCTCATGGTTTTGCGGCCACCGGCCAAAGACAGGACAACCTGGCCGGTTTTTTTCGCGACGAGGGCGTCGCTCCTACCGGGGGTATTTGTTTCCTCGACGAGGGCGTCGCCGTTGGCATGCTGATGGGCTTTGAGACAGGCTCTGACGATCAATTCACGGATTTTGCCGCATTCTTCCTGACTAGCGAGTTGATCTGTTTGCCCGGCTTGCCAGATTCTTAATACCGGGGCTTGCGGGCAGAGCACAATCCATTGTTGCAATTGCTCCAGGCTTTTTTGGGTTTGCTCGCCTTGGGTGGTGCAGACCCAAATTTCATCGGGCGGCTGTAATTGATATTCGGCTTTTAATGCCAGCAGTTGTGCCTGCTCGGGGTGATTTTGATACATCGGTAGTTTATCAGGCGCCAGAAACGCATAGGCTTCAGGAATCACCGCCCAACTGGTGCCAAGGGTACAGAGCAGGATATTTTGGGTTTGGCTGGTTTGAGTCATTGTAGGGTTCATTTATAGTTTCTAGTTTTTAATCGCGACGAGAGCGTCGCTCCCACGCAGAACAACGGTTGTAGGAGCGACGCCCTCGTCGCGATATCTGCAATTCAATCGCACAACCACATCGCATCCCAATGAGGGTAATCGCCAATCCGCTCAACCAGGCCGGCACGCAGTGGATTGGCAACGATATAGCGGGCTGTTGCCTGAATATCCTCTTCAGCCCGCAAAGCATGATCGTAATAGCCTGCTTGCCAAAGCGGGTGACCGATTTTTCGAGATGAGATGGATTTAATTCCTTGCACTACCTTGCTCAGTTGACGCTGCTCGCCAAGCGCCATCAACCAATGCAAATGATCCGGCATGACCACGAACGCAAGGGTGTGTGCATGCTGTTCGGTTTTTAGCACCTTTATCAGTTGCCTCGCTTTGTAAAAGTCAGCAAACACAGGCAGGCGATTTTGGGTTACCGCAGTAATCAGATAAATCTGATTCGGCGCTGAATAACGGCCTTTGCGCAGGTTTTTACTGTGGGGCTTGGATTTATTGTGGTTTTTTAGTCGCGACGTGGGCGTCGCTCCTACATTTTGAATTACTCCCACATCAAGCGTCATTACCATCCGTGGGCGCGACGCCCTCGTCGCGACTTCCATGTTAATAAACAAGCCATATTCAGCTTTTGCTGACCACATAGTTTTCCAGACGTGCGCCGCATTCAATCATCTGCTCCAGGCTTAATTCCTTGCCGCGCCAGCGTTCCGGCACGGTTAGCCCCATGTGAATGTAAGCCGCGCCGCGCTGGCAAACTTCGGCAGCCAGATTAACCGGCAAGCTGCCAATTACGGTATCGCCCGGCTGAATGTCGTTAATATCCAGATGGGCGAGTTGCCGGTCAACGCTAATGCCTTGCTGTTTAGCCCAGGCGATGGCGCCGGGATGACGGGTGATGAAGTAGGTGGTCATGATCAGTCTTTCAAATAAGACAGCACTTTTTGGCTGCGCTCTTTCAATTTCACTTTTTGCTTGTTGCCACCGGCAAAATCAGGCATCCATTTACCTGCCTGCTCCATTAAGGTTTTGATTTTTTGGGCAACGACTCTGGCATCGGCAGCCTGCCAGCGGCCTTTTTCCAATTCTGATAATAAACGGGTATCATGTTCCTGTTGTTGAATGGGTTTAAGGAAGCTTTCGATTTCCTGATCAATGGGGCTAAGACTTGCCAGGCGTTGTTGTTCTGCGGCTTGCTGCAGGCGAAGTTCTTCTGCCTTTTTCTCTTCTTCTTGTTTTTTTTCCTGCTCTTGCTGCTGGTGAAATTGCGCTTTTTGCTTTAGCACATTTTGCTTTTCTAACTGCTGTTGCATCCAAAGTGTTAAAGCACTGTTACCATTTTCCAGCCATTGTTGAAGCGGACTGTCAGGTTCTTTGGGATTGATTTCTACCAATACCCAGCCAAACGGTAACATACCCTGTTTGTTGCTGATATCATCAGCGGCCAGCCACCAGGTTTTGGGTTGGCTTTCCTCTTTTGGTCTTTCTCCCCGGCCTTGCATAATCTTGATTTTACGCACACCGTTGAGCGTTAAAGCCTCAGCACCACTGTGTCTGCCGACGCGGAGCAGAAATGCGTCGCCGTCATGTAAACGCTTGGATAATCCGTTGTCCAACAACTGTTCCATTTGATTTAGCCAATCGGTTTTCAGGTAGCCGCGCTCTTTAATGGCATTAAATTCTTGCCAGAATAGTCCCACATAAAAATTGTTGCAGGCTTTGGCAATGTCTTTTGCAGTCCAGTGCAACTGTTGTTTGGGCAGCTTGGAGTTATTTTGCCCAACCGATTGCGTATTGAGCAAGGTTAAACTGCCAGTAAAACTTTGGTAATGATACGGCGAAACACATTCCAGTAGTTGATACAGATTGCTGGCCTCGGCCTGCGATTGCAGTAATTTACCGTCTTTGATAACCGGCTTACGTTTGCGATTAACAGCAAATTGCACCTGGCAAGCCGGTTTATCCGCACTACCTTGCCAGTCGGCATCAGCAATAGACACCAGGCGCATGGGATCAGTGTGAAATTTACCGTCAAACAGCCGCTGCTGGAGCTGTTGATTGCGTTCATTACGATCAATTAAGGGTTTTTCATTGTTGATCCCATCTAATAAAGCGGTGCGAATTGCGCCTTTGATGCTGCTGCCCGGCAGAAAAGGTTTGCCGTCTACTGGATTGTAAGAGGTGCGTTCGATTTCCAGCTTGTTGATGACTCTTCTACCCTGGCCTTCGTGCTGAGCTGTCCTGCCAATGCGTTTTTCATACAGAGATTTTACGCCACTAGCAGTAGGGACAGGCGGCATGGCGAAGGCCAGTAATTTTTCCCGGTGCTTATGAAAAAACGCCTGCACCTTGGTCAGCATGATGTCATCCGGCTTGCTATTGACTATCGCTAATAACTGCTGCCTGTCGCTATCGCTTAAACCAGCCAGTGCTGCGCCGCTGTCAAAGCTGTATAAAGCGCCGGCTTCTTCGTCGATCACATAGTTGCCCGGCTCATAGCTTTCATCGGCACCAATGTGCAGCGGTGATAGTGGTGTGTATTTAAGGGTGTAGTTTTGTAAAAAATTGCTCATCTTGTGCCTGCTTTTGTGGGAGCGACGCCTACGTCGCGCTTTGAATTGGCTGATTGCCGTTAGTCGCGACGTGGGCGTCGCTCCCACCCTATTTCTGTAGGTGCACGCCAATCACCGGGGCATAGCCCTGATGTACAGTGGCTACCATGGTTTTGGATAATTTGCCATTGCCGCCAATACCCTGACCAATAAAACCGGACTTGGGCGGATGGGCGCCAAACACAGCGGCAGTTTGCGCCAGCAACACCGGATTTTTAAACGGTTTGCCTTCCTGATGGACGGCAATGTCGCCATGCCGCCCGAATCGTGTGAACAGTTGGTAAAAGCTGGTCCGGCTATCAAACCCCAAACCTTGCGGCGCACAGGGCGCGAGGGTTAAACAGGCGTTGGCATCGCTTTGCGCTGGTAATGGCTGTTCCTGAAAATCTTCAATTTGGAATTTGCCCATGCCAATGCTGGCGTCTTTGCCAAAGCCAAAAGCACCGATATCTTTAAGGCATTGCTGGCAGTCTTCAGCACTTAACCGGGCTGTATCAAGAAGAAGGTATAAGGTCCAGCGCAATCCGGGAATAAACCATTCCTGTTCAATGCTGTAAGGTGCAAAGCCGCCTTCGCCGGTGGTGTTGGTCTGGCGATTGATGGTGTTGTGTGGTTGCGGGTGTTTTTCGCTAAGGCTGGCAGCGTTTAATCGCGACGTGGGCGTCGCTCCCACGGATTTATTGGTTATCGATGAGGCTATGGCTTTGGCATTGACGGCATGGCACAACCATTCTTTAAGCGGTTTTTGCAGTTCGGCTTCCGGCAGCCAGGTGAGCTTTTTTACCGCCTTGCGATCTTCGCCTTCCGGGAGTTGGTAAAAGCAGCCCGGCAATTTCGGCAGCGGTAAATAACCGTTGGGAAAAGCATCAGAAACTACGGCAAACGGTTGGCTGTTGGCGTAGCCTTCCAGGCATTGATTCAAGCGCTCTTCGCCCAAGCGATTACGAATTGCCCAGCACAGTTGCCCAAACAGCGTGTCGCCCTTTAACGGCGTAGCGAATGCTGATTGCAGGCTTAATGTAATTCGATACGTATTCATTTAAACCTCCCAGTCGTCTAAGCATAAGCCGTTGATGCGACTGAATTCGCGGGTGTTGTGGGTGACCAGGGTAAAATCGTTGGCTAAGGCGATGGCGGCAATTTGCAAATCGTAGGGACCGATGGGTTGGCCCTGGCGTTGAAGGTCGGCTCGGATTCGACCAAAGTGCTGAGCAGCGTGGCTGTCAAAAACCAGCGATTGGAATTTACCGAACAGTTTTTCCAGCAGCGCAAGATTCTGTTCTTGCCGTGAACTTTTATAGGCTCCGTAATACAGCTCGGCTTTAACGATGTCGCAAAGCCAGAGTGTGTGCGGTGAGTGCTGGTGTAATTGTACCTTGACCGGGGATGAACCAGGATTGAGATAGCGCACCCATACGTTGGTGTCCAACAGCCACATTATTCGAGCTCCAAACGTTGCTCGTATTCACCTTGAGGTTCGCGTATCAAAGGTTCGCCTGCCCAAGCTCCCGCCGTTTCTTCAAAAAAACCAATCGGCCAGCCGTTGGCATCGGTTTCAATTTCTTGCTTGGCCTCTGATTTATCCAGCGGCCAAATAATCACTTCTAGAGCTTGGTGTTGAAGCTCTTCGGGGATGCTGATCGTACTGGGCGCATCATAATAAATTTGACGTATCGGTTGCATTAGACTGCCTCTTCTAAATTGAGCTGATCAAGTTTAGCCTGAAAATCATGACCATCCAGTTTCAAGTCACGGAAGGCGATTTTGCCATAGCCCCGCGAACCGGATCCGCCCAGGCCGGTAAGTTCCAATAATTTAAGCCCGGCCAAAATGGTGCCTGTCAGGTCTTCATGGTCGTGGACACGAATAGTGAGATTAAAGTCAAACCTGGCCGTTGCCGGAACGCGCTCTGTGTTGCGCGGATGCTCGGCAGTGCCTTTGATACGGTCGATGGTATTTTCCATTTTGACTTCGGTGAGTAGTTGATTACCCATCATTTCTACCCATTTGGAATCAAGTGAGCAGTCCCAAAATGCCAGCCGGCTAGGGCCAATTTCTCCAACTAATTTATCATCAGGTTTACTTACAGGCGCACCGCCAAACAATTTTAAGATTTTTATAGCTTGCGTTAAGTGACAATCTTCAATTTTGTTTTCGCTGATATGGGAAAAATTCAACGGTTTACCATCAGTTTGACCGACTACGCCCAATTGCCACTCCAACAAGCTACGCATTTTTCCTTTAATGCTGGAGCCGGGAATATATGGTTCTTGAGTAATCGGGTTTTTAATAACAGGGTTATCGGTACCGCCGATATGGATTTCGGTGTTACCGCTGCCAATATGTAGACCGCTAAGTAATTCAATTTGACCTGTGAGTTTTTGAATTTTGGTAAGTTGCATAATGGATTCCTTATTAGTCTTTAATTCTTTCAGCACGATAAAAACCATAAAAAGCTTCAAAAAAAGTTTTAAAGTTTTTGAATTTTTTCATACCCTCTTCATTGGTTTCGTTGATTTGAGATAAACATCCAGCAATCATTGCCACAAACTTATCATCCACATATTCTCGACTTCTTGCGTAAGCAACTTTGGCATTAAGCATCTTGATAAACGGCAAGTTTTCAGAAAACACTTGGAAGTTTTTGTTTTTGGCCTCCCACATACAGACTTCATCATAAAATTTTCTGAGTTGGGTAATTTTATTTACGTTTTTATCGTGCTTAACTTCCCAAGCTCTACTTTTGTTATTCCACTTTAGTAACTCTGGATATGCCATTTCTTTGGCAAAAGACTGGGCTGTTTCATTAAATAAATTAATGTTGGGTTGGCTTAAATCAATAGCTAAAGCAAGCATTTCGCAGTTCGGTGGAGCGGTTTGAAACTTGAATAAACTCATACAACATCCTCTAGTCTTAAAATTACTTTCCAAAATTTATGGCGTTTTAATCGCGACGTAGGCGTCGCGATTAACGCTGCTGATACAAATGACAAAACAGCGCCACCCGGTAATTACCGCCGTGCTTTATAATACCGGCATTAGCAATTTCTTCGGCGAGTTCTGCTTGCCTCCGTTTACGCTGGTCTTTGTCGAGTTGCTTGTTACGTTCCAGCATTCGTACGGTACGATAAGCAAAATAACTGTGCCAGATGGCGTTTTCAGGTTTTTCAGTGACTTTTTCCGCCATGTTGATCAAGGTTAGTAAACCATAGACATAGCCGGTACTTAAATTCATTTCCTGGTTTAGTACCTGCAAACGATTCCGGCGGATTTCCAAGGCGCTAAATTCATCCCAAAACATTTGCTGGTTGAAGCAGCTTACCGCGTTTTTAGGCGCTGGTTTTTCATCTTCAGGATTATGCGCTTTGGCCTGTTCCAGCGCTTTTTCGGCCATCTCGCCCAACTGACCAATCGGCAAGCCGGGCTTGGTCGTGCTAATGCCTGCGGAAAAGTGTACTTCCGTGTTCCCGGCTACATAGTCTTGAAAAGCTTGCCGCATTTTGCCGGCCAATTTGATTTGCGACAGCCACGGACCGATCAGGAAGAAGTCATCACCTCCGGCAAACACGGTGTAGGTGTTTCGATACTGATCGTCTGATTGGCAAAGCCAGGGTAAATAGACTGTAAAAAAAGCATTAATTTGCCGGGACAGCGCGGCGGTTTTGCTAAAACTGACATCGTCGCCCAAGCCGGATTGAAAGATCATGCCAAGATTATCAACATCACCCTTTAAGGTTGAAAGTGCGCTGATGCCTTGCCAGTTGCCCAGTTCATTCTGGACTCTATCACCGCAAGCCAGATGGTTTAGGGTTTTAGCATCCCCCACTTCCAGCGACTCTTCTATTCCAATGTATTTGTCCCATTGCTCTTCCAGTTTATCCGCTTGATTGGCAATTGGCACATAGGCGTTAATGGTGCGACGGGCGTAGCCGTTCCACAGTGCTTGATCGGCGGATTTTGGCAAAGAAAAGTCCCAAGCTCTCAGTAAATTGCCATTTTTGGCTTGTTCGCCAAATTTTCCTTGATCCTCTTCTGATTTAGCAAAACTGATATGGTAATCAAAAATAGATATTTTTAACGCGGTATCCATTCCCAGTGACTTACGGGTAATCAAGATCCGTTCACGTTCTGCTTTTGCCAGCCAAGTTCCCGTATTTATCTGATCATTGGCAAGCTCACTTATCCAAATCTCATTATCGAGTAATATTTTGGCTGGAGAACGTCCGTCGATTTTGCACTCGCCATTTTCAAAGTTATCGAGAAATTTCTCAAAAACGATTGGGGTTCCATTGCCGCATAAATTGAGACGCTGATTCTTGACTATTTCCAGTTGTTCAAACAGTTTTTTAATCAGTTTTTGGTAGGGGCTTAATCGCGACGAGGGCGTCGCTCCTACATCTGTGGGAGAGACGCCCTCGTCGCGATTACCAGAATGGCGGCGAAAATCATTGCAGGAAGCTTCTGTCCAGGCCAAACCGACGCCTGCTTGCCCCCAGCTATGAGTTAAAAACCAGCTGTCCAACTCCTGCTGTACCTGTTGCAGCTTTTCAATAGTGGCTAAAGTATTAGGTGCAACAATCATAAATTTACCAGCCGCATTGATCACTTGACTAGTTGAGGGTAAATCCAGGGCATCCAGCACTTTCAATGCCGCACATTCGCTGAGCAGTGAAACATAAAATGAGCGGCCGCGCAGGAGTTTGGCAGCGCGCTTGTTGGTTTCTCCGCCGCTGGCAAAGATGAAATCCTGAATGCCGAAAAAGTCGCCCTGGATCAGCAAGAACTTCTTCTCTTCCCAGCTAGATTGCTGGTCTTTTAGCTCTTTGGCGGCTTTGTCATCAGTTCTGCGGAGCTCATCGTGAAAACGCCATAATGCCGTTGCCAAAGCTGCGGTAACGCGGGAATGGTCATATAGCGACACATCAGGCCGGATATTGAACGCAGTTGCTGACGGTATCGCCTGGGTATAAACACCCCACAAAGTCTCAAAGTGATCCAGCCATAACGACCAGTTATTGCGGTGTGACTTTGGCATCAGTTTTAACGCTCCGGTAAAGCCTTGCCAGAGTTTTAGGTATTCGTCTTGCGCGGCTTTATCGTCGTTACCCTCGCATTTACAGGCTTCGACGGGAAAGATGCTGTTGGGTGACAAAGGTTTTAGCGGGTAACGGTAAGCGTATTTTTGTTCGGCTTTACTATCAAGGCGAATTTGCTCGAAAAGCGGCAACTGACGGGCAGTGTAATGGTTTTTGCCGGTGGAGGTGCCTTCGTCAGCCTCGTTGTATTCTTCAAATTCCTCACGATCAAAACCCGACGCCACCCGGTCCGCAGTGGCGATAATCCATTGCAAAAAACTTTCGGGTCTGTGGTGCTTGGCCGCAGCATTGATAAAGGAATCGTCTGCATCTTTGGTTTTCCATGAGCCGAAGGGGGCAAATTCCGCGCCTTTTAATTCGGGCATGTAGTCTTCAATCAAGTCCATCGCCAAACCGGTATAGGCGGCATGAACATGACTAAACCAGCCTCTGTCATCGGTATATTTTTTACGATGCGGGCAATAGAGTTGTTTGTTGACATCCAGGGTTTCCTGATTAACTGGGATTTTTGCCCGTTCAGCAAATTTACCCAGATCATGCAAAAAAGCCGCTAACGCGATGCGACTGGATTGTTCGAGCAATGGCTTGATAGTCATTCTTTATATTCCTCTTGATATTGAATCTGATCGGCATCCAGTTTTATCTGATAGCGGGTTTGGGGCCGTTTGCCCACCGCACAAATCAAATAAGCCATTGCTGCGTGTGATAATGTTTGTTGCAGCATTTTGTTAATTCGCGATTTTCTCTGCTCAAAAAAAGCCTTGCTCATGCCGTTTTGCAACGCCTGGATAGTACGATCGGCGCCGCCCATTTCGCTGTTGATCAGCAGGTATTCTCGCAGATATTCCCCGGCATAGCCGTGTTCCGGTGCGCCATCGTTGGGGCAGGTGGGTAGCGGTTGCTCTGCCAATTGGCGCTTGAGTAGCCAGCTGTAAAAAGCGAGATCGGCAGGTATGAGTTTGATGAGAGTATCGTGAGCTTTGATGCTGCGCTGTTTGAGATCTATGTGTAAATGGGCAGGGCCCAGCGCCTGCTGGGCTTTGGCGACCGACTGACTGAAACTGCTTTTGCCTTGCAACAAGGCGTTATCCAAACCGTGGCGTAGGCGCACAAAGGCGATGTCGGCCAGCATGACTTCGGCATTTTGGGTGTCCAAAGGTTTGCGGGTCGGATCATTGCCGTAGATGACCTGTGAATACGGAGTGGGATAGTAAAACTGCGGATGCGATTCGAAGTCGGCGGATACCAGAACATGACTGAGGCGATCCTGATTGCGGCCGTACAACGACAGGGCGTAACCGGCATAAAAGCCCATGGTTTTTCGGCCGCCGGCAATGGAGACATGCAACGAAGTTTCCGGGGCGGCGGTTAAGGTTCTGATCCATTCGGTAATGCCATCGGCCATGGCCTGGTTATCCGCCTGCGTGCGAATGTCGGATAAAGGCTCGCCATTGGACTGCTGCAGGATATGGATGTGGCGTTCGGAAAAATCCGGCTTTGTCAGTTGATAGTCTTTATAGAATCGGCCCAGCCAGCCGTCGTTAATTAAAGTTAGCCGCACCCGCTGATACCCTTCTGCGGTGGTAAGGATATGGATTTGGTTCGGCAACTTCTCGCCTTGCTGATAAATTGCATACAAGGTTTCGGTGACGACTTGCGGAGTCAGTCCGGTGACAGCGAGTAAGATTGAGTGTGTGTTCATCCCTGTATTATTTCCGGGTAGGTCCCGGATGTATTGGTTGGCAAGCTTGCCGATTTTATCGAGTAAGCCCCCATGCCCATACTGGTGCCTTTACCAACGTGTGTCCATTGCCCCAGCCACAGATAGGGCCAATAGGCTTCCAGATTTTGCATATCCAGAGTTGCCTTGCCTATCACGCCGCCCATGTTCATTTCGGTTTGTTGGCGAGATGAATAGCGGGTCCAGTCGTGCCAATGAAGCTGTTGACTGGAAAATTGAATAGTTCTGGCTTGGGTGGTGAGTGCTGCAAAATCGATTTCCAGCGGCGTACAAGTGTGGAAATAGCTGATCATAGAAATGCGCCGGAGCAGTGTGCCGAAAAACGCGCCGAAAGTGAATTGCCGTGAAGCGATATTTTTGTTGTCCTGTTTGATACGCAACGGGGCGTTAAAGGTGATCTCGATTTGGTTGGGCATAGTAGGTATCGCCGGTGAATCCGCCGGTTGTTGAGGTCTGAGTTCGCCGTTTTGATAGATGATTTGGTTAAGGCCTTGCCGGTCGATGTCTTCGATTTTTTGCAAATTAAAAATCTGCTGATGGCCGCCAATGCCGTCTTGCCCTGCTGTTTGCAGGGCATGAACAATATAGGGAAAGTAACGTTGCCCATGGCCAAACAAAATCACATGGAGGGTATAAATAGTGTCAGAAGCTGACGCCGTTACTGGAAATTGCAATACAAACGGATGCGGAGCCGCCGTGTATTTGCGCATTTTTTCGGTATCCGCAGGCGGCGGCGTTTCAAATACGTAACTGTAAGCGCAAGCGCTTTTTAGCATGCACTGATTACAGGGTGTATTCCGCACAACGCATACGGTCTTTTTTAAAGCATGGCCAAAAGCGCCACGCCAGGCTGAACCAGGATATCTTGGCAAACGGACTGCACTATCAGTAGCGAAATAAAACCGATAGGTTTTGATGGGAATGTTGGGTTGAGAAATTAGCATTATTTACCTCCTTGTTATCAGTTTCGACGATCCAATAGCTGAAGTCATTATTGGCAAGCTTTTGATGGTATTGTAAACTTATTCCAGTTTCATTGTCTTACGAAGCCACTGTAGACAATTAAGCAGCATGGTCTAAAGGCTTATCAACCATTTCTTTTACTTCGTGCTTATTTTAAGCCTAACTCGTCAAATAGCCTTTCAGAAAAATCTGCCTTAGTGAGCGCCATTCAATCTATCCCACCCGTGCATTAATTTTATGGGTTGTTGTGCCCGGAATCCTGATCAATGGAGGATTTTGATGTCTGCTACTCACCAATCGTTAGCCGTTAACTGTGCGTCCTTCAAGGCTTTACCCGGTTTAAAAGAAGGGATTTTTGCAGCCGCAATAGTGATTTCCTGACCGGTTTGTGGGTTACGGCCCTTACGCTCCGCTCTTTCTTTGACGTCAAAAGTGCCAAAACCAACCAAGCTAATAGCCTCTCCGGCTTTTAAAGTGGCCTGCCAGCTTGGCAATTTGATTAATTTCTTTACCGGAATCCGATAGCGCCGTACAAAAGCCATGCCGGAGTGAATTTTTCCAATTTGACACTACCATCAGGATTAAGGATGTCTTTTTCTGAAATGTTCGCCACCCTCAATGCCCTGCTCCAAACTTTGCGAAAATCCAACGGCTGATTGGGTTTTTCATCGGAAGGAAATATCAAGCCGGCGCGACTTCTTGAAAGCGCTTTAACTCTGTCATTACAACCGGTGCAAAGTGGGGTTCCCGGCTGGCGCCGTTTTTGGCGTCTCCTAAATAACCGGCGCTGTCTTTAAAACTCACGTCGCACCAGCGCAATTTCAACAATTCGCCTTTGCGCGCCCCGGTGGTCATCGACATTAACACTATCAGATAAAGTTTATCCCAGTGTGATTGTTGACAGGCTTTAAGCAATCGTTGACGCTCATCATCACTTAACACCCGATCCCGGCGCTTAGTATCATCATCAATAACGATATTGTGAACAATGTTAGTATCTACATAACCACGGCTCAGAGCAAACTTGTAGACACTGGATAATACGGCTTTCTTGCGATTAACGGTGGTGCGCCGGCCTTCATCAACCATGCTGTCGATATGTTCGCGCAAGTCGAAAATATCGATGTCTGTCATAATGCGGTCGCCGAATACACTGCACCAGTAATTAATGCGTTGCATTTGCCCCTCGTAATCCTTTTTGTTCCAGCGTGCCATGTATTCGTTACAGACTTCACGTAAGGTCTGATAGCGTATGCGTTTACCAGTTTGCAAAAATAGCCCGGCGCCACCTATGCGTTCAATGTCATGCGGGGGACAGTTGCAGCAGTTCTTTCTTGCTGAGGACATTGATAGCTTCTAACCGGGCTTTGTTGCGAATAGCAAATAAATCCACACCCAACTGGGTGAACAATTCCCCACTGCCCATACCATCAATACCGGTATCAGACAGTGCCAGCAATTACGCCTGATTCAGATTCGGGATGGTTTTATATCGTATTCGGTTCTATCCGCCCAGGCATGAGCGAGTTTTTTTGTAGGGAAAGTTTTGTTTTTGACAATGCCTTTCATGCGGATATCAGCGCGAAAGTGACCGTTTGCTAATGTGCGAATGTAAGCCATTATGCGACTATCCCAAACGAAAGCTCAAGAGCATCGGATACCCGACAGGCATCAAATTGAATTGTATTTTTTTGATTGTACTTGTCAATTACCCGGCAATGATTGCCGGAAACGGCTAAATGCTTACCAGCCCAGTATTGAGCTGCATTGGAATATTATTTCTGATTCATTACGCCACCTATTGAGCAAGTAAGCAGAAGTGCGCCTAAATTTGCGCCTAACTGCGAATTACATTGCTTCAACTCGACGGGCAATCTGTTGAATCCCTTATGCATCAAGGGCTTTGATGGTGGGTCGCATGCGATTCGAACGCATGACCATCGCATTAAAAGTGACATACTTATTATATGATCCATTTATAATCAATCACTTGTAGAGCTCGCCAAGTTCTAACCTACTACAAATCTACTACACCCTACGCTGACATCATTACAGCGTAGTGACAAATTTACTACACACCTTAACCCATAGATCCGTTAACAAATCTGGTTGATTAGCAACAAGGCATAAACTGCATGACTAAATTTAGCTCCGTGGAGGATCTGCCCAGTCTCTCAAAATGCTTAATAGGTACTGGTTTACCGAATAGATAACTGCCTACTTATTTAGATTATTGTTTTTTATTTTCTTATGCACATGCCGCAATAGTCCTAAAGTCACTCAAACATTTAATAATTACGCTTCGAATTCGATCGATATCTTCGGCAGGGATTGGCGTAAACGGGGGGCGAACGTGTAGCGGAAAATCTGCAATTCGCGCACCCATCGCCGCTTTTACCAAGGGAATCTCAAAATACCCGCTTGTTTCTCGGAACTCGTTCCAGACATCGAAACAACGCAGCATGGATTGCGCCTTATTGCCGGATATTTGGAAGTCCGCTTGAATGGCTATTAACAATTCAGGCAGTGGGTTCGCTCCACCGGTCACCGAACCGGACAAACCTTTTTGCAAAACCTCTAAAACTTTAGCGTCGTTGCCGATAAATATTTTTACTTCGGGAAAATGCGACTTGTATATCATGGCATTGTCAATATCGCCGCTCGAGTCCTTAATTCCTTGAACCGCAATGCCTTGGTCAAGGAGCATTGCAATCAGATTCGCTCCGAGACGATTACCGGTGTGCTGCGGAAAATTGTAAAGCATTACCGGCAAATTCGTGCCGGACAACGCGTTTACAAAAAAACGGCATAGCCCATTGTTCCGGCATGCGGAATAATAATACGGGGGCAGTAGCAACACGGCATCTGCGAATCCTTCCGTTCCCGCGATCAGATCGCGTACGTCGCTGATGCAAGTCGCGCTGACGTTATTGATAATAGTTCCTTGGAAATTCTCCCTGACGAATTCGACAACTTTTTGTCGCTCGTTTAGCGTCAAGGAAGGAAACTCACCGGTCGTACCATTGGAAATCACCCTGCGCACTCCCCAGGAAAATAGCGCCAACAAATATGTTTTGAAAGCTTGCCATTCAATTTCGCCGCTTGCATCAAACGGCGTTAAAAGAGCTACAACAGGGCCGCGAAGGTTAACCATAAAAAACGAATGAGTGTCCGGAAAAATTAAATATTACTCGATATTCAAGTTTTTAATTCTTGATCTTAAAGAATCTTGCTAAATTAGGCCTTACAGCTATAAGTGCTATCATGTAGCGCCTGGACACATTGACGAAAACACCTTGATTTATCTGATGCGGAATCAGTCAAGCTAAAAAACTTGAACATCAAGTTTTAGTAACACTTTCCTGCGATGTATACGCCGATACTACATATTTCGGCGACATCGTGCAAAGTTTGTTCAAGATGCTGGAGCGCAGCGGAAACGTGCCGGGCATCATCCATCGACCCCATCCAATCCGGCCCTATAGATTTCTTCGCATCAGACATTCAACGAATTAAGTTGAAGAGTCACCGGAACCTTTATAAAGTCAATGGGCGATTCAATTCAGTTCGCCATTTATCGGGGTCAGGACTAGAGTCGGGGCCTGACAGATAGTATTCCCATAAACTGTCTTACGCATTGAGCCCCTCTATTTCCATCATTTTCCCCGTCAAGCCTTCCTTGTCAATCGTAGCTTGCAGGGCTTAGAACAACCGATTACATCTGCATTAGGCGAAAAGAGGGCGGCATTGATGACTTTGGGCTATTGGTTTTGTCGCAAATAGGCGCGGCTTAATACCTTTGCATAATTCCGACAGAACTTCCCCTTTTTCGTCCGTAGTTCCATTGCCTCGGATTTCATTGCATTTCTGCAGTGTTGGCCAATTGCTATACAATGAAGCGCTGACAATAAGTATTCTGAGAATCGGATTATGTTAATAACAATTATCGCCAAAATCACCGATATCGCTTTAGGAATATTGGTGACTATTTATATCGTTCTCGAAGAGCTGATTTGGGAAAATATTGCCGAGCCAATTTACACTTTTATACATGGTCTTTCGATTTTACACAAAGCCGAGGCGTTTATTAATGAGCTCAATCGCCATGTTTTGCTGGTGCTTTTTTTAGCCTTATTTATCCAGGTGGAGTTGCTGGGCATTCTTGCTCTGCAGATGATAGGCACAGGCAATGTGATCGCTGGGGCGGCACTTTATGCAGGAAAAATTCCGGTCGCCGCATTTACTTTTTGGCTCTTTCGCATATCGAAAGAAAAACTCATGACATTCGAGTGGTTTAAACAGGCTTACGATTTAGTCATATCAGTCATTGTTAAGATTAAAATGAGCTCTATTCACCAGAGAATCGCGGCAAGACTTAAATCGGTTAAGGAATGGCTTAAAATCCGGTTATACAGTCCCAGGCTATATCTAATCAATCTTTTGAAAATACTGAGAAACTTAAAAACTTTCGATAAAAGTTAAATGTGCCAGCAATGTTTCGTATAGGTCTCTTATCTGACACCCATGGTCTTCTCCGACCTGAAGCAAAGGCATTCCTTAAGGGGAGCGACCACATTATCCACGCGGGAGACATTGGCGATCCCAAAATCCTGGAAGAGCTTGCCTTAACTGCGCCGGTCACTGCAGTGCGAGGCAATAATGACAAGGGCATATGGGCCGAGATGCTTCCAGTCAACGACTTCCTCAAAGTGGGCGAAATATTTATATACGTTCTTCACGATCTGACGGAACTCAAGATCAAGCCAGTCGCTGAAGGCGTTGAAATAGTAGTCACGGGGCACTCGCACAAGCCCCTGATCTCCGAGCGCGAGGGCGTTCTCTACGTCAATCCCGGCAGTGCTGGGCCACGCCGATTCAAATTGCCCATCGCCGTCGCAGAAGTCATAGTATCTGGCCGTTCAATATCGGCACGGATAGTCGTGCTGAAGGACTCAAATAAAGCTTAACAACTCACTGGTTATCCGAGTGCTTTTACGCTGGTTTTTGCAATTTTTTAAGTACGCTTTTACTCATCGTATTGACAAATTCTTCACTATTTTCATAGCCTTGGTCTTGTATAAAGTTGACAATCGACATGACCAATTTTTTTGTGTCTGCTATTTCCTGATGTGAACGGCCACAGCCTTGGCAATGACTGCCTTCATAAGTGCATTTATCATTACAGGGGTTAAATTTCATGAGGGTGCTCCTGGTTGGTTTTATAGGGTTTGTGTAGTCGTTTTTTCTGCTAAAAAAAACTTCATTAGCTATCCAATCGTAACGCCTATTTACGGCAATGTTCCGAATAGCTTGCCTCATAGCTATTGGCATTTCTGTACCAGCGCTCTCAAGCGGCCAGATACATTCCGTAGCGTTCCACGTTTTTCAACACATTTTGAACAATTTGATCCACCACAGATTTCTCCTGTGCCTGTGATTCCTGCATCGGAATTCCGAAATCCCGAAAAAAACGTTCAAAGCCTTTCGGTCGCCAGCCAGTAACCCATACAACGTCTTGCTCTGTGTTGTTGATGAATGTATGCGTCGTATTTGGTGGAAGTTCAACGAAACTCCTAGGAGGCTGTCCGAGAATAAGGCTATAGAACGAGCAGTCCCTCTTGGTTTTTAGATAAATTTAAAATTTTCCTGACAGCAAATAATTAACTTGACGCGAATAGTCTCAGTTCAGCCACTATTGCTCGCTCATAACGGACTTATCCAGTGATTTTTACCTATATTGCAGGGTTTGTAGCGTAATTTCCAAACTCCGGAAGGATTAATCCCGTAAGAATGGCTTTGGCAATTTTTTTGAAATTGTGCGCAGCACATACCATCGAAAATTCACCAGCGACTTTTTCTTTACTTCGAACACTGAAGCCACGAAAACCACTATTTTTGATTTGACCAAATACGGGTTCTACGATGACTTTGCGTTGCTTATAAACTGCTTTGGCCGAAGCAGTCTCCATTTTACAATTCATGTCTTGTCGTAGCGACTCTTTGTCATCGGTGCTGATCGTGCGCGCATGACCTTTGTCGGATTAGCAGCAGCGACTTTTGAATGGACACGCATCGCAGACTTCATCACGTCCCTGGTATACCCGACTGCCGTCTTTGGATTCACTTATCATTACCAAGGTTTGTCCATTGGGACAGATAAAGACATTATCGGCTTCATTATAGTCGAAGTCGGCCTTGACCAATTTCCGGGCCGAGGCGTCCAATGGGCTCTTATGAGTTTTTTCGCCTTTGTCGGTGGCGATATAGGCGTCAACTCTACTTTGATCGAATGCTTGTAGATTACCACCCGACCAATAGCCATTATCTGCGCTGACTTGGTCAGGCAATCGCTCTGTGGTATCTTGCAGCGCTTGCAGAGCGGGTTCAACTTCTTGTTTGTCGTTGGCATTTTGGCTGATATGCTGACCGGCAATGATTTGCAAACCGGCATCAACGCTAATCTGGGCATTGTAGGCGTAATCGAAGCTGCCTTTTTTGCCCATGATGCGGGCCTCGGTATCGGCAAAGCTGATTTGCTTGGTGTCGTCGATGGCTTTGCCAGGATTAAGCTGTTCTTCGCGCTGCTCAAGTGCTTTTTTGGCGGCTCGAATTTTAGCCAGCCGGCCTTCTTTGAACTTCAAATCGTCTGGAATTTCATAACCGGTTTTTTCTTTGTAGGCTTTGTCTTCTTCTTGGTCGCAGCGTTTAGCTTTCTCAATCAGGTCATCAATTTCAGCGCATAAGGCTTGCTCCCTTTCTGTTAACCGTCCATAGCTCATCGCTTTGTGTTTAGACGTGTTAGCCTTGAATTTGGAACCATCCAGGCTGATATGGCCTAAGGAAGCCAACTTCAACTCCATCGCCAGTTTGACGGTTTGCTTAAAACAATCCTGAAAAAAATCGCCATGGTCTTTTCTAAAATCGCTGAGCACTCGAAAATTTGGGCAGTTCATTTGTGCGATAAACATGAAGGATAAATCTTCATGGCAGCGTTTTTCGATTTTCCGGGAGCTGAAAACACCTTGGCTGTAGGCAAAGATCAGTATCGATACGATTAGTTTGGGATGATAGGCGTTCTGGCCTTTAATTTTGTAACTGCTTTCAATGATAGAGGTATCAAGCATCTGAAACAATTCGGTATAGAGGTAGCAATCATGGTCTTTGGGAAGCAGATCAAAAATATTGCCGGGAAATAGCAGGCGTTGATTAAATTCAACCGGGCTTGATTTGAAAGGAATTGTCATGACGCTTCCAGATGGCTACTTTAAGCGCAATTATATCATAACATATTGTTTATATTTGCATTTAGTTGGGTTTTTGAGGTATTTTAAAGAGACGGGGATAAATTTAGCATGCTAGGCTATTCTCGGACAGCCTCCTAGCAGAGTATTTTTGCCGTTCGCCGTTAGCCATAACGACCAGCTTACCTTCAATGATAAAAAAGAACTCGCTTTCATTCTTAATGGAAGTGCGGGGGTGGACCCGGAACTTGTGGCGGTGATGTGACCTCTATCATTCCGTATGACTCATCGGTGTCGAGAAGTCGAATCTTATGGTCTAGCACCCACAGCAAATTGTTTGTGTTCATTACAATGACTCCTCACTCTTTGGTTTAAAAAGCCAGTAAGTCTTGTTCGGTGCCGATAGAAAATGATAGCATCGATTAAAAACACATTTATTTTAAACTTCTTTTGTCAAAGCAAGGCAGGTGACACGATGACTCAAGACAACAAAAACATCGCGGAACAAACTACGGAATGTGGCTCACTGGGCAGTACCGATCAAGCAAGCGGAAAACAGCTTGGGGACGTTAAAGCGTCTGCATCTGACCTAGCTGGTAAAGTCGGCGAAATCGAAAAAGAGCTTGCCCATGTCTCTGCTGCATTACAAAAAGAAGCGAAGACGGTAGCTGATTTGGCTAAGCATCCTAGCCGCTACGCCGGGGTAGGGGCGAGCCTGGCTGAAGGCATGGCTGGAGAAAGTTTGGGAGAAATGCTGGGTGCCGGCCTGGGAACGGTGTTAGGGCCGGAAGGTACTGTGATCGGCGCTGAAGTTGGGGGTTTGTTCGGTGAAGTCTTCGGAGCTCGTCAGGGTGACAAAATTGCAAAAAAGCTTGTCCACCAACCTGATATCGAGCATCCCTTAAAAGAAGACTTGCAAAAAGAAGGTAGTGCAAAAGTAAGTAGTCATGCTGGAAAAATAATTGGGGGCATGATTGGTGATGCGTTATTTGACGATGCCGGTGGTGAAATCGGTGAGGCATTAGGCAACAAGATAGGCTACTTAGCCGGAAATATCGCCTTTGAGCATGTCGCAAAAATTCATATCAAGAATAACGATGAACCACGTTCCGAGGATGTTTCGCAAACAAAGACGGAGCTTTTTTGAGACAAAAATAGCCGCCCAAATGACGGCTATTTTCGTAACCATTTTACAGAGTCAAATTACAGAAGATCTAAAATCAGAAACAAGACGACTGTTAATCCTAATCCGCAATGGATTACCCCGGCAATGCTGGCACAAGGCCCTAACTTCCCCGCTGCCGGTAATTTTTTTAGTGCCTTAATATTTTTTATAGCTGGATATGCACCATTATATTCCAAAGCCAGGATCACAATAACCGCAACGACAAGCGCCAGCAGCTTAAAGCTGTGTGGATAATGGGATGAAGCGCCCATGAAAAACAACATGGGAATTGAAAATAGAGCGTTAATTCTTGAGGCTAATCCTGCCGTAGTCAAAGCGCCCGCTGCCTCTGGTAAAGCATCGCCACCATTGGCTACTTGTGTTGCAGAAGCAATCACTATTTTTTGATTCGGCCATATAATTAACCAAACATTCAAAAACATAACTATGCCTAGTAATGCACCCACATAAATATCCATGGACATTCCGCCGCCTCTGATGGCGAAAATACCCAGCCCGGTTAGCAACGTAAACATGGCCCCCCAACGAAACCACCATAAGGCACGGGGAACCAATTTTTGTATAGCATCTGATTTAGCTGATGCCTCTGCTTCTTTAAAATATTCGGCTTGTACGAAGTTAAAATAGTAGAGTAGACCTATCCACGTAATACCTCCTAAAAAATGCCCCCATCTCAATAGCATTTCAAAACCGATACTTGTTGTAACTATACCCATGGTAATACCTCGTTATTGTTATTTTTTAAATGGCTCACCATTACATTAATGGTGATGGTGCCATGCAGATATGAATCAGAATACCGGATTCATGTCAAGTTAACTGGCAAATACATTATAATTCCCTCGCTGATTGTTACTTATGGCTTGATTCCTAACGGCGTATCCAGAACAGATTAGCCGCATTGATCGTCCTCAGTATTATTTTGGATTAGCGAGAAGACTGATTCTGAACTCGAAATGCTGTTTTATAACGCGTTTACCAAGAAACAAGAGGTACCGGTATGTCGAAAAAATCCTTTTATCTTAACCCATCTTCGTGACTCCAGTCTACCTAAGTTATTGATTTTTCATGGCAATCGTGCTTAAAAACACTTGAAAATAGAATTTAGATGAGGTAATAAGTCTATCATTTTGATTCTAAATGATTGCAAAACCTACACCATCTATAATTCATCACTTTTCGAGTATTAAAGACCCGAGGGTAAACAGACAAAAGAAGCATCAGTTGCAAGATATTTTCTTTATCAGCATCTGCGCTGTGATTTGTGGAGCTGATAACTGGGTTGCTATTGAAGAATTTGGGCGTGCAAAAGAGGAGTGGTTTACTGAAGTGCTTGGTTTAAAGCATGGCATACCCTCGCACGACACCTTTGGTGAAGTTTATGCCGCTATTGATACCGAACACTTTAGCAGCTGTTTTTCTCGCTGGATTGCTGACCTAGCCAAGCTAACCGAAGGCGAAGTGATTGCGATCGATGGCAAGTGCTTAAGGCGCAGCATAGACAAGGCTTCAAAAAAAGCCGCTATCTACATGGTCAGTGCCTGGGCGCAACAGAATAACCTGGTTTTAGGCCAAGTTAAAGTTGACGATAAATCGAATGAAATCACGGCTATTCCCAAGTTACTGTCACGGCTGGATATAGCGGGAGCAGTGATTACTATCGATGCGATGGGTTGCCAAAAGAAAATAGCCGAACAGATTAAACGACAAGGCGGCGATTATGTGTTTAGCCTGAAAGGCAATCAGGGTAATCTGCATGACGATGTTAAAACATTTTTTACTTCGTCTTTATCCCAGCTGGTTACCGCTGTTAGCTATGAAGGTGAGCATGGCCGAATCGAAACACGTTCGATTCGAGCAACCGCCGATATAGCCTGGTTACAAGAGCGGCATAATTGGGACAGTCTGCAAAGCATTATCGCCGTCACTGCCAAAAGAGAAATCGGCGACAAAGTTACTGAGGAAACACGCTATTTTATCAGCAGCCTTAATGCGAATGATCCAAAGCGATTAGAGCGTGTGGTGCGAGCGCATTGGGCAATTGAAAACAATCTTCATTGGGTTCTTGATATTGCCTTTGATGAAGATAGCAATCGAGCTCGCAAGGGGCATAGCGCTGCGAACCTGGCGGTGATACGGCATATCGCTCTGAATCTGATCAAGACTGAAAAAACAGCTAAGGTCGGCGTCAAGATCAAACGATTAAAGGCCGGATGGGACAACAATTATTTACTTCGTGTCATGGGGATAATTTAAGCGCGATTGCCCTGCTAACGTATGAATTCTGTTTGATAAATTTCATCGTAAAGATGAACGCAAATCTCACAACTATCTGAACCTTGGAAAATATCGGCGTATTTGTTACATTACGGACCTCCCCAGCGAATGAAACAGGACAATTCAACGTTAACAGAGTAGCACTATGACAAGCAGCCTTTCCCAACGGGTTATCCGAGGATTCATTCGACTCCAACTGGTTCTGGCGATTTTGCTCTTCCTGCCGGCGGGATCATTCCGATTCTGGGAGGCATGGCTGTACTGGGGTTTATTCGGTAGCTCCGTGCTATTCATCACACGGTATTTTCTCAAAGTGGATCCCGAATTTGTGGAACGGCGGATGCAGATAGGCCCGGGCGCTGAACCCTCTAAAACTCAGCAAGTCCTTCAATTGCTGTCAGGTGCGTTGGCATGCACTCTCTTTTCCGAGGGTAAGGCAACATTGCAAAGTATTCAACAACACCTTGAAGATAAAGGCGTTAATAAGGAACAGGTGGAGCAAATCAGCATGGATTTGTCACCGTCATTTATTGCTGGTGCCGCCGAGTCGTTCCCTGCCGCACAGATTACCTTTGATCGCTTTCATGTTGTTAAGTTATTGAACGAGGCCATGAATCAGGTGCGCATTGCCGAACGCAAAGAGCATGATGCCCTGAAAGGTCACAAATACACATTTCTAAAGAACCGCGAAAACCTATCCGGCAAAAAAGAAAAAGAGCTGGATGAAATGATTAAACTCTACCCCACGCTGGGCGAAGCTTACCGTTTGAAAGTACTGTTCAATGATCTCTGGGCGATGCCCGACAAACCAGCTGCGGAAGCTTTTCTGCGGCAATGGTGCGACGAGGTAGACACCGCCAAGATTCCAGCGTTTATGAAGTTCGCCAACACGGTCCGAGCACATTGGTCGGGAATTGTGCATTTCGTTGAATCACTCATTACTAACGGTATTCTTGAAGGCATCAATAGTAAGATTCAGCTGGCTAAACGGCGAGCCAGAGGCTATCGCAATATCAACAATTTCATTAATATGATTTATTTCCTTTGCGGAAAGTTGAAATTTGATTACCCACTGTATTTCACATAGAGCCACGATCACTAAGGTCGTCGTGGTTTTACCGCAGCCCGGTCCGCCAGTCAGTATTGAAAAACGGTGTTGGACTACCCCGTTAACGGCATGGGCCTGTTCATCACTTAACGTGATGTGTTTATGCTGACAATAGGCAGTGACCCACTGGGCAATTCTGTCCGGCTCACTCGCAACAGACCCCTTCATTCCTCGTAATATGGTAGCCACAGCGGTTTCATCATAAAAAAGGGTCTTTGAGTAATAGCCGATGGTTTCCACATTATCTTTGTTAAGATGTCGGGTACAAAGCAGACCGGCTTGTTGCATTAAGCCCAGGTAATCTTTTAGCCGTTCACCCAGGTTTATGTCAATGAGTTCAATGATGCCGGTATTGATCTGTGGCTCGGTCAGATAACAATGGCCTTGCTCACGACTGGCTGCCAACACATGTTTGATAGCAGCCAGCATGCGTGGTTGGGAGTCTTCCGCTAAGCCAATACTGAGTGCCACTTTATCCGCAGAGAAAAAGCCAATCCCATAAATATCATTCGCCAGCCGATAGGGATCTTCTGTGACCATCGCGATCGCTTTATCGCCATATTCCTTATAAATGCGCACCGCAAACAAGGTGCTGATGCCATGGCCCTGAAGAAACATCATCACTTCTCTGATAGCGCGATGTTCGGTCCATGCCTGCTCAATCATGTCCAGTTTCTTTTGGGCTATGCCAGGAACTTCAGTTAAGCGGTGAATAGCATTCTCAAAGATATCCAAGGTCTCTTTCTGGAAATACTTAACAATCTTTTTTGCCGTTTGCGGACCGACCCCCTTAATGAGACCGGAGCCTAGATATTTTTCAATAGAGGCCGTCGTTGCAGGCTTCTTTTCAATGGCTTCGGTGGCTTTGAATTGCCGGCCGTATTTATGATCAATGGTCCAGGCGCCGCGAAATTCCATGGTGGCGCCGGCAAAGACTTTCGTTTGATGAACCGTAACGGTTTCTTGTTGTTGCGGCGATTGAAAGGGTTGCACACGCAGTACCGACCAGCCCGTCGCGGGGTTGTGATAAGTCACTCTGCTGACAATACCAGTCAAAACTTCAGTAATAGTGTTCATTGACGGCCGGTAACAGCTATTTGCTCATGAGAAAGGGCTATCCGGTAATATTAATGCATACTTTGACTCATCGGAGTGATGGGGTCTGGATGAACTGATATCAGGCAACCCTTTAAGATAAATAACCTCAGGTTTGTGATTCACATAGGCCTGGAAGATATACTCATTCCAATAGTTATCTGACAAGCCCTGTTTCATCAGATTTTCCAGGGAGTTTGCCGTGGTCTTGGTTTTCTTGTCGCTAATGGTGCGCTTAAGATACGCTTCCCAGCTATTCTTGTCAGGGCTAAGTAATACATAGGGCGTAGTGAAGATAACACTGTAATCAAATGGCGCTAAGACAGGCGGCAGAATTCTTACAAACCACAGCTCACCTTGCTGTGTTCCCCGGTAACCCGCTGGGCAGATACAGGGAATGACTTCATTGCCCATTAGCTCTCTTAATAAAATTTTGTCACCCTGGCGTCCCATCAATTCATAAATGCCCATGCGAGAGTCCTGTATCGTCTGCATGACTTCTAACATCGCTTTGTGTAAACCGAACTGATTTGCCAGATCGATGATAATTGTCGTGAAAGTTTCTTTATGGAGTCCGGCAGTAATATCAAACAATAGCCAGCAATTAAAATAACTTTTCGTGAGGGGGCTCATGGGAGGACTGCTTGGAACATAGGCATCATCAGCCGCTGCAACGGTATTAAAGAAACGACTCAAAGCCGGTTCGGGAATAGCTTGTAAGGCTTCTACCAGTATCGATAATAAGTTTTGGGTATGGATATAAACAGCATGTAAAGGATCATGTCCGGTTTTAATGGCTGTTTCTGTCGTGGTTATTTGCTTGAACAGATCTTCTGTTGCTTTTTTCTGCTGTCGATACTCATTGAGATCAATAACTTTTCTGGCATAGGCCTTGTTGATTTGTTTTAACACTTTAGTGGCTATTTTTCTCATGTCTTACTTTATAGTTAAATGCAAATGGATTGCCGGCAATAACCGCAATAATTGCCGAGAAACATGGATTGGTTTTGATCCAAAATTTGCGATTGCAAATAATTTTGCAATCCTATGCTGGCAATTATGCCTCACTATTTTGCTGGGTAGCACGCTATTTCAGCCGACCGATGCCTAACGTCTGGGTGAGGCCTAAGACCAATGGCGGCCACGAATAAACGGCGTTGCCGGTCGGATATTAAAATTGGGCCGTGATAACGTTGGCGTTAATAGGGCTTCAAGCAGCATGGCATTTGGACGATCCGGTGACAAACAGGCAAGTCTTTAGTCAACTGAAGCGGGGTGTATTGCGCCATTTTCAAAACACAACTTAAGCTGCAATACAATACGGTAAACCCTTAGCTGACTATGGATAGTGTTTTTCCATTTTCGTCAGCCGGGATAACATCAAAAACAGGCCGTTAGTCATTTTTGCAAACGGCACATAATTGAGCTTATCCGGCGTATCCTGAGCCGTATGGTAATAGGGATAACGATAGAAAGCCGTATCGGTAATCATGAAGGCCTTATAACCGTGCCGCCAAAACGCCAGATGATCACTCCAGGATACCCCAGGGCTACCTCATTAAAAAACCTGAGCCAAGATATCTGTTAAGACAGAATCATCCCAGCCAGCTGCTTTACGCATACGTTTGATGGACACACGTTTCTTTTGGGCCTGTCGTATCATGTTCAACGCCGCATGACGGATAATAGCGACATTGGTTGGGGCATTGTCTTTGCGTATGCGACTTTGATCTTCACCGAAAGACATATCCAGCACCCAATGTAACTGGTTTTCGATACCCCAGTGCAAACGCACGGCGGCCAGCATTTGCGGTGCCGAGATCAGCGAACTACTGATAAAGTAACGGGTTTCTCTGGCCGTCGTATCGCCGGTGAGCCGCTCACTGTCAATCGCAACAATACTGCCCAGATTTTTCCACTCAGGGTGACGCACCCTAAGCCAGTCAATATCTGTGCTCACGCGACACTGCCGAACTTCGATGCGTCCGTGGCCTTTATCAACGCTTTCAGCGCGGGTCATCCGGGCGAGCGACGCAGGGGCGGTCTGTTCAAAATGTAGACGTACGTCATCATGCAGGCTGCTTTGGTTGCCTTTAAGCGCCAACAAGTAATCGCCACCTTTATCGATGATTTTCTCGGCGATGGCTTTTTGGCAACCCATGGCATCAATGGTCACGATGGCACCGCGCACATCCAACCACGCCAATAGCTCAGGAATCGCGGTAATCTCATTGGATTTTTCACTGGTTTTAATCTGCCCTAAGACGATCCTCGCTTCGCTGGCAAAGGCTGATACTAAGTGTATCGGCGATTGCCCGCCATCATGGCTGCCACGTAGCGTTTTACCATCAATTGCCACCACTTTACCCGCCGCTTCTGGGCTCAACCAGACCCGAATCCATTCCACAAACAAACGCTGGAACTGTGCTGTATCAATGGCGCGGAAAAACCGCCGTACGGTGTCATCGCTCGGTACACCGTACTCATATGGCAGATACTGGCGTAACAAAGCCAACTTTGATTTGCCAAACATTTCTATATCATCCCAGCTTTCTGCCCCACAAATGACTGCGCACAACGTCAATAGCAGTATTTCGGGCATGGGATGCAGCTTTTTCCGCTCAATACGAGGATCGTCGAGCTGTCCAAAAATATCTAAAAAATCCATTTCTTCCGTTCCTTGAGCGTTGTTTATTTTGTTATTATCCTAAATTCCGTTGATTTGGTGACTATTTTTTAATGAGGTAACCCTGCAGGATACCCCCGGTACAATTGACAAAGTCGCAATGGATTGCACCGGAAAATCCGTCACCGAGGAAAATACCCGAAAACAGTCCCGCATGCTGCGCCGGGAGCCCAAGTTGGAAACAAAAGTAATAAAATTACCGGTATCGGGATAAAAATATTTCAGTAAAGGCGGATACGTTTGACTACCTTGCTGGTTTCGATAACAGCCGAGGTCTCCAGAGAGATCATAAAACGGATCGGATCACCGCGTTCCTTGGCCGCTTTTGCATACACCATGCTGCCCATAGTGTCCCAGTAGAAAAAAGGCGGCTCTTCATTCACAAAAGCGACAAAGCGCAGACTGGTTTCAGGCGGAACGTCCTTGAACAAGCGGGATAGTTCCAGCAACGCAGCAACACCGCTGCCATTATCATTAGCGCCCGGACTACCCAAGACCGAATCATAATGGGCGCCTATCAAAATAACATCGCTGTTACGGCTATTACCGGTGCAAGTAATTTCAAGATTGGCGCAGTCAATGCCTTGTACGGTATAGGTCTGCTTATGAATGGCGTAGCCTTGCTGCTGCCATTCTTCCGTAATATATGCCTCCGCAGCATGCAACGCATCCGGATGAAAAATATTATGCTCACCAATTTTTCCGGCAAGTTCATAGACATGTGCGCGTAAGCGTTGTGTTGAAATTTCGTTCATGTTTCTGTGACAGCAAATAGAAAACCAGCCAAGCGCCGCCGCATATTTTCCATGTGCGACCCTTCCCAATAAATACGCCGGCAATCGGCACATTGATAGAATACCTCATAGTAAAGCCGGGTTTTGGGTTCGAGACGATCCAGAATATCCGCCTTGGCGACAGGCACCGGCTCGCCGTTGCAAACCAGGCACCGGGCAAAGGGCTGAATTGAGCAGCGCAGGTCGAAACGGCGCAGGACCTCAACGATTTGGCTTTCGACGTCAACTGCTCGTACCCAATAGCCATAGCTGATGTTTTTGGCAAACAAAAGGCGACGGTCACGGGTCAGCACGATGCGGTGTTCAGTAACCGCGATATTAACCACTTCCTTATCATGAAAGTCATTGCGATAGAGACAGTCGAAACCTAACATACGCATGAGTTTGGCGAGTTTGCCGAGATTCACGTCCAGCACGAAGCGGGGCTTATGCACTATTTTTTCGCGCAGCCTGAGCAAGGGGGTGGTATCCAGGCTTTTGAAAACCGGATAGACGGCGACACGATCGCCAACTTGTAACTGATAATCAAACCCCACGGATTCACCATTGACGATGAGTAGCTCGACTTCAGTGTGAGGCACACCGAAAGCTTCGATGGGGTCTTTGATTCCCGGATGACCGCTAAAACGATAACGGACCGTCCGCTTGCACTGCATGGGCGGGAGAAAATCGTTTAGTTCCGCGTAGAAACGAAACTCAGCTGTGTATTCCGGTTTCATGACACCCACCTGTCGATTTAGTCTTTCGCGAACAATTGAAAATGTAAACCCTTATTCCGTTATGCCAACTGTATCACTCGCAGCATTCACTCGGTCTCGCATCTCTTTGCCCGGCTTAAAATGAATAGCTACTTTAGCGGGTAAATGAACGGCTTCACCTGATTTAGGATTACGCGCAATCCGGGGAGGCCGATGCCTTAGATCAAAACTCCCAAAGCCTCTGATCTCAATGCGTTCACCCTGAACTAAGGCATTCTCCAACTGCCCCAAGATGCAATTAAGCGCCAACTCCACATCCCGTTTCTGAAGTTCAGGTAATTTCTGATTGAGCGAATTCACTAGATCTGACTTAACCACTGTTTAACTCCCTTAACTTAATAAGGCCTATATTTTAACAGGATACAAAACCGTTGTTTGCCACCATTAAAACAATACCTTTCATCGAGACATATCAATTTCCCCTCATTTTTGTCGTATCCAATAATAAAACCCTACGAGAGTAATTCTTGCCGGCCAATTTTAATGCCGAATAACAGCATGATTCTTACCCTCAATAAATCATCTAAATAGGCCTCAATCGGTTGTTTTTCTAGCGTATAGAAATGGCAGCCATTAATTAGACTCACATCATTACCCATGATGCCTGTCTAATATGCTGATCACTCATTTACATAACCGCGTTCAATCGTCGAATCTAAACCTTGCCGAACCTTGGCGCTTTCGGAGTAGGCAACAAACAACCAAAATCGTTACCTCGGCTTTACTCATTTTGTCGTGCTTTATTTTCGGCAAAACCAGCATAGCGCAGGAGAATAATACTTCGCTAAAACATTTTACTGTTGCGACTACACCAAAGAAAACCAAGGGTTTCACCAACAAGCTTCAGAACACACTATGGTGGCAAATAGCGAACCGTCATCAACTGGATCCTTACGTTTTATATGCTGTCGCCCTGATTGAATCGGCAAAAGGCATTACCAAAAATCAGGTAACCCCATGGCCTTGGGCGCTGAACAAATCCGGCAAATCAATTATCCCTGCCTCCCAACAGGAAGCACGGACTATTTTAAATAACACCCTTGCCGAGGGCAGCCGGAATATTGATGTGGGACTGATGCAAATCAATGTCCACTGGCAGGGTCACCGGGTCGACAAGCCTGAGCAACTGCTTAACCCCGTCACCAATTTACAAATCGGTGCTTTGGTATTGGCGGAAGCTATCCAATCCGTACCCAACGATCTGGTTTTAGGAATAGGTCGCTATCACAGTTGGCAAAATATGAGTGCGGCCGTCGCTTATGGACGAAAGGTGTTGGCCGTTGCCGATCAAATCAGGACAGTGCTCTGATCGGGTTAGCGCTATGGATGACAATATCTACAACCTGAATCTGGACTATCTGATCTTGGCTCATGAGTTGATCCAATCCGGCCGTATTCAACAAGCCATGGCCAGTCTCGGTTTAACACCGGAAGCCGTTAACATTTTGTCGACAATGCCGGTTGCTCAGTTGAAAGCACTGGCACGCAGTGATGTGCTCAGTTTTGCGCCCAGGTTCCCCGTCAGCTCTTGGCCGAGCTTCTTGCGTAACGATCCGGTGGGTAATGAACCCTTTGAACAAAGAGCCCGCCGGCTGAGAATGTTCCTGGGCAAGCCAGGCTTTAAAACATGATCATTCAAGGTTTGTCCTATGAGGAGCAACTCGAAGACTATCGCCTGGCTTATGAACTGCTTAAACGAAAACTAAGAACGTCGTATATCAGCCAACTGATTAAAAGCATCAGCCTCCCGGAAATTCGCGATATGCATCGGGCCATCCACCAAGGTGAAAGTCCAAGATCGGGTTTACTTCCAGCCATTGATGCCATTCCTCAAGTACGGGAATCGTTGCTGTACATGTCCTTATTTGCGTCCCTTTATCGCAATGCCAGTCAAGTCGACATCAAGACTGAAATGGATGTGCCTGCCATTATTTTTGCCTGGGATTTTTTTTGTGAAACATTCCCAAACCATCGCCGCGAACGCAGACCTTACGACAAGGTGCGCCCTGCCAATTTCAGCGAAGCCTGGGCCATCGCGCAAGCGCTAAAAATTGGTTTAGCCGCTCTGCAGTATTGTGAAAGCTGTCATGGCGACACCTTCGTTATCTATAACAGCAAGTTTCCGCCAACCTGCCAGATTTGCGTGCTGGATAATCTGCGCAAAAAAGAAAGCGCTCAACGGGTGATATAACAGTAGAGCTTAAGTTTCCGGCAGGACAGACAGGGTCTTGGCAACTCATCCTGATCGAAGTATCATACTTTTATTGAGTTCTGCCAGAGATCAATAATGTCCTCATTCACACCCCATTCAAAGCGCTTCAAATTATCCCCCCGGCCTCTGCAAAGTACACTGGTAAAGCCCCTTTATACCGGCCGGCATGCCACCGTCAATTGCCACGCCTGCAACCGGACCATGGTGCCTCGAGTGGTCAGCTATTATGGCCAACCCTTGCGATCCATTTGTCCTTTCTGTGGAACCACTTTCATGAAGTTTCCCAGCGGCTTACAGCGATTTATGCAGCGTTTTCACACCCGCACATTGTCGTTTTCTGCTTTTAAATGGCTTGCGATTGTGGCTTTATGTTTCGGATTAGTATGGTTTCCGAGTCCTTGGGGAATCTTACCTAGCAACCTGTCTCTCTTTGCCGCATTCGGAACCATTATCTTCGCAGCTATTGCGATTGCAGAACTGCTTTTTCAATGTGTCGAGCAGACAGCCGCAAGACTATCCCATGAGAGCAATTACTATTGGGCTGCATTAGTCCTGGTTGCAATGGTCATAGCTATCGAGCGTGATGATCTCATCCCTTACATTGTTCAATTTTCCTTTGTCATGTTGGCACGCGGCGTCATCGCCGGCTTATTTCAAGCACTAAGATCAACAAGGTAAAATAGACTGCTTAGTAGTTAACCCGACCGCGTGCGCGGTTAAAGTTACCGATCTGATCAATCAGATCCGGCCTGTTTTGTCCTGCCGCACTTCTTAACAACTTGGCAATGTTGTCGCCATCTGCGTCACCTTCTTCATCGAGTAGTCGTTGTCTTGCCTCACCCATGCTGCCACCATAATCTCCGACAACGACGATTCCTGCAAACGCTTCGAACATGGCTGCACGGTAATAGGCTTGTTGGTTCGGCGTTAGTTTGTCGGCCACCTCATTAACCCGCTGATCGGCCCAAGTTTGCGTTGCTTGTTTAAAGCCGGAATATGATTGTGAGGCGCCGTATTTGATGGCATCCCAAAAATCAGCTGTCTTTGAATAGGCATCCTGAGCATGGGTTACAAATTCTTTAAGACCTTGATTGCTAGCCGCACCAAACGCTTCAATATTTTTGGCCGTGTTATAAAGACTGCCACCCAGCGTGTTGTAAGAAAACTCCGCTGCTGACGGAGTGCTGTTCGCCGCTGAAGCTATTGCTGCTCTAAAATGCTCGGCCTTGATTTGCCCCATCTCGGCAAAACCCTCACTCGAATGCTGATCTATTGCCTTGAGGTTCTGAGCATAATCCGCCTCAATGGCTTTCTCACCCGTCGTAATTCGGCCGTGTGTCCTGTTGATCTGGCTTTGCGCCCGATGTGTAGCACCTTCCGCTTCTTGTCGCGGATCAACAAGGTTTGCGTGTTCAACAATGGACTGAACACTGCCCATGGCGGGTGCCTGGGTTTTAAGACTCTCGTTTTTATCAGGAATCCAGCTTGCATCTGCTGTTGGCGCATGAAACGCATCGCCCAACAACTGGTAACCTGCTATTTCGGCGCTGCGTGATTGCTGGTTATCCAAAGTTCGATAACTGGGTGAGGAAAAGCCCGTTAACAAGGACATGCCCGCTGCCGCATAGGCCTGGTCACTGTCGGCTATCCATCCGGCTGCTTTCCACTGCGAGGCCAAACGCTGGGCATCACCGCGAAGCCCATATTGATCAAGCGTGTGATCCAGCCGTTCCATCAAGGCGCCGTCACTGGCCAGTTTCAAGCCGGTCTCTGCGGCACCGAAGCTGGCTTGAGCGCCGAAGCGCTGTTGTGCCGATAGCGTTTTTTGATAGCTTTCCGACGCGGAAATAGCATCCATGGCACTGTGCTGTAACGACGATAAGGATTGGTTTTGTAGGCCCATTGAGGCCACATTGCGCGTCCCGGATTGCGCATCCATCGCCAGACTTTTGGCCAAGCCTGCCTGATAGCCCTGATTGTCATTGACGGTTTGGTTAATATCGGCGGCAACCGTGTCGGCTTTATCCTGGCCGACTTTAAAATCATTCTGTAGTCGTCCTGAAATGGCGGCACCCAGGCGGTCATCTGACAGCTTGGCACCGGCATTGGCGCTACCGGCGACCAGCGCCGAAAAATGATCGGCCGATATGCCCGTATCCGCATGTTTCTTGGCAAAGGCTTCACCAAACTGGCGGTTATAGGCGTCGGTATGACTGGTACTGCTGGCAATCTGCTGACCCAATGAATGGCTGTCAAAGGCATCGTTGGTAATGCTACTTGATTTGGCAGCGGTTGACGACACGCTGTCCATGAAACTGCGGGTGGCTTGCTCGGAGGCATGGTAGGCAGAAGCTACCGCGGCACTCATATCCCGTCCCGCTGTAAAGCTGGGCAGCACTTTGTCGCTGCCGGTCAGTGTCACCGCCGAAAGCGGACTGTATTGATGCAGGGGCTGGGCGTTCAAGACCGGCGCCGGACTGATGACATCCGGACTGGCGATTTTCTCATTGACATAATCGCCGCCATCCATCCGTCCCAGAAAATGCGTGGCGGTAATGGCGCCGCGATAAATCAGCATTAAGGTGATGGCCGGTGTTGACGCGGCCAACATACCGCCAATCGACAGCCATTGCTGCAATTCCATATCCAGTTGGTAAATGCCCATCATCGACGGCAGATTGTAGTTGGCTGAGGTCAAGGCCGCCATTTTGCCGGCCGCCGACATATTGATGAACAAATTGATCACGGCCAGAATCGGCATCCATAGCTGTATCCATAACAGCATGGAAAAGTAACCGATGTTCATCCGCAAGCCGACACTGCCGAATAGCACTACGAACGCCATGATGGGTGCAATCGCATAACTCAAGCCTTCGATAAAAGCCATCATAGGCCGGACAATCCTGGCAAACAGGGTTTGTTCCGCCGCCCATTGGGTATTACGCTGCTGGATGGCTTGTTCGATCATCGATGCTTTGGTCCAGTGCATCGCATCTTCGTGACGGCCAATGACACCTTTTTCAAACATCGGCATAATCGCCGACATCAACATGTAATCGGCGGCATTGATAACACCCGGCCCCGCCAGGGCATCAAAGGCATCCTGGATTTTCGGCACGGTATCGGCCGCCGCCTGTACACCCAGAGTTTGCTGCAGCAGACTTTCCAGTGCGGTGCTGAAAGCGCCATTCGCCACTACCCCCAAATCCGTCCAGGCATCGGTACAGGTCTTCGTTTGTGGCTGGCCGCCGACGTAGATTTCGGTCATGTAGATGTCGGAGTCAAAACGAAGGGCATCGAGGGGTTCGGCATCGCGCAGAATGGCATCGACCGATTTCAGGTTCAAATCCACCCCGGTCAGGGTACATTCCCGGACGTAATTGGCAAAGGAGGTTTCCATATCGCTGCCGGCATTGGGCGTATTGGCAGCACCCAAGCTAACGCGGGATAAAAGGTTCTTGCGCACCGCCGTCAAGGTTTGCAGACTATCGGCAAAACCATGGCCGGTCATCGACGGCATGGCAAAAGCCTGTTCGAACAAACGGGTGGTGCGATAACCCATGTTCGACATCACGCTGCCCACCACGGCTGGTCCCAGGGGGACATTATCGACCGCCACTACGCTACCGGTATAGGCATCTTCAATGAACACCTTGACCGACGGCGCATACAGCATTAACCACAACACATAGGCCAGAAACAGATCCTGATAGCGAATGCCCCGGCCATCCCACTGCATTAACGCCCGCAGCATGATGATAATCACGCCGATCAGGCCGCCTACGCCGGCGGCGGTGCGGTAATCGCCGGTGCCGGCAATCATGGCGACGGCATTGAGTACCGCTTGCAAATAGGCTGAATCGCCCACGGAAAAGATGTCAAACATAGAATGCCTACCTTGAACAGATTATCAGTCGTTGTAGATTGACCTTAAGCCGGAAACCTTGAAGAGTTATCAAGGACTCGACCAGGCCGTGCCAGTAGCAGGCAATTGAGCGACAGTGCCGTAATGACGCGGTTTGACGGTATTCATCAGCTGCTGATAAAACGCCATCAGGGTTTGGGGATTGCCATAACGACCGGCGATGGTGACGTATTCGTCCTGAATTTGTTCACGGGCGTCTTTCAGAGACTCCATCAGCAACTTGGCATAGGCATGGTCGTTGATCTGCGCGGCAGTCTGCACGGCGCTCAGCAAATCGTTGACAATCAGTTGCGCCAGTTCCAGGGCAATCACCGGCGCGGCTTCTTCGGCCCAGAGTTTGGCAATACCGGCATCTTCACGGGCCAGGTTATGAATCATGCCACCAATGGCATCCGGTACCGTTTGCATGAACGCCTGTTCGGTGGCGGTAATCTGGCCCTGATTTCCTCATTTATTGAACAATATCACAGAGCGGATAAAAACAAGGATATGAAATTTATATCCAAAATGTCCCGTTTTATTAAACCATTTCACTTGGCCGCATCCTTTTAAAATTCAAGTGTGTATTGGGGTCTTTTTTGTTTAGTTTGATTGCTCATATTTCACCTCTAATGACATTATAAATCTGTCTTTAGAAGTGTCCTGATTAATTAAACCATTTCAAACACCTTGGCTGTTGGCATAGATCAGGATTGCAACGATGAGCTTGGGATGATAGGCGTTCTTGCCTTAACGCTATAAAGACTTTGAGGGCCGTTGGTATGAATTTGTTGGAACGTTCCGGCGACGGTGTTTGTCACTCTCATCCCCGAACCTTTGATGCTGCTATCCACAAAGCCGGACAGTTTACGCCGCGCCCCGTCCACAGGGTTTCTCGTATAGCTCAAAATAGCCGGGGAAAGAGTGAAAGTTTACTCTCTCCCCGTTGGTTCCATTATTGCGAAGTTGATAACTGCATTATTTCCGTGCGCCGGCTGCGGGATCGGGTGTGTCCATAATGCGGTTTAGCAGGTTGGTCTGTTGTGAAACTCTATCGGCTTGAGTTAAGTCGATCATACCTTTAAGTTCTGAAAAACGTTTCTCAGCTTCTTTCAGGTCTTCTGTTGCCTTAGCCAAATCGCCATCTTGTACTGCTTTTCTAGCTTTTTTTAAATAATCATTAGCGCGGTTACGATTTCGGTCGAGTTTGTCATTTGCATTGATTTCTTTACTTAAATTTAATGCATTTTTGATAGTGCCAATAATGACATTGTCACTATCTTTGTCAGTGCCAGCTGCGCCGCCGCTGTTTCTTAACTGAATAGCTTCCAATGCTTCAGTAACTTGACCTAAAGTTGCGTCAATTCCTTCAATTGGAGTCATTCTATTATACATACATGCCATACCCAAACAGACGGCGGCTGTACTCGAAAATGATCCTAAAGAAATTGCCAATGTAGTAGCTACGACAGCGCTTTTTAAAAATTTCATGTAATGTAACCTCATTGTTGTTATTTTTATTAGGCATGCAACCGCCTAAATATTAAGTGTATTTAATTAGTTACATGACAATGAGAACTTTATCATAACTCTTGTGAAAATTAAATTAATTAACTTGTCTCTGGCCTTGTAGGCAATGGCTTTTTCGTTGCCAAAGATTTAGGCATTAGCCTCACAAGCAGTGACGGGTAAGCCGAAAAATCGATCCGATAAACATTAGAGCCACTTGCAAAATTATCGACTTGCAGGTGGAACAAGTTAATAATGGCTCCTGATAAGCCGGTTTTTTAAGCAGATGGTACTTCATTCGACCATTTACTCAGTTATTCTGTCGTTTTTGTAAAAACCAGAGTATAGCCGTCCAAATCCTCCAGAAACTTAACTTGTTATATCCGTTCGGTCTGGTTTTCAGGTAACTAAGATCATCATCTGATTGGCTGTTAATTCTACTTTTCCAGATTAACCGGGCTATACGGGCACACGAGGCTGCGTATAATAAGGCATTGTTTTATATAGATTAATTATGCAATAATACTAGAGCATCGCTGGTTCATGACCTTCAAGGGCTTCCAGAAGCGCTTAATGCGCATTTGGCGTCTTTTTCATCTTTTTCGCATCGTCCGCTCGCGGTGCCACAGCGATGTTTGAAAGCTATATGCGCGGATTATTCCAATCTGGCTACGTCGGCATTGGACGGCGGTTACTGCAAGGAACCGGCGTTTCTGCGTGGCGTCGATGAACAAGGCTGCCGGTTTGGAGCGGATGCCCATTGCGATCAAACAATTAATCTGCAAGACCCGGAGCCGCTGGCGCCCGAGTGATCAGATCGCGGCAGACAGCCACTCCATCGTAAACCTCAATCCGCCGCGCAACGCGTTGACCAATGGGCGGCCGCCCAGCCAGCTGATGCTTGGCAGCGACTAACCTTGCGTGAGGGCGAAAAAGCTTCTTGGTTGCTAATCACCTGCATGACCAGGCTTGGGTTTGGGATGGTGAAGAACAACAGGCGCACTGCTGGCATCTCTTGGTGCGCCGGGAAGCCGGCGCTGGAACATCCACTCCCCCGCAGACAACTCGCGGCTGAAGAACTGGCGGACATTATCAGCAAGCGTCACTATCTACGGCGAAAGGCCAAGGAATCACACGCCAGACGGTCTCAAGTGGCGGGCGAATGAATCTGACAAAGTAGAACCAATCAGGCAAAAAATGAATAGTGACTATTTTCACAATTTTGAAGGATTTATCTTGCCATTGCATGATGGCGAGTTAGTCGATGTTAGGCCCGTTAAGCAAAACGACAAGGAAACTATTCAGAGAGGCATGTTAGCGTTGTCTTCGAAGTCGCGCTACTTCCGCTTCTTCTCGCCCATTTTGAAACTATCCGATACCCAATTGTATAATTTCACAGAAATTGATCAAGAGAATCATGTAGCGTGGATTGCGCTGGCCCATAATGAGCCTGAAGATCGTGGACTTGGCATAGCACGGTTTATCCGCATTCAGAATCAGCCTGAGATAGCCGAGTTCGGTCTGGTGGTTATTGACAGTTACCAACAACGGGGCTTAGGAACTATTCTACTTGCAGCGCTACATCGAATGGCAGGCATAAATGGCATTGAGATACTAAGAGGTTACGTTCTTGCCGATAACACGGTTATGCGCAGTTGGTTGGGTAGGCTAGGTGCTGTTGGCGTATACGAAAATGGTCTCTATCAAATGGATTTAACCGTTAGAGGCGATTTATTTTCTTCGAAATGCCGAACGATCCTTGCCAGCGACGGCCTGCAAACATCAGATTAGCTTTATTCATCAGCAACAAGCCGCCAAATTCCCGCCTGTTAACAATGTCTGATTCCAAACACATTGCAGTTTAAAGAAAAAGTCGCCGGTAAATTTTCAATGCTCTGTGCGGCACGCATTTTCAAAAAAATTGCCAAAGCCGTTGTTAGGAGACTAATCCATACAACGTTTGCAAATTTCACTTCAAACCAGACAATATAGGTAAAAATACACTGGATAATTCCGGCATGAACGAGTCTTGGCTTCAAAGCTGGCATTTTCTGGTCAATTTTAAGTTAGCCCCGGCTATGTCTTAAATTTCTTCAAAACCGATTAAGCGTTACTCGTTCGAGAGTCCTATTTCCGTAGAGCCTCCTAATCATGCCCGCTTCCCTTGCGGGCATAATCGATTTAACCAGCCAGTTTTTTATATTTGAGCCTATGTGGATTATCCGCATCACTGCCAAGGCGGCGATGGCGATCGGCTTCATAATCTTCGTAGTTGCCTTCAAACCACACAACCTGACTGTCGCCTTCGAAGGCCAGCATGTGAGTGGCGATTCTGTCCAGAAACCAGCGGTCATGCGAGATAACCACGGCGCAGCCGGGGAAAGCCAGTAACGCTTCTTCCAAAGCACGCAGGGTTTCCACATCCAGATCGTTGGTCGGTTCGTCGAGCAACAAGACATTGCCGCCGGTTTTCAGCAGTTTGGCCAGATGCACACGGTTACGTTCACCGCCGGAAAGATCGCCGATGCGTTTTCCCTGGTCTGCGCCTTTAAAGTTAAAGCGTCCGACATAAGCCCGTGACGGCGTTTCATATTTGCCTACGGTAATCAAGTCCAGTCCGTCGGAAATTTCATCAAAGACGGTTTTTTTCGGATCAAGATCATCACGCAATTGGTCAACATAGGCGAGCTGAACGGTTTGCCCCAGTGTCAAAGTCCCCGAATCCGGCTGCTCAAGACCCGCCATCATGCGGAACAATGTGGTTTTACCCGCGCCATTGGGACCGATGATGCCGATGATGCCGCCGGGCGGCAGTTTAAAACTCAAGCCGTTGACTAATAACTTGTCGCCGAAAGCCTTGCTGATGTTATCGGCTTCAATCACCACGTCGCCCAAGCGAGGGCCGGGCGGAATATAAATCTCATGGGTTTCATTGCGTTTTTGTACGTCGGATGATGACAGCTCGTCAAAGCGTGCAAGCCGTGATTTGCTTTTGGCATGACGGCCTTTGGGATTGGAGCGTACCCATTCCAGCTCTTCTTTCATGGCTTTTTGGCGGGAAGATTCCTGCTTTTCTTCCTGCAACAGACGATTGCTTTTTTGCTCCAGCCAGCTTGAGTAATTACCTTCCCATGGAATGCCTGCGCCTCTGTCCAGTTCCAGAATCCAGCCGGCCACATTATCCAGGAAGTAACGGTCATGCGTTACCGCAACCACAGTTCCGGGATAATCGTGCAGAAACCGTTCCAGCCACGCGACCGATTCCGCGTCCAGATGGTTGGTGGGCTCGTCCAGCAGCAGCATATCGGGATTGGATAGCAATAACCGGCATAACGCCACGCGGCGTTTTTCGCCCCCTGATAATTTGGTGACATCGGCATCCCAATCGGGCAAGCGCAACGCATCAGCCGCAACTTCAAGTTTCCGCTCCAGATTATGGCCGTCACAGGCATTGATAATGTCTTCCAGACGCGCCTGATCGGCGGCTAATTTATCAAAATCCGCATCGGGATCGGCGTAAGCGGCATAAACTGCGTCAAGCTGTTCCAATGCCGACTTGATTTTAACGACCGCTTCTTCAACATTGCCGCGTACTGTTTTTGCGGGGTCCAGTTGCGGTTCCTGCGGGAGATAACCGATATTAATGCCTTTCTGCGGAATCGCTTCGCCTTCGATTTCCTTGTCGATACCAGCCATAATTTTCAGCAAAGTTGATTTACCCGAGCCGTTTAACCCCAGCACGCCAATTTTTGCGCCGGGAAAAAACGACAGCGAAATGTCCTTGAGTATGTATTTTTTGGGCGGGACAATTTTGCCGACCCGGTTCATTGAATAGATGTATTGCGCCATAGTGTTTTGTAAATCAGATTAAGGTTGGTAGAGGTTAACGCGAAGCTGGTTATTATTCCATGTTATTTAACAATTTTTAAGCGTTGAGTAGCAGGGTGAACTTTGTACACCCACGACTCAGTTAAGAATGAATGAATTAGCGGGGGGGTAAGCCAAGGCTTAAGCAGGACTTTGCGCTTGAATGGAGGGGGATGATTCGATAGTAATTTTCAACAACGGACCGAACGGGTTCAATATCTTTGGCAGATGTGCAATCAATTGATTATCCTGAAATAGTTTTTTTATGCGTTTTTGTATGTTATTCGGTTAAGAAAAAGCAGTTTTGGGATAATTTTTGTTAAACTTAATTGAAGTTAGGATATAAGTTATCCAGAACAAAATAATAACGTGTAAGGCAGCAAAGAGGAGACGCATCATTGTTAGCAGCAGTTGAACAAACAAGATTGAGGGTATCGAAGAACACTGAAGCGAAACGAAAGTCGCAATTCGGACAATTTCTTACGCCTGCAAGAACAGCCCAGTTCATGGCTGGGTTGTTTATATCGACAGGAAACCTTGAGTGTCGTTTGCTTGACGCTGGCGCAGGTATTGGCTCACTTTCAAGTGCTTTTCTTGAGCGGTGTATTGATGGCGAGTTGAGATTCAAAACAATTGAAGTAACTGCATTCGAGTTAGATAGCCTTATCCACAAAGAATTAAATGAATCGCTTTCCAGTTACCAGAACAGACTGCCCATTGTTTACGAGATACTGGGTGACGACTTTATTGAACAGGCCGTCAATAGAATTCAATTTGATTTTGGAAAAGGATTCACTCACGCAATCCTGAATCCGCCCTATAAAAAAATTAGCAGCAGCTCCCGCTGCCGCTTATTGCTTCGACAGGCAGGGATTGAAACAGTAAATCTCTATTCCGCTTTTGTTGCCTTGGCTCTGGCAATGATGGAGCCGGGTGGGCAAATCGTGGCAATCATTCCACGTAGCTTCTGCAATGGACCGTATTACAGGCCTTTTCGCGTCTTTATACTTGAGCGGGCAGCAATTCGACACATGCACCTATTTGACTCACGCAGCAAGGCCTTCAAGGATGATGATGTGCTGCAGGAGAACATTATTCTATTGCTTGAGTGTGGTGGTCAGCAAGGTGACGTGATAGTGACAACATCGACCGATGATAGCTTCGCTGACCTTGTAACTCATACGCATCCATTTAACCGAATCGTGTTCCCCGATGATTCCGAGCGTTTCATTCATGTGCCGACTTCATCAGAGCTTAACACCATTGAGCTTTCATCTGCGATTCGCTGTTCGCTGGAGGATGTTGGTATAAAGGTATCGACGGGGGCGGTTGTCGATTTTCGACTCAAAAAGCATCTCCGTGAAATGCCCGAACCGGGAACCGTTCCCCTCCTGTACCCCGCTCACTTTGCCGGGCAATACATCGAATGGCCGAAACCTGGCATCAAAAAGCCAAATGCTATTCAGCGTAACGTTGAGACAGAAAAGTGGCTTTATCCAAATGGTTTCTATTGTGTGGTTCGTCGTTTTTCATCGAAGGAAGAAAAACGACGAATCGTTGCCAGCGTTGTGCAGCCAGACATCTTTGGTGATTCTGAAATGCTGGGCTTAGAGAATCACCTGAACGTGTATCACGAGAACAAGCATGGTTTACCAGAAGCTTTAGCGCTTGGCTTGGCTATATACCTCAACACGATGGCCGTGGATGAAAACTTCCGCCGTTCGAGTGGTCACACCCAAGTTAATGCAACCGACCTTAAGATGATGAAATATCCGAGCCGGAAGGCGCTGATAGCGCTTGGGGAATGGGCAAAGCGCTGCGGCGAGCCTACGCAGAGCATGATTGACGAACAACTTGATAACCTGATCGCATGACAAAGAATAATAACAATCGTCTCGACGAGGCGCATCAGATCCTCATTTCTTTAGGTCTGCCGCGTGCGCAGCACAATGACCGATCTGCGTTATGTCTGTTGGCGCTGCTGAATCTTACCCCTAACAAGACATGGGTGCAGGCTGAAAATCCACTTGTTGGCATCACACCGATAATGGACTGGTCCGGGGATTACTACGATAAGGCATACGCTCCAAACTCACGAGAGACGTTCCGACGCCAGACAATGCATCAGTTTGTTGATGCAGGGATTGCCCTTTATAACCCGGACAAACCGGATCGCCCGATAAACAGCCCAAAGACTGTTTATCAGGTTGCTCCAACTGTGTTGACCCTGCTGCGTAGTTTCGGTACCCCGGAATGGCATGACAATTTGGTGACTTATCTGTCCAGGAGTCAGACGTTGGCGAACAAGTACGCGATGGATCGAGAGCAAAACCGTATCCCCATGCAGATTGCACCGGGCAAGAAAATCACCCTCAGTCCAGGCGAGCACAGCGAGTTGATTCGTGCCATCGTGGAAGAATTCGGTCCGCGCTTCGCGCCCGGTAGCGTACTGGTCTATGCCGGTGACACTGGCGACAAGTGGGGGTACTTCGATGCGGTCTTGTTGGACGAGCTCGGTGTCGATGTGGATTCACACGGCAAGATGCCTGACGTGGTGCTCCACTTCGTCGAGAAAAATTGGCTGTTGCTAATCGAGTCTGTCACCAGTCATGGCCCTGTCGATGGCAAGCGACACGCAGAACTGACCAAGCTGTTCGCTGGATCAACAGCCGGATTAGTCTATGTGACCGCATTCCCGAACCGCTCCATTATGAGTCGGTATCTAGGCGAAATCGCATGGGAAACTGAAGTTTGGGTGGCTGATGCACCATCGCACCTTATTCATTTCAACGGCGTGCGTTTTCTTGGGCCGTACAATACTGCTTAACAAATTTTATGAGCAATTTTGAGCAACGAATCGCGGCATTGGAGCAAAAAATTCAAGAGATAGATACTGAACGTGAATCACTGTTTCATGCGTTAAGTAAATTAAAAAATCAGCAGCACCAGCAACAACAAAGCCTAACTCAACTCATAGTTAGGGCAACAGTTACCCAGCAATCATCCAGTAAAGACAAGGTCAACCTGTTTCGTGATCTGTTCAAAGGACGCGATGATGTGTATCCAAAACGTTGGGAAAACAGTAATACGGGTAAATCTGGTTATTCACCGGCTTGTTCGAATGAATGGAAACCCAATGTCTGTGAAAAGCCGCGCATCAAATGTGGTGACTGCCAGTTCCGTTCATTTCTTCCACGTAGCGACCAAGTAATTGCAAACCACTTGGCAGGTACAGACAACCCGCTTAATCCTAAAGCTGATTTTGTTATCGGGGTTTACCCCTTGATGCAGGATGAGCGCTGCTGGTTTCTGGCAGCTGATTTTGACAAAGCCACTTGGCAGCTGGATGTCAGTGCGTTTGCCTCTGCCTGTAAAGAAAACAATATTCCGTATAGCATTGAAAAATCAAGGTCTGGCAAAGGCGCACATGTTTGGTTATTTTTTAGCGATGCAGTTTTTGCCATAGACGCCAGGAAACTAGGCTCTTACCTGTTAACTCAAGCCATGGATAAACATCCAGAATTAGGTTTTGAATCTTATGATCGATTATTTCCCAATCAGGATACTTTGCCGAAAGGCGGCTTTGGTAATCTCATTGCCTTACCCTTGCAGAAAAAGCCTCGTGAACAGGGCAACAGTGTATTTGTAGATGACAACTTTGTCGGTTATGCCGATCAATGGGCTTATTTATCGACTATCAAGCGGATAACTCTTAATGAACTAAATCAGTTAATTGAGATGGCTGAACAGCAAAATAGTATTTTGGGGGTGAAACTTCCCATTAATGAAGAGGACGGTGAACCCTGGAAAATGCCACCTTCACGCAAAATCAAAGAAATCAGCCTTTATGAATCCCTTCCTAAACGCGTAACCATTACTTTGGGCAATCAGCTTTTCATCGATAAAAGCAATTTACCCACAGCGCTGCAAAGCAGGATTATTCGCCTTGCCGCATTTCAGAATCCGGAGTTTTATAAAAATCAAGCCATGCGCTTGTCGACTTTTGATAAGCCTAGAATCATTTCTTGTGCCGAGTATTACTCACAGCATATTGCCTTACCAAGAGGGTGTCAGGATGAGTTAATAAATCTTCTTGGAGAACTAAAAATCAAACCCGTGACTCGGGATGAACGGTTTTCAGGAAACAAAATCCCAGACTTGCAGTTTCTGGGGCAGTTAACAGACGAGCAAACTCAGGCAGCAAATAAACTACTCGAACACGATATTGGGACGCTCTCTGCCACGACGGCTTTCGGTAAAACAGTGGTTGCGCTCCATGTTCTTGCAAAGCGACAGGTCAATACGTTGATTATCGTTCATCGTCGTCAGCTTTTAGATCAATGGCTGGAACGTATTGAAATGTTTTTGAATGTACCCAAAAAACAGGTGGGCAAAATCGGTGGTGGCAGAAATAAGCCTAATGGTGTTATTGATGTCGCCATTATGCAAAGCTTAACCAAAAATCATACTGTAAACGATTTGGTAGCTAATTATGGACTAGTCATTTTTGATGAATGCCATCATTTATCCGCAGTCAGCTTTGAATCTGTTGCTAAGGCTTGCAAAGCAAAATATGTCCTGGGACTATCGGCAACCTTAACTCGAAAAGATGGACACCATCCTATTATATTTATGCAGTGCGGACCCGTTCGCTATCAGGTCAACGCTAAACAGCAGGCTTTAGCAAGACCTTTTGATCATTATGTAACACAACGCAAAACGACGTTCATAATGCCTCAAAGCGCCATTGGTCATATATCGATTCATGAGATTTATCAAGCACTGGTTGTTGATCTACAGCGTAATCAGTTTATTCTTGACGACATCAAAAAAGCTTTAGCTGAAGGACGTTCGCCGATTGTGTTAACTGAGAGGAAAGAGCATGTGTTACTATTGGCCGAGCAGATCAAGGCATTTGCAAAAAATGTTTTCGTAATGCAAGGTGGTATGAGTGTTCGGCAACGTAAGCAATTGCAAGACGCTCTGCAAAGTATTCCCGATGATGAAGAGCGGATTATTATTGCTACAGGACGCTATCTGGGTGAAGGATTTGATGATGCCAGACTGGACACACTATTTCTGGTCATGCCGATTTCCTGGAAAGGCACATTGGCGCAGTATGTTGGAAGACTGCACCGCCTACATCATGCAAAAATCGAAGTCAGGATTTACGACTATGTAGATAGCAACGTACCGATTTTAGACAAGATGAGCGAGAAACGAAAAACTGGTTATAAGTGCTTAGGGTACACAATGATTGATTCAAAATTATGAGCTGTTCATATTATTAAGCCAAAGCAAATCTGACAATATTAATGTATCCATCTTTTTTTCTGTAAGATTAAGCATCAAGATCATAATTCAAGGCTAACACCATGCTGCTTACGTTAGAATCCCTGATCAATACATCCAAGGTCAGAATCAAAACCAAATAGCCCAGCAGATTAAGTTGTATGCAGCATTGCTGATGTTACAATCAGGTCAATTGCCGCGAGGTGCGGCTTGTGAATTTGCCGGAGTCGATATTTGCGATTTTTTCGCGATGATGTACATTATGCCTAGCCAGATAGGGTTGGTAGACTTTTTAGCCCGCCGTTTACAATAAGACGGATGTTCGTAGGTTGGATTAGCGAAGCGTAATCTGACATATTTTTCACTCTTGGGAGAGAAAAATAATAATGTAAGCTATAAGACAAGTTATCGAAACCAAAAAACTGAAAGAGCTAATCGATACTCCCGATGACTTCAGTTCTGAAACAGCGTAAATCATTGTTTTTCCTGTATTGCCAGTTGATACCGAAAAAAACCGACTTCAAGCCGGAACAGTTTTTTGGTGTCAGCCGGCTAGAACATGTTGAACAACTGCTTGAAACACTGCATGATGAATGGGAACACTAAAGCGTGAAACAATACTTATTTTGGATTAATACCTTAAAACCACGCAGAAAAACCAAGCTAAAAACTTCGTGTTCTTCGTGTCTTCGTGGTGAGGAATCTGTCTTCTTGTACTCCGTGTGAATAAATAGCCAGGTTTTTTGCTCAAGGCTTAAGAACGGTGTTTTGCGGGGGGTTGCTATTATCCGTTTCCGGATAATCCAGTGTGTAATGCAGGCCGCGGCTTTCCTTGCGTTGTTGCGCGCAACGTATTATTAATTCGGCGACGATGACCAGATTGCGCAATTCCAGTAAATCACTGGTGACACGAAAATTGCCGTAATATTCGGCTATTTCTTTTTTAAGCAGTTCTACTCGATTCATTGCCCGGCTGAGCCGCTTATCGGTTCTGACGATGCCAACGTAGTCCCACATGAAATTGCGCAGTTCGTTCCAGTTGTGTGAAACAACTACTTCTTCATCGGAGTCGCTGACTTTCGATTCATCCCAGTCGGGGAGTTTTGGAACAGGTGGGATGTTGGGAAGTTTTAATAAAATATCTTCACTGGCCCGTTCGGCAAAAACCAGGCATTCGAGCAACGAGTTGCTGGCCATGCGGTTAGCGCCGTGCAGGCCGGTGCAAGCCACTTCGCCAACGGCATAAAGGTTTTTTATGTCGGTGCGGGCATAGCTGTCCGTTAAAACGCCGCCGCAGGTGTAATGCGCTGCCGGAACAACAGGTATCGGTTGCTTGGTGATATCAATGCCAAATTCGAGACATTGCTGGTAAATCGTAGGAAAATGCTCGCGTATGAAGTCCTCTGATTTATGGCTGATATCAAGATAAACGCAGTCTATACCGCGCTTTTTCATTTCGTGATCGATGGCTCTGGCAACAATATCCCGGGGCGCCAGTTCACCTCTTGGGTCAAAATCTTGCATAAAAGCGGAGCCGTCCGGCAAAATCAGCCTGCCGCCTTCGCCTCTTAATGCTTCACTGATTAGAAAAGAGCGGGCTTGCGGATGATAAAGGCAGGTCGGATGGAACTGCATAAACTCCATGTTACTGACGCGGCAGCCGGCGCGCCATGCCAGCGCAATACCGTCGCCAGTCGAACTGTGCGGATTGGTGCTGTAAATGTAAGCCATGTTTGCGCCGCCTGTCGCCAGAACAACGACGCGAGCGGACATCGTTTTAACCCGGCTTTTTTTAGTATCCAGGACATAGGCGCCCAATACTTGTTTCCCGGTTTGATCCGATGCAGGGGCGGTGATTAATTCGACAACACTATGATGTTCAAATAATTCGATGTTGGGATGTTCCTGCGCACGCTCGATAAGCGATAGCGATACAGCCTTGCCGGTTGCATCCGCGGAATGCACAACACGCCGGTGAGAATGCCCTCCTTCGCGGTTTAAATGCAGATGCATTTCGCCAGCCTGGTTTTGCTCCTCAGTAAAAACAACGCCTTGTTCGCGGAGCCAGTCGATAGAGCTTTTCCCGTGAGTAACGGTAAGTCTGACAATTTCAGGGTTACAGAGTCCTGCACCGGCATCCAGCGTATCTTCAATATGAGACTCAAGGGAATCTTCGGCATCAAATACTGCAGAGATGCCGCCCTGAGCATAATAGGTGCTGCTGGAGGTTAGTGCGAATTTCGACAATACCGCAACGCTGGTTGGGTGATCAGCCAGTCTAAGTGCTAAACTTAGACCTGCACCGCCACTGCCAATAATAAGGACGTCATATTTGTGTGAATTGGGCATATAAGATTTAGTTTGTTAAAACCCACGGGTCAAAGTAAAGAAAATTTTCATTAACTAATTAGGAAGATTGTGGCTTAGTGATCATTCTTTAGGGATAATAACGCTTTTTGGAGCGATAGCACAATTTTTGTAAATAATAGAACTTTATGCGATTGTGTTTGTCCATTTAAGCGAATTTAAAGAGCAATAGTGAGCAATCATAATAAGTACAGCGAACAACTAGACGAAGATCTTGTATTGCGAGTGCAACGAGGCGATAAATCCGCATTTGATCTTTTAGTGGTTAGGTATCAGCATAAAATAATTCAACTGGTTAATCGCTTCGTTAAAGACCCGAGCGAGGCCCAGGATGTAGCTCAGGAAGCTTTTATTAAAGCCTATCGGGCGATGGGCAATTTCCGGGGAGATTCTGCTTTTTATACGTGGTTGTATCGTATAGCCATTAATACAGCAAAAAACTATCTGGTGTCACGTTCAAGAAGAAGCTCTGATTATGAAGTAGATGTGCATGACGCGGAAACCCTTGGCAATGCACCACAGTTGCAGGGTATGGAAACGCCCGAGAGACTGTTATTAAACGATGAAATAATTGACGCAATTAAAACAGCAATTGATAAGCTACCCGAAGAAATGCGCACAGCTATTATGTTGCGTGAGTTTGAAGGCATGAGCTACGAAGAAATTGCTGAAGCAATGGATTGTCCGGTTGGTACGGTACGGTCACGCATTTTTAGAGCGCGTGAGGCGATCGATAATAAATTAAACCCTTTGCTCGAACACGGTGATTTTTGATGCCTGAAGATTTAAATCAAAAAATATCTCAATTTCTGGATGATGAACTCGATCACAACGACGCATTGCATTTATTGAAAAAAATGCAATCACAGCCTGAATTGCAAGACAAGTTTAGCCGTTATCAGGCTATAAGTCATGCCATGAAAACAGAAACCTTTTTATTAACCAAAACCGATTTTTCAACAAAAATACGTCAACAAATCCAGCAAGAACCCGTTTATTTATTGCCTCAAAAGAAATCATTCCAGCAGAATCATAAAAAAATTGCCATGGCTGCATCTATCGCTCTTGTTGCGGTAATTACCGGGCGTTATGCAAATAACCCGTCTCAGCATCCCAAGGCCGTATCAACAGCACTCCAGGTAGCGCAGAATCAGCTACCGGATCAATCAGGCAAACCCGTTGATGCTAAGCAATATCCACTCAATAAACGCATTAATGATTATCTTCAGGCGCATAACAGTAGTGTGTATACGAATGGCGAGGCTAATTTCCAGCCTTTTGCCAGAGTAACGTCATATAGCCGCAAATGACACCGGTTAAGCGTTTTTTCGTTGTCTTGCTCTTGTCAATAGATATTGTCTCGGCAAGAGAACCGGATCTTAATGGCCAGCAGATCTTGATGAAAATGAACCACGCCATGGACGTCTTGAACTATGAGGGTACGGTTGCTTTTCTTAAAAATGGCAAACTGGAACCAATGAAATATGTCCACGCGGCTAAAAATGGCGTCCAGCAGGAACGTCTTTTGTCGTTAAACTCCCCGTTGCGCGAAATTATCAGAGGGGCTGGCAAAGTAAGTTGTTTCTTTAAGGAAACGCACCAGACAATTGTCGATCATCGGCCTTTTGAACGTTCCTTCCTGGTTGATGTCCCTAACAATCTGGATGAAATGGGAGATATTTATCAGTTCGATATCGTTGGCGAGGAAGATGTCGCCATGCTGCCAAGCTATGTTGTTGCTATCCAACCAAAAGATAACGCAAGGTATCCGAGAAAGATATGGGTAGAAAAACAACAATTTTTACCTCTTAAAGCGGCAGTCTATGATAATTCAAGCGATCTCCTGGAGCAGGTTGTTTTTACCGACATTGAAGTTAAAGACTCACTGCCTTTTGTCGATGTCAAGTTGCTGGACTCTGTCTATCCGGCCCAGCATATCCATCAGTCACAAACACAATCCCCGGATCAGGCAGACTTTGTTGTAACCAAGCTCCCAAAGGGTTTCCGTGAAATTTTCTTTTCTCGTAGACCTATGCATAACTCCGAGCAGCCTGTTGATCACCTTTTGCTAAGTGATGGCTTTACTTCCGTGTCGATTTATATGGAAAACAAAAGTCCGGCAATGCAGCCCGGTCTTCAATCAGTCGGCGCAATTAATTCCTATAGCCGGACAATAAAAAATTATCAGATTACCGTATTGGGTGAAGTGCCTGCTGAAACAGTCAAATTTATTGCAGAAGGTATAAAGCTTCGGGATCCGAAGGATTAAATCATCATGTTTGCGCCGGATGCAATCAACATTTCCGGCATCCATGCGGCACGGAAGGTAGAAATATTGAAAGCTTCTTGCCGGATGGCATTTTTCCGTCATATAGCAGCGCAGCAAATATAGGTAGCGAGATTCATGGTTTTACGTAACACAACTATTTTATCAATGTTAGGGAATGGAGATTTTATGTTTAAGAAACTAGGCTGGTGTGTTTTTCTGGTTTTCCTTTTTAATCAAAATGTATTAGCGCAATTGCCCGATTTTACCGAACTGGTAAAAGACAATCGGGCGGCGGTAGTCAATATCAGCACTACCCAGAAAGCCAAACCCGAAGTAGCTGAAAACGCTCAGAAAGAAGTTCCCATCCCTGAGGGAATGCCTCCTGAAATGGAGGAATTATTTAAACATTTCTTTAATAATCCTGATGGCGGCTATGGGGGCGGAGAAACCCAGTCATTGGGATCCGGTTTTATCCTTTCCAAGGATGGCTATATATTAACAAATTATCATGTCGTAAAAGACGCCGATGAAATTATTGTTAGATTTTTTGATAGACGCGAACTGGCAGCCAAGCTTATAGGCTCCGATGCGCGTACCGATGTTGCACTATTAAAAGTTGATGCCACTGATTTACCGGCAGTCACTATTGGCGACCCCAACAAATTACTGGTAGGCGAATGGGTCTTGGCTATCGGCTCACCGTTTGGCTTTGAAGAATCAGTGACGCAAGGTATCGTCAGCGCTAAAGGACGCAGCTTGCCTGGGGGCAATTACGTGCCGTTTATCCAGACGGACGTGGCGATCAATCCGGGCAATTCAGGCGGTCCATTGTTTAATATGAATGGTAAGGTTGTTGGCATAAATTCCCAGATCTATAGCCGTACCGGAGGCTATATGGGACTTTCATTTGCTATTCCAATGGATGTAGTGATGAATGTTGTTGAACAAATTAAAAAGACCGGTAAAGCCCAGCATGGCTGGTTGGGCGTTCAGATTCAGGATGTGACCAGGGAACTGGCTGAATCATTCGGCATGAAAAAACCACAGGGCGCCTTAATTTCCAAAGTGATTCCCGGCAGTCCAGCAGAAAAAGCGCAATTGCAGATTGGTGATATTATCACCGAGTTTAACGGTCAACCTATTGAAAACTCTGGTGATTTGCCGCCCATGGTAGGCATGACGCCTATCAACGAGAAGGCAACTCTAAAAATTCTGAGACAAGGCGAGGAACAAACCATAACTTTCAACGTAGGACTTTTACCCGATCAGGTTGATAAAGCGGCCGAAACCAAAACCGAGAAGTCCAAGAAACCCACTAACAGACTAGGGGTTAACGTTACCAATTTAAGCGATCAGGAAAGAGAAGCATTGCAGGTTGTTAAAGGCGGTGTATTAGTTCAGAATGTCGGCAATGGTCCGGCCAAGAATGCCGGTATCCAATCTGGCGATGTGATTTTACGCATAGGTAATGTGGTTATTGCCAATGTCGCTGATTTTGAAAAGATCGCCAAAAGCCTCCCGGCAGGAAAGTCGGTCGCTCTTTTAGTTCAGCGCCGTGGAAGCCCTGCCTTTTTGGCGCTTAAAATTGATAAGTAAGCCATGCTTTATACAATTTAGATAATGGGTATATCAATTCAAGTTAAATACCCGTTATTTGAATAACCATCAAACAAACGGCGGACTTGATCCGCCGTTTTCATAATTTCTAGATCGGCAGCAACAACTCCGCCCTCGCCAGGGGCGTTAATAAAAATCAAGTTGTCGCATTAGCCAAAATAAAATCATGTTAGAAATCATACTGTGCGGCCAATTGCTCTTAGCCGTCCGGCCTGACAACGGCATATCCTCCCGGATAGGCAACTTTAATCGTTTGGTGCGCTATTTTTCTTTCTTTAGCCGTGGCACGAAGAAAAGTGGGGGCTAAGCCAACGAAGACATTTCATCTGTCATTGGCAACTTAACATAACACCCTTATGCCCATTTGGTTTAAAATCTCTCTTCAATTTGAGCCCAGTGTATTCAGATAACTTTGTAAAATAATGCAAACAACCCCCATTGAAGTTTTAAGCACATTAACAACCCTGCGCGATTACATACGCTGGGCGGCTAGCCGGTTTACAAAAGCCGGGGTCAGTTTCGGTCAAGGGACTGTTACCGCGCTTGATGAAGCGGCGGCGCTAATATTGCATACCGTCTATCAGCCTTATAATCTGGCGGAGGCTTATCTGAATACAGTTCTAACGATGGATGAGCGCCGGGCTGTCATTGATATTATCGACAGGCGGATTAATGAACTTATTCCAGCTTCTTATTTGACAAATGAAGCTGTTTTTGCCGGCTTATCGTTTTATGTCGATCACAGGGTATTGGTGCCCAGATCGCCCATCGCTGAATTAATCGAACAACGCTTTTCTCCATGGGTAGATGAAGAACAAATGGGGCGCATTCTGGATTTATGTACCGGCAGTGGCTGCATTGCTATCGCCTGTGCTTACGCTTTTCCCGATGCCTTGGTAGATGCAGTGGATTTGTCGGCCGAAGCGCTGGCTGTCGCTGCAATCAATATTGAAAACCATCAAATATCCGAGCAGGTAAAACTCTATCAGTCGGATTTATTTACAGAATTGCCTGCTGTTCTATACGATGTCATCGTCAGTAATCCGCCGTATGTGTGCCGAGAAGAATGGGAACAGTTGCCGCGGGAATTTCATGCGGAACCGGATATTGGGTTAAAAGCCGGTCAAACGGGCCTGGATATTGTTCTTCGCATTCTTGTTGATGCCGATGATTATTTAGCAGAACAGGGAATTTTAATCGTTGAAGTAGGCAGCAGCGCACAAACACTACAGAACACCTTTCCGGATGTGCCTTTTTACTGGCTGGACTTTGAACGGGGCGGAGATGGCGTTTTTTTGCTGACTGCTGAACAGGTTCATTTCTATCACGAATTATTTTTATCGGCTCCACTTTAAATATGTCTGGAAACACAATAGGAAAACTATTTACCGTCACTTCGTTTGGCGAAAGTCATGGCCCTGCCATAGGGTGTATCGTTGACGGCTGTCCTCCGGGATTGGCATTGACTGAAGCCGATTTACAGCAGGATCTTGATCGCAGAAAACCGGGCACTTCAAGACACACTACGCAGCGGCGTGAAGCCGATTTAGTGAAAATTCTGTCGGGTGTGTTTGAAGGTAAAACCACAGGCACGCCGATTGGCCTAATAATTGAAAATACCGATCAACGCTCAAAAGATTATTCAAAAATTGCCGGCGCATTCAGACCCGGTCACGCGGATTATACTTACCAGCAGAAGTACGGTTTTAGAGATTATCGCGGCGGCGGACGTTCATCCGCGCGTGAAACAGCTATGCGCGTTGCCGCCGGCGGCATAGCCAAAAAATATCTCAAAGAGCAGGCGGGCATGGAAATCCGCGGCTATTTATCGCAACTGGGGCCGATTAAAATTGAAAAACTTGATTGGTCCATTATCGACAGCAACCCTTTCTTCTGCCCTGACCCGGATAAAGTCCCGGAATTGGAAGCTTATATGGATGCCTTGCGCAAGGAAGGCGAATCGATCGGCGCGAGAATTGAGGTGGTGGCGACCAACGTCCCGCCGGGGTTAGGTGAACCCATCTTTGACCGTCTCGATGCCGATTTGGCCCACGCTCTGATGAGCATTAATGCCGTAAAGGGCGTGGAAATCGGCGATGGATTTGCTTGCATCGACAGCAAAGGCACGCAGTTTCGCGATGAAATGACGCCAGGAGGGTTTTTGAGTAATCATGCCGGCGGCATATTGGGCGGCATTTCCAGCGGTCAGGACGTTACTGCCAGCATCGCATTAAAACCCACCTCCAGCTTGCGGCTGCCGGGTAAAAGCATCAATCAGCAAGGCGAAGCAATCGATGTGATCACCGAAGGCCGCCATGATCCTTGTGTCGGCATACGCGCCACCCCGATTGCAGAAGCGATGATGGCAATTGTTCTTATGGATCATTTTCTGCGTCACCGTGCGCAAAACTTTGGCGTTCAGTCTGGATTACCTATTTTAAGATGACAAAAAAAGTAAGTTAGCACACGGACGACACGGATAAAACAGATTTACGCGGATTTATATCCTTATCCGTGATAATCCGTTCCAATCCACATTAGGTAAAAAACTTCATACTTCTCGCAATCATAAATACATTATTAACAGTAATAGGCCATGTTTAGCTACAATACACGCAACTACAACAAAGTATGAGGAATCTAAAACATGGCTATCTACGCAATCTGGAACAACAAAGGGGGGGTCGGTAAAAGTTACTTAACCTTCCAATTGGCATCTGAATATGCCCGCCAACACCCAAATAAAAAAGTGCTGGTGGTTGATTTGTGTCCGCAAGCAAACTCATCATCTATGTTACTTGGTGGAATGGAGGATGGTGAAAAACATCTGAATAATATTCATGGGCAACAATCAAGAAAAACTATCTCTGGGTATATTGACGATAGAATTCGAAGCCCTTATGTACCAACAAATTCAGGTGCTGGGTATATAACTCAAGTTATTCAATATAACAATAAAGTACCAGCCAACGTATATCTTGTCGTAGGCGATGAAAAGCTAGAGCTTCAATCATCACGGGTGTCCAGTGCAACAAATCCAGGCCCTAATGATGCTTGGCGAATAGTTCACTTGTGGATAACAGACTTAATTTCAGATATTAAGCGTTCATGGAATGATGAAGATTGCTGTATTTTTATTGATTGCAACCCAAGTTTTTCAATTTATACCGAATTGGCATTAACCGCAGCAGAAAGATTGTTAATCCCATTTTCTGCGGACGGTTCATCAAAAAGAGCTATCAAAGCTGTTTTATCGCTCGTGTACGGGCAAAGACGGCAATTAGGTGACACGCAATCAGAGTTTTACCTTGAGTCTAATAGATATAATATGTCATTACCTGAAATTTATATGTACATAGGTAATAGATTGACACAAATGAATAATTCATCGGCTTCGGCATTTAAAACAGTTGTTAATGAAATTAGCGATGAAATTTATTCTGTATGGCAATCAAGTAACACCCCTTTTTGTATACACCCATCTGGAGCGACCAGACCAACAAATAAAAAATCTTTTAAGAATATGTTTCAAGCTGAGGTGAACGATGCAAATACTGCCTCTGTAGTTTCAGGTTCCTTGGGAATTCCTATAGGCATTCTTACAGCGGGTCAAAGAAGAGTAGCGGGGGTAACGATAACCGTTAATCAAAGCCAACTCGACAGGCAAGTGCCAAACTTAAGAGATCTTGTTGAACGCATCGAATGATATAGCCTTAACGTTTTATTTGTTAAATTCACAAAGTAAAATGCCCAACCCAACGCTCAATAGGAGCGTGGTTATTTGACGCTTTCATGGCCGTGCCCGGTTAGCTTTGCGTTATCCGTGCTGATTTTTGATGTTATTTAAATGTCTGTTCCGTACTGGCGTCTGTCAGGTTTCTATTTCTTTTATTTTGCCACCTTAGGCGCTTTTTTACCTTACTGGAGCCTCTATTTAAAAGCGAGTGGTTTTAACCCCGTTGAAATTGGCGAACTTTCCGCGATGCTGGTCGGCACAAAAATCATCGCTCCCAATTTATGGGGCTGGATTGCCGACCATACCGGAAAAAGTTTACGAATAATCCGTATTGCTGCATTTTTTGCCGCCTTACTCTTTGCCGGTTTTTTATTTGCTCAACATTATTTCTGGTTTGCCTGGACAACCATAGCTTTCAGTTTTTTTTGGAATGCAGTGTTGCCGCAATTTGAAGCGGTAACATTGTTCCATCTAAAAAATGAATCTCATCGCTATAGTAAAATAAGAATATGGGGGTCGATCGGTTTTATCGTGATGGTAACCGGTATCGGCTGGTTTCTCGACAGCCAGCCGGTTGCACTGCTTCCATTTGTCATTATAGCCTTGCTGATTTTAAACTGGTGGGTTACCTTGATTACCCCAGAGGCCAAATACCTTAGCCACGAGTCAGTCCGGCTCGGTGTGCTGCAAATCATAAAAAAACCTGAAGTCCTAGCCTTTTTTATGGTTTACATTCTCGTGCAGGCGGCGCATTCGCCCTATTACGTTTTTTATTCGATGTATTTAAAGCACAATCATTATTCGACGTCTGTTACAGGCTTACTCTGGGCGCTTGGCGTTTTGGCGGAGATAGTCCTATTTATTTACATGAGGCGCTTGTTAAACCGCTTTTCGTTAAGAGCCATTTTATTGCCCAGCTTGATATTGGCAACGGTCCGCTGGCTAATTATAGGCTGGTGCGCTGATTACTTGAGCTTGTTAATTTTTGCCCAATTATTACATGCCGCGACCTTTGGCTGCACCCATGTTGTCGCCATACACCTGGTACATCTTTATTTTGGCGGACAACATCAGGGCAAAGGACAGGCTTTGTACAACAGCCTCAGCTTTGGTTTAGGCGGGGGTTGCGGCAGTCTTTTCAGCGGCTATTACTGGGACTTGCTGGGCTCGCAGTTTGTTTTTTCAATGGCGGCATTATGTTGCTGTTTTGCCTTTGTGATTGCTTATATCTGGGTAGGCAGGGAAAATAAGCTTGCATTAGGTTAAAATAAGGCCAAATCTTTACATGGGCAACCCGTTCTCCATGAGCGTTTTAAAATTGCTTCCATGCCCTTTGACCCTTAATTTACTTTTTCTGGAAACAATGTGTTTGAAATTATAAAAAGCGGCGGCTGGTTGATGTTGCCCATCATTTTGTGCTCAATTGGAGCCATGGGCATCATCATCGAGCGGTTCTGGTCATTACAAAAAAAGAAAATATTACCTCCGGAATTGGTTCCCCAGGTCTGGAAATTATTCCGGGATAAAAAGCTGGACGACGTTGTCTTGCGGCGCTTAAAAACCAGCTCGCCTCTAGGTTGTATTTTAGCGGCCGGTCTTGCAAACAGTCACCACGGCAGGGCTGTCATGAAAGAATGTATTGAAGAATCCGGTAGAAAGGTCGTGCATGACTTAGAGCTTTACCTCAATACCCTGGGCACTATTGCAGCCATCACCCCCTTGCTGGGTCTATTAGGAACGGTATTTGGCATGATCCAGGTGTTTTCCGCGATCACTACGGTTGGCGTTGGCGACCCGACAGTTTTGGCGGGCGGGATTTCAGTCGCACTGATTACTACGGCAGCGGGGCTGACTGTGGCCATTCCCAGCCTAATTTTTCATCGTTATTTTGAAAGACTGGTGGATGAATATGTCGTCTACATGGAAGAGGAAGCTTTAAAGCTGATCGATATATTGCATGGCGACCGTGAGGAACCCTGATGAAATTTCAAAGAAAGAAAAAGGAGAAACTTGAGCTCTCGATGACTCCTATGATCGATGTGGTATTTTTGTTGCTGATTTTCTTTATGGTGACAACGACCTTTAACCGGCAAACAGAAGTCAAAGTCACGCTGCCTGAAGCGGTAGGGGCGGAAGCGGAACAAAATCCTAGAGTAGTCACTTTGACTATTGATGAACAGGGCGCTTATTTTCTTAAAGATGAAAATAATAATCCTCATGAACTTGTTGCTCAGACCAGAGAAAGTTTAAAACAGGAGATAGCTAAGCTCGCAGAACATTCAAAAGATGTCCCTTTTGTTATTAATGCCGATGACAATACCCCTACCAAAGCGGTAATCACTGCACTGGATGCCGCAGGTCAAGCGGGCTTCAGTCAAATCACTTTTTCAACTCAATATCCATCGAGTGAAAAATGAAAAAAACACTGTCCCGTTGGCTGCTTGACATTTGGTATAAAGACCCTTTTCTTAGTGTTTGCCTGATGCCATTGGGCTTTTTATTCAGCGATGCGGCCAAATTTAGAAAGTTCCTGTATCGCCTGGGCATACTTAAAACACATACCTTGCCTGTTCCGGTTATCGTAGTAGGCAACATTACTGTCGGCGGCACAGGTAAAACACCGTTAATCATCTGGATGGCCGGGTTTCTTAAAAATGCGGGATTTAAGCCCGGCATCATCAGTCGAGGCTACCGGGGGCGATCAGCAACTTGGCCGCAATGGGTCACTGCTGACAGTGATGCCGGAACTGTTGGTGATGAAGCATTGTTAATAGCTAAGGAAAGCGGATGTCCGATGGCTGTCGGCCCACTGCGGGTAGACTCGGCAAGCATGTTGCTCAAACTGGCCGATTGCGATGTGATTCTATCCGATGATGGTCTACAACATTATGCCTTGAACAGAGATATTGAAATTGCTGTCATTGATGGAGAAAGGCGCTTTGGAAACGGATACTGCTTACCTGCCGGCCCCTTGCGCGAACCCATAGAAAGATTACAAAGTGTCGATTTCGTCATCGTAAATGGCGAAAAATACGAAGAGCATGAATTTTCCATGCAGCTTGCCGGTGAAAAGCTGGTTAATCTGGCTACCGGAGAGCAAAAACCGTTGCAAGAATTTAATGCAGTTGACTGTCATGCATTAGCCGGCATAGGTAATCCTGAGCGATTTTTTAAGCTGCTTGAAGGTGCTGGATTGATCTGCACAACCCATAGTTTTCCGGATCATTATCCATTTCAGCGTCACGATATTGAATTTGGCGACAACAAACCGGTGTTAATGACTGAAAAAGATGCGGTAAAATGCACAGAATTTGCAGGAACTCAGCATTGGTATCTTCCGGTAAAAGCCGTTCCTGATGCCGTTTTTTCTGAACAATTATTAAACTTACTAAGAGAAAAGCATGATAGATAAAAAATTACTCGATATTTTGGCATGTCCGTTATGCAAGAGTCCGTTGCGCTATGATAAAGTCAAGGAAGAATTGATATGCAGAGCGGATCGCCTCGCTTTTCCAATCCGCGATGATATTCCCGTCATGCTTGAAGATGAAGCCCGCGAGTTAAGCAGCGAAGAAACTGACGCGTTATATAAATGAGTCTGCGTTTTAAAGTAGTTATCCCGGCTCGTTACGCCTCAAGCAGATTGCCTGGCAAACCGTTATTGGCTATTGCCGGCAAGCCTATGATTGTTCATGTTTGCGAGCGGGCCCGGGAAGCAGGCGCCGAGGAAGTTATCGTTGCAACCGATGATCGGCGGATTTTTCAAACCGTTTTTGATTTGGGCATTAAAGCAGTGATGACGCGTCAAGACCATCAAAGCGGCACGGAAAGAATCGCCGAGGTCGCGCACCGATGCGCTTGGCCAGGTAATGAAATCATCGTAAACCTGCAGGGTGATGAACCGCTTATCCCGCCCGCAATTATTCGTGATGCGGCTGTTGCCCTGGCGGGTCAGAGACAGGCGGGCATAGCAACACTGGCTGCCAAAATCATCGATTCAGAAGAAATATTTAATCCGAATGCAGTCAAGGTTGTAGTGAATAAAGACGGCTATGCACTTTATTTTAGCCGCGCGCCAATTCCCTGGGAGAGAGACGCCTTTGCCCGACAAGGAAAGAAACCATCCGGGACATTCCCTTATCTCCGGCATATCGGACTGTATGCCTATACAGTCGATTTTTTAAACCGTTATTGTTCCTGGGAGCCGTCACCACTTGAGCCGGTTGAAGCACTGGAACAACTCAGGATTCTATGGCACGGCGAAGCGGTATTGGTGAAACTGGTCGAAACAACCCCGGAAGCAGGCGTGGATACCTGGGAAGACTTGAGGCGCGTTGAACAGGTATTGTCCTTGAAGCGCTAGCCAGACAGACTTAAAGCAGTCCATTAAACAAAATCAAGTACTGCTATTATTGTTTGACAGAAACTGTTAACACCAGTACTTTAAGCTGTTTTTTTTGCAGTTTTCTCATTATTTGCAGAATTTAGGCCTTCGAGGATTCTAAAGCATTGAAGATTTGGTGAGAAGCTATGTTATTTTAATCTCACATATACCCGGGTTGCTCAAGAGCTGTTAATGGAAGAATTTCATAGAATAAGTCGTTTACCTCCCTACGTTTTTAACATTGTAAATGAGCTAAAAGCCAAAGCCCGTGCGGCGGGAGAAGACATTATCGATTTTGGCATGGGAAACCCCGATCAGCCCACGCCCAAGCACATTGTCGATAAAATGGTTGAAGCGACACTGCGGCCCGATACTCATCGCTATTCAATGTCAAAAGGCATTCCCCGGTTAAGAAAAGCCATCTGTAACTGGTATAAAACCCGTTTTGATGTCGACCTGGACCCTGAAACCGAAGCCATTGTCACGATTGGCTCTAAAGAAGGTCTGGCGCATTTGGCGTTAGCCACGCTGGGGCCGGGGGATGTCGTGCTGGTGCCAAATCCCGCCTACCCTATTCACCCTTACGGCGTGGTGATTGCCGGCGCGGATTTAAGGCATGTGCCAATGGTTCCAGGAAGTGATTTTTTTGATGAGCTGGAAAAAGCCATTATTGATTCATGGCCCAAACCCAAAATGCTGATCCTGAATTTTCCGGGAAATCCGACCAGTCAATGCGTGGAGCTGGATTTTTTTGAAAAAATTATCGCCGTGGCTAAGGAAAATAATATCTGGGTAGTGCAGGATATTGCTTATGCGGATATTGTTTTTGACGGTTATAAAGCCCCATCGATACTTCAGGTCAAAGGCGCGAAAGATATTGCCGTGGAATTTTTTTCCATGTCCAAAAGTTATAACATGCCGGGTTGGCGCGTGGGTTTTATGTGCGGCAACAAGGAGTTGGTTTCCGCGTTGGCGCGGATTAAATCCTATCTGGATTATGGTACGTTTACGCCCATTCAGATTGCTGCCATTGCCGCCCTCGAGGGTCCGCAGGATTGCGTGGAGGAAATCGCCAAGATGTATAAAAGAAGACGCGATGTTTTATGCGAAGGATTGAATTCCGTTGGATGGCCTGTTGAAAAACCGAAAGCGACGATGTTTGTCTGGGCAAGAATACCGGAAGCTTATCAGGCCATGGGTTCTCTGGAATTTTCAAAAAAATTGCTGTTGGAAGCAAAAGTTGCCGTCTCTCCTGGCATTGGTTTTGGCAAGTACGGCGATGATCATGTCAGATTCGGGTTAATAGAAAACGAGCACCGCACGCGTCAGGCTATTCGCGGTATTCGCTATATGATGAAAAAAGACGGTCTTGCATAGTAAATTATGCCGGGGGGCTTTAGTTGGCGGATAAAACTTCGAGGGCGATTAAAGCCGCCTCCACGCGTTTAGAATATGAACAATTTTTTAACTGGAGCTTAATTTGAAACCGGTAAAAGTAGGTGTGTTAGGACTGGGCACTGTCGGCGGGGGAACAGTCAATGTCTTAAAACGCAACGCCGCGGAAATCGCCCGCAGGGCGGGCAGGGAAATCATTATAACGCGCGCCTCGGCGAAGGATTTGGATAAGAAACGGATTTGCGATACCCAGGGCATCATTTTAACCGCCGATCCAATGGACATTATCAACGATCCGGAAATCGATATTGTTCTGGAATTGATCGGTGGCTCGGGTCCCGTTAAAGACATGGTTTTAAAAGCCATAGAAACCGGCAAACACGTTGTCACTGCCAATAAATCCCTGATTGCGCTGCACGGTAACGAGATTTTTGCCAAAGCCAGTGAAAAAGGCGTAATCGTTGCTTTTGAAGCCGCTGTTGCCGGGGGTATTCCCATCATAAAAGCCATACGCGAAGGTTTAAGCGGCAATCATATTCAATGGCTGGCGGGAATCATCAACGGCACCGGCAATTTTATCCTGACCGAAATGCGTGACAAAGGCCGGGATTTTGATGAAGTCCTGACTGAAGCGCAAGCCCTGGGTTATGCTGAAGCGGATCCGGCCTTTGACGTGGAAGGCATTGATGCCGCGCATAAGTTGACTATTTTGGCATCAATAGCTTTCGGAATTCCGCTACAGTTTGACAAGGTTTATACCGAAGGCATTACCCGGATTACCCGGCTCGACGTCGAGTATGCCGAACAACTGGGTTATCGCATCAAACACTTGGGCATTGCCAGAAAAACCCCCGAAGGCATTGAATTAAGAGTGCATCCGACCTTGATCCCCGAACGCAGGCTGATTGCCAATGTCAACGGCGTAATGAATGCCATAGTGGTAAAAGGCGATGCCGTCGGTCCTACCCTCTATTATGGCGCCGGTGCCGGTGCCGAACCTACCGCCTCAGCTGTCGTCGCCGATGTTATCGATGTTGTCCGAGCCTTAACCAGCGACCCTGAAAACCGCGTGCCGCACTTGGCTTTTCAGGCGGATTCTTTGTCTGACATTCCCGTTTTAACACCGGAGCATTTTAAAACAGCGTATTATTTACGCCTGAATGCGGAAGATAAAACGGGAGTATTGGCCGACGTAACCCGGATACTGGCGGACCATCACATCAGCATTGAAGCCATCATACAGAAAGAACCCTTAGGCGAGGAAACAGCCATACCGATTATAATGCTGACGCAAATCACGCTGGAAAAAGAAATGAATGCTGCGATTGCAGAAATCGAAGCCTTGAAAACCGTTAGCGGAAAAGTCAATCGCATCCGCCTGGAAACTTTGAAATAAATAAAAAACATGTCAACACATAAACACTACACCGGCTTAATTGAGCGCTATAGAAACCGTCTGCCTATCAGCGCAACGACTCGAATTATCAGCTTGAACGAAGGCAATACGCCGCTCATCCAACTGCAAAACATTCCCCGCTTGATAGGCAAGGACGTCGACATTTATGTCAAGTTTGAAGGTTTAAATCCGACCGGATCATTTAAAGACCGCGGCATGACCATGGCCGTGACCAAAGCGGTTGAAGAAGGCAGCCGGGCGATTATCTGCGCTTCGACAGGCAACACCTCGGCGTCAGCCGCTGCCTACGCAGCACGGGCAGGCATTAAAGCCTTTGTTTTGATACCCGAAGGCAAAATCGCCCTGGGTAAACTGGCGCAAACCTTAATGTACGACGCCACCATTATTCAGATTAACGGCAATTTTGATAAAGGCATGGAACTGGTTAAAGAAGTGGCGGACCACGCCCCCGTCACCATTGTCAACTCCATTAATCCCTACAGAATTGATGGCCAAAAAACCGCCGCCTTTGAAATTATTGACGATTTGGGTTTTGCACCGGATTTCCACTGTTTACCGGTTGGCAATGCCGGCAATATTACCGCTTACTGGAAAGGCTACAAGGAATATGCCACCGATCGCGTATGCGCTAACCGCCCTGTCATGTGCGGCTATCAGGCCGCCGGAGCCGCGCCTTTCGTGGCGGGCAAAATGATTGATAATCCTGAAACCATCGCCACCGCCATCCGTATCGGTCATCCGCAATCCTGGGATTTCGCCTGGGCTGCTCAAAAAGAATCCGGCGGCTGGTTCGACAAGTTCACCGATGAACAGATTCTGTCCGCGCAAAAAATGCTGTCGCAATCCGAGGGCATATTTTGCGAACCAGCCTCCGCGACTTCGTTAGCCGGCGCCATGCGCGACATAGCCTCCGGTAAAATCCCCGAGGGCAGCAAAGTTGTCTGCACCCTGACCGGCGCGGGTTTAAAAGATCCCGATAGCGCAATAAAACAATGTGAAGCCGCGCATCCTGTGACGATTGACGCCAGTCTGGATGCGGTTAAAAGAGCTATTCTGGATTGTTTGTGATCAATGGTTTTAGACTGGGATAATTGAAAAACCTCAATATAAGCGCTCATTTCAGGAGTGAATCGTAAATATCGAGGTTCGAAAAGCTTCTTTCAACCAGCATATAGTTTAACGGCTTGGTCCTCTTCCGGATGAGGGGATCGGCAGAAAACTTCTGTCTTTTTTTATTTTTCCTCACTCGAGCCTATTTACTGCACAGAATAGGCTTTTCCATTCCTAAAGCGCTTAATAAGCTTACCGGATCTTAAATCCGTTATTTGTTGCTTATAGCACAGTTCATTTCAACAGCTTTGTAAGGTTTGCAACAATCACTTGCCTTTGGACTTCATTTCATTGCACTTTGTGCAATTTCTAAGCGCTCCACCATCCGCAGTTCATCATAAAAACAGCCGTAAATTCATAGAGTAAAGTTAAACACGGCTGTTTATTTTCTCAACTTTGCCTTCTTACCAACTAAAAAAAATATTGGCAAGTGTTTTGCTTTATCTTTTTTTAAAAAAAGAGAGGTGAATATGACATTACACATTGGCGCCATGATGCCGGATCGCTCACTTGAAGAGAGCGTGTTAATTAAAGCCATTACAAAAGTTGCTACGGATTTGGCAAGATTGCGCGATCAACCCGCACAAAAGAAGACGCCTATCCTGGACATTGTATTTTTATTGCCGAGCCAGCGGGAAAAGGCGGATTTTACAGGGTTACGCTTGCACTCATTTAATACTGCGGGGCGGATTCTGAGAATCGAATCCGCCGTGCCGGATAAGATGGTGACATCCATTCATGCCGAGCGTTTCGTCATAGCCATTATGCAGGATGCTATTGATGCCGCCGCTGTATTCTTTAGCGAACAACAAATATTATTTGATGCGCTTGAACATTTGGCATTGGTGGAATCAGTCATCCCAAAAGAACGATTCGCAATAAACTGATCAACAATTTTTTACTTAAACTCATCTGGAGAAACAAACAATGCTACTCGAAACCTATCAAGCCAAAGGCTTACTGACTGTCACTCTGGTTAATGGTCAAACCAGCGATGCCGGTGTTTACGCTTATCGCGGCGACCTGGTTTTAAAAGAAGGTTCACTACGCGAAGGCTCAACAACTGACCGTAGACCGCCGGAAGCCCTGTTGATTCATTCAGCTTTGATTGTTGAAAATGACATGATCAAATTCGTTAACGGCCTGCTGCCTACTCTGGATTTACTACCCGTATTTGTTGAAAAATATAAAGACGATCTGGCTCCGGATTGTATAGCTCTGTTTTATGTAGAAAATATCGGTAAAGGAATGCAGGTTGAGCTCGAAGGCGTGACCTACAAATTGATTCCTTTTAAAGAAGGACTGGTATGGAATGAATTACTTGAAGAACTGTATATAGAAAAAAGCGAGTTAAAAAATAAATCGGCTGAAGACAAAGTCGCCATCGCTTATGATGCAGCCAAATCGTATAACCCGAAAACACCGTTAGTGTCATTTGCAGAAGCTGAAGAAAATACCATCGTCGTGGTTAAGGAAGCTGCCGTAGGCGCAATCTAATATCTCATGGCAAGCTTCGGTTCCAAGCTTTTTTTACCTGTCTAGCGACCTCCGGGCGAAGCCGGAGGAACTGATGAAATCAATTTAATCTTGGAACTCCATAAAAGTATTCGCCTTCAAGACTGAGGACTGTTTAACTGCCTGTCAGTGTTGTTTAAGCAATGCTAGTTTGCCGGATATCATGATCAAACTATCCGGCATCGTCTTACGGCACTAATCGCAGTAGCCGTTATGGCGAAAAGCAATTCAGGGCCCATGGAGGGTTTGAACCCACCCTCCATGACCGGGCGTCTGTTTCCCTGCGTGTACAACGGGCTTCCTTCCAATCTGACAAAGAGTAGTTACACTCACACCCTTTGCTTTATTGTCAATTCATTGAATAAGAGAATCTATGAAACTTCAGATTGAGCGCAAATATGTAGAAGCAATGGTTAATGAGTTCCCCGGTCTGGCTGCATTGAAAGACCAGTTGCGCTTCGGCAATAAAGCCGAAATCCCATTCAAACAGCTGTCCAATACCGAACTCAGTTTTTTGCAGGTTCTTTACCAAAAAGCCGGAACTGAAATGCGGGGTCATGCCGCTCAGCTTTCAACGCTGCAAAAAGCGATGAACGATGACACGGTCAAGTTTGAAGAGGACGATCTGGAAATGCTGCTGCCGGCTATTGCCCGCTATTTTATCCAGAACGCCATACGCGGCTGGCTGTTCCAGGCCAATGTCGCCGGAAAACCCATGGCATACTTAGTCACCCGGCTGGACTTTACGCCTTCCGGCGAAGAAGAGACCGGACGAGTCACGCTTGAGCTAAAAGCCAATGTCAAAGGCAAAGTGGCCATCTCAACCCTCACTATCCGCGCCAGGGACATCGCCAATAAGACGGTTACCGAAATTTTTGCCGCTAAAGGTTTTCTCAAAGAGACGCCTGAGCTAATCAGCACATACGATGATGCCGCCGGGCGCTATTTTGAATGGTGCGGGCAGTCCGGCGCGCAGTTTTCCGGAAAAGGCACCGGTTTTTATGCTGAAGATCCCACTGCTTCGCATCGCAGCACCGACTGGTCGCGAAAAGATGTCGTGGTTTTGTCCACAGAAGGCGGAACGGCCCGGCTGGTGTGCGATGAAAGCATTCTCAGCGAGCGCGCGTTAACAACTGATGCCAAAGGCGATATTCTTGCCAAATATTTGCGTAAAGCCGCAAAAAGTAATCGCTATGATTGTAAAGTCGAGACTGAAGTCGAAGCATCGCAAACGGAAATCCCCAAGGGTTTATTCACTGAACTGCCCGTTCATTGCTATCTGTTGATGTTTCATCTGGAACTGCATCACCATTTATGGGTACACGTTAACGATATCAAGCCTTACCGGTATCAACCCGAATTAAAGCAAAAACTGATCCTGCGCGAAGAACAAATCGATTTGATTGACATCCTGACCGCCGAAATGGATGTCTTGATGGATGATATAGTTGAAGGTAAATCAGGCGGAACTACTGTTTTGTGTGCAGGACCCGCAGGGGTCGGCAAAACCTTAACCGCCGAAGTCTATTCCGAAATCATCAAGCGCCCTTTGTACCGCGTCCATTCCGGACAACTTGGGCTTAATGTAGGCGAAATGGAAAAAGCCTTAAAAGACGTATTAACACGAGCTCAACGGTGGGGCGCCGTGATGCTGATAGACGAGGCCGATGTTTACATCAAGCGCCGCGATAATAACATCGCCATGAACGCCGTCGTCGGGGTATTTTTAAGAGTGCTCGAATATTTTAATGGCTTGCTGTTTTTAACAACCAATCGCGTGGATGATATTGACGAGGCAATTGTTTCCCGCTGCATCGCCTTGATTAAGTATTATCCGCCGGACACTGAAGCGCGCTGCCGGATTTGGCAGGTAATGATCGGCCAGTTCGCTTTGGACGTCGACGCCGTATTGATCAATCAATTAGTGGAATGCTTCCCGGAAGCGACAGGCCGCGACATCAAAGGACTTTCCAAACTCGTCGCAAAGTTTTGTCAGTACAAAAAAGTAGCGCCGACCTTGGATGTATTCCAGCGTTGCTCAATTTTCCGGGGAATGGAGCTGGAGAAATCTGTTGAAAACGCTCCAGATTAATACACCTAAAAAGCAACTATGCTTGTTTTTGGGGCATTTTCTAAAGCAATTAAACAATAAAAACCCGTAAGTAACTAAAAAATAATGGAATAGTTTTTTGGCATTTATAATGCTACAGCAATTATGTATTTCTCCTTAATTTGTGTTGCTCTCTCCTGGGCATGGTACCTTTGGCGTCCTACTTTCTCGGCTAGGGCGCTTTTTTTTGCCTGGAAATCTTGCCGGCCCCGCTAAACAACGGGCATACAAGATTTTGGCAAATGATTTGCTAGTTAATTCAAAGTTACAGTCTTAAGCCCATGAAAGCGTAACTCAACAGCTGATTACTAAACACGAAGCAACAAAATCAATTTTATTGTCAGTTTTACAACAATTTTCCCATTCCTAAGGGATGACTTACCAGAGTCATTAATAACACGATGAAATATAAAACCATCTCAATTGCCGATTCTGAAAAATTGATTGAAGAAGCCAAGCCAATGATCTTGGATTGCCGGGATTTGAAAGATTACCGGGCCGGGCATTTAGAAGAAGCCCTGCATGTTCATGAAGGCTTAAAAGATTCTTTAGTCAAAAGCGGCGATAAACAGCGTAGTTTACTGATTTATTGTTATTACGGTCATGCCAGCCAGCATCTCGCCGAGTTTTTCAGCGATTTCGGTTTTAAGAATGTTTACAGTCTGGAAGGAGGCTATTCCAGCTGGAAAGACAAACATCAGGAAGCTTGATGAATCCGGAAATATGGGATTGGTTACAAAACAATTATTTCTCGGTAACCCGTCCCGGATTACAAAATCATGATGGCATATACCCATTAATTTTGGCTAGTCAGCAAGGCCGCAGCGATGTGCTCAACTTTTTGATCGAAGAACATGCAGAGCTTGATGTGCTTGATCAATACGGTAATAACGCATTATGGGCTGCTTGTTACGCGGAAAATAGCGATTGTATTAATGCGCTGATTCAAGCAGGAATAGATATTAATCACCAAAATTCCGCATCTGGCGCGACAGCGTTGATCTTTGCGGCATCCAGCGGCAGAGAAAATGTCGTCGAACAACTATTGGCGGCTGGCGCTGATCAGGCTCTTAAAACACACGACGATTTCACTGCGTTGGATTTAGCCTCTACCAGAAACATACTCAAACTATTATCCAAACTTGTTAAATCAGGAGATTGAAATGGAAGCATTGCCCCGTGAACTAGCCCTACGTATCGCCCTAGCAACGCGCATCCTGCCAGGTATCGACGTGCCCAGGCTGCTGGAAATATTACATGAGAAACTGGGCTCGCCCCTGGACGATGAAAAATTAAAAACCATCACTGTCACCAATCTTAAAACCGGCTTGGGTAGCCTTGACGGTGAAGAAGACGGCGAAGACATAGGCATTGGCCTTGCAAACATCAAATTAGCCGTGCGTTACCTGTGGGGAGACGAGGCTGAAGACGAAGACCTGCCGGAAATACTACCGTATAAAGACGGCGATATGCCGGACTCTATCCGTGTTGCAATCGGTTCAAACAGCGGCGCGTTGATAAACGGGCATTTTGGTTCCTGCATACGCTTTCTGGTTTATCAGTTATCACAGGATGATTACAGACTGGTTGATATACGCTCCACTATTGAAGCCGACAGCAGCGATGATAGAAACCTGTTTCGCGCCAATTTGATTAAAGATTGTCATGTCCTGTTCGTGCAATCAATCGGAGGGCCTGCCGCGGCAAAAGTCATACGCGCCGATATATACCCGATTAAAATTCCGGATGTAACCGAAGCGGTGACTCAGCTAAAGGAATTCCAGAAAGTATTTGATGCGCCGCCGCCATGGTTTGCCAAAGCCCTGGGGCGTTCAGCAGAGGAAAGAGTAAGATTCGCGCATGATGAGGGCTGCTAAGATGCGCTGATATAACAAAACAACTAATGTAGCCGACGGGCAAAAAAACTTGCCCGCACTAATACTCACATCCCTTCTATCCATCGTGGAGGGCGGATATGTGCTTCGCATAGGCCCAAAAATGATAGATTGGACAGTGGAACGGAAGGCGCAGCTTGCCTATTCCTACAAACATTTCGCAAAAGCCAAAGTCTTTGTATTTCGCAAATGGTGCGAGAAAGCAGCCGAGCGGCGAGCGCCGCCGCCAACTGATCTTTCCGGATCATGCAAATTTGGAAGCCTGTTCATGAATCAGGTTTTCGGCGGGTCGATCTGCGGCCACTATGAACATCAATATAATATCATCGGGGGGCGAATAGTTGATCTCAGTCACGATGCGATTGATGTTGGCAGAATCACAAATCCCTACCTTCATGAACCCGGCTTCTTCGCTATACCGGAAAAGCAGGCCTCGCTAAATGGCTGCCTGCCAAGAGTCGAACTCTGGGTCACCCAATTCCTCGAGGAAATAAAAGGTTCCGAAGATCAAGCGCGCTGAAACACCAAAGTGACAGGGATGTTATAGATAGCCAAGTTGATCCGGGTTATTAGCCAGCTCCATTTCATTTTGCACAAGCATGGTGCGCATTGCAATCTAAATCACTACTTTAGTTCAATTTTTTGGATCAGGCGGACCTGCGGCTATTGGTTAATGGCTGCAATCACGCGGCTAACGCGGGATAGCCATAACAAGCATTGCAGCCAACTATTGGCGTAAATAATGCTTAAATATTTTTGCCTTGGAAATTCATTTACTTGAAGCGCGGTTAAATAAAACCGCATCGCTTGAATATCAGAGGCGCTTGCAAAATGTTATGTAAATACCCTTCGAGGGTCTCGGAGCAAACGGTGTTTGTATTGACTTTTTTCCTTTGTGAAGAGTCCGTCAACCCGCGAACATGCTATTTGCAAGCGCTTCAAAATACTGGATGTCTTTAAAAAAACCATGGCGGACAGGATTTCAAGTCTCCCCATCCAGGGAATTGAGAAGTTCAACACGAAACGCAGGATGCGAGTAAATTAAACGGCCGGCTGCCTCGCTACAAAAGGGGCAACCTGCTAATTTGCCGGTAGAATCGACGAGGTAACTGACGGATGCTCGATAAAACCCTGACTATCCTGTTGGCTGGCGGCGTTGGTTCCCGCTTGCATCCGTTGACGGCTGACCGCGCCAAGCCTGCTGTACCATTCGGCGGCAATTACCGGATTATCGACTTCACGCTGACAAATTGTCTTCATTCCGGATTGCGACGCGTGCTGGTGCTGACTCAATACAAGTCGCACTCACTGCAAAAGCATCTGCGAGATGGCTGGTCTATCTTCAACCCGGAAATATCCGAATACATTACGCCCGTGCCGCCGCAGATGCGAACCGGCGAGTCCTGGTACTCAGGAACAGCAGACGCCATCCGTCAAAACCTGTACCTGCTGGAGCGCAGCAATGCCAGGTATGTGCTGATTCTGTCGGGAGATCATATCTACCGTATGGATTATGCCGCGATGCTCCATTTTCACCGTGACCAGGAAGCGGAGCTGACCATTGCCTGCATGCCGGTGCCGCTGGCCAGCGCCAGCTCTTTTGGCATCATGTCCGTGGATAACTCACAGCGAATTCGCGAGTTCCACGAGAAGCCTAAAAACCCAAAATCCCTGCCGGACGCCCCCCACCGGGCGTTGGCATCCATGGGCATCTACATTTTCAACATGGACCTGCTTTGCCGTGAATTACAATCCGGCCGCCTTCCTGCCGGATCAGGCCATGATTTCGGCAATGACATTATTCCGCCACTCATCGATACGCATCGCGTATGCGCATACCGGTTCGGCGGAGAAACCGGACGCGTCACACCGGATCGTTACTGGCGCGATGTCGGCACCATAGATTCGTACTACACGGCGAACATGGATCTGCTCGCGCAGACTCCGCCCCTGAACCTGTATCAGCCCGACTGGCCGATACGCACGTACCACGGACAAAACCCGCCGGCTCGCATGGCTCCCGGACCGCTTGGAAACGAAGGGCAACTCGCCAATTCACTGCTCGGCAGCGGGACGCTCGTCTCCGGCGGCATGGTCAGGCATTCCATCCTGTTCTCTCAAGTTCAGGTGGATGAAAATGCCCTGGTCGAAGATTCGATCTTGTTTGACGGGGTGCATGTTGGAACCGGAGCATGCCTGAAACGCTGCATCATCGACAAAAACGTGCAAATTCCGCCCCACGAGCGCATTGGATTTGATCCGGCCGCCGATGCCGCCCGCTTCACTGTCTCGGAATCCGGCATTACCATCGTTCCGAAAGGTTATCGCTTCCGGACAAATACCTTACATGACCTTGTAAACCGGGCAACCGTTTTATCGTTGCCGGACATTAGTGCATTAGATAAAAAAATGATGAATACTAAGCCCGAAGGATTTTAAGACAGTTGACCCTGTGAGTTGAATCCACGCCGGATAATAAACTGCATTAATAATGTTGAGTTTTTAGCCGGATGCGATATTTTCGAAAGGCTCCATCGTTCATCAGCCTTACAAAAATATCATTAACTAAGCCACCCACTTCCTACCGTGGCTAGCATAGTCGAGCATCAGGTAGAACACATTGTCGCACTTCTCCCGGAATAATATGCGGTCGTAGCTTTCCGGCAGATTGGTGTCCAGCACCTTCTCGACCGCAGAGCGCACCTGCTTTTGGGTCTGCGTATCCTTATACCAATCCTGCACTAGCACCTTGGGATGCTCTTCCAGCAAACGGTGCAGTAACGACTTGGCCGCCAGCCTCACCGCCTTGGTTTCCTCATGCGTCATCCTGTCTTTCTTCAACAGATCGAACAGCTCCAACTCGTCTTCCGTCAGCCCTTCGCGGATATGCCGTTCTTCCTCCGCACGCAACTCCTCGGCGAATTTCACCAAGTCCTCGAAAGAATTTTCAGTGGCCGAGCCGCCTGAATTGTAAGTGTCGATAATCTCTTGCAAGCGCTGCGCAAAGTCAGTGCGCGTCGCATTCTGTTGCAGCATCAGCTCCAGCTTGCGTTGCAGGAAAGCGCGCAGATCGGCGATTTCAATGTTCTTATAGGCCGCCTGCCTGAACTCCTCGCGCAGCTTATCAAAGTTAATCTTGCTGAGGTCCCAGGTCTTACCCTTCTGGATGACCTGGTATTCCGCGCTGTATTGACGCACCTTAAACGCATCCGAGTCGTTCACCACCACGCTCTCGTCCAGCAGCTCGGCAATCTTCAAAGTGATCTTGTCGATATCTGTCTGCTCGACGAGGCTGTCTATCACCCCGCGCAAATACTGGAACACTGCGACTTCGCGCCCCTTGCCGGCGCCCAGCGCTTCCGGCTTGCACGCTTCATACAATGACGTGATGGTGTTCTCGTACACGTTGAAACCCTTGCGCCATTCGTCATTTGCCAGCAAGGCATTGGCAAAGGCATTAAAGCGGCCAAGTTTTTCAAACACATCGTCGCCGCCCAGCACCTCGCGCAACGCAACCTCTTTCTCGTGGCAAAACGCCAAACCCTGCTCAATCGCATCGTCCAGCAGGCGGAACAGCTCCGCCTTTTCCTTAACCGGCGGATCAATCTCATCGCCGCCTTGCGCGTAATCCTTCAGCGCCAGCTTCATGTTGCGGAACACGTTGTAATAATCCACGATCTCGCCGTTGCGCTTCTCCACTCCGTTGATCTTCCACGACGTGACGCGGTTGGCGCGGGCGATGGTCTGCATCAGCGTATGCCCCTGCATCGGCTTGTCGAGATACAGCGTCGAAAGCGTGGGCGCGTCAAAGCCGGTCAGCCACATCGCGCACACAAACACCAGTTGCAGCGGATCATTCTCATCCTTGAAGTTGAATTCGATGTCGTGGCCTTGCTTGTCCAACCTGTTCATGCGCTCGCGGTGCGGCTTGATTTCCAGCTTTTGATCCGCAAACTTTTTTTCCTCGTCAGCGTCTTCGCTGATCACCACCGCCATTTCCACCTTGCGCATGTACTCAACGATCTGCTTCAGCCGCCTCTTCTCAACGTCGTTGGCCGATTTACTGATGCGTCCCCGCAACTCTTTAAGCTCTTCCTTCCACAAGCGCTGCACCTTGTCGTACATCTTCACGGCGGTGAATTTGTCCACCGACACCACCAGCCCCTTGCCCAGATAGCCGCGCCGCGGGAAGTGATAGACGATGTCCCGCGCGATTTTCTCCAGCCTGTCGTCGCGCTTGATGACTTCGACCTCCTTGGCGAAGCGCTTCTCCAGCTTGGCCTGCTGCGCCTCGTCCAGATTCTCGTCCTCCAGAATCCGGTAAAACTCCTCGCTCAAGCCCTCGTTCTGGATCAGCACCTCCGGCACGCGCTTCTCGTAAAACAGCGGCGCCGTCGCGCCGTCGTCCATCGACTGCTGGAAGTTGTATTCCGAAACATAACCGCCGAACCAGGCATTGGTCTTGCGCTCGCGCCCCAACAGCGGCGTGCCGGTGAACGCCAGATAGTTTGCCTTGGGCAAACCCTTGCGCATGTTTTCCGCCAGCGACTTGTATTGCGTGCGATGCGCCTCATCCACGATCACGATGATGTCGTTGCGCCCGGATAGCTCGGGATACTCGCGGCCCTTGTCCCAGCGGAATTTCTGGATCAGGGTGAACACCAGCCGCTTGTTCTGCCCGAGGAAACGACGCATCTCCTCGCTGTTCTTGGGCTGCGCGGCTTCCGCCTCGCTGACCGTGCGGGTGTTCAGGAAGTTGCGGTAAATCTGCCCATCCAGATCGTCGCGGTCGGCCACCACCACAAAAGTGAAATTGCCGGTCTGTTTGCGGAAGATTTTGCGCGCATAAAAAATCATCGAGAAGCTCTTGCCCGAGCCCTGCGTGTGCCAGAACACGCCCAGCTTGCCCGCCAGCTCCTCGCGCCGGAGGAAGGCTATATAAGCCCGGTTCACGCCGATGAACTGGTGGTTCTGCGCGATGATCTTCGAACTGTCCTTGTAATAGAGAATGAAATTTTCCACATAGTCCAGCAGCCTCTGCCTTGGCAGCAAGCCTTCGATCACGCCTTCCAGGCTGATACCTTGCTCACGGATCGCGGCACGGTCTATCTTCTGCTTCTCGTCATCCGCGCGCAGCCAGTTGAAGAAATGCTCCCACTCCGCCGTGATGCTGCCTACCTTGGTCTCGATGGCGTTGGACAGCACGCAAAAGGCATTGGTCAGGAAAAGCTGCGGAATCTCCGCCTTGTAAGCCGTCAGGTTGTTGTCGTAGGCATTGCGCAACTTCACGTTCGAGTTTTTCAGCTCGATGAACACCAGCGGAATACCGTTGACGTAGAGCAACACATCCGGGCGGCGGAAGCCGCGCTCGCCCTTGATCCACAGCTGGGTTACGGCCAGATAGCGGTTATTGTCCGCCGCGTTGAAATCCAGCAGCCGCACCAGCTCCTGCTGCCGCGCGCCCTTAGCGTCGTCGAATTGTACCGGGATGCCGTCGCGCAGCAGGCCATAGATTTCCCGGTTTGCGGCGATCAGCGTCATCGCCTGCCGCCGGTCGAGCAACTTTTCCAGCGCGCTCTCGATGGCCGCTTCCGGGATGGCCGGATTCAGGCGGATCGCGGCTTCCCGCACCCGCTCAGCCAGAATCACATCGCGCTTGTTGGCGCGGTTCGAGCCGTCGTTTAAATCCTCCGCATTTTCCGTGTAACAGTCGAGCGCGTCGAAACCGTGCAGATGCTGGAGCTTCTGCACCAGCGCCTGCTCGATCTGATCTTCGGAAATGAAGTTAGGCATACAAATCCAATTAGTTACAAATTAAAGGGTACCAAGTTTAACTAACCCATCACTTAAGTTAAAGGAAAGTCGTTTTCATTAACTAACTGATGTTACGCTGTCTTTATCTAAGGTGTCGCTAACGCGACGATTATTTAAATCGGGTTCTCGCACCCGAAGGCGAGTTACTTTCTTTTGCGTCGCCAAAAGAAAGTAACCAAAGAAAAAGCGACCCGGTTGCCGCTTGTTTCCTGCGTTCCTCGCTTTCGCCGGGGGTTGCCAGAAGGGCCATCCCTGGCCCTCTGGCAACGCGCTGCATCCCAGCAGCGCCCCTATGGGCTATTCCCGGTGAAAGCTCCGGTACTCGGCGCGGCATACGGGATTGGGTTCCGACCAGCAGCCGGTTTTCTTCGTTTTTCCTCGTTTTTCTCGTTCCCACGCGCTGCGTCACTGCCATTAAGTTAAGCACATCGATACTCCGTAGGAGCGGGCCGCGCCCGCGATATTTGCACAGCGATTGCAGAGTTGTAGCGCCATCATCGCGGGCGCGGCCCGCTCCTACAAAGCTTAACTTAATGGCAGTGACGCGCTGCGTGGGAATGCAGTTAACGGCACGCTGCGCCGCGAATTGAGTGCATTTACGCACTCCATCCATGCAACGCGACAAACAAGACAAAAACTATCTGTTCGTAACATCAGTTAACTAAAGAACAAGCGTAGGTAACGATCAAACGCATAAGTACGCCCCCGCTGCCGCCACACACCGGCTTTGAATGTTTCAAACTTCATGAGCGATCCTCCATGATCGACGGAAAACATAGGCTACGCAGTGCGTAGCTTTTTATATCATCAATGCTCATGGGCAAATTCCTCCATGCCGGGCGGAAACTGGATGTCGAGATTTTCGACGGAGAGTTTGCCGGAGATGAGGCGGGGGAGAAGTAACTCTCTTGAAGTTTTTAATACTTCGTTTTCTCGAAGTAGGTTTACGATTTGTTCAAACAGAATATCGAACTGCGCTTGATATGCTTCAAGCAATTGCGCGTTTGGAACGGCTAGTTCAAGCTTCTTGAGGAATCCCCAATCAGCACGCGGCATCTTCGTTCCCTTGGATGCGACAGTCGCAAGCTCAATGAATGTATCGCTGAAAACTGTAAACAAAAGATAGCCTTCGTAAATCTTGTTCTTGGGTCGAATGACAATCGTGTCCGATGAACATGCGCCCGCAACATGCGAAAGAGCAACCTTATGCAAATAAGGACGGATTTTGCAGAATAAGATGTCCCTTTCTTGAAACAACAGCTTGTCGCTATCTACCGTATCTGCTGTTGCCCATTCCTTAATAGAAATTGAGCGCCGAGGGATGTGCTCTAAACCAATATATATTTCGTCATCAGACAGATTTTTCTTTTTTACACCCTTCTTAATCTCGCTTACAAAACTGGCAAGCGTTCGTACCTCCCATCCGTTAGGTATGCCTTTGACTTTCTTTACCTTCTCGTGACCGGGGAAGCGCAGGCGGACGAACCATTCGCGGTAGATTTCTTCGGCCATCTTTTCCAGCAGCGAGATGCGCCGCTGGTTGTTCTCTATCAGCTCGTCATACGCCGAGAGAACCGCCGCGATTTTCTTTTGAACGATTAGTTCGGGAATTTGAATTTTAAGTTTGTGAAGATGGTTCTGATTTAACGTTGGCACACCCGCACCGGAATTGAAATTTTCCAAATGCATCTGCTGAAGAAAATAGAAAACGAACTTTGGATGATTTCCCTTAAAGTCTTTCACATAAAGCGCAGTATTGAGCGGCCAATAGTCACCCGAAACATACAAAACCTTACCAAGTGAGCCTGAGCGACCAGTAACAACGCCAGGCCCTTTGACACGACTTTCTTTGTGATACGCCTTGATGGATGTACTTGCGACAACGGGATAGTGGCCTTCGACAAGGTTTGCATCAGGAAGATCAAACCCCCTATTCAATCGAATAAAATTATCGAAGATGTCTTCTCGGAAAATCATTCGCCTACCATCTCATTTACATTTACACGGATGATATTTTCGAAAGTTCGTGCAAGTTTATTCAAGTTTTCGATTTCATCTGTGAGTTGAAGAATTTCTTCAACAAATTCTTCCTCCGTCTTGCCGTCCTCTTCAATCACCACGCCGACATAACGTCCCGCATTCAGCGAGTAGTCCTGCTCTTTCAAGTCCGCAGGGCTGGCGAGTTTGCACAGGCCGGTGACATCTTCATATTCCGCCTTGGGGAAACGCTGCTGCAACCAGTGAATGTGCTGGTAGAAGATTTCGGCGTTCTTCACTTCCATGTGCAATTCCTCCAGCGCGCCTTTGAGCGCATTGGTCTTGCGGTCGGTCGCGGCACGTTTACCATCGGCCTGCGCCTGCACGGCCTGTTGCTTCTCGTGCTGTCGCACGATCTTGTCCAAATGCTTCAAGCCTTCATGCAGCGCGGCGAAGAAGGGATCGAACGCCTCGCGCAATTGCTGCTGCGCCTTGTTGTTCTGTTCGATAGTGGCTTGCCCCCTCTCCCCGGCCCTCTCCCCCGTGCCGGGGGCGAGGGGGAATTGATCGAGGTATTGCGCATAACGGGTTTTGAGTTTGGCCAGCCCCGCCCATTGCCGCACCAGTTCGCCGACGGCCTGTTTGCCGCCCGCGTCATCCAGCACTTCGAGCAATTGCGCGGAGACGGGTTCGACCCTGGTTTTGTTCTCGACCATCCGTTCCATGCCCGCCGCGAAATAGCGGTCTATGAGTTGCACGAATTTGTCGCGACGCCCCTTGTGCAACTGGCTGATGATCGCGATGTTCCGGATGTGCTCTTCGCTGAATTCGCGGTGGGCGCGGTCTATCTGGGTGTAGATGTTGCGCGCGTCGATGAACAGGATGTTGTCGTCTGCCTTGGCCTTGTCGAAGAACCACAGCGTGGCCGGGAGCGTGACGGTATAGAACATGTTCGAGGGCAACGTGAGCATGGCGTAGATGAGGTTTTGCTCGATCAGCGTCTTGCGGATATCGGCTTCGGAGTGGCGCGCATCGGATGCGGAATTCGCCATGACCAGCGCGGCGCGGCCTTGCGCTTTGAGCGAGGTGGCGAACAGGTTGATCCACAGGTAGTTGCCGTTGGGCACGGTTTCCTTGCCTTCGTCGGCTTTCTTCACTTTCGATTTGTTGCGCGGGATGCCGTAGGTGTTGAAGCGCTGATCCTTCTCCACGCTGGACAGACTCACGTCGTCGACGTTGAACGGGGGATTGGCGAGCACGTAATCGAATGCGCCGAAACTCCGGTACGGGTCTTCGTAGTAGGTGTTGGCCTGCTTGATTTCGCCGCGCAGGCCGTTGACCGCGAGGTTCATCTTGGCGAGGTTGACGGTATCGCGCGTTTTTTCCTGGCCGCAGACGTACACGCCGCTCTCCGAGCCTTTCAGTTCCTTGCGGTGTTCCGCGATGAACTGGGCAGACTGCACAAACATGCCGCCGGAGCCGCAGGCGGGATCGAACACCTTGCCGCCGTGCGGCTCGATGATCTCGACCATCAGGCGCACCACGGAACGCGGCGTGAAAAACTCGCCGCCTTTCTGGCCTTCGCTACGCGCGAATTCGGACAAGAAATATTCGTAAATCTGCCCGAACAAATCGCCGGCGGCATCGGCGGGAATGTCGGCGAAGGTGCGCAGCAACTGCTGCGGGATGGTCTTGTCGGTGCGCGTCAACGCGGCATATTCGTCCTTGGGCAGCACGCCTTCGAGCTCGGGCTTGTATTCCTCGATGGCCTTCATCGCCTCCTTGAGCGCCTTGGCGATGTTCTTCTCTTCCGGCAGATTCAGCAGATGCTCGTAGCGCGCATGGCCGGGCAAGTAAAACCCGCACTTCTCGATGGCAATGTCGGAGATTTTCTGCTCGCGCCGCGTGCCTTTGAGTTTCGTGTACTCGGCGTGAATTTCGGTCTCAAAGCGGCGGTAGTTGTTGTCGGCGAACTTGAGGAAGATCAGCCCCAGCACTGGCGTTGCGTATTCGCTGGACTTCAGGTCGGAATTGGCGCGCAGCTTGTCGGCCGCGCTCCATAAATCGGCTTCCAGCTTTTTGAGTTGGTCTTTATTCATGAATTCCGTTTATTTTATTTATCCGGTTCAGGCGATAACAACGCAGGTGAATCCACGTTTTATATTTGGAGTCCTTCAGAAAGGAATATCGTCATCATAGGGCGCATCAAAATTATCGTGGCTGGCATCTTGCCGGGATGGTCTTTGTTCTCGCACTCCGGAAGGTTGATAGTTTTGTTGCGGCTGGCCGGATTCGTTTTTCTTGCCGATCAAATCGATGATATTGGCGTTAAGATCCAGGCTGGTTTTAGTCGTGCCGTCTTTTGCCTGATATTCGCGTTGCGTCAACTCACCGGATACAAATACCTGCTGACCTTTTTTCAGGTAGTTTTGCAGCTGACCTTCGGCACGCTTGCCAAATAACGTGACTTGTATCCATAGCGTTTGCTGCTTGTCGCCGAAACCGATATTGTTGGCTACGGTAAAACTCAATACTGCCAGACCGGACGGCGCGTATCTGACTTCGGCATCTCTGCCCACGGCGCCGGTAAAACTGAAAACGTTGCTCATTTTTATCTCATGGTTGGTTAAACAATGTTGCTATTATCGTTTGCTTTTGACTTCCGTCCAAAGAAAAAGTCAGCGGCCGGCAAAGTCCATTTCAACCTTACCGTCTACAAGCTTCAGGTTGGCTTCAAACTCGGCGCCTTTAGCCGATTTAAAACCTTTCAGCACGCCGGTTTCACCATTGCTTAATAATTTTCTAGCCATGGCAAGCGTAATTTTTTTATGCGCGATAGTCTTCCAGATGACCGCTTTACAGCCGTTGCGCCATTCGCTGCAACTGTAGGCTTTGGGCGTTTCGATAATCTTGCCGTTACACAGCGGGCAGCCGGCGATGGCATGCGCTGCCTCAGGTATTTGTTGAGCGGGTTGTTTGTTATAACCTAACTCGCCCTGTGCGTTTAAGGTGAGTTGCGCATTAAAAACTTCATCATTTACCTTGATGGCATAAGCGTTCAGGGTTTGGTGATTTTGCAATAATTGGCATGCCATTTCCCGGCTGATTTTTACGCCATAAACCTGCTTCCATAACACGAATTTGCAGCCGGTTTTCCAGGCGCTGCAACCGTAACCTTTCTTTCCCTCAATAATGGACTGTCCGCAAACGGGGCAGCCGCCTAACTTGCCGCCGTCATAAAGCGGCTTGCCCGATACCTCTGTTATTTTTTGGGTAAATTCAATAATCTCGGCCATAAACTGATCGGGATCATAAGCGTTGCGCTCTATTTTTTTGAGCTTGGCCTCCCATTCGCCGGTCATTGCCGCCGACTTCAAGCGCTCATCGGCGATTATTGAGATGAGATGCCGCCCTGATTCAGTGCTGAGCAACAACTTCTTTTGCCTTTGGATATAATTGCGTTTGATGAGCACTTCAATAATCGAGGCCCTGGTCGCGGGAGTCCCGAGTCCTTTTTCTTTTAATGCTTCCTTGAGCTCTTCGTCATCACAGGTTTTCCCGGCTGACTCCATCATGCTCAATAAACTGGCTTCGTTATACGCTTTCGGCGGCGTGGTTTTTCCCTGACTAATAGAGGGCTGATGCGGCCCTGTTTCGCCCTGTATAAAATTGGGCAGGATTTTTGTTTCGTTACCGGATTGACCGGATGAATCATTTTTATACAATACCTGCCAGCCGGGCGCTTCGATAATCGTGCCGGTAGTTTTAAATTTTATCTGCCGGGTTTCACCCAAAACAGTGGTGATCTGCTTGACGCAAGGCGGATAAAAAGCCGCAATAAATCGCAAGACTATGGCTTCATAAACCCTGGCTTCGTCATTGGCTAAAGACCCCGGCAATGTCGTCGTGGGAATGATGGCATGATGGTCGCTTACTTTGGCGTCATTAAAATAGCGGCTGACCAGTTGCAGCTTATCCAGCTCCAGCATTGCTATCTGCGGCGCGAAATGCTGGTTCAGTTTTTCCAGCAAGGGTTTCATGCCTGGCTTCATATCGTTGGTTAAACAACGGCTGTCCGTGCGTGGATAAGTGACATGTTTTTTCTCGTATAACTGCTGGGCGCACGTTAACGTTTGATCGGCGGTGAAGCCATAACGAATGCTCATGTCTTTCTGCAAATCGGTCAAATCATACAATAACGGCGGATTGACCAGTTCACGCTTACCCTTAACGGAAGTGATCTCAAAATCATGCCCTTCAATTTGGCTTAACATTGCTTCGGCATCAGATTTTTGATCAAATCGCCCGCCGGCATATTGGAAATCGGCCTCTCTGTAGCATGTATGCAGCTCCCAAAAATCCTTGGGAATAAATCGGGCAATGTCCAGGTCTTTTTGCACAATCAGCGCAAGCACGGGCGTTTGCACGCGGCCTATCGTCCATAACGCGCCTTGCCTGCCAAACTTGAGGGTATACAGCCGGGTCGCATTCAAGCCGACTATCCAGTCCGATTCGCTGCGGCATTTGGCGGCCCGGTAAAGTCCATCAAAGACCTTGCCATCCTGTAATTGGGCAAAACCCTTGCGTATGGCTTCATCGGTCAACGAACTGATCCACAGGCGTTTAAACGGTTTTTGCAGGCGCCCGGTCCAGGACAAAATATATCTGAAAATCAGCTCCCCTTCCCTGCCCGCATCGGTGGCGCAGATGATTTCGTCCGCTGTCTTGAACAAACGCTTGATGGTATTTAATTGTTTTTGCGCTGACTCATCACCGCGCGCTTTCAGGCCAAATTGTTCCGGAATGATGGGCAGGGACTCCAGGGACCAGCGTTTCCATTCGGAATGGTATTCATCGGGCTCTTTTAATTCGACCAGATGACCGAACGCCCAGATAATTTGATAACCATTGCCCTCAAAATAACCATCGCGTTTGTTATTTATGTTTAGGCATTTGGCTATGTCACGCGCGACTGAAGGCTTTTCGGTCAGAACGACTTTCATGATGTTGCGTTAGTTGCATGCGACGCATACCCGGCTTTCACCGTTTTTATCCGGCATCAGGTAATGATCCGGTAACAGGGCGTATATTTTTTTCCCGGCAGCTTCATACGGTGCTGGGTGACAAAAGAGGCCAATAAAGAATCCATCAGCTTCATGATACCGGCATCGCCGTGAATTTCGAAATGACCGTATTGCTCTATGGCGCGGATGCCCTCGTCCTTGACATTACCGGCCACGATGCCGGAAAAAGCCCTGCGCAGATTAGCGGCCAGCAGGTGATTTTCCTGATTCTTGTGCAAAGCCAGATTGCTCATGTTTTCATGAGTGGGCGCAAAGGGTTGCTGAAACACCTGATCGATTTTCAGCAACCAGTTGAAATAATAAGCATCGCCCTTTTCCTTGCGAAAAGCGCGCACCTGCTTGATTCCCGCCAGCATTTCTCGGGCTACCTGTACCGGGTCATCGATAATGATCCGGTACCGCTGCTGCGCATCCTTGCCTAAGGTACCGGCTATAAACTGATCGATCTCCAAAAAGTAATCCCCGGAACTTTCAGGCCCTGTAAAAATAAGCGGAAATGGCATGTCTTTGTTATCAGGATGCAACAGTATGCCTAGTATATAAAGGATTTCTTCCGCCGTGCCCGCGCCGCCGGGAAACACCGCGATGCCATGCCCGGTGCGGACGAACGCTTCCAGGCGTTTTTCAATATCGGGCAAAATAACCAGATCATTGACTATGGGATTGGGTGACTCAGCGGCAATAATGCCAGGCTCGCTGATACCCAGATATTGGCCGTTTTTAATACGCTGTTTGGAATGCCCGATCGTTGCTCCCTTCATGGGTCCTTTCATCGCGCCCGGCCCGCATCCGGTACAAATATCCAAACCGCGCAGCCCCATTTCATGCCCGACTATCTTGGTGTATTCATATTCCTTACGGCTAATGGAATGCCCGCCCCAGCATACCACCATATTTGGAGTAGTCATCGGACGGAGGATATTGGCATTGCGCAATATATGGAATACCGCATTGCTGATGCCGTCGGATGATTCCATATTAAACTTTGGGTTATCGTTGATCTCGTCGCTGACGTAAATAATGTCACGCAGGACTGCAAACAGATGCTCATTGATCCCTTTAATCATCTTGCCGTCCACGAAGGCATGGGCAGGCGCGCCTTTAACCTCCAGTTTGATTCCCCGCTGCTCCTGAACAACACGAATATCAAAATCAGGATAACGCTCCAGCAACTCCTTGCCGTCATCCATGGCGCTGCCGCAATTAAGTACCGCTAGCGAGCAGTTACGGAATATTCGATAGAGTCCTCCCTGACTTCTATCATACAGTTTATTGACTTCGGCCTTGGACAGAACATCCAGACGGCCTTCAGGGGTAATTTGTGCATCTACTACAGCGTATTTCATCGCATTCCTTAATGATTGGGTTACATTTTGCCTGATGACTGCCTGTTATTGTTTGTCAGCTTTATTTTGCAATTGCCTCATGAATACATAGCCCATTACGGAACCCCATAGCAGCATATAAATTCCATGAAACATAAGTTCAAAATTGAAAGCGTTTACATTTCTAAAATAATCCATGATGTCATCGGCCAACACCATAATCAGGACAACATAAACGGCATACTTTAATTTGATTTTATGCGCATAAAAAACCCCTGCTCCAATGAGGATAAAGCCGGTAAAAAACCTGAGGCCGCTATGAATTAACATTTCCCAGTTCATCATCTGTAATTTGAACGCTGCATCCATAAAATAAAGCAGGATAAGGCCTGCAATCGTGACAATACCGATCAACTTCATTATTACCCTCCCGTGTGCTTCAGGCGTTATTAATTAGTTTTAATCCTGGCGGCAATGCTTCGCCAAAAATCTGTTTTTCTTCCTTTTCATCCAGCTCTTTAACTTGCTCGACCATGTCTATCCAGGATGCGGGGGCTTTATTCAGCTTTAGTTTTGCGATGATTTGCTGACGGACGGATTCATCAATATCCCGGGCCCTGTCGCCGCTCATGCGTGCAATCAGCGTAGCGGCAAATCCGGCATGAGGCGTTTTTTTCCAATCTTCGGACAAAATCCGCGTCAGCCATTCAGAGACAATACCGGCTGAAATGACGTTGTGGCTGCTGCCATGAAACGGCATCCGTGCGCCGATACGTCCTACAGCCCACCAGGTTTGGCTGGGTTCGCTGGCTTTTTGCAGACGTTTCAACAGCCACTCGCCCAGTTGTATTTTTTTGCCGGCGGGCAGCCGTTCCAATACGGCGGCAAGGCGCACCATATCATCATAACCGCGATTTTTGATTTGTTTGGCAACGCCGGGTTGTCTAGCTGCCGCTGGATTTATAAATTTGGCGATATCGGTAAAAATCTGTTCTTGAGCAGATACTGTCAAACCACCGGCAATTCGCCGCCACAGCGTCCACCATTCCGTCCAGTTTTGGGTTTCATTAACAAATTGTATGCCTTGGGAGTAGAGTTTCCAGAGTTGTTCGACGCGCCAGTCATCCAGCGGATAACCAAATCCGGGCCGCAAACAAAACCCGGTAAGGCTCAGCCAGACTCTTTCATGATTTTCCGAGCGGCGGTGATATTTTGCTCCATCCAGCAATGTGGCAAACATCGCTCTTAATAATGGCGTTTCCCATTCAGTTCGCGCGCAGCCAAGCTGTTTTTCCAGATCAGCGCGCAGATTCTTTACGGCTTTTGGGTCTATGTGCCTGGATTTTGAGCCAAAAATACTTTGTATCTTCTCCACAGCGCCATCAAATTGGGGGGGCAATGCCGCATCCGTTTGCAATCCCGCCGCACTTTTTTTTCTGATTTGAAATTCAACATCCCAGCGTTGATCGCTGTTTTCAACGGAAACACACTGGATTTTAAGCGTCCCCACTTCAGTTTGCGTGACAGCCAACTGAACTATCGCCTCGGCATTCGGCTTGGTCTCATCGCCTTCAAAAGCCACCGCAAGCGGCGGCAGGGAATGAAACAAATCCGTTATTCCGGCGACATCGCCGGGTTTGAATTCGGCATCGCCTGTTGTCGAGGCGAGATGAAACCGCACCGGCATACCCAAGCGCAAAGCAAATTGCCGGTCTTTTAAGATAACTTCATCGCCTTCTTCACTGCCTCTGGGCAAAATGCAGACACCTTTCCGCTCAGTTGAATCACCGGTATCGACCAGCAGAAAATAACTGCGGGCCGAGCCGCCGCCAATTTTCAGATTCTTTTCCCGCCTGGCGACGGCATAACTGACTGCGCCGAATGCAACGGCGAGTTCAGGGTGTTTATTTTCCAGCAGAACAGGCGGCTTGGCGCTCCATAAACTAAGCAGATTCACCAGTCTTTGGGCAATCGGCTGACTGCGGAACACCCCGCCGTTAAGCAAAAGCGCATCAGGCACTGCGCCCTCGCCTTTTAATGCTTCACCGGATGCTACAGCATGCAGTTTTAAAAACGCGGCGATATGCTTGCTTACAGCCGGTTCAGCGGCATAGGGAAGTCCAAACTCTACCACGCCGCTACGTTTTCTATCCGGCAACTCATCCAGCCTTGATAAGGGAAAAAATCCGTCCAGCGCAAGGGCTCTGACTTCTTCGCGTGTCAGCACAACCGAGCGGGAACGGGCAATTAACCGGGAACCTCCGCCCAGCAGGGTGACCGTGGCATGCTCCGGAGCATCCTCGGCCAGCAGACGCTCTTTGGCTAGCCGGCATTGCTCAATCAGTTGCGATAAATCCGCTGCGGAAAGGCGTTTTTCACCATCGGTCAGGCGGCTTTCAACCAAATGGGCCAAGGCAAGATCAATATTATCGCCGCCCAGCATTAAATGATCGCCGACACCGATACGGGTCAATTTTGGCTCTTGTTCACCCTGCTCTACCTTAATCAGAGTCAAATCGGTAGTGCCGCCGCCCACGTCGCAAACCAGCAATAAATGCACATCAGCCAGCGCTTGCTTAATATTTCCGGCATTACGCCTTAGCCAGTCGTAACAAACCGCCTGCGGTTCTTCCAGCAACCGGACCTGTGACAGACCTGCAATTCGCGCCGCTTCCAGAGTCAGTGAGCGCGCTGCTTCATCAAAGGAAGCGGGAACGGTAATGACAATATCCTGTTGCTCCAAAGGCGCGTCAGGAAACTTATAGCCCCATACCGTGCGGATATGCGCCAGATAACTGGCGCTGGCATCAATAGGCGAAACTTTGTCAACCTCATCATTGCCGCCCCACGGCAGAATTCCGGCGCCATGATCCACCGAAGGATGCGAGAGCCAGCTTTTGGCGCTGGTCACAAACCGGCCTTTGGTCTTGGAGCCTAACAAGCGTGCAGCTTCACCAATGACGGCATACTTAGACGATGATTGAGATTGCCCGCCCTGGCTTGGGAATGCAATGTCAGCGGCTGATAATTCACCAGGCGCAGGATGATAACGAACTGATGGCAGCAGAGGCCTGGCCGCTACTTGCCCTGGCGCAATCAACTGTTCAATTGGTAATAATTGTATTTCCTGGAGTGTTTTTCCAGAGCGGGCAAAAGCTACAACCGTATGGGTTGTGCCCAAGTCGATGCCGACTAAATAAGGTGGCGATTGATTTTTCACGATGAGCGTTATGTTTAATTATTAGTTCCACCCGAAAACAAATTGGTGGAATAGCGGTTTCATTCAAAAGTCTATCGGAGTCATCCTGTCGACTCCTTGCCGTGGCCTTTAAATAGTGTAAAGTGTTTTTGAAAACAAGGTTTAAATTTATTCATTAAATCCTGCTAATCCTTATGGTTTATAATCACAGCACTGTCTGTTCTGCTGAAGTGTTGCAAAAATTCACCAGCCAAAAAAGACTTAGCCAAACAATTCAGTTAAAATAATAAGGAAAAATAAACTTTCCGTCTTTTGGGCGGAGTTTTATTCTTCAATTGTGTGTGTTTCTGAGGTCGTTGTATGCGTAAAAAACTTATCACCTTCACCGGGGGAGCCTTACTGCTCCTTTTACATTCCTGGAGTCAGGCCGCCACTGATTTACCTCCTACAGCCAAGGTTGACATGGGGCCCGTGGAAGAAGTCTGTTCTGAATTTACCGATCCGGCCTGGCGCAAGGAACAAGTGATTGATGGGGTAAAAATACAGGAATCCAGACTCTGTAATCCCGACAATCCGGCTGACATTGCCGCTTTTGTTAAAGGCACGAACGGCATATCAATGGACACATTGATGCAAACGCAATTGGCAGCCGATGCTATTACTATGTCGGATGATGTTGACGGTGACGGCGACCCGGATAAAATTATTATTAAACTTGAAGTGGTTGAACTCAACGGTCATTCGCCCGACATGAAAGCTCCAACAACCACATTCGATATTTCACCCGGCGTCCAACCGACTTTTTGGGTTTATGCGCCTAAAACCCGGGATATGTCCACGAAAAGCCTTTACGAACTGGAAGCCAATCCATTGTTGCGCGTACCGTCCCCTGTCATTCGTGTCGAACAGGACGATGTGGTTTGGATAGTTTTGGAAAACACTCACTACCTACCCCATTCCATCCACTTGCATGGGATAGACCATCCTTTTATGGATATGAGCAACGCCGGCAATGACGGTGTGGCGCAAACCAGCAATATGGATACCATGCCAGGACAAAGCAAAACCTATGTTATCAAGCCTCGCCAGCCCGGCACCATGTATTACCATTGCCATGTGCAACCGCATACCCATATCCCAATGGGCTTACAGGGCATTTTTGTTGTTGAGGAAAACCGCCCGAACAACTGGGTGCAAACTTTGAATGTAGGTGCGGGTCAAGTCCGCCATCCCTCCGTGGCGGTTCTTGAAAAATACGCGCGGGAATATGACTTGCATTATGAATCCGCGGATAAAGAACTGCATGAGGTAGCCGCAAGAGCAGCGAATGATCCGCGGCTGATTGCCAAATATTTGAATATGGAATATGACATCACCGATGCCACCGATGATTATTTCATGCTCAATGGCCGATCTTTCCCTTATACATTAAGGGAATCGTTGATTCACATGGAAGAAAACCAAAAAGTCAAACTGCGCATATTGAATGGCCACACAGAAGCATTCGCACTGCATATCCATGGACATAAACCCGTCATTACCCATTACGATGGCGTTGACAACGGGCCAGGATCCTATATTCAGCGCGATGTACATGGCATGGTTCCCGCGCAGCGCATTGATCTGGAATTGAGCGGCGTGGATGATGGCTTAAACAGCTTTGGCCAAGGCATCTGGATGTTCCATGACCACGTTGAAAAATCGTTTACGACCAATGGACATGGCGAAGGCGGCGATATTAGCCTCGTTGTTTACAAAGGCTTTATTGATGAAAAGGGCATTCCCTCTGCACATGGCATGAGTCTGGCCCCTTATTTCTCCAAGACATTATGGCAAGGGAAATATCCTATCTGGCAAGACTATGATGCCTGGCACAGTTTAGGCTTGCCTGACCTGCAAGCAAAGCTTACACCCGCCAAGGTAGCTGTGCAAAATATTGCCGTAAAAGCATCTGAACAAGCATTAGCCGCTCAGCAACAAGGTCCCTCCGCTTTTGAGAAATTGTTTTTTGGCATAGTAATGGGCTTATTGGGCTATACGGTAGTAGTCAAGCGCCGCCCGATTCTGGACTTTACTCAAAAACTTATTGCTTTTACGCGCAGCAAGCTGGTGAAAAAATAAGTCATCACGGTGAATTGCTGCAATTATAATCACCGCTATGCTGCAAGTGCGGCAAAGTCGCACTTGCAGCCCATAAACTATCGATCTTTTAACATTATAGAATCGTTAAAAAATGGACAAACCACCAATTCAGCAAGATTGGTGGTTTTAACATGACCTGGTCTGTTTAATTGTCAGCGGAGTCAATTCTATTTAAAACTGACATATAGAAACAGGCGGGAATCCAGGTCTATCAGTTAAACGGGCACGGCTCCTGCTTCATCCCTACTTCTGCAGTGCTCGATGAGCGCTGATCAGCCCCTTCTGCAAAGTTTGCGCTAATTGTATGAGCCTTGAAGTTCCAGTAATGGAAAAACCGCTTCACCCGCATGGATGCCATAAAGCGCAGAGTAATTTATGCAACCATCTGGGTGAGAAAAAAACCACGCCATGGTCCTGTTCGTCAACAATGCGAGCTTCTTTTGAAAATAAACATTCATTCTTGAGATTACATTAGCTTTCAGCACCAAACCTTTGTAATAGAATAAAAACAAATTTTATCCACAACAACTGTGGATAACCCTGTTGAAAAAGCCATAATTGACTAGGTTAGTATCGGTTTTTATTACAGTATTGTTAAATTGGATTAACTTTATACAATTTATTTTAATTTTAATAATCAATTAGTTATTGAGCTAGCTCTAATTATTATATTCTGTGACTACCAATACCGGCTGATTTACGGCGTTAATATATTTCTGTGTATAAGTATTTAATTATATCGCCAATTTTTTAGAGTGGTATTGTCCATGAAAACACCCTAAAAACTAAAGACGGGCCAGACTGAAACTATTCACTATTGAAGGTAAAAGCTGAATAACCAAGAGCAAAAAATCAGCGTTTCCTGTCGAGACAGCAACATCCTTGCCACATTATCCTTGATAAGGAATTTCACAATTAAATCGTTATGCTTTTGATAAAACAGCAATTTTCTTCGCCGTACCGCCTCCCGTTCTGATATGACAATTTCCAATACGCCATGTTTACATTTTGCTCTGGTTGCTTCACTATCAGCCGAATCTGGCAAACTAAACCTGTGATAATAGTTTCACTCCGGAGTTGAATCCACGATTCGAAAACTGCTCCTGCATTTATTCAGCTCTTGTGAACTGCTGATCGCCCTCATGCCAGCCGATTTTTGGCCTTTTCCGCAGCTAGATGCACAGTCGAATCTACGTATGCTTCCGGACTGATGTCAGATTCTTGAGCCATTGATTGAAACTGGCGATGAATGGAAAGTTACGAAAAACCCGTGCAACTTTAGGGAAACTTTCCTGAAAAAGTTAACCTTTGTAGATCGCTTCAAGTTTCCCTAGTTTTTCACCACACCCGATACAATCGCAATATGCGCTAATTCCGCTACTGATGACACCTTGAATTTACTTCTGATTTGCGTGCCGTAGTTTGCGACGGTTTTATATCCCAAACAAAGTTCACCGGCGATTTTATGAGCCGTTAAGCCCTTTGCAAGCAACAGGAAGACGTCAAATTCTCTGGAGGACAATGACTCAATAAGGGATTTATAATCTGCTTCGCGTGTTTCCGGGATCTGACTTGAAAACACATTGCCTTCACTGATCAAACCTTGTTCAATATAACCTTCACCTAGCGCTATTTTCTGAATCGCTGTAATCAGAATTTCAGGATGCGCATGCTTGGTAATATAACCTTTTGCCCCTGCATTCATGGCCCGATCAACATAAACCCTTTCATCATGAACGCTAAAAACCAGTATTTTGGCGCGACAGTCGCGATTGCAAATACGTCTTATAGTTTCCAATCCACCGATACCTGGCATGGATAAATCCAGCACCATCACATCAGGTTGATTTGCCAGGTACAACTGACAGGCTTGTTCCCCACGTTCGGCTTCGGCTATCACCTCAATGGCGTCATCGGTAGACAACAACATGCGAAAACCGGCACGCACCACGGCATGATCATCCACTAATATAACTCTTATCCGGCTTTTCATTTTAATGGGATATTTGCGATGATACACATGCCTTGTTCCGGTTTAGTCTGGATAGTCAACTCGCCATCCAGGCTGTTAAGTCTTTCCCTCATGCCCGCTAAGCCGAATCCGGTTTTAATCTTGTCAGCAGCACAACCTTGGCCATCGTCTGTTACTCGCAAGCGAAGCGCTTTCCCCGCTGCCGGTAGGCGCACAATTTCCAGACTGATAATTGCCTGGCTTGCCCGTGCATGACGGACAATATTGGTCAAGCATTCCTGCACGATTCTAAACACTTGAATGTTGATTTTTTGCTCCAGAGCATCAACTTCATCGGGGCAGTTTATGGTTATTTTTAATGCCGGGTTTCTGACAGACCAGTTATTTAACAGGTCTTCCATGGCCGCTTTCAGGCCCAGCTCGGTCAGCACCAATGGGTGCAACTGGAGCATCATTGAACGTACCACGGACATCATGTGCTCACAAACGCTGATAATGGATTCGGTGATTTGCTTGATGTCGGCTTTTTTATGCGCAGCAGCGCCTGCCATCACTTTAATAGCGGTCAATGATTGCCCAAGTTCGTCATGCAGTTCCTGGGACAGACGCTGCCGTTCATCTTCCTGTATTTCCAGTGAGTGCGAGGTTAATGCGCGATTTTCCTGTTGACTGGTTTTAAGCTCACCCGTCATGTGATTGATGGCTTTGGCAATGCTGTCATATTCCTGAATGGAAAAATCCGGCAGTTTTTGCTGATATTGCCCTGTTTCAATGATTTTTAGCGCGTTCACAATGATGTCTATGGACTTGAGCGCTTTGTTAAATGCCAGATTGACGGCCAGAAAAGTAAATAGTGTTAATAGAAAAAGAGAACCGAAAAAACCCATGCTCTCTTGCCAGACTTCTGTTATTTCATCCAATGGATTCGCCTGAATCATCAAGGTCAGCTGTCTTCCGCCAAAGGCCGTAATTTTGTGCTCAGATTTTGGATGCTCACCTTCAACCAAAGTGACAAACCAATGCGGCGGCTTTTCTTCATGATTTGTTTGTCGATTTTTTTGGGGTACATTAATCATTTCACCCGAGGGCGCTTTCAGTTGAATGATTAAATGCCTGGTTTCTTTTAGTGCATTAAACTGGGATAACCAGTCGGTTTCAGTATGCTGAGCTTGTGCAAAGCCGGATTTTATCAACTGGACGGCCAGATTAATGGATGAGTCTACTTCTTTGTCCACAGCATTGCGCGCCTGCCAAATGGCTATCGACCCACCCAGCAACAATACGCACAGAGAAGAGATCAAAATTCGCAGGTTGATCTGGCAACGCATACTCATGTGTTAAAAATAGACACTTGCAACATCGGCTTGATAGTTAGAAAAATGCATCATTCTTCATTAACGAAGAATGATTCGCTACAGAAAAAATTCTCTTTTCCTGCATTTGTGAGGGTTTGTGATATTAAAATATCAACATCTCTGATTACATATTCCAATTTTAACTCCGCAGATACTGCATAACCTCATCGTTACAATTGGAAATTCAGCTGAAACCATTTATCTCAAAAATGCCTGATCCGGTCGTCATGAGACTTATGCGCTTCATTTTGACCGGCCAACTGCAGTTGCCTGATAATATAAATCACAGAGCCGGAATACTCCCGCGCTTTCCGCCCGAATTATTTTGAAACAATGCGCAAACATCGCTCTGGATTCATATAATCAGCAAAAAAGCAGTAATCATTTTTGCCTGCTCTTAATAAATTTTAAATACCCGATGGGTTGCATGAACTCAGTAGTTTGAACTGTGAAACGGGTTTATGGCCATTATAACGGGCCTATTTTAACCGGAAGATATTACAAGAGAGAAACAGTTAATCATTCGGCCTCGCCGTTTTGAAACGGGCAGCCGCCGCCAAGAAACCGACCACGAAGAAAGCCGTGCCGACAAGTGTGAAACGCAGATTCGGCTCCTGAATGGTTAGGTCGCCGGTAGCATAAAGCATGATAATGACGGCAACCGACCCCCATCCAAGAAAACGTAACACCGCAGCCATTATGATCCTGCCTAGAGATTCCGATTCGCTCACTGGCGTGTCCATTCGATAAGCTACAAAACCGCACATGAGCGATGGTAAAATTCCCCAGCGCATGTGTTGTATGAAGCTTTCAAGAAAGTTGAAATTGGCTTTATAGTAAGTTAACTCGAGAATAAGCGCCGATGCAGTAGTGCTTACAATAAACCCGGTTATCATCATTGTCATATAGAATCCGTAGTATCGATCGGATTGTTGCCGTTGGCGCCTGAAGACGAGCGTCCGCGAAATAAACACGAGCGCTATCGGGAGAACATAGATCAGAATGGCATAGGCAACCCATCGGAGCGTAGTGTAATCAAAGTGCGCCAGCGGTTTATCGGGAAATAGGAAAGCATTGTTTAGCAAGACCGAAATCTCTCGGCCCAACATGACCCCGATAGCAGTGGCAGCGGTGAATATCAGAACATACTTATAGGTGTGCTTCAGGCGAGCCTCGTGAATGTTGCCGCCGAGCTGCTTCACGGTCGCCCATATATCATCTTCGCTAGCGCTCCCGAAAACAACCAGAGATGCCAGTAAACGACAGAGCAATCCGGTGAGGTGATCCAGTTCCTTGATCAAGTTAACCGTCTTGGTATAGTGCGGCTCCGCTCTCTTCCAGACGGTAACTTTTTCCGACATCGCATTATAAGAGATACAGATTTCTCCCCATTTCAAAGACGGCTCGTTGAAAAGACGACGAAAAGATGCTTGGTTGGCGTAGTTCTGTATCTGGTCAAAAAGAAGACAATTATGAGCCCATTTATACTCGACTGTGGCGCTGGATTTTTCGAAATCGCCAGAGTCGATACTCGGCACCAGCAGGCGATTAGCGATTTGTTCTTTTAATCTGTCGTCGACTGCGGACAATCTCGATGTAATTAAAGCGTTATAGACCTCTACCGCCTTGGTCGGAATTGCGAAAGCGTCGTGGATGCCGTCCCTCAAAATAAGCAAGGGGTTAAACTTGCTTTCCCAGGAAATAAAAAATAGAAACAGTCCGGCGACAATCAAAGGTATGATCGTGTTTCCGTCCAAACTATTAAGAAGATTAACCAACTCCCCGGACCCCAGGTTCTTTACAATGAGCGTCACCAGCGGTTCCAAGGGCAGCCACCGCCAGGTAAGCAACCAGTAAAGCGCCGTTATAAACGTGCAGTACGAAGCGATCCCTATCCAGTAGGTGCTTCTGCGGATAAAGTATTGGGGTAGCGTCGGTTCTTCGCCTAACTGAATCCGGCGTTTTTGGAAGGACAGGTAGGCAAGGAAGAGCGCAGCCCCGGTCCCTAGAAACTGCACCGCAAAGTTAATCAAGTGTTCGACAGTCATCGTGAAGCTGCTCCTACGTACTTTTCACAAGGTTTCGAGTTTAGGAAATAAATCAGTTCTTGCCTGATTATAAACACATTTATAAAATAATGCCGGTCGTTTATACGCCGGTTTTGCAAGGCTTGGACTTGCGGTGATGATGTAACCGGGCGCACGTTGCGGGATTGAGGGCTTGTATTATAGCCGGACTTGCGAGGTTAAGGTATTTTCATGATGAGTCGAAGCGGTGATGTCCTATATCCGCCTGTTGAAGCGCCCGACGCAGTCATCTCAAATTAAATAGGGCCGAAAAAGCGGGATGCTTTAAGGCTCCTGTGATTTTTGTTTCCAGCCAGCATGCTAACCGGTAAAAAATTCGCTGCGAAATAGCACACGAAACCACCTATCTACGCTACCCATGTTTAGGCGGTATTTTGTCCCCGGGAAAGCCAGCTGATAAAACCGATGGATAGACAGATAGTCCCAGAGTCATTAAATAATTATTCAATTCCCCTGCCCCATTGCCCTACAAAAAACCGTTCATTTAGCGCCATCCGGGGACGGGCGGCCAATTCGGCTTCCTTAAATTCATCATCGAGTGCGTCAACATCGGCCTGATAGCCGAGCGCCATCATCGCCATCGGCCTGCAATCTTCAGGAAGTTTAAAGACCTCCACGGCTTTATCAACATCAAAGCCGCCCATTTGATGCACAATCATTCCCATCGCAGTAGCCTGATAGCACATACTGGCACTGGCGGCTCCGGTATCATACATAGCCCAGCGATTGGGCTTGCCGTTATGAGTGAAGTTTTCCATGGCAACGGCAAGCATCAACACAGGCGCATTCTTCGCCCAACGCATGTTTTTTTCAGCCAAAGTTGACAGGGCATTTTGCCAGCCTGTTTCATCAGTGGCTTTAACGCACACCACATAACGCCAAGGCTGATCATTAAAACAAGATGGCGCCCAACGCGCGGCTTCCAGCAGCGCCAACAAACAATCATCGCTCACCGGCCGGTGAGGGTCAAAGGACCGGGGACTCCATCGCTCCTGGATAATATCGTGGATTTTTACACGGGTTATTGCAGGTTTATGGTGCATATTCGTCTCCATTTTCGGTTAGATAAATCGATTCATTGCGTCAACATGCCTTCACGATAATCAAGAATCGCCTGTACAATTTCTTCGAAACCATTAATGACATCGGACCTGATTGAACAACGGTTTCTTTTAACGGCAGCGCGGCAAACAAATGACAGCGCGTCGTCTGGTCTTGTGACGCCAGCTCTCCGCCAGGGGATGGACCGAGATCGATCGGAAACTCATTGTATTTAAAACACAATAAATAAGCAAAGCTGCCTAAACCTGTTATGAGACCTTAATTTTTTGAAAATTGGGATAAGTTGTCTTGTTATCATTTCACTAACAATTAAGCGGCTTTCTTTTTAGTTTCTTCCGCTTGAACGTCAAATCGGCCGCACCTTCATTCCGGTATTTAATTGCTGAATTTTATACTTGAACGGATGATCCATCTGCTAGACAGTCAATAACCCCGCGATTACAGCGCCCGTCAAGGCGCTACCGACTCTGAGCACCAAACCCCTGCCGCCGATAAGCCATGAAAAAACACCCTTAATGCCTGAATTAACTGATACCGCAATAAGAATTGCGCGGGCGGCAACATTGACATCTAATCCTTGTTTGCTCATTTGTGACATAGAAAGGGTTATTGGATCAACATCCGCCAAACCAGCTGTCGCTGCTAGAAAGTATGCACCCGCGGCGCCAAAATAAATTTTAAGTAATTGGGAGAGCAGCAGGATTGCGACTAAAAATGCGCCAAACCTTAACGCCATTCCTAATTGGAAAGGATTTTCCAGTGTCATCTCTTCAGCGGCGCGGAACTCTCGCGCATTCCACCATAATAGAAAAGCAACAAAATAAGTAGAAATGGTCATTACCAGCAAAGCAGCGAATAGCGCCCGGAACAGGATAGTATTAATTACAGAAGCTAACAGAAGAGTGCGCGCAAACATTGTGGCGCAGGCCGTTAAAATGCCAGCCGCTAAAATATTCTCCATGCCTGGATATTTCGTTGACAACCTGGACAGATTCAGGGTGACGGCTGTCGAAGATACCAAGCCGCCTAATGCACCGGTCAAGACCGGCCCATGCTGGTTACCGACAATCTTGATGGTAAAGTAGCCCAGATAGGAAATGCCTGCAATCAGCACAACCATCCACCAAATATGATAGGGATTAAAAACACCCCAGGGATCGTAGCTCTGATCCGGCAGTATCGGGAGCATAACGACCGAAATCAGCAACAATTTCAGTGTTGCATTTAATTCTACCTGCTCCAGTTTTTTGATCCAGCCATGGAGCAATGGCTTGAAGCCCAGCAGCGAGGTTATTATGACCGCACTGGCTGAAGCCAGCGTGCTATGTCCAAAAACCGTTAACGCACCCAGAGTAAAGGTGATTAGCGATGCGATGACGCTGGTGATACTGTAATCTTCAAATTTGTCGAGACTTTTATTATAAGCAAGCAACAAAGCCGATACGAGACCCAGAAAAACAAAACCCAGCAAAAAAGCGTCCACTTGCTGAGCCAGTATGCCCGACAAGGCGCCCAGCAAACTGATCATCCCGTAAGTACGCAGTCCGGCAATTCGCATGCCTTCCGCCCGGTCACGAAAACGCCAGCCACGCTCGATGCCGATTAGCAAACCTATTGCCAGCGCAATACCCAGAAGTTTGAAGTTTTCCAGTTCAGTCATATTTGCAAATCCGGCTTTACATAGTAGGAGTAAGTATACACAAATCCTTACTCCTCAATCAGAATCTTGTAGGCCCCGTCCTATGAAATACTATGCTCCTGGCATATTTTTTCACTATCGCTTTGGCTGAGCTGTTCCTTGGTTAAAGCGCAAGTAAACCCGCTTGACGTTGCGGTAAAATATTGACAGGTTTTACAAAGACCAAAAGATTGGGACTTATTGGCTTTTTGTAACGAGGTTAACGCTTTCATAAACATTTCTTCATTATTAACAAAATCGTGTTCTTTAAATAATAAAGCAGCCTGATTGAATAAATTAGATGTCCGGGCTTGCTTTAAAATAGCGCCGCCCTCTGCCAAAAGGCTAAGATGGACCACGCGCCGGTCAGTCGTATCAGCCGTTTTTTTTATAAAACCTTTTTTTTCCAGCAACAACAAGGTTTGGGAAACCGTTCCACGGGTCATGCCAAGATAATTGGTCAATGCCGCGGGCGTATCGCTGTAGCGGTTACAAAGCGACAAATAATCCAATACCTGCAAGTGTACCGGCTGCAAACCTAATTCCGTGCATTTTTTTCGTTCTTCTGAACGGATCAACGTGGCCATGCGTTCAATCAAGTTAAAAACATTAACCTTTTCCATAGCAACCTTATAAACAATGATTTGGTAAGTTGAAAATGGGGGTTATAGTAACATAAACCTTCACGTAGCGAATCGATATTGTTATGCTGATAAACTTAATCTTCATTTATTGCCAGTTTTGGGGTGAAGTTATTGTTTATCCGCGGTCTTTATAATAATTTGACATCAAGATTATTTTTCATCTTTACCTAAACGATTTTAAAGGAGGATTTTATGCCTATTTCACATGTCTTTGATACCTATGCGAAAACAAGCAAGGGCCGAACCATGCATTTTAATGTTGCGCTCGATGAACCGGATCAGCAAAAAGCGTTACACTACGCCAAGGAATGGCTAAAAACCATAGGCCATGAGGATGCGGCAGTGTCCCCGGAAAACTGTTATTTTTTTCATAGCATTGAAGCTCCTGCTGAGATAAGGCAACAAATCAACGATCAGGGCTATGCCATTTATAAATTGGAAGGATGTCCAAAATAGCAATCTTTTACTAAAAGAAGTTATACTCAATCAACTTCAACTTCCGGCGCTAAAAAACTAATGAAATTGAATCTCGAAAGAAAGAATGGTTTCAACATTATATTCGTTCAGGAAGAAAGAATAGACGCACATAATTCCGGTGAATTAAAGGAATATATTCTGCATCTAGTAGAACATGGCGATGTCAATATTGTTGTCCAACTGGAAAATGTACGCTTTATAGACAGCTCGGGGTTGGGCGCATTGCTGTCGGGATATAAAAATGCGGCAGCCAAATCCGGCAAGCTGGCTTTAGCCTGTTGCAAGCAACAGGTATTGTCAATGTTTGAGTTAACCCGGTTAAACAGGGTTTTTGAAATTTATACCGATTTAAATGAAGCTTTCGAAAACGAAACCTAGAGGTTAAGCATGTGTAATCCGGTTCTGCAAATAGATGTAATCATCCCGACACAGACCAAATATCTGGATTTGATCGGTAATATCGGAGAGCATATAGCGAAAGATCTCGATAACTTTTCCGGTGATCGAGAGGCTTTGGCCTATCATTTAAACCTGGTATTAACAGAAGCGACTACAAATGCCATTAAACATGCCACGCTAACGACCCCGAAAGACACCGTCAGGGTAACCATTCAAACTCAGGAAAACGCTCTGATTATCAAGGTTTATGATCATGGACAGGGGTTTGACCTGGAGACCGTGCCGTTGCCGGATTTTGACCAGCCTAAAGAAAACGGAATGGGACTATATTTTATTAGAACCTTGATGGATTCGGTCACTTATACTAAACAAGATGATTGTAATGTTTTGGAAATTATAAAATATCTATAGCTTAACCCATCAGGATACAGCTGTATTTTAAAAATGATCCTGAAACCGATAATTTAGACGGTGAATATATGGACGATCGATTAAATAAACCTGACGGTTCTTGGATGTCTTCATTTCAACAAATAGCTGAACGGGGTTTAGGCAAAAAAACCGCCAAACTGTTGCGGGAAAAATATCAATCCGCTTTTCCTGCCGGTTACCATGCCCATGTGCCGCCGCGATACGCGTTAAAAGACATTCACAATCTTGAAAAACTAATAACCTCGAAAAACCAAGGTATCAGCCTGCTTAAGCCTTATAAGGAAGTAGAACATTACCGGCTGCATTTTTACAGTCAACAGGAACACTTTCTGGACGAATATATCCCTGTTCTTGAAAATATGCACTTAAGAGTGATGGATCAAATCCAGTATACTGTTAAGGTTGAGGGCGCTATACAGTTTATCCGAAGTTTCACCATTAAATCAGCAACAAACCAATGCGCGCCGCTAAGTAGTGTAAATAGCCGGCTGCTGAAAACTATTCAGGAAATACTGAATGGGAAAAGTGAAAATGATGCGCTCAACAAACTTCTGGTTTTAACCGGAATGGATTGGCAAGAAATTGATGTGCTCCGGGCTTATCGAAATTATTATTTGCAGCTGGGTCATCAAACTACGCGAGCCAGTGTAAATCATGCTTTAATCAATAATCCACATGTTGCGCTATGCCTGTTTAATTATTTTGAAGCCCGTTTCAGGCCTAATCCGGATTGGAATGATCCTGTACTCAGAGAAGAACAGGCCTTATTTCCATTGCGTCTGCAATTACTGGAAAGTATGGACTCAGTTTCTGACATCAATGATGACAGAATTTTACGCACTCTGTTTAATCTGATTGATGCGACGATGCGCTGTAATTTTCATTTCCGGCGCACCACGGATGATTATTTTGTCGCCTTCAAAATCAACAGTCTGGGGATAATCGATATGCCCTCCCCAAAACCGCAAAACGAAATTTATGTCCATGCAATCGATATGGAGGGCATACACCTGCGCGGCGGCAAGGTTTCTCGGGGTGGAATACGCTGGTCCGATAGGCCTGATGATTTCAGGACCGAAATTCTCGGACTCATGCAAACCCAGATCAGCAAGAATGCGCTGATTATCCCAACCGGGGCCAAAGGCGGCTTTATATTAAAAAAGAAAAGCCTTAAGTTCTCAACCCCAATTTCCAGCATGGGAACAAGAGAGGCCGGAAAAAAGGCCTATATTACGCTGATTCGCGGCTTACTGGATTTAACCGACAATTACAGCGATAACAATGTTGTCCGTTTGCAAAATAGCGTGAACTATGATGATCCTGATCCGTATTTAGTCGTGGCTGCGGATAAAGGCACGGCGAAGTTTTCAGATATTGCCAATGAGGTTTCCGCCGATTATCAATTCTGGCTGGGTGATGCGTTTGCCAGCGGCGGCTCTCACGGCTATGACCACAAAGCGCTGGGTATCACTGCACGCGGCGCCTGGGAATGTGTCCAGCGGCATTTTCGTGAATTAGGCAAGGATATACAAAATGAGCCCTTTACCGTTGTCGGCATTGGCAGTATGGACGGAGATGTTTTTGGAAACGGCATGTTATTATCGCCCTATATCCGGTTATTAGCCGCTTTTAGCGGGCAACATATTTTTATCGATCCAAACCCATCTACCGGCATTGCTCCCTTCAATGAACGCAGACGTTTGTTCGATTTACCGGGATCAAGCTGGAATGATTATGACCGGACACTTATTTCTGATGGCGGCGGAGTTTATTTTCGCTCGGACAAAGATATTCCGGTTTCTTCCGAGTTGAAAAAATGGCTGGGCATTCGCTACAAATCACTGGATGGAGAATCCCTGATACGTTACCTGTTGGCGGCGCCAGTAGATTTATTATGGCTGGGCGGCATCGGCACCTATATAAAAGCCAGCACAGAAAAGCACGAAGAGGCCGGGGACCGGGCCAATGACAATGTGCGAGTCGATGCGGCCAACCTGGGCGCTGTTGTTGTCGGTGAAGGCGCAAATCTGGGTTTCACGCAAAAGGCGCGTATTGAATACAGTTTGCGCGGAGGCCGCATTAATACCGATGCAGTCGATAATTCAGCGGGGGTCGATACCTCCGATCACGAAGTCAATTTAAAAATCCTGCTGAGGGATTTACAAAAGAAAAACATTATTGCTGACTATCAACCCTTATTTATCAGCATGACCGGCGAAGTTTGCCGGCAGGTGTTAGCCGATAATTATGCGCAGAGCCTTTGCCTATCCTTGGATCAGCTGCGCAGCAATGAGAATTCACCGGTTTTCTTGCAACTGGCTGATCGCTTGGAAACAGCCGGTTTTTTTGATCGAATTGTCGAATCTTTTCCCCGAACCAAAGTTATTCTATCCAGGCCCGGGCAACAAATAACGCGCCCTGAACTCGCCGTATTAATGGCCGCCAGTAAAATGTACTTAACCCACAAAACCCAAAATCAGGCTTCCTTGTTGCATGATGATTGCTGTGAATGTTATTTGCTTGCCTATTTTCCCGATCAGGTCAGGGAACATTATAAAAATCACTTGTCCTGCCATCCTCTGTCCAGTGAAATTAAAGCAACCACCGTCAGTAATAAAATAATCAATCAGGCGGGGTGCAGTTTTCTAAGCCTTGATAACGACGCTGAAAATGCCAATATCCTGGACCAAGTCGGTTGTTATCTGACCTTTGACCAAGTTTTGGACGGTGATGGGCTGCGTCAATCTATTTACGCACTGGACAATAAAACAGCTGCGGATAAACAGTATCATTTACTGCTGGAGCTTGAAAAAATGCTGGCCGGTTTTTGCCGCTGGGCATTATTGCATAACAAAAAAATTCGACCGGATGCTCCGACAATAGAATCCTATAACCGTTATTTACAGGACTTTGAACAGCATTTTAATCAGCAGGACAGCATTCAACTTAAACAACAGCTGGAGCCATACCTGCAGAATGGTTTTTCAGAAGAACTGGCCCAAAGGATGGCATTTATTTCCAGTCTTAATGATTTCCCGTTTATCGTTTCTTTGTCTGCTGAAACCGGAGCTGACGCTGTCACTGTTTTCAAAATGTCTACTGAAATCACCCATTATCTGGGCTTGGATGAAATCTATTTACAGTTGGCAAAAATGCCCCCTCATGATTATTGGGAGCAAAAAGTCTCGATTGATTTACAGGCCGATATGAAACGCATCATAGGCCAGTTGATTAATAACATTCTCATAAGCAAAACTCCAACTTGCTCCGGCTATTTTGATTCGCTATCTGTAAAGCAAAGAATCAACGAATACCGGAGGACCTATCTGGAAATCAATACGGTTTTGCCGGTAAATCTGATGCCCTATATCGTCTTAACCAAGGTCTTGGAGACGCTGGTTGTTTAATCCTCTAGGAGCCTGTCGGACTTAGCGAATCGGTATTAGAAAAATTCAACTTTGAGTTTTAAAATATGTGTTTTCATGAAGAGTTTCAACACTTAGACGTGTGTTTTTATCAATATATGCCTTTATAAATCCACTCATGAGTGAAAAATAGCTTCTATCCGACAGACTCCTAGGAGCCTGTCGGACTTAGCGAATCGATGTTACATCAACTTCCAGGGATTCACAATGAAACACAGCCGTTTGACCGGTAACAATGCTCCAGCCATTTTGTTAGGACTATTAATTGCCTGCCCGTTAAATGCGTTGGCGGATAATGACTGGAGCTATCATCAAGAAAGCGACAGTTTAACCAATCAGACTTATAGCTTCGCCCAATCTCCCCTGCCCCGTCCCGGCCTTTATGACAACATCATGCTGGAAATCGTTTGCAAAGAAAATAAATTGCAAGCCGTTATTGATGCGGATAGCTTGATTGCCTCTCAAGGCAGAAGCTTTGATGTCGAATATCAAATTGATAAAAATACACCGGTTACGCTGCAAATGAAAACGTTCCCGGACTCCAAGCGCAAAGGTTATTCAGACGAGTCGGCAAAACGCATGGCTGATGATATGTTGACGGGACAAGCCATCTTCATTCGTGTCACCACCATGTTGCGAACTGTGCTGTCAATTTCGATACCATTGGATAATGCTGCGCAACCCATTAAGCATGTATTTGCTGATTGCGGCCTCGACTCATCAAGTAACGCTGCCGGCGAACCCGCTTACAACCTGACAAAGTTTGAACAGGAATTTAGTAAGCTTACCGGAGAACAACAACAGCAAGTCTTGGCTAAAATCAAAAAAATAATGACAGAGATGCGGTGATGTTGGAGCCTGGAGTAAAAGGGCGGATTGGCCTGGGGTTTTGCATCCTTTCAGAATAGCGGAAATAGGCTCTTTTGAATCATGGGAGCGGTGTCACTTTAATTGACTTTGCTGATGCAGGTTGCTTGCTATATCCTATGTAAAATGGCTCTCAAAGCTTTCCAGAACTTAAATGTAGTTAATAAGTTCCAAGTCAACCGTACCCCTTACATTTTGCCGGTTGATAGGCTCGATAAGAAACTATCTAACGGGCATAAAATAAACGGCGTAAATAATAATATTTTGGGATAATGCGCGCATTTAAAACTGATCTTCGTTTCGATTAATCACTAAATACGGAAAACTATCACTCAGTTTGACCATCTGATTGACAAAATGCTTTGCTCTATCTTCTATGCTAATTGCGAATTCAATAGCCTCTGTATCCCTCAAAGTGTCGCTGAAGGACCATAGCCAGAATCCGATAAGGCTTGCCAGCACAAACAGGGCGACAACGGGGCGGTTGGTGGTAATGGCTTGATTAACTTCACTTCGCTTCCTGCCGTCAATCATCGATCGCACCAAGTTTTCCCCATGCAAACGGCAACTAATCAGCACGGCAGCGATGTGGACAAAAACTAAAGCCAACATCAGAGATGAAGCTTCTTCATGGAGCCCTTCCAGGGTCCAGCATTCCACATTAAACCATTTCGCCCAGAATGGCGGCACATCATGAAGCTCTTTCAGCCAGTCGCCGCCTACATCGTCATAGACCATCCAGCCGGAAACGGCGCTGATGAGGCCGAGCAACAACAGGGCCAGAATCGCAAGCGCACCCGCAGGGTTGTGGCCGACATAATGGGATGGACGCCCCCTAATCAAACCGGAAACGTAGCTGATCACAGGCGAGGGACCGGATACGAACTCGGAAAAACGAGCGTAGCGGGTTCCCACCACCCCCCATGCAAGACGAAAAATTATGAGACCCAACACTGTGTATCCACACGTCACATGAACTAATGCCCAGCGGTCGCTATCGCCGGTAACATAGGCCCCGATAAAACTGAGCGCCAGTAACCAGTGAAAAACACGGGTCGGTAGATCCCATATGGGTACGCGCTGCATTATGCTTGTTCTTACCTTCATTGGCCTGATGACATCAAGTAGGTAAGTAAATCGCCTTTCTCCTGGGCGGTGCATTCACGCTTTACCACATCCTTGCAGTTGCGTTTGAACCATTTTTCCACTTTCGCGGGATTCGTAAAACGCTCCGGATTGGCAGATGGTGCAAACGGTTTTATGGCCTTTTTAGTCACGACGTGTTTGCCCGTCGCGGTGGGATTATCAGTATGGCAACTGGAGCAACTCCAGTCGCCGCCATGGCGCGACTTAAAGAATTGTTCACCGCGGCTTGCGTTAAAACCGGAAAAAGCCGCGTCATCTTTCTTTGCCTGTGCGGCAAATTCGGCGAGAAAATCCTGCGGATGATGAGCCCAGGCAAACGCAGGGATAATCAACCCTATCAGTAGACCAATACAAATTTGCTTCATAGTTTTGGACTTACTTTTTACCTCGTCCGTAGTTGGAATAATAGGCAGCCAGATTATTTGCATCCTGATCAGTCATCTCTGACACAACGCCATTCATGTAGGGATTAATTCGTTTCATATCCCGGAAATCACGTATTTTCGCGGCGAGATAGCCTTCCTTCTGCCCAATGATATTGGGTGTCATGTAATTAACCCGGACATTCTTTGGTCCATGACATCCTCCGCACGTATAGTAGGCGGTATACTTTGTCTCAGCAAGGGTATCAGCAGCTGGTTTCTTTTCAAAAACTGAACATCCCGGCAGGCTGAGAGCCGATACGCTGAGCCCATAAATAATCAAGGTGCGATACATCGTAATCTTTCCCATCTGTCAGCCTACCGGTTATCAGAATGTAAATGTGCATAAAACTCAGACAAATCGACGATTTCCTGATCAGTGAGTTTAGCGGCTATGTCTTCATGGCCCTCGCATTTTTCACCTTGAGTTCGGCAGCCATCCAGCCACGCGCACAAATACATGAACTGTTGCCCTGCCAGATTTGGAACATCGTCTGACACACTGATGCCTTTTAGCCCATGGCAATTACTACATTCAGCCTCAGCAAGCTTCTCAACAGTTTGATTTCCGCTGTCTTTCTTGCTCTCTGCGCTTTGGCTCATGTCATGCCCCGCGTGAAGATGTCCCACAGGGCAAGAACCCGATTGAGGGACGGCTAAAGAAACGCCGGACAAACTCAGAAAAAGCAACAGGATCGTAGCCGCAAAAAAAGACGTGATTTTTAACTTATATTTCATAAAAATTCAACTTAAAACATTATGTTGCCGACAAAATAAAGCGTGTTATTGGCGGCAGCGTTACGCCCTGAGCCGTCATAGTTCGTGGATGCGCCGTTAAACTGGGTGTAAGCCCAGTACTGCACCGAAAGACGTAAATTCAGATAAGGATCCAACTGAGAGGTTCCTTTACCAAAAGGTATATAGTCGGCTTCAAAAAGAAAGGAATTTGTGTTCGGGGAACCGTTGGCGCTTCCGGTTATCGGATTAACCCCGTTAATCCCGCTGGTTATATCGAAGCCCCCGGCGCCGTTATAAAGAACAGCATCCGCGCTGCCTGACATATAGTTCCAGCCCACCGTCAAATTGTAAGTTTTCTGGTAGGTCCACATCCCCATCATCATCACGCTGTCGAGATGGTTACTGGAATTGTTTGCATAACCCAGGGCTTGGGAGGCGTTTAATTTCATATTGTCGCGTGTATATTTGGCCATAGCCATCAACATATTATTTTCGTCCATCATATAGGAGTAATTCGCGTCAACATTATATTCCACAAAACTGTCCGTGCCTGCCCCGTTTTGATAGAATGGTGTCACCTTGGCGGCCAGTCCGTATGTCCCGATCATCATCCAGTGAGGCCCCGTGTTGTGCTGTAGAAACACTCGCCAATACGGAGCGCCGCCATCAATAAGCCCGCATTGCGGATCCGTGCATTGGGCGTTATTCCACACCCCCAGGCCCTGAGCCATATTTTGCGACTGAGAGGTGTAACCGCCGGCTTCCAGATAGAGCTGATTATTGATCATCGTGTAGGCGGTTGCGCCGGCCGTATTGGCGTTAGCCATCAACGCCTGCAGCCAGGGCTTTGCGGCTGGAGTCACTGTCACGGAAGACTGGGTATAAGGGTACATCCAGGCATAAGACGTCATCCAGAAATCCGACATGGTTGGCGAATTGTTTACGGTAAGCCCGTAAGTGATATCGTTGCCCATGATTTTTGCATGGTCGGCAACGCGTATGTCGGCCATGGCAAGACTGAGCGAGCGTCCCACTTGAGGACTGAGGTTAAGCTGTAGATAGGCACCGATCTTATCGGTAACTCGTCCGGTGTAATACAGCGCTGTCCAGTCGTTGACCGCATTATTGTTGACAAATGAATGTCCGCCTGGACTATTGTCGTAATATTGTCCGGGTGGCACGTCTTTTTGGGTGTTAGTGACCGACCCCACCACTTCCAAGGCAAAAGGGTTTATCACGTCAGGCAACTTGTTGGCATTACCCGCCACATAACCATCAAGCTTGAATTTTTGTCCATACTGAGTCAACCAGGGTCCATAAGACTGCATATGACAGGCGGCACAAGGTTCGCCGGTTTGCCGTGAGAAAGCTGTTGTCGCCAGAGCATCTTGAAATGGGAGCGACAAAAGCAAGGATACAGCAACAAGCAGTAGAAAAATCCCTTGTCCTTGCACCTTTAGGTTCATATGGATCAGCATAACTGAGTTAATATCAAGGTTAAATTACAAAAAAACCGCAACGGTGATTAGTCATGGCGTCATCAGGCGATATAGATAACAGCAGCATGAAACAAATCAAAAATCCGTTAAAAACGATCATTTCATTACGCGTTATCCACAGCGAGAATTAACCGCAAGCATCATGCCAATGACAAAAGCATCGAATACCCTGGTCTTTATAAATAATTCCAGCCGGCTTTAAATAAAAAGCGAGTGATATAACCTAATTTAGGTGCGTTAAATAACATAGTTTAATTAATGCTTAACTTTAGTCAGCTCCTTGAATAACCCCTCTTCCCCAAGTTAAAAGTAAAAAACCAGGATAAACACTCCTTAGACATAGATCCACTGGTAGATAATCAGATATGAAGCTAATCAAGGCCGTCATTAATCACCACAGACCCCATTATCTCGCTGCTTGCAGACTTTATTAAGTTAAATAACACAGTTTAATTAATTATCATGAATTGTGCGTCTACTCATTGCAGTCTCTATGGTTTTATCTCAAGATTTTTCAGAATAATTGATAATTTGTGCTTTCTAGTGAAAGAACGTATTCCATGTTCGATTTTAGCATCCGGTTAGTATCAGGCCTAAGCGCCTTCCAGTTTATGCGCGCGTTAAACCCGCCAACGATTCACCCATTTCAGTGACCAGTACAGCCCGTTCTTCGACATCGAATAATCCAGGTTGAGGGGTAATTATTAGCGCCCCCGTTTTAAGCGTCAGAAAGCTCTCCCCAATGTTTACCGGTTAACCCACCGGCATTAGCGGTCTTAAAAAAGAATAAACATCTAATATTTTTATTACTTTAAGTTCCGTGTTAAATGTTAGCTTCAATTAGCAATTGGCATTACAAACTTTCTTTCGATGCATATTTTTAAACTCATAAAGCTATTAATTCCAAAAAACCAAGCGCCTTCCTTGCCACTCATTCGCTGATAGGCTAGTATTTGTTCAGTTATCCCTTCGTCATTTACCTAATAGAAAACCATTTTAAAGTATCGGCGTAAATTACTGCATTTAGTAACCCTACATAAAGAGATAAACCATGTTTAAAAAAGCCAACATCCTTATTTCAGCACTCTTGATAGTTACCTTGAGCGGATGCGCCTCGACAATGCGTTTCTTCAAAGCACAATCCTATCTCAATACCGATCTGATCGAAGCCAGTCATGATGCGACAGAAAAACTTGAAGACGATCTAAGCCAAAAAATACCGAAAGGCTCCCTGATTGTGGTTAGTACTCTGCTCAATGTTAAAAGGAATCCTAATGACACATCATCCTTCGGACGCATAATTTCAGATCAGATCGCTACCGCCTTACAAAATTCAGGCTATCAAATTATTGCACTGGATCTGCCTATCGATCTTTTTAAGATGGAAGAAGCTGGCGAGTTACAACTTTCTGATGAAGACAAAGCTCTGCTCAGGCGTTATAACGCCGCTGTCATGGTAGGCGGAGTATATGCCCCTGGAAAGCAGAATGCCTATGTTACTCTTCGTGCTGTCAATAGATTTACTAAGCATGTCATCGCATCAACGGACTTTTCCGTAGTTCTTGGGCCTGATGTAAAAAATCTGCTAAAAAATAAAGATGCAGCATCAAGCGTTATACCCAACGGTTCACCCGGCTCTATTCCCGGACCAGCTTCTGATAATCCCGCGTCTGACGAGTATGGTCCAGTTCCCACGCCGGTCGTAGAAAGCGAAATACCCAAGCCGTAAGAAACACACATAAAGTAATAAGGCGATATCCAAGAATGAATAACCCCAAAACACCTGGAACATTCATCGTTGGAAATCGCCCGAGCACTTATATCTTCAGCAATCATGGGCCATCTGCCCTTAACGCACTCTGACCAGGCGAAACCCCTGGTTAGCCTGACGCGACCAGACTAACCCCCAATTACGATAGGCCGCACGGACTCTGGGCGGATCCGCGTTCCAGCCACCTCCGCGAATTGAAATTAAGACATCGCTGTCCGGCTTTATATCGGCGCATATTTGTTCTGCGCCGTTATACTTTTCCTCGTATTTTGAGCATGTCCATTCCCAAACATTCCCCAACATATCATGCAAACCAAACTTATTAGCATGTAAAGCGCCGGTTGGGGACGAAAAAAAATAACCATCTTCGCAACTATGCGTCTCGGGCCATTTGCCGGAACCTGAATTGGTATTATCGGCTACATTGGCATAGCTGCAAGCTATGTCAGGATTATTTCCCCAATAACGCGCAATCGACGTACCAGCTCTGGCTGCATATTCCCATTCAGATTCAGTTGGCAGCCTATATTCCTGGCCTGTTTCTTTATTAAGCCATTGAATATACGCCATGACATCATCGAGACTAACACAAGTCACCGGCGAATTTGCTATTAACGCAGCTCCTTGAAGAGGCAACTTCCAATTCGCCCATTGCCACCAATTCCAGTGTTTTTCAGTCTCCTTTTGATAGCTCCAGCAACCGGGTTCTTCAGTATTCCGCTCTGCATCTGTAATAAAATGAGTAGCGCTTATAAACTGCCTGAACTCTCCAATAGTAATCTCATTTTTAGCAAGATTAAAACCTTTAACACAAACTCTGTGCAGAACTTCATCAGCGCCGCGCCCCTCTTCCGTTTCCGGACTACCCATTTGAAAACATCCGGCCGGAATATTGACTACCTGAGGAATTATAACGGCGCCATTTTGCTGCTGCGTTATTCTTAAGGGTTGCAACAGCCTTCCAGCTGGCTCATGAGCGGCATAAGCTTTAACTTGATCAGCTTTCACGATGCCGGTAAAAGCGCCGAGCAGCATGATCAATACTAGACAATCAGCTTTCGAGAGAGGCATGATAGAAATCACGAAGTCATAAATACCGGAATTATCGCATTTTTTAACCTTCGATACCGGCGAACAATCATCCTGTAATTGGTGTACGAAGTTCTCTGCCGGAACAAGCTGTAATGGCCAAGTAAAACAGGACACTTTCTTAAGCAGTCTTCTTGTAGAATTCCCGTTCAAATTCCAGCGGGGATTGGTAGCTTAATGTTGAATGCATTCGTTTGCCATTATAAAACGCCAAATAATCAATAATACTCAACTTTGCCGCCTCTTTAGTTTTGAATTTTTCGTAGTTTAGTTGCTCATGTTTTAAGCTTCGAAATAATCGCTCTGTCGGCGCATTATCCCAACAATCACCTTTACGGCTCATACTCTGTTGCATCTTCATTATCCCCAAATGACTTCGGTATTCATGGCTGGCATATTGGCTGCCCCGATCCAAATGATGCACCAGGCCTGGCTCGGGTTTTCGCCGCCAAAACGCCATTTGTGAGGCATTAACACACAGTGAGGTACAACACACAGTGAGGTACGCATGTGATCTGCAATGGACCAGCCCAGCACTTGCCTGGAAAATAAATCAATAACAATCGCGACGTAGAGCCAGCCTTCAAGGGTCCGGACGTAAGTAATATCGGTCGTCCAAACCTTATTGGGCGCAGCGACATCAAACTGTCTGTTCAATAGATTGGGAGAAATCGTCTCATTATGATCGCTGTCTGTAGTCACTTTGAAGCGTTTTGGGTAGCGTGGCTTCAAGCCCAATTTTTTCATCAATTGCCTCGCTTTATAGCGCCCGACCTGAATATCTTCTTTTATAAAGGCTTCCGACAAACGGCTAGAACCATAAACGTTCTTGTTTTCTTCAAATAGCTCAATCGCCTTAGCCTCAACCCATCTTCGTGAATTCTACTGATAATTTCTTGTTATTTCAATAAGTTAAAATTTTAATTTATCTCAAATGGCACTACATATTTTTTCTTATCAATAATCGTCTTACATTTACCTATCAGGTCAGGTTTGATACTTAAGGCTGCGTATAGTTGTTTTTGGCGTGTTTCGGCTTGGGTTGTTGTGCGCAGGTGAATGGTCTTATTATCCTCTGTCGGCAAGGTAATCGTGAGGCGTTGTTGGGTCGACATAATGTTGCGTATGCTGTCCCAGCTTAAATGGATACCCTGCTGCTTGAGTTGATAGCGCAGGGTATGCACCAGATGGTAGGCCATTAAAGTAATGAACAAGTGTCCGGTGACGCGTTCTTCTTTATGGTGGAAAACTGGACGTAAGCCGAGGTCGGTTTTCAAGCTTCTGAACGTGGCTTCGATCTCGGTCAGCATGATATAGGTTGACCACAATTGTTCTTCCGACCAGTCCGGAGTAGTGGTTCTCAGGCAGTAAACTCCGCAGTGCCGGTCTTTTTGTTCACTTTTGGGTTCACGCTGCCATTCAATACGGATGGCGTTGTTTTTCGCGTCATCAGCAATGACTTCAATGCGGTAGTCTTGCGCGACGCGGCTGTTTTTTTCGCGCAGCCGGCCAATGCGTTCGAGTATTTTCGCGTAGTTTTTGATCGTGCCTTTTTTGTCCAAACCGGCATGGAGCTTGTCGAGCCCCTCTTCCAGACGAACGTGGAAGCGGTTGCGGATGGCCTGTTCTTTTTTGGCTTTTTGATCGGAGTGGCAATAGAGCCGGGTTTCCCCGGTTTCTGCATCGATTGTGCGGTAAACGCTGACTTTGCTCTGTCCGGTTTCCCTAACCAGTACGGCATTATCCTGGTCTCTGGGATCTTGTAGGTAGCGTTCCCGGCTGACCACCAGGTAAAGATAACCGCGCGCGCTTAACCAGGCGAGATTGTCAGCGCTGGCAATGCCGGCATCCATGATAATGACCGGTTTTTCTCCGGCTAATGGATTTTTCCCCTGCAGACCGTCCAGCATCAGCGCCAACGTGGCGGGCTCGCTGGCGTTGCCTGGAAAGACCTGGCTGCTGAGCGGGAAGCCATTGCCATCCAGAACCAGACCTAAGGTCACCAATGGGCAATCACGGCGTTTTTCTTTGGAGCGGCCGAACCGGGCCTTGGGGTTTTGGGCGCACTGGCCTTCAAAATAGGTGTTGGTCAAGTCGTACAAGACGATGCTCCGGTTTAAATCGAATAAGGTCTGCTCCTGAGCACCCAGAAAAGTTTCCAGCGCCGACTGGTGTTTGAGCAACTTATCGCTGATGGTGTACAGGCGCGTCAGACTGGTGCTGCCGTAGTCATGATCAAGCAGTTCACCCAGGCCGGTACGCGCTTGCAGCCAGTCATGGGTCTGCAGTTCGCTGCCGGGTGAAATCATGCGCCCTATGATGCTGCCCAATGCCGCCGCGGCATCGATTTTGTTAAAGCCCAGTGCGGCAAGCTTCTGATCCAGCTGCAACTGCATGACCGCATGCAACGCCAACGTTTCCCCGCCGATGCTGCGGGCTTGATGGGCTTCGATATGATTAATGCCGACACTATGATAATCCTGCCCGGGCGTCGCTGCCGCCACCGGTTGCGCCAGTTTCGCGATGATGAGGTCGCTATAGCGCACGGCGGCGGCCTCCAGAAGTTGACCGGCATCATCCTCTAAATGAAACAACTCGTCTTGGCGCGGCGCTGAGCCTTGCAGAAGCTGTTCAATTCTGGCCGCAAGCAAGGGCCAGTGCGCGGGCTCAATGGCAAAGTCTTTGCCCAGATTGAGTAGCGTACGTTGCTTGACTTGTGTTCCCTCACGCACGGATTCAACGATCCGATAGGTATAGGAATCTTCGCCATGATCCGCTGTTTTAGTTTTGGTTCTTCGAATATACATGGCTCTAGCATGGGCGCTATTCCGGAAAAAATCAAGATGCAAACCTAAATGGATGGCACTACAAGAGAGAGCGAAAAATGAGCATTGATTTTAAAGGGTTTTTTCGAAATGAAAACCGCCGGTAACCAAAAATCAATAACTTAGGGAGACTGGAGTCACGAAGATGGGTCAAGCTGTTTTTGCAGTATTTTTTATCAATATCTTCTGGCATTTTCGCCCACGCATAAGAGGCGCTGGTACTAACCTGCATCACTTTACATAGCACGGTAATTGGAAAAGTCTTCTGTTGCTCTCGAATAAAACCATTTATTGGAGTTCTTTCGCAAAGCCTGTGCTGAGCTTGCCGAAGGGAAGACGGCGGCCTTTTTTAATATTTCGCGCTCCATCCGCAACTGTTCAACTTCTTTACGTAACCGCGTTAACTCACCTTGATCAGTCAAATTCAAAACGCGGTTCTTGGCCGCCGATGGTGATATCGATCCTTGTTCGGCTCTCACCCATCGCCCAATAGCGCTAAGAGAAATGCCTGGATTATCGGCTGCTTGCTTGTGCGTATAGCCTTTTTCATTTACTAACTTGGCTGCATCTTGTTTAAATTCAATCGTGAAATTGGGTCGTTTTTGTTTAGTTTGATTACTCATGTTCACCTCTGTTGACATTATAAAGCTGTCTTTAGAAGTGTCTTGTTTAATTAAACCATTTCATTAGGCGGCGACTGGCAAACCGAAGCCATCGTGGGCGAAGCGGTTCAGTAGCAAAAATAGCAGAGGATTTGTATTCAATTTGATGCAAAGGCTTTATTATATATGCAAAAGTCTTTTCACCTAAGGTATGGGAGAACAGCGAACCTTAACGATAAACAGTCTTTGCAACTTGACAAAAAAATCCCGCCCCAATAAATCCAGCCGAGTCCGTTCCTTGTCAATACGTGCAATTCTGCGAAATAGCCTGCTTTTCTTTGTCGCAGCATCGATAATTGTGGTCATGATATTGCGATTCCTGCCTGTGCCGACCACAGCTTTTATGCTGTTCCGGCATTATGAAGACTTAATCGACGAACATTCATTCAAGCCCATTCAATATCAATGGGTCAGTGAAAAAAAAATTTCTCCAAACGCTTCATCCGCAGTGATTGCCTCGGAAGATCAGCACTTTTACCAGCACTTCGGTTTTGATTTACAAGCCATACGCTCATCAATAAATACTTACATCAACGGCGGACGGCGGCTTAGAGGAGCCAGCACGATAACCCAACAAGTCGCTAAAAATTTATTTCTAACGCCATCGAAAAGCTTTGTCCGTAAAGGTTTGGAAGCCTGGTTTACGCTGCTGATCGAAATATTTTGGAGTAAGGAGCGGATATTGACGGTTTACCTCAATATCGCCGAATTCGGCAACCATTTATTTGGCATAGAAGCCGCCAGTCAACACTATTTCGGTGTGTCCGCAAAAAGCCTCAGCCGTTCTCAAGCTGCCATGCTTGCCGCCACTTTACCAAATCCGCTAAGACTGCTGGCAGCGCGGCCATCCAATTATGTCGTCAGAAGGCAGAACTGGATACTCAGGCAAATGCGAAATATGGGTGATCCGGCACGGGATTAAATTGCGCAGAGTGATTTCACGACAGACACCACAAATTTCAGTGCTATTGCTTGTTTTGCTGATGGAAAATGGCAGACGAAGCTTACCCTGCCTGACACCTCCAACAACTAAATCGAACCTGGCGGCGTTTGCTTTTCAGGCGGGATAGACTTTTCCAGATTACGGCGAAATTCTTCCAGTTGCCGTGTTAATTCCTCACTGAAGGACTTGATCTGTTTATCAAGCAGAGGAATCCGTTGTTCCAGCTCCTTGTTGACGGCATCGCCAATCGCTTGCAAGCTTTTAAAAAGCTCGCCAAAAGGCAGTGTTGAAATATTATTCTGCGTCTGCAGATAATCGACCTTCCAGAGATCGTTTTCTTTTAATAAAACGGTGTTAAACGATAAAGGTTCTTTGTTATCAGGCTTTTTTAACGTCATGATCGTTAATACGCTTGCATTAGGACCGTCGATGACAACCTCCCCGGTCTTTATTGATGCGCCTTCCATATTTTGCTGTTTAATCACGAGATGTTGAGTATCCTTTGTGGCATGTTTTCTGGCAGATTCAAGATTTCCTTGCGCCATCGCTTCCCAGAATGCAAGGGTGACTTGTCCGGGGCTTAATGCGGCCTGACAAGCGCTTAATATCAACAATAGAGTGATAAATCCAACCAAAACAACCAGACTTTTCATTGCGTGATGACATGGGAACATCTGTAATAAGGCTTTAGCGGTCATCACCATAAACTCCGGAAATATGCAGAAAATTCAAAAAAGATTTTATAAGGATATGGTTGCCGGAACATCGGCTACCAGACGGAAAATAGTCGCATAAAATTTCAATTTATCTGATAATCTCTAAACATTCCAATAAATTGGAATTTAATCTTTAAAAAGTCCCAGAGCCTTGCTGTTTGGGCGCGCTATTTTTGCCAAAAAAATAATTAGCGCCGGGAAATGCGTAAACAGGCGCTTCCAGCCCGCACAACAGAATGCATCCGAACGATGAGCTTCTTTCCTTTGTCCACGAAGTCCGGTAAGCTGGCAATGCTTTTTTGCCAGGATACTCATCAACTTTAAAGTAAATCGCATTCAGCATCAAGCCATTGAGATTTATCGGCAAAAGGCGGGACAATTCTTTTTCAATTTACATGCCCTGCATAGCCGTAGTTGACTACGGTTCCATCAACAAAGGAGATAACTATGAAAATAAAAAACTCTAAAAATGTTACACGGCTATTGACATGGATCCTGTTCGGCATAGCCTTGCTTGCACACGGGCCGTTATCCGCCGAGGAAAGAAATGATGCAATTGCCAGTTGCCTCAAGGCCTGGGGCGCGAACCCGTTTGGCAAAAACCCGCGCTACAAGACACTCGGAACCTCGGTCAAGGTATTCGGCATCGGACAAAACCCCACGGATACCGAGCGCACGAATTCACCATCGCTGGTCCTGGTAGAACCGGCCGTTAATGTCATGGGCGGAACTACGATGGAGCTTCTAAATCCTAACGGCTGGTACTGCTTCCGGTCGAACGTCAACGTGATGGGCAGCCTGAGTATCAAGGCTGACTGCAAGGCCCACCTGGCATCGGCGTCCGATGGAACCACTGTGCTCGGCGCCAGCTCGGGCGGCAAAAGCGTGACCGTGATGGGTTCAACGCAGGTCGAACTCGTAAACTGCCAATAACTTGACTGACTAGAAAAATGTAGCTCAACCCGCACGTCTAAAGATGATAAATTATTGTTTTTGGCCCGAAGCGGTAAATTCCACAATAGCAATCCTCATCCGCTGCATGATGTTTCGCTAACTCACTCGCTAACTGTGAAGGTATTTTTGCAACAAAGGGCGACGCGTTAAACCGCTATAATGCGTTATCCCTTGGGAAACAATGGAGCTGACTAGAGAAAGCCGATGATCAATGAATCTGTTTTGCTTTGGAAGTTGAGCTTGCCTTAAGAAAACCTTGTATATAATTCGCGGGCAGGTTAATCCGTTCGTAATCTTGCTTTCCCGAGGACAGTAAAATCTGCAAGCCGGAGGTTCGCGCATTTTCCAAATCGGACCGGGATAAATCCAGGCTGAACAGGTCCCGGTAAAGACAGGAAGATATCATGTAGTTGAAGAGCTGACATCGTTCGACGTCGTGTTGCCGATGGCTGATGACGCGAGTTGACAGATCGGGAAATCTGGCCAGGTCGTAATGCCGGAGGTTTCCTCCATAGCTCGCGTCGAACAACAGACGGAAGCCGCCTTTCGCCGTAGTTTCCGGAGCGGCCAGCCGGTAATCAACGGTATCGTAACCATAAAACAAGGTGCGGTAATGGCTTAAGTGCAAGTAAGGGGCAAGCCATGCCAAACCTTGTTTATTGGCTGTTGAAACGTGCTTTACGCGCTCCGCTACCGTATCAGCCGATTCTTCCCTTACATTACCGGCGCACCCGGAGATTTGCATGAATACAGCTAGGAAAAAGGCGTTGCGGATATTTCGAAAAGCAATATTTTTCATGACCCTGAGCCCCGAATGTAAAAATAAAGCAAGGCGAAACAGGCGGCAGCCTTATTGCGCCGGATCTTGTACTTCACTGCTGCGCGTAATATCCTGCCTTATTGCGCAAGTCTCACGCAAAATTTATCAAACCAGTGGAGCTTCTACCATTTTTTGGTTATAAAGTTCCCATGTCCAGTTTTAAATGCGGGCATTATCCCATAATGCTCCAAAATCATAACCTGTTTATAGTTGTAGCAGAATAATTTTCCCGGCAAGTTCGGCTTTATCCGCGTCCCTTTAAATTTTGCGACAGTAGCATTGGCGGCTATGTTTTTCAGTAAAGCAAAATGGAATTTATCAGCCTTAAGTATCCTCAAAATGGTCAACGTGAATTCACACACCGTTTCATGTATCAACCCCGGATTGACTCCGCCAAAGTTTTCAGCGTAAAGTCTATTCTGACTTCCTCATAACAATCGCTAACAAGAGTTTCATTGTGCTTGCCAAGAAATTGAAATACGCTGGCATCTTACTGCTCGCAGCGCCGCTCATTGCTGCAACGGCACTGTTTTATTTGCTCTATGCGTCAATAGCCATCGAAGACGGCGAAGTAGTGCTGTCAGGTTTAAAAAGCCCGGTATCGGTTCACGCCGACAGCCTCGGCATACCATCAATCAATGCAGCCAGCCGCAATGACGCTTACCAAGTCCTGGGCTTTTTACATGCCCGAGACCGTTTGTTCCAGATGGAATTAATGCGCCGGAAAAGCGCCGGCCGGCTGGCCGAAATCTTTGGTTCAAAGGCAGTTGATATGGACAAGAGTCAACGTGACTACCAGTTTGAACAGACAGCCGGAACCATAGTTTCTGCCTTGCCCGCCAGCCAGAAACAAGTATTGGACGCTTATGTGTCAGGCGTAAACGCCTTCATTCAACAGACTAAAATATTGCCGCCCGAATTTATAGCGCTTGATTATCATCCGGAACCTTGGCGTGCGGAAGACAGCATACTGGTCGCACTCGGCATGTTTCAAACGCTTAATGGGCAGGAACAGGATGAACGCATGGTGACGGTCATGGAAAAAGCATTGCCTGAACAATTGGTGAAATTTTTGACTCCGGATACCGATATTTATGCCACGGTACTGTTAGGCGGTTCGAATTCGCACCGTCCGGCACAGCCAATACCCGTTAGCGCCTTTGCCTCTCTCGATGCGCAACCGGTCCAATTGGCAAAGGGTTCCATTGATGTTGACAGCAGCATAGCCGGTTCAAATAATTGGGTGGTGGCAGGCAAAAAGACACTGGATGGCCGTGCTATAGTCGCCAACGATATGCATTTAAGCTTGAATGCTCCGAATATTTGGTATCGCGCCGAATTACGTTACGCCGGTCAATATCTGAACGGCGTTACCTTGCCGGGGTTGCCGCTGCAGATTATAGGCGGCAATAACGATGTCGCCTGGGGGTTCACCAACGTCACAGCCGATCTGCTGGACTTGATTACTCTCGACATTAATCCGGCCAACTCCGGAGAATACCTGACTCCGCAAGGATGGCGAGGCTTTACCAAAAAATCCGCGCTTATAAAGGTGAAAGACAAGGCCGATATTCCCATCGAATTGCGCTCCACCATTTGGGGACCGGTCTCTTCAAAGCCGCTATTAGGTCATTCGGTGGCGATAAAATGGACCGCGCTGGAATCGTCCGCAGTTGATCTCGGTTTGCTCGATATGGATAAGGCGACTTCTGTCACTGAAGCCATGACGGTAATTAATCAGGCCGGAGGCCCTCCGCAAAATGTCGTGTTCGCTGACCGCGCCGGTCATATCGGCTGGACTTATATGGGCCGTTTTCCCAAGCGTAAAGGCTTTGACGGCATGGCTAGCAGATCTTGGGCGGACGCATCGGCGGCCTGGGACGGTTTTATTCCCGCAGAGCAATTACCACGCTTATTCGACCCGCCTGAAGGTTTTATTGTCACCGCCAATAACCGCACGCTGGGCCGTGATTATCCTTTTGTCATTGCCCATAACTGGGCGTTAGGCTACCGCGCCCATCGCATCACCGAATTGCTGAAGGAGTCGGACGGCATCAATGAACAGGCCATGTTGGCTATGCAACTCGATACCCGCAGTGAATTCTATGAGTTTTACCGGCAACTCGCCTTACAGGAGTTAACCGCTGTCAAACGCAACGACGGCAAGTTAACTCAAAGCGAGCAAACCTTGCGCGCCTGGGATGGCTATCTGCAGACAGATAGCAAGGGCGCGGCGCTGTTAACCGCGTTCCGGACAAAATTGGCCGAAGGTCTGTTTGTCAAGGTTGTCGCTCGCTGCCGGCAATTTGATCCAAATTTCAGTTATGCCTGGCGAGAGATGGAAACCCCGTTGCGGCAATTGTTGACGCAACGTCCCCGCGGTGTTATTCCTGCCCAGTATGACGAGGACTGGCGTGAGTTTATCTTGGCGGCATTAAATTCGGCGGCGACAGAATTGCAAAGCGAGTATCCCGGTATTGAGCCTGAACAACTGAACTGGGGGACGGTCAACCGGATTGCTCAACAGCATCCTTTCAGCAAGAGTCTGCCGGTTCTTGAAAAGTTTCTAGACATAGCAGACTTCGAAAGCCCGGGTTGCTCCAGCGTTTGTGTCAGAGTCATGTCAAAAGGACATGGAGCCAGCGAAAGATTAGTGCTGGCTCCCGCCCATCCCGAAAACGGCATACTGGAAATGCCCGGCGGTCAATCCGGGCATCCTTTTTCAAGACATTACCGGGATCAACAAAAGTTCTGGCAAGAAGGTAAAACAGCCCCTTTTATGCCTGGTAAAATTTTACATGCCTTACACTTCAACCCAGCATGAACAGCCTTTATCTATCCGGTAATGAATATTCCAAATAAAGCCCTGCCAGCCTTATCTGGCATGAGCTTGTAGGGTAAACAATCCGGGCCGATGCGTTTCACTGAGTTCAGCTTATCCAGTCAATTTCGGAATCCAACACTCAAATTTAACTATACCATGCAAAAAATAACCGATCTTCCCGCTTGCAATTCGCGTTACTGCGTTATTTGGCCGATGCTTTACATGACTGGAATTTTTTACCTTTCCTCTATTCCTGATGAAGGCGCAGCTAATAGCGCGCTTAATCCTCTGGCGTGGATATCTCCAAACGTTCAGAATTTCTTTCATTTGCCGCTATATGGAGGGCTTGCAATCGCCTGGTTTTGGGCCTTGCGCCATTGGGTAGCCGACTCCGGCTACCAATATTTATTGGCGATACTATTTACGCTGGGCTATGGTTTTCTGGACGAATGGCATCAGACCTTTGTAACGGGCCGTTTTGGATCATTGACTGACGTGGGCTTTGATGTCGCGGGAGCGGTTATTGGCCTGTTGATTTATAGCTTATGGTTTTCTGCTGAACGAAAGCAGAACGGCTGAAGAACAAACTCCGGTATTTCAATTTAAATGTGAATTAAAAGCTCAATTTGAGACTATGAAATCAAAAGAGTGTGTTTGTCTATTTCCCCTCACCCAACCTCTCCCTCTGGAGGGCTTGTTTACTGCTCGCTAGACAATCCGCCAAAAAAATTTCGAAATATCAGTATCTTTTTGAGTTTATGCCATGAAAAATACTGAATTCTTTCGCCGCCTTTATTACAAAACCGCCGTTCAGGACTGCACCGCCTCCAGCGATAGAATAAAATGCCATTCTTTTTCGCTCACCGGCATTACCGATAATCGATTGCCTCGCCTTAAAAGGATCATGTCCGCCAATTCCGGGTGCAACTTTAACTCTTTAAGCGTAATGACGCGGGATAATGTCTTGATATATTTCACATCAACCATTATCCATCGCGGTTGGGCGGGGTCGCTTTTAGGGTCAAAATGGATGTCGTCAGGATCAAAGGCCGTGAAATCAGGATAACCCTCCCTGCTCACTTCCATAATACCGGCAATGCCGGGTTCGTCGCAGTTGGAATGATAAAAGAACACTTGATCACCCATTTTCATATCATCCCTCATCATATTTCTGGCCTGGTAATTACGCACGCCATCCCAATGTTCGGTCTGGTTGGGCTTGTTACATAAATCATTAATACCAAACACATCGGGTTCCGATTTCATTAGCCAGTAGTTCATGCAGTTCTCACAGGTATTCTTCATTTTCAAAAAAATCAGGGCATAAAATTTATGCCTTTATTACGAATAATGCAAGATGGTGAGATTTTGATGGACACGCTTTAAGCTCTGTGAATGGCAATCAAATCCACGCAGAGTTTCCATTCGGCCCCGTTTATGCCTCGTTCGCGTTGATTTTCATTGCCGAATTATTGTCAAACGCAAATATTAATAGCTGGCGCGATGCCTTCTTTAATGGCTTTTTTACAAAAACGCTCATCAAATGTATAAAAAGGCAGTGATTTGGCATGTACTAAATGAAGCGCGTCAGCAAAATCAGCTCCTAAACGATACCAACAAACCGCACTCATTGATTCTTCTTCGTTTTCACAAAGCATTTTATTTTTTGCAATAACAAGGTGAAAAAATTAGCGATTTCTTCAACCGATTGTTTATAACGTGAACGGAGCACCCACTCCATTTCCAATTGCACGGTTTTACTGATAAAAAATTGATGTTCTGCCAATAAAGCAATCACTTTTTGATAATGGTCTTCATCATCTCGCATGGCAAGGCCAATCATAATATTCGTGTCAACAGCAATTAACACTGCTTATTCCTCATCTAAATCAACAGGTTTACACAACTCTTCTGTGCTAAGGCCCTGCTGTTGTTATTTTTGAAAAAACCGTCTAAGTCGCTAATATCACCGGTTTTTTGATAACGCGCTGGGCGTGATATAACGGTATCGCCTAAACAAAACAGGATAAGTTCCTTGTTGTTTTGCCAAGTGTCTATGTTTAAAACTTCGGCGGGTAAGGTGATTTGCCCTTGCGGGGAAATATATAAGGTGTTGGATTTTATTGATATATCAACGCCCGTTTTCGTCCTGCTGGAATTCGATCTCGGTTTCGGCGGGAAGAATACCCATGCTTTTCCTGACATTTTGCGGAATAGTTACTTGGCCTTTGCTTGTTACACGCATAGTTATCACCTGTTCATGAGTAATACTCAAATGGTATATTTTATGGGTGAAGCAATAAGGGCCGTAGGATGGATAAGCTTGCGCCATCCGCCTAATGACATAAAATCCTCCGATGCCAAACTATCGACGTAACCGCATACAGTGGGGAACCAAGTTTTTCACAGTTAATTTGCTGAGTGAAAACTGGCGTTGTTGATCGAACATATTGCTGAGTTACGGAAAGCTGTTCGAAGCACCCGGCAAAAACAGCCCTTTCATATCGGCGCGTGGATGGTATTGCCCGATCACATGCATGCAATTTGGACATTGCTGTCCAGTGATGATCGATATTCCGATCGGTGGAGGGCTATCAAAAAAGCGTTTACCAAAGCGATTCCTAAAACCGGATATAGCTCCCAAGTTAGAAGCAAACGCCACGAGCATGGGATTTGGCAAAGGCGATATTGGGAGCATACCATTGCTGATGAAGCCGATTACGCGGCTCATTTGGATTATATTCATTTCATCCGGTCAAACATGACTGGGCGGGCACGGTGAAAGAGTGGCCATTTTCGAGTTTTCGCCGCCTGGTCGAAGCAGAAATTTATCCGTTGGAATGGGCGGATGATATTTCTGGTTCTGTTGACATCGTCGAAATGTTTGATTAAAAGGTTTTTGAATGGCGGATTGCCTGGCGGCAAATCCGCCAGCGCTAATTGAGTTAGAGCCCGAAGTATCAATAGGATAAACGCTTACAATAATGCAACAAAATATGATTTTTCAAAATCTGACCTGGCGTCTTTACCCTTATGAATTTTTTTATCCAGGCCAAATAATCACTGCCGTCCGCAAGCGGTTTTTACCGAAGCAGGACATCCGGTCAAAATCCGCGCGGGCAATGGGAATAAACTGGCAGTCGATTTCACTTTGCCGCCTGTCGTCCGGGTCAGAATCATGCATATACAGACAATCATCATCAAAGCCGCTCATGACCACCCAATGCGGCGCTTTTTTTCTATCCATGAGAAAGGTGCTGATGAGTATCAGCGGAATTGCTCCCGCTTTGAATGCATCAATCAGCTCATTTTGGGTAATATTGGCATAATGGATGCTGATTTCCTGTTCATCAGCCTGACGCTTAAAGCAATGATCGACCAGATCGACTATCTGTTTTTTCTCTTCATTACGCACACCGTCAATAAATAGCGTCCCGGCCTGGTTTATCCACACTTCAACGGAAAATTCCCGGCGCTTCGCCGCCAGCGCCAAACCAATCGGGTGACAGCCGCCGTGACCGGACGTCATAAAAATAGTGGTGGCTTCGCGCCATAGATTGATTTCTTCTTCCCGTGACGGCTGATAGGCCCGGTTGATGCCGTGCATAGCCATCATCAGCGCCGCCGGACCGCAGGTAAAAGGCGTGGTTTGTCTTAACCAGTGTACGGACCGGTGCTGCAGCGTATCGCGGTAACGGCGGATGCGTTTTTGATAACGCGCCGCATCCTTGTGATCCTGATAATAATCACGGTATATCCCGAATTTCTGATAGCCCAGCATTTCGTAAAGTTTGATTGCGGGAATATTATCCACGCTCACTTCAAGACGCAGGTACAGCCTGCCGTTTTCATTAGCCGCTTGCTCGCCAGCGGACATCAGCTGCTTGGCTATTCCCAGGCCTCTGTGCTGATGAGACACGGCAATCGAATATATTCTGGCCAACCGGGTGCCGGGATGATAAATAATAAGAATATAACCGGCGACGGCTTCGTCCGCTTCGGCAACCAGTAAAGCACGGTGCTCCGTGCTTATCCAGTGCTTGAAACTGCGCCGGCTTAATCTGTCGGTTTCAAAACAAGACTTTTCAAGCGCCACCAATTCTTCAAGGTCGGTAAGTTGGGCGTTACGAATTAAAACGGTCAAGCTGATATTCCTCGCAATGCCTGACTGATGACTTGTCTGGCGCGAAACAACACTATTTCCTTCCAGGCTTGATCATCCGGACAAAAGTGCCGGCGCATGGACCGGCTATGCTCGCGGCGCGTCAGGTCATTGCCGGGTCGCGCCCAGAGCAGATGATCGCGCAGCAATACTTCAAACAATTGATCGGTCCGGTAAGTGCCGAACTCGAGGGTGATGTAGCAACTGCGTTCATTCATTATGGCGTGCCACGCATAATCCAGTAAGCCCAGCTTGGGCACCGAACTGGACGTACCCAGAAAAGGCAAGGTCACGGAGTCTCCGTACCAATCATGCGCGACTTTCGCTGCCGGACTTCCGGGTTGATGGTCGCAGATAATTTCACCGTATCCGAAAGATCCTAGGCCGGTATGCAAATCAATGACCGCCAAATCCCGCTGTTGCAGGGAATATTTGCGTATAAGATCCTCCACGACCAGCCGGCCATGCGCAGGCGCCAGACCGCCGAAGAAAGGGCCGCCCGGATCGCAATACTGTCCGCCACTGATGGCTTTTTCCAGCGCCACCCGGCCATGCGCCTGTTCAAACTCTGCAAATGCGAGTTTTCGTTGCTGCGCATCGCTTAAGAGTAACGCCGGCTTAAGCGCTTCATAACCGGCATTTTCAGGCAATGGTCCGGAAAAATCGACCACATTGCGATTGAGATCAACGCCATCGGCGTCACAGCGGCGCAGCCAGGCGTAACCCCAGGGCGTTAACGCATGCACCATTAATGTCGCTGTATCAGCCGGTAAAACGACCTGTCCGCCCGCAAGCAGACGCAGCGCATCGGTTTCTATCGCGCTGCCTGCAAAACCTTCAACGCCATGCGTGCCGCCGATCAATACCACGACCCTTGCGGCATCTTCCGGGCCGATCCAGACCGTATCGGTAAACAGCGCTTCGCCTTCCGGACCGCTGCCCGGACAAGGATAGGAAAAACTGCGCATCCCGCCGCCAAGTTCAGCCAGCCAGCGTTGCCTGCCCGGCCAGTAGCCTTCCGGGAAGAGTTCTGTATCGATAGCGGCAAAGGGCAGAGAAGACATAAGGAATTACCTGATATTTTTAGTTAGCATCGCCCGGTCAGCTTAAATCCGGAACATTATTCCCTGGCTCACAGAAACTCCTTGTATAAAAATCTGACTGGTTCCAAAATTATACTTCACTTATTACCGGATTACTTCTCTATGGCACGCACCCTTCTGGTTGTTGACAATCTTTCCGACTGGAACCCTTATTACCCAAGCGAGCAAGTTATTACTTTTGAAACCTATCTGGCAACCGAAAAGGGCGAATCTCAGCAACGTGTCCGCGTCATAAATCTTTGCAGCAGCTACAGTTATCTTTCCGATGGTTATTACTGCTCCCTGCTGGCGGAAGCTCGGGGGCATCACGTTATCCCTTCTGTCAAGACGCTCAATGACCTTGGCAAAAAAGCGCTCTACCAGCTGCAGCTTGAAGACCTGTCGGCAACCTTGGCACGCGCTTTTAAAAGCCGCAATAATGAGAATAATGAAATAACGCTGTTGAGTTATTTTGGCAACACCGACGATCCGGCTCTGCGGGAGCTGGCAAGACTCTTGTTTGAACGCTTTTCCTGCCCTGTCCTGGAAGTAACTTTGAGCTTCAGTACGCAATGGGAAATAAAAGGCTTAAAGCCGGTCTCGTATCGTGACCTGGATGATCCCCAGCAAACTGTTTTTGCCGAGGCGCTGGATAAATTCAGCAAAAAAGTCTGGCGTAAAGACCGTACGCGCAAAGCGGCTCGTTATGATCTTGCCATGCTGATTAATCCGGAAGAAAAGCTGCCGCCGAGCAACCGGGGCGCGCTTAAAAAGTTTATCAAAATCGGCCTGGAACTGGGTATTGAAGTCGAATTAATCTCCCAGCAGCATTATGCGCGCTTACCGGAATTTGACGGCTTGTTTATCCGCGAAACGACCGGCATCGATCATCATACCTACCGCTTTTCAAAAAAAGCGGAAGCCGAGGGTTTGATTGTCATCGACGATCCCACGTCCATGCTGCGTTGCGCCAATAAAGTGTATCTCGCTGATTTGTTCCGCACGCACCGCGTACCCAGCCCCAAAACCTGGCTGCTGCACAAAGGCAATGCCGCGCACCTGGATAGAGTTGAACTGGAAGCAGGCTTTCCGGTGGTGATTAAAATCCCGGACGGCTCATTTTCCAGAGGCATTGTCAAGGTCAATAACCGCCAGGAACTTGATCTTAAGGTCGAGGAGTTGTTTCAGAAATCCGCGCTGCTGCTGGCTCAGGAATTTCTTTATACGGATTTTGACTGGCGGATCGGCATCTTTAACAACCGAGCCTTATACGCCTGCCGTTATTACATGGTTAAAAATCACTGGCAGATATACCGTCATCACGAAAGCCGGACCGATAGCGGCAATTTCGAGACCATGCCCACCTTTGAAGTGCCGAAAGTTGTCCTGGAAGCCGCGCTAAAAGCGACGCAACACATAGGTAACGGTTTTTACGGCGTCGATGTCAAGGAAAAAAACGGCAAGGGCTATGTCATAGAAGTCAATGACAACCCCAATATAGACAGCGGCATTGAAGACAAATACCTGGGCGATGAACTCTACCGGCTGGTAATGGCTGAGTTTTTACGGCGCATGGAAAATCGCAGCAAGGGGGTGTGAGTGCGTCGTGGTTGACAGGCAAACGTCTTTTTGTAAAAAAATTTTCCGCTAAAATTTCGAAAACGCACCAAAAATACCGGATTATTCACCACTTTGGGTTCGCACGCCTATATTTCATGAATTATATAATCAATAAGCTATTGATAATAAAACATTTTAAAATTGGCCTGGTCTTTGCTTATATTATTTTAGCGCCTTTTTCGGGCACTAAATGTGCGCTTCTTCGTATTTTGAAAGGAGCCGGTAACGTCTAAGTTTTATAAGTCTGGACAGGTGATTATTATGTCTACTTTAAATAAAGTTTATGTTTACCTGATAGTTATTGCTTTCTCCGGGAGCACTAGCGCCGCCTTAACTACGGCTGATAGTCTTGACGCGTCACTTACCTATGATAATTCGCAGGTTGGCCTTTTTGGCAAACCAGTAATAACTGGAGATACATCATCTTTCGCGCCCTTGAGTTTCAGCTCATCAAGAGAAGGTATAAGCGGAGCTGAAAATATCAACAGCCCTTTCAAAGTTATTATTACTTCACTAAGCCCTATTAAAGCTACTACAGCGCCCTTTCCTCAAACAGCTTTTGACGGCAATACAGGCACATGGCAAGCTAACGCTAATGCGGCCTTTATTAACCCATTTTCAGGCGAAGCCCTGATACACAATATCCTGGTTACTAAAAACGCTGGCTTGGACGGCTTTGCAAGCATTAAAAACACTTTTACAGGCTTGACGGCTTTTGTATCCGGGGTTCCTCTGAATCAGGCGGTTTGGCTTTTTGGCGCTGGATTAATGAGTTTTCTTTCAATAACAAAACGTAAAAAATTGCTCTAGCAATCTCGCTTTCAATTTTTTTGCTATGTATTGAAACCGGCCGACGGAGCGTTTTTGCTTGTTATGCAGTATTCTAGCAAGTGGTAATCCGTCCCGAACGTTTTGACTCCGCTACTGTCTTTGAGCCACATGAGTTTTCTTGCGCAATATAGTCAAAAATATCCTGCTTCTATCGCGCGGCCATGGAAAATAGCCTACAAACCAGAGGAATCCATCTTGTAAAGTTCCGAATATAGGCTGGCGGTGCAAATAGCGCGGTGGGCTACGCTCCCACAACTTAAATTCGGCTGTCTAAAAATCCCTCAAAACTTCCGGCAAAAAGAACTCGCTGACCAGCATTTGCTTGTGGGCAATGGCGTAAACCGTTCGCCTGCCCCATATCGCCTGACTTATCCCGGCTTCCAAAATCGCCGGTTGCGTCCATGTGGCTTGGTCAATCAGGGCGACATCCATGGCTATGCGTTCCAGCTTGGGATAGGAAAAAATGATTTCACCCAGCGGGCGGGCGCCAAGCTGGGACAAGTTGCTGTTAGCCGCCTTGATGGCGGCGGCCGGAATAATGGTTCTTGCCAAAATCAACGGCTTGCCTTTGACATGGAGCAACACCTCGCGAGTCAGGCAACACCGGTTTCCGGGCAGTTTGAGTAAGCGGCGCTCGCTTAAAAAAGGAGTGTGCCAGCGTTGCAGCAGGATTTTAACCGCGACGCCGTCACCGTAATAATTGCGTAAACGTTGGGTTAACGAGCCGGATTCATAAGTCCATGATTGAACATCCACCGGAAGTTTATGGCGCAGACCCTGACGGTTTTCCAGCCATAACGGTTCGCGGTTAAATAAAAAACTTTTAGCGGTCAAACTAAACCTCTGCATAATCCGTGGATGCGCCCAGCCAACGATCACACAGTGGCTGTATGGCTCGGGGCGCTTCGTTGAAAATTTGTTCGCCGGTCTGCTGAATGTTTTCCAGCAGACCGGCATCCCTGACTAAATCGGCAATTTTAAAATGCACGGCTCCGGTTTGCCGCGTACCCATCACCTCTCCGGGGCCGCGTAATTCCAGGTCTTTTTCGGCAATGACAAAACCGTCGTTAGTGTCTCTTAAAATACCCAGACGCTGGCGGGCGGTATCGGACAAGGGCGGCTGATACATCAGTAAACAATAGCTGTCGCCCTCCCCTCGCCCGACCCGGCCGCGCAATTGATGCAGCTGGGAAAGCCCCAGCCGTTCCGGATTTTCGATAATCATTAAGCCGGCATTTGGCACATCGACGCCAACCTCGATGACCGTCGTAGCCACCAGCAAATCAATCCGGTGATTTTTAAATGACCGCATGACGGCGTCTTTATCCGCGCTTTTCATGCGCCCGTGAATCAGGGCGATGCGCACATCGGGCAAAGCCCCGGTTAAAAATCCTGCGGTTTTTTCAGCGGCTTCGCATTGTAAAACTTCTGACTCTTCTATCAGCGTACATACCCAGTAAACCTGACGTTTGTTACCAACCCAATTATTGATTCTTTGGATAACTTCAGCACGGCGTTCGGCGGGAATCACGCTGGTCACAACCGGTTTTCTGCCGGGCGGCAGTTCATCGATAATAGAAATATCCAGATCGGAATATTGCAGCATCGCCAGGGTACGGGGAATCGGGGTAGCGGTCATCACTAATTGATGAGGCCGGGTGCTGCCCTGTTGTCCTTTTGCCCGCAGCGCCAGCCGCTGATGCACGCCAAAACGGTGTTGTTCGTCAATAATAACCAGACCCAGCCGATGAAAGTTTACACTCTCCTGAAAAAGTGCATGAGTGCCAATGATAATACCCGCCGAACCATCCGCCAACCCTTGTAAAACGTCGTTTCGGGCTTTGCCTTTCAACTGTCCTGTTAAATACACTACATTAGTTTGAAAACTTTCAAACCACGCGCTGAAATTGCGGTTATGCTGTTCCGCCAATAATTCCGTGGGCGCCATGACCGCGACCTGATAGCCCGCAATTAACGCCAGTAACGCCGCATAAGCGGAAACAATGGTTTTACCTGAGCCCACGTCTCCCTGAACAAGCCGCATCATTGGATGTTGGAGACGGCAATCCGCTTCAATTTCCGCCATGACGCGCAGCTGCGCGCCCGTCAGCTTGAAAGGCAGTGAGCTCAGAAATTTCTCGACTATGGTTTTATCGCTGGAACCCTCGAACACAGGCGCTTGCCAAGCCTTGGTTTTATTCCTGGTTATGCGCAAACTCAGATGATGAGCCAGCAGCTCTTCAAACGCCAATCGTTTCAACGCGGGAACACTGCCAGTTTGCAAGGTTTCAATCGAAATGGATTCATCGGGAGCATGCAAGGTTTGTATGGCTTCTTCCAGGGACGGGTATTGGTATTTTTTTAAAATCGCTTCGGGAATCCAGTCCGCCAATAACCGGGGGTCACTAATGCAAAGACTCAACGCCTGTTTTACCGCCTTCCTTAGCGTGCTTTGGCTGAGACCTTCCGTTAGCGGATAAACGGGAGTTAAACGGGTTTCCTTAACATAGGCCTCCGGATTTGATATAACCTGATAATCGGGATGAACCATTTCCAGGCCGGCAAAGCCGTGCCGCACATCGGCAAAACAACTGATTAATGTCCCCGGCTTAAGAGAATTATGCTGATTTGCGCTGAAATGAAAAAACTTTAAAGAGATATATCCGGTGTCATCGCTGATCCGGCAAATCAGGCTTTTGCGGCCTCTGGGTAAAATATCCATGAATTCAACCCGGCCGCAGATAAGCGCGGTCATACCCGCCTGCAAAGAGGCTATTGGATAAATCCGGGTGCGGTCTTCATAGCGCAGCGGCAGATGAAAAACAAGATCCTGAATGACGCGGATACCAAGCTTTTCCAGACGCTTTACGGTTTGAGCGCCTATTCCCGTCAATTTGGCGACCGGTTGATTAAGGGCGTTCACTCTGTCCATGCGGATGATGAGAATTGGAACTGCTAAGTATGGATAAATCTAATAAACCCATCTAAATCCGCTTAATTGCCATCCTGAATTTTGAGTGTCAGGAGGCCGGATACTCCTGGGGTTCAAGGGTCATAATCGCATCCATTTCCACAGCGGCGCCTTTCGGCAAGGCGGCGACGCCAATAGCTGCGCGCGCAGGATAAGGCTCTTGAAAATAATGCCCCATGATTTCGTTGACCAGGGGAAAGTCTGACAGATCGGTCAAAAAAACATTCAGTTTGACAATATCAGCAAGATCACCGCCTGCGGCTTCAGCAACCGCCTTTAAGTTGTCAAAAACCTGCGTGATTTGAGCGGCAACGTCACCTTCAATAATCGTCATGGTTTCAGGCACTAAAGGAATTTGTCCTGAAAGATAAACTGTGTGATTAACTTTGACTGCTTGTGAATAGGTCCCGATTGCCTTGGGCGCTTTATTAGTTTGGATAATTTCTTTGGTCATTTTTAATCCTGATTCGTTTCGCCGGCGGACGAGGTATAAATTATTAGCTATCCGTCATTAATATCGATTAATGTTAATGGATAGAAAGATTCAAGGCGCAAGGTTAACAGTGAAAAAAGCGGCTATTCCGCCCTTTGCCTTTAACCTTGCGCCTTTAACTTCTTTTATAAATTCTCGATCAACACGTCGGCAAATTCGCTGCACTTGACTTCCATGGCGTTATCCATCAAACGCGCAAAATCGTAGGTTACGCGTTTGCTGGCAATAGCGGCATCCATCGCATTGATGATGGCATCGGCCGCCTCCGGCCAGCCCATATAACGCAACATCATTTCACCCGATAGTATTAAAGAACCGGGATTAACCTTGTCCAGGTCAGCGTATTTTGGCGCTGTGCCGTGCGTGGCTTCAAAAACAGCGGTTCCTGTCTGATAATTGATGTTACCGCCCGGCGCGATGCCGATTCCCCCGACTTGCGCGGCCAGCGCATCGGATAAATAGTCACCATTCAGATTCAAAGTGGCGATCACATCAAAATCCTCGGGCCGGGTTAAAACCTGTTGCAGGGCAATATCAGCGATGGCGTCTTTGATTAAAATACGGCCCTTTGCCAAAGCGTCCGCCTGTTCCTTATTCGCGGCAGCCTCGCCTGACTGCGCGCGGGTTTTTTCCCATTGCTGCCACGTATAAGTTTGCTCGGGATATTCGCGTTCCGCAACGGCATAAGCCCAGTTACGGAACGCCCCTTCGGTGAATTTCATAATATTGCCCTTGTGGACAATTGTCAGGCTTTTGCGTTTATTGACCAGGCAATAGTCAATGGCAGAGCGTACCAGACGTTCCGTGCCTTCCCGCGACACTGGCTTGATGCCTATGCCGGAGGTATCCGGAAACCGGATTTTACTGAACTGTGAGGGAAAGTTTTCCTTCAATAAACGCAAGAACAATTTGTTCTCTTCGCTGCCTTGTTCAAACTCCAGGCCTGCATAAATATCTTCAGTGTTTTCCCGGAAAATCACCATGTCAATGGCGCCGGGATTTTTCACCGGCGAAGGCACGCCTCGAAACCATCTGACCGGACGCAGACAAACATACATGTCCAGCAATTGCCGCAACGCCACATTTAAAGACCTGATGCCGCCGCCAATCGGCGTAGTTAACGGACCCTTGATGGACACCAGATAATCCCGGCAGGCATCAACAGTTTCATCAGGAAGCCAGGTGTTCAATAGCCTATTGGCTTTTCCTCCTGCATACACTTCCAGCCAATGAATTTTCCTTTGCCCGGAATAAGCGCTTGCAACAGCCGCGTCTAAAACACGAACGGTCGCGCGCCATATATCCGGCCCGGTTCCGTCCCCTTCTATATAAGGGATAATAGGGTTATCAGGCACAACAAGCTTACCGTTTTGCATCGTGATCGGACTGCCATTTGGCGGCGGTGTGAGACGGGTCATGGATAACTCCTGATTTGATTGAATCGAATTTGCATCACTGTAAACGCTGAGAAATTTAAAAAACCCAACTTGCGTTTTTGTATCATAACAAACGAACAGGCCGTTGTCTTACTCCTTATGCCCACTGCGCATACTCGAATCCGAAGCCGACAATGAACAACTGCTATGTTGGTAAAGGCAAACTTCGAAACTTTAGTTAATTAAATTAATCCTTTGAAGCGCCTGCTAAACTGGCTCGATAGACACGCATCAACGCGACAAAAGCCAGAAAATCATAAAATCCGTGAATAATGATAGGAATTAGTAAATTTCTATCGCCTCCATAATCCAAAGACAAACCTAAATATACCCCAACCAAAGCCGCCAATACCGCATAAAGCGGGGTCACGGCATGAACCAGTCCAAAAGCAATATTACTGACGATCAAGCCCGCCATCATGCCCCATGAAGCCTCTATCCAGGGCTGGATTACGCCGCGAAACAAAAGTTCTTCCGATACCCCGGCAATTGCCGCCAATATAAATAGGTCGGTCCAGTGATAGCGATGCAATCCCGGCCCCAAGGTATTAAGCAGTAATTTTCTGATATCGGTTACCGATTTCCCCTGCATTTGTTCCATGGCCAAAAACATCAAAAACAAAGGGGCTGTCCCTATCACGCCTAACGCGATGGCGGTTTCCGAAAAATAAATATTTTTGAACGGGTCAATATTGGCAACCCAACCTAGAAATACAGCGACTAAAACCAGAGATGCCTCAAAATAACAAGCTGATTTAAAAAATTCATCAAATTTGAACAGTGATTTATCCATTGAAAAGTATTTATAAAATTAACTACTGGGGCATTTTAAACAAAAATGGTTAAATGAGCATTTTGATTCGTCATCGCTAAATCTCATGCTGTGTTTTATCTATAAAAGCCGGAAAAAACTTTCTTTATTTGTATATAGATAAGAAAGATGATTTTTCAAAAGTGCCGGAGGAACTCTTCAACCACTTGGGAAGAATGGACTTTGTAATGGAACTTGAGCTCTCTCCAGAACGCAAATTAGCCAGGGAAGATGCCGTAAATATTATAGAGCGCATTAAAAAGCAGGGTTTTTTTGTGCAATTGCCGCCACAAAAAGAAACGCGATAAATCACGTTTCTCTGTTGAACCGGCCTGCTTTTCTCAAGCCTTTGGCAAAGTGACTCCGGTCTGGCCCTGGTACTTGCCGCCTCTGTCTTTGTAAGAAGTTTCACACACTTCATCGCTGCCGAAAAAAAGCATTTGAGCCACGCCTTCATTCGCGTATATTTTCGCCGGCAAGGTAGTGGTATTGGAAAACTCCAAGGTTACGTGACCTTCCCATTCGGGTTCCAGGGGCGTTACATTAACGATAATTCCACATCTTGCATAGGTAGACTTGCCTAAGCATATTGTCAGCACATCACGCGGAATCCGGAAAAACTCAACGGTACGCGCTAACGCGAATGAATTGGGCGGAATAATGCAAACATCAGATTTAACATCCACAAAGCTGTTTGAATCAAAGTTTTTTGGATCGACAATGGCAGAATTGATGTTGGTAAAGATTTTGAACTCATCCGAACACCGGACATCATAGCCGTAGCTGGAAGTCCCGTAGGAAATAACCCGGCCATATTCCGAATCTCTTACTTGACCGCTTTCAAACGGCTCTATCATGCCCTGCTGTTCCGCCATGCGGCGTATCCACTTGTCCGATTTTATACTCATGTGCTGTTAATACTGGGTTGATTTTAATGTGATGATTTTAACACAGTCAATTTGTTTAGGCGTCAACACTAGGGTTGTAACGTGACCGGCCCGGTTTAAGCTATCGTCAAAGCCAATAGCGCGTCACAATGACTTTATTTTTAACCGGCGTGACCGCCGGGTTCCAGTTAAGCGAATATTAGATTTGCGATGCCTTCCATCCCTTAATAGATGGATAGCAAACCTCCAAAATATTACCTGATGGGTCGCGAAACAGAATTGTTTCGCCCCCACGTTGTGATTTAGGGCCGGAAACAATTTCAAGTTCTAAGCTTTTAACTTTAGCAACAACAGCAAAATCGCCTTTACCGCATGAAAAAGCTATATGCGCCATTGTATAAGCGCTGTAATCATAATCCGGCGCGTCCAATGAGACCAAGAACTGCGTCATCCGCGCCAATAAATGCTTGTTTCGGGTCATCCCATTTTTCGATGAGCGCAAAGCCAAACATTTCTTGATAAAACGCAATGCTTTTATCAAGATCTGTTACGTTCAAGCCTACATGGTCAAATTGCTTGTGAAACATGGCAACCCTGAATTTTATGAAACTTAAAGAATCGATTAGGTATTTTGCACAACTATATTAGGAAACCGGGTGCTGAAATCCTTGGTTTTTAAAGCCAGCCTTGCCGCGGTTTTACGCGCGATTTCCTTGTAAATCCGGGCCGCGGATCCATCAGGCTCGGCAACTACCGCAGGCTCTCCAGAATCGGCATATTTACGAATATTAATGTCCAGCGGCAATGAACCCAGGAAATCAACCTTGTTTTTCTCGGACATCGCTACGCCGCCGCCTTCACCAAAAATGGCCTCTGCGTGACCGCACACGCTGCAAATATGAATGCTCATGTTTTCAACAATGCCCAGCACCGGCACGTTGACTTTTGCAAACATACCCAAACCTCTTTGGGCGTCAATCAGGGCGATATCCTGCGGCGTCGTAACGATAACTGCACCACTGACAGGAATCTGTTGCGCCAAAGTCAGTTGAATATCCCCGGTACCCGGAGGTAAATCGATAATCAAATAGTCCACATCAACCCAGTTGGTATCTCTTAGCAATTGCTGCAAGGCGTTGACAGCCATTGGCCCGCGCCAGATCATCGGCTGGTCTGCATCAATCAAATAACCTATGGAAATGGTTTGCACTCCATAAGCCATTTTCGGGGTCATGGTTTTGTTGTCCACGCTGTCAGGGAAACCTGACAATCCCAGCATGGTTGGAATGCTGGGACCGTAAATATCCGCATCAAGTATGCCGACATTCGCGCCTTCAGCCGCCAATGCCAGCGCCAGATTGACCGCCGTCGTTGACTTGCCTACCCCGCCTTTGCCGGATGACACGGCAATAATATTTTTGACATTCGGGTGTGGCTTTAAAGCCTGCTGCACGGCATGAGATATGATTTTTACAGTGACTTCAACAGTCACATTTCCTATCCCGTCGAGTGTGCTCAGGAGCTGTTCAACAGCGCTTTTAAATTCATCGATAATGCTCTTGGCGGGATAACCCAGTTCCAGCTTTACATTGACGTTTGCTCCATCAATGGTGATCGATTTAACCGATTTTGCCTTGACCAGATCGACGCCATGATTGAGATCGATAAATGTCCTCAAAAGATTTTCTACATCCGTCTTTTCTATATGCGCCATGACTATTCCACATTAGTAATTTTGGTAAATAAATAATAAAAATTGAAGATAAATACGGTTTGAGTCATTAAATTCGCTCAGGATATGAGGCATTCTACAGATTTTTAAATAAAATTCATTTTTTAGCGCCGAGCTATTCTGTAGCGCCGGCGATTTTATGCGATAATCGCCCGATTGTTTGTTTCCGTATCTCTTTAATTTTTACACCATGTCAGATAGAAAAATTCTTGTCACCAGCGCCCTGCCCTATGCCAATGGCCCTATTCATTTGGGTCATCTGGTTGAATATATTCAAACGGATATCTGGGTGCGTTTCCAGAAACAACGCGGCAACCATTGTTATTTCGTCTGCGCTGACGATACCCACGGAACACCGATCATGCTCAAAGCCGACCGGGAAGGTATTTCACCCGAACAACTCATCGCCCAGGTGGGTGAAGAGCACTTGGCCGACTTTACTGAATTTGGCGTAAAGTTTGATAACTATCACAGCACGCATTCCGAAGAAAACCGGACCTTTTCATCGCTGATCTATAAACGTTTGCGTGATGCCGGGCATATCAGTTCGCGCACGATTACCCAGGCCTACGACCCGGTTAAGGCCATGTTTTTACCTGACCGTTTTATCAAAGGTGAATGTCCAAAATGCGGCGCGGCTGATCAATACGGCGATGGTTGTGAAGTTTGCGGCGCTACCTATTCGCACACCGAACTGAAAAACGCCGTTTCCGCCATTTCAGGTGAAAAACCCATTGAAAAAGACTCCGTGCATTACTTTTTTAATCTGGCTGATTTTACCGGGATGCTCAGTGAATGGACTAACGCAGGGCATTTGCAGACAGAAGTTCGCAACAAATTAGCCGAATGGCTTGAGGGCGGTTTACAGCAATGGGATATAAGCCGCGACGCGCCTTATTTCGGTTTTGAAATTCCGGATGCGCCGGGGAAATATTTTTATGTTTGGCTGGATGCTCCCATCGGTTACATGGCGAGTTTCAAAAATCTGTGTGATAAACAAGGACTGGATTTTGATGAATTCTGGGCTAAAGACAGCGCTGCGGAACTGTACCATTTTATCGGCAAGGACATTATTTATTTTCATGCCTTGTTCTGGCCAGCAATGTTGAGCGGTTCTGACTTCAGAACGCCCAGCGCCATTTTTGCCCATGGCTTCTTAACAGTCAATGGTGAAAAAATGTCCAAATCACGCGGCACTTTTATTACCGCACGAACCTATCTGGAACACTTGAATCCGGAATATCTGCGGTATTATTTTGCCGCCAAACTCAGTGCCGGTGTTGACGATATTGATCTTAATTTTGATGATTTCAGTCAGCGTGTTAACTCTGACCTGGTAGGTAAAGTCGTTAATATCGCCAGCCGTTGCAGCGGGTTTATCAGTAAACGCTTTGCCAATATCTTATCCGCCAATTGCTCTGAACCTGCTTTATTTCAAGAATTCATCAATGCCAGCGAACAAATCGCAGAGTTTTATGAGACCCGTGAATTTGCTAAGGCCATGCGTGAAATCATGGCGCTGGCCGATAAAGCCAACCAGTATATTGATGAAAAAAAGCCCTGGATGATCGCCAAACAGGAAGGTCAGGATACGCAATTACACGATGTTTGCTCAATGGGCATCAACCTATTCCGGCTGCTGGCCGTTTATTTGAAACCGGTAATCCCAGCTTTGTCAGAAAATACCGAAAGCTTTTTAAACATAGGCTCCCAAATCTGGCCGGAAACTACCCAGCCCTTGTTAAACCATGCCATTAATGATTTCAGGCCATTAATGACTCGGGTAGAAGCCGATAAAATCACTGCGATTATTGAAGCATCCAAAGAAAATCTGGAAAAAACCACTGATAAGCATTCACAAGCTACTCATGCAACCGGGAAAAAGTTTGAACCCATAGCAGGAACCATCGAATTTGACGATTTTGCCAAACTGGATTTGCGTATTGCCAAAATCATCAAAGCCAATCATGTAGAGGGCGCGGATAAGTTATTGCAATTGACTGTTGATATAGGAGATGAAACCCGCAACATATTCGCCGGTATTAAATCCGCCTACGCACCGGAAGACCTGGAAGGTAAATTGACTCTCGTGATTGCAAATCTCGCCCCCAGAAAAATGCGTTTTGGCTACTCTGAAGGCATGGTGCTGGCAGCTGGCCCTGGCGGCAAGGATATTTGGATTTTAAGCCCGGATAAAGGAGCAGCAGCGGGAATGCGCGTAAAATAATTTCATAGGCGACGAAATGCCGTGCTTTCATCTGTAATGATGTTATCGGCATTCCGCTTATCACACAGCTACTTTTTAGGCCTAAGCAATAATTTGTTTTGTTGATCATGAGCAAAAAAACCGGAGCAATGAAAAGTCACTCGCTACCGGACAAATCGCGTTTCATTTAATAATTTTTAATAATTCATTTTCATTGCCCAACGCGGCTTGATCTTGTCCTTTTGCCTTACTGCCAACTCTTCCAGGGCAAATTTTTTAATCAGCACGGAAATAAAAATTAAATGATAAAGCAAATCCCAATAGGAAAGCCCCAAAAAAGCAGTGCCGACCATATAACAAATTAGTGAAGCTTTTACCATAAAACAATAAAGAGCGACCCATTCCATGCCTTCAACCTGACGCGTTTTTTTGGGTAAAGTAGTCAAGCTTACTAATGAACCCAGAATCAGAGATAACCAAAGTCCGAAGGCGATAAAGCCGTGCTCAGAAAACATCTCGACGTAAGAGCTATGCCAGTCGCGCATCGTTACCCATCGCCAACCTTCAAAGCCGGCGCCGTCAAAGGGGTGTTCAAGGGTGTGATTCCAGCCGTCTGTCCAGGCCTCAATTCTGCCCATTGCAGATCCATCTTGCTGATACGTCTCAAGGGTGTTCATACGGCCGAACCATTCTTGCGGCAAGAAAGGTATGAAAACAAAAATTCCAATAATAACCAACGGAATTGCAAAAATCTTACGTTTGCTATTCCATATTAACATCATTGTGAGCGCCGTCATCGTGAGCAATGCGCCGCGTGACCAGGAAGACAGTGAAGCGGCATAAATGACCGGTATCACAAAGAGTATCCCTTTTTTAAACCACGGGTTCAGGGTTTCCCTTTGCCAAACTAATAGCAGTGGAATACACATTAACATCGCCACGGCGAATTGGTTATTGTCTTCAAACTGGGTACTTGGCGGACCATAAACTCTAGCGGAGAATCCATGTAAAATCGCGAATAAACCGCCTTTGAAGGCTACAATGCCTATCGATGCGCCAATCGTCACTATTAACCAATAGAGCTTATAGCGCGTATTGATCAGTACCAAGTTAAAATAGAATGGAATATAAATTTTTGTTACAAACCAAAATCGCTCCCAGGCAAGTTCCGGGAAATAAGCAAATACTGAGGTAATGGCGAAATAAATCCAAAGCATAACGAAAACAGGGATACGCCAGTCTTTAGGAAGAGGTTGTTTGTCCTTTGTCGTAAAAGTTCGAAAAGCTACGACTAAAAAAAGCACATAATAAACAGGCAACGATCGCACAAATCCCCAGGCATACGCATGGGGATTTAAATAACTGAAAATGGCCAGCGATAACACGCCAAGCCAGGGCTTTTTAACAGCAGCGTAAATGCAACCCGTTAAGAATATGAGTACGACGATATCACGCATGTTGCAACTTTAACGTTTTGATTGGATGATTCCAAAAATTTGACCAAGTATGGCCGCAGTTTTTGTAAGATAGAATCTAATCCCTCTGCTGTTAAAACAGAATAATACTCCCGAAATATATTGAACCAGCTTAAGCCATTGATATTTTGGAACCTGAGAACTTTCATGACAACTGGCCAGGGTAAATGAACGGTTACGTTGGAAGTTCATTAAGATAAGATAAATCAATTTAAAACGGGAGGGATCGACATAGTGGTATTGAATGATATTTGGAATATACCTCAGTTTTTCATTCACATTTAATGCCCTTAGTATTAAATCGGTATCTTCACTCCCTACCAAATTATGGCCTGTAGGCCCTAGTGTTTCTGAAAAATTTCCGGTTTTAGCAAATACATTTTGATGAATAATCAAATTACCGCCGCTGGGAATAAAATCTTTTTCAGAAAGTATCTGCTGTTCATCTCCTAAATCATAATGCGGGATAGGGATTGGCGCGATTTTATAGTTCCCATTTTCATGAACCCAGGAAGGCTCAAGTCCCGTCCAATCTGGAATGAGTTTTCCACAAAACAGCGTAGTATCCGGGTAGTTAATGATAGCGTCAAGGATAGATTTACAATAATTCACATCAACCCGTTGGTCATCATCTATAAAACATATCCAGCCATCTGTGATACATGTTAATGCTTTATTCAGAGCGAAGGATTTACCGGCTTTAGGCTCCTCCACAAATTGGATAGGCAATAAATGATTATCTCTTTGCCACTTCTGATGCTCCTGTAATTTTTCTACCGTGTCATCAGTGCAAGCATTGGGAATAACCAGAATGGCAATATCAGTCTGAGGTGGAATGATCGCCCTATCAATTGATTCCAAGGTTTTTAACAAAAGCGCCGAGCGGTTATGTGTACAAATAACAATTGTAAGTTTCATTTTGGCTGATCAAATTAGTGCATTATTTTTAATTAAAAAACTTACAATAAAGGCGTTAAAACTTGATGAACAATTCACCTATGAACCGTTCAAAATGTTTTTTTATTGTTCAGTCCCGGCGAACCAAATTTATTGATGAATATAGCTTTCATTCAGGATAATATCCATTAGTAAAACTCCATTCTAACCGGGGAATGTCAATAAAATAACTTTGGCCAATTTGGTATAACGATAGTGATGAGCGGGAAAATACCCTATAGCCTGAGATATCCATCAAACACAACGCAACGGACACATTAAAATACTCTTAGCCTGAATCAGAAACTTTATTAATAAATTCAATTCAATTCATGTCTAAAATCATTTTGGTTTCGCCGATTTATTAATGAGCCCCTCGAATGAGAACATTATATCTTGTAAAGCATGCGGACCATAAAGAACCACCCATTTTTCGAAAGAATTCCATCTTGAGTTATTAGGTGGTTTATGCGCTAAAAGAAAGGCCGTGGATATTATTTTTTTAAAAATGCTATCGTTTCAGCGTCACTGTGTATGGATAGACGGGCTATTTATGAAATCTTATTTACTTAGTAGCAAACCGGATTGTTTTTTAAAGATGCCTGAATCCCTAAAACAAAAAAGTTTTGATCCGTGAATTACAACAATGCCAGCCTGAAAATTTACGATAGGCGCTAGGAGAATAAAACCTCGCCCTGCAACCCACCCTTGCGGGTAGGTCACCATAAATTCATAAACGGATTGCTCACTGATTTTGCATACGACAGATTTAATAAGCAATTAATCATACGCTACTTACTTACTAGCCCAAATGGCTCATCGAAAACCAATGATTTCAGTTTATATCCATTTGCTCCAGGCATCCGGCACGCTAATTGATTGAACTTTGGTACTTGACAGTAAAATCATTCAAATAGGATAGAACAACCGGCAGATCTTCAACTTTTTCCGGATAAAATGCATTGACACCGACACGCGCTAAATAAAACGCTTGATCAGGCATATAATGGCCCGTTGCTCTAAGCTCTCCTTGATAATTATACCGGCCTCTAAGCAGCCAGGCATGAGAGAATAAGCGGCCATCGGCAAAATCTGTAAAATCCAGCTCGATAAGTTGAATGTCTTTCAAATCAGGGGCGACATCATCAACAACATCGGCAGAACCCATCCTTATTCCCAGCCCTTCCTTATGGGCCAGTAATTGCTGTTTGTCCTGTTTCCATCTGGCTAATGAAACACAAATGTCGCCAGCAATTAATCCGGCATCATCCGGAACATAGCGCCAGGTGTCTTCAATAATTTTTTTGTCTTTAATTATCTGCATAGACTTGCTCTTTAAATGGGGCGATGCCAACACGGTTTACCATATCCAGAAATGACTCATCATCCAACCGTTGTTTGATGTAAACATCCAGAATGGAAATGACCGCTTTAGTTACCTGATCCTTGGCAACAGCTGGTCCAAGCCGCTCGCCAATTGCCGCTTCATTTTCCGATGAGCCGCCCAAGGTTAATTGGTACCACTCAGCACCCTTTTTATCAACGCCCAGTATGCCGATGTGGCCGACGCTTTGGTGCGCGCAACCATTCATGCAGCCGGACATGTTAATTTTTAAATCGCCAATATCGTGAATGTAGTCCATATCATCAAGGGCTTCATTGATCTCTTTGGCCACGCCGATCGAACCGGCATTGGCGAGGGAGCAAAAATCAAGACCCGGACAGCAAATCATATCTGTCACCGTGCCAATATTAGGAGTAGCCAGTTTCAAGCCATCCAATTGCCGCCATAGTGAAAATAGATCGGCTTGTTTTACGTCAGCCAGAATCAGATTCTGCCTATGCGTACTCCTAATCTCTCCGAAACTGTATTTATCGGCAAGGTCTGCAACTGCATCAAGTTGCACATCGGTCATATCCCCTGGCGGAGAATCGGGCGACTTCAATGACAGAAATACAGCGCGATAGCCAGCTGTTTTATGATTCGCAGTGTTATATTTAACCCACGTAGCAAAGGCTTTATCCTGAAGCTGCTGTTGCACATAACTTGTATCTTCGGAGGCAGTAAGCTCGTAGGCAGGAGGAATAAACTGGGCTTTCATCTCGTTAATTCGGGCATTACCCAACTCGTTGTTATCCCTGATGAGCAGCCATTCCCGCTGAACTAATTCCGAGAATTTATCCATTCCGGTTTCTTTAACCAGAATTTTTATGCGCGCCTTGTATTTGTTATCACGGCGGCCGAATAAATTATAAATACGAAGTATGGCCTCCAAATAAGACAGCAGGTGCTTTTTTTCCAGATAAGGTTTTATCACTTGCCCAATAACCGGTGTTCTGCCCAAACCGCCGCCAACTAGGACTTTGAAACCAACTTCTCCGGCATCATTTTTAACAAGTTGCAAGCCTATATCGTGAAATTGCGTAGCGGCACGATCATGCAAAGCTCCGCTGACGGCTATTTTGAATTTGCGCGGCAAATAATCAAATTCAGGATGAAGAGTTGTCCATTGACGGATAATTTCACAATAAGGACGCGGGTCTTCAATCTCATCAATACAGACACCCGCCAAGTGATCCGACGTAGTGTTCCTCATGCAGTTGCCGCTGGTTTGAATGGCATGCATTTGCACGCTAGCTAATTCAGCCAAAATATCGGGAACTTCCTCCAGCTTGGGCCAATTAAACTGGATATTTTGCCGGGTTGTAAAATGACAATAGCTTTTGTCATATTTACGCGCGATATGTGCTAATTTTCTCAGTTGTTTTGAATTGAGCAGACCATAAGGCCCCGCAATTCGCAACATTGGGGCATGAGTTTGAATGTAAAGACCATTCCTTAAGCGTAACGCACGATATTGATCTTCAGAAATTTCACCTTTTAAAAACTGCCCGGTTTGTCTTCTAAACTGAGCTACCCGCTCTTCAACAAGGGTTTGGTCATTGTCATTATACTGATACATGGATGAACGTTTAAAGTGCCTTTCTGGAGAATAATCACGATTTGTAATCATATACTGTGACTCATAAAATAACAAAATTTATTAGCTGGTGATCCCATTACCGGTTAGAATTTGCCGTGTTTACAATAAATGATTAAGGGGGATATTTTGTTGCGATTATTTTTAGTGTTGTTATCGGCATTGCTGGCGCCTCAAATGGCAATGGCCGGTGGTTTTGAAAGTCTCGGACTTACAGGGACTGAGCGCGGTATTTATACCGTTCTGATTTTTATCATTGCTTACGGCTTTGTTATGGCCGAAGAATTTACGCATTTGCGTAAATCCAAGCCTGTTATTCTTGCGGCGGCTATTATCTGGGCGCATGCTGCTGTTTTAGCGTCACAAAAAGGAATTTCAGTAGAAGCAATGCACGAAGCTTTCGAGTATAACTTGAAAGAATACGCTGAACTAATGCTGTTTCTATTGGTTGCCATGACCTATATCAACTCAATGGCCGAGCGTAATGTTTTTGAAGCCCTACGTTCCTGGTTGGTTAGAAGGCAGTTTGGCTATCGTAAGTTATTCTTGATTACCGGCATCATTACCTTCTTTCTATCCGCAGTGGCCGATAACCTGACAGCAGCTTTATTAGTCGGCGCGGTCGTTATGGCGGTAGGAGCGGATAATCCGAAATTTGTCAGCATCGGTTTTGTAAATTTAGTAGTTGCAGCTAATGCGGGCGGTGCATTCTGTCCTTTTGGCGACATTACCACACTAATGGTTTGGCAAGCCGGCTATGCTGAATTCTTTGATTTCTTCAAGCTGTTTATCCCTTCAGCAGTGAATTACGCAGTTCCTGCAGCTGTTATGTATTTCGCAGTACCCGATGAGCAACCTAAAGCTACTTCCGAGGCCGCAGTTCAGTTAAAGCCGGGAGCGCTGCAAGTTTGCGGGTTGTTTTTATTAACCATCATGACTGCGGTTAGCTTTAAACAAGGTCTGCATTTACCGCCATTTATGGGGATGATGGCGGGTCTTTCTGTCTTAATGATTTATGGATTCCATTTAAAAACACGCTACAGCATTGAAGGCGAAGAAAAATTTGATATTTTCAATAAAGTGCGCCATGCCGAATGGGATACCTTATTGTTTTTCTTCGGCGTAGTATTCGCAGTGGGAGGTTTGGGATATATCGGTTATCTTGAACTGCTGTCAGGCGCAATGTATGACGGTTTGGGCGCTACTACAGCCAATATCCTGGTGGGTGCTATCTCAGCGATTGTTGATAACATTCCCGTCATGTTTGCCGTGCTTAATATGAATGTCGATATGGATTTGTATCAGTGGTTACTGGTGACGTTAACTGCGGGAGTCGGCGGATCAATGCTGTCTGTCGGCTCGGCTGCGGGTGTCGCTTTAATGGGGCAATCTGACCATAAATACACTTTTTTCAGTCACTTAAAATGGACGCCTGCCATTCTCGGCGGTTACATTGCAAGTATTCTTGTTCATTATGTAATTAATGGCTAATAGCGTTAAGGCGCCGCACAATTTGTGCGGCGCCTTACCCTGATAAGCTCGAGGGTTACGAGGGGAAACCGGACTTACCCGATTGTGCTTAGCGTAATCAGTTGAACATTATAAATTCTGATTTTCCTCAAATCACTTTCTGATTCATCTTTCGGCTCTTTGCGTCCCCTTAAAAATAAGTGCGAAGCGTATCCGTGAGATTAAGCGTAATCAAAAACACTTCTGCGCCGCTATTTGCGTACATGTTCTCCAGTTTTTAGCTATACCATCGCAACGGCGGTTTGAATTTTATAGGCATCCAGTGGCAAATAACACGAAAATCATACAGGCGCTGCTCAACCAACGCATGCTCATCTGCATATTTACAGGCTTCAGCTCGGGTTTGCCGCTGTATATTCTAATTGCCCTTATTCCGGCATGGTTACGTTCTGAAGGTGTTGATTTGAAGGCCATAGGCTTATTCGCACTGATTCAATTGCCATTTACCTGGAAATTTCTTTGGGCGCCGCTGTTCGACCGGTACATTCCTCCACTTGGACGGCGGCGAGGATGGATACTTATCTCGCAAATGGCGTTGCTGCTTTCAATTCCGGCATTTGGAACTCTGCATCCTTATCCGGACTTATGGACAATCGCCTATCTGGCCGTTGTGGTAGCCTTTTTCAGCGCCTCGCAGGATGTTGTGCTGGACGCCTATAGACGTGAATTATTGCCGGATTCCGAACTGGGCCTGGGTAATGCCATACATGTTAATGCATATAAAATTGCAGGTTTGATACCCGGATCGTTATCTCTTATTCTGGCCGATCATTTACCTTGGAGCAGCGTGTTTCTCATTACCGCCTTGTTCATGTTGCCGGGTATTTTGATGGCGCTTTTAGTCAGTGAACCTGCACTAAAAAACGGCGCGCCAAAAACACTCCGAGCCGCGGTGGTTGAGCCATTTCAAGAATTTACGAGCCGCAACGGTTTAAAATCAGCCTTATTAGTGCTCGCCTTTATCTTCTTTTACAAGTTGGGAGATAGCATGGCTACCGCGCTAGCAACGCCATTTTATCTCGACATGGGATTCAGCAAAACAGAGATTGGACTCATCGCTAAAAACGCCGGATTGTGGCCAAGCGTCATAGGCGGGTTACTTGGCGGCATCTGGATGATCAAACTCGGCATCAATCGAGCTTTATGGATTTTTGGCTTGATACAGATGGTCGCTATACTGGGTTTTGCCTGGCTTGCAACACTAGGTCACAACCTGCCCTGGCTGGCCTTGGTCATCGGTATCGAAGCCCTGGGGGTAGGCTTAGGCACAACAGCCTTCGTCGCTTTTATAGCCCACACCACGCATCCGCTATACACCGCCACCCAGTATGCATTATTCACCAGTCTGGCAGCCGTGCCACGCACCTTTGCCAATGCAGCCACTGGTTATTTAGTTGAATGGTTCGGATGGGTAACTTTTTTCCTGTTTTGCTTTGTCATTGCGTTACCGGGCATGCTTCTCTTGCTTAAAGTTGCGCCCTGGAATGGCCAAAACAAAACCGCCGGCGCTCAATAAAACAAGTGCCGGATCTAAAATTTAGAGCAATTAATTTTGCAAAAGCTTGCTGAATTCTGACTTGCCCGCCAATCTCTTTTTAACCGGACTGATAGCCACTTCAATGTATGCTGCAAGTCATAATCCATCATTAGCATGCACTGTCAGAAAAACGTACGGATACTGTTGGCGAATTGGTCGCACCATCCCGGAGAACAAGAGTCCAAGGCTATTTATTATTTGTTGCAGAGGTATTGCCATGTCTCTTCATCCTAGTCTTATCGAGCCGGTTCCTGAACAGACGGCTCAGATTGCACACGCCGCCTTTCCCAAGGGCTCCCCCTATCTGACCCTGCGGGACGAACTGGGCACTCTCTACCATGATAATGATTTTTCCTCGCTCTTTCCTGCCAGCGGCCAACCGGCGTTCTCACCGTGGCGTCTGGCACTCGTCACCATTCTCCAATTCCGCGAGAGTCTCCCGGACCGCCAGGCCGCCGAAGCTGTGCGCGGACGCATTGATTGGAAGTATTTGTTGGGCCTTGAGCTTTCAGATCCCGGCTTCGACTTTTCCATACTCAGCGAATTTCGCGACCGCCTCATCGCTGGGGAGGCCGAAATGCAATTGCTGGAGGGGCTTCTCGGCCAGTGCAGCCAGTTAGGGTTGCTGAAAGAGAGGGGTCGGCAGCGGACGGATTCGACCCATGTGCTGGCCTCGGTGCGGGTATTAGGCCGTTTGGAACTCGTTGGCGAGACCTTGCGCGCGGCACTCAATGAGATCGCCAGCATTGAGCCAGAATGGCTGCACAGCGTGGCACCGAAAGCCTGGTATGAACGGTATAGCCGACGCATAGAAGACCGCCGCTTGCCCAAGACTGACCAGAAACGTGAGAGTTATGCCCAGACCATCGGCGAGGACGGGTTTGCACTACTGGATTTGGTCGAATCAGCGGAAGCACCGTCACAGCTGAGCCAATTGCAGCAAGTGGCGGTTCTGCGCACCGCATGGGCCCGCCACTACGTAAGAGAAGAGCCGCCCGCCGGCGGTCCGCCCAGTGTGCGCTTCAAAACCGACCATGAAGTATCCCAGGCCGAAGAAAAAGTGGAGTCGCCTTACGATCCCGAGGCCCGCTACCGCAGCAAAAGCGGCATGAACTGGACCGGTTACATGGTTCACATAAGCGAAACCTGCGACGAGGACAACGTTCACCTGATTACACATGTGCATACCACCCCCGCCGACGTCCACGAAGCGATGTGCACCGAATCCATCCACAAGGCCCTGGTTGACAAGGGCCTCTCGCCACGCGAGCACTTGGTGGATTCTGCGTATGTGTCTGCGGAACTCTTGGTCAGCAGTCAAGTTCATTACGGCATTGATCTGGTCGGACCCGGCCGCGTAAATGTTACGTGGCAAACTAAAGTAGAGGGTGGCTACACAGGCGAGCAGTTTATGATCGATTGGGAACAACGCGTAGCCCACTGCCCTCAGGGCATAGCATCGGCGTATTGGCGAGACCATACCAACGCAGAGGAAAATCCGTACCACCTGGTCTACTTTCCGAAGGCGACGTGCCTGGCTTGCCAAGCCCGAGAGCTTTGCACTCGGGCTAAACAGCAACCTCGCCGCTTATACCTGCATCCACAGCCAGAATATGAAGCCTTACATGCGGCCCGACAACGTTTAAATAGTGAAGAGGGCAAGCGACTCTATGCGAAACGCTGTGGAGTTGAGGGCTCCCTATCGCAAGGCGTCCGATCTTTCGGGGTACGCCGCACACGTTACCGTAAGTTGGCGAAAACCCATTTACAGCAGGTCGTATCGGCCGTCGCCATTAATCTTGATCGGATCGCCGCATGGTTAACGAATAGGCCGTTGGCTGCTACACGAACCTCGCGCTTTGCGGCACTGGCCGCCTAAACCAATTCGCCAACAGTATCCGTTCGCATTTATATCCGGCTTTGACAGTTACAGCGCGACCTTTCCCCTTATCATTAATTTCCAACCGTTTTCTGCACTATATTGCGGCTCTGCCATGACTCAGGAATATAAGCTTTGATTGGTTTTCCCGCTTGATTAAAGAACATTTCGCACCCGAAGATGTCCTTCCGGCTTTGGTATTAAAAAGTCATGGATGGGCATCAGCAATCGACCGTCGGCTATTGGGGACGGTATTATTCACCCCCGTCAAATCTTGCCAAAACTCTTATCAAGGCACTGTCAAAAAATAAACAATCAATTCATTGAGATATATCAAGGAATGATATTTTTGTTATTAAGTGTTTACTAATATACTTACTTTATAAAAGCCGGTAAACTTTAGCTATTAAAAATATCAACGCTCTTCAATTTAACAAATACTATCATCTTATGGATACGAATTTTTATTGGTTATTTTTAACTGGTCAGCTGCATAGCTTGCTATGTGTCAATTTTTTAAGAAAATTAACAGTGCTTACTGGATTGATAATTTCCGGACCAGCTTTCGCCGGAAGCGGCGAACTTACGTTGATTCATTCCGGCGATATTCACGGCCACCTCGCGCCCAGGCACAATGTTCGCAGCGACGGCACCGGCCGCATGGAAGGGGGGCTTGCGCGCATGGCTACCGTCATCAATCATATCCGCAAAGCCAACCCTGGAAAGGCGCTCTATTTTAATACCGGCGATACTCTGCAAGGGTCTGCCGAAGCAATGTTTACACGAGGCCAAGCGTTGATTGATGTAATGAATCTGCTGAAGCCTGATTTTGACGAGCCGGGTAATTGGGATTACCTCTATGGGCCTGAACGGTTCCTGGAAACTTTCGTAGACACACCCGGTAAGCCGCCGCTGCTTGATACCAAGACCGTCGCCGCGAACCTATATTATGTCTGCGCCGAGGTATCCAAACCTCTTTGTCCTGACCAGGTTTCTGACAAACCTGGCGAATCGGATCGTCCGGCACTTGGAGTGGATAAAAAGACAAGAGGTGTGCCAGGCTATATCGATTTCCCATCGACCGACGCCACTACTCCTTTTCCCAAGTTGGCAGGTCAGCGTCCATTGCCGCCTTATGAGGTAAAAACTATCAATGGCTTAAAAGTCGGCGTGCTGGGCATGACCACGGCGCGAGCCATCCGCGCGGTCGGTCCGGTTGTCACCAAGGGTTTTGTATATACCGATGGTGAAAACGAAATGCCTTACTACATTAACGAACTGCGTAATGTTGAGCGTGTTGACATCATTGTGATGATCTCGGAACTGGAACTGGCCAGAACTATTGATCTTGCTTCCAGATACCCTGGCGTTGACTTCATTCTGAACGCGGACATGCACGAACGCACCATCAAGCCCATTGCCCTGAAAACTGGAACCGTCCTGGTAGAAGAAGGCCAGGATGGCACCATGCTGGGCGAAATCCGTCTCAAGGTCAAAAAAGGTCATAAACTCCCGGGGGATGGCAAACTGACCTGGAAATGGACCCCACATATAATCACAGACGAGATCAAGGAAAATGCTGCAGTCGCACGTAAGATTGCAGAAGTCCGCGCGCCTTTTGTAAGCAGCACTTTTGTTGTCGGCCAGACGGTAACAATCGGCGGCAACACCAGTACCTTGTTGCGCCCGGTAGATACCGTGGTGGGTTATACAGCCGTGGCTTTGCATCGCTCAAATTTCGCCGGCAGCAAGACGGATAATCCTGGCGTCATTGAGGGCAGCTCTCACGACCTGATCGTTGATGCGATACGCTGGGCTGCCGGTTCTGATTTTGCAACCCTTCGCGGTTTTCGTTACGGCACCCATGTTGTTCCAGGCCCGATCACCATGTCGGATATTTACCACTATTTGCCTATAGGCGCGCGCATTGCCAAGGTTTACCCTGTCTTTGGCAGTCAACTCAAAAAACAGATCGAAAACTCTACCCGAGGTTCATTCTCTACTGTACCGGATCTTTGGACCGGCGGATGGATGTTTGGTTACAGCAACGTGACCTTCGATTTGGATGTGTATGCGCCTTATGGCTACAAAGGTTCCAACATAAAGATCGGCGGAAAAGCAATCGATCCCAACGATGAAGGTAAATACGTTGCACCTCATGCTCTATCAGTACCATATTCCGTCGCGGGCTACTGGTATGCAGACGATCCTAAGACCATCAACAACTGCGGATCTTGCGCAACACCCGGCATCGCTATTGATGTTGTGAAGGACGAAAATGGCAACCCGCTGGATGTCAGCGAAATTGTTGTGCGATACCTGAAAACGCTGCCTGAAATGACAGCGAACCCGCAGGGACACCGTATCAATCTGCTCTACCCCTTGCCGGCTCCGGCTTTCGAAAACCCGGAGATTCAGCCATTGAAAGGCGTGATAGCAAATTAAATTAGTCCCTTACTCCGAATGCCTGAGAGACCATGATATTCAAACGATGATTTACCCGCATCTGAAGCGCTTTCAGTTCAATATTATTGCCAGGTTTATGCCAACCGTTGCACACATCAATGAATCTATAGATTTTCAGAAATTAAATTTCCAAAAATGTAAAAAAGAGCTCCTTTGAGGATATGCTTGTTTCTACCAAGAAAAAGCCCTCAAAGGAGTATTTGAATGATAACACTCAGTTTCTCAAAATCAATTGTAGAAAAGCTGCAAAAGAACCTGGAAATAGCACTGGCATTAAGCAATATCCGGTTATATCGATTAGCGCAGACCTTACTCTGGTATTCTGAAGGTGAAAGCATCAAACAAATCGCAAAACTGATAGGCGTGTGCGGAAAAACCATTATCACTTGGTTGAAAACTTTTATGTACAAAGGCATTGCCTGGTTAACAGGCCTCCATTATCAAGGACGTGGTCGCAAAGATAAGCTGACTCAAGAGCAAAGGCAGGGATTAATCAAGTTGATAAAAGCGGGGCCTGAAGCCAATGGCTTTCATTGTGGCGTATGGAACAGTGCCATGATTGCGGAGATTATCTGGCTCAAGTTTGAGGTTCGCTACAACTTGAACTACCTGTCTTGCCTGTTGAAAAAATTGGGTTTTAGCTACCAAAAGGCACGCTTCATCAGTGATCGTCACGAGGAAGAAAAGTATGAGCTCACCAGAAGAGAATGGTTGGACATAACCTTGCCCGCTATTATCAACAAAGCGAAAGCTGAAAACAGCGTGGTTTTATTTGGCGATGAGGTGTCATTTGCCATGTGGGGTTCATTGTCGCGAACTTGGGCACCGATAGGGCAGCAACCGACGGTTAAAACAACAGGGATTCGCAAAGGCTTGAAAATGTTTGGTACGATTGAGCTAAAAGGCGGCAGCTTTCAATATTTGCACTCACTGGCTTACGAGTTAAAGCCAAAGTCACTTAAATTGCTGAAAGAGGCAAAGTTACCCGCAGAGTTGCTTGCGCTTTTGAAGACCCTGAAAAATCAGAAATATGCCACCAAACAGCTATTCCTGACGGCGTTGAACAGTCTCGCCGGCGGGCCGCTAATTAATCAGCATCAATCGATTATCTTGCAACATACTGAAACATCAGGACGCTTTAATGGCGAGAGTTATGTTGAATTTTTAAAGCAGCTGTTGGCTTATTATCAGGGCAAAATCATTCTCATCGAAGATGGCGCTCCTTATCATGGCAGCCATGTCGTTAAAGAATTTAAGTTGGCGTATGAGGACCGCTTGACGATTGAAAGGCTACCCGCTTTTTCCCCTGACTATAATCCTATTGAGAAACTCTGGAAAAATACTAAAAAGGATTCGACCCATCTGAAGTACTTTAAAACGTTTGAAGATTTGCATGCTTCAGTCATAAAAACCTTCAAAACTTATATGCAAGATGCCGGTAAAATTCTTTGCGTAATGAAAAAAATGCGTGAGGATTTTGCGATCACTGTATGAATTTTACCGGACTAAGCCGGAAATTATTTATCTGAAAAACTATATGCCAGCCCCTTCAATCCGTTGCTTTTAGCTCTTTTGATAAAACTCAAAATCCAGAGTACAGATGAGATACGAGCACTATTCACATCATCTTTTATAAACATATTGTTCAAGTTTTGTAAAAGTATAATTTGACATAAAACTTTCGAGTTGTTACATTGCAAGCAAATGATTAGTAAATTATCAGGTAATAAATAATTTCATGATGATGCACTAATAGATTTATTTTTGGTCTTATTTAATCGTTAAGACTAAGCAGTTTAATTTTTGCATCTATTAAAGCTCTTATAAAAGGCTTTTGGTTTTAAGGTACTTTGCGGGATGGTGTTATGGCTTATTTAAATACCCAGTTATCTGAACAAGATTCAGGAGTCGTTGATAATGTTTCAATTGCCGCTGAACACCTTGCATGCAGCGTCAAAGAATCGGCAGAGTCTGCGGAGAATTGTAATTTTCATATAGCCCGCCTGTTAAATAACGAAAAATCCAGACTGATACATCTATTATCTCAATTCCCCGCTACTGCTTTATGGCTGCTTAATGAATACAAACAAAATGTTCATTTGGGTGAACAGAATGATGAAGTAACACAAGAGTCTGATTTGACTGGCGCATTAGCCGATATAAAAAAATATTTTCATGCCCTGTCATCCCGCAAATCTAGAACAGATGCTGCTTATGCAATTGATAAGCAAAATCTGGCAACTGCATTGCAAGTGTTTCCATTTGCTTTTCATGACCTGACAAAACTGGTTGACCTTTTTGTTTATGCGTACAAATTCAGAGGGCTTTGCTATCAACCCGCTACTCAAAGCGGCATAAATAATTCCGGTCTAATATTTAAACGATTGGAAGGACTTAGTCGCCGCTGCTCTATCAAGACGTTGAAATGGCCGGAAATGTTACTGGACTATGATGAGCAATTTCTGTTTTTATCCAGTATTGATATGCATAAATATTTTTTCGATGTGGTTATTTCCGAAGATATCTGGCTAGGTTTGAGGCAACAACTTGCATCTGTTAATTCCAGGTTGGTTTTATTCATCGCTAATCAATACAAGGGTAGTTTTCTAGATTTTGATGATCTTGTCCAGGAAGGACAAACCGGTTTGTTAAAAGCGGTCGACAGATTTGATTACCGCTTGGGTTTTCGATTCTCAACCTATGCAGGTTACTGGATCAGACAGGCTATTTCCAGAGCTTTGTCCAGATGCGAAAGAGTCGTGCGCGTGCCTTGCGGACAAGTCGCCACTATCAATAAAGTATTTCGTACTAAAGAACAGTTTATTTCGCGTACAGGGAGAGAGCCTACTGCCAAAGAGCTTTCCGAATGGACAAATCTTTCAAATGACGAAGTACATTCTATTTTATCGATTTCACAAACATCCATGCCGCTTGAAGGATTTGAAGAGGACGATGAAAACTCATTTGCCCCCATTGATTTTCTGGAACAGGAAGCTTTTTCGCCTTCTTTCATGAAAATTGCGCAAAGCGATCTTGAAAACTTGATAAGTAAGGCCATAAAAATACTCAATCCCAGAGAAGCTAAAGTCATTCGTTGCCACTTTGGTGTTGGCGCGGACAAGGAAATGACTTTGCAGGAAATTGGCGCAGAGCTTAATTTAACCAGGGAACGCATCAGACAAATTCAGGTAATGGCGCTTGATAAAATAAAACGCAGCTTTGGTGAACAACTAATAAGCTTTTTATAATGTACAATCATTTTAAAGATAGTTAATATTAAATCCTACTGAAGCCGTAGGATTAATTAATAAATATTTCAGACTGATGACAAGATAAGTTGAAAACATCGGGTTTTGAAAGCAGATGCAGGTAACCGCAACGCTACATATTGACCTTATTTTAGAGGTCAGGAGATTAAACGATGAAAAAATATATACTGAACATACTCCTTTGGAGTGTTGTGTTATCTGGTGCATTTCTAATCTATAACCGCGTAAATACAACGCCGCCGATAGACGAGTCCATACCCTATTCGGACTTTATTGCGAAGGTTAAGAATAAACTGGTTGACCGTGTTGAGATGTCCGGGCAAACAATCAAGCTTCGTACGGCGGATGGTCAAAACTTTGAAACCTATAATCCGAATGACCCTCATTTAATTGATGATCTTTTAAGCGCCGGCGTACAGATAAGAACCAAGCCACCTGCGCAGCAATCGCTTTTTATGCAAATGTTTATCTCCTGGTTTCCCATGCTGCTTTTAATTGCGGTGTGGATAATCTATATGCGTAAAACGCAAGGCGCCGGCATGGGCGGCAATGCTTTTGGAAAAAGCAAAGCCAAGCTGCTGGAAGAAGATAAACTTACCGCCACATTTTCTGATGTAGCGGGCTGCGAGGAAGCCAAGGAAGAAGTGTCCGAGCTTGTTGATTTCCTTGCAGATCCCCTGAAATTTCAAAAACTGGGCGGACAAATTCCACGGGGAATCCTAATGGTAGGCCCTCCAGGCACGGGCAAAACACTTATAGCCCGGGCTATTGCCGGTGAAGCGGGAGTCAAATTCTTTACTGTTTCCGGTTCTGATTTTGTCGAAATGTTTGTCGGCGTTGGCGCGTCCAGAGTCAGGGACATGTTTGCCCAGGCCAAGGAACACGCTCCTTGTATCATATTTATCGATGAAATTGATGCAGTCGGCCGCCAAAGAGGCGGCGCAGGCATGGGCGGCGGCAACGATGAACGTGAGCAAACATTGAATCAATTACTGGTGGAAATGGATGGTTTTACCGGAAATGAAGGCGTTATTGTTATTGCCGCAACCAACCGTGCGGACGTTTTGGATAAAGCATTGCTAAGACCGGGCCGCTTTGACCGTCAGGTTAATGTTGGTTTGCCCGATGTAAGAGGCCGTGAACAAATTCTGAACGTGCATATCAAAAAGGTCCCCGCGGCCGCTGATGTCATATTAAAAGATATTGCCAGAGGCACGCCCGGCTTTTCAGGCGCGGATTTGGCTAACGTTGTCAATGAAGCCGCATTGTTTGCCGCAAGATCGAACAAGGTGCAAGTCAACATGAGTGATCTTGAAAAAGCCAAGGACAAGATTCTCATGGGAGCCGAGAAGCATACAATGGTAATGACGGAAGATGACAAGTTATTAACAGCTTATCATGAAGCCGGTCATTGTATTGTTGGCCAATCATCGACCGATCACGATCCGGTGTATAAAGTGAGCATAATGCCAAGAGGCCGCGCTTTGGGCATTACCATGTTTTTACCCGAAAGAGACCAATACAGCGCCAGCAAACGCAAGCTGGAAAGTCAAATTGCCAGTTTATTTGGCGGAAGAATTGCGGAACTAATGATCTATGGCGGCGACCGCGTCACGACAGGCGCATCCAACGACATTGAACGGGCTACTGAATTGGCGCGCAACATGGTCACCCGCTGGGGCTTTTCCGACAAACTGGGCCCACTGGTTTATGGCGAGGAAAACGGCCAGCCTTTCATGGGTTTTCCCGGTTCACAAGGCAGCAAAGTGTCCAGCAAAGTCGCACATCATATCGATGAAGAAATTCGTGCAGTTATTGACCGGAACTACCAACGCGCAGAAACTATTTTGCAGGAAAACATTCATATTCTCCACAAAATGGCTGACGCCTTAATGAAATGGGAAACCATAAACAAAGATCAAATTGATGACTTGATGGCCGGTAAAGATCCAAGACCGCCGCAAGAAGACAACAATGAATCAGCCAATAAACCGACTTATGCAAAGCAGGAAAAAGTTGAAACTATCACCGTAAAACCCAATATCAACAAAAACAAACCTGCCGGTCAAGTTTGAGGTGCGCTCATTTTCAGGGGGCTAAGAGCCCCCTTTTTTTGCCTATCAATTGATCCAAGTGCATATGCATTAACTAGCTCAAAAATCGTGCAAATGCGCCTATGGCATGATACGGTTTAAATGGGAAAGTTTAGATAATTCATCAAGCGCTATTTCACAGGGACATAGTCCCGATAATTCGACCAAACGATTCAACCTGCTGCCAGTCAGTAAATTCAATTACTGCCTTGGGATCAGTGGGCCCCTTGGTTAAAAACATGATAAACCGGATCATTAAGCGATCGAAAAATCTGTATTTCGGGTAATCAAGTTTCCCGGCAAATACCGCTAATTCTCTGGGCTTCCAGGAAATCTGCCTGAGAAATTTACGCAGGTATGGATTGGTATCGGGCTGGTTTTTTTCAGTTTTGCGAGCGACAACATTAACTGAAAAAAATGCGTTAGGTTTACTATCAAGTAAATACTGATTGCGTTGGATGAAGTCAGTAATTTTAGGGCTGTGCTTTCCATAACGAATGCTGGCGCCTACAACAATCTTGTCGAAAGTTTGCAAATCCACCCGCGTTACGTCGTCAACAGAAATCAGTGTTACCGTATGTCCCTGCTGCTCAATCACCTGCTGCAACCGCCTGCCTATCTTTCCGGTATGACCATCGGTGGATGAGTAGAGAATAAGAATTTTTGCCACTAATCTGTTTCCTTGATATTGCTGATTAAAATCCTTAGCGCCATGACTAGCTTAACTCACGCAAAAAGTTACTGGTTTGCCGCCATCTCGAGGAAAAGGCTACAGGCTAACTAAAAGCTAATATTTATTTCTCGTTCCACGGCATAATAGGAACTGTAGATATGCTGTTGGCTGGCGCGCCTTCAATCAACTTCCTGCTGATAGCGACATACACCAGCGTGTTGCGTTTGGCGTCAAACAAGCGGGTAACTTTGGTATCTTTAAAAAACAGGGATGTGCTTTCACTGAAAGCCGTTTCTTCTTCCGGCAATTTTCCTTCAATTTTAATTGGGCCGACCTGCCGGCAGGCTATAGAAAATTGCGATGGATCCTCAGCGACGCCAAATGCTCCGGCTATACCGCCGGTCTTGGCTTGACTGATATGACAGGAGACACCTTGCACCTTTGGATCATCAAATGCCTGTACACAAACTTTGTGATTTGCGCCGATCAGTTTCCATGCAGTAGTAATACAGCCAATTTCCTCGGATTGAGCCGAGGCTGTCAGGAATATAAGGAATAATGCGCAGTTTGCAAGCGGCTTTTTCATGGCAATCTCGATGGTTATCTTTGTAATCAAGTTTTTATTTCTAAGTGTATAACGTAGGCTGGATTTAAGGAAGTCATATTGACTAACTCATAAATTTCGCGCCAATTACGGTCAACTCACGCTGCGGAAGAATAAACCCATTCAAGCCAATCAGTTAAAGCGGGATCAATCAACTTGTGTTTGGCAATATATCCAGCTAAAACGCCGCGTTCAGATTCTAGTTTAACTTTGCCAGAAAAAAGCAAATCATCTATCCGATGCATTATCCTTTTTCCATCAAGCAGTCGGCTTAACCTATGCCATCGCTTAATAGGGTCATGTTCGTTTTCAGCAAAACGATCAATTTTTATCTGCTCTGATTCTATAAAAATTTGTGGGACTGACAATTGCTTTTGTATTTCTGCCTTCAATTCTTCACCGCTTTTGTCCCTCAGAAGTTGAGTTCCTCCGGCTAGTGCAGTTCCTGTTTTAGTAGCGATAGTAGACAAAAGAGTAATGGCTACCATGTTTTCTTCATGGTCGAACAACATATTGGCAATGTCAGTCGGTGAAGTTGTAGCATCAAGCTTTTTATCTGCCATTAATGACGCTAAAGCCTGAGGATGAAGCAGATAGTTTTCTAGCTCCCAGCGGTGCAATACGAAAATTTTTTCGCCATAGGGTTTGCTGGATGAAAAAACTTCATCGTCAATTTCCCACCATAATGAGTCTTGAAAACCAAGGTCTGACAAAAGAACGTCCCTGTCTACAATACCAAAAGCGGTTGATTCTGATTCCTCGACTTTTTTCTTTACCAGTTGGCAACCTCCATTTCCACGAGTTTCTGAAACTGAATCAAAGCTCAGTTTGTCGTAAAAATTAAACGTGGAAAACCAGTTTCTTAGGATGTATTGATCGTCAGTCGACTCAAGATAAATTTTAATGCCAGCGGTTGATTCTGTAACAATTGACTCTTTACCCAAGCTTTTGAAGCTTCCTTTATTCTTCATCGTCATGAAACATTTCCTTTTTAATCAAGTGTCCGCCTTTTGTTAAGCCATCTTCGTCAACATCCAAACCAGCCACAAATGTTTCTAATATTTCCGTCGAGTGTGTTGTTGCTATCACAGTAAAATTGGCATCTTCACGCGCAGCTAACGCCTTTAGCGCATAAAACAAGCGGTATTGCCACCTGATATGTAAATGCACATCAAATTCATCAATCAGCAAAATGGTATTTTTAGTTTGGTGTGCACCTATACGCAAAAATAATTGCATCAGATTTTTTTCACCGCTACTCAAGCGATCAAGCCGGTGATCGTTAGGTTCATTATCCCCAGTGCGCACAATGGCTTCCAAGGTCGGCCGATCCACGTCTTTCAAAAATTTACTTGAGCCATCAAAAACATGTTTGTTTATATATTCGCGGGCTTTTTCAAAACGTCCGTCCTCCAGCCATTTCAACCAAACTAAAAGATTATCCAGGGAATAATTCCAGGTTTCATTATGTGCGGAAAAACAATGTACTGGGCTGTAACCCCAATATTGTGGTTTGGTAATCGAACGAGGCTGTGCTAAATCTCCAGACATTCTAATTTGGGGAATATCACGATAAGCCGAAAAGCTCAGTGTTGTTGGAAAAGAAAATGTACTTTCACCAAAACTACTCGGTGAACTACCAACATTAAATAGGATAGCAGCCAACAAATCACCGACGAAATCATCAGACTTATGAGTGGCTAATGGTTTCAAAGGCAGTCCGCTTTGTTGCCCAACAAAGCCCATGCGGTGCCAGCTTGTTGCGCTATGGATTTGTAACTCTTCATTGGCCCATACTTTCAGCGATAAATCGTTGCTAAAATTGCCGGCCAAAACAGACAACACCAGATGATGATCGCTTCCTTGCCAATAAACACGGAGTTTTAGATCAAGCTGGGCTCGTCCAATGCCTTTGTCTAAATCCTCCAAGTCATATTGTTTAGGCTCAGTTTGTCCAAGCAAGCCCAGTAAGCAGGACATAGTATCCAAAATAGTTGTTTTTCCGGAACCATTTTTCGACACCAACAAGAAGAAGTTGCAAGGTTGATTATTTTTATCGGTAAAATCAACTTCGTAAGGTTCATCTTGAAAAGGTCCAACATGCTCTAGCGATAAATATAACGGATGAAATTGGTAAATTAACAAGTCGTTTGCCATTTGCTGCTCCTTTATAAATTACGCAGACACAATTTAATATCATCCTGCGAAATGTAAGCCCCATGTACACGAATGGCATTCGTTGACACTTGAGGTATTTTAACTAACATATCACCGGAGCCTAATAACTGCTCAGCCCCCATTTCATCCAATATAATCCGTGATTCAGTATTTTTTTGTACGCGTAAAGCAATTCTGCTGGGTATATTAGTCCTTAACAAGCCACTAAATGTTACGGAATCAGGCCGCTGTGTGGCTAGAATTAGATGAATACCTGTAGAACGGGCTTTTTGGGCAAGTCGAACCAATGGTGTTTCCAATTCACGAGATTGCATCATTAAATCAGCCAACTCTTCGACGACCACAACAATACGAGGTAATTGTAATTTGCGCTGTTGTATTGCTTCGGTCAGATTGCTTACGCCCGCTTCTCGCAATAGTTGATTCCGTCGTTCCATTTCATCTACTAATTGCTCCAATAGTTCCATAACATCAGTAATCAGGTGAACAACGCCTTTTCCATATAAATGCGGAATATGTTCATAATGAGCTAATTCAACTTGTTTCGGATCACATAACGCAAGTTGCAAGTTTTCCGAAGATTGTGTCCACAATAAGGACAACAAAATTGCATGCAAACAGATACTTTTACCGCTGCCCGTCGTACCGGCTATTAATAAGTGAGGCGTATCAATTAAATCAAATGTAAATGGCTTGCCTAATACATCTTCGCCTAGCCAAACAGTCAAACGTTCATTACCTTTTTCTTGTTCAGCCCATTTCGGAATTTGGCTGGCATTAATTGTTTTCCAGTTTTGGCGGGATCTTGGAATATCCATAGCAACCACTTTGGGCTCACTGGTGGAATGAATAAATACCCCTTCCTGCTGTAAACCTAGCCTAAATGCGAGTTTCTCCAAGCCACGCTTTAATTGGTCAAAATGTTGAATATTAGGCAGATGAAGAAAGTAGCGATCAATTCGCGGCCCTTGTATTTTGTTTTTTATTTCTGCCGAAACGCCGATTTCCTTCAAAGCATCAATCAAAATAATTTCTATAGCCGTTGATGATTGTTGGCTCGGACCAAAGTCTAATCCTGCAAACAATTCTTCCTGCAAGTAAACGATAAAATCGTGGCTGCGATTCCAGCTGGTTTTTATTTCATACAAGCCCCGGCGAATATGCCTTTGCAATAAAGTTTTATACCGTTTCAGATTGCTGAATAAATCTTCATTATGGTAGGTGCTTAATAAGGCGCAAATAGCATCATCAAAGTCGCGAATGCCATTTATATCTTCATCTCGGGTTTTTCCTGTCAAAACAGCTAAGGTATATTCAGCCCCATCTTCTTCATTTTTATCGAATGAATCGTTAGGTTCAGTGGAAATTCGCAAGGATTTCGCCAAAGCAAGACGCAATACCGTGTATTTCGGAGCTTTGGCAGATGAGAATCCATACTGTAAAACCTGATCAATAATTAATTCATCGGCTTTACTGGTAAAAATATCAGCCATTACGCTATCCTTTCAATATGCGTTTTTTTACCGGTTTTATTCGATAGGTGATATTCCCGATAAATAAAAGGTTTCAAGAGTGCATGTTTACGCTCATCCAGCTCCGAATCGGTCGGTAATAAAATAACTTGCCTGCCTATTTTAGGGTAATACTGCTGCAACAAATTATCCTGATGCTGCCGATCAATACGCCCCATGGGCGTATCAATGATAATAGGCAATTCACGCGCTGAAACCTCTTTTAATCCCCATAACATGGCTGTCGCTGATAATTGCTTCATACCGGCAGAAACTGTACTCATGCCTATTGTATTGCCTGAAGCATCAATGTAGCTGATCTCAAAATGATCATTCACTTTTACCTGATAAATTAAGCTATTGGAATCCAGCAATTGTTTTAAATGCCGGTTGTAACTTTCCTCCAATTCAGCCCGTTTTTGACGCTTCAGCCGTTCTTTGACTTCATTTAATGCTGCTCGAAGCCGCTCTGTAAAATTTAATTGCCGTTCCATTTCACCCGCTTGACGAACTTTACTTTCCAAGTCATTTATTTCATTTTCCAGTCGGCTGCAATCTCTACCGATAGTTTGTTTTTGAGTGTCTGCCGCTCGAAGCCTATCTTTGAGATCAAGCAATTTTTCTTTATGGTTTTCTTCTTCGCCCAATAGATTCGATAATTCAGAGCGGTGTTTATTAGACATATCACCCGCGTCTTTTAATTGCTGTTCCAATTTCTGTATCGCCTGACTTAACTCACGAGTTTCAATTAGCTTATTTTGCAAAGCCTGATGCGGCTTATTGATTTGCTGATAAATTGACAACAATCTCGATAATTGCCTGGCTCTGCTGCCATCGACATGAAAAGCGGTTTCTTCGTTTTCTGTGATTGCATAACTTTCCAAAACGCGCACAATCCTTTGTTGATAAAAATAGGCCTGAGATTGTTCCAGCCTAGGGCTTGGATAGGGGGGCTTCGAGAATATCTCGGGCAATTCCTGCTTTAAGCTATCCAGCAATTCAAGTTGAGTACCACTTTCCTTTTGCAACAGCGCCTCGGTTATTTTGAGTGTTTTTCCCAGTAAATCAGGTGTAACTCGCAAAAATGCATCGCGTTGAAATGCATCAGCTATTTCTCTCATTAGCTGTTGCACTTGCTCATGTTTGGTTTGGATTTGCGATTTAATATTGATTTCGCTAGCCTGTTCAGGCGCGCCACGCAACAAGCGCAATTTACGACTTATGGCCGCCAGATAATCTTCAATTTCTAAAATATCAGCGTTATGCGCTAATATTTTTTGTTCAAGGATGGCATTTTCCTGTTCTTTGATGCGTTTTTGATTTTCTTTTTCCGTCAGTTCCAGTTTTTTTTCTGAACTCATCGCTCCGCGATTCCAGTTTCGACGTAAGTCCTTGAGTATATCCTGTATATTTTCCAAAGGCTTTATATTGAGTAGCAACTCCATTTTTTTTATGACATCGCTGTCATTGGCTTCTGCTAACGCTTGAACTTCTTCCCCGTCAAAAAAGAAAAAAGGTATATAGGCTCTTGGCAAACAGCGATCCAGAAACTCATCTGCCTTTTCATCCACTAATTCGCCTTGAAATGGTGTTATGACACTAACACTTTCTTCATAATCGCGTTTGCTGAAGTCAATGGCCCATGTTCTGCTGGCGATGACTTCACCTTCGTCCGATTCCCAAACAGCTTTGACTCCACAAGAAGTTTTACCTTCTTGTCGAGCTTGTTGATTCAAGATACCCCAAAGTTCATTTTCAATGCCGCAAACATATTGTTTGGGTGACGGTATCCGTTTGCGTTGTGCAGTGCGGCGAATTTCTTCAGATACGCCAACAAATAACATTTTTGTGCTATTGAGAAAACTGGTCTTACCATGGCCATTTCGCCCTTGGATAACCACAATATTGCGATTGTCGTCTTCGGTAGGCGTTAAATCAAAAAGGCACTCATCATAATAGGAAAACAAGTTGGTAATCGTCAATGATTTAAAATACATTTAGTCCAATGCTCCTTGCTTCCTAACGTTCTCAATTAGAAGGGTAAGATCTTCACTTAAATCGGCTTTTGAGCCATTAGCATCAAGGTTAGGGTATTTTTCTACCAAGTGTGCAATCTGAGGAATAATACTAGTGGGTATACGATACTCGGGTTGGGCCGCTAATTCATATAAAGTACGCTCGATAAATTGGCTGATGGTTTCTGTGCTCATGCAGCAATAACTTCCTTTGGTTTGCGATGATATTTATAAGCGATTCTCAACGCCGAGTGCATAATATCAAATTCCTTCGTCCAAATATCTTGAATATTAAGAAGTTCTTCGTTACTAATTAGTTGCTTGCCGACTTCCTGCTCAGTTTTTAATAGCTTCTCAAGTATCATTTTTCTGGCTTCCGAATTAAAAGGCCCAAGCCCAGGCTGGTCATTACGTCGATATTGATTTCTTAATTCCTCTTTACCATGGAGGTCTCTAAGCCATAACCTAAAGTCATATAAAGGCTCCATCCATTCATCCCCTGTTTCAATAAACCCTTTCATCGACTTATCTTCTTTTACAACAGTACACGTCCAACAACCGAATCGACTACCACCGCATGAAGGCGTATCCAGATCGGTAATAACAGGGCATTCGCCACTATTCGCTTGTCGGTAGAGCGCGAGCATCCGATCGTGGTCAAAATTCCAAGGTGCCGGATTATGAGTAAAAAGATATTCCCAGACTTCGTCGGTAGTCCAATGAACAATGGGTTGCAAAACCAGGGCATTGGGAATTTCTGTGTGCTGATTAAGCCCTCTACTATTGTACTGCCGATTTTCAATTTGGCGAGAACGGTTGCTGCTTTCCGCTTTCCGTGTGCCAATCAGCAAAATAACACTCCCATACCCGGAAGTAATCTCGTCGATGACTTTTCTAACCGGCCTGATTTTTAACTTGGTCGTACACCAGCGGAACCAGCGGTTTGGCGGGGGATAGCCTTTGCCGATGATCAAAGACCAAAAACTATCTTCAATTTCCGGCTTGACCAGATGTACGGTTAAATCCAGCCTGGAAGTTTGGGCGTGTTGCTCAAGTTGCATGAGGCTGTTTTCTAAGTATTCCTCTATATTTGGAGCTTCAACACGAGTATCCGAAGAAATGATATGAACAGGCTTTTGTTGCGCTGGCGTTAATGACAACAGCATTTCATAAACAAGTTGCAATACCAGTGTCGAATCCTTACCGCCTGAGTAAGCAATGACCCAAGGACGGTTATCTGCGAGAAAATTCTCTCTCAGAATAGCTCTTGTATCAATTAAGGTATCAGCGAGTATCCCTTGATGATTAACTATTGTTTGATTCATATGATTAAACGATTCAATTTAATTACTTCTTTAAAACTTGATTTATGCATTCTACCAACATTGAATTACAAATTCCTTATCCGGTTTTTTAATCTGCAATTTTAGTTTTGCATTGTAAGTCGGGAATGCTCATATACTGGGCATTTCCATCTTTATATGAATCGTTTACTAGCCGCCTCTATTACTTTAATGAATGTCAAATTGACTTTCACAACTAGAAAGCGCAAACCAATATACGAAGAACTTGCTGGTAAGCAGTTAACCTGGACTTCGCTGCATCACATATCTGATTTACCATTCATTTTCCGGTACAACACTTACCAGAAAACTGATTTTACCTTGCGCTCTGGTGGCAGTGGAAATGCCGTCACGGTAAAAAATGCGCTGACCGGCTTAGCTCTGCCACGGTGTCCGGGGTTAATCATGCCGGTTAAATGAAAGGATAAATGGGAGCCTGTGGAAGGCACATGACGGTCTTTAAAAATGCCGCCTCCATGCCCATTGGCTTTAGACGTCTTGCCGCCTGTATATATCCACGCAAATTTAGCGTGGGCAAATGTTAGCGGAGAAAAGATATAAAAGACAGGAACGTTGATAGTCTTTTAACGCCAAAAAATGAGCTGCAATTGCAGCTCATTTTTTGCTTGGCGCGCTTGTGGTCCGGAGCAGGTATTTAATAACTCTCACAAGTAGAAAATCATTATGAATACCCTGGAGTTACCAATTTCTACCCTTATTTTGATGATGGCGCCTGTCGTCATTGTCGTCACCGTTGATATTGGCACCGAAAAGATCGGACATTACATTAACGTCATTATCACAAGCATGGTTCAAACAAGGCAGCCCTAATGCTGACTCAATTGATTTTAACAGTGAGAAATGATTGTAGTAGTTGTTGCTTTGCACGCTTTGAACGCCATAGTTGGTATCAACGATGACTGCTACCTGATTGGTGTTAGGAGCAGTGCTGTAATCGTTTTCGTCCCAAAGCACGACAATAGCGCTATTGCCTTCTTTCCAAACCGGGGAGTTGTGGATGGCGGTCACGATTTTTTCCACGGCGACATCACCGGATTGAATCAGCGCGGGATTCAGACCGTTTTGAGAACCGTCAGAACTTGGGTCGTAATTGCAAAAAGGTCCTGCATTACCACGTCCGTGTTGATCATTGCATTGATTCGGAGCAATTAAAGAGAAATTAGGCACGTCTCCGCTGCCAAGGTCGGCAAACAGAGCATCAAAACCCACTGTATTTTTCAGGCTCAAATTAGGATTTTTACCTTCCTGAACAGTTTGAAAGTAAACGAACGGGTTGTGTTTGGCGGCATAAAGGCTTACGACTTGGCTTTGGTTCAAAGCCGGAGACAAGGCAGGCAATATTTTTGTGAAATCGGTCAGGTTGGTAAACAAGCCGTCGCTATAGTTCACCTGATCGATACCGGTTACTGGAATGCTTTCCTGGTAGCTTTTCCAGCTTTTTCCAGCTTGTACCAGTTGGTCGGCAATCGTCATGCCTGAAATATCTTTAGCCGCTGCAATTGATTTGATACCGTCAATATTATTGAGTCCGGGAAGACCAGTGGTTTCATTAGTGGTATCAATCGGGGGGGTTACAGCATCTGTACCGATGCCTGAAATGGGGCAGATATCTGCAGTGGTGGCTTCGTTATTTGCTGTTTTTGCTACGATATCAGGGATACAATTTGCATTGTGCCAATCAGTATTGTGGTCATTTTGTATGCCAAAGTTAGAGCCGCCAACCACTTCCAGGTAATTGGTCAAACTTGGATGACCAACGCCAAAATAATTATTCGCCAAATTAGCGCTGACGGCCAATTTGTTGATGAAAGGCGCATTTGGGTTATTGATGATTTGGTTATAACCGTGGTTTTCCATCATAATCACAAAAACGTGATCAAGATGACGAACGCCCGGAACCGGTCCGGGACCCTCTGATGCGAATGCCGGCGCAGCTAGCGCGGCGCCCAACAGACCCATGGTTGCAATTGATTTTTTCATGTGGATGATATCCTGTCTCAAGATTGTTTTTTATTGAAAACTTTAGTTCGAGCCGTATCCACCAAAATAACAGTGATCCAACCCGGCTCAAAAGCATCATAGAGCCAGAAAATTAAACCATTATGACAACAACATTGTTTTTTAGAACTTACATCGCAGTCAGTCCAAGATTACACTGTTACTCAACCAGAAAACTTCCACTTTGATGCTGCCACATGACGAAGTATTTGCCTTTTTTTGCGAGTAACTGCTGATGAGTGCCTTGCTCTATGATCCGGCCTTTTTCCAGAACAACAATGCGATCCATCTTTAAGATAGTGGAAAGCCGATGCGCGATGACTATCGCAGTCTTGCCTTTTATCAATTCAAAAACAGCCACTTGTATTTGTTTTTCGGTAAGCGAATCCAGGGCGCTGGTAGCTTCATCCAGCACTACGACAGGCGCATCTTCCAGAAAAGCGCGGGCAATGGCGATGCGCTGCCTTTCACCGCCGGAAAGCTTGACGCCCCGTTCTCCGACCATCGTGTCAAAACGTTCAGGCAAACAATTGATAAACTCAAGACTTCGGGACTTTTGGGCAACATCAACTAGGCGTTCTTCGGAAATATCAGCGCCCAGCGTAATATTATCGCGTATCGAACGGTGAAATAAATCCGGCTGTTGCGGCACCATGGCTATCTGTCTTCGGAGAGATTCCAAGGTAAAATCTTTCGCGTCAAGACCGTCAAAGGTAATAGAACCGTTTTGCGGATCAAGAAAACGAAACAGCAGTTTGGTTAAAGTGGATTTACCGGAACCGGATTGACCTACCAGCGCGATCTTTTCACCCGCTTGTATATTTAATGAAAAATCCTCAAACAAACGTGTGTTACGGTCATTTGCCTGATTATAGGTAAAACATAGCCTGTTAAAGCTAATTGCGCCTTTGTTTATTTTGAGCGGGAGCGCATGACCGGCATCTATCTCAATATCTTCCTGCCTGAAAACCTCCGCCATTTCCGAAGCATCGGCCAAGGCAGTGAAAAAGGTCCTGAAATTACGGCCAAACTCCCATAAACGCTGAATCAGCATGATCATAATCGACTGAAATAACACAAACTCGCCAACCTGAAAATGGCCTGTTTTCCACTTTTTGATCATCAAATATACCAACAGCAATTCAATGCCGAAAGTCATCAAGCCTTGCACGGCAAAAGAGATAAACATCAATATCCAGGCAATTTTCTTTTTCCGGTAAACTAAATCCGACGCCTTGTTTATGCACTCCTGCTCACGGTTTTCCATCGCGAAACTTTTGACTATAAAAATATTGCTGATGGCGTCGGAATAAACGCCGCCAACCTTTGAATCCGCTTCCGCAACAGCCTGATCAAAACGCAGTTTCCATAGCGAATAAGCGATATTCCAGGTGATAAACAGGCAAACCCACAGCAGGAAGTAGAACGCAAATTCGCGCTGTTGCTGGTAAAAAATTGCAAATGAAACCACCACCGCCAGACTATTCATGAAGAACTGAAATAAAAACCAGTCCATTATGATTTCAAAGGAACGTGAAAAACGGTTGGACTGCTTGATTAAGCTGCCTGAAAAACTGTTTTCAAAAAACGCGTATTTTTGTTTTCTAAGGACATCAAAACAGCGTTTTTCCAATAAATTAACGCCGCCGCCATCGAGCGGCACGATGGCGATTTCAAGTAATCGCCATGACACCCAGATACCCGCATAGATAAAACCTAGATGCCGCAAATTTTCCAGCAACAAGGACTGGGTTGCCTCGGAATAAGGCGCGGCAAGACCGTTGGCAATGTTTTTATAAAAAACGGGAGCTGATAAATCCAGGATGACGGAGCCGGCCAAGGCTAATAAAGCCAGCAGGAAGTAGCCTTTTTTCTGCCAGACAACCTTGCAGTATTCTTTAAATATTATGTCCATAATGTATGTTATTTATTCATTTGTTTTTGGTATTATGAATGATAAAGGCACGAAACGGCTCCGGCATACATGCATAATTTCACTCATGACTGCAGTTGCCATCAATACGTCAATACTCTTTTCTTGGCATTAGAGCAAACCCTGGTATACATTAGCCAGAAAATGGATGATTCCCCCATGAACCCCATTCCCTTATTTTCGTCAGGATGTTTGTTTTATAACGGCCAGAGCGTATAAACTTGAGCAAGATACATGCACGACAGAACGGCCGGCAGGCTATCGGCACCATCGTTGAAGTTCATGGTCCGGTGGTGATTATTGATTGCACGCAATTGCCGCCTTTGCGTCAGGCTTTATGTACCTGTTTCGATCACGCCACCTATCTGTTTGAAGTGCATCAACATCTTGATGAACGGCATGTCAGGGCGATTACTTTACATGGCACCGCCGGACTGAGTCGAGGCATGACTATATTCGATACCGGCGCTCCCTTGCAGATTCCGGTATCGGAACAATGTCTGGGCCGGCTGTTGAATATATTCGGCGAACCGCTTGACGGCCAGCCGGTCATGATTCAAAACGAATTCCGCAATATTCATGCTAAACCGCTGCCCTTGTCGGAAGCCATAGGCATCAGTGGAATATTGGAGACAGGCATTAAGGTTATCGATTTATTATGTCCTTTTGTCAAAGGTGGAAAAACCGGATTATTCGGAGGAGCCGGAGTTGGAAAAACTGTTCTGGTTATGGAATTTATTCATGCTGTTTCCAGTATCCATAAGGGCGTTTCCGTTTTTGCCGGGGTCGGAGAACGCATCCGTGAAGCCCATGAATTATGGCGGGAGATGCAGCAGGCCGGTGTCATGCAGGATACCTTGATGGTGTTCGGACAAATGGATGAATCGCCCGGCGTACGTTTTCGTGTCGGCCTGTCAGCGTTAACCTATGCGGAATACCTGCGTGATACCCTGCATAAGGAAGTCTTGTTCGTAGTCGATAATGTCTTTCGTTTTGTCCAGGCGGGCAGTGAAATATCAAGTCTGCTCGGTCGCATGCCTGCTACAGTTGGCTATCAGCCAACACTGACCACTGAAGTTGCGGAACTTGAGGATCGCATTCTATCAACCCGGCAGGGCGCTATCACATCGGTGCAGGCAGTCTACGTGCCGGCGGATGACATGACGGATCCAGCTGTCAGCGCCATACTCAGTCATCTTGACACGACTGTGATACTGTCCAGGGATCAGGCTAGCAAAGGTATTTATCCCGCTGTCGACCCGTTAAAGTCAAGCAGTAAACTGATGGACAGGCATACATTGGGTGACCGCCATTATGCCGTGGCCCAAAACGTTCGCGAACATCTGGCGCGCTACCGTGAACTGGAGGATATAATCGCCATGCTGGGTATTGAAGAATTGTCCGAGGTTGATCGCAAAGTTGTTATGCGTGCCCGTAAATTGCAACGTTATCTTACCCAGCCGTTTTCGGTTTTAGCGCAGCATACCAAACAAACCGGGGTATCGGTGTCACTGGAGCAAACGTTGACTGATTGCGAAGACTTTCTGGCAGGGCGTTATGATGAATTATCCGAAGAGCAATGCTATATGCGCGGCTCCATGCAGGAAATATAATGAACCAATTCGTGCTGAACCTGTTTGATGCTACCCATGAACAACGCATCAAAGGCGTCACTTCTTTTATTGGCGAAGATGCCTCGGGCAGTTTTGGGATATTACCCAATCATGCCCGGTTTATGACTACGCTGGTTTTTGGCTTGGCTCGTTTTCGCCTGGAAGCTGAAAACTGGCAATACCTGGCTTTACCCGGTGCGCTTGTCTATTTTAATAACAATGAATTGACAATAAGCTCCCGGCATTTCCTGTTAGATACAGACTTGAAACGAATCAGCATTTTGCTGGAACAAGAATTGATAGCCGAGGAAGAAAATTTGCGTGCAACACGGGAAAGCCTGCACCGTATGGAACAGGCTATTCTTAAACGCATGTTGATGCTTAAACGTAAAACGGTATGGCAATCATGAATAACAGCGAGTTCCTATAGGCAATGATGCCTGACCTATCATGCTGCATGTTGGCGTCATCCGGCGGATAACTTGTCGAGAAACGGAGGCATACAAAATCCGGTTAAATCTAAAACCCTGACAAACTGGTAATAAAAAGCCAAAACTTATTGAAACTTATGCTTTCATTTACCCGTTCGAGACATTTTTTTGAAGCCATTTTCACAATCCCGATAGCAATCCGGGCTAATGTACCCAATTTATATGAATAGATTATGAATCGATTGTAACAAATAAGGAAACAATAAATATAATAACAACGTTATTGTCAACAATATGAGACTTCTGTATAGTTGAGTCGTAGTTTAAAAAACCCTTTCAACTTTATACGAGAACATACCCATGAACGATCTTCAAAAAGATATTTTAATCTCAGCAGTGTTTATAACCGGTCTGGTTGGCTTTATTTCAGGCGAATTTATCATTTCATCCACGCTATTCGCCTCGGCAGCCATTGCCAGTAACGTTAAAATGAACCGTAAACAAATCAAATCAGGACAATTTTGATGCGATTAAAGTGCAATTTCCTGAATTTCATAAGCGAACGTTTTGAAGACTTCCAAGGTTTAACAGCCTTGGAGGTTTTTCTGTTTTCCCCCGCTCCTCAACTCATATAAAACCACTGACCCACCAATACGCTTGCCTATTATAAAGGTCAGCGCGCACGACTGTATTCCCCTGACTGTTGCCAAAACCGCTATCATTGCCTGATTAGAACCCTCAAGCGGATCATTTCCAGGTGCATAATCTCATCCTTGTTACGCTATATTGGTTCGCCGCCTCCGGTCTTGTTTAGGTTTTAAGCCAGCCCTTGGCTGTCTTATGACTGCAACCTTGACATAGCATTAAGGAAAACCGGATAAAGCAGCATGTTCTTTACTGGCGCAAGCTAAACCATGGGCAAATTGCGCCGGATTAAAATAGCTACGGCCTGCTATTTATTAGGGGTAAATGACTTTTGGTTTAAAGTATGCGGCGGGATATTTTGGATCATATTGATCTTGAGCTTGGTCGGCGAGTCGATTGTCGACAAAAATGACTGTAGGCGTGAAGTTCGAGGCCGGGTATTTTGGGTCGGATTCATTTTGAGTCTGACTGCCGGATACTGCATCCTTAGCAATGTAAATGACTTTAGGCTCAAAATCCGCCGCTGGATATTTGCTGTCGGCAGCGCATACGCCAAGCGCGTTTAACGCAACGGCGGCCATTGTCAATCCTAAAATAATCATTTTTTTCATCTTTTGTAACCTCCAATAGTTGTAAAACCGGCCTGACGGTTTGTTATTAAACAAAACCGGCTGAATCTGATTTATTTGAATATCGAATATTTTAAGTGATTTCGCAACTGCTTTAAACCTGCGCAGCAACAGTTAGCATTCAACCGTTTCGCCATAAACTTAGCCGGTATCTCCGGCAGTCCTCCTGGGTTTTCCTGAATAAAGGAGGATTTACAGAGATAACCATGACTGATTAGAGCCGGTTAAAAAACAATCTTCTCCTCTTTCAACGCACTGTAAATGTCATCTATGGACTGTTTGTCAGTATCAAAATTTATATCGGCCAGATTCACGCTGTAATTAATGCACAAACAAATCAAGCCGGCGTTTTTGATATCCTGTATGAGCGCTGAATTTTGAGTTTCCAGAACCGTGGTTGCATGACCATTATCAAAAAGTTTTCTTTCCAGTTTATAGGCGGTTTCCTTGCTGCTTGAACCAGTTAAGGCAATGGCGGCGGCTTTTTGGCTAAAACGCGCGGCGCGTTCTTCTATGCTGACCGGCAGCTCATTTTCATCATCAGTAACACCGGTAATCATGCCTGCGCCTACAGTGCCGTTAGTCAAGCGGTCGATAATGATGAACGCCCCCGTACCCTTGTTGATTTTGTAAGAATCGAAGACAACCGGCGCATTAACTGATACCGTGCAGGAGCCTATCTCATTTAATTGCAAAGCAACGGCATCATGATGTTCCAGGGTATTGACATCAATTCTGTGATGAATCAAGGCAACAGAGCCGGAGACACTGCGTGTTGCCAGTTTAAGGGTGTATTGACGGCCAGGCGTCAAGGCCTTTTCAGTCATCCAGACGATAGTGGCTTTAAATTTGTCAGCGACGGTTGCCGGCATTATTTCCGTGCCGATGAGCATATCGCCGCGGCTGATATCAATCTCATCGTCCAGCGTTAAAGTTACCGCCATGGGTGGAAAGGCTTCGTCTAGTTCACCGTCATAGGTAGCAATAGCCTTGATTTTGCTGCTTTTACCCGAAGGCAAGGCGGTAATCAGATCGCCTTTTCGAAAAATACCGGAAGCCACGGTGCCGCAGAAGCCGCGAAAATCGAGGTTGGGCCGGTTGACATACTGAACGGGAAAGCGGGCGTCATTAAAATTGTGGTCATTGGCGATTTCTATGCTATTTAGCGCTTCCATTAACGGTTCGCCGGTAAACCAGGGCATATTCTCGCTACGATTCACGACATTATCGCCGTCCAGCGCCGACATCGGGATAAAACGGATGTCATGTAAATCAAGCGTGTCTGTGAAGCTCAGGTAACTCTGTTTAATTTTGTTGAAGGCGGCCTCGCTGTAATCGATCAAATCCATTTTATTGACCGCAACGATAATGTGCTGAATCCCCAGTAATGAAGCGATAAAGCTGTGCCGTTTGGTCTGGGTTTGCACTCCGTAGCGGGCGTCAATCAGGATGATGGCCAAATCACAGGTTGAGGCGCCCGTGGCCATGTTGCGGGTATATTGCTCATGCCCAGGAGTATCGGCGATAATAAATTTACGCGTGGACGTGGAAAAATAGCGATACGCCACATCGATGGTAATGCCTTGTTCGCGTTCGGCTTGCAGACCGTCAACCAGTAACGCCAGATCGATATTGCCTGCGCCGGTGGTGCCTGATTTGACGCTGTCCGCCTGAACAGCGGCCAGTTGATCTTCATAGATCATTTTGGAATCGTGCAGCAGGCGGCCTATCAGCGTGCTTTTGCCGTCGTCGACATTGCCGCAGGTTAAAAAACGCAATAATTCCTTGCGTTCATGTTGCGCCAAATAGGCGTCAATATCGGTGCTGATTAAATCGGATTGGTGGGACATATTTTAGGTTCAAGGTAAAAGGTTCAAGGCACAAAAAGCCCTATTGACACCACTGGCTTTCGCAGGGAATGCCATCGTTGTCACCGTCCATTTTGGTACCGGAACAGTTATTTATAAAAAATGTTGCTTCCGCGCAAGAGGTCATTTGTGAGCAATAAATCCTTCCATCACATTCGTAATTTCTATTGATCGATGGCTCTGTTAGCTCATTATCTTCAATTGACGATCCTGTCGAAGTTGCCACAAACCGACCCTGCTTGTACTTGTAATTTCCATACCAACCCATTAGTACAATGATGATTAAAATAATTTTTTTCATGATTCCATTTTACTAATGTGTAATAGGATCTGATCATTATCAGAAGTAGCCCTCGCGCTTTTTCTGCTCCATGGAACCGGACTGGTCATGGTCAATCAGCCGTCCCTGGCGTTCAGAGGTGGTGGTCAACAGCATTTCCTGAATGATTTCCGGCAGCGTGGTGGCGTTTGATTCAACGGCACCGGTTAACGGATAGCAGCCTAACGTGCGAAAACGCACCTTTTTCATTTCAATTTTTTCATCGGGGCCGATGGGCATGCGCTCATCGTCAACCATGATTAACATGCCGTCTTTGTTAACAACGGGGCGCTCCTTGGCAAAATACAGCGGCACGATAGGGATATTTTCAAGATGGATGTATTGCCAAATATCCAGCTCCGTCCAGTTGGACAAAGGAAATACCCGGATGCTTTCGCCTTTGTCTATTTTGCCGTTGTAGATGTTCCATAATTCAGGACGCTGGTTTTTGGGATCCCAACGATGGTTTTTATCGCGGAATGAATAAACCCGTTCCTTCGCACGTGATTTTTCTTCGTCACGGCGGGCTCCGCCAAAGGCTGCGTCAAACTTGTATTTGTCCAGCGCCTGTTTGAGGCCTTCTGTTTTCATGACATCCGTGTGCTTTTTACTGCCGTGGGTAAAAGGCCCGATACCTTGATCAACGCCGTCTTTATTAATATAAATCAGCAACTCCAGCCCCAGTTTTTTAACCATCTGGTCACGGAATTCGATCATTTCCTTGAACTTCCAGGTCGTGTCGACGTGCATCAAGGGAAATGGCGGCTTGCCGGGAAAAAAGGCCTTCATGGTCAGATGAAGCATGACAGCCGAATCCTTGCCGACGGAATATAACATGACAGGACGTTCGAATTCAGCCGCTACTTCACGAATAATATGAATACTTTCCGCTTCCAGCTCTTTAAGGTGTGTTAGTTTATGATCAGTCATTAAAAGTCCGACGTGGTTGAGTTTCACGGTATGATAATTGAGCGCTCTCAATACAAACCTTCCATTTTAATTTGAACCGACTGTTAATGCCAGCCATCCCCAAATAAAATGCGCGTTCATTAATTCGCACAACGTAAAAAGGCATTGCCTGGACAGGAATCATTTTCCCTTAACCAAATTTTTTCCAACGCAAACGATTGGCATTAGTCACAACAGTCAATGAAGACATCGCCATTGCCGCGCCTGCGATCATGGGGTTTAACAAAACCCCGAACAACGGGTACAACAAACCCGCGGCAACCGGAATACTGATCGTATTATAGAAAAATGCGCCGATCAGGTTTTGTTTAATATTGATAACTGTCGCTTTGGATAATTCGATGACTTCGGGGACTTTTAACAACGAGCCCAGCAAAATAACCACATCAGCGCTTTCAATTGCGATATCGGTTCCAGTGCCGATAGCCAGTCCGACATTGGCTTGAGCTAATGCGGGCGCATCATTAATGCCATCGCCGACCATGCCGACAATCTCGCCCTGCTGCTGCAGCTCTTTAACCACTTCGGCTTTATCTTGCGGCAGCACTTGCGCCCTAACTTCAGCAATACCCGCCTGCTTGGCTATGGCATGCGCTGTTATCTGATTGTCCCCGGTTACCATTATGATGCGCAGCCCCTGGTTTTTCAGACTTAACACCGCTTGCGCGGAGTCTTTTTTAATAGGGTCTGAAACCGCAATAATACCGGCCATTTTACCATCCACGGCAAGCAGCATAGGCGTTTGACCCAGGGTTGACAGCTCTTCCAGCCTGTCCTTGTGGCTGGTAATTCCGATGCCTTTGGCGTCCATTAACGCCGCGTTACCAAAGGTCACATTTTGTTCGTTAATTTGAGCCGTAACGCCAAAACCCGCTATTGCTTCAAATCGCCTGACTTTTTCCAGTTTGATCTGGCTTTGTTCCGCCGCCGTTAAAATAGCAGCCGCCAACGGGTGTTCAGAACCTGACTCGATGCTTGCAGCTAATTGCAGCACTAGCTCCCCGGTATAATCATCAATGGCTTCAATCGTGGTGACCGCCGGTTTGCCTTCGGTTACGGTACCGGTTTTATCGAGGATCAAACAGGTCAGTTTGCCCGCCGTTTGCAACGCATCCCCCTTGCGAATCAAAATACCCGACTGAGCGGCTCTGCCAACCGCCACCATCACGGAAATAGGCGTTGCCAAACCCAGCGCGCAGGGACAAGCGATAACCAGGACGGTCATTGACGTTATGAAAGCGTAACCCAATGACGGATCAGGTCCGAAAGCGTACCAGACAAGAAAAGTCAACACCGAAATCGCAACCACGGCCGGCACAAAATAGCTGGAAATTTTATCGGCTAAGCGGGCGATTTCCGGCTTGCTGCTTTGCGCTTGCCGTACGCTTTTAATAATTTGCGCCAATGCCGTATCGCGGCCTATGCGGGTTGCCTTAAACATAAAACTGCCGGTCTGGTTCATGGTGCCCGCTACTACTTGTGAGCCGGCACTTTTTTCTACCGGCATCGGTTCCCCTGTCAGCATGGACTCATCCAGCGTGGAATGCCCTTCCAGTAACACGCCGTCAACCGCGACTTTTTCACCGGGCCTGACTCTGAGCGTTTCACCTAAACCCACTTGCTCAATGGGAATGTCAATTTCTTCGCCATTTCTAACCACTCGGGCAGTGCGTGGCTGCAGGCCAATTAATTGCCGGATAGCGCTGGAGGTTTTACCTCTGGCCATTGTTTCCAGCCCGGTGCCCAGATTAATAAATGCCAGAATCACTACCGCAGCTTCAAAATAAGCATGTTTTGCCAAGGCAGGCAAAGTATCTGAATAGTCTATAACGATGCAGGAATAAATCCATGCCGAACCAGTACCCAACGCAATCAGCGTATCCATGTTGGCTTGGCCCAAGGTTAACGACTTGATTGCTCCGCTGTAAAAGTCCCAGCCTGAATACACCATTATACTCAAGGTGACAAGCGCGATTTCCGGCCAAAGCCACTGCCCGGCTGCTGAGCCTATTTTAGGCAGCCAGCCTAGATGCTCAGCCAGCATAAGGATTGCGCCAAAAATTCCGGCGACAGTGGCTTTCTTCATCAGCTTGCGGTAATGCTGCAACTCCTGCTCTTCCTGCTCGGATGGATCTTCCAGGCCCTCCATCACGGCCGCATCATAACCCGCCTCTTTTGCTGCCAAGGTTAAAGCGTCAGGATCAGCATGACCTTTGACGACCGCGGAGTGATCGGCAAAGTTGACGCTGACAGAAGTGACGCCATCAACTGCGCCCAATGCGCCTTCAACAGCGCTCACGCAACCGGCGCAACGCATTCCCAAAATGGATAGCCGTATCTCGGCAGAATTCTCTTCTGTGCTCATAAATCCACCTAAGCTGAAAGTTCGATAATTTAAGCACTATTCTACTGTAAAACCTTCGCTGGTAATGGTGTCTTTTATAATATCCAGGCCGGTTATTTCATCATCATATTCGACACTCACTTCCTTGTTCTTAAACGATGCATTGACTGAATTTACACCATTAATAACTTCCAGTTTACTTTTAATATTTGTCTCACAACCGCCGCATTTCATACCGGTTACTGTTAAAACTACTGATTCAATCATTTCTCTTTTCCTAAAAATTAGTTAATTTGACCTTTAATATCATGCTCGACTAATAGCCGCTTATCATGATACAACTTGTTTGCTTTATTTTCACGGCTTAACTACGAAACAAAGTCTAGGGCTCCCTCATTAAAATACTTGAGCCAATACATCGGTTAAAAGCACATCGTCCCATCCGGCCGCTTTACGCATCCGCTTAATAGACATGCGTTTCTTTTTAGAACGTCTTATCATGTTTAATGCCGCATGACGGATAATACCGACATTGCTGGGCGCATTACCTTTGCGTATACGGCTTTGGTCTTCGCCGAACGACATATCCAAAACCCAATGCAGCTGGTTTTCAATACCCCAATGCAAGCGTACGGCAGCTAGCATTCGTTCGGCGGGGATCAGAGAACTGCTAATAAAGTACCGGGTTTCGTGAGTGACGGTCTCGCCGATGCGCCGCTCACTGGCTATCGCGACAATGCTGTTGAGATTTTTCCATTCCGGGTGAAGCGCCTTGAGCCAGCCAATATCCGTACTGACACGGCAGCGTCGGACCTCGATGCGTCCGTGACCTTTATCGACGGTTTCCGCGTGTTCCATCCGGGTAAATGCCTGAGGACCGGGCTCTTCAAAATGTAAGCGAACATCATCATGCAGGCGGCTCTGATTGCCCTTGAGCGCCAACAGATAATCACCGCCTTTGTCGATAATCTTTTCGGCAATGGCTTTCTGGCACCCCATCGCATCGATGGTGATAATGGCGCCGCGCACATCTAACCACTCCAAGAGTTCGGGAATAGCCGTGATTTCGTTCGACTTCTCCGGGGTTTTTATTTGCCCCAAAACAATTCCTGCTTCGCTGGCAAAGGCTGACACCAAATGAATCGGCAATTGCTCACCATCGCGGCTGCCACGCAGTGTTTTGCCATCAATCGCCACGATTTTGTCAGCCACTTCGGGATTCAACCATGTCCGAATCCATTCAACAAACAGTCGCTGGAATTGCTTTGGGTCAATGGCTCTAAAAAAGCGTCGGAGCGTGTCATCACTGGGTATGCCGTGTTCATACGGCAGATACCTGCGCAAAAACTCCACTTTGGATTCACCAAATGTTTCGATATCATCCCAACTTTCCGCCCCGCATATTACCGCGCATAATGTTAACAATAAAATTTCCGGCATCGGATGGAGCTTCTTGCGCTCAATCCGGGGATCGTCCAATTGACCAAATACATCTAAAAAATCCATGTCTTCCGGTTTCACTAATCAAGCCTGCTGGGAAAAGTTCATAATTTTTCTATTTTGCCACCGAAATTTTTAATGAGGTAGCCCTGAAACAAAGTCAAGTATCCATTGAACTGCGTGGTTCGTTCTTGGTACGATAAGCGCCCAAATCACCTGTATTTATTGACTTATGCAATTAAACACGATCACTAACCAAACCATTGCGCTTGCCGGCATTGCTCAGGCGGCGGCGCTGGTACAGCAACTGGCGACCACCGGAACGGCCGACCCGGCGGCCATGGAAACAAGCATTGCCAGCATCTTAAAAATAGATTCAGATAGTGTTATCGATGTATATGGCGGCAGCTTGGCCGGAATAAAACTGGGCTTGACGCAACTTAACGTGCAGATGAACGGCTTTAAAATTGTCAATCCGGAACAGGCGCGTTATTCCGCTTCGCTGGTTTTTCTCGAAAATCAGTTATCCGGCCGCAAGGACCTGCTTAAATCCATTCAAACCGGAATCACTAAAGCCCAGGCTCAAAGCGAACACTTCGGTTTGTTGCATGAAAATGTACTGGCTAATCTTGGCGAAGTTTATCAGAGCACAATCAGTACGCTACAGCCGAGAATCATGGTTAATGGCGAAGAGAAGTATTTGTCCAGGCCTGACATAGCCAATAAAATACGAGCCTGTTTGCTGGCAGGGATACGTTCAGCCATCTTGTGGAAACAATGTGGCGGCGCTCGATGGAAATTTCTTTTTTTCCGCAAAAAGATACAGGCTGAATTACAAATTCTGCTAAAGAAAGTCTAGCCTCCGATATGGCAAAGCTCATAACGGTCGAGCATCTTTGCCGGTATTACGGCAAATACTGCGCAGTTAATGATGTCAGTTTTACCTTAGCCAAAGGCGAGGTGCTTGGTTTTCTGGGTCCCAACGGCGCGGGTAAAACCACCACTATGCAAATGCTGAGCGGTAATCTCGCGCCTAGTTCGGGGCAAATTAAAATCAACGGTTTTGACTTGCTGGATCAGCCCAACAACGCCAAACGCAGTCTTGGCTATTTACCCGATACTCCGCCGCTCTATAAGGACCTGAGCGTTCAGGAGTTTTTATACTATTGCGCCCAAATCAATGGCATCCCCGCTGATTCCATCGCTCCTGCCATCAATAATGCCAAGGAACGCTGCGGTTTAAACGATGTTTCTCAACGCTTAATCGCCAATCTGTCAAAGGGGTTTCAACAGCGTGTTGGCATTGCCCAGGCAATCCTGCACAATCCGGACGTGATTATTCTCGACGAACCTACAGTTGGTCTCGACCCTATACAGATCAGGGAAATCCGCGCCTTAATACGTGAGTTGGGGCAAGATCACGGCGTTATTCTGTCTACGCATATTCTTTCTGAAGTACAGGAATCCTGCTCGCATGTTCAGATTATTCATCAGGGGCAATTGATATTGAGTGAAAGCATCGCTGGTCTAAATCAGACTATGGATACCGGCAGTCTTCTAGTCACCACCCGGCTGTCGCCTGAAACCAGCGTATTGTTAGCCATTCCCGGAGTAAGCTCTATTGAGAATATTGCCGGCAATCAACTCAGAATTCACTACAACGTCAGCGGCGATCCTACCCGGCACATTGCCGAAACCATAATTGCCTCGGGCTGGGGACTGCTGGAACTTACGCCTGTAAAAAAATCTATGGAGGATATTTTTATTGCTTTGACCCGGGGCAGCGATTCATGAGCATGATTTTAATCATAGCCGGGCGTGAGTTCAAAACCCTGTTTTTATCTCCGCTGGCATGGACGGTATTAGCTATCCTGCAATGCATTCTGGCCTATTTATTTTTAACCCAAGTTGAAACCTTCAACTTGATCCAGCCAAAATTAGCCGCAATTGAAGGCGCGCCCGGCTTAACCGATATTGTCGTGACGCCATTATATGGTAACGCCGGCATTATCTTGTTGCTCGTTACGCCGCTATTAACCATGCGCCTTATCTGTGAAGAACGCAGAAACAAAACCCTGTCCCTGTTGTTGTCGGCGCCCATTTCCAATGCCGATATTATAATCGGCAAATACCTGGGTATCCTTGGCTTACTGTTACTTATAGTTTTTCTGATTACCCTGATGCCGTTATCTTTACTGATGGGCGGGGAACTTGATATTGGCAAATTATTCGCCAACCTGCTGGCCTTATCTCTGCTGGCTGCCGCGTTCAGCTCCGCCGGTCTTTTTATGTCAACGCTAGCCGGTCATCCTACTGTTGCCGCCATGGGGACTTTCGGTATTTTATTGCTGCTTTGGATTTTAGACTGGACTACCAGCATGCAAGACCAGCGCAGCGAACTCTTTGAATATCTGTCAATTTTAAGGCACTTCCAGAATATTCAAAGCGGACTGATCAGCTCAGCCGATGTAAGCTACTTTTTACTATTTACTGCAACATTCATCATCCTGAGCATAAGCACCCTGAATAACGAGCGCTTGCAAAAATGAAGTTATCGCCACGCATTCACCAGCAACTGCGTTTAAAAAACGCCTTCGTTACTGCGTTGCTATTGTGTCTGCTCGGCACCGTGGCATGGTTAAATACGCGCTATAATGTACAAACAGACATTACCGGCAATGCCGGCAATACCTTATCGCAAGCATCGAAAAAACTGCTGTCGTCATTGCCTGATAGAGTAACCGTCACTGCTTACATAAAAAAAGGCCAGCCGCTCAGAACGCAGATTGAACAATTAGTAAATCGCTATAGCCGGTTTAAAAACAATGTAATCCTCAATTTTACCGACCCTGAATCAGCTCCTGAAAAAGCCCGTGACTTGAACATAGGACCTGAAGGCATTATTCTTGTTGAATATCAAGGGCGTATAGAAAAGCTAAGCTTCGTCGACGAATCCTCGCTGACCAATGCTCTACTGCAACTTGCCAATGCCGATGAACGTTGGCTAACCTTCCTGACCGGTCACGGTGAACGCTCGCCCGAGGGCATAGCCAATTTCGATTTAGGGCAATTTGGCAAAGAACTGGCCCGTCGGAAGATTAATGTTCGAACTCTCAATTTGGCGACGCTGCCCGCCATTCCCGATAATTCCTCGTTACTGGTCATTGCCGCGCCGAAAGTTCCGTTGCTTTCCGGTGAAATTGATGTAATCAAGGCTTATATTCAACGCGGCGGCAATCTGCTATTGCTAAGCGATCCGGATAACGAACAACTAACCCCTTTGCTAAAACTATTGGGCATTAAGCAGCTTCAAGGCGTCATAGTTGACAACAGCTCCAATCTTTATGGCATAAACGACCCCACTTTCATACTCGTCAGCGAGTACCCTAAACACCCGGTCACCAAGGGCTTTATGACCATTACCCTTTACCCGGCTGTAGCGGCGCTTGAAATTGACGGGAAAAGCGATTTTACCAGCGCCTTGCTGCTAGGCAGCGCACTCAAATCATGGACAGAAACCGGTTCTATAGAAGGGAGAATCCGTTTTGACGCGAACAGCCAGGAAAAACAGGGGCCGCTTGCTTTTGCCTACGCATTGACCCGGACTGCCGCAAAAAAATCTCAACAACGCATAATTATTAGCGGCGACGGCGACTTTTTATCCAACGCTTATATTGGCAATGTCGGCAATCTGGATATGGGGCTAAGGATGGTTTTATGGCTCATTCATGAAGACCGGTTTATCGATATTCCGGCAATAACCGCAAGCGATAAAAGCCTGCACTTAACCCGGATAGATGTTGCAATCATTAGTTTTGGCTTTTTAATTGTCATGCCGTTATTGCTGCTTGGCGCTGGATTCATCATCTGGCGCAAACGCAAACGGCGTTAAATACATAAAAATCAAACTAAACTTAATATCGTCTGTCAACTTAAGGCGTGTCAAATTAAGGTTAAGACGATAATTTAGCCCTTCAACTACGCGCAGAAGAGGCTTACTTGAACCATGAGCGGATTCGGAACTTATCTCCGCCGCCTTGATCTTTACCTGGGACTTACCTGGTCTTTAACCAATCCGCCCTTTACAATGGCGGCAATTTCAAAATTATTCAACCGGCTCATAATGCAGAAACGCACTATATTATTGATACTAATCCTCTTTGCATTAGTTAGCATCGCCATTTTTGTTGCGCCAGGGTTGCAGCAAAAAGCGGGTATTTTCCCGCCCGCAACGGTTTATAACCGTACCGAAGGTAATAGCAGCATTGAAAAACCTTGCTCTAATGAACATCCTGGCTGGCGCCCCGCGCAAGTTATTGAGGGCGTTACTATTGATGAAGCTCCATCGTGCGAACCAGACAATCCCTATGACATAGCAGTGTCGGTCAAAGGCGCGAACAATGTGTCAATGGCGACCCTGATGCAGACTAATCTGGCGCAAGATGCTTTAACCATGACCGACGATCTGGATAATGATGGGGACCCGGACGTAATTCATATTAAACTGGAAGTCGTCGAACTCAACGGCTTTAGTCCGGATGGACAATTTTTAATTAACACCTTTGATATTGCCCCCGGAATTCAGCCGGGGCTTTGGGTTTATGCACCCAAATCACGCGGCATGGCGCTTAAAAACTTTAATTCAGTGGTAGCCAACCCCTTGTTGCGCGCCCCCTCCCCTGTTATTCGCGTTGAGCAAGGCGACAAGGTTTATATTACGCTGGAGAACACGCATTATTTACCCCATACCATTCATCTTCATGGCGTTGATCATACCTGGATGACCGCCAAAGGCGAAGATAATGACGGTATGGAAGAACATGCCGTTTTTCCGGGAAAAAGCCACACCTATGAAATACAGCCCAGACATGCCGGCACCATGCTTTATCATTGCCATGTGCAAACCGCACAGCATTTTATGATGGGTTTGAGCGGTATGTTTATTGTTGAAGAAAATCAGCCCAATAACTGGTTGCAGACCTTCAATATCGGTGCAGGACAAGTGCGCCATCCATCGGTTGCAGTAAAAAAATCCTACAGCCAGGAATATGATTTACATTATCAGTCCGTGGATAAAAATCTGGCGCAAATTGTCCAGACAGTGAATGACCCCAGACTTGTTGCCCAACGAATGGCTCGTGACTATAACATGACCGAATCGTTTGAAAACTACTTTATGCTGAATGGCCGCTCTTTCCCTTATACTCTGCGTGACGGAATGATTATCGCCAATGAAAATGAAGATATTAAATTGCATGTCGCCAACTTGCAGCGTTCCTCAATTGCGCTGCATATCCACGGACATAAAGCAACGGTCACCGCTTTGGACGGCGTTGACCAGCCCGCAGGATTGCAAGTGACAAGGGATGTATTTGACATTGCCCCGGCGCAACGGGCTGATTTACTTCTGCAAACCAAAAACGATGGCTTGAACAGTTACGGCCCGGGACTGTGGATGTTTCATGACCACGTGCCAACGGGCACAACTTCAAACGGCATGGAGCCAGGCGGCAATATGGCAATCCTCGCTTACCGGCCTTTACTCGACGACCAGGGCATGCCAAAAATGCATGATGAATTATTCGATCAGGTATTTAATAAAGATTACTATGCCAAAAAGATGGCGGCATGGGGAAGCGGCGATTTCGCGCCAGTATTAGCCGACGCCGGCTTACTCGCGCCGGATTATTTGCATATCATCATTTTTGGCTTGGTCGCGGGTTTAATCATCGGTCTACTGGTTTTTAGCGCGCTGGCTTATAAACGGAAACAAAAGCAATGAAAGCATTACTAATTGGTTTAATGATGCTGGGCGCAATCGAAATGGCTTCTGCGATGAATCACGGCGGCATGTTGATGGATGAAAAAGGCATGATAATGAATGCCAATAGCGACGACCTTCCCCGCGACTGCACGAAAATTTCAGAAAATGTGGATATAACAATTCATGCGGGTCAAAAATACGCGCGGAAATTCACCGGAAAAATGTTTGCCTTTGACCAGCAGGAATGGGATGTCAAGCCCTGCGCCAAAATCAACATCACCTTTATCAACGATGACCAGATACGCCACCAATTGATGATTCATGGTTTGCCCGGTTATTTGTATCCCGAAGGCATGTTTCATCTTGAGCTTTACGGACAAGGCCAATTGCAGGCATCCCTGATTTTGCCCAGCCAGAAAAAAACCTATCTTGTCCATTGCGAAGTTCCGCAGCACATGGAAAAAGGCATGAAAGCGCAACTAAAAGTTGCTGGCGGCGACGGAGATTTACCAAGCATTCCCGGTATCAGCGCCCCGGTCAGGGCCGATGTTTACCCGGTCGATTGGACAAATTTAACTTCAGCTATATTGCTGCTCTGTGTATTGGCGGGTTGTGCAATACCGTATTTTGTCATCATTTACGCGGAAGGCATAAAGGATGTTCTTCATAAATCGCTGACAAAACTGAAATTTAAACGGAAATAGATCAGCATCTGAATGTTGCATGAAAGCCTACCGGAGCCGAAGTGAAATTACGGTTTTGGCAGTATCCTGCCCCACAACCAGCTCCTTATGAGAAGAAACCTCTATGCCCTATTACCTCGTCAAGCACAAGACCGTCTCCGGTTCAGATACGGACTACCTGATCAGTCGTGACAGTGTCCTTTGGCTGCAATGCTGGCGCAGCCGGCGAACAGATTTCAACCAGAAACCGGTAAAGCAACTTCTTGCCAGATTCTGGCCCAGTCTTGATCTGGCCGTATTTGCCACCCCCTGTGCGGCAAGAGTCAGGACATGATCTGTCTTGCCAAACAAGGTCATGAAGTTACCGGCGTTGAGTTGAATCCTATCGCAGTTCAGGCTTTTTTCCGGGAGAACCAATTACAGACTACACGGCGACAGGCCGGTAAATTCATTTTGCGGGAACATGGGCGGCTTAGTTACTTCTCGCTGACCAAGGAATATGGGACAGATCGATACGGTTTATGACCGGTTGGCGCTCACGGCGCTGCAGGAAGACATCCGTGCCCTCTATGTTGCCCGCTTAAGGCTGATCGTGCCGGAAACCACTAACGTTTTTTTGCTGGCCACCGAGGACGCAGAAGAAATGGAGACCCCGCGTCAAGCTTTTGGTGTTGCCGAAGAGATCAAAACACTGTACTTGGAGTGCTATGAGATCGATCTGGCCCATGTTGAAAGCGTGTTCGAAGTTGACGCGGAATCACCGGACCTGCCCCTCGGAACGTACCGAGTACAAACTCTACCGGCTTTCCAACAAATCATTATCTGAATAATATTGATTGGCCCGGTCGCGTTCGCCGCCATACGGCGCACATTTCGGGCAGACTGTGCGCGTTAACATCGTTTCGGTTTACATTCCTCCAATTCAGAATTTACATACGGTTTTTCTGGTCCGTTGTCTTCCAGGGCGTTGTTTATTTTTACAAGTCAGCGCTGTAAAAAGTACCGTTATTTAGCAACCAATTGCTTCAAGTTCTTGCTCGACACGGGCGATACTTATTAATTCAGGGCTCGTTCCCAACTTTAAAGCCGACAAGCTTGCTTGTGCCGGTAAGGGGTAGATGCCTGGGAAATCGTCGTCTTGAAAATCAGCGTCATCAGCAAAAATGATATTCAAATCAGCGGTCAGGCGGTTAGCTAGCCGATACCATGGCACTAAGTCCTGGGTTTGCGTACTGATCGGACCAAGAGTTTTGAAATCGAGTTTTCCTTGCTGGCTGCAATATTTCATCAAAGTGCAGGCGTTGACGATAAAGCGCAGGCGTTTCCACCCCCGTAGTTTTGCATGCCATCGTGATTGATCGGGTTCCGGATTTTCGAGCAGCAGTTGGTATTTACCGGGCAAGAGCACCGATTCAACTTCGTAGGCAAAGGTTAATGTCTGGCTAAAACTCCATTCAGCAGGAATGCCTGAATGCACCAGCGTAAAGTTGAGTTTGGCGTCATGATGAATAAGCGGCTTTTGGCGCAACCACTTGAGAAGTTCGTCCCGATCCGGCGCATCCAGAAGTTCTGCCAGCCTATCGTTGGCTTCCAATGGTATAAAACCATTAGCTAACCTGAATAAGCGCAATTCCTGATCACCTAGCACCGTAACGGCCTTTTTACCCAAGCCTTTGACAAATTTTAAAATAGCCAGAGACTCCGGTCCCTTATTGATTAAATTTCCGGCAAACCATAAGTTGTCATTTTCCGGGTCGAACTGTATTTTTTCCAGTAATTTTAGAAGGGATTGATAACAGCCGTTTACACTGCCAATGGCATAGGTGGTCATAGGGTTTTTGCTTCCGCGTCAATACAAGTTCCAATCCTATCTTTCTATCAATTTTAATGCCAGCATTGCCGAAGATTGACTGACAAGAGATTAAAAAACCGGCTATTGCCAGATAATCGATAGTTAAGTTATTAATGCGCCAGTATTAATAAAGTTAAAGTAAAATTAGGAAATGCCCTTATCGCCGCCCCTTTGTGTTGACCAAAATGGGCATTGAGTTGTTAATTTGTAACAAACCCTATCTCTTTGGAGCCTGATTGTCAGTAAAGTGACTGCAAAATGGCTGTTTGAGTGATGCAAGCCATGCAGTAGAGGTCTGGAAACGATGGCTTCATAATGCTTATCCGGTTCCGCCAATCTGACAAGCAGTGACCACCAGTTATAAATGGGTGCAATCATTCTGCTTTGACGGACTTTAATACGCAGATCATTGAAATCGGTTCCATTTCGCCAAAAAACAAACTTTACGGCAGAACCGCTTTAATCCTTTAACGCCGCATCCAGTATTTCAATCCAGTGCCGGACCGGGATGGAGGTCATGCTTTGAATGTGCGTCAGACAGCCGGTATTAGCGGTGGCAATAACATCGGGCTCCAAACTTTCCAGGGCATTGACTTTATCCCGCAATAATCGCTGCGATAATTCCGGCTGCAGCAGTGAATAAGTCCCAGCCGAACCGCAGCACATATGCGGATTAGCCACAGTATTTAGGTTAAAACCCAAGCCGCGCATCACTGTTTCCACTGCGCCGCCCAAACGTTGACCGTGTTGGAGAGTACAAGGTGATTGAAACGCCATCGTACCGGAAATCTCGGGTTTTAATGCTGTTAAATCCTCGGCTGCCAGAACTTCGGCCAAATCCCGCGTCGCGGCAGAAATACGTTGCGCCTTATCCACGTAAAATGGGTCATGCTTAAAGATATCCGCGTATTCCTTCACCATCAAGCCACAGCCACTCGCTGTCATCACAATTGCTTCAACGCCCTGCTCCAGATAAGGCAGCCATGCATCGATATTGCGGCGCATAAAATCCAGAGCGTCCGCCTGTGCCGTCAGATGATAACTTAACGCGCCGCAGCAACCCGCTGCCGGTGCGTAGAGCAGGCTAATTCCCAACCGGTCCAAAACCCTGGCTGCCGCTTTATTAATTGCAGGCGCGAGTATGGGTTGCACACAGCCTGCCAAAACCAGCATTTTTCTATTGTGGATCTTTAGCGGCTCTGTCAGGCGGTTCCGGCGCTCAGCAGGAATTTTGCCGCGTAAACGGGCTGATAATAGAGGCTTAAAGATTTGCGCGCACCGGAACAACAAGGCGAAACGTTGAGGATACGGCAATACGCTGCGCAGCATGAGACGTTTAACCCGCTCTGGCAGCGGACGTCGGACTTGATGCTCAACAACAGAGCGGCCTATGTCCAGCAAACGACCATAATTTACCCCGGACGGACAGGTCGTTTCACAGGAGCGGCAAGTCAGGCAGCGATCCAAATGTTGCCGGGTTTCTTCACCAGCCGCACCCCCCTCCAATACCTGCTTGATCAGGTAAATGCGCCCGCGCGGACCATCGCGTTCATCACCCAATAGTTGATAGGTTGGACAAGTGGCATTGCAGAAACCGCAGTGCACACAGGCGCGCAGAATGGCTTCTGCTTTCTGAGCCTGTTCAGTATTTTTTAGTGAAGTCAGCGTACGGGTTTGCATGTCACCAGCCTTTGTACAATCGCCCGGCATTAAAAATCCCGTGCGGATCAAATGCCTGCTTGATGTTGCGGTGCAATTTCTCCAAACCAACAGACAAGGGCTGAAATTCACCGCCCATGGGCGAACGAAACCGGCAGGCATGACCGCCTAAAGCATGTGCCGTTTGAAAAACCGTCTCTGCGGGTTGACCGGTTTTCAGCCAGCGCAAAGCGCCTCCCCAATCAATGAACCATGCACCCGGCAAATCGGGTTGAGCTGCTGCTGAAGACAGGGACAAACGCCAAAGCGGTGTCTCATCCTGAAAAAAGCCCAGTCTTTGCTCGCGCACATCCGCCCAAAACGAGCCAGCCTCATCATCAGGCAACGCATCGCCGCCGAGCTTTTGGCGCACGCTTGCAATGGCTGTCTGCGCGCCTGAAAGCCTAATCCGCACCGCTTCGCCATCAAAACAGGCCGCTGACAGCGGTAAGTTCTGACCCGCCCAGCGATTCATTTGCGCCAGCGCGGCATCCGGGGTCATAAAAAATATTAATGTAGTCTCAGCTTCCGGCCTGGGCGACACTTTCATGGAAATGTCCAGTATCACGCCCAACGTGCCGAGTGCGCCCGCCATCAAACGCGACACATCAAAACCGGCGACATTCTTCATCACCTCGCCGCCGAACTTGAGGATTTCTCCATGACCGTTCAGCATCTTTACTCCCAGCACAACATCGCGCACCGCTCCAGCATAAGGTCTGCGAGGACCGGACAAGCCGGTCGCCACGACGCCGCCCAAAGTCGCATCGGGTCCGAAATATGGCGGTTCAAATGCCAGCATTTGCCCGCGATCCGCCAAAACCGCCTCAATATCAGCCAGACGCGTGCCGCAACGGGCAGTAATAACCAGTTCGGTCGGCTCATAACTGATGACGCCATGGTGTTGAGCAACTTCGAGCGGCTCGCCTTGCGCGGGCCGGCCATAAAAAGTCTTGCTGCCGCTACCGATGATATTCACCGGGATTTTGCCGGCAATCGCGGCTAACACATGCTCGCGTAACAAGGAGCTTGCATCACCTCCTGATTCAATCATCACTTAAAACCTGTCAAGTCCGGGGTGAGGAGCATGACCATGATGCACATGCAGCGCTCCAAATTCGGCGCAACGCGGTAGACTCGGAATCGCCTTGCCTGGATTCAGCAGGCCGCGTGGATCAAATGCCGCCTTGAGCGCATGAAACTGGCGCAATTCGGCGCCGGAAAACTGCACGCACATCTGGTTGATTTTCTCCATGCCCACGCCGTGTTCACCGGTAATTGTTCCGCCGGACGCCACGCACAACTGCAAAATTTTACCGCCGAATTCCTCAGCTCGCGCCAGTTCGCCCGGTTGATTAGCATCATACAAAATCAAGGGATGTAAATTGCCATCGCCGGCATGAAACACATTCGCCACGGCAAGACCAAATTCTTCCGATAACGCCGCGATTCCACGCAGCACTTCAGCCAATCGCTTTCTGGGAATCGTGCCATCCATGCAATAATAATCCGGCGACAAGCGTCCGACTGCAGGAAATGCCGCCTTGCGGCCCGCCCAAAACTTTTTACGCCCGGCTTCACTCTGCGCTTGCCGGACTTCAGTCGCGCCGTTAGCGAGCAAAATAGCTTGCGCCCTTGCCAAATCAGCAGCAACCTGTACAGCCATGCCATCCATTTCACACAACACCAGCGCGGCGGCTTCCACCGGATACCCCGCATGAACAAAGGCTTCGGCGGCGCGAATCGCAAGGTTATCCATCATTTCCAGGCCGGCAGGCAATAGTCCTGCGCCTATAATTGCCGTGACCGCCTCGCCCGCTTGCTCGATGCCGGCAAAAACCGCCAGTAATGTCGAAACAGTTTCCGGCAACGGTAATAATTTGAGCGTAACTTCAACAATCACGCCCAACAAACCCTCCGAACCCGTCAATACCGCCGGCAAATCATAACCAGCGCTGTCCAGGCCCGCACCGCCCAGCGAAATCAATTCGCCGTCGATTGTCAGTATCTTGAGCGCGAGCAGATTATGCACAGTCAGCCCATATTTCAGACAATGCACCCCGCCGGAATTTTCCGCCACATTGCCGCCTATTGTGCAGGCGATTTGAGATGAAGGATCGGGCGCGTAATAAAGGCCGAAAGGAGCCGCCGCTTCCGAAACGGCCAGATTGGGCACACCCGGTTGCACGCAAGCGCTACGATTACCGGGGTCAATCTTCAAGATACGGGTGAATTTAGCCAGACTCAACAGCACCCCGTTTGCCACCGGCAATGCGCCGCCGGAAAGCCCCGTACCCGCGCCGCGCGCCACCACTGGAACACCGTATTGATGACACAATTGCAACACCCCTTGCGCCTGCTCAATAGTTTCCGGCAATACCACCAGCCATGGCAACACCTGATAGGCTGCCATGCCGTCACACTCGTAGGGGCGCATGGCTTCGGGTTCGGACAGCATATTTCCGGACTCAAGAAACTGACTTATCTGGCGCAGAAACGCGGCCTTATCGGCCGAGTGGGCAATATGTTCGGCGGGGTGTTCAGAATGATTCATCGGCGTCGGTTCAAGAAGTTGCAACATGGTCAAAACATACATATTCTCACCAAACAACAAATGGAGAAAAGGCTTTTTATTTATCCTGCGTCAAGTACGAAAATTATGCTGATCAGCCAGGATGCAGGGATTTAGTGAAATTACAAAAAAACCGGCAACCCAACTATGCGTCATACCGGCATAATCTAGGGCGATTGGCATATATTTTCTGTATCCTCTTGCAAAAAATGTCAGGTCCGCGAAGCAAGAACTATAGGCCAACAAACCAATCCTATACACTTAAACGAAGAAACTGAGACTTTTTCATAATTATGATAATGTTATCCTTCCAGGTAATTACGATGTTCCTAGCTTATGGTCCTCACTTTTGATTTTTCAAGCATTCCAAATTATGGAAACAGGGTTTTTCTGGTAACCGGCGCCCCTGGCGCGATAGGAAAAGCCATAGCCCGGCAACTGGCTGCAATACCGGAGTCCGGAGTCGTGCTGGTATGCCGTGATAAAAACAAAGCGGAACAGGCTCGGAAAGAAATAGCCGGTTCAACCGGGAATCCAAGAGTGCGTTTTGAGCTCGCCGACTTGAGCCGTTTGGGCGACATCCGGAGATTAGCGGCGCGCTGGAAAGGGCCTCTGCATGTATTGATCAACAATGCCGCTTGCACACCGCGTGTCCGTCAGGAGACGCCAGAGGGCATCGAAATGCAGTTTGCCACGAATGTATTGGGCTATTTCCGGTTAATCGACGAATTCACGAATATTCTAAAAGCGTCGGCGCCCGCGCGCGTCGTCAATGTCGCCAGCTACTGGGCCGGCGGCCTGGATCTGAACGACTTGGAGTTTACCCGCCGAAGCTATGATAACGGCCAAGCCTACCGGCAGTCCAAACAAGCCGATCGAATGCTGAGCGCCGCCTTTTCTGAAAAGCTAAAGCCTTCCGATATTACCGTTAACGCCTGTCATCCTGGAGACGTTAATTCTACATTAAGTAATAATCTTGGCTTTGGCGGCCACGAAACGCCGGATCAGGGCGCTGAGACTCCAGTCTGGCTGGCTACCCTTCCTATCGGCCAGCAAAAGACCGGTCAATATTATGAAACCAGGCGCGAATCCGGCTGTACTTTCTGCCGCGACAGGCAGGCGGTGAACGCACTTTATGAGATATGCGCAAACTACTCGAGCGCTTAATTCCGGCGCTAAGCATCAGGCAGAATCAGTCCTCATTAGCAATGAGTGTTCAGCCGGGTCCAAGCATTTACGCAATTGATAAACTTTCTTTTAGTGTCCCCCGAAAAACAGGCCGGAAAAAGAACAATGACATCAGTTTCCTTCTTTGCCAGAATCAAATGCGCACTGGTCCTTATTACCTTTATGTTGATTCCTTTATTTCCAATCACCAGTACCATAGGATTGTTTATAGTGATCTTTCGGCCAATCTGGTTTAAAAAGCTTGTTGAAAAAGTGTATGCTGATAAAAACGGCGGCTGATACATAAAACCGGCATGGTTTGCCGGTTTTATTTTCGTATCGTTATGCTTTTACGCTGATATTAGCTCCAATGGCCTGACCGCTTAAATTAACGGAAGGCTGAACTTTGGCGCCGGCGTCATCAGAATCGCCGTCATTCGCCTTTGCGCCGGCCTGAGCAGGCGCTGACTGCTTAATCTGTGCGATGTTTATGTTGCTTGATGCAGATGAAACTGAACTTATAGTCATGCTATCTCCTATTGAATTGGATTGATTCTTTTCTTAGCAGAGACTTTTTCGGCAGTAAATGGGAAAACTTTAATTTAAAAAAGAAACTTTCGAGCGCGCTTCTTATAAAATCAGGTTCCGGAATACACAAAAAACCATCATAACTGACTGCTCTTGATTATTACGTTCATTGTACTTATATAACTGAAATTTCCCAATTTTTGGGAGCACAAATATTAGAGCATGCCAATTTTCGAACAATTTTAGCCAACTCTGAATATATATTTGCAAATCAGTAAATTATTCTTCAAAAAAACAACTTATTGATTGATAAGGCTTTGTCTTGGCGCATAATGCGGGATTCTAAATCGCTGATTATACAAATAAAATAGCCTCGCTCATGTTCTTTATACATGATCTTTTACGCCCATTCCAAGCCTAATTTTCCGATACCGAACTGGGCCGGGAGCGCTCTGCATTATTTGCCAGCACGCTACTGGAAGTCATCGTCCCGTTCACATCGTCCATGAAGTCCAATTTATTTTATGGCTCGGGTTGCCACCACATTAATCATTGGGATGCCATCGAAACACGTTCGGATCTGGAGCGTTTTTTTCCGGAGCGTGATCACCTGCCGGACCGCGATTGGAGCGCAGCGCGGTAAGCGAAACGGGAACTGTATCGTAATCCTTCCTTGTTACAGGCTTGTGGCTTTAATATTTTACCGGCCCAAAATAGCCGATAACACCGTCAGGGGAACGTAGCGCCTAAAAACAGGCGCCGATGAATTTTTCGATATCCGGAAGCCGAAACCGTCAAATGCCGCGTATTTGTCGTCCAAAAAAATTTTGAGGCGAAATATCCGCCCCTTTTTTCGCCAGTGAAACTGGAAACCGGTACAGCGCAAATGTCTCATCATCTATTCATACTGCAAGCTTGTGGGTATGTAAGGTATAATCTGAGAAATTTTCTTCAATTCAGTAATAATGATGGCCCAGTTTTTTGAAATACATCCGGAAAATCCGCAACTGAGGTTGATTCATCGTGCCGTGGAAATTATTCGCAAAGGCGGCGTAATTGTTTATCCGACCGATTCATCTTATGCGCTTGCCTGCCACATCGGCGATAAACAAGCGATGGATAAGATAAGGCGTATAAGGCAGCTGGATGATAAACACAATTTCACCCTGGTGTGCAAGGACTTGACGCAGGTTTCGATGTTTACAAAAATCGGCAATGACGCCTACCGGACGATTAAAGCGTTAACGCCCGGGCCTTTTACTTTTATTCTGGATGCTACGCGTGAAGTGCCGCGCAGGCTGCAACACCCCAGAAAAAAAACCATAGGCATACGCATTCCCGGTCATCCGGTTACAAAATTGCTGCTTCAGGAACTGGGAGAGGCTTTATTTAGTTCTACCTTGATATTGCCTGGGGAAAGCGAATCCATGACGGACCCTTACGACATAAGAAATAAACTTGAACATGAGCTGGATTTAGTGATTGATGCGGGAATTATTGACTATGAAGAAACGACCGTAATCGAATTTTCCAGCAGCGGCGCAGAGATCATCAGACAGGGCAAGGGTCTCGCACCCATGTTATATTAAATTGAGGGGAACGCAATATGATGAATGAATTGACGTTAATTCAGCGCATAGTGGTTTGGGTGCTGCCGGTGATTTTTGCAATCACAGTGCATGAAGTGGCGCACGGCTGGGTAGCGAAAAAATACGGCGATAACACGGCCTCTGTTCAGGGCCGATTGACCCTAAACCCGATCAAGCATATCGATTTGTTTGGCACTATTATTCTTCCGGGGATATTGTTAATGACCGGCACGGGTTTTATTTTTGGCTGGGCGAAGCCGGTCCCTGTTGATCCTCGGAATTTTAAAAAACCCTTGCATGACATGGCTATAGTGGCTTTGGCCGGGCCTGTGGCAAATTTACTGATGGCTGTCGGCTGGGCTCTGGTCGCACGTTTAGGCGTTACCATCGGCGCAGGCGCTGAAGCTGTCTCCTTGCCATTGATTTATACAGGGGTTGCGGGGATTTCAATTAATCTGGTTTTGGCGTTGATTAACTTACTGCCGATTCCACCGCTGGACGGCAGCCGTATACTGACCGGTATGTTACCCGGTTACTGGGCGTGGCAATATAATCGCCTGGAACAGTACGGGTTCATTATTTTATTGTTATTGCTTTACACAAAATTGTTGGGTGCAATATTGGCTTATCCGATGTTTATTGCACAGAAAGTGTTTTTTTCAATTGCCGGATTGTGATTCTTTCAAATTATCACGCTTTTCCTGGGAATCAGGTTTTGAAAGTTCATGCGGACTGGATTAACGTAACCCGGTTCCAACGGCGGCCAAATGAGCGGTGACCTAGCAACGGCGATTATGGAGGAAACGCCCGCCTTCGCAATGGTCAACGGAACGCCTTTTAATCAACTGCCGGACGATCTTTATATCCCGCCGGATGCCTTGGAAGTCTTTCTGGACCTGTTTGAGGGGCCGCTGGATTTATTGCTGTATTTGATCAGAAGGCAGAATCTGGATATTGTGAACATACCTATCGCCCAGATTACCCATCAATACATCGCTTATATTCAAATAATGGGCGTGTTAAATCTGGAGCTGGCGGCGGAATATCTGGTAATGGCCGCGCTGTTGGCGGAGATAAAGTCCAGGATGCTGCTGCCCAGACAGACCGGAGAAGAAGATGACGAAGAAGACCCCAGGGCTACCTTAATTCGCAGACTGCAGGAATATGAATGCATCAAGACCGCCGCTGAAGAGATCGATTTTTTACCCAGGGTTGAACGTGATATATTTGCCATAGATGTCGATACATCTTCATTAAATGTTAAACAGCATTTACCGGATATTTGTTTAAGAGACATGCTGCTGGCATTTCAGGATGTCCTTAAACGGATTGACCAGCTTAGCCACCACCAAATTACCAAGGAAGCTTTATCTGTCCGTGAACGAATGGCAGCCATTTTGGCAAACCTTAAAGGAGAAGATAGTCTCCTTTTCTCGCAATTATTTATCCGAAAAGAAGGCCGGCACGGAGTCGTTGTCTCGTTTCTGGCCGTCCTCGAACTCGGAAAAGAAGGACTCATCGAAATCATCCAGTCAGAACCCTTCAGCGAAATACGGGTCAGATACGCCGGCTCCGCCGGAGAAGGTATTTAAACCACGGGTAAAGCCTGCTGTTATTGATTTAAACCCGGTAGTTAATCGTGACTTCTCCGGCAAAGCCCAAGAGAACTCCTTAGGCAAAGCTCAGGAAAACCCTGCTGAAGAACTAGCTATTGCGGCAAGCAGGCTTCGTCCTTACGCCAAGGATATCCTGAGCGTAGCCAAAAGACTCAGAACACGGCCCGGACAGATAAAACCGGCAATATTGGACACACCCTTTCCCGTCACTGAAAAACTTGAAGTAAACGTGAACATCAAGCGTATTGTTGAAGCCATTTTATTTGCCGCCAAGCGCCCGATGACAGCTAAACAGGTACAGCAGGTTTTTCCTGAACTGGAACAGCCTGAACTCCAGGAGATACTGTCGGCAATAGAGGCGATTACCGAGGAATACAGACCCCGGCCTATTGAACTAAAACAGGTGGCTAGCGGCTACCGGTTTCAGATCAAGCCGGATTTATCCCGCTGGGTATCACGCTTGTTTGAAGAAAAACCGCCGAAATATTCGCGCGCGCTGCTGGAAACGCTGGCAATTATCGCCTACAAGCAACCGGTAACACGGGCGGATATTGAAGATATACGCGGCGTCAGCGTCAGTTCAAGCATTATCCAGACTTTACTTGAACGTGAGTGGGTGAAAGTGGTAGCGCACAAAGAAGTGCCAGGCAGACCCGGTTTATATGGCACAACCAGACAATTTCTGGATTATTTTAACATTACATCATTAAATGAACTTCCGGTTTTGCAAGAGATACAAAATCTTGGCGGACCGAAAGATACAACGCAACAACCTATGCAGGTAACGAGTGAAAAGCAAGAAGCCAACCAACGATTCTTCGAAGCAGCCGGGCAGTTCGCCGAAGAGAACAAATAAGTCACCCAAACAACAGCGTAAAAACCAGGAAAGAAACAGGCCAAAAGAATCCGGCCGCAAACCGTCCAGTAGTTCACCGGAACAGCCAAGCGAACTCAAGACGGCAAAAAATACCGGCGGCAATCAGGAAGACGCAGGCGAGCGCATTCAAAAAGTGCTGGCACGGGGCGGCGTGGGTTCCCGTAGAGAAATTGAACGGTGGATAGCGGAAGGCCGCCTAAAGCTTAACGGGTGCGCGGTAAAGTTGGGCGACCGGTTAAAAACAGGCGATCATTTACAACTTAATGAGCGCGTGGTTCATTGGGAAAAATTTGCCGTGCAACCTACACGGGTACTGATTTATCACAAGCCCACCGGCGAAGTAGTGACGCGCCGCGACCCGGAAGGCCGCCCCGTGGTGTTTACCCAATTGCCGGCATTAGCCACGGCCCGTTGGATTTCCGTTGGCAGGCTGGATATTAATACCTCGGGGTTGTTACTGGTTACCAATAATGGCGAACTGGCCAACCGGTTAATGCATCCGTCAACCCAGGTGGAGCGCGAATACGCAGTGCGTGTTTTAGGAGACGTTTCCGAGGCAACGCTTGAAAAACTCAAGCAAGGCGTAGAGCTTGAAGATGGCAAAGCCAGGTTCGATGCGATTCATTTTAGCGGCGGCGAAGGCGCTAATAAATGGTATAACGTAATCGTTAGCGAAGGGCGCAACAGGCTGGTCAGGCGCTTATGGGAGGCCCAGGAAGTTGTCGTTAGCCGCCTAATGCGCGTCCGCTATGGACCCGTAGTATTACCGGAACGTCTAAAAGCGCGTACTTTTTATGAATTGACTGATAAAGAACTGGATTTGTTATTCGAATTTGCCGGCTTGGAAAGAACGGAGCCGGCAACTACAACAGGCAAGCCGGAACTTAAAAGTTTTACTCCCGGAAAAAGATAGCCTCGATTTTGTATTCATTTTTCACTTTGTCACAGGACCTGGATAACAGGCGGTTATCAAGATGTTCAATCAGTTTTTCCGATGTTTTCAGATGATGGCCTGCCCAAGCCTGAATCAAGGCTATGCGTCCGCGAGGCGATTTGTTTTTATTTTAAGTCAAGGCGGAAGTTGGACAATGTGGAAGGCACAAACCGCATTTAACGCAGATTCCGCGTCAGCCGAAAAGTCATTCATTTTTCAGTAGTGAGCGCCTCAACAACCTTTGCGTATTCATCCACTTTGGGCCGGTATAAAAAAAGCCCTAAGGCGGATAATCCCGAAAATATGTACAAGGTATTAAAGTTGTCACCTAAAATAAACATGGTAAAGCCAAAGACCCCAACGCTTTCAATGAGCGACATGGACACAATAATTGTCACTAAATAGCGTTTTTTCGCTTCGATCAGCGGAGTTGCCTGAGAAAGCGGCATGGTTTGATTGAGCCGCAGTTGAATGTGCCGGATCAAATTAGTCATCGGAAATGTTACGATAGCTACAACGTATAAAATTGTTCTGATCAGCACTCGCTGAGCTTCCGGCAATGGCTGTTGTAGCTGGTCGCCGAACGTTAGACAGAGGAACACATAAGCCGCCAGCGCAGCCGCCATAATGCCCTGGATAAGCCAAGGCAGGATAAGATCAGATTTTAATTGTTCAGTTGTGACTCGGCTCGGCATAACGTAGACTCAGTGAATGGTATGATATTATTTCATATCTTACTATACATGGAGCATTGAGTTGGACATTCCGGGCTTAACCCATCTTCGTGACTCCAGTCTCCCTAAGTTATTGATTTTTGGTTACCGGCGGTTTTCATTTCGAAAAAACCCTTTAAAATCAATGCTCATTTTTCGCTCTCTCTTGTAGTGCCATCCATTTAGGTTTGCATCTTGATTTTTTCCGGAATAGCGCCCATGCTAGAGCCATGTATATTCGAAGAACCAAAACTAAAACAGCGGATCATGGCGAAGATTCCTATACCTATCGGATCGTTGAATCCGTGCGTGAGGGAACACAAGTCAAGCAACGTACGCTACTCAATCTGGGCAAAGACTTTGCCATTGAGCCCGCGCACTGGCCCTTGCTTGCGGCCAGAATTGAACAGCTTCTGCAAGGCTCAGCGCCGCGCCAAGACGAGTTGTTTCATTTAGAGGATGATGCCGGTCAACTTCTGGAGGCCGCCGCCGTGCGCTATAGCGACCTCATCATCGCGAAACTGGCGCAACCGGTGGCGGCAGCGACGCCCGGGCAGGATTATCATAGTGTCGGCATTAATCATATCGAAGCCCATCAAGCCCGCAGCATCGGCGGGGAAACGTTGGCGTTGCATGCGGTCATGCAGTTGCAGCTGGATCAGAAGCTTGCCGCACTGGGCTTTAACAAAATCGATGCCGCGGCGGCATTGGGCAGCATCATAGGGCGCATGATTTCACCCGGCAGCGAACTGCAGACCCATGACTGGCTGCAAGCGCGTACCGGCCTGGGTGAACTGCTTGATCATGACTACGGCAGCACCAGTCTGACGCGCCTGTACACCATCAGCGATAAGTTGCTCAAACACCAGTCGGCGCTGGAAACTTTTCTGGGTGCTCAGGAGCAGACCTTATTCGATTTAAACCGGAGCATCGTCTTGTACGACTTGACCAACACCTATTTTGAAGGCCAGTGCGCCCAAAACCCCAAGGCCCGGTTCGGCCGCTCCAAAGAAAAACGCCGTGATTGCCCATTGGTGACCTTAGGTCTGGTTCTGGATGGCAATGGCTTCCCGCTCAGCAGCCAGGTCTTTCCAGGCAACGCCAGCGAGCCCGCCACGTTGGCGCTGATGCTGGACGGTCTGCAGGGGAAAAATCCATTAGCCGGAGAAAAACCGGTCATTATCATGGATGCCGGCATTGCCAGCGCTGACAATCTCGCCTGGTTAAGCGCGCGCGGTTATCTTTACCTGGTGGTCAGCCGGGAACGCTACCTACAAGATCCCAGAGACCAGGATAATGCCGTACTGGTTAGGGAAACCGGACAGAGCAAAGTCAGCGTTTACCGCACAATCGATGCAGAAACCGGGGAAACCCGGCTCTATTGCCACTCCGATCAAAAAGCCAAAAAAGAACAGGCCATCCGCAACCGCTTCCACGTTCGTCTGGAAGAGGGGCTCGACAAGCTCCATGCCGGTTTGGACAAAAAAGGCACGATCAAAAACTACGCGAAAATACTCGAACGCATTGGCCGGCTGCGCGAAAAAAACAGCCGCGTCGCGCAAGACTACCGCATTGAAGTCATTGCTGATGACGCGAAAAACAACGCCATCCGTATTGAATGGCAGCGTGAACCCAAAAGTGAACAAAAAGACCGGCACTGCGGAGTTTACTGCCTGAGAACCACTACTCCGGACTGGTCGGAAGAACAATTGTGGTCAACCTATATCATGCTGACCGAGATCGAAGCCACGTTCAGAAGCTTGAAAACCGACCTCGGCTTACGTCCAGTTTTCCACCATAAAGAAGAACGCGTCACCGGACACTTGTTCATTACTTTAATGGCCTACCATCTGGTGCATACCCTGCGCTATCAACTCAAGCAGCAGGGTATCCATTTAAGCTGGGACAGCATACGCAACATTATGTCGACCCAACAACGCCTCACGATTACCTTGCCGACAGAGGATAATAAGACCATTCACCTGCGCACAACAACCCAAGCCGAAACACGCCAAAAACAACTATACGCAGCCTTAAGTATCAAACCTGACCTGATAGGTAAATGTAAGACGATTATTGATAAGAAAAAATATGTAGTGCCATTTGAGATAAATTAAAATTTTAACTTATTGAAATAACAAGAAATTATCAGTAGAATTCACGAAGATGGGTTAACAGTTGGCAAGACCTTTTCCATGCGGCAAGCCGGACGAAAGCATAAGCGGCGGTGCGATTAATTATTTCAAAAATATCTCCGTCATTTATGATACTTGTCCTGAAGTTATTTCCACGTTAAAAAGCGCCCTCTTCGTTGAACAGAGCGGAAGAACCTTCGAAGATAACTAATCGTTGAAAACACAGAAAAATAACTTAAATTATCATGGTGTGCTTTTATGCACTATAAACCGGAGCATCATGCACGAACTGACTGAACGCGAGTTATATCAAGCCCTGGAATATGCCAAAAACATGGACGAGGAAAATGGTAAAAGAATACTGTCTCAATTTGAGGCCGATCAACCCCTGCTTTTTCGAACAATTTTTGGCATATTCCCTTCTATTATCGCCGGACAAAATCAGGATATGGCAAATCTGTTTATGGATTTATGCTTTGATGTGGTTTGCGTCTATCAGAAATCGTCTGGCGATACACCAAAATTTATAGATGACCCTGCCTGGATGGAAAGGCAGGCCATTCTATCGGAAGCCGAGATCCAGTCATTGCTGGAAGGCCAACCGGTTGATGAAACGAAGAGAAGAAAACTGCATGAGCGCTTTGTTAAGCATAACGAGAACCAGGTTCAAATTGGGCTGATAAAATTCCTGAATGAATCCATTGATGAATTTGCTTCTTACAATGTCGGTCGAGTACCCGCCATTGGGTTCACACAAGCCATGATATTTGTTGTGGTCAAGTTGTTAAATAGCCTTTATCATAAGCCGGTCGTACATTGATAGTTTTAAATCATATCGGAAAAAACATGCGCTTGCTAACTGAACTAACGGAAATAAAATAGCTTGAAACCGTTAGTGTTTGGCGGTTTAACTATAAGAAAAATTCAAAAGGCAGATTTATTATGAATGATATAACGGGTGAAGAAAAAGATTCTGAAAAATTGCAGACGTTAAAAAAGCTGGCGGCCGCCGTATATATTTGTCAGGCGCTAACCTTCATGCTGGCTGGATTGCCATTGCTGCTGGGTGTGGCAATTAATTTCTACAAGAGGAATGAAGTACAGGGAACCTGGCTGGAATCCCATTTCAACTGGCAAATAAAAACCGTTTGGATAACTTTGGCTGGCTTTGCAGTGTCCGGGCTGACCCTGGAAATGGGGATAGGGTTTTTTACCCTGATTGTAACAGTCGTTTGGCTAGTCTATAGAATCGTCCTTGGCTGGAATGCATTGAATGACGATAAGCCGATCAATATGGCGATGTAATCACAGCCACCAAGTTACCGGCTCAATAGAGAGCCAGTAAAATCAGGCATCAGAAAATCAATGCGCTTGGGTTTCTGCAACATAGCCCGGCAATAAGTTAGGCAGTTTGCTTGCGCCGCCCTTGCTTCTAGTCAAAACAAGGCGCGAAAGAACGGAAGCAGGAGTTGATACTTAAGTCATTTCGCAACTCATTGGGCGAAGCAGGAGCTTGTTAGTCTAAAATTATTGCCCGGGTCATGCAACATCCGGGGAATGCCTGATCTTGACTGAGCTCATTAACGTAATGCCGGGGCCTGAATTAAACTGCCGATGGCTTGCCCAAAAGAGGCGCCCAGTTTGCCGACTAATCTATCAATCAAACGGCCTTGCTGGGTAAAGTCAACTATCTTCTCTGCGCCGATAATGTCCTTGGCGACGTAATCATCACTGCCAAAGCTATCAGCAATACCCAGCTTCACGCCCGCTTCTCCCGTCCAAACCAGGCCCGAAAACATCTCGGGCGCGTCTTTCAGCCTATCACCCCGCCCCGCTTTGACCGCGTTTATAAATTGCTGATGCACCTGATCCAATAAGCCCTGCATATATTCGGTTTCATCTGCTTTAGGCGGCGAAAAAGGATCAAGCATGGCCTTATGCGCGCCTGCGGTTAACAGCCGACGCTCTACCCCCATTTTTTGCATGATATCAACAAAACCGAAGCCATCCATTAGTACGCCTATTGAACCAATAAGGCTGGCTTGATTGACAAAAATCTTGTCGCTGGCCGAGGCAATATAATAACAACCCGATGCGCAAATATCGCTAACCACGGCATAAACCGGCAAATCCGGATGTTCTTTTTTTATCTTTCGAATTTCTTCATAAACATAAGCCGATTGGACAGGACTGCCGCCGGGCGAATTTGAATGCAGAATTATACCTTTGGTTTGTTTGTCTTTTACCGCATCCCTCAAGCTTTCAATAATGTTGACGGCATTTGCATCTTTATCTTCAGCAATAACCCCTACCACGTCTATGACAGCAGTATGATATTTACTATCAACGCCAATATCCTGCTTAATTTTTGGATAAACCGCTATCCCGAACAGAGCGAATAAGTAAACAAATATCAATGACTTGAAGAAAATACCCCAGCGTCTCGCTCTTGTTTGTTCTGTTACAGCTGCTAAAGCCAGTTTTTCAATGACTTCGCGCTCCCAACCGGGTTCCCTGGCAACGTCTGATTTAACCAGGTGGTCTTGTTGATTTTCCATGAGTTCTTAACCTTAAATAATATTCAGTAATTCCGTAGGCTGTTGCAAACACAGCAGCGGATTGTATTGTTGCAGATACTCTGCCGAGTGCGCGCCGCATGAAACAGCCATGGCTGAAATATGGGCATTGCGGGCCATTTGCAAGTCATGTATGGAATCACCGACCATTAATGAGCGTTCTTTTGCCGTACTGGTATGTTGAATAATCTCGTTTATCATTCTAGGATCAGGCTTGGATGCAGTTTCGTCAGCACACCGGGTAATACAAAACAGCTCTTCAGTTCCTGTCGCCTGCAATGCTTCTTGTAGTCCGGTTCTGGTTTTTCCGGTAGCGACAGCAAGCCGGTAGCCTGCTTCATTCAATTGCACCAACATCCCGTAAACGCCCGGAAACAAATCATCCTGGCTGATTTGTTTCGAAAAATATTTCCGGCTGTAACTGCTAACCAATTGTTCCTGCATTTGTTTGTCCGCTTCAGGAAATAACGTTTGCATAGCCTTGATAATGCTTAAACCAATAACATCCTTTGCCGCCTGCGGCTCAGGAATGGGACAATCATACTGTACCGCTGCATGTTGCAGGCAACTGGTAATCCAGTCTATCGAATTGATCAGGGTGCCGTCCCAATCAAAGATAATCAAATCAAACCTGTTCTTCATGTTTTAACAAATTTTCCAGATGTGGAGGTAACGGGGCTGAAATGCTCATTTGGACACCGGTGACAGGGTGCTGAAATTTTAATGTTTCCGCGTGGAGAAACATACGTTTGTAACCTTTGTTTTTAAAAACTTTATTGACCTCATCCAGCCCATAACGTTCATCGCCGACGATTGGATGACCTAGACTTGCCGCATGCACGCGTATCTGATGCGTGCGTCCGGTTTTTGGAGAGGCCTCAACCAGAGTCGCGTTACGGAATAACTTCAAGCGTCTGAAGTGTGTTTCAGCGGCCTTGCCGGACTGACTGATTACTACCATGCGCTCGCCGCCTTTACTGATATTTTTTAACAAGGGCGCGGTTACCAGCTGTTTTTTTCTGGCCCATTGTCCTGATAACAAGGCTTGATAAGTTTTTTGAACCAGATCATCCCGGAACAGTTCGTGTAATTTACGCAGGGCGCTGCGTTTTTTAGCTATTATCAGGCACCCGGAGGTATCCCGGTCAAGACGATGCACTAACTCTAAAAAATGCGCTTCGGGCCTTATTACACGCAACCCTTCGATAATGCCGGAAGTTACGCCGCTGCCGCCGTGCACAGGGAAACCAGCGGGTTTATTCAGAATTAAAAAAGCGTCATCTTCAAATAAAATTGCTTGTAACAGAGCGTCTTTCAAACTTTGAGTAACAAACGACTCTTCTGTTCTTTCTGCCACTCTGACCGGAGGAATTCTGACTATATCACCTGCAACCAAGCGGTATTTGATGTCTATGCGCCCTTTATTAACTCTTACCTCGCCTTTTCTCACAATCCGGTAAATATGGCTTTTTGGCACTCCTTTTAAATGGGTGATTAAAAAATTGTCCAATCGCTGGTCGCTATTGTTTTCAGTAATTTCCACATATATAACGTGTGGTAACGTGTTTTCATCTATATTCATTGTGCGAATAATACCAGTATCCGGCGTTAATTGATTCTTTAAAATTGATGTGGGACGATAAGGTTGTTATATTAGGCGAGTTTTTAAAAAAACATAACGTAAACGCTCTGCAGGTTTCAACAAAGAAACCGGATTTGAGCGACTTAAATGAAGATTAAAACAGCAACTATCACGTAATTAATACTTCATATTATAAGATTTTCGGGTTCATCGTTCGACCCTAGATGCACGATTTTTAACACCTGTTTTAAACAGAATTTACCACTGAAAGACTGAAATAAATATTAACTTAGCACTGTCTGTGCTTACTTTAAGCGACTTCACTGTTGATGTTTAAATTGACGACAAAAATACGTAGATGACGGAACATAAGACCGTAAAAACCCAACTGATTGTGTTTTTGCTTGGACATGCCGCTTCGTGTTTGCATTGACATAGTGTTTGATGCGACGACCAAAACCAGTCTACATTCAGTAAACTCTGACAATGGAGCAGGAAACTACAAGGATAATTGAATGAAAAGAATGCTTATCAACGCTACGCAGGCTGAAGAACTGCGAGTCGCTTTGGTAGACGGTCAAAAACTTTATGATTTTGACATAGAAGTTCCTTCAAAAGAACAAAAAAAATCAAATATATACAAAGGTATTATTACCCGCGTAGAGCCGAGCCTGGAAGCTGCCTTTATAAATTATGGCGCTGACAAACACGGCTTTTTGCCTTTTAAAGAAATTTCACCGCTCTACCGGCAAACTCCCCACGAAGGCGCGGAAGAAGGCCGTCGTCCATCTGTAAAAGACCTGATTAAAGAAGGCCAGGAAATCCTGGTTCAGATTGAGAAAGAAGAACGCGGTAATAAAGGCGCCGCCCTAACTACCTACATCAGCCTGGCAGGGACTTATCTGGTATTAATGCCCAATAATCCCAAGGCCGGCGGCATATCACGGCGCATAGAAGGAGAAACCCGCAGCGATTTGCGCGAGGTTATGGCTTCGCTGGAAATTCCTGAAAGCATGGGCTTAATCGTCAGAACGGCGGGCTGCGGAAAAAACGCTGAAGAATTGCAATGGGATTTAAATTATCTTCTGCAACTATGGGAAGCCATCGAGCGCTCGTCTAATGAGCAGAAAGCGCCCTTCCTGGTGTTTCAGGAAAGCAATGTTATTATCAGAGCCCTGCGTGACCATTTGCGCGGCAATATTGATGAGATATTGATCGATAATGAGGACTCATTTAAACTCGTTCAGGACTTTCTCAAGCAGGTAATGCCGCATTTTTTACCTAAAGCGAAACTGTACCGGGACGCGGTCCCTTTGTTCAGCCGTTATCAGATTGAATCTCAAATAGAGGTCGCTTACTGCCGTGAAGTTTCACTGCCTTCCGGCGGTTCACTGGTTATAGATCATACCGAAGCATTGACTTCAATAGATATCAACTCCGCGCGCGCCACAAAAGGCAGTGACATTGAAGAAACCGCGCTGAATACTAACCTGGAAGCGGCCGATGAAATTGCCCGCCAACTAAGGTTACGGGATTTGGGCGGTTTGTTTGTTATCGACTTTATCGATATGCTGTCCAATAAAAATCAACGTACGGTTGAAAACCATCTGCGTGATGCGCTTAAAATTGATAGAGCCCGTATCCAAACCAGCCGTATCTCACGTTTCGGCCTGCTGGAAATGTCAAGACAAAGAATGCGCCCGTCTCTTGGCGATTCTACGCAACTGCCCTGTCCACGCTGTAAGGGACAAGGAACTATTCGTAATGTTGAATCGGTCGCGCTTTCGGTTTTGAGAATTCTTGAAGAAGACGCCATGAAGAAAGGCACGGAAAAAGTTATTGCCCATTTGCCTATCGAGTGTGCAACATTTTTGTTGAATGAAAAGCGCCATGCGATTGAACAAATCGAAACCAGACTGAAGGTAGGCATTATCATTTTGCCTAGTAAGCATCTCGAAACTCCGGCTTATGACATTGAACGCATCAAGGAAAAAGAGATAACCGAAGAAAAGCCCAGTTACTTACAAATAAAACCGGAAGACATTACCATTCCAGAGTTTGCGCAACAAATAAAACCGAAAGTTGAAAGAGCAGCGATCAAGGAATTCATGCACGATTCGCCCGCGCCCGTGCAGACCAAAAATGAAGCAGCCAGCTTGATTAAACGCTTCTGGAATAAGCTTATAGGTCCAAGTGCTGAACCTGAAGTAAAAGCAGCCCCGGCGCGCGTTGTTGAAAAAGCGAAACCAGCTGACGAAAGCCAGCCGGGTAGAAGTCGAAGAAGAGGCGGTAGAAATCAAGGTCAAAAAAACCAGGAACCGCGTCCTAGTCGCGTCCCACAAGAGCAGGACGCTAAGCCGGAACGAGACAAGGAACCCCGGCCTAATCGTAATATAAGGGGACCGGGGCGAAACGTAAGAGCTAATCTTGCGCCAGTCAATAATGCTGTTGATGATGAGGCTATTGAATTTGCAAAAAGCGAAACGACAGCTGCAGATAATACACTAATAAAAGAAGCGACATCAGCCAGACCTGATATTTCTGCACCAACTGAAGAGCAAGCAGTGCAAACAGCTCGAAAAAATACCAGCAGAAGAGGTCCAAACCGGAGAAGACCGCGTAATCCCAACTATAAAAAAATTGAGGGTGAGAGTGACTCAAACGGCGGTGATAGCGGCGAAACAGTAACAGTAACACAAGGAGAAGCCCGACCGTTACAATCCCGGTCTTATGATAGCAATTTTGCTGAAAGCGTGAATAGAACCGTGCAATCAGAAGCTCATGCCACGATTTCAACTACCCCTGAACCGCAAAAATCTGTCACCGAATCCGCACTCAAAGCGCTTGAAGAAATAAAAGAAAAAGAGGTTCAAGGATAGGTTTTAAGGAAAAATGCTACAAAGACTGCATGACCCTCTGAAATTGTGTTGATTTATTGAGACTGTTTTGAAGCTAAAATTGCCCTGTTAGGAAACTAGCGGGGCATTTTTTGTGGGTTTCCAAGAAATCGGGAAATTTGACCGTTTGCTTACAATCATTTAGCTGAAACTAGGGAAGGTGGATTGCAAAAGGCAAATTTAGGTAGAGTCGAGATGTGGCGCGGTAGCATTAGGTTTGGCTTGTCTGTTTCCGTCCCTTTCGTTTGACGGTGCCCTAGTACTCTGTCAGCATTGTTATGTCGGATCACAGTCCCCCATATAAAGAGTTTATTCATTAATGGCACTGACACAATTGGCAAAGAAATATATTGTACAACTAGCGAAAGATGAGCGCCTTTATCTGGAAAGTTTGATTTATAAAGGAAAAGTGGCCGCGCATAAAAGGCTTCATGCTGAAATATTGCTCAAGGCCGATATTAGTGAATTGGGCGCAAAATGGTTGGATAACCAAATCAGTGAAGCCTTTGGCATTTCAACGCGCACCGTTGAACGAGTGCGGGAACGCTTAGTTCAAGAAGGTATAGAGTCCGCCTTAAACCTGGCCAAACCGATCCGAGTTAAAAGCCGTGTCATTGATGGCGAAAAGGAAGCGCATCTGCTAGCGTTAGCCTGTGGAGATGCCCCTGAAGGGCGTAGTCGCTGGACACTGAGATTGCTTGGGCAGCACATGGTTGAATTGGGGCATGTGGAAAGCGTATCACACGAAACTATCCGGCAAACGTTAAAAAAATGAATTGAAGCCTTGGCAAAATAAAGAATGGTGCATTCCGACTAAAGAAAATGCAGAATTTGTTTGTGCTATGGAAGATGTTCTGGATGTTTATAAACGCTCGTACGATGAAACGCATCCATTGATCTGCATGGACGAAAGCAGCAAGCAACACCTTAAGGAAACACGTCAACCGATACCGGCAAAACCAGGCTCAGTCGAAAAGTATGATACGGAGTATGAACGTAATGGTGTGAGTAATATGTTCATGTTTTTTGAACCGTTAGAAGGAAAACGGCAGGTGGTGGTAACGGATCAAAGAACAGCGGTGGATTGGGCGCATCAAATTCGCAACTTGGTTGATGTGCAGTACCCTCGCGCTGAACTCATTACCTTGGTTATGGATAATTTAAACACTCACACAGGAGCATCTCTGTATAAAGCATTCGCCCCTGAGGAAGCACGAAGAATTCTGGATAAATTGCAAATCCACTACACCCCCAAGCATGGTAGTTGGTTAAATATGGCGGAAATAGAATTGAGCATCTTATCTCGTCAATGTTTAGATCGACGCTTTCCAGACCAAGAAACATTAAAGATGGAAATCGCAGCATGGCAAGAAAAAAGAAATGCTATTGCTCAACCTATGGAATGGCGTTTTACAAATGAGGACGCTCGGGTAAAATTGAAAAAACTTTACCCGACATTACAAGAATGACTGAGCACTAGTAGCCTTGCCATAACCCCGTTTCCACACCCCGCTTATCGAACCGGACTGGCAGATTTCCCGAATCCGGCTCTCGGACAAGATGTCACGCTTTCGCCCACGGATCGTCACGCCCCAAGCGGCTTAAGCGCACCAAAAGCATGGCGTAAAGCATTAAAGCGAACAGGCATTGAAGATTTTCGTTGGCATGACTTAAGACATACTTGGGCATCGTGGCATATACAAAATGGAACACCACTCCATATTCTTAAAGAATTGGGAGGATGGGCTGATTTAGGTATGGTACTTAGATACGCTCATTTATCCAGCCAACACCTGGAAGAATATGCCAGAAATTCAATAAACTGTGACAAATCTACTACAGAAGCAAAAAATGGCCTTGATGAAAACATCATAAGCCCTTGATTCAATTGGTCGGGACGACAGGATTTGAACCTGCGACCCCTTGTCCCCCAGACAAGTGCGCTACCAAGCTGCGCTACGCCCCGACATTGAAATATTTGGGAAAACTGAAAGGCTAGCGAACACGAGCCAGTAAAAATAAAACTCTGATTATACTACACAACAAGATTAACGTTAAGAATCTATTTGAGCAATTCTAAAATATCTTCGAGCTCGGCGATCATTTGTTGTACCAATTGCCTTGTGAGGTTTGAATCTTTATTCGCATTGTCACTCATTAAATGGGCTCTGGCACCGCCAATCGTATAGCCTTGCTCATATAATAACGCTCTTATTTTCCGTATCATCAGCACTTCGTGACGCTGATAATACCGGCGGTTGCCGCGCCTTTTTACCGGATTCAGCTCGGTAAATTCTTGCTCCCAATAGCGAAGCACATGGGGCTTGACCCCACACAATTCACTGACTTCACCTATAGTGAAATAACGTTTTTCCGGTATGACCGGCAATTCATTGTTGTTGCTCGGCTCCAACATAGGCTTCTACTCGGGCTTTAAGTTTCTGTCCGGAACGGAAGGTTACCACACGCCGGGCGGTGATGGGTATTTCTTCGCCTGTTTTTGGGTTTCTACCAGGACGGCTGGTTTTATCGCGAAGCTCGAACTTTCCAAAACCGGAAATCTTTACTTGGTTGCCCTGCTCCAAAGAACTTTTTATTTCTTCAAAAAAGAGTTCTACTATTTCTTTAGCTTCGCGCTTGTTTAAGCCCAGCTCTTCAAACAGCTTTTCAGCAAAATCTGCTTTTGTTAATGCCATAAATCAATCCCTCAGCTTTGCATTCATTTCATTGTCTAATAGGGTTAACAGTCTACTAACGATAGCGTCTATTTCAGAGTCTGTCAGTGTTTGCGTGTCAACTTGCATGATTAAACTTAAGGCAACACTTTTGCTCCCCTCTTCGACACCTTTACCGCGGTAAATGTCAAAGATATTTACATCTTGCAAGGCGGCTTCCGCACTGCTCTTAATGCAGTCGATCAGCTCACTCGCAGAGACGTCTTCTTTAACGATCAAGGCTAAATCGCGACGTACCGATGGATATTTAGACAAGGATCTAAATACAGGAATACGCTTATTAAGAAGCAAGTCTTGATCCAGTTCAAATAGAAATACCTGAGTATCAAAACCTAATTGTTTTTCCAGATTTGGATGCAGCATGCCTAGCCATCCTATGTTTTCACGGTCTGGCGATAAAATTTCGGCAGTTTGTCCAGGATGCAACGCAGAATGCTGCGCCGATGAAAACTGTATTCCGCAACCTGTCAATGCGAATATCGCTTGTATATCGGCTTTAATATCAAAAAAATCAATCTTGCGGGGTTTCTCGCCCCACTGCTCGCTATAAGCGTCGCCTAAAACCAGGCCTGCAAGCATTTTTTGTTGATGAGTAGCGCCGTCTTTTTTTATAAACCGAAGGCCCGTTTCAAATAATCGAACTCGGTTCTGTTGACGGTTAGTGTTGTAAAGGGCGGCTTTCAGCAACCCACACCAAAGAGTAGTCCTCATCACCGCCAATTCGGAAGAAATCGGATTTTTTAACCTGATGACTTCCGTTTCAGGAGCGACTGCCCTTTGAATTTCTTCATCGACAAAACTGTAGGTGATCGCTTCCTGGTAACCGCGGTCAACCAGTAAATCTTTAACGCGGTCTATGTCCAGCACTGCTTCAGTCGCCTGGCTTAATTCGGAGCGCATTAATAAACTACAGTTCGGCAGGTTATTATAACCATAGACACGCGCTAACTCTTCAATCAAGTCTGCTTCAATAGCAATATCAAAACGAAAACCCGGCGGTATAATTTGCCAACCATCAGCCTGACTTTGAACAGTCATTCCCAAACGTTGAAAAATATCCGCGACCAGTTCATCAGCCAAAGCGACACCCAGCATTGTCTCTATGCGCAACCGCCTTAGAAACACGGGTTGGCGTTGCGGCAAAGCCGCTTTAGCAGTCACCTCGGTAATCGGACCAGCACCGCCACCGGCAATATCAACAATCAATTGTGTCGCTCGTTCAATGGCCCTTGCTTGCAGTGTCGCATCAACACCGCGTTCAAAACGATGTGATGAGTCCGTGTGCAACCCAAACCGGCGTGCTTTGCCCGCTATATTTTGCGGGGAGAAAAATGCGCATTCCAGAAATACCGTTTGAGTTTGATCATTAACCGCCGAATCATTGCCGCCCATGATACCGGCAAGGGCTAAGGCTTGTTTATCATCGGCGATAACCAAGGCGTCCTGATCCAGTTTAATGACTTGATTATTCAACAAGGTGACACATTCATCGGTTTTTGCCCAGCGTACTGTAATACCGCCCGAAAGCTTCTCCGCGTCAAATACATGCAAAGGCTGCCCAAGCTCTAAAAGCACATAATTGGTCACATCGACCAGAGGCCCCAGGCTTCTTAACCCAGAACGGCGCAAACGTTCCTGCATCCATAATGGCGTCACTGCCTTGGCATTTACGTCTTTAATCAAACGGCCCAGATAACGGGGACAGGCCTCAGGAGCTTCTACAGACACAGTTAATGCATCTTGATGGCTTACAGGAATATTGCCGGCCTGGGTTGTTAACCAATCCATCTTGTTCAGTACGGCAACTTCACGAGCCAAACCTTCAACGGATAAGCAATCAGCCCTGTTAGGCGTTAAATCAAGCTCTATAATCGAATCATCAAGCGCTAAATATTCACGAAAATCAACTCCAACAGGCGCATCTATTGCCAATTCCATTAAGCCATTGGCATCCGCGGCCAAGCCCAGTTCCTTTTCCGAGCACAACATGCCAAAGGATTCTTCACCACGCAGTTTTGATTTTTTTATTTTAAAATCACCCGGCAATACCGAACCAATCAGCGCTGCGGGAATTTTTAAACCAACCCTCACATTACTCGCACCGCAGACAATTTGCAAGGGCTCTTCTTCACCAACGGCAACCTGACAAACACGCAAGCGGTCCGCATCGGGATGTTGCTGCATGGATAACACTTCACCAACAACAACGCCGCTGAATTTTGCAGCAGCCGGTTCCACCGAATCAACCTCCAGACCTGCCATCGTCAATTGTTCGACCAGATCTTCCGTACTAATAGCCGGATTAACATACGACCTTAACCAGGCTTCACTAATTTGCATGACTCAAGTTTTCCTGTATAACAACAACTTAATTAAATTGCTCTAAAAATTTAAGATCATTTTCAAAAAATAACCGTAAATCGTTAATACCGTAACGCAACATCGCAAGACGCTCGACGCCCATGCCAAAGGCAAAACCGCTGTACTTCTCGCTATCAATATTAACCGCCTTAAAAACTTCGGGATGAATCATGCCGCAACCCATGACTTCCAGCCATCCTGTTTGGCTGCATACGCGACAGCCTTCGCCGTTGCAGATAACGCATTCAATATCAACTTCCGCGGAAGGCTCGGTAAAAGGAAAGTAGGATGGCCTAAACCGGACTTGAATATTTTTTTCAAAAAACGCGCGCAGGAATTCGTATATAACGCCTTTTAAATCAGCAAAACTGACATCTGCATCCACCAGAAAACCTTCAACCTGATGAAACATCGGGGTATGCGTAATATCTGAATCGCAACGGTACACGCGTCCAGGAGCAATCACTTTTAATGGCGGCTTTTCAGATTCCATCGTTCTGATTTGCACCGGCGAGGTATGGGTTCTTAATACCGTATGGGCATCAAAATAAAACGTATCGTGCATAGCCCTCGCCGGGTGATGGGCGGGGATATTCAAGGCCTCGAAATTATGATAATCATCTTCGATTTCCGGCCCTTCCACAACCTTGAAACCAACACTGGCAAATATTCTGGAAATTCGTCTCAGAGTCGTGGTAACCGGATGTAATCCCGCTACCGTTTGACCGCGTCCCGGCAACGTAACGTCAATTCGCTCGCTGGCTAGCCTCTCGGCTAATGCGACATCTTCCAGGCGCTCTTTGCAGGCTTCCAGATGCTGTTGAAATTGATCTTTAGCCTGATTGATGATTTGGCCGGCAGATCGCCGTTGTTCAGGATCAAGACTGCCAAGCTCTTTCATCCGCTGGGTAAATAATCCTTTTTTACCTAGATAATGGACACGAACCTTATCCAGTTGATTAAGGTCATTGACTGCTGCAAGCTCTTGTAATGCCTGCGCGAGAATCTCTTCTAGGATAGCCGACACTGCACTGCTCGCTTTTGTATAGAATTTAAGAGAATTTATAAAATAGGGTCAGGACCATCCTGAACCTCCCTTCTCGTGAAAAGAGAAGGGAGGCATCATAAGAAGCCTCAATTAAGAAAATCTAAGCCTATTCCGCTTAAGGTTGACTTTGATTAGCTTTAGCGATTTCTGCTATTTTGCCAAATGATTCAATGTCACGCACTGCTATGTCAGCTAAAACCTTGCGATCTATTGCTACATTGGCTTTTGTTAAGCCATTGATCAACCGGCTATAGGATATTCCATACATACGTGCAGCCGCATTGATACGGACAATCCACAAAGCGCGGAATTGACGTTTTCTTTGTTTGCGGTCGCGGTATGCATATTGACCCGCTTTAATTACCGCCTGTTTAGCAACGCGATAAATCCGGCTACGTGCTCCGTAGTAACCTTTAGCTTGCTTTAAAACTTTCTTGTGTCTTGCTCTGGCTGTTACGCCGCGTTTAACTCTAGGCATGACTTCTCACCTCTCAACTGTAAGGCATCATACGTGCAGCCATGCGCACATCTGACGGATGAATAGTTGCCGGCGAGCGTAACTGTCTTTTTCTTTTAGTCGACTTCTTGGTCAAAATATGACGGCGATGCGACTGACCACACTTAAAACCGCCATTGCCCGTACGTCTAAAACGTTTCGCGGCACCACGGTTGGTTTTTATCTTTGGCATTTGTTTGCTCCAATAATATAAAAATAAAAAATCCCTGAGAAATAACCCAGCAAGGCAAAATGCACGGCCCGGAAGAATTACTAGCATCACGCGTGATGCGTTTAGCAGCTTATCCTGTGCTGCTAACTGGAGAATCGTTGCGATGCAGCGTTTCTACAATTATTGTCATGCTCCCATTGACCCGGCAAACACTTATGGAACAAAAATGGTAAGAAACGCATTCGCCGCATTTCTCATGGGTTTCCACAATGTCGAAGCCTGGGGATAATGTAGTATGTTAGTTGTGGCTATTTTTTCTTTTTTGGCGACATAACCATAATCATTTGCCGCCCTTCCATTTTCGGGAACTGCTCGACAATAGCTATTTCTTCCAAATCCTTTTCAATACGCTTCAGCAGGTCCATGCCGATTTCCCGATGGGCCATTTCCCGGCCACGGTAGCGTACAGTAACTTTAGTTTTATCACCGTCATTAAGAAATTTGATTAAACTCCGTAACTTAACCTGGTAATCTCCTTCGTCAGTGCCGGGTCTGAATTTAATTTCCTTGACCTGAATTTGCTTTTGTTTCTTTTTGGCAATCTGAAGTTTTTTATTGATTTCAAACTGGTATTTGCCATAGTTCATTATCTTGCAAACCGGCGGATCAGCGTTTGGCGATATTTCTACTAAATCCAGGTCTGCCGCGTAAGCAATCTGTTTTGCCTCATCCAGCGAGATAATCCCTAACGACTCACCCTCTACGCCTGTTACCCTCACTCGTCTTGCAGTGATTGCGTCATTCAGGCGCGTTTCATCTTTTTTAGCAGCGATACCCTAATCCTCCAAAAATACTATCAATTTCTATCTGCAATCTCTTGCTTTAACCGTTCGGAAAATTCACTGATTGACAGACTACCCAGATCTTCACCTTTTTGCGTACGTACCGTAATTTTTTGATCTTCCAATTCTTTATCGCCAATAATGACAAGATACGGTACCCGTTGCATTGAATGCTCACGAATTTTAAACCCGATCTTCTCATTTCTCAAGTCTATTTTTACCCTGACGCCTTGTTGCTCAAGGACTTTCATGACTTGAGACGCATAGTCCGCATGACGACCGGCAATATTAAGAATCATGACTTGCACCGGAGATAACCAGACCGGGAAAGTCCCGGCGTGTTGTTCAATCAAAATTCCGATAAACCGTTCCAACGAACCTAGTATTGCCCTATGCAGCATGACAGGCACCTGCTTTGATCCGTCTTCGGCAATATAGGTTGCGCCCAGTCTGCCCGGCATGGAAAAGTCTACCTGTATGGTGCCGCATTGCCAGACCCGGCCAATGCAGTCTTTTAGCGAAAACTCAATTTTAGGCCCGTAAAATGCTCCCTCGCCCGGCTGTAAATCCCACTTCAGGCCTTTGTTATTGAGCGCCAATTCCAGGGCGCTTTCTGCCTTGTCCCAGACCGAATCATCACCCACCCTGTTTTCAGGCCGTGTTGATAATTTGATGATGACCTCTTCGAAACCAAAATCCCTATAAACCGAGAACAGCATATCAATAAAAGCCGATACTTCATCCTGGATTTGACCTTCGGTACAAAAAATATGCGCATCGTCCTGCACAAAATTCCTGACTCTCATCAATCCATGCAGCGTACCTGACGGCTCGTTACGGTGACAGGAACCAAATTCCGCCAACCGGATAGGCAAATCACGATAACTTTTAATGCCCTGATTATAAATTTGAACGTGACAGGGACAATTCATCGGCTTGATGGCGTAATCACGATTTTCCGAATGCGTCGTAAAAATCATGGCTCCGAATTTATCCCAATGGCCTGATTTTTCCCACAAGGATCGATCAACAACCTGCGGGGTTTTGACTTCGCCATAACCATTTACGCGTAACTTTTCACGTATAAATTGTTCAATCTGCTGATAAATAACCCAGCCTTTCTCGTGCCAAAACACCATGCCGGGCGCTTCTTCCTGGGTATGAAACAAATTCAGTGTTTTTGCCAGCTTTCGGTGATCGCGCTTTTCCGCTTCTTCCAAACGATGCAGGTAAGCCTGTAATTCTTTTTTATCTCCCCAAGCAGTGCCGTAAATGCGCTGCAACATTTCATTTTCCGAGTTGCCGCGCCAATAAGCGCCGGCAATCTTCATAAGCTTGAAAGCGCTTAATTTGCCGGTGCTAGGCACATGCGGGCCGCGGCATAGGTCAGTAAACCCGCCTTGTTGATATAAGGATAAATCCTGATCAGCTGGAATGGACTCGATAATCTCCGCCTTATAGTTTTCGCCCTGATCCCTGAAAAACTTTACCGCTGCATCCCGGCTTAATACCGAACGGCTAATAGGATAATCTTCGGCAACCAGTTGCTGCATTTTAGCTTCGATAGCCGCTAGATCATCAGGCGTAAACGGCCTTTGATAGGCAAAATCATAATAGAAGCCATTTTCGATGACCGGACCTATAGTCACTTGCGCATCCGGAAATAATTGCTTGACGGCCTGAGCCAATAAATGCGCGGTTGAATGGCGAAGTATATCAACACCGTCTTCATCTTTTGCGGTAATAATCTGTAAGCTTGCATCTTGGCCGATTAACGTGCTGGCGTCGACCAGAACATTGTTAACCCTGCCCGCCAAGGTCGCTTTTGCTAATCCTGATCCTATGGACAAAGCAACATCCATCACTGTAACGGCGTGGTCAAACTCACGGCTAGAACCATCAGGAAGAGTAATTACAGGCATCTTTATACTTTTGGTTGCTACAATAAAAAAAGCACCGCTTGAGCAGTGCTTTAATGTCTGGTAGGCGCGATTGGACTCGAACCAACGACCCCCACCATGTCAAGGTGGTGCTCTAACCAACTGAGCTACGCGCCTGAAGCTATATAACTTCAAGAGCTGAGTATTATACCAATAGATTTTGGTAACGCAACTCTAATAGCGCAGAAAATACCCGATAATACGGGATTTATATTGGTTAAGCCCGTCAAACTTTAGTCACTTGACATTTCTTGAAATGTTTTCGTTAATTTGTGTTTTGCGGACGAACTGATTTTTCGAGGGCTTAATGATGTAATATAAGAGGCGCCAACCTTTCATGACCGGTTTTATCCATATTCTTAAAATAATAACTGAAATCAAGCTTGAGCTTTTTAATCAGACAAGATAATATTGATTCAATACTACTAGGAGTCCATAAGAATGAAAACACCAAAAATGCGTCTGTCCAATTCAGTCATTGCCGGCTTAGCGACCCTGTTGTTGCCGTTAGGCGCGCTAGCCGCCTCTGATGATGCCCAAAAAATGCATAAATTGTATGAAGAAAATTGCGCCAGTTGTCACGGCTCTGACCATGGCGGGTTTATTGCGCCCGGATTAAATTCAGAATCCTTGAAAGGCCGCAGCCCTACGGCTTTGCGCACTATTATCATGGCCGGCAGTTTTGACACCTTAATGCCTCCGTTTTACGGCCGCCTAACGGATGATGAAATTCGCGGCCTGGTTAAACATTTACAAACCACTCCCAAACAAGCGAACCCTGCCTGGACGATTGATGATATTAAAGCGTCAATTAAAGTGTACGTTAAAGATGAAAGCGCGCTTCCAACCAAGCCAACCTATGAAATCGACGACATTAATAATATTATCGGCGTAGCTGCGCGAGGCAAATACGGGCGCGGTTCAGGCTCGAAAGCGGTATTCATCAACAGCGTTACGCATAAACAAATCGGTGAAATTTCTACAGGCACTGCCGCGCATATTATCGACTACAACCCCGCCAATCCTCGCTGGGCTTATGTAAAAAATGATACTGCCGAAATTTTTAAAGTCGATCTCTATTCAATGCAGATCGTCCGTAGCGTTAAGACTGGATTCAACGGTCCGGGTCTTGGCGTTTCCCGTGACGGCAAATACATAATGGCAGGGTCTTATGTGCCGCACAACGCCGTAATTCTTGATGCCGATACCCTGGAACCGCTCAAAACCTTTGAACTGGAAGGCATCGATCCGGACGGCAAGATGGTCACCTCCGATTCCGGCATGGTTATCGGCACCCCGTTTGCCGATATTTTTGCTATTGCGCTGGAAAATGCCGGTCAAGTCTGGGTGGTTGATTTAAAAGAGGGCTTCCCTGTTACCAAAATTGAAAATGTGGGCCGCCATCTGCATGACGCCTTTTTAACCCATGGCGGCAGTAAATTGATGGTTGCCTCTTATGACGACAGCATCGTCACGGCGATTGATTTAAATGAGCGCAAAATCATCAAAAAACTCGAGGCCGGTTGCGTTCCGCACGTTGGCGGCGGCGCTGCAGTTGAAGTGAACGGCCGCACCTTGGGGTTCGGCACCAACTTTGGCGATTGCGACAAAATGGTCGTCAGCGTCTGGGATCTGGACAAAATGGAAGTGGTTAAACAAGTGCCCGTCTCAGGCGGCACTGAATCGCCTGCCGCCCATGCCAATGCGCCTTATGTCGCCGTGGATATTATCTCCAAGGACAGGCGCGCCCGCACTGTTCAGCTGATCGACAAGAAAAGCCTGGAAGTGGTTAAAACCCTGGATGTAGGCGGGCATGCCTATTTTCCTGAATACAGCGCCGACGGTAAATTCCTGTATGTCAGCGCTGGTTACAGCGGTGATGAAGTGGTCGTTTATGATTCCACATCCTTACAAAAAGTGGCATCAATCGCTATGGAAAGCCCGGCAGGTATCTTCTCTCACGGCCGGGTTAAATACATGACGCGCGGCCTTTCACCTGATGAGTTCGAAAACGCGATCAAAATGAAAGGGGCAAAATAATGAGACTCATGGCACTTTCAGGCGCATTAATGCTGGGACTCTCACCGGTCCACAGCGTTAATGCCGCCAGTATTTATGCAGGCCAGGCCAGAGCTGCCGCCGTGTGTTCGCAATGCCACGGAATTAAGAACCCTTCAGCCGATGCGCCGTTTCCGCCGTTGGCGGGCCGTGATTACGCTTACCTGAAATCAGCACTGGAACAATACCGCGATAAAACCCGTAAATCCGATATTATGAACGCGATTGCCGGCTCATTGACGGATAATGATATTAGCAATGTGGCCGCTTATTATGCGGGCTTGAAACCGTAGGATGGGCTGACATAAGGAAGTCCATCAAGCGTAGCAACTCATCTAAATAATCTTTGCTCTTCTTAGTAGGGCGTGCCTCGCGCGCCTTATTAATCCAAGACATCAGGGCCAAGCCAAGGCGAGCATAGCACGCCCTACAACGAATATCTTTAATCATGGGCACAAAGAACAAAACTTTTCCGGGTAACTTTGAAAAAAACGATTAACTATTTTTATGCACTGACCAACTATGAAAAAAACGCTGCTTTTTCTATTCGTTTCCATCAACTGTTTAGCCGCCGAACCTTCGCCGGAACGGCAAGCCACACTCCGCAATCTGCTCAAAAATGATTGCGGCGCGTGTCATGGCTTAACCCTGCAGGGCGGCATGGGGCCAGCATTATTACCTGACAGCCTGGACGGAAAAGCGGACGAGTTTTTGGTTACGACGATTCTTAACGGACGCAAAGGTACGGCAATGCCGCCGTGGCAAACGTTTATGAATCATGATGAGGCATTGTGGCTGGTTGGAGTTTTGCGCAAGGATAAGCGTTAATATCAATTTTAGGTTTTTCGCTGCCACGCTGGAGCGTGGGAACGATGCATTATTTGTTCTGGGTTAAAAGAACGAGCCATGAAAATAACAACAGAAATGATACAGGCGGCATATTCAGCATCAGCTGATGTATATCATGGAATAATTAGCAGACAACAAGCTATTAATGATTTAGTGATTAAATTTGGTATGAATAGAGGTTCAGCATCTGATTCTATTGTTAATTTCAAGAAAATAATGGATGGCGAAAAATACACAAGAACAGGTAATGAAGAACAAACCAATTATATTCTTACTCACATTTTAAATGATTATGGCGTCAGCGAACTAGGTAATGCAATTAAGGCTGTAAAAGAGCATGTGGAATATTACGAGGGTCTTGGTAGAGGTAATTTAAATCGTATAAGAGCTGTTATTTCTCGGCATGAAAAAATTCTGTTATCTCAAACTGTAACAGTTTATCCCGATGAATTGGATAAATCTGAAACACTGTTTGAAGGAATGAAAAAGACTGTATATGTAAATATATACGAGAGAAATCAGGAAGCTAGAATCAAGTGCATTGAACACTATGGTTTTCAATGCGTAGTGTGCAGTTGTGATTTTGAAAAGGTGTATGGAGATATTGGTAAGGATTTCATTCATGTGCATCACTTAACTCAACTTTCAGAGATTGGGCAAGGCTATGAAGTTGATCCTGTTAAAGATCTTCGCCCTATATGTCCTAATTGCCATGCTATGCTACACAAAAAAAGTCCACCTTATACAATCGACGAAATGAAGTTAAACATACAAACACAATCATCAGCCAGTTAGGAAATCTTTATGCAAAGCATTTTTTTTAAAGAAGCCCAACAAAATTTTGACCAGCTTTGCCAAAGAGCCTGTCAAGACCATGAGCCTTGCATCGTAAACCGTGAGGACAATAATCATGTAGTTATTTTGTCATTGGCAGACTTTAACGCATGGCAAGAAACGCATTATTTATTATCGAATCCCGCCAATGCCGAAAGACTGCTACGCTCACTGGACAAGGCACGTAGCGGTCAGCTGATGCAAAAGGAATTGATTGAGGAATGAATATCCTGTTTACGGACGACGCCTGGGAAGATTATCTGTATTGGCAACAAACCGATAAACAAACGCTCAGAAAAATTAATCAGTTGCTAAAAGAGATACAGCGCACGCCATTTACGGGGATTGGAAAACCGGAGCCATTGAAACATCAATTGCAAGGTTGCTGGTCAAGACGCATTGATAGCGAACATCGCCTGGTTTATGAAATTACCGATAACATGCTTAAAGTTATTGGCTGCCGTTTTCATTATTAACACATTTTTATGATCAAATTTTTATCACTCCTAAGCTTCCTGTTGTCATTCAACGCACTGGCGGAACTACGCGCCACCGGCGATTTAGGTATCGTCATTGAACGCGAAGACGGGGCCGCGCTCATCATCAATACCACTGAACATAGGCAGTTAGCCAGAATCCCAAAGCTGGGCGATTTGTCTCATGCGTCGGTCGTGTTCTCCCGGGATCAGCGCTACGCCTATATTTTCGGGCGCGATGGCGGTTTAAGCAAAGTCGATCTATTGCAGGATAAACTGGACAAGCGCATTATTCAGGCGGGCAACAGCATCGGCGGAGCGATTTCCCAGGACGGCAAGCTGGTTGCCGTATCCAATTACACGCCCGGCGGCGTTAAAGTGTTTTCCTCGGATTCCCTGGAACTGGTAGCCGATATTCCAGCTGACTACGGCGACGGTAAACGTTCCAAAGTAGTAGGTCTCGTAGATGCGCCTGGACAGCGTTTTGTTTTCAGCCTGTTTGATGCCGGGGAAATCTGGACTCTGGATATGAAAAACCCGCAAAAACCGGTTATTGAAAAATTCAAGGATATTGGCAAACTGCCTTACGATGCCTTAATATCACCCGATGGCCGCTATTATATTGCCGGATTATTTGGTGAAAGCGGCATGGCATTACTGGATTTATGGGACACTAAAGCGGGCGTAAAACGAATCTTACCTGATTATGTCAAGACAAATGAAAAGCTGCCCGTTTATAAAATGCCGCACCTGGAAGGCTGGGCAGTAGCGAATGACTATGTTTTTGCCCCGGCGATCGGCAAGCACGAAGTTTTAGTCATCGATAAACAGAACTGGAAACTTATAAAGGCCATACCAGTTCCCGGACAACCGGTTTTTGTCATGGCCAGACCGGACGGACGGCAGGTTTGGGTCAATTTCGCTATACCCGATAACAACCAACTGCAAGTTATTGATGTTAAGGACTTATCATTAATTAAAACCTTAACGCCCGGTAAGGCGGTTCTGCACATGGAATTCACGCCACGCGGTGAACAAGTCTGGGTAGCGGTAAGAGATGACAATCAACTGGTTGTTTATGATACCGGCACTTTGCAGGAAATCGCTCGTCTGCGAGCCCAAAAACCCAACGGCATTTTCTTTAGCTCACGGGCGCACAAAACAGGTTTATAAACGGATGCTGACCCCATTGCACAAACACCTGCTGAACGATTTTCAGCGCGACTTCCCGCTGTCATCGCGGCCCTATCAGGACATTGCCAATACGCTTGGGGTCAGTGAAGATGATGTGTTATCTGCATTAACCGAGTTAAACGATAACAACTTTATCAGCCGCATAGGCCCAATCATCCCGCCCAACCATATCGGCGTCAGCACCCTGGTGGCGATGGCTGTTCCTGAGCAGCAACTACAGGCAGTTGCCGATAAAATCAGCGCCTATCCTGAAGTCAATCATAATTATGAACGTGAACACACGTTTAATCTCTGGTTTGTGGCTGTTGCATCGGATGAAGGTCATTTACAAGCCGTTCTCGACGCCATAGAACAGGAAACCGGATTCAAAACCATGTCTATGCCTTTGGTCGATGATTTTTTTATTGATTTGGGCTTTAAACTGGATTTGCATAATGCTTGACGCCCGCGACCGTCAGCTGCTGGAACTTGTGCAAATGGGTCTGCCGGTTTGCTCCAAACCCTACGCTGAAATTGGTAACACGCTGGCCATGCCTGAATTCGAGGTAATTGAACGCCTCACCCGGCTTAAACAAAAAGGCCTGATCAAGCGCATGGGTGTGATCGTCAAGCATCACCAGCTCGGTTACCGCGCCAATGCCATGATAGTCTGGAGTGTACCCGATAATCTTGTTAAGCAACTGGGCGGACACATCAGTCAGTTTGCTTTTGTCACGCTGTGTTATCAACGTCCCCGGCAAACCGGATGGCCTTATAATCTGTATTGCATGATTCATGGTAAAGACCGGGCTACTGTCTTGACGCAATTGGATCAGCTTAACGCTGAATGTGGTTTGGCGGGTTTTGACCGGGAAATTTTATTCAGCCTCCGCTGTTTTAAACAACGCGGCGCTATTTATCAACGTGGGAGCGGCTTTAGCCGCGAAGAGCGCGGCTAAAGCCGCTCCCACACACATCACAACTTTTGCCACATGGATGAAATAGACCGCCGTATTATTAATACTCTGCAAGAAGGATTTCCTATCTGTGATGCGCCTTATCAACAGGTTGCAACACAACTGGGATTAACTGAACAGGCGTTCATTGATCGGCTACAGACACTGTTAGATAACGGTATCTTGACCCGCTTCGGTCCGCTTTACCACGCTGAATTGATGGGCGGCGCCCTAACATTGGCTGCGGTTAAAGCGCCATCCGAGCGCTTTGCTGAAATCACCGCTATCATCAATGCCTTTCCTGAGGTAGCGCATAATTACGCGCGTAACCATGCGCTTAACATGTGGTTTGTTATTGCTACAGAAACGCCTGAACAAATTCAGCAAACCATCACTGCGATAGAACAGCAAACCGGCTTGACGGTTTACAACATGCCCAAAATCAATGAATATTTTGTCGGCTTAAAACTGGAAGCCTGATGATTACACTTGATGAAACAGACTTGGCAATTATGCGCGTAACCCAGGCCGGCTTGCCGCTTACTCCACAGCCCTACCGGCTTATTGCCAAGCAACTGGGTTTAACGGCTGAAGAAGTTATGAAACGCATGGCCGCCATGCAGGAACAAGGCATTATTCGCCGCATCGGCGTAGTACCCAATCATTATAAACTGGGTTATCGTTTTAACGGCATGACCGTCTGGAATGTCCCTGACGAAATCATTGACGAGCTGGGCCAAAAGGTCGGGCAACTGGAGTTTGTCAGCCATTGTTACCAACGTCCACGGCATCTACCCGAATGGCCTTATAATTTGTTTGCCATGGTCCATGGCAAAAGCCAGAAGGATGTTGATAAACAAATTCAGCAGATTGCCGATTTGCTCGGTGATTCCAATCAAGGGTGTGATGTGTTGTACAGCACTAAAATTCTGAAAAAAACCGGTTTTAGAAGCCGCGGCTAAAGCATTAACCGCCGGTCATATTCATATAACGCAATATAACCGGCTGCTCGTGGATATTAAATTCGTGCTTTTCGGGCTTTATCAGCATGGCGTCAATGATAGCCTGTTTTAAAATTGCCGTGTTGCCCGGATTAGCTCTAAGCAGCTTCTTTAAATCGACCGAATGCTCGTTGCCGAGACATAACAATAACCGCCCTTCAACGGTCAAGCGCACCCGGTTACAGGCGCTGCAAAAATTTTCACTATGCGGAGAAATAAAACCAACGCGGGTTTGAGCACCGGCAACCCTGAAATAATTTGAAGGTCCGCCGGTTTTTTCAGGTGTCGCCACTAAAGAAAAATTTCGCGTCAGATCGGCCTTAATCGACTCACTGGAATAAAAAGCTGCTGATCGATCATGTTGACCCACTACGCCCAGCGGCATTTCTTCGATAAAACTGATATCAATGCCGTTATTGACAGCATACTGGACCAGGCCGTTCACTTCCTGATGATTTCTATCTTTAAGGATGACCGCATTGATTTTGATGCCCTCAAAGCCGACGGACTTAGCTTCTTGAATGCCTCTTAGCACTTTCTGTAAATCACCGGTGCGGGTGATGGCTTTAAATTTATCTGCATCCAGTGTATCCAGGCTGATATTGATGCGTTTTACGCCGGCCTCTTTCAAGGAACCCGCCATGGCTTCCAGATGAGAGCCATTGGTTGTTATTACCAGCTCATTCAAACTTTCAATTCGACCTAGGTTTCCCAGCAGTTCCAATGCGCCTTTCCTGACAAGAGGCTCGCCCCCCGTCACCCTGATTTTTTTTACCCCTAATTCAGCAAACGCCTTAGCCAGCGTATAAATTTCTTCCAGTGTTAAAACTTGTGCGCGCGGTAAAAAGATCATCTCTTCCGCCATGCAATACACGCAGCGAAAATCACATCGATCAGTAATGGAAATTCTCAAATAATCAACCGTTCTGCCGAAACGATCGATTAATTGAACAGGGCTAGATAAATCGGACATAAAACATGGGATAAGAAACCAGGCCGTCAATAGTAACATACTATTACAATGATCTTCTTTCCAATAAAAATGCCAATGAACGCTACATCCAAGAGCCCCGGAGTTGAAGCTGACCAACGAGGCGGGAAGGCATTTTTTCCTTACCGGCATCAACTGCGTCATTATTGATATTAGAACTCTTATCTTTCCTGCCCCCAAGGATCAAAGGACTTTTGAAGGCTGTCATCATTCATAATATTAACGTATCCGTCCTCTCAGCAGGCGGCTATTGCTATATTTAATAGTATCTTGCCCGCACAGACTAAAAAGTGTAACTAAACAATATTTCAGATAGGACATTAATGCAGTAAACATGTCATAATATGCGGTTTTTAATCCTGAACACAGATGTTAATTATCCAGCTCATGACCATTCCCAATTGTTTTTTCGTCCGGCGCTATTGCAATTTTTGCAAGAAATGAAACTAGATGACCAAAAACTTCGTGCATTAGGCTTGGCGGTCATTCAGGTAGAAGCCCAGGCAGTCAAAGCCTTGGCAGAGCGGATTAATGATAATTTTGTCGCCGCATGCAAGTTGCTGTTTAATTGTACGGGCCGCGTGATTGTCATCGGCATGGGTAAATCAGGTCATATCGCCGGCAAGATTGCAGCAACCTTGGCCAGTACCGGAACTCCAGCTTTTTTTGTGCATCCCGGAGAGGCCAGCCATGGCGATCTGGGCATGATTACCAAACAGGATGTAGTGCTTGCCTTATCCAATTCAGGTGAAACCGAGGAAATTTTAAAGATTCTGCCGCTTATTAAACGGCTGGGCGTGCCGTTTATCGCTATGACCGGCAATCCGGATTCAACGCTAAGCAATGTCGCGACTACCCATATCAATGTGGCTGTTGAGCAGGAAGCCTGTCCTCTGGGGCTTGCCCCCACCTCAAGCACCACGGCCGCGCTGGTTATGGGCGATGCCTTGGCGGTGTCATTACTGGAAGCCAGAGGGTTTACGCGTGATGATTTTGCCTTGTCTCATCCAGGAGGCAGCTTAGGCAGAAGACTATTATTAAGGGTAAGCGACATCATGCATGTCGGCCATGAAATACCGTCAGTGTCCGAGTCCGCGTTTATCAGTGACGCCTTACTGGAAATGACCGAGAAAAAATTAGGCATGACTACTATAGTCGATGCTTGCAATCAGGTGACCGGTATTTTTACCGATGGCGACTTACGGCGTACGCTGGCGAAAAATCTTGATCTTCAAAATACAGCCATCAGCGAGGTGATGACCCATCAGTGCGCGGTCATTTCCGGGAATATTCTTGCCGCCGAGGCCATGCAAATTATGGAGCAAAAAAAAATCAATGCCTTGATCGTCGTTGATGAACAACGTCTTGCAATAGGCGCTCTGAATATGCACGATTTGATACGGGCAGGCATAGTCTGATGACAGAAAAATCCCAGACCTCCTTGACAATTGCGGCAAAGAAAGCCGAAAAACTCAAGCTGTTGATTCTGGATGTGGATGGCGTGTTAACCGATGGCAAACTTTTTTTCGATAACCTGGGCAACGAATACAAATCTTTTCATGCCCGAGATGGTCATGGAATCAAGCTGTTACGTCAGACCGGCGTTGAAGTCGCCGTTATTTCGGGACGAAAATCGAAGTCGGTCGCGCTTCGCATGAAAAACTTGGGTATCGAGCATGTTTACCAGGGACATGAGAATAAACTCGCCGCTTTTAATGAGCTCATTGAAAAAACAGGAATCACTCCTGAACAGGCTGCGCATGTCGGCGATGACTTGCTTGATCTACCTATCATGACCAGAGTCGGCTTGGCTATTGCTGTATCAGATGCCAATTTTGCCGTCAGACAACAGGCTGACTGGTGCACAACGCTAGCCGGCGGACACGGCGCGGTGCGCGAAGTATGTGATTTTATTATGCAGGCGCAAGGACGCTTTGACGAAATTTTGAATGCCTACTTAAAATGAGCCTGCAAGAAAGCAAGCTATATTTATACCTAGCCATCATCGCCCTGATGAGTTGGTGGCTTGTTAAATTGACCGGCGTAGTTGAGCTATTTCATGCCCCGACTCCTGCGCATAGTCCGGATTATTTTAGTAAAGGCTATACAAAATGGGAAATGAGCGAGCTCGGCACGTTAAAAAACGAATTACTTGCTGATGAAATGATTCATTACAGCGATGACGGCACTACCCATTTGGTTAATCCGACAATGTATTTTCATAATGATAAAACGCCTCCGTGGGTTGTCAAATCCGAAACGGGCATTCTGTCTCGTGACGGTAATGATCTGCTTTTAGATGGCAAGGTTACCATTGATAGAGCAAAAGCCCCAGGGGTCACTCAACTTACAATCAATACCAGCGTATTAAAAGTAAATCCGAAAACCAGTTATGCAGAAACCACTAAGTGGGCTGAGTTAATCAGTCCGCCAAACAGGACAACAGGAACAGGAATGAAACTGACTTTTATTGAGCCAATTCATCTGCAGCTACTTGCTAATGTGAAGGGTATTTATGAAACTAAATAAAAAGCAGGCGGTTTTTTACTGTTGTGTATCACTATTTGTCTTCATGAGTTCCAATGTGCATGCTTTGGAAAGCGATGCTGACCAACCGATAGTTATTGATTCAGATACGGCAACTTATGATGATGCAACAGCCACCAGCATTTATATCGGAAATGTCATATCTGTTCAGGGCAGTATCCGGGTCAATTCTGATAAGCTGGTCGTTTATTTTGTAAACGGCGATGCCGAGAAACTGGTATTTACGGGAAACAAGGCAAAATTCAAACAAACGCCGAGCGAAGGCGCTGAAGATATCACAGGCGAAGCGTTGATTGGCGAGTTTTATCCTAAAAAGAACCTGTTGGTTTTGATCAATGACGCCACCGTTTGGCAAGGTAACGCCACCTATTCCAGTAATTTGATTGAGTATGATATTAAAACGTCACTGGTTAAAGCCGGCGAGAAATCATCTGCTACTAAACGAGTGCATGTCATATTGCAGCCGGAAGCCAAAAAGGCAATGCCCGCATCAGAAAAAACAAGCCCGGAGGCCACTAAAAAATGATCCCCCACATGGTGAAAAATGCCAATAAAGGCCTAAAAATATTGCGCGTCAATGCCTCCTCTACTTTTTTCTTTTAACTTTTACCTGTTAAAAATGTCCACACTAGCGGCTCATCAGCTAATTAAAACCTACAATAAACGTAATGTGGTTGACGGCGTATCGTTACATGTTAATACTAAAGAAGTCGTAGGCTTATTGGGGCCCAATGGCGCAGGAAAAACGACCAGTTTTTACATGATGGTTGGCCTGGTTAAGGCCGATGAAGGCAAGATTACACTCGACTCGCTTGACATTACCCATTATCCAATGCATTTAAGGGCTGTAAACGGCATCGGTTATCTACCACAGGAACCATCAGTTTTTCGCAAATTAAGCGTGGCGGACAATTTACGCGCCGTTTTGCAAATTCGTTCTGACTTAACTTCTGGACAGGCGGCACTGGTTATTGAAGAATTACTTGAGGAGTTTCATATTACGCATCTGCGTGACCATATTGCCTTGCACTTGTCGGGTGGTGAACGGCGCCGTGTTGAAATAGCCAGAGCATTAGCGACCGACCCTCAATTTATACTTCTGGATGAACCTTTTGCTGGAGTTGACCCCATATCGGTAGACGATATTAAAAAAATAATAGAGCATTTGAAGGATCGCGGAATTGGCATATTAATTACCGAACATAATGTCAGAGAAACATTAGGAATTTGTGATCGTGCGTATATACTAAATGCAGGCAAGGTAATCGCAGAAGGCGGGGCGGAAGCCATAGTTGCCAATGAAGAAGTGCGTAAAGTTTATTTAGGTAATAACTTCAGCCTTTAATTAAAGTAATTACAAAAAAATTATATGACCGAATGAAACAATCTTTACATCTCCAGCTAGGCCAGCAATTAACAATGACGCCGCAGTTACAGCAGGCAATCAAGTTGTTGCAGATGTCAACATTAGATTTACAGCATGAAATTCAGCAGGTTCTTGAATCCAATATAATGCTGGAAATTAATGATGATGAAAGTAGTCCGCGGGAAGGAACTGCAACATCCGAAAACAAGCCTGAAAATTCGGATTTGTTTACCAGCGAAGGCTCCCAAACAAATATACCGGATGAATTGCCCATTGATTCATCGTGGGATGATTTTTATGAGAGCGCTTTGCCGCCCGGAACTGATAATACCGAGACTGTTGAATTTGAATCCCAGCGCAGTAACGCCTCGACATTACTGGATCACTTGCTGTGGCAGCTGGAATTGACCCTGTTTTCAGAGCGAGACCATGCCATTGCCATGGCAATAATTGACTCCGTTAATGAAGACGGTTATCTGAGCAGCACTCCCGAGGATATTTTTGAGGGTTTACAGAGTCAATTAGACGACCTCGATTTTGATGAAGTGATCGCCGTTCTGCATAGAGTGCAACAGTTTGATCCGGCAGGTGTTGCAGCCATTGATTTAAGTGACTGCTTAAGATTACAGCTGCTGCAATTGCCCGAAACAATACCTTATCGAGAGGAGGCGCTCAGCGTTGTTACTCGACATCTGAAGCTGCTGGCCACTCATGAGCAAGCCAAGCTCCTGCGCAAACTGGATGTTTCCGAGCGGCAGCTGGAGGAGATAGTTGCTTTAATCAGAACACTGGATCCCAAGCCTGGCGCACAAATACAGGAATCAGATTCTGAATACGTTATTCCCGATGTTTATGTGACCAAACAAAACGATCAGTGGCAAGTGAACCTCAATCCGGACATCGCGCCTAAATTGCGTATAAATCCATTTTATTCAGCACTGATTAAAAGGGCGGATAACAGTAAAGATAATGTTTGTATGAAAGACCATTTACAAGAAGCAAAATGGTTTATCAAAAATCTTCACAGCCGCAACGACACATTATTACGTGTTGCCCGGAGCATCGTGGAAAAACAAACTGGTTTTCTTGAATTTGGTTCCATTGCCATGAAACCCATGGTACTGAGAGATATTGCCGAAGAACTGAGCCTGCACGAGTCGACAATCTCCAGAGTGACAACTAATAAATTCCTGCATACCCCGAATGGTATATTTGAATTTAAATTTTTCTTTTCCAGTCATGTTTCGACGGAAGGAGGCGGCGAATGTTCCTCTACCGCCATCAGAGCATTTATCAAAGAATTAATCGACAATGAGAATCAAGCAAGACCGTTGAGTGATAGTAAAATTGCCGATTTTTTACACGCTAAAGGTATTAACGTTGCGAGAAGGACCATTGCCAAGTATCGCGAGGCAATGCTTATTTCATCATCAAGTCAACGAAAGCGTATTTTGTAACACCAACCATTTTCCATTAAAGGAGTTAATCCATGCAAGTTATAGTAACAGGCCACCATCTTGAAGTAACCGATGCTTTAAAAGCATATATAGATGCAAAATTTGAAAAATTAGCCCGTCATTTTGACAATGTTACCGATGTACACGTTATTTTAAGCGTAGAAAAATTAGTTCAAAAAGCAGAAGCAACACTGCAACTGAGTGGCGCAAAATTATTTGCCGAAGATCATCAGGAAGATATGTATGTAGCCATTGATGCGATGGTAGACAAGCTGGATCGTCAAATTACCAAGCATAAAGAAAAAACCGGAAGTCATCGATAGAACAAGTGCAAGGTTAAGGGCATAAGTTAAAATTAATTAACCTTTAACCTTGCATCTTTAACCTGATGCTTATGAAATTATTAATTGTCAGCGCCCTCTCAGGTTCAGGTAAAAGTATCGCCTTGGATACACTGGAAGATTGCGGTTATTATTGTATCGATAATCTCCCGGTAACCTTATTGCAAGACTTTATCAATGACGTTATGTTAGTGGATAAGAAAACTTATGCAAAAACAGCCATTGGCATTGATGCAAGAAATCAGTTTGAAAGTTTGGCAAATTTTTCAGAAAGCTTGAAGTTAATCCGCGAAAAAGGCATAGATTGTGAAATTATTTTTATGCAGGCGGAAGAATCCACATTATTGAAACGTTACAGCGAAACCCGCCGAAGACATCCGCTCACCGATTATAATATACCGTTAAGGGAAGCACTAAAAATTGAAAAGGAAATGCTCACTCCGATCGCCAGACATGCAAATGTCATTATAGATACCAGCCGGACTCATTACCATCAGCTGCGTGAACTTATCAGGGATCAGATAGGCGAGCGGGATTTCAGACATATCTCCTTGCAATTCCAGTCATTCGGATTTAAACATGGCGTACCCCTGGACGCCGATTTTGTTTTTGATGCGAGAAGCCTGCCAAACCCATTCTGGATTCCGGAATTGCGGTCATTAACAGGCAAAGATCAGCCGGTTGTCGACTTTCTTAAAGAACAACCCCTTGTGGCTGAGTTTTTTCAGGATATAACCGCTTTTCTTGAACGGTGGCTGCCCCGCTTTGAGGCTGAAGGACGCAGCTATTTGACCGTTGCAATTGGCTGCACAGGCGGACAACATCGCTCTGTTTACCTGGTTGACGCTTTGATCAAACACTTTAAGAGCCCTTTCGTCAACGCCATCGTCCGCCACCGCGAACTGAATTAACCGCTGATTAAGCAAGAACCCAACCAACTGACCTCATCCCCATTGAGACTTACGAACCATAAAACTGCGGCCCTTTATTTTGCCGTTTCTTAAACAGGCAAGTCCCTTATCAACACTATCTTGCTTAATGGCGACATAAGCATGCGCATCAAAAATATCAATTTTCCCGACTTCACTGCCCGCAATCCCTGTATCGCCTGTTAATGCGCCTAAGATATCGCCTGGACGAACTTTATCCTTACGCCCGCCATCTATCCATAAAGTCACCATCGGCGGTTCAAACCGGTGTTCATTGCACATCTTAAAGGGTCCAACCTCATCCCACTTGGCAGTAATAGCCTGATACTCTTCAATAGCTTTAACCCGCGAAGTCTCCTGTTGCGTACATAAACTGAGCGCCAAACCCTTTTTTCCTGCTCGTCCGGTTCGCCCGATCCGGTGCACATAAACTTCAGGATCCCAGGGCAGCTCATAATTTATCACTGCTTGCAGCTCCTTAATATCCAGTCCGCGCGCAGCCACATCAGTGGCTACCAGAATTGAACAGCTTTTATTGGCAAACCTTACTAACGCTTGATCGCGATGCTTTTGTTCCAAGTCGCCATGCAATGCCTGAACGGAAAAACCGCTGTTCCCCAGAGCACTCGCAATATCCTGACAATCCCTTTTGGTGTTGCAAAATACCACCGTCGATTCGGGCCGGTGATACGCTAACAGATAGCCCAACGCGTTAGTTCTTTGGGACTTTTCTATTTGAAAAAACCGCTGCTCAATGACATTCTCGTGATGACTGCTGTCAATACTCACTGAAACCGGTTTGTATTGAAATTTCTGACTGATTTCCCGTATAGGATCGGCATAGGTCGCTGAAAACAGCAAGGTTTGCCTGTGTGTCGGCGCATAGGAAATAACGTCTGAAATTATCACTTCAAAGCCCATATCCAGCATCCGGTCCGCTTCATCCAGCACCAGCACTTTCAGATTACTCAAGCGCAAACTGCGTTTACGCAGATGCTCCTGCAACCGCCCCGGTGTCCCGACCACTACATGCACGCCATGTTCCAGCGAGCCTACCTGAGCCCCAAACGGCACACCGCCGCACAAGGACAACACCTTAATATTTTGCGTAAAACGCGCCAGTCTGCGAATTTCCTTACAAACCTGATCGGCCAGCTCCCGCGTCGGGCAGATAACCAAAGACTGAACTCTAAAACTGCTCAAATCCAAACGGGATAACAAACCAATACCAAACGCAGCCGTTTTACCGCTGCCCGTTTTAGCCTGCGCAATTACATCCCTGCCCTCCAGGATATGCGGAAGACTTTCCGCTTGAATGGGCGTTAAATGGGTATAACCCAGGGATTCAATGTTTTCAAGCAGGGCGGGTTTTAACGGTAAAGACGAAAATTCAGCAGTATTCACAAGGACTCTTTTATATCAACACAAACGGCGGCGAACTGCCATCATTCAATGGCTTATGATAACAGATAATGATGCATTACGACGAATAAGCCTGGCTATTTGGTATAATTGAAATTCGTTTGTCAACAAAACTGACGCTTATTTATCATTTCTATTAAATGTAAAACCAATTAAAGCTAGCATCTAACCCGGTTAATTTTGGAGGGTCAATAGATTGGACATTGACAGATTAGTGTGTATTATTTCCGGTCTTCACAGGCGAAAATGTCATTCTTCAATAGATAAAGCGACTAATGACTCATTTGCCATTTCCACGCTGTCTTCACAATGAGAACAGCTAGTTAGATGTGACAACTAACTCCGGCTTAATTCTACTTTGTCAGATTATCTGGCCTATACAGAAGACCGATCTTTGTGTATAATAAGTCATTGGTTTATATATATTAATTATTTACACACGCATGAGCACACCGTTTACCTTCAGCATATCAATGGCTAATGCAGGCGGTTCTATGATTTTTGCTCCACGAATCATTTGGGCGTCCTAGTTGGGTTTAACGCAGACTTTAACTAACCGTTACTTTACCATTTTATGACAAATATAAACTTATTAATCAATGTGTTGACTTAATATTTCGACTTCGAAACTTTAAATGCTCAAAATATCATTATGACGGTTAATGACGTTATACATGCATTCCCCGGCACAACGGGTAATACATTAACTCGCTTAGAACCGGCAAAGGCTTTGCTTCAAGGCGTTTCCTTAAAGCGCCTTTCCTTTACGGAAAAAGCCGTATTCTCTATTCAACGCTTACCAGTACAGCGGAGTAGATAAATACGATTGTCTTATACTTTTCGACCACGCCATTGCCCTGAGCGCAATAGAAAAACCGGCGCAATGTTTAACCTTAATCCTCAGGACCATAGCATTTGGGGTAGTCAATGCAGACTTGACACGAAGGAGCACGGCATAGATACAATCCTTCCGCTTCGCAAAGTTGTTTATACAAGAATTTTTTCCATTTCATATTCTGGTCATTTTTTGCCGCCAGTTCCGGAAAGTTGTATTGCAGCATGGCGCTCAATTGCGAGCGCGACCAGAGCCCTAAATCCTGCCATAAATGATCGCTGCCCAAACATCCGGCAACTATGATGTCAATCATCCAATTAATTCCAGGCTTATCAGGTCTGCAATATTTTTTTAACAGATTAACCAGATCTTCCTTTTCCAGCATCCTGCTAAAATCCAGCTTACTACCCGATGGCGCATGTTCCGGAACATTACAATCCTGAAAATATGTGTCAATCAATTGTTTAAATTGATCGGAATCCAGCCCCAAATAGTCAGGCAAAACGCTTTGCCCGTCACACCAACTGGCCAATATACAAACCAGCCATTCCAGATTAGGCGCCACATAATTATTTGGCGTAATATTGCCATTTGCAGCCATAGAGCCAAGCTCTACGGTTGTAACCATGAACTTTGATTTGATCCGGGAATAAATCTGCTCCCGATTCGTTTGGAGCTGGAGCGCCATTGATGAATTAATATTCGACCAGAATATCTTCATCCCTGACAATCATCTGGCAAGCTAATCGCCAGGGTGAAGGGAAATCATCAACAATCATTTGCTCCATTTCTTCTTTGGTGAGTTTTCCTGATTGTCTTAATACGGTTTTTTCTTTTTCCGTTAAAGGGCCTCCCATACGTTCGAGTTTTTTATCAACACTACTGACCTTCACCAGACAGGTGCCGCATTCTCCATCCTGGCATTCATAGTTGATCGGAATTTTGTTTTCCCGCGCCAGTTTCAGCACTGTTTCTGTGTGACTGCCTGCTACTGCGTAGACGGTTTTATCCCGGTATTCGGGATTTGAAAAAGTAACTAATGCCATGATTGACTCCTAAAAAATTTAATTTGCCGTTGCCGGATTTTTATGCTCTTTCGAGGAAATCCGCACCGGCGCCTGTTTTTACTCCTATATTCCCACGCAAACTCATGGGAATGAGATTGCCTGTTTTTAAACCGGCTTGACTCGAATTGCTCCACCGAGCACCTGGGCCTGACATGCCAGCCGGTTATGTTTGCCAGCCATATTTTCCCGCAGGACTTTATCTTCCAGTACTGAAGGTTCGGCCAGATTGTTCCAGCCTTCCGTTACTTTCGTAATGCAAGTTCCACAATCGCCTTCGCGGCAACCATAAGTAATGCCTGAACCGACTTTTTCTGAAATTTCAATAAGCCGGGTGCCCGCTGGCGCGGTAACGGTAACGTTTATATCTTCAAATGTAATCGAAGCTTTCGCCATTTCTACTCTCCTGATGTGTTAAAAATATTAAGCAAGATCCGCCATATCAATCACTTTAGATTGCCTTAGACCCATCAGATCCTTAGACATTTCTTGCCCGAATTCACGACAGAGCTGAATTTCTTCATCTGTCGGAATTAATTTGATACGTATTCCCGGTATAGGAACGCGTAATTTGAGTCCGCGTAAACGATCCTCAACCATTTGTACGGCTTCTCCGGTCCAGCCATAAGAACCGAAAACACCACCCAGTTTTGACTTGAGATTGACCACCGTCAATGAGGATAATAAATCCCATACCGGTTTAACCGCATCGCCGTTTATGGTTGGCGTACCAAAAATCAGGCCATCCGCGCCCTCGATCAAATCCACGAAAGGAGTAATTTCGCTACCCTCCAGGTCATATAAGGAAACGCGGACATGCTCAACAGACATTGCACCCTCATAAATCGCTTCAGCCATGCGCCGGGTGTTGCCATAAGAGCTGATATAAAAGATCAGCAAGGTTTTTTCGCCGATGCTGATCTCGCTTTGCAAGGCGGAACGCGATAACTCGCTGTACCGTTGCACATACCTCTGCGGTTGATCCCGTAACAATGGCCCATGCGCAGGGAAAATACAGTTCAACGGCAATGGCTCAATGAGACCGAGCGCCCGGTTTACATAGTCTTTAAACGGACGCATGATATGGGCATAGTAATATTCAAATGAAAAGCGAAAATCACCTACCACATCATTAAATAAACGCACATCACAAAAATGACAACCAAAAACATCGCCTGAAAACAGTATATTTTCTTCCACCAAATAAGTGCATTGAGTATCGGGCCAATGTAAATACGGAGTGTGTAAAAACTCTAAAGTGCGGTCACCCAGCGACACCTGATCGCCGGTAATGACCGGTGTAAAATTAAACTCATCTTGTTTTAACAAGGCTTTGAGCATGGATTGGGCTTTCTGGGAAATGTACACACAAGCTTGTGGGGCCCTGCGCATGAGTTCAGGCAGAGCGCCGGTATGGTCGGGTTCCAGATGATTTAAAACGATCACTTTAATTTCGTCATAACGCGCCACCGATTCCAAACGGGCAAAAAAATCCGCGGAAAAATTTTCCTTTACCGTATCAACAATCGCAACGCCCTCGCCGCCTCTAACTACGTAGGCATTGTAACTTGTGCCATTCGCTGTTTTTAAAATGATATCAAAGGTGCGTAAATTAGGATCGAGCGCGCCAATCCAATGCACCCTGGGTGATAACGCAACGGCCTGAGGTACGCCATCAACCGTTAAAACCGGAGCCTTACTCATTACCGCAGATTGACTGTGCAAGCGGCCGGGGGCAACTTTCCAGATCCGAAGTCGCCTCGATTTTTTGTAAGCCTATCCAGTTGCCCACAGTTTCCTGATCAAATCCCGCCATAAAGATTTCGCCGGTTTGCATTAACGGGCGGCGAATTAACAATGGATTTTCCACCATCAGCGCTAACGCTTCCGGTTCAGTCAGCTTATCCGGCTCGATCTCGCCGTACTTAATTGCCGGTGCGTTGTAATTGAACCAATCCCTTACCGCCAATTCGCCGAAAAAAGGACGTAAGAGGTCAGGCTGCCATGCTTCGGCTAATAAATTTCTTGCTACAACAAGATGACCCGCCGCTTCCAACAATTTCTTTTGCCGGGTATTGTTAATACAGCCGGGTTTTTCGTAGAAAGTAACCGTAGCCATCTGTTGTCTCCTGTCAATGGGACTGTAACTCTGCCATTGCTTCCGCCATTTTTTCCGGTGGAATACCGGTTAATGATCCAGGCGGGTTAATCGCCTCGCCCATGGAATTCAATATCGCACCTTCAATCGGGCAAATACTCGCGCATTGAAAAACCGGGTAGTCACCTTCGCATTCGGTGCATTTTTTAGAATTAACCAAAAAATGCGGTTTGGCCTCATAAATGGCTTTACTTGGACAAACCGGCTCACATGCAAAACAATTAACGCAAGACTCAACAATTTTTACCGCCATAACACACTCCTGAAGTAGGGCACGCACCGCGTACCTTTTGCCGCATTAAAGCAGGGTACGCAATGCGTGCCCTGCGGCTATTATGCACTTGCCCTGGCTGCTTCAGGCTTTTCATCCAGCTTGCCAGCCGCCGCCATTTCCTTGTAAACCGCCATGACTGCTTCTTCGATAGACTCCATCGCATGCTCTCCGTTTGGAACAATACCCGCCGCTTCCAGCATGTCCCAGGGCTCATATCCGATCTTGGAACATAATACTGCTTCGCATCCTGCCAAAGCGCGGATAGTCAGTTGTAAAACACTTTCACCGTCGCCGCATGTGCTGTCGCCGCCACAGTATTGATCGGCCTTGCGGTGACTGATAAAGCGCACGCCTTCAGGCGATGCTTCATAAATCAGGAACTCCTTGGCATGACCGAAGTGCATGTTAATTACACCCTGACCACTGGTGGCTACAGCCATCAATACCGGACGCGTGGAAAGTTTGGGTTCTTGTTTAAATTGCTGAGCCTTTTCAGCCTTTTCCAAACGTTTGCCGTCCATTTCCGCCTGTATGGCTTGATGAATTACTTTGCGTTTTTCCATAGCGGCCTGATAATCGATTTCCATGTCCTCAATCTTGTCCAGCGTAAACTCATCACCGCGATCTTCGCCTAACAAACCTACGGCATCAGCTCGGCATTGACGGCAATGACGCATCATGTTCATATCGCCGGAACAGCTATCTTGCAAATCCTGTAATTCATCCGGAGTAGGGCCCCGTTGTCCCATTACGCCATAGAAAGTGCCATGCTCAGCTTCGGCAATCAGCGGCATCACGTTGTGCAAAAATGCGCCTTTTGATTTAACAATCTTGCTGACTTCCGCCAAATGCTTATCGTTGACACCGGGGATCATCACTGAATTGACCTTAACCAGAATGCCCTTGGCAATCAACATTTCCAGACCTTTCTGTTGTTGTTCAATCAGAATTTTCGCGCCTTTTTTACCCTTAATGCGTTTGTTGTTCCAGAAAATCCACGGATAAATTTTCGCGCCGATTTCAGGATCAACCGTATTGATGGTGATAGTGACGTGATCGATATTGTGCTTGGACAGCTCTTCCACTGAATCAGGCAGGGCCAGGCCATTGGTTGATACGCACAATTTAATATCGGGCGCTTCTTCGCTCAAGCGTCTGAAGGTTTCAAAAGTACGTTCGGGATTGGCCAGAGGGTCGCCAGGACCGGCAATGCCCAAGACCGTCATTTGTGGAATGGTAGCGGCAACCGCCATGGTCTTTTTAACCGCTTGATCCGGCGTCAGCAATTCAGAAACAACGCCGGGGCGGGATTCATTGGCACAATCATATTTGCGGTTGCAGTAATGACATTGGATATTACAGGCCGGCGCAACAGCAACGTGCATGCGGGCAAAATAATGATGGGCGTCTTCTGAATAACACGGATGATTCTGCACCTTTTCCCGGATAGAATCGGGCAATGAATCCATTTGATTATCGGTAGTACCACAAGAACTGGCTGAACAGCCACCTTTTGACGCAGGCGCGGGCGCTTCGTTTAATACTGGCAATTGCATGGGATTGACCTCCTAAGTTATATTCAATTAAAATAAAAGCACAGGTCGTGCCAACACAATTTTATATTTTAAACTATTGATTTATATGTTTTTTATATTTCACAGATGAGTAATATTGTTGCAAACACCACAGTCAAACTTCAGGATTTTGTTATTAACGGCACAATGGCTTGGGTGAAAAATTCTTTTGAATTCCATGAAACTGCGTTCATGACATGGACTATTCCGGATAACTCAGTTGGAGTTGCTGCCATGAAGAAAAGTAGTACGCATCGCGTACCTTATTATGTTTGGAGTTTGGGGAAAGTTACAACGTGCGTATTTTGGGAAATGCTTTTAAGTGATGCCAGGCAACATCAATCAATGGAAATGAGAGAATACGATAAGGAAGGTCTTCCCAACGTACCTTGAATTGTGAAGCTTGGACCGGTCCGTTTGGTTATTTAAACACCCGGTTCATAAGCCGCTTGACCGGGATGATAAACAGCGTATACATAAACCGGGATTTCAAGACCGCCTAGACTGTTTTCAATTAACGGAAATACATCATCCCAGTCTAAATCACCAACACCGGTTGCAAGCCGGGGCAATGAGATAGAAATCAATTTCTCGGCGATTATAATTTTAACCAATGCATTTAACGCGTGCCTGACATTGTTAAGGGTCGCTTTGCCATGCCGATGATCGTGGCTATCCATTCCTTCCAGAGTAATCAGATTCACAATATGGACATTATCCGCTCCAGACCACATCCAGGCCTCGCCCGGCTTGGTATTATGCTGATGGCTCCAGCGATGAAAATCCTTGTGCATGGCGGGATATTTGTTATGCAGCTCCAACCCAAGACCTTTATCCATCGGATCGTTTATTCCTACCTCGTGAGCTATCGCCTGCGCTTTGCTCAATAGAATGTCGCCTTCAACTTTATATATCATGATATCCTCATTAATACGCTTTATTCAGATCATGCCGCCATGTTGGCTTATATCTTAACGCCCGGCGCATACTAAGGCTATCCTATTTTTTAATCCTCCTTCACTGACTTTTATCACATATAGAATTAATAACCGGCAAATTGGATTTGGAAAATAATTGGACTTAAAAAAACCATTTTTCAGCTTGTTATATCGTTTTAAAAATGATTTTTCATAATGCTCTCTGGAACAAAAGGCATCGTTTATATATAGTTAAACTTAGTAGGATGGGTATTTGCACGCCACTAAAAAAGTCTCATCACTAATTAGGCGTTCATTAGAAAACCGTATAACAGAATCGATGGAAATGCTTATAAAAGCTGTTATGTCGTGACTACTTCCCGACTCAAGCTACATCGTAATACCAATCCAACAGCTCTTCCCCGCCCCAGTTTTCCGCTTCAGGCGGAATAGTTTCAGCCGTTTCATACAGCGTCATTTGCCCGGGTTTTGGCAAAGTTACCAGCAAACTTCCGGCATAATCAACTGAGCAGCCTTGTTTGCCGGCTGCATCATTTAGCCATTGCGCTGCCATAGCGATGGCTTCTTGACGGGTTTCACCAAAGCCGAAGACGGCATAATCATGTTGCACATATAAAATGGTCATTGCTGCTCCAAATATGTTAAATTTGCTTCATGGTAATGTCCAGGGTCAGAATCCGATAAGCGATTTGCCTCGGGGTCATATTGAGCAGACGCGCGGCTTTGGCTTGTACCCAACCGCTTTGTTCCAGCGCGGCGATCACGCGTTCACGATCATCCATGCTTTCATCGTTAAAATCAATAGCAGGCGTCTTTTGCGGTTTTAGATTGAGTCCGGATTGAGCCACCACATCTTCCAGCCCGGTACTGACCATCACATCGCGATCGATAATGCCGTTAGGACTCATGATCGCCGCCCGTTCCAGGCGGTTTGCCAGTTCGCGGACATTGCCTGGCCAGTCGTGCTTCATCAATATCCGAATGGCGCTTTCCTTGATTTCCAGAGGCCGCCCCCCTTGTTGCTCCGATATTCTGCCGAGCAAGAATTCGGATAATTCGGGAATATCTTCTGTTCTATCGCGTAATGCCGGCATCTGGATAGGCATCACATTGAGCCGGTAATATAAATCTTCCCTGAACTTGCCCTCGGTGACTTCTTCTTCAAGATTACGATTGGTAGCGGCAATAATACGCACATTAACTTTTATGGTTTGCGTTCCGCCGACCCGCTCAAATTCGCCCTCCTGCAAAACCCTCAGCAGTTTGGCCTGGAATGAAGCGGAAATTTCGCCAATTTCATCAAGAAATAAAGTGCCGTTATCAGCTAATTCAAAACGTCCTTTACGCTGACTGATCGCGCCGCTAAATGCGCCTTTTTCATGGCCGAACAATTCAGATTCCAGCAAGGTGTCAGGCAGGGCCGCACAATTCAGTTTCAAAAACGGTCCGCTGGCGCAGCCTGAATTAAAATGAATGGCGTTAGCGACGACCTCTTTACCCGTGCCTGATTCGCCTCTAATCAAAACCGTGGTGCTCCATTTTGCAACCTGACGGATTAAATCAAACACTTTTATCATCGGCGTCGAATGGCCGATAATGTTTTCAAAACTGTAGTTCTTGATTAACGCCTGCTTGAGTTGATCCCGTTCGCTTTGCAGGTTAAGCTGTTTGCGCTCGTTTAACCGCAACATTTTCACGCTTTGCGCAATCAGATTGGCAATCATCTCCATAAATCGGGCTCGTTCACCCAAAAAAAGACTGTTATCGGGCTGAGCGGCCAGTACGCCAATGGTGTCGCCTTCTTCTATGTAGATGGGCGAGCCTATAAAAGGCAGTTCAGGATTATACAAACCCATACGACCCAGAAAACGCGGTTCTTCAGAAACTTTTTCAACAACAATGGTACTGCCTTCATCAAGAATGGCTCCCATCAATCCTTCACCCGGGTTGTATCTGACCGGTTGATTAAGTCTCCCTGCGCCATCTGAGTGCACAACGCACACAATCATGCTGCTATTTTCTATTTCCCTTAGCGTTATCATCCCGGAGCGCATTCCTGATCTTTTATGGAGTATTTCCAGAACCGCTTGTAACTTAGCATGCAAATCATGCATGCTATTTAGCACCTGACTGATAAGGTACAAGGTATCAAGTTCTGCTTCAATGAGTTTTGTACGCTCAGACATTACGTTAACCTCCTGGACTCCTGTCTGTGCAATGGGAAACTTATTTTAAACCGGCAGCCTTGGTCATAATCTTGATCAATTTCGATAAATCCCTGGTGCTGGTTAACAATTTCCTTGGCCATAACCAGCCCCATTCCGGCCTGACTGCCTCCCATGGGACGAGTGGTATAAAATGGCTCAAACACTTTTGTGCGTTTTTCAACCGGAATACCCGGCCCGCTGTCTTCAATGCTGACAAAAATCAAATCTGCATCAGTATCCGTAGTGATCTTGAGCCGCTTTTCTCCACTGACTGACAAGCTCACTGCATCAATCGCATTGTCGATTAATTGTTTAAACAATATGCGCAGGCGATTTTCAGAGCCAAGGATATTTGGCAACTGGGATAGCGGCTGCCAATGCACGTCTATACCCTGACTATATATCCGTTGTTCGCTAAGTAATAGCACTTCATGCAAAACTTGATTAAGATTAATCGGAATAACAGCGGCTTGCAGAATCTCGGGTATGCATTTTTGCATCGTCGCAATAGCTGCTTCCCCTGATTGTTGAATCTGCTGCAAGGCCTGTAGCAGGCCGGCATTTTGATCTTCCCGCTTATGTTTTAATAGCTGTTCGGCCGCCCTGATTTGGTTCATTGGCATTTGAATCTGGTGCATCGCACCCAGCAACGTTTCTCTGAGGCCGCGCACCCGCTCATCCTCGGACATAATGGTTTTTAATGTCTGAAGATGCAGTTCTTCCATCTGCCGCCGTTGCCGGGTGATATCGGTTATTGTCAGTATCAGATACTGTTTTGAAGCATTCTCAAAAAAAGAATCCGCATTAACTTCACTTTCCATGAACCAGTTCCCGGCGCAAGAGAACCATCGGGTTTTCCGGCTTCCCTTGCCTTCTATTCTAAATTCACGGCCATTAAAGCCCTGTTGATTACTTTGTATTTGCCGCCATGAATCCCCCATCTCATTACGCAACAACTGTAAAAAAAAAGTTGCAGGCTCACCTTTACCCAGATCACTTACCAGCGTTTTATAGTTATGGTTATCCAATATCAACCGGTCCTGATCATCAATAACCACCATAGCGATAGGCGATGAATTAATAACCGATTCAATCAGTAATTTCTGATTAAAGACTCTTTTTTCAGATTCATGGGATTGGGTAATATCCCGATGCATGCCGATGAAATGGGTTATCGCTCCCTGCTCATTTAACATGGGAGCAATGGTCAAATCGGCAAGATAGCGGTGGCCGAATTTGTGCCGGTTACATAATGTCCCGCGCCATATTTTCTTGCTGCTGATAGTATGCCACAAGTCGTAATAAACATGTCTCGGCGTCGTTTTGTCAGATAATTTCGATTCGTTTTCTCCCAGGATGTCAGCCGATTGGTAGCCGGTAACTTTTGAAAACTCTTCATTAACATAAAGTATATTGGCCTTTTTATCGGTAATCGAAATAGCCATCGGCGCCTGTTCGACCGTCTCGACAAACAGACTGTAAGGAATCCGGCCATCGTTACTTTTAGTTTGTCCCTCTCCGGGAAGATTGGCTGCTGATTCATCACTGGTGCTTTGCATATCGGAATGCATCGTTAAATATTGCAATGAGGATTTTTTCATGGAAATAATGACAGGGCTAAGGATAATCTTTAAATGTAATTAGCAAAAATTATGCCTATTTTAATGCTGCTGCCTTATGCAAACTCAATCTGTTTTGGGCGAAAACCCTACCTAAATAAGGCAAAATCAGTAAACAAGCGAGTTCAATTATCATCAGTTTTTGTAAGGTTTACGACACAAACATTTTTACGGGTGCTGGTATTGTATTACTTGCAACAGATTGCATGCACTTATTTCATAAAAATTTCCCCGGCACTCGTCCGCTAAACTTGCTGTATAAACGTAACTGGTAAATTGGCATAATTAATGCTTTAAGTAATGAAAATACTGATAACAGGCTACCTTAAAGTGGAAAAAACAGTGAGTGAATATCTATTACTATTATTAGGCACAGCTCTGGTCAATAACGTAGTTTTGGTGAAGTTTTTGGGGCTTTGCCCGTTTATGGGCGTGTCCAAAAAACTCGATTCCGCATTAAGCATGGGTTTGGCGACAACTTTTGTGCTGACATTGGCGGCAATGACCAGCTGGATACTTGAACATTTTATACTGGCTCCTTTCAACATCCAGTTTCTGCGCATACTCGCTTTTATACTGGTTATTGCCGCAGTAGTTCAGTTCACCGAAATGGTGGTGCATAAAACGAGTCCGGCACTGTATCAAATACTGGGTATCTTTTTGCCTCTGATTACCACCAATTGCGCGGTACTGGGCGTTGCGTTATTGAATGTGCAGGAACACTACGGTTTTATGCAAAGCATGATTTTTGGTTTTGGTTCTGCGGTGGGATTTACCTTGGTGATGGTGCTTTTTGCGGGATTGCGAGAGCGTTTGGCGCTAATGGCTGTTCCAGCATTATTTGCCGGGACGCCGATTGCGTTTATCACTGCCGGTATTTTATCGCTGGCATTTATGGGTTTCGCGGGTCTTAATACTAAAATGTGACGGGAAAGCAGCCATGTATGTTTTATCAGCAATTGTCAGTTTAACGTTGCTAGCGCTATTTCTAGGCTTTTTACTGGGCATAGCCGCAAAGTACTTAAAAGTTGAAAGCAGTCCAATCGTCGATGAACTGGAATCCTTAATGCCCGGTTCGCAATGCGGTCAATGCGGTTTCCCAGGATGTAGACCGGCTGCGGAAGCCTTGGCCGAAGGTAAAGCGCCAGCCACAATATGTCCTCCCGGCGGTAGCGCACTGGCTGAACAAATCGCCGCTTTATTGGGATTGGATCTGGATTTAAGCGAAGTCAAAGAACCCGAATTACTGGTGGCCAGAGTAAGTGAAGCCACCTGCACCGGCTGCACCCGCTGTTTTAAAGTCTGTCCCACCGATGCTATTGTAGGCGCGCCCAAACAGATTCACGCAGTGGTTGCCGATGCTTGCATAGGCTGTAAAAAATGCGTGGATGTTTGCCCGACCGAATGCCTGCAAATGCACCCGATTGAAGTCACGTTACGAAACTGGCGATGGGCCAAACCTGTGTTACCCGTAGCGAGCAACGCCGTATGTTAAGTTTTTTTTCAAAACAACTTATCCGGGGCGGCGTCCATGCCGAACAACACAAGGCAGCAACCGCCACACAGCCCATAGTCAATAACTTTCCGTTGCCGGAAAAGCTGTATATTCCGCTGCAACAACACGTTGGCAAGCCCGCCGAACCCCTCATCAGAGTCGGCGACAAGGTGCTTAAGGGCCAGTTATTAGCCTACAGTCAAGGCATGATATCAGCGCCTGTTCATGCGCCAAGTTCAGGCATCATCCTTGATGTTAATGACTATCCTGCTCCGCATCCGTCCGCTCTGCCCATTCGTATGATCGTGCTGGAAACTGACGGTGACGATAAATGGATAAAGACTTATCCTGTTGCCGACCCGTTCCAGCTAACGCCTGAAGATATTAGTTTGCGCGTCGGCGCCGCCGGCATTGTCGGTCTTGGCGGAGCAACTTTTCCCACGGCGGTAAAGCTGAATATGGGGCGTGAAAACCGCATCGATATACTAATTATTAATGGCGCGGAATGCGAGCCCTATTTAAGCTGCGATGATAGATTGATGCAGGAACGCCCGGAACAGATTATCGACGGCGTGCGCTTGATGCTTCATGGCATGGAAACTGAAAACGCCGTGATCGCAATTGAAGACAACAAACCGCAAGCCTACCAGTCAATGAAGGCCGCCGCATTGCCCTTCCCACATATTAAAGTCATTCAAATCCCTACCCGCTACCCCATGGGCTGGGACAGGCAATTGATCCGCTATGTGACGGGCAAGGAAGTTCCGGTGGGTTGCCGCTCATCAGAAATCGGCGTAACTATCCATAACGTCGGCACCGCTCACGCCGTCCACAAAGCCATCCGGCATGGACAACCCCTGGTGAGCCGGGTTGTCACCGTTTCCGGCGGCGCGGTAACCCGCCCCATGAACGTGGAAGTTCCGTTAGGGACTTTAATCTCTGAGCTGTTCAATTTTTGCAAAGTAAATGCTGGCCAAGTCGCGCGAATTGTCATGGGCGGCCCGATGATGGGCGATTCCTTGCCGCACACAGGCCTGCCCACGGTCAAAGCCACTAGTGGTATTCTGGCATTAACGCAAAGCGAATTAAAAAATACCAATGAACAGCCCTGCATCCGCTGCGCCAGTTGCGTCAGCGTTTGCCCGGCAGGATTGCGCCCGCTGGATATGGCGAACAATATCCGGATTAATCAACTAGACATAGCGGTTGACTTGGGTTTAAAAGACTGTATCAGCTGCGGTTGCTGTTCCTATATTTGCCCATCCAATATTCCCTTGGTGCAATATTTTAAATATGCTTCGGGTGAAGTCGCCGCCAGACAACAGGCTCAGCACAAATCCGAACAAACCAAACGCCTGATCGATGCGCGCAATGCCCGCATGGAGCGCATAGCCCAGCAACAACGCGAAGACGAGCTAGCCCGGATAGCGGCAAAGGCTGAGCGGGAACTCCTGAAAGCCGAACAGGAAGCATTGGTATGATGATGCACATGAAACCTAGCAGCGGCGCGCATGTTGGCGCTAAAAACACCGTCAGCCATATCATGTGGCAAGTCATGCTAGCGATATCGCCTGCGACAGCATTCGGGCTCTTGTGTTTTGGCTGGCCGGCTTTTAATCTGTTTATGATTACCGTGTCATCAGCGGTTTTTTTTGAAGCCTTTTGCTTGCGTCTGGCAGGCAGAATTGCCAAACCGGCCATTATGGATGGCTCTGCCGTATTGACCGGCTGGTTGCTGGCCATGACGCTGCCACCTTGGGCGCCCTGGTGGATAGGCGTTGCAGGTTCCGGTCTGGCAATTATTTTAGGCAAACAGGTTTATGGCGGCCTGGGACAAAACCTGTTTAACCCCGCCATGCTGGCCAGGGTCGCCCTGCTTATCTCTTTCCCTATTGAAATGACGACTTGGGCAAACGTTTCGCCGTTGTTTTTTTCACAATCGCCGGGTTTTGCCGAAAGCTGGCATATCACTTTTTCAGGCCTGGAAAATCTTGACGCGAGCACAGGCGCGACCACTCTGGGATTTATAAAAACCGAATTCTCGCAAAACCATGTACTATCTGAAATATTAAAAGATATTTCCGGGCTTCTGAATTTTATCGGCTGGACACGCGGCAGCCTTGGAGAAACTTCAACGTTATTGCTGGTTCTCGGCGGGATTTGGTTAATCCGCCAGGGCGTTATTCAATGGCATATTCCAGTCTCTTTATTGCTCGCTGTTACGGCGTTATCCAGCGTTTTTCATATCATTGATGATGAACACTATATCAGCCCATTTCTGCATTTAAATTCGGGAGCGATGATGTTAGTGGCTTTTTTCATAGCCACTGATTATGTCACCTCGCCGAATACACCGGCTGGACAGCTGGTTTTTGGGGCAGGTTGCGGGCTTTTAATTTTCGTGATCCGTACCTGGGGAGCGTATCCCGAGGGCGCGGGGTTTGCCATATTGCTTATGAACGCGGCGACGCCGCTGATAGATTATTACATACGGCCCCGGATTTACGGACGCGATCGCCAAGGCAAGCCTCTTGAAATTCCGAAATCCTGAAGCGAATCGAAAACCATGAAAAATGACCCCGAAATTATCCAACGCCTGAAAAAACAGCTCATCTGTTTCAAGGAATTTCTAAGTCGTTGGCTTGAACCGTCAAACCTGGAAAAGCTTAGACCCAAGCTGGAGTTCCAGACAGGGATTTTAGCGGGATTTGCATTATTAGCCAGCGTTCTGCTGGGCGTGACCAATTGCAGTACAGAAGACACTATCCAACAGAGGCTCGACGAGGATTTAAAAAAATCGCTGGAAGAAGTCGTGCCGGCCAATCTGCATGATAATGACATGCTTCTGGACACGGCGAGTATCCCTTCAGCCGGCTTTAATATCGGCGCCAATGAAACGACGGTGTATCTGGCAAAAAAATCCGGAAAAGTGACGGCCGCGTGCTTTAAGTTTATCGCCCCCGACGGCTATTCAGGCGCAATCAATATGATTATGGGCATAGACAGAGACGGCAACATATTGGGCGTTCGCGTTCTCAGCCATAAGGAAACTCCCGGCCTGGGCGACAAGATTGAGGCAGGTAAATCAGCCTGGATTTTGGACTTTGCCGGCCGCTCCCTGGACAACCTAACGCCGGCACAATGGGCGGTGAAAAAAGATGGCGGCGTATTCGACCAATTTGCCGGCGCTACCATTACCCCGCGTAAATCGGTACAAGCCATTCATCGCGGCCTGCAATTGTTCAAGGCCCATCAAGCACAACTCATCAATCCTTAAGGAAATCGCCATGTTTATGTCGGAAACCTATCGTAAAATCACAACTGACGGCATTTGGAACAATAATATTGTCTTCGGCCAGAACCTGGCGCTGTGTCCCTTGCTGGCGGTGACGGGAACTGCAACCAATGGACTGGGCATGGGGCTGGCCACACTGGTTGTTATCACTGCATCCAATGGCCTCATTTCACTGACGCGGCATTTAATCCCCAATGAAATCCGTATCCCTATATTCGTGCTGCTCATCGCTGCGCTGGTAACTCTAGTGGATATATTAATGAATGCCTGGGCGCATGAGCTTTACAAAGTGCTGGGCTTGTTCATTGCCCTGATCGTCACCAACTGCGCGCTTTTAGGCCGCGCCGAAGCCTTTGCTTCCAAACAACCGGTAAAACATGCCTTATGGGATGGCCTGATGATGGGGCTTGGTTTTACTCTTGTACTTGTCGCACTTGGCGCCGCAAGAGAAATAAGTTCCGCGGGTACGCTATTCGCCAACGCCTCATTGTTGCTGGGCGAGTCGTTCAGGTTTCTGGAAATCACTGTTATTCCCGACTACAAAGGCTTTTTATTAATGGCGCTGCCCCCTGGCGGCTTCATTATGCTGGCTTTTCTGATTGTCGGCAAGCGTATGATAGACCAGAAACTTGTGCAGAAAAAACCGCAACCCGCTGTATTAAGCGAAGCTATAACTGAATAAACGATGAGGTATTATCATGAACGTCGGTGTTTGTTACGCGGAAGTCGATAGACAATTATGGATGCGCCTGGAAGTGCCTGATACCAGCACAATAGAGGAAACAATCCATCTGTCCGGTGTATTGAAACTTTATCCTGAAATAAATCTTAGCAACCAAAAGGTTGGCATATTCGGTAAAATCGCAGCATTGGATACCACCGTCAAGGAGGGTGATCGCGTGGAAATTTACCGGCAGATAACCGCTGATCCTCAATTGGTGCAAAGGCGAAGACGCTGATTTAATGTCTGATAAGCTGTTTGTTAAATTCTTAGTTAACTGCCGCAACCAGCTTAATTTTTTGAGCTTCCTTAACTAATATCAAAACCGGCTTAAAGGAACTGTGGTGTACATTTGCGTTTGTAAAGCCGTAACCGACTCGCAAATTTTAACGGCCATCGAAAATGGTGTCTGCACGCGTAAACAGCTAATTCATTGTTTCGGGGTGGGCAAGGATTGTGGAAAATGTAATAAAGAAGTTACGGATTTACTCAAACGAAAAACTGATTTAAGCGTTGCAATAAATCACCCCATACTTAACGATTAGACAAGAGAAACTCTTATGAAAGGCGACACAAGCGTCACTGAATTTCTTAATAAAGCGCTGGAAAACGAACTAACTGCGATTAACCAGTATTTTCTGCATGCCCGAATGTACAAACACTGGGGGTTTAAAAAACTTAATGAAAAGGAATATCACGAATCAATCGATGAAATGAAACATGCGGACCAAATTATTGAGCGAATTCTTTTTCTGGAAGGCCTGCCCAACTTGCAAAATCTTGGCAAATTAATGATTGGTGAAAATCCACGGGAAATGCTCGACTGTGATTTAAAACTTGAACAAATTGCTGTCCCCTTGCTCAGAGAAGCCGTTGCCTATTGCGAAAAGATGAGTGATTTTGTTTCCCGTGATCTTTTTTCCAGTATTCTGGAAAGCGAGGAAGAGCACATCGACTGGCTGGAAACACAGCTTGAATTAATTGAAAAAGTGGGATTGCAAAATTATCTGCAATCGCAAATATAAAACGGATCGGATCTGCTTTTCCGCCTTTATAAGCCTGGGTTCGCCGTTTGCCGGTATTTTCGTTTTTTGCTTAACCATAAACAAGTTTAATCATTCCGAGTGGGCACGAAATCATGCACCCTTGAATTAAATCCTTTTCGATAGCAATGTCCCTACATCTATCAAAACCTTGATGCTTGAACGTTTGTTTCAACACTCGATGTCCTTGTCGTTCTGCCGGTTTATTCACTAAAATAAAATACGCGGAAAGATATACACGAAAAAGGACTCCAGTACCAAATAATAATACCGTCCCAAAAATGCGCGTCGCAATCAATGCCGGTAGCGTACTGACCATAATCGTTCCCCCAATAATTCCAAGACCGCACAACCATCCAATCGCCACGCTCAGCATCCCGCAGTGGAGAAGACATAATTGTTAGCCAATTAAACATTTCCGCCTTCGTTTATTTCCCGTATCCTCAGCGACCGGACCAAGAAAGTTCGCGAATTCAATAAAGTGCCGTACTGGGGTTAATCAATTCTTAATACATCCCTAATCAAGAATTCAGCAACGTTCTGTAGAATCTTCTGCAACTAAACTATTTTTCAAATAAAGGAGTTTTAACATGTTCAGAATCACCGCCCTTGCCCTTTTTTGTTTTGCATTTTCGTCGCTTGCATTAGCCGATGAAGGAGAGCACGAACATCATGGTCGCCACGGTAATCGCTATTACGGACCGGCAGGAGGCGGCTATTATGGAATGGCCCCGCAATACGCTCCACCGCCGCCGCCACGTTTTTACAGCAATGATCAGCGTTCCCATCAAGGGTTGGCTGGCGGTGTTGTAGGTAGTGTTTTGGGCTACGAACTGGGTGGAGGCAATCCAATTATTTCTGGTATTGGCGCCGCTGCCGGTTCATATTTGGGTAACGGCATGGCAAGATAATGCTGCTGCTTAAAATTAAGGCGATGCCAATCCTGTAATACTTTGCACCTGCTGTCCTTCAATCATGCCAAAATTCCAATAAGCCGCACAATGTCCATACTCATTAACGTACTCTGTCCGTCATTGTCTTGAGAAGTGCAATGATAGCGCTTTTCCAGTGAGTGAATTATATCAATCGCATTGTTACAATGTGAGATTAAGTGTGATGTGATAATGCGCAACAATCAGCCATTCAAGGTAATATTGACCTCTTTTATTCCCTGAATGGCCATCAAATCATACGATTAGGCTTACGGGTGGATAGACAATTGGGCATGACCAGAAATAAACCTTTACATTGAATAACAATACGCCTATATAGCCAGACTGTTTTACTAGATTTTAGGGACATTAATATGAATAAGATATCTTTAATGATACCGGTATTGCTGTTTAGCGTTTGTGCGCATGGCGATTATCCGATCAATCAACAACAAAACCCCAATAATCAATCTCAGCAAGGGCCAAATTGGCAGCAAGAGCAGGTGCAGCAGGGACAAAATTGGGGACAACAGCCAGCACAGCAAGAGCAAAATTGGAGCCAAGAGCATAATTGGCAGCAAGAACAGGTGCAGCAAGGGCAAAATTGGGGTCAACAGCCGGCGCAGCAAGAACAAAACTGGGGTCAACAGCCGACGCAGCAAGAACAAAACTGGGGGCAACAGGAGCAAAACTGGGGGCAACCGCAACAATAACATTGTATAACCAACTGCAATCAACAACACACACCTGGTTATACAATACGAAAACTATGTTATTACCGATGGACAGACGGGGTTACAAATCTCGTCTGGCGTATAAGTTTGTGACAGCGCATGGCTTATGGATTCCTGAATTTTGTTAGGAGATCATACTGGAATGGCGTTCGAAACCCCCGTTCTCCTGCGCCAGTCAACCAAACACATCACTCCCAGGCCAACAGCAAATAGAGGAAACGCGACCGGGAGCGGTACTGTAGCCAAATTTGCTTGGAATAAGAGCGACGTGATGTCGTTGAATACCAAGTTTCCTAAGGATGTGAAATAGATAGAACCGGGGGTTTGTGAAGCTGGTCCGCTCGCAAGAGCAAACGCCGTTGATAAATCATCTTGTTTTACCTTGATGATTTCCTCATATAATCTTCCATCACATTACAACGTTGTCGACTGCATAAGCACATCCAGTCAATACGTGTTCTTCATGCCGCCCTGCTCCAGGCACCAATGCCTACAAAAAACACTGTTTCGTTTGGCTTCAATACAAATGCTTAGAGCCAGTGTTTAAGGCTTCGGTCTCGATTCACTATTTTCTTCCTGCCGCTTCTAACTTCAACGCGCGGAAAAAACAGTGGGGAAGCAATAAATCTGTTTACCAACGCTATATTCTACTCTGTAACTAAATTGCTATTGGCAGCAAAGCCTTACGTACTTCTGAAGATTCTGAAGCAACTTTTTTACCCAATCTGGTTATGAAAACGATCACTCTAAAAGGCGGTGAGATCACGCTTGAAAAAATATTCCTTTCAATTCTTCAGGCACAAGTGCGTAATTCCTCCAAATACGCTCCACATCTTCCTGATGATGAGGGCCAAAGCGGTTTGGAAATTTCTTTAGCAATGCAGCACTATCGATTATATGAGCTCGATGCAAAGAGGCAACCGCCTGAATAACGAGCAATAGATTATCATCAGCGATTGGCGCGTCCCGTTCCAGATAGTCATTAATCATCTGGGCAAACTCAATTGACGGCATTTGCACCGGTAGGAAAAGAATCCACTTTTCGATTTCATGATCTGAAGTGGTGCGCATAACATCCCCGAGACTTTTGTACATGGGTTTCTCGCAACGGGAATGTGCCCAAATATAATTTAACACCCAGCCCCTGTTGTCTTCAGTAAGGTTACCCAAGCGTAAAACCGGTTCCGCCTGGCGGCGAAGTTCCTCAGAAATTTCAGTGAGCTGGTATCTTCCAATAAAATCACTAGCAAGATATTTAAGGTTTTTGTGGCTTTTGGGTTCTATCCAGGTACTGAGTATTTTTACGATTTCTTTCGGCCGCATATTGACTAGCGTGTCAAAAAATTCCATGCTTTCGGTGAATGTATATTCTGCGCTATCTGGCCGTGCAGGATAAAGCAGCGTAGGCGTCTGATCGATCTGGCTGGCTATCTCCTTCAATAACCGAAAAACTTCATCAGGTGTAAGTACGCTATAGGCTCTCAAAGCCTGGTAGACCTGCTCTTGGCTCTCATGTAGAAGATTTTTCAAAATCTCTTCACGAAATAGATGTGATGTATATTCATAAGTTAAGCCGATCACAACGGCGACGATCAACGCAATTGAAAAATGATCAGCCCAACTCCGGAGGGTCACCGGTAGCATTGGCTCAAAGTACTTTAAAAAAAATGCAGTTATCAAAATAATGCCGAAGATGACAAAAGGAATGACTGCATAAGTCGTTTTATTTGTAGCTGGCATAGTTTTCTCCCAAAAGATTGTTCCGGTTTTAAGGAACGACAGCCAATTGGCCAAGGAATTTGGCTTGAATTACTCATGATTTCATCCTCAATGTGTCTGGTGAGGATGAATATAGTGACAGGTCAAAAAGGAATAGTGCATACCTATTTGTCCTCCAAACCGATTATGCCCTCCCATTGATTAAAGTTACCTTAACTACGGTGGAGTTATTAAAAGAAGCACTAACTTTATATTTTTCCCAAGTTCAAGAGACTGAATGAATAACCCTTTTATCTCTCAGGCTTTGTAATCATACTTGCTCTAATTCAAAAAAATAATATGCAAACCAAACGATAATACACATCACTGAAATTTTTCGCCTTATTTTCAAGACATAAACTCTTACGAGGCGGATTAGGACCGGAAAACCGCCGCATACATCGGCTTTCCGTGATACACCATACAACATACGCCCGCCCGATAACGCATGTTTATTAACCAGTGTAATAAGCTATCTTGCAATTGCTCCAAAGCGTTCTTCGGTCGCATCCAACACACACAAGGCCGTCATATTGATAATACGGCGCACTGTGGCGGATGGAGTGAGGATATGAACCGGCTTGGCGCAACCGAGCATCACGGGACCAATGGCGACGCCGTAACCCGCGGCAGTCTTGAGCAGGTTGTAGGCAATGTTGGCAGCATCTATATTAGGCAAAACCAGCAGGTTGGCGCTGCCTTTCAACTTCGAATCCGGCATCATTTTTTTCAACAATTCATAGTTTAGCGCGGCATCGCCGTGCATTTCGCCATCGACTTCAAGTTCCGGCGCCCGTTCCTGGATGATTGCCAACGCAGCGCGCATTTTTTGGGCGGACTCACTATTGCTGGAGCCGAAACTGGAATGCGATAGCAAAGCGACACGCGGCGCCATGCCGAAGCGACGCATTTTTTCCGCGGCTAACAGAGTAATTTCGGCAAGCTGGGCAGCCGTCGGATTTTCATTGACGTGGGTATCGGCCAATATAATCTGGCATTCAGGCAAGATAATGATGTTCATAGCGGCATAGATATTGACGTCCGGGCGCTTACCCAATACTTGGTCAACATAATGCAAATGCTGGATATTATTCCCGAAAGTTCCGCAAATCATGCCGTCGGCATCGCCTTTATGAACCAGCATTGCGCCTATCAAGGTGTGGCGGCGGCGCATTTCCAGCTTGGCATATTGCTCGGTGACGCCTTTGCGTACAGTCATTTTCAGGTAAGTCTGCCAAAAATCACGGTAGCGCTCGTCAAATTCGGGATTGACAATCACAAAATCGACATCGGGCCTGATACGTAAACCGTATTTTTCGATGCGAAATTTCAATACGGCAGGGCGGCCAATCAAAATAGGGATGGCGATTTTTTCATCCACAATAACTTGCACGGCGCGTAGCACCCGTTCTTCTTCACCTTCGGCAAACACAATTCGCTTCCCCTCAGCAACCGCATTTTTGGCAATTTGGAAGATCGGTTTCATGAAAGTACCGCTGTGATATACAAACTGCTGCAGGCGATCGACATAGGCCTGCATATCATGAATCGGCCGGGTTGCAACACCTGATTCTTCCGCTGCTTTGGCGACGGCCGGAGCGATTTTGGTCATCAGGCGCGGATCAAACGGCAGGGGGATCAGGTAATCCGGACCAAAAGACAAATCGTCTATGCCGTAGGCGCTGGCGACAATATCCGATTGCTCAGCCTGCGCCAAACCGGCAATCGCGCGCACGGCGGCAATTTCCATTTTCCGGGTAATGGTGGTGGCTCCGCAGTCAAGAGCGCCGCGGAACATGTAGGGAAAGCACAGCACATTGTTGACTTGATTGGGGTAATCAGAGCGTCCCGTGGCAATGATTGCATCCTCGCGCACCGCTTTGGCCTCTTCGGGCAAAATTTCTGGCGTCGGATTGGCCAGCGCTAAAATCAACGGCCGGGTTGCCATGGTTTTGACCATGTCTTGCTGCAAAATTCCGCCTGCGGAAAGCCCTAGAAAAATATCCGCGCCGGGCATGACTTCCGCCAGGGTTCGCGCAGAAGTCTCCTGGGCAAACCGCGCTTTATGCGGATCTTTTTCGACGCGGCCTTTAAAAATGACGCCGGCGTGATCGGTAACGTAGATATTCTCAATCGGAAATCCGAGTTCTACAATCAAATCCAGACAGGCAAATGCCGCCGCGCCCGCGCCGGAGACAACAAGTTTACAATTTTTAATGTCCTTGCCGACCACTTTCAGACCATTCAAAATAGCTGCGCCGACAATAATCGCGGTGCCGTGCTGATCGTCATGGAATACTGGTATTTTCATCCGTTCGCGTAATTTTCGCTCGATATAAAAGCATTCAGGGGCTTTAATATCTTCGAGATTGATGCCGCCAAAAGTCGGCTCCAGCGAGGCAATAATGTCGCACAGTTTATCCGGGTCCGGTTCATTAATCTCGATATCAAAAACATCAATACCGGCGAATTTTTTGAATAACACGCCCTTCCCTTCCATGACCGGTTTGGCAGCCAGAGGGCCTATGTTGCCTAAGCCGAGCACGGCTGTCCCATTAGAAATAACCGCGACCAGATTGCCTCGTGCAGTATATTTAAATACATTGGCTGGGTCGGCGGCGATTTCTTCACAAGCTGCCGCAACTCCCGGCGAATAGGCCAAGGCAAGATCACGCTGGTTAGTCAGTTGCTTGGTAGGCGTAACGCTGATTTTGCCGGGCGTGGGAAATTCGTGATATTCGAGCGCCGCATCATGTAACTGCCTGCTAATTTCTTCTTTTGATTCGATGGGGGAGTTCATTTTCTACCTTAATCTGTAGCTCTTTTTGTAACGATCAAAACCAAAGTGATCACAGTGATGATCAGCCTTGAATGACCATGGATATTCTAAGCAGCAACGGCGCAAGCTTATCTGCATTATGTTTTTAAATTTTAAATTAACTATTCAGTGATTGGAGCCTTTGAGAACTCTTGATGGACAACCCCTATCCCGTTGGCGGGAGGGGTTGGGGTTGCGCTAAGAAATAATTCTACGTTTAATGCCAGCCGCCATATTGCGTCGTAGGATCTCCGCGAAAACCTTCCGTCGTCTTGTTGGCGTCAGGAACCGTTGCAGTACCTTCTGCTGCTCTTACCATATTGGCATGGGTATAGCCGCCCATAGCCAATGCCTTTTTGGCAATGGACGTACTCAGTGGATTAATGCCATATCTTGTTATTGCCGGATGCACTACTGCGGTGTTCAATTTTTCCCCATCCGCCGCTTCAGGATAAAAGGTCAAGACAATAGGCAAAACAGTATTTGCTGGAATTTCAATACTGTATTGGCCGTCATTTTGTATTGCTGCGCTTGCAACAAGCTTTCCGCCATTATCTGTCGCCTCGATTTTGCCTGCTTTTACCGGCCCGTCATTATCAGTGACGAGACCTTCCAAAGTTGTCGCTTGCGCGTATTTTTTAACGTCCTGCTTGATGGGTACAGTGTTCTGATTGCTTTTTTCACAAGCTGTTAGAAAACAAGCCGTCATGAAGACCAGTAACAATGTGTGGAAAAATTTATAGTTGGTTATGGAAGAGCAAAAAATAGCATTCATGATGGACTCCAAAATTTAGATATTTGAGTTGATGAATCTGGTCCGGCAATCATTGCCAATTCCGTGACTATCCGGACATTTTATTTTGAAATGGACTTCGGCTTTGACCATCGCGGCTTAAGCTCCATTCACCGTTAGCAAGGTCACTCATAGAACGCGAGATGCTACTTCCACCAATATTCATAGTTACCGGCGGCCGCCCAATAACGACCCCATAATACCCCGGATAATCTGCCGGCCTAATGAGCTTCCAGCTGCGCGCGCCGCACTGGTAAGCAATGCTTCACCGGCGCTTTGCCGGTTACTGGTTCTAGTGGAAACCTTTGCTTTCTGCCGTTCCAATTGTTGCTTTTCAAGCGCTGCTTCAGTTTGCCTTTCTGCTTTTTTCTTGAGCAATTCATAAGCGGATTCTCGATCAACCTCCTGCTCGTAGCGGCCGCTAAAAGGCGACCGGCGCAACATTTCGCCGCGTTCTTGGGCGGTAACCGGACCAATCCGGGACTCAGGGGGACAAATGAAAATACGTTCAACAGGCGCCGGACTGCCATCTTTATTGAGCACTGAAACCAGTGCTTCACCTGTCTTCAATTGCTGAATAACGGCTTCAGTATCCAGCTTGGGATTACTACGAAAAGTCGCCGCGACGCTTTTGACGACTTGTTGGTCTTTCGGCGTGTAAGCTCTTAAGGCATGTTGAATTTTAAGGCCCAGCTGGCCCAAAATATCTTCAGGAATATCCAGCGGACTCTGGCTGATAAAATACACGCCCACTCCCTTGGAACGAATCAGCCTGACGATTTGTTCGATCTTATCAACCAATACCTTGGGCGCCTGCTCAAAAAGCAGATGCGCTTCATCAAAAAACAACACCAGCCTGGGACGATCTGCATCACCCGCCTCCGGTAAGGTTTCGAATAGATCGGACAGCAGCCAGAGTAAAAACGTGGCATATAAACGCGGCGATTTTGTAGCCAGCTCGGTCGCATCAAGAATACTGATAACCCCATTGCCTGAGAAATCCGTTTTACAGAAGTCTCCCAATTGTATAGCGGGTTCGCCAAAAAAGCGTTCCGCGCCCTGCTCTCCGAGCACCAATAATTGCCTTTGTATAGAGCCAAGACTTGCCGTGGAAATATTGCCGTACTCGCCTTTCAATTCTTTGGATGCATCGCCCATCCAGCGCAACATCGCGCGCAGATCTTTTAAATCGAGCAATAACAAGCCATTGTCATCCGCGATCCTGAAACAACTATAGAGCACGCCGGTTTGCGTGTCATTCAATTCCAGCAGATTACTCAGCAGCAACGGTCCCATATCCGAGATAGTGGTGCGAACCGGATGTCCTGATTTGGCAAAAATGTCCCAGAAAACGGCCGGATTACCGCGCTGCTGAAAATTAGCCATGCCGATCTGTTGGACTCGCTCGGAAATTTTCTCATGCGGCTGACCGGGCACAGTAATACCGGACAGGTCGCCTTTGATATCGGCCAGAAAAACAGGGACGCCTATTTTTGAAAAACCCTCCGCCAGAATTTGCAGGGTAATCGTTTTACCTGTACCGGTCGCCCCTGAAATCATGCCATGGCGATTGCCCATTGCGGCATCCATAACAACCTGGGCGCCGTTCTGGCCACCGATTAAAATTTCCTGCATCGTTAATATTCCTGATTAAATAAAGACAGCATTCAACTTAAGCTAGGGCAGGCCGAAGCTAAACTATCGGCCCTGATATTTTGCCTGCACTCAGAACTAAAGGCTTAGTCAATTCAACAAGGCTCTCTTGAATGAAGCCGAAGGGCTATCACGAACGAGCTGACGCTTAGCTGTACCGAGATGTGCCGTAGGTCATTTATGACTTTGCCCATCGTAACATAGCGCCCCCATGCAAGAAAGAGCATCTTCGATAGCAGGATCAATTTGAAAAAATCCTATGTTATTTGCTACAAAAGGGATACTGAAACGTCTGTGTCCGGCTAAAAATCGGGCAAGGGAAAATCATCGAGGATGTTATAAAAGCAATCGCGTAGCGCAGAGCTCGAGATCCTCATGTACACTTCCTCCGGTTTCTGCGCTCCGGACTTCCTGGACTTGAACCATTCATGACGATTTATAATACGCTCTCTTGGGCCTCAAGTATGTTAATCGATTAAAGTTACTGGTGAACATTGCCTTTAATAACGCTATTTGTACCCTGCACTACTGCGCCCGTAAAGAAAATACCGCTTGCGAGAAGTGCAAAAAAAAGCAGGGCAATTCCTAAACCAAAGATCAGGAATAATTGTTTAATCAACCCGTCTGATTTCTTATGTCTGTTCATTTTTCAGGTTACGCGCCGGTAAGTCATAATGAGCATTGTTTTGCAAGATCATCCTGCGTCATTCATGCCATGCAGCGATTTGCAGCCAATTATCCATCATAAGCGTCAATTTACCGCCAACATATTATCCAACGCCCGCTTGGCCAATGCGGCATCCTCAACAGGCACGGAAATCTGATTAATTACATGGCCCGCAGCCAGATTTTCCAGCACCCAGGCCAGATGTTGCGGGTCGGTTCTGAACATGGTTGAACACATGCATAGCGTCGGCGACATAAAATGGACGTTTTTACCCTGCGCCTTGCATTCTTCGTGCAGGCGGTTAACCAGGTTTAATTCTGTCGCAACCAGCCAGCGCGTGTTGGGCTCGGCTTCGCGAACGGTTTTCAGGATGTACTCGGTGGAACCGACATAACCGGCTTTTTGGCAGACATCAAAACAGGCTTCGGGGTGTGCTATCACCTTGGTTTCCGGGAAACGCTCAAGGAAGCTATCAATCTGTTCCGGCTTAAAGACTTGATGCACGGAACAATAGCCGTTCCAGAGTATGATTTTGGCATTGCGGATTTGCGCTTCCGTCAAGCCGCCCATGGGTTTATTAAAATCCCAGGTAACCATTTCTTCCAGAGGAATGCCCATGCGGTAACCGGTGTTGCGCCCTAAATGCTGGTCAGGGAAAAACAGCACTTTAGGACGCTTGGCGAAACTCCATTCCAGTATTTTCCTGGCATTTGACGATGTGCAGACTATGCCGTCGCGCGCTCCGCAAAAGGCTTTCAGGTCAGCTGCCGAATTGATATAGGTAACCGGTGTTACTTCATTTTCCGCATCAATAACCTGAGCCAGTTCCCGCCAGCATTGCTGAACTTTTAAAAGGTTTGCCATATCCGCCATCGAACAGCCCGCCGCCAAATCAGGCAATATGGCTATTTGTTCCGGGCGGGACAATATATCGGCGACTTCAGCCATAAAATGCACGCCGCAAAATACGATGAATTCAGCTTCCGATTGCGCAGCATCCCTGGACAATTTTAAGGAATCCCCCGTAAAATCGGCATGTTTAAATACTTCATCCCGTTGATAATGATGTCCTAGTATCACGCAACGGCTACCCAGTTTGGCCTTAGCGGAAATAATGCGGGCGTCGCATTCTTCATCATCGAGCAACGCGTAATCTTGAATTGGGAAAATTGTTGACGTCATATTTTTACCTTTTGACAGGCGTTGTAAAGTAAGAGAAAGTGCATCCCGCATGTCCGGCAAGTTCAGCCCTCGACGAGACTCTCGCGAGCGGAAGATGCATGACGTGCAATAACCGGCGGCAATTTTTTGGGCGCCTTGATACGCAGTTGCTTGTTGATATTCATGCGCCCGAATACAACAGTAATATCAGCCGTTGCAACGTCAAACTCGTTGGCTAAAAAGCGCACCATGTGGTCCGTGGCCCTACCCGCACGAGGCGCTTCCGTTACGCTGATTTTGAGCTGGTTGCCCTTAACCTTGCCGATAACATCCTGCTTGGCGCCGGGCGTGCCCAGCACATTCAGCACCAGTGTATCGCCATCCCATGCAAAAAACGAACTCATTTTTTTGGGATTTGCCGGTTTTTCCTTGCCTGCTTTAGTTTTAGCCGCTTTTTTTTCCGCCATATTTTCTTTAGTTTTAGCTCCTCTCCCCACACCTCCCGAGCTGGAAAGGTTGCCGGATTGAATTCATCAACCCGGCCAATACAATAGAATTAAGCCTGCTTAACCTTCTCTTTCCCCGCTGGTTTAATCAAGCGGATCCCCAATTCCTTCAATTGCTCGTCGGTAACAACAGCAGGCGCGCTGACTAAAGGACATGAGGCTGATTGGGTTTTCGGGAAGGCAATTACATCACGGATAGACGTTGAACCAGTCATCAGCATGACTAATCGATCCAGTCCGAAAGCCAAGCCGCCATGAGGCGGCGCGCCGTATTTCAAGGCATCCAGCAGGAAGCCGAATTTTTCTCTGGCTTCCTCTTCGCCTATGCCTAAAATTTCAAACACGGTTTGTTGCATGGAAGTGCGGTTAATACGGATTGAACCGCCGCCGACTTCAGTCCCGTTTAGCACTAAATCATAAGCGCGTGATAACGCCGCAGCCGGATTGGCTATCAGGTCTTCGACCGAACAGCTTGGGGCGGTGAAAGGGTGATGGATGGCGTTGTAGCGGCCGCTTTTTTCATCCCAGTCAAACATCGGGAAATCAACAATCCAAACGGGCTTCCATTCACCTTCAAGCATGTTAAGGTCATGTCCCAATTTGACGCGCAGCGCGCCCATCGCCTCATTAACAATGCCGGCTTTATCCGCGCCGAAGAATATTAAATCACCGGTTTGCGCGCCTGTTTTAGCCAGTACGCTATCCCAGACTGCTTTAGGGGCAAATTTAACGATGGGTGACTGCAAGCCTTCAAGTCCCGCGGATAAATCATTGACTTTAATGTAAGCCAAACCTTTCGCGCCGTAGATGCCGACAAATTTGGTTAATTCATCGATATCCTTGCGGCTTAACTCGCCCGCGTTTGGAACGCGCATGGCAACTACGCGGCCTTTAGGGTCATTGGCAGGAGCTGAGAAAACCTTGAAATCAACGTCTTTCATGTCTTCGGCAATATCGACCAGTTCCAGCGGAATCCGCAAATCGGGCCGGTCAATGCCGTAGCGCGATACGGCTTCCTGGTGAGTCATGCGCGGAAAAACGGCATCAAGCTGTACATTGATCACTTTGGCGAAAAGCTGACGAATCATTTCTTCCATGACAAGCATGATTTCGTTTTCATCCATGAATGACGTTTCTATGTCCAATTGGGTAAATTCCGGCTGCCTGTCAGCGCGCAAGTCTTCATCGCGGAAACAACGCACGACTTGATAATATCTGTCCATACCGGCAATCATCAACATCTGTTTGTAAAGCTGCGGCGATTGCGGCAAGGCAAAAAAGGAGTTTTCGTGGGTCCGGCTTGGCACGATGTAATCACGCGCGCCTTCGGGCGTGGCTTTAGTCAGGTAAGGCGTTTCAATTTCAAAAAACTCGTTGTCATCAAGGAAGTTTCTTAAAGCCCGCGTTACGTCGCGGCGGACTTTCATTTTTTCCTGCATTGCAGTCCGGCGCAAGTCGATATAACGGTAACGCAAGCGCAGCTCCTCGTTGACTTCTATCTCGCTTTCTATAGGGAACGGCGGGGTTTCGGATTCATTCAGGACTTCAATATCCTTGGCCAGTATTTCAATTGCGCCGGAGTGCATGTTGGCGTTGATTGTGCCTGCTGGACGGTCACGGACCAAGCCCGTTATTTTTAAGACGTATTCACTGCGGACATGCTCAGCAATGGCAAAAGTTTCGGCCACATCGGGATCAACCACGACTTGCACCAAGCCGGCGCGGTCTCTGAGGTCGATAAATATAACGCCGCCATGGTCGCGTCGTCTATGTACCCAACCGCAGATGGAAACGGTTTCGCCTAGCTGTTGTGTATTTAATTCTCCGCACTTGTGGGTACGCATAAATTTTCCCTGTTTATTAAAAAGTTATTTATCAATTGAGATTTTAAGAGACCATGCGCAAGGTAAAAACGTGGCCGGCTTTAACCTTGCACCTGTTTTATTAACTGCTTTTACATTCACCCGCAGCACAACCGCCGGATTTCGAAGCGCAGGGCGCAACGGATGCTTCTCCAGCTACATTTTTCTTGGCGCCGCTTTTAAAATCGGTTTCATACCAGCCGCTGCCTTTTAATCTGAATCCGGCGGCAGAAATTTTTTTCATTAATTCCGGTCTCGTGCAGGCCGGGCAAATAACCAGGGGTTCAGCACCGAGCTTCTGTAACGCTTCGTGCTCATGACCACAGGATTGACATTGATATTCGTAAATTGGCATTGACGACTCCGATAACAAAAAATAATAACCAAGATAAGGACTGAATTTAGTTTTTCCAAGTACTTACTATAAAATAACCCGCTATTTTACAGACACAGCGCCAACAATGAAAACAATAACCATAACCCGCCCCGATGACTGGCACGCACATGTGCGCAGCGGCGCTGTTTTAAAAACCGTATTACCGCATACCGTCAGGCAATTCGCACGGGCTATAATCATGCCGAATCTTAAGCCTCCGGTAACCACGGCGGCTCAGGCCTTAGCGTATCGCGAAGAGATTTTGCAAGCCGTGCCAGCCGGTTTTGATTTTATGCCTTTGATGACGCTTTATCTGACCGGCTCCACTACGGCGGCTGAAATCAAAATGGCCGCCGGATCTGATCATGTTTATGCCTTTAAATTGTACCCGGCAGGCGCAACGACCAATTCGGATTCCGGCGTTGCTGATATAAAAGCCGTTTATCCGTTACTGGAGGCAATGGAAAAATATGACATTCCGTTACTGATTCACGGTGAGGTGACCGATGAGCGCTGTGATATTTTTGACCGAGAACGGGTGTTTGTTGACACCAGTTTGACCGGTATTGCCGGCAGCTTCCCAGGGTTGCGCATTGTTGTCGAACACGTCACCACCTCAGAAGCCGTGCAGTTCGTGGAAGCAGCGGGCGCTAATGTTGCTGCAACCATTACCCCCCAGCATCTGTTGTTTAACCGTAACGCCATTCTTGCAGGCGGCATACGCCCGCATTATTATTGCTTACCCATAATCAAGCGGGAACATCACCGTCTGGCGCTGGTCGCCGCTGCGACCAGCGCGAATCCGAAGTTCTTTTTAGGTACGGACAGCGCGCCGCATCTGACTTCATTAAAAGAAAGCGCGTGCGGCTGCGCCGGCTGTTACAGCGCTCATGCAGCGCTGGAACTTTACGCGAAAGCATTTGAACGCGCCGGTTCATTAGATAAACTGGAAGGGTTCGCCAGTTTTTACGGCGCGGATTTTTACCGCTTGCCCAGAAATTCCGGGACTATTACTTTAGAAAAATCCGCTTGGACGGTTCCGGCCGCTTACGGAGAAGACAGCCTATCTATCACGCCGCTTATGGCGAACGAAGAACTGAGCTGGAAAATCCGGTAAAAACGCAATATTTCAAGTCCAAGCATCCAACTTGGCGTAACATGCCTTACCTTTTCGACATAACTGGCCGAACCCGACAAAATGGATACACCTGCAATTCCTTTGGCTCAACGCTTTAGAGGCTTTCTCCCTGTAATCGTCGACATAGAAACATCCGGATTTAATCCCAAAAAAAATGCCTTGCTGGAAATTGCCACCGTAATTGTTGAACTGAATAGTAACAATGACCTGGAAATCACCGAACGCTACTCAACGCATGTCATCCCCTTTAAAAATTCCGAACTGGACGCCGCGGCTCTTAAGTTTAATGGCATAGACCCGTTTCACCCCTTTCGCATGGCTATCGATGAAAAAGACGCGCTGGACATGCTGTTTAAGCCCATCAAACATGCCGTAAAGCGTAACAATTGCACGCGGGCAATTCTGGTAGGACACAATCCTGCTTTTGATATCGGCTTTTTAAATGCCGCCATTCAACGTACTCAAATAAAACGCAGTCCTTTCCATCCATTCAGCACTTTTGACACGGCTACTTTGGGAGGACTGGCTTATCAACAGACGGTTCTGGCGAAAATCGCCCAGACTGCGGGCCTGGAATGGGACAACGACAAAGCGCATTCAGCGCTATATGATGCTGAAAAGACTGCGGAACTATTTTGCATGATTGTCAACCGCTGGAAACGGCTTGAAGCGCTTGATTGTAGCAACAAATCAGCACACGGATGACAGAGTGACAAAGGATTGTGCCGGATGAAGCTTTAAAAATCCGTGCAAATCCAAAGTCGCCCAGGTCATCCATGCGCCAATATTTTAGTCCTCTATGCTGCCGGCGGCTGCCAACATTGTGACCAACTCGCCCTTTTTATACAAATCGATGACGATGTCACAACCGCCGACCAATTCACCGTTGATATACAATTGCGGATAAGTAGGCCAATTGGAATACGCCTTAAGCGCGTCACGCAACTCCGGATCTTCAAAAATGTTAACGTGCATGTACTTTGCCTGACAGGCATCCAATACCTGTACTGTTTGGCCTGAAAAGCCGCATTGTGGAAAATCAGGCGAACCTTTCATATACAAAACAACCGGGTTATTTTCAATCTGGTCTTTGATTCTTTCTAAAACGCTCATAGCTATCACTCAAAATAAATAAAAATTGGCTTAATTCTATCAATTTTACGCGAGTTAAAAAAGCTAATATTGTAATCCATCGCTTGCCTGAGATCAGATTGATACTTATAATCGGACATTTTTTTATCAGGCGGTTGATAGCCGCCTGATCTTCGTTTGCGGGCGGAAACCATGACCAGCCATATTATGCCAACCTATAGCCGCTTACCCGTCACCTTTGCACGGGGAGAAGGCGCGTGGCTGATTGACGAAAATAATAACCGGTATCTGGACGCCCTTTCCGGCATTGCAGTGTGCAATTTGGGGCATGCACATCCGGCAATACACCAGGCTATCTGCGCGCAAAGTAAAAAACTGCTGCACACCTCCAATATCTATAAAATCGCCGCACAAGAGCACCTGGCCGACAAACTGACTGAAAAAAGCGGCATGGATAACGTATTTTTCTGTAATTCGGGCGCCGAGGCGAATGAAGCGGCTATCAAGCTGGCCCGCAAGTACGGACATGAAAGAGGCATAGAAAACCCTGCGATTATGGTCATGGAAAAAAGTTTTCATGGCCGCACCCTGGCAACGCTAAGCGCCACCGGAAACAGTAAAGTACAGCAAGGCTTTGCGCCGCTGGTTGCGGGTTTTGCGCGGGTTCCCTATAACGATGTAAACGCGATCAAGCAAGCGCTCGAGCAAAATAAAAATATCGTTGCCGTATTGGTTGAGCCCGTACAAGGCGAAGGCGGCGTCAATATCCCCGCGGCTGATTACCTGAACCGGATACGCAGCCTGTGCGACCAGCATGAGTTGCTGATGATGCTGGATGAAATCCAGACGGGCATAGGCCGTACCGGAAAATTTCTCGCCTTCCAGCACAATAACATAATTCCTGACGTATGCACCCTGGCCAAGGCGCTGGGGAATGGCGTGCCGATTGGCGCGTGTCTTGCGCGCGGCAAAGCCGCGCAGTTGCTTACCGCCGGGAATCACGGTTCTACATTTGGCGGCAATCCCTTAGCCTGTAGCGCGGCTTTGGCGGTGCTGGAGGTACTGGATGAAGAAAATCTGATCGAACAGGCCCTGCAAAAAGGCCAAGCTATCTGCGCCGGATTCATTGAACGCCTGCACGGTAATAAACATATTGTCGATATCCGCCATAAAGGCTTGATGATCGGTATCGAACTCGACAGTCCCTGCGCTGAATTAGTCAACTCAGCATTGCAACAGCGCCTGTTAATTAATGTCACCAATGAAACCACTATCCGTTTGCTGCCGCCGTTAATAATCGACGGGCATCAAATCAAACAGCTTGTAGACACTTTATCGACCCTGATTACTGAATACACTGAACAGACTGCACAAAAGACCTTATCATGAATCCCAGACATTTCACCAGCCTGCTCGATTTATCCGGCGAAGAATTTCGCGGCATAATCAATAGAGCCATAGAACTAAAAAATAATCACGACCCGGATTACCAACCGTTAAAGGGCCGCTTGTTAGCGATGATTTTTGAAAAATCATCGACACGCACCCGCATCTCGTTTGAGGCTGGCATGACCCAATTTGGCGGCAACGCCTCGTTTTTGTCCCCGAGAGACACTCAACTGGGCCGGGGCGAACCGGTGCAGGACAGCGCCAAAGTTATTTCCAGCATGGTTGACTGCATCATGCTAAGAACCGACAAGCACGAAACCGTAACGATATTTGCACGGCACTCCAGTGTTCCTGTTATTAACGGCTTAACCGATCAACAACATCCTTGCCAGCTGCTTGCCGATATGCAGACTTATTTTGAATTTCGCGGCGACATTAAAGGCAAAACAGTAACATGGATTGGCGACGGCAATAACATGTGCCATTCTTATATTCATGCCGCAATGCTGCTGGATTTCAATTTAAACATTGCCTGCCCGGCCGGTTACCAGCCTTTACCGCAATTTATCAAGGCTGCCGGCGAACGCGTCAGACTTTTTAATACCGCATTAGAGGCAGCCCAAAATGCTGACCTCTGCGTTACGGATGTCTGGGCCAGCATGGGACAAGAGGAAGAACAAAGACAACGCGAACTAGTTTTTAAAGACTATCAGATCAACGCCGCAATCATGAACGCAGCGCACAAGGATGCGCTATTTATGCACTGCCTGCCTGCTCACCGGGGCGAAGAAGTAACTGCAGAAGTAATAGATGGACCACAGAGCGTGGTCTTCGCTGAAGCTGAAAATCGCCTGCATGCGCAAAAAGCGCTACTCGAATTTCTCCTGTGCAAAAAATAACGTTAGAATCGGCGTTACCCGACGACTATTAACGGAATACACCCGTGAAAACTATACTAAGCGCCTTTCTTATCTTGATTTTAACTTTCGGCCTAGCGGAGGCCGAAACTGTCTACGTTACGACCAATCTGGCTTTAACGCTGAAAAGCGAAGAAAGTATGCGGGGCAAAGTGTTGCAAACGCTCGCCATAGGAACTCCGCTGACTGTTATTAAAGTAAACAAAAAAAGCGGATTCACGCGGGTTCGCACGATTAACGGCATAGAAGGCTTCATTGAGTCCCGGCATATTACAACTCAATTGCCCGTTCTCAACAAAAACGAAACCAGCAGCAAACTTATTGAATCGTTACAGACTGAAAATACCGCACTCAAGACTGAATTAACTCAAGTTAAAAGTTCTATCACGCCTGGAACGACTCTCGAACAATCATTGGCTAATGAACGCGATCAGTTAAAAAGAGAACTTGGCGAATTGAAAATGACGTCCTCCAACTGCTCTCAATTAAAAAATGAACGTGATGATCTTCGGGAACGCTTCGTCAGTGCGGACCGGGAATTGCAGCAATTAAAACTTGAAAACCAGGCATTAAAAGACAGCGCCAGCCAGGACTGGTTCCTGTATGGCGGCATACTCGCTCTTGCCGGGGTTATATTAGGATTTATTCTGCCCAAACTCGGCTGGCGGCGCAAAAACAGCTGGGATTCATTTTAAGGAACAAGGCAAAAAGCCAAGGAATCCATATTTCTGTGACTTTCACCTTTGCCCATTATTATCTTAACATCAGGAATCGATCACATGGCTCATTCAGATGACCACAACACCCGCACCTTTTCTTCTTTAGTCGTTGACGGCATGGAACGTGCGCCAAGCCGCGCCATGCTGCACGCGGTCGGCTTTAAAAATGAAGACTTTATCAAACCGCAAATCGGCATTGCCTCAACCTGGAGCATGGTGACGCCGTGCAACATGCACATCAACAAACTGGCTGATGCGGCTGCATCGGGCGTTGACAAAGCCGATGGCAAAGCGGTTATCTTTAATACCATCACGATATCCGACGGCATATCAATGGGCACCGAGGGCATGAAATATTCGCTGGTGTCACGCGAAGTGATCGCCGACTCCATTGAAACCGTCGTTGGCTGCCAGGGTTTTGACGGCATTGTTGCGATCGGCGGTTGCGACAAGAATATGCCGGGCTGCATGATAGCCCTATCACGCCTGAATCGTCCGGCGATTTTCGTATACGGCGGCACCATCATGCCGGGGTGTCATAATGACAAAAAACTCGATGTTGTTTCAGTCTTTGAAGCGGTCGGCGCCAGAGCCAACAACCAGATCGATGATGCCGAACTGGCTCAAATTGAAGCCAAGGCAATTCCCGGCGCGGGTTCCTGCGGCGGCATGTATACCGCGAATACTATGGCTTCCGCGATCGAAGCGCTGGGCATGAGCTTACCCAACAGTTCAGCCCAGGCCGCTATCTCAAATGATAAAAAGCTGGACTGCGAACGCGCCGGCGCTGCCGTCCTGGAATTGCTGAAGAATGACATCAAGCCCAGCGACATCATGACCAAGGCCGCTTTTGAGAACGCCATTACCGTAGTCATCGCGCTTGGCGGCTCGACCAACGCAGTCTTGCATCTTCTGGCAATGGCAAATGCCGCAAACGTTGACATTACTCTGGATGACTTCACCCGCATCGGCAAGCGCGTGCCCATGCTTGCCGATTTAAAACCCAGCGGCCGTTACCAGATGGCCGAACTGATCGAAATAGGCGGCATTCAACCACTGATGAAAATCCTGCTGGACGAAGGCTTGCTGCACGGCGGCTGCCTGACGGTAACCGGAAAGACCCTGGCGGAGAATTTAGCGGCTGTGAAACCCTATCCCGAAGGCCAGGATATGATTCATTCCCTGGATCATCCGATTAAAAAAGACAGTCATCTAGTGGTCTTGTACGGCAATCTTGCGCCCGGCGGCGCGGTTGCAAAAATCACCGGCAAGGAAGGTCTGCGTTTCATCGGCACCGCCAAAGTATTCGACGCCGAAGAACAGGCCTTGCAGAGCATATTGAACGGCGACATCGTCAAAGGCGATGTTATCGTAATCCGCTACGAAGGCCCCAAAGGCGGCCCCGGCATGCGCGAAATGCTCTCACCCACTTCCGCAATTATGGGCAAAGGCTTAGGAAAAGAAGTGGCCTTGATAACCGATGGCCGTTTTTCCGGCGGCACTCACGGCTTTGTAGTCGGACACATTACACCTGAAGCCTACGTTGGCGGCCCTTTAGCAATCGTTGAAAATGGCGACACCATCACGATAGATGCCGAAAACAATGAACTGAAACTGGTTATCAACGAACACGAAATGGCGCGCCGCCTTGAAAAATGGCAGCAACCCGCTCCGCGTTATACCCGTGGCGTATTGGCGAAATATGCCAAGCTGGTGAGTTCTGCTTCGTTGGGCGCGGTGACTGATAATCTGGATTGATGTAGGTTGGGTTAGCGATAAGCGTAACCCAACATTGCCGCTTCGATGTGTTGGGTTACGGCTATAGCCTAACCCAACCTATGGCTCTAAAATTTATATCACTAAATAAAAGTTTAAGGGCAATAATGTCTCGAAAGAAAAAGATCCTAGTGGTTGTCGGTGCGGGAGCATCAATAGAGCTTGGTATGCCTTCGGTTAGGTGCATCAATAACCTATTCCTTAATGGGCAAAAGACGATTATCCCTTAGCTGCCAACAAGTACGGAAGCCTATATTCATTTTTTGTACGTGAAATTGAAAGGTATAAAAAAGATCATTTAGAGAATCATCTTAGAACACCAACTAATTTTGAAGAAGTTTTATATGTTTTGTATCTCTTGCCCGCCTTTTTCTTAAATGGTGTTTATACCTCTTCTATTGGCGCTTTTCTGAGCGGAAGGAAACTACCAGATATTCGTCGTTCTGGTAGGCACCAAAAAACAGATTCGCGTGTTTTAGATTCTCTAGTAGACCATTTGATTGAATCACTACTCCAAGAATTTAGAGAAAGGTGTCAAAAAGTTGAGTGTAATTACAAAGATCAATTGGACCAATGGAATAGTTTTTTAAGGAGATTGGATAATGATTTTGAGTTAGCTATTGTCAGCCTTAACTACGATAATCTTGTATACCAAGCATTACACCCCATAAATACAGGTTTCGATCCTACCACAGGATTATTTAAGCCCGAAACTATTTTTGATCGCAAAAACTGGCGATGCTTGTTGCATCTTCACGGTTCAGTTCACTTCGATTCTTGGCGTGATTTGAAATGGATAGATGATCTATCCAAAACCTATAATCGAGATTCTGGAGGGGCTAGAGGACGATCAAATACACATACCAAAGAAGGGTTGGTTTTGCACAGCTCTGAAATTGTGATTGGATACGGGAAGTTATTGCAACTGCAATACCAACCATTCAGAACATATCATGCTGAACTGGACCGATTAGTCCATGAGTGTGAAGGGGTTTTATTTCTGGGATATGGTTTCGCCGATGAACACTTGAATTTATTATTTTCAGGCTATCGTAATAACCGCAGGCGTCCAGTAAAGTGGCCCCCTCTGTCCAGACAAATATTCATTGAGTTTAAGATAGAGTCCTGTCCACATTACAGCTGAATGGCGCTGTCCCAATTCTTCTATACGGAGTAGAGTACTCCCTATTGCCCACAACAAATTATTCAAAAATTAAGTCATTTCCTTTTTCATTTCAATACATTGTTATTATTGCGCCGCAGGCATTTTGATATTCCTTTATGTTTACTGCGGCGGAATGTGGTCAAAGGGTGAATTAGTGTGGGTAAGCTCGTGGTAAACTGCCTAAGCAGTTTTCTATCAGCTTATCCACACGTTCCGAAGGAAATTCACGCTTTGTCCACATGGAGACCGCCGGTAGAGGCTTTAAACCAATATCCGCTCTTTTTAACCTCAACTTTCGCTGACGTTCGTAAGTTCAATACCTAATGTTTCTGCCGGCTTGTTAAATTTATCCACAATCTTGGCGCCGCCACCCGTTGCTGTCTGATACACCCTATCCGGTGTTGTATAGTCCAACGATTGATGTAGCCTTTCCTCGTTGTAAAACAGGAAGTACTGCGTCAACCCCAATAGTAAATCCGGCATGTTTTCGTATCCCTTCAAGTACACATCTTCATATTTCACCGTGCGCCATAGCCGTTCGACAAAAATATTGTCCAAAGCACGGCCTCGCCCATCCATGCTAATGGTGATGCCATTTTTGATCAATACGCCAGTGAAACTGTCACTGGTGAATTGAGGGCCCTGGTCGGTATTGAAGATCTCCGGCGCACCATAGTTCTTGATGGCTTCTTCCAAACAATCCACACAGAATCCCGCATCCATCGTGTTCGACAATCGCCATGACAGTATCTTGCGGCTGTACCAGTCAATAATCGCAACCAGATACACAAATCCGTGCCGTAGTCGAATGTAAGTGATGTCGGTGCTCCATACCTGATTGGGGCGGATAATAGCTAAGCCCCTTAACACGTACGGATAAAGCTTGTGCTCCGGATGTGGCTTGCTGGTGTTGGGGCCGGGAGCCATACCGGCCAGTCCCAACTTTTGCATCAAGCGTTGCACCCGCTTGCGATTGACTGCGTACCCACAGCCACATAAGTATTTCGTCATGCGCCGCGACCCATAAAACGGATGCCGCGTGTACTCTTCATCGAGCTTGTTCAACAGCATGCACTCAAACTCGTCGACTGCTTTTTGTGGACGCTTTTTCTGGTCATACACCACCGAGCGCGTCACCGCGAGAAGCTTGCATTGCGTGGATAGGGCAAGTAATCCACCTGGCTCTATCCACTTCTGCCGCTCAACTACAGGCTGAGTCCAGACTTTTTTTTAAGCCAATCCAGTTCCATGTTGAGTTGCCCGATCTTGGCGTACAACCGGTCTGGGTCACTCTGGGCATTGACCGGTTTAGGGCCACGCTTGCCTTCAAATAAACTGCCTGCATTGGCAAGCAATTCCTTCTTCCATTGCGTCACTTGGGTCGGATGGACTCCGAACTCCTGTGCGATCTCATTGACTGTTTTAGTGCCCTTCACCGCCTCCAGCGCAATCTTGGCTTTTTGCGTGCCTGTAAAAATTTTCCGTTTGCTTTCGCTCATTATCTGCCTCTTCATTCACAACAGGCTATAGCTTAAACTATTGTCCGGATTTCGGGGTCCACTATAGTGGTAGTTATAGACTATGCGGATGGTGACACTATGACAGTTAGTAGATCAAGTCCTGATGCGTTATCCTCTGCTAAACAAGCTATTAACTTCTTTGGTAACGAACCGACATCTATGGAATGGTCTGGTCATACCTATCCAGAGCGTGTTGAAAAATTAAATGAAATTGATGCATTTGAAAGTTCAAATGATCCTGACACACCCTTATCTATCTGGTACGGTGGTATGCAAAAAGCCTGTTGTAATTACGAAAAAATCGCGCGTGCTGTAAATGGAGAATGTGACAACACGGTAAGACGCGATCCGTAGGGTGAAAAAGGCGTTCGTATGGCACCGCATGTTGGTGTAATACGCTAGCTATAACGCACTACGCACAATAATTGGAGGTAATTTATGAATATAGAAACCATTACCGAGCAGGCATTGAAGCTTGAGCCTGCTTTAAGAGCTTATATCGCGGAGATATTGCTGGAAAGTCTGGATTATGAAGAAGACTTTGTTGTTTCAGAAGCATGGCGGCAAGAAATACAAAAACGCTGTAAGGAAATAGATACCAATCCTTCACTATTGATTGATGGTGAACAATTTATGGACAAGTTGAAAACACGTTATTTATGAAATATTTCCTGCATCCTCAAGCAAGAGAGGAACTGGAGCAGACCATTTTATTTTATAAAAAACAACAAGCGGGTTTAGAAAAACGCTTTATTGAAGCTCTTGAAGATGCTATCAATAGAGTATGCCGAAATCCGTTGTTATATCGAACGATAGATGACGATGTCAGGAAATGTCGGCTGTTGCACTTTCCTTATGCAATTATTTTTCGAACAAAACCGGCTCAGATAGAAATAATTGCTGTCATGCACCTAAGAAAACAGCCCAATTATTGGCAATCGAGAAAATAGCCATCATGGAACCACAAAAATCTTTTCGTCAGCTGTTTTAGAGACTCATCGTCCTACATCCACGCGCATCGCAATAAAACCTTTGTCATTTCTTTTGGCGGCGAGGCGGTGCTGGCCGATGATTTTGATCATCATGTCCACGATTTTGCCTTACCCAGTAGGTGTAGGTTTGGTTACGACTGAATAGATGCAGGAGGTAAAGCAACGCAGGAGCAATTGCCGGGCAACAGCCTAACCCAACATTTGCCGCCTCTATTTGTTGCGTCTCCTGCTAAACCCACCCATGCCTAACAGTGCGGAAACGAACAGCCAAATTGAGGCGGGAAGCGGAACCGGTGCTGCGAGCTGATAGCCAAGCGCTTTCATCGTGGTGATGTCAACAGCCGAGATAGAAGCACCCACGCCAGCACTAAGGAAAGCATTGAACGAATCGTTGGGATTTGAACCATTCCAATCCTGGGGATCAGCGCCGGATCTAGAGTTGAAACCCTGCAAATTGGTATTGCCGCCATCAATTGAAAAATAAACCCCGGTCGCGGTTGGGCTAAGGCTAATCGTTCCAGGCGCCGTATAGCGGAAAAGATCCAGAGGGGTTAAGAACTTCGTCCCTGCCGTCTGATCATTAAGTCCGGGAACTCTGCCCAGAATCTCGGAAATTTCGTGTTCGGCAATCCCGATAAAGTCGTATGCGCCAGCCACCGCCCGGGCATTGGGATCAGTCGCGTATGTCAAGTTCGGGTTGAAGGAAAATGTGCCGTCTGAAGTCGAGCTAGTAGGACTTATCAGGCCTAATGCCTTGGCTTCTGCGGTTGTCATGCCAAAAACACTCCCGGAGCCAGCAGGATCTATAACCGGCAATAAATTGGAACCATAGGAGGCATTGATAGCGCTTCTGACAGTACTGTAACTGTAGTCAGTATTGAAACGGGGGTTAGGAAACACATCAATATAAGATAAGCTGCCACCCAGGCCCGTATTCGGGTCGCCTTGCACCGTAATGTTCACGGTGATGTTGTTGGTGAACAAGTTTTCAAACTCTTGAGCGGCATAATTGAAAGCAGCCTGCTCGGCGGAGGAAACATTGCCGCCCCAAGTTGCATAGATAACAAGGGACGCATTGGCAGCGAAGGGAACTGAACCAAGTAGTAAAGCGCCTGTTGAAAGCAAGAGTTTAAATTGCATGTAATTAATTTCCTTTATTAAATATTGGTTTGCTGGATTTTTGCCAAAAAAGCGAGTCGCCTCTTTTACCCAATGTCCGGAAGCCTGGAATTTGTAAATATCCTGTTCCGGAAAGGCCATGTTTACTCTTTATTGTGAAAACAGGGTTAATACCTGTTTCCATGATCGTTCAGCCGAAATCGAACAGACTATTGTCTTTACACGAAAATCAGCAATCAATTGTGGAAATTATCGACGCCTGCCTTTATCGAAGTCAACTAAAGTTTTTAAGGCGCTGTTAACGCTTGATGTTTACCGTGCAGCGCTATATATTACCGCCATGATTCAAACGGTCCGCTGTTAACCATGCGAACTGGAAAACAATCCCTCAAGCGCCCGTTGAATTAAACATAAATTCGCTGGCGCAAAAAGTTTCCGTGTCCCGTACCAACGGCATCGTACTTGAAGATAAGCGATGCGTACCACCTTGTTAACAACACATTCATGGACTCACAAAAATCATTCGTCGCCTGGTTTAGAGACTCATCGCCCTACATCCACGCGCACCGCAACAAAACCTTTGTGATTACTTTTGGCGGCGAAGCGGTGCTGGCCGATGATTTTGATCATCATGTCCACGATTTTGCCTTACTCAGCAGCCTCGGCATACGCCTGGTTCTGGTTCACGGCATACGCCCGCAGATCGACCAGCGTCTTGATAAACTCAACGCCCCCGCTCTCTTCCATAAGCACTTGCGCATTACCGACGATCTGGCCCTGCAATGTGTAAAAGAAGCTGCCGGATTAGTCCGCGTGGAAATTGAGGCGCTGTTATCCATGGGTTTGGCGAATTCGCCAATGGCGGGATCGGGATTGAAAGTTGCTTCAGGCAATTTTGTCACCGCCAAACCCATCGGCGTGATCGATGGAATTGATTACTGCCATACTGGTGAAGTTCGCCGGATTGACAGCGCCGCCATTCATCAGCAACTCGACCAGAACAATGTCGTGCTGATCTCGCCTATTGGCTACTCACCCAGCGGGGAAATTTTTAATCTGTCCGCTGAACAGGTCGCCACAGCCGTATCGATTGCTTTAAAAGCGGAAAAGTTAATTTTACTAACGGAACAAAGTTGCCGCAACCCTGATAACAGCGAGCAAATACGGCAAATGACAACCGTTGAGGCGAATGCTTTCCTGCATCAACATCAGGACATAGACGACACCGTCAGCCTGCCTCTTAAAGCGGCCATTCAAAGTTGCCGTTCCGGTATAGAACGGGTTCATTTGATTAAGCGGAGCATCAACGGCGCTCTGTTGCTGGAATTATTCAGCCGTGACGGTATCGGCACGTTGATCAGTTCCACGCCTTTTGAAGAACTACGCCCGGCAACGATGAACGATATCGTCGGCATTCTGGAATTAATCAAGCCCCTGGAGCAGCAAGGCATATTGGCAAAACGTTCCAGAGAAAAAGTTGAAATGGAAATAGCCGATTATATCGTCATCGAACGGGACGGATTGATCATTGGCTGCACGGCCTTGCATCCCAATGAACAAGGACATTTCGGCGCTATCGCCTGCCTTGCCGTCCACCCCGATTATCAGGGCTCGGCCCGCGGCAACCGCTTGCTTGACTATGTTTATCGCAAAGCCGGAAAGCTGGGCCTTAAAAAACTATTCGTTCTATCAACGCAAACCATGCACTGGTTTATTGAGCGCGGTTTTTTATCGTCGGATATTAATAGCCTTCCCGGACCGCTCAGGGCGCTGTACAATCCGCAAAGAAATTCCAAAATTCTTTGCAAGGACATTGACTAACCACTCTTATGGCTCCCGTATCACTATTGCAAATAACAGACCTGCATATCATGCCGGGGCGGGACGAGACCTTTCTGGGCATCAATACAGAACATTATTTCCATGCCGTGCTTGAACTCGCCTTTGCTGAACATCATCATTTTGATTTAATTCTGCTAACGGGCGACCTTGCCCAATATCCTTGCCCGGCAAGCTACCAGCGCATCCTGGACAGACTTGAAGCCTGTAATACTCCCTGCATCTGCCTTCCCGGCAATCATGATGATTATGAACTGATGCAGCGGATTTTTAATACCGGACTGGTTAACTGCCGCAAACAAATTTTCCTGGAAAACTGGCAACTGATTTGCCTAAACAGCAAGAAACCCAATGATATGCCTGAAGGTCTTTTGTCAAAACAGGAATTGCTATTTCTTGAGGACTGTTTAATTAGCAAGCCGGACTGCCATGCGCTTATTGCCGTTCATCATCATTGCCTGGAAACCCACAGCTTTATGGATACCATGATGATAGAAAACAGCCCGGAGTTCCTGACAATAATCAAACAATATCCGCAAGTGAAAGCCGTCACAACAGGACATATCCATCAAATTATGGATATTACGAGCGGGTCTGTCCGCATCCTTGGCTCGCCGTCAACCTGCTTCCAGTTTAAACCGGAAAGCGCAACCTTGAGCCTGGACACCGCCACCCCCGGTTATCGCTTGATAAGCCTGTTCGATGATGGCGGGATTGAATCCGGAATCACCCGGTTATCCGGAGAATTAACCGGCTTGGAAATGATTACGCAGGGTTACTGAGGCGACACGCAAATAATAATAAACCGCCACGGATTCACGATTAAACTTAATTTAGACTCTGTGAACCAGTGGCGGCTTTCAAGGAAAGTCATTTTCGCGAGTTAACTTACACCCGCCCCGGAAAAAATTTACAGCTCAAATTCAGACGGATCAAGCATTAGTTCCTTGGCTATTTTAACGGCTACCTTTTTTTCATCATTATCAAAAAGACCATCTGACGAGGCGATGGAGATAATCATGCGAACCAGCAGGCGCGAAGCTTCAGAGTTAGACTTCATTTTGCCTATTGCCTGATAAGCCTTGGCTTCGCCTATGTCTTTATCAAACTCCAGTTGACCGACAAAATCCTGAAAGGCTTTGATTACATCGCTGGTGGTAAAAATCGACAGCGCATCATTGCTTTCGATGAATTTGATCATTTTTTGTTTTTCTTCGGAACTGATGCTGCCGTCCGCCATTGCAACCAGGGCTGAACCCGCCATCGCTGCATTCAGAAAATCCTTGTTTTTAAATTTTAAGGCCTCGGTTTTTAATTCATTGGCCTTGGTTTTTAGTTGGCTAAGAAAACTGTCGAAACTCATTAGTGCTCTCCTGGTTTAAAGTTATGTAGGGGTTAATTTTAGTTTTACTTGCTTGCTTGTCTTTTGACGCTTTTGAATCATGAACTTTTAAACTGACGACCCGGCATATTCTTTCGTTAATAAGCCGTCTTTGACGCCATAACACATTTGCCTGTTTATGATATTTTCCGCCCATTGCTGATGGGTAGCCACTTCGCACATTGCATTGTGCATTTTAAAGACCGCCGGGGCTTGTCTGTCGCTCAGACTGAGCGCCATCTCGTAGTCCTCCGCATCAACGGCATACGCGGATTCAATAGCCGGTACTTGAGCTGGATGAATGGCGGCTTTACCCGTTAAACCAAAGGCCAAATCCAGCTTCATTTCTTTTTGCAACGTATCTGAATCATCCAGATATTCAAACACCGGCGCGGACAGCGAAAATCCGTAAGGCCTGAAAATAGTCACCAGTTGCGAGATCACACCGCCTAGCGGCGTTTCATAAATCGTGGAAGACCGCGGTCTGCGGATACCTAAAAGATTCATCAGGTCGTTCCCGCCAATTCTAAGCATCAGGACCCGCCCGGCAATATCATCCTGCAATAAACCCTGCCGTAACTCACTCATTGCGTTAAAATCAAAAACCTCTTTGGTTTCAAGAGTGGGCATGACCTTGAATGGCGTACCCTGCAATTGATCAAAATAGGCATGAAACACGTCTTGGTTGAATTTCGGCAGAACAAAGCCATCCACTTTTTCAATATCGGGAAGATCCAGCAACCGGGACAATATATCCGGATTTCTGGCCCGGATAAACCGGAATCGCTTGGGAGAATCCCGGAAGCCTTGCAAGCATAAGCCGATATGGCGCACGCAACTGGCCACATCGGAGCTCGACACGGCATCCTCGGTACAGAAAATCATTGAGCGCAACAGGGAATGCTTCTCGCCATTGGCAATTTCCATAAGATCGCGGCGATTTCCAGGCATATAAAGCGGAGCGCCCAAACACCAGGGCGAAAACAACTTTAACATTTTGTTCATAATTCAAGCTCTTTGATTAACGCTGCCGCACGATACGGTAAATCCTTAAAAACCTCTATTGGAATTGACTTGAACTCAGCCAGCCAGCGTAAATGCAGCGTTGCTTCCGAATCCAAATCCTGCAACAGCAAAAGCCGCGCTTCCCGGCGCAGCAGAACACGCGTCGCCTCGCCAATACCTGACTTGATATAGTTGTGCCGGGTAATTCCGTATTGTCCGGCAATCCATTCCAGAAACCGCCGGGATTGTGTTTGTAATTGTTGACGATTTCGGGGGAGTATTCTGAGTGTATCTCTAAATTCAGCTCCTATCATATCCACTCTCGCAAGTATCGCATCGATAAAATAATTAGATAAGTCGTCACTGGCAAACTGCTCATAATAAAGACAGCCATGGAAATCAGCGGGGCTAGCCGTGTTTTTGTCATAAACGGACCGGCTAACCAGCCCTGATATCGTAGCATTCAGAATGCAGGATGGAATTAAATAATCTTCCGATGAAGCCGCAACCGCCGCCCAACCTGACAAATCGGTCATCACGTACAACTCGGCTGGTATGGAAATGCCGTCACTAAGCGCAAAAGCCTGTAAACTGGCTGCCAACTGCCGCGCTATAACTCCCTTTCCTGTCCAGCCATCCACAAACACCAGGGATTCCGGCGGGTGCTTTTGCAAAATATAGCGCAGTGCATTTAGGTCCAGGCCGGCATCCCGCAGGATGGAAATGGAATAATGTTCAGCACTGGTATTGAAATAACGTTTTAAAACATGCTTGAGCAATACGCCCACCGGCGTTCCCGCGCGGACTAATGATACCAGAGTTATGCCTTGCGCACGGGTAGACAAAATACCTTTCGCCAGCAGCCAAAGATGTTCCGCCATTTTATCCTGATTCAGGGACATGGCGCGGTAAAATAGCTGCAAATAGTCATCCGGCGGCAAGGACTCGTGGGTCAGCATTTCAGAATAATGCTTTTTACCGGACTGAATCAGCATCTCCTTGATATGAACCGGCGTATCCGCCAAGGTCACCGGTTTTAACAAAAACCGCACATCGTTCAACGTGTAACTGCCTGTGAAAGGCAATGCATTAAAATCAAGAGCACGCCCGCGCGCTCCCTCCGGCAAGGGCTTTACACCGCCTAAGTTGACAGCATTGCCGGTGAAAGGAGTCATACTTTTCATCCGGCGAATATCAGCGATTGAGACAATTGCGTATTTTTTGGAATTAGGGCGTAATCACACAGGCCCATAAACGGCGCATCGGATTTACTGTCTCCCGCACCGAATGTCAATAATTCCGGATGCTGTTGTTTGTAGCCGTCAATCAAATAACTTACCGCGCTTTCTTTGTTAATAATTTCCGGCAATACCGCAAGATTGTTGCCGTTCAGATGCCAGTATAATTTGCCGTCAAGAATATGCGGATGCGCTTGGATAACGCTGTCCAGCAACAATCTCAGGCTTGTTTCAGTACCGTCCGCATGCTTGATCACGCCATACCATGTTATATCAAAATCATGCACCAGCCGGGGTTTAAAACCGTTATGACGCCGGCAAAACGACTCAACTTCCGCCCACAGATCCAGCAATTTTTCATGATATTCGGGTAAAGCATGCATCATTCCATCCATCCATGCGTTATCAATATTACGTCGCTTATCCAGAATTACAGCGCCATGATTCAATACCACCTCTTCCTGAAAAGGCAGAGCAACTCGCTCAAAGGCATGAACATCACGCCCCGTGACCGGCACGATTTTGAAGCCAAGTGACAGCCAATGCCATAACCATTGCTGCTTGTGCGTAGCGAAGGAATTAGGCGTGCCGTCAGGCAAAAAAGCCCGTGCTTGCAGCCTGGGATCATCAGCGCCAGCGCATTTTCTCAAGGTCTGGAACAGCGTGTCGTCAAGGTCTAAAAAAATGAAGCTTTGCATGATTTGAGTTATGCTGTTGAAGTTCAAAACGCGCGCTAATGGCTTGCCATGCGTTCAGCCGGCCGGTTAGCGGCTCGCCCGGAGGCGTTTCATGACACAGAATTATTTCCCGGTAATCGTCAGGGTTCAAATTGTAAATAAAATTGGGAATACCGTCTTCGTAGTTATCTTCAAACCGGCACGCCAGGGCAATATCGTTGCCCTGGTGAATCGGCGAACGTGTCGTGCTTTGCACTTTTACTTTTAACCCTTCCTGCTCCAGCGCCCGCCCCAGCATATAAGCCGGAGCGTTGCACTCACCCGTGCCCAGCACCAGAATGGGACGGAGATCGCCGGACTCGATGCTAAAACCGCACTTGCTTAACTGTTCCACCACATCCTTTTCTAAACGAACCGGGGCATCCATGCCAAGACGCCCGGGCCAGGCCATTAAATGCTTTTTACAGGCCCCATTGCCGGAAACATTAACGCTAATTTTATCAATGGCTGCATTTTGACTGTCTTCAAAATGCAATATGCCCTGTCTTAAACAAACCCACTCCACCGCAACACCCGCCTGTAATTCAAGCGCGGCGCGGTCATCAGGATGCGCGAAATTCACCAGGCTAACGATAAACACTTTACGCAACCTTGGATTCACAGACTGATAGGCTTTAATCAGGCGTAAAAAGGTTTTTCCCGTGCTGATTTCATCATCGATTAACACCAGGGTTTCTGCATTTAAAAACTGCTTCCGGTAATCCGGATTAGCAGGATAATACAGAAAAAAATCAGTAGCATGACTATGAGCTTCTTCAAATTCAAGCCGATCGATGCCGGACAGATGATAACGGGTAGTTTGTAAAAACAAGGCATCTTGCAATCCGCCATGGCAAGCCGACTCGAACACCCCGTAACCCAGACCCGTTGCGGTCTCCGCCATGCCTATCCACAGTGAAGACCGCCCCGCCCCTTTCTTTAATACGGCTCTTGCCAAGGCGCGATAGGACCAGCTCATGGTTTTGGGCGATACCGGATAATGCTTGCCCAATACCTTGCTGACCAGTAAAAATTTACGCTTACTGCTTACCCGCGCAGCAAAACCCAGCAAACGCTTAAGAGGAATGTTTCCGGGCTCCAAATCGAGCTGAAGCGTTCCGGTGTCCAATTTGATTGTTACTGTTTTTTGCATAGATTGCTCTGTCTGAAGCTATTTCGAGGGTTATTGGCTGAAAAATGTGGCTAATTGCACCAGGAAATGTAACACAGAAACTTTAAAGTCCATGAATGAAAAAGCGCTGGCTCTAAGCATTCCGACAACGCCCACCATTATCCAAAAAACGTTCAGCAAGGTATAAGCATTATCCTTTTTAAGTATGGAACACCAGGAAAGTATCACCGCGTCTGTGGTATTAAAGGCCCATACAAACATAAACGGACTTTCCGGGCCCATCCAACTGACCAACGAGAAACTGAAAATCCGCATGAGAACGCCGACCATCTCGATGAAACGGATGTATTTAACAACGAATGAATTTATTTTAATTAAAGGCATTATTTAAAGTCGGCTAGGTACATTGCAATATGTAATCTGTTGAGTGATTATTGTCTAGTGAAGTGAGGGGTTGATACGATTAAATCCAGCAAAACCATTGCCGAAGCATTGGAGTAACTTACTAAACATAAACCGATAGTGCCCGGAAAATTTAGAAGCAGCTTTCATAAGCTTTAATCAACCGACCTCTGCCAGTTCTCGGAGCTTCCCCAGGAAATAATTAAAGCTAGGCGATGTATTATTTTCCAAGTCCATGTGAGGCGTAATTTTCTCTGACCACGCAGATTTTTCAGCCCCTACAACGTGCCATCCCAGGCTTGAAAGAGCTTGAGAGCCGCCTATATAAACGGCATCGGCGAGTTTTTCCCATGTGCCGCAAATTGAATCGCTAACATAAGTCTTTAGCACAGCATCTTTAGCTCTTGGGTAGGCTTGTTTTATTGCTGGAATATCGCCAAGAAACCAGGCTTCACCTTCTTCAATAGCAATGCAAAAACGGGTTTTTGGACTAGGGTTGCAAGTATTTAACAGCTCAATGAGTTCACTCCGAAAGCTGTTCATGCATTTGTTATCAAGATCACAAATAATAATAACCACCGCTGGGTATCCCTGCCATGATTTTCCATAGCCAGCTAATAATCTTGGTAAGTTAGCCAATAAAATACGCTTGCTTGCATCTACACTCGAGTTCATCTTTGCAGGAATTCGACCGACTCCTTTGTAAGATTTAACGTCGAAGGTATGTGTATCGCCAATGATTTTGGGTACAAGAATATCTAACGTTTTTTTGCCTGACTGGTCTTCCACGAGTATTTCAAAATGCATAGTTTTATCTTGCATCCAGATAATCGCTATACCAAAGCCCGCCTAATGGCAATCCCTCGGCGACCATGTTTTTTACTAGCTCATCATCGCTGGCACGGCGAATAGTTGCAAAACCATTCGTACCTTTTTCCAGAATCCAGACTTCATTCGGTTCAAGCGCATCAACAAAATAAGGCTGATGGGTAGTGATAAAAACCTGAGAGCCGTCTTTTCTTCCCGTTGCATGGTTGCGAAACTCCCTAGCCAGAGTTTCCAGAAGTTTATGATATAAGCCGTTTTCCGGCTCTTCAATACATAGAAATGGGGGCGGCGTAGGGTCTTCCAGAAGTAGTAAATAAGCAAAAACCTTTAATGTGCCGTCAGACATTTGTTGCGCATAGAATGGATCATGAAAACCCTTATCGTTAAAACGCAAAAGTAATCGACCATCAGCAGTTTTTTCTGTATCAATTTTATTAATACCAGGAATTTTTTTTGCAATACGATCAAGCACCTTCTGAAAACGGGCCGGATGTTCGCGCTCCATAAACTGCACAACGTTACCAATATTATCGCCAAGAATATTCAGATGTTTTTGAGGACCGGCAAGAGGGAGACTTCTAGCAGAATTTGGCGTGAAATAACTAAGATACCAACCCTCTATAAACTGTCGAAAAGCCGAAATCCTTGGATGTTGCTTTAAAGAACCGAGCGTAGCAATGCCAAGCTTTCTTTTATCCGCAAGCTCTACTACTTCCGTTTCTTTACTCTCTTCTTTTAAAAGTAACTCAAGAAAATCATCAATATCAAACTCTTTATCTTCATCAATATTTTTACCTTCGCCCTTCCAAACAACACCTTTACCGTCATTGAGTACCAAGAACGAAAAAGGCCATCCGCGCCTCTGATTTTTACGTCGTTGACGAAGACGTTCTTTTTGTACGAAGGGTCGGCCAGCAGTATCCACATTAATAGACATTTCATAGGTAATCGGGCGAGCGTTACCGTCTTCCTTGTAATAAACGTCAAACTCAATTGACCCGGTTTGACCTTGAGAGCGTATTTTTTCGAAACCTCCGCGGCCGCGTAAATCACAGGCTTCCTCAACGCCAAATTTAAGCGCGTCAGCAAGAAAACCGAAGACATCAAACAAAGTGCTTTTCCCAACACCATTCTTGCCTATAACGACAGTCATTGGCGTGAGTGGTTCTGATTGTTGCTGATTCCACAATCTACCAAGCGTGATATCTTTTAATGCACGAAAATTTTTTACTCTGATGCCTTCGATTTTAGCCATGCTTTACCTTCCGTTTTTGTAGCCGTTTACTCATTACGCCTCTTGCAAAATCACCGGCGTATTAATCTCAGTCACCTTAAGCCCGTAACGAATAACCGGCGGCTGAAAAGTTTTACCCCTGATACTCTGCAAGGCGATATGCGCCAAATTAGCGCCCGATAAACACGCCATCCCGAAACCGCCCGAAGGGCGCGGGTTGATTTCCAATAATCGCGGCCCATTCACGCCTTCCTTGAACTGGATATTGAATAAACCGTTTAGCCGGTACTGCCCGGTTAACCGGATAGCCATGTCATGGATTTCGGCATTATTATCTATGCTTTGTCCGTGGCCGGCCAGCTGCGATTTTTTCCGTTGCACGGCGCACAGCAATTCACCGTGCCGTCCGGCACAATCGACGCTCCATTCAGGTCCTCCCAGATGCTCCATAACCAGCAGCGTGTTGAATTGCGGCGTATTATTCATGCCTTGCCGCAACTCTTGCAGCGGAATCCGGTACTCAACGCCGTTGAGCAATTGGGTGATGCTGTCGCAGTGCGTGTCTAAAATCCGGAAGCCCAAGCCAAATACCGACACAGCGGGTTTTACGCACAGCCTTTCGTGTTTTGCCGATAATTTACTGACCGCTGCGTCAAACTCATCGCGGTCATTTACCGAAATAAAATCCATGGTTTGCGCCACATCTGGACTTAAGCCGCTGTAAAAAACCGCCTTGTCATGCAACAGCGCGAGGGTGTCATGACCGGCAACCGACATGACTTGCGTGCCAACCGCCCGGAACAAGGAATGATATTGACTAATGAGTGGAGCTTCCTTGCCGGGCCAAAATAGCTGAATATTATGTTGGTGACAAAAAATCACGCACCATTCAAGATAGGCCAGTCCCGTTAATCCGGCAGGCTCAAGATAGCTTTCGTCGGCGGCCAAAAAAGCCGCTGCCGCTGAGTGTGTGTGGGTGCAAATCAGGGTGACTTCGCCAGCCGGAGCCGGCTGACGAAGATTTCTAAATACAGCGCTAATGGTTGAAAATGTTTTGTTAAACCAAATCCGCATTACAGATGAGCGACAATTTGCGGCAGCAAATTTGCAATGGTCCGGCCGGTGCCGTTTTCACCAATTGCATGCATTTTCCATTCGCCGTTATGGCGGTACAGCTTGGCCATAATTTGAGCGGTATGCGAACCCTGCGCGCTTAAGGTATAACGGGCGATTTCATTTTTATTGCTGTTATCGACAATGCGGCAATAGGCATTTTCAACGGTTTCAAAAGTTTGACCGGTATAGGAGCTCACTGTAAATACCAATGCTTTGACGGTCTCGGGAATTTTATCCAAATCGACAATAATCTGTTCATCATCGCCATCGCCATCGCCGGTGCGGTTATCGCCCGTATGCACGATACTGCCGTCGCGGCTTTTCAATTGCCCGAAATAGACGGTATCAAGCACATCATTCTTTTCGTTAAACAATACGCAGGACGCATCCAGATCAATAGAGCTGCTGTCGCCTCCGCCAAACAGGCCTTTCAAGAGACCCGCGCCGCTTTTTTTAGCATCCCAGCCCAAGCCCATGACAACCTTGCTTAACGCGCCGCCGGATTCTTTGGATAACGAGATTTTTTGCCCTTTTTGTAAATTAATAGCCATAAATTAAATGCCCCGGAAATTATGCGCAAATGTTGAAAAGCCCGCCTTCCAGATAGTGTAAGGGTAAGGAGCGGACGCCTGAGTTATTTCAATGCGTTAACGGTTCAAACACTAACGCCGAAAGACGAAGCCAGAGGCCCAAGACCGCCCGCAAAACCTTGTCCAACGGCTTTAAATTTCCAGTCTGCGCCAACGCGGTAGATTTCGCCGAAGATCATCGCCGTCTCGATTGAAGCATCTTCGCTGAGATCATAACGGGCGATTTCCTGGCCGCCTTCCTCATTAACAACCCGGATAAATGCGTGATTTACCTGACCGAAATTTTGTTTACGGATTTCGGCTTCATGAATGGTCACCGCGAAAACAACCTTGTCCAGGTCAGCGGGAATCTTGGCTAATTCAACCTTGATGGTTTCATCATCGCCCTCGCCTGCCCCGGTTGTATTGTCGCCAGCATGCTGAACCGCGCCGCCGGCAACCACTTTATTGTTGTAAAAGCAAAAATCGCTATCCGAGCGGACTTTGCCATCCAGCTTAACCAAAAATGCGCTGGCATCCAGATCAAATGCCGCGCCATCGGTCGCGCGCGCATCCCAACCCAAACCCACCACGATTTTATTCAATCCGGGGGCTTCTTTGCTTAAGTTTACGTTGCCGCCTTTACTAAGTGATATTGCCATGAGTCTCTCCTGTTATTATTAAGGTTTTTTATATTTTTGCTTAAACGTTAATGCCGTATTGCTTCGCTAAAGCAGCCAATCCGCCGGCGTACCCTTGTCCCACCGCTTTAAATTTCCATTCGCCGCCGTGCCGGTAAATTTCACCGAAAACCATTGCCGTCTCAATGGATGCGTCTTCGCTTAAATCATACCGGGCGACTTCGTTGCCGGAGTCTTTATTAACGACTCTGACATAAGCATGGCTTACCTGACCGAAATTTTGTTTGCGCATCCCGGCGTCGTGGATGGTGACGCAAAAAACAACCCGTTGAATGTCCATTGGGACCTTATCAAGCAGAACAATGACAACTTCGTCATCGCCGTCGCCAGCGCCGGTCCGGTTATCGCCGGTGTGCTCGACCGAACCGCAGGCGGATTTAGTCTGGTTGTAGAAAATGAAATCACTGTCAGACCTGACCTTGCCGTCTTCCTTGACCATAAAAGCGCTGGCATCCAGATCAAAATCCGCGCCGGCCGTGGGTCTGGCATCCCATCCCAGGCCCACGATCACATTTTGCAGGCTGGGTTCTGTTTTCGACAAACTGACGTTGCCGCCTTTAGTTAATGAAATAGCCATAAATCAATCTCCGTTACCATCGTTTGTACTGGCGGATAAAATACCCTCCAATCCGCGCGATTTTCAAGGATAGAGGAAAAGCCAGATTTATGAAGATTACGCCTATGCGTTAAGCAACTCTAAAAGATTTTGATGGGCGTAGCGTCATATGATAACCGCTAATATCCTGATTGCCTAGTCAACGCCATTCACCGTAATTTGGGTTGTCATTAATACAACGCCTTTGGCAAATAATATTGTGCGCAGATAATAAATGTTAGATAACGCATTAAAACTAGAGATGATTCTCCAGTTTGCCATGTTGGCGTTTTAAGGATATTTCTTTTGATAACCGATGATTTGCTTCGGCACCGGTTATTCCACAGCCTAAGTTATTTGCGGCGGTTTCCGATTGATACCCTGAAGATCGAGCAATCGCTCGTGAACCGGATGATCAGCAGCCCGGACGATGCCAGCATTGTCCGGGCGGTAATCAGCATGAGTAAAAGCCTCAATCATCGGGTCATTGCGGAGGGCGTGGAAACACCGGAGTAGCATGCCTTTCTTCAGGCCCTGGATTGCGACGAGGGCCAAGGCTTCTATTTCAGCCGTCCGTTGCCGGCGGAGGCGCTCGCCGCCTTGCTGAAAACCGGAATATCGCCCGCTCTTATCGGTTTATGACCCGGATAGCTCTCATGCCAATAAAGCTTGACCGAGTTTGAACCCCGTCACTCAGATTTGCGAACCGGCGGAGTCTTCAAACTTTCCGTCGGGGACTGAAAACCCCGTGCAGTTTTGGGCCCGGATTTAAAACAGATACTATGACATTGAATCACTTCATGCCCACGGCGCATCCTCCTCTCTAATCGCCGAATGAGACATACGCTGTTCAACTCCGATAATAGCCCTGTTCAAAACGCCAAGGTTTTTTTCTTCATGGATTTGCATGCCCATCATATAAAAAATGGGCATCCACAGAGGATTAATCAATAACCCGCCCAGCGCGCTTTTTCCTGTCCGTTTCAAATTCTTGAGCGGATTAAAGGACTCTGCCAGACAAGGCATGGGATACTCGGCAAAAACAGCGGCTATAGGGCGCAGACTGGCTATTTCATGTTCTTGAAGAGACGCCATCGACTTTAGCAGTTTTTGCTCCATCTTATGAAAATTCATCCGCGCTAAACTCGAAGTTATTGCCAAAGCAAGGGCGACCAATGGCAGAAGAACAACCGGCGACGCCACAGGCGCGAAAGTAGAAGATAACATAACCGTGCCAAGCCCCAGCATGAGTATGTCTTCTCCTCGCTCTACATCCCGGTCAATACCCTTGATAATCGCGGAGACGGCATTATCAAACGGGTCTGTTAAATAATCTCTGTTTTGTCTCATGATATCCTCCTGCCGGATAAAATCTCTATATAACCTCTTGCAAAAAAATGTCAAATTTTCAAAATAAAAAAGCGGGCATATTTGTGCATTCAACAAACTTCAACAAATTAACGGATTACCGGTTTTTTGAAAATAAACAGTCAACAATGGCTGGCCCAAAGCCATCAGGAAAATATTATCCAAAAGCTTAGGAGTCTGTATTCGCCGGTTAAATGCCTTTTGCTCAGCCGCGCTGGTTGATGTATATTATGCGCATGTTTATTGCAGAGCCCATGATGAGCGAAACCCTGAAAATCAACACGCGCGAAGCAACGCTCGCCGGCGAGTCCACGCCTTGGGCGCAGCTCCGTTTCACGCGGAACAATCACGGCAAACCGCAAATCGGGCTCGATCCGGAAAACCTGTATGCCTTCGGCCACCTGATCCGCCTGACCGAACAGCTGATTCTCGAGCAGTTTTCGCGCGGCCTCGTATCCGGCACTACGCACACCTGTCTTGGACAGGAGCTAACCGCAATCTCGGTCATACGTGCGCTGGATCATCCGGAAGACGCCGTCCTGTCCAATCATCGCAATCACGGCCATTTCCTTGCCTACTCCGGCGACTTCGCCGGTCTGGTCGCCGAGATCATGGGCCGCGAAGCGGGCGTATGCGGCGGCTGGGGCGGCAGCCAGCATCTTGCCTATCGCCATTTCCACAGCAATGGCGTGCAGGGCGGAATGATGGGCATCGGCGCCGGTCTCGCCCTGGCTCGCAAGCTTCGCGGCAGCGGCGGCATTGTCGCGGCTATCATCGGCGACGGCACGCTCGGCCAGGGCCTGCTTTATGAAGCAATGAATCTCGCGTCGGTATGGAAAGCGCCCTTGCTCGTCGTCGTCGAGAACAACGGTATTGCGCAGACGACAGACAGCCGCGACACGCTGGGCGGCGGCATCGAGGCCCGCGGCGCGGCCTTCGGTCTTCACACCTGGCGCTTCGCCGACGACGACCCCGGTTTTTGCCGGAAAGTGGCGGCGGCAGTAAGCGAGATGCGCGAAAGCCGCCGTCCCGGCTTCCTGGTGCTGGACACCCGGCGGATGGGCCCTCACAGCAAGGGCGACGATCTGCGCGGACAGGACGAGCTGGATACTATTCGCGAACGGGATCCGTTAGCTGCGCTGGCGCGGCAGCTGCCCTCCGCCACATGTGAAACTATCGAGGCGAACAACCGCGCATTCGTTGAATCGGTGCGCCTTACCGCCAACGCGTCTCCCGAAGCGACCCTTGACGAAACACCTGCGCACATTTTCACCCTGCACGTCGAGCAGCCGTTGCCCGGCTATCCGGTCATGGCGGCCGGCAGCACCGTACGCCAGTCGCTCAACTCGGCGCTTCGACACCTGCTGGAAACCGACTCGCGCACGCTCTTGATCGGCGAGGATCTGCACGACCCCTACGGCGGCGCATTCAAAGTCACGCAAGGCCTATCCACCGGTTTTCCGGGCCGGGTAATCTCCACGCCGATCAGCGAGGCGGGCATCACCGGCGCTACGATCGGTTTGTCTCTCGATGGCTATTTGCCGGTCATGGAAGTCATGTTCGCAGACTTCCTGTCGTTGTGCATGGATCAGCTTTTCAATCACGCGGTCAAATTTCCGGGCATGTTCCGCGACGTGGCGGTGCCGCTGGTCATCCGCACGCCGTGCGGCGGCCGGCGCGGCTACGGACCCACGCACAGCCAGAGTCCCGAGCACCTGTTCACCGCCGTGCCGGGCCTGACCGTGGTCTACGGCAGCCATCGTCACAATCTCGGCGAACTCCTGACCGATGCGGTTCTGCGCTGGCGCTACCCGGTGCTTTTCCTCGAGCACAAGCTGCTCTACGGCGAAAAAATAGACCCTGCCGATTACCTCACGCTGCCTGCGGCAGACGACGACGTCGCGGCGCACCTCTTTCCCACGCTGCTGCGCGGCGCTACCGACCCCGACGTAACGCTGGTTAGCTACGGAGGCATGCTTGCCGTGGCGGAGGCGGCGGCGCGCCGTCTCGAGGATGAAGAGGAACTAGCCGTCGAAATCGTCGCGCCGTCACTGCTCTCGCCGCTGCCGCGCGGATCGATGATCCGGCATCTTGCAATGCGTTCGCGTGTTGTCATCGTCGAGGAATCGCACCACGAGTTTGGCGTGAGCGCCGAAATCGCCGCCGCGATGCTTGAGTCCGGTTTCAAGGGACAATTGCTGCGCATCGGCACGCCTCCAATTCCTATCGCATCCGCCCGCAGCCTGGAGCGAAGCATCCTTCCAGACGAGCAGTCAGTCGTCGAACAAGTTTTAGAACTATTCTAGCTGGTAGCCATGGCCTCTCCCCAAACCGTCCCTTGTGTGAATATAAACGACGAGTTCGTGCAAATCGTCAGCCTCAACGTCAAACAGGGCGACTTCGTAAAGAACGGCGACGTCGTCGGCACCGTCGAGACGGACAAATCCCTGATCGACGTTGCCGTTGAGCAGGACGGCTACGTGCTCAGGATAGACTGCGCGCCGGAACAGAAAGCCCGCGTAGGCTCAGTGATGTTCTGGCTGGGCGCTGCAGCCGATGAACCCGTTCCTGAGGTAATTTCTACTGACGCCGAGGCGCGGAATGCCGCCGGACGGCCCACCGCCAAGGCGCGAGCGATGCTGAAAGAGCTCAATCTTGATCCGGCGCGTATCCCCGCTAGCGGTGAACGTTTGACGGCGGCCGATATTGAGGACTGGCTGGCCCGTACCGGCAAGACAGGCCCTGCGGCCGCCCTGCCTTCTCCGAGTACGCGGACGGAAGATTCACCCACGGTGTCCGGCGAATTGCTGGAGCTTTCGGCGGAAGCCGCAGGCATGCTCCACACTGTCACATGGCACCGGGATCATGCGGCGGCGGCATATCTGGAGCTCGAATATGACCCGAAGCCGTGGGAGGAGCTTGCCGCGCATTACGCCACGCAACAGAAACTCATGCTCTCTCCGCTGCTGCCGCTGATGGCCTTCCGGCTGGCGGCGCTCGCCCGCGAGCGGACCCTGATCAATTCCACGATCGTCAACGCCCGCCGCTTCCAATATCGTCCGGTAAACCTTGGTTTTACGGTCCAGGTTGGCGAAATGCTCTATCTTACAGTCGTGCGCGAAACCCAGGACATGGACGCAGGACAATTTATCGCCGCCCTCGGCGAGGTCCAGCGTCACGCGATGGCGCACAAGCTCCCGCCGCAGGAGGCCTCCGGCGCTACATTGTCATTCTCGAGCATGGCGCGCTGGAACGTGAGCCGCCATATCCCGATTCTGCCGCCGCAGACATCGCTAATCGTCGCCCATGCCGCGCCGAAGACCTCCGGCAAGGCCGTGCTGGGCGCAACCTACGATCACCGCGTTCTAACCGGTTTCGACGTCACGCAGGTGCTGCTGGCGCTATCCCGTCCCCTAATCCCCGGCATGACCGGAACATACCATCCAGAGAGCACTTATTGATGAACCTGAACCGCAACGAAATCAAAACCGCACTGCATGCCAAGGTCGTGGAACTCGCGCAAGCGCTCGACATGGATGCGAGTGAAGTCACCGATGACGACATTCTGCCGGCGACGGGCCTGCTCGACTCCAACGCAATTCTTGAGCTCGTCGTCTGGTTCGAGGCGGCCTATGATTTCCCGATCAGCCAGGAAGAAATCAACATCGACAACCTCGGCTCGATCAACGCGATGGCGGATTTTTTGCTTTCCCGGAAAGGCTGAACCGGCATGGATATCCGCCCTCACAAGTCCCTGACGCTATTGCCCGGAACGGCTAGCTAAGCCATGGCGCTGCCGACGCTCGAACCGATACGGGACAGTGATCTGCCTGCATTCTGCCAATTCCTCAACGAGCATCTTAGCTCCGCGCGAAGCGCCGGACAATGGGCCGAGGCTTTCCTGCAGAACTGGGGAATAGACAAGCCCAACAACGGCTTTCTCATCCGTGACCAGGAACGCGTAGTCGGCGGCATCGGCGCCATCTACGCGGAGCGCATGATTCGCGGCCGGCCCGAGCGGTTTTGCAACATCACCAGCTGGTGCGTGCTCGAGGAGTACCGTGCGCAGAGCATGCGGCTCGCGATGGCGGTCGTGTCGCAGCCCGGCTTCCATTTCACCGATCTCACGCCCACCGAGGTCGTGTCGAAGACATTGCAATTCCTCAAGTTCAAGCCAATGAACGAGCGCCAAGCGGTCTGGCCCAATTTTCCATGGCCGTTTTCCCCGTTCCGCGGCGTACGCGTCATCACCGGTCATGACGCCATCGAAGCCGTCCTCGCCGCTGAGGATGCGAAGGTCTTCCGCGATCACCGGCGCCTGCCCTGGCTGCGGCACGCCGCTGTGGGACGACCCGGCGCATACTGCCACGTTGTCTGGAAGCAGGACCGGCTGAAAGGCGTGCCAGGGGCGATGGTGCTGGCTTTCAGCGACGCGGAATTATTCCTCGGCTACCGCAATGCAACCGGCGCGCATTTGTTGATGCAGGCTTGCTTCTACACGCGCGTCGAATCCCGGCTCTTGCCCCGGCTGCCGGTGCTTTCTTTAGAACTCGCAGGATTTCGCAATAAGGTATTCCGCAGCGACACGCTTGCCGAAGCCGACATCAGCAACCTTTATTCCGAAATCGTGGGACTGGACCTGTGATCGAACGCGAGCTCATCCACATCGACCCCTTCTCCCGGCCGGTCCTGGTCGTGGTTATTCATACCGAGGAAGAATTCGACTGGAGCAAGCCATACGATCGCAACGCCACCGGCGTCACGCACATGCGCCACATTGAACGGGCGCAGAGCGTTTTCGACGCGTTCGGCATCGTTCCGAACTACGTCATCGACTATCCGGTCGCGTCGCAAGCCGAAGCGTACGGCCCGCTGAAGGTTTACGCAGACGCCGGACGAGCGCTGATCGGCGCGCATCTGCATCCGTGGGTCTCGCCTCCGTTCGAAGAGGAGCTCAATGCCCGCAATTCGTATCCGGGCAACTTGCCGCAAGCTTTGGAACAGGAAAAGCTCCGCCTGCTCACCAGCCGGATCACTGCTGCATTTGGAGCTCCTCCGCTGACTTATCTCGCGGGCCGTTATGGATTCGGACCCAACACTGGCGGAATTCTTGAGTCGCTAGGCTATGAAGTCGACATCAGCGCTGCGGCATCGATAGATTACAGCGCCGACGGTGGCCCCGATTACTCGGGCTACACCAGCGACCCGTTCTGGTTTGGACAGTCCCGCCGCCTGCTCGGATTGCCTGGCTCCGGCGGCTTCGTAGGGCGATTAAGAGCGGGCGGGTCGCCGCTCTACCGGCGGCTCACGCGTCCCTGGCTGCGAAAGGCGCGTATTTCAGGCGCGGTCGCCCGGCTGCGCCTGCTTGAACGCATCCGGCTCTCGCCGGAGGATTACAGCGAACCGGAAATGCGCCGCCTCACCCATGCCTTACTGGCCGACGGCGTCAGGGTGTTCGTGTTCAGCTTCCACTCACCCTCGATTATGCCCGGCGGCACGCCCTACGTGCGCAGCGATGCGGACCTCGAGCGCTTTCTGGAAAAATGCCGGCGCTACTTTGATTTTTTTATGCGGGAACTGAACGGAACGGCAATGACGCCTCTTGAAGTGAAAGAATGGCTGGACGAGCATTAAAAGCACTCGGCATATCTTGTCCGGCATCGCGCATGCTCCTCGATCTCGATTATAGGAAGCAGCAAAAAAGAAAAGTTAACAAGCCTGTAGCGCTTATATTTCCAAGGCTGCAACCTCAATAACCGGCTGGCAATTTAGCCAATAAGTTGCCGCCGGAAACAACGGGGGCTTTTATGCCTTATCAGTCAGGACTACGGCTAATCCGCGCAACACTAAATCAGCGTCAATAATTGGTTTGATCCCAAGTTGAGCAGCGATGATCCGGGCGTCGCCGCCTGTCAAAATCAATTTCATTGCGCTCGATTGTTTGCTTAAAACATGCTCGATTAAACCGGCTGCGGCGAATAACGTGCCGCTGTAAATGGCGGCTCCGGTAAAGTTTGCAGGACCCGCTAAATAATCAGTTTCATAATACTGAAGCCCGGCAGTCCCTTCAGCCAGGGATTTTTTCATTAGCGTCAATCCGGGGCTAATCAGGCCGCCTTGGTGTCTGCCGTGTGCATCGATTAAATCGACGGTGATGGCTGTGCCGCAATCGGCAATGCAGGCAGGCAATTGGTAATGGCTGCGAACAGCCACTAAGGCCAGCCAGCGATCAACTCCCAGCTTATCCGGCTGTTGATAAGCGTTATGGACGCCAAATGCGTAAGCCTCCGGTTTTACCTGAATAATATCTACAGCAGGCCATAGTTCAACGGCTACCTCCAGCACCAGATCCAACAACGGAGTTGAACTTACACTGGCAATGGCAAGCCGTTCAGGCGGCGTCAGCGCTTTCCAGATTTTTACCAGTTTATGCCGGGTAATCTGTTGATTAAGCAGCGCAAGACCGGCAATAAGACCGCCATTTTGCAAAATGGCCCACTTGAGCCGGGTGTTCCCGAAATCTATAAGTAAATTCATACAGTTAGCGCGTTAAAGCTGACTTCACCCGATGCGAAGGCCTGTACAGAGCCGTCAGCCGCTTTAATCAATAACAGGCCATTATCATCGATGCCTTCGACGATGCCTTCAACTTGTTGCCGGCCGATAAACAATGTTGCCGTTCGGCCTTTCAGGCAGTCGTAACTACGCCATTCATCGAGATAAGCCTTGATGCCCGCAGCCTCAAACCCGTCAACAATAGCAAGGATATGATTTAATACCGCGACAGCCAGCTCATTTCTAGGCAACGGGGTTTCGCCGGTAATTTTTGTCAGATCAGTCCATGCCTGGCTAATGCTTTGTGCCTGCGGCTCCGGCAGGAAAATATTTAAGCCCAAACCGATAACGGCGGCACAGGGCCCATCGGCTTCACCTGAAACTTCAATCAGGATGCCCCCTAACTTTTTACCCTGACTGTAAATGTCGTTTGGCCATTTTAAACCAACATCATTAATATGGAACTGTTTTAAAGCCCTGATGACCGCGACGCCGATAGCCAGACTCAATCCCGCCGTGCCGGCAATGCCGCCTTGCTGAAAACGCCAGAGCATCGACACATGTATATTGCTGCCGTAAGGAGAAACCCATTGCCGCCCTCGCCTGCCCTTGCCCGCTGTTTGATGTTCCGCAAAACAAACAAATCCGGAGGGCGCATCATTGCGGGAATGCTCTACTAGATAAGTGTTTGTTGAATTGAGGGTGTCATGTATTTCCAGCGCTGAAATTAACGCCTTGCTTTGCTCGCTTAGGATTTCATTAATTTTGGAGCGCGATAACAGTTCCAGCGGCTTATCCAGCCGGTAACCTTTTCCGCTGACTGCCGCATGCTGCAAGCCCAATTCAGACAAACCACTTATCTGTTTACAAATAGCGGACCGGCTGATTCCCAGCATCCCGGCCAGTTCAGTTCCTGAATGAAACTCGCCGTCTGCCAGCAGGTTAAGGATTGTTTTTTGTTTATCAGAAATAAGCACTGATTTTGTCTCGGGAAAATAATGGTTAATTAATTATATCCAATGTAGGGTGTTCAGGCACAAAGCCTTTGGTTAAGACTCAGGTCCTTGCTCAAAAGAGCGTCGCCGGAAGGCGCGCGCTCTGCTGTAGCATTGAGCTTCATTAACTTATTGAACCTTGAACATGTTTGCAGTTCTGTATACTATCCGTTTTTGATTCCCTAGTTCTTAAAAAACCTGATCCAATAATGCACGCATGCACCGTTGCGGATTTTTATTAAATCAACCCTATATTATTCGTTCCGCAAGTGTGACCGTGGAGAGTATAAACAAGCAGCCGAGAAACTCACTTAAGGAAAATACTATGTCAGAACAAGCAAACTATATCCGTTGGTTTAATGAGTTAACGATAGACGATGTGCCCCTGGTTGGCGGCAAAAATGCTTCGTTGGGTGAAATGTATCGTGAATTGACTCCGCAAGGCATTCAAATACCCAACGGCTTCGCCGTGACCGCTGAAGGCTACCGTTATCTGCTTGATCAGGCAGGAGCATGGGAACCCCTGCATCAGGCGCTCGATGAACTGAATCCCGAAGATGTCGCTGATCTTGCGAGCCGTGCGCGTAAAGCACGGGAAATTATCTACGGCGCGCCATTCCCTGCCGATCTCGAAGACCAGATTATCAAGGCTTACGCGCAGTTGCTGCGCCAATACGGCGATGACATGAGCGTTGCCGTGCGCAGTTCCGCCACCGCCGAAGATTTACCCACCGCCAGCTTTGCCGGACAGCAAGACACGTTCCTTAATATCCGCGGCGAGGCGGCCCTGCTGGAAGCCTGCAAACGCTGTTTTGCCAGCCTGTTTACTGACCGGGCCATCCATTACCGGGTCGACCAGGGCTTTGATCATTTCAAACTGGCCTTATCAATAGGCATCATGAAAATGGTGCGCTCTGACCTGGACGCCAGCGGCGTGATGTTCACGCTGGATACCGAATCGGGATTCAGCGATGTGATCTTTATTACCGGCGCTTACGGCCTCGGTGAAAATGTCGTGCAGGGCGCTGTGGACCCGGACGAATTTTATGTCCACAAACCGACCTTTGAGCAAGGCCATCGCGCCGTATTAAAACGCACGCTCGGAGCGAAAAAGATAAAAATGATATACAGCGATGGGCGTACGCGTGAATCCACCCATAATATTGTGACTTCCGCCGAAGAACGCAATCATTTTTGTCTTGAGGATCAGGATGTGCTTACACTGGCCGATTACGCCATCAAGATAGAAAAGCATTACAGCGCCAAAGCGGGCCAAGCCAATCCGATGGATATAGAATGGGCCAAGGACGGCATTGACGGCGTCCTGTATATCGTCCAGGCAAGGCCGGAAACCGTTGTATCCCAGTTGAGCGGGATGGTTCTGGAGCAATATGCGCTCAAAGACAGGGCCAACCCGATTGTTACCGGTCATTCGGTGGGCAGCAAAATTGCCACGGGCAATGCGCGGATTATTGAGAATTTAAGTCAACTGGGCGGCTTTAAAGCCGGAGATGTGCTGGTTGCGGATATTACTACGCCGGATTGGGAGCCGGTGATGAAAATTGCTTCGGCGATCGTCACCAACCGGGGCGGACGCACTTGTCACGCGGCAATAGTTTCCAGGGAGTTGGGCGTTCCGGCAGTAGTCGGTTGTGATAATGCGACGACTATCCTTAAAAAGGATAGTCCCGTGACGGTATCCTGCGCCGAAGGCGATAACGGCAAGGTCTATGACGGCATTCTTGATTTTGAAATCAAAACCATCGACCTGTCCGGCCTGAAACGTCCGAAAACTAAAATCATGCTGAATATCGGCAACCCGGAACTGGCTTTCAAGACCAGTTTTTTGCCCAACGACGGCGTGGGTCTGGCGCGCATGGAATTTATTATTACCGAATATATCAAAGCGCATCCGATGGCGTTGATCCACCCCGAGCGGGTTCAGGATGCCGGCGAGCTTGAACAGATCACCGAGTTGACGCGCAACTATGACACCCCCAAGGATTTCTTTATCGAACGCCTGTCGGAAGGCGTGGGCGCGATCGCCGCGGCCTTTTATCCCAAACCCGTCGTGGTGCGCATGTCCGACTTTAAAACCAATGAATACGCTACTTTGCTGGGCGGACGCTGGTTCGAGTTTGATGAGGCCAATCCGATGATAGGTTTTCGCGGCGCGTCGCGTTACACCCATCCCGCTTACGCGGAAGGCTTTGCGCTGGAATGCGCCGCCATGAAACGGGTCCGCGATGACATGGGCCTGACCAATGTCATCCTGATGATTCCGTTTTGCCGCCGCGTCGATGAAGCCCGGCGGGTGCTTGAATACATGGCGGAACTTGGCTTAAAGCGTGGCGAAAACGGGCTGGAAATCTATGTGATGTGCGAGATTCCCAATAACGTCATCCAGATCGACGCCTTTTCCCAATATTTTGACGGCTTTTCCATCGGCTCCAATGACCTTACCCAGCTGACTTTAGGCGTTGACCGCGATTCCGCCATAGTCGCCATTGATTTTGACGAACGCGACCCCGGCGTAAAGGAAATGATCCGGCTGGCTGTGGAAGGCTCGAAACGCAACGGCAAACATTGCGGCCTGTGCGGCCAAGCGCCTTCGGATTATCCTGAAATGGCGGATTTTCTGGTGGAAACCGGCATAGACTCGATGAGCTTGAACCCGGATACCGTGCTGCAAACCACGCAACAGGTGCTGGAAACCGAAAAGCGATTGGGTCGAGTTTAAGGACCGTAGTAGGCGGTGTTGATGCAAACGGCGGATTACGAAGCGCGGAAAATCCTTACCTGTCCAAAGCTTCCATGGTTTGTGCGTCTAATCGGCTCTGCGGCCCTTTTGAATTAATTCTCTTTGCGGGTTATTATGATCAACGCTGCCAATACCGTTCTGTTGCGTTAGGAGGAACACAATAAGAATAACTTAAACCTCAACGAAAAAACGTCACTTTAACAACCTTAATCCGGGAGCAAACAATGAAAAACTCCGTAATTATAATAATTGGCGCCTTATTGCTTTTTGCGTTCGGCATGCAAGTTTATATGTTTTATCAAATACATGAAAAGCTGGAACAGCGGTTTTCCTTGGAAAAAACCCTGGATTTGTCTAGCGGTCAAGGTTCTGATAGCTGGGTTCAGGCTTCAAATAACTGGAATCCCTATGAAGAACTGTTCCGGATGAGAAATGAAATGGAGCGGCTATTTAATGACACCGCTTCCCGGTTTCATCAAAATTCTAACGCGGGCTCGCTGACTCGAATGCCCGCGATTAACGTGAAAGATGAGCAGGATCGTTATGTTGTTACCGCTGACGTTCCCGGCGCCGATGAATCTTCTCTTAATTTAGCGCTTAACGGCCGTCAATTGACCATTTCAATCAAAACCGGGAGTGAAAGCGACCAAACGGCTGACAACAATAAGTACCAAAGACGCGAACGGTTTAATGGAGAGTTTCGACGCGATTTAACGCTGCCGGGCGATGTAGACAAAAACGCCATGAAAACAGAGTACAAAAACGGGGTACTGAAAATAATGCTTCCCAAAGCTTGATTGTAAAGACGTTTGTTAGCATGGCATTTTTAATGACTTTGGGTAAATCCGTCGGCGTCTCGATTCATTTCCCCGTAAGGTTAGGACCGTAGGGTGGATTAGACGCGCAACCTGAGAGTCTTTCCGCTTTGATTGATCTATGGGCGCGTCGTAATCCGCCGTATGCGGTGTTCATGCATACGGCGGATTACGACGCACGGAAAATCTTTACCTGTCCAAAGCTTGCATGGTTTGCGCGTCTAATCCACCCTACGGCCCTTGACCCGCTTTAATAGGGCAAGTATCGCCGTTATCCGGAAACGGTTTTTGATGCCTATTTGCAGACTATCCCGCCAGGAATAGCTAGTCTTGGGCGTTATTCTTGTCTATTGAGATTGCGAAGAGTAGAATATTCTGAGCTGGATAACTACTTGTTAGGCGTGCTTCGGCTACCCATCACCATTCCAAACGCTACAACATTGATAAGGAAGAAACGATGACCGCAATTCCAACAATAGTGAGAGTTAAATGCTCGGTGGACACGTACTTGGATCTTTTCCTTAAAAACACCGGTACAAGCACTCTTCCCACTGGAGAGATCATCGCCACGCAAACCAGTCGTGACAGAACGATTAAAAGGCTGAGTATCTATAATGATACTCCGCTACAACCCGGTGAAACCACAAAGCTCGTAGAGCAAGTTTTCGACGCGAGAGAAATCCGATTCAATGAATATAAATACGTTAAAAGTGGAGAGAAACAGTCATTCCCCATGCACGGTAAAATTCGGAAGAGACGAATTCCTATCCTTCTTTTGTGGACGGTTTCTCCGTAGTATGCGCGTTTGCTGTGCGCATGAAGAGAATTGGATTAGGTTTCCCATTGCAAAATACTTAAGGAGTGATAAGGTCAAATCTGGCGTACACACATCCGACCCAACACCCCGGTCGACACGGGCGCTCTGCCAAAAGGCCGGCGGGAGCAAGTAGCAAGTAGCCTCGATGTAACGCAGTGGAATCGAGGATAATCGAAGCCAATAATCCTCGACTCCGTTATACTTCATCGAGGCTACCGCTAAAATCTATAAAACAATGAATCATAGGGCCGTGTGCAGTGTTCATTCGTACGACCGACTACGACGCACGGAAAATCTTTACCTGTCCAAAGCGTGCATGGTTTGCATCTCTAATCCTCCCAACGAGCTTGAATTTTAAAGCGATTTCGTTAATCCAATGCTTATTCTTTGACGGCTTCAACCGGGATGGTTATGGTGACATCATCACCCACGTTAGGCGCGTATTTGCCCATATTGAAGCCGGAACGTTTGACGACAGTCGTGGCGTTTGCGCCGCAAGCGTCTTTTTTAAGCATTGGGTGCGGCATGCATTGGAATGACGTTACTGTCAGCGTCACCGGTTTGCTGATCCCTTTCAGCGTCAGGGTTCCGTCAACTTCCACCAAGTTCTCACCCTCGAATTTGAACTTGTTTGAGATGAAGGTCGCGGTAGGGTATTTGGCGGTATCCAGAAAATCTTCACCCTGAATGTGCTCGTTGAAAAGCGGATAGCCGGTATCCACAGACGTGGTATCGATGGTTATTTCTGCGGAACCTGTTTTTGCCTGGTGGTCCAGCACGATTTTACCGGACGTTTTATCGAAGCGGCTTAGTTGCGTCGAGTAGCCAAAATGGCTGTAAGAAAAGCGCGGTAATGTATGCGTTCCGTCAACCTTGTAGGTTTCCGGGGCCGCCAGTGCGGCGGTTGAAAATGCTGCAATGAGTGATAATAACATGATGCGTGTCATGGTAAAGCTCCTGGTTTAGGTTGGTTTAAAAATAAAATCTGGTTCCGGCATCAGCCGGAAGAATTTTGCAGCTTCCAGAGCGGCAAGGATAGCGCAGGCACGGTTTGTTATTCAAGCAGCCAGCTTTAAAAGCCTTTCCTTGGCTCCTGCCAGCGCTTTATCCTTAACATCATCGCCCATATTAAGCCCTTCGGCATAAACAAACTCGACATCTCTGATACCGAGAAAATTGAGAAAATCACGCACATAAGCGGTTTGGCTATCCAGAGCAGTTCCTGCATACATACCGCCTCTGGCCGCAAAAATGTAGACTTTTTTACCTGACAGCAGGCCTTCAGGTCCGTTCCCGGTGTATCGAAAAGTCACGCCGGCGCGGGCTATCTGATCAAAATAGGCTTTCAGCGTCGAGGGAATGCCAAAGTTGTACATGGGCAAACCGATGACGATGATTTCCGCCTGCTTAATCTCGTTGATCAGCGCATCCGATTCATTAACATAGATCTGCTGTTCAGGTGTCCTGTCGTCGGCCTGCGTGAAAAAAGCCGAAACCCGTTTGGCATCCAGATGAGGCAAAGGGTCATTTGCCAGATCACGAACATTGATCTGCGCTTCCGGGTTATTGGCACGCCAGGTAGATACAAACTCGCCGGCGAGCTGGCTGGACTGCCCACCCGATGAGAAGATGCTTGAATTAAGTTGCAGTAGAGTAGTCATGGTTTTATTTCCTAAAGTCAGTGAATGTGGTGCTATTTAACTTCTTATTCATCAGATAAAAAAGCATAATAATTAGTTAATTTTCATCAATTCATTAGATAGGTTTTCATGAGCCCTCATATCACTCTTGAACAATGGCGTTCTTTGATCGAAGTCGTGGACGCTGGCGGTTACGCCCAAGCAGCGGAAAAGCTGTGTAAAAGCCAATCTGCTGTCAGCTATGCCGTGCAAAAAATCGAATCCTTGCTGGGGATCAAAGCCTTTGAAATACAAGGGCGCAGGGCCATCCTCACCCCGACCGGACAGATGCTTTACCGGCGCGCGCTTGCGCTGGTGGACGAAGCGAATGATTTAGAGCGTGCCGCGCATAAGCTTTCAGCCGGCTGGGAAGCCGTTATCACTATCGCCGCTGAAATCCTGTTCCCCACTGACCGGCTATTAACCTGTCTTCACGACTTTGGACAGGAAAGTCCCAGTACACGAGTCGAATTGATTGAGTCGGTACTGGGCGGAACCTCAGACGCCCTGCTCAGCGGGAATGTGGATTTGGCAATTTCGCCCCAACTACCGCCAGGATTTTTGGGTAATGTCCTGATGCGAATACGTTTGCAGGCCGTAGCTCATGCCGGACACCCCCTCCATCACCAAGGCCGGGAGTTGAGTTATCGAGACTTGCGGGCATATCGCCATGTTGTAATCCGGGATTCAGGAGCCAAGCGCAACCATCGCGAGGTATCCGTCGAGGTTGATCAACGCTGGACAGTGAGTCAGGTTGCTACATCGATTCAGGCTGTCTGCAGGGGATATGGCTTTGCCTGGCTGCCCGAAGAATATATCAGTGAAGAGCTGCGAACCGGGATACTAAAGCCCTTGCCATTGAGTGAAGGCAATGCGCGCGAAGTGCCTCTCTATCTCATTCTGGCAAATCCCGACTTTGCCGGGCCAGGGGTAAGGCGGCTGGCGGATATTCTAACAGAGTCAGTAATCGCTAAAAAACGGCAATAGAATGTCATGACATTCGGATTATAGGGCCTTAGCAATATTACGGCGCGCCCATGGAGCAATTGAAACGGAATGACTTTCCTGCTGCGCGTTTAACCCTACAGCCTATGATTTAAAAACACCGGTCCTGCAATTACGCATCCAGCCTGACATTGCGCTCAACCGGAGCGCGGTTATAATACGATTTTTTTCAGCTTTCCGCGCCGCGCCCGGTCAACTCCATGTTAGAGGTAATCATGATCGACAAGGTGGCCGGCGAACCGTCAGGAACATTAAAAGGCAAGGATGCAGCCGGTTCCTATTGGGCGAAAGCCCTTCAACTGGTTATTCCGGATCTTCATTTCGAGCTGGTCACCACGCTTGCCGGCGTAAACAGCATTAGTCTTTATTACATGAGTGTCCGCGGCCCATCCGCAGAGGTCTTTCATTTCAATCAAGATGGTAAAGTCACGAAGGCGTAGCACATTACATCTAACTTTACACTCAAGCAGGACTGCGCGAAAACGTAGCCGGATCGTGCGTATCTTTTCGCGCCGGACATTTCCACGAAAAATTTTCAGGTAACCGCCGGCGTCTCGATTCCGGCCGCTGTAATGCCCGGAAACGCTTAAGCCGTTGCCCGGCGTGCATGCAGCTCTAATCCGGATATTAGCTTCATCTAACTCAAAATGCACGACCTGCAAAATCCGGCGGGCTGTATGAAAACCAATAGCGGCGCCTACATATCGGCAAGTATATCAAGCGCCTCGGAAAGCATAGTCACTGCGTGTATTTCCAGACCTTTAACCGGCGTTTTCGGGGCGTTGGCTTTGGGAATCACCGCTTTTTTAAAGCCATGTTTCGCCGCATCATTAAGGCGCGCATGACCATTGGCAACCGGCCTGATTTCCCCGCTCAACCCAATCTCTCCAAAAAAGAACGCATCATGCGGAATCAGCTTATCCCTCAAACTGGAAACAATCCCGACCACAATCGCCAAATCGGAACTGGTTTCCGTCACTTTAATGCCGCCCACGACGTTGGCATAAATTTCATCCTGTGCGGTAAAAATGCCGCCATGCCGGTAGAGCACCGCCAGCAGCATGGACAGCCGGTTCTGATCGAAACCCACAGCCAGCCGTCTTGGATTGCCATACTGGCATTCCGTCACCAAGGCCTGAATTTCCACCAACAATGGCCGCGTTCCTTCCCACAATACGGTGACGACACTGCCGGATGACGGCTTTTCGGCCCGGTTTAGAAACATGGCGGATGGGTTCCTGACTTCTTTAAGCCCGGAACTGTCCATGGCAAAAAAACCCAGTTCGCCGACACTGCCGAAGCGGTTTTTATCCGCCCTTAACACCCGGAACCGGGCGTCATCCGTCGAACCCAGCATCACCTGGGTGTCGACAATATGGCTCAGGGTCATGGGCCCTGCCAGCGACTGATCCTTGGTCACATGCCCGACCATAAAAATGGAAACCTGATGCTTTTTCGCATATTGGGTCAGGTAACTGGCCGACTCCCTGACTTGAGAAACCGATCCGGGCGCTGAATCGGCCTCTTGCGTATGCACCACCTGAATCGAGTCTATCACCAGAATTTGCGGCTTGATTTCATCCAATACATCGCAAATCCGCTGTACCGAAGTTTCCATCAGCATCATGATTTTATCCGCCGGCAGTTTCAAGCGGTGCGCCCGTTCGGCAATCTGCTGCAGCGACTCCTCGCCTGATACATACAGCACGCTGACGGACCTGTCGGCGATATTGGCAATCGCCTGCAACAAGAGCGTGCTCTTCCCTGCCCCCGGCGCTCCGCCAATCAACACCACGCTGCCTCTGACAATGCCGCCGCCTAACACGCGGTCGAATTCTGAAATCCCGGTCGAAATGCGTTCAGCCTGAGACAGGCTGACATCGGATAATAACTTAATCTCGGACCGGCTCCCGGCATAACCCGCGCGGCTGCTACGCTCAGCGGATGCTGAACCCAGCCTGACTTCCTTGATCGTATTCCATTCGCCGCAACTGGTGCATTGCCCTCCCCAACGCGGATAATCCGCTCCGCATTGATCGCACACAAAAGCCGTTTTGATTTTTTTACTCATTGCCTGATTAACGCTTCCGGATTTATTGTTAATTGATTTCCGAGTTTAACAAAATAACTTCAATTTCCTCGGTAATTTCTTCCTGGCGGTAGATCTGGGATTTACGGCGCAGATTTCCGGTTTCATCATCCAGATGTTTTACTGCGCCTTCCAGATGCTGCAAACGCCGCTGATTTTCGGCCATTAATGAAATATAAAAGATTTCATGCAGCGCGGCAAACAGGTACTGATCCGTCAAGTCAGAAAAAAATTCGTCTGGCTCCAGATTGAGCACCGGCGGATTTCCATATACCTGCGTCCTTTGCGGTTGCCGGGGGAAAGGCGGAAGTATCTGCCGGCGGGTGATTTGACCGGCTACATTGTCGTGATATGCAACTGTCAATTGCAGTGCGGGCGCGGCATTGTCCGCCTTGTTAAAACCGCCTCTGGAATCCGGCAATGAACTGATGGCGTCAATCAGCCGGTTGAGGATAACAGGCACTTCTTCCGCGGCGCTCGCGCCTTCAATCGTGGCGACCAGGTCAAGAGGATGATCCGCCAGCCTGCTGCAAAGCCTGCTTCCGATGGCAATAATGCCGGAACAAGTTTCCGGCAGGATCGCATTAATCAGGCTTTCGTTAAAATCGCCGCAAAACCCACGCTCGGCGCCCAGCAAAATACAAATAGGCGTGACCTTCTCATCAGCTATGGGCAGGGAATAAAAATCCAGGAAATCCAGCGCCGCCTTTTCAATATTAGCCACGGCCTGGCCCTGCATGGTTTGAAAACGCGCCAGTTTATGAATCTCGATCAACGCCAGGTTTTTCATCGAATTTAAAATGCTGCGTATCTCCTCCATTTGAGCGATATGCAATTGCAGCTCGCGGCTTTGGCTCATGCCGGTTCTTTGGAAGCTATGTTAAGCCAATCGCCGATCGCGTGCAGCCATTGTTCATGGCTGCTGTCCAGCGTCAAGTTCGTGGTTTTAACGCCCAGGTGAATAAGATCAAGATAGCCCGCAATATCCTTGGGTTCCGCCTTATTCAACAAGCCTTCATTAAAAGCGCTCAGCCAGGCCAGTTGAAAAAGACTACTGAGCGGGGCTAATCGATCCTGTTTCAGTATTTCCCTCAACAGGCGTCCCCGCTTTATCCGCGCCTCCATGGATGCTTCCAGGCGCTGGCCAAAACGGGTAAAAGTCTCAAGTTCCAGAAACTGCAAATAATCCAGTTTCATTTGTCCGGCTTGATTGCTGATACTGTTATGCTGGGCTTTGCCGCCTATCCGCGAAACCGACTTGGTAATGTCGATAGCGGGACGGAATCCTGATACGAACAGATCATTATCCAGATAGATTTGCCCATCGGTAATTGAAATAAGATTGGTGGGAATGTAGGCGGCAATTTCACCCTGCTTGGTTTCGACTATGGGCAACGCGGTCATGCTGCCGCCGCCGTTTTCCGCATTCAAGCTGGTTGACCGCTCCAGCAAACGGGAGTGGACAAAGAAAATATCGCCGGGATAGGCTTCCCGTCCGGGCGGTCTGCGCAGCAACAAGGACAGTTCCCGGTAGGTTCTGGCATGGGTGGACAGATCATCGTAAATAATCAGCGTATCCCTGCCCTGCGCCATCCAGTATTCGGCCAGTGCGCAACCCGCGAACGGGGCGACATACTGTAAACCGGGCAAGGCGCTGGCTTCGGCGACTACGCATACCGTATAGTCCAGCGCACCTTGATTCCGGAGGGTTTCCAGGGTGCTGACCACGGCCGAACGTTTCTGACCAATCAACACATAAATGCATAAAACTTCCTGATCTTTCTGATTAACGACGGCGTCGATAGCGATTGAGCTCCTGCCCAAACCTTCATCGCCTACTATCAATTGCCGCTGGCCTTTTCCTATGGGAATCAGGGTGTCAATAATTTTAATGCCGGTGTATAGCGGTTTATGGACAAAATCCCGCGCGATAATGGCGGGCGATACTTTTTCCAGATTTTCCCGCCCTGAATGGCTGGGCGGCGGCAGACCATCCAACGGCGTTCCCAATGGATCGATAACCCTGCCTAAAAACTCGTCGCCGACTGGTATGCTGAGCGAATGCCGGGAAAGAAAAACAGTCGTACCTGCAGTCAGCGCCTCGGTTTCATATAATAAGATTGCGCCGATTCTGTCGCGGTTGAGGTCGAATACCATGCCCCGGCTGCCATCGGCAAAAATCAGAATGTCTTCGATGGCTGCCGAGGGCAAGCCTTTAATCCAGCTGATGCCGTCACCGATGGCAACCACCGTGCCCTGTTCGATAACACGCAGGCCAGGCTGGTAATCAGCAAGCCAGTCTGCCTGCCTGTCCAATAAACTGGCCGGATTTTGCGGCTTATTCAGAGCCATTGGCAATCTCGGTAAAGCCAACCAACTCATGTTGCAGATTAGCGTTCAACACCCATGCGCCGATGTCCATGCGCACACCGGCAATCAGCTCTGCATCCTGATGATATTGAAAATTAATCGGGCTGTTGATTAACGCGCCCAGCTTTTGTTCCAGCTGTCGCCGCTGCCCGGCTGTTAATGGATAGGCGCTGGTGATTTTGATGGGCACCGATTTTTTGCCTCCCAGCATTTGCAGGCATAAAGTGCAGGCTTCCGGCAAAGTCTTGAGATGATCGAGCAGCATGACGAATAATTGCGCCTCAAGCTCCGGACTGGCTGATTGTTTCAGCAGCAGCCCGGCAAAGCGGGCGCCGTTTTGCAAGGCCTTTTTTTCGGCTTGTTGCTGAAGTTCCTGCTGCTGACGCTGGATAGTCACGTTAATTTTTTGCCTTTCCTGCTCAAGATCAACATAGAGCTGAGCCATTTGCGCTCTTCTCTCGGCATCAATTTGCTGATGAAGCGCGGAAAGAGCGGCTTGTTTTTCCTGTTCCCAAAGCTTTTGGCGATTTTCATAATGACTGCGTAGCTCTTCAGCCTCTTGCTGCATCATTTTTGCATCGGCAAGTGATTGATCAATAGATTGCTTGCGTCTGGCGATAACTTCCAGCAAAGGTTTATAAAAAAGCCGCTGCAAAATCCAAATCAGTATCAGGAAATTGATGATTTCAAGGATAAAGGTGGAGAGATTGAATTCCATATACTTTATTGCCGGTTTAAGTTTTCTATAAAAAACTATTCGCCACGAAGACACGAAAAAAAGCAAAGATATGAAATCATCTGAAGATTGATATTAAGTATCTTATCTAAATCTTCGTGTCTTCGTGTCTTCGTGGTGAATTATATTACTAACTCATTTAACGATATATTCAAGCAAGGGATTCCTGAACAGCACAATCAAAATTATAACCAGACAGTAGATAGCCAGTGATTCGATCATGGCCAAGCCGATAAACAGGGTGCGCATGATCGAACGTTCCGATTCCGGTTGCCGCGACAAGGCGTCAAGCGCGCTGCCGATGGCCTTGCCCATGGCCAGAGCGGGTAACATGACCCCCAGGGCGATGCCGAAAATAGCGGCGACGCTCGAACCAAGAACGATCAAGGATATGTCGGACATAAATTACTCCTGTGTATTAAGTTGTTGGGATTGCATGGCGCCCGCCAGATAGATAAGCGCCAGCATGCCGAATATATAGGCCTGAACCAGCGCTTCAATGATATGCAGCATCAAAATGGGGATGGGCGCGAGAAAACCGGCCACCAGCAAAATCAGCATGGCGGCCATTTCCAGACTCATCATATTGCCAAATAACCGGATCGCCAGCGCCAGGGTTCTGGTAAATTCGCTGATTATATGAAAAGGCAGCAAAACCGGGCTGGGCGTCAGGTAATGATGCAGATAATTTTTCAACCCCAGCGACTTTATGCCAAACCAGTGCACCGAAAAAAATACTAAAACGGCCAGCGCCGAAGTGACTGAAAGATCACGGGTTGGCGAATGCAGACCCGGTATTAAACCAACCAGATTGGCGATGATAAGAAACAGCCAAAGCGAGGCGATAAAAGGCATAATTTGCCTCCCGTGTTCTGGAGCGACAGCGCTTATAGCCTCGTCAATGGCCGCAACAATGCCTTCAACCAGGGTTTGCAATGAACCCGGCAACATCTCCAGCCGCCGGGTTGATAACCAGGCTAGCATCGTGATAACCAGCATAATTCCCCAAGTGGTGATGATTGATATGCCTATCGTCACGGGACCAAGAGTAAATGAAAATTCATGCTCCATGATTTATACACGCGAATTGTTGATCAGTAAAAAACTCTCTAAAGCCCGCCGCCTAGCAATTGCATACGATACCGGCTACGTCGTCCTTCCGGCACGCAATGCCGGAATCCTGATGCCACGGATGGCAAGCGCTAATCGCATCCTTGCAGTCTGGATGCCGGCGCATATCCGCCTGGAGCAGATTTGCATTAATCCTAAGGGCGTCAGGCGGAATGTCCGGACGTAAAGCCATGCCGGCAAGACGGGTTACCTTTATGGGCATTTATTGATTGGCGGCAAGGACTCTAAAATTAGATGGCCTTTACTCTATTTTTCTTTAATCAGAAAGTACACATTAAAAATCCCGATAACCAGTCCGGTAAACAATAAACTCAGCGTCCACCGCGTTGAGTAACCTTGAACCATATCGTCCAGCCAGCGCCCCAGGTAAACACCGCCGATAATAGGCAACACCATGACCAGACCCAAGGTGCCAATATAAACCGTTTGTGATAACAGATTCGGCCTATCATGTTCCGCTTTTTGAATGCGTTTAAGCTGGCGTTCAATCTTGTCTTTCAGGCGCTGTTGATTATTCATAGTCTATGTATATCGATTACCAATAGGGCATCGCCTCCGCCCAAATCAATTATCCGTATCGTTTTCTGTCATTCGTGTAGCGCTCTCTTTGAATATTTGCCGGAATAGAGAGCCGATATGACAAACGCGGTCTTTAAAATTTATTTCCAATAGTTCTATATTAAATTAATCTACCTGTCGTGTGTAATGGACTTTACGGGTAAAGAAAATTTAAATTTATGATACAAAATGATTGTCATGGTTAAGGCGGCAGTATTGAAATCCTGATACATTAATTTTCTTAACCTCTTTAAATGCCCTCTATAATACCCTTTCGCGCCGATGCGGAAGAGTATTTATTGCAAACCAGAGTTAATGATGCCGCCGGAAGGGTAAATTCCGTTTAGCATTGCTCATAATCCTGAGGTTTTTAAGATGCACAGTAAATTGCCTTGTACTTTTATTACCTGGGAAGAAGTTTACAGTTTATGCCACCAACTGGCCCAACAGCTTCGTAAGGCAAATTTCCGGATCGATGTCATCGTCGCCATAGCACGGGGCGGTTATATGCCGGCGCGGCTTCTGTCGGATATGCTCAGCATTCATGATCTGGACTGTTTCAAAATCGAGCATTATCAAGGCGCTTATAAACAGCAAGAAGCCGTTGTCAAGTACCCGTTGAATGCGGATATTAATGGGCGGAATGTCCTGTTATTGGATGACGTTTGCGATAGCGGAGATACTTTTGAGGTTGGCATCGGGCATATCCGGCACTGCGGGGCCGTAAACGAATTGCGCACGGCGGTCTTGCACCTCAAAACCGTTTCCAGATATGTTCCCGATTTTTATGTCGAGGAGGTCAGAGAATGGCGATGGCTTATCTATCCCTGGGCGGTTAACGAGGATCTATCGAGCATGATTGCGGACATGCAGCTGGCAGATGCCGATGTAACACTGCTGCAACGGATAATCAAACAGCGGCATGGCATCGATGCAAGCCGTCCGCAGATAGAAGATGCCCTGACATTGCTCCAGGGCACGGAAAAGCAATGACTGAAGATGCCTGACTGTTTCAGTTGCGAGGAGGCCTTTTATGGCTAATGAAACAAATAAAGAAATTACTTCGAAATTGCGTGAAATCGCTTCCTTACTGGACGAACAGAAGGCCAATCCATTCCGGGTAAATGCTTATTTGAGCGCGGCCAAAACGATCGATAAAATGGCCGGGCCGGTCGAGGATTTGCTGCGGCGGGAAGGTTTTCCGGCCCTGCTGGAAATTCCGGGCATTGGCGAAGGCATCGCCAGATCCATTAATGAATTTATATTAACCGGACGCATGAGCCGTTTGGAAAGCTTGCAGGCAGGGCATGATCCCATTGCGTTATTCGAGCAAATTCCGGGAATCGGCCCCAGGTCTGCGCACCGGATCATCGAAACTCTGCATATCGGCACGCTGGAAGCTTTGGAGCTTGCTGCGCATAATGGCCGCCTGAAACAAGTCCCCGGCTTCAGCACGAAAAAAATCGCCCTGGTGCAAACCTGGCTTGCCCATATTCTGGGTTATCCCAGAGCCCGTCCAACTCCGCAGCAAACTATCGCAGAGCCTCCTGTCGATTTATTGTTGAAACTCGACGAACTGTATCGCAAAAAAGCGGTGGCCGGTGAACTGCCTACCATCACGCCGAAGCGTTTCAACCCCGGCGGAGAATCCTGGCTGCCCATTTTACATGCTAGCAGGCAGGGTTGGCATTTTACTGTTTTATATTCAAATACCGCGCGTGCTCACGAACTGGACCGCGTGAAAGACTGGGTAGTGATTTTTTTCTACGATGACCACCATCACGAGGGGCAGCATACCGTTGTCACTGAAACGCGAGGCGCTGCAACCGGCCGCCGGGTAGTAAGGGGCCGCGAACAGGAATGCAGTGAATATTTTTCGGCTCATGAATTAAAAAGCTGAGTCAATATCGGACTTTTTCATTTGCCTCGGAATACAATACACTTCCGCTTTCTAATACAAAGGATTCGACTTTATGGCTATCAGCGTCTTCGAGATTTTCAAAATAGGTATCGGCCCATCCAGTTCCCATACCGTCGGTCCGATGCGCGCAGCAATGGAATTTGCCGTTAAACTGGAAAACCTCGGACTCATGGCCGGCATCGATCGCTTAACGATAGAGTTATACGGTTCTTTAGGCGCCACCGGTAAAGGGCACGGCACTGATAAAGCAGTAATGCTGGGGCTTGAAGGCGAATCCCCGGATCTGATCGATCCTGCAATCATATCCGATAGGCTGGAAACCATCAGGCAAACCGGCCGGATCAATCTTTTGAAGCAATGGCTGGTGCGTTTCGATGAAAAAGCGCATTTGCTGTTTCAGCGCAAGACCCTGCCGTATCATTCGAATGGCATGCGTTTCACCGTTTTCGATGAATCGGGAACTGCACTGCTTCAAAAGGATTATTACTCGGTCGGCGGCGGCTTCGTGGTTACCGGAGACACGGCGGCAGCCGATCGTCTGACCGATGACGATACCTGTCTCCCCTATCCTTTTAAATCCGCCGATGCCATGTTAAAACTATGTTCCACGCATAAAAAGCCGATTAGCGCTTTGATGCTGAGCAATGAAAAAGCCTGGCTGAGTGAACGCGAAATCCGGACAAATCTACTTAATATATGGCATGTTATGCAAGCCTGTGTCGAAAGAGGCCTACATCAGGAAGGCACATTGCCGGGCGGGATGAAAGTTAAACGCCGGGCGGCAAATCTTTACCAGCAGTTGACCGGTGAAATCCCCCGCCAAACCCCCGGCGTACCGGTAGGGACTCTGGATTGGGTCAACCTGTTTGCGCTTTCCGTCAGCGAGGAAAATGCCGCAGGCGGCAGAGTGGTGACCGCGCCAACCAACGGCGCCGCCGGTATTATTCCGGCGGTTTTACATTACTACTGGCGATTCTGCGAAGGCGCTAATGAAGAGGGCGTTATCCGGTTTTTATTAACGGCCGCCGCAATCGCCATTTTATACAAGGAAAATGCTTCGCTTTCCGGCGCCGAAGTCGGCTGTCAGGGCGAAGTCGGCGTGGCCTGTTCCATGGCGGCAGGGGCATTGGCGGAAGTGTTGGGAGGCACCCCGCAACAAGTTGAAAATGCCGCTGAAATCGGCATGGAACATAATCTTGGCCTGACCTGCGATCCGGTGGGCGGCCTAGTTCAAGTGCCCTGTATCGAACGCAACGCCATGGGCTCGGTAAAGGCAATCAACGCCGCGCGTATCGCTTTGCGCGGTGACGGTTCGCATTTTGTGTCACTGGATAAAGTAATTAAAACCATGCGTGAAACGGGCGCCGATATGAAAACCAAATACAAGGAAACATCGCGCGGCGGTCTGGCTGTAAATTTGATCGAATGTTGATTTGGATTTTGATTTTCTCATTATTGTACTGGAAAGGATGGAGGGAAAAGCGTTGACCAGCTTCTCAACCTGCTAAAAAAGAAGCATGTTTAAAAATTGAACAAAAATTACATTCGAGAAACTAATATGACGCCAGTAAAAATTGAGAAAGCCAAATGAGGAAATTAAACTGGTTTGCTGTTAATGCCATCTGAATAAAGTAGCTTTAGTCATGAGAAACCTATTACTAATAACGCTGTTGCTGTTCACTGTATCGTGTGCGCCTTATTATCCCTATGCAGGAAACTACTATACGCCATTTACAGGATATGCCTATTATCAATATCCTTACTCATATGGGAATTATAGATACGGTTATAATCCGTTTTTCGGGCTTAATTACGGTTACAGAAATTATGGCGGCTATCGAGGCGGATATTCCGGTTATGGTTGGCATCATGGCTATAACGGTTTTCATGGGGGCTTTGGCGGTTATCGTGGCGGAGGTTATTTTGGCGGCTACCATAGATAAAACATAAGCCATGCTGAACTTTTTGCTCGCCCTTTACAGTTCCATCAACTTGCTGGACAGGAAAGTATTAGCCTGGAAAAGTCCCAGGGTTGCCAATTGTTAATGAAAAACGTATCATACGCGATTATTTAAATATGTGTGTAGTCTCTTTGTGGGTAATGTGTAAGTATTATGAAACCAGAAATTCATCCTGAATATAAACAAATTACTGTAACCTGTGGTTGCGGTAATTCATTTGAGACCGGTTCTGTATTGGGCAAGGATTTGCAGGTAGAAGTTTGTTCTTCATGCCATCCTTTTTATACAGGCAAGCAGCGTGTTGTTGATACAGCTGGCCGTGTTGATAAATTCCGTAAGAAATACGGCAAATAAAAAGCCCTAAAATTTAACTTCTGCTTGATAGTGCGAGCGTTATTAAAAAACGCCCGCTATAGTATCGAAATATACGTGTCAGACTGTAAATGCACTGGCAGGTATTCGATAATGAACAGAATAACACAGCACATCAACTGCTTCTCTGACGCGTGGTTGATGCGCTTGTTTATTGGTAGATGCCGTTAAAATACAAATTATTTGACGAGTCAATCACGCGCAGTCAAACGATAAAATCATCTTCAAGATGATGCTCATTAATACGTCAACTTTAACGATTGCCTCGAAGAATAGCTTTTGGCCGCAAAAGCATACCCCCCGCTTTTTACTTTTAAAAGTCGCAGCAAACTAGCCTATAGACTTAAATTTTTGTAATTACGCAGCATAATTAAGGTTTACGCCCTCAAAAATTCCGGTGCCGGGTATTGCGTCATTATTCTGTCAATCCGGTTAAAGAATAAAGTCAGGCAGTCTACCCTCAAAAAGCATGGTAAGCGCATCAGAGGCCGGAACATCATTTTTACGGCAAGTCGATAAATAGCTACGAACATGGCATAAGATGTCCGCGCCTTCTTTAGATCGAAAGCAACCGGATATTTTCTGTTGAAGCTTGGTCATGCGAATATCTTTTTCCCCCTGATTATTAGTAAAGGGAACATTCACATCCGTCTGAACCGCGGAGTCTCCTTCTCATCATTGCGCAATCGCTCCAGTAAATTTTGGGATTTACTGCATTTAAGGCGGCCTTTTTTGCGGTCCGCCTGTTGCCGTTCGGGTGGTGGCGGACAACCTATGTCCGCCTGCGCCAGTATCGCTCGGTACTGTTCGCGGTGAAGGGCGGCTTGATCCCCTGGTAACGCACCGCCTTGTGAATAGACGTCTTTCAGAATGCTTTCTAATAGATCGATAATCCGGCGTGTCTAAACATTGGATGGCAACGCGGTGAAAATACAATCCGGTTTACTGAAGATACAATATCCAGGCTGACGCCCGTCCTGGACGTGAACCCGAGTAGGCCGCCGGGGCATTCTGAAACACAAAACAGAGGCATGAATCTGCGCCTCACAGCACTCAACAGAATATTAAGTCAGGACATGCCTATGTCTGTAAAAACCTGACGAACGATAGAAATTGCGAGCTTTGAGAAAAATTTAATTTATTCAACAACGCCTCATTCGGAGGAATTGGTTCTACGTTTATTTAAGCCAAGAATCCCCAGCAATCCGGTTAAAAATGTCCATGCCACAGCCGGCAGAGGTACAGCAGATGCCTGTAAGCTGCTGTTAATTGTGACATCTGCATAAACTGCCAGAGATGAACCATGCGCTATATTGAATGTATATAGAGGAAAAGAGCTGTTTGCCACGGCATTTTGCGGATTAATCGAATTAGCGTCTATAAAAATATTTCCTAACATAGGATTGTTATCGCTATAGACATCCAGCATTATATCGCTATTCGCGTATTGACCCGTGATATTGGCCAAAATATTGTAAGCCAAAGTCAAATTAACTACATAGTCGTCAGTCGTGCTGCTGTTGTTAAATGCAAGGGTATACCAGCCAGCATTACTGGATTCTACGGTTCCATTGGAAACGTTTCCGCTTACGGAAAAAGTGCTTACAAACGGGCTTCCAATCGCCATTGGCATTGAGTCTACGCTGGAGTTGTTTGCGATTACGCTGCCGTCGCCAGTTGTTGCAATATAGGCGGTTGGCGATGGCGCTTGTTCAAATGATCCCTGCATAGTTAAACCGGACAAGTCGCCTGGATCATTGGCATTGCTTATGCTGTTGATAGTGAAGCCAAGCGTTGCTTGACTATTGAATGAAGTACTGGCCTCGCCATTACCAATGCCAAGCATCAATAGAGTAACCAGCATCGCCGGCATTTTTTTGTTTTTAAAATAAATTTTCATTGATAAATCCTAACCTTAATTAAGCTAAACAGAAGGCAAACCCGCATTTTTGCCGACTTGCCTTCACCTCACACATACAGCTTGCACGCCTACGGCGCCAGATAACCCTCAAACGTTAGAAGAGATCCAAGCCTATTCATAAAAGCCACCCTAGTTTTAGGGTGAAGTGGACAAAAAGGCATTAACCGGCGTTGACAACCCGTCCGCGCCGACAGCCGGCAACTCCACGTACTGATCCCGGGCCAAGCTGGGATCTAGCGGGTTGCCGGGCGTTACTTGCTGATCACTGCCAACATGGCCATGCAGTATGATCAATTGCGGATGATCGAACGGCGCCTTCTCATACCTTACTCGTTCATCGGTTAATGACTTTAGGAAGGTAATCAAATTGGGCGCTATATTGGGATCGCTCACATTGCCTTGAATTGACTGCATATTGAAACTCAAGTTGTCGTTAGGAAAATTGCTTTGCCTGGCATAAAACTCCAGTACCTGCTGCAGGGTCGCCATGCTGCCATTGTGCATAAAAGGGCCGGTTAGCTCTATATTACGCAGCGTGGGAACCTTGAAGGCGGCTTGGGTCCCAACACCCATATCCGGACCGGTTAAATTGGCTTGAGCCGCTGCAATGCTGGGGATATAGGCGGTATTTGGATCAACACAATTTTGATTGCGGAGCACACCTTCCCGTGTGCCGTCGGGAATTAGGCCATCCGCTTCTGAAAAATAACCTGGAATGTTCAGATAGGGGTTATTAGCTGGATTTGCGTTATAGGCCAGGGGCGTAGAAAAATCGCATGCACGGATACCGCTTATGCCTGGATCAAGTATTCCCGCGGAATTACCCACTAAATAATTGACATATTGCGCGCTAAATGACAAAGGATTACCAAAAGGATCGGTACCTGCAATACCACTATCCGAATCAGGATCCCCAACCCCGGTATTAAAATAGCCCATATCCATAAACACCTGGCCTTGCGCATTATTAAAATCCCGATTTACGATATTACCATATTGGGTCACGCCGAATGGGGCGAGCTTATGAGTGCCGGAACCCAGCGCACCCGGTCCATAAGGTATCGGTGTTGCAGGAGGACCGAAGGCGCTTCCAGCGATTGGCGTTAGCAACAGAGCATTGGTAGCAATACTCGCTGTGCTGAAGTTCGGGCCAGAATGACAGTCGCCGCAGTGGGATTCGGTAAAGGTGGTGAAGCCCGCTTTAAGCGCAGCAATTTTTGCTACTGTAGCCGCCGGAGCGCCTTCGTCAATATTGCTCCATGTTGGCGTCCACAAGCCATTCTGCGTTGACGTGACCGGACTGAGATCAAAAGGAGATTGATCGGAAACCAGGGTAGACTCATAAAGTTGTATGGCTATCCCGAAAAACATTGAAAAGTTAGCTTCCATCTGATTGTAAGGAGCCCCCCCAGGAGGTGAGCCAAACCGGCCTGTTCCGCTGTATGACCAATACTTGGAATTAAACGCCTGGGTAATCATATTCATATAGATGGTGTTCAAGCCCGGCTTAAGATTTCCGTTTTGGCTCAGGCTAAATGGCCCCAAAACGCTATCCTGACTGTGGACCTGCTGATTCTGTAAAGGCTGACGCAGCAATAATTTCCGGCCGATATCCGGCCAAATCCTGGATTCACAGCCCATTTCGATATTATTAAAGATGGGAGGGGTCACTGCCTGAGAGGCTAGCGAAGAATTGATCAGATTCAGCGGCTTCTTCACCACTGACCTCGCGCCCTGCTTGATCCAGACCCCGGCTTGGCGATCACGCATGCCCCATGGGCTGCTGCCGTTAAAAACATTATTAGCCCGGCCATCCCAAAAATTACGATGATTAAAAACCGCATTGATCACTGTCGGTGTATTTCTTGGCTCAACTTTCCGGACGCCGGTATAGTTGACATTAAATATCGGATCCGGGCCACGAATGCACTGGTCATTTTCGCCGGTAAATTTTGATGACCCTATGAATTGACCGCTGAACGTGCCGGCGGACCCTACCACATCGTCGGTGCTAAAAATAACGCTGCTGGTATTATCCAAAGGATCGCTAAACTGCTGTAAAGGAAAATCCGCCAGCGTCAAGGTATGGTTAGGACCTCCGGTTCCCGAAGGCAGTATGGAAAAAGTCTGTCCGCTATGATAACTGCTGTTTTGGCCGGGATTTATCTGATTCTTGCTGCGTACATCCGCTCCGGCCGAGAAATGACAGGAAGCACAAGCTTGACCGTCACTGCCGACACCCGTGTCCCAAAATAAGGCCTTGCCTAAGGCAATGGCCATGTTTTTATTGACGACGATAGGATCAGCGCCATCCAGCAATCCAGGAACCGGCGGAATGGGTACATTTTGCAAAGACACCGGCCCAGGACCATGAGCAAGCGCAGCCGATGAACCCAACACACTTACAGTTAAAATAATTTTATGGATAAATCGCATACTTTACCTCTAATGAATTTACTACTTTAATTTCCCAAAAACTTGCGCGACCTAATTGCAAACCCCGTCCGGTTCGAATTTTATTCATTGCGAGTTACCTAAAGCCGTGTCGAATGCTTGCAATGGCGTTGAACTGCCATTTGCGCCTACCGCATTAATCACAACTTCCTGATCGGCTGCTAAATCAGCAGACAAGGGACTGGCTGTGGTAATCGAAACATTATCGCCGGCATGCCCATTGGTTATGGTAATTGAAGGATGGTCGAAGGGCGCTTTCTGATAGCGTACTCTTTCATCGGTCAATGACTTTAAAAACTCGACTATATCGGCGCGATTTTCCGGACTGGCTCCCAGAATTGAATTTTGAAACACGGCGGCAAAATTCTTGCCTGATGTGTCAAAATTTCCACCTCTGGCATAAAACTCCAAAACCTGGTCCAGCGTCGACATGCTGCCATTGTGCATATAGGGGCCGGTCAGCTCGATATTGCGCAAGCCGGGTATTTTGAAGATGCCGTTTACGACCGCCAGCGTTTTACGGCTGTTAGGGTTGGCCAGTTCCGCTTTTACCGCAGCCGGGGCCGGTTGGTAGGCGAAAGCAGGCACACTACAACCGTCCGTGCTTGTACTTTGAGGCATAATGCCATCGGCTTGAGTAAAAGTTACCGCCATCGGCCCTGCACGATTCAATGCAAATGCTACCTGGAAATTGCATGGACTGACGGCGCTTACCGGCGCATCGTAAACACCGGCGTTATTACCCGCCAGATATTGCAGATATTGCTTACTAAAAGACAACGGGGCGCCAAAGTCATCGAGCCCGCCCAAACCGATATCCGCGCCATCAGGCGATACGCCGTTTGAGGAAAATCCGGTATCCATTAAGGTCATGCCGGCATTGCTTTGAATGCGGTTTACTACGCTGCTTGAGGTCCTGATGATGTTGGATATGCTGCCGAACCCTTCAGGATGGCTTTTCACCAGTTGCGCGTTGGCGGCCACGGTCGCTCCGGTAAACGTCGCGCCAATATGGCATTCAGAGCAACTGGAAGCCATAAACTGTTTCATCCCGTTCAATGCCGTGGCGCTAAGTTCGGTCGGAAAGCCATTAGAATCGCGGGCGCTTTGATCAAAAGGCGATTGATCGGAAACTAAGGTGGCTATATACATTTGTATGGACAACCCGAAAAACATCGGGAAATTCGCCTCCATCTGGCTGTAGGCAACTGCGCCGGGCGTGGCCGGACTGCCAAAACTGTCGCGCTTGCTGTAAGACCAATAGATCGGATTAAACGCCTGCACAACCATATCATGGTAAGTGTAACCCAGCCCCAGCTGCAAATGGCCGGGATCCTGGTTGCCGAAGCTGTTGCTCAAGGTTCCCAGCACACTATCCTCATAATGCACCTTTTGCCCTGCCAACGCATAACGGTTCAACATCTTTCGTGCTATATCCTTGAAAGTCCGGTTGGCACAGCTCATTTCGGTATCGTTTAACGGCGGCGTCAAGGCAAGCGAGGCAATTGAAGAGTTGATCAATTCAAGGCGCTGGTGCTGTACTGTGCCATTACCGGCTTTTACCCAGATACCTGCATTCGGATCGCGATCGCCCCAGTTATTGCTGCCGTTGAATACATTGTTGGCGCGTCCATCCCAGAAGTTGCGGTAGTTGAAAATAGCGTTGATCACGGTCGGCGCATTACGAGACGTCACCTTTCTTGTACCTATTGCGCCGACATGAAACACCGGATCAGCCGAGCGGCTACAGACATCAGCGCTGTTGGTTGGCCCCGCCAAGGTAAAATCATTAGGCAGCGCCGATGAGAAAACTCCAGCAAAAGTACCGGATGAACCTAGCACATCATCGCTCTGGAAAATAACGGCTGAACCTGGATCCAAAGGGTTGCTCAGTTGAAAAAACGGGAAATCCGCATGAGTCATCGTGTAATTCGGCCCGCCTGAACTGCCGCTAGCGGTAGCTTGGAATACGCCGGTTGTGGGTAGCGTCGATAATTGGCCGCCGGGCGATAACTGGTTTTTGGTCCGGATATCGGCGCCGGCGCTAAAATGACAGCTAGCGCAGGCATAGCCGTCACTACCGACAGCGGTATCCCAAAACAACGCCTTGCCAAGGGCTATGGCCATGTCCTTATCGACCACAACCGGATTTTTTCCATCAAGCAAGCCAGGAACAGGGGGGATGGGGACGCCTTGCAGACTGAGAGGCATAGGCCCAGGATTATTGTCTGCCATAACCGGCGTGAACATGCCGGCGCTGACTTGCATAAAAAGGGCAAGGGTACAAGCATTAATCAGCTTGTGAAACATAGCAAGACTCCGAAGTTTGATGTTCAATTTATCATCTATAACCGCAACTCACTTTTTACCTGTGACAGGTGTAGAGTGAGGTAGGCTTTTTATTAATTATTCCACTACTTAATGTGAGAAATTGGGGCCTTCCTACGAAAGGCCCCTCAAGCAATTGCCTTATGCCAGCTTTTGCTTCTTACGTGATGAAGCGGCTAACCCCGCCAAGGCGGAACCGAACAGATAAACCGCACCAGGCAAAGGCACTGAGCTGACGCTGCTGACGGTAATCTGGTATGTAGACGCTAATGTTTGCGCAGCGTTTGCGCCGCCGACAAATATGGTGTAATAACCCATCGCCAGATCATTAAAGATCAGCTTGGCATCTGTGGAGCTGACGCTGCCGCCGACGCTGCCGCTAAAATAGATATTGTCGGTGGCAACCTGATTGACTCCGTAGTTGATGGTCTGGCCGTAGCCGGTTTGCGCTGCTGTAGAGGCTACGCCCGAATTGGCATAAGCCAGTGTTTCCAGAAAGTTGCCCGTAGGGCCATTTATCGCCGGACTGGATGCCCATCCTATGCCGTCAGAACCGACCTGACCTACCTGATTGAAATCATGCGGCGCGTTGCCTCCAGTTGTGCTTATTTCGCCTGGACTGGCCGTACCGCCATTAAAAGGAGTATTTCCGGAGGCATACAGCGTAAACGCGGGATTAAAGTTGCCGCTTAAAATCTGAGCGTCTACCGTGACATTTTGATTGGCGGCAGCAACGCCAAATGTCAACCAGGTACCCGTGTGCGCCCAGCCATCGTTGGCTAGTGCTGCCGCATTGCCAGTCCAGGACTTATTCGAGGCCATGGCTTTTGAAACCGTCTGTATCATGGAATCGGCCCCAAGCATGTTGCCGTTAGCATCCCAATTGTTAGCTATCGCTACCGTGCCGGCCGCAAAAGCGCCGGTGCCGCCTAATAAGGCTGCGCCTGCCAAAACTGACTTTATGGCAATTTGCAATTTTCTATTCATACTTGATCTCCATGGTGCTTTCGCACTTTTTTGTGTTTAAGATAATTAATATGCATGCTGAAACAGCTAATACATCTTGGCGATGAATCTTAATACCTGGTACTACGAAGACTGAGGAGTGACGCTGATAATGCCTGGGTTTTCATCTCTGCTAAGTCCACTAATACGCTAGGTATGCAGCTTGGCTATCTCATAAAGACCCTTGGCTTTCCGGCCCCTACTTGCGACGGGTGTGGCGATATGCCTGGAAGAAATATGCTTTATTTGAAATTCTTTAACCAGCTTACTTCTTCAAGACCATCTACTTAATGCACAAGCCATGCCATTTTTAATAGTTGGGCAACCAGCATGATTGCCAGCCATTTCGGCAACCGGTTTGTGCGTGCTTTTGATTAAACAATTGTGTTGTAGATAGCTGGTATTTTTGGATGAAATCGAGTGCTCGAAGGCAAAATGGCGGCAAGTGTGAAAACAGTTATATTATAATTTTCTATGACTTATAGGCTCCTTCCTTTGTTATAGAATCCCACAGAACTCCAATTTTAATTTTTTAAATAGGTAAGCCGTTTATCAACAATATGCGAACGTTAAAAAGTGAAAATATTTTTTATTGTTGATGACAAAATCCGCTTGTCCATGCCCAACTTAATTTCATTTAATAAAAACAGGTCATATGCCTTGCCGGTAATGTGGCATATAACCTATTTTCAATGATCCGCACTGCGCTTGGATCAGAGTCAGAAACTGCTTGTTTTATAAATAATCACTATTTATCAATATGCCCCATATAACCTTTTGGTGGATACGCGCTTTTTAGCAGACCGTGGCAACTCGTTGATACTTGGTGGACCGGCATTACAGAATTACACCTTTGCAATCGATAATAACTTGAAAAACATTATATTTTTATAATAGTGAGTTGGTATGGCATACTCGAAAAAAATCAGGGCGGTTAACGCGGGTATTTTTCCCTTGACAGCGGTTAATTCCATGCAATCTTTCTGAGTCTGCGTAGAGAAATTGACGACTGACCCTCTTAACACGACATCGTTCGAACAGGGATTGCCCATGAGGCAGCGGCTGAAAGCAATCGCACCAACAATCAAAAATGGCGCTATTTTTGCTTTATTACTGATGGAGGTATTGGTGGCGTCATATTGTCAACAAAAATAGCAAAATGCAGTGCCAACTTGGAGATTCTTTATTACCGGATCGTCTGTAATTTAAACATCCGATAAACCTGATTTTGTCCTGCTATTTAACCTCGTTAAAGACTACACTTTTGGAGAACAAGATTAATACTCGACCCCAGTCAATACCGCAACGTAATGACGCATGTTCATGCGGCAGCGGAAAAAAATATAAAAAGTGCTGCCTGAACAGTCAGGCAGCTTTGGGCAATTTACAAAAAAATCCTTATCAGGATTATCTGGATTCCGCCCAACATGCTGTTTTAAAAAAAGATTTTACACTCGCTGAAAGCCTTTTTGCTAATGCCTTACGATATAAAAAAAATTCTGCGCATGCTTTGGCAGGAAGAGGGCAATGTTTATGTCAATTAACCAGACCCAATGAGGGCATCCCTTTTCTGTATCAGGCAGGTAAAGTATTACTAAAAGAGGCGCGGCAAACCGGGAAAATCCATTATCTTCTTGATCTTGCCTACCAATTGGTTTGCTGGCATGCGCCGGAAGAAGCCTTGATGTTGGCAACTGCTACGCTGACCATTGATGCCAATTCAGCCAGCGCATGCCATACCGCAGCCCTCAGTTTACAAGCATTAAACCGACATGCCGAGGCTTATTCGTACTCCAGACGTGCTGTTGAACTTGCGCCGCTTGAATCCAATGCCATTATTCAGCTGGCGGTATTGGAAGGTAAATTGGGCCATCTGGCTGACGCTCGGCGGCGTCTTGAATTGCTTGTTGAAAAGAAGGGCGATCCGAATGCGGGCCGGGCTCACCTGGAACTTGGAGTGATTCTGCATAAAGCGGGTGAGTTTGATCTCGCCTTTAAGCATTTAACAGAGTATGGAAAAATCAGTCTGGATAGCCCTGTGATTCGCTGGATGAATAAAAATGCAGTGTATCGCGAGATCAGTCAATACCGGGAGTCATTTACTGCGGAATTTTTACAACTCAGCGCCAATCTTGTGCTTGATGATGGCTTACCGTCTCCGGTATTTTTGCTTGGATTTTATCGTTCCGGTACCACACTGGCCGAACAAATTCTTACTGCGCACACTGAAGTTGTTAGTAGCGAAGAAGCTCATTTAATCACTGAAGTGCTGAATGAGTTATCAAAAATTACCGATTCTGCAATGACCTTGCCTGAACGCATCAAATCTCTTGGCAGCGGTGAAATAGCCCATTTGCGCAAACACTATTGGCAAACAGCAAAACACAGATTGGGACAACAAGTTCTGCACAAGGTGTTGGTTGATAAAACTGCTCTGAATACGCTCAATATCGAATTGATTAATACTATTTTTCCCAATTCAGTAACCATCTTTGCCTTGCGAGACCCGCGTGATGTATGTCTAAGCTGTTTTATGCAGCCGTTTACCTTATCACCGTTGACGGTTAATTTTCTTAATTGGACGGAAACAGCCCGATTTTATGCTTTAATTATGGATTACTGGCTTTCAATTCGTGACAGCCTGTCGCTGCAATGGCTTGAACTTCGCTACGAAGACGTGCTTGATGACCTCGAAGGGCAATTCAGGCCCATATTTGTTAAGATGGGCCTGGAATGGTCTGATGAGTGCAGTGATTTTTATCGTCATTCGCAGAGCAAAATCATTAAAACCCCGAGCTTTGATCAGGTCACTAAGCCTTTGTACCAGTCTTCGGTCGCTCGCTGGCGCAATTACCAAGATCATTTTGCATCAGTTCTGCCTATTCTTGAGCCTTATATCAAGACGTTTGGTTATGTCCTAATGTAGCCCTGTTTAATTTAAAAAATAACACTGGATCAATCAAGCGGATGGATGACACAAAAACCTTGCCGCCACTGAGAAGCAAAGAACATGGAGGAAGTTCAGACTGGGCCGGAAAATGCATTATTCAATAACGCCCGAACTACATAACATCTGATAGGGCATCCTCAACAGACGCATAAAAAAAGCCCCGGCCGTTTTAATTACAACCGGGGCTTTGTTTTAAAGCAATGAGCTTTAAGATAGCGGGATTACATCATGCCGCCCATGCCGCCCATGCCGCCCATGCCGCCCATATCAGGCATGCCATGACCGCCTTTTTCATCGCTCGGCGCATCGGCAATCATAACTTCAGTAGTCAGCATTAAACCAGCTACGGAAGCGGCATTTTGCAGCGCTGTACGGGTTACTTTCGCAGGATCCAAAATACCCATTTCGATCATGTCGCCGTATTGGCCTGTAGCTGCGTTGTAACCAAAGCTGCCTGTGCCTTTTTTTACTTCGTTAAAGACTACTGAAGGCTCATCGCCGGCATTGGCCACGATTTGACGTAATGGCTCTTCCATCGCACGACGCAAGATGTTAATACCGACTGTTTGGTCGTGGTTGGCGCCTTCAAGAGCCGCCAGCGCTGATAATGCGCGCACCAGCGCAGTACCTCCGCCAGCAACCACGCCTTCTTCAACAGCGGCGCGTGTTGAATGCAGAGCATCTTCAACGCGGGCTTTCTTTTCTTTCATTTCAATTTCAGTTGCAGCGCCGACTTTGATTACCGCAACACCGCCCGCTAATTTAGCCAGACGCTCTTGAAGTTTTTCTTTGTCGTAGTCAGAAGTCGCTTCTTCGGCTTGTGCGCGAATCTGCGTTACACGGCCCTTGATTTGTTCTTCAGAACCAGCACCATCGATGATAGTGGTGTTTTCTTTAGTAATTTGGACTTTTTTCGCTGTACCCAGTTGAGCCAGCTCAGCTTTTTCCAGACTTAGGCCGACTTCTTCAGAAATAACAGTGCCGCCTGTCAGTACGGCAATGTCTTCCAACATAGCTTTACGGCGATCGCCAAAACCAGGCGCCTTAACAGCTGCAACTTTAACAATGCCGCGGATGGTATTGACAACCAGGGTTGCCAACGCTTCACCTTCAACATCTTCGGCAACGATCAATAAAGGACGGCCGGATTTAGCAACGGCTTCCAGAATTGGCAGCATTTCGCGGATATTGGAAATCTTTTTTTCATAAATAAGAATCATGGGGTCTTCCAATTCGACACTCATGCTGTCTTGTTTGTTGATGAAGTAAGGTGACAAGTAGCCACGGTCAAACTGCATGCCTTCAACCACATCTAATTGATTGTCCAGACCTGAACCTTCTTCAACGGTAATAACGCCTTCTTTGCCGACTTTTTCCATGGCTTCAGCAATGATTTCACCGACTGACTCATCAGAGTTTGCGGAGATTGTACCCACTTGAGCAATTGCTTTATTGTCTGTGCAAGGCGTAGCGGAAGCTACGATGGCTTCAACAGCTTTGGTTACGGCTAAATCAATACCGCGTTTCAAGTCCATTGGATTCATGCCGGCGGCAACAGCCTTCAAGCCTTCGTTGACAATAGACTGTGCCAGTACAGTTGCAGTAGTGGTGCCATCTCCAGCCACATCAGAAGTGTGTGAAGCAACTTCTTTAACCATTTGCGCGCCCATGTTTTCGAATTTGTCTTTTAATTCGATTTCTTTTGCAACGGACACACCGTCTTTAGTAATGGTTGGAGCGCCGAAGCTTTTGTCCAAAATCGCATTACGGCCCTTAGGGCCCAGGGTCACTTTCACTGCGTTTGCTAAAATGTTGACTCCGCGCGCCATAAGGACACGTGCGTCATCACCAAATAATACGTCTTTTGCTGCCATTTTTTATTCCTTAATTATGTTGTGTGTGATTATGAATGGTATAAAGTGCATACCCTACAGGCTGCCAGGATTAACCTAAAATACCCATGATGTCTTCTTCACGCATAACGATGAGATCTTCACCGTCAACTTTAACTTCGTTACCTGAGTATTTGCCAAACAGCACTTTGTCGCCAACTTTGACTTCTAACGCGCGCACTGTGCCATTGTCCAGCAACTTGCCAGTGCCTACAGCTAAAACTTTGCCCTGGCTTGGCTTTTCAGCAGCAGACCCCGGCAGTACGATACCTCCAGGAGTGGTGGTTTCTTCTTCAACGCGCTTGACTATCACTCTGTCGTGTAACGGACGTATATTCATCTATATCTCCTAACATTAAAAATAAAGGTTATCAGTTATTAGCACTCGCTAGTAATGAGTGCTAATGATAATGAGCTTTTGCAGTCTGTCAAGTTCTTTGGCATTATCTCCCATCACAATACATAATTAATTTGACCTATGAATGACAACCAACTACTACGGTATAGCCGTCAAATAATGCTGCCCCAAATCGATATTCAGGGACAACAAAAACTCCTTGCAGCCAAGGTCTTAATTGTCGGCGCCGGAGGTTTAGGTTCACCCGCGGCCATGTATCTGGCCGCAGCTGGTATAGGCGGTATTACAATTTATGATAATGACAAGGTTGAATTATCCAATTTACAAAGGCAGATCGCCCATCACACACCCGATATTGGGACTGATAAAGTAATTTCAACCCTTCAGACGCTGAATAAATTAAACCCTGACGTCAAAGTCAGGGCGGTAAAGCAAAGACTGGCTGATGAACAATTAGATCCGGAAGTTATTACAGCGGATGTGGTGCTGGATTGCAGCGACAATTTCTCAACGCGATTTGCGATTAATAAAGCCTGCGTTAGGCACCAAACAGCGCTGGTTTCAGGTGCGGCAATACGCTTTGAAGGTCAGGTGGCGGTATTTACCCCCGGCATTAACAACAGCCCCTGTTATAACTGCTTATATAGCAGCGATGGCGAAGAGTTGCAAAACTGCGCCACCAATGGCGTCATAGCGCCCATCACCGGGATAGTCGGCAGCATTCAGGCATTGGAAGCGATGAAGTTGATTATGGCTATCGGCGAAACCTTAACAGGACGGCTATTGCTGCTGGACGGCTTAACGATGGAATGGAATATTATGAAGCTAAGAAAAAACCCCCAGTGCCCGACTTGCGGAATGTAAGTCAGGTTAACTTAGCGTAACCCGACTTGCAAACACTCTAACTCTGCATGACAACAGCCATCCAGAAACCGCACTCACGGACAGGGTTTATTTTTTGGCGACCCGGCTTTTGAAAAAATGAATGGCGCTTTCAGCCAAGTCGTTAACAAAAGACGGGCTATCACCATGCGGCTCAGTTTCGCCAAACGGTTTAACATTTTTTTGGGTGTATTTGTAAATAAAAAAGCCTAACGGCGCAAACGCAGCTGCAGCAATAAGTAACATAACTATAAACAGCTCAATTACTCCCCCCATAATTCCTCCTCATGGTTTTTTATGTGTATATTATTATTTTTTCTGGGTGAGTTTTAATAATACTCTTTTTCCCATAAGAAAAACATCCTTGCTAAGCGATGTCAAATGTTGCGTAAAAAAAAAGTTCATCGTATACTTTTAACCAGCTTACTTGATCAAGCTAGCAACTATTCTAATAAACTTCTGGAGGTTCACGATGAAATGGGAAACACCAAGCTATACAGACCTGCGTTTCGGTTTTGAAGTAACAATGTACATCTACAATCGCTAAAACGTATTCTCCCCCTGCTTAACTTTTGGGAGTTAATTAAAAAAGGGGTTGACTGAGAACCCCTTTTTTTTGCCTGAAAATCGTTATTCCCGTATCATTCGAGCCTTTCTTTTTAGGCTTCCATCATGAAAATTAGAGTTCTTGGTTCAGGCGCAGGAGGCGGCTTTCCGCAATGGAACTGCAACTGCCACAATTGCCACCATTTGCGTCATGGCAAAATGAACGGCAAAGCACGCACCCAGTCATCCATTGCCGTGAGCACTGACAACAAAAACTGGTTGCTATTTAATACATCACCCGATATTCGCGCGCAACTGGAAGCCTTCCCCGCCATTCAACCTAAAGAAGGCATTCGTGACACCGGCATTAAGGCTATCATGCTCATCGACAGCCAAATTGACCACGCCACGGGGATGTTGATGCTCAGGGAAGGCAAACCGCTTGATGTTTACTGCACGGACATGGTCAAACAAGACCTGACCACAGGCTTTCCCTTATTCAACATGCTGGAACACTATTGCACGGTCAATCATCATCCCGTGCCCATCGATGGCAGCAGCTTTACCATTCCCGCCATCGCTGATTTGCGCTTTTACACCCAGGCTTTAAAAAGCAAAGCGCCGCCCTATTCTCCACACCGTCATGATCCGCACCAAGGCGACAATATCGGCGTCATCATTGAGCAAATTTCCACCGGAAAAAAAGTGTTTTATTCTCCCGGACTGGGCGAAATAGAGCCGCATGTGATGGCGGCCATGCAGTCCGTTGACTGCCTGTTAGTGGACGGCACCTTCTGGACGGATGACGAAATGTACACGCAAAACATCAGCCATAAAAAAGCCCGTGAAATTGGTCATTTACCTCAATCAGGCCCGGGAGGCATGATTGAAGTGCTGGATGGCGTGGCTAAAGCCCGTAAAATATTGATACACATCAATAACACTAACCCGATTTTGGACGATGATTCCGGGCAACGTAAAATCCTTGACGCCGCAGGTATTGAAGTCGCTTACGACGGCCTGGAAATCGATTTATAGTCTTTACGCTAGTGCAAAGGCCTGTTTTTGCACTACGTCTTTTTAATTCCAAAGGACAACACCATGAACAATAACGATAATACAGCATGGACAAAAACAGAATTTGAAGCCGCCCTGCGCGGCATGGAAAAGTATTACCACATTCATCATCCCTACCATACCCTGATGAACGAGGGAAAACTTACCAAACAACAATTACAAGGCTGGGTTGCCAACCGTTTTTATTATCAGGTATGCATCCCTATAAAAGATGCCAATATTCTAGCCAACTGTCCTGACCGGGAAACCCGTTCGAAGTGGATACAGCGCATACTGGATCACGATGGTCATCCCGGCGATCCCGGCGGAATTGAAGCCTGGATACAGCTGGGCATAGCCGTCGGATTAAGCCGTGAAGACGTCACCTCATTAAAGCACGTATTACCGGGCGTCCGTTTTGCCGTTGACGCCTACGTTAATTTTGCCCGTAGAGCCGAATGGCATGAAGCGGCAAGCTCTTCGCTGACTGAATTGTTCGCGCCCAAGATCCATCAGCAGCGTCTGGATAACTGGCCGGAACACTACCCTTGGGTTGACGCGGAAGGCTACAACTATTTCCGTAAACGCCTGACCGAAGCGCGTCGCGATGTCGAACACGGCCTCGCGATTACGCTGGGCTGGTACAAAACGCGCGAACAACAGGATCGCATGATACAGATATTAAAGTTTAAGCTGGATGTGTTGTGGACTATGGCGGATGCCATGTATATGGCTTATATTAACGACATGCCGCCGTATTTTAATATTGAGGCGTAGCTTGCTAAGGTTTTGATAGAACAGGAAAGATACGATGCAATGGTCAGAAGTAGTCGATAATCCGTATTTTAAAAACTTGCCTTTTAAAATTGAGTTAAACCGCTATGGAAAAGTTGAAATGACACCTGCGTCCAATAAACACGGCCGCTTGCAGTCACTCATCGGCGCTTTGCTTGAGCGCAAACTCAAACAGGGTGAAGCTCTGACTGAATGCTCAGTTCAAACCACGGACGGCGTAAAAGTCGCAGACGTCGCCTGGTGTTCCAAGGCATTTATCAAACAGTACGGTTATGAAACTCCTTATTCGCATGCGCCTGAGCTGTGTATTGAAATCGTCTCGCCTTCCAATTCAAAAGAAGAGATGACTAACAAGGTGCAATTGTATTTGCAGGCAGGCGCACAGGAAGTTTGGATTGTATGGGAAAACGGCATTGTTGATTATTACGGCAAAATGGGGAAATTAGAGCAATCCAGTTATGGTATTAGCGTGACAATTCCAGCATCTTAGCTAATTTGATAGGCTTCCCAGGACTTTATTGCCCGCCGTTTTGCCGGTTTCTTTTCTGAATGTCATCATAAATCACCCTTCTTACAAAATAAAACACTAAACAATGACCATAAAACCGGAACTACCCGTTCAATTTTCCCGCACCCACCGCCTGCAATGGGAAGATGCGCAGCAAAAGCATGTAATTCTTTACCCGGAAGGCATGGTGGAACTCAATCAAAGTTCCGCAGAAATCCTGAAATTATGCGACGGTACGCGCAATCTTGCCCAAATTGTCAGCGAGCTGGAACAGAAATTTACCACATCGGGTCTTACCAACGATATTACCGCTTTCCTGGAGGTCGCCTTACAAAATGGCTGGATTAACCAAAACTAACCCTGCGACTGCGCTCAGGGCTGACATTACCCCGCCGCGCTGGCTGCTGGCGGAACTTACTTACGCCTGTCCGTTGCAATGCCCTTATTGCGCCAATCCGATTGATTATGCCAAATATCAAACCGAATTAAGCACGGAAGACTGGAAACGCGTGCTGACACAAGCCCGTAAAATGGGTGCAGTTCAGTTAGGTTTTTCCGGAGGCGAGCCATTATCCAGGAAAGACCTGACCGAACTGGTTAAGCACGCCAGAGTTCTGGGTTATTATTCAAACCTGATTACCTCGGGTTACGGTCTGACGGAAGAAAAAATTATCCAGCTTAAAGAAGCGGGACTGGATCATATTCAGGTCAGCGTTCAGGCCAGCACCCGGGAATTAAACGATCATATCGCGGGCACAGCCTCATTTGAGCACAAAAAAGAAGTCGCCCGTCTGGTCAAAAAACACGGCTACCCGATGGTGTTATGCGTCGTAATACACCGCGAAAATATTCACCAGATGGCGGAAATTCTGGCAATGGCGGAAGAATTGGGTGCTGATTATCTGGAATTGGCGAATACCCAATATTACGGCTGGGCTCATGCCAATCGTGATTTATTGTTACCGACCAAGGAACAGTTCGAACAGGCCGAAGCCATCGCCCAGGCGTTTAAAGAAAAAGTCGCCGGTAAAATGAAAATCTACTATGTCGTGCCGGATTTTTATGAGGACCGTCCCAAAGCCTGCATGAACGGCTGGGGCACTACTTTTCTGACTATCGCGCCCGACGGCGTCGCCTTGCCTTGCCATTCCGCGCGCGAGCTGCCAGGATTGAATTGTCCCAATGTTAAAGACTTCAGCGTAGAAGAGATCTGGAACGATTCGAAAGCCTTCAATTTTTTCCGGGGCATTGAATGGATGAAAGAGCCTTGCAGGAGCTGTGATGAAAAAGACAAGGATTTTGGCGGCTGCCATTGTCAAGCCTACTTGTTGACTGGTGATATGCACAACGCTGATCCGGTATGCAGCAAATCGCCCAATCATGGCGTTATTCAGCAAGCAATAGATTCGGCGGCAAGAAACGCGCTATCGGCTATTGAAAAACCACTGCTATTTCGCAATAGTAAAAATTCACGGCTTTTATCTTGAAGTTGGTGGAAAAAACCGGCATTTTAGAAACGTTGCGTACGGGTTTCCAAAACCCGTACGCCTTCATCACGAAGTTTTTACTTTGAATTTTCTTCGTGATCTTCGTGGTGAAATCCTTTATAAATCCCGATCCTACAAGCCTTCCCAGGGCGTGTACAAGCCTTCAACATTAACCCCGAACATATCCAAGACCCGGCCTACCGTTTCATTCACCATCACTGTTAATGAATCGGTTTTACTGTAAAATGCCGGCATCGGTGGAAATATAATGCCGCCCATTTCCGTCACACTCGCCATGTTTCTGATATGCACCAGATTTAACGGCGTTTCGCGTGGCACAACCACCAATCGCCGCCGCTCTTTTAACACCACATCGGCCGCTCGTGAAATCAGATTATCTCCAAAGCCATGAGCGACGGCCGCCAACGTTTTCATTGAACACGGCGCAATGATCATCCCTTCGGTTTTAAATCCGCCACTGGAAATGCTGGCGGCAATATCATTGATGCCATGCGCGACATCGGCCAACTCAACCAGTCCGGCCCGCTTCATACCCAATTCATGTTTTAAATTCACCATGCCCGCGGCGGAAATCACCAGATGCGTTTCCCATTGTTCCTGCGCCTGCAGGATCTGTAACATTCTTACGCCATAGATGGCCCCGGTAGCGCCGGTCATGGCAATAATTAAACGTTTCTTCTGAGTCATAAGGTTCAAAGCGCGAGGAGTGATAAGTTGTTAAGCTTCAACGTTATAAATTCATCAGTTGCTGAAACCAGTGCGTCAATCATTTCCGGGCCCTGGGCGATGTGTCCGGCATTGGGCAATACGATATATCCGGCATGAGGCAGCGCCTGATGCAGTTTCACTCCTGCTTCTATTGGACAAACCAAATCCTTACGCCCATGAATGATGGTGACAGGAATGTTGCTTAAAATAGGGCAATTTTCCAGGATCTGATTTTCCTTTATAAAATATTTATACTTGGCGTAATGCAACTCCATACGCGCTTGTTTAACCATTTTCCCGGTAATATGATGGTTTTGGTCGCAGGGCTGATAATCGTTACCTAAAGCCACCTGCCCTCCCCAAGCCATCCATTCACGGGCTGCCCTTCTTTTTGTCACCTCATCTTCACCCCACAGCGCGTCACAAAGCCCCTGTACCAGATTTTCCCGGCTTTGTTCAGGTATACTTTCAACCAGCCGCTGCCATTGTTCGGGATAAATTCGATTTGCACCGTCCCTAGCAAACCAGTCCAAATCGAGTTGCCTCGCCAAAAAAACCGCGCGGATAATCATTCCCGCTGTTTTTTCTTGATGCTGCTGGGCATACAGCAAGCCCAGCGCCGCCCCCCAGGAGCCGCCAAACACCAACCACTGATCTATTGCCAAGAATTGCCGGATACGCTCCATGTCATCGATCAGATCCTGAGTGGTGTTTCTCTCCAGTTCGCCAAAAGGCAAGGACAAGCCGCAGCCCCTCTGATCAAAGAGAATAATGCGGTAGTGCTCAGGGTTAAAAAATCGCCGGTGATCAGGCTTAGTCCCTGAACACGGCCCGCCGTGCAGAAAAACAACCGGAAACCCTTCTGGATTTCCGCTTTGCTCTACATAAATCGAATGTTTGCTGCCGGTTTCAAGAAAAAAAGTGTGGCAAGGGGTTATTTCAGGGTAAAGGGTTTTCATTGTTTAAACTGGCTTAAATTTTTTGATTGTAAGTTCCTTCAAGACTTGATAGTGCTTTACATTACCAGTGAAAATGTCAAGTCCATTCGTCACGGCTGTCGCGCCAATTAAAGCATCAGCAAGCTGCATTGAAGGACTTAAATAATGATGTTCAACATAAAACAACGCTTTAGCTGAAATATCTTCGGAAATATACAGCACTGTTACATTCCAGAATCTTAACGCCCGCCTTAATGCTATAAGTTCATTTTTATTTCGCATTCCCTGAACCAGCTCAATATAAGTCACCACCGAAATAAAAAAACCAGTCAAAGCTTCTATTTCCTGCCGCGCAATGTTGTTGCCTTTTAAGTACCAGATCAGCACATCCGTATCGACCAACATCAAAACCTGCCATTTCTCAAACCCTGTACGTACTCTTCTACAGATTCAATATCAATACGATCCGCCCATATTCCGAATAAATCATCCTTATCATCCAACACAGCCGGCTTATCACTTCTTTCATAAGGCACAAGCTTGGCGCAAGGCTTACCCCTGAAGGTAATTACGACATCCTCCCCCCTGCTTACAGCATCAAGAAGTTCTTTTGAATGAATCCTGAGTTCTTTTGCAGTTGCTTTCATAAACGACAGCCAGATTTAAGTTATGTTTTCGAAGTATGAACTTAAATAACATTAAAGGTCAACTCAGCCGGAATTTACATAAAAAAAAGGGAGGGGTTTTACGCCCTCCCTTTTTATCGGATTAGCTTTTAAGCGCTGGGCTTAGAAACCGAAACCGAGTGTGCCGCCCGCCGTCAAACCGTTGACATTGGTGTTATCAAGGCGGTTAGTTGCCAGGAAGTAACGCACGTCAGCACCAAGATACAAGCTCTTCCAGATATTCCAGTCCACACCTGTTCCAAAATTCATAGCGGGCTTTAACTCGGTGATCGCATTAGCCTGAGAAGGCGGGCTGATAACATTTAAAGTGAAGCCCACTGGGATAATCCAAGGCCTAACAGCGCTACCTTTTAGGAATTTGATTTTAGGAGAGGCGCTAATTCTAAGCATACTTTGACTTGCTGTTGTGCCAGGGGCTAAGCCACCCGCAAGTGTCGGTGTAAGGCCACTGGTGAATTTACCCAAATCGACATAATTCAAATCCAGTTCACCCAGTAATTCGGTCTTGTCCATCAGACCAAACATGTCATCATTCAGACTGAAGTCAACACCCGCTCCGAAATTCCAGCCACCGGTATGACCCGTAGAAGTCATGGCTAGTGGAGCATTGTTAATTCCATTGCCAAAACTATTTGTTGTAGCCGCCATTGGTTGATCATTCCTGGTGTAGCCGCCACGGAAATACAGCATGTTGTCTTTCGATTTCGCTTTAACCGGCTCGGATTTAACGGATGTCATCCAGGCGTCCAGTTCCTGAACTTTTTGCGAATCTACTGCAGTAGTGGGCGCAGTATTGCTGACTTGCGCTCTTAAGCTGGCCAGTTCGTCCTGCATGGCTCGCAGTTGAGCTTCCAAAATCTCGGTTTTGTTGTTTGCTGCTTCCGCCATACGCTCTGCTTTTGTAAGCGCAGCAGCTTGTGGAGAAACCAGGGCGCCCGTCATAGTCAATGACGCCAAGGCTACTCCCAGGTATACGTTATTTCTTTTTATTTTCATTGATTCCCCCTCATGAGGCTGTTGATTTACAAAATTTTGCTTTAATACAACAAATTTGATTTCACGAAAGCGATAATAGCAGCAAATCGACTTCCACACAAGCCTTGCAGCATTTTTTTTAAAAACTATTTAGCCTTAATTATCAAATAGTAAGAACTTATCATCAGGGCTTTTATGAAACTGTATGTAAAATACAACAGAAAATCTCATATAATCCGCTTTGCAACGCCATTAAAATCCTTAACGCGCTTTGGCGCCGTTATAATTTGAAATACAATATCAGCTGCGTCATTGCAAGCTTGATTGAAGAAGTAAGGAGAAAAGATAATTTATAACGCTGTATTCTCAACACCCACTGTGGTAAAAACGTCAACTGCGCAGTCATTCCCTAGTCACTATTTTTGCTTTGAATGATTTTTTCCCGGCTAATAACAACTCAACAGATATGCTCTTGCCTTTAACTTTTACCCTCATCCATGACTAAAACCCCGGATATTACCATTATCGGCGGCGGCGTTATCGGCCTTCTCACTGCCAGAGAATTTTTTCATGCCGGCGCCGCCGTGACGGTTATTGATAAAAACTTGTTCGGCCAGGAAGCATCCTGGGCGGGAGGCGGCATTTTGCTCCCGCTATATCCGTGGCGGCAAGCGGATGCGATTACTCGCCTGACCCTGCAAAGCATGACCTTGTATCCTGTTTTAGCCGCGCAACTGATTGCCGAAACCCATTTGGACCCCGAATGGATTCCCTGCGGTTTACTGATCACCAAAAATCCTGACATTACCCTGGCGCAAAACTGGTGTAAAACCAATCATATAGAATTTCAATGCGCTGGCGGGGACTTTTTTAACAATCTTGATACAATTCCTGACAATCCCCTTTGGCTGCCAGGGATTGCCCAGGCCCGAAATCCCCGTCTGGTTAAGTCGTTAAAACAGGACCTCATCAACAAGGGCGTGACGTTAATTGAGCATTGTGAGTTAACAGACATTACTCTGGCACAAAACCGGATTACAAGTATCCGCACTACAATAGGACAGCTTCCTGTTAATCAAGTGATAATTTCTGCCGGGGCATGGACAGGACAACTATTTCAGCGGCTTTTTCCCGGGATTACCGCTAATGCGCCAAAAATAGCCCCCGTTAAAGGACAAATGCTGTTATTTGATGCCGGACCGGAAACCTTGCGCACTATAGTGCTGGACGGTGAACGGTATCTGATTCCGCGGCGTGACGGAAAAATCCTTGCAGGCAGCACCGTAGAAATGGACGCTTTCAATAAAACCACAACGGCGGAAGCCAGAGCTCAACTAACTGAGTTCGCCTTAAAACTTCTGCCGGCGCTAAAAAAAGCTCCGCTTATTCATCACTGGGCCGGCCTAAGGCCCGGCACTGAAAATGGCATACCCTATATCGACAAACATCCGGAAATCCTCAATTTAAGCATTAATGCCGGCCATTTTAGAAATGGCCTGGTGATGGGGCCCGCATCCGCACAGCTCATGGCCGATCTGATTTTAAACCGGCCCACTGCCATAGCGCCTGAGCCCTATAAGCTAAGCAGGCCAAGTTAACGAGCGCCCCCGGCATTGGCGAGACTGTAAGGCCGCATTAAATCAAACTTCAAACTATTACAGAACAGCATTCCCATGAATTTTTATCCATTAATACGCCCCCTGTTATTTTCACTGGATCCGGAAACCGCCCATAAAGTAACGCTAAAGCTGTTAAACATAGCGTATGTTTCCGGCTTGGGAAAAATGATTTACCCTGCTATTGAGGATAAGCCCGTGCATGTCATGGGACTCAACTTTAAAAACCAGGTCGGTCTGGCCGCAGGCATGGATAAGAACGGTGACTATATAGCTGCGCTGGCGGCATTAGGTTTTGGCTTTGTCGAAATCGGCACGGTGACGCCGCGCCCTCAACCGGGCAACCCTAAGCCTCGCCTGTTCAGACTGCCCGAACATCAGGCGGTTATCAATCGCATGGGCTTTAATAATTCAGGCCTGGACCATTTGTTGAACCAGGTAAGACAAAGCAACTACAAGGGCATTTTAGGCATAAATATCGGTAAAAATTTCGACACGCCGATGGCGAATGCAGTAGACGATTATTTAAGCGCTTTACGCAAGGCCTATACGTCAGCCAGTTACATCGCCATTAACATCTCCTCGCCTAACACAAAAAACCTGCGCCGGTTACAGCAGGGCGATGAAATAAAAAAACTGATTGCCGCCTTAAAAGAAGAACAAATTAAGCTGCACGCAGAACACGGTGTTTATGTGCCTTTGACCATAAAAATTGCTCCGGATCTGACTACTGATGAAATAACTCATATTGCCGGATTGTTACTGGAATTTGAAATAGACGGCGTAATTGCCACCAACACCACGATTGCACGCGACGTGATCCCAGATCATCCGCTCGCCCACGAAGCGGGCGGCTTAAGCGGCGCGCCGCTTAAAGACAAATCCACTTTTGTCGTGCGTGAATTGGCGGCTGAATTACAAGGCAAAATACCGATTATTGCAGCTGGCGGTATTTTAAGCGCAACAGATGCGCAGGAAAAATTAAAGGCCGGCGCAAGTCTGGTGCAAATATACAGCGGCCTGATTTATCGCGGACCGCAATTGATAGAGGACATTGTAAAATCCCTGTAGAAAAGCGAATTATCGAATCTAATTAAGCCCCATCCATCACTGCCGGTCTTTAAGTCGCCTATCCCTACAGGCCGATTATTCCCCGGCAATGGACATCCGCTCAACCAGTATGGAACCGGTCCGGGTGTTACCCCGGTAATCAACATCATTGCCGACGGCGATGATGTTTTTATACATATCCTTCAAATTCCCTGCAATGGTAATTTCTTCAACCGGATATTGAATTTCGCCATTTTCCACCCAGAATCCCGCTGCGCCGCGTGAATAATCGCCGGTTACCATATTTACGCCCTGCCCCATCAATTCGGTAACCAGCAATCCGGTATCGAGTTGTTTTAGCATGCCCTGATAATCAAGAGCGCCTGGAGCAATCGTTAAATTACGCACGCCACCCGCGTTTCCCGTACTGTGCAGTCCCAGTTTACGCGCTGAGTAAGTGCTTAACACATAACTGCGTAAAATGCCGTCGCTGACAATGTCCCGGCTTTTTGTAGCCACGCCTTCGCCATCGTATGCGGCGCTGCCTAATGCGCCGATTAAATGGGGCTGTTCGTAAATATGAATAAAGGCGGGGAAAATCTGGCTGTCCAGGGCATTCAGTAAAAAAGAGGACTTGCGGTACAAGTTACCGCCGCTGATGGCGCCTATAAATGAAGCCAATAAACTTGCTGCAATTTCCGCGCTAAACAAAACGGGACATTGTCTTGTGCTTAAGCTGCGTCCCTCCAGGCGTCTAAGCGCCCGTTCAGCTGCTTTTTTGCCTACCCCGGCGGGAGACTCTAACATAGCGCTATTTCTAGCGACGGTGTACCAGTAATCGCGCTGCATACTGTCGCCACGCTGCGCCAGAACCGAGCAACTCAAGGAATGGCGGGTTGAAATATAGCCATGCAGAAACCCCAGACTATTGCCCATCACATGTACGCCCTGATGGGTATTGACTGTTGCGCCTTCGGAATTACTGATTTCAGCATGATAAGTGCGCGCGGCATTTTCGCATTCAATAGCCAGAGCAATCGCGCCATCAACACTGACGCCCCAGGGATGATTGAGATCAAGATCGGGGAATTCGGTTGCCAGCAGCTCTTTTTCCGGCAACCCGGCATATTCATCTTCGCTGGTATAGCGGGCGATACTGCAAGCGGCGCTAACCGTTTCCTTAATGGAATCGGGCGACAAATCCGTGGTGCTGGCTGAACCTTTGCGTTGACCAAAATAGACCGTGATTCCAAGGCCCTGGTCGCAATGATGTTCAATTGTTTCAACATCACCCAGACGCGCCGACACAGACAAGCCGTTTTCCTGGCTCAATCCGGCTTCGGCCGCGCTGGCGCCCTGTCTTTTTGCCTCGTCCAACAAATCCTGAACGGTATTTTTTAAACGGTAAATTTCTTCCTGATTTTGCACTGTATTCTCTTTAATCTGCTGTTTAGGCTATTTGACGATTTATCTGTTGAAATGATACTTCATTAATATTTGCTAGCGGCAATGCGTGTTCTATCGTCATGCCAATCAAGTTTCCATCTTTATACAGGTCCAGATAAACATTTTTATTAATTTCTTAAGTCCCGAAAATCGGCTGCTCTGAAAACTCATGTAATGCTGTATCTATATCTTCAAAATATTTAATTTTCATTATCTACCTTTTAAAAGCCTCTATTTCACCTAAACACTCGTCCCGCCAACCGTCAAGCCATCAATCTTCAGCGTTGGCTGGCCGACGCCAACCGGCACGCTTTGCCCGTCCTTGCCGCAAGTGCCGACGCCGCTGTCCAGCTCCAAATCAGTGCCGACCATGGAAACTTTGGTTAAGACGTCGGGGCCATTGCCAATCAGCGTCGCGCCTTTAACGGGACGAGTTATCTTGCCGTTTTCGATCAAATAGGCTTCACTGGCGGAAAAAACAAATTTACCCGAAGTAATATCAACCTGCCCTCCGGCAAAGTTCTTGGCATATAGGCCTTTTTTCACCGATTTTATGATTTCCCCGGGATTATGAGAACCCGGCAACATATAGGTATTGGTCATCCGCGGCATCGGCAAATTAGCGTAGGATTCACGCCTGCCGTTACCGGTAGGCTTAACGCCCATTAACCGCGCATTGAGCTTGTCCTGCATGTAGCCTTTAAGAATGCCGTTTTCAATTAATACAGTTTTTTCTGCCGGCGTGCCTTCATCGTCAATACTCAACGAGCCGCGCCTCCCCGGCAAGGTGCCGTCATCGACCACGGTGCATAAATCAGAGGCGACCCGTTCGCCTACGCGTCCGCTGAAGGCCGATGTGCCCTTACGGTTAAAGTCTCCTTCCAGACCGTGACCGATTGCTTCATGCAGTAAAATACCCGGCCAGCCCGGACCCAGCACTACAGTCATGTTTCCTGCCGGGGCTGCTTCCGCTTCCAGATTTACCAGCGCCTGTCTTACCGCCTCTTTGCCGAACTCCAGCGCCCGGTCGTGGCCGGTAAAATAACCGTAATCACAACGCCCCCCGCCGCCCATGCTGCCCTGCTCGCGACGGCCGTTTTCTTCTACGATGACTGTTACATTCATCCGCACCAATGGCCTTACATCAGCCGCAAGCGAGCCGTCCTGATTAGCAACCAGAATGCTTTCATGCGCGCCAATCAGGCTGACAATCACTTCTTCTATGCGGCTGTCGAGCTTACGGGTTTCACTGTCGACTCTACGCAATAAATCTACTTTCTGCTGATCGTCCAGCGATTTTAACGGATTTGCAACAGGATAATACAATGGCCAGTTTGCCGCCTTCACCAGCCCAACTTTGGCTTCCTGTCCTTGCCGGACTATGGCTTTAACATTATTGGACGCCTCCAGTAACACCGGCAATTCAATCCGGTCGCTATAGGCAAAGCCGGTTTTCTCACCCGACACAGCGCGCACCCCGGCGCCCTGTTCGATATTATGACCGCCTTCTTTAATAATGCCGCCTTCCATTACCCAGGATTCACTATGACTGGACTGAAAATAAATATCCGCCGCATCGACCGGCGAGCTAAGCAACCGGCTCATGATTTTTTCAATATCTCCATCCTGAATACCCGCGGGCGTCAAAATAGCTTGTCTTGCAAGATTTATTAGTTCCATCACAACATCAAAATAAAGGTTTAAGGTCCACAGTATGAGGTATAAGGGTAAGCTTTATCAGTCTTTCACCTTGGGCCTTAAGCCCTAAGTACCTCTACTATTATTCTTCTTTTAAATCATCATGCAGGGTTTTATACAGCGCCCATAACAGCGCTTCCGAGCCGCTGTCAGCCACATCTTCATCACTATACTGTTCAGAGGCGTCAAAGGGATTCGCCGTTATTTTTGTTTCATCCCTGTCCGCTGTTACCGTTAGGACATAGTTTGCTTCGTCATGCTCATCTTCATCCTTTTTTCTAAATAATGACGTGGCGTTTTCAAAAAGGCTTTTTGGCTTGAAGTAGACGTAATAAAGGCCTTTATCTTCTCTATGGTCGACTATTTTGATTTGGCTCTGCTTCAAAGCCGACTCCAGAATCCGCCAGGCGTCATCAAGTGGTTTTTTGATTTTTAACAGCATGGGCGTTGACTCAATCATATAGACATCCGGCCCCAAGCCTGTCTTATGCCGCTTTTTTGTGATCTTGCTATTGTCAGTAATATGCGGCTCCTCTGATTTTTTTTTGGTGGAAAGAACAGGAGGGCGTTCCAGCATGGCGGTATCACGATAACGCTTGTCCTCCGGCGTGCCGCAGGAAACCAGGATAGGAATCAGTAATAAAATTTTAGCGATGACATGCATATTATTCACAAAAAAAACGTCTATGGTTTAAAACCGGAAATGCCCCCCGTACTTTTTCCAGCCGTTCACGATCTATTTCAGCCAGGACATACCCGCCGCCCGTTTTATAGCAATCCAGCACTACGCCCCAGGGGTCAACAATCATGCTATGCCCGAAGGTCTTGCGGCCATTAAGATGGAAGCCGCCCTGATTCGGCGCAATCACATAACAAAGGTTTTCCACTGCGCGAGCGCGCACTAATAATTCCCAGTGCGCCGTTCCCGTCTCGGCGGTAAATGCGGAAGGGACCACCAATATTTCCACGCCCTTCTCGCTCATTTCGCGAAAAAACTCTGGAAAACGCAGGTCGTAACAAACAGCGATACCCAATTTGCCAAAAGGCGAATCAAAAACCCGCGGTTCCGTTCCCGGTTCAATGGAGTCAGATTCGCGATAGATTTCATTGGTGCCTGGAACATTGACATCAAATAGATGGATTTTATCGTAGCGTCCGGCTCTTTCGCCTTTATCGTTATAAATCAGGCAAGCTGCACGCGCTTTATTGCTGTCATCGGCCTCCATGGGAATAGTGCCGCCAACTACCCATACAGCATATTTTTTTGCCACTGTTGCCAAAAAGCTTTGTATAGGCCCTGAACCATCAATTTCCTTGGCTTTAAGCTTATCTGATTCATGGTCGCCCATTAAAGCGAAGTTTTCCGGTAGCGCTACCAGTTTTGCGCCCGCTTTTACCGCTTCCGCAATGAGTTTCTCGGCTTCCAACAGGTTAAAACCGATATTAGGGCTTGATGCCATCTGTATGGCTGCGCATTTACTCATATCGTCTCTCTTTATTGATTATTTTGTTGCTCTAACCATGGAAAACCGGTAATGCCATTCCAGGTTTTCTGTAACAGACCATCATTTTCATGTAATGGAATAATTTGTGCGTCTCGCCAATCGCCTTTAACCAAATACTCTGAACCAAAGAAAAATCCCTCCTGATCCTTGCCGGTTAAAGACCGCCCGATTAAATCCGCTACTTTGCCCATAATTGTACCAGCAATAGGCACGGCATCGGCGCTTTTTGGGACAACGCTGGCAACTTGATCAAGTCTCCGGTTAATGAGATCAATTTCTCCGGTGATAGTAATTTTGGCGGGAATGGAATCAATCACTAAATTGTGGGTGACTGCTTTGCCATTTAACAAATCAAAGTGTCCATTAATGCTGTTAATCGCCAGCCCCTCCTCATACATATCACTGAAATCCAGTTGCAGCCGTTTTATCCACTGAGCCATTGCCAACATACCCAGCACCCGGCCAAATCCTGGCTCTATGCTTAAAATGCGGCCGCCATTTAAATTAATGTCTATCTTACCCCGTAAATCCGCAAACGAAAATTGATAAGGCGCCGCATTCCACTCGCCGCTGAAATCAATCACTGCACTGGTTTCCCTAATATTTTTAGTAATGCCTAATTTTGACAGTAATTGACCGGCTCGAGGCGATCTCAGACTACCTTGCAATCGGGTTTTGGATGCCTTGCCGGAAGCTTTCCAGTCACCCGATGCGCTAATCTTTAGGTCGCTCCCCGCCAATTCCATGCGTTTGAAGAAAATACCATTGGAGACACGCTCAGTTTCCAGGCTTAACTTGCCAAGATCAACAGACTGCCATAAAGTTTTTTGACTTGTGAACGCCAATAAAGGCATAAAACCCGGCGTAGAAGCGGGCTCCTGTGCATCACCCTGATAATTCAACTGTTTTAGCAAAGATAGCTGCAGCTCTTCCATATCCAGCATGATGCTGTCAGCGCCTTTAAGATCCTTGGGTATCTTAAACTTACCCTTGGCAATGGCCCCGTTTATAACACCCGCCCAAAAGTTGCCTTCGGGTTTCAACACCAGGTTAATCAAACCCATATCCGCCTTTTTCCACAGTCCATGCTCGCTGTGTATTTTTATTTCCTTTAGACTATTCTCTACACTCGCCGTTGTTTCACTATCCTTCCTTTCCGCAAGTGACGAGGCGAAACCTATCCAATCCTGCAAGGCCAATCGCTCACGATTAATCTCCAGCTTTATTCCGGTTTCCTGACTCTGCGCGACATTGCCGGAACCCACCAAAATATTCCCTGATTCAATACTTTGTTGCTTTGTATTAAACGTGATAGCCGCTTTCAATTGATTATCGTAAGTCAAGTTAAACGGCACTAAAGCCGCATCGGCTAAATTAAAGGTCAGGGATAACGATCGTTGCTGCTCTCTGGTCTTGGCTAATGAGCCCGGCAATTCCAATGCCACGCCCTCCAGATTTGACATCACGACCAGTGACGGTGAACTATCGCCATAAGGAAGTTTCAACTTTATCTGGTAATCAGTGATTCCTTCAGCCACCTGCCACCCGGAAATTTTAAATTGTTTCTGCAAATTTGTGACGCCGGCGCGACCTGCTACATTGACGCTAGTCTGGATATCTGAGGTTTTGATATTAATCTGAATGGGGTAATCTAAAGTTGTTGCTTTAATAAGGTCGCTGTAAACGCCCAGATCATTGAACTTTAATGCGCCATTAATCCGTTTAACCCCCAAATCAAGCGCCTTCACTCTAAGACTGGCATTGTCTAGCCGGGCCGAACCATTAACTTTAGCCGTGGCGCTTTCTGCCAACGGGAGCTTTAGCTCCAGGGTAACTTGAGTATTGCCTTGCGGTTCCACGGCATCCAGGAATTTATCCACTGGCGAATTAAGCGGCGTATGCTGTAAAAATTTCAACCCTTGGAGTATTTCCGTTTCCAGCTGTCCCTGAACCAGTAAATGTTTACTTTCACCCAACTCAGGAATAGTAACCCTGGCCTGATTAATTTTTACCTTGTTGCTTTCACCTCGATGTAAATCAACTTGCAAACCAGCCTGCAAAAACAAAACCTCGCCACCAAGATTTATTAAATGAGGCCATTCAGGATGATAAGCCAGTTCCAACTGATCAACTTCAAACAGTGTTTCAAAAACGCCTTGTCCGCCAGTAAACGGGAAATCGCTTAAATTACCGTAGAACAACAGGTTGCCCTTGGGCACACGGCCCTTGATAAAGGCGTGATCCAGCCATTCAACGACTGCTTTATCCATAACGCCCACAGGAAAGTAATGCGCAGCCTTGCTCACATCATGGGAAGCAAATGCGGTTTGCAAATCCATGAATGTTTTCCGGCCTTCCGTTTTCGGAATATTTAAACTCAATCTGCTTTTGGTCTTGAAATCGGGCGTATCCAGCTCGATCATTGGGGCGGATACGATCCAATCATCAGGGTCTTGCCGCCACGCTATGGCGGCATTAAGTTTCGTGATTTTTATTGCTTCACGAAACAGCCCCAAAGTTGTCATGCCGACATCCTTGGCCGCCAAATCCACTTGTCCCAGTTGATCGCTGCCTTTTATCCGGCCGCTTAAGTTTTCTATACCCGGCATTGCATCCAAAGGAGTTATGTTGATATTGATAAATTTTCCACTAACCGCGAAGTGTTTTTCATCCGGTTCGGCAAATAAAGAGAACTTTTCCAGCATGCCTTCCGGCCGGGCTTGAGCCAATAATTTGGACTGTTCATCCGGCAATGGAGCAAAAAACTGTAATAACCTGGAAACCTCCTGCACATCCACTTGCTCGATGTATAGCCCTAACTTTTTCAAGGAATTATCTTCAGCACGATCACCTGAAACGCTAAATACCGCAGCGGGCCATTTTTTATCCGGAGTTTCCAGCAAAAATCTGGGCATATCCAAGCGCCACTGACTACCATTTAATTTCCAGAAAAACAGGGTTTCCAGTTGCTTGACAGAAAATGTTCCTTTATCCGGCCTAGCCAACTGCAAGCGCCGGAGTTGCACGTCACCCGTTAGCGAAACCGGTTGCGAATTTTGCAGTTCGCTCCAGAGTCTTGCATCACCGGCGCCCGAACGGATAGCCATTGCAAATGGCAATTCTCCCGGCAACCATTCAGTCAGCTTAAGATTTTTTCCTTCAGCAAAAATAACGCCGTCAATAGATGAGGGTTTAAAGATATTGCCCTTTAAATCCATGGATATTCTTATCTCATCGCCATATTTTTCCGGCAACTTCACCAGGATGTTTAGACGATGCCGCTGATCATTATTGATAATCGCAAAATCCACGTCGCCAACAACAGCAAGTTTGTTTTTGCTCCGCTCATCCAGCCAACGTATTTCACTTTGTAAAACTTCGTATTTACTACCCTGCAACAACCACAAAGGCTGTTCGTCACTGGCCTTTAAGCCGACAATGCCAATGCTTCCATCCATTTTGCGTTTTACAGTGAGCCTGGCGCCCACCAGCGTAACCCAACTCGATGAAAACCGGTCCCTGTTGACCAGAACATCGAGTAAATTAACGCCCATGCGTATTTCTTTAAGTTGAATTTCCGGTTTCTGATTCGCATCAGTGGATAATACCTCAATGTCCTTTAGCACCAGTTCGGGGTTATAACCACGCATTTTTCCCCGTAAATGCCCTATTATTACCGGCGCGCCCAGAACCTCGCTAACGCGGGCTGACAAATCAGCTTTATAATTATTAATCTCCAGCAAAAGTAAACGCACTGCTGTTAAACTGACTGCTGACGCAATCAAAGACCAGAAAATTAGATGTCGCGTTGCACGCTTGATATGATGAATCATGAGGGCTGGTTAGGCACAAAATTAAAGGAAAAGGGTTAAAGGTATTTTTCGCCTTTAGCCATGCGCCCTAAAGCAATACCACGTCATATTGTTCCTGATTATACTCAGCTTCTACTCTGAACTTGATCTGCACCCCCAAAAACGTTTCCAGTTCGGCCAGCATGCCGGCTTCTTCATCGAGCAGCATTTCCACGACTTCATTCGATGCGAGAACCAATAATGTCTGTACCTTATACAGCCTTACTTCCCGGATAATCTCCCGGAATATTTCCAGGCACATGGATTCCGCGGTTTTCAGAACCCCTCGCCCCCCGCAAGCGCTGCAAGGCTCGCAAAGTATATGCTCGAGGCTTTCGCGCGTTCTTTTACGGGTCATTTCCACCAGACCCAGAACCGAAACCTCAGTAATTTTGGTCTTCGCGCGGTCTTTTTCCAAATGGCGTTCCAATGCCTGTAAAACCTGCTTTTTATGCTCTTCACTTTTCATATCGATAAAATCGATAATAATGATACCCCCCAGGTTCCGGAGTCTCAGCTGGCGGGCAATCGTTTGAGCCGCTTCAAGATTGGTTTTGAAAATAGTCTCTTCCAGGTTGCGTCCGCCCACATAGCCGCCGGTATTTACATCCACCGTAGTCATCGCTTCGGTCTGGTCAAATATCAGATACCCTCCTGATTTTAATTTGACTTTACGTTCCAGGGCTTTTTTAATTTCGTCTTCGACACTGTAAATATCAAATACCGGGCATTCTCCCGTGTAATGCTCAATGACCGGCACGATTTCCGGCACAAAAACCTGCGCAAACTCAAGCAATCGATGATAGGTTTCCTTCGAATCCACGCGAACTCTATCAATACCTTCCTTGTATAAATCCCTTAAAGTTCTAATGCTCAACGGCAAATCCTTATGAATAAACTGTTTAGGTTTTGCACTGGCAATCTTATCCAAAATCGATGTCCACAACTTCAGCAAGAACGTCATATCTGCAATCAGAATCGATTCATCCGCGCATTCCGCCGCTGTTCTGGCAATAAAACCGCCGCATTTATGCTCCTGCCTGAAAGCATCAAGACAAGCTCTTAAACGAGCACGCTCATGTTCGCATTCAATCCGCTGAGAAACCCCCGAATTGTTTGCATAAGGCATATACACCTGATAACGCGATGGAATGGATATTTCCGTGGTTAAGCGCGCGCCTTTATTGCCAAGTGAATCCTTGACTACCTGGACAACAATGTGCTGGCCTTCATACAGGTAATGCTCGATTACTTCCGAACCTTTTTCTTCCAGATCCTTCGCACACAAATCAGAGAGATGAATAAACGCCGCCTTGGGCAGGCCAATATCGACAAAAGCCGCCTGCATACCCGGCAAAACCCGGCATACCTCGCCTTTATAGATATTACCGACCAAACCCCGTTCACGGCTGCGTTCAATGATAAGCTCCTGCAACACGCCATTTTCAATAACAGCAACGCGTGTTTCCGGCGGTGTTACATTAATTAAAATTTCTTCACTCATTTGAAAAGGTCTATCCCTTGTTTAGATAAAAGTTCGGCCGTTTCAAACAGCGGCAAACCAGCCACACCAGAAAAACTGCCTTTGATCGATTCCACAAATGCACCACCCATTCCTTGAATAGCATAACCGCCCGCTTTATCAACCGGTTCACCACTTCGCCAGTAAGCCAGAATTTCTGCTTCCGTCAAGCGCCGGAAAGTCACCTCGGTAATACTAACCGCCTGATTATGTTCACGTCCTCTCAACGATATCGCACTATAAACCTGATGAGTCCCGCCTGACAATTGCGTTAACATAGCCAACGCGTCATCTTGATCTTTGGGCTTTCCCATAATCACGTTATTCAAAATAACCGACGTATCGGCGGCCAGAACCGGTGTTCTGGTGTTGAGCCGGGCCTGACACGCTGCGGACTTTTCAGCGGCCAGACGCTGCACATAAGCAAGGGGCGTTTCATTAGGCAAAGGCGTCTCATCAAGATCAACCGGACAAACTTTATAAGTGACCTTGATTTGGTCGAGCAGTTCCCTCCTGCGCGGGGAAGCTGAAGCAAGAATAATATGAACGGGCATTAGCGATGATAAGGGTGGTTATGGAGAATGCTCCAGGCGCGATAAAGCTGTTCAGCAGCCAAAATTCGCACCAGCGGATGAGGAAAGGTAAGCCTTGATAAACTCCATGATTCACGCGCCAATTGTCTTGCGGAATCCGCCAAACCCTCAGGACCGCCGATCAACAATGCGATATGCTGACCGCTTTCAAGCCAACGCTGCATCGCTTGCGCCAATTCGGGAGTTGTCCACGATTTGCCAAGAATATCCAAAGTCACAACATGCGCGCCTTGCGGAATAGCGGCAATCATTCGTTCGCCCTCGTCTTTTACAATACGGGCGACATCGCTGTTTTTACCGCGCTTGCCCGGCGGAATTTCCTTAAGCACCAGCTCGCATTCACGCGGCAAGCGTTTTGCGTACTCTTCGTAACCCTGCCGCACCCAACCCGGCATGCGGTTACCTACTGAAACCAGATTTATTTGCATGGGCACGCAGGATACAGGCAACAAGGAGTTGATGCAATGTGATCCAATCTATAAAACCTGCCTATACAATTTTGTAATGATAAATATGCGGATGCCGCGAGGTAAACAGAATGTATCTGGACAGTTTTTGTCCGGATTATTGATTTCACACAGTTGAAACCGTGCAAATAATTGACCTAAAACAGCCTGAACGCCTATCCGGCAATTTCCTCCAAGCTCATTTTATGTCAATCACAGTTTTTAAACTTTTTAGCTTGGCAAGCTCGCGCCATCTTTTGAGCTTTTTCCAGTTGTTCCGGCGTCATTTTGCTGGCAAGATCATTTCTGATTTTTACTGCATCCGCGCCGCCATGCATAGCAGCAAGATTAGCCCACATGTGCGCGCGAACATAGTCTTGTATTCCACCCTGTCCCTTGAAATACATAACGCCAATATTAAATTGCGCCTTTGCATCACCTTGCTCTGCTGCTAACCGGTACCACTTGATAGCTTCTGCATAGTCCTGTGGCACGCCTTGCCCGTTGTAATACATTACGCCTATATAATACTGCGCATGCGCGAGTCCTTGCGCCGCCGCTAACCGGTACCACTTGATGGCTTCTGCATAGTCCTGTGGCACGCCTTGTCCGCTGAAATACATATTGCCGGCATTATATTGCGCCTTTGCATTACCTCGCTCCGCCGCTAACCGGTACCACTTGATAGCTTCAGCATAGTCTTGCGGCACGCCTTGTCCGTTGTAATACATAACGCCGATATAATATTGTCCTTCAGCATCACCCTGCTCCGCCGCCAAGCCATACCACTTGATGGCTTCAGCATAGTCTTGAGTTACGCCTTGTCCGTTGTAATACATATTGCCGAGAAATAACTGCCCCCCTGCATTGTGTTGCGCTGCCGCTAGCCGGTACCACTTGACGGATTCAGCATAGTCCTGCGCCACGCCTCGTCCATATTGATACATTGTGCCGAGTATAAATTGCCCCTCTGAATCGCCGTGCGTTGCGGCTAACCGGTACCACTTGATGGCTTCAGCATAATCTTGCGGTACGCCTTTACCCGCGGCATACATAAAACCGATGGCAATTTGCGCCTTTGCATTACCTTGCCTGGCTTTTTGCAAAGTGCTTTCTAAAGCGTTGTGCTTTTTTCTGGCATAAGAGATCGGGGAAGCTAAGCTCAATGCAAGAAGTCCGATCACCGATAGGGTAAAGAATTTATTTTGTAATTTCATGACACGCCTTCTGTTTTAAATATACAGCCCGTTATTCCATAGCCTCGGCTCATACTGTATTACCACGAAAAGGGACGCCGCTGCCCGGCCTTGAGCGTCACTGTATCACAACTTTTTTAGTAGCGGCCAAAGTTTAAAATTCACGGGCGCAAAAAACTCAAGCTAATATTCTCAACCCATCTTCCTGGCTTCTACTGACAATTATATTTTTATTCAATAGGTTGAATATTTTACTTTAACTCAAATTGCACAACAGATTTTTTATTATCAATAATCGTTTTAAATTCACCTATGAGGCCTGATCGGATGCCCAAGACAATGTTTAGTTTTTTTGCCGCGCGTCCTCTTGGCTTGATGTCCGCAGGTTAATCGTTCCATTATCCTCTGCCGGCACGGAAATCGCGAGGCGTTGTTGGGTCGGTATGATATTGCGAATTCTGTTCCATCTTACCCTTCGACACCTGCCAGAAAAGAATTGGACGCCCTGCTGTTTGAGTTGCTTGTCTTGAACGAAGCCGAACGGATAGAGCGGGATGTGCGCCAGATGGCAAGCCAGTAAAATAATGCGCAAAGGCGGTGACGCGATCTTCTTTATAAGTGCGCCGTATGTAAACCGAGGCCGGTTTTCAAGCTAATTAAAGGTGGCTTCGATCCCGGTTAGCAGTATATAGGTCTTCCGCAATTGTTCTTGAGCAGTGTGGAATATTAGTCCTTAGCCGGTAAACACCGCAGGGCTGATTTTTTTGTTCGCTTCCGGCTATACGCACCTATGCCTTTCAAGACATATCCCCTGCCTCTTTCCAATTCGCGAACCACTCGGTCAGGTCTCGTGTGTCGCCCAGACCGCAGAGACGGCGATCGATGGAGTCCTGGTTGCCCCACACCGCCCCTGCCCAGGCGCCACTGGCGACGCGCGACTCGATATCCTTGCAGTAAAGCCCCTGGCCGCGTTGGACATAGAACCCGTACGTGCGGCAAGCCACGGGACGGTGGCTGTAGACCAGGCAGGCCCTCGCCTCGCGGTCCAGCAACGGACAGACTATGGGCCGTGATGGCTGCCCGGCCAGCGCGGCGATGTCTTGGCCAATTTCCCTAAGCCGTTCCTTCGGCAGCCCGGCCAGTCCGTCCCGCAGGCAATCCCATTCCGCGGCAGTGAGCCGGGGCGCTTCGGCGAGCCGTTGACAACAGCCGTCGCAGCCCAGACCGCATAACCAATCGATATTGTCCTCTCGGATAGCTCGCACACGATCTTCGATATCAGCATGGAGCCGGGCAAGTGTATTCATCTTCGTATCCGGCCTTTTTAAATGCTCTTTGAAAAAGCCTTTATTATGGATTGAGTAAAAATGGAACTCAAATTTTGAATAACGCGAATAATACCCTAAAGCGGCATTTAGCGTTTAAGTCTCTGAACTAATAAGAAGATTTGAGTAGCGGCTGCCGCGAATAAAAGCAACCCGCAAGAAAGAGGAGGCTCAGGTTTCCAGCGAACGGCTGGTTAACCTTAAAAGCAGTCATTCAGAGACCGCCAGTAAATCGTAACCATATACCCGCAGAAGCCACTTAAAGTAAACTAAAAGCGAGGGGTTCCAGCTTCAATGTCCTGATTTAGACAACCGGCGAAACTCGTTTCCGTCGCAACAGAATTCAGTATCGAACGACTGTCTTTTCTTTATGGAACGGGACTTGTACCCGCTGGAATATACGACTGTGCATAGCTGCACTGACCTAAATTATATCTATGGGACAATCTCTAGGATAAATCGGCAGGCAGCTTGGCTTGAGCAAGAATACCTTACTGGAAATTGTCAAATGCGAAGGCGCTATTGCTGTCCACGACTGATGCTAGCCTCTCAAATAAAATTACTTAGAATCTTGGTGTGATGCGGGTTTCCAAGCGACTTTACGCGTTTATGAAAGCCCCCTACGGCCAGCCTTATTAAATGTTTTTCTAACGGAAAAACCAGCGTTTCTGATAAAACGCGCCAAATGCGCCGTAATGTTTGTTTGGTTTTGAATTATGTGCGTATGAGCAAAAGTTCCACCAAGGGAGCCACACCAATCACGCCTTCATTCGAAATTTAGAACAAATTTACCGTAACCCAGCAAAACCCAGATTAGGCAAAGAAGTTTTTTGCGATAACAATTTACGGCGGGCAAATACGATAATGGCGGCAAGCGCAGAGCTAAACAACCAGCTAGCACTAGGAATGGGTACAGACGAAATTGTAGGCGTCAAGAAAATAGTACCGTTAACCTGACTATAGACTGTTTCGGAAACGCCATTGAAAATCAGCTGATAATTATCCGCGGCATAAAGAGTAATCCCGCCAAGAACAGCCGCATATGAGGTTTGCTCATAAGTGCCAAAAATGCTGCTAGAGGTAAAGCTGGTATTTGAAGTGACAGAAGCGCCTGTACTTGTGTTGGTAGTGGTATCTAATAAGGTAACGCTAGTTAAACTTGCACCATTAGAAATACCCTCAAAATCAAATGTGCCAACAATATCATTTGAGCTTCCTGTAAAGAAAAAAATAGCGTCGCTATTTACATTAAAAGAAAATATGTTGGTAAAGCTATCTGCTGAACTATTGTAGAGGGTGAAGCTTTCTCCACTTGTGGGCGAAGGCACCCCCAATGTGTCCGCACTTGCGTATGGCAGGTAGGCAGCTGCTGATAAGGCTAAAATGCTGGCTAATTGATGAGCGTTTTGCTTGAAGTTCATATTGAATCCTTAAATTCCAATACTTAAAAAATATCAATTATTACAAATTAATACTACCGTGATAAAAATCATATGCTTTTATTTAAAGGTGGTCAAATGTGATTATTACTTTTTAATTACATCTTTGTTCATGCTGTTTGGGTGGAAAGCCCTAGACCGGGTGAGTATAAACAAAAGACACTTAATCCCCGTAGGATATTGACCCAATTGGAAGTGAAACTGCACTTTGACGACATATAAGCAAAAGCTACTTTAAATGGCTACGCTCTGTGACTTTAAAAACTCATAGGAACAAACAATCTTTTGAGAAACTATTTCAGGAGACTATTTTTGAGAGATGAAAATGCAGTATTTGGGGAAGGGATTTATTTCTTGTTTGGTGTTTAAAAAATGCAGGTTTTCGAGAGAGTATGTAGCAAGCCTTGATATACAAGGCTTGCAGCTCAGCAGCTCAATTGTTGTTAAATTGTAGTCAGGCAGGGTGCGCATCGCGTACCTTTTGGTGAAAGTGTTAGCGGAAACCCTTTAAAATGGAACGCAGCACGTCTTCCAGCTTATTATTTAATTTTAACCAACTCCTTGCCATCAGTGGAAAAGCGGCACATGCCCGGAGCAAAATTACCGCAATTCTTCGATTGTTCAACTTTCGCGCCATTCGGGGTCAGATGGATTTTCAGCTCGCAAAAACTGGCTTCGCCTTGGGCATGCTTTTTCATAACCAATTCGTTTGCTCCCACGCTTTTGGCTTCACCTGAAATATCGCCAGAACAAGGTTGATTGCCTGCTTCGCCGGCTTCGGGATCAAAATTAACGTCCTCGCTAACATTAATATCATCTTTTATTTTTGTGATTTTTAAATGCTGAACAAGATTTCCATCGCGCAGGACATAGTGGTCGGTTGCTGCGGAGGCTCCGCCGGAAACCAGCACCGCGGCAATGAGAAAAAAACTTTTTTTCATGAAATTACTCCTGTGTTTTTTGATGCTTGTTGATCAATAGAATGGGTAAAGTGCTTGAGACTTGGAGTTTATCAAGCCTCATTCCTTTTTTGGTTTGGTTGAACATGATTCCAATCCATTTTTCCCATCACCGCAAGCATTTAGTAAAAAGTGACCAAGGTATCAAAATTCGTAAAATCTGTAAATAGCGCATCCTGAACACCTTACTACCATGATCGACAGACCGCACTTGGAATCCTGAACCTTACGTTTCATTTAGCGTTCTGATGCGGCATACTATTGACATTCCTGCGACAAGTTGATTTAAGGCCATATATATCAGCATAAGCTAATGGCCATTCTATCAGCAGCCTTTTCCGGATATCTAAAATGGAATTTATATTTATCCGGACAAAATGCTACGCAATGCTTACCCTGCCAAACCGGTGTACGTCAACTCACTTAACATTAACCGCTTCCACTCACAAATATGAATCGCACACTTACCAACATCATCATTGACATAATCGCCGCGTTCCTGTTTCTTGGCATGATTGCGACCGGTTATTTATTGCGTTTTCCCCTTCCTCCGGGCAGCAACAAAACTTTAAGCTTATGGGGTTTCACACGCCACCAGTGGGGCGATGTCCACTTCTGGATTAGTCTTGGGCTTTTACTGGCGCTTCTTGTTCACTTAGTCCTGCATTGGAACTGGATAGTTACCGTGATAGGCAAGCGTTGCCATTTGGTAAAAACCGCGCATCCATCAATTTTACGCAGCGGCATCTTAACGATTGTTATTGTCACACTTTCGATTACGCTGTTTGCCTGGACTGCTCAAAACAGTGTTAAAGAGATTGTCCGGCCAATGCGGGGAAAGCACCTTGGGCATGCCGGCAGTCAGGCGAACGAAACTTTAACTACTGTCCAGGCGCCGGCACAATCCAGCACCACTCAAGCGGGTGTTGATTTCTGGAAAGATGTCTATCCGATATTCGAGAACCATTGTCTGTCGTGCCATGGTTCGCAAAAACAATTAGCCGGTTTTCGCGTTGATCACAAGGAAGATTTCTTCAGTCGTGATGGACGGGCTCCACTGATAGTACCGGGACAGGACTCTAAAAGCCCGTTAATCGAAATAGTTTCCGGTACAAAAATAGATATGCCCATGGCGAATGTACACGTACTTTCCGGGCATGACGTAGCAATACTCAAAACCTGGATAGACGCTGGCGCCAAGTGGACCGTAGCAACTGACGCCAAGAAATAGGTATAATGCGACGCTGGTAACAATGAGAAACCGGTTGTTACCCCTTCACAGGAAAACTCAATACTCGTTGCCGGCTTAAGCAACGCTAATTCCACCTATCTATCCTAATGGCTAAACTAAACCCCCAACAACAAGCCGCTGTAAAAGCGATAGACCACCCCTTATTAGTGCTTGCCGGAGCAGGCAGCGGCAAGACGCGGGTTATTACCGAAAAAATTGCTTATCTGGTCAAGCAGGGTTTACCTGCGCGGCATATTGCAGCGGTAACTTTTACCAATAAAGCCGCCAGGGAAATGAAAAGCCGGGTTTCCAGACTACTTGATGACACCCAGATTCGCGGCTTACGTGTCTCTACGTTTCACTCATTGGGGCTGGACATATTGCGTAAAGAACATAAAGTGTTGACTTATAAAGCCGCGATTACGCTGTTTGATGAACACGATAAACAAACACTGCTGAAGAATCTGATCAGTCATGGCGCAAAAGACTGCGACATCGACAATATTGATCGTTACGCCCAGCAAATCGGCCAATGGAAAAACGCCTTTGTAACCCCGGAGCAAGCGCTCTGTTCCGCAACCGCCGAGCAACATCCCGCAGCCGGACTTTATAATGATTATACCCGCAGTTTAAAAGCCTATAATGCCGTCGATTTTGATGACCTGATTCTGCTGCCGGTCTTGCTGTTTCAGCAACACCCGGAGGTTTTGGAGAAATGGCAAAATAAAATCCGCTATTTGCTGGTGGATGAATACCAGGACACCAATATCACGCAATATCAACTGGTCAGATTAATCGCCGGGGCCTTGGGCCGGTTTACTGTCGTAGGTGACGATGATCAGTCCATTTATGCGTGGCGAGGCGCTCAACCTGAGAATCTTTCGCAATTGCAAAAGGATTATGCCCGCCTGCAGGTTATTAAACTGGAGCAGAATTACCGCTCCACCGGACGCATACTCAAGGTGGCCAATCATCTTATCGCCAATAATCCCCATGCTTTTGAAAAACGGCTTTGGAGTGAATTAGGTTACGGCGATCCGTTGCGTGTTTTAAGCCATAAAAACGATCAGGTTGAGGCCCAGCAGGTCGTCTCGGAAATCGTTCATCATAAATTCAAAACCGGCAGCCGTTATCAGGATTATGCGATTTTATACCGGGGCAATCATCAATCCAGATTGTTTGAGCAAGGCTTAAGGGAAAATAACATCCCTTATTTCATCAGCGGCAGTACATCGTTTTTTGCCTATTCGGAAATTAAGGACATACTTGGCTATCTGCGTTTATTCGTTAATCAGGATGATGATGCCGCCTACTTACGCATCATTAATACTCCGAGACGGGAGATTGGCCCAACTACGCTGGAAAAACTGGGCGATTATGCGAATGAACGGCATATCAGTCTATTTGCCGCCAGCACCGAACTGGGTTTAAGCCAGAAACTATCCGGGAAATCCATTCATCGGCTACGGAAATTTCACGATTGGGTTATCGACACCGCAGACCGTATTGAGCGCGGCGACACCTTTGCCGTCATCGAACAGGTTATTAATCAAATCGGCTATGAACAATTTTTAAGAGAAGACAGCAAAACCAAAGAATCCGCCGACCGGAAAATAAAGAATGTCTTTGATCTGCTTGAATGGCTCAAACGGATAGCCGGCAAAAATACCCCGGCAGAGCTTGGGAACGAGGACCAGAACCCCCTGGCTGAAATCGTCGCCAAGATCATGCTGATGGATATTATGGAACGAAACCAGGAAACAGAAGCCAGCGACCAGATCAGTTTGATGACCCTGCACGCCGCCAAGGGACTGGAGTTTCCGCATGTTTTTCTGATCGGCCTGGAGGAAAACATTTTGCCCCACCAAAGCAGTATTGACAGCGATAATATAGAAGAGGAGCGCCGCCTTGCCTACGTGGGCATCACTCGCGCCCAGCGCACCTGCACCTTTAGCTACTGCACGCATCGTAAACGTTATGGTGAAATCAGTGAATGCGAGCCCAGCCGGTTTTTAAATGAATTACCCGCCGAAGACCTGGAATGGATCAATAAAAAACAGCTAACCCCGGAAGTTATCAAGGAACGCGGAAAAGCCAATCTGGCAAACCTGAAAACAATGTTATCGTAATCTCCCGGCTGATCGGTTACAATACGCAGCTAACGCGCCCGTAGCTCAGCTGGATAGAGCGCAGCCCTCCGGAGGCTGAGGTCAGAGGTTCGAATCCTCTCGGGCGCGCCATTCACTCATGAAAATGAGTCCTTCTTCGCTGATTTCATCCGCCAATAGTCTAAGAAAGCCTTTTCCGAAACCGCATTTCTTATCCATCCATCCGGATTTCAACGTACTGCACTGCAAAACGATTGTATTTGTTGTGACCTGATATTTTTTGGCATAGCCTGTTTGCGCCTGATGGATGATTTTTCAACCAACAGCTTTTCAAGCCCGGCTTTATGCCGATGCAGCCAGTTCGTTGGCTCGCTCATCATCAGGCAAGGTGACCGCTGTTTACGGTCATAATGGACACTTGGCGATATGGGTTTTTAAGGGTGCGGAGCAAACTTTGACCGGCCCGTCATTCAGGATTTTGAGTTACGTTAGACCGCCTTTCCGCCCTAAGCCGCCGCTTGGAATTCCCTGCATCATCAAAGCAATCTGAGCAATCTCAACAATTTCTCAAACTCCTCTACTGGTAACGGTTTGCCGAACAGATATCCTTGATAGTGCTTGCAGCCATCACTCAACAGTTGTTCCCGTTGTTCCTCGGTTTCCACCCCTTCGGCAATGACGTGCAAATTCAAGCTTTGCGCTATTGCAATGATGGTGCGTACAATCGCTTTGTCGCTATTATCGACAGTAATATCGCGCACGAACGACTGATCGATCTTCAGTTGATTCAATGGTAAGCGCTTGAGATATTGCAGGGATGAATAGCCGGTTCCGAAATCGTCCAGGGAAAACTGAACACCGATTTCTCCCAATGTATTCATGGTGGCAATGGCATCCTCGATGCCGTCTAACAACATGCTTTCAGTCAGCTCCAGTTTGAGAAGTCTCGGGTTAATGGCATGCCGTTGTATGGATGCCAGCACTTGAGTCACGAATCCCGTCTGGCGATATTGCTTGGAACTCACATTCACCGACAGCATGAGGTCGCGGGTCAGCGCATTTTGCTGCCATGCTTTGAGCTGCGCGCAGGCTGTCTCCAGCACCCATTGTCCGATGGGCAGGATCAGCCCTGTTTCTTCCGCCAGTGGAATGAATTGTTCCGGAAACACCAGAATGCTTCCAGGATGCAGCCAGCGTATCAGCGCCTCAGCGCCCACGGCGTGACCAGAATCATTCACCTGAATCTGGTAATGTAGCCGGAATTCCTGTGTTTCCAGCGCCTTGCGTAATTCACCTTCCAGTGAGACGCGGGCAAAGATCATGGCCTGCATCCGTGGATCGAAAAAATGCAGGGCATTACGGCCTGAACTCTTGACATGATACATGGCGATATCCGCCTGTTTAATCAGTTCTTCTGTAGACTGTTCGTGACCGTTGAACAAGGTTGCGCCAATGCTGGGGGTGCTGTGGTAATCGTGCGTGACAAGCTGATAGGGTTGATTGAGGGTGGCTAAAATTTTATTGCCGATCACTTTAGTTTGGGCTGCCGCTTCAAGGGCTTGATCATTCAAGTCTTCCAGCATCACCACAAATTCATCACCGCTCAAACGGGCAACGGTGTCGCACTCCCTTACACATAGCTCAAGACGTTGCGCAACCTGTTGCAGCAGCAAATCTCCCATGTCATGGCCGAGCGTGTCATTTAGCTCCTTGAAATTATCCATATCAATAAACAGCAACGCGCCTTTCCGGCCACTACGATGACTGGAAGCCAATGCCGACTTTAACCGGTCCCAAAGAAGCCGGCGGTTAGGAAGGCCGGTGAGGGGGTCATAAAAAGCCAGACGTTCAATTTCATTCGCCGCCGCCTTGCTCTTAGTAATATCGGTGAGCGTGGCAACATAATTGGAAACAATACCGTCCGCGACTTTTACCGCAGTAATGGCAAGATGTTCCGGATAAACCTCGCCGTTCTTGCGCCGGTCCCAAACTTCACCTTCCCAGGCTCCAGTAGTATTGATGCTCTCCCACATCGCGGCATAAAAGCCTGCATCTTGGCGGCCGGATTGCAGTATGCGCGGGGTCTTACCAATAACATCTTCAGCGGTGTAACCGGTGATCCTGGTAAAAGCGCTATTCACCCGCAGGATCACGCTGTGGGCATCAGTGACGAATATGCCCTCCTGAGATTCAAAGGCGATGGCGGCGATGCGAAGATCTATCTCGGCTTGCTTGCGTTCTGTTATATTCCGCATGGAGACTAGCACCCCGGCGATCTCCGGATTGCTCAGCATATTAACACCGGTACTCTCTACATAAATCCACCGGCCATTCTTGTGACTGACTCGATACTGGATTGTATGGGGCTCACCGGCATGCTTCATCACATAAGAGTGGGCGCTGGTTATGATTCTCATATCATCCGGATGAATAACAACAGCACTTGGACTGCCGACCAATTCTTCAGGTAATAAACCCAGTAGACGGCCGACGTTGGGAGAGACAAAGGCTACGTCCAAATTTGAATTGATTATCCATATAGTATCGGAAATGTTATCCAGATAGGCTCGCAGCTTCTCCTCGCTTTGCTTGAGACGTTCCTCGCTATTTCTGCGTTCGGTAGTGTCATGGCAAAATCCGATATAGCCGAGAAAATTTCCATTGAAGTCATAACGCGGATTCCCGTCATCCTGTAACCAGTGGTAAAAGCCGTCAGCGTGACGCAAGCGATACTCCATGCTGAATGGCTCACGCTTGTCAAACGCGGTTACATAGGTTTTCCGGCAACGGTCTATATCACCAGGATGCACGCCTTCCAGCCATCCCATGCCTAGTTCCTGGCCGATAGTCCGGCCGGTAAACCGCAGCCACGGTTCATTGAAATAATCGCAAAGCCTGTCCAAACCTGACGTCCAAATCAGCGTGCTTCCGCTGTTCGCAAGTGTTCGAAAGTGCTGCTCGCTCTGAATTAGCGCTTCCTCGGCCAGCTTACGTTCGGTAATATCCTGAACAATCCCCCGCATTATGGTGAGCCTTCCATTTGCGTCACGCTCTACTTGCCCGGCGGAACGCAGCCAGCGGGTATCTCCATTAGCTTTGATGCGGTATTCCACTTCGTATTTTGTGCCGCGCTCGATATGCGCCTGTGTTGCATCAATTACCTTTTTACGGTCTTCCGGATGCACCGCCGCCAGAAAATATTCCCATCCCGGCTCGCTCACGCTTGGAAATCCAAATAAGGAAACGCAATTCTCTGACCACTTTTGCTTGTTGGTGACGAGATCAGTTTCCCAAGTGCCAATTCCACCATTTATTTGGCTTAGACGTAAGCGGGATTCGCTTTCCCGTAGACTAAGTTCTTTGCACTTAATTTCATTCACATAGGTTGCCAGAGCCATCCCGACCGTCGACAAAATCAGAATGTAAAGCCAATAATTCTGGAAATTGCCCAAGGCGATTTCACTAGCAAAATAACCAACTTTCAGAAATGCGCCCAATAATGCCTGAATGGCAATCATATTCAGGACTAATGCCGTGGCTCTTATACCCAGTCTTATTGCAATCCAGGTGATAAATAAGAAAATCATGAACGCTTTGGGTTTAACAATTAAGCTTTCATCGAACCAGCTGAGAAAAACGCTTTGTCCCAAAAGAAACGTTGCGCCGATCAATAACAATCTTTCAAGCCATTGCCGGGCAGTCAGCCGTTGCAACTTTGTTTGCCAACAAGTCAATATCAACGGCGTGAGCAGCATAACGCCGAGGGTATCTCCGATCCACCAAATCAAAACGTTGTTAATATAATCAGCTGAGTTAATAGTACCAGCGAATAATAAGGCAAATGCGCCAATAATGGCGCCAGGGATACTGGCAACACCACCTCCCAGTGCAATTAAGCGCAGAAAGTCTGAAAGCGCGCGCAAAGAAAAGGCGGGCCGGTTGCCGCGCGTGAGCAGCCAGCTCCCCAGAAGCGCCTCAAGGACATTTGCCAGGGTAATGCCGCAAACCAGCCAAAGCGAATTATTGGATAACGCATTAAGCAGCAGCGAACCTAAGAATACCCCGCACAAATATTGCCTGCCGCCGATAAGTATCGCCGCTAGGGCTAAACCAGCGCCCGGCCAGATAACGCCCACAATGTTATTTCTTGTAAAGTAGTGATGAATGACAACGCCGAAAAACACGTAGAGCAGCCCAATGCCAAGCTGATTTCGCCATCCGCCCACAGTGGACGGAAATGTGAACTGGTTAGTAGTCATTGAGTTTATGTCTTCATGCTTGTTTAAGGGAGCTTTAATAAGCAATTAAACGTCCGTCATTCCTGTCAATGCGAATGATGAATTCAAATGGAACAGAATTGGCGTCTGCATTTTTACCAGTCCATGCAGACAAATAAATATAAAAAACTATTGTGATAATAATCTGACTTGAGCAGTTTTGACACTATTTGCTAACAACTGCACGAAGCGGCCTGCCAAGTGTAACTGAAAAAATAGTAAAGGGTTTATTTCAATCTGTTTTTCAATCCATCCTTATTCAGGATTTGATGCTTGATTTTGCACAAATCTACGCATGGGCATTTATAGCATGGAAATAGCTTAATAGTCTGTAAGCCATTGGTTAAAACAAAGCTTGTGTTCAATATTTCGCGGATTTATACGAACCATTTAAATACAGAGCCGCTTGCAAACTCATCCGGTGGCAAAGAGATATTAACGGCGGTTACCGCTCTTCGCTTCTTGCGGGTTTGGCAAATCCCTTGATAATGTAATCATATAATTCACGGCCTTGCTGGCCGGAAAGCTTAGGTTCTGTAAAAGGCGGCATGGGCCCTTTTGAGCCGTCCGGGAGCTTTGGATTCCTTACAAATTCAATGAACTTCTCATAGCTCGCTAACTGAGGCGCTGAACGCAACGGCAGGTTTGGATAAATGATATTGCCCCCGTTGGAATGACACCCCGAACAATGACCCACAAAAATATTCCGGCCAGGCATTAAACCATCTTTTACTGTTGGCGTCCTGCCTTCATAAACCAGTTGTCCTCCAAAATAGCCAAGACCGATTACATTAAAAAGACAGAGCGTAAGCAAAAGCATCATGATTGAAGGACGTACATCAGGAATTCGCGCGGCAATTAAAGTGGCCGACAACAATATGAACAGAAGGGCGGCCAAGGCGATTTTTATTTTTATCTGGAATATCCATGCTCCGGAATAATAATATTGCCAATCAAAAATCCCTGCCAACACGGTGGGGAAAAGCAATACAAGCGCAATAGCTACAGCATAATAGGCGGACTCCAGAAAATTCCGCCTCCGCCAGAACATCATGCCAAGGGCAAAGCAAAAAGCGACGATAACTGCGCCAATCGGACCATGGGTGAATGGCGGATGCAAGGGATGAATATAGCCAATTTTTCCCAGCAAGTCATATAGCTTGTCAATCATAATTATTCTCCCGGTGATATGATTTGATCAGGTTTATCTCGCCGATAGCGACAGCTGAAAATACCGCTTTTTGATCTTGTTATATTATTTCTTATCAGCCATGGTCATAAACTGATGCTGGTAATTAAAGAGCCGTGTCAATGCACAGCGCTAATGGATTTAGATTGTAACGAATCATGGGGTCGATCGAAAAGCAGAAATCATTTTTTCAGGAGTTTGTCTGCTAGCCAATGATTTTTCAGGATTTCCAAACGGCTATTCCGATGATGAACCGGTATTGAGCCATAATAAAAACAGGTCGTAGCCTAGCGCCAAAATCACTGCGCCAATGAAAAGACCTATAACACCCGAACTGAGAAGACCGCCAATCGCGCCGATGAAAATAACCGCCATAGGAGTCTTGACGCCGCGGCCCAGCAGGATGGGTTTAAGGATATTGTCTAATAAACTGAGAGGAATGCACCAGATCAGAAATGCCACGGCGGTAAAAGTATCGGCGGTATAAAACAGGTAGATTATCACAGGAATCAGAACCGGGGCAGTGCCTATCTGGGCTATGGACAAAATCAGACAAAGCAGCGCCCATAGACCGGCTGCCGGCACCCCTGCAACCATAAAGCCGAGACCGGCAAGCAGGCTTTGAATTACCGCTACGCCTAAAATACCGTTGGCCACGCTGCGTACGGTTGCTTCGGCAAGATCGGCAAAATCACCGCCCCTTTCACCAGCGAGCCGATGAGTGATGGCGCGCGCCGTTCGATTGCTTCCGCTGGAATTAGCCAATAATATTCCGGCAATAATGATGGCGGCCACAAAATGCAAAATCGCAATGCCTGCGCCGGTAGCGGCGGATAGCAGCCAGCTGCCGATAACTTTCAGTACCGGCGTGAGCTGTTGCAGAGCGCTATGGATATTTTCCGAGGCGAGCAGCCAAAATTTTGCTAGCGGCTCACCGATAAGCATCAAATTGCCAAGATTCTCGGGCGGCGGCGGAATTGTTAGCGATCCGTCCCTTATTTTACCGGCCAGCATTTTTAGCCCGTCTATCAGCGTTTCTGTAAGCAACACGGTTGGAAAAATCAAAATGATCAGGAAGATAAAAGTAAACGCCGTAGCCGCAAGCTTATGGCGCTCGCCGAGAGCTATTCGTAACCGGCTGTAAAGCGGATGAGCCGCAATGGCGATAATGACCCCCCAGATTATCGGGGTTATGAACGGCTCGACTATCTTGAAGCACCAGACAGTGATTATGACTAAAAAGCCTATCCGGATAGTCGCCTCAAGGGTTCTATGAAGAAAAATCCGGTCGCTTGCTGACGGTTTGGAATCATTCATGATAAGGCTCTTTATTTATTATTATTTATGCTATGAAAAACAGGCGTAGCCATGATATTGCGGGCGTGGTAAAAACGGCTCAGCCAAACCCGTGTATTTTGCCGTTAAGTCTGCACTATAGCCGGCTTCGTGTCTAAATATTTTTCCGGCACGCGAATTTATCACAATTGATGCGGATGCCTAACAAGGAGAAACCGGCCATGCCTGTCTGTGTAGTCATGCTTGTTTCAAGCCGCTATTCACCCGATTCTTTCAAATTCATCCAGCGATTGACAGAATGTAATCAAACTCGAAATTGCTTCCAGCAACCCGGCAGTGATTCCATCCCGTTTCAGTAAGCCAGTCGCAATGGCGTAAGCGACGTTCACATCATGAGATAAGTCGTTATATTTTTTGTACAGTTCGAGTTTAGGACCGGTTTCGTATTGATGAACCTGATAGCTAAGTTCACCGCTACTAATTTTCCCATCGCGCCATCTATCAAAAACCCTATCCAGATTCACCAGCTCACGGTGCAGTTCACGCTCGTAAGCTTCCATACTATATTCGCGGAGCAGCCCGGTAATTTTTTTGTATAGCGTTGCATAGGTTTTCGCTACTCAAGACAGGGTAATTGATCCGGTGAAAGAAGAACTTTGATGCTGCGTGCTTTCCACTGCTCTTTGCTGATAAATCCTGATTTCTCTAATATTAATATCATTTGGTGAACTGTAGGCGGAGTTACATTGAAAAAGCGTTGAATATCAGCTTCGACTGACGCTCGTCTATTAACCTTTGTGTAGTAGTAAATGAACGCCAAATATTGGCCTTGTTTCGGGGTATAGTGAGGTATAGCGCTATCTTACTGACTTTGAGTAGGGTACTTAAAATTCATTTTCCTTAATACCGGCAATCTTCATAAAATGCCTAAGCAAGCGAATTTTTAAATCCTCGCTTCCATGTATCGGCAAGGAAATTCTGGCTGAAATTCCCGACTTCATGTAAACGTGATGGCTTCCGTTTACCCGTACTAAAGTCCAGCCTCGGCTTTCGAGAATCTGGGCAAAACGCTTTCCGGATATTGATTTCACACAGCAATCTCAAGTACTTTGTCGTTTTCACCAATTTCAATTTCTTCCAAATCGACGGAAAGGCAAGCGTCTACAGCTTCATATATATTGGTCAAAAGCTCTTCCATGGTTTCGCCTTGAGTGGCGCAACCTGCAATTGCCGGCACTTCGGCCCAAAATCCGCCTTCTTCCGCCGGATGGATTACTACTTTTAATTTCATAAGGTTACCATTAATTTTTTAGGAATATATACGAAGCAGTGAAGTGGCTTTTTTCCATAACCCAATAAAAGTAAGCGATGCGTACTTTACTTAGCTACTTTGGCTATTTTTATTCATTAATTTCGATGGATTCAGATATATAAGCTCCATATTTGAATACATAACTCCCCGTTTTTAGCCAGAATTCTTTTCTTCCACTAAGGTGAACATAAAAGTCTCTTATTCTGCAACCAAAGTTTACCATTACCATGTCTGTATCTTCGTAAGGGGATTTAATAAGTTCGGCCTCAAATTTTGGAATACTTGAAAATATTGGATGAAATTGCGCGGTGATAGACGTACTGCTGACAGGGCTATTCAAATTAACAATTAGCAATCCGCTTTGTTGACCATTACTAGAATCAATAATTTCTTGAGATACCGTTATTGAAGGTCTATCGTATAGATCGCTTTCTTTTGCATCCAAGCTAACTTTAGTAATTTCTTCTATTACTGCATCACTAACAGTTGATTTTGATATTTTTGCAGATTCTTGTATGAACTTATCAACCGTGTACATCCAAAATTTTTGCTTAGTCTCAATATAAAATTCTTCAATAATCTCCGGCCTTGGACCAATTGTGCTGCCTGATTGCTCTAGCCACCAGTCTTCCTTCTGATCATCAGTAATAAATATAACGGGTTTGTTTTGTGATTTTGCATGCTCTATTATTTGCTTCCACACGATTAAATCGCCATATTCTCTATATGGATCGTCAGTATTGTCCTTTTTATAATCTTTATAACCGGGTGGAATTTTTTGCTGATAGCGCTCTTCTCCTTCTTTTGCTATATCTCTCAATTTATCGCTGTTAAACGGTTGCCCCGTCTTTCCAGCAAATAACTTTTCCACAAAATCTAATATTTCATCTTCCGTTAATTTTGCACGAAGCAATTTATGTTGATTCTCAAGAATGGATACCAATTTTTCTGAGTACTGCTTAAATTTCGGAAGCTCAGAGTCTGGTATAAAAGGGTGTCTATCTTTAATTGATAAGGTAGCCAATAAACCATTTATGGTCTTTATTGTTTTTGGATATTCGTCAGCTTGCGCAGAAGTTACACTTAATCTGTTTCTTAAAAACTCTTTTGCTGCTTGATGTGTAATAAATGCTTTATCCTCAACAGCTCTGAGCGTTTTTTCAAGCTCTTCCCTAGTGGCAGAAGAATACCTATATAGATTAAGTAATACGTTTGCATCAATTGCAAAAATGCATTCATTCCAGAGCTGGGCAAATTCCTCTTGAGTAGGCCGGAAGTGCCCTACAAAAACTGATCTCATACGTTCCCCTTTGGAGTGCCTAACAAGTTTTTATTTATGTCTACATAGTATATAGGATGGTTACTACCAAACTCTAAATAACCTTACACCCCACTTTTCTTAGCTGAATGCACACTCAACAAATCTGTTTAAAACGCCAATCTACCCGCCAATAAATCAAAATCAGCGCTGGCCAGATAGGGCAAAACACCCAGCAAGGGCGCATTCAAAGCCGTTTCAATAGTGCGTATATTTTCGTCACGATTGAGCATGTCAGGGTCAACGCATACGGCAATCCAGCCTGCGCATGGTATGCCTGCGTTTTGTATGGCCTGCCAGGTTAATTTTGCGTGATTGATGCAGCCCAGCCTGATGGCGACCACCAGAATGACGGGCAGCGCCAGCGCTTTTGCCAAATCACTGATATCTTCGGAATCATTCAGGGGTGTAAACCAGCCACCTGCGCCTTCGACCAGCACTATTTCAGCCAATTCTTTCAGTACATTAAAACTCTCGACAATTTTAGCCATTTTGACCGGATTATCGATGCCGGCAATATGCGGCGAGACGGGTAATTGATAGGCGTAGGGATTGATCAGGTCATAGTCGATTGGTAATGAAGCATTTTCCTGTATCAGCAAGGCGTCTTCATTTTTCAACCGGTCATCCCGGCGTTCCGACGCAGGGCATGGGAACGAGTAACCCGCAGCGACAGGCTTCATACCGGCAACGGTTTTGCCCTGCCGCCTGAAGTAACGCATCAGCGCGATTGTCGCCCAGGTTTTGCCTGCATTGGTATCGGTGCCGGTTATAAAATAGCCTTGTTTCATAACCATTTACACCTTGGCAATAACCATTATAACTTCGAAGGTCGCGGGAATCCCGCCTCTGACTCTGTGTTCTTCGTAAGCCGAAATCATCCGCTGCATGGCGGTTTTGGTGGTGATTTTTTTATTGCGGCCTGCGATTACATGATGCGCCCCCAGGCGTTTTAACTCCCGCATCAAGGTCCAGACGGAATCATAACGTGGCGTATAAAGCTTGCTATTGATCCGGCTGTTTTCAAATCCCGCTTGCTGGAGGAACTGCTTAATCCGGGTTTCGCTGTAAAAGGCGTTAACATGGTTATAGTTGTCAACTGTTGCCCAGGCATTTTTCAGTTCGAGCAGCGTTTGCGGGCCAAATGTCGAAAAAACCAGTTGACCTTCCGGTTTTAGTGTCCGTTTAATACCGGTAAAAACGGCTTCAAGATTATTGCACCATTGCAAGGCGAGATTGGAAAATACGCTATCAATGCTTTGGGCGGCAATCGGCAAGCGCTCTGCATCGGCGCATACATAGCTAATAGTGCGCTTATCGGCCAGCTTGGCCTGTGTTGTCTGCAACATGGACAAGGCAATATCCAGGGCTATCGTGGTTTCATGGTTCGAGTGCGCCAACAACTCGCCCGTTAAAAAGCCCGTGCCGCAGCCCAAGTCCAACAATGTACCGGTCAACTTTGCGGCATCAATAGAATGGAGTAGTTCTTTGCCGACGGTACGCTGCAATCCGGCGACACGGTCATAAGTCGTCGAGGCCGCTGCAAATGACCGCCTGATACTGGTTTTATCTAAATACATTGTTCATCCATGAAACGGGAAATAATTGCCAATACGTCTTGCGGATGCGATAAAAACGGCACATGCCCTGCTTTATCAATAATATTGAGGGTTATCCGGGGGGCCAGCTCCTGCATGTTTTGCCCTGCATTGACAGGCACCAAGGTGTCATGGGCGCCTAATATCACGGAAACCGGCACGCTGGTATCTGATAAAACCGGCCTCAAATCCGAGTGTTTGAGTATATCCAGACCGCCTTGCAGGGTTTCATTGCCGGGAGCTGCGCATTCCAATACGGCTGCTTTAAGCGTTCTCAACAAGGCTTTATGATCAGGCAAATTCTTCACCTGCAGGGATAAAAAGCGTAACAAGGTCGCCTGACAATCCTCGTTCAACTGAGCGGCAAAGGCATCGAGCAAACCGGCCTTCATACCGGGCCACCGCGCTGTTCGGATAAATGAAGGATTGCCCGCCAGCAGTATCAGAGAATTAACGCGTCCGGGAAAACGCTTGGCGATTTCCAGCACTACGCTTGCACCCAAAGACCAGCCCAGCCAGCAACTGCTTTCATCAGCAACGGCATCAACCAGCGCGCCGCTGAGCCGCTCCAGGGTAAAGTCAGCAATTTTTTCACTACGCCCATGTCCCGGTAAATCAATACAGGTGACTCGATAATTTTGCGCCAGCTGCTCCGCAAAATCCCGCCAAATACCGCTGTGCATCGCCCAGCCATGCACCAGCACTATGGGCTTGCCTTCACCAAAGGTTTGTTGATGGATTCTTGCCATGCCTTCACAATCCGGTCGCTTTATCCAGAGCATCCAGCAGGCGCTCAACCTGCTGTTCCTCGTGTAACGCCGAAAATGTTACCCGTAAGCGCGCGCTGCCTTGAGGCACTGTAGGGGGCCGGATTGCACTGACTAAAAAACCGGCCTTCAGCAAGGTGTTGCTAATGTCCACCGCCCGTTGACTATCGCCGATTATGATAGGCTGGATAGCAGAGGTTACTTCGTTTGAATTAAGACATTCATCGCGGCTTATATCTATCAATTTCAAGCCCAACTGCCCTGCCCCCAGCCTGAAACGCTCAGCCAGCTTGTTGAGTTTATCCCGCCGCCAGTTTTCTACAGCGGCAATATTTAAACTTGCCCGCGTAGCTTCAGCGACTGCCGAGGGCAAAGCTGTCGTGTAAATATAGGTGCGGGCTTTCTGGATCAGGGTTTCGATCAGCGCGTCAGAACCCGCCACGAAAGCGCCGAAGGTGCCGAAAGCTTTACCCAGGGTGCCCATCAGCACCGGAACGTCATCCTGGTCAAGTCCGAAATAATCCAGCAGCCCGCCGCCGCGTTCGCCGATTACGCCCAGTCCATGCGCATCATCAACCATCAGCCACGCAGCCTCCGCTTTGGCTGCCAGCGATAAAGCTTTCAGCGGTGCAAAATCACCGTCCATGCTGAATACGCCATCGGTAACGATCAGTTTATTACCGGATGCTTTTTTCAGCTGGATATTTAGGTTTTCGACATCAGCATGTGCGTAGCGTTTAAACCTTGCCCCGGATAACAAGCCGCCATCCAGCAAGGAAGCATGATTCAGACGATCTTCAAACACCGCGTCACTACGTCCCAGCAACGCCTGGATTACACCCAAATTGGCCATGTAACCGGTGGAAAATAACAAGGCCCTGTCACGGCCTGTGAATACCGCCAGCTCTTCTTCCAGCGCGTGATGCGCGGCGCTGTGTCCACAGATTAAATGCGCCGAACCGCTGCCTGCTCCGTAGCGGTCAACTCCGGTTTTAAAGGCGCTGAGGACAGCAGGATGATTTGCCAGACCCAGATAATCATTACTGCAAAAATTGACGATATTGCGGCCATCGATTTGCAGGTTGGTGCCTTGCGGCGAGTCCATGATTCGTCTGGAACGATACAGGCCCTGCTGAGCAATAGCCTCCAGATCATCCGGCAACCGGGAAAATGCGGACGTCATCAGGCGTAGCTTGAGCCGCCGGAATGCATGCCCAGGCGGTCAAATAAAGCCAGGTCATGATTGGTCATGGGATTGTCGGTGGTCAGTAATTTATCACCGTAAAAAATGGAATTTGCGCCAGCCAGAAAACATAAGGCCTGCATTTCATCGCTCATCTTGCTGCGGCCTGCCGACAAGCGCACCCGCGATTTAGGCATCATGATCCTTGCCACGGCTATAGTCCTGATAAAAATGATCGGGTCCAGCGGTTCCGTACCCATTAACGGCGTGCCTTCAACCTGGACCAGCATATTAACCGGCACGCTCTCTGGATGCTTGGGCATGTTGGCTAACTGGATTAACAGCTTGGCGCGATCAATATCACTTTCACCCATACCCACAATACCGCCACAGCACACATTAATACCCGCCGCCCTGACGCGTTCTAAAGTGTCCAGTCTATCCTGATAGGTTCGCGTGGTGATCACTTCGGAATAATAGTCTTCCGAGGTATCCAGATTGTGATTGTAATAATCCAGACCGCCTTCTTTTAACCTGAGCGTTTGCGCATCCGTCAGCATACCCAGCGTAACACAGGTTTCCATGCCCAGCGCTTTGACGCCCTGAACCATTTCTATCACTCTTTCGACATCCTTATCTTTCGGTCTTCGCCACGCTGCGCCCATGCAAAAACGTGAAGCGCCGTTAGCCTTGGCTTGCTGGGCGGCTTTCAGAACGGCGTCAACCGGCATTAACGCCTCGGGGGTCAAGCCGGAATCATAACGCGCGCTTTGGGGGCAATAGCCGCAATCTTCCGAACACGAACCGGTTTTAATGCTCAATAAGCTGCTAATTTGAACTTCGTTCGGATCGAAATGCTCTCTGTGCATGGTCTGCGCTTTAAAAATCAGATCATTAAAGGGTAAAGCATAGAGCGCTTGCACTTCATCCAGTTGCCAATCATGACGGATGCCAAGTAAAACACGTCGGCTAATTACAGGATTTGCAGACATTCAGTTAATCTCCGGCTACAGTAATAGTTTTATAAGCGACAAGCGATGACATCATTCGTCAACCTGTTAAAATGAATATGAGTTACAACTGGATCAATATTATACAGGATTACCTGCTTCCGCCTACTTGCATCTTGTGCGGTAATACAGGATTTAATGGCCGCGATATATGCGCCTCATGTTATCAGCGCTTGCTTAGAAATAATCTGTGCTGTTATCGATGCGCCGCAATTTTCGAGACACCGGCAACTTCCCCGCTCCTTTGCGGGCGTTGCTTGAGTTCGCAACCCGCTTTTGACGAAACTTACGCGCCATTCATTTATCAGGGTGAAATGCGCCACCTGATCACCTCGTTAAAATTCGGCGCACACTACAAAAACGCGCGTTTACTTGGCTTGTTGCTGGCGGATCACTTGAAACAAACAGCGCAAAGTCCTGACTTGATTCTGCCTATTCCCCTGCATAAAGCCCGTTACCGGCAACGCGGCTTTAATCAGGCCATTGAAATAGCCAAAACCGTTTCAAAGGAATTACAAATTCCGTTAGATTTGAGCAGTTGCCTTAGACATCGTGATACCCCTCACCAAACGGCCTTAACCGCCAAACAACGCCGCAAAAACATGAAAAACGCTTTCTTAATCGTCAATCCGGTACTCGCCCAGCATATTGCCATACTCGATGATGTAATGACCACTGGCTCAACCGCTCACGAGCTGGCCAGCTTATTAAAAAAAGAGGGTGTGGGCCGGGTGGATGTCTGGGTGTGCGCCAGGGCTTGATTTGTCCTGGCAATGCCGGATTAACTAATTTGCTCGTCAGTTGTCAAGCAGCGTGGAAATTTTTCCGGTTTTTACAAAAATGCGTCGCTTATTTTCCAGTAAAAATTGCCACTTTATTATTTTTATAATACCTGCTTTGTTAATGGGCTGGAAAAACAGGCGCTGAAAGTAGCAATTTTTGGGAGCCGTTTTTACAGTCTACCAGGCCTCTGTCAAGAACCGGAATCGCCAAAAGCAACTGTTTGTTGCTGAATCTTGCCTATTTGATAATCCAGTTCAAGGCGGCGCAATTGATATTCGACGCGCGCATCGACGTCTCCGATGGCATTTTTGGTCAGATTCAGTTGAGCCTCTGTAAACTCGACGATGGAGCCTAGTCCCAACTTGTAACGAGACGTAGCCAGTTCCAGGTTTTTCTTTGCTTGATCAAATTTCTCATGTGCAGGTTTCAATAGATCAAAAGCGGTATTTGCCGCCAGCCATGCTGCCCGCACATCACGAAAAATCTGATTTTCAGCATCCGTCAAGTTATATTCTGCGGTTAACGCTTTTGCCTTGGCTTCATCCCGTTTCGCATTGTTTTTAAATCCATTGAACAAGGAAGAAGTGAAAAAGATGCCGCCCATGGCATTAACATTTTGTAAACTCGAAACAGTCTGGGGTGCATTCCACCAAGGCATGTAATTGACGTTACCCATAAGTTCAACCTTCGGTTTGAAAGTATGGGTCTCGGCGTCGTAAACCTTCAACGCGGCCTTATGCTTTAACCGTAAGGACTCCAAATCGGGACGTAACTGCAACGCCGTTTCAATTTGCGTATTAAAAGGCGGCACAGGTGTTGATGGAAATGTTTCTTCCGCCACTTTAATGTCCTTTTCTTCCTTGGAACCCATGGCATTCATTAGCGTTGCTTGTGCTTCATGTAATCTGTTTACCGCCGTACGTTGCTGCATCTCGGCATCTACCAGGTTCACCTTGGCAAAACCCACATCGAGAGTCGACTTCATTCCGCTCTTGGTAAGCGCCTCGATTTGATTCAATTGATTTTGCCTAGTCGCCACCGTTTGATCCCAAACCTCCAAAATTTCCTGTGCCAGCAGCACCTTGAAATAAGCTTCGGTGGACACTACAGTGGTTACCAGACGAGCGGCTTCAATGTTCTGTTTTCCAGCCTGCGCATCCAACTCGCTGGATTCAACCAGATCGGCCGTTCTGCCAAAATCAGTAATCAACTGTTCTACCGTTAAACCGGCAGCGGTTCGATTATAAAGAGCCGGATCCGGCAGTCCCAATAGACTGGTGGAGTTAAGGCGCGATCCCCCCAACCCATAAACGCCATTAGCCGAAGCATGAATATCTGGCATGTAGGCTGAATTGGCCTGCGTCACCCTTTCCTCCGCTGCCACGGCATCCGAATGGGCGGCGCTGACCCTCGGATGATTTTCCAAGGCAATCTCATGAACTTGCTTCAACGTCAAGATATTGCTGTTTTTTTCTTCGCTTTGCGCCGGCACACAAACTAAGTCCAGAGTCAGCGCACATACAAGCCAATATGTATAAGTTTTCATTAAATAACCCCATGTTGCTCTAAATTTATCGGAGTAAACTTAGTTTTGCCGTCGTTTTTCTTATCCAGCTTTGGACCGTATATCAGCAGATAGGCGGCAGGCACCACGAACACGGTTAGCACTACCGATACGGTGAGCCCGCCTATGATGGCGCGCGCCAACGGGGCATAGGATTCACTGCCGGTGCCCAATTTAAGCGCCATCGGAATGAGACCGATAATAGTCGCAAGCGAAGTCATCAGAACCGGTCTCAAACGAACCCGGCATGCCAGAGCAACGGCTTCAATCACAGCCATGCCCTCATCAATGAGATGTTTGGTGAATTCGACAATCAGGATACTATTCGAGACAACAATTCCGCTCATCATAACCACCCCCATTAGCGACATGACATTAAGCGTTGTGCCGCTTGCGCACAGCATTATTAAAACACCCGTCAGACCTGGCGGAACCGCCAGCAAGATAATTAATGGATCAACAAATGACCGGAATTGCGCTACGAGGATCAGATAAACCAAAACTACAGACAGCGAGAGTCCTATCCCGAAACTGCTGAAGGATGCCCACATGCCTTGCACGGAACCACGCAAATCAACTGTTACACCATCCGGCAAGTTGGTTTCATCGATAATATGATTGATTGCATCGGAGATTTTGCCGAGATCTTCACCTATGGGCGCGACATAAATATCCAGCACCCGTCTAAGCTGGTAGTGATCCACTTCGTTTGGCGACAAAATACGCCTTACAGTAGCTACTGCATCCAGTGTAGTTGTGGCATTAGAGGTTTTTCCACGTAGCGTCAGATGTTCAAGTTCGGATATCGATTTGATTTGATTTTCCGGATACTGAACTGTCAAAAAGTAATCGTTGCCGGACTTAGGGTCGATCCAGAAGGTAGGCGACACCATGACATCCGAAGTTAATGCTGTGATTAAATCGTCAATAATTTCTTTTTGAGTCAGACCCAATTGCGCAGCGCGGGTCCGGTCGACATCGATCTGCAAAGCCGGCAGATCAAGTTGTTGAGGTATAAACACATCGCTTACGCCGGGTACATTTTTAATCTTTTGGTACAACTCGCTGATAACAGCATTAGATTTTTCGAGATTTCTGGAACCAACCTGCACATCAATAGGAGCCGGTAAGCCGAGATTAACTACCGCATCAACAAGTCCTCCGGCAGTAAGATAAACGTTCAGCTGCGGCATCTCCTCAGCTATAGCCTTCCTCACCTGTGTCATATATTCGAAGCTGCCGGTACGGTGGTCATCCTGAAGACTGACCTGCATAAAAGCGGTATTTTCGGAAGAGTTGGTCGTATAGATGGCCGGTAGATCGGGTATCGAGCCGATATTGGAGAGCACAAGGCGCAGATCTTCCTTTGAAACAATGCTCCGTACCAAGTCTTCCACTTTGCTGACTTGTTGTTCAGTGTCCTCGATGCGCATGCCCGGTGGCGCATTCATCATGATCACGAACTGCCCGGGATCAGTCCTCGGAAAAAAAGAGATGCCCAACAGTGGAAACAGGCCGAGGCTGACGACAAAGATTGCCGAAATTCCCATCAAGGTCAGACCAGGTTTTTTCAGCAACCGATCCAACAGCCGCTGATAGCTATTTAAAAATTCGTTAAATTTTTCATTAAACCAGAAATTGAAGCGTTCGCCCACATAGAGGTAGCGTCCGAATAAGGATGGCTTATCAGCTTCTGGCGCGCTTGTGAATTGAGGTTGTTCGTGACCGTGCGGCGCCTTAATGAATTTAGCGCAAAACAAGGGCACTACCGTCATCGCAACGATGTAGGAGGCAAACAAAGAAACCACCACTGATAACGCCAAAGCCGAAAACAGGAATTTGCTGACGCCGTATAAAAAAGTTACCGGAAAGAATACGATGGCTGTAGTTAGCGTGGCCGCAAGTACCGGCAAGGCAACCTCGCGCCCCCCTTCCTCGGCGGCGACCTCCGGCGATTCACCCATTTCCAGATGCCGGAATATGTTTTCCAGCACAATGACCGAATTGTCGATCAAGCGCGAAAATGCCAACGCCAACCCGCCGAGGATCATCGTATTAATGGAACTTCCGCCAAAATAAAGAATAAAGAACGTAGCCAGCGCGGACAACGGAATGGATAGCATGACCGCCCCCGTCGCCTTCGGGCTGCCGAGAAAAATCAGAATCATCAGTCCGGTAAGCACTAGCCCTATCGCGCCTTCATGCAGCAAATTTTCAATAGCGGTCTTAACATAGACCGATTGATCGAATACCACATTCGTGATCAGCGATTTAGGCACATCCAGAAGCTTGCCGACAATAGCTTTAACGCCCTCGACTACTGAAATCGTGTTGGTGTCTCCACCCTGCTTCAGAATGGGCAAATACACCGAGTGCTGCCCGTCTACGCGCACCACGTTGGTTTGGATTGCAGTGGCGTCAACTGCTTTGCCGATATCAGCCACCATCACCGAGTTTTGCCCATCCGTTTTGACAGGCAGACCGTTAATGGCTTCCATGGTGGGTAGCTGGCTGTTCGTATACAAACTGTAAGTATCGTCACCCACCCGGATTTGGCCTGCTGGCAAGATCAGGTTGGCATCGTTTACCGAGCGCACAACATCCATGACGCTCATATCATAATCCTGAAGCTTGTTTGGGTCGACATAGACCTGAATTTGCCGGATTTTACCGCCGAATGGCTGGGGAACTGACGCTCCGGGCACACTGGCGACTTGGTTGCGGACATTGAAGCGGGCGATGTCGTAAATCCCTGTTTCATTCAAGCCCTGAGCCTTGAAGGTTATCAGACAAACCGGCATGCTGGATGCATCAAAATTCATAATGACCGGAGGCAGGGTTCCAGGTGGCAGACGCCTCAAGTTGGCCATTGCCAGGTTAGAAATGCCGGTAACGTCTGAATCGGGGTTCGAACCCGGCTTGAAGTAAATCTTGATTAAACTGACGCCCGGCAATGACCGGGACTCCATGTGATCAATGTTACTGGCCAACGTGAATGCGCGTTCAAAACGGCTGGTGATATCGGCTTCAATCTGCTCGGGCGGCATTCCCGAATAGAAGGTTGCAACCACCACCACCGGGATGTTTATGCTGGGAAACAGGTCGACCGGCATGCGGACCAGACTGGCTATCCCAAGGACGACAGTCAACAGGCAAGAGACGATGATGAAGTAAGGATAACTGAGTGAAAATTTAGACATAATTGATTTTCTTTAACATAAAACACCGCCCGGATAGGCTAATGAAGCCTATCCCCGAATAACTATTTTTTAGGCTTCTTAAGTTGATTTTTCAGCTTTGGATCCAAATGAATGCCGGTTTTCGCCAGCTCATAGCCAAAACTTACCGTCAACTCTTCAAGTTTTTCCAGGGAAAAATGCTCGGAAGCGCAAAGTTCGATGGTACGTCTTTTTCTCTCGCGAATTTCAGCAGACACGGCTGGAATGAGGGTTGCTTGCTCAGGAGGAATTGAAACGACTCCATTACTGTCACCGTAAAGCAAATCACCCGGTTTGATCAACAAACCGCCAATGGTGACCGGAACCCCAAAATCGATTATGTGGGCATAAGCTCGTGATACCGATACATGGCCCGAAAAGCAGTGCAAACCGGCTTTATTAAATGTATGTACATCGCGAACAGCACCGTCGGTTACTATGCCGGCGCAGCCGAGGGCATGATGCACAGCCACATGCATTTCGCCAAAAAACGAACCTAGTCCAGGAAAAGGATCAACATCCTGAAAAACTACGATGCGGGGTTCCGGAAGTGCGGAAAGATAACGCCACCAAGTCTTGTTTTCTGCAAACACGGAGCCGACCATCGGCGGATGAACAGCACGAATTCGCGCCGTCGCGGCGAAACCAAGCAGTGGAGCGAGACCGGGTGTCCTGTCGGTCAGCACGCCGCTGCGAATGAAACCTTCGTTGGCCAGCCTGACGCAGAATGTTTCGATAGCATCAGCGACCAAACTGGTGCCGATGGGCCTGATAGCATCAAGGGTTTGTTGAGAAACTGTAATCATGCTGGACGCCCTTTTAGTTAGCTATTTGTTCGAAAGTAACCAGCTTTGGTTCGACGACATCGCCGACTCTAAGTTGGTTACGGCCTGCTACGATCACCAGTTCTTTTTCGGAAAGTCCTGAGACCACCTCGTATTTCGTTGACGTTTCCAGGCCTAGTTTAACTTGCCGCTCCTCGATATGGTGATCAGGAGTAATCACCAAGACGCTGGCTCCCGATTGATTTTTTAATACCGCTCCGAGTGGCACCGTTAAAGTATCGCCGCTTTGCTCCAAGGTTAAACGGACTGTAGCCACCATACCGGGCTTTATTTCAAAATTCGGGTTCTCCACCTTGATCTGGGTTTCCATTGTCCGCGTCTTGGCATCAGATTTGCCTGCATAGCGCCAAATCTTGGTATTAAAAGTCTTGTGCAAATTGGGTATCTCGACAGTTGCTGAAGCGTCCGGCTGAATCAAAGCCATAGCGGACTCCGGTACCGGAAATATTAAACGTAACTGGTTGACTTCCGAGACCTCTACCACCGGTAAGGCCTGAGTAGTTGATTCTGTACCGACTTGCACCATCGTGCCGACATCAACATAGCGCTTGGTAACAATGCCGGAAAAAGGTGAGATTATCCGGGCAAAATCCACTAAGTCCTGTACTCGACGTTCACGGGCTTGAGCTTCCAGCAACTGCTGTTGAGCGATCAGCAAATTGGCTTTCTGAACATCGACCTGGGCTGCGGTGGACTGTGCCTGAGCATAGGCGACATCGATATCCTGCTGGGCGACGAGGTTTGGAGTTTCCTGATTGACAGAAAACAGGCGATGGTGCGTCACTTTGGCTTGATTCGCGATGGCCTCATAGCGCCGAATCTGACTCTGTGCGTGAGCTATTTCGCCCCGGTAACGGTTAATGGCCGCCTTAGCCTTGGCTAATTCCTCTCTCAACTCAGGCACCTCAAGCGTCGCCAATACCTGTCCACGAGTGACGCGGTCGCCAATGTCGACATTGATATCTTTGACATAGCCTGCCACCTTGGCTTGCAAATCAACCTTCTGAAATGGATAGAACTGAGCCGCAATTTCAATTTGCTTTACCAGGCTTTCCCTTGTCACTTTAGCCGCGGCAGCCGATTTGGGCTGATCGTTGCCACTTTTTGACGTTTCAGTTGAACTACCAGCATGGAAGAGAGTAAACAGCAACCAAACGCTGCCGATTACTATCGTTACCCCGATCAATACTTTCAATATGACTTTCCGGTTCTCCTTTAATGATTCCGATAAAGTGACTGAATCCCGTTCAGAATGTGACATAAATGACTACCTTTATTTTGAATACAATGGTCAGTGAGAAACTCTTAGTGAAAGCCAATACATTAAACGTCCGTAACCCTAAATATTTTTGATCGGTTCTCTGCCTTGGAGGATCAATTAGTTTTCCATCAGCAAAAACCCAGCTTTTCTAAAGAAAACATATTGAAACTTCCAAACATTAGAGTCAAAACTCAAGCAAGCGCACTTCAATTCCGGGACCTGCCATGTTTATTACCGGCTTTCTACTCATTGCCTGCCTATAGCTTGCCATGATTGGAATTTCCTTTTTAAAACGTACCGCACATTAACTTTGCAATGTGATGCCGGCCTCTCAAAACAGCGATCTCATAATTAATGTTTTGCTTACATAAATAATTTTTCTAGCACTTGACATGCCATTTTAAATATTTTTTTTAAATTCAACTATTTAGTCTAATTCTAGGCTAGAATTACGGTATCGACCGGTTGAAATAAACAAACTTGCAGTGGTTACAGTAGTGCAAATAAACCATTTTAATTTTGGCAAGCCGCATACGAAAGCAGAAAGAATGCAAAATTAACAATGACATACAAGGAAAGCGAATCAAAACAACAGTTCTTTAAGGCGCTCAGGATTTCGCTACAAACAACCTCCCTGAATAAACGCCTCCGGATAAAAGGAGATAATGGATAATAGCCCGCCTTGACCATTGAAAAGCTAATAAAGAATGACTGGTTACAAGCAAGCCCTTGAAGTTAAAATGCAGCGATTGTTTGTGTCCATCCGAGAATTTCAGCGAAAATACTTATGCACGAAGACAAGTTCATGAGACAAAAAATTATTTAACTTCCCTGGTTCAGAATGCACATATTTTCCTAAACCAGCCCTCTTCCGGTTAAATGCAGGATCAACAACGAAATGGCTACCCAATAAAATTTAAAGGCAAAAATTAATTTGCCATTAAATATCCATCTTATTTACAATTAATTCATAATAATAAATAGGCTCTTTGCATTCGCTTGCGGCTCACGTTTTTTCAAAAAAAGCCTCCGGCAGATATAATTTCGCCTAACTGACAGGAGGATAAGATGATGAGGCAACCAAATTACGTAATCATTGAGGACTATATAAAAAGTCTGGACGCCAAGGCGAGCACCTTTGCCGATGACGCGTGGAAAATCGCGGAGACTATGCTCTATGAAGCCAACTGGAACGGCTGTTGGACAAAAACGGCGTGCGGCTATATCCGCTTTTTGATTATTTACCTCGTGACCGAACCTACGGAAACACGGACATTGCGGCGGCTCCTCTCAATTATCGAGAGAAAGAAGGAGGGTTTAAATGAAATTACGACTCGATGCCTGATGAGTGATTCTGAACTAGTGCGTGATCATGCCCTTGTCTATACCAAAGAATGCAATGATGTTTTTTTGACAACGTCCCTACATACACGGGTTTTCCACTAAAGAGTCAGCTGCGGTGCGACAGGTTGACAAATTTTGTGGATATTTCCGGTTAAAGGAATTTGAGCTGAGAAAGACGCCGTTATTTTGATGATTGCTTTGTAAACTGAAGTTTCCCGGTTTTTAAACAAAGCCAATCACGCCGCCCATACGGGATAGAGATTTTATGCAGGGCTTGCATAATTTATAGCAAACCCCACTTTAATTGGTTTTCCTATATACGTCACGAGCACAAAAACTGGGAAACTTCAGTAGGAAAGGTTAAAAGAGAATTACTTCAAAATATCTTTAGTCTACCCGGACAAAATCGAAAAAGTCATTGCTATGATTCCTCGTTGGTTAAGATTGCCGGAGAAATTCGCTGAAAACCCTTCAAAGCAGGTCTCCATGCCCTTTGTCTTGCCGATTAAGCTTGAAGAACGTGCAAAGCCTGAGCCAACTCGGACAGTATTGCTCGCTCCCCTGCGCTGACACGCTCGCCGCCGAACCCAAGAAAAGCTCCTTCCTTAGCGGCGTTCGCAACTTTTTCGCCGAGCTTTAACAGAAAGTCACTGAAGGCGGCAATATCTTCGGGAGTTCCCTTGCGCTTGAGAATTTCGTGTCCGGCCCGGGACTTGTCGATGGCCGCCTCGCGGAGGACGCTTTGTATGCTCTCGAAGTCGCCGCAAGAATTCGCCATGTCTTTCAGTGATTCGATAGACGCAATGATTTCCTCCCTGTTGCAAATCTCCCGAAGCAATTGGTTTTCACCATGCAGGGCTTCAACCAGTGTTCCGGTGGGCGCCAATGCTTCCTTGATGCTACCGAAAAAGCCACTGGCTCCCGCGGCGGCAACCGCCAGCACGACGGCATGCGGCGCATCCCGCAGGGTTTCCCATTCCGTAGAGGAAAAATCAGTCTTCGTTGCCATATCGTTGCTCCTTAGGTTAACTGAATAGAAATATGCATTTGCTTTTATAATTATTGCGCAGTTTGCGGATGCGCAGCAATCCATTCACGGACGAGCATTTGTCCTGCTTCGATTTGCGATGGAGACAACGAATTGACTAGGCTATCCAGCATATTGACCGCCTTCTTTAATTCTTGAGCAGCGGCAAGGTAAGTCCACAAATAAGCTTGAACATAGTCCTTCCGCACGCCTGTTCCGTTGAAATACATACGTGCGAGGTTGAATTGCGCAATTGCTTCACCCTGACCGGCGGCCTTGCGAAACCAGAACGCAGCTTGTTTATCATCTTTCTCTACGCCCTTGCCGTTGGCATAAAGCACGCCGAGATTGTTTTGGGCCTCTGCATAGCCCTGTCCGGCGGCTCTGCGATACCATTCGACGGCTTGCTTATCATCTTTCACCACGCCTTGGCCCTCGATATACATCACGCCGAGATTGTTTTGCGCAGTCGGCAAACCCTGCTCGGCAGCCTTGCGATACCAATATGCTGCTTGCTTATCATCTTGAGCAACGCCTTCGCCATTGGCGTACATCGCAGCGAGATTATTTTGCGCAATAGCTTCGCCCTGTTCTGCTGCCTTGCGATACCACGCGACGGCTTTTTTATCATCATGCTCCACGGCTTCACCATTGGCATACATTACGCCCAGATTGTATTGCGCTAATGCCAAGCCCTGTTCGGCAGCCTTTCGAAACCAGATGACGGCTTGACTGTAATCCTTAGCCAAGCCGCCCTGACCTTCGTTATACATTAAGCCGAGGATGAGTTGCGCCTCTGCATAACCCTGTTCAGCGGCCTTGCGAAACCAAAATGCGGCTTGTTTATCATCTCGCTCCACACCGTCGCCATTGGCATACATCATGCCGAGATTATTTTGCGCCTCGGCATCTCCCTGTTCAGCTTTTATGCGCATTTGATACTCCACGCTTCCATCAATGTTTGGCATAGACCCAGCATTTGTGTGATTGCCGAACAGTCCGGCAAATATCAGGGCGGAGAGAACCACAAACGGCATTAAAACACGCATATAGGCAACCTCATTCGACACGCCGGCTTTTATAGTAGCGTTCATACTTTTTTGCAGCACTGGACTTCAACCCTCTAACTCAAACTGTTGGCGGTAATCGGCAATCATCCTATCAGCTCAAGAAATCGATCCACCTGATCCGCTTCCGTAGCAAAGCTGGTTACCAGGCGCGCCAACACTTCATGTTGATCTAACAGCCCGGGTTCAGAGCGTGGCGGATTCCACTGATAGAAGACCGCGCCATTTTCCCGTAGCCGACCGGCGTGGACTTTATCCAAAATAGCATAAACTTCATTGGCCTCCGCGCGCCACGCCAAGCGTGCATGAGTAGAGTTGTTGATGCCATGTTGCAAGCGTTGAGCCATGGCATTGGCATACCGCGCCAGCTCTAACCAAAGCCCATCGTCCAGGTAAGCATCAAATTGAGCCGCTATAAACCGGCTTTTAGATAACAATTGCGCAGCGCGTTTACGGATAAACGGTAAATCCTTGGCCAATTCCGGATTCATGAATACCAGGGCTTCGGCACACCAGCAACCGTTTTTGGTGGCGCCGAAAGAGACAATATCCACGCCGCGTTTCCAGGTCATCTCCGCGGGCGTTAGTCCCAAGGCAACCAGCGCATTCGCAATACGCGCGCCATCCAAGTGCAAGGGTAAGTCATGGGCTTGGGCAATCTCCGCAATGGCGGCAATTTCATCAGGTTGATAAAGCGTGCCGATTTCGGTAGCCTGGGTAATGGAAATCGCCATGGGTTGCCCCGCATGCACGAAATCAGGGGGAAAACGCTCAATTTCAGCTTTGAGATTTTGCGGATCGATTTTGCCGTTTCCCCCATCCACCGGAGCCAGACGCGCGCCATGCGTAAAAAACTCCGGTGCGCCACATTCATCTTCCAGCATGTGCGCTTCGCGGTGACAAAAAGAAACGCCGCCCGGACGGTTGACGGCAGCCAACGCCAGGGAATTAGCCGCCGTGCCGGTGCTGACAAAATACACAGCAACTTCACGTTCGAATAGCTCGTTAAACCTTTTCTCGATTCTGCGGTCAAGCGAGCTAGCGCCATAAGGCGCTGAAAACCCAGCCGCAACTTCCAACAGGCGCTGAGAAATCGCAGGGTGCGCTCCTGCCCAATTATCGGATGCAAAATTCATAGAGAACGTTATTGGGTAATCTGTTTTATAAAACAATAGGGTGGTATTTTACTAAGTTTTTGGTCGCGATTTTGTAGTGTTTCACAATGCTGACTTTTAGCGAGACCGTTAAACAAAGGTTACACAAACAACCTGCCCTGCATTGGCCGTATTTTAACCCCTGAAGTTATTCAGCTTCGATAATGCATTCACCTGATTGATCACTGAAAACCTCGTCCGTTAAACGCGGGCGATAAACTACGCTTTGGCTCCCCAATATCAAAAAAAGGTCGTCAATGACCGGGGGTTCCGTGCAGGAAGCCATGCGCGTAGGCCTGCGAATAAGTTTCTATAAAATGTTTCAGACACCTGATTATCTTCACTATAAAACGTATGGAACCAAGACATAGACCGGCCGGTGTTCCAGAAAGTTTTGTATGAGCTGATCAATCGCAATGCACATGCCTTCAGCGCATGCAACAGCACGTGCTGGGCACACTAAAGTTTTGACCATTTTGTATATCGCTATATGTAAACAGTATGCCGATCACCATCATTTCCGATAAAAAATGAGCAAACTGATGATTCATAAATTTCCAATGAAATTAGTTGAGCGATGACTAATTAATATTGCTCTTGTATATAAGCATGAGCGTTCTTTTAGCCAATTCATCGGAATCTTTCCAGGGATTACGTCAGGCGAAAAGAATAATGGAAAGGTTTGGATCAAGCTTCCGATGAAAATGATTCAAATGCCATTGGACCACTGTATTTTGTAATGGTCAAGTAAAACCGGGCATTTCAATTTGTTGCTAATCTTCTATCCGTCCGGGTTTGACAATGAATGTCCGGATTGCGGCATTTGGTTGGAATCCTGGCTGACGCGACTTAACCGGCTTCATGAAATTCCATCGTCACACGGCTAGTAGCCGCCATTTCTTTAAATTGAGCGATATTTTCCTAATGGTGACTGCATTTGAGGAAAGGCAACTTGTCCACGATTCTTACTAGCCGTGACGATTCGATAAATAAAATCATGAGCATACGGCAAAATCAAACCTTGTCTTTTTCTTTGTTGGCGATTGCAACTTCCAACACGTCGCTAACTTGATTTTCGCCGTCTTTATCCGCGACGGTTTTAGAATCATCCCCGTCCTTGACGGCGTTGCGAAACCCCTTGATGGCATCGCCTAAATCCGCGCCGATATATTTCAGGCGCTTGGTCCCAAACACTAATACCACTATTGCCAGCACCACCAATAGGTGGGGAATACTCAAACCCATTTCTCACTCCGCATTGAATAAATTATGATGGATTTCGCGCCTTCTTACCTTAAAACCAGACAGGCGTGGCGCGCAATCCGTTTACGACACGTTAAAGTTTAGTATATAGCTCTTTGTACATCAATTTGTCATGATTCGAATTGTGCATTTGAGTTGCCAAATTCCACGCCAGACAAAATGTCCGCAGTACGCTGCCAGCCTATTTTACTAATCGCTTGCTATAAACTTCTGCGGGTGCTGATGCTTTAATAATATACAGAACCTTCGCTTTGGATACAGGCAGCAAAGCCCTTGGTAAGCTTACGCGGCCTGCAAGTTTCTGTTTATCAACCCCTTAAGGTCAGCCCCCCGAGAGCAGGGTCTGTAATGCTGTCCCGGCCGGTTTCCACATGGCCGGCCAGCCTGCACTCGTAAGCTGCGTCACCTTTGACCCGTACAATCAGGTCATACCAGCCATGGAATTTATGCAGCGGCCAATCGCGCTCCATGTCTTCGCGCGGCGCCAGATATTGCGCAAACTCATGACCGGTATAAGCATCAAGCACCGTCACATCAGCGGCCTGCTTGCCGGTGTTGATGATCCGTAGAGTAATGCCGCCGTGATCCTCAGTGTCATAACTGGCACGTACATCCAGGCTGGTTGCTTTCTGGACGCCCGCAGCAAAACCGCCCTTGAAAGAACGCAGGAAGCCGTTTGGACCATACACCGAGAGATCGTAACTGGAACCCGCTGTCCATGTATCTTCAAGCGACTTGCCTGCCTCTACCGTGTAACTGCGCGGCAGATCGGCGGCATCGCCGGAACGCACCTGGAATACCGCAGCGGCGCGGCCAATATTCCTGAAGTTGATACGGAAGGACTTGGCTGTGAAAGATGCCGCCCCGTAAACATCGAATGCATAGGGCAGCGCACGAGCCGGGCGGATGCCTGTTTCCTGCGCCGGCAGGCCAGCCAGCACATTTGACGGCGATACCGGTAAGCTGGGGCGGCCTGAATTATAGCTTGGGTTGCTGCTTGCTTCCGGCGGCACGTAGTCCGCAGTGCTAGGCAACTTTGCCTTATGCTCGTTAGGATTGGCGAAGTTAAAGATCGACGTCAAGTCACCGGTCACCGCCCTGCGCCATGGAGTGATATTCGGCTCTATCAAGCCTGGATAATCGGGCCCGAAGCGCTGTTCGATGAAGCGGATCAGCGAAGTGTGATCAAACACTTGCGAATTGACGTAGCCGCCCTTGCTCCAAGGTGAAATGGCCAGCAATGGCACCCTTACGCCTAAACCGATTGGTCCGCTGATGAAGCCCGAGCCGTTATCGACATAGACCTCGTTGATGGTGTCGACTGTCGATTTTCCGTCGCTGCTGCCTTGCGGAGGGGTCGGCGCTACCATGTGATCGAAGCCGCCGTCGTTCTCATCCCAGTTGATGAACAGGATGGTTTTGCTCCACACCTCGGGATTGGAAGTCAGGATATCAAGTACCTGGGAGATATACCAGGCACCGAAGTTAGCCGGCCAATTGGCATGTTCGCTATACGCTTCCGGCGTGGCGATCCAGGACACTTGCGGCAATTTACCCTTGCTAACGTCATCACGGAGCATGTCAAATAGATTGAACTGAGTTCCACCCGCGGCAATGTTGGTGCCTGTTTTGGCTCCGGCGGCCAGAGGCGAACCCGGCAAGGCATTCTGGTATTGATGGAAATACAGCAGGGAATTATCGCCGTAGTTGCCGATGTAAGCGTTGCTTGTCCATCCCCAATATCCGTTTGCGTCCAGTCCTGCACCGACGTCCTGATAGAGCTTCCAGCTCACGCCTGCCGCCTGAAGGCGTTCCGGATAGGTGGTCCAGTCGTATCCAGCCTCGGCGTTGCTGAGAACCGGTCCGCCGCCGGAGCCATCGTTGCCGGCCCAGCCTGACCACATGTGATAGCGGTTTGGGTCGGTTGGCCCCATCACCGAGCAGTGATAGGCGTCGCAGATGGTGAAGGCGTCGGCCAACGCGAAATGATAGGGGATGTCATCGCGCTTCAGGTACGCCATGGTCATTGGCGATTTGTTGGCGACCCACTGGTCGTAATTTCCGGAATTCCAAGCCCTGTGGCTTGAGTTCCAGTCATGGGCCGTGCCCGGCAGATACTCCAGACCCAGACTCGGCAGATCGACGCGGAAAGGCGGCAATTCATCAACGCCAAGACCAAAAGTGTCGGGGTTGTTAGGCTGAAACCAGACCGGGCGGCCATTCGGCAGCTTGACTGCGCGCGGATCGGAGAAACCGCGCACACCGCGCAAAGTGCCGAAATAGTGATCGAAAGACTGGTTTTCCTGCGTCAGGATGACGATGTGTTCCACATCGGTAATCGTTCCTGTGCGGTTGTGCGCCTCAATTGCCAGCGCTTTAGTAATACTGCCGGGCATAGCCGCAACTAATGCCCCGGAGCCCATTATTTGCATAAACTTGCGGCGTTCAGAATTCTTCATGCTATTTCATACCCCTACTTGATGATTTGTTTGTGTGTTGGAAACTGGAACTTATGACGATGGCGTACCATACATTGAAAAAATGAAACAATTGTGACATCCCTTTTTTCGCCTCGAAAGTTTGCTGCTAGTAGAATTTTACGATGCAATAGTTGCGTCGGGCATTTTCTTGAGCAATTTCCAATTGTTCGTTCATGCAATATCCTTCTATTTATCTAAAATAAAAACAGCCTTTAAAGGTAAAAAATTAGGCGCTATTTTAGAATCAATTCAATGAAAGGCGCCTGATTATTGGCGCTAAAGTAAGTTTTCGTGCCTTTGGACGTCAAGCCCCCTTCACCAATTCCATCAACTTGCCATAGCTATCAACCACATCATATTTGACCTGCTCAGAAGTAATTTTGGCGAAAAACTTCTTCGCACACCCGATTTTACATTCCTCGATTTTCCTTAAATCCATCGATGACATCGAACCTTTGGTTTCGGCGATAAAATAGATGTGCTTTACTGCGCCCTCTTTAAAGGAAATTGCCCAATCGGGATTATAGGGGCCTACAGGGGTTGGTATTGAAAAGCCCTTCGGCAGCTTGGCGTAAACCACCACCTCTTCGCTAGAGTCCAACTCTTTTACAAAAGCGCGCTCAATTGTAGAGTCGGTAAATACGTAATCGTAAATGTGCCGATTCAATTTATCACCGGTCTTGCTAAAATCCACCTTCCGTTTGTCTTGGGTAAAAATGTCAAGGCTGTGAGTTTCGGCGATAGTGTCATAAGCCAGATGCTCGACGATGACGGTGGCTTTTTGCTCATTAATCAGCCGCGAGGCTTTGGCGATGAAGTCTTCCGGGTTGGTTTTATATTGATCGAATACCGCGTTATTGATCTTCTGGAGAATGCTGGCGATGGTACGCCGGGTAAGTTTGGTTTCTTCCGCCAGTTTACCGATGAGGTCATATTTGACAGCAGAATGAATGGAGGTCTTATTCAACTCTGTTAAAGTTTCTTTAACCCGGAATGACTCGCCTTTATTTACCTCATCATAGGTTGCCTGGTCTTTCTGTTCACCCCGTTGGATGGTGTATTGCATAGGGCTTACGCGCAATTCTTTATCCAGTTCAACCACGCATTTTTTGATCAGTTCCGGCGTTGCAAAATCGACGGCATAGGCGGCTTTGTAGTTGATGCGATTCCAAAGCTCCCTGAATTCTTTTTTGTCAAAATTGGCATTGAGCGGATTGGATTTAGTGTTGCGGCCATTCTCAATTTCAGGCATTTGCGCTTCGCTGAAAACGCTATCAATCAGTTGAAACACTTGTCCGGCATGAGCGGCCAACTCCGGCGGCAACTCGGCAAGCCGCCCTTCTTTCTTGGCATCGTGATAAGCAAGTGTGATTTTATCGTCAGCATCGGTGTAGTCATTTTTTAGCAAATATTTATAAATTTGCTTGGCCATTTGTGGCGTTACTTCTACATCGCCAGCTGCCGTTTTAAGCACTTTGCCGGTGAAGTATTTTTCATCGGCGATGCGGGGGCGCTCTGACAGTGACTCGCTAATGTCGCGTTGCAGGCCAGTGACAAACTCCGTGTAACTCTCGCTGGTCACCACGGTGAGAACATTCACATCATGAACAGTGGCCGGGTTATCCATACGGTCGCCCGTTTGATTGACCGAAAGCCGCATACCGCGACCGACTTCCTGGCGGCGGGAGATCATATTATCGCTATGCTTGAGCGTACAGATAACGAAGACATTGGGATTATCCCAGCCTTCGCGTAGTGCGGAGTGGGAAAAAATGAAGCGAACCGGTTCTGCAAATTGTAACAGTTGCTCTTTCTTACGCAGGATCAGGTCATAAGCATCCACGTCGTCGGTTTCGCTGGATTTTTTTCCTGTCGCTGGACAACCAGGCGCTTGGATTTTTTATCAATTGAGAAATAGCCTTCATGGGTTCTGGACACCTCAATACCGCGCAGATAGTCATTGTACGGATTATCATCCAGCGTCAGGACCTCATTAAGGTGACTGGTGTATTCCTCTTCAAAGATTTGGGCGTATTCGCCGGAAGTTTCCCCGTTTTCGTCATAGCACCGATATTTGGCTACTGAGTCAATGAAGAATAGGGACAGCACCTTTATGCCGTCATTAAACAGCATTTGTTCTTTTTCGAAATGGGCTTTAATGGCTTCGCGGATTTGGATGCGGCGCAGCGCGGCTTCGTTGACATCGCCGGTAACCTCGCCGACCCTGAGTTCTTCACCATTGGTAAAACTCAGCGTATTGGTATTGGCATTAATATCGGCGACCACAAAGCCTTTATATTGATCCAGTCCACCGGAAAGGTCGAACAGATTGTCACCCTTGTACAGCTTGCGCAGCACCCGTTTAATGCCGGATTTTTGTTTTATTTCCAGCTCAACACCGACAACAGGTGGTTTGCTCGCCGATAGCTCAACACCACCCAAATACAGATAAGCGTTGGTTCCGCTAAGACCTTTGACAGAAATACCGCGCACGGATATTTTTTTCACCAGTTTCTGGTTATAGGCATCCAGCGCGTCGAGACGATGAATTTTATTGTGTTCGGTTTTGTGAGTGGCTGAGTAACGCAAAATCATCAGGGGATTGAAGCCCTTGAAGGATTCCAGCGTTTTCGTTCCCTCCATTTTTTGCGGTTCATCGAGTATCAAAATGGGCCGATTGGCGGCAATCACATCAATTGGCTTGCGTGACTGGAAATCATCCAGCTCTTCATAAATACGGCGGTTATCTTTACCGGTGGCATTAAACGCCTGGACGTTGATCACCATCACATTGATCCCCGCATCGGATGAAAAACCTTCCAGGTTGTGCAGTTGCTTCGAGTTATAGATGAAAAACCGCGCTTTTTTGCCGTAATCCTCCAAAAAATGTGCCGCGGTGATTTCCAGGGATTTATACACGCCTTCACGGATCGCGATACTGGGCACGACCACGATAAACTTGCTCCAGCCATAGCGTTTGTTCAGCTCAAACACCGTCTTGATGTAGCAATAGGTTTTGCCGGTGCCGGTCTCCATCTCAATGTCGAGGTTGATAGGGCAACCGGTTTTTTTATCGTTAACCAACGCAGCAGAGAGCGGCAGGTTTTGGTGGCGTTGGACGGCATGAATATTTTCCAATAATTGCGCCGATGTCAGGGCAACATCATTATTCCTGAAGCCGGAATCATCCAGGCTTGTTTGCTCTTCGCCTGTTTTCGAGCGGCCAGGATCGACACGGTATTGAATCCCACTGCTTTGCGACTGTCCGGCAAAGCAATCCGCCACGGCCTCGACGGCGTTGGTTTGGTAGGACTGGTGTTTAAATTTGAGTTTCATTATTGTCTGTTACGGGAATTTTTTATAAAAACTTTCTCTACTACCCACGCGCAAAAACTGAATAGTTTCTTGTTCACAATAAACACCGATGCGGTAACGGTAATCAAATTTTATTCGATAAAAGTTAGGAAAACCGGACATTTCTTCTAAATCGCTCAAGTTTGTCAGGCTTTCAATTTGACTGGCTTCAAGCAAAACCCGCTGGATTTTTGCCAAGATCCGTTTGTCGGTGATTTTTTGCGTGTCTTTTACAAAACGCTTGCTGATTTCAATTTTCATTGCGACAAACTTTGTATAAATGCCTGTGTTTCTTGTTCGTTTAGAAACTGATTTTCATCTTTAGCCTGCTTACAGGCGAGAGCAAACGCCAAGTCTTCCAGCTCTTGATGTTTTTTTTGCAACAATTCCACAAGAAAAGCCTGCTGAACCTCATTAGGTAGCGTTTCGTAGAGTGCGTAAAGACTATGCGCGGTATTTGTTTGTTGTGGATTCATGTTGGCTCTCCAATTACTAATACTTTTACAGAGTTTTAATCTCAGTGCTTGGCGAAAGCAACTTAAAGATTTGCTCAATGTTGATTTTCACGCTATCGCTGGCAAATCCGGCATCGCGGAACACGACCCGCAGCGGATGACGGGCGGCTAGTTCCTTGACGAAAGCCTCGTTAATATCCGCATCGAAACAGGCGGCCAGGGCGTTATCGTCGACAAAGAAAACTTGGTATTCTTTGAAGGATGAAGGATGAAGGCTGAGGGATGAATTGTCCTGTTTTTTTTCATCCTTCATCCTTCCTAATTCATCTTTACCAACTTCCTCCATCATCCTTCCTCCTTCAACCTTCATCCTTTCCATAGTGATGGGCAGCGTCAAATCCACGCCCCAATCCAGCAGCACCTGGAACAGCAAATCTTCAGCGGTGCGGCCTTCGCGGATATTGTCGATCTGGTCAAAAAGGTGGGTTTGTTGCACCGCGTCAGGCGTGTAGTAAACGTCCTTCATGTTGGAGCTGTCGATTTTCAGGACACGAAAGCCTATATCCAAGGATGAAGGCTGAGGGATGAAGGATGAACCGTCCGGTTTTTTTTCATCCTTCATCCTTCCACCTTCATCCCTAATTTCTGTCACGCAGTTGGGAAACAGTTCGGCCAGTTTGGCGATGTTGGCTTGCGTAAAATCGGGGCTGTGTAGTTTGAGTTTGTCGGACATGGCTAGGCTTGTGTGTTGAGTAACTGGCAGATGGCAAGTTGCGCGGTCTAAAAGCGGCAATTTTCAGGGTTCAAATAGTCCAAGGGTTAATGATGTCAACCCCACTATCTATAAAGTCATTGGTGTTTCGGGTGGCGACTATCCAATTATTTACTTTTGCCGTGCTCGCAATTAAAGCATCCGCCAAATGAACTATTCGTCCTTGTTGCTTGGCATCAGCGCGTAATACAGCGGCTTGAAGTGCTATTGCCTGATTAATGGGCATGATGTAATCGTTATAGTGAGTGAGCAGGTTTTGTAATTTACTTGCTATTGTGTTGCGCCGTTGTCCTTCGGGCAAAAGCTGCAATCCATAGTACAACTCATGTAGCGTAATGACAGATAAATAACTCTCTTTTAAATGGGCCAAAAAATCAATGACGCGTTGGTTTGGCTCAGTTGTCATTATTTCTGAGATAACATTGGTATCCAATAAATACGCTTTCATGGTTGGAAAGGTATTTCTCTATCGGTTTCTTTTCTATCGGGTAAGTTTAAATTGCCTAAGCCCTGCATATTTTCAAGCAACCAGTTTGTCAGTGTCAGTTTTTGCGGGATGTTACCTTGTTTTATTTTTAACAGCAGTTGATAAATCAATTCCAATGTTTGTGGATCTTCCACCGTATTAATTTCGTCTTTGAGTTGTTCTTTGGTAATCATGTTTTTTTCCTTGTCTATGGTGTATTTAAGATTTTTCGCGTCAGCTCGATAGGATGGCTTAATAAAATTCAATCAGGATATGGGTATCGCAAAGTATCACCGTATATTATCCCGCCATGCCTTAGCGCGTATGGATTCCTGATTGATGTCGTCGCGGTTTTCCCATATCCCCGCACAGTTGAAAAAATCAGCTTCAGAGGTTGATTCCTTGGCTGCTATTTCTGTTGCATCGAGGCTAGCTTCATCTAATAGAATAACTTTAATTTTTTTACCGTTCCAGGATTGTTGATTGCCGGGTAAGGTAATCACGCCGTTAGGACGGTCGCTTGAAACTCGACCGCGTTCATTTTTTTGCCCTTATCCGTTTTTGATTGACGTTACGTGTACTTTACACAAAATCAGCTTGGTTTACATGAGCTTTGCCAATTCAAGCTTCAGTTGGCGCAATTGTGCATTCAATTCCACCTTGCGATTAAATTGTTGTTCTTTTTGTAAACGGGCTTCCATTTTGCGGCATTCGTTTTGTTTACCGCGAAGTAAACCCAGCCGTTCCACTTGGGCTTTGATGGTTTCACCTGCTCGCGCCGGCAGCGGCAGGAGCCGTCTTAGCATTTGCTCATAAAGCCCGTCCAAGTCCAGTGCAACGGGCAGTTCAGCGCGTTCTGCGTCATTGGGCAACCAGCCGGTCTCGAAGTAACTATCAACCACCCATTTACTGGCGTTGGCGTCATTGGGGCGTTTGTAAGCTGCCTTAACTTTAATGCGGTCTTCAAAAGTGAGCTGGTAAATGATGGGGAAAGGAATGGCTTGGTCAATACAACGCAAGACATCCTCGCTGAGGTCCGGTGTTTTTAGGACGATTGAAAAAATCTGGATTTCCGGCACACTGGGTTTTGCGGGCAAGTTTACCGTTTCAGGCGCTAATTTGTATTGCCAAACAATCTTGTCTACCTGCGTGACAAATTGCTCACGCACGACGCTACTCGGCTTTGCGTGCTCATAGATTTTATTCTTGGGTAATACCTTGGAAAATAAGGCTGAAGGAGGAAAGATGAAGGATGAAATCATTGCGCGCAACTTTCATCCTTCAGCCTTCTACCTTCATCTTTCACTCTTCTGCCTTCCGCCTTAACTTTTTTTACGCATGTCGTCAGAATGGCCATGAGTTCATCGGCTTCAGCCATCAGCGGCGTAAGTTTTTCAGGCGTAAAGATGTGTGCTTCGGCTAATAGCTCCAGCCAGTAGCTGCTTTCTTCCAGCTCTTGCATGCCGCCTTCAAGTTTGCTGATAAATTCAGCATTTGACCGGGCACGAATCGCTTCTCGATAATGTGCACCGACAGAGGTGCCAGAACGCAGTAGTTGCTTGCCTAGCACTTGCGCTTCGGCACTTGTAGGCAACGATGAATACAAACGTATAACCCGCAGGGCGAACTCCTTAGTTCTGATTCGCAAATCTTTCATTCAGCCTTCATCCTTCCTCTTTCATCCTTTCCCTCATCCTTATCCTGAATAACCAGAAAAGTAATCAGCTCAAAGTCATCCAGGCCGGCAATGGTGTTAATCAGCGCCGTGGTGCGACCGCCGCTAAACAGGCTGTCGAGGTCTTTATCTTCCTGCACGTCAATCATGGAGCGAATGGCCTTGCCGAGCAAATCAGAATAAGCCTGCATGTTGCGCCCGTCTTCAGTGGACTGATTAAACAACCGGCAAACATCGGCGATAGTTTGGCTTTGGCCCTTGCAGGCACTACGAACCAAGTCGAGCAGGCGTTTGACTTCGGTGTGGTTGGTAATCACGTCACCGGCCTGGCTGATATAGACCAGGTAATATGGATGCAGGTGGTTTTGTTGGTTGACGTTGACGCCCTGGTTTAGGTTGCGCAAGGTAAAAATAACGCCAGGCAACAAGCCGCGTTCTGGAGCGGCAGGCACGACAGCGTGCATGCCACTGGGTATACCGATCATATCACCGTTAGTCTTTACATAATTAAGCAAATCCATCCGAAAATCATTGAGGCCAAGATCGGTAATGGAAACGCCGGTTTTAAGGTCTTCCATTTCAATCACTTCTTCCTGCAAGCGCCGTAGTTGCTCCTTGCGATAGGATACATCGTTGGATTGTGCGCTTAACACGTTGTCATCACCGGTGGCGGTGACATCGGCAATCATCATGCGGTTTTCAACGCGCTCTTTAAGATTGATGTATTCGTCCAAGGTAATATCCGGCCAGTAATTGACCAGTTGGATGCTGGCATTCTGCGAGCCAATACGGTCAATACGCCCGAAACGCTGAATAATGCGCACGGGATTCCAGTGTATATCGTAATTGATCAGATAGTCGCAATCCTGAAGGTTTTGGCCTTCGGATATGCAATCCGTGCCGATAAGAATATCAATTTCGTTAGGCTCATTCGGCAAAATGGCGGCTTTTTCTTTTGAAAGTGGCGAAAAGAGCGTAAGCAGGGATTGGAAATCATAGTTTTGTTTGAGTGTAGATTTTGGGCTGTCACCGCCGGTGACTTTGCCTGTATGCAACTGATGACTTTGCAGCAGACTGGGAGCAATATGCTCATACAGATAGTTGGCAGTGTCAGCGAACGCCGTGAAAATCAAAATCTTCTTGTTGCCTGGATTAATGGGCACAGCCAGCTTGTTGTCGATTTGGGCTTTAAGATGCTGGAGCTTGGCATCTTCAGTAGACTTGATTTTGTGCATCTCGGTTAGGAGTGCGTCAATGACCAATAGATCGGCCTTTAATTCATGTTCCCACGATGGCAAATCCATGTCGGACAAACTGATCTGAATCTTGCCGCCAATCTTTGCATCATCCGGTTCAGGAAAATCGTCTTCGTCTGGTTCGGCATTTTCGTAGGCGGCGGCAAGGTCTGCAAAGCGAATATCCTTGCCGGTTTTCTTGTAATCGCTGATTTTTAAGAGCGTGCCGAGATGCTTGTCTTTTAGTTTTTGCAGGGTTAACCGGAAAGATTGAATAGAACTTTCAAGGCGCTTGAGCAAGTTGATTGTCATTAACGCCTGTAGGCTTTTTTCACGATCCGACTGTTTAAGTTTGCTTTTACCCCCACCCACTTCCGTGTCATAGAGCGCTTCATATTTAGCCAGCCGACTGGGCAGAATGTAGCTGATAGGCGCGTAGACAGCTAATTTTAAAATCGAAAGATGTGCAAAAATCTCGTTAAAACCAATCACGTCAGTCCGGTGCGTAAGCGGACTGTGGAATGACAGCGGTTTACGGCGTTCGGGGAATTTGCCGATGTCCTTCGTGTCGTAAAAGGTCTCAATATGTTTGCGCGACCGGGCAATGGTCACGCTATCCAGTAACTCAAAAAAGTCAAAGTCCAAAGCGCCTAAAATGGCTTTGGCTGTGCGCTGTTCAGGTGGCAAGTTAGACCAAAGATTAAAGCTAGCCTGCGCTCTACGAAAAATCTCGTCGATGTTTTTATTTGTGCGTAGCTTTTTACTAAGAATTTCTTGATTGCCTTCATAGGCAAGCGCGAGTTGATTCCGCAAGTCATTGAAGCGATTGTTGACTGGAGTGGCCGAGAGCATCAGCACTTTGGTTTTAACGCCTTCCTTGATAACGGCATTCATCAACTTTTGATAGCGCGTTTCCCGGTCTTTGAAAGCATCGTTGTTGCGGAAGTTATGCGATTCATCGATGACGACCAGATCGTAATTACCCCAGTTGATGCGGTTGAGCGGTGTGCCAAACGATTCGCTGCTGGTTCTTTGCAGATCGGTGTGGCAAAGCACGTCGTAATTGAAACGGTCTTTAGCAAAAATATTGGTTTTAAGGTTACGGTTATAGTTTAACCAGTTGTCAGCCAGTTTTTTGGGGCAAAGCACCAGGACCGAACGATTGCGCAGCTCGTAATATTTAACGACCGCCAGCGCGGTAAAGGTTTTCCCCAAGCCTACACTGTCGGCAAGAATACAGCCGCTATAGGTTTCCAGTTTATTAATAATGCCGGCAGCCGCGTCTCTCTGAAAGTTAAAGAGCTTTTGCCAAATCAGGCTATCCTGATAGCCGGTGCGATCATTGGGCAGTACATCTTCGTTTAGGTCTTCCAGAAACTCATTAAAGATGTTGTAGAGCATCAGGAAATAGATGCGTTCTGGCGAGTTTTCCTGATAAACCGAAGCAATATGGTCACAGAGGCGTGAGGTAACATCTTCCAGTTTCTCGGCATCATTCCAGATTTGATCGAAGAGACTCAAGTACGTTGGCGTGATTGTTGGCTCGTCCATTTTGTTGACCATATTCGATACCGCATCACCATGTTGATAGCCAAGATCAACGGCGGTAAAGCCATGCAACGGCATGTAAACCGCATCAGACTCTTTACCTTGCACGCAGGCAAACTGTTGCATAGGCGCTTTGCCGCGATTAGAGCGAAAAATGGCTTTGCGGCGCATCCAGTCTGCGCATTCTTTGGCGATAGCCCGTTGTGTCAGTTTATTCTTGAGCTGGATTTCAAAGTCACTGCCATAAAAGCTACGCTCACGTTCGGCTTTGGGAATATGAAATTCACGGCGTTCTTTTTTGATTTTGTCCGTGACCTCATTGGGCACAAAGGTTGGCGAGGTAAAAATGAATTCAAGAGAAGCAATATTTTCCAGTTCCTTCTTTAATGCCTCGAATGCATAAATTGAAAAGCAGGATGCAGCGATCTTTAACTTTGAACCCGGTTTTATCGTCTGTTTGAGATTATCCCCGAGCAGATGATTTATGTTATCGATGATTTCCATGTTTTTTATTATTTATATGCGCCGAATTAAAAATTATCCGGCCATTGTCTGCACCATGAAAAACAGCCAGAATCTGAATTTGATTTTCTTTTACACGATATGGCAAGATGTACCGGGTTCCTGTGATCACTAATTCCCGCGTTCCATCTACGCGGCCAATTCGTCCTATGAGCGGATTGTCTTGAAGTAGAATAGCTCGTTCTTTAATTTTGGAAAGCAAAGCGCGAGCGGCTTTCGTATTGTCTTCGGAAATGTATATAAAAATGTCACGTAAATCTTGTCGGGACGGTTCGGTCCAGACTATTTTCACGCGTTACCTTTGGCTTTGCGCTCGATCAAGTCTTCCATTTCACGCATGACGTCATCATGAGCAACCAATTCACCACGATCAGCGGCGGCTATGCCTTGGGTGATTTTCTCAACTTGCCAGGCGTGAGTTTCCAGATATTCCTTTATGGCTTGATTGACTAAATAATTCCGCGATCTGTCTAGTGATCCAGCTAGGTCGTCCAGTTTATGTACGATTTCTGTTTCAGCTCTAATAGTAAATGCTTCGGTAGCCATTATTGCCACTCCGGTTTATTGTGGTTCATTAGTAATCTTAGTTTATACCCTAATATATACGCCAGTACGAATTGATAATCTTTTTCCCGTTTGGCTTTGCGTATCATTTCCCTTGCCCGTTGTGCCATTTCTGGGTGAATTTAAACAAACGACACTAAAGTCCCATAGGATTTTACGCGAATCTGCAACCAGCAAGCCATAATCGATAACATAACGTGATGGATAGCGCTGCTTCGGCCATTGTCCTGAAACCGTGGGCGGTCATTACATCTTTACCGTAACCAAGCCGTTTTAATACCGCATTCAGAGTGTTTTCACTCATACATCTATCGCCACGCGGCGTGCGTTCAGACGGGAATATAAAACGTCCATGCCCGGTAAGCGGGTGGAGTTCTTGCATTATCGCCACGGCCTGATTAGATAGCGGAACAATATGCTGTACTTCGGTTTTTGATACAAAATAACGCTATTCTTTAGCGTCAAGGTCGATATGCTGCCACTCTGCCGCCCTTAACTCGCCTGGCCCATCTTCGTGACTCCAGTCTCCCTAAGTTATTGATTTTTGGTTACCGGCGGTTTTCATTTCGAAAAAACCCTTTAAAATCAATGCTCATTTTTCGCTCTCTCTTGTAGTGCCATCCATTTAGGTTTGCATCTTGATTTTTTCCGGAATAGCGCCCATGCTAGAGCCATGTATATTCGAAGAACCAAAACCAAAACAGCGGATCATGGCGAAGATTCCTATACCTATCGGATCGTTGAATCCGTGCGTGAGGGAACACAAGTCAAGCAACGTACGCTACTCAATCTGGGCAAAGACTTTGCCATTGAGCCCGCGCACTGGCCCTTGCTTGCGGCCAGAATTGAACAGCTTCTGCAAGGCTCAGCGCCGCGCCAAGACGAGTTGTTTCATTTAGAGGATGATGCCGGTCAACTTCTGGAGGCCGCCGCCGTGCGCTATAGCGACCTCATCATCGCGAAACTGGCGCAACCGGTGGCGGCAGCGACGCCCGGGCAGGATTATCATAGTGTCGGCATTAATCATATCGAAGCCCATCAAGCCCGCAGCATCGGCGGGGAAACGTTGGCGTTGCATGCGGTCATGCAGTTGCAGCTGGATCAGAAGCTTGCCGCACTGGGCTTTAACAAAATCGATGCCGCGGCGGCATTGGGCAGCATCATAGGGCGCATGATTTCACCCGGCAGCGAACTGCAGACCCATGACTGGCTGCAAGCGCGTACCGGCCTGGGTGAACTGCTTGATCATGACTACGGCAGCACCAGTCTGACGCGCCTGTACACCATCAGCGATAAGTTGCTCAAACACCAGTCGGCGCTGGAAACTTTTCTGGGTGCTCAGGAGCAGACCTTATTCGATTTAAACCGGAGCATCGTCTTGTACGACTTGACCAACACCTATTTTGAAGGCCAGTGCGCCCAAAACCCCAAGGCCCGGTTCGGCCGCTCCAAAGAAAAACGCCGTGATTGCCCATTGGTGACCTTAGGTCTGGTTCTGGATGGCAATGGCTTCCCGCTCAGCAGCCAGGTCTTTCCAGGCAACGCCAGCGAGCCCGCCACGTTGGCGCTGATGCTGGACGGTCTGCAGGGGAAAAATCCATTAGCCGGAGAAAAACCGGTCATTATCATGGATGCCGGCATTGCCAGCGCTGACAATCTCGCCTGGTTAAGCGCGCGCGGTTATCTTTACCTGGTGGTCAGCCGGGAACGCTACCTACAAGATCCCAGAGACCAGGATAATGCCGTACTGGTTAGGGAAACCGGACAGAGCAAAGTCAGCGTTTACCGCACAATCGATGCAGAAACCGGGGAAACCCGGCTCTATTGCCACTCCGATCAAAAAGCCAAAAAAGAACAGGCCATCCGCAACCGCTTCCACGTTCGTCTGGAAGAGGGGCTCGACAAGCTCCATGCCGGTTTGGACAAAAAAGGCACGATCAAAAACTACGCGAAAATACTCGAACGCATTGGCCGGCTGCGCGAAAAAAACAGCCGCGTCGCGCAAGACTACCGCATTGAAGTCATTGCTGATGACGCGAAAAACAACGCCATCCGTATTGAATGGCAGCGTGAACCCAAAAGTGAACAAAAAGACCGGCACTGCGGAGTTTACTGCCTGAGAACCACTACTCCGGACTGGTCGGAAGAACAATTGTGGTCAACCTATATCATGCTGACCGAGATCGAAGCCACGTTCAGAAGCTTGAAAACCGACCTCGGCTTACGTCCAGTTTTCCACCATAAAGAAGAACGCGTCACCGGACACTTGTTCATTACTTTAATGGCCTACCATCTGGTGCATACCCTGCGCTATCAACTCAAGCAGCAGGGTATCCATTTAAGCTGGGACAGCATACGCAACATTATGTCGACCCAACAACGCCTCACGATTACCTTGCCGACAGAGGATAATAAGACCATTCACCTGCGCACAACAACCCAAGCCGAAACACGCCAAAAACAACTATACGCAGCCTTAAGTATCAAACCTGACCTGATAGGTAAATGTAAGACGATTATTGATAAGAAAAAATATGTAGTGCCATTTGAGATAAATTAAAATTTTAACTTATTGAAATAACAAGAAATTATCAGTAGAATTCACGAAGATGGGCTGGGCGGGCAAAACCAGCGGCGCAAACTTTAACGCGCAAACGGCAGGTAATGAGCCTTGATAACTGTCGATTGCCCTTAATAGTTCCGCTACTTGTTTCGGTTCGGTAATAGCTGCGAAGTGTTCACCTTTGGCGGGCGGCAATGCGCCGCGTAAATCCGGTGTTATATCTCGATCCACTCTGCCGGCAGCCACTGCATAACGGAAAACCTGTCCGCATATTTGCAGGGTTCGGTGTGCGGTTTCAATAGTTCCACGATCTTCAACTCGCCGTAAACAGCCCAAAATATCTTTAGCCCATCTTCGTGAATTCTACTGATAATTTCTTGTTATTTCAATAAGTTAAAATTTTAATTTATCTCAAATGGCACTACATATTTTTTCTTATCAATAATCGTCTTACATTTACCTATCAGGTCAGGTTTGATACTTAAGGCTGCGTATAGTTGTTTTTGGCGTGTTTCGGCTTGGGTTGTTGTGCGCAGGTGAATGGTCTTATTATCCTCTGTCGGCAAGGTAATCGTGAGGCGTTGTTGGGTCGACATAATGTTGCGTATGCTGTCCCAGCTTAAATGGATACCCTGCTGCTTGAGTTGATAGCGCAGGGTATGCACCAGATGGTAGGCCATTAAAGTAATGAACAAGTGTCCGGTGACGCGTTCTTCTTTATGGTGGAAAACTGGACGTAAGCCGAGGTCGGTTTTCAAGCTTCTGAACGTGGCTTCGATCTCGGTCAGCATGATATAGGTTGACCACAATTGTTCTTCCGACCAGTCCGGAGTAGTGGTTCTCAGGCAGTAAACTCCGCAGTGCCGGTCTTTTTGTTCACTTTTGGGTTCACGCTGCCATTCAATACGGATGGCGTTGTTTTTCGCGTCATCAGCAATGACTTCAATGCGGTAGTCTTGCGCGACGCGGCTGTTTTTTTCGCGCAGCCGGCCAATGCGTTCGAGTATTTTCGCGTAGTTTTTGATCGTGCCTTTTTTGTCCAAACCGGCATGGAGCTTGTCGAGCCCCTCTTCCAGACGAACGTGGAAGCGGTTGCGGATGGCCTGTTCTTTTTTGGCTTTTTGATCGGAGTGGCAATAGAGCCGGGTTTCCCCGGTTTCTGCATCGATTGTGCGGTAAACGCTGACTTTGCTCTGTCCGGTTTCCCTAACCAGTACGGCATTATCCTGGTCTCTGGGATCTTGTAGGTAGCGTTCCCGGCTGACCACCAGGTAAAGATAACCGCGCGCGCTTAACCAGGCGAGATTGTCAGCGCTGGCAATGCCGGCATCCATGATAATGACCGGTTTTTCTCCGGCTAATGGATTTTTCCCCTGCAGACCGTCCAGCATCAGCGCCAACGTGGCGGGCTCGCTGGCGTTGCCTGGAAAGACCTGGCTGCTGAGCGGGAAGCCATTGCCATCCAGAACCAGACCTAAGGTCACCAATGGGCAATCACGGCGTTTTTCTTTGGAGCGGCCGAACCGGGCCTTGGGGTTTTGGGCGCACTGGCCTTCAAAATAGGTGTTGGTCAAGTCGTACAAGACGATGCTCCGGTTTAAATCGAATAAGGTCTGCTCCTGAGCACCCAGAAAAGTTTCCAGCGCCGACTGGTGTTTGAGCAACTTATCGCTGATGGTGTACAGGCGCGTCAGACTGGTGCTGCCGTAGTCATGATCAAGCAGTTCACCCAGGCCGGTACGTGCTTGCAGCCAGTCATGGGTCTGCAGTTCGCTGCCGGGTGAAATCATGCGCCCTATGATGCTGCCCAATGCCGCCGCGGCATCGATTTTGTTAAAGCCCAGTGCGGCAAGCTTCTGATCCAGCTGCAACTGCATGACCGCATGCAACGCCAACGTTTCCCCGCCGATGCTGCGGGCTTGATGGGCTTCGATATGATTAATGCCGACACTATGATAATCCTGCCCGGGCGTCGCTGCCGCCACCGGTTGCGCCAGTTTCGCGATGATGAGGTCGCTATAGCGCACGGCGGCGGCCTCCAGAAGTTGACCGGCATCATCCTCTAAATGAAACAACTCGTCTTGGCGCGGCGCTGAGCCTTGCAGAAGCTGTTCAATGCTGGCCGCAAGCAAGGGCCAGTGCGCGGGCTCAATGGCAAAGTCTTTGCCCAGATTGAGTAGCGTACGTTGCTTGACTTGTGTTCCCTCACGCACGGATTCAACGATCCGATAGGTATAGGAATCTTCGCCATGATCCGCTGTTTTAGTTTTGGTTCTTCGAATATACATGGCTCTAGCATGGGCGCTATTCCGGAAAAAATCAAGATGCAAACCTAAATGGATGGCACTACAAGAGAGAGCGAAAAATGAGCATTGATTTTAAAGGGTTTTTTCGAAATGAAAACCGCCGGTAACCAAAAATCAATAACTTAGGGCGACTGGAGTCACGAAGATGGGTTAGATAAAATATCGGTTTACTGCCAAGCCAGGGAAAAATATTTAGCTCAAGCACCCGTTTGGAGCGGTTATTTTTATCATCCCACTCATTAACTTTTTTCAAGCCCCATTCACGGGCAATAATTTCAAAGCTATTTGCCGCGCTTTCGGCTTTTGATGACTTGACCGCTTTTTTGTTTTCGTTGGGTCTATACCGCCATCAATTTGTTTTTTGGCGGTATCTCGTTTGTCTCGGGCTTCTTTAAGTGATGTGACTGGGTAAGTACCCAATGCTAAGGTTTTGCGCATACCGTCAAAGCGGTAATCATATCGGAAGTATTTGCCGCCATTGGGATGAGCCAGTAAGTACATACCTTTCTCATCCTGCATTTTATATGGCTTGTTGGTGGGTTTGGCGTTCTTAATGGCGGTATCGGATAGCGGCAGACGGGTACACGCTCCGGTAAAAAATTGAATGTACCGCCACCAATGACGGTATGTCAATGCATCTTGTTGCATTTCACTGGACAATAAAAAAACCCGCCAAGTCAGATAACTTGCGGGCTTTTGGACTTCTTTGCACCTATTTGGATTCACTATTGGAGGCTGCGGCCGGAATCGAACCGGCGTAGATGGCTTTGCAGGCCACTGCATAACCATTTTGCTACGCAGCCTAAAAGGTGAAATAAAAAAGCCGCGACAATTCGCGGCTTTTTTATTTGTTTATTGGAGCGGGAAACGAGATTCGAACTCGCGACCCCAACCTTGGCAAGGTTGTGCTCTACCACTGAGCTATTCCCGCACTGAAATTTATCCGCTCATTATAGATATTTTTAAAAATCTGTCAAACTTTAATTTCTATTGAACATCAATTGCTAAAGCCCAACCTTCGTTACCTTTGCACTCGCCGTCTTCGATCTTGACCTTGGCATAGGTTTTTTGCTTTCCATAGGCATCAGCGAATTCCACGACGGAAACAGGAGTTCCCTGAGGTATATGCTGGCAGGCTCCGCTTCTATCGGCTTCTTCAGTATCGTCATAAGCCGCAATCGCTCCAGGCGTTGCTACCAAACGGACTGTAGCAGATGGATCATAGGCATTAGCGCTCTTCAATATATAACGCTGCCCTATCGCAAGATCTTTAAGAACCGGCCCGGAGATAGTGGGTTTTGAACCGCCGCCCCCCATGGTCATCATTAAGAGAAGCAGCACCGCTACCCCCCCAATGCTCCCATAAAACACTTTTGGGTTTTTTTCTTTTAAACCCAAGAATGAAGAAACCAGACCGCCGGCAATATTTTTTGCCGAATCTACAGTTTGCTTAACATTTTCTTCTTGCTGAACGTTTTCTTCTTGCTTGGCGTTTTCTTCATTACTCATTTCTCATCCTCACATTAGGTAATTTTATTTATTATTAATTTTATTTATTAAATCGATGAATCATTGCTCAACGTATTATTAAGTAGGGCTAGCAATAAGTAAGCACTGTTAATTTTATGATCCCTGACAAAAGCGTGCCTGCTTAAGGGGTAAACTTACCACGATCACAAAACTTTTCAAGTGCTTTATGTATGTTGTCCATAGTCCTGAACACTATACTTTAAGATTAAATGAATTCGTAGCTTTTTTAGTTGACCCTGCCTTTCGTGTTCCACCGCAATCATTTATGCAAACCGCCGGCAGCCTAACCCGGCATTTTTCCGGGAATTGTCCGTTAAGTTCTGTGATGCAATCACCCCGCGCTTATATCGATACAGTTGACTCTTTAAGCGCCCCCTTTTCTCACCATCATCCCTTTTGATGGATTATAGCCAATGATCGCGGCGGTCATGAAGACAATAAAAGCAACCAGCGTATAAATGAAGGACTCCTGATTAAACTGTCCATACAGTGAAAATCTTATTAACTCAATAGCATGTGAAAAGGGATCGTATTTTGCCAGGTTATAAAGCAAAGCGCTGGATTCTTTCATTTTCCATAAAGGATACAGAGCAGTCGACATGAAAAACATGGGGAAAATCACGAAGTTCATGACCCCGGCAAAGTTTTCCAATTGTTTTATGAAGGATGACAACAACAACCCTAAAGCCCCCAACATTAACCCTGACAGCATAAGCGCGGGCAGCACCCACAGGTAACCTTGCCAAGGGGCCTTTATGCCATAAAACCAGGCGATTACTAAAAACACATAGACTTGCAAAATAGATACCGCCGTACCCGCCAATAATTTACTGAGCAATAAAAACCAGCGCGGTAACGGGCATACCATCAGTATCCGCATGCTACCCATTTCCCGGTCATAAACCATTGATAAGGAACTCTGCATGCCATTAAATAACTGGATCATACCGCACAGCCCCGGCGTAATATAAACCTCATAAAGTATGTAGGTTTCATAGGGCGGCGTGATGGCAAGGCCCAATGCCGCCCTAAATCCAGCCGCAAAAACAAACAGCCAGACCAAAGGCCTGACCAACGCGGAAATAAAGCGCTCGCGCTGGGTAACAAAACGCCATAACTCACGCCCGATAATCCCCCACATTGCGCGCCAGTAATGAAGTATATTCACGCCGGACGGTTCCGCCCTGCGCCGTTCGGGCAAATGCAAATCCGCTCCCGGCTGATTAGTCACGCCTGCTCTCCTTGTGTAAGAGTATAAAAAGCATCTTTTACCATCGTAGAATCAGTCAGTTTCAGAACTTCATCTACCGTGCCGTTGGCTTTAATCCGGCCTTTATGAAGCACAATCAAATGATCGTCCGGATAGACCTCATCGATTAAATGGCTAGCCCATAAAACCGCCAGCTTTTCATCGGCGGCCAACTGATGCACATAATCGACTATGGCTAACCGGCTGGGCACATCCAGACCCACGGTGGGCTCATCCAGCAACAGCAAAGCCGGTTTATGCAATAATGCCCTGGCAATCTCCACGCGCCGCCGGTGACCGCCATTAAGCTGGCGAATTTTTTCATTTCGGCGTTCGTACATATCCAGGCGCTCCAGCTCCTGTTGAATTCTCTGTGCCGCCAACTTGCGCCCCATGCCGTGCAAGGCGGTGTGATAACGTAAATTTTGCATCACCGACAAATCCATATCCAGCGTGGTTTGCTGAAAAACCACGCCCAGTTTTGCCAGGGCGCTGCGTGTTTGCTTCTTGATATCGAAACCACATAACTCGATACGGCCCTCACGGGTATCATACAAACGGGTAATCAACGAAAATAAAGTGCTTTTGCCTGCGCCGTTAGGGCCTAGAAGCAGCGTGCATTCACCCGAACATATCTTAAAACCAACATGATCGAGCGCTTTCTTGCCGCTATAAGAGAAACTTAAATCCTCGATGGATAATGCTATGGATGGCTTCATGGCTTTACTGCAACGCCCCAGGGATAATTCCCTACGCCGACTGATTTAGTTACAGTTTGACTATCCAGATCAATAATGGAAATATCGTTACTGACGCCGTTAGTGGTATAGAGGCGCTTTTGATCGGGAGAAAACGCCAGATTCCATACCCGGTGACCGACCAACAGCACTTTTTCCACTTCAAATGTTTGCGCATTAATCACCGCCACGCGGTTTGCTGGCCCCAGAGCAACGTAGCCTCTCTTCCCGTCTTTATCAATGACAACGCCAACCGGCTGAATTTTATCGGAGGTAACGCCAGAAACCTCAAACTTGACAGTTTTGATAATCTGTTTGGCCGCGGCATCCAGAATCAATAATGTTCCCGCCATTTCCGAGGTTACCCACAGCTGTTTACTATCCGCTGTAAAGCTGACCGCCCGCGGACGCGGATCAACCAGGGTATTTTCCACGATAGCATTGGTTTTGACATCTATCCAGTGCACCATATTGGTCGTTTCAGAGGCGCTGACAAGCCAGTTATTATCCGGGCTAACGGTAATCCCTTCAGGCTCTACGCCCACCTTGATTTGCTTGATGGCTTTTTTCTTGGCGATATCAATAACAGTCACCTGGCTGTCATCTTCGTTTGATACATAAAGCCGGTCGCCTTTGGGATTTAACGCAAAGGTCTCGGGATCATCACCTGACGGTAATTTACCGGCTTCTTTCAAAGTCCCGGCATCGAAAATTTTTATGGCATTGTCGTCGCTAACAGCGACATACAAAAACTTATTATCCGGGCTGATGGCAATGCCTCTGGGGCGTTGACCGACAGGCACTGTTTTGATTAGCTTGCCTTCCACCGGATCAACCACAGCCAAGGCATTATCTTTTTCCAGCGTGACAAAAACCGTTTCAGCTTGAACCGCCCCTGCCAATGCCAGTAATAAGAGCAGACATAAACCTTTTCTTTTCATTATTGCTTGTCCCATTTACATTGTGATTCGGGTTGATCATAACCCAAGGTATCGAGTTCAGTTTTTGGATGCAGAAACCCTTCAACGGGAGCGACAGCAACCAATGACCGGGGAGCAGCCAGCAAAACAGGCTGCCGCAATTGTCCATCCCAGGAGCGAAAGGATAAAGGCTCGCCTTTGTATCCCTGCAATGTAAACGCATCACTCAACATATAATCCTTAACCGGTTTTACATCATTGGATTTTGTGCGCGTCGCCGCCTCCCCGATCGCTCTAACAGCTAAATAAGCCGCATAGTCCTGCTCTTCCATCCAGCGCCCCGCCTTTTCCTTGAAGCGGCTTTGAATCTGCACCGCGCCCCATTGTTCATGATTTCTGTGCCATGAAGTGGCGACCAGCCCTTGAGTTCCAATCACCGGTCTTGGAAGCCAGGTCCGGTAGTCAAGATATTCGCCAAATAGCCCTTGCTCATCGGCAACCGCCAATACATCATAGTCATCGACCTGGGTAAATACAGCCACATCCGATTGAGCCGTGCGCCTGGCGTCATAGGTATGTTCCCAGGTTTTTTCCGCCACTATTTCCATGCCGAAACGCTTGGCGGCGCGTTTGACAGCATCGGCATATAAACGATCTTCCTGGGCAGGCCCAATGACCAGAAACCATTTGGTCCAGCGCTTTTTCATCATATATTGCGCCAAGGCATCCGCCCGCATGGCCCGGCTGGGCAAAATATGCAAAACATTACTGCGGCATTGTTCATTGCGTAACGCATCATCCGTTGTTGACACATCGAATAACAGCATTTGCTTGGCGGCAGGCAAATCGGCTAGCTGGTTTATCTGCTCTGCCGGCAAGTTAACCACAACAAACTGAAATTTATTGCCAAGCTCTTTATTAAACACATCAGCAACATTAGCATCCAGGGGCGCAATAATTTTTTTCAAATTAAATTGCTGACCGGTAAATTCTCCGGTGGTATTGTTATCGCTAACACCGAGCTCAGCTCCTACAATGCCCTTGTTTTTAATAAAAGGATCCAGATTGGATAACGGAGGCGGCACACTCTGCTCTTGAGTCAAATAAGCAATATCAATGGCTTGCTTAGCTTTTGCATAAACGGACCCCGCACTGAATAAAGGAATAATCAGTAAAACATTAATAATTATCCTAAAAACTAAGTTAATTGAATGCATCATTTCCTAACTGTAAAATTTCATGTTTTGTAATTCTAACGGATTCGCAAATTTTTTATTAGTTTTCGCAAAAGTTTACTTTAAGCAGCAGATCATTTTTACTATGGATACCCGGAATTAATTCACTTAAACTTCAATCAACATTATTTTTCCCAGTCTGATTTTTTCCGGAATAAAGGCCGACCCAATATGACACCCATCACATTAAGCGCAATAACCCTCTATCCGGTAAAATCCTTAGCAGGCATTAGTGTGACAAGCTGGCCGGTTACCAAAACAGGACTTCAATACGACCGGAAATGGATGCTTATTGACCAAGACGCGCAATTCCTGAGCCAACGCAAATTGCCGGGAATGGCTTTAATTAAAACGGCGCTCACCGGCAATCACCTGATTCTGTCCGCATCAGGAATGGAAGACCTGTCACTGTCCTTAACACCGGCTGATGGCGATATTATTAATAGCACGATATGGCGCGACCAATGCGATGCACGGAGCGTTTCACGGGAGGCTGACCAATGGCTGAGCCATTTTTTAAACCTGGACTGCCGGCTGGTTTATCAACCCGATGAGATGATACGGCAGGTTGATCCTCAATATGGCCGGCATTCTGACAACGTGGCATTTTCTGACGGCTTTCCTTTTCTGATTATTTCAGAAGACTCACTGGTTTCATTAAACCGGGAAATGCAGTTAAATTTACCGATGATTCGTTTCAGGCCCAATCTGGTTATTTCCGGCTGCCCGGCCTATGCCGAAGACAGCTGGCGGGAAATCAGCATTGGAACCATTGATTTCAGATTACCCAAGCCCTGCTCCCGCTGCGCCATCCCAACGATTGATCCCGAAACAGCTCAAGCCGGCAAGGAACCTCTCAGAACGCTTAACCGTATCAGAAAATGGCAAAATAACGTCTATTTTGGTCAAAATGCCCTGCACAATCAGTGCGGAGCCTTAACCGTCGGCGATACAGTTCTGGTTAAAGCGACTGGCGAAAGACAACCTCCGATCTAAAGTAATCAAAAGCCTTGCCACCTGACAATTTATTCATAACCATAAAATAGCTCGTCTTACCGGCATCCAGGCCGCAAAGATGCGATAAGAGCCTGCTATCCCTGGTATTTTATGCTAGTACACCGGAGGCAAATGTCACGTCTTTTAATTCAAAATCCAGAACAGCTATGCGGGGTTTTGCTGTTGCGTCTATAAATCCCAGGCGCAACATAAATGCGAAAATGATGCTATGCAATTTAGCAGTTTTATTTGTAGTCATCAGTTATAATTCCGTCAGATTAAGACATTGAAATGTAAATTAATGAGCTCTTGACTGATAGCAATTATCCTTACTACCCCATCAAGGAAAACCAATGTTACCTCACCATCGTGAAAGACACAGAACTCATCGGACCGGCTGGCTGCGCGCCGCCGTATTAGGCGCAAACGACGGCATCGTCTCGACAGCAAGTTTAATCGTCGGGATTGCCGCCTCCAATGCCGCGCATAACGATATCGTATTGGCCGGCGTCGCGGGTCTCGTCGCCGGGGCCATGTCGATGGCGGCCGGGGAATATGTGTCGGTCAGTTCGCAAGCCGATACCGAACAGGCCGATTTGGCGCGTGAGCGCAAAGAACTGGAAGAAAATGTACATCATGAACAAAAAGAGCTGCAAGCCATTTACGTTGCGCGAGGACTCAATCCTTCACTAGCCGGAAGAGTTGCCGAACAACTCATGAAACACGATGCCCTTGGCGCGCACGCCCGTGATGAACTGGGTATTTCCGCGCTAGGCACTGCCCGCCCCATTCAAGCGGCGCTGACGTCGGCAGCCACCTTCGCCATTGGCGCTGTGCTGCCGCTATTGATTGTCATGTTCGCCACTGATGCGAATTTAATCGTTTATGTGTCATCCGCGTCTTTGCTGTTTCTCGCCTTGCTGGGCGCTTTAGCCGCTTATACCGGCGGCTCCAGCCTGATTAAGGGTTCTTTCCGGGTGACTTTCTGGGGCGCGCTAGCTATGGGCTTGACTGCGGGTGTCGGAGCATATTTCGAAACAGTTTCCTGATAAGGCAGTAGCCACTCCGGTTTCATCAGCCGACCGGTATGGAATCAGCGACTTTTCTGGACACCTAACCCGCGTCGAGTTACTCTCCGCAAACCCGGCATTTTGTCTATTCATCAGTGTCTATTTTGCACTTTTACCGGTATTCTTTGTCGGACAAAGCTTAAAATAGAGGAGCGTTTGCGAACTTCTAATAAGAATGGCCGCCACGCATGAATGAAAATTAATGATGAAGACTATGAGCGCAATAAAAAAATTACTTAAACCTGAAGTCGAGATGCGGTTTTTCACTGTTTTAGTGTTTTTTCCGCTGTTATTAATTCTGATTCCACAAAGCGCCTTTGCGGTGAACATCAGTGTATCCGTGGATCGTAATCCGGTCAGCATTGATGACTCCTTCCAGATCATTTTTACTGCGGCTGAGTCGCCAGACGATGACCCGGATTTCAGTCCGTTGGAACAGGATTTTTCCATACTCAGCCAAAGCAACAGCAGCAGTTCATCGTGGATCAATGGAAAATCCAGCAAAACTATCAAGTGGACGCTTAATGTAATGGCTAAACAGGCGGGTGATCTGGTAATTCCACCGGTCAACTTTGGCAAGGATGTCAGTCAACCTTCCGCCGTTCTGGTTACTGAAGGATCGCCGGACAAAGCTGTCAATACCGATGAGGATTTGTTTCTGGAAGTTGAGGCGATACCGGAAAACCCCTATATACAATCCCAGGTTTTCTATACCTTGCGTCTATACACAAAAGTTGACATTTCTCAAGCCCGCTTGAATGAACCCGAATTGGCGGACGCGGTTATTGAAAAGCTAGGCGATGACAGCAATTATAATACGCAGGTTAACGGGGTGAATTACTCGGTGACGGAGAGAAAGTATGCCATTTTCCCCCAAAAAAGCGGCAAATTAACAATCAAGCCATTGGTGTTAACCGCCGAAGTTCTGACTAGCGGCCGCCCCAGTTTTAATGGTTTTTTTAACTCCCAGATGACCAGAACCAAACGGGTCGAATCCAAAGCAATAACACTGGATGTAAAACCGGTTCCTGCATCTTTTAATGGTAAGCATTGGCTACCGGCGGAACAACTGGTTTTAACCCAGGAATGGTCAGGGGATATTAAACAAATGAAGGCCGGTGAACCTTTGACCAGAACCTTGACTTTAGTGGCAAAAGGCACGACAGTCGGTCAGCTTCCTGAATTGAATACTACCAATACTAATGATCAGTTAAAAGCCTATCCTGACCAGCCGGTGTTACATGAACAAAAAAAATCCGATGGGCTTCTGGCTTTCAGGGAAGAAAAAATTGCCCTTATTCCCTCAAAAGCGGGCAGTTACACATTGCCCGCCATTGAGATCCCCTGGTTTAATACTAAAAGCCAGAGGATGGAAATAGCGAGAATCCCGGAAACAACGCTCACCGTGCTTGCTGGCGCCGGAACTCAGCCTGTATCCGCTCCGGCGGCTACGTCATTATCTCCGCAGAAGATTCAAACCGGTCCAGTTATCCAAAACCCGCAACAAACCAATATCTGGTTGTGGGTTTCAGTATTTTTAGCCGCTGGCTGGTTAATGACAGTGATTATTTTCCTAACCAAACGCAGAATCGCAAAACCCGTTATTGAAAATGATGACTCAGAAATAAATTTAAAAGCGTGCATTCAGAACCTGAAAAATGCCTGCGCGAAAAACGATGCCGTAGCTGCTAAAGACGCCTTGCTTGAATGGGGACGGCAAAAATTTAATGTCTCGAATCTGGGAGCCGTTTCTGCATTTTGTGACGCCCGGTTGAGAGACGAAATTCTGCTTTTAAACCACGCTTTATATGGCAAAGAAGTTGGCCAGTGGCAAGGCAAAAAACTGTTTCAGGCATTTACTGAAAATAAAGCCCGAGAAAAAACAGCAGCTCCCGAGGATAAAAGCTTGGAGCCGCTTTACCGTTTATAATGGGTATTATGAGAAAGTAGGCTGGCAGTAGCGGCAATATGTCAGCCTTCCGCTTTCAGCAATTTTCTGTTATCCAGAAGCAATCAGCAATGAAAGTTTGCACGGACGCTGTTTTATTTGGCGCCATGGCGCCGGTTAATCCTGGTGACCGGGTCTTGGATATCGGCGCTGGAACCGGCGTGTTGTCGTTGATGGCGGCGCAATTGGGAGCGGCGCATGTGACGGCGGTGGAATTGACGCAACAGTGTTACGAGGAAGCCCGGATTAATTTCAACAATAGTCCATGGGTAGATCATCTCGAGGCGGTACACCAGGATATTCAATGCTTTGCCAGCTCAGCCGGCTGCCGGTTTGATCTTATTATCTGCAACCCGCCATTTTTTGAAAATCACAGCAAGACTGCAAATCCCCTTAGAAAAGTTGCCAGACACAACGATCAATTGCCATTTGTTGATTTAATTACATGCGCCGGTCGATTATTATCCAGCCATGGATTGTTTTACCTGTTGCTTCCAGTGCATGCGGCGGCAAAATTTTCTTTAGCAGCATCAGCAGCGGGATTTTATTTAGTCCATCGAACAGATTTTCGTGGCTACAGCCATAACAATGCCAAAGTTTCAGCGCTGACTTTTAGCCGGACCGCAGCCGCTTCCGCCACTACATTATTGACGATTTACAAATCTCACCGGATGTATTCAGAAGACAGCGAGCGTTACCTGTCGCCTTTTCTTTTGCGGTTCTCCAAAAGCTCGAAATCAAGCCTGGAAGAAAAACTCACAATTTAACCGGATCAATACAATAAAATGGTTTTATGGGAAAAGGCGCTTAACGGCTTTGACAACACATCCCTGTGTTGTAGTAAGGCGGATGTTAAAGATTATTCAATTATCTGACAACCTTGTGGCCGCGACCGCTCATGCAGTTGTTGTAGGCGTTTTTGTATTTTTGTTCCGCGCTCATGCCTTGATATCCGCCGCCGCCGAAACCGCCCGCCGCCGCGCCAATGGCGGCGCCCGCCCCTGGATTTCCGGTGAATGCGCCGACAATCGCGCCGCCAGCAGCCCCAATCAAGGCTCCGGTTCCCGCGCCTATGGCGGTTTCTTTTGCGGTTCCGCCCGATGCTTCACTGGCAAGCTGCTTGCATTCCGCCATATCCTGGTTTATCCGGTAGGCATTGGGATCATTATAGCTGTCGACGGTGGGCTGATAGCCTCCATAACTATAGCAACCCGAGAGCAACACGCCGCCGATAAGAACAATACTGGTTGTTAATTTTTTCATACTTATTACCTTTGTGAGTTTTGTTACAGTTTATCGATTCATTATGAACAGAATCTGAATATTTTAACGCTATTATAGCTCCCTTAAAACGCGTAGTGGAGATTTATTAAGCACATGTCTTACGCCCCGGCATCCGGCCATCCCAATAAATAAAGCTCCTGTAAAAGGCATGACCGCCCATAAATACAGGCTGGGGCGGTACTCCATATTCATCACTTGCGTATATAGAGCATAAATTATGGCTTCTGAAATAATTACAGCCAGTAAACCGGAAATAAGCCCCAGCACCGTAAATTCAATAATTTGGGTTTTTCTTAACAATGAACGATTCGCGCCTAACGTTCGCATTAACGCGCCTTCATAAATCCGGGTGTCCAGGGTAGCATAAACGGCTGCAAACAACACGGTAAATCCCGCCATTAAGGCGAAATAAAGCAAGTAGTTGATCGCTTTTGTCAATTGAGTCAGTATGGTTTTAAATTGCCGCAATATTAAATCAACTTCCAGAATGGTCGTGCCGGGATATTTTTTTACCAATGCATTTAATACGTTTTTTTGTGTTTCAGGCAAATAAAAGCTGGTGATAAAAGTGCTGGGATAAGCATCCAGCGTACCGGGCGAGAAAATCATATAAAAGTTAGGCTTCATGGTATCCCATCTGAGTTCACGGATACTGGCAACCGTCGCATTAATTTGTTGGCTGCCAACTGTAAATGTCAAAAGATCGCCTGGCTGTATTTTCAGGCTATCGGCCAGTTTCCGTTCAACCGATACTAAGCCGGCCCGTTGATTATTCCACCAATTTCCGGCGACTATTTTATTCTCCTCAGGCAGTTCTTTTGTCCAGGTAAGACTTAACTCTCTATGCGTGGCATTTTCGCCTTGAGAGTCTTTACTGACAATTTTTTGCACGGGGATGTGATTGATTTCCACCAGACGGCCTTTAACCACAGGATAAAACCGGCTTCCGTTTATATGCTGCTGTTGCAGTTCCTGTTTAAAGGCGGCCTGCTGGCCGGGAAAAATATTCAGCGCAAAATGATTGGGCGCATTATCAGGTAATTGCTTTTGCCAGCTATCGATCAAATCGGTACGCACGGTGAAACTAAGCGCCATGGCGGCCAAAGTAATACTGAAAGCCAGTATTTGACTGACGCTAGCGCGACTGTTCCTTAATAGCCCTTGCAGCCCAAAACGCCAGGTCAAGCTCATGGACGGCAGCACTGCACGGGTTAAATTCAACAAGCCATAAACCAGCAAACCCAGCGTCAGCAAAGTTATCAGCCCAACGCCTAAAATGGTTGCCGTCATCTGAATATCTTCCGTATATTTCCAGACTAACAGGCCAATAATGCCAATGGATAAACCATAGATAAGCCAGGCGCTGCTTGGCAAAGGCTCCAGTTCCCGGCGCAACACCCGGAGCGGAGACACCTGTTTAAGCCGTAATAAGGGTGGCAGGGCGAATCCTAATAAAACCGCCATGCCAATGATAAAACCGAAAAAAACCGACGATAAACCGGGCCTGGAGACGTGCTGCGGCAGTAATCCTTTCAGTAAATGGAATAAAGCTTCTTGTGCAAACCAGCCAAACAGACAACCCAAGATGCTAGCCGCCAACCCAAGCACGATAAATTGACTGCAATAAAGCCAGAGTATCTCATTCTGCTTACAACCCAGACAACGCAATATGGCGGTGGCGTTAAAATGCCGCTCGGTATAGCGGCGGGTCGCCATGGCAATGGCTACGCCGGAAATTAAAATAACCAATATGCTGGATAATCCCAGATAACGTTCCGCGCGATTCAATGCCGCGCCCAGTTCAGGCCGGTCTTCATGAATATCCAGGATACGTTGTGATGGATTTAACCGAGGTTTAATCCATTGCTTGAACTCTGCCAATGCCTTGGCTTCCCCGGTAAATTGAAAAAAGTAGTGAACATGACTGCCCGGCTGCAAAATTCCGGTAGCCTGCAAGTCAGCTTCATTAATCATCACGCGCGGAGAAAAACTGTAAAAATCGCCCTTTTTGTCGGGTTCGTAGGTAATGATATGGGTGATGGTCAGCTGTTTTTCACCTACTGTTAACTGGTCGCCTAACTTAAGTTTCAACGCCGGCAATATGCGCTTTTCAAGCCAGGCTGTTCCCTTCTCCGGCCCATTGCGGGCAATTGTTTCGTCCGAATAATTCCCTGTTGTCGTTTTTAAAAAGCCCCGCAACGGATACGCCGAACTGACGGCTTTAATGCCGGCCAGCAACAGTTCATCATGTTCGATCAAGACACTGGAAAATTCCAGCGCTCTCGCTTGCGTCAGATTGAGTTGCATTGCCTTTTCTAGCCAACCGGCAAGAACCGGGCCGGGACTTGCTATCACCAAATCGGCAGCCAAAAAATCGGCGGCCTGATCAGTCATGGTGCGTTGCAGCCGGTCTGAAAATACTGCAATGGCTGTTGAACTGGTCACGGCAATAATTAAAGCCAGTATCAGTATCGTCAGTTCGCCGGAGCGGCTATCACGCCATAACAATCGTAGCGCGAGATTAAAACGGCTCATACCATGCACCCGGCATCCAATTCAATGGTTCTTTGACAGCGGGCTGCCAGGGCGTGGTCATGTGTCACCAGAATCAACGTGGTAAGGTTTTCAAGATTAAGCTCGAAAAGTAAATCGATGATAGTCGCGCCGGTTTTACTGTCCAGATTTCCTGTAGGTTCATCTGCAAAAAGAATAGCGGGCTTGGTAACAAAAGCTCTGGCCAAGGCGACGCGTTGCTGTTCGCCGCCGGAAAGCTGTTTTGGCGTATGTGATAAACGATGAGCCAAACCCACCCTATGCAATAACGCGGTAGCAGCTGATTTAGCATGTTTATCACCGTTTAATTCCAAAGGGAGCATAACATTTTCCAAAGCGGTGAGACCATGCAATAATTGAAATGACTGAAAAACAAAGCCAATCAGCTCATTACGCATGGCTGCCCTGCCGTCTTCATTCATTTCGGTTAATAGTTTTCCATTTAGGCTGATTGATCCGGAGCTTGGCGTATCCAATCCGGCTAGCAAGCTTATTAATGTTGATTTTCCCGAGCCGGACTCACCTACGATGGCAATACTTTCACCAGATTTGATTATCAAATCTATCGATGACAAGATATGCAATCTTCCTTCGGAAGTTACCACCGATTTACCAAGGTTTTCCGTTACTATAATGTTATTTGGTGTTTGATTAACTTGAGTTTCCATAATGCGTAGATTTTTATTTGCCGTGATAGTTTCATTAATGTCCATGTCCGCCATGGCCAAGCCGCCAGTAATAGTAGTTTTTGGAGATAGTATCAGCGCCGGTTACGGAATAGAAGTTGAACAAGGCTGGGTTGCCTTGCTACAGAAAAAACTGCTTGAAACCAGGCATAATTACAGCATCAGCAATGCCAGTATCAGCGGTGAAACCACTGCAGGCGGCTTGGCGCGTATAGACCCGGTTTTAACAGCCCAGAAGCCTGATATAGTATTACTTCAACTGGGCGCTAATGACGGGTTGCGCGGCCTATCGCCCGTAGAAATGAAAAATAATCTTGCCGGAATTGTCCGCCGCGCTCAAAAATCGGGGGCAAAAGTAATTTTGCTGGGCATGAAAATTCCACCCAATTACGGTAAACGTTACGTTGATATGTTTTACAATGTTTATCCGCAATTAGCCAAAGAGCTGGATATTCCATTAGTTCCTTTTATTCTTGAAGATATCGTGCTGAATAAGGATTTGATGCAAGCTGACGGACTACACCCTAATGCCAAGGCGCAACCCAAACTTGAAGAAAAAATTGAGCCTTACCTTTTTCCCCTACTTAAATAAACGAGAGTTACTGATGACAGTATTAACATTGAAACAAGCCAACCTTATTATAAACACAGCCGTGCATATAGCGAGAGAATTAAATCTGGCCCCCCTGACTGTAGTGGTGCTGGATGCCGCGGGCCATGTAAAGGCCCTGCAACGGGAAGATGGCGCAACTATGATCAGACAGCAAATCGCCACGGCAAAAGCCTGGGGCGCAGTCAACATGGGCGTGTCATCGCGCAGTCTGGCGGGTGTGGCCGCACAGCGCCCGGATTTTATGAATGCCTTGATAGACGTAGCCGATGGAAAGATAATGCCGGTTCCCGGCGGCGTTCTGATCCGGGATGCGGACAATAAGCTCATCGGCGCCGTCGGCATCAGCGGCGATGTATCTGACCAGGACGAACGTTGTGCGATTGCAGGGATAGAAGCTTCGGGGTTTTTTGCAGGGGTTTGAATCCTATCAAAAGACCATGAATGATTGCTGATGAAAGCGTCTTTACGTATCAGAATATTCTTTACCGAGGCGGTCGCTTTAACTCTACTCCGGTAGCTTAACAACCAATTTCATTAATATTTTAAATGCGTATCTGACTTTTCGTCCGCCTTATGGTGTGAAACCGCATTAACTAGCGTCAACTTAATTTACTGATTTACCTTAGTAAACCTTGTAGCGAAATGATTTTTCGAGGTTGGCGCAGGCGCGGCGGCTTCGCTCGCCGGGCAACGGGCGCCATTCCATAGCCGGCGTTATTGAGATCCGCTTAATTCTTTTTATGTTCGATTTTATTCAATCCGGTTTCCAGCTCTGCTTCGTCAGGATATCCGTCACTGCTTTCTTTACGGACAAATAAACGCGAACATAACAAGCCTGCTTCAAACAACATCCACATAGGTATAGCTAACAGGGTTTGCGAAATAGCATCCGGCGGAGTCAGCAGCATGCCAATGATAAATGCAGCGACGATAACATAAGGGCGTTTTTCGGCAAGGGCTGCCGGAGTTACCAATCCTGACCAAACCAGTACAATGGTGAATATAGGCACTTCAAAACAAATACCAAATGCAAAAAACAGGGTTAAAACAAAATCCAGATACTTGGTAATATCCGTCATTACTGCAACGCCAACTGGCGCAGCAGCTGTCAGGAAGCCAAATACCAGCGGAAAAACCACAAAATAGGCAAAGGCCACACCCAGGTAAAACAGCAGCGTACTTGCGATAAGCAGCGGCAAAATCATTCGCCGTTCGCGCTTATACAGCCCTGGCGCTACAAACGCCCAAAACTGATAAAGGATAAAAGGCACGGAAATAAAAACAGCAACAACCAGCGCCAGCTTGAATGGCGTAAAAAAAGGCGATGCCACGTCAATAGCAATCATCGTGCTATTTTTTGGCATGTGCTTCATTAAGGGTCCGGCCAGGATGCTGTAGATCTGATTAGCGTATGCAGCCAGACCCAAAAACACCACCAAGACGCATAAAATCACCTTTAACAGGCGATTACGCAATTCGATCAGATGACTGATAAAAGGCTGTTCAGCCTCTTCGCTTTTATTTTGGTTCATCTGGCTGCTTAGCGTCTGAAAGAGTCTCTTCCGGTAACGCTGAAAGCGAGGCTTTAATAGAAGATGCGGCATCTGCTGTTTCATTGATCGCAGCATGAAACTCCTGCAGATCCGCCTGCTCTTTTAATAGCTGGCGGAGCTCTTCCGCGTGCAATTCTTCTTTGATTTCCGCCTTGACCGAAGCCAGCATGGAGCGCGACTTGCCTATCCAGAAACCGGCAATTCGAGCCACTTTAGGCAGCCGCTCAGGGCCTATTACCAACAAACTGACCAAACCGACCATAAGAAGCTCGGAAAATCCTATATCAAACATATCAGACTTTTTCGCTTTTCTTGGAAGTAACTTCGCCTTCTATGGCTTCATCTTCATTTTCGGCCTGTTTTTTATCTTCTTCGCCTTCTTTGACGGCGGCACGAAAACTTTTGATGGCCCCACCCAGATCCGCGCCTACATTGCGCAGCTTTTTTGTGCCAAAAAGCACAATCACGATAACCAGTACAATTAACAATTGCGTGACGCTGATGCCCATTTCCTGCTCCAATAACTAATTGATATTATTTGCTGCGCTGCGCTTTTTCATCCAAGCCGGACAAGCCGAAACGGCGTTGCAATTCCTGCAAGACATCATCCGGTCCCAAACCCTGATCGGCCAGCAATACCATACAATGAAACCACAGATCAGCGGTTTCATAAATAATTTGTTTTTTATCGCCGTCTTTGGCGGCAATAACCGTTTCTGTCGCCTCTTCACCTATTTTTTTCAAAATAGCATCCAGTCCTTTCGCGTAAAGACTAGCCACATAAGATTTATCGGCTGACTCCTGTTTACGCTGCTCCAGAATTCCGGCTAATTGTCGTAATACGTCACTCATTTTTGGTATAAATTTCTTTAGGATCTTTCAATACCGGCTCTACAGACTGCCATCTTCCATCAACCAGATGGCGGTAAAAACAGCTTTCGCGTCCGGTATGACAGGCGATGCCGCCTTCCTGTTCAATTTTGAGCAGGATCACATCCTCATCACAATCCAGAAACAAACCGGTAACTTTCTGCCTGTGCCCTGACTCTTCACCTTTGCGCCATAATTTTCCGCGCGACCTGGACCAGTAAACCGCATAACCTTCCTCGACTGTTAAGCCTAAGGATTCACGGTTCATCCACGCGAACATAAGCACTTTCCCCGTATCTGCCTGTTGCGCGATAACAGGAACCAGACCTTCTGTCCAGCGTATTTCATCCAGCCACGGAACATTCATATGCGCATCTCTATGCCGCGTGACGCCATGTGCTCTTTGGCTTGATGTATTGAGTATTCGGCAAAGTGAAAAATACTGGCCGCCAATACGGCATCCGCTTTGCCCTCAATTACGCCATCCGCCAGATGATCCAGATTACCCACGCCGCCCGAGGCAATAACCGGCACGGATACCGCTTCACTGATAGCACGGGTTAGCGGTAAATCAAAACCTTCCCGCGTGCCGTCTCTGTCCATACTGGTTAACAGGATTTCTCCCGCACCGTAGCCGGCCATTCTTTTTGCCCATTCAACCGCGTCTATGCCGGTAGCCTTGCGTCCGCCGTGGGTAAAAATTTCCCAACGGCCGGCTTCGCCCGGCTGGCTGACTTTTTTTGCATCAATGGCGACAACAATACATTGCGAACCAAAACGCTCTGCGGCCTTGCGGACAAATTCCGGATTATTCACCGCCGCGCTGTTAATGCCGACTTTGTCCGCGCCCGCATAGAGCATACGGCGGATATCGCCGAGGGTTCTGATGCCGCCGCCTACCGTCAACGGGATGAATACTTCACTGGCCACCTGCTCAACGACATGCGCAATCGTGTCGCGGTTGTCATGCGTGGCGGTAATGTCCAGAAAAGTGATCTCGTCCGCGCCTTCACGGTCATAACGCCGGGCGACTTCGACCGGGTCGCCGGCATCGCGAATGTCAACAAATTTGACGCCTTTAACCACGCGGCCGTTATCGACATCCAGGCAGGGAATAATTCGCTTAGCTAAACTCATGACATGCCATACGATTCTGCTAATTTTTCAGCTTCGGCAAAATCCAACGTGCCTTCATAAATCGCCCGTCCGGTGATTGCGCCCATAATGCCTTCATGAGCCACGGCGCCCAAAGCCTTGATATCCTCGATATTGGTAATGCCGCCCGAGGCAATAACGGGAATCTTGATTGCCCGCGCCAATCGTGCGGTGGCTTCAATATTAACACCCTGCATCATGCCGTCTCTGGAAATATCGGTGTAAATAATGGCCTCCACCCCATCCGCTTCAAAGTGTTGCGCCAAATCGATCACATCGTGCTTGGACAGCTTCGACCAGCCGTCAATCGCCACTTTACCGTTTTTTGCATCCAGCCCGACAATGATATGCCGGGGATATTCCAATGCCATGTTACTGACGAAATGCGGTTCATTAACCGCCTTGGTGCCGATAATGACGTATTCCACGCCCGCATCCAGATAAGCCTGAATAGTCTCTTCATCGCGAATACCGCCGCCTATCTGCACAGGGATATCGGGAAAAGCGGCGACTATCGCTTTAATGATACCGGCATTGACCGGCTTGCCGGCAAAAGCGCCATCCAAATCGACCAAATGAATTCTTTTCGCGCCGGCGGCAACCCATTTACCGGCGACAGCCACTGGATCATCAGAAAAAACCGTATCATCTTCCATTCGTCCCTGGCGTAAACGCACACATTTGCCTTCTTTCAAATCGATAGCGGGTATTAACAACATAACTACTGAATCCTTAACAACTTTAAATATATTTAAGCTTGACCATCCCAATGTAAAAAGTTGTTTAGCAGTTGCAAACCGACCGCCTGACTTTTTTCCGGGTGAAATTGTACGGCGAAAACATTATCTTGAGCCAAAGCGCAGGCAAAAGCATCCGGATATTCCGTGGTTGCCGCTACCACAGACGCATCATCAGGTATTGCATAGTAACTATGCACAAAGTAAAACCGGCTGTCTTGTGGAATCTTGTTCCATAATGGGTGCGGTTTTTGATGCACTTGATTCCATCCCATGTGTGGAATTTTCAGGGTATTACCCTGGCTATCCATTAAATTATCCGGAAAACGCACGACATGCCCTGGAATAATACCCAATCCATCAATATTGCCGTTTTCTTCGCTGTCCGTCAATAACGCCTGCATCCCCAGGCAAATACCCAGCAGCGGTTTAGTTTTGGCGACACTTTGGATAACAGCAGATAAACCCGATTTATTGAGCGCCTGTATGCAATCGCGTATCGCCCCGACTCCGGGGAAAACCACGCGATCCGCCTGCAAAATCACCTCTGCATCGGCAACGATTTGCACGTCTGCATCAGGAGGAGAAGCGTGTTGCAGGGCTTTTGCAATTGAATGCAAATTACCCATTCCATAATCAATAACTGCAACAGAAGACATAAGAAATTCAGGCTAAAGATAAAAAAAGGAACTGGGTGCAAAACGCAAATTATAGGGCTTTTTCGCCATTAACCTTGCGCCTTGCACCTATATTATTTTAAAGACTGCCTTTGGTTGACGGCATTATACCCGCCATTCTTGTATCAGCGGTAATCGCCATGCGTATGGCTCTTCCCAAAGCTTTAAAAATGGTTTCCGCGACATGATGGGAATTTGCGCCCTTCAAGCTATCGATATGCAAAGTCACGCCGGCATGATTGACAAAACCCTGAAAAAACTCCCTGAATAAATCCACGTCAAAACCGCCTATCATAGCTTTCGGGTATTTAACGTCATAAAACAAACCGGGGCGTCCTGAAAAATCGATGACTACCCGGGACAAGGCTTCATCCAATGGAACATAAGAATGTCCATAGCGGCAAATGCCTTTTTTGTCTCCAATAGCCTGGGCAAACGCCTGACCTAAAGTAATGCCGATATCCTCCACCGTGTGATGAGCGTCGATATGCAAATCGCCGTGAGCATCGATATCCATGTCTATCAAGCCATGCCTGGCGATTTGATCGAGCATGTGGTCAAGAAAAGGAACGCCCGTTACGAAAGAGGCTTGACCTGTTCCATCCAGATTGATTTTGATTTTAATTTGGGTTTCGAGCGTATTACGCTCTACTTCGGCGATTCGTTGAGTCATTTTTTAGATATAGTTGAGTGGATAGCGCTTTTACGCACATAATTTTAAGTCAGCCAAGTGATTTATCATAACCGACAGGCTACCAATCCGGAACCACTTAACGGCTTGGGCAAATGGAACACAAAGGGCGCGAAAGCCGGAGCCGGCGCTGACACAGCAAATTGCACCCGATTAAATGCATTGAAATGAGCTTGATTGGATTTGGATTTTCGTTTTAATTACCGGCAAAAGCGACTGAAAAGTATACCGTAAGATCAAGGCGAAACGCTTCCTTTTCAGACCAAGTTGACACAGACTGCACTTATGATGATTGAAATAGTGGAGATTACTTTTCTACATCGCCGCTTTTATTCATCACTGACGGCTGGCATGGTAACCAATTTTATTGAAACCCGTGCACAAAAAGTGTCATAAAAAAAGAAAATGGACGCTAACGGCAATATGTCGTTTTATCAGGAAGCATCCAATGTTATATTCACAACTCGCGCTTTAATTGGCAGGCCTGCAGGATAAGTCAAAAGATAATGACAAAATCATTTAAGGCAACTCACTATGTATGGGCATATTAGTCAATGGAAAAATCAAACGCTTTGCATCCCATGAACACAACTGACAACACCCAGACAAAATCCTGCGCGCAACCTAGTCAGGCGACCCATGTCGCCATTGTGATTATTATGGTCGTCGTTGCTATGGCTACGACAGCCATTCTCGCCAAATTTGGAATGATTCCGTATGAGACGCTGATTTTTGTGTCCGGAACCGTGGGCGGGGCGGTCAATAGCTTCCGGCGTATTCAGAACTTGAGCATGGTGAAGACTGAAAAGCCGGACGTAATGACCGAACGGCTGGTCATTATCCAAATCTATTTATCCCCTTTTGTCGGCGGGGTTTTTGCTTTTGTTTTGTATACAATTTTTATGGCCGGTTTTGTGCAGGGGGCGCTATTTCCGGTCTTTGCATCGGGAAAGGAGGAGTACAAGACCTTCAGCGATTTTGTCGCTATGACCATTCCCGCCACGAATGCAGATGTTGCCAAAGCCATCGTCTGGGCTTTCATCGCCGGTTTTTCCGAGGGATTGGTCCCGAATTTCATAAACAAGATCACCAAAGATACTGGTATAACAAACCAGCCGGACGCATCTCCTGGCCGCGACACGATTCAAAACTGAATTTTCGGCAGAGCCGTGGGCCGATTTTTGCCGGTTAATTTCATAGTAAATCTGTTCTTAAACAGATGATGGTCTTGTAAAAATAAAAAATCGCTCGGTTTTCTGACAGCTATACCAGATGAAGTCCTGTTTATTGAATGTCTCCAATGGGTGCGGCAAATGCATCAGCAACCAATTCCTTTACATTATCGCCTGTCAGCGAATCTAAAAAAGCTGTTAAATCGGCTACTTCCAGCGCAGTTAAATTCAATGGCTTGATTAATGGGTCAAGATTTTCATTGGCAATGCCGCCCCGATTATAAAACTCCACTACCTGTTGCAGCGTTGTGAAAACTCCGTTGTGCATGTAAGGCGCCGTTAAACTCACATTACGTAATGATGGTGTCTTATATTTCCAGCGGTCTTCAGGTTTTTGCGTGACTTCATACCGGCCCAAATCGTTGGGCTTGATTTCTGCAACTGTTGTTATCAGCTTGGCTTCAACGTCAACATAGACTCCCGGAGCTACCTGAACGCGTTGGGTTTTATCTGTTTTGGCCATCGCTTCGGCATAGCCTATCCCTGTGTTATGGTTGCTATTATCGGTAAACAATGCGTGGTTCCTGCCTATGGAGTGACAAGCGGAGCAGTTTGCCTTTCCGTTAAACAGCTGAAAACCATGTTGCGCTTTTGCGTCCAGCGCTTGTTTGTCTTTACCATAATACCAGCGATCAAAAGCTGAATTGGCGGAGTTTAGCGTACGTTCATAACTTGCAATCGCCATGCCTATGGTTTCCATGCCGGGTCCTTTGCCGAATGCTTTCTTAAACAGACCGTTGTAATCCGCGCTGTTGTTAATCTTTTCTATGACGTAGCCTATGGACGGGTTAGCCATTTCATTATGAGCCAACAAAGGCGCCCATATCTGTTGCTCCAGAGTCGTTTCACGGCTGTCATGAAACAGCGATTGGGCATAAGCGATATTATACAAAGCGGGTGAATTGCGCCTTACCGTGCGCCCTTCAATACCAACGGCTGTCGCCATTTCATTGCTGGTAAAGCCTTGTTCAGGCACATGGCACATGGCGCAAGAGAAAGTGTTATTAAGCGACAAACGGCGGTCATAAAACAATTTTCTCCCCAGGCTTACTTTCTCTTGGGTTAAAGGATTATTTTCCGGCACGGGAACCGGGGGCAAGCCCAATGGAGGCTTTTTAACGGTTTTGAGTAAATTCGCCGCCTGTCCGGCACGGTCGGTTAACGCAATAGAATGCGTTTGATAATCGCTGTGTTCGTAATTTGATTTATTGTCACCCGGAGCATACAAGTCAGGCTGGACGGAGCTTATTTGCCCGCTGAATTGAGCAACCGCCTGTTCGGGTTCAGTTTGCAACAAGGTTTTAATATCGTTAATCAGCGTATCAGGATGCAGGAATGCAACGCTGTAAATATTGCGTAGCTGTTTGTTTTTGTCGATCAGGTAAACACGCAAAATATGCGAAAAAGTGCCGGTGAAGTTGCCCTTGGCATCATTAACTTTTTGAATATTTTGCTTGTAATGCTCCAATATAGGTTGTAAATCCTGCTCTGAGCGGGTGGTCAAAAAACGCCATTCAACACCTTTGTCCTGTAGCGCCTGTCCATAGTGTCGCATCATTTCAGGCGTATCATGCACGGGGTTAAAGCTTAGCGTGATCAATCTCAATTTGTCTGCCAGCCCGGGCTCTTTTTTCAGACGGTTTTTGATTTTATGAAAAACCGTGGTCGCTAGCGGACAACCATTGACATCGCTACAGGTTGAATAAATAAAACTGAGCAGGACGACTTTGTCCCCCATTAAACTGTGCAATGTTAAGGCATTGCCTTGCGTATCCAGCACCTTTCCATCAGCAGCGGAACCTAATACGGGTAGCATGTACGACCCTGGTTCCGGCGCGGAAAATTCCAGCGCCCCATAACCAGGCGCGAGTGTTTGCGACTGTACCGGCGGCTTTGTATCCGCATGTGAGCAGTCAATCATCAAAGCACCCAGTATCACTAGAAGTATTAACGGTTGGTTCAGTTTGTTCAAAAAACCGCATGTAAATAAATAAGTCATGGGCATCTGGTCATGGATAAAAACATATTATGCATTAGCTTTGTTATGCCTTGAGTGACGTTTTGTAGCTTCTGACATCCATTTTCCGAAGGGACTGTTCGTATTTTTACAGATTAAAGATTCATTACATTGTTTAAATGCCGATGCGCTTGTTTTGTCCGGGCGATTTGCTGGATGTAGCGTTTTATTTCCGCTGTGGAACTTTTGTATTCAAATGGATTAGAGGTTCTATTTTTTACATTGTCTTGTCAATATGTTTTTGGTTTATCGAGGTAGGAAGCAAGAATTTTAATGCATCGATCCGATACTTGATTTATGCGTGTATTATTAAGTCCTTGAAGAACGGTATTTTGTCAACAATGGCTTCAAGATTGCCTTATTCGGGACAAATATGTTTTTAGCTGTATCTAAGCCGCTAGATAGTATATAATCGAAGGTTTTGATTCAATCATTTACTAAATTCACACCGGAAAAAAACATGCTGGGTAAGCTGGTTAGACTTGTTGTAGGGAGCCGTAACGACAGGCTTGTAAAGAAGAAAATGAAGCTGGTCAAGAAGATCAATACTCTGGCTTCGGAATACGAAAAACTACCTGATGAGGCATTAAAAGCAAAAACCCAGGAATTTCGTGATCGTCTGGCGCAAGGCGAAAAATTGGATAACCTTATTCCGGAAGCTTTTGCAGCGGTCAGGGAAGCATCTTCGCGAGTCTTTGGCATGCGTCACTTCGATGTGCAACTGATAGGCGGCATGTTCCTTCATGACGGAAAAATAGCGGAAATGAAAACCGGCGAGGGTAAAACCTTGATGGCAACCTTGGCCGCCTATTTGAATGCCTTGCCGGGACGCGGCGTCCATGTTGTGACGGTAAATGACTACCTGGCCAAGCGCGACTCTGAATGGATGGGCAGACTTTATGCTTTTCTGGGGATGACGACGGGAGTCATCATCAGCCAAATGGAACATGCGCCAAGGCGTGAAGCATATGCGGCTGACATTACCTACGGCACAAATAACGAATTTGGTTTTGATTATCTGCGTGACAACATGGCTTTTAGCCTGGAGCAAAAAGTCCAGCGCGACTTAAGCTTTGCCATCGTTGACGAGGTGGATTCTATTCTTATCGATGAAGCGAGAACACCGCTGATCATTTCCGGACCAACTGAAGAAAGCACCGAAATCTATATTAAAGCCAACGAAATCATACCATACCTGACCAGACAGGAAAGCAACGAGGAGCCTGGCGATTATACGGTTGATGAGAAGATACGCCAGGTATATCTGACCGAAGCCGGTCATGAACGGGTTGAGCGCCTGATGCTTGGACATGGTTTAATGGCCGAGGGAACCAGCCTCTATGATGCAGCCAATATTCGTCTCATGCACTATCTCAATGCGTCCTTGCGCGGGCATGTATTATTCAAAAAAGATGTAGATTACATTGTCGCAAATAATGAAGTTGTTATCGTTGATGAGTTTACCGGCCGGATAATGCCCGGACGGCGCTGGTCTGAAGGGCTGCATCAGGCTATTGAAGCGAAGGAACATGTCACCATTAACAGTGAAAACCAGACGCTGGCTTCAATCACCTTCCAAAACTATTTTCGCCTGTACGAAAAACTTTCAGGCATGACGGGCACCGCCGATACCGAAGCGTTTGAGCTGAACAAGATTTATGGTCTTGAAGTCGTGATTATTCCAACGCATCGCCCCATGATTCGCAAGGATTTGGGCGACCTGGTCTACTTGACCGCCGACGAAAAATACATCGCTGTCGCTAATGATATTAAAGACTGTGTCAGCCGTGGCCAGCCGGTTTTAGTAGGCACTACCTCCATTGAAAATTCTGAACGTCTTTCCGAATTGCTAAAAAAACAGGGCATTAAACACGAAGTGCTTAATGCCAAGCAGCATGAACGTGAAGCTCATATTATCCAGCAAGCGGGCATGCCGGGCGCGGTCACTATCGCTACCAATATGGCAGGCCGGGGTACGGATATTGTCCTGGGCGGCAATCTGGACGCGGAACTGAAAACCTTAAGCGAAGATGCCAGTGAAGCTGAAAAGGAAAAAATTCGTGGCGCGTGGCTGGATAGGCACAATCAGGTGCTTGCCAATGGCGGATTGCATGTTATCGGCTCAGAGCGTCATGAGTCTCGCCGCATAGATAACCAATTAAGAGGCCGTTCCGGGCGGCAAGGCGATCCTGGTTCAACTCGTTTTTATCTGTCCCTTCAGGACGATTTGATGCGTATTTTTGCCTCTGACCGTGTCGCCGGTTTGATGAAAAAGCTTGGCATGGGTGATGGCGAGGCAATCGAGCACCCCTGGGTGACCCGGTCTATTGAAAATGCTCAACGCAAGGTCGAGGGACGCAATTTTGACATGCGTAAGGAAATCCTGGCTTATGACGATGTTGCAAATGATCAGCGCAAGGTTATCTACGCTCAGCGTAATGAATTGATGGCGGCCAAGGAAATTTCCGGCATTATCACGGCCATACGCAAAGATGTAGTCAATAATGTGATTACCCAGTATATCCCTGCAAAAACCATGGTTGAGCAATGGGACATAAAGGGCCTGGAAGAGCATCTGCATCAGGAGTTTAATGTCAAAATACCCGTACAGCTTATGCTGGATGAAGATCATAACCTGCTGGAGGCTGGCCTGCGTACCCGTATTATTGATATTCTGGAACAAAATCACAAAGAAAAGGAACAACAGATCAGTCAAGAGGTATTACAGCATTTTGAAAAATCAGTGATGCTGCAAGTATTGGATTCCAGTTGGAAAGAGCATCTGGCGGCGATGGATTATTTACGTCAGGGCATCCACTTTAGAGGTTATGCGCAAAAAGATCCCAAGCAGGAATACAAGCGCGAAGCCTTTGAAATGTTCACCAGCCTGCTGGAGCATATCAAATATGAAGTGATAGGAATTCTGTTCAAAGTTCAGGTCAGGGAGGAAGAAGATGTTCAGGCAATTGATGAACAAATGCAGGCCCCAAGAGAAATGCACTTTGAACATGCGGCAGCTCCTGCTCTGGATGATTTTGATGAGCATCAGGTCCCCGCGGAAGAAGCAAAGGCGCCGGAGCAACCCTATGTACGTACAGGCAATAAAGTGGGTCGTAATGATCCTTGCCCTTGCGGTTCAGGAAAGAAGTACAAGCAATGCCATGGTAAATTGAGTTAGAAACTTTGCCAATATGACCAGAAAAAGGCAGAAAACGGATGTTTCCTGCCTTTTTTATTTTCCGGGCGGCTGAAATGTCAATGCACGTTAAATGACAAGTATTAAAAATACAGGTCCTTATTAAATCTCGCATTGCCGGAAATTTCCGGCACGCTGCCGCTGATTCCTTATAAGGTTGCGCCGCTCAATGAGCTGACGGGAAACAGTCAAACCTTGACAAAGATAAAACTCCCGCCGGGAAACGAGTTACTTGAGAGCTAAGAAAAAATTACGTCCCGCCGCCCACTAGTGCAGATTGTAAAAGACTGGAAACGGCGCTTCCGCCATTACCCTGAACATACTGCAAAACGACCGGTACAAATTTTTGCACCATGCTTGGCGACAACCCAAGTTGCTGAAAAGAACTTACCAAGCCGACTAAATTTCCAACTGCTCCAATTGTTCCACCTGAATTACCCGCCAAACTTCCTAAATTTCCTAGCAGACCACCGGCGCCGGCTGGATTTGCAACGGGCGCAGCAGCTAATAAGCCTTGCATGCCTGGGACGGAATTACTTAGCTCTGTAAAAGCCGCTCCCTGCATTTTGGCTTTCGCTAATTGGAATAACGCCCCGGCCCCTCCTTCCGCTTGCGGTTGCGTCACTCCTAATTGCTGCATTAACAGCCCTGTCAAACTATTTCCGGCAGCAGTGCCGGCACTTGGCACAGGCGCTATTGGGGCTTGCCGCGCTGCTTCTAAAGTTTCGACTGCGCCGGTAATATCGCTCAAACCAAACGCATAAACATTATCGGCTAGCGCCAGCACGATACCCAACGAGCAACACGCATTTAAAAAATTAAACATTTTCACAACTTAAACTCCTTCGCCATAAAAACAAACTGCTCCTGAGCTTGGAACAGCGCCCAACACTTTTTGGTAAATCCAGGCGCGGAAAAATTCCAGCGCCTAGACTTACTGTCAAGTTTGGCAATATATTGAACCCCCATTTCGGCCGCCGCATCGGCCAATATTGAGATTAACAAAAATCATCAAGAACAAACACGCCTTCTGCTTAGCCCGGAAATGCCGTCAAAAAAGGCAGGCAGGATTGCAGGTTTTCCAGTCATTTGCTTAAATCTAAAGATTTCGTATGCGCCTGCGTTCTTCGGCTCACATATCCGCCAGTCAATCTTGACCGTAATTTCAGGGCAAAAGAGGACATTTAGTTTCAGCTAATTGCAGCAACAGTCCAAATTATTATTGCCATAACATTTCTAACCTGAACTATTTGCATTCACGCCAAGCAATTGCTTCACGCTCTACGATTCTGACTTCTTGGAAACGCAACTCCGGGCTCCAGCATGGCTCAACTTACAGAAAAGCTCTCTCCGCATCCGCATGTTCCTTTAACATTGGGGTTATTAAACTTAAAAGCCTCATTAATACCTTCTCTGCGATAATCCAGCTCTATGCCGTCAACAAATTCAAGATCGCTTTCAGTTATGATGACCTTAACGCCGAAATCTTCAAACACAGCGTCATTTTCATTTAGCGTATCAGAATAGTCCAGGGTATAAGCAAAACCCGAACAGCCGGACTTTTTTACGCCCAATTTTAAACCGATTCCTTTACCACGTTTTTCCAGCTGTTTTTTAATTTGACGCGCTGCACTTTCAGTTAACGTAACAGACATAACACTCTCTTCATGCTTGGCAAGCCAAGACTTTTAATTGATTAATGAATTCAAAAACTTCCGCTTCAGTATTAGCCAAACCCAAACTGATGCGGATTGCGCTTTTTGCGAGCCCATCCTCTACATTCATGGCAATGAGCACTGGACTGGGACTGCCGCCGCCGCTGGCGCACGCTGATCCGCTGGAAACGGCAAACCCTTTTTGATCCAGTTTCATCAGCAGCATTTCGCCATCGATTTCAGGGATGCCAAACTGGACGGTATTCGGCAAGCGGTTCGACTGACTGGCAAAAATGGATAAGCCTGGTATGGTTTTTAAACCGGTCTCCAGCTGCTCTCTTAAAGCCAGCAGTCGATCGTAGCGTTTGGCAAGTTCGATTCTAGCAAGTTCCGCAGCTTTTCCAAATCCGATGATGGCGGCGACATTTTCTGTCCCTGCCCTTATCCCCTGTTCCTGTCCTCCGCCAAGGAGGACGGGGAGTATCTCTACGCCTTTTTCAAACACCAGTGCGCCGCAGCCTTTAGGCCCATAGATTTTGTGGCTGGACAACGACATCAAATGAACACCGAGCTGTTTAAAATTGACCGGTATTTTACCTAGCGCCTGTACGGCATCAGTATGAACCATAATGCCGTTTGCACTTAATTGCCTGGCATAGGAAGCTAAATCCTGGATTACCCCGGTTTCATTATTTGCCAGCATGATCGAAACCAGATCCGGCTTTTCTTTAATGAGTTTATCAATTGCATCTTGCGCAATCATTCCGTTGGCATCCACATTGACGATATTTAACCGGGTTCCAAGTTTTTTTAAACGCAGGGCTGGCTCAGTAATAGAAGGATGTTCAGTAGCGGAAATGGCGAGCCTGCCCTGGCGTGGCAATGTTGCCAATGCCAGATTATTCGACTCGGTGCCGCCGCTGGTAAAAATGATTTGCGAGGGCGCGGCGCCGGCCAAAGCGGCAACTTGTTCCCTTGCTGCATCGATAGCGCTGCGAACAATTCTCCCTTGCCGGTATAAACTGGACGGATTGCAATAGAATGATTTAAGGAAAGGCAACATCGCTTCCAACACCCGTCCGTCGAGGGGCGTCGTAGCATTGTGATCAAAGTAAATCATTCAAATTGGATACCAATTCCGAATGACGATGTATTTCAATAACTAGCTGAGCATCCTGTTCCTGCCTTTTGGCAATCTCCTGAACACGTTGTTTTTCCAGGAGCTGAGCTAGGGTGATACCCTTTAAATAATTACTGATTTGTTCACTCAAGCCCATCCAAAGATCGTGGGTTAAACACGCCTTCTCATTTTGACAATTTGCATCGCCGCCGCATTTAGTTGCATCAATAGGTTCGTCAACGGCAGCAATAATATCAGCAATATTGATTTCATCCGCATTGCTTGCCAGCGTATAGCCGCCGCCGGGCCCACGAATGCCTTTCACAATATTGGCCCGCCGCAAGCGCGCAAATAACTGTTCCAGATAAGACAGGGAAATAGTTTGACGAGCCGCGATATCGGTTAATGTAACCGGTTTTATCTGGCTGTGAAAAGCCAGATCAAGAATTGCCGATACTGCATAACGGCCTTTAGTAGTTAAACGCACAAGAGAATCCCCCCATGAAAATAAGTAAATTATGATAATAATACTTTACCAACCTAAATAGTCAACTTTTATGCTTGTCTATGCATTAGGAACTTTCTTAAAAAATTTCGCTGCTTGAAATGCCAATGCCGATTGATTTACGCCCTTATTCCGGGCTCAGCATAAAACCGGCATACAGCGCGTTCATGTCCAACACTCACTTCTTTTGATTATCTTGAGACATGCTTAATATGCCCCTGAGTATGTCCAGTTCTTTCGTATCCAGATGCACGCGATTATAAATCCGCCGCAAACGGCGCATAATGGATTTTGATTTATCCGGATCCATAAAACCAATATCAGTTAATGTCTGGGATAAATGCGCATAAAAGGATTCCATTTGCATGGCTGTAGCCTTTGGAACTTTGCCTTTATCGCCAATAACCGCGGCCTCTTGCACGCCGGCCGCAATAAATAGCTCATAGCAAACGACCTGAACCGCGGCTGCAATATTCAAAGAACTGTATTCGCTGTTGCAGGGAATTCTAAGCAGAAAATGGCACAAATCCAGTTCATGATTTTTTAAGCCTGAATTTTCCCGGCCAAAAATAATAGCGGCTTTATTGCCGGGTTCCGCTATGACAACTTTCCCGGCGCATTCCCGTGGCGTCATTTCCGGCCAGCTAATGGTCCGGCACCTCGCGCTGGCGCCTATTACCATCTGACAGTCAGCAATGGCTTCCTGCAGGCTCTTGCATACCGTGGCCCTTGCTAAAACATCGTCAGCTCCCGAAGCTCTTGCTGTTGCGTCGGCGCTAGGAAAAATTTTAGGCGAAACCAGCCAAAGATTAGCCATGCCCATGTTTTTCATGGCGCGGGCAACCGCGCCGATATTACCGGGATGCGTTGTTTCGACCAGAACAATTTTTATATGTGACAGCAACGGCGTCGCCCCTCGTTAAAAATAAGCCAAGTTTACCAAAAGATTTGTTATCATTGAGCTTTTATCTGCTCATTGAAAATCCGCCTATGCAACCCATGCTTAATATTGCCGTCCGTGCCGCTAGAAGCGCTGGCGACTTGATCCTCCGCTCCGCCGATAATGTCAGCCGCCTGCACGTCGACCAAAAAGGTAAAAATGATTATGCCAGCGAAGTTGATCGCATGGCCGAAAGGGAAATTATTGGCATCATCAAGGCTGCCTATCCTGAACACGCCATTCTGGCGGAAGAAAGCGGCGAGCATAAGGGCAATGATTTTGTCTGGGTCATAGACCCGCTGGATGGCACGACTAATTTTTTGCATGGATTCCCTCAATATGCAGTTTCCATTGCCTTAAAACACAAGGGCAGGCTGGAGGTCGGAGTCGTTTATGACATCCTGCGCGATGAATTATTTACAGCCAAACGCGGCGGGGGGGCCATGTTAAATAACCGCCGCCTTAGAGTTACCAATCAAAACAGTTTAAAAGGCGCATTAATCGGCACAGGATTTCCTTTTAAAACAGATAAACACCTTGATGCTTATCTGGGCATGTTCCGGGCATTAACTACTGAATGCGCAGGAATCCGCCGTGCGGGCGCGGCAGCGCTGGATTTGGCTTATGTTGCCGCCGGCCGGCTGGACGGTTTTTGGGAAATAGGCGTAATGGAATGGGATGTGGCGGCAGGCATCTTGTTAATCAAAGAGGCGGGCGGCGTTATCACGGATTTTTCCTTTAACGACAATTATCTGGAATCAGGGAACGTGATTGCCGGCAGCCCAAAAATGCACCAGCTCATGTACCAGCTCATTGAGCCGCATGTAACTGATAATCTGAAATAAACCGTGCAGTCTGCGTAAAGTAAGACAGCCCTAAGACTATAAACCCGCGAAGACGCTACGAAAGTCTAAAGTTAAAAACATCGTGTCTTTGTGGCGACTAAAATCTTGGAATAATTTCGAGCGCTTGTTTAAAACAATTCCAAAGCCAGCATGATGGCGTCTTCACGTCCATTTTCGGCGGGGTAGTAGCCTTTTCTAACGCCTATTTCGTTAAAACCTACATCTTCATAAAGTGCGATTGCTGCAGTATTCGTGGGCCTGACTTCCAGAAAAACCGTTTCAGCTCGTCCTCTGGCTACTTCGATCAGGTGTTCCAGCATTTTACGGCCAATGCCCTGTTTCTGCTCGGAAGGATCAACAGAGATATTGAGTATATGGGCTTCACCCACAGCAATTGAAAGCAGGCTATAGCCCAGCACTTTCTCTTGTAATTCGCATACCCAGCAGCTGTACCCGGCTTTAAAGCAGTCTGTGAATATGTCTTCTTCCCAGGGGAATTGATAGTTTTTTCTTTCTATTTCCAGCACGCTGGGCAAATCGGCATGCGTCATTGTTCTCAACCGAAGCAAATCTTTTCTCTCCACAGAATCGGGAAATACTTTGGCATAGAACTCCCGGTCGGCGTCATAAATCACTAAATTTTTTATTTTGTCTATCAATCCACGCATGTTCAACCTTCACACTCTTTAACTGTTTGTATAGCCAATTGTAAATCCTGCCAGGCTTTGCGTTTCTCAGGCAATGATCGCAGCAAATACGCAGGATGATAAACAACAACAACCGGCGTATTATTATAAGCATGCACCTTGCCTCTTAGCCTAGCCAAAGTCATATCTGTTTTCAACAAGGTTTGCGCCGCTATGCGGCCGACCGCCAGAATGATCTTGGGTTGAATCAGCTTCAACTGCCGTTGCAGATAATCGTTGCAGCTTTCAACCTCATCGGCGCGGGGATCACGATTATTAGGCGGCCTGCACTTTAGTATGTTGGTAATAAAGACTTCATCCCTAGTCAGCCCAATAGCTCGTAACATTTCCGTTAACAATAGACCCGCGCTTCCTACAAAGGGAAGACCTTGTTCGTCTTCATGTTGTCCGGGCGCTTCTCCAACCAGCATCCAATCCGCCTGTTTATTACCTAAGCCGAACACCGTTTGGGTCCGTGTTTTACACAAAGCGCATTTTGTGCAGCCAGCAACTTCAGCTTGCAGTTCATCCCAGTTATCAGTTGCCGATGCAGTTATTTCCGGTCCAGCATTATCAATAACTTCAGGTGAAAACGCCTGCTCACCATGCACTGACCCCCTGGGCAGCCAGACATCAATGCCCATGGCCTCCAGATATTGCAAGCGAAGCGCATTATCCAATTTCAACCTCCCAGTCCGCAATATACAAGACTGTAGTGGCGGCTTTATTCACCGGATGGCGTATAAAGCCGCCCTTCAAAAAGTTTAAAAAATCCGTCATGACCGCCTTGCCTGACTCAAACATCCCCTTTCTGAGGATGTCTGCGCTGGTCCGGGCTGTTCAGCTTGTTTACCGCATTGATATAAGCCTTCGCCGAGGCAATCACTATATCCGTGTCAGCACCCAGGCCATTAACTATCCGGCCGGACTTTTCAAGACGCACAGTAACTTCGCCCTGGGCATCCGTGCCATTGGTAATGTTGTTAACCGAATATAGCTCTAAAGTGGCTTTGGTATTAACCAGTTTTTCAATGGCTTTCAAGCTGGCATCCACAGCGCCGCCGCCACTGGAACTGCCCATAACTTCCTTGTTCTCTAGCCGCAAGGTTACTTTTGCGTTGGGTATTTCGCCTGTTTCCGAGCATACATGCAACGAGATAAGTTTGACATATTCATCTTCCGACTCAAAACCGGCTTCTGAAATCAAAGCCTGTAAATCTTCATCGAAAATTTCGTGCTTTTTATCCGCCAACTGCTTAAAGCGTGAAAAAGCGTCATTGAGATCTTCTTCCGAAGTAAACTCAAAACCCAATTCAGTCATTCTGCTTTTAAAGGCATTTCTCCCTGAATGCTTGCCCAACACCATGCGATTAGCTGTCCAGCCGACATCTTCAGCGCGCATGATTTCGTAAGTCTCGCGGCTTTTTAATACGCCATCCTGGTGGATGCCGGCTTCATGAGCAAAGGCGTTAGCGCCGACGATAGCCTTGTTAGGCTGTACAGGAAAGCCGGTAATGGATGAAACCAGTTTTGAGCAGGTCAAAATTTCTCGGGTATCTATGCTTGTCCGGCAGTTGAACACATCATGACGGGTGCGAACAGCCATCACTACTTCTTCCAGTGAAGCGTTGCCTGCGCGTTCGCCCAAGCCATTAATAGTGCATTCAATCTGGCGAGCGCCGTTCATGACCGCCGACAAGGAATTAGCCACCGCCAGTCCCAAGTCATTATGGCAATGCACGGAAAAAATCGCTTTATCCGAATTGGGTATGCGTTTAATCAAATTCGCAATAGTCTCGCCGAATTGTTGAGGAACACTGTAACCCACGGTATCGGGTATATTTAGCGTGGTAGCGCCCGCATCGATAACCGCTTCAAGTATCCGGCACAAAAAATCTTCTTCGGAGCGTCCGGCATCTTCAGGAGAAAATTCGACATCATCGGTATATTGCCGTGCGCGTTTAACCGCTTTAACAGCATGGTCAATGACTTGTTCCGGCGTCATTTGCAATTTCATTTGCATGTGGATCGGCGACGTGGCGATAAAAGTATGTATCCGCGAGCGAATAGCGCCTTTAAGCGCCGACCCGGCGCGGTCTATATCTTTATCCAATGCCCTGGCCAAGCCGCAGACGGTGCTGTCTTTTATGATATTGGCAACGGCCTGAACGGATTCAAAATCTCCCGGACTGGCGGCAGGAAACCCCGCCTCGATGACATCAACATTTAAGCGTTCAAGCGCCTTTGCAATCCTGATTTTTTCATCGCGGGTCATGGATGCGCCGGGGCTTTGTTCGCCATCGCGCAAGGTCGTATCAAATATAATTAACTTGTCTTTCATAAAAAACTCCATTCATGGAGATATATCAACAGTTGTGTTGATATAAATAAATAAGGGGGGGATTTAGCTAATTGAATGAAAAAGATTGTATGCCCATCAGGGCAGGAATCTTAAAGAGAGGCATGACCACGCACGCAAGCTTGCCCCGGCGGTCATTGTGACAGCAAACATGTTTTTGAAATGCGAAGTGTCTTGAATAATCATGATGTTGACTATACGCGAATGATAATTTTCCCTCAAGCAGATTTTACGCTTTACGCCCTTGTAATCTACGCTTGCGCATAATCAAAGTAATAACCGGGCCGGAAATCGCATAGCCCAAAAATAATAAAAACAGCATTGTTTGCGGATGCGCCATCACAAAAGCGATACCCAACATAACGGCAATAGTTACAAAAAAAGGCACTTTGCCTTTTAAATCGATTTCCTTGAAACTGGAATACCTGAAATTACTCACCATCAACAAGCCGGTGCTGATGGTTAACAGCAGTGCAATATACTTAAATATTTCAATATCGTAACCATACTCCAGACTGATCAGGATAAATCCGGCAAGAATAGCCGCCGCTGCCGGACTGGGCAAGCCTTGAAAATAACGCTTATCCGCGGAAGTCAATTGCGTATTAAAGCGGGCCAGTCTTAAAGCGCCGCCCGCCATGTGAACAAAGGCTGCAAACAGACCAACCTTGCCCAGGCTGGAAAACGCCCATAAATACATGACCAGCGCTGGCGCCGCGCCAAACGAAACCATATCCGACAAACTATCGTATTGAGCGCCGAATTCACTCTGCGTATTCGTTAACCGGGCCACCCGGCCATCCATTCCATCCAGTATCATCGCTATAAAAATAGCTACGGCAGCCGTCTCGAAGCGTCCGCCCATCGCCGAAGTAATGGCATAGAAACCGGCAAATAAGGCTCCCGTAGTAAACAGATTAGGTAACAAATAAATGCCGCGGCGGCGGATGGAGGGTTTATCTGGAGTCATGCGTCAATTAATCCTTAAGTTATCAGACTGTAAAAACTGGAGCTAATTATACAATGAGCCATTAACTGCACCTATTGTTTCATTTATAAGATGACTTTTTGATGAAATTGAGTGGCGAGACCAAAGTTTTTTCCTGATTACCATAAGTCTCAGCTAATTTCAAAAGCCGGCCTGGCATAGGGGGCGTTCTCACAGCAACATAAACAAAGCGGGGTAGCATGTCTTCCAGCTGAAACCTCCGGTTATGGCGGTAGCAGAATTCGGCCAGGTAACGAGGTAAATGCTTGGGGTTTATCGCATGATAAGTGCCTGTGATGGCATTCTTCACATTACCTACCAGTGTGCTGATCCAGGTAAACTCAATGGGATCGCGGGACAAACCGTTCTTTTGGTCATAGAACTCCAAAACCGCGTAAATACGGGGAAATAACCCAAACGCAGGAGATTTGAAGCGTTTTTTACTTCAATTCACCCGGATTTTGAAATAAATTCAAAAAAATCGGCAATATTGTTTTTAGATGGTTTTAATTTCAATTAATAGATGCTCCCTTTTGTATAATGATAGAATGTCAAATTGCCTTTCTTGCTAGCACTACAATTATTGTGTTATCGCGTAACACAAGCAGGACGTGCTGTTGATGTCTTAATCATGTAATTGAAAATTGTACAAGGAATGATCTTTGTGCTTTAGGTGAATAAATTTCCAGCCAACAGAAGGAGCGCCGTGATTCGTCTGACACGTAAAGTATTTACTGATCTTGCCATCTGGATGACAGGTCTCGGTCTTGTTATGGGTCTCGTCTTTCCATTTTTTGTAGTCATGATGGGCGTGCCGACGGAGCATGTGCTGACCCCTTGGTTTTTCGCGGCGACTATGACAGCGGGCTTCGTTGTCGGCGGAGCCAATATCTGGCTGGCACGTAACGTCGTCGGCAGCAAGCTGCACATTCTGGCTGATCGCATGAGATTCGTTGAAGCCAACCTCATGGAAATATCGCGGACCGGGGATGCGAATAAATGCACGCCTGAAGTCTGTTACATACCGGTGGATTCAGAGGACGAGATAGGCGAAAGCGGAAAGGCCTTCAATTATCTTGTCAAGGCCCTTGCAGCCTCGCACAGTAGAGATGCCGCTGTTAGTTCCTTCAGCGCGATGCTTGCGAGTCAATTGGATTTGGATGTCCTGGTGAACAAAGCTCTTCAGGAACTGCTTCAGCATACGAACGCGAACGCAGGCGCCATATTGATCGCAACAGAAGGCGAAATGAATGTCACGGCATCCCAGGGAATACGCACTCCTGATTCCCTGAGAAGCAGCGACCACGTGCGGCTTGCCATGCAGACCCAAAAGCGTATGTGTGTGGGTCTGCCCGATGACGTTGCCGTTGAAGGGGTCCTGACGGACTTCCGTCCGCGCGAAGTGATTGTCGATCCGGTGCTCTACAAGGGCGTTCCGCTCGGCGCGATCATTCTGGCAAGCGCCGCTGGCTTTACCAATGAGGCGAAGTCACTCCTCGACCTGTTCGGCCAGGGCATGGCGCTTGCGATGAACAACGCCCTTACGCACGACAGACTGCAAAAGCTTGCGGCTCTTGACCCGATGACCGGCATTTATAACCGCCGTTTTGGCATGGCGAGGCTCAGCGAGGAGTTCAGCCGTGCGGTCCGCACGACCGGGCCACTCGGTATCATGTTGTTCGATATTGATCATTTCAAGAAGGTGAACGATACCTATGGTCATCTCGCAGGAGACAGGGTGCTTATGCAGGTCACGAAAACAGCGCGTGCGGCCCTTCGCGAGGGAGACATTCTCATGCGCTACGGTGGCGAGGAATTTTTGGTCATCCTTCCTGCCGCTTCAAAGGAGAATGCACGGGATATCGGAGAGCGGTTACTGCGCATGGTGGAAGAAACGTCGGTAGCAGATGGCGACCAAGTAATCCGCGTTACGATCAGCGTCGGGATCACCTCTTATCCTGAACTCGATGTGGCTGGTGAGCTGGACCTTATCAAGCGCGCCGATGAGGCGCTATATTCAGCCAAAGAATCGGGGCGGAATAAGGTGATTGTAAAATAATGGGATGAGGTCCAGCGGTTCGAAAAGCTGCGCTAACCTCAAGGTAGGCGACAAGATCGAAGCCGTCGTCAAGGCTACCGAGGCGGGTATCGAAAAGCCATAACCTTGACTAGACATTTCGATACAGTCTGTCCATTGTTTTTATTTACCATCTGTTCAATTGCATTCTTGTTTCAAAAAATTTTGACTGACCAGTTAATGCCGTAGCTGAATAGTTGCTACGAATATCGATTAATAACTTATGCCAGACTGTTTAATACCGTTTCTAGCTGTGGCAAACACCACATGGCAATGATTCAATTACTTGTTGATAACAGCATATTACTTTCGTAATCAGCCTGTCTCTGTTTGAACGCCATTGCTGGCCCCATAAAAAAGGCTTGCCGGATGATTTCAGCAAGCCTTTTAATATGTAGAGGAAATGCAGATGCTGCTTTGGTATCTAGCAGCTTCTGTTTTAGTTTCCTTCTGTTACCGGCAAACGGACAGCCGGCTCTATTTTAATTATAAGCGGCCGGTTTAGTCTTCACTTTCCCTGTCCGCCCAAACCCTGGAATGTAGAAAGGGCAGCGCCGGCAATAATGGCGTATGCTCGATACGTACAGACTCAAGTTCGTATGGGTTAAGTCCCAGCGCATGCAGTATCGTCGGCGCGACAGACATGTTCACAACCGGGGCGTTCACAGTCTTGGCTTCGAAACTCGGGTTCGAAAGCAACAGAACTGTGTTGGTGTCGTCATGTGACCAGCCGCCGTGCTCTGAAAGCTTCTTGCTGCTGCCTGTATAAATAACGCCGACATTGGGTGTCACGATGATATCGGGAGTCCGTGAATCCTTGCCGAACAACTGATTCAGACCCGCGCCTGAATAAATCTCGCCAATACCCGCGACGTTATTCGTTGGCGGCGATTGTTGCTGAAGCATCGCAACCGCCTCTTCGGTTTTGCTGGAATCATTCAGCCAAATCAAGGAAATGTCGTCTTCTGTAGGGCCGATGCCGGTAGGGTTGCTAGGAGATTCAGAAAGCGGCAACAGTCCGGCATTATCCAGAATTGTGGCCGGTGAGTTTACGTTGGGGGAGAACCGGGCCGGGTCGATCGTTGACTGGCCGTGCTTAGCTGCAATCACGATTAACGTTGAGTCCAGCTTGTGGTGAGCCTGTAGAGCGTCCACAAATTGGCCGATCGCCGCGTCCACAAACTGGATTTCATTCAACAACGCGTCCGATGGGCGTCCCTCGTTGTCGATATAACCGCCTGTCTTACCCACGGATTTCTCGATGAGCTTCTCGCCGATGCTAACCGCTTGAAAGTTCATTCCAAAGATGGCGGGAACCGGAGCTTCCATCGATCCGTCATGGCGCTTTCCACTGATCTGATTCAGGATGCCGTTCACCTTCAGCGTATCATAGCACTGGATATTATCGAAACTGTCCGACCAAGCTCCGGTATGGGTGTTGTCCCGGATGGCGGCGCAGGACGCTCCAGTCGGAGTCACTACGCCAGGGAGAGGAATCACGGTGGAGTTGATTTCAGGCGAATAGTAGTCGTTCAGGTTGCTTCCGTTACCGGGACCTGAAACGGAGGAATATGCCGGATGTTTGTCGGACCATGCAGTGTACATTCCAGCCGCATGCGCTACGCCAAAAATTGTATTTGTGCGCACAAAATTCCACGGATAGACGGGCTTGCAGTTTTGATCGCGTATGAGCTTCTTCGGATCAATTGCATTGATCCCGCCGTCGCCACTCGGCGCGCCGCCATTCAATTTTGTCTGGTCAAGATCTATCCCCTCTTCATATTCCGTCCTGGTGCCGATTGGCGTTGCGCCGGGCGTGCACGCTCCTCCGGCAACGCCATTTCCGGTGGCGATGGCGGGCGGGTTTAGCGCCCGGTCATAGGAGACATCATAGTAAGCGCCAACCGTGCGTGGCGTGCCCCCGGTTACCAGAGCCATTAACCCTGGAAAGGAGTCAGAGGGACGTGATGTTGATGCCTGTAAATAGTTGATGCCGGTCGCGCCTAGCGCCGCAAGATTGGGGCAATAAGGAGAGCCGCCGTTCACACCGCTGATGCCCTTGGAACAGTTGACGTAATCCAGCGCATGCATGCCGTCAATGCTAATCAGCAGTACATGATCAATTTTTTGGGGTTTAGCGACAGCCCCCATGGAAACACCGCCCAGACCGACGGCCAGGGCGGTTGCGATAATCTTTTTCATATATTTCTCCAGTTATTTTTTTATCGGGAAGCAATCATCCCGGCTGAAATAATAAACGCGGATTGTTACCAATGAATGAAACATATCGCCGTAAAATCCGGCTATAAGTAAACCGAAACAAGGCTGTACGGAAATGCCGGCCGGTGCATTTTGAATCCAAAAAACAGTGGAGAGCATGTTTCCCTGCGCAGAGCTTTCTTTCATGGCACAAAGAAAACGGCGGCATTAAACGTTTGGGATGGTTATGGCGGGCAACCCGATAAGTTGCATTACATAGGGCGCAATAGGCGATAGCCGTATTGCGCCGCATGAGTTCAACGCCGCTCCCCGTCAACATCAAGCAAGGGTATTGAAGTTGCCCAGTCAATCGGATAAAGCCCCCGCGCCACATCCCGGTGAAATGTCGAATAAGGCCAATCCGCCACCTGTTTAACCAAACCCTATTTTAGCGGGTTGATATGGCAATAATCGGCATGCGCCGCATAATCATGCATCATCAACAATGGTATGCTCCCAAAAACGCCGCTGCCAAATTCCTCGCTCGCCTCGGGCAACACGTACGGCGGAACGCCGTTCGATCATGGGCAATGCCTTGGAAAACGTTTGTTTAATAACTCGCCAGCGGTTGGAATTATCATCATCGCCTTCAGGTAGCGCCCAAATACAATGCAAGTGTTCAGGAAGAACCACCCAGGAATCAATGTGAAAAGGCCAGCGTTTACGGGTTTCCTTGACCGCTTGCCGAAGAACACCAATATGGCGGATCAATAAATCATTGGGGTGCCTCTGCAAAAGATTGACGGTAAAAAAATAAGTGCCGCCTGGAATGCGGTAACGGCGATAGTCAGGCATTGTTAATCCTCATTATCCCCGCATTGTAACAAAGTAGTGGATGACAATTATGCCTTTCATGCGGCGCAATACGGCTATCGCCTATTGCGCCCTATGGATTGCGCCTTACCGGGTTGTGGATTGCGCCTTACCGGGTTATGGATTGCGCCTTACCGGGTTGCGCCAAAGCCGGTGTGCCGGGTGTTCCAGCCCAATCCAGCGGATAAATGCCCCGCGTGACATCGCGGTGAAAAGTCGAATAGGGCCAATCCCGTACACGCGTCACCAAGCCATGTTTAACCGGATTGATGGCAATGTAATCAAGGTGATGCGCATAATCCAATTCCGTAGTAATGCAATGTTCCCAGTAACGCCGTTGCCAGAAGGTTGATTCGCGATGTTTGATTTTGGATGCCGTCATCCAATCCGTTAAATGATAATGTTGGGCGCATGCATTGGAAACCATCCGTTTTATTAAGACCCAACGCATCGAATAATTAGCGTCGCCCGGCGGTAATGTCCAAACGCAATGCAAATGGTCGGGTAATAAGACCCAGGCATCGATGGTAAAGGGATGCCGCGATTGCACGGTTTTGATAGCGTCACGCAATGCCGCGCGCACCGGAGCGTCACAAAGAATCGGACGACGGCGGTAGGTGACCACAGTAAAAAAGTAAGTTGCGCCAGGAATGTCGGCGCGTCGATAACGTGACATAGTAATTGGTGTAGGCCAGCGGATTCATTCAGTATAGCAACAGGCGGTAAATGCAGGGCGGGAAATGCGGTTTTGTCCGCAGTTGTCATGTAGGGTGGGCAGAAAAGCGTTGCCCATTTGTAGGGTGGGCAGGCGGTTTTGCCCACCAATAACACCCAAAGGTGATCAAAAAAAACCACCCAGCCCGATGAAGGATTGGATGGTTTTTGTTGGGTTGGTTATGTGGTTGCGGTTATGGTTGTGGCGGGCAGAAAAGCGTTGCCCATTTTGTAGGGTGGGCAGACGGTTTTGCCCACCAATAACACCCAAAGGTGATCAAAAAAAACCACCCAACCCGGTGAAGGATTGGATGGTTTGTGTTGGGTTGGTTATGCGGTTATGGTTATGGCGGGCAGAAAAGCGTTGCTCACCCTACCGGGCTGGATTAAACGCCCGCGCATGTTTTAGGCAGAAATTTTTGTTTTGCTGTCGATGTACATGTCCAAGTAAAAGCTCCTGATAACCCAGCCAGTGCGGGAGGGGTGAAGGTAACTGTTGTACCAGCAATATCTGCACCTACGACACCAGCCGCACCCATAGTGACAATAACTACACCGGTATCCGCCGTAGTAGCAGCAGTACCGTATTTACCAGTTACTGGGGCTCCTATACCAGCAGTAATGTCGGTAGCGGCTGGAAAAGACCCATTTGATTGAGCAAACTCAGCAATAGCTATCTTCATTCCATCAGCCATGGTGAATGCATCTGACATTTGCGCGCGCTGCGTATAATCATTGTAGGCCGGTATCGCCACCGCCGCCAATATGCCAATGATCGCGACCACGATCATTAATTCGATCAAGGTAAAACCTTGTTGTGCTTTTTTGTTAGGTAATGCGTTCATGAATAGATCCCCTTTAAGTTAAAAAAACCAAACTCCTCAATATTAGCAGAGCGCTAGAAAATTTTAATGAAGCCGCCATACTATTTTTTTTATCGGCTTGGTAATAAGCAAACCGCCATCTGAGTGAAACCGCCTTCCGGCAAAACTCTGCTGAACATAGACGTAGAGCCGCGATCAAACGAAGGCGCTGGCGTTACCCATTGAAGCAGCCATTTCCGGCGCATCCCTTAAGTAACCGACGGTAAAACAAGACAAAACTTTTAAGAAAAACAGAACCTGTTTTATAGCACACTCTATTTATGCCAGTCTATCTTAAATTAGCGTTTTTTATCAAGTTTCGCCCGTCGAACGGCATTTAGGACAGTTTTAGGTTAAGCCGTTTATGAGGAAATTTTTTTCACTGAACCGGCGGCATCAACGCAAGTCCATTGCTTGTCGTGTAAAATACCGGCTCAATGGGTTTTATGCAGTTTTATGTCAGGCGCCAGCGTGTTAAATATAAAAGTTCTATTTTTTAGCAGTATCTTGTTAACGGCTATGTCTTCAGAATGTCTTGCAGCGTCTGAAGCGCAACAGTGGTCAAGGATAACCCGGCCAACCAAAAGCGCAAACGCCCAGAGCATCGGAACCTATAATGGCGGATGCATCAGCGGCGCGGTTTCCGTGCCGGCCAATGGCGCAGGGTATCAAATCATGCGGCTGTCAAGAAACCGGTACTTTGGCCACCCGGACTTGAAACAGTTTATTGAAAAACTGGGGCGAACCGCCGCCGGACAGCATCTGGGCGAGCTGCTTATTGGCGACTTGGGACAACCTCGCGGCGGACCGGCCTTAAGCGGACATCGCAGCCATCAAACCGGGCTTGATGCCGATATCTGGTTTTTGCTGTCGAAGCAGGCGGAAAGCCGCACGCTGGCGTTTAATGAACGCGAAACCTGGAGCGCGCCATCGGTGCTGGCAGGCCAATCGGATGCGCTAAATTACTCTCAGTGGTCGCCGGCCAATGAAAAAGTGCTTGAAGCGGCGTCGCGAATGCCTGAAGTCGACCGGATTTTCGTCAATCCCAGCGTGAAGCGGGAACTGTGTTTCCGCTACGCTTCCCATGAGTGGCTAAGAAAAATCCGGCCCTGGTGGAAACATGACGATCACTTTCACGTCCGCCTCAAGTGCCCTAGGAACAATTATTACTGCCAGGGCCAGACGCCATTGCCGCCAGGCGACGGCTGCGATGCCGGACTGGCCTGGTGGTTTTCGGAAGAGGCCAAACACCCTGCCGTTCCCCAAAAGCCGCCAAAGCCGCCGGTATTGCCCGCGCTGTGCGATAGCGTTTTGAAAGAGTGACCCGAAATTTATAGTTTTAAATGACGGGAAAAAAGGCGTAGCAACAGAATCATCTTCAGCTTATTTAGCTTCCGCATGTTGCTGCTTGCCTGCAATCAGGATGCGCGCCAGCCTGCGCAGGCCATCGGAAGAAATATCCAGGCCCAAAGGCGCGCCCAGGTTTTCAAGCTCATAAAGCACATCGGTAGCCGTAATAAAAGTCATGTAACGCAAGCCTTGTATTTCCGGCAGTTCTTTTGCCAGCGTCTTTAATTCAGGCGCAAGACGCTGCCAGGTTTGGGTAAAAAACACCCGCACCGGATCATCGCCGCCGGCGTCATGGTCTTTTAAGCCCGCCTGAAACGCGCTGCGCGATTCCAGCAAAATCTCCGTCAAGGCATCGCGCAATTGCGGTGATTTGGCGTCATCGGAAGCCTGTTGAATGGCCTTGCTCAAAAACCTGTCCCATTCCTGCCAGCTGGCTTGCCATTGCTTTTGTTCGGCTTCGGTTAACGGGGCCTCGGGTTTTTTTGCCGCCGCTTTTACAGGCGCATCGAAGGCCAGCTTAATGGCGACGCCGTTATCGCTGGCGTCAGCGCTGCTGAATTTTAAGGTATTGAGCATAGCCTTGACTTCAGCTGCATTCTCCCTGGGCAAAAACTCAGTCACCGTTTTTTCAATATCCGCGCGCGATTCGTTTAAATCAATTTTAACGGCTGACAGCTTGGGCCCGACAAAGCGATTAATCAACTCCTGAATTTGCTTGTTGCTTACCGAGCGGCCTTCCCTGTCAGTAGCCGTCACTTTGGTAAGCGGCAGGCTCAAGACGGTTTGAGCGGAATTGATGGTTGGCTGTTGCAGGGTTTCCAATACGCCGCCCCATTCAAAGAGCGTGACGCACTGCCCTTTGCCAAGGCCTGTTCCAAACCGCGCCTGCAGATTATTTATCAATTTGATTTGACCTTGTTGCCCGCTGACCTCGGGACCGGAAAGCTTTAAGAAACTGCAACCCTGCTTGTCATTCCACAGTTCGGCGGTATTGCCTTCTCCCTTATAAAGCTGGGTTTTTAAGGCTCTTTTTATAAGGCTATAATCCAGCTGCACGGGCAGCGTGTATTGCCCGGCTACGCCGCATTCTGCAAAAAGCATGAGCAGGCTGAAAACAGTGATAACGGAACTTTTATTCATGGATTTCATTTTCTCCTGGAAATTGAATGACTTGCCTTATTTAAAAAAATCTCTGCGAACGGGCGAAGCAACCGGCAGGCCGCTTAGGTTTCGATGCATCGGCGCGAAAGGCGGGACAATTGCCTTGATTGCGGAGATCATGCTAATGAATTGACATTAACCTATCCTGAATCATTACCTTCAGCATATTTTTTCAATTGACCCGTTCTGAAATGCCCGCATTTTAGAACGGGTCAATTGCGGTGACATAATTGTAAATAAACTCATTAAAAAGGGACAGGAAGTTCCCTGCCTGTCAAAAAATACCAGGGCATCGTATAACACGCATATTCTCACGCCGCGCATTCCTTCCTCCGCGCAATCCTGTTGGCATGGACCGTTCTTGCCGCGTTGGCTGAGCGGAGCCGAAGCCAGATTTATTTTAATGGCGCATGGTTAAGTTATCACTACGACTTCCCCACCCTTTTATCATCACCGTTTTCCGGCAAAAACACATAACTATTGCCGCCCCTGATCATACGTCATAGAATGCCCGCTCCATTTTATTTCTCTTTTTGGGGTTAACTAATGTCAGATACAATTTGGTTCAGAACCGGCGAAGCGACCGTGTTTTCCAGCGAAGGCCAGGGCACCGACGCCATGCCCGAAATCCTGATCGGCAGCGTCAAAGGCCCTGCGGGCAATGCCTTTGCCACCCTGATGGGACAAACTGAAGGCCATACCCGCATGTTTGCCATCCGCGCCTGCAACCAGCAAGTGCGCCCTGCAACGATCATGGTTCCCAAAGTCACCATTAAATCCACTGCCTATGTGAATCTATTCGGCGGGCCGGTGCAGTCGGCCATTGCCGATGCCGTTCTCGACAGCGTTATCGATGGTGTCATACCCGCCGATCAAGCCAACGAACTGTGCATCATTGCGATGCTTTGGATAGCGCCCGAATGCGCGGCTAACCCTGACGTGGATCGCAAGGATTTATACCGAACCAACTACGAAGCCATGAAGCTGGCTATTTCGCGCGCCATGAGCAATTCGCCAAGCATTGAAGAACTCATTGCCAACCGGCATAAAATTGTCCACGAAATGTATGACCCGGAAACCGGCGAGTCGCAGTGGTAATTTGGTAGGGTACGCTGCGCGTACCTTTTGACATTCAATGGTATACACCGCGTATCCTACAGGCTTGATTTCTAAGGCAACATTGTAATCAATTTTATTTTATGAAATACTTCATCCGCAGAATTTGAACCCGGCAAGAGAGGAGTAGAAAGCCGCGAATCCCAAAAACCTGACCTCGAGGATAACCGGCATCATGGTTACGCCGTGGAGCCGGTTTGTATGTGTTGTGCCAAGGGGGGCATGACTGAAAGCATACTCCGCAAAAAATCCAGGCTAATCGGGTTCAAGTTCCGCAAATAATTTTAACTTCTTCCCAACCTTAATATAAGAGAAAATAATAATGAAAAAAACCATTCTTAATTTGGCGCTGATAGGTTCCTTGGCTGCAGCATCCAATGTTGCGTTAGCTGATTCAGATGATTCGGCAAGATCAAGCTGCAAAGGCTTACCGGATCATGGTTCCCTAAAATCAGCCTTAGTTGGCGCATTAGCGGAGGGTCATGGTTTCAACTTAGAGTCGTGGGCCACCATTGTCAATAGGGACGGCGTCGTTTGCGCCGTAGCATTTAGTGGCGCCGACCGTGGCTCTCAATGGCCTGGAAGCCGCGCCATATCAGCCCAAAAAGCCAATACGGCTAATGCCTTCAGCCTCCCCGGCCTGGCCCTTTCCACAGCCAACCTCTACACGGCTACCCAGCCCGGCGGCAGCCTGTTTGGCCTGCAATTTAGCAACCCGGTAAACACCGACGCCGCTTATAAAGGTCCGTCGAAAAACTATGGACAGCCTAATGACCCTTTAGTCGGGTTGAAAATTGGCGGTGTTAACGTATTTGGCGGAGGTCTGGCGCTCTATAATAGCTCCGGAGAAATAGTGGGCGCAATCGGCGTCAGCGGCGACTCGTCTTGCGCTGATCACAATAGAGCTTGGTATATACGGTCTTCCCTTAACCTGGATTATGTTCCCTCAAAAATCAGCGTCAGCGGCGATAATACCCGTCCTGACAATATCGTATACGACATCACATCGCCGGCAACTCAGATGAACGGGGTTAGCGCTAGTGGCTGGGGCCATCCTGACTGTGGACATGGAGAAAGCGGGATAAGCTTACCCCAAGTAAAATAAGTTTAAATTGGATGATAAAGCCGCTGTATTAAATTCAGCGGCTTTTTTGTTCACACGATGGGGGCGGAAAGCTTGGTTCAATTCAAACAAAAATCACGATGAAACTCATCCTGCAAATCGCCCTTGGCGTGTTTCTGGGAACGCTGGCGTCGCAGCTTGCCATTGATGGCTGGCGAACCCGTCAGGAAGGCGTAGCCAAAGAAGCGGCGGAAAAACTTCGGGCCGGACAGGAAAAGACTCGCCTCGAGCAAGGCCAGCGCATTCGCTCCCTGCTGTTGCAGCGCCGCCAAGGTCGTATTCCAGAAGAGTAGGTCATGGTGCGCGATAGCGTTCCATGACATATCGGGGCATCTTTTTGATTCCGGATTAAATGGCAACAAATACATTTGGGGCATTATCATTGCCTATGCCGCCTCGAAACTGCTGGAATTTTTTGATGCTCCAATTTATAGCGCATTGGGCGTAATCAGCGGCCGCTCGCTAAAACACTTAATCGCCGCGTTCGCTGCGTTTATTTTTTTACCGGGCGCTGAGGAACCGGAAAATATTGTCAAAGCAAGTCTGAATTTTTTATGCGCCAATCTTGTTAAGCAAACACATAAACCCGAAATAAAGCCCAACAAAATTTATGTTAAAGTAACAATATTGATTATAAATGGAATCATTACAATGAACTTAGAGACAAGAATCACCCATAACCCGCTTCAGTGCGGAGGCAAGCCTTGCATTCGCGGCATGAGAATTCGCGTCAGTGATATTTTGCAAATGTTGGGCGAAGGCGTAAGCAGTGAGGAAATTTTGCAAGATTTTCCTGATTTGGAGATGCAAGACATTCAGGCGTGTCTGTTGTATGCCGCCCGCCGGGCGAATCTGGAACGGTTGGTAGCGTGATTTATTGGATTGATGCGCAACTGCCGCCACAATTGGCTAGCTGGCTTAATCAGACATTTAAAGTGGACGCCCATGCATTATTCGACCTGGATTTAGGCGACGCAGAAGACGAGCAGATCTTTCATAAGGCGCGTCAACAGGACGCCGTAATTATCAGCAAAGACAGTGATTTCGTGGAGATGGTATTGCGTTTGGGTACACCGCCGCAATTGCTTTGGGTTACTTGTGGCAACGTCACGAACCGCCGCTTGCAAAGCATTTTGACTCAGGTATTTCCTCGCGCTCAGGAATTGCTGACAGCAGGCGAGGCCGTCGTTGAAATTGCCGACCTTGAAGCCAGTACAATTGGTTGATTTTCTATCTTTTTGTGCTTTCAGCTTTAAACGGGATAGTTTAAGGCAATCCGCCATAAATTTACGGCTAAAGAAACTATTAAAAATCCGCCAGCAAGCCTGGTATCCCGATACGTTGTATGTGGATGGCATTTTTTCCTTCTTCATAAGCGGGCAGTTTTCCTTCCTTTTGCCACAGCCTGAAAGCCAGCGAATAGGATAAGACGCGAATAGGGTAATCGCGCGGCAGCAGCTGCAAATAAGGCTGTATGGTCACAAAATCAGTCGCGCCATACTGCTGCATGATAAATTGAAGACCGCCGTTAGCGGGACCGATATTGTAGGCCAGCAAGCCCAGAAACAAATCATCATTCATCTGGGCCAAATAGTATTTGAATGTGGCTGCGGCAAGGAATGCATTGTGCCTGGGATTGTGCAAGGAAAGCTGGCGCTCCGACAGATGCTTGCCGGCCTGTTCCACTATGGCTTTTGGCACACGGGTAATTTGAAATAATCCGCGCCCCCCGTCCGCGCTATCGCGCGGCAAAAAGGATGACTCCGTCGCGGCGATGCCTTGCAAAATATTAGGGTCAATATCAAATTCCCTGGCCGCTTCCTTGATGACCGGGTCATATTCCTGCGCGCGTTGAACCATTTGCTGCAATTGCGCCGGATCGTAACGGCGGTAGGCTGCATAGACCTGATGCGCCACTGTCACCCTTCCGGCCTCCTGCTTGCCGCCGACCAGCGTGCGGAAGTGGCCGCGAGCCATTGCGAATTGATCCTGCATCGAGAACCAGCCAATAATCAGCGCTAGACAGATGGACAGAACCGGCGGCAATAGCGAGGCTTTGTCCTCCGACCATTTCCGCATCTTCCACCAGCCAATCAGCAAGACCGCCATCGCCACGATCAAGCCCAAAACGCCGATTGCAAATGGCAGCAAGCTGGTAAAAAAACTGGTGCCTGAAAACCGGTTAGCCGAATAACCTAAAAGCACCATGATGGTTGCTACCAAAGTAACCACCAAGCCTAGCACCTCAAGACTTATCCAGGCCAGCCTGCGCCTGAAATTAACAACCGGCGTTTTAGGTTTCGCTTTTTTTGCAGCCTTACGCGCCGGACGAGTACGGGGTTTGCGTTCAGGACCGGCTACGGCTTTCGCGGGTTTAGCTCCGGAACCGGCCTCGGGTTTAACCTTGACCGGCTTGGGTCCGGAACCTGTCTCGGGTTTAATCTTAACCGGCTTGCGTCCGGCGCTGCCTTCGGACTTGACCTTAACCGGCTTGCCTACGGAATTGGCCTCGGGTTTGACCTTCACCGGCTTGGCCGGGGCAACAGGCTCATTCATCTGGAAAAATCTTAAGATCAGCAAACATAAGCAATTCTACCTTTTGGGACCGGCATTGATCAACAACACGGAGAGTATAGTGATACATACTCCGCATAGCCCTGAAGCAATCATGATTTTACACTAAACGCACTCGATTCCGTAAAACTCTCTAGCCAGACAGGCCACGGCAACCGCCGGCGCGCAATCCGCCACGGTCAAGCCGGCTTGAATCGCGGATTGCGGAAATAAGCCGGAATAATCGAGGTAAGGATAACCGTACACCTGCGCGAGATGTTTTACCAAAAACCGCCCTATTCCAGCGCCAATCAGCGGACTGTTTTCAGGGAAATGCGCCTGCTGGATACGGTATTCACAGCCTCTCTGTATTTTTTGCAGCTGCCGGGCGCGAATATTTTCAGCAAATTCCCGCCAGCGAGGCAGCTCACTAGGGGAAAAATCACTGCCTATCATGCGCGATAATCGCCTGGCGCTGGCCATTACGGTTTTTTCCGCGCCATCCGCCGTTTCGCATTGGTCGTGGTGTTCATTAAGTTCTCCGGTGACGCGGTAGACATCCGCCATCGTAGCGAAATACTCCGCCATTAAGCCGAGTTCCCTGCCTTGATCCTGCGCGGTCTGCGCAACCGCCATCACCGCCGTTCTAACGATGCCCGTATAGATAAGCTCCCTGGATAGCAAGCGCTGGTAATCGGTGTAACCTTCCGCCAGAACCTTGCCGTCATTGAGCAGAAGAATATCCGTGGTGGTGCTGCCTATATCGACAAATAGTCCGCCGCCCGCCTTTTGCGCCGCGAAAGACGCGCTGGCCAGCCAGTTTGCGGAAGCTATCGCTTGATAGTGACTGGCTTGAACCTGACCCGAATCCATGAAGCCCTCAAGGCCTGCAAATAGTAAGCAACGTCTTTGAGGCAGCATATTAGTAATGGTATCGATGATCTGCTTGACGCCATCTTCCCGGTTTTCAAACAAATCAACCAGCTCTCCGGTCATGGTGACGGTATGGCGATAATGCTCGCCGGATGCTTCCCGCATGATGCGGGTTACTGCGCCGCGCAATTGATCCAGCCCTTTCCATAACGGACAGGGCTGCTGATAAACCGCGATTATCACGCCTTCATGATTAATAACCGCCGCTTTAACGTGCGCCCCGCCTATATCCCAGCCAATCATATTAGTCTGATTCATGTTGTTTCACGTCAATGGTTACGGGTTTGTTGCAATCTGATTTAATAGCCGGCTGTCCTTCCAGCAATTGCAGAATGATTCCGGCAACATTAATGCCCAATGCCGCGTTAATGCCAGCGAATGAAGTGGTCAGGCGCGGATTTATTTCAAGTACAAATTGTTGTTCCGGCGTTTCGATTAAATCGATACCGGCATAGCCCCATAATTCAGGCAAGGCGCGAGCTATATCAGCAACTAAGTCCTGATACACGCTTATTTCAGAATCATAATTCACAATTATTTTTGACAAAGAATATTGCCGGCCGGTTATGTCGAATTGCTGCAAATTGGCGCACAATAACCAGCCGCGCCCTTGTTTGAACAGGCAGGATAAACTGGTTTTTTTTCCCTGAATATGCGGCTGGATAACATAACGGCCTTTTCGCGGGCGCATTTGCTCAAAATCTTGCCGGTCAGTAAGTATATAACTATCCGTACAGCCAACGCCGTCAACGGGCTTTACCAGCCATTGACCGGCTATGCTGACCGGACTGGCGGAGCTTAACCCGGCAAGCTCCTGCATCAGCTGCAGGTCATCGCTATTTCTATCCCAAGCAGCGCCAGTGAACATCCGGGTTGGCACGGTAGCGATATGATGCTTTTTTAAAAGTTGATAAGTGTTGAATTTGTTGCCTGTTACAGCAACCGCGCTGGCGGGCGATGTCAGCAATCTTTTGCCCAAGGTCTCAACAGTTTGGCACAGTGTCTGTAGAATTCCGTCAAACTCGGGAGCTATCGGCCATGCCGCATCACAGAGCGACGCCAACCGGGCAAATTCTTCATGAAGGTTCTGTTCCCGCTTGATGATAGCCGCGTCAAACCCGGAGGTGTTTATTGAACCGTCAACGCGGCTATCCAGCATCACAATAACCGTTATATCATTCCTCGCTGCACAGGATCGCAAGCTATCGAGCAACGCCTGCAGCATCAAACGTCCTTCATTTGCCAGCGAATCCGGCAGTTCCTGCTCATTAAAGCCGCCGCCGGTGATATACTCAAATACTAAAATTTTCATAGTTACATTTTATCATTGGATCAACGGCGGCGGTTTTACCCATGAAAATAATTCCGGTAATTGATTTAAAAGACGGCGCTGTGGTTCACGCCCGGCAAGGGATGCGGGAACAATACCAGCCGATTAAAACGGTCCTGTGCCAGTCGCCGGACATTTACAAGGTTATCGAGGCATTTTTAGGGATTTATGACTTTGATACGATTTATATTGCTGATTTGAATGCCATTACTGGACAGGGAGATCATGAACGCCTGATTAGCGGGGTGTTGACTTGTTTCCCCCGCATACAGTTCTGGATAGATAGCGGTTATCAGCGCTTTAAAAGCTATAGCGGAAATTATTTGCCCGTCCTGGGCAGTGAATGTTATAACGATGAAACCGTTTTAGAACTTAAAGCCTTCAATAAGCGCTTTATTCTTTCCCTGGATTACTCAATGTCCGGGGCGCTGGGCGCAAAAAGTCTTTTTTCCGGTCAGGACTTGTGGCCGGATACCATTATCATCATGACCTTGAACCGGGTCGGCAGTCATCAGGGACCTGATTTGGAGACGTTGAAGCGGTTTTGCAGGCATTACCCGCACAAACATTTCATTGCAGCGGGCGGCATAAGAAATACAGCTGATTTGCAAGCTTTAAAATTGGCGGGCATACGGCAAGCGCTAATTGCCAGCGCTCTGCATTCCGGAGCTATTGGAAGGGAAGAAATCAAGAATCTATAGACAAAAAAATACCCCGGCAAGCCGGGGTATTTTCCATAAACCAGACAAGATGCGCTAAGCGCGCCGCGTCAACAGCTTAACCTTCGTTGTTAACTGCGAACGGATGTTTAGCAGTCTTTTTTCCAGCAACAACTTCAGCAGCTGTTGGCGAACCGGCAACAGCACGTTTCAGAGCTTCTTTAGTTGCTGCATAATTGAAAGATTCAATTTTCGCATCGTCTTCAGCTTGCCAGTGAATGAATACACCGACAGAAATAAATAAATCATCTGCTTCGTCAGCCGGGATTGTGCCGTCTTCCACACAATCAGCAACAGCCATAGCAACAGCGCGTTGAGCTGGACCAAACATTTGAACAGCTTGTTTAGAACCTTTGATTGTTACTTTGTTGAACAAAATAGTTGCTGGTTTAACCATCAGGTTAGGCGCAACAACAGCCAGCAAAGTAGAAAAACCGTCTTTGTTGTTAGTTAAAGCGGTTGCAAATGCAGATTCAGCAGCTGAACCTCTTGGTCCAATCAACAGGTCGATGTGTGCAATCTCATTGCCTTCACCCACTAAAGATTCGCCAACGCACATTTTATTGATTTTTGCCATGCTTGTTTTCCCCTACGAAGATAAAATTAAAAAATTCGAGCTAATATCGAGTTTTTATTCGCTCCCGGCAAATAAACCGGGAGATTTTTAATATGAAGACTTATTTATAACATCTTCTAAAAATACTGTTAATACCGTTGCCACGGTCATATCCGCCATTGTTCCGGGATTTAAACCCTTCGATTTAAGCTCCTGATCCAGGCTATAAAGCAACGGCAGCGCGTGCTCAGGATTTTCAATTTTAGACAGCTCATCAGACAGTTGAGACATCTTACCGGCCACCAATTCAGAGAACCGGTCGCCATATTTTCTTTCAATGTGACTATCAGGAAATTGGCATAACAAGCCGGCATAAACCGATACCGCCGCCCAATCCTGATTGCCCCATTTGCTCACGGCATTGTAGTATATCAAGACTGAAAAATCAAAAATATCCTGATAATCTGTCACATATTGAAGAGCGATACGATCCTTTGCACTGGCTAATCTCATGGCCTCAGCCAGGTTAACCGAGGGTTTTTCCGCTACGTCCTGCTCGTCAGAGCTGCCTAAACCGCCGGGTGACGCCAGCGTGATTGCTTTAAATACCCATTCCGCATCTTTCAGGGTTGTCGTTGTCAAAACCCGGTTTAACGCCTGTCTTAGCGTCAAACCTGAATCCGTATACCTGACCCCATGAATTAACGGCGCGCACAGCAAAATAATCCCCAAATTGGTATTGCAAGACACTGCCTCGCGTGTCGCTTTAACGGCATAATATATCTTTTCGCCTAATGAATAATCAGGATTGCACAGCGGAGCCGCACTTGCCTCGGCGCTGATTCTGAAATCGGCTACGGTCATATCATGCCCGTCGGCATAGACGCTGACATTGCCTGGCTTAAATGCCTGCAGCTCCACTTCGCAGGCTTGCCGGTAAAGCTCACTGAGCCGTTGCGGTGAAATCATAAGGCCTTAACATGACGGTTAATTAAATCATCCGCCAGTAATTTTGCAATCGATATATCGCAAACGCTTTCCAGGCCTTTCCACGCCGGAATGCTGTTCACTTCAATAATGGTGTTATGTCCGTCTTTATCTTGAATAATGTCCACGCCTGCATAATCCATCGCCAGAGCCGCTGTCGCTTTAACCGCTAACTCCGCCGTCCCGGCATCCAAATCCATCCGTTCACAACTTGCACCCTGCGCCACGTTGTTTAACCAGGATTTGCCGCGCCTTCGCATGGACGCAACAGCCCGGCCATTTACGACAAACACGCGATTATCGGAAAAGCCCGCCCCTGCGCAATGCACAAAGCGCTGCAAATAATAAACGCCGCGGCTGCTGGTCAACCAGAACAAATCCGTCATTTTCTCGATGCGCCGGATGCCTTCGCCTTGAGAACCAAACAAGGGCTTACTAATCAGCAGATTGCCATTTTTTAATTCACTTTCTGCAATACTCAGGGCGTCATCCCTATTGCGCAGCACCCATGTTAATGGCGTAGGCAAGCCGGCATTGTGCAGCAAAAAACTGGTCATTCCTTTATCGACACTACGCTCTACCGCATGCCCATCATTGTAAACCGGAATGTTCATCACTTTTAAAGCATGAAGAATATCCAGATATAACACGACTTCTTCCAGCGACCCGCCGGGAACGCCGCGCACAAAAACCGCATCCGGCAATGCGTTTGCAAAGCCGGGAATAATCAGCGGATTTTGACCGGTTTCGATATTAAAACAACAATCCTTTAAGGAAATGTAATCACTTCGATAACCCAGATTGGCAAAAGCAAGGCGCAATTGTTTGCCATGCCAGCCCGGATCATCGGTAAAAATTGCGATACGGCCCACGCTCCTGCTCTATGCCCCGAATGACTGATCCAATAAGGCATTATCCAGTTGACCGGCGCGGAAACTTTTACCGGAATCCACTGCTGTTACAATCACACTGGCGGGACTGAACAGCATGGCGTCAATTTTAAAAAAGTCATATTCGTATTGTTTAAAGATTTCCGCAAATGGCTTGCCGTAATCTTTGGAGGTTGAACTAGGCAGTTCCCTGGCCAATTTTTCCGCCGCTTCATCGCTGCCTTTGACAAACAGATGGACTTGTCCGGCAAATAAAATAGCATCATTTGTGCGGCCCATGGCTTTAACAAAGCTGGGGTGCGGCGGACAAACCGGCGCGCTGCCGCTGCCGTCAATAATGTTTTCCAAGGGAAAATGCAAGGCATGCGCCTTGTGCATGGCCACCTCAAGCACTCGAGCCACGACTTGCACGCTCCCGGCCAGACTGCTGGTCGGCGTAACAATAATGGTCAATTTTGACGGGGCAACTTGACAAGCTTCCGCCACTTTTTCAACGATAGCAAGCGGCGGAACTGCATCATTCTCAATCACCAGCACGGTTGCATCCGCCTTATCCAAATAGTCCAATTCTTTATACAGCTCTTCGACCGGCTCTTGCTTGCCGTCTCTCAACTTGGTTGCCATTGCCCGCGCGGGACCGGAACCCAGTGCGTAATATTTCTCATGGGACAAGCTCCAGCCTGCATATTGACTGCCCAGACAGCCCAATACCGGATTACCGGCATGCACATTGACCGACAATGGCCAGTTATCAGTATATGCACTGTGACTGAGCGTGACGGAGCCCATGCCGCCCAGACAAATTTCAGCAATAATGCGCCCCGCTTCCAGCCCGCCGGGAACTTTAATACCTGCGTCAATGATGGTACAGCCATTTTCCAGAATTTCTATGCTCACGCGCAATTTACCGGCATTATCAATCAGATGCTCTACCAGAGGCTGGGTCAATTTATTAACGCTTGCTTTATATTCCATGAGGGTAAAAACCTTTTATCAAGTTAAGTTGTTTAATCAATAGCTCATCCATGACGGACTGGGCTTGTTTTTGGCGGGCCATAATACTGCAAATAGGCTGCCCAGTGCGACACATAACCCCGGATCCGGGTAAATCCATGCAGCCATCAGGCCATTCAAATCCATCGGGTATTACGATATCCCGCTTTGCGTAGACAATTTGATAGCCCGTATAACCGCTGCAGCGGCAGTCCCCGGTTAACTCCCCCTGACTCGCCTTTATATGCCTGGTTAACAAACCGGCGTCATACAATTGCATGCCTGCTGAAGGGCGCGGGTTAATTTCCAATACAAAACTTTTATCGCCAGCCTGGATAAAATCCAGCGAGTTCAACCCTTTCAAGGCGTAAGCGGAAACCAGTTTCTTCAGCCAGTCCGCGACCCGCTCTTTCTGCTCATTCAACAAAGCGCAACGGTTTATAATTCCTGAAAAAATAAATTCCTGGTCTGCACTCAGCCTTATTGTCCACTGCGTATTAAAGCCAATCACTTGCGCCGCTTGTCCATCAGCCAGAAACAGCACGGAATGCTGCGTGCCCGCTTGATATTGTTGCCAGTAAACAGGCGGTCCGGCGGAGTCTCCCCGATGATAGCGCTTTATCCCCAAGCCGCCCTGCCCTTGCATCGGCTTAACCAGCCAATTACCGGTACGGGGCGGCGCGGAAAAACACACGTCAGGGTGCGTAATACTGAACTTGTCGAGAGTTGAAAAAAATACCGCTTTGTCATGAAGCTTTGCAAAGGTATCAGGATGATTGCCCAATAAAATCAAACGCCCGCTTAAATAACGCAGACTCTCCGGATGATATTCAAAACCGCTGCCATAAATAACATGCCCAACCTCATAGCGCTCAGTAAAATAGTCTACTGCGGGCGTTAAATGGTTTTCGGCTAACGTCGATACACGCTTAAAATCTTCGGCGAAGCGTTGCGTGTCAAGATCGGAAAACAGATCAATAACCAGTGGTTTCAAGCCGGCTTTTTTTGCCGCCTGCGCGAGCATCCGCCCCGAACTGGCGGCAATCAGGATGTATTCAGGGATATTCATTGCATAAACGAATTTAAACTATGAAACCCGTTAACAACCTTGCCGCTTCTTAGTTCCACGCAAACCAAGCCAGCGGAACATGTTTAAATTGATCATTCCTTCTCACAAGACCCTGCGGCTGGCTGCCGGATTGTTTTTTATTTTGCGGCTTTCAAAAAACCTCAAACCGATATAAGTCAGCCAGCCGATTGTTATCAAGCCAACTATGAAACTACTGTAAGCAACAGGCCATGGAAACCCTTGCGTCATCATCGTGAATTCAGACATGCCGCCAATCCCAGCCAATAGATTGAGCGGCATAAAAATGACGCTGATTATTGTCAATCGTTTTATGTCCTTGTTTTGATTGACGTTAATAAAGCCGACTACAGCATCCATCTGGAAGTTTATCTTATTAAACAGGAACGCTGTATGCCCGTCCAGCGATTCGATGTCGCGCAGAATTTCACGGACATCACTATGCTGCTGTTCCGAAAGAAACTTGCCGCGCATCAAAAAAGACAGCGCACGCCGCGTATCAAGCACGTTGCGGCGAATGCGGCCATTGAGATCCTCTTCCTCGGCAATGGCCGCAAGTATCTTTGCAGCTTCATCGTCAGTCATGTGGGATCTGAACACTTGCCTGCCCACTTCCTCAAGCTCGGCGTAGACATCCTCCAGCGCATTGGCCGAATATTCGACCTCGGCTGCGTAAAGGTCCAGCAACACGTCCTTCGCCTCCGATACATATCCCGACTCAGCCCTTGCCCGTAAGCGCTGCAAACGAAACACGGGCAGTTCCTTGTCGCGAACCGAAAACAGCGTATTCCTGTTTAGAATAAACGCCACCGCCACGTTTCGCGTCTCATCCTTCCGGTCGAGAAGAAAATCGGAGTGCAAATGCACTTCCCCATTATCTTCAACATAAAACCGGGCGCTGGCCTCCAGGTCAGTTAATTCCTTTGGATTAGGCAGCTCCACGCCAAAGATATCCTTTGCCCAGGCGAGCTGCTCATCATCGGGCATAACCAAATCGACCCAGATGGGCTTAACGCTGGCAAGATCTTCCTTGGTCTCTATCGGGATTTGCCGCAGACGGCCCTCATGAAGATCAAACACCCGGATCATCATGCTGCGGCTTCGCGGCTTGGCCTCGATAACCAGTTGCGCGCGGACAGAGTCAGATATCTCGAGCAGGATTTCCTCTTTCCGTTCATCCCCGATTAGCTGCCAAACGATTTGCCGGTCGTCAAACGGCAAAGCTTCCAGTATACGCGCCGCAGGCTGAACCCCAAGCTGGTCCAGCAGCCTCTGAAATTCAACCCTGTTCTGCTTATGCACCAAGGTTTCGACCAGATCATGGCGCGGCATATCTTGCCGGCGAACCAGGTTTTCCACCAATTTGTGCCGGACCAGCAGGTTTCTGACTTGGGACAAATGATCCTGAATGTCTTCGCGAGCGTTCATCTTTTTATGTTCTTTGTGGCGTGGTACATCAAACAACCCACGCAAGCCGCGTTACCGCTAACTTGCCCGGAATTTTAATTACGCTTATTGAATACCTTCCAGCCCTAAAAAACAAATACTTCCCCGCCCGTATTACGCGCGCTCGCAGTAACAAAACTCAGGTTATCGAAATGTGCAAATTTCGCACTGGCCGCTTGCGTGATTGTTCCCGCCAGCGCTACGCCATCAATCGCACAGAATCCGGTAGGCCCCCATGAAGTTTGACCAATCGCCACTGCTCCCTGTTGAGTAAGCCATTGCATTGCTTCAGCCACTTCAGGGCTGGTAAAAACGCCGCCCTGGGCGCTTGCAAAATGTTCACCGACCGAGCGCTGCAAACAGGTAATCACCTCGCCAAACTTAGCCAGGTCATGCTCCGCCACTGCGGGCAGGCCCTGCATCAACAGCATATAACACAAACGCTCGGCTTCCTGCTTTGGAAAAGGCGGTAACTCCTTGAATGCCTCTATTTCCTTTTGTCCATGCAAGCCCTGTCCCCGCTTATCGAGAACCAGAATAAACCGCCAGGAGGCTGGTATATCCAGATGCACAAGAATCGGGGGCGTAATGGTTTTTTTTCCGCGCCCGCCATCAACCACCAAACCTCCCTGCTCAAATACGCCAATGCCAACACCAGAACGCAAGCCTCTGTCCATCAAGGAAGCAATATCCCGCACCGTCAACCCCAAGCCATAAAACGCATTGAGTGCAGAGCCTATCGCCAGCGACATTTGCGTGCCTGAACCCAAGCCGACATGTTCGGGAATAGCTGCTTCAATAGTGATAGCAAGCTTGTCGGAGACGTTTAATGCCTGACACATCTGCGTCAGGCATTTACCGGCGCGTTTTGCGGAAGGGCCGGTAATGGCGCGCTCTCCGGCGCGGGTTAATGTTAAACGGGTGGCGTGTTCGTTAAGCGCAACGCCGATGCTGCCAAAATGACGGCCCAAGGAGCCGCTTAAATCAATAAACCCCATGTGTAATCTGGCCGGGGCAATGACTGAAACTTTAGAATATTGAGCTATCACTGATGGCGTGCTGTGTTGCATAAAAATTCGCAAATTATACAGGATTAACCTAATGATGGGGGAACTTAGCGAACTGATTTTCCAAAGCGTCAGACCTGAAAACCCTGAAACGGATGAACGTTAATCGTCCCCGCTTCCATCCTTTAGGGCAAGCAGCGTACGCGCCAAATCCGTCATCATCAAATCACACAGCTCGACGGCTATCGGATCGACAGACTCTGTAGACGGAATAAAGACGGAAAAAGCCCCCGCCCTGGATGCCGCCTCAATACCCGCGCAAGAATCCTCCAGCACCAGACATTGCCTAATGGGCGCTTGTAACAACCCGGCTGCTTTTAAAAAGATATCCGGCGCGGGCTTGCCGCGCTCAACATCATCGCGGGTGATGATGGTGGAAAAAAGCTCTTTTATTCCAGCAAAGTCGAGACATTCATAAGCATTAACAGCACGGCTGTTGGTTGCCAGACAATAAGGGATTTGTTGCTGGCTGATATATTCCAGCAACTGGAAAAACCCGTGTTTAATTTTTATGCCGTGGGCATTAACGTGTTGACGCCAAAAAACACCGCTTAAGCGATTAAATTCCCGCAGATTAAAATCAGCGCCGCAACCAGCCCTAAGCTTTAGCTCTATATCTTTATTATGCAGCCCTGACAGCGACAGGCAAAAGGCTTTGGAAAGCTCGCAGCCCATTGCTTTTGCCGCCTGTTGCCAGGCGGCAAAGTAGGTGGTTTCAGTATCCAAAACCAGGCCATCCATGTCAAAAATGACGGCGGAAAAATCGCTTAACTTAGGCACGGATGACCTTAATATATTCGCCGCGCGCTTCACGGCTGGAACCCACCACGATACGTTTAAGCCCTTGCGGCGTCTTCTCCGCCACCCCCGACACTTCCACCGTTTCGCCTTTAACGGCTTGCCCCGTATAGGTTGCGGTAAAACTGACAATGGCATCGAATTCTTCATGGTCAATTTTAAATTCAGCCGGATAATCGAAAGCATGTTTATCTTCTGTAATGACGCTATGCAGCTTAATGGATCCGCATTTTTGATAACTTGCGGATTCACAGCGAAGCGAATCATCGATGAAGTTCAAATCGAATTTGCGTCCGTTAATAACGGCTTTATTGGTTTTGCGCCGTTCATGCCAGACATAGTCGGCAAAGCTCAACTCACAGGAGCGGCGCTGGTAAGATTCCTGCCAATCCCGGTCATTCAGCTCCTGCAACTTCTGTTGCCCTATCAGCTCACGGGTTATGGCTCTGCACCGATGAAAAACATCCCTTCCATAACAAACCAAATCAATATCCGAAGTTTGCTTTTGCACTCCAACCAGTATTGAACCGGTAATGCCGGTTTGCGTTAAATCCAGGCCGTGACGCCGGAATAAGTCACACAGCTGAAACAGATCGCGTTCAATAGCATCCAATTGATTTGCTTGCATAATCTGTTGCAGGCGTTGCTTAGGCCGGTGATGCTTGACAATCCGCTCTATGGCTACCGCATGTAAATGAGCATCCAAGACCGGCGAATAATGCAGGTAACCGGGATGATGTTGCTCAAGGAAGGCGTTGGCCGTCTCCGTCGAGACTTTTTTCCAGCCTGGGTTATCCTTGACATAACGCAAAAAACACAACACTTTGCCTTGTTCCACGCCATGCGCTACGACGGCAAAAATAAGTCCTTCAGCGGTCTCGATAAAATCCTTGGAGAAAAACATCAGCTGTATTCAACTCGCATTTCAAGGCTGTAAACTATCTTTAAAACAAGAATTTTCATTTTCTAATTTATCCACTGAATGTTTAATATCCGCAATATTTTTAATCAACCTGAATGCTTTGGCAGCCCGAAAAATAACCATAATGATCAATTTGCTTTTTTTTATTGAAAATCAAAGCCTAATCACCTATGCTCAGCGACTTGGGTTTTAGTTCTCATCAAAACCAGCTTGCCCGTTATTATGCCCTAAATCACAACCACAGGAGACTGTATGAAGATTGGTATACCTAAAGAGATTCACCACGGTGAAATGCGTGTAGCCACTACGCCGGAGGCCGCCGCGCAAATTATGAAACTGGGATTTTCCGTTAGCGTCGAAAGCGGAGCGGGTCTCGGCGCGAATATTCCGGATGAGGCCTATAAGGAAGCAGGTGTTGAAATCGTAACCGATACCAGGGCGCTTTGGAAGCAATCCGATATCATCATGAAAGTGCGCGCTCCGGAACGTAACCTTAAACTGGCAATAGAAGAAATTGATCTGTTATCCCAAGGCGCTTGTTTAATAAGCTTTATCTGGCCTGCGCAAAATGAAGCGTTAATGCAGAAGCTGGCTGCAAAACATGCGACTGTTCTGGCCATGGACAGTGTGCCGCGTATGTCCCGTGCGCAAAAGCTGGATGCTTTAAGCTCCATGGCCAATATTGCCGGCTACCGGGCTATCGTTGAAGCCGCACAATATTTCGGGCGTTTTTTTACCGGACAAATTACCGCCGCCGGTAAAATACCGCCCGCCAAGGTTCTGATCATAGGCGCGGGTGTTGCGGGTCTTGCCGCCATTGGCGCGGCAAAAGGCATGGGCGCAATTGTCAGATCGTTTGATACCCGGCCCGAAGTAAAAGAACAGATTGAAAGCATGGATGCTGAATTTTTAATGCTGGATTTCAAGGAAGAAGGAGGGGGAACCGGCGGTTATGCAAAAACCATGTCCAAGGAATTCATTGACGCCGAGATGGCATTATTTGCAGAACAAGCTAAAGAAGTGGATATCATCGTCACTACCGCGTTAATTCCAGGCAAACCCGCGCCAAAATTAATTACCGCCGCGATGGTTGAATCGATGAAACCGGGCAGCGTGATCGTGGATTTGGCCGCTGAACAAGGCGGCAACTGCGAACTGACTGAAAAGGACCAGGTTGTGGTAAAACACGATGTGACCCTTATCGGCTATACCAATTTACCCAGCCGCTTAGCCAACCAGTCCAGCCAGCTATATGCAACCAATCTGCGGCATTTGTTAACCGAACTTTGCCCTGAAAAAAACGGCGTTATCATCGTCAATATGGATGACGAGGTTATACGCGGCACCACCGTCATCAAAGAAGGCAATATCACCTGGCCGCCCCCCGCGCCGAAACTTTCCGCCGCACCGGCTCCGCAAACGGAAGCGCCAGCTTATCCGTCGGTACTGGAGCAGCAAAAAAAATCAATTATCCCTCCCGTAGTCAAGCAACTTCTGCCGGCGATCATTGGCGGCCTGATTCTGTTCGGCATTGGCGCTGTCGCACCGGAATCATTCATGACGCATTTTACCGTCTTTGTGCTGGCGGTTTTCGTCGGTTATCAAGTGATCTGGAATGTCTCGCATTCACTGCACACCCCGTTAATGAGCGTAACCAACGCCATTAGCAGCATTATCGTCATCGGCGCATTGGTGCAGATTTCCACACCTCACGCTACCGTCACTATTCTTGCCGGCGTGTCCATACTGCTCGCATCCATCAATATTGTCGGCGGCTTTTTAGTCACCCGCCGTATGTTAGAAATGTTCAGAAAATAACAGGAGATAACAATGTCCCACAGTTTAGTTACGATGTCTTACATCGTCGCCGCCATTCTGTTCATTCTAAGCCTGAGCGGTTTAAGCAATCAGGAAACAGCACGCAAGGGCAATTATTACGGCATGCTGGGCATGGCGATTGCTGTTTTCGCTACGATATTAAGCGGAGCGGTTAACGGCAAGACCGGCATAGAGCTGACAATTTTCAATACCGCTTTAAGCGGAACGGCGACCATTTACGGCATTTTAATCGTGGCCTTCATAATCGGCGGAAGCATTGGCGCTAAAGCAGCGTTCACAGTTGAAATGACGCAAATGCCGGAACTGGTCGCCATCATGCATAGTCTGGTAGGTTTGGCTGCGGTTTTAGTCGGTTATGCCAATTTTATGGACAGCTCCATTTCCATCACCGGCGCAGAAAAAACTATCCACGAATTGGAAATTTATATCGGCATCCTCATCGGCGCCGTTACTTTTTCCGGATCAGTGATAGCTTTTGGCAAGCTCAGTGAAAGAATCAGCGGCAAACCGATGTTATTGCCGGGCCGCCATTGGTTCAATCTGATGTTATTGCTTGCCTCAATCGTTCTGGGCTATATGTTCCTGCAACAAACCGAAGACGGCGGCAATGCCATCATACCGTTAGCCATCATGACGGCCATTGCCCTGATTTTCGGCATACACATGGTCATGGCGATAGGCGGCGCGGATATGCCGGTGGTTATCTCCATGCTCAACAGTTATTCCGGCTGGGCGGCGGCGGCAACGGGCTTCATGTTAAGCAACGATTTACTGATTGTTACCGGCGCGCTGGTCGGCAGCAGCGGGGCGATCCTGAGTTACATCATGTGCCAAGCCATGAACCGGCATTTCCTCAGTGTGATAGCCGGAGGCTTTGGCACGTCTTCAGGGGGTGAAGCCGCCGCCATCGAAGGCGAAGTACAGCCTATCGACGCCGGAGAAGCCGCGCAACTGCTGCAAGCCGCAAAAAATATCATGATTATTCCCGGCTACGGCATGGCGGTCGCGCAGGCCCAGCATACCGTTTATGAAATCACCAAGCTGTTGCGGGATAAAGGCAAAAAAGTGCGTTTCGGCATCCACCCGGTTGCGGGACGCATGCCCGGCCACATGAATGTGTTGCTGGCGGAAGCCAAAGTGCCTTACGACATCGTTTTTGAAATGGATGAAATCAACGATGATTTCGTCAATGTTGATGTGTCGATTGTCATCGGGGCCAATGATATTGTCAATCCGTCGGCGCTCAACGACCCCAACAGCCCGATTGCCGGCATGCCGGTATTGGAATGCTGGAAAGGTGAAACCACCATCGTGCTAAAACGCAGCATGGCGTCGGGTTACGCGGGAGTGGGCAATCCATTGTTCGTGCTGGAAAACACCCGCATGCTGTTTGGCGATGCCAATACGACCTTGCAGGCCGTATTAAAGGCGTTGATGGGGTAGGTTTGTAGGGCGCGCAATAGCGACAGCGTATTACGCCGAATGGTGCATCACATGCGGCGCAATACGGCTAGCGCCTATTGCGCCCTACGAATTGCATCTTACGTGTTTTTCATCGCTATGTTGCTGATGGTATTTTACCAGTCGATTGGTGCGGAGATATAACCGATTTACCAACTGTTTCGGAATAACCAAAGCCTTTTTGTCACGCCAAAACCCAACCCATAAGGTGCATAAATTGTAGGGCAATGGGATGGACTCCTCCCACCTATCGGCATCAGAGTGCCAGACTGATATGATTAAACATATCAGACAAACTAGCGGAGGAGTCCGACATGAATATTAAACGAATAGGTATCGATTTGGCAAAACAGGTCTTTCAAGTACATGGCGTTGATGGTCAAGAAAAGGTCGTATTACGCAAGCAGTTACGTAGAGTCCAATTGTTGGATTACTTTAAAAAGCTGCCGCCCTGCTTGATTGGTATGGAAGCCTGTGGCGGTGCGCATTATTGGGCAAGAGAGCTACAAAAGCTGGGTCATACCGTTAAATTGATGGCGCCGCAGTTTGTTAAACCCTACGTTAAAAGCAACAAAAACGACGCCAATGATGCGGAAGCGATCTGCGAAGCGGTTGCGCGTCCTAACATGCGGTTCGTTGCGATTAAGACCATCGCTCAGCAAGATATTCAGGCCCTTCATCGCATCCGCAGTGAGCAAGTGAAACAGCGTACCGCGAAAGTAAACCAGATTAGAGGTTTGCTCGCCGAATATGGTATTGTCGTTGGTCGGCGTGTGGATGTGCTTCGTAACGCCTTACCGCAGTTACTTGAAGAGACTGAAAATGGGTTGACTGCTGACTTTAAAGTGCTGCTTGATGGGTTAAGACAAGATCTTGTTACGCTGGATGAACGTGTTGATGACCTGGATAAGAAAATAAAAACGCTGGCTACTAGCAATCCAGCCGCCAAGCGTTTGCAACAGATTCCGGGCATTGGTCCGATTATCGCCACGGCCTTGATCTGCGCAATCGGAGATGGTAAGCAATTTCAACGTGGAAGGGACATGGCCTCCTGGCTGGGTCTAACACCCAGACAACACAGCAGTGGAGGCAAAGATCGACTGCTGGGTATCAGTAAGCGTGGCGATGCTTACTTGCGCACGCTGCTGATTCATGGTGCTCGATCTGCGTTAAAAGTCGTGGGAAAGAAAGACGATCCGCGCAGTCGCTGGTTGCAAAACTTATGTAGCAGACGCAATAAAAACATTGCCGCTGTCGCCTTGGCTAACAAAAATGCGCGTATAGCTTGGGCTCTGCTGAGCAAAGAAACCGATTACCTGCCGGAGGGCGAACCGGCTTGAGTTCGAAGGCGAGCCTTCAAACCCAAGCCGGTTGAGATAAAGGAACCCATCCACCCACGATTGTGAAGCAATAACTACTGATGGAAAACAGGTCGAACCGGCGTTTGCAAAACCTTACGAATCCGCAGTGCCTTGAGCACGATAGGGCGATTAGGAGCATACGCGCGAATAGCCCATTATGGCCAGAGCACAAACGCTCAATTCATAGGCCGGATATACGTGTGCAGTCGTACCCCAATCCAGAAGTAATTAAGTGCTTGCAAAACGGGAGGAGTCCATATACGGATACGACTCGTGGAAAATCTTAGCTTGTTCGAAGCTTGCATGGTTTACTCGTTCACGGGGGCGGAACATCAATTTGCTCGCGCCTCGGCTAACTTTCTTGAGACCTTTCCGTTGTTTGCCGCCCTTGTTCTTACGGCACATGTCGCAAGCCGAAAGGGCACGCTAACGTTTTTGGGGGGTACAGCTCTATTTTTGAGCTCGTTTAGCTTACATTCCGCTCTCTCGCGTGCACATTGTTCCTTCTTTGGTTTGGAACGTCGCCGCCGCAGGCATAATTTTGGTGGCTGTTGCTCTGTTGTGGCCGAGCACCCCATGAGCTGAGTAAGTTGGGTTGCGCTTTTTGCAACCCAACACATTTCATGTGCCATGTGTTGGGTTAACGATAAGGTATCTTTTTGGGCTTGATTTACCCGAAACGTTTTGTTGTATGCGATTCTTACATGGCTAATTTTGTTTAGCTTAAAAACGTGTAATACTTGTAAGAAACCTTCTCCACTTGGAAAGCGCACCATGACCACTATTACCTTTGATACCTTACAACTCGTTGACAAACTTAAAGCAGCCGGTTTCCAGCAGACACAAGCGGAAGCAATTATCCGTGTTATTGCCGAAGCACAAGACCCACTGATTACCAAAGATTATTTTGACCACAAACTTGAAAAAGAACTGCCCCCCATCAAAACCGATCAGGCTGTGCAAAAATGGATGATGGGTGTTTTGCTGGCTGGCGTGTTGTCGCTGGTTTTGAAGGCATTTTTTTAACCTATCAAGCAGCATACGTTGGGTTACGCGGGAGTGGGCAATCCATTGTTCGTGCTGGAAAACACCCGCATGCTGTTTGGCGATGCCAATACGACCTTGCAGGCCGTATTGAAGGCGTTGATGGGGTAGGTTGTGCAGGGCGGGCAGGCTTTTTTGCCCGCCTTTTACGGATTTATTCCGGCGGTCAGAAAAGCCTGGATTCCCTATCTGGCTTATTAAATATAAATTTATGCAAGCATTAATCAATATTAACATTGAATCGCTACTGGATACTTTTATCAGCCTGACTACCGCATTTATTTTAGGGGCCATGATCGGGCTTGAGCGCCAATACCGGCAACGCACGGCAGGTTTACGCACTAACGTGCTGGTCGCGGTTGGCGCGTCGGTATTTGTTGATATGGGCAACCGGCTAACAGGCCATGAGGGAGCCGTCCATGTGGTCTCTTATGTCGTATCCGGCATTGGTTTTCTCGGCGCTGGCGTTATTATGAAGAGCGATGGCAATATTCGCGGCTTAAATACTGCGGCTACATTGTGGGGAACAGCGGCAGTTGGCGCTTGCGCTGGCGCGGATCTTATAGCGGAAGCCGTTATTGCTGCGCTGTTCGTGCTGGCTGGAAATACGTTGTTGAGACCTATAGTGAATGCAATCAATCGCACGCCCATTAATGATAAAACCAGCGAGGTTACTTATACGGTCTGTGTAATCTGTAAACGGCAACGCCAAAAAGAAGCGCGCGATCAACTGGAAAATTTACTTGAAACCTGTAACTATCCGATAAGTGACTTTGATATTCATCCCTTTATGCAGAATGAAGTTCAAATCTTCGCCACGCTGTTACCGACATCGATTGATTCTGATGAGTTGGATCGAATTGTCGATCAGTTGGTGGCCGCCGGATCAATTAGCCAAGCTTACTGGAGCCCTAGCACCAGTGAATAGCATGACAATAACAACTGGCGACTTAAAGGGCTGATCAGAAAAACATCACCGCAAAACTTTCAGGCCGCCATAGAGAATTTCACCGATTTAGTTTCCACTCTGAAATCAATGCCCAAATCAATAAAGTTTTTATGAGAAAGCGCTAATGCGCATAATTTCATTATCCCAATAATGTCTTGCCGGAACGCTTATCCGTTGGGGATGTCAGCAACATGGCTAACTTCTCAAAATCTACCGGCTTAAGCAACTGATGGTTGAACCCCGCGGATTTGGAAAGCTCAAGGTATTCAGGCTGTCCGTAACCAGTTAAGGCTATCAAAATTGCATCCCGGGTTTCCGGCAATGCGCGTAGCCGTTTGGCGACTTCAAAACCGTTTAGATCGGGAAGACCAATATCGAGCAGCACTGCCTGCGGCTGAAAAACTTGCGCCTGTTCGAGCGCTTTCATGCCGCAATCAGCTGTTTCAACCTCATGCCCTTGCTCTGCTAACACCATCATCAGGCTTTCGGCAGCATCGGCATAGTCGTCCACAATCAAAATACGGAATTTGCGCACCGGCAACGCTGATTCGTCCGGCATGGGTCCGGCAGGAGAAAAACCCGCCGGCAATGCCGGCAGCCGCACCGTAAATAAGCTGCCCTGACCGGTGCCGGCACTCGCTGCCGTGATAGTCCCGCCATGCTTCTCAACAAGTTGACGGACCAGAGTCAGTCCTATACCGAGTCCGCCTTGAGAATGGGCGAGAGAATCGTCGGCTTGAGTGAAGAGATCGAAAATTTGCGGCAGAATTTCGGGGGAGATGCCAATCCCTGTGTCCCGGACTTCGATGACAACATCGGAGCCTTCGCGGTTCGCGCTCAAGGTAATTCTGCCACCCTCGCTGGTAAACTTGGCGGCATTGTTAAGCAAGTTGGACAGCACTTGCGCCAGCCGGATTCGATCGCCTTCGATCCATTGCGGCGTTGCAGCAATTGAAATGGTCAATTTCTGTCCGCGCGACTCTATCAGCGGACGACTGGCTTCTACCGCATGGTTTACAATATCGTTAATCAGCATAGGCTCGATTTTCAGCCTGATTTTGCCATGCTTGATGCGGGCGACATCCAGCAGGTCGTCAAGCAATTGCGCCATATGAGCTACCTGACGCTCAATGATATTACAAACCCGCTCCATTGCGGGATCTGGGATTTTACGCATTTTCAGCAGTTGCACGGCATTGCGGATGGGCGCCAGCGGATTGCGGAGCTCATGGGCCAGCATCGCCAGAAATTGGTCTTTACGGCTGTCCGCTTGGCGTAGCTCATTCTCATAGCGTTTGCGTTCAGTAATGTCGGTCGCCACAACTAGCACTTTGTTACAGTTTTCGCCGTCGATCAGCGGAATCTTGACCGTGTTGTACCAGTGTATGGAGCCATCGGCATGGGTGACTTTTACCTCCGGGAGGAGTTTGGGAATGCAACTGCTTATAACATCGAGGTCTTCTTGATAAAAATGAATCACTTCGTCAGCATTGGAATTGAGGTCCTCCTCGGTAAGCCCAATTAAACTTTCAGAACTTGTACCATAACTCCTGGCCAACGCCTCATTACCTAAAAGAAACCGCCCCTCCCGGTCTTTAACAAAAATCACACTGGGCGCCGCATCAATTACTTGGCTAAGGAGGGCGCGTTCTTGTTCCAATGCTTCCTGACTGTTTTTGATATCGGTAATATCCTCGGTTGTTCCAAAAACGCCAAGCAGCGTTCCGCGCTCATTAAATTCAAGTTCAGCCTGTTCGCGCAGCCATTTGATTTTCTGATCTACTATAATCCGGTGTTCAATATCGTAAGGCTCGCCTTTAAGGGCCTCGTTCCATGACGCATCGACTCTGTTCCTGTCTGCCGGGTGGACGCTATCCAGAAATGATTGATACGTTAACGGCGTGCCTTTGGGTATGCCAAAAATTCGAAAATTTTCATCAGACCATTCCAGTATATTATTGCGGACATTCATGCGCCAACTGCCTATATGAGCGACCGCCTGGGCGCGATTTAAATCCCTTTGACTCTCGCGCAATGCTTCTTCGATATGCTTGCGCTCTGTAATATTCGTGCTCACCGTACCCAAGCCAATTATATTGCCGTTCAAGTCCTTCAGCGTGAAGACTTTGTAGATCATCCACAGCGCTTCCCCGGTCTTGAAATGCCGGAAGCGGATTTCGATCTCGCCACGGCCGTTCCGGAATACCGCGGGAATAAACTCATCCATAATAAATGCCTGATCTTCCGGAAAAAAGTAATCCTTGATAGGTGTTTTAAAGCCCTCTTCGACATTATCCAGACCCACGAGACGCAGTCCGGCATCATTGATAAAAAATGGCACGCCGCCTGTATCGCACATACCGGTAAACTCGGTGCCGCTTTTAACGAGTGAAACATATAAATCCCTTTCCGCTATTGTCCGGTTGCGTTCGGCAACTTCCTGCTTGAGCTGTGTTTCTCGCTCCATGACTGCATTTAGCGCCCGTTTTTCCTGATTGTGTATACGTGCAATGATCAGGCTGCATATTGTGCCTACAGTTATAAAAAAAAAGATGCGCAGCATTTCTCTAGTGTCGGCCGTATAAAATGAATTGTAAGGCTCGAACAAGAAATAATCGCTTACCGCCGCACTGAACATCGTAATAAAGAGCCCGGCTTTTAATCCTCCGTGCCAGGTAGCAAAGGCGACTACGACTAAAAAGAGCTGTAATGGCGATGAATTTTCGAAAATAAATTGAAGTTGTTTTAAAGCAAACAAGACAGCCGCTGTCCCTAGTATTGAACTTATATAGGCATTTCTAAAAAAATATTTAATATGGTTCATTTGTATTTGTTCTGCTCTATGTTTTGATTTGCAAGCGGCAATGAGTTTGAACTAATGCTTATTCAGTAGCCGTATCTACGGATTTCAGATTTAGTTCTGCTGTTGATATGGTAAGTAAGAGCCACCCCAACGGACATGGATAATTACAGCGTACAGAATGACAATTTTTGAAAAATGCGCAACCTTATAAAACAAATTACCGGCATTTCAATAACTAAAAACCGTGTATTGTCCCTGACTTTGAAAAACATTGCGACACATCCTCGCATTTTCATGCCGAACTTTACGGCATTCAGGCGGGAATGACTGAAAATAAAGCGCAAGGCACAGCATTTTTAGGACGAAGGCTATTTCATCAAGGTGAACCAAACGGCTTATGAAGAACTGCAGAAATTACTGTCTTCGTATCATCGGCGTTTAACACGAGCTTAATCTTTATTAAGCATTCGTTCATGTACAACAGGCAATACTGATCGCCAGAGCTAAAAGATGTGATTTTGTTTGACTTAAATCAATACTGAATTGATTACTTATCGAGGTAAATGCAATGAAAAAATTATTTGTTTTAATCCAATTAATTACTGCTGTAATTATGTATTCGTCTATCTCCTATGCTGATGGTCACGGACATGGATGGGGAGGACATGGTCATCATGGCTGGGGACATCATGGCCGTTTCCGTGGAAATTATTATCCTCAACCACAAATAAATTATTATCCGCAGCCGCAAATAAACTACTATCCGCCGCCGCAAGCCAATTATTATCCCCAACCACCCAGATACTCCGGCTATGATCAGCGTTCGCATCAAGGCTTGGCTGGGGGAGTTATAGGGAGCGTCTTTGGCTACGAAATGGGTAACGGCAACCCCGTTGCCGCCGGAATCGGCGCAGCTGCAGGTTCTTATCTGGGCAATGGATGGCGGTAGATAACAAGCCATGGGACTTTCGGTTGCGCCGCAAATATTTTGAAGGCCGTAACCCGCATTTATTTATCTAAATTACCCGGTTAAAGCCACAAGCTATTGTTAAGCGGGCATGCTTTCATCCGAAAGCCGCCCGTCCGGATTACGGGCGCAAATCCAGTTCCGGCGATAGTAACCCGTGTTGAATAAACATCGTTATCTTGCTGAACTTCGAATTCGCAACTTGAATAGCGGCTTTTGGGCAATGAGTCTTTTCAACTAGGAATTGTGAAAATGCTCATCACATCTGTAAGATTAATAAATGATCAAAGCAACGGTTTTGGAAAAATTATGTGTATTAAAACCGCTACAACTCTTATAGCTAATCGAATACCTCATCCCCGGTTGGTTCGAGATGCGTAGTCTGGTTCATATCCTGACGGAATTTGGACAGCTCGGAATACAACCTTAAGCGAGCCCGGTTCAGATTACCCAGTGGCCGGTGTTCCGGCAGGCAATGCCATGGATTCATTTTAAGGCGTTTGGTAAACTCAATCAGGGCTTCCGATTCAAATCGCTGTTTTGGTATATGCACCGTGGCGACGGGAATAAACGGGGACAATTTTTCCGGCCAGCGAACCGAAGAGTCTTCAATGGGCATTAAATGCGGATCGGTTTGTAACTGAATCATCAGATCAAATTCGACATCTTTTTCGTTCAGCGTTTTAATCATGTTTTCCCGCAAATAATTGAATGGCACCTTACCAAAAGGCAAACCCGGTATGTGGGTTTCGACTTTTGTTTTCGGCGCAAACGAATACATCACTGCCAAGCCTTCGCCCAGCAGGTATGGGGTACAGCTCCAGTAACGCTGCCCCAGCGGGTTATACTGGGTTTCGTTAAACAGGCTTTGCATAAACATATCCAGAAAGTGGGAATCAAATGGATTAATAAAGTAAAAGAGCGGCATACGAAGCAAGCTCCAATACTGCAACTTGACATTTTCCCGTGAATTAGGCGTAACAAACGTCGGGCCGCCGCTGGTCGTAATAAAATCCTGGGTGAATTTTTCCTGGGATAATTTCTCCGCATCCGTAAGACCCATGCGCTCCATTTGTTTTACGCCGGGCACCCCCATCAGCTTTACCGACATACTCAAAAAGCCGACATCTTCAATATCGGCAGGAACATCCGGGCCGGGGCCTGCGTAGCGCACATAGGCGGGATAGCTGCGGGGCGTGGCGAAAACGCCCTTGCGGCAATGTTCCGGCAGGTCATCCCTTATAGTGACAGTCGCCTTCAACACGCCGTGGGTTTTGGTATTGCCGCCCCGTTCATAACCTCCGGGTTTAAAACGCGAGCGCATCTGGTCAGCCATCTGGTCGATGATTTTATTCAGGCTTTGTTCTTCATCCGGGTCGATTTTTTCCTCAGCCAGTTTCAAGCCTTCATCTTTGCGGCGCAGATTAATAAGGTACTGGACAAATCTGACGGACGGCTCTCGAAAAAGAACGTTCCACTGCGGACGAAACCAGGGTTCCAGCCGGCGCTCGATATGCAAGAGTTTCAGTAAAAACCGGTGAATAATATTTAGTATACGGTTTTTGATCGTCATGATGAAATCTCACTCCCTTTGGCGGGTAATGTTGCAAGGTACTTTAGTGCGCGCAATCCAGGCATGAAAAAATAACCGCCTCCGCGTACCGTGACAAACTGCGGCAAATGACAGGTTATGTGCTTGGGGCCAGCCGGATCGGGACGATTGAATTGATCAGTTACTTCACCACTGATTAACGGCTTACGATGCCCCAACAAGGGATCCCTTTCCTGTTGGACGCCATCGAATTTGGTGTTCATAACCCATGCGTTTTGAACAAATTCAAACTGTCTTGATATATTGGCTACCAGGCAGATAAACTGTAAACCACGCTCGGCGGCGGGCGCATCTGGCTTGATGGCTTCTTCCGGCGGCAGTACGGGGCCATAGCCTCGACCGCGCCTCAATATACGATGAAAGCGGGAGGAGGCCACCAAATCTTCATCCGGTTTGCCTCCAAAACCCAAGAACCTGATCAGCCAGGTAAACCAGCTTGTTATACCGGGCGGTAAATCACCCGTTCTCGGGTTGGCTCTGCGAATGTGCGCACCGACCGGACATCGGTTTCCGCCCGGATCCGGATCGAAGTTAAAGCGGTTGCGTTGATCATCGTCCGGAATTCCGGGTATTTTTTCGCTAGCCGGAGGAAGCAACGGCGCACCATTGCGCTGTCTTCCTACCATAGCCGCAGCCAGTTGCTCACGTTTTTCAGCCATGGAGCCGCTCGCCTTGTCAATAAACTGCCAGAAGCCCGGCACATCCTGATCCAACTGCCTCAGCACCAGATAACTGCCGTTCCTGCCGAAATCTTTTTGGTTCGGCTGGTCTTCCGCATCAGGTAATACCGCAGCCACGAGATCTTGTTTCGGATCAATCAGCGGCCGCGCCGTATACTGACCGTATTCATTGCGATAGCCAAGCACTATTTCACCGGCCGCCAGTAAATTTGAGTAACGATTACGTTCATGTGAGTCCGTGCTTTGCTGCCGCGCCCAATCAATCCGCGGTTGACTGATGCCATCAATAAACCCGAAAGGTTCTATGTCGCCTATATCCAGTGTGGGCAATTCCCTAAGCAACTTGAAAGCTTTCAAGAACTGTTTGCCCTGAACCGTTTCTCGCCAGGCTTTGATACCGCCTTTTTCAGCATAGAGCAGCAACAGCATATGCGGCACTTGAGCAGCATCGCCGCCCCAATCCCAGTATTCGGGCGCGTTAGCGCCGACATCACCCAGCCGGCGTGAGCGGCTTTCATCACCGGACATGCCGAAAATGAATTCGTCGGAAAAGCTGTCGATAACGGTTTCCTTTAGGCCCAATGCACGCAGGCCATCGACAGAGAAAGCAATCTGCAACGCCGTGTTTGGCGGCGGGTCTGTCAAGACTGCATTGCTGACCGGAGCGGAATTCAGCCATTGTTTGGCTGCGTCCGCATCGATAATATTCAGCAACAGAAAGCAAGTGTCCTTCAGGTTTTTATGGCTGCAACGCAGTAATGCTTGCAGATCGTCAAAGTTTAAATCGCTTGAATTTGTCATCTCCATAACTCCCGGATCAGATTAGGCTTAGCCATTCATGAATCTCTTCATCGGTGTCCTGGCGAATTTCCACGCCTTGGCGAATTCGCGCGTTGCGCGATAATTCGTAGGCAGTGAAATCAGGATAAGCCTTGTACCAGACCTCGGTGGGTATTTGATGCCGCCGTTGTGTATATTTGAAGACTTGCTCGCGTCCGGCTCCCTCTTTAATTAACCATCTGGTACTGGGATAACCTACTGCATTTCCGAAGGTAAGATTCAGCCCCCAACCGACCTTGTTGATAAAATCGTCCATATAGCTCTCATGGCTGCCATCGTAATTACTGGCGAAGAAAACCCTATGGTCATCATCCATGAATACCCAGCGGGCAAAATGTATGGTCTTTATCCTGGCGAGAAAGCCATGATTGTATATGTGTCTGGCGGCATAATCGGTCAGCAGCAAAATAAACTTGAAGGTCAACAAGCGGAAAAGCCCCGGCTTCGCATCACCGAACACACTGTACTGATTACTGACAAACCAGTCTTCTTGCGCTGAAAGTGCTTTAATATGTTCGGCTGTTGGCCGGATAAACAGCTCAGGATCAGAGCGCTCCAGCATTCGTAGACGCAAGGCAAAAAATGGTGCAATCAATATAAAAAATGGCGAAAACAACAGCAGTATTAGCGGCACGCCTATCTTGTGCACTAAATTCTGGATTTTCCATCCGCAAGGCGACGGTTCCGGCGGCGTTAACGTCAGCCGTCCGGCCTGTTTTTCCATTTCGACATAAGACAACAGCTTTTGCCGTAATGCACGCGTGTTTTCCCGGCCAACCTCATCGGCGATCTCCTGTAAATAGGCGGATAGGCTTTTATGCAGCGCGGCTTCTTCATGCACCTGCTTGACTGTTCTGCCAATCCAGTTAATGTAATTGGCTTTAGGCTCAATATTATGGGTTTGCAGCCATTGCAGCAGGGTATTGCTGTTTGCATCGGGAAACCCTACACAAAATGAAAATATTTTTTCCAGTCCCGATCCAGCAAGCTCGACAAGTTCAGCAAGAAATGTTTCCCTATCGCCGTCAAAATCACCCAGAAACGCCAAGGTAGGGGGCCAGGGTCTAGGCGTTACGCCAAATTCTTTAATTTCATTCGCTGTTGTGGCTTCTATGATCACAAAACGCGCGACATGCAGACGGTCAAACCGGCCAAATGGCACCAGTCCGTTATCGGGATCAACCTGACCGGGCGCCTTGTTCATGGTCGCCAGCAAGTCGCGCAGACTTTTCAACTGACCATCGCGCACAGCTCCGGTAATCATGAAGGTGGATTGGGGCGTCATGGTTTCTGCCTCAAGCTAAACATTTGCGAGACTCCTTATTAGGTTTTGTCTTGAGTCAGGGCAAAATCCAGGATGCGTTTTTTCCTCCACCACACTTTGCCGAGATAAACGCCGGGTTCGATTTCACGAATTTCATCACGAATCAATTTGGCAAAGAATGAAGTTTTCGAATAATCAATCACGATGGTTTCTCTGCCATCCAGCCAGCTGTCATCGCGATAGACCTTGGCGACGACAAATGTCAGACTGAAGGGAGTAATTTTGTTGACGAGTACGCCGGCATCGCCTCTTGGGCAAAACAAATCAAACACTTTTCCCTGCCATGCATAAAGACCAACCAGTAATGCCACAAGTTTTGAGAAGACTGAACCAGCGAGGATTGCAGTGCCATGCGTATCGCCATTGGGAATATCTCCCGGCTTGGCATTGCTATAGATTTCATCAAGTTCCTCAACCGATTTGCTCAACCAGCTATTGACAGTGTCATTCATTTTCATTACTCCTTATTGTTATTCCGCAGTTCAGCGGCTTTTGCGTAAACCATGGCGAACCTGATTCATCCAACCCAGTGGTTCGTTCTTAGGGAGACTTTGCCCGGGATTAAGGCGGTTGCGTTAGCGATATCAATGTACTAGCGCTTGTCATGATGTTCTCCTCTCACAAAAACTTAATTAGAAAACCGTTAGTCCTTAGTATCCAGTGCGCCAGTCTTTGGACCTTTTGGCCTTCTGCGCCCAGGGGTTGCCCTATGTGCCCCCCCCTGCAACTACATCGTCTTGAGAAATTCGATCAGCGCCTGTTTATCCTCATCGCTCAGCCCCGGCTCGTCCTGCATATAACCGGTTCCAAAATAATGACCCCGGTTGACAACGAAATCAGGGCATTTGCTGACGGAAAGCAGAGGTTCCACCAGATTCGACAGCACGGCTTTAGCTTTCGCATCGCCGGCATTGGGCGGCAGGGACTTAAAATCGCGCTTGGCTTTCAGCAGTACGTCGAAAACCTTGCCTCGCTGTTCCAGATCGATATTGGAAACCAGATTCACAGGCGTGCCTTTCGGAATCGGCCCTATCTCGATGCCGGACTCAGCCACAGCCCACGGCGCAACATTCGTCAACACCCCGTACAAGGGTTCCTTTTGCAGGAAATCGGGCAAGAAGCCTTTCGGCACCTTCAGGTAGCTGCTCGCCGTGGTCAGATCGATATGGCCAGGGACCGGCTTGCCTGAACGGGTCGTGTACAGTCTTTCCCCCTGACGCCTTTCCGGCCAAAGCAGTTGCTCGATGGAATCGTCGAAAGATTTCATGCGATCCTCGACGGACCCGCTCCAGTTAAAGCTTCCCAGGCGGTTATTCAGCAGGAACGGCGCACTGGACCAGATGCTGACCAGGGACGCTGGTCGCGTATAACCGCGCCCGCCAGCCGGCATCACGTATTCGCCGGGCTTGCCGGTAAGCGGATGATGTACGATAACCTTGCCGACGGAGGGCAAGTCCTTGTAGGACTGGGACGAAAAGTTGTCCCAGATGTTACCGCGCAGAGCATTGGTGGCCAACGGGCTGCATGCATTGGTTTCCAGCAGCGTGACCGGCACCCGCATATCGGTGGAGAGAAAGTTGTTGTCGAGGAAATCCTTGGACAAGACTATTTTCTTGGCTTCCTTTTTGAATTCGCCAGTCTTGGTCCAAGACCAATAACGGTTCCAGCAGCCTAGATAACCGGGACCGGAACAACCATTTCCAGGAAAGAACGAGAACGCTTTTTCCGGCAGTTTGCTGGAATGGCAGCGAGCACAGGTTTCGGCAAACACAACCTTTCCTCGCTTCAAAGTCTTTTCGTCTTTGCTCAGATACTGTTCGCCGCCCGGTGCATTTTTCAGATAATCCGGCTTGGCGGTTGCGAGAAAGAATAACGCGAGGTCCGGTGTTTGTGCCTTGGTGGCGTTCCAGTACGCTGAATTCTTATCGGCTGTGGCAATCGGAAATGGCGTGATTTCCTTGCCGCCGACCAGCGGAATAAAATGTTGCAGCCATTCTTCGCTAAACAGGCCGATGTTTACGTACACCCGGTTGAGCGCGCCAAGGGCGCCGACCGAGTCCGAGCCGTCTTTCAGAACTCGTGGCGTAAAGCTGGTATCAGGCGCCTTGAAAAAACCGTTCAGCGGAGAATTGGGCGGCACGTACTGATTCAGCTGGGCATTGTTCAACTCGCCGCCGCCCAGTGTCTCCTTTCCCGTCTTCAATGCCATGGACATGCGAGCGCCGAGATTGTAGATGGCGTTCATAGTTCTGGGATTGTTGATGTAGTCGGTAGAGACGAAAGAAGTGTCCAGCGCTCCGGGGTGAGAGGTATGAAACAACTGGTAGGCAAAACTGCTGGGATCGGCATCCAGCGTGAAAATGCGGTCTACCCAAAAATATTGCGCGCCGGGATTGGAGTTCAGGTTTTCCCATTTTGGATGTTCAGGATCTCTCGGAGGGTTGGCTGGATTGGGACCGACGTGGCAAAAACCGCAACTCATGCCGACCCGGTAGGGCCTCACCAGTTTCTTGTCGTTGTAATAGCTGGGATCGGTATAATAGCGCTTTGGGTCCCAACGCTTCGCTGCCGCCTCATCGAAGTCGGGGTTGGGGAATAGGCGCAGACCGACGATGCCGGTGGCATAGCCATAATAGGAACCGGCCGGCATTAACTTGCCACGCGATCCGAACCTCACGCCGGGGTATTTCTGCTCGTTTTCGAACGGGTCGGCTGGACAATCCGCACTGCGCACATCAAGCCACAAACCAAAGCGGTCGGCACGCGGCCCGGCGCTCTTGTCGAAGCAGGGTTCGTTGACGACTCCGAGATATTTCCAGCGGTTGTCCCGGCTGTATTTCAGGCTGGGATGGTTGGACAGTGTTTTCAGGAAATCCAGGTTGCCGGCGCTGTCGCGTGATAACTGATCCCAAAAGCGGTCATTTCCGCCCGTCCAGACAACCCAGTTGTTTCGCCCCTTGACAGTGGCGGCTACCGCCTGCTCCGGCGTAATACCTGGAATATAGGGCTTGAGCTCGGCGGCAATCGCGGCTGGATCTTTCGTCGCGCCGTAATCCATGTCACGGAAGTAGTCCTCATCCGCAGCGGGCAACTTGGCCGCTGTAACACCGGCGCATTGGGCTTCATCGAGAACCTTGCCCGCGCCTTGACCGCAGCCGGGACGAATGGGATTTATTATTTTGACGACCTCATTGTCGATTTTATGCTCGATATTGCACGAGGACAGTGCTATCAAAACAGCGGATAAAAACGACACGGCGATAACTAGGTTTCTTGTTTTCATGCGGCTACTCCAAAGCAAACAACTCGAAAATGAAACTCTTATTCTGTCACAAAGAGCAATACCCGCTCAAAATGATGAGTTTTTTTATACACTTGTATTTTTAATATGTCAATTAAATACTCTCATTTTGTTTAAAAAATTTCCACCTTTTCTATGATCATTTGGCAGGTACTAACATTACGATACCGCCCCAAAAACTAAAGTGGCCGCACGAACCAACCGTAATCTTACCAGGATAAACACCTATTTTTTATATGCGACAAAATGTCGCACTTTTTCTGGACAAATGGTTTTTTTTCCAATAGAATCTAGACACTTTATCGGGAAGGCAGTCAGATATCATAATCTTTCAAAGAGGGAGGGAAGCGACCGGTAACGCGGTAAAGCAACAATAATAATCGCAACACATTAACCTGTCGTCACTACTATATGGCAGGCGTCCACATCAGAACATAAAAATAAACCCGGACGAAGCCCGCTTTTTGCGGGCTTTTTTATGCGTGGCTAAAATCAGAATGGTAAGTTTTGGGAAGAACATTTGAAGTTGATTATGTCCATCGCTGCTACTATTGAACCTTGATCAACTTTGCTTGGCTTAGCGCATCTTATCGTATTTCATGTTTCCTGGGGTATTAATGTAAAACACCCCCCCGGAAATCCGGATAATTCATCCGAAGACAGCTTGTTTTTACGAAAACGATTTTGACTGGATTATGGGTGTTTGCGTTGCAAAAATTTAAAAATATCCATTTCAATATAGGCAAATGCAATTATCCACAACGCCGCATCATAAACATCCAGCCATGCCGATTTCCATGCCCAAGCCATCACAACACAAACCAGTCCCGCGAATACAATTATGGTTGCCAGCCAATAGCTTTGCCGGCATTTGATCACTTTATCCGGCCAGCGTACTTCCAGTTCAAGCAGAGCGATCAATGCGAACCAAAACGCGGAATTTACAACGTCCAGCCATTCACTGTTATAAACATAACTGACAAACACCAGCACAATAACCGCGATCAAGACATTGCGTATTACAGTAAGCATATTTTTAGCCATCGGAACGGCGTCATTAGCTTCCAGTTCATACAGAACGAGCAATACCAGCCAAGCCAGGGCATCGGCAGAGCTGGTCAAGGTATCGACAAAGGCATAGATAACGGCGTTAAGTGTTATCAATACCACAATAGCTAATTTGTACTTCGGGTACGTAATGGATGAGAAATAATCGAACATGCTTAAACCCAAAACGTCAAAAATCGCTAGTCAGAGAACCAGCTCAGATAATGGATTTGGCCTGAAGATCGGCATGGTAGGAAGACCTGACCATTGGCGCGCTTGCCACTTGCTTAAAGCCTAATTGCTTTGCAACGGCGCCATACTCATTGAATTGTTCCGGAGTGATATAGCTCTTAACCGGTAAATGCGCTTTGGTTGGCTGAAGATACTGGCCCAGTGTCAGCATTGAACAGCCGTGCGCCAACAAATCTTTCATGACCTCGTGGACTTCTTCCCGCTCCTCTCCTACGCCAAGCATGAGTCCGGATTTGGTGGGCGTTTGCGGCTGAGCTTTGCCATACCTGCTTAACAGTTCCAGAGAACCCGCATAATCCGCACCGGGACGCACTTGTTTATAGAGTCTTGGCACGGTTTCCAGGTTATGATTGAACACATCGCAAGGTTCTCGGGCGAGCATCTCTATGGCTTTATCCATGCGGCCACGAAAGTCGGGAACCAAAATTTCAATTTTTGTAGCCGGTGTCAGTTGACGGATTTTTTTTATACACTCGGCAAAATGCCCGGCTCCGCCATCTCTTAAATCATCACGATCCACCGAAGTAATAACCACGTATTTTAAAGCCATCGCCTGTATGGCATCCGCGAGGTTTTGCGGTTCATCTTTATCCAGCGCTAAAGGTTTTCCATGGGCTACATCGCAAAAGGGGCAGCGGCGGGTGCATAAATCGCCCATAATCATGAACGTGGCTGTTCCATGCTGAAAACATTCAGCCAGATTTGGGCAAGCGGCTTCTTCACAAACCGAGTGCAATTGACGCTCACGCAACAGTTGTTTGATTTTTGTAATCTCGTCGCTGGCTGAAAGTTTTACGCGTATCCAGTCAGGTTTACGCAAAACCGTCTCTGCCGGCTCAACTTTTACCGGAATTCTGGCCAGTTTTTCGGCGCTACGCTGGTGTGAGTCAGGGGTAGAGCGGGAAGGAGCTTGAATAGTCATGTTTGTAGTGCCGTGGCGATTGCCTGAATAACGGAGCTTGCAAGTTGATTTGTGCTAACAGTTACACCCAGGCCGGACAGTTGAGTGACTTTAAGATCTGAATAGCCGCAAGTATTTATGTTGTCGAAAGGTCGCAAATCCATGTCATTATTGAGACTCAGGCCATGATAGCTACAGTTTTTTTTAATCCTCAAGCCAATCGAGCCGATTTTTTTGTCATTAACATAAACGCCTGGAGCATCGGCCCTGGAAACAGCAATAACGCCATGCCCGGCCAGCGTGCTAATCATGGCCTGTTCCAGAATCGTGACCAGTTGGCGCACGCCCAGATTAAGCCGTTTAATATCCAGCAAGGTATAAATCACCAGTTGACCGGGACCGTGATAAGTGACTTGTCCGCCCCGGTCTGAATTAATTACCGGAATATTTCCGGTATTCAGCACATGTTCGCGCTTGCCGTTCAAGCCCAGTGTATATACGGCAAAGTGTTCGACTATCCATAGCTCGTCCAATGTATCCGCGTTTCGTTTTTCGGTGAACCGCTGCATGTCCCGCCAGACCGTTTCATAATCTTGCAATCCCAGGTCCCGTATCACTACCATTGGGATAACTTATTGTAGATGTCTTTGTAAAACAGCAGCAGTCACCGGAAATTGCCTTTACAAAGACATCAGAACATGGGGATGATCCGTCAAATCCTGATAAATAGCATCGAGTTGTTGCTTGCTGGTGGCTTCCACAATCACGGTTACAGCAATGTAATTGCCGCCCTTGCTGGGCCGTGTGGTCACGGCATCTTCTTTAATATCAGGAGCATGGCGGCGCACAACTTCCAGCACTACCAAGTCAAGTTCCATATCTGCTTTCCCCATTGCTTTGATGGGGAACTGGCAAGGGAACTCCAGAAGCGTTTCTTCGCTCATGACAGAGATTTTTTGTAAGCTTGAAAAAGTAGATTCATGGCATGCCACGCCGGACCGGGCTTGCCATCAGACACTTGTTTGGAGTCAAGTTCAACTACGGGGATGATTTCACGGGTAGAACTGGTTACCCATATTTCGCTGGCTGTTTGAAGCGCCGCAAAGGGAATCTTCTCTTCACTGCAAGGGATATTATTTTTTCGTGCGATTTCCAGAATCACATCGCGGGTAATACCAGGCAGAATGTCATTGCCTTTAGGCGGCGTACACAAAACGCCATCAATAACGGCAAAAACATTACTGGCCGCTCCTTCAATGACATAACCATCTTTTACCAGAAGCGCTTCGGCGCAGTCCTGGTCTATAGCCTCTTGCCTGTGCAGGATATTACCGAGTAGCGTGATGGCTTTTACATTGCAAAATTTCCATCGAGCGTCATCCATGCTGACTGCTTTTATACCGTCATTTAAACCTGCAAAGGGTACAATAACCGGGCACATGGCAAAAACTGTAGCGGACGTATCTTCAGGAAAAGCGTGATCTCTTTTGGGCGCAACACCACGAGTAATCTGCAAGTAAATATACTGATCCAAATTTACATCCAGCAGTGGTGACAATATATCCAGCCATTGTTCACGGGTATGGGGGTTAGCCAAACGAATAGCCGCCAAGCTGTTTTCCAATCGCTCCAGATGCTCTTGAAAATGAAATAAACGGCCGGAATAGGATGGAATGACTTCGTAAACACCGTCGCCAAATAAAAACCCTCGATCCAATACAGAAACCTTGGCCTCATTAAGCGGCAGATATTGGCCATTTAAAAAGACTGTTTTATTTTCCATCATCCGGTTTTTTTATCATCATCATAATGCTATCAGATAGTCTCTGAAAAATATTGCCTTTATCCACAGTCTTCAGGGCTATCAGATCTTTATCGACAATAACCTCACCATTAAGAGAAACCTTGACAGATCCAAGCTTTGCTCCCTCTTCAACAGGCGCGGTGATTTTTTTGTCAACGGTAATAACGGCTTTAAGGTCTTTGTATTGGCGGCGTGGAATGGTCGCGTAAATATCTTCGGCCAAGCCTAATGGTATGGTTTTATTTGCTCCTTTCCAGATCCTGGCTTCATTTAAAGGTTTTTTTCCTTCATACAAGCGGTGTGATTCAAAAAACCGGAAGCCATAGTTAAGCAACGTTTGATTTTCGTTGGCTCTGGCGTTAGGACTTTTTGCGCCCATGACTACAGAAATTAGCCGCATGTCTTCTCTCAGCGCAGAGGCGACCAGACAATAGCCCGCGTCATCGGTAAATCCGGTCTTTACGCCGTCAACTGATTCGTCGCGTGAAAGCAATTGGTTGCGGTTATGCTGGGTAATTTTGTTATAGGTAAATTCTTTTTGCGAAAACCAGCGGTAATAGTCAGGAAACTCTTTAATTAATGCCGCCGTAAGAATAGCCAAATCGCGCGCGCTGGTATAGTGGCCCTCCATAGGTAATCCATCGCTATTTTTGAAATGGCTGTTTGTCATTCCCAACCGGGCGGCATGCTGATTCATCATATCGGCAAAGGTAGCTTCATTTCCCGCAACATGTTCAGCCAGAGCGACGCTGGCATCGTTACCGGATTGAATGATGACTCCTTTGAGAAGATCTTCAATTTTAACCTTGGCGCCAAGCTCAATAAACATACGCGAACCCGATGTTTTCCAGGCCTTTTCGCTGATGGTGGCTAGGTCATCCAAATGTAAATGGCCATTACCGATTTCCTTAAAAACCACATAAACCGTCATTATTTTGGTGAGACTGGCTGGAGCCAGTCTGGCATCGGCGTTATTTTCCGCCAGAACCTTGCCGGTGTGAAAGTCTTGTACTATATAAGCGGCGGCGGGAATTGTGGGTGCGGGAGGGACTGCAATTTCAGCGTTTTCTGCGCTTGCCTGAAAGAGGGTAACTAGTAGGCCAAAAAATAAAAATAGGGTAAATTTTCTCTTATAAGGGTTCATGGCTCGTTAAAATCGGCAGTAAAACAATATTTCCTTACATTGTAACACGCGAACTTTCAGATTGTCTGGATTCAGTGACAAATTGTGTATCGGTTATGCCTATTTTTGCCAACTGTTCATTCAGTTGTTTTGCGGTGGCTGTAGAATTTATCGGTCCCAATTGAACTTTGTAAAGTGTGGATTTTTTGTAGGTAGAGGAGCGGATATCCGGTTCCGGCAAATTATTAGCGGCAATTTTGTTTTTTAATTTCATAGCCTTTTTGACACTGCCAAAACTGCCAACCTGCAAATAGACATTTTGCTCCCGTTTAGAGGCATTTTTTTGCATTTGAGGCAAGGCCTGACTAGGCGATATTACCTTAATTTCTACCGCCCCTGTGCCGCCTTCATCCATATCCAGAATTTTTGCAGCCGCATAGGACAAATCCAGCTCCCTATTGCCGACAAACGGGCCCCTGTCATTTATTCTGACAATGATGCTACGCTTATTTTCGAGATTGGTTACCTGGGCGTAAGATGGAATAGGCAGCGTTTTATGAGCTGCGGTCATGGCATACATGTCAAAAATTTCACCGGTTGCGGTTTTTTTACCATGAAAACCGGGGCCATACCACGAGGCAACCCCTTGTATTATGTACCGTGCAATACGCGGCAGCAGACTTTCTTGTTGGGCGGTTTCATTAGCCTCATCATGACTGTTCATTCGTAGGATAGAATGATGTCTTATTCGATTTTTGGCTAGCGCGTGAGGCGTTTGATCATTAATGACCGGGGGCTGAAAATTAGCGTAGCCGGTTTTAACTTGTTCTGTTGAACACCCGTATAGGGCGATCATTATAATTGCTAATAGGAGCTTTATCATGGAAAAGTGCCTTTTTTATTTAAAATAGATTGACTTAACTGATAAACAGCCAGCGCGTATAAAGGACTGTGGTTGTACCGGGTAATGACATAAAAGTTGTCCAGCCCCGCCCAGAGTTCTTCGCCTGGTTTTTGTCCATTTGGTTCCTGTTCAAAAGCAAGCAGTTTTACTTTAGTGATTAAAGGTATTGGCCTCGATATTTTTAAGTTGAGGGATTCTAACTCGGCAAGACTTAAGTCAGGCTTAAGACCTCCGTTTAATGCGGCCTTATAATTTTCCCCTGTCGCGCTCACTGGTATAGCAATGGCTTGACCGGTCCGCCACTGATGCTTAACAAAGTAATTGGCAACACTGGCGATAACATCGCTTTTGTTATGCCAGATATCCCGATGCCTATCGTTATCAAAATCGGCGGCATAGGCCATGAAACTGCTAGGCATAAATTGCGGCACTCCCATTGCGCCGGCGTAAGAGCCAAGCGGATCCAGCGGATTAATATGCTCATCGCGGCACAGCAGCAAAAAGTTTTCCAGCTCGCCAAGAAAGAATTTACTTCGTGGAGGATAGGCAAAGGACAGCGTTGAAAGCGCATCGATTACCCGGTAGTTGCCGGTCTTTTGTCCATAAAGGGTTTCAACGCCGATGATGGCAATAATGATTTCCGCTGGAACACCCGTCTGTTTCTCAATAGAAGTCAATGCCGGCTCATTTTCCCGCCAAAATTTTACACCGCCGTTAATACGCGCATCCGTCATGAATATTTTTCGGTATTTATACCAAGGCATTCCTTCCGCGGGCGACGAAATCTTTTTAAGAATATCCTCTTTTATATCGACGGATTGAAAAAGCTCATTAAGTTGGGATTCGTCAAAATGGTGTATTGTTACCATTTTGCTGATAAACACATTAACTTCTCCGTTGTCTTTTATGTTGCCGGCGCAGGAGATGAGTGAAAAACATAAGACACAAGCCAGATTTTTTAACCGGAACAACGGTTGGTTATTTCGCCTATTTAACCTTGCGTGTTCAGCTTGTTTCATATTCATTTAGCGTTATCGAAATTTTTTATGGGTGTGAATTGACATCAGAATGCCAAAACCGGATAGCAGAGTAACAATGGATGTGCCGCCATAACTAATCAAAGGCAAAGGAACCCCGACCACCGGGAGAATACCTATGACCATGCCGATGTTGACAAAAACATAAACAAAAAAAGTAAAGGCCAGGCTGCCCGCCAATAGCCGGCTGTAGCTGTCCTGAGCCTGGCTTGAGATATATAGGCAACGAGCGATAATTAACAGATACAGAACTAACAAGGCCAGACAGCCGAATAATCCGAATTCTTCGGCAAATACGGCAAAAATAAAATCGGTAGAACTTTCCGGCAAAAAATCCAGCTCCGATTGGGTGCTGCCCATCCAGCCTTTGCCATAAATGCCGCCAGAACCAATGGCTATTTTTGATTGAATAATATGGTAGCCTCTGCCCAGCGGATCACTTTCAGGATTTAAAAAAGTGAGCACCCGGTCGCGTTGATAATCGCGCATAAAATGCCAAATGATGGGCGTTAATGAAGACAGCGCCGCGATGATCACGATTATTAACCACCAGGAAAGGCCGGCGAAAAACAGTACGCCCGCTCCCGAACTTGCAACGAGCAAGGCCGTACCCAAATCAGGCTGCTTAGCGATTAACAAGGTAGGAATAACGATAAGAATCGTAGCTATAAACAGCTGTTTGGCTTTTGGCGGCAACGGGTATTCCGCCAAATACCAGGCGATCATCATCGGCGTTGTGATTTTAATCATTTCTGACGGCTGGAAGCGAAAAACACCCAATTCAAGCCAGCGCTGCGCGCCTTTGCCTATCTGTCCCATGATTAATACGGCAATGAGCAGGAAGATGCCAAAACCGAACAGTAGCGTAGAATATCGTTTAAACTGATAGGGATCTATATGAGCCAATATAATCATTAAAAGAAAAGCCAGCCCGACACGGCCGACCTGACGCATCAGCATGCTCACATCCTGACTGCCTGAGCTGTAAAGAATCACGAAGCTTAGCATTGAAGTGAGCAATAAGCCTACGAACAGAGGGATGTCTATGTGCAGTTTTCTGAGGACGGTACCAATTGCAGAAGGCGGTTGAAATTGTTCATGGCGGGTTTCAGTTTTCATTATTTTCCTTTAAGAATTGCTTGATTACCCGCCCTGCAATAGGCGCGGCGACTGAACCGCCGTGACCGCCATTTTCTGCAATGACAGCTACCGCAATTTTAGGATCATTTGCCGGGGCGAAAGAAATAAATAATGCGTGGTCGCGATATTTAAAGTCGATGCTGCTTTCGTTATATTTTGCATTTTGTTTAATCCCCAAAACCTGGGCGGTTCCTGTTTTACCCGCAATTTGATAGTTGATATCCTTGTTAATGCCCTTGGCTGTACCATGCGCGCTATGAACAACATTGATCATCCCTTCAATAACCGTATTAACATTATTAGGGTTGAGAGGAATAGCGTCTTTATGAATTTCAGGGCCAGGCCGGGTTTCATGCGGGCCAACAATTTTGTCCACCAGAAAGGGCGTGACAACCTTACCTTTATTCGCCAGCGTCGCCGTGGCTCTGGCCAGCTGCAAAGGGGAAACCTGAAGATACCCTTGGCCTATGCCCGTGATGACGGTTTCTCCGGGGTACCATGCCTGATTTTTCCGGTCACGCTTCCACTCGCGCGAGGGCAGCAATCCGGATTTCTCGCCGACCAGATCAATGCCGGATTTTTCACCAAAGCCAAATCTTTGTAAAAAACTGTGTATATGATCTATACCCAGTGCCGAAGCCAGCCGATAAAAATACACGTCGCAAGATTCAGTAATGGCTTTGTTTAAGTTAACTGAACCATGCCCCCCTTTTTTCCAGTCTCTATATTGATGACTTACTCCGGGTAACTGATAATAACCGGGGCAAAAGAGATTTTGCTGGGGGCTGACAGCCTCATATTCAAGACCAGCCAAGGCAATAAAAGGCTTGATTGTTGAGCCGGGCGGATAGAGCCCGCGTAGAGCCCGATTATAGAGCGGCTGGTTTTCCGATAATCGCAACGCTTGATAGGCGTCATTGGCTATGCCGACAACAAAAGGATTTGGATCGAAGCCCGGGCGGCTGACGAAGACTAATACGCCCCCGGTTTTTATTTCAATAGCGACGACGGCTCCGTTGAAGTCGCCCAAGGCATCGTATGCCGTTTTTTGTAAATCAATATCCAGGGTTAAATAAAGATTTGCGCCTGGTTCCGGATTAACTTCATTCAGTGTGTTAAGAAGCCTGGCATGGACATTGGTTTCTATTTCTGCATAACCGGTTTTGCCATGCAGTTCTTTTTCATATGAACTCTCTATGCCCAGTTTGCCGATATGAGTAGATCCTCTGTATTCAGCTACGGGCAATTCCTTTACTTCTGCCTCGTTAATACGGCCTACGTAGCCAATGACATGAGCCATTAAATCGCTGTAGGGGTAATGCCGGACCAGCTGCGTGTGAATATCGACGCCAGGGAAATACGGCCTGGCTACGGCAAATTTTGCCAGCTCTTCATCGTTCATGCTTAATAACAGCGGCGTACTGACGAAGCGTTTTTGACGTTTTCTCAGTTTTTGAAATTGCTCGATTTTTTCAGGAGATATATCCAGCAGTTTTTGCAAGCGCGACAAAGTATCATCCATGTCGCTGATTTGCTCCGGTATGAGCTCCAAACTGTAAGACGGCGTGTTTTCGGCCAAAACTTTTCCGTGCCGGTCATAGATCATGCCTCTGGTTGGGGTTAAAGGAACGATTTTAATGCTGTTATCTTTTGCCAGCGACGAATAATGTTCATGACCGACGATTTGCAGGTAAATGAGACGAACAATCAAAACCGCCGTTAAGAGAACAATAACTATGGAAGCTGCAACAATGCGATTTAAAAACAGACGGTTTTCTACCGAATGGTCTTTAATAACATAAATATCAGACATGAGTTGAAGCGTGAATTATCAAAGGCGCCGTGACAAGCGGACGAACCGCAACAGAGTATAGATCAAGGGCCAACATAAGGTTCCGGTAAAAACAGGCAGCCAGAAAGAGGCATGAAGTTGCGCAGGGTGCTGAAGGTTTTTTATAAAAAACAGCAATAGTTGGGATAATAACAGACAGAAAAAGATAAATAATCCCTGTTGTATTATAGGGAATTGACGTAAACGTTTGTGCAGCTTAAGACAGATATAGATGACCAGTGAATAAGCCAAAGCATATTGGCCGAGCAATCGCCCGGTTAACACATCCGTAAGCAAGCCAAATGTCCAGGCATGAAAAATACCCACATTTTCAGGCACCGCAAGCGACCAATAAATAAGCGCCAACAGCACCCAGTCCGGATTGAATGCCGCAATTGCTCCCGGCCATGGAACAATTCGTAAACACATCGCCACCACAAGGGTCATTATAATCCGAAAAAACCCGGTGTAGCTATTCAACTGCATGAGCCTTAGCCTCGGGATCGTTTTCAACCGGTTTTGAAATGAGCGGCACGGGCTTTGTTTTGCTCCAGACTATCATCAATTCTCTGTTACGGTCTAACAAGGCTTTTGGGGTGGCGGTAATGGTCGCAAATGCCTTGTTAGGTTGCGAGGTAAATTCATCCACTACTGCTACGGGATAACCTTGAGGAAAAGTGCCGCCTAAACCCGAGGTAATCAGTAAGTCACCCGGCCTGATATCTGCATTGCCAGGCAAGTAAGGCAGCACAAGCCGGTTCAGTTGACCGCTGCCAACCGCAATAGTTAATAAACCATTACGGTTGACCTGAACGGGAATAGCGTGATTCGGATCGGTAATCAACATGATTTCCGAGGTGAACGGCAATGCGCGGAAAACCTGTCCGACAACACCGTTGGCATCCAATACCGGCTGCTGAGGGTGAACGCCGAAACGCGTGCCTTTGTTGACTACGACGATATGTTCATAGGGCGCCGTATTGATTGATAACAACTCTGCAACCAGCACCTGCTCGCCAAGTTTAAAGGAGTTTTCCAATAACGCGCGCAAACGGATATTTTCTTTTTCCAGAGCCTCGAATTTAAGCAGCCTGGTTTGATCGATAAGTTGTTCTTCACGCAATCTTCCGTTTTCCTTTTTTAATGTCCGGTATGAGCTCACCGACTCAGCAGCCTGTCCAACCAGAACCGTAGGCAAATCGACCAGATATTTTAATGGGTCAACAAAAAAAGATAGTGTAGTTCTTACCGGGTCCAAGCGCGGACTTCTGTATTCTGTCGTCAGCAAAATAGTTGAAGCGAGGACTGCTAACACTAGCCTGGTGTTGAGTGATGGCCCAGTGGCAAATAAAAGTTTTATAGCGGATGCCTCGAATTATCAGTTAAAAAATGCCGCAACCGGAATTAGGAACACCCGGTCGCAGCCAGAATAAACGATTAATGAGGGTCGTAATTACTCTAATGAGAAAGTTGAGATTCCTTTCTTATCCAGCATTTCCAGAACCATGCCGCCGCCTCTGGCAACACAGGTAAGCGGATCATCGGCGATTTGCACCGGAAGACCTGTTTCTTCGGCTATCAGGCGATCAATGTCTCTCAATAAAGCGCCTCCGCCGGTTAAATAGATGCCGCGGTTGGCAACATCCGAACCAAGCTCGGGCGGAGTTTGTTCCAGCGCCACTTTTACGGCGCCGACAATGCCGGATAAAGGCTCTTGCAAGGCTTCCAGAATTTCATTGCTATTGAGTGAAAAACTGCGCGGCACGCCTTCTGCCAGATTGCGGCCTTTTACTTCGATTTCCCTGACTTCATTGCCGGGGTAGGCTGAACCGATTTCCAGCTTTATTCTTTCAGCGGTTGCTTCACCAATTAAGGTGCCATAATTCCTGCGAACATAATTAATGATGGATTCGTCAAAACGATCACCACCGATACGAACAGAGTTTGAATAGACTATGCCATTTATCGATATGACAGCCACTTCAGAGGTGCCGCCGCCAATATCAAGAACCATTGAACCGCAAGGCTCATCCACCGGTAATCCCGCGCCTATGGCGGCAGACATGGGCTCTTCAATCAAGTAAACTTCCCGAGCGCCCGCCATGGCGGCAGACTCGCGGATAGCGCGGCGTTCAACTTGCGTTGAACCGCATGGCACGCAAATTAAAATGCGCGGACTAGGCCGTAGCCACCGGTTTTTCTTATGAACTTTTTCGATAAAAAACCGCAACATCCGCTCAGTAATTGCAAAATCAGCAATTACTCCATCTTTAAGAGGACGAATCGCGGTAATATTGCCTGGCGTACGTCCCAGCATATGTTTTGCGTCCGTACCGACAGCGGCAATGGTTTTAGAACCACGGATTTTGTCCTCTTTGATGGCGACAACGGATGGCTCATTAAGCACAATACCTTGCCCTGGAATGTATATCAATGTATTAGCGGTTCCTAAGTCTATCGAGAGATCGTTGGAGAAAAGACCGCGAATTCTTTTGAACATTTTGACCTGTTTCCTTTAGGGAATAAAAATTGTTGTACTTTATCAATCAAGCGGGTATTTGAGCAAGATATAAGTATGTTATTTGTAGTAAAATATGCCGCAAGGAATAGGAATAGGCTAGATAAACGCCAAGAGAGGCATAATTTAGTTTGTCCATAACGCATCTTTTACCTTTCTTACTGATTAAAATATGGAGACAAAAATGTCGTTAACGGCAGATGATGTAAACAAAATTGCGCATTTGGCGCGCCTGGGAATTGACAAACGGGATGTTGAATCCTATGCGAAAGATCTGTCAGGCATGCTCGACTTGATGACACGAATGAGTGATTTAAATACCGATAATGTCGAACCTATGGCTCACCCGATGGGTCAAGCGCAGCGCTTGAGAGCCGATGTCATCACTGAACAGAATAATCGCGAAAAATTTATGGCTATTGCTCCACAAGTCGAAGCGGGACTTTATTTAGTGCCGAAAGTCATTGAGTAGAGAGAACACACAATAATGCACACTAAAACATTGCCGGATTTAGTACGGGGTTTGCGCTCAAGAGAATTTTCCAGCCTGGAGTTAACCCAGTCCTTTTTGAACAGAATCAGGCAACACCGACACCTGAACGCCTATATCACTGTTACCGAAGAGGATGCGCTGCTAAACGCCAAAGCCGCAGATGTCCGGCTGGCTGAAGGCAAGGCTGAACTGTTGACCGGCATACCAATCGCTCATAAAGACATTTTTTGCACCCTGGACGTTAAAACCACCTGCGGTTCGAAAATGCTCGATAATTTTACCGCACCCTACAACGCCACTGTTGTAGAAAAATTTAATCAGGCCGGCGCCGTGATGCTGGGTAAACTCAATATGGATGAATTTGCAATGGGCTCATCTAATGAAACCAGTTATTACGGCGCCGTTAAAAATCCGTGGAACACCCAGGCGGTTCCAGGCGGCTCATCCGGCGGTTCGGCAGCAGCAGTCGCTGCACGGTTAGCCGCCTGTGCAACCGGCACCGATACCGGCGGCTCAATACGTCAACCTGCGGCTTTGTGCGGGATTACCGGGTTAAAGCCCACTTACGGGCGCGTGTCCCGCTACGGCATGATTGCCTATGCCTCAAGCCTGGATCAGGGCGGCCCTATGGCGCATAGCGCCGAAGATGCGGCTATTCTGTTGCAAACAATGGCTGGATTTGATGAAAAGGACTCAACCAGTGTTAATTGCCCGGTACCGGATTATAGCGCCGGACTGAATAAATCTATTGCGGGTTTAAAAATCGGCTTACCAAAAGAATTTTTTAGCGACGGCCTAAACAGCCATATAGCGGCAACTCTTGAAGCCGCTATCAATGAATATCGTAAATTAGGAGCGGAAATCAAAGAAATCTCCATGCCTAATCTCAAGTTGGCCATCCCTGCTTATTATGTCATTGCGCCCGCTGAATGCTCTGCCAACCTATCGCGTTTCGACGGCGTGCGATTTGGCTATCGTTGTGAAAACCCGGCGGATTTAACCGATCTTTATACCCGCACTCGTGGCGAGGGTTTTGGCAAGGAAGTTAAACGCCGTATTCTCATGGGCACTTATGCTTTATCCGCAGGGTACTACGAGGCTTATTATATTAAAGCGCAAAAAATCCGGCGTTTAATCAGCGACGACTTCAAAAATGCATTGTCGGAAGTTGATGTGATTATGGGCCCTGTCACACCGGCGACCGCTTTTGGCATCGGTGAAAAAATGGGCGACCCGATCGAAATGTATTTATCCGATATTTATACCATTGCCATCAACCTTGCAGGCGTTCCGGCCCTATCAATCCCTGCCGGATTTATAGCGGAAATGCCCGTAGGCTTGCAAATTATCGGTAATTATTTTGCAGAAGACATGTTGTTGAACATTGCCCATCAGTACCAACAGGTCACAGACTGGCATCAACAAACCCCTAAAGGTTTTGAGTAAGGAGATAGTAATGGAATGGGAAACTGTTATAGGCCTGGAAATTCATGCACAACTGGCCACCAAATCAAAGATATTTTCCGGCGCATCCACAGCTTATGGTTCCGAACCCAATACCCAGGCCTGTGCCATTGATCTCGGCTTACCCGGCGTTTTGCCGGTTTTAAATGAAGAAGCGGTACATAAAGCAGTCTTATTTGGGATGGCAATTGAAGCGGAGATCACGCCTTATTCCGTTTTTGCCAGAAAAAATTATTTTTATCCGGATTTACCCAAAGGCTATCAAATCAGTCAAATGGAATTGCCGATTGTAGGCGAAGGACATCTGGAAATTGAAGTTGATGGCAATAGCAAACAAATAGGCATCACCCGCGCGCATCTTGAAGAAGATGCCGGTAAATCGCTGCATGAGGATTTTCACGGCTTGACCGGCATAGATTTAAACCGCGCCGGTACGCCGCTGCTGGAAATCGTCTCCGAACCGGATATGCGTTCCGCCAGGGAAGCCGTCGCATACATGAAAACGCTGCATGAACTGGTGCGCTATCTGGATATTTGTGACGGCAATATGCAGGAAGGGTCATTCCGTTGTGACGCCAACGTTTCCGTGCGTCCAAAAGGTCAAAAAGCATTTGGCACCCGAGCTGAAATTAAAAACATCAACTCGTTCAAGTTTGTCGAGAAAGCGATTAATCATGAAATCGAACGCCAGATCGAGCTGATAGAAAACGGCGGCAAAGTCGTTCAGGAAACCCGCCTATATGATTCCGTCAAGGATGAGACACGTTCCATGCGCAGCAAAGAGGAAGCCAACGATTACCGTTATTTTCCCGATCCGGATTTGTTGCCTGTCTTTATTAGCGAAGATTACAAAGCTCTGGTAAAAACACAATTGCCTGAATTACCACAGGCTAAAAAGCATCGTTTCAAGGATCAATACGCCCTGGATGAAGAGAATGCGGCTATTCTTACCTGTTCTTGCCAGTTAGCTGATTATTTCGAAGCTGTGCTTAAAGATTCAGGTTGCGAAGCAAAGTTATGCGCCAACTGGATAACCGGCGAACTTTCAGCCGCTCTCAATAAAGCCGGATTGGAGATAAGCGGTTCACCTGTTGACCATAAACGTCTGGCTGGCTTATTAGCGCGCATCAGCGACAATACTATTTCCGGTAAAATTGCCAAGCAAGTATTTGAAGAAATGTGGAAAAGCGCCGCTACAGCCGATGAGATCATTGCCGCGAAAGGCTTGAAGCAAATCACTGACACGAGTGCAATTGAAGCTGTTATTGACAAAATCATTGCCGGCAATCCCGGCCAGGTTGAACAATATCGTAGCGGTAAAGATAAAGTATTTGCCTTTTTTGTCGGTCAGGTAATGAAAGAGATGCAAGGCAAGGCAAATCCAGGAGAGGTTAATAAAATGCTGAAAGCAAAGCTAAGCCAGTAAAACAAAGTCATGTGGGCAACCCTTTTCTGCCCACCTTTTATCTTATTGGAAAGCATCACGAGTCTTAGTATACAGACTCCGATTGTCCTCGATTCCACTGGGCTTCATCGAGGAGACTTGCTTAAGCCATTTGTTAATTAGTTTACGATAGAATGACAGAAGGAACCGCGATACAAGACCCCAAAAATATCAAAATAATTGCTATTTTTTGCTTAAGTTGCATTCGTTTATTGTTTTCACAATGCACCTTAATGAGTTCTTGATTCATATAGCCCGTAAGAGCATAACCGCTTGGGCTTGAGCGCCACAATAGCACTGTACCAATTACGTTCAAAGTAATACCAGCCAATGCCAGTATTTTTAGCCAATGCATTAGATTTGTTTTAAGTAACGTACGATATAAATTTGATATCCTAACAGATATGAGACATTAGCATCATTTTATTGGCTTAAAATTTTTAAAAATGTAAAGCCGAGGTACGCTGTGAAGGCCGAAAGGATTCGCCAACGGGCAATCCACCGCAACTTAAGCAAACTGATGTCGGCGTTGTTGTGCATGTGATGCGGCTTGCTATCACGAAACCGCCCTACGGGTTACCGCCTTATTGATTCCTAAAGATTAGTTATCAGAAAAAAGTCTTAATAATGATCGACATTACTCCGGCAATCAATACGCCCATCATCCACTTTAGCGTAACTGAATCTGCCTTAAGTACCGCCAAGTCAGCTTTAAATGGGGATAAAATTATTTCAATGTCAGCTTTTGTTGCCAAGCTATTTTGAGATTCAACAATAGCACGCACAAAAGCATCTGCATGTTCTTGAGACACGCCAACAGCTTTAAGCTTAATAACTGCTTCTTGGGTATCAAAAGTAATGGTTGTCATAGTAAACCTCTAAAACAAATGAACATCATCATAAGATATTAACATTAACAGCGATTAAAAACTGAAAAAAGCATTTGAAGGTTTTTCAGGCAAAAAAACGGGTGCATTTTGCACCCGTTTTTTTGATCAAATACAATAATCGGCTTTGATCTGTTAAAGCCTATCTAAAATTAATAACAATCTTTTGAGGATCTCTCCCAGCTAAAACCCAAAGGCCGTTTATTATGAAAGTTAGGTGATTTGCCAAGAAGTTGAATTAAATGTGGTACGCCGTTTCGCCGTGTTCAGAGATATCAAGGCCGACGCGTTCAGCCTCTTCACTCACCCGAAGTCCAATCGTCATATCGACGAACTTAAAGGCAAAAAAGGCTACAGTGCCGGACCAGAGTATGCTTACACAGACGCCCCACAATTGACTGATGAATTGGCCTGACATACTGTATTCAGCTACTCCATTGGCAACGTAATCCCAAACACCGGTTCCGCCTAACGCGGGACTCGCAACGACAGCAGTGCCTAAAGCACCGATAATTCCACCGATGCCATGCACGCCAAAGGCATCCAGGGAATCGTCATAACCCAGCTTGCTTTTCAGGCTTGTAACAGATCCGAAACACGCAGCACCAGCCACTAATCCCAGGACAATAGCTCCCATCGGGCCCGACCAGCCACAGGCAGGCGTAATTGCAACCAGACCGGCGATAGCGCCGGAAGCGCCGCCCAACATACTGGGTTTGCCGCGTATTAACCATTCAGCCGCAGTCCAGGCAAGCGTAGCAGCCGCAGTAGCCAGCAAAGTGTTGACAAAGACCAGAGTGGATAGTCCATTAGCCTCCAGATTGGAACCAACATTAAAACCAAACCAGCCTACCCACAACAAGGATGCGCCAACCATGGTCAGCGTAACGCTATGCGGCGCAAGGGACTCCTTTTGGAAACCTATGCGTCTGCCCACTATCAAGCAGCCTATCAATCCAGCGATACCAGCATTGATATGTACAACGGTACCGCCAGCAAAATCCAAAGCCCCTTTTTGAAACAGGAACCCAGCGGTAGCGCCTGCAGTATCGGCGGCTGCGGAATCGGTATAGGCATCCGGACCCGCCCAAAACCAAACCATGTGCGCCATTGGCAGATAGGCGAAAGTAAACCAAATGAGCATGAACGCTAATATGGCTGAAAATTTAACCCGTTCAGCAAATGCGCCAATGATCAGAGCTGGAGTGATGCAGGCAAAGGTAAGCTGAAAGGCAACATAAATATACTCAGGGATATAAACACCCTTACTGAATGTGGCCGCCTGTGAATCCGGCGTTATGCCGAGAAGAAACATCTTGCTTAACCCGCCAAAGAACGCGTTACCCTCGGTAAACGCTATGCTGTAACCGTAAACAGACCACAGTATCGCCATCATCGAAAAAATCACGAATACTTGCATTAACACTGAAAGCATGTTTTTTGCGCGCACCATGCCGCCATAAAATAATGCCAAGCCAGGAATGACCATCAGGATGACTAAAACCGTCGAAACCATCATCCATGCAGTATCGCCTTTGTCGACTGCAGGAGGCGTTACAGCTTCAGTTGAAGATGCCACTACTATTCCTTGCCCGGTTTCAACTGCTTCGACAGCAGTTGATTCGGCAGGAGTCGCCGCCGGTGTTTCTACAGCCGGTTCAGCCAAGGAAAATCCAGCAAAACCCAATAAAGCAATCAAAATAAAGATATTTAAAAAATTTTTCATATTTCCCCCATAAATACTAGAGTGCTTCATCGCCGGTTTCGCCGGTACGAATCCGGACAACCTGCTCTAAATTGGTTACAAAAATTTTACCATCACCAATTTTCCCTGTATTAGCCGCTTTGGTAATAGCCGCAACAGCCTGATCAACCAATTGATCCGCGACCGCCACTTCGACCTTGGCTTTAGGTAAAAAATCAACGACATACTCAGCTCCACGATAGAGTTCGGTATGCCCTTTTTGGCGACCAAAACCTTTTACCTCAGTTACGGTTACACCAGAAACCCCCATATCTGAAAGCGCCTCGCGGACATCATCCAGCTTAAAAGGTTTAACAATAGCGGTTATAAGTTTCATTTGTTCCTCTCACTTTTAAAGTAACGACTCAAAATTACTTTAAGCATGGACTGTGCCAAGTACGATCTTATATACGTACTGGTTAACTTGCTACACAGTGAAACATTGTTTAACTGCTTATGAATGTAACTTGTTCTATTGTACGGATAGAACAACTCCTGAGCGTTCCACTGAACTTAATTTAAAACATGATGCTCGTTTTGGAAAAATTTCCAGCTGAGCTTACGGTATTGCGCACCATATTAGAGCAATAGTGTTTTTTATAGTCCGTTGTGGTGCAAAGAGTGGAGTTAGGTTTCAAGCCCTAAAGTCCGCGGCTTTAATTGCGGATTCGCTGTGAAAATGCATCTTCGTCTTTGCGGACGCTTATTTCCCTGCTCTTCACTACAAAATGTGATTTTTTATTTGCAAAGCAAGATTTGCCGGCGGGCGGCATGCGTGATGTTTGGTTTTGACTGCCCCTAGTTGACGGGACCAAAGCTGGGTGAGAGATTATTTATTCGTGGCACAACAACTTAAACCATTGCACTAGAACATATAAACATAAACACTTGAAAAGTTTAAAACGCCCCGAGCGGGTTGCATAAGATAGTCTTCATTGTTGCTTCATGGCTTTTATTCGGCTTAAACAACATCAGCTTAGCGAATTTCAGATAGAGTCCTCTAACAACTGAAACTATTCTTCTATACCCAATTCCTTTATTTTCCTGGTCAGGGTATTTCGGCCATAGCCCAATAAAATTGCCGCTTCATGGCGTTTGCCATGGGTAAAATTCAAGGCTGCTTTAATTAAAATGGCTTCAACGGCTGGAATTGTTTGCTTGGCAACTTCCGCTTCTTTTGTCAGCAGCTGTTGATCCACCCAATTTCTCAGCAAGGATTCCCAGTCGGTTATGGCCGCATTTTTTTCTGACGGCGTATTAAGTAACTCAGGCGGTAAATCATGCAGATGGATTTCCCGGCCAGATGCCATGACCGTCAACCAGCGGCAACTATTTTCCAGTTGCCTAACGTTTCCAGGCCATTCCAGCGTACTTAAAAATGCCTCGGCTTCCGGTTTCAGGATTTTCTTTTCCACACCCAGTTCGGAAGCAGCCTGATGCAAAAAGTGCCTCAACAGTAAAGGTATATCCTGTTTACGCTCACGCAGGGCCGGAATGTGTATACGAATCACATTTAGGCGATGAAATAAATCTTCCCGGAAACGGCCTTGATCAACCAATGTCTCCAGGTCCTGGTGTGTTGCGGCAATAATACGTACATCAACTTTGACCGCAAGATGAGCCCCAACTGGATAAAACTCACCATCCGCCAGTACTCGTAATAAACGGGTTTGTAATTCCGCAGGCATATCACCAATTTCATCAAGAAATAAAGTGCCGCCGTTGGCTTGTTCAAAGCGACCCGCCCGTCTAACCTGCGCCCCGGTAAATGCTCCTTTTTCATGGCCAAACAACTCCGATTCCATCAGGTCCTTCGGGATAGCCGCCATATTTAAAGCTATGAAGGGGTTTTTAGCTCTGGGACTATGGCGATGCAGGGCTTTAGCCACTAATTCCTTACCCGTTCCTGATTCACCATTAATAAGTACAGTTATGTGCGAACGAGCCAATCGCCCTATCGCCCGAAAAACCTCTTGCATAGCAGGAGCTTCGCCTATGATTTCCGGGGTGGGTTCAACATTGGCTGAAGCGGCTCTATGGGCGTCATCTTGTTGTTGCCGGCCATGGATACAGGCTCGTTGCGCCAAATTGACCACTTCTTTGATATCAAAAGGTTTGGGCAAGTATTCAAAGGCGCCGCCATGGAATGCCGAGACCGCGCTTTCCAGGTCGGAGTGAGCAGTCATAACAATAACCGGCAAATTCGGGTGTTTGCGCTGAACCTTTTCTAAAAGTTCCAGACCATCCATTCCAGGCATGCGAATGTCGGTTATCAGGGCGTCAGGCAAGTCGACCTGTAAAGCCGCCACCAACTCTTTCCCGGTAGAAAAGCTACGCGTAATAATGCCTGCTTTTTGCAAAGCTTTTTCAACAACCCAGCGTATTGATTTGTCATCGTCGATGACCCAGACAGTTTCTGGCTTAGTCATTACCAGCCTCCATAGGTAAAAAAATTGAAAATACCGTTTTTCCTGGTTCGCTGTTACATTCAATTAAACCGTTATGCTGATTAATCAGCGCTTGTGCAATGGATAACCCCAAGCCCGTTCCTTCAGCCCGTCCGGTAATCATGGGGTAAAATATTTGACTCATCATATTGGCGTCTATACCCGGCCCGTTATCAATGATGTCGCACTTTACCGCTAATTTGTAACGTTTACGGCCTATACTCATCTGCCTGTGTATGCGTGTTTTGAAGATGATGCTGCCTTTTCCTTCGACAGCCTGCACAGCATTTTTGGCAATATTTAGAATAGCCTGGATGAGTTGATCCTTGTCGGCATATATATTGGGAATACTGGGATCATAATCATTCTTAATAGTTAGACTGCCGCTTGATTCAGCCTGAACCAACTGCCTTACCCGCTCCAATACTTCATGAATATTAAGCGCCTTTTTATTAGGCACCTTATTAGGCCCGAGCATTTTATCCATCAGCCCTTGCAGACGGTCTGATTCGGCAATAATGATTTGAGTATATTCTTTAAGTTCCGGGTCATGTAATTCCAGATCAAGCAGCTGGGCTGCGCCGCGCAAACCGCCCAGCGGATTTTTAATTTCATGAGCCAGACCCCTGACCAGCAATCGCGCCGTATTCTGCTGCGTTAATAGCTGCTCTTCCTTGGATATACGCAGGTGATTATCCACTTGTTGAAGCTCGACCAGGATTTCACTGACCTGCTCATTGGTCAATAACGGTGTTACGCTTATGTTGATGGTTACATTATGGGTCAAGCGGTTCAGAGTAAGAGCGCGATCAACCAGGGGTTCCGCCATCGTCAGGGATTGTTTCAAATTAATGAGCACCGCAGGATCGGAAGACTTGAATAATTCATCGGCGCTTTGGCCCACCAAGTGATGCGCGCTGTCGGCCAGCAGAATTTCTCCCGTGGTATTGATAAAGGTAAGTATTAATTCACGATCAAATAATAATATGGCGGTATTAAGGTGATCCAGTATGCGTTTATACATAGTTTTTAAGCGGTCGATTTTGATGTAAAAGCTTTATATTTCTACAAGCAATTTATAGGCCAAACGTCGGAGTAATACCATTCGCTTAAGAATGGCTCCAATTATACGCACTATAATAACGAAAAGCGCCCCAAAATGAGGCGCTGTTTTTTTTTGGGGGGGGGGGGAATGCAGGTTAATAATTCTTATAAAATGCCTCAGCCTCAAATTTAACAAATTCTTCCGTTTTCACCTGCGAACGACTCATAACCTGAAAGGGTTCTAACCTTGCAATCTCGGTCTGTAAATCTTTTGCAGTCTTACTGCCACAGCCTAAAATATCCTGAACAGAGCTTGCTGAAACCCCATCACATTGGAAGATATAAGCAAACTCCAGTAATTCTTGAAAATTAAAGAACTTCTGCTGATAATCATTCGGCGATTGTGACGCAAAGAAAACAACAATGCCTTTGGAACGTCCCTCACGGATAATACGCTGCAAAAACATATTTTTCTGGCTTAAGTAATTGTGCGCCTCGTCAATGACCAATATCGTGCGTATGGTCCGCTTGCCGTCTTCGACCGGGCTATCCGGCAACAAAGACATTTCCTTATAAAGTCGCTCGATTACCAAATAAGCGACCAGTTCTTTCAAAACCGGCATGGCGTGAACGTCAATTAGCATGGTTCGATTAGAAATCTTATCGATAGGCGCGACTTCATCTCCATGCTTCCAGAACAATTCAAAAACGGCTAAATCGCGAAGAACTTCAATCAGGCTATCATCCTTTTTTTCTTCCTCTTCATACATCAGATTGGCAATTTCCAGAATATCCTGAAAATCGGGATAAGGTGCGTCGGAACCAGCACGCTTTGCATAGCCTGCCCGGATGCTTCGGTTAATGCGCCTTTCTGTACTACACCCAACTTGGAATTGATAGAAGCGAAGCTTTCCGCCTTTTCCCGTGCTGAAATATTGATCGTTTGTTCATCATAAGCGGGCAATACAAACGGATTGATCGGCAGACGTTGGTTGCCTTGCAAAAGTCTAAAAGGCTGGACTTTGGCAATATCCAGAAAACGTTGGTTATCAACCACATCGCCTTTGTAATCAAAATAAATGAAATGGGTTTGGTAATTCGATTGAATGCGAATATCCGCCAGAATTTTCAGCAAAAACTGGGTCTTCCCCACCCCCGGTTTACCCATAATCGCCAAATGCGAGTTGGCATGTTTATCGGTATTATTCAATTCCATAATCAAATCGGCTTTTTGCAATAAAGTTCTGCCGATAAAAATATCCAATCCACGCCCCCGTAATTCCTTGCGGCCCTGAAACTCCACCAGGTCAACCAGACTCTTTATCAAACCCTCGGCACTGCGCCCGCTTTCAATATACAGTTGCTCCATAGCCAGACTCCCCTGATCGATATGATTTTTGATCAGCGAGCGATTGGAAAAAAACGCATCCTCGGTAATATCGCCTTTCCCATGCACATGCGCCAGTAGGCTACGAATAAATAATTCATCAGGGCCAAAAAAGTAGGCCGCTTTAATTCGCCGCCACTGAAATTAGCGCTTTCAGGGACATTTTTACCGTCCTTAACCAGCGAAACGGCAAAAGCAATGCGCGCCAAAACGGCTTTTTCCAAACGAGTTTCAAAGCGTAAGGAACTTAAAATTTCATCCGCTTCGCTAGAAGTATACAAACGGTCCGCCATGCTCTATTGCTCCCAAAAATAGCCTTGCTTAACGGTCGTTAATTCCTGCCGGGGTTCAAATTCCAGGCTGGCGGCACCGCTCAAATAGGGTTGTAAATTACGGTAATAATCCTTGTCTATTTCGGTATCGGTAGAAAGAATAATCACCTGTTGACCTGCATTGGGGAAATAATGCTTGATGATATTGTCCCTATGCGTGCTATCGAGTCTGGACAGCGGCGTATCAATTAAAATAGGCAATTGCAACTGACTGGTTTGCGCCAAACCCCACAACAACGACAAAGCGAAGACCTCCTTTTCACCAGCGGAAAGACTGGATTTTTTAATTTCATGGCCGTTGCGGTCGATCATCTTGATAGCATAGCTCTTGTCATCGATCAGAATATCCTTAATTAAACCGCTTTGCTCGACAGCATCCGGTACATTTCGAAAGTTTTTTCCTGCAACAAATGCACCTTATTTTTACGCAGTCGCACAGTGTATTGATTCAGCAAATTGGCAATCGTGTCGCACTCTTCAATAAAGTCGGCTTTTTCCTTCGAAACATGGTGTTTCTCGTAAAGCTTTTCTACATCCAGTTCAATGTCTCCAATACGTTTTTCCAGCGTCAGAATTTCATCCTCCAGTAAACGTAATTGTTCGGTTTTACGGCCAATCTGAGTTGAGCAGCTTTCCATTTCCGCCTGTAATTGATCGAACAATTCTTTTTCCGAATCCGAAGTAATACCCGGCTGTAACGCAGCCTCCAATTGCCGAACCTGAATAGCCAGTTCCTGTTTTTCTTCCAATAATGATTGAATCAAAAACACATCGCTGTTTTCCAGTGTTTCCATTTTTTGCAACACACGCGCCGCATCACGATCAGAAAGATTCAGTACCTTGATACTCTCTTTAACCGAATCGCCCTGCTGCAATAAACAAAAAATCCGCTGCTCAAGTTCCGCCATTTTTTCAGCCGACAACTTTTCCCGGTAAATCGGCTCCGGGTCCTCAACAACACGCACAATTTTCCGCGCCAGACTGGCAGCATTGTCGCGTATGGCTTCGTATTGCACACTCTCGCGCTCTGAATCGATTTGTTTACGAATATCGCCAAACAATCGCCCAGCGATTGCAAACGGTAAAACGCCTTCGCATAAAATCTTAATTTCGTTTTCCACTTGTCCCAAGCGGTTAGACGTCTGGATGCGGGATTTTTCCGCCTCCCGGATGCTGTCACGCGTTCCAGGCTCGCTATTGAAAGTGGCCTGAAAGCGTTCCTTTGCTTCCTGATGTCGATTTTTGAACGCATCCAGTTCGGCTTTTACCTCATTCCGTTCTTGAATCTTGCGTCCGACTTTACTTTTTTCCCGCTTAAGTTCGCTTTCCTTAAATTCCAGGTCTTCGTCGGAAATCTGTACAAAGCCTTTACGCTCTTCGGCCTTAATATACAAAACATCTTCCGAAAGTTTGGTGATATATTCAATACCAAGCGCTGCTTCCAGTGACTTTTTCAGACGAACCTCAGAATGATCGTCGGCAGCGATTTCTTGGATTTTTTCGCCGTCGAAAAAGAAAAACTGGGTAATGCCGGGCGGGATGGTGGCGCGGATAAAATCCTGCCACATCTGCTTGTTCTGCACCGAAACCCGCTTGCCGTCCTGTACTACCACTAAACGTTCGTCCAAATCCTTAGGCTTGGCATCATTAATCGCTCCGCTGCTCCATGAGCGCTTTACAATCAACTCTGAGCCGTCATCCTGTTCCACCACCAATTCAAAAGAAACCGACGTATTGCCGCGCGCCAATTCCTTTCGATTGATATTCTTATAAATCATTTCCGGTTTAGCGCCATACAAGCAATAACTAACGGCTTCCATAATCGATGTTTTACCGGCGCCGTTCATGCTGCCAATCAGGAAAATGCTTTTGCCGTCAGCACCAACCGGAAAAAGAATTTCCGTCGCAAACTGAAAGGATTTGTAATTCTCGATGACCAGCTTGGTAAATTTCATGCTTCCACCCGCCCGGCTTTGATAATCTCTTTCAAGGCATCATATACCCCGGTTCGCCGCTCTTTAAATTCATATTCGCGCACCGTGTCCAACAATTTAACGACCTTATCCAAACTTACTTGGTGCTCCTGGCAAAGCTCTTCCAGCAAGCGTTGATCTTCCGTAGTCAAATTCATCGTTTTTTCTCCAGATAATCCTGTAATTCCGCATCATCAAGCAAAGCCTCTTGTTCCGCTTCACTTGCCAAACGGTGTTGATTGAATTTTTCGTATTGTTCCAATGCCAGTTGATCGGCGACCGCTTTGCTAACTTTTCCAGTATTGGTCAAAATATCGCGCTCGTTGAATTGCAAAAACGCATCCAGCTTTGTGCGCCAGTCGCGCATAAAAATTTGTTGGTGGCGTTTGGCTTGGTCTTCGGCATAATCCAGATACATGCTGACAATACGGTTCAGATTCTCCATTTCATCACTGTTCAGATAATTCTTGGCAATGGTTACATCACCTTTGCGGACTTTTGCGCCTTTCCAGGCAGTTAAGCCCATATTCGGCTGGCCGGCGTCGGCGCGATCAGCAATCAATTCGGCGGCAGTTTTGCCGGAAATGGCGAAATGCAGTTAATTTTTTACGATCTTGAAAAAAGCCAGCGTTTCTTCGGCTTTAGGATCGTAATCAACCGCCAGTTTATAAATATCGCGGATTTTCTGATAAAAGCGCTTCTCGCTGGAACGGATGTCGCGGATACGCTCCAGCATTTCATCGAAATAATCGGAACCGATGTTGACGACTTGCTTTAGGCGTTCGTCATCCATCGTGAAGCCTTTCACCAAGTATTCGTTCAAGCGTTCGATAGCCCAGCGCCGGAACTGCGTGCCGCGCGGGGAACGCACTCGAAAGCCTACCGCCAAAATAACCGGCAAATTGTAAAACTTACGCGCTCTGGAAATCTCACGCTTGCCTTCGGTTTGAACTTGTAAGTATTCCTTACAAGTTGCCACTTCTTGCAGTTCGCAGTCACGATAAATTGCCTTAATGTGTAGCGTGATATTTTGCGCGCTGGTTTGGAACAACTCCGCCATCATCGCTTGCGTCATCCACACCGATTCATCCTGTAAACGCACCTCGATGCGGGTTTGGCCGTCTTCGGTTTGATAAAGCAATAAATCGCCGGCGAAAGGCAAAGCCGTTTGACCGGGGTTTGATTTTTTTCCGCTCATGATTGCACCGCTTCTTCGATCAGTTGTTCGACGCGGGCTTTGGCTTGTTCGAGTAAGCTCTCAGATTCGCGCTGTTTTACCAAACTTTCACGAACAAGATCACCAATAATCCTTTGCTGTTTGACAGACAAAATCGGAACAACAAATTTGTCAATGTCGTTCGGATACAGTTCCGCTTGAGCACTGCCTCGGGAATGTTTTTGCGTCTGAAACTGACCGACCACCGACTGAAACACCGTCGCCATATAAGCCGCATCAATGTCTGGCGTTATGCGAAGAATATTGACGTGGTTGCTTGCAAAGGCTGGGGCATCGCTTAAATAGACATTGGTTCTGCCGATATACGCGCCGGCAGTGTAAATCAGCAAATCATTTTGTCGAATATGAGCTACGGGCGATGCTGCAAAAGCTTGGGGCGAAGTTTTTTGCAAGCCGTCATAATTAATATGCTTCGAGCCAAGATACTGGCTGTTAATGACATCATAAGCACCGTCACTTACATAAATCGGCTGGATGCCCCGCCGGTTACAGGTTCGAATCTCGCGGACTTTACGACTTGGAAATTTGGCAAGATGATTAAGCAATTTTGTAAATTGGGCTTGGTAATGCTGAGCATCCAAGCGGCGGGATAGCTCCAACTCACTAAACTTTGCCGTATAGCCCACTGGTTTTTGAAAACTCAGCTTATCTAAGCTCAATTCGGATTCTAAAAGTTGTTGTGCTTCTTCATATAGTCGGTTCGAATCGTTATGGCATATAGATGAAGAACTTATGTAAAAATTTATTTTACCCAGTTCTTTAGACTCAAATATTGGAATAACAAAACGCCTGAGCCGATCCAGCGATAGCTTAGGTTGAGCTGTACCAACTTTTTCCCGTTCAACCTGATTTTGTCCATATTTTGATAATAAGTATGCAAGAACATAATTTGCCCCAAGTTTGCAGTTTCTAATTCGGGCGCAATTTTCAGTGAAATTTGCAGTCCCTAAATTTTCTTTTAGAATCCCGGTTAAGCCAACTGTATTACCAACAATGGTGACTAGAACATCATCTTCTCTGATGTCATAAGATTTTATATATCGCCAAGTGGTTTCATCTATATAGGCAATTTGATTGCGATGTATGAATCCATTATTTATATCGACAACTCTTACATATGGAATACCATCAATTGTTAAAGAATGACCAAGAGGAAGTCGTTTTCCACCGTTTACATTTGCAATAGATACTAATTTCTTTGTCTCAAAATTAGATAATTTTTTAGCACTTTCAAGATATTTTGGTTGGTAATACTCGGAATCAAATCTCCCATTTATCATTGATAATGTGATTTCGGAAATTATGGCCATCACTCAGCCCTCCAAAATTCCAATCTCTGCTCCTGAGCAAACCTCACAAATGCCTCGGCAATACAAAGCCGTTCATCGGAAATTCCTGCGGCATAGGCCAAATCAGCCGCTACCCGGTCTCGTTCCCACGCTCTGCGTGGGAATGCAGCCAGTGACGCTCCTGCGTGACGCAACGCCGGAGCGTTGCGGTATGCGTTCCCACGCAGAGCGTGGGAACGAGAAAAACCGGGGCACATTGCAAACAAAACCCTATGGTTACTAAGCGCCATTACTCCGCCCCCCAAAATTCCAATCCCTGCTCTTGGGCAAACCTCACAAAGGCCTCGGCAACACAAAGCTGTGCATCGGGAATTTTAGTGGCATCAGTCAAATCATCCGCCGTCAAATCGTAATTGACCAGATCCTGATTAATTTTCGGCTGCCCGTCGTGGTCTTCAATCAGATTGCCGTTAGCATCGATGACATAATCATAATCCCCGGAATTGTTCTTGCCGCCGCGTTCGCTAACCGCCATAAAAATCGGGTAATCCAAACGCTTGGCGACTTCAGCGGCTATCCAGCGTTCTTTCAGGATACCGATTAAATCGGCATCGGCTAACACCAGCTCCAGTTTGCCGCGCAAGGTCAGCAGTTTTAACTCCCGCTCGGCTTGCGGAATCAATTTTTCCAGGCGTTTCTGCTCGGCTTTAAGGGCTTTTTCCGCCGTTTTTTGCCGGTCTTTGCTGATCTTAAGCTTAGCGCTATATTCCGCCTTGATGTCTTGAATAGCTTTTTTATGTTCGGCCTTTTTCGGTTTGTTGTAAGCCGTCAATTCCGCTGCTTTGCCGGTCCATTTAGATTGGATGGCTTCCAGCTCTTCTTGTTGCTGCTGTTGCGCCACGGAGAGCTCGGTTTGTTGTTGCTGTAGCAATGCTTCGGTATCGCTGGCTAAATCGAGCAGTTTTTGCTTGGTACGGATCAATTCGGCTTTCAAGGCATCCAGCTTTTCTTCAGCTTGCGCAAGATGGTCTTCATCGCTAAACGCGGGTTGATTATCGGCTGTGTCTTCGCTTTCAGCGTCTCCGTTAGCTTCGGTAATGTCTTCCGCTTCCGGTTCGGCAAAGGTCTCGGCCAGTAAATCCGCTATCGCTTCGGGAACAAGGTCTTCCAGTAAAACGGTAGCGTGGCTGTCGAGCAGCTGCTGAATGTCCGCCTCGTAATCCGGGCAAGCGGTGGCAACTTCATCATGAACTTTGGCAATGTCAGCCAATTGTTGCAGCGTGTATTTTTGTACAAATAACACCGAGGTTTTAGTGCCGGTATGGGGTTTAAAAGTGTTGGGGGTGTAAACCTACCACAGCCAGTAACCGGGCTTTTTTCAAAATCCATTCGCGGATAAATGCCAGCGAGGAATTGTTAAATTTGCCCTGCGGCAACACTATCGCCGCACGGCCGCCAGGCTTGAGCATTTTCAAGATGCGTTCAATAAACAGTACATCGCGCTCTTCTTTGGCTTGCTTATCGTCTCCGGCCCGTTTTAACGCCGGTTTTGCCAATTCGTAATGCGCCAGCATTTTGCGGTCTTTCATTTCCCCGGCAAACGGTGGATTGGCTAGAATCACGTCGAATTTCAGTTCGTTGAAATATTCCCAGGCTTTGTCATCGTCCTTGAGGGTTTCATTTTCTGGAATCGTTGTGGCAGTCAGTTTCGCTTGCCGTAGCCCGTGCATCAGTGCTTGGCCGGAACCGGTTTCGTACCAGGTTTTCGGATCAAGACTGCTGACATCCGGACCGAAAATGTTGGTGTGGCCGTCTCCGGCAATCAGCATCAAGGCGCGTAAGGTCTTGGCCGCGCGCTGTTCAAAATCTATGCCCCACAGATATTTACCGGCGTATTTGTGTTTGCGCAGTTCGCGTTTTTCATTGTCATCAGCGGGATAACACCAGTCCATCGCATGCAGCAAGAAACCGCCGGAACCGCAGGACGGGTCCATGACATATTCCGCGCGGGTGGGGTTGAGCATTCTTACGCACATTTCCACTACATGACGCGGCGTAAAAAACTGACCCTTTTTCTTTTTGGCTTCGGTGGGCAGCAGGTATTCGAAAGCATCGTCCATGATGCGCAGGTTTGACCCCATTAGACGCACGCCTTCGATTGGGCCGACACAAACTTGCAGGTGGCGCTTGGCGAGTTCTATATCTTCACCGATTTTAAAAATACCGGGCCATTCTACGCAAGCGCTTTTAAATAAGGCGTTGATGCGGTCGTAGGTTACATCAGGATCAAGTGCTTTACTAAATTCGACGCGCTTATCCTTGCGGTTTTCCAGCGCTTCTTTTTCGTCCCAAATTTTGGCGAAGATCAGTTTAAAAATTTCATTGAACTCGTCCTTACCGCTATCTGCAAGCACCAACTCTTCCAAATCCTGTACGATTTTTTTAAAGTTAAATGCTTTTTTAAGTTGCAACAGGGTTTTCTTTGTTTCCAGAACATCTTTCGGTTCCTGTCCCCGTTTGGGTATATCGAACAGGGTGTCGTCAAATTGCGCAGGATAAGGCCGGTAAAGAATAATGCTGTCGCTGCCGTTGGACCACACAGCTACAGGCGCGCCTTTGGCGTTCATATAGCTTTTGAGCTGCTCTATGCCGTCTTTACGTTTGGGCTTTTTGCATTCGATGATGATTTTTGGCGTGGTTTTGGTCGAATCGCTGTAAACTATAATGTCCGCCGCCTTGGTGTTAACTTCAGTGCCAAATTGCACGCCTTTTTCCAAATCGATTTCATCGGCCTTGTAGCCGTATTGATGTATCAGCTTGTACACCCAAAGTTGACGCACGATTTCTTCCGGGCTGGCCTTGCCGTCTTCGACATAAACCTGGACTTCTTCGTTACCTGAGGAAAACGGGATAAAACTTTTTAAGAAATACTTGGTTTTGCCTGCTTCCCGACCCGTCGCCGCTGTTTTTGGATAAATGTTGAGGATGTCGTGAATCGGCTTGCCAAGGTTTTCAAATTCTGTGAGTTCGTATTGTGTCGCGGGATCTTTAAAAATACGACTGAGGATTTCTTTGGTATCCATTAAGGGTTAATTCCTTGGTATTTATCGCGGTTGGTTTTCGCTGTCAAAAAGGGTTTGCTGTCCGGGAAGTTAACGTTATGAAGCTTATAATAATCGCGAATCATTAACTCCACTGTTGATAGGGGGACAGTGTTCTTTTTCTGCTATCGGTCGTAAACCTTTCTTGATCATCGGGCCGATACGTAAGTTTAATGTCTTTGTTTTTTTGCCGCCATATACTATCACCTAAGATACAGTTTTGTAGTTTTGTGAAATGTCCGGATACAAAAAACCCCGCTAAGCCGGACAGCTTGCGGGGTTGTGAGCTTGCGTGGGACCAAGCTATAGTATATGAGCCTAGTAAATTCAATGCCTGTAGACCATCAAAATAAAAATAGGGGACTAAATAGGGGACATTGAAACGCTTTTTTTATTTTTGCACCAAAACAGCCGCAACACTTGCCAAATAATAATCTACGCTAAAACATTCGTTTTCCTGTTCAATATCCATTTTCTCTGTAATCCTTATCACTATGAAGATGTATAAATTGGGTTGAATATGTGCCTATAATTTTCACCGATAGGCCAAGCAACGGAATCATGACAGCGCGTTTTAAATTCTTCCTCTGATTCGTTCGGATGCCGAATTATCTCGACCTCTCCGCATCTGTAGCCGATAGGAATAATATCGCCGACATCAGCTATGATACGCATAATGTGAACTGGTCTTGGCTCGGTATTTGATACCGATTCAAGTTTTAACAATCTGGATTTAATGCTCATCTTTTATTCTCCAATGTTTCAATTCTCTTTTCTAAATCGCTACCCTCAATAACTCGCGCCACCGATTGCAGCATCCATATTAATTTTGTGCCGGTCACTGGTTCGATCAGTTCCGATCTTGACTCACGATAGACTTTCGCCATTTCTGCTTTAACATCCGCCAATGTATCTAATTTGCAGCGGTATCGTTTCTCTTTGGCGGGGGGTATGCTCTCAACCTCGCCCGTTGTGCCGTCTATTTCCACAGGATATTTATTCGCCATTTTCTGGCCTCTTTGGGTTCATTCGCTGCAAAATTTCTGCATGTTCCGGGCTGGTTGACTCAACCTCGATAGCCTTTCCGTTTGGCGTGTAACAAGTAACTATCAAAGCGCCCGGTGATGGTTCGGGCAACTCCAACCATTCAACGGCTGCATCAAATTTAGCGCACTGGTGCTGTGTTTCGCTCCATGACCCATAGTCCCCGCTATTGGTGCAGATACCAGAACCCTTACCATGTAAGCTATAGCTTTTGAAGTGCAGACATTGCCCACAATTAACAGGCTTCTCGCTGGCAAGGGTGCTGCTAATTCTGCTAATCCTGCTAATCCTGCTAATCGTAGACTTTGTTTCTCCTATATCCGGTTCGTAATTAGCAGGATTAGCAAGGGGTGTTGTTTGAATTTTGGATAATTCAGCCGGATTAAACCACATGGCGAACGCTCCATGATTTCTTCGTGCTTACGCCATCGATGATGGTTCCAGGCTCGTTAGGACTAAGATAACCATTTTCTACAAGTTCCTTTATGGCGTCATCTAGGCGCTTTTTGTTGCGTAATTGACTCGGCCCTTTGGTTAGTACCTGTCGTGATCTAAACGCCCTATAACCGCGTTCATTAAGCCATTTTGATAATGATTCAGCGTCGGTAGTAGATTGAGGAACAACCGCCGCGCCGCGTATGCGTAATGCTTCTTTCAAATACCATTGAATCAATATTAAGCCCTGTCCAAGGTGCTTTGCGCTGATTGCACGGGTAGCCATCCCGTCATCAATTACCGCCAGTACGCCAGCGATACGACACGCATTTTCAACCGCTTTAGCTGTGCGTTCTCGGATTTCAAATAAATCATTACCAGATTGCATAAGCGTTTCAAATTCATTTATTGCCGCCATTGCCATTTGTTTTGCATCTTCATCAAGCGGAAGCTCTACCGGATCAAGTTCCTGCTCTGATTTTGCGGTTCGTGGTTCCGCTTGAAATAATGTTATCAGTACAACAAATAAGCGTTTTAATTCCTGCCGTTCCCCGGCCCATTCAAAATTAGCTACGTACCTACTGCCTATAGTTGATTCAGGCCATGCAACCAGGCAACGGGCAAGAAAGCCCTGCCCATTAGCCATAGGGTCACTTAACAGTTTAGCCATAACATCAGGTTGCGCTTGTTGGTGCATAGCCAGCCGCCTACCGTATAGGCTGCCGCTACCATCGCCAGCCCTTACCCGATCAAATGACGCGCCGTCCCAAAATTTACATAACCGCGCCATGGTCTTTAGAGCGTTATCACTATTCATGGCATGGCCCCCAATCAGCAAGCCCGCTTCATCGGAAAACAAGCCTACGCTGGGCTGACCAGCTGCCAGCAATTTATATAAACCCTCTACCGTTGGTTCACTGACAAACCGTAACGGCATGACGGGTGCTTTGGGCTTCGGGTTACTGTACGTTGCTTCGGCTTCGTAATCACTCGCCGCCTGACTTTTAGCCCCTGCTGATTTTTTGTTCTGCTGGTCGCTTTCGGCCTTCCACCTTGCCAAGTCTGCCTCGTACCTTTCCAGTTCCATTTGATAGCCTTCCATGTCCAGGCGTTCTTGTGCTTTTGCTGCGCCAAGGACTACATCATCAATTCCGGACTTACGCTCGCCTGATTCAGCAACCGAAAGCAAGAATAATGATAATGGCTTTTTCTGTCCCCAAGGCAACATAACATCAAAATGCGCCTGTGCTGCTAGTGATGCGGCTGCAAGTACAGACTGACAACATAACGCCAGTGGAGCTTTAACGGTTTCATGTAACGCCTGTGCTGCCGATCCTAAAACATTGCCTAAACTCTCGACTGGATAGGGTTCAGCCTTGGGTAATGGTGCGCGTAATGGCTCCGGCTCAAATGTTGCGGATTGAGCAGAATTGAGAATAGATACAAAATCCGGTTTCATTACACGGCCTCCGCGGTTATTGAGTCGTTCCAGTCATGCCCCGGTGTCGCGGGTATGATGTACTTGCCGTTTATGGCTGCTGCCGCTTCAATCGCTGCTTTCTGTCCAACTCCGCTTAAGTCATTATCGCCACAAATAACAATCTCGGCATTTTGATATAAAGCCCTAATATTTATGGCTACTTCTTTAAGGTTGCCAGCATCGAACGCCACAACCGTTAGAAGTCCGGTAGACTCAAACAGACTCGCTGCGGTTGCGAAGCCCTCAGCAATCAGAATTTTATTTGTGGGATCTCCAATGCAATAAAAACAGCCTTTTTTCTGACCGCCAGACAAGAACCTTTTGCCGGCCGTCTCGCTGATAAATTGAAGATTAACCAAATCGTTCTTGGCGTTGTAAATAGGAATAATGAGCGCATTGTCACGGCCTAAACGTGTGCCATGTGTGCCGATACGTTTCTTTACAAGATATGGATTGTTAGAGGGCGCAGGCGGTGCAGGCTTCCAGATAAAAACTGCTTTGCTTGCTGTCGCTTTGTGCTTGGCTGCTTCTTCTGCTTGGCGTTGTTCTGCTTCGCGTTGGCATTGTGCTTTAAAGACTTGTCGCTGGAAGTTAGACAAAGGAATAAAATTACCGGATTGCTTCCAGGTTTGCTTTATACCCTGCCGAAAGTCCTGGAAGTAACCGGCTGCTCTATTGTCCAGGTGTAAGTTATAAGCTCCATTGAGCTTGCCATCAATTTTGAATCTGTGTAATTTGCCATCAGCAATGATTTCATCAGGTGGAGTTATTCCGGCATCCAGCATGGCGTCTTTGAATTGCTGGGTAAGATCGCCGTTGGTATAATTGACTCGCTGTATTTCGTTTGTTCTGCCGGGGTGTGGTGCCCCGGTGCTTAATCTGTCCATGTTTTAACAATCCTTCCGCGCCGCTTCCAGATCAATAACCAGCGCCTTTATTTCCTCGTCTGATTTTCCAGCAATGCGGGCTTTATTAATTGCCTGTACTTCATTTGCAGGCCATGCAACTCTTTCGCCGCCTATCTTGACCGGCTTTGTGAATAATCCTTGGTTGATTTTGCGATAGAGTGTTGACTTGGAATCGCCGGTTGCCTGCTCGACAATAGGGCGGCGATATAAGGGGTTGATGATGGGCAAGATGTTGGATGTCATAACCATTTCATTCCTATTAAGGCATGTGCCCCCGTGGGATTACGTGGGCTTATGGTTACGGTATTATGGGAATATTTTTATCGTTGTCGTCCTAAATAAATCTCCGAAAATTTCTTTATTTTATTGGGGGTTTTTTAGGATCGGCTTTGGCATATTCGGACAACATAAATCTTCGTAGTTTGACTTTCTTCGTTTTTTGTTTAGGCAAAAATCTAACTTCGCGGGTTTCCATACAAACGTCCACTTCGCCATTATTAGCGCGTTTGTTTAATTCAGTTATTGTTGCATCAATCTTGCTTTCTGAAACGCAAAATAATTCACTCAACATCTTCCTTTGTTCCATTTTGCTCAATGGTATTTTTTCAACATCTATAGCAACTATAGCCGTCATAATTGCAATCTTCTTTTGGTATGTTGAAAGACGGCGTGGCCTGCCATTCTTTTTAGGAGGTACTTTTGCCTTTTCTGGTCTGCCACGTTTTCCTTTGGGTTTAACTTGCAAAAATTTCTCTATCTGTTCTATGGCTTCAGTAATGGTAATATCATCACGCTTAAATTTTGATAATATTTCTTACATCAATCAACACTCCATCAAAGTGTAAGCCATCCTAAAAGGGATTAACCGGAAGCGGGGGGATGAGTCCCGCTTGTTGCTCCGTCGAGCTATCCGGTTAAATTAGGTTATTCGCCAGTTGCCCCAACGAATATTTGCTTTGATGAAAGGCAACGGTATTAATCTTGAGGCATGAAAAACCGAACTGGTCTTGCTTATGTGGTTAGCAAGATTCGTTTAAGCAGCAATCTTCCATTCATGATTCTGTTCTTCTAGGCGCATTGACTCTCCATATTCATCTTGATCCAAATTATTGAATCGCTCAATAATTTCCATAAGTGTCTTGTTTTCACCAAGATATTCACCAACCAACTTTCTAAGCATATTACTTGCCCACCTTGGAATATTGCTCTTCTTTTCCCATAGCGCTACGGCCTGTTCATTATTGCCAAGCAGTAGTGCAAGCTTAGCTTGAGACATATCCAAGAATTTACGTAAAAATCTAAACTCACTACCTGTCAATTTTGGCTTGTATGTAATAAGGTTATGTGCAATAACCCGATTTAAGCCGTCAACATCCGCAATTGAAACCGCCTTTCCATGAGGCGTATCAATCTCTTGATAACCGTTGACAAGATAAATATTTTTTAACCCGCATTCTTGATAATGGTACATTTCAAACCTCCTAAAATGTGGTTATGACTATTATTTTTTCGTTATTGCTATTTGTCATTAATTCGGCAACAACCTTAATGCACTGTCCAGAAGAATAGTGCTCCATCCTGACGCGCCAATTACCCGATCCTATGTCTCGATATGGGCCTTCTGTGATTGCGCCTTTTAATAAGCATTGGATAATTTGAGAAAGCGTAATGTGCCGCTTCTTCATGCTTTTCTTGGCATGGTCAATTAAAAAAACATTGGCAGAATCGATAGCCAAGCCCTTGATAATTTTCAATGCCGTATTAGCCGACATATCAATTGATAAAATCTTTTTCATGAATTATCCTTTTTACCTATAAAAATTATAGGCAATAGAATGATACTTGTCTAATCTTTTATATTTCAAGCTCGGGCATTACCCTCGATTTTTTGTTTAAGCCATTGTTTTTCTGAATGTTTATTGTATCACGGTTCTTTCAGTCATCACAGTATCAAGAAAGTTAGCCCATGATTGCAGCATTTCAAGCCGTTGGGTTTTGTACTGAGCGTGTGAATATGTGCCCGCCATGCCAGGGATAGCATGACTTAACGCTGTTTCTACCACTTCGGGCGAATGGCCTTGCTCTCTGAGATGTGTACTTGCGGTATGCCGGTGGTCGTGGATGTTGTAATCGATAATATCCCCAGCCATAAGCGCGGCATTGTGTGCGCCGTCTATGTTTTGACTTCGCATTGCTTGGCTTGGGTTTGTAGGCATCGGCATCACCCAAGGACTACCGCCGCCTAATCGTTGCAGCTCTTGAAGCATTTCTATTGCCTGAGCTGGAAGCATAACAAGATGATCTTTTTTGGTTTTCATCCTGCCCGCCGGTATCAGCATTTCCCCTTTTTCAAAGTTTATTTCACTCCACGCCGCGCCGCATAACTCAGCCTTTCTTAGCGCCAGCATCAAGAGCAAATGCAAGGCCAGCTTATAGCCTCGATAAGCACTGGATTGATATAGCCCGGTTAAGTATCGCTTAATCTCCGGTGTTGTTAGCCATCTGGTTCTTTTGTTGCGAATGCCAACACGCGCCGCTTTAATCAATGAAGCTGGATTTTGTTTGCAATAATCATGCTCCACGGCATAACTAAAAATCCGATCCGCCCAGCCATGACATAGAAGAGCAATAGCTACGCCCTTATATTCCCGAATGTCATAAATCAATTCTCTCAGCATGGAAACATCTATTGTTTCCAGGGGCAAGTCTGCCAGCTTGGGTAACAGGTGCAGTCTTACCGGCGTCCATCCTTTATCGGGGTCTTTCCAGTGAGTATTAACCCATTCAGTTTTGTATATTTCGGCGGCATCACCAAAAGTCATTAGGGCTTTGACTGCTTCCGCTTCTTTGGTTGCCGCAGCTTTGGCTTCAATCTCTTTAATGCTGCAACCATCAATAGCCATCTGCTTTGCTTCGGGGTTATCAAGAAGCGTGGATGGATGTTTGCCAAACTCGACAAGCTGTCTTGCTACTGTGTGGATTTTGCGGGCATTGTCTAAACTGATTTCAGGATAGCTACCGTAATGGTATTTATCCTTTTTGCCGTCTATCCGATATTCATAGCGCCAAATCTTGCTTCCCTTAGCTCGTATAACTAAAACCAGTCCCTTAGTATCAGGCTTTTGATATTCCTTCCCTGTGGCCTTTAACTTTTTGATTTCTGTATCTTTTAACATGTTTTGTCCCCTATTTTTTTGAGCATTCTACCCCCAGACCGACGCCGGGGACAATATAGGGGACAAAAATAACGGGTTTCAGTGGTTTTGCGTGGGAACGTCCGGGCATAAAAAACCCCGCTAAGCCAGGAAACTTGCGGGGTTGTGAGCTTGTGTGGGACTGTATGAAACAGCCCTAAAAATTACAAGCTATAGTACATATCATATTCTGCCGGGTGCGTGCTCATGCGAATACGGGTAACTTCTTCCATTTTCAGGGCAATGTAGCCGTCGATCACATCATCAGTGAAAACACCGCCTTGTTTTAAAAATTCACGATCATTGTTTAAGGCATCCAAGGCTTGATCAAATGCGTGACAAACTTGCGGGATGTTGTTAGCTTCTTCGGCTGGCAGGTCGTACAAATCCTTGTCCATTGCATCGCCAGGATGAATTTTGTTTAGAATGCCATCCAGACCCGCCATCAACATCGCGGAAAACGCCAAATATGGGTTTGCTGTCGAGTCAGGGAAACGCACTTCGATACGGCGGCCTTTAGGATTGTTCACGAAAGGAATACGAATGGAAGCTGAACGGTTACGCGCTGAATAAGCCAGCATTACCGGCGCTTCAAAGCCGGGCACCAGACGTTTGTAGCTGTTGGTTGAGGCGTTGGTAAATGCATTGAGCGCTCTTGCGTGCTTGATAATGCCGCCGATATAGAACAGGGCTGTTTCAGACAAGCCGCCGTACAAATCACCGGTGAACAGGTTAACGCCGTTTTTAGCCAATGATTGGTGAACGTGCATACCGCTTCCATTATCGCCCACTATAGGTTTAGGCATGAAGGTCGCTGTTTTGCCATAAGCATGAGCAATATTGGCAATAACGTATTTCAATTCCAGCACTTCATCCGCTTTTTTAACCAGTGTATTGAATTTTACGCCGATTTCACATTGACCGGCGGTTGCGACTTCGTGATGATGGACTTCGGTAACCATGCCCATTTCTTCCAGCGTCAAGCACATCGCAGAACGCATGTCCTGAAAAGAATCGACAGGCGGCACGGGAAAGTAACCGCCTTTAACGCCTGGGCGATGGCCCGTATTCCCATCCGGATAGACTTTTTCCGAGTTCCAGCCTGCTTCTTCTGAATCGACTTTATAGAATGAACCGCTCATATCAGTGCCCCAACGGACATCATCAAAAATGAAGAATTCATTTTCAGGACCGAAGAATGCAGTATCCGCAATGCCGGTTGATTGCAAGTATTTTTCCGCGCGTTTGGCCAATGAACGCGGGTCACGTTCGTAACCCTGCATGTTTTTGGGCTCAATAATGTCGCAGCGCAAGATCAGGGTGTTGTCATCAAAGAATGGATCCATGACCGCAGTTGATGGATCAGGCATCAAAATCATGTCTGATTCATTGATGTGTTTCCAGCCGGCAACCGAAGAACCATCAAACATATTGCCTTCTTCAAAGGTATCTTCATCAATAGTATGAGCAGGGAATGTGACATGCTGTTCTTTGCCGCGGGTATCGCAAAACCGGAAATCGACGAATTTTACGTCGTTTTCTTCAATCATTTTAAGTACTTTTTTTGCAGACATCTATGTTGTCTCCTGAAATTGTTAGTATGGGATCGGTGTTTTATGCCAAGCCCTGTAACGATACCACTTTTTTTGATGATTTAGCCACAAAAAAAACAACGATAACAAATTGTTCCACTTTGGTGCATTCATTAAAAAAACAGCTTGAATCTTAATCATATCAATGCCCAGCGTCCACAGTGAGCAGTTACAGCTAGATGAAAGTTAAATTAGTGTTGCTGGTTATTTTGTTAATAAGCAACAAAGTTGGTTAAAGCGCACATAATTAAGTCAATGTCCCACCTCTAACGCGCCACAATAGTGCGCTCATAAAGAAAAAGATCGAGCAAGCGCTTTCAACCCCTTGTTATATTGAGCAATAAATTGATGGCACATTATCTGCTATTAATTTTTCAGTGTTTTATGCCGACTTTGTGTTGGTTGTCATTTGACAAAAAGGCACATTTATCCACGCCTTTCAAGAGGAAATAAAATGAAATTTATGCCAAAACGCAAGAATCCGATGATTATCGCGGCTGCGAGCGGTCTTTTATCAATTACTTTGGGAGCGTCTAACTCCTATGCCGCATCAGAAACAGCCGCAGAGCCAACAGAGGCTGAACTTGAACTAAATGGAAAAACTGAACAGTACGAGCCGGAGCCCGCAAAAGGAGCTATCGCGGCACTGACAAAATATGATATTAACGAAACCAAGTTTTTAAAAGATAACGGAATTACCGTTGGCGGCTGGACCAACGCTGGCATTACCTATAATGCGAATGATCCATCAAACGGCTTTAATGGTCCGGTTACTTTCGGCGACCGCTCAAGTGAATTTCAGATGGATCAGTTAAATCTGTTTGTGCAGCGCGCTGTGGCGACGGAAGGCGACAAGTGGGATTTCGGCGGCCGTTTCGACTTCATGTACGGTACGGATGCAATTTTTACCCAGGCTTACGGCGTTCCGGCATTCGATGTCAATACCGCCGAACCAAAGCCCAGAAGCACTTGGGATCTAAATATTAACGGTACATCAGGCAATCGTTTCTACGGCATAGCATTGCCTCAGGCCTATCTGGAGTCCTATGTGCCTATCGGCAATGGCCTGAATGTTAAGGCGGGTCACTTTTATACGCCGATCGGTTATGAAACAGTTCCTGCTCCTGACAACTTTTTCTACACCCATGCTTACACCATGCAATATGGCGAACCGTTCACGCATACCGGGCTTTTAAGTAACTATAACGTCGATAAAAACTGGGCTCTTATGGGAGGCTTAACAACCGGCAGCGCTACCGGCGGCTGGGATGGCGGCTGGAATAATCAGCTGGGTAACTGGGGAGGATTAGCCGGCGTAACCTGGACCAGCGACGACAAGGGAACATCTGCCAACGTCAGCGGCACCTATGGCGCAACTTCTGAACAAAACAGCAGTCCCTGGGCGCTGTACAGCATAGTCATAAAACACAATATCACTGATAAAACCCACTTGGTCCTGCAACACGACCACGGTTTTGCCGATAATGTCTACAACTTTGCGACGCAAACTCCGAACTCGGTAAATGCGCAATGGTATGGCATTAACTCGCATTTGTACTATGACCTGAAGGATAATTTGGCGATAGGCATGCGGGCTGAATGGTTTCGCGATCAGAACGGTCTCCGGGTCTGCTCTCCTGGTCGCGTAGGCGCTGCCACCAACGGTACAGGTTACAGTTACGCCATGCCTGGCGGGGCTGCCGCCTGTAACGCCGCCAGTTATTATGAAGTCACGGCGGGTTTAAACTGGAAACCCACGAAATGGCTGAACTTGCGTCCGAACATCCGCTATGACTGGGTCGATGGAGCCAATGGCGCTGCCGGTACTTTTGCCGACGGCAAAACGGCTCAATTTCTATTCTCCAACGATTTCAATATCACCTTTTAATCCGGCATCCGCCTGGATTACTTCTAAAAAATGCGCCCGATGGCGCATTTTTTTATACCCGCTGAAGTCAGATTTGTTAATACACATACAGCATTATTTTTTTCTGGCGCAACTATGCGACACGCTGATACCGTAACCCAAGCCGCCTAGCAAAAAGGCAATTCCTTGAAACCTTTTATTGCGTCATGTAATCCTACGCACATTGCACCCTGCTTCCAACCGCTTTAGTTAATTGATTTTTTTCAGGCTGCAGCTGTCGACAGGCTGGCAACAGTTTTTTCATGTCAAAACCCAATAAAGCGTGCCTGATGAGCTGACTGGGGGGGTAGTAACAGGCCCGGAAGTGCGTTGCAAATATAACCCATCTTCGTGAATTCTACTGATAATTTCTTGTTATTTCAATAAGTTAAAATTTTAATTTATCTCAAATGGCACTACATATTTTTTCTTATCAATAATCGTCTTACATTTACCTATCAGGTCAGGTTTGATACTTAAGGCTGCGTATAGTTGTTTTTGGCGTGTTTCGGCTTGGGTTGTTGTGCGCAGGTGAATGGTCTTATTATCCTCTGTCGGCAAGGTAATCGTGAGGCGTTGTTGGGTCGACATAATGTTGCGTATGCTGTCCCAGCTTAAATGGATACCCTGCTGCTTGAGTTGATAGCGCAGGGTATGCACCAGATGGTAGGCCATTAAAGTAATGAACAAGTGTCCGGTGACGCGTTCTTCTTTATGGTGGAAAACTGGACGTAAGCCGAGGTCGGTTTTCAAGCTTCTGAACGTGGCTTCGATCTCGGTCAGCATGATATAGGTTGACCACAATTGTTCTTCCGACCAGTCCGGAGTAGTGGTTCTCAGGCAGTAAACTCCGCAGTGCCGGTCTTTTTGTTCACTTTTGGGTTCACGCTGCCATTCAATACGGATGGCGTTGTTTTTCGCGTCATCAGCAATGACTTCAATGCGGTAGTCTTGCGCGACGCGGCTGTTTTTTTCGCGCAGCCGGCCAATGCGTTCGAGTATTTTCGCGTAGTTTTTGATCGTGCCTTTTTTGTCCAAACCGGCATGGAGCTTGTCGAGCCCCTCTTCCAGACGAACGTGGAAGCGGTTGCGGATGGCCTGTTCTTTTTTGGCTTTTTGATCGGAGTGGCAATAGAGCCGGGTTTCCCCGGTTTCTGCATCGATTGTGCGGTAAACGCTGACTTTGCTCTGTCCGGTTTCCCTAACCAGTACGGCATTATCCTGGTCTCTGGGATCTTGTAGGTAGCGTTCCCGGCTGACCACCAGGTAAAGATAACCGCGCGCGCTTAACCAGGCGAGATTGTCAGCGCTGGCAATGCCGGCATCCATGATAATGACCGGTTTTTCTCCGGCTAATGGATTTTTCCCCTGCAGACCGTCCAGCATCAGCGCCAACGTGGCGGGCTCGCTGGCGTTGCCTGGAAAGACCTGGCTGCTGAGCGGGAAGCCATTGCCATCCAGAACCAGACCTAAGGTCACCAATGGGCAATCACGGCGTTTTTCTTTGGAGCGGCCGAACCGGGCCTTGGGGTTTTGGGCGCACTGGCCTTCAAAATAGGTGTTGGTCAAGTCGTACAAGACGATGCTCCGGTTTAAATCGAATAAGGTCTGCTCCTGAGCACCCAGAAAAGTTTCCAGCGCCGACTGGTGTTTGAGCAACTTATCGCTGATGGTGTACAGGCGCGTCAGACTGGTGCTGCCGTAGTCATGATCAAGCAGTTCACCCAGGCCGGTACGCGCTTGCAGCCAGTCATGGGTCTGCAGTTCGCTGCCGGGTGAAATCATGCGCCCTATGATGCTGCCCAATGCCGCCGCGGCATCGATTTTGTTAAAGCCCAGTGCGGCAAGCTTCTGATCCAGCTGCAACTGCATGACCGCATGCAACGCCAACGTTTCCCCGCCGATGCTGCGGGCTTGATGGGCTTCGATATGATTAATGCCGACACTATGATAATCCTGCCCGGGCGTCGCTGCCGCCACCGGTTGCGCCAGTTTCGCGATGATGAGGTCGCTATAGCGCACGGCGGCGGCCTCCAGAAGTTGACCGGCATCATCCTCTAAATGAAACAACTCGTCTTGGCGCGGCGCTGAGCCTTGCAGAAGCTGTTCAATTCTGGCCGCAAGCAAGGGCCAGTGCGCGGGCTCAATGGCAAAGTCTTTGCCTAGATTGAGTAGCGTACGTTGCTTGACTTGTGTTCCCTCACGCACGGATTCAACGATCCGATAGGTATAGGAATCTTCGCCATGATCCGCTGTTTTAGTTTTGGTTCTTCGAATATACATGGCTCTAGCATGGGCGCTATTCCGGAAAAAATCAAGATGCAAACCTAAATGGATGGCACTACAAGAGAGAGCGAAAAATGAGCATTGATTTTAAAGGGTTTTTTCGAAATGAAAACCGCCGGTAACCAAAAATCAATAACTTAGGGAGACTGGAGTCACGAAGATGGGATAAGCCCGCATTGGGCGTGCCGCATACATTATTGGGCGTTGCGCATAACATCCAATCGCAATTTTGGCTTCCCAGTTAATCATGATTTGAACAGCCACGCTTGCTACTGCATCCAGCAGCAAACCCGCGCGTTTGCTGGCTGGAATAACGACGGAAACTAATGGAGCATTTTCATGGAAAATCGTTTTCCTTGGTATAGGACGAGACTCTGTGACTAAAACGGAAACTTAGCGTGGTTTTAGCAATAATTGCTGGTAAATATTTTGAACATGTTCGACATGGGTTTCAACCGCGAAAGTCTTTAAAGCCTCCGAACGCGCGTTTGCGCCTAATGTATCGCGTAATGTTTTACTGAGATAAAACTTTTCGATCGCATCCGCTAAAGACTGGGCATCACGCGGAGTGAATAACAAGCCAGTTTCGTCATGCCGCATCATTTCCGCTGCGCCGCCGTGATTGGGCCCAATCAGCGGCCTACCCATCGCCATGGCTTCGATAACCACTGTGCCCAGAGGCTCCGGGTCGATGGAAGCCGATAATACAACATCCAGTCCGTTATACACGGCTTCCATCGCCGATACATGTCCGGTGAAAACAATCAGTCCGGTTAACTGCTCGTCACTGGCCCGTTGCCGCAGCATGGCTTCATAAGATACGCAGTCATCCGGCGTACCGCCAATAATCAGCAATTTTAGGCGGGGGATTTTCTCTCGCAGCAATTTTGCCGCATCGAGAAATAGCGCCTGCCCTTTCCACGGAATCAACAAACCAACCAAGCCGACTGCAAATGCATCACCGGGAATCTGATGGGCTCGCCTGAATTCCGCCCCGTCGGCATGGGTGTTGAGTTTTTCCAAGGCGATGCCGTCGTAAACCACGCTGATTTTTTCATCTGGAATGCGCAGTTTGTCCTGCATGCTCTTCGCTATCCAACGCGATACCGAAATGAAATGATCCGGCAGCGTATACGTCCATTGCATAAACCCTGAACCCTCATAATCGCCGCCGCGGACATGGCAAACGCAGGGAATGCCCAGCGTTTTAGCGGCCAGCAAAGCAGCCCGGTTAGAAAACGGATCATTATTGGCATGAATCAGGTCGACGCGAAAGCGTTTTGCCGCCCACAATAGCCGGAGAAAAAAGGGTAAAAAATTGAACACATCGTCGGCCCTGGCAAGCAACTGGGCAAGCACAAAACGCAATGGCAGAAAATTCTTTGGCCATGCCGCTTTTGCCAAACGCAAGCGCAAACCAACATTATCGATATGGCGGTCCGCAATATATTGCCATTGTGACTCATTGGCGATGTCCTGGTAATCAGGTCCGGTCCGTCCTGTAACTACTAGCGGCGTATAACGGCTGCGATCTAAATTGCGCACCAAATGACGTAAACAAATAATCGCCCCACCGTAGCCAATACCATTTTCAACGTAAAGAATATTTTTTTTTACTGATGAGGACATGCCTTACACCCTGTAGTTAAGTATGGATTTTAAGTGTATCAGGAAACGTCATTGAATTCCTGCCGGACGTAAGGAATGAATCAAAACAAACAACACTTGGCGGCTAACGCGAATAAGTTTAAAAGCTCGCAGCAAATAATTTCAGCGCAATCCCGCAAGCCGGATAAGCTCCGGCGTTTGCTTACGTATTTGGGTTGCAATCTGCGGATCTAATTGCTTTAACCAGCGCCCCGGAATCTGTTGAACGCCATATTTAGCGCCTGCAAGCATTCCCGCCAACGCACCTGTAGTATCGGCATCGCCGCCCTGATTAACGGTTGCAATCAGACAGGACTCAAAACTGTCTGAACAAAAAAAATAATGTAAAACCGTCTGCACGGTATCGACAATATAGCCTGAAGCTTTACCTGAATAAGGGCTATAAGCAAATTCGCTGTATTGACTGATCAAGCGTCCGGTTTCCTGTATGCAGGCGTCCATATCCCGCCCGTTAATCAAATGACTGGCGATCCGCCCCAGTGTTAAGGTAGCGGCATTAGACAAAGGATTATTATGGGTAATTTGGCTTTGTTGCAAACTCCATTCGCTAAAATAATCAGGCCGGTTTAATGTCGACAGCACCACCGGCAAATTACGCATGCACGCACCGTTTCCCGCTTCATCAACGCGAGACGGACCGGATAATTCACCATTTTCCCTATAGCGCATGATACCGCGCCGGCAGGTATTACCTACATCAGGCGGATCGCTTTCCAGCCATGCGACAAAATTATCTGCAACGGCCCGGATGTTCCAGCCCTGATTATCTATGATTGCTTGCCCCACTGCCAGTGACATTTGCGTGTCATCAGTGACTTGTCCCGCTTCAAGCCCCAGCCAGCCGCCCCCGGTAATATCCTGATGCACTCCGTAGCGTCTTTGGATTTGTTCCGGCGTCATAAACTCCACCGTAGCCCCGAGCGCATCGCCGCAGGCAAAGCCCAAATAGGCTCCCAGCGCTCTGTCTAATACGTGCTCAGCTGACAATTCCGCCTCCTTCTTTAACGTTGCACTTTGACGCGATAATCGCCGCCAATCACCAAATATTCTGCTTCGCCGCGTAAAGCATGACATGGCAACAGTTCGTTAAAAAAAATCAGTTTAACCATGGGCACCTCAACTTCCAGAATATAAGCTCCGAATTCACTCGCAATACTGCGGCGGTCGGTAAAAGAAACAACACTATTGAAGCGCACGATTTTATGCAGCTTATCCTCATTCTGATCAACCCAATGATCATCCAGTGAGTTAACGCCGCGATAGAGGGTTTTATGGGTTGACGCAGGAAACTGAAAACGTTCGATAACCCATTGACAGAATTCGTAAAGAAGATCCAGTTGCATGTAAATGCAGTTGTTATGATAACGGCTGCTCATCTTTTCTTCGATATACATTATCCAGTCTTTACTCATGAAACTGCTTATGCGTTGTTTATGATAAGTAGGAAACAGTCCAAAGCGGCTTTCCACCCAGCCTTTAAAAACCGCGCCCTGGGCATTGTTTGAATCCCGCCCCCAATCCTGAATTAACCGGAGATAACTATTCCGGTAACGCCGTCTTCCCGAATGATCGTTTCCGAGTCTTTGCTCTGTTTCAAAGCCGAAGACGACACACATGTAGTCTTGAAATACCCGGCCGCAGTCAGCCAGTGTTGGCTGTCCGGGCAATTTCTCAAACAAACCCGAAGCCGCCTCCCGGACGCCTGCAATATGCAGCGGCTTGGGGTTTTCGTTAAAAGCATGGCTGGCCATGCAAGCAGTCGCCAAACCTATTAAGTTGGTGCTGTGTCCATATAGGGAAGTATCAGACATTTGTTGATCAGGAAAAACTTCAGGTAATAAGCGAGTAAATTAAGCAGAACTATTCTCACATCAAATTGGCTTTTTAGCCAGACTGGATACTCGTTGAGTCCTTTAATTAGGACGCCTTCCATTATCTATGCATCTAAAAGCAGCGTAACAGGTAAGAAGATTGCCGGATACGGGAGCCATGAAGCTCCGGGTTAAGCAAGCCGGCTGAACTCTACTTGCTATATTTTTTCAGCATGCCTGTGCTTCAAGTTGTTAAACAAAAAGCAGAGGTATACGAATTAACGCAGGGGGTTCTATCCAAGTCTTGCACAGCACCTCCGGGAAGGCGATGCGCCGGAAATACCTGTCCCTTATTTAAACGCTGACAAGGTTATAACGGACCTGCCGCAATTGCGCCTGAGATTGAGGTATTCGCACGATAACAGCCAGAAATCAACGAAATCCGGCCTATTGATCCTTGACAGCCGATTCTGTCGGCTCCGAACCTTTCAAATAAGGAAAGTACTCGCGATCAGACCCAAGAATATGTTTGGCTATCACATCGTGGGCCAAATACTGGAACAGCTCTCCGATTGTAAGCGTTCCGGCATGAAAACGAGCAACCAAGATGACTGCTCTATCCACGAGTTGCCGATGGATGGCGGCATGTTCCTCCGCACCGGGAAACCCGGCCGCCGCAAATATGGCTTCCTCGTCTTGAAAATGCTGGACGACATCATGAATCAGGGCTTCAATCACAGCACCCGCCTCATCAGCCGGACGCTCGGAGAGCATTGCCGTGAGCAGGTTGTTGGCGTCACCGAAAAGATTACGGTGTTGAGCGTCAATTAAAGAATCACCGCATTCGTACGCGGAATGCCAGGAAAGCTGGACGAAATTCGCCGAGGCAATTTCACCGCCTCTGGCTCGATCGTTTCTTTCTGGCGCAAGCTGAACCCGGTCGCGCCCGCCGACTTTGGCCTGATAAAGGGCGTCATCGGCCCGCTTAAACCACTGCTCCCAAGTCTCCCCATTTACACATTCGGCCACCCCGATGCTCACCGTAATATTTTTCACTTCCGGGAAGTCCTCCCCGGCAATCCTTTCGCGCAACCGTTCAGCCAAAATCGCCGAGGTTAGCAACGTAGTATTGGGGTTCAGTACGACAAACTCTTCACCCCCCCATCGCGTCAGCGCATCCGTGGCGCGATAGGATGATCGAATAATGGCCGCAAGTAACGCCAGAACCTGATCGCCGGCTACATGTCCGTAATCATCGTTAACCTTTTTGAAAAAATCTATGTCGATGATCAGCATGCTCAATGGGTGGCCATATCGTCTCAGACGATCCATCTCGTTTACCACGGCTTCTTCGAGCCGCCGCCTGTTCCAGGCCCCGGTTAGCTTGTCGGTACTGGCCAGCCTATCAAGTTCAACCAAGGTTATCTGTAATTGCTGATTCAGTAGCTGCAATTTATCCATGGTTTGCCGCATTTCTGCAACATTTTCCTGGCCTGAGATGTCAAGCATCACTGTGCCGATAAAAAGAATCCTTCCGTCATTCCCCATTACTGGAAACTTGAGCGATAAGCATCTCATCGGCGCCCCGTTGATCGACAAATCCAGTTCATCGCTTGCCGCCACTGCGCCATCGCAGATTTTCCGGTCTGAACGCTGGAGCTTCGCGGCGACTTCGGGCGGGAATATATCTGTGTCGGTCATGTTTTTGATCTGCCCGTCACTCTTTCCGAACATGGCGTTCATGGCCTTGTTGACCAGCAGATAATGACCATCCAGCCCCTTGACTCCAATTCCAACTCCCGAGGTATGTGGCATCATCAGTGACAGCAGACCTGAAGGGCTGATCATGTGTTTCTTGGCAAATGAGTAAATCAGTTGGTTTTCATTCATATTGAAACCCTTTATTTTTCAATCAAGACACTAAAACAATGGAAACAGGCTCGATTGATAATGAAAAAATGTTGGATTCGCGCCGTTTTGGTCGATTACTTTTCATGACACTCTCATTTGGGTCGAAGAATGATGGCATTTACTTCTTCCTATATTGAAACAGGCAAGCCCAGTACCGTGCCCACAAACCTGCCTTGGCGCGAAAAAAGCAGGCCGCCTTTGCATGGAATCCGCCGCTTTCCGCACCTGACTTTCAATAGGTCCTGCATTGATCAATATTATTGTTCATTAATTTACTCATCTTTACAACAGGTATAAATACCTATCCGTTAAAGAGGCAATCAATGCAAGAATGGCCGAATCCAAAAAACCGAAAGAGAGCTTGCGGCGCATCAATAAAGCCGCCTTCGGAACATCCAGGCCGCCAGGCCGAGCGTTGCAAAGCCAATCACGGCCATAGGCCAATACTGGTCCGACAGCAGAGACAACGGGATGCTTTCCAGCATCACGCCGCGCACGATGACCAGGAAATAGCGTAACGGAATCAGCAGGGTGAGGGTTTGCACGGTCTCGGGCATGTTGGCGATCGGCGTGGCGAAACCTGAAAGTATGATGGACGGCACGATGAACAGAAACGCCCCCAGTAATCCTTGCTGTTGCGTGGTGGCCAGCGAGGAGATCATCAAGCCGACACCGGCGGTCGCGACTACGAACAAGACGATGCCGAGGTAAAGCGCAGCGACGTCCCCGACGAACGGCACGTGAAACCAATACACGGCCATCAGAACGATGAAAGAGGATTCGACCAGACCGATCAGCACACCGGGCAGAGCCTTGCCAATGAGTATTTCCAGCGGCGTGAACGGAGTGACGAGGAGTTGATCGAAGGTGCCCTGTTCCCGCTCCCGCGCCACCGACAGCGCCGTGACCAGCATGGTGACGACCAGGGTCAAAAGGCCGACGATTCCCGGCACGATAAACCACTGGCTGTTCAGATTGGGGTTGAACCAGGCGCGGATTTCAAGCCGGGCCGGCGGTATTGCAAGACGCTGTTGCTCCGTCCAGGTGCGGTTGAAACCGGCCAGAATCGTTTGTGCGTAATTGAGGGCGATCAAGGCCGTGTTGGAGTTGCGCCCGTCCACGATAAGCTGAATGCTCGCGGGCTTCCGCTTGGAAAGATCACGGCTGAACTCGCGCCCGATATGCAAGACCAGCAAGGCTTTTTTCGGATTGATGAATTCAGCGATGCCGGATTGCCTTGTAATCCGGCCTACCTCGCGGAAAGCCTTGGCGCCGGTAAAGCGGGCTATCAGTTCCCGCGAGGCTGAGCCTGAGTCTTCGTTATAGATGGCGATGGGCACGCGATTGAGATCGAAGGTCGCGGCGTAGCCGAACACCAGCAACTGGATAAGGGGTGGGCCGATCAGTACGAAGCGGCTTTTCTTGTCTCTGAGCAACGCCAGAAATTCCTTTTTCAACAAACCGAGCATAGCGTATAACATGACTCTAGCCCAAACGGCGAGGCATGCGCCGCGCGGCCAGCGCCAGGAAAACCAACGCCATCAGCGCCAAAGCCAGGGCATTGGGGACGATCACCTCCCAAACGTCGCCAGCCAGAAACACGGTTTGCAAAATGGCGACGAAATAACGGGCCGCAATCAGATAGGTGAAAGTCTGCACAGCAACGGGCATGCTGTCGATGTCAAAAATGAAGCCTGACAGGATGAAAGCCGGCAAATAGGTAGTGATGATCGCCATTTGTCCGGCGACGAACTGATTTTGTGCGATGATCGAGATCAAAAGCCCCATCCCCAGGGCGGCTAAGAGAAACAAAGAGCCGGTTACGAACAGCACCCACAGTGAACCGCGCAACGGCACTTCGAAGAGAAAGATGGCCATGCCGATGGCTAGCGCCATGCCGCCCATCCCCAACAAATAGTAGGGGACAAGCTTGCCGGTCAGCACTTCGCCGACGCTGACCGGCGTCGCCAATAGCGCCTCCAGGGTGCCGCGATCCCACTCGCGGGCCACGACCATTGCGGTCAGCAGGGCGCCAGTCAGCGTCATGATAACTGCGATAAGCCCCGGAACCAGATAATCCCTGCTGCGCACCGCCGGGTTGAACCAGATGCGCTGTTGCATCAGCACGGCCTGGGCTGAACCTCCTGCTCTTTCATCCAGCCGCCGTTGCAGCCATCCGGCCCAAACGCCCTGTAAGTAACCCGAGACCAAGCGGGCCGTATTGGCGTCAACGCCATCCACGATAACATCAATCGGTGCTGAATGCCCGTTTAACAATTGCCGGGAAAAATCGCTACGCAAACGCACAATGGCGCTGATCCGGCGCTGATCTAAGGCTTTTTGCGCCGCGCGCTGGCCGCTGAAATAGACCGGCTGGAAATACTCGGAGCGCTGCAGCCCTGAAAAAAAATCCGCTGTCTCCGGTCCCGGATTCTCGGCAACCAGGCCTACATGTACATGCTTGGCGTCCAGGGAAACCCCGTAACCGAATATTATCAGCAGCACGATGGGTAACAGGAAGGCGATGGCAATGCTGGAAAGATCGCGCCGGATCTGCAGGAACTCCTTGCGTATCAGGCCTAATAAACGAAGCCGTTTAGCACTTGTATCGGGCGACACGTAATGTTCAGCATTCATGATGGCGTTTGCTCGGATTGCTGCGGACTCCGTCCCTGGAGTCCGCCCTTCAGGCCCGCCTGCGGCGCTCCAACATCGCTCCCGGCGATGTTGTGAAGCAACCGGATGAAGGCATCTTCCAGACTCGGGTTCGGCTGATCGGGGCTGCGAGCTTGGGCGCGAATTTCCTGGGGCCGGCCGGCGGCAAGCAGGCTTCCCGCTGCCATGATCACCAAGCGGTCGCAATATTCGGCCTCTTCCATGAAGTGCGTGGTCACCAGCACGGTGACGCCCTGTTCCGCCAGGGCATTAATCGCGGACCAGAAGGCGCGCCGCATCAAGGGATCGACGCCGGAAGTCGGCTCGTCGAGGAACAAAATCTCCGGTTCGTGCAGCAGGGCGCAGGCCAAAGCTAAACGCTGCTTGTGCCCCAAGGGCAAGTCCCCGCTGGAACTTTCAGCATAGGTTGTCAGCTGAAATCTCTCCAAGGCCCAGTCCAGGCGAATCCTGCGTAGTCTACTGTCCAGCCGGTAGGCGCTTGCGAAAAATTCCAGATTTTGGCGGACGCTTAGAGCGCCATAAAGTGAAAACTTCTGCGACATATAGCCAATCCGCCTTCTGGCTTTGGCTGCCGCGCTGCGCAGGTCAACACCGGTAACCCGGAGCTGACCGCGGCTTGGCGGCAACAGTCCGCACAACATCCGGAAAGTGGTGGTCTTGCCGGCGCCATTGGCGCCCAGGAGTCCGAAGACCTCGCCACGCTTTACGTCGAAACTGATGCGTTTGACTGCATGAAAATCGCCAAACCAGCGTTCCACCTCGCGCACCTCAATCACGACGTCTTCTCTGTCAACGGCTTCAGTGGAAGGCGATAGCGCGCTTCCCAAATTGACCTGTTCCACCAGGGGCTTAAGCAGCGCGATGAAACCGTCTTCGAAACGGGGCGGCACTGGAGTAACGCTCAGTGACGGAAACTCGGCAGCGAGATCATCGAGCTTTGGGGTTTGGGGCCGGGCGGTTACCACGCGCACCGTATCCCCTTGAATAACGGCATCGACAATGTTTGGACGTTCCGCGAGCCGGCTTTGCAGGCGGCGGGTAAAGCTTTCCGCGCCATGAATTTCAAAACAACGCCCTGCCAAGATGGAGTGGTCAGCGCCGGGAGCGCCTTGCCGTAGCAATTTTCCGGCATGGAGCATGAAAATCTCGTGGCAGCGTTCGGCCTCATCCAGGTAGGCCGTGCTCATTAGCACAGTAGTTCCAGTCGCTACCATGCGTTCAATGATAAGCCACAGTTCGCGCCTCGATACCGGATCGACGCCTACCGTCGGTTCATCCAGCAGTAACAGCCGTGGTTGAGCCACCAGCGTGCAGGCAAGCCCAAGCTTTTGTTTCATGCCGCCGGACAGTTTTCCTGCCAGCCTACCCTGAAATGCGGACAGCTTGGTCATTTCCAGGAGTTCATGGAACCGCGCCGGTCTGAGACGGGAGGGAACGCCGTGCAGATCGGCGTATAAATCGAGATTTTCCTGCACTGTCAGATCTTCGTAGAGGCCGAATCGCTGCGGCATGTAACCGGTGATGCAATGCACGGCATCAGGCTGCGTCACCGGATCCAGGCCGAATACCGAAATTACGCCGTGATCCGGGACCAGCAAACCGGCGAGAAGACGCAGCAAGGTAGTTTTACCCGCGCCATCCGGACCGATCAGCGCACTAACGACGCCGGCCCGGATACTCAGCGTGATGCTTTCAAGCGCAGTAATCTGTCGCTGGCCCACGGTAAAATGTTTGCCTAGGCCGGTCGCTGCCACGGCAACTATAGAATTGTTCGCGGCTGAATCCAGCATCCCGGTCATGGAGTTTTACAGTAATCCGACAGCGAAGCGGGCGGTGTGCGAAATTCCTCGTGCAGGGAAAGGGTGACGGTGGCGGGCATGCCGAGGCGCAATTCCTGATCGGGGTCGCAGGCATAGATGCGCGTCTGGTAAACCAGGTTAGTGCGCAGCTCCGGCGTTTCGACAGCTTTCGGGGTAAACTCGGCGACCGGGGAAATATAGCCGACCCAACCGCGATAGGATTTTCCGGGATAGCTATCGGTGGTGATGCGCGCCGGCATCCCCATGCGTACCTTGCCCAGATCGGATTCGTCCGCATAGACCCGGCACCACAAGGGATCGGTGAGCGCCAGCGTGAACACGGGGCTGTTGGCCGTGACTACGGCGCCCGGTTCCTGAATACGGGTGCGAATGACGCCGGCATTGGGCGCCTTCAGCGTGGCGCGGCTCAGACGGTAGCGCAGCAGCGCCAGATTGGCGCGCTGCGCTTCGACGTCCGCACGTTGCTGATCCAACTGTTCGCGGCGGGTTCCTTCCAACAGCAAGGACAGATCCTCGCGCGCCTTTTTCAGGTTCGCTTGGGCCACGAGGCGCTCGGATTTTGTCGTATCCGCCTCCTCCCTGGAGGTGGCGCGCTCGTGCTCGTCGATCAGACTCGCGCGCCGGTTATAGATCAGCGCGGCATTCGCCAGCGACGCCTCGGCGGCCTGCACGGCGGCGCGCCCCCGCTTGATTTCCTGCGGCCTCGGCCCATGCACCCCTTCGGCCAGTCGCGCCTCAGTCTGTTTCAGTGTCGCCTCGGCGTTTGCAACGACGTCCAGGAAAGCATCCTGCTCTAAAATAGCAAGCGTCTGCCCGGCCTCCACGCGGTCGCCTTCATCCACGAGAACCTGGTCAATCGGACCGTCGACACCGAACCCCAGGTCGGCCTCCCGAATATCCATGTTGCCATACAGCACCAATGTCCCAGGCTGTTCATTTTTATGAGACCAATGCCAATAGGCGAGCGCTAGTCCGGCTGCCACAGCACCAATAATGACTATTATTAAAATCTTTTTTTTCAAAAGAGTCCCCTTGAACACTCGCTAGCAGTAATATTCATTGAATTCGGGTTGCTTCGCCGGTTCCCGCTTCCTCCCAGCCGCCCCCCAGCGCCTTGTAGAGCGCCACCAGGTCCGCCGCCAGCGTGCTCGCGCTGTTGGCGTAATCCTGTTCCACCTGAAGAACCGTGCGCTGGGCGTCCAACACCGGCAGGAAGTTGGAAATCCCGGCACGGTAGCGTCGCTGCGCCAGCTCAAGTGTCTGTCGGCTCGATCGCACGGACTGGGCCAGCGCATCATTTCGCCGTTGCTCGTCGGCATAGGCGGTCAGGGCGTTGTCCACCTCGTGCCAGGCCAGCAGCACCGTATTGTGGTAAGCAATGGCGGCTTCCTGTTGCTGGGCTTCGCGCAATTCCAGCGTAGCCTTGAGGCGGCCGCCCTCGAAAATCGGCAGGGTGATGCTGGGGCCCAACGCATATTGCCGGGCCGCCCAATTGCCGATATTCTGGAACTGCAAGGCCTGCATTCCGACGCTGCCGGACAGGGTGATGCGCGGATAGAAATCGGCGACCGCCACGCCGATATCGGCCGTCGCCGCATGCAACTGCGCTTCGGCCTGGCGGATGTCGGGCCGGCGTCGAGTCAATTCCGACGGGAGACCGATGGGAACGCGCGGGGGAACAGGCGGCACCGGGCGGGACGCCGTCAGCTCCGCCTGCAATGCTCTCGGCGGCTCGTCCAGCAACAGGCTGAGCTGGTTGACGACCTGGGCCGCCTGTTGCTCCAGCTGAGGAACCTGTGCCTGAATGTTGGCGAGCTGTGTCCGCGCCTCGGCGACTTCCAAATCGTTCACCACGCCGCTCGCCGCCCGCTGTTCTGTCAGCGCGAGGCTCTCCTGCGCCGTCGCCAGGTTCTCCTGCGCAATGCTCAGCGACCGCTGGATCCGGCGCAGTTCGATGTAATCGCGCGCTACCTCCGCCATGACGGAGATCAACAAATCCCGATGCGCCTCGGCGGAGGCCTCGACGCTGGCGTCGGCGGACTCGAGTTCGCGGCGGACCCGTCCCCAAAGATCCAGTTCCCAGGCAGCATCGAAGCCGTACTGCCAGAGGTTGAAAGGCTTGATGTTGGCCGCGGGGGCGGCGATCACCCCGATGCCGGCGCCGTTCGCAGCGGCACCGGCGCCCGCTCCGCTCGCCGTGCTGGCGGCGGAGCCGCCGCCGCCCAGGAGACTGCTCATGATACTGAAGACGCCTTTTTCGCTCGGCTTGGCGCGGGTATATGAGGCGTTGCCGCGCAGCAAAGGAAACTGATCGGCGGCCGAGATGCCCTGTTGTGCGCGGCTCTCGGTCAGCCTGATCGCGGCGGTGCGGAGCGAAAGGTTGGCTTTTGCGGCGCGTTCCTCCAGTGAGGTCAGAACCGGATCATTGAATTGTCGCCACCAGGTCGCGTCCATCGGCCCCGTCACCACCCGGCTCGGCAGTTGCGTAAACGCCGGGTTCGAGCGGACTGGCGAGGCGGACCAGCTTGACGGCGTGATGGCTTTCGGCTTCTCGAAGTCCGGTCCCACCGCGCAGGCGCAAAGGCTCACCGCAAACAGCCAATGAAGTCCTTTAAGCCATGATCTTGTTGAGCGTGTGTTATCAGTCAAGACTTTCACTAAAAAATTATGCCGATTGTTCCCGGTTGCGCTGGCGCAAAGTTAGAGTTCCATTATATGTTAACTTAAAAAAAAGCCTAATTAAGGAAACTTCGCTTAATTTGAATTTAAACAACAACACCTCAATCAATGCCGGTTAACAAAATCAATATCGCTCCAAGATCTTGCGAAACGTCAAATTGATTCTCGGCTTTTTAAAATTCCTGGTTTTTGGCACCGAATGCAGCCAATGGCGCTGCAGAGCGCCCGCCATCACCAGCAAATCTCCGTGATCAAGAATGATATCCAAGGTTTCCTTGCGCTTTTTATGGCGCAGTTTAAACAACCGTTCATCACCCAGACTTAACGATGCAATCACCGGATTGAGTCCCAGTTCTTTTTCATCATCCGCATGGCAACCCATCGAATCTCTACCGTCACGGTACAAGTTCGCCAATACGCTATTAAAGGCGCACCGGCATTGTTTCTCTACCTCTGCCCTGACTAATTGCAATTCCGGAGTCCACGGCCTCGGCTGATGATCAACCCCTGAATAATGATAATAAGCATCAGGATCGCCATACCAGCACATCAAGCGTGGAACCTTATGCCAGTGTCCGAAAATAAAAATGTCTTCTTCCTGCCAGGCCAAACCTGTTTCAAACGCAGCAAATAATTGGTCAGATTTCTGCGCACAGTAAAATTTTTTAAAAAGGTACAACTCCCCATCGAAGGGAGCAAGGTTATTGCCAGTGTTGTAAAGTGCGCTTTGCGCATCTTCAGTGAATGGGGTATGTTCGTTCATCCAGTTGTTTTTCGGGCAATTAGCATAGCATCAGAAAATGTAATTTTCATGATAAATGGGCTCAGGGTAAAATTGAAAAATTCAATGATTAGTTTTAAAGCTGCGCATTCTCCAAAAGATGTCATTTTGTACGCTGTACTTTTCCATGTCCGTTATGGCCTATCTTACCGCGGACCAGGAAGAGATTGTGGACAAGCGTGGCGTTCAAGCGGGTCATGCCCTGTTTATTCGGTTCAAATACCAAACAACCAAGGGTCCGTTCTGAATATTCTTCAGCATTTGTTACTCAACTTCCACTAGCCACGTTTTTAACGCTCAATCCCAAACGCCCTAAATAATCTGGAGTAAAGCGCAGCTTTTTGCCGGTATCATAATGACTGCGAATTTGAAGAACGGCAAAACCAGGAAAATGAGCACCTATAAAACCCGGCCAGACCAGTCTAATAAATTACCTTCCGGCATACCTTATATTGTTGGCAATGAAGCAGCCGAACGATTCAGTTATTACGGGATGCGGGCAATATTAGTGATTTTTATGACCCAATATCTGGTGAATGGCGCGGGTGAACCGGATGTCATGCCGGAAAATGAAGCCCAGGGCTATTTTCATCTGTTTGTATCGACCGTGTACTTTATGCCGCTGCTCGGGGCGTTATTGGCGGATGGTCTTTGGGGGAAATACCGGACAATTATTATTTTATCGCTGATTTATTGCCTGGGCCATTTTGCTTTGACCATTGATAATACCCGCATGGGTCTATTAATCGGACAAGGTCTTATTGCCATGGGGGCGGGGGGAATAAAACCCTGTGTTTCAGCGCATATCGGCGATCAGTTCAGCATCGCCAACCGGCATTTAATGACTAAAGTATTTAGCTGGTTTTATTTTTCCATCAATTTTGGCGCGTTTACCGCCATGTTGATTATTCCCTGGTTACTCGATCACTATGACTCTTCCATCGCTTTTGCTGTTCCCGGCATTTTAATGCTGATTGCAACAATAACTTTCTGGTCAGGACGTTATCGCTTTGTTCATATTCAGCCTGCCGGGATAAATTTTATTAAAGAAATGTTCAGCCGCATCGGTATGACAAGCTTGGGCAAACTGGCATCCATTTATGCATTTATTGCCGTTTTCTGGGCATTGTTTGACCAAACCGGGTCTTCCTGGATATTACAGGCCCGGAAAATGGATCGCGTGGTATTTGACTTTGAATTGCTTCCGTCACAAATTCAAGCCGCCAACCCCCTGCTGGTCATGTTGCTCGTCCCTTTATTTTCATACGTAATTTATCCATTTTTAAGCCGTTTTTTTGTTTTAACGGCGTTAAGAAAGATGGCTATCGGTCTATTCCTGACAGTTATTGCATTTGCCATCCCCTCCTGCGTACAAATGCAGCTTGACAGCGGCTTTACTCCCCATATTGCCTGGCAGTTATTGGCCTATGTATTTTTAACTTCCTCCGAAGTCATGGTTTCCATTACCTGTCTTGAGTTTTCTTATACTCAAGCCCCTAAGACCATGAAATCTTTTGTTATGGCGTTTTATTTTCTTTCAGTGGCCATGGGCAACCTTTTTACCAGCGCAGTCAATTTTTGTATTCAAAACGACGATGGCACAAGCAAACTTGCAGGCGCTCATTATTTCTGGTTTTTTACAGGATTAATGCTGATTAATTCAGTGCTGTTTTTATTTGTTAGTAACCGTTACCATGAAGAGAAATGATAAATGCCATCAAATCATAAATTTCATATAATATTTTGGCGTCTCCATTGCAGGAAGCTTCTCTTATCTTAGGTTTGGTTTTTACTTAGCGTGATTGGAAAACAAATGAAATATGCACTGCTTATTCTGGCCAGCCTTTTTTCTGCCCATGCATCTGCCGGCATTTATAAATGCAGGGACGCAAATGGCAAGACAGAGTACCGCTCAGGCCCCTGTAAAGAAGGACATAGCAATGTTCAAATCAACGTTAAAACGGGCACCTCCACTAACCTGGATTACAAAGAGAAAGAACAGGCTATAGCGCAAAAAGAACAGCAGGCTGCACTCGAAAAACAAAAGCTTGAACAGGAGGCGTTACTAAAAAAACAAGCTAATGCAAATATGGAGGCCGTAATTGAAAGTGTAAAAAATCAGTCTCTAATCAAAAACAACCCGGACAAGTTTTCAGCTTATGCCATTCCGCCCTATGTTCCTGATAAATTGCCGGATTTAGTCAAGACCTACCAGGACAGGCTGCCTGAAATTGAAAGGTTAAGAAGGGAAGCCGCAGAGAAAGCGCTTGCATCTGGTCAGTGTATCCGCGTTGAATCCGTAGAATTAAATAGTCAAAGCACTCAAGATGCGCTCATGTTTTTAATCAATTGCAGCAGCGGGAAGTCTTTCTATTTTAAAGAACAGGAATTAAAGAAGTAGCTGCCGGCATGAAATTAGCAAAAACAATCTTAATTACCGGATGTTCTTCCGGTATCGGTTACAGCACCGCCAGAGAATTAAAAAAAAGAGGCCATCATGTCATTGCGACAGCAAGAAAATCAGAGGATGTAGATCGTTTAACTCAGGAAGGATTCAGCGCATTACAACTGGATTTGGCTGACAGTCAAAGCATACAACAAGCCGTCGATCAGGCGATTGAATTAACAGACGGCAAAATTGATGCATTGTTTAATAATGGCGCTTTTGGTCAACCGGGCGCTGTTGAAGATTTAACCAGGGATGTTCTCAGGCATCAGTTTGAAACCAACTTGTTTGGCACTCACGAACTGACTAATCTGCTCGTTCCGCTAATGCGCAGGCAAGGTCATGGCCGGATTATCTATAACAGTTCGGTATTGGGGCTGGTTGCCATGAGGTATCGCGGCGCGTATAACGCCAGCAAGTTTGCTCTTGAAGGTCTGGCTGATACCTTACGCCTGGAACTTTATGGGACTCATATTCATATTTCACTAATTGAACCGGGGCCTATCCTAAGTAACTTCAGAAATAATTCGTATGCGTTGTATAAAAAAAATATTGATCCCTCGCACAGTTATCATAAAGCTGCTTATGAAGCGATGGAAGCCCGCTTGCAGAAAGAAGGCGCTGCCGTAGCATTTACCCTGCCTGCCGAAGCGGTTACCGGAAAAGTAATACACGCGCTGGAAGCCAAACAGCCTAAAATGCGCTATTACGTCACTTTCCCAACCTATCTATTTGCTGTTCTTAAACGCATTTTGCCTATGTCCTGGCTGGACGCCCTGCTCAGAAAGGTTTAATCATGCACGAACTCGACGAAATCATTATTTTTTGTCCCTATTGCGGCGAAGCGCTTGATGTTTTAGTGGATACCTCGGCGGGGCCGCAACAATATTATGAGGATTGCGCGGTTTGTTGCGCGCCAATCCTGTTTATTGTGTCTGAAGATGATACGGGAGAAATGATAATTGATGTAAAAAGAGATGATGAATGATTTTTTGCTTTAATTTTTATCATAAAGCCTTAATTAATTTTTCTGTGCTAGAATCCTCGCAGTACCTGGTAAATCAATTTGAATGTTTGCGCATGAAAAAAACTCATTTCAATTTGCCGGTTCTAAAATAATTTAAATTTCAGCCCTGAGGTTAATAAGTAATGCAAGTATTAAAAAAAGTTCTGGTTTCTCTTGTTATGACAGCATCAATAACCATAGTTTCAACAGCCGCTTTTGCTGCGCCAAAAGGCGAGGCTGAAGTTAAAGCAGCCATTGAAAATACAATTTCTTCCATAGAAGCTGCACAAGCTGCATCTAAAAGTGGCGACTTGTCAGGCATTTCAAAAGATATAGCGGACGCTCGTCAAGCGCAAAAAGAATTTCGTTTCGAAGGCACTGAACGTCAACGTCAAAAAGCAAATGATAAATTGAGAGCAGCTCGTGAAGCTTTTGAAAAAGGTGATACCGCTGCTGGAGACGTCGGCTTGGCTGAAGCTTTAAAATCATTTACAGAAATGAAAGCTAAGTACGACTTAACTCATAAATAATAATACCCGATCAGATTCGATTACATCAAGTGATGTAATTGCATCTGATGCATCAAGATTTGTAGAACTTGAAAATATCTTAACACCTGCCTTTTAACCATCTTAGTAGGTTAAAAGCCTGCCAGATGTGTTAGAATTACCACCGGCAAATGCTGGAACGGTTATTTTGCCAGTATAACTATAAATAACAACAACTTGAGGATCAGTGAAATATGAAAACATTGAAAACAATCTTGCTATCTTTAATCATTGCCGCTTCTGTGGGCGCTGTCTCCACTTCAGCGTTCGCCGAAGTCGATCCAGGTAGAATTACCTACGCACCTTCTCAAGCCATTGACATGGTGGTTGCTCAAATACAAGTAGCTATTGAAGCGATCAGCAAAGGTGCAAGCGGCGAAGAAGCAGCGGCGCAAATCAAAAAGGCAAGTGATTTAAGTAAAGAAATCAATGCGAATGATAAAGTGGATAATGCACGCGCAAAAGCTAATAGAAAGTTGAAAGCCGCAATAGCACATGCTAAAGAATCTGCTTTACAAGAAGCCGAGTCAGAATTGAGAAATGCCAAAAAAGATTTTGAAGGTCTGAAAAGCTTACTCTAAACGGCAATAGACCCTATTAGAATGCCTTTCAGCTTTCTGATAGGGTTGACTTCTCCCTTCCTTGAGATTTTGTATAACTTGACCGTTATTAGCGCGGCTATTGATACAAAAAAGCCGGCAATTATTTCCCCCGTCCATTTCTATCTCCCCAATTAAGCTACAACATAGAAAATCGCTCCAAAGTCTTTTTGCGCACTCGCTTTCGCTTGCCCGGCTATTCAAAACTTTTAACGCATTCTAAGTCAGCAAAGAGAGACAATCTGCTTGTAATCGAGATCGTATTGGTTTCGGAGGGCAATCTGATGAATGCTGATGTACAAAACCGTACTTTTAAATCACGCCTGCTGTAAAGCGTTTCTTTTGCTTTTGAAGCAATCTTTACTTAGAATGCCCCCACCCTTTCAACAGAGACAAAAGACCCGGGCATTTTATATAACACGACAGTTTCATTGTATATAGCCAAATAAATATTGCATGATCGTTAATTTTTTAACCTTTTCGCTAGTCGGCGTCATCGGAACCTTGGCGCATTATTCGATACTTTATGCTCTGGTTGAATTCTTTGGCTATAATCCGGTCTGGGCATCAGGCTGGGGAGCTTTGGCAGGCTTGATAGTCAACTATATTTTGAATTATTCGCTGACATTTAAAAGCCAACAGTCACATGTTCAAACTTTCCCCAAGTTTGCGTTAATCGCCTCGCTTGGTTTTTGTTTAAACCTGGCATTAATGGCGCTGTTGACTCCTCATCTCTATTATCTTTATGCGCAGGTTCTGACCACCGGGGTAGTTTTGATCTGGAATTTTTTTGCCAACAGCTTCTGGACTTTTCAAACGGATATACCGGAAAAGACGTGCGGTGATGCGCCTAAGCAAATTAGGCAAAGCATATTCACGGTATCCGGTTTGCTCACGCTTATTTTAGTAATACGGGTAATTACACTAGGACTTTATCCGCTATATGACCCTTCTGAATCAAGGTATGCGGAAATGAGCCGCAAGATGCTGGAAACCGGAAATTGGGTGACGCCATTGATTGATTATGGCGTGCCGTTCTGGGGAAAACCGCCGTTAACGATCTGGATGACGGCATCAAGCCTATGGCTGGGCGGAATCAATGACTTTTCCGCCAGATTGCCATCGGTTTTATTGAGTTTTGGAATAGCCTGGATTATTTTTTATATTGCCGGCATACAGCGAGGCCGGGATAATGCGTGGAGCTCTGTAATTATTCTCTCCAGCACCGTATTATTTTTCGTGATGTCGGGCACGGTGGCGATGGACGTGTGCATGAGTTTCGGCATCACGCTGGCTCTCGCCTCGTTCTGGCTTGCATTGCGTCAACAAGCCAACTCTTTCCGGTCTTATCTATTCTTTATCGGCTTGAGCATAGGCCTGATAGCGAAAGGCCCCATTGTCATCGTTTTATCCGGAATTAGCATAGGGCTTTGGACGGCAATTTCCGGTGAATGGCTGAAGGTCTGGAAACGTTTGCCCTGGTTCAAAGGCACGCTGTTGATGCTATGCATCAGCGTTCCCTGGTTCTTGATCGCGGAACATAAAACTCCAGGATTTTTGGAATATTTTTTCATCGGCGAACACTGGAAACGATTCACTGAGAGTGGTTGGACCGGTGACCTTTATGGCAACGGCCATGCCCACGCGCACGGCATGATCTGGATTTATTGGCTGGCTGCGGCATTTCCCTGGTCTTTGATTTTTCTGAATACGCTCATGAACGCCCTGGTGAAAAAGAAGCCGGTCAAGTTGCTTCAATCCAACGATGGCTGGCGTCTGTATTGTTCTCTTTGGATGGCGTCGCCGCTGGTTTTCTTCACGTTCTCGGCCAACATCATCTGGACTTATGTTTTACCGGGATTGCCGGGTTTCGCCTTACTGCTTGCCGATTGGCTGAATCAATCCAGATACCGGACGGCTTTGGCTTTATGCGTACCGGTATCGTTTTTGGGATTGGTGACCGCTTACCATTTTCCCAATGTGGATTTTTTCAGGTCGCAAAAGCGGTTAGTGGCGGCCTACCGGCAGGCATCGCAACCAGGCGAGCGCTTGATCTATTCAACTGAAAGGCCTTATTCGGCGCAATTTTATCTGCAAGGCGAGGCCTTGGAATTAACGGGTATTGATGCATTGCAAGACAGCTTGACAGATTCCAGTCACGACTTTTATGCGCTCAAGGAAGATTTGGCTAGCAGTTTGCCCGAAGCTGTCAAATCACGTCTTGAACGGGTTCATGACTATGGATCGTACGCGCTTTTTCATGCCCGCAGCGTTGACAGAAGATGACTACGCGCGAACCAATCCATTTAATCATCAATGCTGATGACTATGGTTATTTCCCCTGTATCAGCCGAGGGATACTGGAAGCGGCGAATTCCGGAGCTCTTACCGCAACCGGCATATTGGCGAATAGCCCCGGTTTAAAAGCCCAGCTGGAATGGCTGAATTCAGTGGAAGATCTGGATTTAGGAGTGCATCTAAACCTGACTTTCAGACAGCCGTTGACCGCCAGCATGACCGGAAAGCTGTCGCATTGGGGGGGCTGTTTTCCTGGAGCTTACTCGATGAGCGTGATGATCATGACCGGCAAAATCAGTCTTAAAGATGTTCGCGCCGAATGGCGGGCACAGATTGAAGCCTGTCAGCGGCAAAATTTGCTGTTCTTGAATTCCCATGAACATATTCATATGCTGCCGGTTTTATTTCCGCTGGTCCTAGAATTGGCTCAGGAATTTGACATTCCCCATGTACGGCTCACCGAAGCCGAATGGCTTGCGCCTTTTAGAATCCAGGCGCTGGCGCGCAATACCCTGATACAAGCCATGCAAACCTTCAATCGCCCCCTTCTCAAAGTGCAAGCGCCGGTATTTTTAGGCCTGGGTCGAAGCGGAAAACTCGATTACGATTACTTAGTAACGGTTTTTTCAAAACTTAAGCCGGGCACCAGCTATGAGCTGATGTGTCATCCCGGACGTTTCGACCCCGATGAAATTACCAATATCAGGCTGCGGTCTTATCATGATTGGGAGGGGGAACTAATGTTATTACAAAGTCCAGAGGTTCATGACCTGTATGATAAATTTGGCATCCGTTTGAGCCATTATCAAAATTAGAACAAATAAAACTATGCATTTAAAAACCCGAGAAAACCCCGTAATCAGCGCAGTGATTCCAGCTTACAATGAAAGTCAAGGGCTGAAAGAAGCCATAACACAAATTGCCGGAATTCTAAGCGCTTGTGAAAGCTCGTGGGAAATTATTATCGTCGATGACGGCAGCCGCGATCAAACTTATCAGCACATCTGCCAGCTTTCCGAGACAGAGCCCAGAATCAAGGGTATTTCGCTTAGCCGCAATTTTGGCAAGGAAGCGGCCATGCTGGCGGGACTTGAATACGCCGCGGGCGAGGCGGTTTTTATCCTGGATGCCGATCTTCAGCATCCGCCCGGCTTTATTCCTGAAATGATAGAAAAGTGGCGCGCGGGCGCGCAAATAGTTCATGCGGTAAAACGCAGCCGCAAAGAAGACTCGGCAGGAAAAAAAGCCGCCGCCTATTGCATCAATCATCTGATCTCAAGTCTTGGCGGCATCAATATCAAGAACTCTTCCGATTTCAAATTATTGGATAGAGAGATTGTCGATATCATCGTCTATAAGCTTCCGGAAAGAGAGCGATTTTTCCGCGGATTGACCAGTTGGCTTGGTTTTTCAGAAGAATACATTTATTTTGACGTAGCCAGCCGCCAGGGCGATGAGAGCAAATGGTCTTTCTGGTCGTTGCTGGAATTATCCATTACGGCGCTGACCTCGTTCACGTCATTGCCGCTGAGGATAGTGACCTTTTTGGGGTTTGCAACGCTGATACTGGGCTTTTTCATCGCCGGCGACACTATTATATCCTTGATAAACGGTCAGGCGGTTTCAGGCTTTGCCACCATCATCATAACCTTGCTGTTAATTGGCAGTTTCATTATGATCAGCTTGGGCATCATCGGAGAATACATTGCCAAAATTTACGAGGAAGTTAAGGAAAGACCTCATTACCTGGTGAAAGCCAGCGTTGGCGTCAGCAAGAAATCCGGAATAACCGGTCGGCCCGCTGTATGACAGAACAAGACAGAGTATTTCAACAGATAGATCGGGCGGAAGATTTTGCTTTTGACGAACGTGTCGCTAACGTTTTTGATAATATGGTTTCAAGGAGCGTGCCTTTTTATATTGAAGTCCAGCGCATTCAGTCAGATCTTGTCATGGATTTTTTACCTGAAGATTCCGGAGTAGTCTGCGATTTGGGATGTTCGACAGGAACAACCCTGGAGTACCTGACGAAACATCAGAAATGTCCCGAAAGCGCCCGGTTTATTGGCTATGACAATTCCGAGTCGATGCTGGATAAAGCGCGTGACAAATTATCCTCGCAAATTGCCGCCGGAAAAGTGGCGCTGATTACCGCCGATCTGAACCATCTTCCCCATTTGCCCGTTTGCAATGTCGTCATCCTTAACTGGACCTTGCAATTTGTCCGTCCCATTGACAGAGGACAGTTGCTGAAAGCAGTTTATGACGCACTCAGACCGGGTGGAATTGTCCTGTTATCCGAAAAAATTCTGGTTAATGACCCGGTATTAAACCGCTTGTACATTGATCATCACCTGCAATTTAAAAAATCTCAAAGCGGTTATACGGATGTTGAAAACCAGCGCAAACGCGAAGCCCTGGAAAATGTTCTGATCCCTTATCGCCTGGATGAAAACTATGAATTATTGACAAGAGCCGGATTTGCGCGCATCGGCACCTATTTCCAGTGGTTTAATTTCGCCTGCATTATCGCTGTCAAACTTTAACTTTATTAATATCGGATATGGAAATTGCTGTTAGCTTTATACGGCAAAAATGCCTGATTAACAAAAAGCAAGTTAGGCGCAGTTTTACTTTAAAGGTAAAAAAGCGCTTGAAAAATAGCCGGGATATTTTGCTCAACCTCTCGATTTCGTATTTATTTCCGGATTTACACATTAAAACGGGCGGACTCGTTATAAATATTTGCCGCACCCGCCCCAGTGCGAGCCTCCCAAAATTTTTACTATCTTCATCTGATCTTAATCAATCCTGCAGGCTTCCTCTCATCTTGTTTATGTAAACTTTACGCAGCCGTTACGACTTGCGCTTAAAGCGAATCGCGATGACTTGGAGGATGCATGGCTTTCATCCTTCATTACTGAATACGGACAGAACAGGGATTTAACGGCTATGCCAATGTTTTTTGTAGTAATAATCTTGAGTTAAGGAAAAGAATATGAAAAAAGTAATAAAGTTATCAATGATTGCTCTGGCTTTAAGTTTGGTTACAGCTTGCGCAACTACCTCAGATATTGAAAATTTACAGTCTCAGGTTAATGGCCTGGATACTTCTGTTAAACAAGCATCATCCAATGCGGCAAGCGCACAAGCTACCGCTGCTGATGCAGCTGCAAAGGCGGCAGCCGCAGAAGCCGAGGCTAATCGCGCAGCTGAATTATCCGAAGATGCCAATAAAAAATTGGATAAAAGATTTAAAAGATCAATGATGAAATAAATCATTGCCGCTTTATAGCGGAAAATAGTCCGGCGGAATAATCGCCAGGCTCTTCTTATGCCTTAGTTCGCCGCTGAACTAAGGCCATAGCTATAAGAGCAGCCCCTTTGAAAACACCCAACATTGTGTTCAGCGGTTTACCTGCGGGAACTATTGGCTGGTAAATAGAGAGTTTATAATCTGAAATCGCCCGAAGCACCAAAATTTCCAGTGACTCGCCGGTCGCGCTTCATAACTTTATTGATGGCTCTTGGCATTTTCTACGGAATTCATTGCCCAGGCAAAACTTCACGAATGGCTTCGATAACCGATCCGGGACTCTCTATCGGAATACCGTGACCGCTATCGACCCAGACCTGCTTAGAACCTGGATAAAGATGGGCTATATCTTTCCGTTTTTCGTTTGCATAATCCGCCAGCTCTGATTTTTCTTTCATCGGCTGCCGAGCACTCAATACAATCAAGGGCTTTCCAGTAAGGGTCGGCAAGGCCGACACCTCATCTCCCGTTGTATTAATTAAATCCATCTCTTCTCTTGCCGCCGAAGACAAGTACATGTGAAAAGCAACGCGAAACCAAGCCGGCCAGTTTTCGATGGCTCCCTGGTTTTTGAATTGATCCGGATGAGTCGAATCCACAAGAATAAGACCAGCGACCTCTTCAGGATAACGGCGAGCGTAGAGCTGCATGTACAGGCCGCCGAGCGAATGCCCGACTAGCACATAGGGAGGCTTCAATCCCTCGCTACTAAGAAGCGACTTCAATTCATCGATGATGTGAAGGCCGTCGCGTGGAGTTGATACTGGATCACTGCTTCCGTAACCCGGACGATTGTAGGCAAATGTAGTGGTATCTTTTGAAATTTCCGGAATGACCTTATTCCACCAATACATTTTCCCATCGAGACCATTCTCAAAGACCACTGTCGCCGTTGCGGCTTTATGTTTAATCAAGGAAAACTCAACCTGCCGATGGTCAACATACACTATTTTTTCATTTGGGAGGGATGCGCACCCGGAAACAACTATCGAAAGCAAGACGCCAAAACACAGGAAGACGCGAGTAAAATATGAACTAATCATGATATTGCTCCCTAATGCCAACTTAAAGCAGACCAGGCGGCCCGTAAGGCTGGAAAATAAAACCGCAATTTTAACCGCGCTCCGGTTGAACGCAATATTAGGCTATAAAGTAGAAACTTAACCCTGCCCCCGGTTATCAGATACTTATCCAGGCGGGGGTGAGGGTTGTTGCTCGACGCGCTCCAAGGTGGAATCGAGGCATGCCCATTCGGGTGCGCTGCCCGCCCAAATATTCATCGCAGGTTGCACGGAGGACGGATCGTTGAGGGTGCCAGCGCGGACTACGGTGAACTGCGGCCGGGCTGAAGAATTAGCAAAAAGGTGTGATCCGCAATGCGGGCAGAATCGCCGGCTGATCTGGTTCCCGCTATCCGCTGTGCTGGTGAAATCGCTCAGCTCGCCTGAAATTTCCAGTGCGTTCGTCGGAACAAATACATTAACCGTGCCGTTGGCAGCCAGATGCTGGCAGTCTCTGCACCAGCAAACACGGGTTAAAAGCGGTTCACCCGAAATGCGGTAGCGCACGGCTCCACAAAGGCAATGTCCCATCCTTTCATTCATATTCGTTTCCTCGCTGTAGAGCGGGCTTGTCAGCCCAATGTTTGAATAAGCGTTCTTTCGCGGTTTTTCGCGCCCGGTCCGCTCGCATGACGGGCTTGGCGTCAACAGCGGCCTACAGCCAACCAAGTAAAACCATTTTTCATACTTTTCCTCCATGTCGGGTGCGCCGGAACATTCTCCTGAGCATTTTGCGTTCTTAGCTCTGCGGTTCTCTCTTCTAATCTATTGCAACATCGGCAATTAGACATAACGTTAAATTTAAGGACGGCTGCTTCTGGCCTGTCACGCTCGAATGCAGGCAAGGTTAGACGCGCAGGCGCTTCTATTTTCAAGCTTACGCACCTCAACAGACCCACCCCACAATAGCGAAAATATTGGCTGAGCCACTTCCGGCAAACTTGTTGTCAGAAACGTCTCATCGCCCGGCTTCAGGTCCAGGTCAACGGCTTCACAGTCGCCAAGCCGCCGCATAGTTTGACGGGCCACGGCCTCCGATGACTCAATGATATTGATCTCTGGTCCTGTAATTCTCCGGATCTCAGGCTCCAAAAATACATAGTGCGTACATCCGAGCACAAGCGTGTCGGCTCCCTGAGCCAACAGCGGCTGGATAAGCTTGCAGAGATGTTCCCGGGTGGAGTCCGTTGCCAACTCTCCGCGTTCGACACGCTCCACTAAGCCCGGGCAGGGCTGTAAAAGCAGAGCGACTCCTTGGCCGAACTCCCGGCAGAGTTTGGCTATTCCCGCACTTTCTATCGTTCTTTCGGTTGCCAGGACCCCGACAACTCCGGTCTTCGTGCGGGCGACCGCAGGCTTAATCGCGGGCTCCACGGCGACGACCGGGATGGCTATTCGCGCTCGAAGCTTTTCGATGGCTACGGTGGTGGCGGTATTGCAGGCAACGACAATTATTTGCGCTCCCGCGCCAACTAAATAGTCTGCTATTTCGATGATGCGTTTTTCGATGAATTCCGGGGGACGGCTTCCATACGGCGCATTGCCAGAATCCGCAATATATATAAAGTTGATTGACGGACACTCCCGGCGAAGCGCTTTTAACACGGATAATCCGCCTACCCCGGAATCAAATACTCCGACCGTTTGAAGAGAAGCGGATGGTTTAACCACGGCGTTGATTCGGAGGCCTAACTATTGAATATCATGCAAATCTGCTTGATAAATTGATATTGCCCGGATTTTTGGCACATTTGCATTATTTTTGAAAAATCGATCAAAATTGCTCCGGCAACTTGTTGTCACCCGTAAAATCAGGTAGTTATGTTGCTGCATAGTATATCGCACACTATGCGGTTAAAACAACAATCTCGAATGCCGGTTTTTCAATCCAACCGCGCCTTTACAACGCTGATTTCTCGACGATCTGCACCCGCTGGGTAACGCCGCACACCAGGGTGTAAGGAATTGTATCCGCGCAGAGGGCGATTTCTTCAACGGTCAGGCCATCGCCCCACAAAGTCACTGGATCGCCGGGTTTGGCATGAGGCTGCGTTTCCAGATCAACGGTGATCATGTCCATTGACACCCTGCCAATCAGAGGCGCGCGCCGCCCATTAACCAGCACCGGCGTTCCGGCTTTGGCATAGCGTGGATAACCATCGCCATAACCTATCGCCACAACGCCCAAAGTCGTCGGCTTTTCGCACACCCACGCCCCTGAATAACCAACTTTATCGCCTTTTGCTATGGACTTTACTGCAATCAAGCGTGAATGCAGGCTCATAATCGGCTTTAATCCCAACTGCTCGCCCGCGCTATCCGGAAACGGTGAAATGCCATACAACATAACGCCTGGACGCACCCAATCGGTTAAGGCTTCTCTCCAGGCTAAAATGCCTGCTGAATTGGCAATGCTGCGTTCATTTTTAGGCGAAAGGCCCGGAGCAAGCCCAGCAAGAGTATCATTAAACAAGCTGATTTGCTTAAGGGTGGCGGCATCCTGTTTATCATCCGCATTGGCTAAATGCGTCATCAGGCTGATCGGCTTCCTGATGATGGAGCACTGGCTTAACCGTTGAATGGCCGCGTTAAATTCCTTGGGTTTAAAGCCCAGCCGGTTCATACCGGTATCAAGCTTTAACCAGATAGCGCAAGCATCTTGCCCTTCTCTGCTTTCAAGAATTTCCAGTTGGGCAAATGAATGCACCACTGCGTCCAGGCAATAAGCCACCAATTCGTCCAATTCTTCGCCGCAGGTAAAACCTTCCAAAACAGCAATCCTGTTTTTTATCCCCGCCTTGCGTAAACGAACGCCTTCATCAACCCGCGCCACGGCAAAGGCATCGGCATTCAGCAAGGCATCGGCAATGCGCAGCAAACCATGCCCATAACCATTAGCCTTGATAACCGCCATGATCTTTGCATCCGGCGCGAAACGCCGGACCATTTGCAGATTATGCTGCGCGGAATCGACATTAATTAGCGCGTAGGCAGCCGGTATCATTCATAGTCTCCCGAGTTATAGGAATTTCCGGCGAAATTTTCAAACCGCGTATATTGCCCCAGAAAAGTGAGCCTGACGGTTCCCAGCGGGCCATTTCGTTGCTTGCCGATAATAATTTCGGCAATGCCTTTGTCCGGACTGTCTTCGTTATAGACTTCGTCGCGATAAACAAACACGATCAAATCGGCATCCTGCTCAATCGCGCCCGAATCGCGCAAGTCGGACATCACCGGGCGTTTATTGGGCCGTTGCTCAAGATTACGGTTAAGCTGCGATAACGCTACAACCGGCACGTTCAATTCCTTGGCCAATGCTTTTAAGCCCCTGGAAATATCGGAAATTTGCTGCACCCGGTTTTCACCGCTGGACGGCGATTGCATAAGCTGGAGATAATCCACGACGATCAGGCCCAGCTGGCCATGCTCGCGCGCCAGCCGTCTGGCTCTGGCGCGGACTTCGGTCGGCGTCAGGGCGGGCGAATCATCAATAAATAATTGCGTGCCCGCCAGTAGATTAATGGCCGAAGTCAGACGCGGCCAGTCATCATCTTCCAGCTTGCCGGTTCTGACTTTATGCTGATCTATGCGGCCCAATGAAGACATCATGCGCATGGCCAGCGCGTCGCCCGGCATTTCCATACTGAATACCGCGACCGGTTTATCATATTTCAAGGCAATATTTTCAGCCATGTTCATGGCGATAGTGGTTTTACCCATCGACGGCCTGCCCGCCACAATAATCAAATCGGCAGGTTGCAAACCGGAAGTTAATTCATCAAAATCGGTAAATCCGGTACCGGCGCCGGTAATAGCGCTTTCCTGTTCAAACAGCGTTTCAATTTTATCAACGGCTTTAGCCAGCAACGATTTAATGGCTATAAAACCAGCGCCCTGCCCTTTTTGCCGCTGTTCCGCTATCTGGAAAACCTGCCGCTCCGCATTCTCGAGCAGGTCAGCAGTGTCACGGCCTTCGGTATTAAAGGCGGAATCCGATATTTCAGTTCCGATGTGAATCAGCTGCCGCAGCACCGAGCGATCCCTGACAATATTGGCATAAGCTGCAATATTTGCGGCGCTTGGCGTATCTTTCGCCAGCATGATCAAATAAGACAAGCCGCCGATATTTTCCAGCTCGCCTACGGCTTTTAACGCATCCGACAGCGTGATAACATCAAAAGGAATCTGTTTTTCCGCGAGCTCTTCAATCTTCCTAAAAATAAGCTGGTGGCTCCGGCGATAAAAATCTGTTTCAACAACCTTGTCGGCGATTGAATCCCAGGTTTGATTATCCAGCAGCAAACCGCCTAAAACCGATTGCTCGGCTTGTATGGAATTGGGCGGGACTTTCATGGCATCAAGTGAATAATCACGTTCGATGGAATAATTTTCAGGCATGGTTATGTGTGAAAAAAAGACCAATGGTAACACGATGAGGGTAAGCAGTCATCGGCCGCACTGCTCAATGGATAAGCGCAGCCGCTGCTGGGCGTCCTGCATGCCTTGGAAGCTAAGGCATGCACTGAGCGCCCTGCAGTTATAGAACATCTGGCATATAGCGTTAGGATAAAAGCTTCGTATATTGCACACTATATATGCATGAAGCTTCGATACAAACAATATCACCCAATAATTGAAGGATCTTAACTAATGACCAGCCATCCTCAGAACCCGCAAGCCAATCGCCAGACGCTGTATGTCGCTCTAGCTCTCGTTCTCGGCATTGCGGTAGGCGAACTGCTCAATCTGACGCTGGGCGGTTCCGGGATGACCAAGCCAAACCCCGCGCTGAGTCAGATCATTGAGATTTTTACCGTATTAACCGATATTTTTCTCCGCCTGGTCAAAATGATCATCGCGCCGCTGGTGTTTTCCACGCTGGTGGCCGGCATGGCCAAAATGGGCGACATTCAAACCGTCGGACGCATCGGCATCAAGGCGCTGCTATGGTTTTTCTCGGCTTCACTTTTCAGCCTGTTACTGGGCATGTTGCTGGTCAACGTATTTGAGCCGGGGAGTTCCCTGCATATCGAATTGCCCCCAATTGGATCAGAAACAGGACTAGCGCAAGTCAAGCCGGCTTTGGGGATTTTCGTCGCGCATATATTTCCGAAAAGCATCATCGAAGCGATGTCCACTAATGAAATTTTGCAGATTGTGGTGTTTGCCATGTTCTTTGGCATAGCGTGCGCCTCGATCGGCGATCTGGCACGGCCAACGGTCAAGTTGCTCGATTCCCTGGCGCACATCATGCTGAAAGTCACCGGCTACGTCATGTATTATGCACCGGTCGCGGTGTTTGCCGCTATCGCCTCGGTTATCGCGCAACAGGGCATCGGCGTACTGCTGTCTTACGGCAAATTTATCGGGGAATTCTATTTTGGACTATTGATGCTTTGCAGCGCGCTCGGCTGCATTGGCTTCCTGTTCCTGGGCCGCAGAGCGTTTTCTTTGCTGCGCCACATCCGCGAACCTATGCTGCTGGCTTTCGGCACGGCCAGCAGCGAGAGCGCTTACCCCAAGTTATTACAGCAACTGGAGCGTTTTGGTTGTGATGAAAAAGTCTGTGGACTGGTGCTGCCTTTGGGTTATTCCTTTAACCTCGACGGCAGCATGATGTATATGACCTTCGCCGTTTTATTCATCGCCCAGGCTTACGGTATCGACATGCCTCTCGCCGATCAGCTCATCATGCTGCTGATATTGCTGTTCACCAGCAAGGGCGTGGCGGGCGTGCCCAGAGCCTCGCTGATAATCATAGCCGCAACCCTGTCTATGTTTCATATTCCCGAAGCCGGTTTGCTGCTGTTGCTGGGTATTGACCAGATTCTGGATATGGGACGCAGCGCCACCAATGTGTTTGGTAACAGCATTGCGGCGGCTTTGGTCAGCCGGTGGGAAAAGGCGTTGCGATAGAAGGCAAAAACAAAAACCGCTCAGCCATCACACAATTTTTAAGTCTATCCATGCAAATTACCCTATCCCCCAAAAAACTGTATCAACACCTTTATGTCCAGGTATTGACCGCCATCACTGCCGGCATTGTGCTCGGTCATTTTTATCCTGAAACGGGGGCAAGCATGAAGCCGCTCGGTGACGGCTTTATCAAACTGATCAAAATGATTATCACGCCTATCATTTTCTGCACGGTGGTGACGGGTATTGCAGGCATGCGGGATATGGACAAAGCTGGACGCGTCGGCGTTAAAGCCCTGCTCTATTTTGAAGTTGTAAGCACGCTGGCATTGCTTATCGGCTTGCTTGTGGCGCATGTCATTCAACCGGGCGTAGGCATGAATGTCGACGCAAGCACCCTGGATGCCCAAGGCCTGAGCGCTTTTACCGGCGCGGCAAAAACCCAAAGCGCCGTTGACGCCTTTGCCAAGGGCGATATATTGCAAGTCTTGCTGTTTTCCTTGCTGTTCGGCTTTTCCCTGGCGGCAATGAAAGAAACAGGCGCTGAAGTGGTTCTGTGTTCATCAATAAATTTTCCCAGGCGCTGTTCGGCGTAGTCGAGACGATTATGAAGCTGGCCCCCATTTGAGCCTTCGGCGCCATGGCGTTTACCATCGGCAAGTACGGTATTGCCTCGCTTGCGCCGCTGGCAAAATTGATGGGCAGTTTTTATTTGACCCCTGCCTGCTGTTTATTTTTATAGTCCTGGGTTTATTGCCAGATTTACCGGCTTTAGCATTGTCAAATTTATTATTTACATAAAAGATGAACTTTTAATCGTGCTCGGCACGTCGTCTTCGAAATCGGTGCTTCCGCGCATGATGACCAAACTGGAAAAACCGGGCTGTTCAAAACCAGTGGTCGGCCTAGTCATTCCAACCGGCTATTCATTCAATCTTGACGGCACATCAATTTACCTCGCGATGGCCTCCATCTTTGTTGCTCAGGCCACCAACACGGAGCTGGCCATGACGCAGGAACTGACTATGCTCGGCGTGCTTCTGCTCACTTCAAAAGGCGCAGCGGGAGTGACGGGCAGCGGATTTATTACGCTAGCTGCAACCCTGTCAGCCATTCCAACCATTCCGGTTGCCGGACTTGCGCTTATACTCGGCATTGACCGTTTCATGTCCGAAGCACGCGCGCTGACCAATATTATTGGCAACGGCGTTGCCACCGTGGTTGCCGCCAAATGGGAAAATGAACTGGATGAAAAAAAACTGCATGACATGCTCAATCCGGAGAACATTGCAGAAGTTTAGACCGAATCTGAGTATTGCCGTAGTATTTACGAAGCTTCTGAAGCAGGTGATTTTTAACAATCCTTTACCCTGACTGCACACGGCTCCTGAAAAACCGGGTCATTTTTCACTTTCCATTACCGTTAATCTTCTACATAATGAACGCATTTATCAATAAGCATTGAATTACAGAATAGCTCTTGTGATGTTGCCAGTGAAAACGAAAGCTCATTTTACCGTTAATGGAAGATACGGGCGTTTCAATAGGGCCATACGGAAATGCCCATACCCCTTAAGTTACCTTTACTTACAATCTGTAATTAAGTGATAAACACTTTGCCGTAAAATCCAATGTCAATGCTCAAACTGTGAGCCGCCCTATATCTTATCAAAACTATTTTAACCATTTTTCTTACTAAGGAGCACCGATGGGCCCTCATTATTTAAATCGTTTTTTCACCCCTAAATCAGTTGCCATTGTCGGCGCCTCAGAACGCGAAAACAGCGTTGGTTACCGGCTGCTGCTTAACATGCAGGAAGCCGGCTTTAGGGGAGGACTTTATCCAGTCAACAACAAACGCGAGCAATTATTAGGTTTAAAAGCCTATCCTGACCTGAATTCCGTTCCTGAGGATCTGGATCTGGTGGTTATCGCCACGCCCGCGCCCAGCGTTCCCGGCATTCTCAGGCAATGCGGCGAGATGGGCGTTACCTCGGTCATTATAATTACCGCAGGCTTTGGTGAATTGGGTCCGGAAGGCAAGCGCCTGCAGCAGGAGGTCCTGGATATTGCTCACCGTTACAGTATCCGGATTATAGGTCCGAACTGCCTGGGCGTTATCCGTCCCAGTGGACACCTTAATGCGACATTCGGCGACGGCGCCGTTAAAGACGGCAGTCTGGCGCTGTTATCTCAATCTGGCGCGGTTTGCACGGCAATCCTGGACTGGGCTAAAGTGCAGGACATCGGCTTTTCCACGGTGGTATCGATGGGCGGCGCAGCCGATATTGATTTTGGCGAAGTGCTGGATTACCTCGCGACCGACAGTAAAACCACCGGCATCCTGATGTATGTGGAGGGCATACGCGACGCCCGCCGCTTTTTGAGCGGACTTAAAGCAGCCGCCCGTTTAAAACCGGTTATCCTGATTAAATCAGGCCGTCATGAAGCGGGTTGCAAAGCCGCCATGTCGCATACCGGAGCCATGGTGGGCGGCGACAATGTTTTTGATGCGGCCATTGCGCGAGCCGGCGTCGTCAGAGTTTACAGCATCACCGAATTGTTTTCCGCGGCACGGGTTTTAGCTAATAATTATGTGGTCAAAAAAGATCATCTGGCCATCATCACCAATGCCGGCGGCCCTGGCGTCATGTGTACTGACCGGGCTGAAGACGTCGGCATAATTATGGCTGAGCTGAGTCCGGCCAGCATTGAAGCGTTAAATGCGGTTTTGCCCGCACAGTGGTCTCATGCCAATCCTGTTGATATTCTGGGTGACGCAACCTCTGAACGCTACCAGAAAGCGCTGGAAATTTGCCTTAAAGATAAAAACGCCGACGGCGTGCTGGTCATTTTGACGCCTCAGGCAATGACCAATCCAACACAGGTGGCTGAATGCATTATCGAGGGCGCCAAAGCCAGCAAAAAGCCGGTTTTAGCCTCATGGACGGGCGGCGCAAGAGTTCAGGAAGGCCGGAATCTTTTTGCGAACAGCAAAGTCGCCCACTTTAGCACTCCTGAAACCGCTGTCGATGCATTTTCCTTTTTGGCTAATTATGCCCAGAATCAGATACTGCTGAAACAAATCCCTTCGCCTAGTAATGAACTTGCAAAGCCCGATGTAGAAGGTTCCCGTTTAATCATTGAGCGCGTACTTTCAGAAGGACGCCAGGTTTTGACTGCTCAGGAATCAAAAGCCATACTCGCCGCCTTCCATATCCCGGTCACGCAAACCATCCGGGCGTGTAATGTAAAAGATGCCATGATTGCCGCTGAAACACTGGGATTTCCTGTTGTTTTGAAGGTCAATATGTCTGAATTCAGCCATAAGTCCGATATAGGCGGCGTCAGGCTTAACATTAACAGCGTTCATGATGTCTCCCGTGACTATGTGGAAATGGAAGCCGCCATCAAGCGCAATCATCCGGAGATAACTCAAGTAGGCATGACTGTTGAACCCATGTTCCATTCTCCCAACGGCCGGGAGCTTATGATAGGCGTAGTCAGGGATCCCGTGTTTGGTCCTGCCATCAGCTTTGGCCTGGGCGGCACTATGGTCGAAATATTAAAGGATAATGCCATCGCCCTGCCTCCTCTTAACGCCTATATGGTTGAGCAAATGATTGCCAAAACCAAGGCGGCCAGATATCTGGAAGCATTTCGTCAATTACCTCCGGCGAATAAAAAGGCCCTGATTGAAGCACTGCTGAATATATCAAGCATGGTCAGTGAACTGCCGGAAATTCTGGAGCTGGATATTAATCCGTTGATCGTCGATGAACACGGCGTAATCGCAGTGGATGCCCGCATTAAAGCACAGCTGTCCAATCAGCTGACCCCGTATTCCCACATGGCGATACATCCTTATCCTTACGAGTTAACGCGGCAATTTCAATTATCAAACGGCGCAAATATCACTATCCGCCCTATCCGTCCCGAAGACGCCGATCTGGAAAAGGATTTTCACAATCGCTTGTCCGAACGCACGAAATATTTCCGGTTTATGCAGGCGCTGCAGGAATTAACGCCGGAAATGATAGTCCGCTTCACCCAAATCGATTACGATCGTGAAATGGCCTTCGTTGCGGTAACCGAGGATGAAAACATGCCTAGTGAATTGGGTGTTGGCCGCTACCTGATGAACCCTGACGGCAATTCGGTGGAGTTTGCTCTGGTGGTGGCTGATGACAGCCATTGTTTGGGCATAGGCACACGGATCATGAAAGCGTTGATACAGTCCGCCAAATCCAAAGGCATATTATTTTTTGAAGGAGAAGTATTGGTGGTTAACAAGCCTATGTTATCGCTGGTTAAGAAACTTGGCTTCAGCGTGGAAACAATTCCGGATGACAATGAAGTCGTGCGTGTTGTTAAAGACTTAAGGCAATAAGCTTTTACCAGTTAATCCTCCGGAGGCGGCCTGACTTTGCAAGCATGACCGGAACGTTTGAAGTCGTGATTGTTACAAAACGTGAGTGGCGGGCTTGAAACCCGTCACGCTTCACTATCACCCGCTACAGATGGCATCCTACGCTTTGGAAAGTTGCAGCCCCTTAATCAGCTTTCTTTTCATACAAAACATAAAATACCGAGATAATCACCGAGCCCGCCATCGGGGCATTGCCTTGTTTGCCAGGCGTAAACCGCCATTTTCTCAGGGCCTTGATGGTTGATTCATCAAGAATTTTATGGCCGCTGCTGCGTAATATTTCAACGCCTTTGCTTAAACCCTGGGCGGAGACTTTTATCCGCACTATCGCGTTGCCTTGATAACCCAGAAATATAGCCATTTCCGGATATTCCGGGCTTGGATTATGAATATCGCTAACCGGAAAATTGTCCCTGACTGATGATTTGCCGCCTTGGGGCATGACCATGGACGAGGAAACAGACTGCACTGTTTGCTGGCCCGGTTTGGATTTGACGCTTTTGCTAACCGGTTTGACCGACTGGGACTTAATCAAGCGCTCAATCTCGCCTAAATCCGGCAACTTTTCCTTTACAGCGGCTTTTTTCCCGGTCTCCGGTTTTGGTTTCGATTTTGGCTTCGGCTCCGGTTTGGGCTCCGGTTTGGGCTTAGCCGCTTGAGGCTGGGCTGGCGGCGTCACGCTGGGCTTGGGATTATCTTCACCCAGAAAAGTGACTTCCAGCTTTAAAGGAACGGGCGGGATTTGTTCGCCAGACACGTCTGTACGTTGCCGCAGTTGTAATATTGCCATAACATGCAGCAGCAACACCAAAGTGGCGCATATAAGAAGCGGCTTGGTTTGTTTGAACAAAAGCGTTTATTTTCTAAGGAGAATCCCTGACGATTCTTATTCCGCCAGTCTTACCGTCGGCAGCAACACGTTTTAAGATCCTTCCTGGAAAAAGCGCTTTCGCGCCCCAACAACATGGAGCTATAAGGCTTTAAACTCAACTTATTACACCCGCCCGGCACCCTCGCCACGATCCCGCAAAGACGCTGCCTATAGCCGCGTCCAACAAATCCGGAGTTATTCTTCAACTCAATGACTTATCCCGGTGTTCAACGCGGCTCTGCAGCGAGCCAGGATTTTTTTACCGGCTGTGAATTATTGTTCTGATTAAGTCAGCTCCCGGACACATACTTTCCATTACTGAAACGCGATAATCCGGCAACTTGCGGTTCCAATTTCCAGATATCCCGGTTGTATTCGCTGATTGTTCTATCGGTAGAGAATTTGCCGCTATTCGCGCAATTCAGAATGCTCATTCTGGTCCATTTATCTTTATCCCGGTACGCGTCTTCAACGCGTTTTTGGGCGTCTACAAAACTTCGAAAATCAGCAATAGTCATCCAGGGGTCGTGCCGGCTTTTAATGGACTGGATCAGATCATCGAATATGCCTGGTTCAAACTGGTTGAAATAGCCGGACTCCAGGAGATGCATGACCTGCTGCAAGTCTTCATCCTGGTTGATAATAGCGATCGGGTCATAGCGGCCTCGCTTCGCTTCAACTTCCGCTTCTGTCAAACCGAACAGAAAGAAGTTTTCATCGCCCGCTTCTTCACGGATTTCGATATTGGCGCCATCCAGCGTGCCAATAGTAATCGCGCCGTTCATCATCAGTTTCATATTGCCAGTTCCCGATGCTTCCTTGCCAGCCGTGGATATTTGTTCCGATAAATCAACGCCGGGACATATTCTTTCCATCGCTGAAACGCGATAATCCTTTAAAAACAGCAAGGCCAGCTTCTTATCTGTTTCAGGGTCGGAATTAATAATCTGGCCGACATTATTGATCAGTTTGATGATTTTTTTTGCCATGCGATAACCGGGCGCTGCTTTGCCGCCTATTAATACGACTCTTGGCGCCCGGCTATCGTTGCCGCCTTTTTTAATGCAGTTATAAAGATGAATTACATGCAATACATTTAGAATCTGACGCTTGTATTCATGAATGCGCTTAACCTGCACATCGAATATCGCATCAACATTAAATTGCATGCCGGTATCGCCCTTACGTGCTTTATAATCAATCAGGCGCTGTTTTGCGGCCCGTTTGATTTCATGCCAGCGTTGCCGGAATTGCGCATCCTCGGCATAGGGTTCCAGTTTTTTTAGTTGCGTTAAATCAGTAACCCAGCGGTCTCCAATGGTTTCTGTTATCAGACTTGCCAGCTCCGGATTACAGGCGGCCAACCAGCGGCGCGGGGTCACCCCATTGGTTTTATTATTAAATTTATGCGGCCATAAGGCATAAAAATCGCTGAATAAACCATTTTGCAATAATTCAGTATGCAAGCGGGCAACCCCGTTCACGGAAAAACTGCCCACAATCGCAAGATGGGCCATTCTTACCTGCTGCTCTTCACCTTCCTCGACAATCGACATTCTCCGCAAACGCTCATTATCTCCGGGCCAATGCATGGAAACTTCAATCAAAAAGCGGGCGTTAATTTCAAAAATAATTTCCATCAGCCGGGGCAATAACTTTTGCATCAATTTAACCGGCCATTTTTCCAGCGCTTCCGGCAACAAGGTATGATTCGTGTAGGCCATGGTGTTTTTCGTGATAGCCCAGGCTTCATTCCACGTTAAACCTTTATCCATCAGCAGGCGCATCAGTTCGGCAATGGCAATGCTCGGATGCGTGTCGTTTAACTGGAAACATCTTTTTTCAGCAAAGCGGCTAAAATCATTGCCGTGCAAGCCTGTCCAGTGAAGGATAACATCTTGCAAACTGGCGGAAGCCAGAAAATACTGTTGCCGTAATCTCAGCTCTTTGCCATTTTCATTGGCGTCATTGGGATACAGCACCATGGTTATATTTTCAGCCGTTATTTTGGCCGCAACGGCTTCCGCATAATCGCCGGCATTAAATTCGTCCAGGTTGAACTCTTCAGTTGCCACCGCCTTCCACAGCCGCAAGGTATTAACGGTGCCATTCTGATAGCCGGGCACCGGGGTGTCAAAAGGCACTGCCAGCACATTACAGGTGGCTATCCAGCAATTCCGCTCCTCGCCGCTTTCATCGATTTGAATTTCAGTATGACCGCCAAATTTAATGCAATGCGAATATTCCAGCCGCTCAATTTCCCAGACGCTACCATGACGCAGCCAATGATCGGGTTTTTCAACCTGCTCGCCATTAACAATAGTCTGGGTAAACATGCCATATTCGTAACGCAAGCCATAACCTATAACCGGCAGTTGCAAGGTGGCGCAACTGTCGATAAAGCAAGCGGCAAGACGGCCCAGGCCGCCATTACCCAAGCCTGCATCGTACTCACTGCTGATCAACTCTTCAATTTCAATACCGAGATCATACATCGCCTGAGTCACCGTATCGGTTACTCCCAGATTAAGCATGGCATTACTTAACGTGCGCCCCATCAAAAACTCCATGGACAAATAAAAACCCCGTCTGCAGTCACTGTCTTTATAGGTCTGATGGGTGACTTTCCAACGCTCCAGCAAGCGGTCGCGAATCGCTAGCGATAAGGCTTCCCCAGCATAAAATGGTGATTGGCAGTTTTCATCACGGCCCAGTAAATGGACATAATATTGTTTGAAATCATCAATAAAATCATGTTTTTTCATATCCAGTCCGGGGAGCGTGATTATTGATGATTTGGGCTTGCTGATAACAAATTCGTTAGTGGGCATAAGCTAATCCTGAAAGTTTGTAAATTTATAAGCCAAATGGCTCCGATTGAAAGCGCTGTCAATTGTTTCAAACACTATTTCCGGCGGCGGCATATCTCTTTTTAGCTTTTTTATGGAGTTTTCTGTTTTTTGTTTCTTTACAACAACTGCCTGCTAATTTAATCAATGTTTCTTGAGCTCCTATCTGCTTATCTTTAGGCCGTAATTGAATATATTTGCCATCCGCCTGCATTTCCCAAACGCTCCGTTGATTGCTCAGCATCACGTTTAATATTTGCCGCAAGACCGCCTGAAGCTCGGACTTCTGCACAGGCGTGACCACTTCTACGCGGCTCTCCAGATTACGTTTCATGCAATCGGCCGAGCCGATAAAATATTCTTCCTCTCCGCCATTTTGGAAATAGAATATGCGGGAATGCTCTAAAAAACGCCCAACGATACTGATAACTCGCACGTTATCAGATAATCCGGCTATGCCTGGCCTTAACCGGCAGGTGTCGCGAATAATCAGATCAATTTTTACTCCGGCCTGAGCCGCTCGATAGAGCGCCGCCGTAATGTCCATATCCTCCAGGGCGTTCATTTTAAACTGGATTAAGCCGGGTGAATTTACTGTATGCTTACTCATTTCCCGCTCGATTTTTTCCAGGAGTTTAGTCTTCAACTTATGGGGTGCGATTAGCAAATTTTGATAGTTACGCTTGGGTACTAGGCCTGTAGTCAGGTAATTAAATAATTCAGTTAATTCATCGCCGATTTTTTTATCGCAAGTCAACAGACCCAGATCGGTGTAAAGCCGTGCTGTTCCGGCATGATAATTACCCGTACCGATATGAGCGTAACAGCGCAGGCCGTTATAATCCTGCCTTACGACATAAATCACTTTACTGTGGGTTTTTAACCCGACCACGCCGTAAGTTACATGAATGCCGGCGCTCTCCATACGATGAGCCCATGTGATATTAGCCGATTCATCAAAGCGGGCTTTCAACTCAACAACGACTGTAACCTGTTTGCCATTCAAAGCTGCATCAATCAGATACTGAATTATCTTGGTACCCGCCGAGGTTCGATAAAGCGTCATTTTAATCGCCTGCACGTTCGGATCACGGCTGGCTTCTTTAACAAAGCGCTCGACGGTAGTGACAAATGATTCGTATGGGTGGTGCAGCAAAATAGCGCCTTGCTCGCGTATCGCGTGGAAAATATTCGGAACACCCGCCAGTTTTGGATTTTCACAGGGATGGTGAGGCGGGTCGAGTAAATCCGGTCTGGAAATACCCGCGATCTGGAACAGATCGCTCATAGCGAGGCGCTGGTCAACGGCAAAAATATCCTGATCCGCGCTTAGTCCCAGTTCAGCCGCCAGCATGCCGCTTTGCAATTTTCCCATCGTTGCCGCAACTTCCAGACGAATGACCGGAGCAAATTTCCGCTCACGCAATTCCGATTCGATCATTTGCAAAAGGTCATCTGCCTGTTCTTCATCTTGTTCGGTTATAGCGTTGCGCGTCACCCGGAACAGTTCACAAAATGCAATCTTCATACCGGGGAAAAGCAAGTCAAGATTATTCGCAATCAAATCGTCCAGTGCAACATAAAGCAGCTCATCGCCAACCTGGATAAAACGCGGAGCATTAGAGCTTACCGGCACTTTAATGCGCACCAGAGTCATGTCTTCAGCTTCAGCATGGCAAACGCCAGTCAGTAAATTCAGGGACAGATTGGAAATAAACGGAAACGGATGCGCAGGATCAATCGCCTGAGGCGTTACCAAAGGAAAAATGTTTCGAATATAGTGTTCCCGCATTGTTTGCTGCTGATCCTTGGACAGCTCAAGAAAAGGTAAAATACGAATACCCTGCTGTTTGAGCAGGTTGATAATTTGCGCCAACAGCATTTCTTTCCTGGCTTCGATTTCACGCACAACGGCATAACACTCAGCAATCTGTTGCCGCGGACTGCGCCCATCCACGCTTAACTCGCTGATCCCGGCGCCGGCCTGTTGTTTAAGCCCGCCTATCCGTTTCATAAAAAACTCATCCAGATTGGAGCTGACAATGGCAATAAACTTAACCCGCTCCAATAAGGGCGTGCGCTCGTCTTCGGCTTCCCATAATACCCGCTTATTAAATTCCAGCCAGGTTAACTCGCGATTGAGATACCATTCCGGCGCTTTAAGGTCGAAAGAACGGGCTTTTGGCTCGACTGTTATTGTTTGTTTTGCTTGAATAATCATGCTTGTCAGATCGTTGTTTCCGAATAGTTGAGTTGGAGTGGAATTATTTTTAGGGCGCTTAATTCAGAAGCATGACGCCTTGTTTCGTTCCCTTTCCTTTTAAAAACCCCGGTCCGCCCCGGATAGGATCACCAATGCAATGCCCTCAGCCGGGAAAACTTTTTCCGTTGGTGTTCGTGCATGCGCACCATAACGTTCACCAGAGCTTCAATGGCGTCAAGAATATAGGGGCCTTTATTCAACATGACGCATTCCGCCCTGACCGCCATGGCCGCATCGGTAAACTCAGGCCGTGACCGGGCCCCTTTTTTGGCGATGGACTCCAGCACCTGGGTCGCCCAGATAACCGGGACATGAGCCGCTTCACATAACCACAGCAGTTCTTCCTGGATTTCAGCGAGCCTGGCGCTGCCTAATTCCACGGCTAAATCACCTCTGGCGATCATGATGCCGAGGTTATGCCTTCCGATTGTCCCCAAGATGATATCAGGCAGATTTTTTACGGCGCGATTGGTTTCGATTTTAGCAATAATCGGCAGTTCAGTTGCCTTCCGTTTTGCCAGTTCGGACATCAAAGACTCCATTCCCGCCAGTGTTTCTACAAATGAATAACCGACCAAATCGGCATGCTCGCAAACAAAGTCCAGATCGGTTAAATCTTTCTGAGTGAGCGGGGGCAAATTTAAATCGGCTCCCGGAAAATTAATCCCTTTGTCACTTTGTATCCGGACGCCGCCGGTTTTTGCCTCGGTAACACGTAACAGAGCACCCTGCCCGCTCACCGCTTCGACAATCGCTCCCAGTTTGCCGTCATCAATCCAGACCGGTTGACCGGTTTCAAGTTTTTTTATGGCCGAAGATAGCGTACAGCCGATTTGCGCAGGATGAAGCAAAACTCCGCTATCATCATATTCAGCCGGTTTTCCATCGATATTACCGGTCGTTAACAGCAACAACTGGTTTTTAAATACCCGGATATCCAGTGGCTCGCCGGTAAAGCGTCCCAACGTAAATTGCTCAACTGCTTTCCCGTTGTCTGTCTGTCCGGCTGTAGACAGCGTTAATGCGCAGCCTGAAACAAGGTAGGCTGCTTTGTCACAGCTCACCAGCCAATCCGTGCCGGAAAGGGCTTTTTCCACTTTCAGCAAACGCTGTTTGTTCCGCTTGTCAATAAAACCAAGGCGCATGCCGGGCGCAAGTTGCTTATGCAACTGGTTTGGGATGGAAACTCTGAATAATGAACTGTCATCCGAGGGACTTTCCGGATTGCTAGATAAAATCAGATACCCAGGAGCTATGATCCTGCCATTCCGGTCTTTTTGCACCCGGATATGGTGAATCGAAGGCCCGGGCGCAATTGCGGATGTGCGAATCTTGTGTCCCGCCAGATCCATGAGAACACGGCAGCACCGGCCTGTTTCCGTTTCCGCGCGCCGGACGTTTCTTATCATTCCCTGCCAGCTAACCGGGTCATCGTGCGCGCAATTAATACGGGCGCAGGTCATGCCCTTTTCCAGAAATGAACTGACCAGTGCATAATCCCAGCCGGCTTCGCTGGGCAGGGTCACCATGACATGCGCCCTGCCTTGTTCGTGGAAAGGGCCGAATAATTCGATGGTATGCTGTTCCAACAGCTGCCTGCCTCGATTAAAGCCGTATTCGCTGGGGTTTTTTTCACCCGGCTGATAGTGTTTGTCCGTCGCCCTTTTCAATACATCCAGCAACGAATCCAAAGTCGATAATACCGAGGCTTCAGCCCTACCCAGCGAAGATAAACCGGCATGAGCCAGGCGATCCTGTAAATGCCGCAAATCAAATTTCCGCATGGCGAGATAATAGGCAAGATTACAGGCGCTTTTAGAAAAAGCGCCTGAATGATAGTTGCCCTGGTATTTTTGCAGGCGCTGATTGGCATTGATTTCAATTTTCCGGCGCAGTTCGGCAACCTCGTCAAGAATTTGTATCAAGACATCCTGGTACGGATCCTGAATAACTTTTTTAGTGCCAACCATCTGCGTGGATTATTGATTCAAAAGACGCTGTATTATAATAAATTGCGGTTAATTAAGGAATCGCGGCGCGTTAATTAAAGGGCTTGCCGGCAAAAGCAACAATCCCGGAATCCTGCCGATGCAGATTATAGACGTTAATCAGTTAACAATTTGTTATTATATCGCCATGAAAATGGCGCGGTATCAGATAGCTTATAACTTCATGGCTTCTATCAGATGCTTTCTTTTGAAAATCTTTAGCCGCGGCTACCGTGGCTTATGAACATTAGTTCTGTTTACAGGTGGTGATACAGCATGTCTACGCCAAGATATTTTTCTCCCGAGCTCATCCGTAAACTCGATGGACTTCCCGATTTAGCCCTGGACTGTAATTTTTCCTGGAGCCACCGCGCTGATGACATCTGGCACGAACTGGATAGTAATTTATACCAGCTGACACGCAATCCCTGGCTAGTATTACAGACAGCTTCCAGTACCCGCCTTGAAGAACTGGCAAATGATGAAACTTTTTGCCGCAAACTAAAGAGTATTGTTTCAGCGCATAGGGAATCGCTCGCTGAACAACGCTGGTTTCAGAAGGAGCTTGAGCAAACAACCCGGCCGCAACAAATTGCCTATTTCAGCATGGAGTTCGGCCTCAGCGAGGCCTTGCCCATTTATTCCGGCGGGCTGGGTTTACTTGCAGGGGACCATCTGAAAGCATCGAATGATCTTGGACTGCCCCTGATAGGCGTCGGCCTCCTTTACCAGAACGGTTATTTCCGTCAGGCTTTTGATAATGACGGCAATCAAATCGCGCTTTACCCTTCCTGCGATACCGGCGACTTGCCAATTTGTCCGGTGCGGAATGATAAAGGTGAATGGCTGCGTATCCAGCTGCATACTCCTGAAGAATTGTGGGTCAGGGTTTGGCAGGCGCAAATTGGCCGCATCAAGCTATATTTGCTGGATACCAATGATCCCGTCAATCATCCTGTCGACCGCTGCATAACCTCCGAACTATACGGAGGAAGCGTGGAACACCGGCTGTCCCAGGAAATTCTGCTGGGTATTGGCGGCTGGCGGGTCTTGCGGGCCATGGGAATCGCTCCTGATGTCTGTCATCTCAATGAAGGCCATGCGGCGTTTTTAGTGCTGGAGCGCGCACGGGATTTGATGTCAGAAAGTAACCTGGATTTTAAAACCGCTTTGACCGTAACCCGCGCGGGCAATCTGTTTACCACGCATACCCCGGTTGAAGCCGGCTTTGACCGGTTTAGCCCGCAACTGATTCGAAACTATCTTGGGCTTTATGCTCAAAAACTGGGTATAGAAATAGAAACGTTGCTGGAGCTTGGCAGAAATCCCTATTCAAGCAATCCGGATTCTTCCTTCAATATGGCCTATCTTGCCATTCATGGCAGCGCTACTATCAATGGCGTTAGCCGTTTGCATGGCACGGTGAGCAGGCGAATTTTCAGCCCGTTGTTTCCCAACTGGTCAAAATATGAAATACCCGTCTCTCATGTTACCAATGGCGTCCATGTCCCCGCCTGGGATTCGATGGAAGCGGATGAACTGTGGACCAATCTGTGCGGAAAAAATCGCTGGTGTTGCGAGCATGTTAATTTGCCTGAACATTTCAACCTGGTCACTGATGAAATGTTATGGGATCTTCGCGCTAAAAATCGCACCAGACTGGTTAAATATGTCAGGGATGAATTTGCCCGAGAGCTTAATGTGCAGTCAAATATCCCGGAAGCAGAGCAAAAAGCCCTGACCCAGCGGCTATTTGATCCCAATGTATTGACCATCGGCTTTGCCCGCCGGTTTGCAACTTACAAACGTCCTAATTTACTTTTAACCGACCCTGACCGGCTCGCCGCCATTCTGACCAACCCTGACCGGCCTGTGCAACTGGTTATTTCCGGCAAAGCCCATCCGGCCGACTTTCCCGGTCAAGCACTGATTAAGGCCTGGCACCATTTTATTCGGCGGCCTGAAATCCGGGAACGCGCAATTTTTCTGAGCGATTACGATATGATCACCGCTGAATATCTGGTGCAGGGCGTTGATCTCTGGATTAATACCCCGCTCCGGCCCTGGGAAGCCTGCGGAACCAGCGGCATGAAAATTCTGGTTAACGGCGGCTTGAATCTATCCGAACTGGATGGCTGGTGGGCTGAAGCCTACCGTCCGGAAGTCGGCTGGTCGCTGAATGGATTGGAATCTCACCATCCTGATCATGAACAGGCGGAAATACTTTATCAACGCCTGGAGAACGAGATTGTGCCGGCCTTTTATAACCGTGATCAAGCCGGTGTTCCCAGAGCCTGGCTGGCCATTATGCGGGAAAGCATGGCAACTCTGACGCCTTATTTCTCGGCCAACCGGATGGTGCGCGAATATACCAGCCGTTTTTATCTGCCTTTGGCCGCAAGCTATCATAAACGCATCAAGGATAGTGCCGGACTGGGTCATGACCTGATCAACTGGTTAAAACGCATTGACGACTTCTGGCCCAAAATCCATGTCGATAATCTGGTAACGGAAACCCAGGATAATCAACATCTGTTCAGAATGCAGATTTATCTTGGCGAACTAACGTCCGAGGATGTCCGGGTTGAACTGTTTTCAGAAGTCCCTGAGGAAGATACCTTCTGTATTCAATCCATGCGCATAGAACAAGCCCTGACAGGCGCGGTCAATGGCTATATTTACAGCGCGCGCATCCCGGCAGCAAGACCCATCACCGATTACACGCCGCGACTCAGGCCTTATCATCCCGGCTGCCTGACGCCGCTGGAAACAACACATATTTTCTGGGTTAACAGACACGGATAGCAGGAGCCTTGATTTAACCGGAGGATGGTAAAATTATCGGCTGAGATTTTGATATACCGGAGCGCTTCGTTATTGATTTGATAACTTCAGCGGCACCGATATGTCCAGAGCTTGGCGGCTATGATTCGACCTGTTTCAGCTTCCGTAAATACAACAAAAAGCTTTTTCATCAGTGCATAACTGATCCGTTTAATTTATCTGAAACCCGGACAGGGTTGTCACGCAGCGGCGCGACCTGCCCGGTTTCCCGGAATTTTTTATAATCCGCTAGCACTTGGGCGTGATCGAACGCCAATAACCCGGGCAGCTCATCCGGGCTGAACAGGCGGCAATTTTTCGCATCATCCGCTGCAACCGGCGTTCCAGCCGCCTCGCCTACATATACCGCCGTCACCGTATGACCGCGTGAGTCGCGGACCGGATCGGAATAGATTCCAAGCAAGACAAGCAGCCTTACATCCAGTCCAACTTCTTCCCGGGCCTCGCGCACGGCGGCGAATTCGACAATTTCGCCCAGATCGACAAACCCGCCTGGAATCGCCCAGCCGTAAGGTGGATTGGCGCGCTCTATCAATACAATGGGCCGACCAGGCAAGTCGCTCAATTCAATAATGACATCGGCGGCAAGCAAGGGGGTGATGGGTTTGGGCATAAAAGACTCCGGAAATAGGAACGTGGCGGCTCAGGATTTGGGAACCCACTGAAAACTTCCCTTCTGTTAATCCTGATCATGACCATGTTTTTTAAATAGCCAGCCCATTGTAACCGATACCAGCAACCCGAACACAATAACGATGGCGTGAATCGAAAACCCGGCATTAATCATCAGCGCATAAGCGCCGAGCATCAATAAAATGCTTAGATTTTCATTGAAATTCTGCACCGCGATGGAGTGTCCGGAACCCATAAGCTGGTGCCCCCGGTGTTGCAGCAATGCATTCATCGGTATCAAAAAGCTGCCGGCCAGAATGCCGACCAGCACCAGCAACAGCACCGCCATGCGCCAGTCGGTCACAAACACCATAGCCAAAACAACAAAACCCATGGCGATTCCCAAGGGCAATACTTTCACGGCATGCTCCAATGGCACTGCCTTTGCCGCAACCACGGAACCGATGGCAAGGCCTACCGCGACGACAGCAGTCAATTGAGTCGCCTCCTCCAGATTGAGCTTTAGCGCTACCGCTGACCAGGCAAGAATAATTAACCGCAGGCTCGTTCCAGCGCCCCAAAATAGTGAGGTTACCGCGAGTGAAACCTGTCCCAACGGGTCTTTCCACAAAGACAGGAAACTCCGCCAAAAATCCGCCACCAGGAAAGCCGGGGTCCGCCTCGGCAAGCCATGTTCAATAGGCAGTTTGGGGATATAACAATTGAGTATCGCCGCCACGATATAAAGGCCCAGGATGACCAAAATCGCAAATTCGGGAGCCGTGTCAATGCCGCCATTGAACTCCAGCGCGCCCAGTTGCTCAACAACCTGATGCTCAACCCGGTGACCGATCAATAAACCTCCGAATATGGCGCCCAGGATGATAGCCGCGACAGTCAGTCCTTCCATCCAGCCGTTAGCCCATACCAATCTATGGGACGGCAGACATTCGGTCAGAATGCCGTATTTAGCCGGTGAGTACATGGCTGCGCCAATGCCGACCAAGCCATACGCGAGCAGCGGGTGCAAGCCCAGTAACATGGCGGCGCAACCGGCTGTCTTGATGCTGTTGCTAATAAACATGACCAGTCCCTTCGGCAATGCATCGGAAAATGCGCCGACAAAGGGAGCCAGCGCGATAAAAGCTAAGACAAAGAACTCCTGAAGCACGGGGATTTGCCAGGAAGGAGCGTTCAGGGTTTTAAGCAGCGCAATTGCAGCGAAAAGAAGCGCATTATCCGCCAGTGATGAAAAGAACTGCGCCGAAAGAATAGTGTTGAAACCGCGATTCATAGGATTGTTTGTTCCGTGCGACTCTATCGAAGACCGGTATCATCTCACCGTAAATGGTTAAAAGGTTAATTTATGACTTACCCCGGCAACAAGAAACCGGTCTTAACCTTACGCTTGTTGAGGCGCTACTTACAGACATACATTGAGTTCGGGTTCTCCTGAACTTATCGAGGCGCTTGCCAGTGGCTTTACTACAAGCCATTGATATTAATTGGCGCTTTACATGCAGGCGCTGCGCATGCGCTTTGCCGGTTCATCTATTTGTGAACATTGGTTTCCAGAGCCTCATTTTCAATAATAACCGGAGTCTTTTGCCACTTCACGAGCTCCAAAGCGCCATTGAAATGTTCCACAATGGCCGTGCAGCTTTCGACAAAATCCCCCGTGTTGATATATAAAAATCCGTCTATATCTTTAATTTCAGCATGGTGTATATGTCCGCAAATGACACCCTCCAGGGCCTGGTCCCTTAGCGTATTGACAATGCTTTCTTCGTAATCGGAAATAAACTGAACCACATTCTTGACTTTGAATTTTACAAAGGCGGCAAGGGAGAAATTTGACTGTATGCCAAACCAGCGGCGAATCACCCGGAGAATGCGATTAACCCAAAGCAGGAAGTCATAGCCTTCGCTGCCCAGCTTGGCAATCCACTTGTGGCACTGGGCAATGGTGTCATATTCATCGCCATGGACAATCAGAAATTGCTTGCCGTCGGCTGTGGTATGCACATCCGAATTTTTGACCATGATGTCGCCAAAGATATAATTGTCGTAATCCCTGACATTTTCGTCATGGTTGCCCGGTATATAGATAACCTGGGTATCGTGTCTGGCCTTGCGAAGAACCTTCTGAATCACCGTATTATGATCCCTCGGCCAATACATTTTCTTGGAAAGCGACCAAAAATCGATAATGTCGCCCACCAGGTAAAGCTTTTCACTTTCGTTGTGCTTTAGAAAATCAAGTAAAACATCGGCCTGGCTTTGGGTGGAACCCAAATGCAAATCGGAAATCCAGATGGTTCGATAGGTGTAATTCATAATCAAACTTTTAACATTTAGTACAAACAAGAAGAACTTTGCCGACGGCTGCTTAACCAATGTTTATTGGCTCTTCATCGCTCGCCAAAGGCTTTAAATCATTTTAATGAATCATCCGGGAAGGCAATGAAATCAAAGGCGCAATATTCGAGATATAGGGTAAAGGCTTCCCCGGAATTATCCAGATTATCACGATCCTAACAGACGTAAATGAACGTTATGTTACAAGATGACAAAATAGCGTACTTGATTGCATGAGATCCCTAAAAACATTGCGCAGGAGAAAACGCGCTTCCCGGTTTAAGGACTTACCCATGCGCTTTGGACGTTCTCAGAATGAACGTTACCGGACCGTTATTGATCAATGACACCTGCATATCCGCGCCAAACTCGCCGGATTGAACCCTAGGATAAATTGTTGTTGCGAGACGGTGCAGACATTCAAACAGTTCCCTGCCCTGTTCCGGCGGCGCGGCTGAAATAAAACTGGGACGATTGCCTTTCCCGGTGTCCGCGGCTAACGTGAATTGAGGGACCAGCAGCAAGCCGCCGTTGATATCCCTCAAACTTAAATTCATACGGTCATTGCCGTCGGCAAAAATCCGGTAATTAAGAATGCGCTCTAGCAAGCGTTCGGCATCTTTTTGTGCATCTTCTTTTTCCACGGCGACCAGCGCCAAAATACCTTCGTCAATCTTGCCTATGTCATGATTGTTGACAGTGACTTTTGCGCTGGTTACACGTTGAATGATTGAAATCATAAGTATCCGGTTGACTTGGATTCAACTGTTTCTATTTAGCGCTATAAACCAGGAAAATGGCTCATTGCGTTAGATCGCAGCGAATCATCATTTCCTGCCAAAGTTCATTGTACGCAATTGTGGAAGGGCTTTTATGGATAAAGCCGCCCAATGGCATACGTTCCAGTCCCATGCGCTCTATATCGCTCGCATAAGGTATGACTGCATTTAAAATCTCCGGATGACTCTTGACCAGATTTTCCATAATATCCTTGTGCATTTTTTTGCGCCGGTCGGCCATCGAAAAAAACGGTATAAGCGCCAGATTATGCAGTTTATTATCTTCGATGAATTCTTTCAGTTGCTCAAGGGTTCTTAAGGACAGCGTAGTGGGAATAACCGGAGACAATAAAATATCAGACGCTTCAAACACGGCTTCAGACAGCAGTGAAATATTCGGCGGACAATCCAGAAAAATAAAGTCGTACTCTGCCGCTAGCGGTTTAAGAAGTTTTTTAAGCCTTTGGGTCGGCTTTTTCTTGGCATCCAGAACCAGATCCAGATTCCGAAATGAAAAATCCGACGGCAACAAATCCAGATTTTCAAAATCAGTGCCTTTGATCAGCCCGTCCAGTTCGCGCTTTCCGGCTATTAAATCCTTGCCGCCGCCTCTCACCTTGGGCTTGATGCGAAAGTAATAGCTGCTGGCCCCTTGCGGATCCAAATCCCAGACTAAAGTCCGGCACCCTTTGCGGGCGGAAATAAACGCCAAATTAACCGCGCACGAGGTTTTACCAACGCCGCCCTTGATGCTATACAAAGCAACTATCTTCATCGTATGCCTCTATTTTAATGAATCTGTTTCTAAAAGACCGCGAACAAGCCGATGATGCCGGCATGGTGGAAACTGATGAATTCGCTCATGGTTCCTGATCGATGGCGTATTTTATATTAATTAACTCCTCGGAGAGACGATTTATCGAGTGACTGCCATGACTGTCTTTCCCCGCGAAAGCAGTTGGTTTCTTGCTAGAATTTAAATTTAAAAAGCTCACAATTTTTGTAATCCATTGAATTAACGCATTATTGTTTCTTGCCGCCAAGTTCTGCATGAACCTAACCGGCTTATGGTTTATAATCAACCTCTTTTAAAGTTTTCATCGACCGGCGCGCCTTTATAACGTTTGGCTTCGACTGTTATTGGTTAAACATATCTCCTCATGCAAGAAATAAACCCGATTAAAAATAAAATAACCGACCTGAAAAGCCGTGGAGACGCGCTTAGGAGGTATCTTTGACTTTGATATCAAGAGTGAACGCTTAGTCGAAGTTTTACGGGAACTGGAAAACCCCAAAATCTGGGACAATCCCGAACTGGCGCAAGCGTTAGGCAAGGAACGCGGACAACTGGAAGTTATTGTTAATACCATTAACGAGCTGGAACGCGGCTTGACGGATGCCGAAGAATTGCTGCACATGGCGATTGACGAAAATGATGAAGAAACCGTTGATACCGTGGTCGATGATTTGGCGCATTTTGAAAAAAGAGTGGCTGACCTTGAATTCCGGCGCATGTTTTCAGGTGAAATGGATGCCAATAACGCCTTCCTGGACATACAGTCCGGCTCCGGCGGCACCGAAGCGCAAGATTGGGCGTCCATGATTGAACGGATGTTTTTACGCTGGGGCGAGCGCAAAGGTTTTAAAACAGAACTGATTGAAGAATCTCAGGGCGACGTCGCCGGCATTAAAAGCGCCACCATCAAGTTTGAAGGTGAATACGCCTTCGGCTGGCTGCGCACTGAAACCGGCGTACACCGGCTGGTCAGAAAATCGCCGTTCGATTCCGGCAACCGCCGTCATACCTCCTTTGCCTCTGTGTTTGTAGCGCCGGAAATTGACGACGATATTGACATAGACATCAATCCCGCCGATGTGCGCGTGGACGTTTATCGAGCCAGCGGCGCGGGTGGTCAGCACATCAACAAAACCGAATCCGCCGTCCGCATGACCCACAACCCGACCGGAATTGTCGTGCAATGCCAAAGCGACCGCTCGCAGCACAAAAACCGCGATACCGCGATGAAGCAATTAAAAGCCAAACTATATGAGCTGGAAATTCGCAAACGCAGCGAAACCCAGCAAGCCCTGGAAGATACCAAGTCAGATATAGGCTGGGGCAGCCAGATCCGTTCCTATGTGCTGGATCAATCGCGCATCAAGGATTTGCGAACCGGCGTGGAAACAGGCAACACCCAGGCCGTTTTGGATGGTGACTTGGACCAGTTTATTGAGGCCAGCTTGAAGAGTGGTTTGTGATCATAAGCAGACTATTTTTTGGCATATCAAAACCTAAAAGCATATGAAAATAGAAGCACTGCGCGTTAAAAACTTTAAAACATTTAAAGATATTAAGCTCACTAATTTGCCCACTATTTCAGTGTTTATTGGTGCGAATGGCACGGGAAAAACCTCTTTATTCGATGTATTTGGTTTTTTACGCGATTCTTTACAAGATAACGTTAAAGTTGCTTTGCAAAAACGAGGCGGCTTTAAAGAAGTTGTTACGCGTGGCGAGACAGGGCCGATTGAAATTGAAATTAAATTTCGAGAAGATGTTGGAAAGACAAGCCCATTAGTCACTTATTCGCTTACTATTAGTTTAGAAAATCATCAACCCGTTGTTGAGCGAGAAATTCTAAAATATAGGCGGGGGCAAAAAGGCAAACCTTGGCATTTTTTAGATTTTAGGAAAGGTAAAGGTGATGCCATAACAAATGAAGAAAACTATGCTGATAAAGAATCGAAGGAGGAAAAAGAACAGCAGCAAGTTGATTCTCCGGATATTCTGGCCTTAAAAGGTTTAGGGCAATTTCAACGCTTCAAAGTAGCCAACAGCTTTAGGAGACTAATTGAAAGCTGGCATGTTTCGGATTTTCATATTGGCGATGCTAGACCTAGCCAAGAAGCAGGTTATGCTGAACACCTTTCGACACGCGGCGAAAATATGCCATTAGTCGCGCAATATCTATACGAAAACCACCCAGGTATTTTTCAACATATTTTAGAGGTTATGGCCGAGCGCGTTCCGGGGGTTTCAAAAGTAGAAGCAACTAATACCGATGATGGTCGTATTCTATTGAAATTTCAGGATGGCTCTTTCAAAGACCCGTTTATTGCCCGTTATGTTTCTGATGGCACAATCAAAATGTTCGCTTATTTGCTCTTGTTACATGACCCTAAACCACATCCATTATTATGCGTAGAAGAGCCTGAAAACCAACTTTATCCAAGCCTATTTTGTGGGTTAGTGGAAGAGTTTCGTGATTATGCTGACAAAGGCGGACAAGTCATGATTTCAACGCATTCGCCCGATGTACTTAATTACATCCAACTTAATGAAATTTTTTGCTTATCTAAAAAGCAAGGCATTACGGTTATTAATCGAGCCAGTGAGAATGAGTTACTGGTTAATTTATCCAAAGAAGGCGATTTACCTGGAGCTTTGTGGAAACAAGGTTTATTTAGCGAAGTTAACCCTGCATGAAACTACTGGTGTTTCTGCTGGAAGAAGAATCGATGAAAGCTTTGTTGGATATTTTGTTGCCACAAATCCTACCCGATGGAATTAATTTTCTTTGCATACCCCATGAGGGTAAACAGGATTTGGAGAAATCAATTCCACGCAAATTACGAGCATGGCAAACTCCTAATACAACTTTTGTTATTGTGCGTGATAAAGACAGTGCTGATTGCATTGAAATCAAAAAGCGCTTAGTTGATTTATGTGTACAAGCAGGGCGTAGCGATAGTTTGGTACGCATTGCCTGTCACGAACTGGAATCTTGGTTTTTGGGTGATTTAGCTGCTGTTGAAAAAGCTTTCAATATCAAAAAGCTGGCTGAACAACAACGCAACAGAAAATATAAAGAACCTGATAAGTTATCCAATGCTTCAGAAGAACTGGAAAAATTAGTCAAGGGTTATCGCAAGGTCAGCGGAGCCAAGAAGATTGCTGCTTACATGACTATTGATCAAAATTATTCTCATAGCTTTAATTGTTTTATTAGCGGGGTTAACGGCTTGATAAATCTAAGCTAATAGCAACTTGTGACAGAGTTACTCATCATTTCATTTTTTAACTTTTTAAAACCATGTCAGAAACACATCAAGACGAACAAGAACAAATCAAACAGCGCCGCGGCAAATTAAACGAGTTGCGGGAGAATGGCGGCATTGCCTTTCCAACCGATTTCCGCCGCAATGTGGTTGCGGGCGAACTCCTGGCCGAATATGGTGAAAAGTCCAAGGAAGAATTGGACGCGGAACCGGTGCGGGTAAAACTGGCTGGCAGAATCATGACCCGCCGGGTGATGGGCAAGGCCAGTTTTGCGCATATTCAGGATATGTCGGGCAAAATTCAGCTTTATGTGACTCGGGACGCCTTGCCTGAAGGGTTTTATAACGAGCAGTTCAAGAAGTGGGATATTGGCGACATTGTCGGCGTGGAAGGCGTATTGTTTATTACCCAGACAGGCGAACTGAGTGTTAAGGTTGACGATATCCGTCTGCTGACCAAAGCCTTGCGTCCGCTGCCTGAAAAATTTCACGGCATCGCTGATCAGGAAATCAAATACCGGCAGCGCTATCTGGACTTGATTATGAGCGAGCAATCGCGCAACACGTTTCTGATACGCTCAAAGATAGTTGCGTATATTCGCCAGTTCCTGATTGACCGCCAATTTCTGGAAGTTGAAACGCCCATGATGCAGGTGATTCCAGGTGGCGCAACGGCGCGGCCTTTTACCACGCGCCATAACGCACTGGACATGGATATGTTTTTGCGCATTGCCCCTGAATTGTATTTGAAGCGGCTGGTTGTCGGCGGTTTTGAACGGGTATTTGAAATTAACCGTAACTTCCGGAATGAAGGTTTATCGACACGCCATAATCCTGAGTTTACCATGCTGGAGTTTTATCAGGCATACGCCGAATATCACGATTTAATGGATTTAACCGAAGCAATGCTGCGCGGTGTTGCTGAAGAAGTAGTAGGACAAACGTTGGTCACTTATCAGGGCGAGCAATACGATTTTGGCAAGCCGTTTGACCGGATGACGGTTGTTGAGTCTATCCTGCGTTTTAATCCCGATCTGTCCGAAGGTGACCTTAAAACCCGCGAGGCAGCTGTCAAAGCCGCTGAAAGTCTGCGTATTCCTGTTAAGGAAGGATACGGGCTGGGTAAAGTGCAAATCGAGATTTTTGAAAAAACGGTGGAAAGCCGTTTGATGAACCCTACGTTCATCACCGCTTACCCTGTTGAAGTATCGCCGCTGGCGCGGCGTAATGACGAGAACCCGCATGTGACCGATCGTTTCGAGTTTTTCGTCGGCGGCCGGGAAATCGCCAACGGCTTTACCGAGTTGAACGATGCCGAAGATCAGGCGGCGCGTTTTCAAAAACAGGTGGAAGAGAAAGAAGCCGGCGATGATGAAGCCATGCACTTTGATGCCGATTATATCGTCGCTCTGGAACACGGCATGCCGCCCACGGCAGGCGAAGGCATCGGCATCGACCGCTTGGTGATGTTGTTTACCGATGCGCCGTCAATCCGAGATGTATTGCTGTTTCCGCACATGCGGCCTAAAAGTTAAGGACAAATTAATTCACCACGAAGACACGAAAAAAAAATATAAAAATTCTCCTGGTTAGCAAGGCGGCTTCAGCTGGAGTGCAAAAAATTCTTTCGTAGCCGTCTTTCCGGCAGGGATTCACGTCAGGCGTCGCGCCTGACCCCCTTAGAGCGCGAAGCGAATCCAGACTACAAGGACGTATTAGGCTTGCCATTCATGGCACTGGATACCCGTTTCCCGGCGGGTATGACGGACTCTTTTGTTTCAGCTGATCATCTACTAATCAGGAATCTTCTTGCTCTTCGTGGCGTTTTTGTGACTTTAATAAAATCAGTTAAAAGTGTCTTTTAATCGCCTGACTTCTGCAAAAACTTCTACCGGCAAGCAATTCACTCTATTGATGGTTTTTTGCAACGCCAAACTGTCTTCCCTGAAAAACGGATTAGTCGCCAATTCCTGTTCGATAGTCGAAGGCACCGTGGGTTTGTTTTCAGCCCTGAGCCGCTGAACTTCGAGCATTTTTTGTTGCAATTGACTGTTATCAGGTTCAACGCTTAAAGCAAACCGTCCATTCGTTTGAGTATATTCATGGGTGCAATAAATCCGGGTTGATGGCGGCATGGCCTTCAATTTTTGCAACGAATTCCACATTTGTTCAGGCGCGCCCTCGAACAATCGGCCGCAACCCATGACAAACAAGGTATCCCCGCAAAACAGCGCGCCGTCTTCGGCAAAATGATAAACAATATGTCCGCTGGTATGACCGGGCGTTGAAATAACTCTGGCCGGATGCCCGCCCAATGCGATGACATCATCTTCGCTAACGCCAATGTCGATGCCGGGAATCCTGTCCCTATCGGATTGTGCCCCGATAATTTTGCAACCTGTTTTCTGTTTCAGCTCCAGATTACCGCCAACATGATCCCAATGATGATGAGTATTCAGAATGTAGGTGAGCCGCCAGCCCTTTTCATTCAGAACATCCAAAACCGGCTGCCCAAGTGCAGGGTCAACAACTGCGGTTTCTCCCGTTACCGGGTCGTGAAGCAGATAAATGTAGTTATCGGTTAAAACCGGAATTTGTATGATGTTGAGCATGTCATATATAGCCTTAGAATGCACTTTCCGGCTTACAGATTGAAAAACCCGTTTAATCAGGATAGAACTCGTCTTCAATAATTTGCGCTAAATTCCAAGGGCAGCATTCCGGAAAAACGGCTTTACTGATTTTAGTTTCCCTTGCAGCTTTAATCACAGCGAGCTTGTAAGCTTTTTTCACAATCTCGTCTAATTGTGGTTTTAATCCAGGGTTTTCATTGAGGGTGTCTTCAAACTGAATTCTTTGTTCATCAATCGATAACTGCCAGCTCCTTCCTCGTCTTACTTCCTGAAACTTCCATTTCAAAAGATGCAGCAACAGGATAGTCAACCGGCTTTCGAGTTCCCTCTTTTCACTTCGTCCCATTGTTTCAATCTCCTCGATTAAATTGGGTATGTCCAAGTTGTTAAATTGACCCTTCCGCAAAAGATCGGCTTGTTCCTGTGTCCAGCTGTAAAAGTCTTTTTCGTAACTAATCACACAATTGCTCCTTATCAAAAGCCGCCTGTTTATTTAACCAAACTCAACAATACTCCGGCAGCAACCGCTGAACCAATCACGCCCGCCACATTTGGCCCCATGGCATGCATCAACAGGAAATTATGCGGATTGCTTTCCAGGCCCAGTTTATTGGCGACCCTTGCCGCCATCGGCACGGCTGAAACACCAGCAGCGCCGATCAATGGATTAATAGGCGTGTCACTGAATTTATTCATGATTTTAGCCATAATTACGCCAGCGGCGGTGCCAATGGCAAAAGCAATCGCGCCCAGACCCAGAATTCCCAGCGTTTCTATTTGCAGAAAGGCATGGGCGCTCAGTTTTGATCCTACCGACAGGCCTAAGAAAATAGTGACAATATTGATGAGTTCGTTTTGCGCGGTTTGACTCAAACGCTCAACGACGCCGCAGGAATTCATCAAATTCCCCAATGCGAACATGCCTATCAGCGGTGTGGCGGAAGGCAACAACAGGATGGAAAGAAACAGCAACATCAATGGAAAAACGATTTTTTCCGTCCTGCTTACCGCGCGCATTTGCTGCATTTCAATTTTGCGCTCATCTTCTGTCGTTAACGCCCGCATGATAGGCGGCTGAATTAAAGGCACCAGCGCCATATAAGAATAAGCCGCCACGGCAATTGCTCCCAGTAAATCAGGAGCCAGTTTTGACGCCACGTAAATAGCCGTAGGACCATCAGCGCCGCCAATAATGCCGATCGCGGCGGCATCTTTTAAGCTGAATTCCAGACCGGGCACGATATTAAGCGCCAAAGCGCCCAACAGTGAAGCAAAAATACCAAATTGCGCCGCAGCCCCTAAAAGCAAAGTTTTGGGGTTTGCCAGCATGGGGCCAAAATCGGTCATTGCGCCGACGCCCATAAAAATGAGCAACGGGAACATACCGGATTTAATGCCGAAATAAAGGTAATATAAAATGCCGCCTTCCTCGGCAATACCGGCAACCGGTATATTGCTGAGAATTGCGCCAAAGCCTATCGGCAATAATAACAAGGGTTCAAAGCCTTTTTTGATAGCAAGAAACAATAACAAAAAGCCAACCAGCATCATGAAGGCCTGGCCGCCAGTAAAATTGTATATCCCGGTGCTTTGCCAGAGTGAGAGCAGATTTTCCATATAATGTCTCTTGAAAGTGTACGTTGTTACAAAGAAATCAAGGCATTGCCGCCGGCAACCGCACCGCCTTCCTTGATATGAACAGCGCTAACGACGCCTGAAAATTTGGACCGCACTTCCGTCTCCATTTTCATCGCTTCCATAATAACGACAACCTCGCCTTCCACAACGGCGCTGCCAACCTCAACCAGGATTTTCAGTATATTACCGGCCATTGGCGCATAAATCACTGAACCGCTGCCGGCTTCAGGCAAAGCGCGGCTGTTATCGTCAGCGGCGGGAAGAATCTTGACTGGCGCGCCGGCGGGTCCGACGGTAACGTTAAAGTTTCTGCCATCCACATTGACACTGTAGGTTTCGGTGACTCTATCGACAGCCGCCTCTTTAGGAGCAGGACTAACTTCCGCAACAACGTTTGCATCGGGCGCGGCTTCAAATGCCGCAGGATTGCCACGATTGACGAGAAATTTCCAGCCGACTTGGGCAAACATGCCATTGATTAATGCATCTTCTTCGATATGTTCAGAAAGCTTTACGCCTTCGGCTTTAGCTTTTTCCTGCACCTCGGCAATCAACTTGTCCATTTCCGCCTCTATTAAATCAGCTGGCCGGCAAGTGATGGGTTGAGCGCCATCCAGCACTCTCTCTTGCAATTGCTTGTTTACAGGCGCGGGCGTCGCGCCATATTCGCCTTTTAAAACACCTGCCGTTTCCTTGGTAATAGTTTTATAACGCACTCCGCTCAGGACATTTAAAACAGCTTGTGAACCCACGATTTGCGAAGTGGGCGTAACCAGCGGAATAAATCCCAGATCTTCCCGTACCCGGGGTATTTCGTGCATGACCTCATCGAATTTGTTGGCCGCGCCCTGCTCTTTCAACTGACTTTCCATGTTGGTCAACATGCCGCCAGGCACTTGAGCGATTAAAATACGGCTGTCGACGCCTTTCAGGCTGCCTTCATAACGGGCATATTTTTTCCGGATATCTCTAAAGTAATGCGCGATTTCTTCCAGCTTAACCAGATCCAGTCCCGTATCATGCGCAGTGCCTTCAAGACTGGCGACAATAGTTTCGGTAGCGCTGTGGCTATATGTCATGCTCAGTGTTGAAATAGCGGTATCGACATTATCCACGCCCGCTTCGGTGGCTTTGATTATGCTGGCTACGCTTAAGCCGGTAGTCGCATGGCTATGCAAATGAATGGGAATTTTGGTGCTTTTTTTCAAGCGGCTGATCAGTTCAAAGGCCTCATAAGGTTTAAGCAGCCCGGCCATATCTTTAATACAGATGGAATGAGCGCCCATATCTTCAATCTGTTTGCCCAGATTGACCCATGTATCAAGCGTGTGGACTGGGCTGGTGGTGTAGGAAATAGTTCCTTGCGCGTGAGCATCGGTAGCAAGCACGGCTTTTACCGCATGTTCAATGTTACGCATGTCATTCATCGCATCAAAAATGCGGAAAACATCAACGCCATTGACATGGCAGCGTTCGACAAACTTATCGACCACGTCATCGGCATAATGACGATAGCCTAAAATATTTTGCCCCCTCAGCAGCATTTGCTGTGGCGTTTTAGGCATTGCCGCCTTCAGCAGGCGTAATCTTTCCCAGGGATCTTCGCCCAGAAAACGGATACACGCATCAAAAGTAGCTCCACCCCATGATTCGATAGACCAGTAACCGATTTGGTCGAGCTTTTCACAAATCGGCAGCATGTCTTCTATGCGTAAACGAGTGGCTAAGATTGATTGATGAGCATCGCGCAAAACAACTTCAGTGATGCCTAAGGGTATTTTTTTATCTTTGGCCATTCTTTATTTTCTCCAGGAACCTTTGCAGGCTTTTAAACACTGACCTTTTGGGTCGATTCAATGCGTTAAATATAAAATAATAATGGCCGGACGCTTGGATATCCAGCCAAAATCCTTAACCTTGTTTATGCCTGCTCCGGTGCTGATGCACCGCTGCCGTAATCGCGGCGATGACGCTTTTATCGATGCCGCTGGATACACTGGCGACAGTAACCGCGGGGGCGGGCGGCGCGTCCGGAAAAAAACGCTGGACCAAAAATGACATCATATTGATCGCAACCACCAGCATGGACAAAAACAGGAATACTATCCCCATTCCGGCAAACATCAATTCGACTCCGCTACTCATCATTTCTGTCATATCGTCAAACCTTGTGTTGAAACTCTTGAATCTATTGAAATCTTGAAGCCACGGCTACATTATCCATAAAACCAGGCCGCTAAACAAACTAAAGATGGCTAACAATTTAGTTTTGGATGGCATTGGTATTAATCAACGGCTAATCAATCTTCAAAACGAATTATCAGTTATTATCAAGCGATAAAGTTATCCCATGCGAAAGTATAGAGAGGGTCAACACGAAACCGGACTTTAGGTCAGAATCTTGTAAAATTAAATCCGTTCGTCCTAGTTCTACTTTGTCGGATTACATGATCACTATTTTCCAAGATCGTCTTTCCGGCATGGATTCACGTCAGGCGTCGTGCCTGACGCCTTTCGGGTTAATGCAAATCTGTTCCAGACAGATTTGTGCCGGACAAATCGGCAGGACAGCCGATTTGCATTGACCCAAAGGGCAATTTACAAGGATGTACATTGTGAATCCAGGCTCCATGGATGGAATTGAGCTTACCGTCCCATGCGACTACGCTCAGGGCAGGCCATGGCACTGGATACCCGCTTCCTGGCGGGTATGACGTGATTGAGCATAATCTGACAAAGTAGAACTAATCAAAGGGTCAATGGAGAAAAATAACAAACTTGAGGATAGCTCTGCCGAATAAATTAAAACATAGCCATAATCACTTACCCTGAAGCCTTCCTGATTTGTTTAACGGCGGCTTCAATTTTTAAATCTAGCAAAATATTTCCTAAAAACGAACTGGCCTTGCCGGCATCGCCATCGGCTCCGGTTTTTGAAAAATCGGAATCCATGTGATTAACTTTAAGTCCTGTTCTTACCCCGCCAGGAAAAACCGCCATTAATTCCGAGGTATCCCTTATTCCGGCATGACTTCCGATCTGTAATTCAGAATAACCATTATTCAGCAAATACGCGCTTTGCGAATTAGCTTCGTAATAATCGTTGACATTAATGACTCGAACTCCCTCATTTTGCCATAACCTGGTCAAGCGTTCCGCTACCCGTTTCTGCGCCGCCTGATTTCCGCCGCTGTCGCCGATAAAAGCAATCGTTTTAAAACCATGCTGCTTCAAGCTGCGCGCAGCAGATTCCAAAACAGCTTCAAACTCCGCTTCCGGCATAGACAGGGTTCCAGCAAACCGCATATGTCCCTCAGCCGGGACAATAGAGCCTTCAGGCACATAACTAATCACCGGAGCAACCAACGTTTTTCCGAGGGTTTCCGCTATCTTGCCTGCCGTGTATTTGACAATGTAATTATGTTTACCCAGAACAACATGCGGTCCATTTTGCTCGGTGCCGCCGGTCGGCGCCAGAACAGTAGTTGAGCCGTTACTTATCGCGTCCCTGACTTCCTGCCAGGTCATATCCTCAAGATAAACATTTCCCGGAAAGCTCACCGGTTCCGAACCTTTATTGCTCAAGTAGACAGCCGGCAGCACAACGATCAAAAAAACCAGAAGCGACAAATAGCGTTTGGGCTCTAAAAGCATATTAAATCTGAAATTATGATACAAATTAATAAACGGCATTAAATATAAACTCCAGAAGGTGGAAAACTTTTCATTTTCTTCGGCGCCCAAACCGAAATTGATATTCTCCTTCCCTTTAGGGATATATAAGGTGCCAAACAAGCCGTCCCAAAAAGCGAAAGTAAAACCCAGGTTTTTGTCGAAATGCTCAGGAGCGGAACTATGATGTATCTGATGCTGTGCCGGACTGATAAAAATCCTGCTGAAAATTGGCCCCCAGTTCCACCAGATATGCGAATGCCTTAGATTGTAGCCCGCCAGATAGAAGAGAATCAAAATCGCATTAACCCCGGCAACATTGTACAAAACGATATTATGCCCCATGAAAAAAACCATGCAGCCCAGCGCCGCGCCTGAAAACAGGCCGCCCATGGCAAATGCCAGAACATTGTCTACCGGATGCATTCTGAATACGGTAATCGGCGTCATCACTTCCGCAGAATGATGAACTTTATGAAACTCCCATAACCACGGCATCTTGTGTTGCAAAAAATGGCTGAAAAACAGCGCAAAATCAGCGGCGGCCGCCAGAATCAAGGTACCCAGTAAACCGCTGCCGTAAATGCCTTGCAACTTGCCCTTGAACACAGGCAGCCAGACATTCAGCCCGGTTTCAGTAAGATAAGACACCACAACAGACAATGATGAAAACAGCGCCCCAATGAAGGCCGCCTGAAATAGCAAACCGGTATAAAAAAACAAATAGTCATTAATTGATGACCGGTGCCAAAAAACGTTTTTTGGGAAAATAACAGCCAATGCGCTTTTCCCTTGTCCGGCATAGTCCTGCTTATGGACAACAAACAAAAAAAAAGCTATCGTGACGGAGGATAGCAAATATAGCCAATAGACCCTTTCGTTATTTGTTAAAAACAGTTCAAACGGGGAAGTTAATTGATCAAGCATATCTACCATATCATTTCAAATCTAAACAGGATGTCTACCGCAAAATGTCATACGAACTTTCGATCGTAGTGCCCACGCTAAACGAAGTTGGCAACATAGAGCTGCTTTGTAACAAAATATCCGCTGTACTGAAAGAAATAAATTGGGAAATCATTTTTGTAGACGATAATTCGGCTGACGGCACAAAGGAGCTGCTCAATCAGATTTCCTCGCAACATCAAAATATCAGGACGATTCACAGAATAAACAGAACAGGCTTGTCGTCGGCCTGCATCGAAGGCATGCTAGCCAGTAACGCCCCTATCGTCGCCGTGATGGATGCCGATTTGCAGCATGATGAAACCTTACTGCCCCTCATGTTTGCCGATTTTTATAAAAATCCGCTGGACATTGCGGTAGCCAGCAGGTTCGCGCCAGGCGCCGAACTGGGTGATTTTTCAGCAAAGCGGGAACTGCTATCGAATATCGGCAATCTGTTAAGCCGGATGGTGTTAAAAGCCCGGCTGACAGACCCGCTTAGCGGTTTCTTCATGCTTAGAAAGTCAGTATTGCACGAACTATCCCCGCGGCTTTACGGCAAGGGCTTCAAAATCCTGCTGGATATTTTTGCTTCATCCAAAAGGCCGTTAAACTTTATCGAGGTACCGCTTAAATTTAACACCCGGCATAGCGGAGACAGTAAACTTGACACCACCATCGCGCTAGAGTTTATCGGATTACTCTGTCATAAATTATTCGGCAAGATCATTCCGGTCAGATTCATCCTGTTTTCACTGGTCGGCTTGACCGGCGTAGCCGTGCATCTATTTGTCCTGACCCTATTCCATATAGTCATCAGCACCCAATTCATCTGGGCGCAGACCATCGCCACCTACATTGCCATGACCAGTAATTATTTTATAAATAACAGCTTTACTTACCGGGATAAAAAACTGCATGGCAAAAGGCTATTTCTTGGATTATTAAGTTTTTATGTGGTTTGTTCCGTAGCCGCTTTTTTAAATGTAGCCTTTGCCAGTCTGTTATACGAAATGAATATTAATTGGGCTATCGCCGGCACGGCAGGTGCGTTAATCGGAGCCGTCCTGAATTATGCGTTATCATCAATGTTTACCTGGAGAAAAACAAAACCCTAATGGACAATTTGATAAATATCGAAAAAACTGCCTCTGAATTTCAACTTAACATTCTGTATATCTATAACAGATAAATTTTCAAACCGAATTGAAATAAGATAATCAAAATCCTGGGTCCAGTTTTCCCAATACACAATTAAGCCATTACCTAAAGCATCGCCATTTTTAAGCTTGTTATTTCGCAAAACAGAAAGGGTGTGTTTAAATTGGTATCCGCACTGGCATCTTGACGAAACGTTGGTAGCAATTGTTGACTGACGCCATACCTGCCAAGCGGGTAAAAATATGCGTGATTTTTCATTAGCTCTACTTTGTCAGATTATATGATCACTATTTTTCAAGGTCGTCATTCCGGAAGGGATTCACATCAGGCTATTCTGCCTGATGCCCTTCGGGTTAATGCAAATCTGTTCCTGACAGATTTGTGCCGGACAAATCGGCAGGACAGCCGATTTGCATTGACCCAAAGGGCAATTTACAAGGATGTACATTGTGAATCCAGGCTCCATGGATGGATTTGAGCTTACCGTCCCATACGACTACGCTCAGGGCAGGCCATGGCGCTGGATACCAGCTTCCCGGCGGGTATGACGACCTTGAGCATGAGCGGAGCCGTACGAAATGAGCGATAAACAGATGACAACAACGACAGCTGCATCTCAAACTGCGCAGGCTATTGATGCGCAACTCAAGGAAGTTTTGACGCATTTTCCGGAGATCGCTTTCGCAATGCTATTTGGTTCTGTGGCCTTGGGTTGTCAAGGTGCGGACAGTGATTTGGATATAGCGGTTGCTGCTAAACAAGCGCTGAGTGTCGATGAAAAAATAGCACTGATCCGCGCGTTAGCAGATTGTACCGGACGGCCCATTGATTTGATCGATCTGAAGGTAGCACCTGAGCCCTTGCTTGGGCAAATACTGCGGCACGGTAGAAGAATAACGGGCAGCGATACCTTATACGGCGAGTTGATTAGCCGCCATCTGTTTGAACAGGCAGACTTTATGCCCTATCGGACCAGACTGCTTGCAGAAAGGCGGATGGCATGGATCGGGAAGTAGTCGAGCAGAAATTGGAATCGTTACGGCGCTGTTTGCGGCGCATAGAAACGAAGTGCCCAACGGATGCCGCCACGCTTGTCTCGGACATTGATCTTCAAGACATCATCTCGCTTAATCTAAGTCGCGCGGTGCAAATCTCAGTGGATATCGGCGCACATCTGATTGCAGGCATGGATGCACCGCCTCCTGACACCATGGGACAAACTTTCGATTTACTGGCGCAGGAAGGTATTTTAAATAAGGAATTGGCAAACAGACTTAAAAAGGCAGTAGGATTTCGTAATATCGCTGTTCACAACTATGAAGCTATCAACTGGGAAATTGTGCATAGCATTGCGAAACATCACCTTGCGGATTTTTCAGAATTTGCCAAGGCGATCGCTATGACATAGCGATCGCCGACATGCTCTATGAAAAAAGCATAAACTGGGCTATCGTCGGCACAGCAGGCGCGTTAATCGGAGCTGTCCTGAATTATGCGTTATCATCAATATTTACCTGGAACAAAAATGTTGTCGAAATTAAAAACAGATAATAGATATGTCATTTTTTGTTGTTTTGCATTTCTTTTTTTGTTGACAATCTCGCCATTTATAATATTCAAATTTCCTATTTTAGTTGATTATCCTAATCATTTAACAAGCTTTTATATTCAAGCAAATATTGATAATGATCAATGGTTAAGAGAAAATTATTTAATAAAATGGGTTGCAAAACCCTATATCATAATAGAATGGTTTGGCGGGGTGTTAGCCAGATATGTTGATATATATCTGGCGGGCAGAATTGTCCTTATTTCAGGGATTCTATTTATATGCGCTGGCGGCCTATTAATAAGGAAAGTCATTAATGGTTATGTTGATTTATGGACCTGCGCAATATTTACTCTAATTTATAATTACGTTCTGTTTTTTGGTTTTGTTAATTACTACGTTAGCTCAGGGCTTGCATTAATTGCAATGGGGTTGTGGATTAAATTAAGAGATATTAACACTATTGCAAATATATTGTTATTTTCCGCTATTTCTACAGCGCTTTACTTTTGTCATCTGTATGCGCTGGGAGTTTACGCTATCTTTGTGATTGGTTACGAATCAGGATTAATTAAATATGCAAATAACAAATTATTTTCAGCTAATACAGTAAAAACTTTATCCCAGTTTTTGTTGCCGTTTATTTTATATTTTATTTGGTGGAGTAATTACACTCAAAACGGCCCCTTTGTTTTCTATAATTATGGTGACTTTACCGCAAAAATAATTGCCTTGTTTTCGCCATTTGCTTTTGATTTTAGCCAACATGATTTGTTATTAATCCTTTTAATACTAATATCAGTTTTCATCTTAAGACTTGTTCATCCGGGTGGGGTCGGCATATATGACAATATGAAGATTCCTTTATTATCCCTTTTGATAGTAGTAATTTTGATGCCCAGTTCACTGGCAGGAACATGGGGGACGGATTTCCGATATCCTTTCATTTTTATGGCATTATTCGTTGTTTCTATTAAATTTGATGAAAATAATAAAAATGCCCTACATTCAAGAAATTACTTATTAGTGCTTGTTTTTGCAATTACCTGCTATAAAATCTATTATGTCTCCGATAACTGGAAAAAAATAAATCAACAGTATCAGGAGTTTGAAAATGCTTTGCAATATGTCGATAGAGGCTCCAAGGTTTTAGCTATTCAGGATGACGCTAAAAATCTAACTGGCTATAATCCACGGCTTTATGACCACATGCCCGCATTATCAATCATTCAGCGCTCAACTTTTTGGCCAAATCTTTTCACTTATGGCAATTCAATTTATCCAACTTCCAGAACAGAACATATCGATACAGCTGCCAGCCCTAATCTCACTTTTAATGATTTAATTAATCATAAATATAAAAATGGTGATTTATATGGTGTTAATTGTAAAGTTTATTGGGAAACCTGGCAGCAGGATTTCGATTATCTTATTTCCATAAGATTTAATAACTTATCAACTATCGATTTGAAAAACTTAAACCTTAAATTTAGAGGAAGTTTTTTCGATATCTACCAAATTATTCATCAGCAAATTGTAGAAAAACCGAGTTAAGTTCATAGAAACAAGTTTACATGCAATTGATTATTCATAACCAGCTGATTTCTCAAATTTTCCGCATACGGGATAATGCGGTTTTACTTGTTGCTAAGCACTTATGCTTTGTTTGAGATAGAAGATGATGTCACCACACGAAAAAGTTCTAGAAGTCCACCAATCAGAGCGCCCAGCAAGGAAATAGCGAAGACGGCAAGGGATAATGCAATGGATTTCTCGACCGGCACACCAAATAACGAAAGCAAACCAACATAAGCTCCCTCTCTGATACCAATACCTCCGATGCTAAAGGGAAGAAAAACCGCCATAGCGACCAGTCCGCATATCCAGCACCAGTCAGAAAATTGAATATTTAACCCGAGATCCGCAGCCAATATAATATTCATCCATACGCAAATAAACTGGACAATTCCAGCAATGATAAATACATAAAATAATTTAAGTGGGTAGTTGAGATACCATACCCAAGCTTCAAGAACTCGAACAATCCTTAAAACCAAAGTACCAAATCGAGGAGAAAAAGTTGCAGTCTGATCAAGAATCTTTATAAGAAGCTTGTAAACAAATGCTACTTTTACTGTAAAAAACCCTATCAAAAAAAATAATGCTAACACATAAAGAGCAGTTGAAATCTCCACTGGAATTTCTGTCTTTGCTATGGCAATTCCAATGATGGAAACACACAAAATCCCTATTAAACCACAAAATTTATCTATAAATACCGAGGTAGCCAGATGCTCTGCATCAACCTTACCTTTACCTATTCGATAGGCCTTGACAATATCGCCAGCCATTTGTCCAGGCAAAACAATTGAATAGAATTGACCAATAAATGCCAAGGACAAAAAAATCTTAAATCCTAAATAAGGCAGAAGCAAATACCATCTATATGAAGCAATAACAAAAGCAACAACAAAAGTCAGTGCTGCTAACATAAAAGTATTTATAGAAATAGCCTGAATGCTCTCAATTAAAGATCCCATGTTTAATTTCCATGCGAATGTTAAAAGCACCGCACACCCAATAACAAGCTTTAATGCTGACTTCACGATATAATTTTTTCTGAAATTAAGGCTTGCATACTCATACCACAAATATAATGGTTAGTTAACGATGCTCTATAATGAATTAAAAATCGATAACTCATATCTCTCCCATTAATTCTGCTTTATTTCTATGCGATATCATGTCTTAATAGCGCTTCCATAGAAATTTGGATATAAAATTAAAGGCAATTTGTCAGCTTGTTTCAATAAAATGATTCCCAGTAGTCCAATATTTTCTTTCACTGTATGCCTATTAAATTCAGTATCAATACTATATTTATCTATGCATATTCTATGAAACCCAGTTCCCGACAACAGCTTTTTGAGAGATGGCAAGGATTGCAAAGAGCAGTGCTCATTTTTCCAGGCAAGAGAGCGCCACACTAAAGTAGACCAAATGCTATTTATAAATATGTTTGGCGTTTGAAAAATGATATAACCGTCTTTTTTTAGTACCCTGTTAACCTCAAGCAGAAAAGGTTGTGGCTTTGGAATATGCTCAATTAAATCAAACATCGTAACAACGTCTAGACTCTCGTCCTGAAATGGTAACTTAAGTCCATCGTAAACAGACAGATTATCTACTAGCGCAGGGTAAGTTTGTCGGCCAGCCGTAATTGGCTCTTCACGTATATCAATCCCATAAACATTAGTATAACCTAGCGAATATAGTTGACCTGGAAACGAACCTAAATTTGTACCAACATCTAGTATCATTCTGTCTTTGTCGATTTTAAAACCTATAAAAAATTTAATAGCATTTTTTATATTGCCGTATTCAGCAATTTCATAGAGTTTTTTATTGCCCATCATACCACCTTACCAAAACCGCTATTATTGTCGAAGAAAACAGAATACTCGTTTCCGAAGAAAGAAGTCTATTCTATATGTTAATGGTATATCCCGACGTTTATTCAATTCTTCAGTGTATATGTTGTCGGGTTGCTTGCTTGAAAAGGAGCAAGCATGAACATTGTATTTAATTACTGCCTTTTGTTCATAAATGCATGTGCCAAGTTGGCGAAAAGCAAAGAAATGCAACAAGTCGGAACCATCAAATACAGGATCGACAAAACCGTGATCTTTGAGCAATTGAGACGAATAAACTATGCCTGATCGAGTCGCGAAGCTTCCCAGCATGGGCAAATACCTCGGCATAGTTGCAGGAATGAACCTGGAAAATAACTTGTTAATCCATGTAATGGTGTCCACATTTGATCGCATACTGGCTACAATGGCGACCACACCATCGACCATGTGCCTTTCTATAGGCTCATAAAAATTTCCGATAAAGTGGTCGTCCGCATCCAGAATTTGAATCCATTTTTCAGTAGCAAGCAGAACGAGCTTATTATAGGTGCCTGCAATTCCCTGGTTTTGCTCGTTGGTATATATCCGAATATTAAGGTCGGGATGCTTTTGCAAAAAATCTTCCGCGAGCTCTCTGGAGTTATCCGGCGATGCATCATCCAGAAAAATAATTTCGGCGGGAAGTACGGTTTGGGATTCCAAGGACTTTAAAAGGTCTGGCAAGCTATCCGAAGAGTTGTATAAAGGGATAGCGAGAGTAACATCAAGTGTTTTAGGCATGAAAATTATTACTTCTTTCTGGCAATTGCCAAGAGCGTGGATGATGACCCGGCTAATTTGTCCAAAGCAATTTGCAGTGGATATAGTGACAAGCCAACAATACCGGTGTTCTCAATAGGTAAATGCATCATATAACCTAGCGATCTTCCCATTAAAGGCGTGTTTCCTTTTGCTATCGTTTTGACATCAAAGAATCTGAGCAATGAGCCTAAAGTGACCATGTCAAAATGGAAGAGATGGCGAGGAAGATAAAATGCAAAATAATATCTACCAAATACCTTTCCCCATATAGAGTTAGCATTAGGCACTTCAATTACCAAATGACCATTCTTTTTTAACAGTTGATTTAGTAATCGAATGGTATCGGCGGGGGCAAGTGAATGTTCTAATACGTGCCTACAGAATATTACATCATACTTTCTATGCTCTTCCATGAGGATCGAATGGCTGTGATACTTGATTCGGATATGACCTATAATTCTCTGGGGTCTGTCATCATGAAAATCCGTAGCTACAATTTCTAGACTTGGATTGAAATCGGCTAGTTCTTTAGAAAAAAACCCATCTCCGCAACCAAAGTCTAGGACAAACTTATTACCTGAAAGTATCCCGCTGGGCAAAGCTGCAAAAAAGCGTTGAATAGAAAATGACCGGAGCTTATCAATTAGTAGGAATGACCTTAAGAAATCGGCTGATTTCCGGTCTTCATATAATTTCGGCAAATCGTTAACTATCGGCCTTGGATTAGTGAATTTGATATGGCAATCTTTACACTCCTCAATGTTATAGGAACCGGTATAAGTTTCGTAATCAAAACCTTTGAGAGAAATGCTTACCCTCCCACTTCCACATATCGGACAAGCGGCAATCTTTTCAGTTTTTATTGTAATCATGCGCACCATTCACTACGTTGCTGTAAAATCCATAAATTCCATAATATGAACTTGTTGTCGGCATGACCCTGCCGATGCTGGTCGTACAATTGCGCCAAAAACTCCGCTGATCCTGAACTCAATGAGAAGTTTACTGGTTGAAGGGTAAGCGCCCCCCCCAAAAACCACTTGCCAATCGGCACACCAAAACCTTTTTTGGGACGATAAAGAATTTCCTTCGGCAGCATCTCTTTCAGCGCCCGCTTCAGCAGATACTTGGTTTCGCCATTGCGGTATTTATACTCAGCTGGAATACGTCTGACAAAGTTGACCAAGTCGATATCCATAAAAGGCGTGCGAACTTCCAGCGAGTGCATCATCGAGGCGCGGTCAAGCTTGGTGAGTATATCATCCTGCAAGTACAGCTTGGCATAGAACTGCAAGGTCTTGTCGATCAGATTGTCCTGCGGACAGGCCTCCCATTGCGCAATGGCTTCGGCGTAAATCTCTTCCAAATCCACCGGCTCCTGGAACAGCTCTGCCAGTTCATCGGGGTCAAGCGGAGCCATCCAGACGGGACTCCAGTAGCGCGGCGCATAACTGAGTCCGCGCAAAGCGCGCTTGATCCTGAAATCCAGGCTCATGTTGCGATGCGACACCGGCAGTCTGGCGAACATCAGCCGGATGGCCTGGTGCACCGGCTTCGGAATCCAATCGTCGTAAAGCTTGGCCCATTTCAGGGCGCGAAAAGGATCGTAGCCTGCAAACAACTCATCAGCGCCATCTCCTCCCAATGCCACGGTGACATGCTTGCGAGTAAAACCACACAGAAGACAGGTGGGCAGCAGGGAGCTATCGCCCATCGGTTCATCCAACCGGCAGGCAATCTCAGGCAATAGTTCCCTGGCTTTCTCCAGGGACAGCCATTCCAGGTGATGGCTGGTTTTTAGGTGTTTGGCCATGGCGTTGGCATATCCGGATTCGTCGAAACTGGATTCATCGAAGCCGATGCTGAAGGTGTTAAGCTTGCCTTCGCCAAGTTCACGGGACGCGAAGGCGGAAACCGCCGAGGAATCAATACCGCCGCTCAAAAATGCACCAATCGGCACATCCGAAATAAGCCTGCGCTTGACGGCTTTGCCGAGTAAATCACGCAATTCTTCTCCCCATACTTTTTCAGGGTCAGCGGGGATGCTTTCAAACGGTTCAATGACAAACTCCCAATATTGATTGATATTGATTTGGCCGGTCTTGAGGTCGTAGTTCAAGGAATGTCCAGCCGGGAGTTTATGGATATTGTCGTAAATGGAATGCGGCGCTGGAATATAGCCGTAGGCGAAGTATTTTTTCAGCGCCAGCCGGGAAATCGCCGGCTGGATGGCGGAATGCGCGACGAGAGCGCTCAGTTCGGATGCGAATGCAAATAAATCTGGCTGCCGGGTATAGTAAAAGGGCTTTTTGCCGAAACGGTCCCGGCTGCAAAAAAAACGATGATTCTCCCGGTCAAAAAGCGCAAAAGCCCACATGCCGTTAAGCCGTTCCGTCAGCGCTTCGCCCCATGCGCGGTAGCCGAGCAATAAAACTTCCGTGTCGGAATGGTCACTGATGAACACCTGACCGAGTTTTTTCAGCTCATCCCTGAGTTCAGCATGGTTGTAGATTTCGCCGTTGAATACGATGCCGAGCGCGCCATCATTTGTCCACATCGGCTGCGCCCCGCCCGCAATATCAATAATGGATAATCTTCTGTGCCCGAGGAATACGCCTTTATCCGGATCGGACCAAACTCCGCCGGCATCGGGTCCCCTTGAAACTTGCGCAAGGTTCATTCTCTGGATATCGTCATCACTCCCAATGCCAACAAAACCGGCAATTCCACACATCGCTAGGAACTCCTGTCCACGGGGTCACTGTATCCATGAGAATCCGGTTTGATATTTCGCGTTTCCTTGACGAGATAGACATCTTTTTTCTGGGACTCGTGGTAGGTGCGCATGATTAATTCCGCCAACAATCCCATTAACAAACAAATGACTCCTGTCAGGGCGGTAAAGACAAACATGAGCGGCAATGGGGTTTGCACAAAGGTGGTATTTTCAAAAAACTTGAGGTATAAGGCCCAAACCGCTGCCAACCCACTAAGCAACAGACTCAACATACCGGCGCCGCCGAAAATATACATGGGCTTTTGCGCATAGCGGTCGAGAAATTTGACGACGGCTAAATCGAGAATGACTTTAACCACCCGTTCGAGCCCATATTTCGACTGACCGTACTTTCGAGGATAGTGGGTAACGGGAATTTCCGTTACTTTTGCGCCATACCAGCTGGCGTATATGGGGATGAACCGGTGCATTTCCCCGTAAAGCTTTATCTCCTTGATGACATCTTTTTTATAGGCCTTGAGGGAGCATCCGTAATCATGTAACTGCACGCCTGAAATTTTTGAGATAATCCAGTTGGCAATTTGGCTGGGCAAATTGCGGCGTAACCCATTATCTTTACGGTTTTTTCTCCAGCCTGAGCAAATATCATAGCCCTCATCCAGCTTGGCCAGTAGCTTGGGAATATCTTCAGGGTCGTTTTGCAGATCGGCGTCGATGGGGATGATCACATCACCGTTCGCGTAGTCAATCCCCGCCATCATTGCGGCTGTTTGCCCATAATTACGGCGGAAATGAACCACTTTCACCCTTGAATCTTTTTGCGCCAACCGATCCAAAATAGTTGCGCTGCCGTCAATGCTACCATCATTAATCAGGATGATTTCCCACTCCTGATTCAATCTACATAACACTTCCCTTACTTTTTCATACAGAACAGGGATGCTTTCTTCCTCATTATATATGGGCACGCAAACGCTCAGCATGTAGATAATCCTTTCGTGAAATATAAACTTGAAAAAAGCAAGCATAAAAGAACAGGGGCTGGTCTTTGAATGTGCATTTTACAAAATAAAATGTAAATTAAGAGCCCAATTTGAGACTATGAAATCAAAAAATTACCTGATTAGTAAGATGATTCAGCTGAAACAAAATAGTCCGTCATACCCGCCGGGAAGCGGGTATCCAGTGCCATGGATGGTAAGCTTAATACGTCCTTGTAGTCTGGATTCCGGCAATCCTTGCCGGAATGACGGCTACGAAATAGTTTTTGCATGCCAGCTGACGCACCTTGCTAATCAGAAAAAATTATGCTTATCTGATCTCCCCTCACCCAACTCTCTCCCTCTGGAGAGGGCCTGTTTACTGCTCGTTATATGCTTAACTCTTAATTCGCGTGAAGTATATTCCTCATTTGCTTATAAAACAGAAAATGATTAGGCACAAAAAGCAAGCCTGCGTTACTTAAAAAGTTTTGAATTACAAGGAATACCAAAACAACCCCTTCTATAAGCGATTATAAGCGCCTCAAACGGGTTAGGAAATGCATATATATATTCCTAACCCGAAAGGTCAATGAGGATTTATCACAAATAATTTTTAATTGTGGGGCAACTCGACATTAGACAGCACCAGTCATCCCATGAATTGATGGCGGACTCCAAACTTAATTGCTGATTTCAGTTAAGCAATTCGCGGCAAATCTCGCTACAAAGCGCTTTTTTAGCCCGGAACGAATGGCAAACTCCGGAACTTTAAGCATGACATGGCGCATTAGAACTAGAAAAACCAAATATTCAGGGCGCGCAATTGATGACGATATCGTCGCTGTATTTGCCTATTTCCTTGTCTTTCAGCATAAAGACAGCGGTATAGCGTCGCAGTTCGGGTTTACCAATCTGGAGCAGGGCGCGATTATCCGGATATGGGGAGACTGTAGCGCGGGCTAAAAATACCCAATCGGCATCATTTTCACGCTGGCAGTAAATGTTAATGCCGTCGCTTTTGTATTTATTAAAACTCAAAGTAACAAGTCCGCCAGTTTGGTCAATGCCGGTCAGGTCAGGATGAGAAGTAGAGATATCATAGGTGTCTTTAGGTCCTTCGATGCCAAGATGAGTTCCCTGGCCTTCGGTATAATCCGAACGCGCTTTGATTCGCCGCGCCTCCGCCCGGATCAGTGCTTCGGCAGTATCACGGCTGTTGTTTTTGTCAACCGTGGCTTGTTTGGCCAGGGCTGCCGCATCACTGGAATGGACTGTTCTGGCATGAAAATCGGCGCTTGCGGCTTTCAGAGCAGTCAAATCAGGCTCTGATACGCCATATTCAGGGGTTAGATTAGCAATAAAATGATCAAACCAGACTAAAAAATCATGGTCCGGAGCAGGAATAAAAGTAGACTTGGGCATGGTGAACTCCTTATTGACTGAACTAAAATGATCTATCGATAACTATTTCACGCCGCCATTTGCATTTGCGGCGGGATATTTTGCTTTCTCCTGTCATGTTTCTATCGTCCATGCGCACGCATGAGACTTTCATTGGTGCGAATAAGACTTTCATTGGCGCGTATGGGGCGTTCAGTAAATCACGATCTTCTGCAAGCCTTATCAGCTATGGCCTAGTAAGATTTCATCCAAGCCTTCCAGTGGCGCGTATGGAAGACTTGGCGCCGCCTATTTTATTGTCCGGTGGTTTTATTGATTGCTTCCTACCCCGGCTCCATCAGCGATGGACCCAATTCTGCTCATTGAGTTTGCGGGTTTGGGAAACTATAACCCAAATTTTATATTCTGCATAGCCTAGCCGCTAGAATTATTCCCCAAAAATTTCCACAACAAATATTATCAGCAATATCTTTATCCCTCGCGCAGCATCCGCCCAAAATTAAAGATTATTTCTTTTCCCTGAGACCTTCGATTTAGCCCAGAAGAGCAGCATCGTAGAATTCTTAAGGGGAACTTCTAAAAATAGCTTTTCGCAATATTAGCGAATCTAGTCCGTTGAATTTATAAATATAAATTTTTAAAAATTAGATTAATTAGGACCCCCGCCTTAACAAACTGCTGTTTAAAAATTTTAAAAAATAGAAATTGTTTTGTTAAAACTTTCTTTTTTATTGAACTAATTATTACCATACGAGACCAAAGGCGGGTATACTTAAATAAAACCTAAGTGTGAGTGTATGATTATTTTCATTGGAAACATTCCTTCTGAAACCAAAAAGTATGAAATTGCCAATTTCATAGGGGGGGTTTTTAATGACTGCTTTTTAGATAAACCAAGCGCCAACATATCGCTTGAGGACATAAAAATTTTATCTATATTGGATATACATTCAAATACTCTTGAAAATCACTGCTTGGTAAAAGTTTCCCAAAACGAAGCAGGAAAAAGACTCATTAAAAAGCTGGACGGAATGTTTTTTAAAGGAAAACATATCACAAGCCACGAATATATCAGCCGTTCAGTGCATAATGACCCTAGAAATCAGCCCCAGGCAGACACTACAAACGCCTTTACAGAACGACGGGTTTCGGATCGAAGACGCGAACCATTAATGAATTCCTGGCAAAACGATCCTATCCTGGTCCAGAGAAAAGTTTCCTATTTGGCAGGATAATTTTTATATAATCAGGCTAATCTCTGCAACTTTATTAAAATTCGAATTAAGAGCCAAGCATACAACGAACCGTAAAAAAGCCCTTTCCAGAGGGAGGATTGGGTGAGGGGAAATCAGACAAACATAGCATTTTGATTTCATAGCCTCAAATTGGGCTCTTAATTTATATTAAAAGTTAAATCCAAGATTCACGATCTGGAAAAGGGCATGCTTAATTTTCTTAAAAAAATTTATCTTTTGATGCTACTGCTGGCTTTTTGCGCCAATCTTTACGCGCAATCCTCTCACATCACCATCAATATAAACGGCGAAGAGTATTATACGGAGGCCAATGGTTTTCCGGATAATGGCTCTAGTTCATCAAGAATTAAGCGAAAATCAACCGGGTCTTACACGCCAAAAAGCCGGGGCGGTTACAATTCAGGATTGAACAAGAGGAAATATGCGGACCTGATTGCCAAGGCTGCTGACAAACATCAGGTAGATGCCAAATTAGTACACGCCGTTGTTCAGGCCGAATCCGCCTATAATGCGACAGCCATTTCATCGGCCGGCGCGGTTGGCTTAATGCAGTTAATGCCAGGGACAGCCAGACGTTTCGGTGTTTCCGACCGCCGGGACCCCTATCAAAACATAGACGGCGGCACCCGGTATCTCAAGCATCTATTACAATTATTCAATTCGGATTTTAATCTGGCGGTTGCCGCTTATAATGCCGGGGAAAATGCCGTCATTAAAAACAATAACGCCATTCCGCCTTACTCGGAGACCCGCCATTATGTTAAACAAGTTCTGTCTCTGAGAGATGGCATGAAGCCCCGCCCAGGACAGGTTTATACCGCTCCCCGCAGCAGTATTGATAGTTTTGATGCTTGGAATAATAGCGGTTACACAATGGATCAATAACCAATTATTCAATTTTTATTTTTTGAGTCAATTGTTTTCAAAAAAATGGTCTCAAAGTCATCTTTTGGTTTCAAAACCATGCCGATCTGAAATGAAAACAATCCTTTCGATAGAGTTATCAACCATTTGTTTATAGTAAGCAGATGGCGGCTAATCGAGTTGTCGCCAAATGCCAAAGGAAAAGGCGCCGGAATACCTTTTTGCATTTCAATAACAAATCCGGATTGTTCCATTAAACTCCTCAGCGAGGAAAAGGTAAATAATCGCTTGTGAGTTCTATCCAGAATTCCATGGTTGCCATATTGAAAAAAACCTAAAAGTAACATAATGCGCATAGTAACAAAGGCGATATTTGGCGTAGTGACAATAATGCGGGTGTGAGTTCCTTTGATATGCTGGAAAATATTTTCCATAAACCCTTCGGGATTATCTAAATGCTCGACTATATCCAATAATAAAATGACGTCGCAATGAATTTTGGGCCAATTTTTTTTACACTCCACATCCTGATTCAAGTTTATCCGGGTAAAACCGGCAAACGGCGCTAAATCCGCGGGTGTGCAAGTATCTACTCCATACACAATACAGCCGCGGGATTGTAATGCGCGGGCTACGTATCCTTCGCCGCAGCCTACATCTTGAATGGTTTCTCCATCTGATATCATGGATAGCGCGAAAGAATGGCTACTTTCAAAAGAGCTTTTATTTTGATAATAAGAGCGGCTATGTCTGACTCCCTCATAAGCGGAAGATGCTTCATAATCAAACTTGCGATGATAAAAAACACCATATCGCTGCATTCTTGACTGCAGACAGGATTTTAAAATGGCAAACCCATAACGTAAATTATCAACATGACAGATTTCATCGCCATAATGCGTCGGAATGGGTATTTCAATAGTGCTAATATCCTGATTAACCAACTGGATAATGATATCGGTATCAAAATCAAACCAATCCGAATTGTAAAGGAAAGGAATGCGCTTTAAGGCAGAAACCGAATAGGCGCGGTAACCCGTATGGAATTCGCTAAAATGGCTGCCAAGAATCGCATTTTGCATCGCGGTAAGTATGATATTGGCAAAAAACTTATAAGGAGGCATCCCGCCCTTGAGCGCATTTTTGTTAATCGTCATTCTCGAGCCAAATACCGCTTCAGCTTTCTGCTCCGCCAGCGGCGCTATCATTTGGGGAAGCAGCTCCGGAGCATATTGTCCGTCGCCATGCAATAATACTACCGCTTCAAATCCATTTTTAATTGCGTAGGCGTATCCTAATTTCTGATTACCGCCATATCCCTGATTGGCTGGAGTCCGGAGTATTGTAATTTGCCGGTTATTGCGTTCGCAATAATCATTGCAAACCTGCCTTGTTGCATCACTTGAAAAATCATCGATGACCAAAATATCGCAATGATAAGGCGCGCCGGTCCAAATGGATTCTGGAATGCGGTCTATTAGGGTGGTAATATGCCGTGCCGCATTATAGGCAACAATAAGAATTAAAGTGCGATATCGGGTATGAATCATGAATTTTATAAGACGATTAAAGATTGATGAACGCTTTTTTTTCAGCATTGCCCTGTTGGCAATATTGCTTGGCGGCCTGTGGGTACGGATAAGCGGGGTTAGCGGCTATTATTATAACCTAGATGAAATGCAATATTTGATTATAGCCAAAGGGGAAACGCTGGCGGAAGTCTGGCGCCGGGGTCTGGCAGAATTGCACCCCCCGTTGGCTCATTTTATTCGCCATTATCTGTTAATGATGACACCCGATGTATATTATCAGAGGCTATTCTCCGCTGCTGCCGGGATGGTTTCCGCGCTCGGGATGTACCGGTTGGGTGTTCTGTTGAGAGGAAGATTTTTGGGGCTATTTTGTGCTTCGTGCATGGCATTTTTACCTGTTGCTGTTTCAACTTCACTCACCATTAGAAACTATGCCTTTTTTATGGCGTTTTTAACATGGGCGCTTTACTATTTCATGCGTTATCAGAAGAAGGAAAAGCGAACGGATTTACTCTATTTTACCCTGTTGCTGTTTCTTGCCTCAGCCACGCATTTTACCGGCTTTCTGGCGGGGGCGGCCCTGGGAATATCTGAAGGTTTGCGCCTGGCTTTACAAAAACGCTGGCATAATTTTGCCTTGTTTGCTATTTCCTTTCTGCCATTATTTCTGCTGGGAGTGTTTTTTTATTGTTATTATCTTGCCCCAGGAACTGCCGGCCCGATGTGGAGCCGCCTGGCAATAGAAACCGCCGGCGCTCCTAGTAATTTTTCAGGCCGGTTTCTTGCAACATGTTATGGAATATTCGGCTATTTCATTCCATTATTGAAAATAGTTGAACCAGAATCCAATACTAATTTGTTTATTCTAGTTTTCAGCGGCTTATTGCTTTTCACTGTATACGCAAAAGGCTTGATTACAATGCGCCGGGAAAATCCGGATGCCTTAACTGTAATATTAGTCATGTGGGGAATAGCGATATTTGCGGCTTTGGCAAATTTTTATCCTTTTTTATCTGGCCGGCATACTTATTATTTGTTGCCATTTTTTGTGCTTCCATTAGGCTATGAGTTGGAATATTTAGTTCGCAGCATACCTTATCAGCGTTTTGCCCAGTATCTTGGGATTGCATTGGTTATTATGATGGTATTTTTTTTAAAAAAAAACGATATTTATCTCAAACATGGCGAGGAGTTTCCCTTAAAAAGCAAGGATTTTAACGCCGGACAGGCGTTTTTGGATCAGCATCTACAAGCTAACGACATTATTGTTACCGAGAGTTTCGCTTATCATTATTTAGTCTACGATAAGGATGCCGGAACAACACCTTATGATAGTTTCGCCGATGTGCCTTATCATCATAATACAACCGTTCTCGCGCCTTTTAACCCGCCATTTAAACCCCATCATAGCTGGGAGCCTTTTCGCGATAACTTAAAATCCCGTCTTGATTCAAACCTTGCCGTGCCGCAAAGTAAAGTCTGGTTTGTTATGTATGGCTGGAAAAATACAGAAATATGGCACTTAATGAACTGCGCCGCTATTAGCCCGCAAATTAACGACTATTTTAGTCGTGTTGGCGTGTTAATTTTTAGCATCCACATCAATGCGCTTTCCAATTTCTTGCAGGATAATGCCGCCTGGAAGTTTTGTTATGCTGATTACAAACCCCTTACCAGCCCGGAACAATTTAATGCCTATCCACAAATCACTAAAATCAATCAAGCCGCCGGCCAATCTGTCACTGTCCATAAGTCAAGCACATCTCTACAAAATTAATTAACTGACTGATAGATAAATTACTAATCACCTAACGAACATAATGAACTTTTCATCCTCCCGGAAAATGAAAGCAAGATGTGGGAGCGACGCCCACGTCGCGATGTAGGCATCGCTCCCACGAAATATGTTGACGGCTTTCACGGTAACATATGCTTGAATTTTGATGCTTCCGCTTTCCCACGTCATTAGCAGGATCTGCTTATGTCTCAACGCTTGAGAAAAACCCATGAATGAAATACAGCGCACCAGAACGCTCTTTTTACTGGTTATCGGATACTTAACCTTTCTTATCACTGTCTATTTCAACACTGAATATGACCCCTACTGGCATATCAGGGTAGGCGAATGGATAGTTGACAACCGAAAGATTCCCTATACCGGGATTTTTTCCCATACCAAAGCCGATGCGCACTGGACGCCTCATTCCTGGCTGTCCGAAATTATCATGTATTTAATCTTCAATGCCGCCGGATGGCCTGGTCTGGTTATGATGGGCGTTACTGCAACCACGCTCAGCATTTTAATCATGCTCAAGTATTTGCTGGAAAAGCTGCCCCCGATACGCGCCTTGTGCCTGATGCTGATGGCCTATGGGATGTTAATAACGCATATAATGCCTCGGCCGCACATTCTGGCATTGCCGGTCATGACTTTCTGGTTTGTGCAACTGCTTAAAGCCAGCGAACAGCACAAAGCCCCTTCCCTCTATAATGCATTATTGCTGATTTTATGGGCCAACATCCACGGCAGTTATTTAATTGGCATTGTTTATGCCTTGTTTTTTTCTTTCGAGTCGGTAGTGACCGCGCCGCCATCAATCGACCGGACAAGATTAATAAAACAATGGGCAGTATTTCTAGCCGTTTCCATTGCCTGCCTTATGGCGACTCCCCTTGGCTTGGACGGTTTATTACTGCCTTTTCAATTGACTGACCAAAGCTACTCGATGAGTATCATTAGCGAGTGGCAATCTTCCAATTTCCAGACGTTCCAGTTTCTTGAACTCTGGATTATCGTTCTAATCGTTTTCGGTTTTACCCAAAAAATGGAGCTGCCTCTGCTAAGGTTAGTCTTTTTAATCGGCTTAATTCACCTGTCGTTAAAACATAACCGTTATGCAACTGACTTGATGTCTCTACAGGCGCCCTTAATATTAGCCGCGCCGCTTGCAAAACACTGGCATATAAAAAGCGAGGACAACAAATTTACTTTGGGTTCATTATTACCCGTTACAGCCTTGAGCAAAGCCCTTATAATTTTGGCGCTGGCCGGTTGGTCGATCTATATTTTTGCATTCAAGGACATCGAGTTCCCCCTCAGCAAAAGAATCAACTCCATGCTATTGACAGTCCGCCAGGCTGAACTGCCCGGCAAGGTATTTAATGACTACAACATTGGCGGTTTTTTGATTTTCCAGGGCATAGATACTTTCATTGATTCCCGTGCCGAACTTTATAAAGATGATTTTATTAAATCAACTTTCGAAGCGACATCGCTTGCCGGCAGTGAAAAACCGCTTGAAAACTTGCTCAATCAATATGATATTACTTGGACTTTTCTATCCGCCAATAGCCCGGCAATTGTCTACTTTAATATGCATCCTGACTGGACACCGGTCTATGGCAATAAGTTTGCGGCGATCCATGTGCGTAAGGGGCGATGGCCGAAACAGTCTATCGATCTACTCAAGCTGAAATTGCAAAAGCAAGACGATGCAAGTGAATAATTCTCCGTCGAAAGTATCCGAACGAATTGTCCGGTTTCCACGGTTGTTATTAATTCCGGAAACACATCGCAACTAAATACGAATAAAGAGCTAAATTTACGGAATGCGCATGAAATAAAATTACCAATCAAATATGTGCACCACCATGTAGGGGCGGATTTATCCGCCTTGGGCGAATGAATTCGCCCCTACAGTTGCTCAAGTTATTTCATGCACGTTCCTAAGGCCATGAAATCAAAGAATTATCTTTATCACCCCCCTCAACCGGCCTTCACAAGGACTGCATGATCATTGACACCGGGTCATTTTTAGTGAAATCCGCATATCTTTTCTTCCAGATACATCTATTGCAATTTAATTTTTGATAACATAAAATCTCAGTCGCTTTTGGTCTGGTTTCAAGATTTATTTGCTTTTTCTAAATAAAGCACTTTAATATTAGAGCCGTAAGCTTGTTAAAGTCATAAAAATGCAATATTTCTTAAACTTAAACCTGGCTCGCGTAAAAACCGGTAAATTTATAATTAAATTTTTTAATTATAATCAAATAATCAGCTTTTTCAATTTGCATTAACAACCAATTTAGGAATGAAATCATGAACGACTTTTTAAGTAAAATACAAACAAAAGTATCGCCTTCCTTTTTCAAAGAAAAAGGCGCAACCATGATTGAGTATGCGATCATGGTTGCATTGATAGCCGTTGTATCTATAGCAATAATTACCACCCTGGGCCGTACTGTCAGCACTACATTTAATACCATTAATACCAGCATGCAAGCAACGACTGGCGGCTAAAACTGCTTAAGCCAATATTTATTCTCAGAAAAGTCTCCAAATAAAAAATGGAGATTTTTCTGAGCCAATAGTGTAGCTACTAAAAAAATATATCCACCCTTAGTATGAGAGGAATATCTATTCTCATAACAATCTGATATTATTAATAATAATTAAGAACTGTTAAATTCATTTTTGCTCACACCAATCCGCACAACTTTAAATTAATATTTCTTTAAAAAACTGATGCCTGAGTAGTTATTTTATCTCCAAAATCAACAAGCCAATAAGAGCATAGCCATGAATGATTATTTGATGAATATACCAAAAAAAATGCTGTCATTCTTTAAAAAGGAAAAAGGCGCCTCCATGGTCGAGTACGCAGTCATGCTCGCTTTGATAACTGTTGTATCTTTGGCTGTTATCACTTCACTAGGCATATCAGTCAGCACTACATTCAATACTGTTAACAGTTCATTGTCTAACGCTAATGGCTAATGCCGCTGATTAAGACGGCGTTTTTCAGAATACTCCAGCCTCTTGCGCCAAGCATCAGTGCGCATCAAAAAAATTCACCCGCCCGAGACCGTTGAATCTTTGCCACAGCACAAATACTTGGCGATTGCGCCTTGACATGGATGGCTGCATGGCAGGTTTTTAATATATCCTGCAATTCAATCTCGAAAATTAAAAAAGCGCCGCCTCAGGCAAATTAATTAGCTTGCTTGTTATTTCTATTCAGGCAAGTTTTGTCCTGCTTTTGCAGTAGCGCCATGCCTAAACCTTCAAGACACGCGCAGCACGCCAGGTGATACCCTTAAAGCCGGGAATAATGCTATATGAAAAAACTTTCCAGAAGAATCTATAATCCAAATGATTAAGACAGCTGCTTTCAGCCTGACAACGGAAATCCCTTCATTAAGCCAATATGAGGGGCTTTTATCAATCAACAGATTTTTATCCTGGATTAAGCCTGAATTAAGCTTGATGTTGTACAAGAAAAAATATACCATTAATTCAACCGAGACTATTTGTTAGCATCTCAGCTGGCGCTTCAGGAAAAATCACAAGCTTTTTCATTTCCGGCCTTGGGTGATATTTTTAAGCTAAAAAAAATTATAATGGATCACAAACCAATAAAAATATATCAGGCCAGTGAATACATATACCCAATCTATCAATACGACTGACAGCGACCGGCCTGCTTTTGCACCTCGTCCCCGCAATATTGAAGAGACCGGATTAACATCCGATTTTATTGCGGACCTGATCTGCAAATATTTGCATGCCAACGGCACGGCCGACCTGCCCCAGCTCAGTGAAAACCTAGCTCTGTCCGGCAATATACTTGAATCTGTTTTAGATGATCTGCGCAAAAGGAATCGCGTTGAAATACTTGCCGCATCACATAGCAGCAAAGGCTTGCGTTATTCCTTGACCGATAAAGGATTAGCCGAAGCGTTAATGGCGCTAAGCAAAAGCGGTTACGTCGGCCCCGCTCCGGTGTCTATCGAACAATATCGCACTGTTGTCAAGATCCAGTCAATGCAACACTGCAAAATAACCCGCCCCGATGTACAAAAAGCCTTTCAGGATACCACGATAGATCAGCGCCTTTTGGACCAGCTAGGCCCCGCCATGCACTCAGGAAGAGCCATCATGATTTATGGTCTGCCCGGCACGGGCAAGACTTATATCTGCAAGCGGCTGACCCGGTTATTGGGAGAATCAATATTAATACCCTATGCCATTTCAGTCGGCGAAAGCGTTATTCAAATTTTTGATCCGGCCATTCATACGCCGGTTAATGAAAATAACGGCAGCGCCAGCTATGACCTGCTGCAGGGCGCTGATCCGCGGTTTATTGAATGTCAAAGACCTGTCGCCATCAGCGGCGGCGAACTAACGCTAGACATGCTGGAAACCAGCCATGACAAAAATACGCATCTGTCGCACGCTCCCTTGCAATTAAAAGCCAATAACGGCATGTACATTATCGATGACCTGGGACGCCAGCGCGTCCGGCCCATTGATCTTTTCAACCGCTGGATTATTCCTTTGGAAGAAAAGCATGATTATCTCAGTCTCGAAACCGGCAAGCGCATACAAATTCCATTCGATGTAATTCTTATTTTTTCTGCTAACATTAACCCCGTAGAGCTTGCCGACGAAGCCTTTTTGCGGCGTCTGGGCTATAAAATCAAGTTTATGCCGGTCAACAAATCGCAATATGTGGAGATATGGCGTTTATATGCCAGAGAACTGCAACTCAATTGCCCGGACAGCTTGCTTGATGAAATTTTCGAACGCTACCAAAAAGAAAACCGTCCCCTGTTGCCTTGCCATCCCCGTGATTTATTAGGGATAGTACGAGACCAATGCGAATACGAAGGCGATACTGGAAGAGCAACGCCGGAAAGATTACAGATTGCCTGGGACACCTATTTTATTAATCTTGAAAACGCAAGGATTGACTAATGAATAGCCGCTTCTTAATAATGCTGGTGATTGCAATCATTCTGGCCGGCGGAGCCGCCTTGATTGCAAAACGCTGGGTTGAATCACAAACCGGCAATAGACCAGCCGATGCCGGAAATACCGTAATGGTTTATGTTGCCGCAACCGATATTCCTTTTGCCGCCACGATAGATAACACCCAGATTAAATTGAAGCCCTGGCCCAGGGATTCCGTTCCCGCCCAGGCGTTCACGGAAGAAGATACCAAAAAAGATCCAAACGCTATCGTGGGTAAAGTGACGCAGCGCGAATTTTATACCGATGAACTCTTGTTAAAACCGCAAATAAAGGAACATGCGGGCGGCAGCACCTTATCCGCTTTGATTCCGGCAGGCATGCGCGCCATCAGCGTGCGCGTCGATGATATCGTGGGCGTGGCTGGCTTCATATTGCCTGGCAACAAGGCTGATATTCTTGTTACCGGCTCAGGCAGCAAGATTGTTTGCCAGCCCAAGGAACCAGGCTACAGAGTCATTCCCTTTGTTACCGGCGCCCCGAACGAAACCTATACCCTGCTACCCAACATTAAAATTCTGGCTATTGACCAACAGGCCTCCCAAGATCAGGATAAACCGGCCCTGGTCAGAGCCTTGACCCTGGAAGTGGACCCCAGTCAAGCGGAATGTCTTGTGCAGGCGATGAGAACCGGCGCGTTACAGTTCACCCTGAGAAACCCCACGGATAGCAATACCGCCATACGGCTGCCTGAAGCGCCATCAGTCATTCAACAACCGGTTAAAGTCAAAACGGCAAAATCACCCCTATCCCTAAAGATTCTCCCCTGGGACAGGCAAATATTCATAGAATGTGAAAGCGGATCCTGTTGAGTTTGTAAAACCCAATATAATCCAGGACCGCCCATTCAAATTTTCGCGTTTAGAATCGGCATGTTAGACGCATAAATTCACAAGAAGACTAAAAAACAAGGGAAGCATGATAATGTTAAACATCAACCCAAGCAAACTGCTTAAAACAGTGTCCGCGCTGTTATTGGGCTATACCCTCCAGGCCGGCGCCGATATCACCACCAGCGCCCAGAGCAGACATCTCGCCTATCAAGTGCCGATGAATAAATCGTTGCTAATAAATCTTGACCGGAGTATCACTAAATCAGTGCTGGGCAACCCCGCAATTGCCGATATTACGCTTTTATCTCCGAGACAACTGCTGATACGGGGGCATCAAATAGGCGGAACCAACGCCGCCCTCTGGGACAGCAATAATCATGTCGCCATGGTGGTGGAGGTTGAAGTCACGCATAACCTGAATGGGATTAAAGAAGCGCTTAACAAAGTAATGCCCAGAGAGCATATTGAAGTTCGAAACGCCGATAAATGCGTCATACTCAGCGGCGAAGTCTCCAATCTGGTCAATATGGATTATGCCATGAAGATTGCGTCAGGCTATGTCATGAGCCAGGGCGGCGGCGGCGGTTACGGCAACAACAGCGGTTGCGGTTTTGTTAGCGGCGGCGGCGGCGGCGGCGGCGCGAGCGCCGGCGGCAGCCAAATGATCGTAAATATGATGCATGTCGGCGGCGAGCAGCAAGTAATGCTGGAAGTTAAAGTCGCCGAAGTCAGCAGAAACCTGGCTCGAGCGCTGAGTCTAACCGCCCGCGCCTCATCAACCAGCCAGCAAAGCGGCTCATTTCTTTGGACAGTCGCCGCCGGGGCCGCCGGCGCATTTTCGGGCGCTTATGTGGCGGGCGACACATTATTCAACTGGAGCCTGGATTTCAGCAGAAATACCGACCTCGCGACCATTTTGGCTCAACCTAACCTGACCACGCTCAGCGGCAAAAAAGCCGCGTTTTTATCCGGCGGGGAATTCCCATATACCGCCTGCGTCGCGGGCCAGGGCACCACGGGCATTGTCCCCTGTACTGTCAACTTTAAAAACTTCGGCGTGGGCGTGGAGTTTACGCCGGTAGTGCTGGACTCTAACCGGATCAATCTGACTACCCATGTCTCGGTCAGCGCGCTGGACAATACCGCAAATGAAGTGGTTACCCAGGGCCTTACCAATACCCTCATCGGCACCAATCCGGTTTCTATTAACTTACAACCGGTGCCCAGCCTTAATCTGCGGGAAGCCACCACAACCCTTGAACTCGCCGACGGGCAGACCATGTCCATTGCCGGTTTAATCAGCGTAAACCAGAATAACACCCAGAATCAAACGCCCGGACTTGCGGATATACCCGGTTTAGGGGCATTGTTTAATAACAGGACATCGCGGAAGGCTAATAAGGAACTGGTCATTTTAGTAACGCCGCATCTGGCAAAACCAATACCGCCCGACCAGATCAAACTGCCTACCGATTATTATGTTCCGCCGGACGATGTCGAGTTCTATCTGCTAGGCCGGATGGAAGCTCGAACGAAACTAGTCAACACCGCGCAGGCGCCGGTATTCGATCCAACGTCCGGAGGCACGACCGGCCAGTTTGGCCACCAAATAAACGACGGAGATTCACAATGAAAACTCATACTATCCCTGCCTTGCTGGCCTGCGCTTTATGGCTTGCCGGCTGCGGCGACGGCAATTTCAGGCCCTACAGGCTAAATGATAGCTTTGGCAAGACGGTGAACCAACTGGTTACAGCCCAGATTTCAGACCTGCAGGCGGCGAAAAACCCTCCGCCCAACTCGCCCAGGATAATGGACGGTTACGCAGGCGGGAATGTCATCAGAACCTATCGCAATGGTTTTGGCCAGGACAACGCTGTTCAACCGCCGCAATCGGTTACCATCGGCAATATCAGCGGCCAATAATATAAGCATTATGGCCCGGCACTCATCAAAACAGGCGGATTGTTATGGCTAGGACAGCGGCTCCGTTACGCAAAGAGAAAGGCAGCGTGCTACTTCTGACGGCTTTGAGTCTTGTCGTCCTGATGGGCATCGCCGGATTAGCCATTGACTTAAGCCACGCTGAAGTCAGCAAAACCCGGCTGCAAAATTTGGCGGATGCGCTGGCTTTAAGCGCGGCGATTTCGTTGAATAAGAAAGAGTCTAGTACCAGCATCACTAATATAGAGCGATATGCGCAAAACTATGCTGCAACCACAACCATGCCGGCTTTTCTACAAGCCTCTGGAAATAATGAGCTTAATGGTTATGCAGGCACCGGTGGTGTTTTAAATTCCAGCACTTTGGCCAGCGATAGCACTACTTTTACCTTTGCCACCGTGAGTACTGATCTAACTACAGCTACCTGGACTGCTGCCGGTTCTGCGACCAGTGCGAGTGCTGGCGCAAATTTTGTCCGCGTCTCTCTCCCTGTCGCTAGTTTTTCCACCTGGTTTGCAAAAATCATGGGGTTTAACAATATGGCTGTCTCCGCCTCTGCGGTTGCCGGGACTGTTCCTATCGCGCCCTGTAATCTTTCGCCAATCATGATGTGTGCAAGCCCTACAACCCCCAATCAAGATTGCAGCACCGGTTCGTGTTATGGATACGATGTAAATACTATTTATTGCCTGACTCCATCAATAGGGGGGACGGCTAAAAATATGAATTGCGCTGCCTCTGACAATTCAGCTTGGGGAGCTGGTAATATTGGTTTAGCGGATTTATCGTCCATATTCCCCAGTCTGAATAGCGGCGCTAAAAGTTTGGGAGATGCTCTTGCAAAAGACCCAACCCTGCAGAATTACTGTATTTCAGCAACATCCGGCCCTATTACATCAATTTCACCCAAAACAGGAAATAACTGGGGGCAGGTCATCACCGGCATACAGAGCCTCTTCAATGATACCGTAATCTCTGGCGACCTTTCGGACACCATCACGGGAGGGCAAGGTAGCAAAAAAGGTGATGTTACAGATGGAACAGGTAGTAACGGTGTCGTTTTCAATAGTGCAAGTCCAGCCCAAAGCTCGGCTCTCACTTACTTGAACTGGACTAAATTGAATGGTTTCACCACCCAGCCATTACCAATAGATCCGGTAGCGGGAGTAAAGCAAATACCGACAACTGGAATAACCCCGGCATTTTTATCTGCTAATGGCGTCCCCAGTCCGTATGATGTCTATCAATCGCTCTCGTCCAAAAGAGAACCCAATGTACCTGCGGCAACATCTCAATTTGGGCAGCGGATTTTCAATGTTCCATTTGTCGACTGTAGTAATCCACCGAATGGGAGCTCTGGCTCTCTAACCGTTGTGGGTTTTGGCTGTTTTTTTCTGACCGCCGAGGATCAAAAAAATGGCCCTGAAGAGTTCCTTTTGGGACAGTTTCTTGGTAAATGCCAATCCACAGGAAGAGCTAACTCAACAGGAAACACCGGTTTTTATAAAGTCATACTTTATAAAGATCCTTTGGGGGGGCAATCTTAAATGCCGCTATATAAAAAATATTTTAGAAACCGGCAAAAAGGGGTTGCTCTGGTTGAGTTTGCGATTGTCGTGCCGTTGCTTTTGCTCTTAGTGGTTGGAGTTTCAGAATTTAGCTATGCTTATTATCATCTGAACATGTTGAACAAATCAGTGCAGGATGGAGCAAGGTATTTTTCCGACCCGCAACAAGCTCGAAATGGCGATATCTATGGTCCAATTGATGTCAGCACTGTTACTAACAGCGCCAATATTACCAAAGCCCAAAATCTTGTAATTTACGGCAATATCCTAGGAAGCGGAAATGCGTTGATGCCTCCAGACAATGGCTCAGGATACACTACTCCAATCATTCCAACCATTCCAACCATTCCAACAGCCAATCACATACAGCTCACCGTTCAATATAACCATCATTTTATACTCGGCAATGTGCTCAATAATTTCACTAAACTGGGAATAAGCAATCCATACCCACTAACCGCCTCTTCAGTCCTGAGGGTGGAATGAAAACTCAACGCGGCGCAGCGATGGTTGAATTTGCCCTGATTGCCCTGTTATTTTTCATGATTTTATTCGGCATTATTGAATTCGGGCGCGCTTTCTTTACCTACAACACGTTGGTGGAAGCAACGCGGCGGGGCGCGCGAGTCGCGGCAGTTTGCCCTGTATCAGCAGCGGGGCAAACCATGGTACAGCAAGCCACGATTTTTGATGGCGCTCCCGGCGATAGCCAAACTACGGGTCTATTGGGACTTACCACTGCGGATGTTCAAGTTACTTACTGGAAAAGCGATGGGACTCAGGCAGATACTACAACTCCTAATTCTGCAACTTACGACAGTATTGCCTTTGTGCGCGTCCAAATACTATCCCTCAATAGCCTTAACAACATCCGCCTTTTGATACCAGGTGTTTCTGTCGCCTTTCCAGTGCCTACTATCGCCACAACCTTGCCCAGCGAAAGCTTGGGCAGAATAAGTCCTGTAAACCCATCGACAGGCAGCCCAACACGGTGCTGCTATGGCGTTTGTACATAGAAAGAATCTACCGGAACTATTTCATTATTTCCAAAGAATTAAGATTTATTACTTATAATCAATAATACTGAGTCAATCACAGCCAAACAAACCCATGCAAAAAAAAGCCGTTTCAATTCAAATTCTGGGCAACAATCCATCCAAGTTATCTCAATACCGCACCCAGATTTCGTCTTTAATCAATAAAGAAATTACCCCGGTTTTTTATGACAATTCTACGTGTGAGCCTACTGAAATAAATAAGACAAGCACTGAGTTGCTGATTTTTCTTCTTGATAACGAGACAGTCGATGCGCTGAACCAATTGATAAGCATGCCCTCTGCCGAACGTCCGGCGTTGCTGGTCATTGCAGAAGCCAACGATAACCAGCTAATGCGGCTTGCCATGCAAGCGGGCGCCAGGGATTTTTTTGTCCAGCCAGCCGACAACCAGGAGTTGCTTAAATCAATAAATAAAATCCTTCTGGATTTAAGGCGGGGGCACGCAAAGCAGGGAGTCCTGACCACGGTGATCAATGCCAAGGGCGGTTCAGGGGCAAGCTTTACAGCCTGTAATTTAGCTCATCTTGCCGCCACCCTTTCCGATTCCAGTGTCGTTTTAATGGATTTTGACTTGCAGTTCGGCACCCAGTCGTTAAATCTGGATATCAAACCCCAATACACGATCGTTGATGCGCTTAATGATGCTTCGAAACTGGATTTTGATGCCATTAACGGTTATATGTCCTTGCATAAAAGCGGCTTGCATTTGCTTTCCACGATGCTTGAGCAAGTGATCCTGCCCGGTGAAGTCTCTATAGACAGCCTTGATCAGCTGTTAACGCTGATCATCAGTCATTACGACCGGGTTTTTATAGACCTGCCAAGGATGATCGATCCTTTATCCGCGTTCATATTGGAGCGCTCTGATCAAATTATTATTATCGTTCAGCAAAGTCTGGCTCACATGCGCGATGCCAAACGTTTAACCAGGATTCTAAAGTCGGAATTCAATATTGCCGAAAAAAATATCCTGATCGTCGTCAACCGCTACGATGCCAATCGCGGCTTGACTTTAGATGACATTCAGTCGACTATGCAATGCAGCAAAATTCACATGATTCCCAGCGATTATGAGAAAGTTGCCCAGTCTACTAATCTGGGCATTCCTATCTACGATTATGCAGAAAACTCAGCTATCGCCAACGCCATGATCGCATTGACTGAAGCACTGGATATCAATGTACGAGACGAATTTAAGAAGAAAGGTTTTTGGAAAAAGCTTTTTAATTCCAAAAAAAAATGAACACTCTTTCAGTGACACAGGCTTAGTCCTATCACCGCCCAGGATTTAAAGAGTAACAACACAGAATCCGGCAATAACTAACACAGGGGCAAGTTAGTTCCGCTTTGCAGGTTTTTTGAGCGCTGAGCTAACCATCCGCGGCGCCGGATGCCTGAGCAGAGTCTAAGGGGTTGGGATGAAGAAGGTTAATCGCTCGATTTTACACTTCCGGCGCAGCCTTCTCGAACAAGAGAGTACATCAATGCCGTTAAGTTACGCGCCTCCTGGCAAGATAAACTGTTGGCTGAGCGGAGCCGAAGCCAGCAAAATCGCTTCGACTCCGCTCAGCGAACGCTTAACTTAATGACATTGGAGCGCGCATGATTTTGTTGCTTTGCAGGTTTTTTGAGCGCTGAGGAACATGCACGAAATAAGTTGAGCAACGTTTGTTTTCAAAAAAACCTACAAGCCAAGATGTCTATTGGCTTTAAGCTCTATGTAGGGGTGGATTTATCCGCCCATGGCGAATGAATTCGCCCCTACAGATGCTCAATTTATTTTGTGCACGTTACTAAGCTAACCATCCGAGGCGCCGGATACTTGAGCAGAGTCGAAGGGGTTGGGATGAAGAGGGTTAATCGCTCGATTTTACACTTCCGGCGCAGCCTTCTCGAACAAGAGAGTACATCAATGCCGTTAAGTTACGCGCCTCCTGGCAAGATAAACTGTTGGCTGAGCGGAGCCGAAGCCAGCAAAATCGCTTCGACTCCGCTCAGCGAACGCTTAACTTAATGACATTGGAGCGCGCATGATTTTGTTGTAACTCATTATTTATATTTGCAGAATTATTGCATGGATAGCTATGCCGCGGGTGAAGTTATATTTAGAGGTGTAATTAACAAGGCTGTTATTGTAAACAAAACCCTTGCGGCATGTATAAGCCTTAACTATTCAATCAGGTTTATTCGAACACTTTAAACAATCATTACCCAGAGAACTATCGTGAGTCTAAAAAGCCGCATTCAAAATTACACTAACAAAGATGGTGATCCAATGCTTAATAAATCACTATCGGCAAGTGATGTCCATTCCGAAAACCCCTCCATGCCGCCATTGGTATTTGATCTCCTTACCGCTAAGGATTTGGAATACAAGGAAAAAATACATCAAAAACTGATGGAAATTCTTGATTTATCATTGATCAATAAAATGGCGAATGAGGATGCGAAAAAACAAATTAGTGAAATAGCACGCCGGATTATCGATGATGAATCGATACCGGTCATCGCCAGAACCCGGCAATTAATTGTCAATGAAATCGTTAACGATATTCTAGGCTTCGGTCCTCTGGAACTTTTGCTTTATGAACCGACTATTGCCGATATACTGGTTAATGGCTACAACTCGGTTTTTATTGAGCGTTTCGGCAAGTTAGAAAAAACACCCATTACCTTTAAAGATGACGCTCAATTATTAAAAGTGATTGACCGGATTGTAACCAACGTCGGCCGGAGAATTGATGAATCATCTCCGTTAGTCGACGCCCGCTTGAAGGACGGTTCCCGTGTCAATGCGATTATTCCGCCATTGGCGATTGACGGACCTTCATTATCCATACGGCGCTTTACCCAGGATAAAATGCAATTGCAGGATATGGTTGCAATCGGCACCTTAAGCCAGGCTATGGCCGATGTGTTTGCCTCCATGGTTAAAGTCAGACTGAATATCCTGGTTTCCGGGGGCACCGGTTCCGGTAAAACCACGATGCTAAACGCCCTTTCCAATAATATACCTAACAATGAACGTATTGTGACCATAGAGGATTCAGCCGAACTGCAACTGAAAATGGATAATCTGGTCCGTCTGGAAACCCGGCCCCCTAATATCGAAGGAAAAGGCGAAGTCACCCAGCGCGATCTGGTAAAAAACAGTTTGCGGATGCGGCCTGACCGTATTGTTATCGGCGAGGTGCGCGGACAGGAGGCTTTCGATATGCTGCAGGCGATGAATACGGGTCATGACGGCTCATTGACGACCATCCATGCAAACACCCCGCGCGATGGACTGTCCCGTGTTGAAAATATGGTCACAATGGCCGGCTTTGATTTGCCCGTAAGAACGATTCGCGCGCAAATTGCGGCAGCAATAAACGTTGTCATACAGCTGGAAAGAATGGAAGACGGCAAAAGACGCGTGGTAAGCGTTACTGAAATCAACAGCATGGAAGGCGATGTTATCACCATGTCGGAGATTTTCAAATATGAACGCAGGGGCGTCGATGACAACGGCAATATCATTGGCCGGTATCTTTCAACCGGCATAGTTCCAAGATTCCACGAACGCATGAAGCAACGCGGCATTAATATTGATCTTGGCGTATATATCGATCAAACAATCAGCTCATTATAAGGATTAATTACATGGATCAATCCACGCTCATTGTCTTTTTAATTCTGGTTTCCGGGGCTGTTTTTCTGCTTTCTCAAGTCATTATGGTGCCATCATTCGGCACCAAATCCACGGAAAGCCGGAAGATTAAACAACGGCTTCGTAAACTCATCGAAACCGGAAACAGCGGCGAGTATTCGCTGGTCAGGCAAAAATATTTACGCGAGTTATCCTTTCTTGAACGATCCCTGCAATCTTTACCCGGCAGCAAGGTAATCGAAGATTTACTTGAACAGGCCGGAAAGTCCTATCCTTCTTACCGGGTTATTATTGCAATGCTTGGACTTGCGTCGTTGGCAGGCGCATTAGCCTGGTATTTTACCGGCAATATCTTCGCAACACCCGTGGCTGTTCTGTTTGCCGGCTTCCTCCCTATATCAAAGCTTAAGAATGACCGTAAAAAAAGGCTTGAGCAGTTTGAAGAGCAGTTGCCCGACGCTTTGGATATGATGAGCCGCGCCTTACGCGCCGGCTATCCATTTAATGAAACAATGCATTATATTGCCGAAGAAATGCAGCCTCCCCTGTCCAAGGAATTTGGCATTACCTTTGAAGAAATCAACTATGGGCGCGATATTAAAGAAGCTTTTAACTATCTTTTGATACGGGTGCCCAGCACGAATTTAATCGCGGCCACCGCTGCAATTTCGATTCAGCGGGAAACCGGCGGCAATCTGGCGGAATTGCTAGACAAGATCAGCGATCTTTTAAGGAAACGATTCCGCTTTCAACGCCGTGTAAAAACCATTACCGCGGAAAACCGTCTGTCGGCGTGGGTGCTGTCGCTGCTGCCTTTTATCGTATTTTTGGCTATATCCATAACTTCGCCTGAATACGTCAAACCCTTATTCAATACGGAAATAGGCCATCTGATCCTTAGCGGCGGGCTTGTTTTGCAGGTGATCGGCGCTTTCTGGATACGCAAACTCATTAATTTCGACATATAGGCCATTCCCATGGATCGTATTATTCAGTTTATCCTAGGCATATCCGGCGACCCCGTCTTGGGTCAGCGGCTGGTAATGATCTTATTCGCGAGCGCCGCCATTGCTTTGGTATTGGCGTTTTATTTTTTATTTATCGGCATGTATAACCCGGTAAGGACCCGTTTAAATGAGCTGACCGGCGATCAACATAAAAACAAATTCTTCCGGAATGTGCCTCAAAATTTGGGCAGCTACTTTGTTATCAGGGAAAGAGCCGGCGAAACCCTTAACTACGACCGTGAGCGCCTGTTACATGCGGGATATCATGAGAAAAACAGTTTATCCCATTATTACGGCATCAAAATCCTGTTAACAACCTGCCTGCCTGTCCTGATATTTCTGGTTTGCACGGCGTTTCTGCCTCAGTTATCTTCGATGGCCTTGTTGCTATTTGTCAGTTCCGGCTTGTTATTCGGCTTAATTGCTCCCAGCTTCTATCTTGACAATAAAGTTGATGCCAGAAAACGGATTATCAGAAACGCTTTTCCGGATGCGGTTGATCAGCTAATCGTTTGTACCGAAGCCGGCCTTGGTTTGGATGCGGGTCTGCAGCGGGTTGCTAAAGACACGGTGTTAAGCAATGAAGTCATGGGTTATGAACTTGGTCTGGTCAATGCCGAATTAAGAGCCGGCGTCGCCAGAGAGCAGGCTTTAAAAAACCTGGTCTCGAGAACCGGCGTGGAAGAAATTCGCGGGCTGGTTTCAGCGCTTGCCCAAAGCATGCGTTTCGGCACCAGTATCGGCAATACCTTACGAGTCTTCGCGGAAGATCTTAGAGATAAACGCATGCAGAAAGCTGAAGAAGAAGCGGCTAAACTTGCTGTTAAAATGATGTTTCCCTTGGCTTTTTGTTTCTTTCCAGGCATTTTTGTCGTTATCCTTGGGCCAGCTGTTATTTCGATTTACCAGGCGCTATCTCACTAATTCTACTTTAACTTAATATGATAATATCCCAGAAATTCAGTATTCTTGCCATCAGTTGTATAACAACATTTATTATCAGCGCTTGCAATCCAAATACTTTTAAATCCAATCAGGACGAAAACAGCCTTAACAGTTCTGAAAATATTTTAAATTTGCTCGACCCCGATGTAAAAACGGAAGAACAGGCTTTCGCCAAGGCAGAAGCCGCATTAAACGAAGGAAAGTCAGAGAATGCCCTGTTTTATTTCGTCAAAACCCTGCAATTTAACAAACATAATATTAAAGCGCTTGAGAATATTGCCGCCATTCATAGCGGCAACAAGCATCCTGAATTAGCGCTTAAAATATATCAGGAGATTTTAACAATTGACAGCAATAATCTGGCCGCCAATGAATACCTGGGCTTGTATTTTTTGGAAATCGGTCAAACCGCTAAGGCAAAAGACTATCTTACCAACGCAGTAAGGCTTAATAACAATAACTGGAAAGCCCAAAATGGGCTCGGCGTAATTGCAGACCTGGAAAGTAAAAGCGCTGAGGCTATTGCCCATTACCAGGCCGCTCTGGCAATACAGCCAACTAATCCGATGGTGGTAAATAATCTTGGTTATTCGTATTATCTGTCCGGGGATGAAATCAAAGCAAAATACTATTTTAATCAGGCACTAAGCTATGACAACCGCTACAAGCGCGCAATTCATAATCTGGCGCTGATTGAAATTAAAAACGGCAATTTTTCGAATGCAGTCGCTCTCTTTAATAGAATAATGCCCGTTTATGATTCCTATAACAATGTCGGCTATATAAGCATGCTGATCGGCCGGTACGATGTGGCGGATGAATATCTTAGAAGAGCGATTGATGAATCTCCCGTTTATTTCCCAAAAGCTCAGGAAAATCTTAAAACGCTATCGAAGTTAACCCCCGAATAAAAGACTCCTTTTGTTCCTGAATTTAATGCTCTCTCTCCTGGGTTTAAGGCAATACAAACAAGGACCGCTGCCGGTCAAAATGCATCTCGGAAACTGGATAGTAAACTTGCTGCAGCCACAAAAACATCTTTAACAAAAAACCAGACTAGCCGCAGGTTGTAAAAGAATAAAACTTATTGAAATTAGTGATTATGCATAAGCAGGAAAAACACATTTGATCTCGTAAAGAGGAAATAAGAAATGATGGGAGAATATGGCGCGCTAATCGGTACAAATGTTTTTTTTAATTTCCTTACCCGAATACCGGCTGACTTCATGAATTTTCTGCGTACCAGTGACGGGCAATTGTGCGCGGCTGTATTTGCTTTGGTCTTTCTGCTTATTCATTTGCGCAACAGATGAGAAAATAATCTCATAGGGATTTATTTTTCAACACTGTTAACAATTCCGATATTTAAAATACTTCCTCATAAATACTCAAATTATTGAATTTTTTAGGTATTCTTAGACAAACTAATGCACTGCCCTGCTTCTATCATCAACTTACGCGCTTTTAAAAATATAATTCAATGGCGGTAGTAAATTAATCAACCTGTAAATTACAAATTTCTTTGACAATTTATAGCCTTAGGTGTTCTAATCTAGCTTCTAATATCGAAAAGATGAGGTGAAATTATGATAACTCTTGATACCGTTGTATTGCTTTTTATTGCATGTGAATTGGCTTATATCTGCTATAAAATGAACAAAGATAATTAAAAGTTGCTATTTAAAATAGGAAGCAGCTTATTAAAAAACTGAAAACTCTTTTACCTAAACGATCTTTTCGGCTATAGGCTGCTTTACTTAGACGTTAACAGGCTTGTAATCAGCAGAACATAAATAAAACTAAACACTACGTATTTTCCTATAGGGCAATGAACCTTCCATACGATTCATAATGCAGAATGCTTTCAGCATTGCCAAATGCCTACAACAGCAACCCTAATCCGGAATCGGTTTGCACTTTACTGAAGCAGCGGGAACCTAAAATCCCCTTCCAGGCACTAGTAAAAAACATAATCTGCTTTATATGCAACGCGTTTATCACCTCCAAGGTTAATAGGCGCCGATCAGGCTTAAACGCTTGACCCCAAGGGGTTTAATCCGGCTTATACTACTTCCGGCGACAATTCCTTGCTCTTAACAGCTGCAACCATGAAACCAATATAAGGCGTTATATCTTTATTCCGGCAAGCGTCCCGGCCACGCGGCTGCCTTATTTATATTCCAAATAGCTTCAGAATAAAAATTTTTGGACCCTGACAAAAAGTCATTTAGCAAGTCGAAAGGGAGTCTTAAATAGGCGCGTATTACTTCAGGCAAATACAGTTTTATCAAAATCGAACCCAAAAATTATTTCATCATCTCTTTTTTAAAAATGGAATCAAGCTTTTTATTGGTATCCTGAGGATATTGAACCGGGGGCTCGGGTTCGGTTACCACTGGTTTTGGCGTCTTTACTACAGGAGGCGCAGGCTGGTAGACAACGGGTTGACCCTTGGGAGGACAGCCTTCATCATATCTGTATTGGCCTATAGGCCTTCTAAAAGTATATTTTGCCGGTTGGCACACAAGGAAATCCCATAACTTTGGAAAAGCATCATGGGGAGGCGGAATCGTCATAAGGCCAGTAAATGGACTTATTGCAACGAATATCCCAAAGCCACCAATCATGGAACCGAAAGTAAACGCTCTGACTGGCATTTCAAGCAATACATCAAAACCGTCACTATCGACTTTTTGATTATTTGCAAAACCGGGAGACGCTAAAGCTGCGAATAAAACAAAAACAAACGATTTAAGAAATTTCATTATTATTCTCCAAATTGACTAACTTGCATCATACCAGATAGGAAGCAATTGCAACGCCTATTTTAAGCCGACGGACCCATTGATAAAATAACTTATATGGGCTGCTCAATAGCAAATACAGCGCGCCCTCACTAAGCAGGCTTTTAAATGTAGCAGTTTTACATTCACGTTCATAAGGAATGCCCTATGAAATAAAATCAACAATAAAACATTATGTGCTCTGTGTAGGGGCGGATTTATCCGCCCAGGGCGAATGAATTCGCCCTCCTACAGTTGCTCAAGCTATTCATACACGCCCCTAATGAATGAAAATAGAACACTTGAGCATTTATATTTTATCGAGATTATTTATCACTAAAGCGCAGCCAGCACGCCTTCGTAATCGGGCTCGTTAACAAGTTCGCCTACCAATTGCGTATAAACGATGTTGTCATGCTCATCGATAATAATGACCGCCCGGGCGGTTAATCCGGCGAGAACGGAGTCAACCAGCTTTACCCCGTAGTCGACGGCAAAATTTGAACGGAATGTTGATAAAGGTATGACGTGTTTTAAGTCTTCCACTTCGCAAAACCGGCATTGCGCAAACGGCAAATCAGCGGAAATAACCAGCACTACAGTATTATACAAATGTGACGCCTTCTCGTTGAATTTACGCGTTGAAGCAGCACAGGTGGGCGTATCCAGACTGGGTACGATATTCAGCACTTTCTTTTTACCGGCATACGTTACCAACGTCACATCAGCTAACCTACTGTTAACCAGTGAAAAATCCGGAGCCTTGCCGCCCACAGCCGGCAATTCGCCGGAAGTATGAAGCGGCTTGCCTTGAAATGTAATAGTCGCCATAAAAATTAAAGGTTAAAGGTTAAAGGGGCAAGATAAAAGGAATAAGAGGCTTCGCAGCTTGCGCCTTTAACCTTATTCCTTTCACCCTAATCATTTCTTACTTTTTACCCGCTTCATCAAGCGTTGACGCTTTTGCACTTGCCAATCGGTAAGTTTCTTTTTTTGTCCGTGAAAGGGATTGACGGGTGACTTAAACTCCAGGCGTATCGGCGTTCCCGACAATTTTAGTTTGTCACGAAAATAATTAATCAAATAACGCTTGTAAGAAACCGGCAACGCATCCGTCTGTACGCCATGAATCACTACAATTGGCGGATTTCGCCCGCCCTGATGCGCATATTTTAATTTGATACGGCGCGTATTTACTATCGGAGGCTGATGGGCGTCAGTGGCTTCTTTCAGAATTCTGGTCAGCACGGGCGTTGACATATCAAGCATCGCCGAGTCATATAATTTATGCACGACATCAAACAATTTGCCTACGCCGCTGCCATGCAGCGCGGAAATAGGATGCTTTTCGGCAAAATCAAGAAAGGACAGTTTTACATCAAGCTGCCGTTTGATTGTTTCCTTTTGCTCTGTATTTAAACCATCCCATTTATTAAGACCAATAATCAAAGCTCTCCCCGCCTCCAGCACCAGGCCAAGCAGATGAGCATCCTGATCGGCAATGCCTTCCCTCGCATCAATTAGATAAATAACAACATTTGATTTTTCAATCGCTTGCAACGATTTAATCACACTGAATTTTTCAATGGTGTCTGAAACCCTGGAACGGCGGCGCATCCCCGCGGTATCAATCAACGTAAACTGTTTGCCATTGCGTTCAAAAGGAATATAAATGCTATCGCGAGTAGTGCCGGGCTCATCAAATACAACAACCCTTTCTTCACCCAGCAACCGGTTAACCAGCGTTGATTTACCGACATTAGGCCGCCCGACTACTGCGATGGCAATGCCTTTACGGGCATCATCAATAACTTCTTCAGTATCGGGCGGCAATAGCCGGTTAACCCTTTCCAGTAATTCCGGTATGCCTCTGCCGTGTGAGGCGGCAATCTGCACCGGTTCGCCCAGAGCCAGCGAATAGAAGTCCGAAGCCGCTATAGCGGCATCAATCCCGTCAACCTTGTTGGTGACCAATAATACCGGCTTATCCAGCTTTCTCAAGGTATCGGCAATAACTTTATCCGAAGCGCTGAGTCCTTCGCGCGCATCGACCATAAATAATACAAGGTCCGCTTCTTCCAAAGCAATTTGCACTTGTTTCCGGGCAAAACTTTCTATGCCTTCCGCATCATCGGCTATACCGCCTGTGTCGACAACCAGGCAAGCACGATCACCGTGCTTCACCCGGCCATACTGCCGGTCTCTCGTCAAGCCCGGAAAATCAGCGACCAGGGCTTCCCGGCTCCGGGTTAAATAATTAAAGAGTGTGGACTTGCCAACATTAGGACGGCCAACAAGGGCTATTACTGGTAACATAACGTTTAAATAGACCGGATTTTTAAAGCGGCGAGCGTGCCGTCTTTTGCATAAACATAAACAGTATCGCCTGCCACGACGGGCCGGGCGTCTATTGCACTATCGGCGACTTTTATACGGCCAAGCTGTCTCCCGTCGCTGGTAGACAACCAATGCACGTAACCTTCCAAGTCACCTACCACGGCATAATTTTCATAGACTGCCGGCGCTGTTAATTTTCTTTGATGCAATTCTTTTTGTTTCCATAACGACGCGCCGCTACGCTGATCCAACTGTAGAACATCATCGGAAATATCTGTCAAATAAAGGTGCCGGAAATCATGACTCAAACCGGTATAGGAAGAAACCGCTTCGTTACGCCACAATAAATCACCATCCAGCTCCGAAACAGCGGCGGTTCCACCGTGATAACCCGCAATAAAAATCACGCCTCCCACATCTATTGGATCTACATCAATATCCACCAGTCTTTCAACTTCAGAACGTCCTTTGGGAATCACGATGCTGGTTTCCCATACATACTTGCCATCCGCTAAACGCAACGCCATCAATTTGCCGTTATCGAAACCCTCGATTACATTATCCTCAACAATTATGGGAGCGCCGACCCCATGCACAGTTAAAGCGGGTGCGTTAAGTTCGTAATTCCACAGTTTTACGCCATTCTTTTCATTGAGGGCAATAACCACGCCATCGCCAGTGCGAATGACCACAATGCCATTGGCAATAACCGGTACGGAAAGCACTTCGCTGGACACTTGGGACTTCCAAAGCACCTCGCCGTTTTCACTATTCAAAGCAATGACGTCCGCATCACTGGAACCCAAAATAACGGTTCCAGCCCCAAGACCGGGACCTGCGGAAAAAGGAACCTCAGTCTCCGCTTCCCAGATCAGGCGCCCGGTATCCAAATCCCTGGCCTGCACCAAGCCGTCCCTATCTGCCGCCAGTATTTTACCAAAACCAATTGCAGGGACCAGTTTTAAAGATTGTTCGCCCGCTCCCTCACCGACTGTTTCCTTCCAACGCTCTTCGATCTTTATTTCAGGAGTATACTCGGCCAAAACCGCCGGAGGTTCGGAGTTATCCTCACCGCCGCGGAAGTAATTTGAAATGCCCGAAATAGACTCATTAACGGTATCGAATGCAGCGCAACCTGATAAAACTAAACAACAGAATAAAAGCGTAATCAGGCGCATTATTTTCCGGATTCAGGATTCTGACCCCCTACCTTTTCCGGCAGGGTCAAATCATCAATTTTAAGTTGCAATAACGGTGACCTGTAGCCATTTTCCAGGGCTTTTTGATAAGAACTTCGCGCCAGATCCAAGCGATCAAGGGCGACATACAAATCGCCAACCAATTCATCATAGTTGCCTGAAAAACTGGAAGATGTAGCCGGATCGACATCGTTAATCAACTTTAATCCTTGCTCATATTCGCCGCTAGCCAGCATTAAACGGACCTCTCTTATTTTGGCAACGTTGCTCAATTCTTTATTTGATTCTGCTGCTATGCCTTTCAGAATCGTCCGCGCTTTAGCAATATCGCCTTGCTGAACTTTTAACTTTGCCAGTAAAAGACCGCTGTACGCGGCATATTCAGTCTTTGGATAGTTTTCCTGTATGCGCTCAGCCAGTTTTTCCGCGCTGTCTTTTTTGTCTTCGCCTATCGCCTGGATTAATTGACTATATAACGCTGATGCCTGCTCCGCCTGAGACTTCTTATGGTCTTGCCAGAAATTCCAGCCCAGAATAATGGCTATGCCAAGAATCAGGCCAATAATCGTCGATTGCCCATTTTCTTTCCACCATCTTTTAAACGCCTCAAGCTGCTCTTCTTCTGTATCGTAAATTTCCACTTGCTTTCTCTTTTTTGTATTTTGAAATTAGTCGGTAATGCGCAGACCGGATTATGCCGCGTTAATCCGGCCGGCATAGCTCTTGCAAAAAAGCTATTGTTTGCTGCCGGGATAACGTTTGTTGTCCTTGCTCGCTACGCAACGGTTTAATACTGAACTCACCACGGCTGACTTCATCATCGCCCAGGATAATGGCATATTCTGCGCCTATTTTATCAGCTTTTTTAAACTGGCTTTTAAAACTGCCGCCGCCGCAATTGACTTGCAGCTTCAGCCCAGGCACTTCATTTCTGATAATTTCAGCGAAACGCAAGCCTTCCCGTTCAGCTGTTTCGCCGACACGGATCATATACACATCAACGGACCTTGCGAGCGGAACTGCGCCCGACGCTTCAATCAAAGCCAGCAAGCGCTCAATGCCCATTGCAAAGCCCACGGCAAAATTGGCTTTCCCGCCCAACTGCTCAATCAGACCATCATAGCGTCCACCCGCGCACACCGTGCCCTGTGATCCCAGCTCATCAGTGACCCATTCAAAAACGGTTTTGCTGTAATAATCCAGTCCGCGCACTAACCGGGTGGTGATTTCGTAGCTTATTCCCAGATCATCCAGTGTCGCGGTTAATAGATTAAAATGTTTCAGGCTGTCATCACCCAGATAGTCCATTAATTCGGGAGCATTGGCAATCAGCTTTTGCATGGCCGGATTTTTGGTGTCCAGAATCCGCAGAGGATTAGTCTCCAGCCGGCGTAAACTGTCTTCATCCAATTCATCCAGGCGCTCCTGGAAATAGCCGACTAAAGTTTCCCGGTAAGCCAGCCGTTCGGCAATATTGCCTAAGGAATTCAACTGCAATCTCACTTTATCGCGGATACCCAGGCTTCTCCATAAGCGATCCATTATCAAAATCAATTCAGCATCGATATCGGGGCCCGGCATGCCGTAAGTTTCAACGCCCAATTGAATAAACTGGCGGTAACGCCCTTTTTGCGGGCGTTCATGGCGATACATGGGGCCGTAATACCACAACCTGTGCACCTGATTATGCAATAGTCCGTGTTCCAGACAGGCTCTAAGACAACCCGCCGTCCCTTCCGGGCGCAAGGTTAAGGAATCTCCGTTGCGATCATCAAAGGTGTACATTTCTTTTTCGACTATATCGGTCACCTCACCGATGGAGCGCTTGAAAAGCTCGGTTTTTTCTACAAGGGGCGGGCGGATTTCACTATAGCCGTACGCGCTCAGCACCTCTCTAAGCATTTGTTCCACATATTGCCAGAGCGGTGTTTGTCCGGGAAGCACATCGTGCATCCCGCGAATTGCCTGTATATTATTTGCCATATTCAATTTGCTTCGGCAGGAATTAAAATTTTTTAATGCCTGCAATTCTTTTTGCTTCATTCGAAAGCGGAAATTTTTCCACTAATAAGTTTTGGTATTCTTTTGCCAGCGCTTCATTACCCAGCGCGCGTTCTGTTTGCATGCCAAACCATAACGTTCCTGATGTATGATTTGCAACACCCAGGTATCGTTGTAAATAGCCTTTCGCAGCCCAATATTCACCGTTTTCATAACTTATTTTTTGCATTTCCAGCAAGGCCGGCGCATATTCATTATTAAGAATCAGCGCTTGCCTAAAGTAGGCCTTGGCGCTCTGTTTTTGTTGCATGGCCAGCTGGCAACGTCCGGCATTCGTCAGCGCCAGCCACTGCCTATCGTTCAACTGAGTCGAAATCGCCTTAATCAATAGGACCATGCCTTGCTCATATTCACCACGATCACAAAGAAAACGGCCAAAATTGTTTTGCACATTCCAATCATCAGGCGACTTATCCAGCGCTATTTCATATTGCTCTTTAGCATGGTCATAGTCATTTAATTTTTCGTATAAAAAAGCGAATGCATTATGCACCTGGGTATTATCGGGATCTTTTTTTAGCGCCAGCAGTAAATTCTCTTTAGCTATTTCCAGCTTACCCAGATCCATGTAGCGCACCCCGAGCTGCAAATAAACACCGGCGGAATCGTCATTATTAGTGCTATTTACGTCATGCGAAGCGCAGGAAGTTATTGCAATGGATAAAAGCAGGACGCAGGAAAAACGATTAATTATTTTTGACGTCTCAGGCGGCACGCTCTGAACCTACAGTCTTTAACTTAAGGTGTCTGCGACTTTTATCCTCAACTTGCCCTACCAATTGACCGCAGGCGGCGTCAATATCCTCACCGCGTGTTTTTCTGACCGTGGTCACTATCCCGGCATCGTTTAAAACAGTTTTGAACCGATTGATTGTTTCACTGCTTGAACATCGATAAGCGTTACCTGGGAACGGATTAAAGGGTATTAAGTTGAGTTTTGACGGAACTGTTTTTAACAATTTAATAAGTCCGCGGGCATCCTCCATGGAATCATTAATGCCATCGAGCATCACGTATTCAAACGTAATTGTCCGCCGTGGCGCAAGCTTTGCATTATCTCTGCAGGCTTCCATTAACTCTTTTAACGGGTATTTTTTATTAATCGGGACCAATTGATCTCTCAACTCATCGTTCACGGCATGTAATGAAACAGCCAGACTGACGTCGCACGCTTGCGTCAAACGATACATGGCCGGCACGACGCCCGAAGTGCTGATAGTCACTCTGCGTTTGGAAAGTCCAAAAGTAAAATCATCCATCATCAGATTCATGGCCGCAACCACATTATCAAAATTAAGCAATGGCTCGCCCATGCCCATCATGACCACGTTGGTTATTTTCTTTTCAGGCCCCAGGCGTTGTTGCGCGGCAATGACCTGGCCGATAATCTCCGCCGTGGTTAAATTACGGTTGAACCCTTGCCGGGCAGTTGAACAAAAAGTACAGGCGAGCGCACAACCGATTTGGGATGACACACATAAGGTGCCGCGTCCTTCTTCAGGAATGAAAACTGTTTCGACCCGGTTACCGCAGCTGGTTTGCAATGCCCATTTGCGAGTGCCATCGCCGGCGATTTGTTCAACAACAATCCCGGGAATGGCTATGTAGCAATGCTCATTGAGATAGGCGCGCAAAGACTTGCTTAAATTGGTCATCAGGCCGAAATCTTCTACGCCTTCCTGATAAATCCATTTAAGCAACTGTGTCGCTCGAAAAGGTTTTTCACCTAAACCGGCAAAAAAGGCCGCAAGACCCTTTCTGTCGTAATCGAGTAAGTTAATCCGATCAGGATTAACTTGCATAAAATTAGCGGGTTCTGGCACAGATTTCATTGTCCGGGAAAAAGAAAGCAATTTCTCTTTTAGCAGTTTCTACAGCATCTGATCCATGCACGGCATTTTCATCAATGCTCTCAGCAAAATCAGCGCGAATGGTTCCGGCGGAGGCTTCTTTCGGGTTGGTGGCGCCCATGATTTCACGATGTTTAAGAACGGCGTTTTCACCTTCCAGAACCTGCATTATCACAGGACCTGAAATCATAAACGAAATTAAATCCTTAAAGAAGCCGCGCTCACTGTGTTCCGCGTAAAAACCTTCAGCTTGCTCTCTAGTCAAGTGCAGCATTTTTGCGGCGACAACTTTCAAACCGTTTTTTTCAAAACGGCTGTAAATTTCACCAATAACATTTTTTGCGACAGCGTCAGGTTTAATAATTGAGAAAGTGCGTTCTATTGCCATTATGTTTCAAAACTCCAGATGGATAAAAAAGATTGTTGATTATAGCCGATTAGTCGGGCTATTTCGAAGATAAGTAGTTAAGGCCTATGGTCTATTTCAGCGCCTTCCTTGACCGGTATCATCAAATCCTCAGGACTAATTCCCAAGAGTAAAGCCATAGGACTGGCGATAAAAATAGATGAATAAGTGCCAAAAAACACGCCAAATAACAGCACAATGGAAAAGCCACGTAACACTTCTCCACCTAGAAAAAACAGGGAAAGCAGCACCAGAATCACCGTCAAAGAGGTCATAATGGTCCGGCTTAAGGTAACATTAACCGAGATGTTCATGATTTCTTCGGTCGATTTATTTCTCATTAGCCTAAAATTTTCGCGAATTCGGTCATAAACCACAATCGTATCGTTCAGAGAATAACCGATAAGCGCAAGAACCGCAGCCAAAACCGTCAAATCAAACTCCAATCCTAAAATAGAAAACAATCCCAGAGTAACAACAACATCATGTATTGTCGCTAAGACCGCGCCCACGGAGAACTTCCATTCAAAACGCCAGGCAATGTAAATCAAAATACAAATTGTTGAATACAATAAGGCCAAAAAGCCGTCCTCGGCCAGATCGTCACCGACTTGGGGCCCCACGAATTCAACACGCCGCACGCTTGCGGGTTCCGCGGTCGTTTTGTTAATAGCCTCAAGCACCTTGGTACTTAAATCGGCGCTACTGACTCCTTCATGAGGCTTCAAACGAATCAGAACATCTTTTGACGTGCCGAAATTCTGCACAGTGGCATCGCTAAAACCCTCAGTATCCAACGTATTGCGCAGCTCTGTTAAATCCGCCGCCTTTTGATAGCCGATCTCGATCAGTGTGCCGCCGGTAAAATCAATGCCCATCTGTAAACCGTTTACAGCTAGCGAAATGATCGCGATAATCATCAACACACCGGAAAATATCATTGCAATATTCCGGTTACCTATAAAATTTATGTTTGTTGTCTTCATATTTTAATCTTCTAAAAGTAGAGGCAATCCCTTGTGGCTGCCCTTTACATGATTGTCTCGAATCAACCAGGGCAACCATAAGAATTGCCCTACACAATTCTTTAAATGGATAATTTCTCAACCCTGCGGTTGCCATATATCCAGTTAATAACCATCCGCGTGCCGGTGATCGCCGTAAACATCGATGACAAAATCCCAATAATGAGCGTCACCGCAAAACCTTTAACTGACCCGGTCCCATAAGCGAATAACACCACCGCTACTACAAGGTTGGTAAAATGAGAGTCAAGAATAGTCGCGAAAGCTTTATCATAGCCAACAAATATAGCGGATTGGGGCGTATGGCCATTGCGAAGCTCTTCTTTAATCCGTTCGAAGATCAGCACGTTAGCATCAACCGACATACCGACGGTCAAGATGATCCCGGCAATACCCGGCAAAGTCAGCGTTGCCTGCAACATCGATAAAATTGCCACAACAATAACCACGTTAAACGACAGCGCCAAGTTTGCAATCATGCCAAACAGCTTATAATAAATCGCCATAAACAACACAACCAAAGCAAAGCCCACCACAAAAGATAACATGCCTTTGTTAATGTTATCTTGTCCAAGACTTGGCCCAACGGTACGCTCTTCAACAATATCAACCGGCGCAGCCAGCGCTCCAGCCCTTAACAACAAGGACAGGTTTCGCGCTTCCTGAGGGCTATCCAACCCGGTAGTTTGAAAGCGTTTGCTGAATACCCCCTGGATAGTCGCCACATTGATAACCTTTTCAACCTTCTCCTTATGGCGCACTTTTTGACCATTGACTATCTTTGTTTCGACTTTATATTCAATAAATACCACCGCCATGGGCTTGCCGACGTTGGCCTGGGTAAGTTTACCCATTTTAGCTGCGCCAACGCCATTCAATGAAATATTAACCGAGGGCCGACCGTCCTGATCAACGCCGGAAGAAGCGTCAACAATCTGATCGCCCGTGACAATGACGCGCCGGTCAAGCAGTATCGGAATACCGTTTTTTTCGTAATACAACCGGCTGCCAACCGGCACATGTCCGGCAACCGCCTGCTGCACATCATGCTCCGTATCAACCAGGCGATACTCCAGGGTAGCCGTCGTACCCAGAATTTCCTTGGCGCGCGTAGTATCTTGCACGCCTGGCAACTGAACCATAATACGATTTACGCCTTGCTGCTGAATGACCGGTTCGGCAACCCCTAATTCGTTGACCCGGTTACGCAAGGTCGTCATGTTTTGCGCCACGGCAAATTTCTTGATTTCGCGTTCTTCTTTGTCTGAGAGCTTTAACCAAACCTGATCTTGGGCTTCCGGCTCGGTAATGTCCAGGGTGCGAAAATCCTTATCCAGAAGCGACAACAGTGCGGGTTTGTCCTCCGCCGACTTCAGAGTCACTTTAATAAACCCGTTGTCCTTGGCAACAGACTGATAGCGCAACTTTGCGCTTCTTAATGCCAGACGCAGGTCGTCAGTATAGCGATCCTCGGCTTGCCTAACGGCAGCATCCATATCCACTTCCAGCAGAAAATGCACCCCGCCGCGCAAATCCAGACCCAAATACATAGCTTGAGCGCCAACTGCACGCAACCAGCCCGGCGTTGTCGGAGCCAGGTTTAGCGCAACCGTGTAATTGCCGCCCATCTTGTCTCTTAGAAAATCTGCTGCTTTAAGCTGATCGTCGGTGTTATTAAAGCGCGCTAAAATGCGTCCATCCTTAAACTCAAAGGCTTTGACAGGAACGCCGGATGATTTAATATCAGACTCGATCTGGTTTGCTTGTTCCTGAGTAACAGTGGCGGCTTGCGTCGATGACACCTGAACTGATGGATCATCACCGTACAAATTCGGTAACGAATAAATAATCCCTATGCCAAAAATAATAAGGATTAATAGATTTTTCCAAAGTGGGAAATGGTTTTGCATGTGTTATTCCAATTATTAAACCGTGCTTTAGCTTAAATCAAGCTGATTAACTCGCTACGCGCCAGCACATTAAACTTTAACTGCTTTTTTAGTTATTGCTTTGTAAGTTCCTTTCGGCATCATGCTCTCAATGCTATGGCGCTGCACTTGAATAAAGGTGTTGTCACAGATTTCAATCTTGACAAAATTATCGTCCAGATCAACGACTTTCCCTAAAATACCGCCTGACGTTACTACTTCGGCGCCCTTGGTCATCGCGGCAATCATTTGTTTTTTTTCCTTGGTTCGCTTGGCTTGTGGCCGCAGAAACAAAATGTAAAAAAACACCAGGATGCCCAATGGAAACAGCATGCCTTCAATGCCGGGTTGTTGGGCCGCGGGTGCAGCCGCTAAGGCGTCAGAAATAAAAAAGCTCATGGTTATCCTCAATTGTTATAGTAATTTTAAAAATCCCTTTATTATGCCATAGAAGGCACAGCTTTTCCTCGTTGTTGGTAAAATTGCCGTACAAATACATCCAGCTCCCGCCTTTCAATCGCATCACGCAAGCCCTGCATCAGGCTCAGATAATAATAAAGGTTATGTAGTGTATTGAGCCTGGAGCCCAGCATTTCCTTGCATTTATCCAGATGACGCAGATAGGCTCTTGAGTAATTCCGGCAAGTATAACAGCCGCAGGACTCATCCAGCGGCTGGTTATCGAACTCATATTGACTGTTCCTTATTTTCACCACCCCGAAGCGGGTGAATAAATGCCCGTTACGCGCATTGCGCGTCGGCATTACGCAATCAAACATATCAATGCCGCGCCTGACTGCTTCAACCAGATCTTCAGGCGTGCCCACGCCCATTAAATAGCGCGGCTTATCGGCCGGCATTTTGCCATGAATGATGTCCAGAGCCGCCATCATTTCATCCTTGGGTTCTCCTACCGACAAGCCGCCGATGGCATAACCATCAAAACCAATATCCAGAAGACCGTCTATCGATTCCTGACGCAGGTGTTCATACATGCCGCCCTGCACTATGCCAAACAACGCCGCTGAATTTCCGCCATGAGCTATTTTACTGCGCTCAGCCCAGCGCAACGACAAGCGCATGGAATCGGCTGCTTCGTGAACGCTTGCGGGATAAGGCGTGCATTCATCAAAAATCATCACGATATCCGACCCCAAATCACGCTGCACCTGCATGGACTCTTCAGGCCCCATAAAAATAGCGCTGCCGTTAATGGGCGACTTGAAAGTGACTCCTTTTTCGGTAATTTTTCTTAACGCCCCCAAACTGAAAACCTGAAAACCGCCGGAATCTGTCAGGATTGGTTTATCCCAATGCATAAAGTTATGCAAATCACCATGCGCCTTTATGACAGCCGTCGTTGGCCGCAACATTAGATGAAAAGTATTGCCCAGAATGATTTGCGCGCCGACGCTTGTCAGGTCTTCCGGCGTTAATGATTTAACCGCGCCATAAGTGCCAACCGGCATAAAAATAGGCGTTTCTACCACGCCGCGTGCAAAAGCAAGACGCCCACGCCGCGCATGACCATCGGTATTGATTAAATTAAATTCCATGCCAAAAATGCTTACCCTCAAATGAAGGTTGCAGATTATCCAGCTTTTTTAGTCTTTAGTGAAATAAACCCTGCAAAAATCATTTACAAGCACAAAAACAACTTCAGACCCCGATTACTGACCTTTTGCCAAAAAATGCCTATCCAAACAAGAGTTAAAGCCGGCCCAAAGCTCGATCCGGGTATTTAAGATCTTCCCCAAAAATCCGGAGAAAAAACCTATAAGGCGTTTATTACAGGCCTTTCTAACGCTATGATCAAGCCTACTTATCATAGCCTTTAACTTGTCAGCGAATTGTTTTCAAGACGGCTGCTTTCGATGAAGGATTTCCATTTACTCGAATAATTAGGGGTAAGATGAGACAAGCATTGACACAGATACGTTCAAAAGCTTTCTTAGTTTTTTATACTTTTTTTTGCAAACTTCCCTTAGAATAGGCGCATAGAACGAAACCGGATCAGAACTTGAGCTCTGAAATTTTGCCGTCCATTCTTGAGTAGAAACAGGGTATTTTTAAGGCCGCACCCATTTTGTTAACGCGATGTCTTCTTGAAATAACGAAGAATACGCACCTTTTTTAATGCGCTATTAAACAGAAATCATGCCTTATGATTTTTCTTGAACGTTTATTTAGCGTCAGATTAACTACGATAATGCCCTCAAATTCACACATTCAATCCAAAGAGCAAGTGGCTGGCTTAGCATTGAGCGCCGTCGGCGTTGTGTTCGGCGACATCGGCACCAGTCCGCTTTATGCCCTTAAAGAAATTTTCCTCAGCGGCTTGACGATCGACAAACCCCATGTACTGGGTGTTTTGTCTCTGATTTTTTGGTCATTAACTCTGGTGGTAACAACCAAATATGCAATTTTTATCATGCGTGCCGATAACAAGGGAGAAGGAGGAATTATCGCGCTCATGGCTCTTGCCTTGCAGGGTTCCAAGGATAATCCAAAAAAAATGTCCTTCATCGTCACTATCGGCTTACTAGGCGCATCGCTATTTTTTGGCGACAGCATCATTACTCCCGCAATCTCGGTGCTCAGCGCGGTCGAGGGCTTGCAAATTATCGCTCCGCCATTGGCTGATTATGTGTTGCCGATTACCATCATGGTGCTGGGCGGACTGTTTATCCTGCAGGCGAAAGGCACCGGCAAGGTAGGCAAAATCTTCTCCCCGGTCATGTGCTTCTGGTTTGGTCTGCTTGCGCTCATGGGCGTAATTAACATCATCCTTGAACCTGCCGTGTTGATGGCGATCAACCCATATTACGCAGCACGCTTGCTGCTTGGGTCAGGCTGGCATGGGTTTTTGATCATGGGCGCGGTGGTGCTGGCGATCACCGGCGCTGAAGCTCTGTACGCCGATATGGGGCACTTCGGCCTGAAACCCATCCGGTACGCATGGTTCAGTTTCGTGTTTCCAGCTCTGTTGCTCAATTATTTCGGGCAGGGAGCATTGCTGATAGATCATCCCGATGCGATACAAAATCCTTTCTATCTGCTTGCGCCAACCTGGGCGCTGTATCCTTTGCTGATTCTATCGACGCTGGCAACCGTCATCGCTTCCCAGGCAGTCATATCGGGCGCGTTTTCGGTAACGCGACAGGCTATCCAGCTGGGTTATTGTCCGCGCATGAACATTTTACACACGTCCGGTGAAGAGCGGGGACAGGTCTATGTTCCTGCGGTTAATTGGCTGTTAATGACTTCAGTATTCATTCTGGTGTTAAGCTTTAAATCATCCTCTGCGCTTGCTTCGGCTTACGGTATTGCTGTGACCGGTACGATGATAGTTGACACTCTGCTTGCGTTCATCATCATCCAGGCGTTATGGCAATGGAAAAAAATTACCAGCATAACTTTTCTGTCGACATTTTTATCCATAGATATCCTGTTTTTTTCTTCAAATAGCCTGAAAATTCCGACTGGCGGCTGGCTCCCGCTGGTCGTTGCTACAGTTCTTTTTCTATTGTTGACGACATGGATTAAAGGGCGCGGTTTGCTTTCGGAATATATGAATGAAAGACGAACGTTATTCGAGGATCTGGAAGAAAAAATAAACGCTAAATTGGCCAGGGTTGAGGGTACTGCGATATATTTGACCAGAAGCTTGCACGGCGTGCCTCAAGTGCTGCTGCACAATCTTGAACACAATCATGTATTGCATGAGCGAATCATAGTGCTGACCATTGTTACCACCAACGAACCCTATGTTGACGAAGCGCGCCTGGTTAAGATCAGAGCTTTTGGCAAAAACCGGGATTTCTTCAGGGTGAAATTATATTATGGCTTCAAGCAAAACGCGGACGTGCGCCGCGCCCTGGAGTTATGCGTTCAGGAAGGGCTGGATTTCGATCCCAAAAATGCATCTTTTTTCATTGGCAGCGAACAAATATCTTTTCGCAACAAAAGCCCCATGCCGAAATGGCGCAGGGCATTGTTCAGGTATTTATTTCACAACTCGTCCAGTGCGATTGAATTTTTTAAAATACCTGTTGACCGGGTTGTGGAGCTCGGAATCCGCATCGAGTTGTAAGTTGGGGTCAGCATCATTAATTCCGGGTTCTGGCGCAAATATCCCAAAAGTTCATGCCCGCTAACAAAGGGCAAGATTTCCCTCCATAAAGCCATGCGCTACTGATAAGCTGATAGTTTTTCCCGGGAAGCCGCAACGGTCCGGTTTACGTTTTTTGCCTCTAAATGTAATAAATTGATAAATGTTGACAACTCAGCAGTTAAGCGTGACATGATCAACACCATGCTCCTTCATGATTTCTTAAAGGCCATGAACAAGAGCCCCCCTCACGGATTTATTCCTCAATTTGAAAAATTTTTCGACTGAACATGTTTTTTATATGGCTATTGGCAATGTTTTTACACAAAACACGGATACTTATATCAAAATCCCCAATCCTTTTTATGAATCCGCATGTAAAATCTGTTAGGCATTGAAAAAAGGTCTCTAAAGAGAGCTTTGAATGATAGTTTTTGTCAAAAACTAGCGAAAAAGCAAGAAATTGGCGTCTCGGTCAAATTTCCATTTATCCAACAACGTCATCCTTTCCATTAATGTTTTAGTGTTATATGAATAATCTTTTTCTGATCATTTACGCTTTATTGCTAGTCGCGCTCAATGGCTTTTTTGTAGCGGCAGAGTTTGGTCTGGTCAAACTGAGACAGACGCGTATTCGTGAGATTGCCAGAACACGGGGCTGGCGTGGATATTTACTGGCAAAGGTACACTCAAAACTCGACGCCTATTTATCAGCTTGCCAGCTCGGCATAACGCTCGCATCGCTTGGATTAGGCTGGATTGGCGAACCTGCCTTTGCCAGACTGCTGGAACCCATATTCGGCAGGCTCGGAGTTACCGCGCCGGAAATGATACATGGAATTTCATTCGCTTGTGCTTTTTCAATTATCTCGTTTCTGCATATCGTGGTTGGCGAGCTAGCGCCAAAATCGATGGCGATCAGGAATCCTGAACAGATCGGGTTATGGAGCGCAGCCCCCCTTTATGGTTTTCATTGGCTGATGTATCCGGCTATCTGGTTGCTCAACTCCAGCGCCAATCTGGTGCTGCGCCTGTTTGGCCTGGGTGATGTTCATGGTCACGATGCGCATTATTCAGCCGACGAACTTAAACTTATTTTGCGCGGCAAGGACCAGGACGACCGGTTTACTCGCGATGAATGGAATATCCTGGCAAAATCACTCGATTTCAGCGAACTGGAAGTCTCCGACCTGATGCGGCCGATTCACGAAATTACGGCATTGCACCGGTCCCGGTCTTTGCAGGAAAACATGGAAACTATTTATCACACGCGGTTCAGCCGTTATCCTTATTTTGATACTAACGGTGTTGATGTACTGGGAGTGATACATTTGAAAGATTTGTTTTTTGCTCAACAGGAAGGTAAAGCAATTGAAACTTTGCATAATTACCTGCGGCCGATCCAATACATCTTGCCGGATGCGTCCGCACTGGACTTATTCCGTTACTTCCGCAAGGGGGCTGCACATTTTGCAGTTATTGGACATAAGGGGCACAAACCGCAAGGCTTCATTACACTGGATAATTTGTTAAGCGCAATGGTGGGTGAGATACGCGATGAATTTCGTCAAAACAATAATGACTGGACCCGGCTCGATGACGGCACGCTGATAGTCAAAGGTAGTCTGCCAATATTCTCGCTGGAACGGATACTGGGAATCGATATTGAAAACGAAGATCTCGAACTGGAAGACGAAGTATCAATCGGCGGCCTTATCATGTCTAAACTCCAGGATATCCCGGTAGAAGGTCAGAAAATTGAATTCAATCAATTTGATATTGTGATCAAAAAAATGCATGGACCGCGTACTCTCTTTGTGCAAATTTATCCTGATAAAATCAGCGGTCTTTAGAATCAAATTGATACATTTATCCGGCCTGATTTATTCTGTTCGCGGGAAAGTAAACAAACAAGTAAAATAGAACCTGTATCAGACAATCATCCGGAGTTGAAAAATGGGTATAAGTGTCACTAAATTGTTAATTATATTAGCCGTGGTTATTATTTTATTTGGGACTCAGCGGCTGCGTAATGTGGGTTCTGATTTGGGCGCGGCAATCAAAAACTTTCGTGGGGCGCTTAAAGAAGGCGAGGAAGATAATTCCTCCGGAAATAAAGGTGAAGTCCCTGATGGCGAAGAAAAGCCGGGGAAAGACGAAAAACCTGATTCTCACGCTTAATGCATGGTTCTACCGGCCAATGGGTCTTGCCCTCCAAGGGTGGAAAAGGGAAAAATATAGTGAAAAATGCAGGCCGGGCATTTTGGGCGAAATCCACGAAATTGAGTTATTTCCAAAAGCATCAAAGCGGGAAAACCAATGGTGAAATCGTAACTTTCTGTGCAAATGCTCCCGCCAGCCCTTTTGCCGTTCACCGGCTACCCATCCAACTCTGCCGGTTTTTACGTTCCATCGCTCACTAAACCCCAGATCCGCAAAAATCTATATATCGTGAAGCCGGATTCTCTGGTAATGTTTATCCGTTGCACGACAAAAAAATACCCCTAACTTTCATCCATTCAGAGAGAAAAGAAATGCTGCACGAAGTCATCAATTGGCTGGTCACAACCATCGGTTCCATGGGCTATACCGGCATTTTTTTGCTGATGGCGCTGGAAAGTTCGCTAGTGCCGATACCTAGCGAAATCATCATGACTCCGGCCGGCTACTTGGTGCAGCAAGGAAAAATGAACTTGGCTCTGGTCATACTCAGCGGCACTCTGGGCAGCCTGTTTGGCGCTTATTTGAATTATTTCGCCGCCCACTATTTGGGCCGGCCGTTTTTACTCAAATACGGGCGTTATGTATTGATAACAGAAGAACATTTTCGTCGTGTTGAAGATTATTTTGCCAGCCACGGCGAGATTTCAACGTTCATTGGCCGTTTGTTACCCGTCATCCGGCACTTGATTTCACTGCCTGCCGGATTAGCGGCCATGAACCACATCAAATTTTCTGTTTACACATTGCTTGGCGCTTTCATCTGGGTCTCTATTCTGACCTGGATCGGCTATTTCCTGGGCGATAACGAAGCATTAATCAAGCAATACTCCCACCAGGCAATTATCGGGGTCCTGGCTGCCAGCTTTGTTTTGGTGACCGTATATATTTCCCTGCATCGAAAAAAACTTGCCCGCATCCGAACCATGGAATAGCAGCGAGACACGCTATTTTAAACCCTGTGTAACAAATCTCTTTGCAACTTCAATAATTCAAATGATCCGATAATGAACAGTCTGCTATTTGTAATTGCTTCGCTGCTCTTGCCTGAAACGGCTTTAGCGTCCGAAACGGCTGGTTCGCCGCCACATATGAACTTAACCCATCATGTTATTGGCTATCTTTCTATCGCAGTAACCGTTCTGGCCTATGTAGCTGCAATGTCGGAAGATATAATCGAGCTGCGCAAATCCAAACCGATGGTTTTGGGATCGGCGGTTGTATGGTTTGCGATTTGCATTGTCTATGCCTTGCATGGAGAAGCCAAAGTAGCGGCAGTGGCCTTTGAAAGCAATCTGCTTGCTTATGTCGAATTGTTTTTGTTTATCCTGGTGTCGATGACCTACCTGAACGCCATGGAGGAACGCGGCGTCTTCGATGGACTCAGGATTTGGCTGTTAAGCCGTCAATACAGCTACCGGCAATTGTTCTGGATTACCGGGGCGCTGGCCTTTCTTCTTTCAACAGTGATTAGCGGCATGGCGGTGGGTCTTTTAATGGGCGCTATTGCGGCTGCCGTTGGTAAAAAAAATAAAGAATTCGTCGGCTTGGCTTGCGTCAATATCGTCGTGGCGACCAATGCCGGCGGCTCGTTAAGCCCTTTAGGCGGTATTTCGACACTGTTCGTGTGGCAACATAAAATCTTGCATTTCTATGAGTTCTTTTCATTGGCGGTACCGTGTCTGGTCAACTTTCTTTTGCCCGCGGCCGTCATGCATTTTTTCGTCCCCAAGGAAACTCCGGCAGCGTCCACAAGCGCCATCTGGCTTCGCCGTGGCAGCAAGCGTGTGATTTTCCTTTTCATCGTGACGCTCGTTATTACGGTCTGGTCTAACGTCGTTCTGGAACTGCCTCCCGCCGCAGGTATGATGGCGGGGCTCGGATTATTACAATTTTTCTGCTTCTATCTGACCAAGTCGGCAAAAAAAGTGAAGAACGACTTTGCCCATGTATACGAGCTCTTTCAGGTGGATGCTCCGGCCAATAATAGAAAACAGGATTTTGACGTATTCAAGAATGTCGGTAATGTCGAATGGGACACGCTGTTATTCTTTTATGGCGCGATGATGATTATTGGAGCTCTCGGATTTATCGGCTACCTTGATGCCATTGCGCATTTTCTGTTCGGACAGTTGAACCCCACCGTTGCCAATATTAGTATCGGCCTTTCGTCTGCATTTATTGATAACGGCACCTTGATGTTCGCCGTATTGAGCATGCATCCCGATCTCCATCAGGGACAGTGGCTGCTGCTGACTTTAACACTCGGCGTAGGCGGCAGTCTGCTGGCAATAGGATCAGCGCCTGGAGTCGCATTGCTCGGCCAAATCAAGGAAGGCTATACTTTCACCTTCCACATGCGTTGGATGCCCGTTATTTTACTGGGCTATTTCGCCAGCATCGCCGTGCATTTTTGGATCAATGCCAGGTTTTTTTAAGCTGTTGAGTCAAAGTTGCAGGCACAAGCGGTATTCCTTCCACGATGAACTGAAGAAACAATTCCCCCTATTTTCTTTATCTGATGCGTCATTGAATAAAAATCATGACATGCGATTATTTTTCATAAAATTTATACCGCAGGAGTTGGTTACATAAATGCCCACAAATTCACCAAATAAATCCAAAGAACAATTGGCCGGACTGGCGATGGGTGCTATAGGCGTCGTATTCGGCGACATCGGCACCAGCCCGCTTTATGCTCTCAAGGAAATATTTCACGAAGGTTTAATGATAGATAAAATCCATGTGTTTGGCGTATTGTCCCTGGTTTTTTGGTCATTAGCGCTGGTGGTAGCCATCAAATACGCAATCTTCATCATGCGCGCCGACAACAACGGCGAAGGCGGCATTATGGCGCTAATGGCGCTCGCACAGACTTGTTCCAAGGCGCATCCCAAAAAAGTGCGTTTCATCGTCACAGTAGGCTTGCTCGGAACCGTGTTGTTTTACGGCGACAGCATCATCACCCCGGCGATCTCTGTGCTCAGCGCGGTGGAAGGACTGCAAATTATTGCTCCGTCAATGGTCCATTATGTGTTGCCGGTTACCATCGCAGTGCTGGGCGGGCTTTTTATTCTGCAAGAGAAAGGCACCGGCAAGGTAGGTAAACTATTTTCGCCGGTTATGTGTGTATGGTTTGGTTTGCTTGCGGTCTTGGGCGCAATTAATATTGTCGATGAGCCGGACGTGTTGCTGGCGATTAACCCTTATTATGCTGTGCGCTTGCTGATTGAGTTAGGCTGGCATGGATTTTTGATTATGGGCGCGGTGGTGCTGGTGATCACCGGCGCTGAAGCCCTGTACGCCGATATGGGACACTTCGGCCTGAAACCCATCCGTTACGCATGGTTCAGTTTCGTGTTTCCGGCGCTGCTGCTCAACTATTTCGGTCAAGGCGCATTACTGATCGGCCACCCCGATGCGATAGTAAATCCCTTCTATTTACTTGCACCGGACTGGGCTCTGTATCCTTTACTGATTTTATCGACGCTGGCAACCGTCATTGCCTCGCAAGCGGTGATCTCGGGCGCATTTTCGATGACCCGGCAAGCCATACAACTGGGTTACTGTCCGCGCATGAACGTTTTGCACACTTCAGGCCATGAAAGGGGACAGGTCTATGTACCTGCGGTTAATTGGCTGTTGATGTTATCAGTTTTCCTGCTGGTGCTGAGTTTCCGTTCTTCGACTGCATTGGCTTCGGCTTATGGCCTGGCGGTAACAGGAACGATGATGGCTACCACTCTGTTGGCATTCATTGTCATTCAAGAACTCTGGAAATGGAATAAATACACGAGCGTGACGTTTTTATCGGTTTTTTTAACGGTTGACTTTATCTTTCTTTCTTCCAATAGCTTGAAGATCCCTACCGGCGGTTGGCTCCCTCTGATCGTTGGCGCCGTGCTGTTTCTGGTGATGACAACCTGGATAAAAGGCCGCGCGCTGCTATTAGAATATCTGGATGAAAAACGGGTATTGTTCGAAGATATGGAAGAAAAAATGATCGATGAATTGGCGCGAGTGCCGGGCACTGCGATTTATTTGACCAGAAGCTTACACGGCGTGCCTCAAGTGCTGCTGCACAATCTTGAACACAATCATGTGTTGCATGAGCGAATTATTGTACTGACCATTGTTACCACCAACGAACCCTATGTTGACGAAACACGTCTGGTTAAGATCAGAGCTTTTGGCAAAAACCAGGATTTCTTCAGGGTGAAATTATATTATGGTTTCAAGCAAAACGCGGACGTGCGCCGCGCCCTGGAGTTATGCGTTCAGGAAGGGCTGGATTTCGATCCCAAAAATGCATCTTTTTTCATTGGCAGCGAACAAATATCTTTTCGCAACAAAAGCCCCATGCCGAAATGGCGCAGGGCATTGTTCAGGTATTTATTTCACAACTCGTCCAGTGCGATTGAATTTTTTAAAATACCTGTTGACCGGGTTGTGGAACTCGGAATCCGTATAGAGTTGTAACCAGAGCTTGATGGCAGGTAACTCATACAAATACCACCTGTCACAGATCAGTGAATCCGTGACAGTTTTTTTAACTCGCTTTTAAACGAAAAACCTTAGTCGGCTCCAGTTAGTTGAGCTTACTGCATGGTCATCCAAGCGATCATTGCTGTTCCATCGTTACGAAGGCCAATTTTGTTATGCCCGCGTGCTGTATGATCGCCATCACCTCTGCGATTTTGCCATAAACCACAGCTTGATCAGCATATAAATGGACGCCAATTTCCGGATTTTTCGCCAATTCTGCTTTTAGGGCGGTTTCAAGCGCGGTTAAATCAGCGATTGGATTTTTGTTTATGGTAATTGTCCCTTGCGCGTCAATACCGACTTGTAACGGTTGCGCATTAATATCAGCGGTTGTTTCGGCGGTTTTCGGCAAGGTGACATGAACCGATTGCGTCAGTAGCGGCGCGGTAACCAGTAAAATAATCACCAGCACCAGCATCACGTCCACCAGAGGCGTGACGTTAATTTCGCTCATCGCGCTTTCATCTTCGGATTGCGGTTTAAATGCCATCGCTTATGCCTGCTCGTTTTTAGTATCTAATGCAACGGATAAGAAACTGGCGACGAAGTTTTCGAGATGCGTACGTTGCACTTTCAGGCGGCGGAGAAAAAAGTTATACGCCAAAACAGCCGGGACAGCGACGGCAATGCCGATTGCCGTCGCGACCAGCGCATCGCCAATCGGGCCGGCAACAACGTCTAAACTGGTTGAACCGCTTTTGGTAATATCGTGCATTGCATTCATTATGCCTAATACAGTGCCAAATAAACCGACAAAGGGCGCAGTGCTGCCGATACTTGCCAGCAACGTTAACCCGCTCTCCATGGCATGTTGCTCACGCTGCAATTGCACCCGCAAGTCTTGTTCCAGCAATTCCGCCGGATTGCCTTGATGTTTAAGCAGGGTTCCAGCCGAGCGCTGATGCTCATCAAGCCATGCTAAACCTTCATAAGCAAGCCGCGCTTGTGAACCTTTGGCTAATTCGGACGATAAAGTTTCGACCTTTTTCAAATCAGGCAAATTCCAAAACGCATTTTCAAACCGTTCATTGCAGCGTCTGTTATTAAAAAACTGCCAGGTTTTGAAAAAAATCAGCGTCCACGTCGTGACTGAAAAAACCAGCAACGTGTACAGCGTTGCATCAATAATCAATTCCGGGGCGATATGAATAGACATTCAGTTATTATCCTTGTGTAAAATTTTAAACATTATTGTTCGAGCTTGAATTGCAGCTTTTGCAATGCGCGCTGAGGCACAGCGACGCCGTTGACAATTTTCTCTTTAAATTTCCATTTGCTAATGGCGGTAAGCGCGGCATCATCAAAAATAGTTTCAGGCTCTGAAGCTACGACAACTGCATCATCTACTGTACCGTCAGTTTGAATGGTAAATTCGACTTTTACCCAGCCTTCAATTTGTCTGCTTGCAGCGCGGGCAGGATATTTTGGCGGCACGCGAAGCAATGGCACAACACCTGAAACAATCGTTTTGCTCTGATCCTGTACCTGTTTTGCCGTTTTCTCAGGCGTAGCGGTAACGCGGGAATTGGAGGCAGCCGGAAGCGCTGCAGCGGGTACTGGAGCAGCAACCGGGGGCGCAGGCTCAAATTCCGGCGCCGGAACCGCTTCTTTTATTTTTTCCGGTTGTGGCGGTTTAGGCGCGGGCGCGGTTTTTTTTACCACAACTTGTTTTTTTACGGGTTTAGGCGGCTTGACGACGGGCTTGGGTTTTATAGGTTCTTTTTTTTGTGGCGCTGGCGGCGGTTCTTTTGCAGCTTGTTTTTGCATCGATCCAGGCGCCGGCAGCATCATTACTTCCACGGCAACGGGTGTGTCTTTCAGTTCCGTTTTAGGCGCATGCAAAAAATAAAAAATCAGCATCGTATGCAACAACACAACCACTGTCAACAGCAAGCCCGCAAAAAGGCGCGATTTTTTCTGCTGTTCTGATTGAATAAAAGCCGGGTAATTGAGGCCGATACTGCTTGAAAACATGAATACGATGACTGTTTTTGATATGTTGCCGTTAATAAAATTAACTAATTATACCGGATTGCCCGGCAAAGAACCTGTTAGCCTGAAATTTTAAGTAACCGCTCGGCTGCAATCTTTAAAAAACGCCTTCCATAAATGGACAGCTTTTTACCTCGCATAAAAAAGGCTGGAACGCTCCAGCCTTTTTTAGTGTTGCTGATGGTTAGTTTAACAAGCCTTGCAACAAGCCATTCAACTTATGCACGAAGGCGGCGGGATCATCCAGTTGTCCGCCTTCGCTCAAAATCGCCTGATCGAACAGAATATGGGTCAAATCGGCAAAACGTGAATCATCCTGTTCCGCTTTCATGCGCACAACCAGCGGATGAGTAGGATTGATTTCAAAAACAGGCTTTCTGCCCATGCCCATCATTTGACCTGCATCCTTCATGATTCTTTCCATGTTAAGACTCATGCCGTATACGTCGGCGACCAAACAGGCAGGTGATTCGGTTAAGCGATGGCTCAAACGCACTTCGCTGACTTTATCACCTAACACATCCTTGATCTGTTTAATTACCCCTTCAAAGTCTTTATTCACTTCTTCCTGAGCTGCTTTATCCTCTTCCGCATCCAGGCCGCCTAAATCCAGGTCGCCTTTAGCAACAGACTGTAAGTGCTTGCCGTCAAATTCATCCAGGTTGGACACCAGCCATTCATCGATGCGGTCGGATAGCAATAAGACTTCAATGCCTTTCTTGCGGAAAATCTCCAGATGCGGGCTGTTTTTCGCGGCGGAAAAACTGTCTGCCGTGACATAATAGATCTTGTCCTGCCCTTCTTTCATCCGGCTGACATAGTCTTCCAGCGCAATATCCTGTTTATCGGTATCCGTATGGGTAGAGGCAAAACGCAGCAATTTAGCGACGCGCTCTTTATTGCCATGATCTTCAATCGGGCCTTCTTTAATGACCGTGCCAAACTGGGACCAGAATTTCTCATATTTTTCCGGTTCATTTTTGGCCAGATTTTCCAGCATGCCCAACACTTTTTTAACCGCACCTGATTTAATGGCGCTGATCTGTTTACTTTGTTGCAAAATTTCTCTTGATACATTCAGAGGCAATGAATTGGCGTCAATAATCCCCCTGATAAACCGCAAATAACGCGGCATTAACTGCTCGGCATCATCGGTAATAAAGACTTTGCGTATATACAGTTTCACGCCATGTTTTGCATCCCTGTCCCACAAATCAAACGGCGCCCGCGATGGCACATAAAGCAACATGGTATACTCATTAGTACCTTCCACTTTACTGTGCACATGAGTCAACGGGTCTTGAAAATCATGGCCTACATGCTTGTAGAACTGACTATAATCTTCATCTGAAATGTCTTGCCGGGCTTTGGTCCATAATGCCGAAGCGCTGTTAATGGTTTCTTCTTCAATCTGTGCAACGGGTGGTTCGGCTTCCTCGCCCTCTTCTTTTTCATCCATTGCCGGCATGACTTCCTTGTCCATGACGATAGGCAAGGAAATATGATCGGAGAATTTTCTGACGATTGAACGGATACGATAGCCATCTAAAAATTCGCTTTCAGCTTCTTTCAGGTGCAAGACAATTTCTGTTCCCCGTTTTGCTTTTTCCACTGTTTCTATGGTGTAATCGCCCTCACCCGCAGATTCCCAGCGTGTTCCTTCGCTTTTATCAGCTCCTGCCTTGCGCGTGGTTAAGGTTACTTTATCAGCCACGATAAAAGCCGAATAAAAACCTACGCCAAATTGACCAATAAGCTCGCTGTCTTTGGCTTGTTCACCGGTCAAGGCTTCAAAAAATTGCCGGGTGCCTGATTTTGCAATCGTGCCGATATGCTCCTGAACTTCCGCACGGCTCATGCCAATTCCATTATCTATAATGGTAATCGTGCGTTTTTCTTTATCGAATTCCAGCCGGATTTTCAGCTCGCTATCGCCTTCATACAGACCGTCATTCGACAGCGCTTCAAAACGCAATTTATCCGCCGCGTCCGAGGCATTGGAAATCAACTCACGCAAGAAAATTTCCTTGTTGCTGTACAAGGAGTGAATCATCAAATGCAGCAGATGTTTAACTTCAGTTTCAAAGCCCAGAGTTTCTTTTTTTGCTTCAACAGTCACGATACTATTCCTAAAATTGTTAATGTGAATGACAAGAATGTGGGGACGTATGATTTTTTTTCAAGGCATCAAGGTAGGACAGCCAGTTGCCCGACTGCCCCCTCACAAATCCCGGCGTGCGGAATTACCGCACCGGGCTTTTCAACGCTGTTCGCTTCGCACATGGCATATAAGCACTTAAAAATCATGACAAATGCGGGGTTTGGTCAAATTAAAGTCATCAATCAAGACAATAAACCCCGTCGGCTCTATGTGAAATACAGTGGGTAATCAAATTTCAACTTTCCGCAAAGGAAATAAATCATATTAATGAAATTGTTGATATTGCGATAGCCTCTGGCTCGCCGTTTAGCAAGCTGTATCTTGCTATTGATGCCTTCAAGAACGCCGTTAGTCATGAGTGATTCAACGAACTGCACAATCCCCGACCAATGTGCTCGAACCGTGTTGGCGAACTTCATAAACGCTGGAATCTTGGCCGCGTCGACCTCGTTGCACCATCGCCTCAGAAAAGCCTCCGCTGCCGGCTTGTCGGGCATCTCCCAGAGATCATTGAACAACACCTTTAACCGGTAAGCTTCGCCCAACGTGGGGTAGAGCTTAATCAGTTCATCCAGCTCCTGTTCTTTTTTGTCGGATAGATTTTCGCGGTTCTTTAGAAAGGTGTATTTGTGGCCTTTCAGGGCATCATGCTCTTTGCGTTCGGCAATGCGCACCTGATTCATGGCTTCGTTCAATAATTTAACAACATGAAACCGGTCAAAAGTAATCTCTGCGGCCGGGAAGGATTCGGCGGCGCCGGCAATAAATGACGGCGACAAATCCATGCTGATTTGCTCTATCTGTTCCTTATCAACGCCTTTATTTTCAAGGTGTTGTTGAATGCTTTTTAAGGTTGCTTTGCCCTTGCCTTCGGTGACATGAATAACGCGAGCTTCCTCTAAATCAACGCCCAGCGTGACGTAATGATGGCCTTTTTTGGTCGAGGTTTCGTCGACGCCCAGCTGGGTTATCGTACCCGGATCATCGGCTGCTTTTGCCTTGCTAATCCAGTGATTAAAAATCGTCCAGATACGCTGTGGATTAACTTTCAGTATCTCTGCAACCCGATTAACCGGCATTTCCCGCTCAATCAAGGCTAACGCCAAGGCTTCGAATAATAAGGTAAAGCCGCTACCGGGACGTGCCCAGGGAACGTCAACGGTACGGACTTTACCATCGGTCGTGGTAATGCGCGGCACCGCACAATGGAGATAACAGGTGTGCTCAAAAAAGCTCAAATGTTGCCATTGCCGTTCCACGGTATCATGCACCGGACAGAGTTCGTTCGCTTCATCTGGAAAGCGTGAGCCCGATGCAAAACCGATACGCAGGTGAAGTTCACTACGCGCTGATTCGTCTGTAGAAAAGGTCACGTTTTTGACCTGCCAGGGTGATTGCAGGCCCAGAGCCATACTGAATAATGTTTCACTGTTCATGGTTAAATTATCGCACTACCCACTACGATTCACATAGAGCCACTTTTTTTCAGAAGCCTGAATGAAGGCATCATCACAAACCTGAATTCTCTCACTTTAACCAAGGAATGTGCAGCTTATTCGTTAATGCCGCCTTGCGTTAAATGCGATGGTTCCAGCAGTTTTTCCAATTCTTCCCGGCTTAAAGACGTCATTTCTGCCGCCACATCGATAATAGGACGCCCTTGTTTATAAGCGGCTTTCGCTATTTCAGCGGCTTTATCATAGCCGATAATGGGGTTTAACGCTGTCACCAGAATGGGATTTCTTGCCAGCGCCTGTTGCAGATTACCGGTTCTAACGGTGAAACCGGCAATGGCTTTATCGGCAAGCGCTTCGATCACATTAGCCAGAATATCGATGCTTTGCAAAATATTGTAGGCAATCAACGGCAACATGACATTGAGCTGGAAAGCGCCGGATTGACTGGCAATAGTAATCGTCGCGTCATTGCCAATGACCTGGGCTGCGACCATTGCTACCGCTTCCGGGATCACCGGATTGACCTTTCCGGGCATAATGCTGCTGCCCGGCTGTAATGCAGCAAGCTCTATTTCGCCCAGTCCCGCAAGCGGTCCGCTGTTCATCCAGCGCAGGTCGTTGGCAATTTTCATTAAACTCACCGCGATGACTTTCAACTGGCCGGACAATTCAACGGTGGCGTCCTGACAGCTCAAACTTTCAAAAAATGAATCATTCGGCTTAAAAGGCAAGCCGGTTTCTCTGCTTAAGGTTTTGGCGAATTGCATCGCAAATTGGGCATGGGCATTAATGCCGGTGCCAACGGCCGTGCCGCCTTGGGCTAATTTATACACTCTTGGCATAGTGGCATTAATGCGGTCGATGCCGTTGCGTATCTGCAAGGCCCAGCCGCCCATTTCCTGGCTAAGCCGTATGGGCATGGCATCCATTAAATGAGTGCGCCCGGTTTTCGTGACATCATCCACCGAACCGGCTTTTTGTTCTATGGTTTCCGCAAGATGCTGTAAATTGGGCAGGAGCTTTTGTTGGCACTCAATGGCCGCACTGACATGAATAGCGCTTGGAATCACGTCATTGCTGCTCTGCCCTCTATTAACGTCATCATTGGCGCTGACGTCCATGCCTGTTATCCGCGCCGCCAGATTAGCCAATACTTCATTGACATTCATGTTGGTACTGGTGCCGGAACCGGTCTGAAACACATCAACAGGAAATTGTTGTTGATACTGTCCGTCCATTATTTGTTGAGCGGCCTGAATGATGGCATTGGCTTTAACAGGCTCAAGCTCTCCCAGCTCCATGTTGACTTGCGCCGCGGTTTTTTTAATCAGTGCGATGGTTTTTATGAAAGCAGTCGGCAGGGTTAAACCGCTAATGGGGAAATTATTGATAGCGCGTTGCGTTTGTGCGCCGTATAAGGCTTCTTCCGGAACCTCCAGCTCACCCATGCTATCTTTTTCTATCCGGTAATTTTCAGCCATCGGTTAACTCGTTGATAAATTCTTTAACTTGCCATTGGTTAAAAGGCCATCCCAAATCTTTTTTGGTTTCCGGATGATATAAAACGGGGATACGCAAGGAATATTGTTCTTCCCACTGTTCCTGCCCGGAAATATCTATTGTTTCAATTGCCAGATCGAGGTTGTCCGGCAAGCATTCCTTGATAACCTGTTCAGCCTGTTCGCAAAGATGGCAGCCGGATGTGCCAAAAAGCAGCAATTGAATCATTAATGCTTGGCCGGTTTGTCAAGATAACCCATTAACCAAGCAATTATCAACACTTGCGTCTTAATGGTGTAAATGCGCCGCCAGCCAGCGCTCGGCCACTTCCTCCGCCAAGCCTTTACGCCTGGCGAAATCCTGTAATTGATCCCTATCTATTTTTCCGACATTAAAATACTGCGCTTCCGGGTGAGCAAAATACCATCCGCTGACGGCTGACGCCGGATACATGGCATAACTTTCAGTGAGTTCTATGCTGGTATTTTCGGTTACATGAAGCAATTCAAACAACTTCCCTTTCTCGGTATGATCAGGGCATGCAGGGTAACCGGGCGCGGGACGTATTCCCCGGTAAGCTTCGTTTATCAACTGCTCGGGTTCAAAGGCCTCGTCTTCGGCATAGCCCCAATAGTCTTTTCTGACCACTTGATGCAGATATTCCGCAAACGCTTCCGCCAAGCGATCCGCCAGTGCCTTGAGCATAATGGAACTGTAATCATCATGGTCCTGCTCAAATTGCTGCAATTTTTCCTCGATGCCTATGCCTGTCGTAACAGCAAAAGCGCCGATATAATCGGCCTTGCCGCTATCAACCGGCGCAATGAAGTCAGACAAACAATAATTGGGGCGTCCCGGAGCTTTGACATTTTGCTGACGCAGATGAATCAATGTTTCCAGCCGCTGCTTGCGAGTATCGTCTGTGTAGACAATAACATCATCACCGTCGCTGTTCGCAGGGAAAAAGCCGACAACCGCTTTTGCGGTCAGCCACTCTTCGCTGATGATTTTTTTCAGCATCACTTGCGCATCGTCAAACAGTTTTCTGGCTTCAATGCCAATCACTTTATCATCGAGTATTTTTGGATAACCTCCGGCCATTTCCCAGGTTTGAAAAAATGGGCTCCAGTCGATATACCACACCAGGGTATCGAGCGGGAAACGCTCAATAATCTTGATGCCTAAAAATGACGGCTTGACCGGGTTGTGGAATGTCCCCCAATTAAACTTATTGCGCCGCGCTTCTTCCAATGAATGCTGCCTGGTTTTGGCTTCCTTGCCTTTGTGCCGCTCCCTGACCTCCTCATATTCTTCGCGTACGCCTTGAACAAAGTCATCCTTCAGATCAGCGCTCAACAAATTACTGGCTACGCCGACGCCGCGCGAAGCATCAGTCACATAAACCGTAGGCCCCTGATAATTCGGCTCTATTTTTACTGCTGTATGGGCGCGTGAAGTGGTTGCGCCGCCTATCATCAGAGGGATGGTAAAACCCTGACGCTGCATTTCCTTGGCCACATGCACCATTTCATCCAGAGATGGCGTAATCAAGCCGCTTAAACCGATGATATCAACGTTTTCCAGGCGCGCGGTTTGCAAAATCTTTTCGGCGGGAACCATAACTCCCAAATCAATCACATCATAATTATTACATTGCAACACTACTCCAACGATATTTTTACCGATGTCATGCACGTCGCCTTTGACTGTAGCCATCAGAATTTTACCGTTGGTTTGCCGTTCGCCGCCGGCTTTATCGGCTTCCATAAATGGCATCAGATAAGCGACAGCTTTTTTCATTACCCGCGCTGATTTAACCACTTGCGGCAAGAACATTTTGCCCGCGCCAAACAAGTCACCCACGACATTCATGCCATCCATCAATGCGCCTTCTATGACATGCAGGGGTCTTTCGGCTTCCAGTCTCGCTTGCTCGGTATCTTCATCAATAAAATCGGTAATACCCTTGACCAGTGCATGTTCCAGACGCTTATTGACCGGCCAGCCGCGCCATTCCAGATTTTCCTGTTTGACTTCACTGCTGCTGCCATCGCCACGGTATTTCCCGGCAAGTTCCAGCAATTTTTCCGTGCCGCTGCCATCATGGCGATTTAACACGACATCTTCGACCGCATCACGCAAGTCTTCCGGTATATCGGCATATATCGCCAATTGACCGGCATTAACAATGCCCATGGACATACCGGCTTGAATGGCGTGATATAAAAACACGGCGTGGATCGCTTCCCGCACCGGATTATTGCCGCGAAACGAAAATGAAACGTTGGAAACGCCGCCGGAAATCAGCGCATAAGGCAAAGTCCGCTTAATCTCGCAGGTGGCTTCAATAAAATCCAGCCCGTAATTATTGTGTTCATCGATTCCCGTGGCAATGGCGAAAATATTGGGATCAAATATAATATCTTCCGGTGGAAAACCGACCTGTTCAGTCAAAATTTTATAAGCGCGCTGACAAATTCCGACTTTTCTGTCTTTAGTATCCGCCTGCCCCTCTTCATCAAAGGCCATGACGATAACTGCCGCGCCATAGCGATGTACAAGGTTGGCATGTTTAATAAAAACCTCTTCGCCTTCTTTAAGCGAAATGGAATTCACCACGCCTTTGCCCTGAATGCATTTAAGACCCGCCTCCAAAATTTCCCATTTGGAGGAATCCAGCATAATCGGCACCTTGGCTATATCCGGCTCGGATGCTATGAGCATCAAAAAGCGCACCATCGCCTGTTTTGACTCCAACATGCCCTCATCCATATTGATGTCGATAATCTGGGCGCCATTCTCGACCTGTTGTCTGGCGACATCCAAAGCCGCTTCAAAATCGCCTTGAATGATCAGCCGTTTAAAAGCCGCGGAACCGGTCACATTGGTACGTTCACCAACATTGACAAAGAGGCTGTCCGGGCCGATGGACATGGGTTCAAGCCCCGCCAGACGGCATCGTTTTTCAATTTCCGGAATTATTCTGGGACTGTAAGCTTGAACTGCTTCAACTATGGCTTTAATATGCGCCGGCGATGTGCCGCAACATCCGCCAATAATATTCAAATAGCCGCTACGCGCCCAGTCCGCCAATTCTTCAGCCATTGCCTCCGGCGATTCGTCATATTCACCAAATTCATTTGGCAGCCCTGCATTAGGATGAGCGGAAACGTGCGTATCGCATAGTGTTGATAATTCGGCTATGTATTGGCGTAGTTCTTTCGCACCCAATGCACAGTTAAAGCCGAAAGATATGGGATCAACATGCTTTAATGAGTTCCAGAAAGCGCCAACTGTTTGTCCGGACAGCGTTCTACCCGATGCGTCGGTAATCGTACCGGAAATCATCACGGGCAGTTTATAGCCGATTTGTGCAAAATATTGTTCTACTGCAAAAATCGCAGCTTTTGCATTCAGCGTGTCGAAAACGGTTTCAATCAGTATGATATCCGCGCCTCCATCAATAAGGCCCCGCGTGGCCTCAGTGTATGCTTCAACCAGCTCGTCAAAGCTTATATTACGAAATCCCGGATCATTGACATCGGGCGACATTGAGGCAGTGCGATTGGTAGGACCAAGGACGCCAGCAACAAAACGCGGTTTTTCAGGTGTTTTTTGACTGCATTCATCGGCGGCTTGCCTGGCTAGACGAGCCGACTCAAGGTTAATTTCATAGACCAACGATTCCATCCGGTAATCAGCCATTGCGATACTGGTTGAGTTGAATGTGTTGGTTTCAACAATATCCGAACCAGCCTCGAAGTAAGCATTGTGAATAGCTTTGATAATATCAGGCTGGGTTAATGACAATAAATCATTATTCCCTTTAAGATCAACATCCCACTGAGAAAATCGCTCGCCGCGATAATCCTTTTCTTCCAGTTTGTAACTTTGGATCATAGTACCCATTGCGCCATCAAGAAACAGGATTCTTTGACTCAATTGTTGTTTTAATAATTCTGTTTTGCTCATTGAAATTGCCAAGGGGGTTTATCTTGCCTGAATATAATCATTGCTTAAAAAGCTACCAGGCACTATTATTTTTGTCACTGTGTTTAGGAGATGAGCATGTCAAAACCAACCATTACTCAAGTATTTAAAAGTGTTCTAGCTGCTTTTGTCGGAGTGCAAAGCGAGGAAAATAGAAAAAAAGATTTCGAACACGGATCCCTCTCAACCTATATCATAGGAGGTATAATTTTCACTGTTCTGTTTGTTGTTGCAATTGTTTTTCTTGTTTCCACTATCGTATGATGCAATGACCTAAAAAAAAAGCCCAAGCTAAGCCTGGGCTTTTTTTTCAATTTGCGCTTTTACTCTGGTGTTTTAAAGCTCTGCTTGATGCTTTGAAACATTTCTTTTATGCCGCTGAATAAATTAGCCACTGAAAAACTTTCTTTAGTGATAAATTTTAAACGAACAAACGCAATAGCCACGAAGCCGACGATTGAAGGTGAAAGCTCTTCATAAAGCGACTTTAAATACCCGGCAAAACCCAGGAAGTCCCCGGCATTTTTTCTATCAGCGCCCTGAATTGCTTCATAGCTTGCTCCGCCTTCACTTGCCCTGAAAGATTCCAACAAATAAATATTGAAACCTTGTAATATCCACACCAAAGCAAAAAAACCAATTGAACCGATAGCAACCCACATTAAGACATTATCTACCTTCGCTTTCATAGCAGACTGATAGAACCAGAGCGCTACAAAAATCATCACCATACCGCTTATCATAATTTATACCCCTTATCTCATATTAATTTTAATTATATTTTTGTTAGAAAATAGTAAAGGAATGGACATTTTAAAATCATTTTCGAGCCTTCTTTTTCGACAACCTTGCATGATTCATACTTTTCTTGTCCAGGCTTTGTCTGCTTTTTAATTTCTCCATTTTCTACTGCATATTTAATATCTATTTTCATCTCTTTGGTTCGACCCACAGAATCTGTTGCCGTCTGCTTAAGAACCCCATCCTCTTTAAAGTCCCATTCGATGGTAACGGGTTTCTGCTCTCCATCCAATTTAGTCGCTTCAGCATATAATTTCCATTTCCCCAGGATTTCAGTGCTGTTTTTTAATGCAACCTCTGCATGCGCTGAAAACGCAAAAAAAAGCGCCGCCAACGGTAATATTTTAACGTATCTTTTCATTATTGTTATTTCCCCTAGTGTACCAGCTTCAAAAACAGAACTTAAACTATACCACATCAGTTATCGAGCTTTAACAACAATAGTGACGAATATTTGCTTGCCGGCGATATTTTAATGTCCGCTTATAATAAGCCTTGACTTTAACTTTACCTAAAGTATGATGCAACTTCCGCTTGCTATGAAATTAGCAATTTCTCAAACATAAAAATTATTAAGTTAGGAGACACATACATGGGATTTATTTTAGATCTGACTGAAACACTAAAAACACCAGCTGGCATGGTCGGCGCTGTAGTGGTTGTAGCTGCTGTATACTTTCTTTTGAAATGGGTATTCGCTGAGCATCCAGACGACGAAAAATAAGCTTAGCCAACCGGTTTCGGTTACACTTTAGGCCGTTATCCGTTCATCGTGAATGGTTCGCGGCCTTATTTATTTCTGAATATTTCTCCAAAACAAACCGCAGCTATATTATAATTTACACATTTTCAATAATGAAATGTTTAAATTTATAATCTCCAAAATCCTAGAGCTTCAATCAAAACAAGTACCAGCAACCGGTATTGGCTTATTCCGGCTTTTTTATGGCTTGGTCACTTTGCAGGAAATTTTCTTCCTGCTGTATTTCAATCACTTAATATTCGACCCTATCCCCTATATAGACGTTGAATTCCCCATGATTCCCTTTTTCTTGTGTCTTTGGGGAATTATTGCCGGTTTTATAATAGCTGGCTACCGATACCAATTTGCCGTTATCTGTAATTACATTTTCTGGATTGTCTTCGTTAATTTCACAACCATGCAGCGGGATTTTGACGGCGGTTTTGATTCATTCATGACCGGAGCCGGGTTTTTTCTGCTTTTTATGCCCGGCGACCGCGCATTTTCCATAGACAATCTAAGATACAAACTCAGCACACCCTTTAGGCACTATAGCACCTATCCAAAGCCCACTGTTTCGAGCCTGACCTACTATCTGCCTTTGTTGATTTGCCTTGGGTTTCTTTATTTCGACTCGGCCGTTCATAAACTATTTGCCGAACACTGGAGAAACGGCCTTGGCTCCTGGCTGCCATCAACGCAGCCCTACTATGTTTCAGCCATCGACATGTCATTTTTGCTCAATAATGAGCTGCTGGAAAAGGCCATAGGCTATGCCATATTGGTCTTCCAATTTACCTTTATATTCTTTTTTTCAAATCGCCGCTTACGTTGCCTTTATTTATTCGCCGGTTTGGCGCTTCATCTAGGCATTACCGTATCTTTAAATATCTACCCTTTTGGCATGGGAATGCTGGTATTTTATATTTTACTGGTCCCATTTAACTGGTGGCGCGCAATGGGTAAACTGCTGACCGCCGGGCAACCCGCTTTGACTGTATTTTTTGACCAACAATGCCCCTTGTGTAATCGAACCGTTCTTATATTTAATCATTTCGATATATTTAAGCGCATAGACTTTAAAAGCGCTCAGGATTATGCCGCGCAATACCCTGCAATGGCCGCAATAAGCCCTGAAGCTTTGATGCTGGATTTATATGCCCTGGACAGAGAGAATCGTATTTATTCAGGCGTTAATACTTATATTCAAATACTTAAAAAAATGCGTTATCTGTATCCTGTAGGATTAATTTTAAGCCTGCCTGGAATCCATGCATTCGCCGTAATAAAATACCGGTCCATTGCAGATTCACGCGCCCGCATCCCGTGCACTTCCGAGTGCATTATAACTCCGGAATTGCATGACCAGAACTTATATCATCAAATTTTTGAATGTTTTGCCGCCCGTAAACCCAAAGCCTTTTCCAGAAGGCTTGCAAAGATACTAATCGCTATACTGATTTTGCAATTAAACAGCACGATTCATTACGGGCTTGCTTACCGATTGGATTTTGCCGCCAAGCATAACCCTATCAGCGCGCCTATTGCCGAAGCCAGTAACGCCCTTATTATGGTGTCGCTGACCTTTTTGGGCATTACCCCGCATGCTCTTTACCTGCACGATCATTTTGCCGGCTATGACCATATCCTGGCGATTACCTATACCGATCAAAATGGCATTGAACGCTGGCTGCCTTTTGTCAACCAACAAGGCCGGTTACTCGCGCCAAACTGGGGCCGCATTCATTCCATGTGGGCCAATATTGCCGTTACGCCGACCATTAACAACACGCGCTTACAAAAGTTTATCATGAAAGTTACAGCTTTCTGGGGCCGGAAAATAGGCCTAGACATCAATAACACGGTGTTTCATATTAAACTTAAAAAAATCAACGCGCCAAGTTATTGGGTTTATGATCAATTACACCAAAATTTTTCAGCCCCATGGACAACCATCGGAACCGTGAAATGGAGCGGCAACTTAATTTCCTTCGACTTACCCGCTAATATCAATTCGTTGTAACGGCTCCAATGGGCTAAACCGCTTTTAATATTGCATCATCGTTCCAGTCATGATATAAATTGTCCGTGCTTTTTATAAATTGGCGCACAATAAATAAAATAATTTAAACCCCTTTGGAGGATATTATTATGAAAAAAATCTTAGCACTTTTGGCTATGGCAGTAGTGATTGTTGGCTTGTCTGGATGTATGGACGATCCTGATGGATCTAAGCAAAAAGTTTCAAGTTCAATCGAACTTTAAATGAATTAAGTTGCACGACCAAAAAACCCAGCATTACTGCTGGGTTTTTTGTTTAATGGGCTTTATATTAAAACGTATTCGTTGCTGGCTAAACCAAACGGCCCCACAGGTCATATTCATCAGCTTCCTCTAACTCGACTTCAACAAAATCACCGGCTTTAAGGTGAGTCGCGCCATCAATAAAAACCTGCCCGTCTATTTCCGGCGCGTCGGCTTTGCTTCTTGCTACAGCACCTTCTTCCACCACCTCATCAATCAGGACCGTTTCAATTCTTCCGACCCGCTGCTGTAAACGCGCGGAACTAATTTCGGCCTGATGAGCCATAAAACGATCCAAACGGTCCTGCTTGATCTCTTCAGGAATCAAATCCGGCAAATCATTAGCAACGGCACCCTTGACAGGAGAATATGCAAAACAGCCAACTCTATCGAGCTGCGCTTCGGTCAGAAATTGCAATAATTCTTCAAATTCCCGTTCGGTCTCTCCGGGAAACCCGACTATAAATGTACTGCGTAAAGTAATATCAGGACAGATGCTCCGCCATGCCCTGATTCGTTTCAAGTTATTTTCGGTGGCAGCCGGACGTTTCATCAATTTAAGAATACGGCTATTGGCATGTTGAAAAGGAATATCCAGATAAGGCAATATTTTCCCTTCCGCCATTAATGGAATCACTTCGTCAACATGAGGATACGGATAAACATAATGCATGCGCACCCAGATACCCAAGCCGCCCAACGCACCCGCCAAATCATAAAAGCGTGTTTTAACAGAACGACCTTTCCAGTCCCGGCTTTGATGCTTTAAATCCAATCCATAAGCGCTGGTATCTTGTGAAACCACTAACAATTCCTTTACGCCGGCATTAGCCAGACGCTCCGCTTCCAGCATAACATCATCTACTGGCCTGCTGACCAGGTCTCCGCGCATTGACGGGATAATACAGAATGTACAGCGATGATTACAGCCTTCGGATATTTTTAAATAGGCATAGTGATCAGGCGTTAATTTTATCCCTTGCGGAGGCAACAGACTGGTAAAAGGATCATGCCGTTGCGGCAAATGTTCATGCACCGAAGCCACGACTTCTTCTAAAGCGTGAGCACCCGTCACTTTTAAAACCTGGGGATGACGCGACCTGATTTCATCTTCTCTGGAACCTAAACAACCGGTAACGATCACTTTACCGTTTTCAGCTAATGCTTCACCAATACTGTCCAGCGATTCCTCCACCGCGGCATCAATAAATCCGCAAGTGTTAACAACAACCAGATCAGCGTCCCGGTAAGTCGGTGAAATGTCATAACCTTCCGAACGGAGCTGAGTTAAAATTCTTTCGCTATCAACTAGCGCTTTCGGGCAGCCCAAACTAATAAAGCCGACGGTGGGGATCTTTGTCATAAATATGTATAAGGTATTGTAGGAGGTAATGAGGTTATTCTTTGATAAGCAGATTGCACAATCAGTCTGATTTACGGCGACGCTGTGTAAACACCGGCAATGTTCTGACCAGTAGTCGAATCAATTTTTTGATTGATGCATTTAAAAGCTATTTTATCACTTCGAGCAATTTCCAAGAATGAATATTCCCTGCTTACGCAGTATTTTTATCCATTTTCAAGATATATCAGCATGATTTTAATCTTGATGGAATCCATACCGCCTTTTTTCAGATGAAACCGTCTGCTATTGGGCAAAAAATAACGGCAACCAGTGACCCAAACTCATTTGATTCCGATCGCCAAGGCAGCGGATTTAATTGAACCGCAATGACATGTGTGAAACTTTTAATTCCGGATTTTAATAAAAAAGGTTACATTACCTGACTTGAATTAATCCAATCAACGGAGTTTATTCAATTTTCGTGAATTAGTTAGATATAAAACTTATTGACCTTAACACTCAATGAATTTCTTTAAGAGCAATTTGTTTATTTTGCTACTACTTTTTTGCATCTCAAGCATTTGCATCCATTTATTCCGGATATTAATAACCAGGTTATAGAAAAGGTACATAATGCGGCTATTGATTTTAGTATTAAACATTTTGGCTGGCTCGTCATTATTGGCCCAATCCACTCAGATTTTGGCAGCCCCTATTGATGCTAAGTCAAATAAAAAAAATCACCACCGTCAGCAAGCTACGCGCTTGCGCGGAAATAACATAGATCCCGGATTGATTTCTGTTAAGCAAAAGAAATTGCAAAATCCCGGCGATGTTTGGGAGCGCATTCGTTCAGGCATGCAAATTCCTCGGCCAAACGCGGTGGAAACATTGTCATATCAAAATATCAACGGTCTGGCAGAGCCATCTGTCACTCAAACACACCCACATACTCGTGTTGTCCTTTATCCTAAGACTCTTTATTCCACGGAAACCCGTATCAGCGAAATTTCGCCTCAGTCTACAAGAGCCCGATCGGAACGAATGCCTGGCCTTAAAAAACTTAGGCTTCCGCCAACTGCTTCTGCGCCCTTGAATAATTACACGCCTTATGGCCGTCTAAAGCTTAACTCAGCCTTCTCGTCAAGATTCCGTAATTATGTAGCTCCACAGGAACAATCAATTTCCTCAAAAAATGCCGCACTGGAAAAAAATGCTGCCGCACTGGTAAGGCTCCATTCACGCATCAATATCTATCCAAAATTAAACAAGCATTTTGGTAACCCAATAATTACATCCTACCCTGCTGGACGAGGCTTGTCTGATCCAACATCAAAACTTGCCAAGGAAGCGATTAACTACAAACGGGTCAACAAGCATATTGTTTGGTACTCCCAACACCGGGATTACCTGCACCAAGTCGCGGAACGCGCACGCCCCTATCTTTATCATATCGTTGACAGCCTTAGTAAACATAAGTTACCTCACGAATTGGCTTTATTACCTATTGTAGAAAGCGCCTATTTGCCAACTGCGCTATCGCCCAAAAGCGCCGCCGGACTTTGGCAATTCATCCCAAGCACAGGGCATGATTTCAACTTGTATAAAAGCGATCACTATGATGCCAGACTTGATATCGCCGCCTCCACTCAGGCTGCAATGCGTTATATGTCATTCCTGAATCAGCATTATAAGGGTGACTGGCTGCTTGCGTTGGCTGCGTACAACTGTGGCTTGGGCGCAGTGGATGACGCCATTAACCGCAACATAGCGGAAGGTCTCGATACCGATTACTGGTCTTTGCGTTTACCCGAAGAAACCCAAGAGTATGTCCCTCGTTTCCTGGCATTATCCAGCATATTTGCAAACCCTGGCGCTCATGGATTAAAGCTTTCTCCGGTAAGAAACGAACCCTTTTTTGTTAAAGTCAAAATTGATCGTAAACATGATATTGACTACTTGGCAAAAAAAGATTTTAAGTCGGTTGCACAACTTGCCAATCTCAGTTACGAGCAATTCAACCGCCTTAATCCGGGTTATCTCAATCCTGAATTACCAGCCGAAGGACCATTTACCTTTCTCTTGCCGCCTGCTAATGCCAACCAATTACACCAGCGGCTGGCCAGCATTACTCAATTCCTGAATCAATCCCCGGCAATAACAGCAAGTCATACACCCTTGAAAATAAAAGCCTTGCCTACTGTTGATGAGCAAAAATTTGCAACATCTCCGCTTACTGACATCACCTTACCCAAAGAAAACGATTTTGCGACTGCATCCGACCCGTTCTTGTCGCTCAATCTGAACATCAATCAGACTACGCCCCGCATAGCAAATCAACCGCTCATACCACCTGAAGATTTAGACCCTGACCCAAAACGGGAACGGAAAAATATATAACATCCGCATTTTCGAAAACTATCAGATTCAGTATGTAATTACGGGGAAAATCTATTGAATGATGCGCTAATGCTTCTTCCTGAAACCCATTAGAAGACAAGCCAGAATGCGGCTAAAGGAACGATATTTAGCATGATTATCCCGATTTTGTAGAATGCCATACTGGCGTAGTGGAGTGCGTCAAAGGTTTCAGGCGGGATGCGGAACCATCGACTGTGGAAGCGGTACATCCAGTCGTGAGCAAGACTGAATACGGCAAACCAAATCATGAGAATCGCATAGTTGAAGGCGAGACTGTAAAGTAAAAGCTCTTTAATGGCATTGGGATTCATAGTGATTTCTCGTATCTTGTATGGTCAAGATGTTTAATTTCAGCATTTCATTTTGCAACTTATGCAGACCTGCCAAAGCCTTAGTATCTGCTGATCCAAGGAGGGTGTAAATAATTTCGTATAACTGCTTATTTTCAACGTAGTAAAATTCCTTAAGGAGGAATGAAAATGAGCAACATCATCAATGACCCAGTTTTAGTTTCAGCGATTCAGGATTTGGCCCGAGGCATTAAGTCGGAAGCGGACCTCTCTTCGTTAACCAGAGAGCTACTTAACCCATCTTCGTGAATTCTACTGATAATTTCTTGTTATTTCAATAAGTTAAAATTTTAATTTATCTCAAATGGCACTACATATTTTTTCTTATCAATAATCGTCTTACATTTACCTATCAGGTCAGGTTTGATACTTAAGGCTGCGTATAGTTGTTTTTGGCGTGTTTCGGCTTGGGTTGTTGTGCGCAGGTGAATGGTCTTATTATCCTCTGTCGGCAAGGTAATCGTGAGGCGTTGTTGGGTCGACATAATGTTGCGTATGCTGTCCCAGCTTAAATGGATACCCTGCTGCTTGAGTTGATAGCGCAGGGTATGCACCAGATGGTAGGCCATTAAAGTAATGAACAAGTGTCCGGTGACGCGTTCTTCTTTATGGTGGAAAACTGGACGTAAGCCGAGGTCGGTTTTCAAGCTTCTGAACGTGGCTTCGATCTCGGTCAGCATGATATAGGTTGACCACAATTGTTCTTCCGACCAGTCCGGAGTAGTGGTTCTCAGGCAGTAAACTCCGCAGTGCCGGTCTTTTTGTTCACTTTTGGGTTCACGCTGCCATTCAATACGGATGGCGTTGTTTTTCGCGTCATCAGCAATGACTTCAATGCGGTAGTCTTGCGCGACGCGGCTGTTTTTTTCGCGCAGCCGGCCAATGCGTTCGAGTATTTTCGCGTAGTTTTTGATCGTGCCTTTTTTGTCCAAACCGGCATGGAGCTTGTCGAGCCCCTCTTCCAGACGAACGTGGAAGCGGTTGCGGATGGCCTGTTCTTTTTTGGCTTTTTGATCGGAGTGGCAATAGAGCCGGGTTTCCCCGGTTTCTGCATCGATTGTGCGGTAAACGCTGACTTTGCTCTGTCCGGTTTCCCTAACCAGTACGGCATTATCCTGGTCTCTGGGATCTTGTAGGTAGCGTTCCCGGCTGACCACCAGGTAAAGATAACCGCGCGCGCTTAACCAGGCGAGATTGTCAGCGCTGGCAATGCCGGCATCCATGATAATGACCGGTTTTTCTCCGGCTAATGGATTTTTCCCCTGCAGACCGTCCAGCATCAGCGCCAACGTGGCGGGCTCGCTGGCGTTGCCTGGAAAGACCTGGCTGCTGAGCGGGAAGCCATTGCCATCCAGAACCAGACCTAAGGTCACCAATGGGCAATCACGGCGTTTTTCTTTGGAGCGGCCGAACCGGGCCTTGGGGTTTTGGGCGCACTGGCCTTCAAAATAGGTGTTGGTCAAGTCGTACAAGACGATGCTCCGGTTTAAATCGAATAAGGTCTGCTCCTGAGCACCCAGAAAAGTTTCCAGCGCCGACTGGTGTTTGAGCAACTTATCGCTGATGGTGTACAGGCGCGTCAGACTGGTGCTGCCGTAGTCATGATCAAGCAGTTCACCCAGGCCGGTACGTGCTTGCAGCCAGTCATGGGTCTGCAGTTCGCTGCCGGGTGAAATCATGCGCCCTATGATGCTGCCCAATGCCGCCGCGGCATCGATTTTGTTAAAGCCCAGTGCGGCAAGCTTCTGATCCAGCTGCAACTGCATGACCGCATGCAACGCCAACGTTTCCCCGCCGATGCTGCGGGCTTGATGGGCTTCGATATGATTAATGCCGACACTATGATAATCCTGCCCGGGCGTCGCTGCCGCCACCGGTTGCGCCAGTTTCGCGATGATGAGGTCGCTATAGCGCACGGCGGCGGCCTCCAGAAGTTGACCGGCATCATCCTCTAAATGAAACAACTCGTCTTGGCGCGGCGCTGAGCCTTGCAGAAGCTGTTCAATTCTGGCCGCAAGCAAGGGCCAGTGCGCGGGCTCAATGGCAAAGTCTTTGCCCAGATTGAGTAGCGTACGTTGCTTGACTTGTGTTCCCTCACGCACGGATTCAACGATCCGATAGGTATAGGAATCTTCGCCATGATCCGCTGTTTTAGTTTTGGTTCTTCGAATATACATGGCTCTAGCATGGGCGCTATTCCGGAAAAAATCAAGATGCAAACCTAAATGGATGGCACTACAAGAGAGAGCGAAAAATGAGCATTGATTTTAAAGGGTTTTTTCGAAATGAAAACCGCCGGTAACCAAAAATCAATAACTTAGGGAGACTGGAGTCACGAAGATGGGTTAAAATCACCGTAGAAGCCTCGCTTAACGCCGAAATGGAGGCTCATCTGGGCTACCCCAAGCATTGCCATGCTGCGATTTCCATCTTTAATGTTTCTTGGTCTGGAAAGCGTCGATCTAAACATTGACGAGATAAGATGCTCAATTCTATTTCCGCCATATTTAACCAACTACCATGCTTGGGGGTGTAGTGGATTTGCAATTTATCCAGAATTCTTCGTGCTTCCTCAGGGGCGAATGCTTTATACAGAGATGCTCCTGTGTGAGTGTTTAAATTATCCATAACCAAGGTAATGAGTTCAGCGCGAGGGTACTGCACATCAACCAAGTTGCGAATTTGATGCGCCCAATCCACCGCTGTTCTTTGATCCGTTACCTAAAAACACGCTGTTTGCAGCACCGGCATATTTTTGGCTGTAATTCCTGGCTTTAATTTGCGCCAAAGCCGCCCCCCTTTTTTTAGCCCCATCAAGCACTGATGGTAAAACAACCCTGATGGTGTTGTCCATAAATCTCAATTTTTTAAAAATTACATCATTTTAAGTCACAATACCTCTAATCGTAATCTGAACGCTATCATGATCTAAGGCTGTGGTGATAAATATATGCCGCGCTGATCGGCGAGTTGTCTGATCTTTTGCCAGACAACAGCATTAGGTGTAACAATCTCATCGAAACAGTCAGCCAACAACTTAAGTCAATCAATCTTGCTTAAAAAAATGATTGGACTGGTATTAAGTACGACTTTCACAGTTTTATAGTTTTTCAACAGTACACATATCTTCTAGGACACATTCATCGCTCATAATGTAGCCTTGTTTGAAATGTTCCGTTAGAAGCGTTTTAAAACTGTCAAAATACAAGCCAGCCATGTGTGCAGCTCTCGCAAAGCTTATTTTTCTGGCGTGATACAGACTTGCTGCTAAAAAGAATTCCGCAGCATGACTACCCAATGGTTGTAATATGTCATCAAATTCGGGCTGGAGCTGTATCTGCATCGTTTTTCCTGAGTTGTTGTGATAGCGGTTAATTTAATAGTCAGCCCAATTCATTCATGAGTTCGGCAATGATGGCTTCGTGTCCTTTGTGGCGGGTAAAAATAAAAAATATTAAAGGCTGCTGAACGACTACTTACGATCCACTAAGATGCCTCAACAACAGGAATCTTGCCTATTTTCTTTTGCCATATTTTTGGAGCTATTTGATGTATGGATTCGCCCTGGGTGTCGACAGCGACCGTAACGGGCATATCCTCAACAACAAACTCATGAATAGCTTCCATGCCGAGGTCCGCGAAAGCGACTATACGCGATTGGCGTATGGCTTTTGATACCAGATAAGCGGCTCCGCCCACCGCCATCAAATACACCGCCTGGTGTTTTTTGATTGCGTCAATCGCTTCGGGTCCACGTTCAGATTTACCAATCATGCCCAGCAATCCGGTTTTTGCCAGCATGGCTTCGGTGAATTTATCCATGCGCGTCGCCGTGGTTGGTCCTGCAGGGCCTACCACTTCATCTCGAACCGGATCAACAGGACCCACGTAATAAATAAATTTGTTGGCGAAATCGATGCCTTCGGGCAGCGGCTCGCCGCGTTCAAACAGGTCAATCATGCGTTTGTGCGCCGCATCGCGCCCCGTAAGCAGCGTACCGCTCAGCAACAGGGTCTCACCTAGTTTCCAGGTAGCAACCTCGGCGGGCGTCACAGTATCCAGATTAACTCTGCGGGCAGTCGCGCCCGCATCCCAGGTAATGCTTGGCCAATCTTCCAGACGAGGCGCTTTAAATTCAGCCGGACCGGAACCGTCCAGGACAAAATGCGCATGCCGGGTTGCCGCGCAATTTGGAATCATGGTGACCGGTTTGTTGGCGGCATGGGTAGGGTAATCCCTGATTTTAATATCCAGGACAGTCGTCAATCCGCCCAAACCCTGCGCGCCGATACCCAGCGCATTCACTTTGTCATACAGTTCCAGACGTAATTCTTCCAGCGCATTGTCAGCGCCCCGCGCAATCAGCTCCTGAATATCGATAGACTCCATGCAGGCTTGTTTGGCAAGAATCATGGCTTTTTCCGCCGTGCCGCCTATGCCTATGCCTAAAATTCCCGGCGGACACCAGCCCGCTCCCATAGTAGGCACGGTTTTCAGCACCCAGTCGACAATGCTGTCCGACGGGTTGAGCATGACGAACTTTGCTTTGGCCTCGGAGCCGCCGCCCTTGGCCGCTATATTAACTTCAACAGTATTGCCCGGAATCACTTCCATGTGCACAACTGCCGGGGTGTTATCCCGGGTATTGATGCGTTTTCCGGCTGGATCTTTCAATATCGAGGCGCGCAAAACATTATCAGGATAACTGTAAGCGCGGCGAACGCCTTCGTTGACCATTTCGGCGACGCTGATACCGGCCTCCCATTGCACATCCATGCCGATTTTCAGGAATGCAGTGACTATCCCCGTATCCTGGCATATCGGCCGATGTCCCTCCGCGCACATCCGGGAGTTGATTAATATTTGCGCCATTGCATCCCTGGCGGTAGGGCTTTGCTCTTTTTGATAGGCGCTGTCTAAAGCCTGGATAAAGTCCAGAGGATGATAGTAGGAAATAAATTGCAGCGAGTCAGCGATACTTTGGATAAAGTCGTCCTGGCGAATGGTAGTCATTGATTTTTTCCTGTTAAAAAGCGCCTCCGTCCGCGGTTAAGTAAGAAAACGCCCGCTCCTTCCGGGTGGATGTTCCGGACCGCTTAGCCGAGGACAGAGGCTAGAAGGGTGCAAGGGTGGTTACCAGAGACTTGAAACTGCAACGTCTGCCTCCGGTAACACATTTGTGTTATTCATCCAGTTGTTCGGCAAGAATTTTGGATTGACGGCCATAATTCGGCGCAATGCTGATCAATAGCGTGAGTAAAGTTGCAACATAAGGAACGGCCTGCACCGATAATACAGTTATCCATAATCTACCGCTTAAGTTGTCGAAATGATCTATGGAACTCATCGCGGCAATACTTGCACCTAACAATATCAGCAGGAACAATTCCTGCCTGATAGTCATTAACCCGGCAAACAAAGGCCCCTGTTTTTCGTACTTGGGCGTACGCATAAACGGTTTACCGGAAGTAAACAAGCCTTGCACCGTTCCTCTGGCGACCGTATGGGTTAAAGATAATCCTGTCAACGCCGCGCCCAATGATTGCCACACCGAACATGGAACACGCGCCTGATATAGCCATAAACCACGGAGGATTTTAAAGCTGAATAAACCAACCGTCGGCAATAAAAACACATTGGCGGGAAGTTCGCTATGTATCGGATCACTCAGTATTATTCCCGTTAAAATTAAACTGGCGGTAGTAAATAGTAAAGCCAGGGCATCGGAAAACCAGGGCAGCCAGCCGGCAATAAAATAATAACGCTGAGCCGCTGTCAATGGCGATTTCTTTGTGGGTAAAAAGCTCCGCCAATGACCCTTGATAATTTGCATTGCGCCATAAACCCAGCGAAAACGCTGCGTCATATAACCTGACATGGTGTCGGGCATCAATCCGCGGCCAAACGAATCCTTCACATAAACCGAGTCATAACCTGCTTCATATAAACGCAAACCTAACTCACTGTCTTCACAGATACACCATTCCGCCCATTTACCCACTTCCAGCAAAGCGGATTTTCTAATCATGGTCATCGTGCCATGCTGGATAATGGCGTTATATTCGTTCCTTTGCACCATGCCGATATTAAAAAAGCCGGCATATTCCCAATAGCAAAAAGATTTAAAGGCGCTTTGATCACGGTCGCGATAATCCTGCGGAGACTGGACAAAACCGACATTTTCATTATCAAAATAAGGCGTCATGCACTTGAGCCAATCCGGCGATAAGACATAGTCGCTATCAATAACGGCAATAATTTCTGCATCGCTGGCGGTTTGTTCGAGTGCGTGATTGATTGCCCCTGCCTTAAAACCGGGCCAGTTTTCCAGATGGAAGAACCGGAACATGGGACCCAAACGTTCACAATCATCGCGCACCGGTTCCCATACGGCAGGGTCTTTGGTGTTGTTGTCCATCACCAGCACTTCAAGATTGGGATAATCTACCTTCGCCAAAGCCTCAAGCGTTTTCCTCACCATCATCGGCGGCTCATTATGGATAGGCAAATGCAGTGAAACTTTGGGATATTTAAAATCAGCCGTGGGCGTCAAAGGCTTAAATGTTCTCGCAGTCTTTCGATGCCAGATCACTTCGGCTATTTCCAGGCTTTCTATTAACAGGATAACCACCGCCACGACCTGCATCAGCAGCATAAGGCCCCAAAATAAAACGCTAAGTTTGGTTTGGTATTGATGAGCGCCAATGGATGCGGACCAGAAAATGACCGAAGCCGCGAGGTTGGCAATTAAACCGAAGAATAGAACTCCGGGGAGTTTTAAAGTGCTACGGGTAAATAAAAATAATCCCATTAAGATCATGCTAAAAACTGCTGCGCCTGCAGCCCAGTTTTTCCAGCCTGGCATGGTCAAGACATCGTTATCCATTGGATATTTAGGTTGCCGGTCGGCATTAAAGATGCCCCAATACGCGCCCGCCGAGCCTTCCAGGGACTTTTTCCAGGGTTGATCAAAAGCTTCAACAATATAATATGTGACTTTTTCAGCGTCGGCCCGTTTAAGAAATTCTCGTAAAAATTTTGCCTGATTGGATACCGATGCCGTGGCATGCTTAAACGGTTGACCATCCGAAGGCCAACCGACTTCAGTAATAATGACGCGCTTATTTGGATAAGCCTTCTGCACATCATGAAAACGGTCAAAAACATAATCTACTGCGTCTTCTGCGGCAATGCCTTCCCAAAAGGGCAAAATATGCACCGCTACAAAATCAACTTCGGCTGCAAGATCCGGATTCTTTAACCAGATATCCCATGTTTCAGAGGTGCTAACCGGCCGCCAGCTGCGTTTTTTCACTTCCCGGATATACTCAATCAAAGCTTCTTTAGGAATATGATTACGAAGTAATACCTCGTTGCCCACCATAAGCCGGAGAATTTTAGGATTATTCTGGCGGCCGACCTCAATTAACGTCTCAATTTCCTGACGATTCTCTTCCAGATTGCCATCAATCCAGGCGCCTACCGTGGTATTCAAATTATGTTTGGCGGCGAGTTCAGGTATCTTGTGCTGTCCTTTAAGTACGCTGTAAGTCCGGACTGCATGAACTTTATTTTCAAGCAGAGCCAAGTCCCTATCCATGTCAGCTTCGCTTGGGTAAGTATTACTGGTAGGTGAGTCTTCCTTGCGCATAGGATCGTAAGTAACCCCCAAGGTGGTCTTGGTCCAAGGTTCTAACTGCAAGGGGTTGTTGATATAGCTCCAAATACTGTAATTAATAACAACGAGTAATGCGACTACAAATAGAATAGCTATTTTTCTTTTCATCTGGTTATTGGAAAGTTATCGCCTGAAGCGAAAATCATGGGTTTGATTGAGTATTGTTATTTGGTTTAACGATTTGACTTAAGCGATTTAGGGTTAAAAATAAAATTGATTGGTCAACGATTCATCGCGCAGGAGCCGGGCTTGGCAATATTTGCGAAACTTAAGCCACTCCTGCTGAACAGAATTTTTCATTTGAAATCACTATTCCTGGTCTTTACACAGAAAAACAGAAAATTAAAAAATGCTCATAATATCTTACACGGGTTATAAAACTAACATTAAATTATTTTGTCAGCCGGGTCCTATACGTTTTTGTACTTTTAAATTAAATGGCGTGCCAACATTTAAGGCGATTACTGCTTATGCGGGTTAAAGCTCCATTTGAGTGAACTGCAAAAAACCAATAGTCACCCTGAGGGTATTTAAGCAAACAAAACAACAAACCAAATCGCTGTGAATTATAGTAATGTCATTCATTTCTGCAAACATAGGAGAGTGCAAAATGCCGCCAGGGTTATCGGCTTTGCGCAATCCGTGAACCTAAAGCATGACATAGGGGCCGCATCCGGATTAATTATAAAGAGACCGCTTTCTTGGCTGTTTTTTTTCCTGGTAGAAACTTAACCAGCTTAACGGCATGTTCATCCCGTTTTAAAATTTCCAGGGGGTGTCCATGCAGCTTAATACTGGTTCCTGACTCGGGAATTGTTTCCATAAACTCAATAATCAAGCCATTAAGCGTTTTGGGCCCTTGCGTTGGTAAAGACCATTGCATAACGCGGTTTAATTCTCTAACCGTAATAGTGGCGTCAACCAGATAACTTCCGTCACTTTGTTTTCTGGCGGTCACATCATCCGTAATCAGTTCCCCGACTATTTCCTGAAGTAAATCGTCCAGTGTTACCAATCCCTGCACATCACCGTATTCGTCGACAACCAGACCTATGCGGATTTTTTCACTTTTAAACCTGAGCATTTGGGTATGCACAGGCGTATTTTCAGGAATGAATGAGGGTTTGGTCAGCAGGTTTATGATAGATTGCTTGTCAAAATCATCCTGATTAACCAATACAAGGACTTTTCTTAAATGTAGAAAACCAACAACCCGGTCGATGCTCTTTTTATACACCGCCAATTGGGTATGGGCACTGGATTTAATTTGCGTGATGATGTCCTCAATAGAAGCTTCCAGGTCAATACCAACAATTTCATTACGGGGAGTCATAATATCTTCAACTGTCGCCGACTCAAGATCCAGTATTCCCAATAGCATTTTTTGATAGCGTACCGGCATTAAACTTTCGGCTTCAGTAATAATACTTTTTAATTCTTCTTTATTCAGCGAGTCATGACTGCTTTTATTAACATCGACACCGGCTATGCGAAGCAGAAAATTGACGAATAAATTGACAAACCAGACAACCGGATAAAAGATTTTCAGCAAAGGCGTATAAATCCAGGCGGCCGGGAAAGCCAGCAGTTCCGGTCTGATAGCTGCAAGCGTCTTGGGCGTCACCTCTGAAAAAATCAGCATGACAATAGTCAAAATCCCGGCGGCAATTGCAATAACTGATTCGTCATCGGCATAAATCTTAATGGCTATGACAGTGGCTATTGATGACGCGAAATTATTAACAAAATTATTACCCAGTAAAATCAGTCCCAGTATGCGGTCCGGCCTCTGTAATAATTTTTGGGTTTTTATCGCGCCGGAATGCTTAAGTTTAATCAAGTGTCTCAAGCGATACCGGTTCAGCGTCATTAAAGATGTTTCTGAACCGGAGAAAAAAGCGGAAAGAATTAGCATTAGAACAAGTATGCCAAACAGCATACTTAGGGGTATATCGTTCAAAGAAAGTGTGCTCTTGGGTTGTGAAAACAGCTCTAGTTTCTATGATCGGAGATTTTTGTCAAGCCTGAAGTGGGTTGCAAAAGATTTTTTTCGCTCTTTCCAGCTTGGAGACCAATAAATTTGCAAAGACGCTTTGAGGCCAAAGCGTCTTTGCATTTGACACTAAGACAGTTTTGCTTTCAGAAAGTTAATGATATCCGCAAACGGGATTTCTTCATTTTCCTCTGCCGTTCTGCCCTTGTATTCGACCGTTCCTGCATCCAGTCCGCGATCGCCGACAACTATGCAATGCGGAATACCGATCAATTCCATATCGGAAAACATAAAGCCGGCGCGCACTTTTCTATCATCAAATAACACGTCTATGCCAGCCTCCAGCAAGTCTCGATACAATTGTTCCGACGCAGCTTTCAGACGCTCGGATTTATGCATATTCATGGGGCAAAGCGCGACTTGAAACGGTGCCAGATTTGCGGGCCAGATAATGCCTTTGCCATCGTGGTTTTGTTCGATAGCTGCGGCGACAACCCGGGAGATGCCAATACCGTAACAACCCATCAGCATGATTTGATTTTTACCGCCTTCATTGATGACTCCAGCTTTCATGGCGGCGCTGTATTTAGCGCCCAACTGGAAAATATGCCCTACTTCAATACCGCGAGCCAGCGTAATTTCGCCCTTGCCATCCGGGCTAGGATCTCCTTCAACGACGGCGCGAATATCGGCTACCTGTCCTCCAGGTAAATGCGCAATGGGGACTGCTAAGAAATCTCTTTCCCAGTTGCCGCCCCTGAAATGAACGCCTTTCTCGTTGGCTCCGCACACAAAATCGCTCATATGGATGGCTGAATGATCAGCTATCCAGGGAATAATCGGCAGCTTGGAATCAACTTGCGGAGGTCCAATGTATCCAGCACGGCAGTTTAGCCGCTCCTCAATTTCGTCATCGGTTGCAAAGCGGAATTCGCCCAATATTTTGCGTGCTTTGACTTCATTAAGCTCATGATCCCCTCGTAAATACAGCAGATAAAATACGTCCCCTTCTTCGATAACACTCCTGTTTTTTACCATCACGGCAAGTGTTTTAAGGATTTTTTGTGGAGCAACAGGTAAAAACTCACTGACTTCTGAAATTGATTTATTGCCGTACGTGTTGATTTTCTCTAATTTTTCACTACCAGACGATCTGGGAGATTTTGGCGGCAAAGCCTCCGCCTGTTCAACATTAGCCGCATAATCGCTGTCCGTTGAGAACGCAATAGCATCTTCACCGGAATCCGCCAGCACATGAAATTCATGAGATACCGCGCCGCCGATAGAACCGGAATCAGCAATTACGGCGCGAAACTTCAGTCCCAGGTGATTAAAAATATTACTGTAAGCCTGATACATCAAGTCGTAAGTTTCTTGCAGAGAGTCTTGATCCATGTGAAAGGAATAGGCATCTTTCATAATAAATTCACGCGAACGCATAACGCCGAAGCGCGGACGAATTTCATCGCGGAATTTGGTTTGTACCTGATAATAAGTTATTGGCAGTTGCTTATAGCTTTTAATCTCATTGCGCGCCAGATCCGTAATAATTTCTTCATGCGTGGGGCCTAAGCAAAAATCGCGTTCATGGCGGTCTTTCAAGCGCGCCAGCTCCGGACCGTATTGCTCCCAACGCCCGGTTTCCTGCCAGAGTTCAGCTGGCTGCAAGGCGGGCATTAATACTTCCAGGGCCCCTGCTTTTTCCATTTCTTCCCGTGTAATTTTCTCTACCTTGCGTAAAACGCGCAGCCCCAAAGGCAGCCAGCTGTATAAACCGGCGGCCAGTTTGCGGATTAATCCTGCGCGGATCATCAGTTGATGACTGGCTATTTCTGCGTCGGCAGGCGTTTCTTTTACGGTATTAAGAGGGAATTGGCTAGTGCGCATGATTATTAGGAAAATAAAAAAGTAGATCAGCTATTTTACAGCTTTTTAGTTTATTCCCAAGTCCTTGCTTGGTATTGACTCTTTTAAGCTATGGCATTAAAGAAACCGGCGCTTTATCCGGAAATCAGGTATCAATACCAAACCCATGATGGGACTAAAATACTTTCATCCGTAACGGGCGCCTATCAATGGAATTGAAACTGCATTCGCGATCCGGACGGGGCAGGTCTCTTATAAAAAGACACCCCTTGTCAAGGGTTTTTAGCTTCAGCCTGGTAATTTGCACTTGGGAATGTGCATGACAACATTATCCAGCAGCGTGCAGGGGCGGATTTATCCGGCCAGAGCGAATGAATTCGCCCCTACAGATATTCAACATATTTCATGCACGTTCCTTAGTTAGTAACGGGTTGCATACCTTCGAAATATTTGCGTAATACAAAGTTAGCCTGACAAAGTCATGTTAGATTCAGCGATGGCTTTAAGGTGGGTGATAGTGTGCCGCCTTAAGACAGAATCTTCGGGTAGTTTTGGATATTCGCTTTCGATTGTTGAATCTTCTTTACTAACCTCGGCTTTAAGCAATGGTCCGGCTGGCTTTATGTGCTCCCGGATTTGATGGACCAAGGTTTTTTTGTGGTCTTCATATTTACATATTAATCTCTCTATAGTCCCTTTATCGCTAAGGCACTCTTCTATTTTAGAAATAATCAGCGAATCATAATGGCGGCTTAAGGATGAGTCTGTTGGACGAGGCGGATTAAGAGATTCAACCATGGCGCGTAAATTAGCGAGATAATGCCGTCTCAGCATTGAATCTTGAGGAAGGTTTTCATTGCTGTCCTTTGATGGAAGAGAAACTGTTTCATTGGCTTTAGTCACTACAATGGGCCCGCTTACAGGTTCAGAAGAAGGTATTGGTTGTTTTGCCTTGGGCTCCGGTAAAATTTCTTTTACAGGTTCGGCGTTTTGTATTGACTTACCGGCTGGATTGCTTTCCTTCACTGGTGTTGCCGGCTCAGAGAGTTTATGGGTTCTTTTCCTCACCATAAAAAAAATTATTAGCATAAATGCAAAGGCTAATACTGCAATCATAAGTTCAGACATATTCACATTACCTCTCTGGCTTTAATAAGAAAAAAGCGCACACTCCGGGCTATTCTTCATCACATAGCCAGTGCATTATTTTACATTCTATAAGAGCCGGTTTGTCGATGTAAATAGACGCTCAATATATTATTTGCATGACTATAACATTTACGGCCTGAGTAGGCGACGGTCAGTTAAACAAAATATTGTTAACCCGGCGAAGGATGCTGCCGGTAATACAGAAAATCATGAAATAGAAGGCTTTCAAATAATGAGGCAAACCATAAGCCTTGACCATTAGCCCGGATAAAGCGTGACAGCTATTTTATATATTGTTCTGCGCTAAGTTCATGGTCAAAAACAACTAAAGATCATGCTGACAAGCGTTGCCGCCACCGGGCAATTTTCGCTTTTAAGTCATCTGTATTAAAGGTGGTTAGCTGACGTTGGTTTAATAATCGCTTACCGGCTACCCAAACATCGGTCACTTGCTGCCGGCTGGCTGCGTAAACGATTTGCGAAACCGGACAATATAACGGTTGGGTTTCCAGATTGGATAAATCAATAGCAATTACATCGGCGGCTTTGCCCAAACTGAGTGAACCGCAACAACTATCAAGGCCCAAAGCTTTAGCGCCATTAATGGTGGCCATGCGTAACGCGGTCATAGCCGGAATAGCGCTGGCATCCTTGGCAACCGCTTTGCCGAGCAAAGCCGCCGTGCGCATTTCTCCCAGCATGTCCAGGTCATTGTTACTGGCCGCGCCATCCGTGCCTAACGCCACATTGATACCCGCCTCAAGACACCGGGCGACCGGGCAAAAGCCGCTGGCCAGTTTAAGGTTGGATTCCGGACAATGCACGATATGAGCGCCGGACTCTGCAAACAGGCTGATTTCCTTATCGGTTAACTGAGTCATGTGCACGGCCGCTAATGACGGATTGACCAAGCCCAATTCCTGCAATCTTTGCAAAGGCCGTTGTCCGGTTTGCGCTTGCGCCTGCTCGACCTCGTGCAATGTTTCGTGAACATGGATATGAACCGGCAATTCCAGTTCATCAGCCAGCGTTCTGATTTTTTGCAGGGGCTCATCGGATACCGTGTAGGGCGCATGCGGAGCAAAGGCGGTAGAGCACAGATCAGAAAGACGCAGTTGCTCATGCAGAGCCAGGCCTTTTTCGATATATTCATCACTGTTTTGCGCCCAAACTGTCGGAAAATCAATGACAATCAAGCCGACTTTGGCGCGTATGCCATGGTGCATCACCTGCCCGGCGGTGATCCCGGGAAAATAATACATGTCATTGAAACAGGTGGTCCCGCCCAGAATCATCTCGGCAATAGCCAAATCAGTGCCATCTTTAACGAACGTTTCGCTCATCCATTTTTGTTCCAGCGGCCAGATATGATTTTGCAGCCAATCCATCAGCTGCAAATCATCGGCAATACCGCGCATTAAAGTCATCGCGGCATGGGTATGGCAGTTGATCAAGCCGGGCAGCAATGCGTGATTTTCCAGATTTTCGGTGCTTGTCCCCTGGTATTTTTGTTTAGCTTGAACGGTGGGCAGCAAATCGATAATTTTACCGCTGTCAATCACCAGGCTATGGTATTCGCAGGTTACGGATTCCGGTTCAACGGGTATAATCCAGCGGGCATGGATAAGGGTATCGACTATCATGAAATATTCCTGTGTGTGGTGGCTTGGCCCTGGCGTAACCCGCTACGGCCCGTGACGGAATTATAACTTTTTACCATCTGGTTTTATTAATTAATGACACAAGCAAATAACAAAACAATTCAGGCTTTGCAATGGACAGGTAATGTTTTAAAAGTGCTGGATCAGCGGCAATTGCCTGAAACCCTTGTTTATGATGATTATCGGGATGCGGCCGGCGTCATGGAAGCGATTGCCGGCATGCGCGTACGCGGCGCACCGGCTATCGGTATAGCGGCGGCTTACGGTGTAGCGCTTTCCGTCATCCTGCATTATGCAGAAGACCCGGCGCACTGGCGGCAAAAAGTGGCCGCCGATATAGACAGGCTTGCAACGTCCAGGCCAACGGCGGTCAATTTGTTCTGGGCGCTGGCTGAAATGAAAACCTTGTTAACTCAGCCGCTGACTGATCCTCCGGCGGCATTTATTGCGCGCGCCGAGAAAATTCATGCCGACGATATTGCCGCCAACATCAAAATGGGTGAACTGGGCGCTGATCTTTTAACTGGAGCTAAAGGCGTCATGACACATTGTAATACAGGGACCCTGGCGACGGGCGGTTATGGCACTGCGCTAGGCGTTATCCGCAGCGCCTGCCAAAGACAGCCGGTAAACGTCTATGCCGGAGAAACCCGGCCTTGGCTGCAGGGTGCAAGATTGACCGTTTGGGAACTGGCGCAAGACGGCATACCCGTCACATTGCTTGCCGACTCGGCAGCGGCATGGCTGATGAAATCAGGCGCTATCGATTGGGTAATCGTAGGCGCCGACCGGATTGCCGCAAATGGCGACACCGCCAATAAAATAGGCACTTATTCTTTAGCCGTATTGGCTAGACAACACGGCGTTAAAGTCATGGTCGTAGCCCCAACATCGACCATAGATTGGGCTATTGAAAACGGCAGCCGCATAGAAATAGAGCAACGCAATCAAAATGAATTATTGCCCGCGTGTTATATTAAAAAAGGTTCATTAGTCAGCGCCTGGAATCCGGTATTTGACATAACTCCGGCAGAGCTGATTTCAGCTATTGTGACCGAGCGCGGCGTAGTTTTAAATCCGGCTGAACAAGGTATGAGAGGTTTACAAAATGATATTTGAAAAAAAAGGCAACAACCCCGCCCTGGCCGTGGGTTATTTTTTTAAAGGCCTGAAATTATTGGCCAGCGCCCAATTACGCAGCTTTATCATTATCCCGGTTTTGATTAATGTCGTATTGTACAGCGCTGCCTTAATGCTGGGTTATTACTATGTTGCCGATTTGATTAACCAGTTTATTCCGGGCTGGCTGCACTGGTTAAGCTGGATATTATGGCCGTTATTTTTCATCAGTTTTTTTATTGCCGGTTTTTTTACCTTTACGGTATTGGCTAATTTGCTCGCCGCCCCCTTTTACGGCCATTTATCCGCGAAAACGCTGGCCATCATTACCGGACAAGTCAGCGCAAGCGCTGAACCGCCTTTGGCTAAAGTCATGTTCGCGGAGTTAAAACGTGCAGGCTATCTGGCGAGCAGAGCCCTGCCCTTGCTAATCCTGTCAATTATTCCGGGCATCAATATAATTGCGCCTTTCCTGTGGGCTTTATTCGGCGCATGGGGCATGGCGCTCGAATACATGGCGTATCCGCTGGAAAATGCAGGCGTTTTGTTTTCTGAACAGAGACAACTGATAAAAGGCATACGCCTGGGCGCTTTGAGCTTCGGCGGTGTCGCGGCAATGGGGCTTGCTATTCCGGTGCTGAATATCATCGTCGCACCGGCGGCTGTCATCGGCGCGACGATTTATTTTAATGAGGTGAGGAAAAAGGGTTGAAGCTAAGGCAATACGAAGAAAAAGCATGTAGCACTTAGCACGTAGAATGAATGAACACACCATGCGGCGCATTACGCTATCGCTAATGCGCCCTACTGAATCCGTCTTACGGGTTGCCGCGCTAACGTGGAGCTAAGCCGACCGCTGGAGCGTAGCGGAAGCGGGTCGGCTTGAGCGCTATGTTGGGCAAGGTACACTTATTAACCACCTATATTCCGTTTTTCTCCTAATATTCGGAAAGCCACTAGCGCTGATGACATTAGCCAAAACGCTGCAGGAATAGGTACTGAGCTGATATTGATAGAAAGGTTGTCTAACCGAACGTCAGATGTAAAAGCAGGATGACTTCCATTGTCGAAAACGGAACTTACAATCCCAAATTGGAGGATTTCATTTGTAAAGTTGGGGTGCTGCAATGAATCTGTAGCTCCTGTCGTGAGGTTAGATATTAAGTTAAAGCTACTGGCACCTAGATTTTCGGTATTTACTGTACCCCAGACATTGTTAACTGCAGGCAACGAGGAAAAATTCACGTAATAGTTACCGTTTTGGTAAATCAGAAGGTCTCCACCCTTAGACCCAATAGAAATTCCTGTAAAGTTTATAAACACATCTTCGGAATATCCGATGGATTGGATTACGCCTTGGGTTGCGGGATCGTAAATAAATGATTTATTCAATAAGTACTCATTACCTCGAAATGTCGCCGGACCCGAAGGCACATTCGTGAGAATTTGCAAAGCTGCCTCTGGATTACCCCCAGTTAGCGTGTGAGAAATGTCAATTGTAGCCCCGCCAGTTTGCTCAATTCGTGTTGAATAATCTGACAGATTGAAAGTGTTATCTGTGAATGTTGTACTAGCCCAAGTTGGCGCAATAACGATGTTTGCTAATACTGTTAATAGCGTTTGAATAACTCGAATGATTTTCATGTTTTTTATCTCCTCGTGGTTAAAAACTTTATGCATTTAAGACATGTGTGCGGGACTTAGTGCTAACGTGAGTGATGGCGCCCAACTTTAATTAGACATCCTAATAGACGTAAAACATTGCGTCAAAGGTATGTCTAAATGTCTATAAAAATGTAAAGTAATTTAAATATCAATAGCATGGAAAAATTTATCACACCCTAATAATAAAGGCAATACCTTGCTGGGGATCATTTCTCGGGCGCTACTTTTTGATATAAAGATCAGTAATGGTGCCGGTAATCATTTCAGCGGCAAAGCCTAAGGTTTCTGACAAAGTCGGATGCGGGTGGATAGTTAGGCTCATATCTTCCGCGTCGGCGCCCATTTCCAGCGCCAGTGCCGCTTCGGCGATTAATTCACCGGCATTAGGCCCAACCATGCCTGCGCCGAGCAGTCTGCCGGTTTCTTTTTCACAAAGAATTTTAGTTAGACCTTCCTTACGTCCTAAAGCTAACGAACGGCCGCTGGCCGCCCAGGGAAAAACCGCTTTGTCGTATTCGATGCCTTGTTGTTTCGCCTGATTTTCGGTGAGCCCCATCCAGGTCACTTCAGGATCGGTGTACGCAACGGAAGGAATAGTCAAAGCATCAAAGGCGGACTTCAACCCGGCTATAACCTCGGCAGCCACTTTGCCTTCGTGCACGGCTTTGTGAGCCAGCATCGGGTTGCCTACTATGTCGCCAATGGCGAAAATATGTTCAATGTTAGTGCGCTGCTGTTTGTCAACAGCAATAAAACCCTGTGCGTCGACATTTATACCGGCCAGTTCGGCGCCGATTTCCTTGCCGTTGGGTCTGCGGCCTACGGCAACCAGAACCGCATCGAACATTTCCGATTCCGGCGCTCCTTTGCCGTCAAAAAAGACTTTCAGGCCTTCATTGTGAGATTCAATCGAGGTGACGCGGGTTTCCAGCCAGATATTGTTATATTGCTTTTTGATGCGCCGGAATAACGGCGTAACCAGATCCTTGTCACAACCGGGAATAATTTGATCCATGAGTTCAACCACGCTGATTTCCGAGCCAAAAGCATGGTAAACCGTCGCCATCTCCAAACCGATAATGCCGCCGCCGACAATCAACAGCTTTTCAGGAATTTCCTTTAACTCCAAAGCATCAGTTGAATCCAGCAAGCGCGGATCATCGTGAGGGAAAATAGGTATTTTTGCGGGACGTGAGCCCGCTGCAATAATCGCCTGATCGAAGCGGATGGTTTTTATGCCTTCAGCAGTTTGCACAGCCAGCATATCAGGCGAAGTAAATTTTCCCGCGCCCTGAATCAGGGTTACCTTCCGTTGTTTGACCAATCCGGCAAGACCTTCATTCAGAGTCCTGGTAACGCTTTCTTTCCAGGCCCTGATTTTATCAATATCCACAGCGGGTTTGCCGAAACTGATGCCGTGCTGTTCGAACTCGTCCGCTTCATGAATTATTTGCGCAGCATGCAATAATGCCTTGGATGGAATACAGCCGACATTAAGGCATACGCCGCCCAGCACCGGATAGCGTTCAATCAGCACTACCTGCTTGCCTAAATCCGCCGCGCGAAACGCGGCGCTGTAACCGCCAGGGCCGCCGCCCAGCACCAATACTTCCGCGTGTAAGACTTCTTCATTCATCTCTAGTATTTCCAGTGTTAAAGTAACAGACGGCGAATATCACCCAGATATTGTTTGACGGCGGCCATAAAACGGGCGCCTTCCGCGCCGTCTATGACCCGGTGGTCGTAGGTCAGATCGAGCGGCAGCATCAGGCGAGGCACAAATTCCTTGCCATTCCAGACCGGTTGCATTTTTGCGCGCGTAACGCCCAGTATGGCGACTTCCGGGGCATTAACGATGGGCGTAAACGCCGTGCCGCCAATGCCGCCAAGGCTGGAAATGGTCATACAGCCGCCTTGCATATCACCGGGCAACAATTTGCCCAGGCGCGCTTTCTCACTTTTCCCGGCTAATTCAAAGGCCAGTTCATTGATATTTTTGTTGTTGACATTGCGCAACACCGGGACGACCAGGCCATTTGGCGTATCAACCGCAATGCCGATATTGAAATACTTTTTTAGAATTAAACTTTCGCCATCGGCGGATAAAGAAGCATTGAAGTTCGGAAACTGCTGCATGGCCGCAACCAGCGCTTTGATGATAAACATCAGCCCCGTGATTTTTAGCTCGCCTTTGGCTTTTTCGGCATTCAGGGCATTGCGGAACGCTTCCATGTCGGTTATATCAACCTCTTCATGGTAGGTAACCAGCGGCAAATTCAACCAGACGCGGCTCAGGTTTTGCCCGGTAAGGCGTTTAATCTTGCTGAGTTTCTGGATTTCTGTCTCGCCAAACGGAGAAAAATCAACGGCGGGTATGCTCGGAATGCCGGCTCCAACTGCCACGATGCCTTCAGTCATTACTTTTTTGACGAAGTTTTTGACATCGTCCTTTAATATGCGCCCCTTCCGGCCGCTGCCCGTTTTTATTTTGGTAACGTCAACGCCCAGTTCACGGGCAAAAAGCCGGACAGACGGTGAAGCGTGAGCCAAGCGAACCGCCGAATCAGTGACTTGCAATTCCGCTGTCGCCGCCGGCTCAGGCGACGCCGTTACCGGCGGACTAACCGGCTCGGGCGCTTTATCTGCTATCGGCGTAATGACTTGAGTATCCGCGGGACTTGGGACTTGTTTAACGGGTTCCGCAGCGGCCTGCTCATCATTCGCCAATACAGTCGCAATCAGTGATCCTTCCGATACTTTATCGCCGGGCTTGATATAGACCTGTTGTATTGTTCCCGCTACGCTGGACGGCAGATCCATACTGGCTTTATCAGTTTCAAGCGTGGCCACGGTCTGCTCCAGCGCTACCGCGTCACCTGGCTGAATCAACACTTCAACGACATCGATTTCGGCAACATTGCCTACATCAGGAACTTTAATTTCAATCAAAACAGTCATGTGCGTTCTTCCGTTAAATTAGCCAAGGAGCTTTAGCATCAGCAGCTATGCCGTATTTAGCGATGGCTACATCTACTTTAGCGGGATCAAATTGACCTAAATCCGCCAGACTCTTTAGCGCCGCAATGGTTACATGGTAACGATCCACTTCAAAAAACCTCCGCAGGTTTTCACGGGTATCGGAGCGGCCAAAACCATCGGCGCCCAATACCGTATAGGGCGAAGCAATAAGTCCGCGAATCTGTTCAGCAAAGGCGCGGGTATAATCGGTCGCGGCAACAACCGGACCTGCAGTATTGGCCAGACAGCTGGCGACATGGGATTGTTTTGCCGGTTCAGTTGGATGCAGCCGGTTCCAGCGCTCGCAAGCTTGACCATCCCGCGCCAATTCGGTAAAGCTGGGACAACTCCATAAATCGGCTTCCACGCCCCAATCATTGCTCAACAATTCAGCCGCAAACTCGACTTCCCGGAAAATCGTTCCTGAGCCTAACAACTGCACCCTCGGCCCTTTGCTTTTTGCGCCCTGACGGAAGCTGTACATGCCTTTCAGAATATCCAGTTCCACCCCTTTCGGCATAGCAGGATGATTATAATTTTCGTTCATCACGGTGATGTAATAGAAAATGTCTTCCTGCTCGACATACATACGCCGTAAACCATCCTGAATAATCACCGCCAGTTCATAGGCATAGGTCGGATCATAAGATACGCAGTTGGGTATGGTTGCCGACATTATATGGCTGTGACCATCCTCGTGCTGAAGTCCTTCTCCGTTCAGGGTGGTTCTTCCTGCTGTGCCGCCCATCAAAAAGCCGCGCGTGCGTTGATCGGCAGCGGCCCAGATCAAATCTCCCACACGCTGAAAACCGAACATTGAATAGTAAATAAAAAACGGGATCATCGGGACGTTATGGGTTGAATAGGCTGTACCTGCAGCAATCCAGTCACACAGCCCGCCCGCTTCATTAATGCCTTCCTGCAATACCTGTCCGTGTTTATCTTCTTTGTAGAACATCAGTTGATCGGCATCTTGCGGAGTATACAATTGCCCGACCTGTGACCAGATACCCAGTTGTCTGAACATACCTTCCATACCGAAAGTTCTGGATTCATCCGGAACAATCGGGACGATGCGTTTGCCGATATTTTTATCTTTAACGAGAATATTAAGCAAGCGCACAAACGCCATGGTAGTGGAAATCTCGCGTCCTTCGCCGCTTGCCTCTAGCAGGGCTTTAAAATCGCTCAAAACGGGCACATCCAGCGCGTATGACTTTGTTCTTCTGGACGGTAAATGTCCGCCCAGTTCAGCGCGGCGCTGCTGCATGTACAGAAACTCTTTTGAATCTTCCGCAAAGGTTAGATAAGGCAGCTTTTGCATTTCTTCATCGCTTACCGGTAATTCATAGCGGTCCCGGAAATGGGTCAATGAGATTTCGCTCATTTTTTTCTGTTGATGAGAAATGTTCTGGGCTTCTCCAGACGCCCCCATGCCATAACCTTTAATGGTTTTAGCCAGAATTACGGTCGGTTGCCCTTTGTGATTTACAGCCTCATGAAATGCCGCAAACACCTTGGCCGGATCATGCCCTCCTCTGTTCAGAGCCCAAATGTCGTGATCAGACCAGTCGGCAACCATCGCCTTTAGTTCCGGCGTGTTAAAGAAATACTCACGCACATAAGCGCCATCCTTGGCTTTAAAGGTTTGATAATCACCATCGACGCACGCCATCATACGCGCCGCCAGCAAGCCGTTCTTATCACGAGCCAGCAATGAGTCCCAGCGCTGTCCCCAAACCAGTTTTATTACGTTCCAGCCAGCTCCGCGGAATTCGCTTTCCAGCTCTTGAATTATTTTGCCATTGCCGCGCACCGGGCCATCCAGTCGTTGCAGGTTGCAATTGACCACAAAAATAAGGTTGTCCAGTTTTTCACGTCCCGCCATGCCGATAGCGCCCAATGATTCAGGCTCATCGGTTTCACCATCGCCCAGAAAACTCCAGACCTTGCGCCCCGAGGTATCGGTAAACCCGCGATCTTGTAAATAGCGCATAAAACGCGCCTGGTAAATCGCCATTATCGGACCGAGCCCCATTGAAACCGTCGGGAACTGCCAGAAATCCTGCATCAGCCAGGGGTGTGGATAAGAGGACAAACCATTGCCATTGACTTCCTGACGAAAGTTATCCATTTGCTCTTGAGTCAGCCTCCCCAGCAAAAAAGCGCGCGCATAATCGCCCGGAGTCAAGTGGCCTTGCGTAAAAATCAAATCGCCGTCATGTTGATCTGAAGGCGCATGCCAAAAATGGTTATAACCAACATCGTAAAGGGTTGCCGCTGAGGCAAAACTGGCAATATGTCCGCCGACATTGGTATGTTTGTTCGCCCTTAATACCATCATCATGGCGTTCCAGCGCACATAGGAACGGATTCTTTGCTCTATCGTCGTATCCCCTGGAAACTGAGCCTGCCGGGCCACGGGAATAGTATTGAGATAGGCGGTATTAGCGCTAAAAGGAATATCAAATCCTGACTGACGCGTTGCCGCAACCAGCTGTTCAATCAGAAAGTGCGCGCGTTCACTGCCATCCTGTTCCAATACAGATTGCAGCGCTTCAATCCACTCTTTGGTTTCCGCCGGATCAATGTCATTCTGTCCGGTAATCTCTGAAATTAAGCTGTTGTTCATGTATGATCCTATTGGGGCGGGTTGTGCATGGCTTAAAAATTAGTTTTCATGAAATTCAATTCAGTCATTTTGACCCCGTATTCACTCGGTTTGCAAGAACACCTGAGAAACTGCAAGCATCAAGTAGGTCAGAATGCCATAGGTAAAGGCGCATAGTATATACAAATGAAGGGGCGCAATACACCCGTTTTAGTAAATGCGGCCTGAGCCAGGGTTAAAACAAAACCCTGGCATTACTGGATGTGACGCCCTGACAAGATGTGCCGCAAACATCTCAAGGACCGAAACTCGCACTCTTAATTTTTGAGTCAGCAGGCAAAACTACCCGAAACTGTTAATAAGCGGTTATGCTTTCACTATAAAGCCGCCCTTTTCAGATTATGCAAGCAGTTTTAATGCCATCTTTAGCTGCCTGAACCGGATAAACCCCTTAAAACTCTACTTCCGCGTGGTCATTAATTAATCAAGGCAGTACCTTTGTTCAATCAGGTTGTTCAAATAAATGATCTAATCAAACCAGTCTGCTCAGCCGGCAAGCGCTTGTAGATATTTTCAACTCCCGCCTGATGGACGCCGCTTCTATCAATAATATCTTTAACAGGGCGGATACTGGCATCGCTTATCTGTCTTGAAGGAAAAGCAGATGCGCCGTTTGATCACGCTATCGGGAATACATGAAATCAATAGTGCCTTGGAATTTACCAACAGTTGCGATATTGGTAAACCCATTTGCCCTATAGTGTTCATTCATTAACCAGAAAGGTGCAACGGCGCGGATACTTTTTTAGCAGCCAGTTCAATAGCTGATAAAACCGGATACCCGGCTATTAAGCGCCGCGCATATCAACTTCAATTACGCGCCAGGAGTCTGCCGGATAGAAGCTATTTTTCACTCATGAGTGGATTTATAAAGGCATATATTGATAAAAACACACGTCTAAGTGTTGAAATTCTTCATGAAAACACATAGTTTAAAACTCAAAGTGGAATTTTTCTAATATCGATTCACTAAGTCCGGCAGGCTCCTAGCCGATATATCTTCTTTATCAAATAAGGCATGCCATTCCGGATAAAGAAAAATATCTTTTGAAAATGAGGGCCTTTAAAACCGGCCATCGCCTCAAGCGCTTGAAAAACTGAATGTTACCAATCGGATATCCGGTCAGCGAGCGATTTCCTGCTTAAAGCCCTGGCTGGAGAACCGCCCATGAATTCAGCCACACGGTCTTGGTTAATTTTAGCCGCAAATATTTGACGACGATTAACAAGGATAAAACCGGCCTCAATTTTCCGGCAGCGGCTGCGGTTATCATCAGCAATTTATTAGAATTTAAATTTTAATTTTTCCCTGAATAACCCCTTATTTTTCTGTTGCTTTTACACAAAAAGGGCATACCTGACAGTCAAAATTTATCTGCTTTCTTACTGGTTCAAGATACGCATTTCATGCTCTAAATTCAGCCGAAAAAATGATCCTGAATAGCTTGTTGCCGCCTAACAACAAGCCGCCTTGACTCCGGACAACGCACCTAAAACTGCTACCGCCCCTTTTTTAAATTAATCATTAAATGACTTGTTTTGCTCAAATAACGAGAGGATTATTAGCATCCAATATTGATCAATCATGGGAGAACAAGCATGAAAACTGTAAAGATAATGATCTTACTAGCCTCACTTTTCGCAATAGCGGGTGCCGCTTTTTTCCAGCTTTGCGTTTTACTGGCAAACACCCTATTTGCTCAGCAAGCTTATAATCGCCATACCTCAAGGTTAAGTTAGTTCCGTTAACCATTGTCCGTGATGACGAATTTGCCGCGTTCAGCATTCACTTGATCACTTACTTCCCGGCCTGATTTTAAAGCGCTTGGCAGTTTTGGCCGGTAAGCTTGCCCTTGCATCCGTTTTAGGATTTAGACCAAGAGAGAAGGAAGCAGGTGCCTGTCAATGCAAAGCCTAATTTCAAAGCATTCCCTCGACCGTCCAAAATATACGTCTTTCTAGTAAGTTTTTTTACTTTTTATACGGCACAATTACCCGCACTATTTTTGCTGAAAAAATATCAAAATGCTTTTAATATTGCGCTGTTTTGCTCAAGGCAATTTTTCTTACACGAATAAAGACCTTAGGCAACTTTAGGTTTTCTGCATCAATCTTTTTGAGGACGGTCAATCTAGCCTCCGCGAGCGAACAAAATGAATTAAAATCCCAAAGCTGCGGCCCAATCTATTTCAGCTATACCACTTGTCAGAATAAGTTTTCGGTATATTTTTTTGACAGCCTCTATTTAACCACTGGTTGATTTACACCGAAAACCCCTTCCTGACTGGTTCATTCCCCCCTTTTGAGGGTGTTGCTTTATGTAAGTTTTTCCTGTCATCTGAATTTTATAGACTTTCCATTGGCTTAAAAATTGCTTTAGATAATCTCATGTTGCAGAAACATCTTTCAATAACTACGGCTCTACAGAAACTTATTTTGCTGATCATAATGAAGCACACTTGATACGACTCAAGAAAATCATCGTAAGTAGAACAACTTAATACTCTGGGAAGGTAAGAATTAGCTAGTTAATCTGATTTATTGGTATTTTATGATTATTATCGGGCTCGGCCGCATAACAAATTTACTACAACATTTTTCACTTCCCTCGCTTATAGTGCTGGACAATCCATTATCTCATCGCTTATAAAACAGCAGCATTATTTACATAGATAAACAAAACTTATAAATTACCAGATTTTAAATAGGAGTTGAACAATGTTAAAAGCTTCCAATATTTCCCTTGTACCGCTGTTATTGGCATTATGCTTTACAGCACCAGCTTTCGCTGAAGAAGATGCCACGATGCATCAAGTCTATTTGGCAGCTGAGTCAGGAAAACTTGAAGAAGCGCAATCCATGATGGACAAAGTGCTTAGGGATCATCCCAACAGCGCCAAGGCTCACTTTGTAGAAGCCGAATTACTGGCAAAACAAGGCCTGTTCGGTAACGCGGCTATCGAACTGAATACCGCCGAACGTTTGCAACCAGGGTTGCCCTTTGCCAAACCTGAGACGTTGCAGAAGCTTAAGAGCCGCATTTCTTCCGCAACAAATACCGGGGTAATGCATCCAAATATTGCTCGTGTGGGCACACCATCTACCATTAAAGAATGGCTGCCGGCAATTCTTTTAATTTTAGCTATAGGCTCGATAATATTATTGACCGGCCTCATGATCCGGCGAAATATCAAGACATCTCCCGCCAATAGCCACGGCATTTCTCCTGGCGCAAACATGCCTGCTTCCGGCGCAAATGGCTATGGAACAGTAATGGGGCAATCTTCATCTGGCGGAATGGGATCCGGCATTATGGGCAGTCTTGCAACAGGCGCCGCCATGGGGGCTGGAGTTGTCGCAGGCGAAGCGCTTATGAACCACTTTTTAGATGGCGATAGGAATAATGCTGTCAACCAACCGTCATTCCATGATGACCCTTCATGGAACTCATCGAGCAACATAGTCGATAATGACGATATGGGAGGCGCAGACTTTGGTATCGCAGACGCGTCCTCATGGGATGACGATTCGACTAGTGATGGAGGCGACGATTGGACTTAGGAGAATGCAGGGGGGGGGGGAGCCTAAATTTAATTCGTTTCTAGGTCACAAAAAAATAAATTGCCAGACTTGCTATCATGCTGTTTTCATTCATTACCCGGGTTATATAATGACATCACTCCACCAACAAATTAATCTGCTTGCCAATGCCATGCTTGTTGCTACTGCGTTGTCAATTTCCGCTTGTTCTGAAAATGCAGAAGACCGCAACCAGGCAGAAGACAGCGTCCAGGTAAACACTGCCGTATCCGCCGTGCCGGACGGCAACATTGCGCAATTGCAAAGAGAAGCGCAAGAAGGCGATCCTGATGCGCAATATAACCTTGCTTATATTTATGAAAATGGGCTTGGCGTGCCAAAGGACGAAACCAAGGCCCTTGAATTGTATAAACAAGCCGCAAATCAGGGGCACCCTGCCGCACAAACTAACCTTGACGCCTTAAGTAAATCAAAGTAAACGGTAATTAACTTTTATTAAAGCGGACTCATTCAAAAATGCTTAACCAAATCAAACTTTTTTTTGAGCAGCACCTTGCGCTTTCATCTCCGGAAGACACCACGGAAGAAAAACTGCAACTTGCTACCGCCGTCTTATTTCTGGAAATGATGTACATAGACGATAAAGTTGAGCCCAAAGAACAAGAAATTATTCTATCCCTGATACATCAGAATTTTGCTTTAACGGCTGAACAAACAACTTCTCTGCTGGAATTGGCCGAGCGGCAAAGAGAACAGGCGACTGATTATTTCCAGTTCACTTCCTTAATAAACAAGGAATATAACCTGGAGCAAAAGGTACGATTAATTGAATCGCTATGGAAAATTGCTTTTATTGATGGCGTATTGGACACGAACGAAGAATATCTGGTGCGAAAAATTGCCGCTCTTTTACATGTCCCTCACACTGATTTTATTATGGCAAAAAACCGGGTAGAGCCACCGGAAAGCGACCTATCCTTTAATTAATTGGCGCCTGGTTTTGAATTTGCAAATATTCCGGAAAACAGCAATCGCAGATGAACCTTGCAAATAGTTTTTGGAGAAACACCGGGCAATGATTCAACTGATTTTGTGTAACGGTTAAGGCGAAAATTTCATTAGGCCGTCAACCACACCGATACCCGGCCCTGTACCAACCTATCAGGGAACCAGGGGATTATGAAACTGGAAACTCAGACTTACGTTTGCAGGTAAATTGTTTGAAAAATGATCAAAAATTATCTCACCTTCAGCTTAAAAGCAGCGATAAGATTAAAGCGGGTATTAAACAGTGATTATGACTCTTATCCAGGCTTTACTTTAGCTCCAGGCTTTACTTTAGCTCCAGGCTTTACTTTAGCCCCATGAACACGAACCCCAGCCGGCCTTTTCCAGCTGGGTTCATCAATGAATCATTAAGATTCGGCAGAAGCCTTTTTCCTTTCGGTCCCATAAACCAAAAGAGGCTCCGACTGACCTAAAATAACACTTTCATCGACAACTACTTTGCTAATATTATCTGCAGAGGGCAACTCATACATAGTATTCAGCAAGACATTTTCAACAATGGTTCGTAAACCTCTAGCACCGGTTTTTCTTTCCATGGCTTTGCGGGCAATTGAAATCAAGGCATCATCTCGAAATTCCAGTTCCGCACCTTCCATCTCAAATAAATGCTTATACTGTTTGGTTAGTGCATTTTTTGGCTCAGTCAATATCTGGACTAGAGCCTTCTCATCCAATTCATCTAACGTCGCTATAATGGGCAAACGGCCAACGAACTCAGGAATCAAACCATACTTTATCAAATCATCAGATTCGACTTCCGCAAACAGTTGACCTATATTTTTAGACTCATCCTTGGTTTTCACATCGGCTGAAAAACCGATGCCGCCTTTTTCAGATCGCGCCTTGATCACACGATCCAGCCCCGCGAAAGCGCCGCCGACTATAAACAGGATATTAGCTGTATTAACCTGCAAAAATTCTCCCTGAGGATGTTTCCGTCCGCCTTGAGGCGGCACGGAAGCGACAGTGCCTTCAATTAATTTTAAAAGCGCCTGCTGAACACCCTCGCCTGAGACATCCCGGGTAATAGACGGGTTATCAGATTTTCTGGAAATTTTATCAATTTCGTCGATGTAAACGATGCCGGTTTCCGCCTTTTCGACATCGTAATCACATTTCTGTAAAATTTTCTGAATGATATTCTCTACATCTTCACCTACATAACCGGCTTCAGTAAGGGTAGTGGCATCCGCAATGGTAAACGGCACATCCAGCAAACGGGCCAAAGTCTCCGCCAGCAATGTCTTGCCTGAACCAGTGGGCCCAATCAATAAAATATTACTCTTGGCTAATTCAACAGAGTCTTTTTTCGACTTACTGCGTAAGCGTTTATAATGATTATAAACGGCCACCGCCAATATCTTTTTTGCTCTCTCTTGACCGATCACGTAACCATCAAGTTCTTCTTTTATTTCTTTAGGCTTAGGTAACTTTCCTAAGGCTAAAGAAGAAGATTCATCCTGCAGTTCATCTTTTATGATGTCATTACAAAGCTCTACACATTCATCACAGACATAAACCGAAGGCCCGGCAATAAGCTTTCTTACTTCATGCTGGCTTTTACCACAAAAAGAACAATATAGTAATTTATCATGGTCTTTACCGTTTTTATCATTACTCATACTCAGCTCCTGCAAACATCAACACGATATTTCAACGTTCAAAAGAACTCAGCATAGCGAAATATCAAAAGAATACCAACTTTTATAGATCAGATCCTGTCGCTCTAGTTGTTAATACCTTATCAATCAAACCATAATTCACTGCGTCTTCAGAACTCAGAAAATTATCTCTATCAGTATCTATCTGAACCTTTTCCAAAGGCTGGCCGGTATGAAAAGCCAGAATTTTGTTAAGCTTGTCTCTTATGGACAGAATTTCCCTGGCATGGATGTCGAAATCAGATGCCTGACCCTGAAAACCGCCCAAGGGTTGATGAATCATCATTCTTGAATGGGGCAAACAATAGCGTTTGTTTTTAGCGCCCCCAGTAAGCAGCAACGCGCCCATGCTAGCCGCCTGCCCTATGCATAAGGTACTTACATCCGGCTTGATAAATTGCATGGTATCATAAATAGACATACCCGCAGTCACCGATCCGCCAGGGGAGTTAATATATAGATGAATATCTTTATCAGGATTTTCTGATTCCAGAAAAAGTAACTGAGCCACCACCAGATTGGCCATATAGTCCTCTACCTGGCCCACTAAAAATATAACTCGCTCTTTTAGGAGTCTCGAATAAATGTCGAAAGACCGTTCGCCTCTGGCGGTTTGCTCGACAACGATGGGAACTAATCCGCCAGCCGCTTCCAAAGCCTTGACTTGATTCATTACATGTTGATTATACATTTTAAGTTCCTTACCGTTGCTGCCTATCCATGACATCACTAAAATTGACTGTCTCATCAGATACTTTTGCATGAGCAACCAACCATTCAATTATCTGATCCTCCAAAACCATTTGCTGAACATCACTCAGACGGCTCTTATCAGAATAATACCAATTAACTACATCCTCGGGACGTTCATAACTTTTCGCCATATCTTCAATGGCGCCGCGTACTTTATCACTATCTAATTCAATGGCATTTTTTTGGGCAATTTCAGCTAAAATCAAACCTAATGCCACGCGGCGCTTGGCCTGTTCTTCAAACGCATCTCTCGGCAAATTCAGGTCTTCCAGCTTCATTTTCTGTCTTTTAGCCGTTTCATAATAAGGCTTCATCAGATTTTCGACTTCCATATCAACCAGCGTACCAGGCACAGTCAGCTGAATTTTTTCATATAAAGCATCCATGACCGCGGTTTTTAACTTGCCACGCAATGCCTGCTCCAACTCTCTTTCCATACTGGTTCTAACATCGTCGCGAAAGGACTCTGCCAAGCCGTCATCGATACCATATGCTTTAACAAAATCTTCATCAATTTCGGGCACCAACGGCTCCTCAACTTTAATTACATCCACTTCAAAATCAGCGGTTTTACCTGCAAGCTTCTCATTCCCATAATCTTCTGGAAAATTTAGCGTAAAAGCTTTATTTGCACCGGCTTCCAGGCCAATAAGATTGCCTTCAAAACCGGGAATCATTTTCTTCGACCCGCAAACGACCTGAAAATCCTCCACTCTGCCATCGGTAAAGTTCTCGCCTTCACAGGTACCGGAAAAACTGATCGTAACCTTGTCATGTTCCCGTGCGGAGCGCTCAACTATGCGCCAGTTTTGCTTTTGAGCTCTCAGCTTCTCAATCATTTCCTCAACATCACTATCGGTAACCGTTGCAACCGGGCGCAGCACTTCAAGTTGAGTAACGCCTTCCAGTGATATTTCAGGATAAACTTCAAATACGGCCGTGTATTTAAACCCATCAGTCTCATCAATAGGTTGAATAAGCGGATGTCCCGCAGGCTTTAGATCCTGATCCTCCAAGGCGTTAAAATAAGTTTCATTAATCAATGCACTGGCAATTTCTCCACGAACTCTGTCGCCAAACATCTTTTTAACAACTTGCTGAGGCACTTTGCCAGGGCGAAAACCATCAATTTTAACCTCTCGCGCCAACGACTTTAAACGCTCCGCCATTTTTTCCTGAACAACGGCTTCGGGCACGCTTACAGTCATTTTTCTGCTTAATTCTGATGTCTTTTCAACAGAAACTTGCATTTATTTACCTCTCACCTTTATAGAAGAATTTTTATGAAGCCAGTAGACGGCTTATAAAGAGCTGAAGACAGCGCGAAAAATCGCCCTGTTTTATAAGTTGGGTGGTGCGAATGGAGAGACTCGAACTCTCACAGGATAACCTACTGGAACCTAAATCCAGCGCGTCTACCAGTTCCGCCACATTCGCACAAATAAGCGCAACATTATAATTGCGTATTGATCACATAACAAGCTGAAATTTTTAAACGAATTTACCATCAAACGCTCACGGCCACATCATAACCCAAATGCCTTATATCATCGGCAAATGCATTTAAAGTTTCAACCGGCAAAGGGGCCAGCTTGAAAGCTTCCGGCTGCAATGAAGGCCTTGCTATGGTATACAACATAACTTGCCGCAAACTGCAGCCCCTTTCTTTAATCCGCATCAGCAAATCAAGATAGGCTCGTTTCTCCTTGTCTGAAAGACCTTGATGATCATAATCAAACAAACATGTTTGCAGTTTTGTCGTGCACAAATTTGCCGAAAGCGTCAGATTTTCAATACTTGCCACAAGGCTTTGAGCGGCATTGTTAATTAACGCCCTGCCTTCTTCCGTAGCGCTATCGAGCTTAAACCAGACCTCTCCGCCATAAGACTTCAATATTTTTAAACCATCCTGAACCCTGGCTTGATGAAGCAAACTTCCATTGGTAATCAAGACATAATTACTGCGTGGAAAAACCCCGGCCTTTGTTGCTATTTCACCGATCAGTTCCACCGCCTTGGGAAATTCTTTCAGGCTAGTCGGCTCGCCATTGCCGGCGATGGCAATATCTTTAATTACCCGCTTGTCTTCATCAACCTGAAAACGATCAAAGAAATCTCCATTGAGCACATCGTCAAGAAAAAAACATAATTCGTCTTCCAATAATTTAAAATCCATTTCAGGCGCTGCGCCGATTTTTAAATCAGGCACCTGACAATAAATACAGCGCCAATTGCACGCATTATTGGTGTTAAAATTCACGCCTATGGACAAACCGCCCATGCGCCTGGAAATAACCGGATAGACATATTTCAACCCAACAATATCTGAACAATGATTAGTTGTTGTTAATTTCGACACCATAAACCTGCTTGAAAATAATTTTTTTTATGGCGTTATTCTACGGTCTTCTAAAACTTGCATTTGATTTTTTGAAAGTCTCCTTCGCTGAGTTTTCTATTACTTTCATTTAAACCACGAAACCCGCTCAAAAATATTGCAAAACTGATCACCCAATTTTCCATGTCGGCATGATCAAAACCTAAATAAGCCTCCACCAATTGCAAATAGACCGCCTTGCTGTTTGCAAATACCTGATGGCGCGCCTCTCAACAGGATGATGTTCAACCAGCGGAATATTAATCGATTAGAAATCCCGGATATAAAAACAGCTTATCAAATTTCACTCCCGGAATTTTGCCAATCCACATGCATGAGTAACTTCATGCGAGTCCGTATTTGCAATTTGACCCCTGGAGCATTCAAAATATTTTGATTTAGCCATGTCCTGAAAAGCACGATCAGTGGAACTTTTGACTAACCTCGCTTGAAAATCATTAAAGTAACGTCATCCTTAAAGGATTGGCTTTGGCAAAATTGTTTCAGTTGCCTGAGTAGCGCCTCAATGATTCTTTCAGGCGACTGTTGAGCATTTTGAATAAAAATATCACTGACACGCTCCAAGCCAAAGAATTCACCGCTAGGGTTTTCAGCTTCAGTCAATCCATCCGTGTAAAGAAGGACTAAATCGCCTTTGGCAAGTGTTGTGGTTTTCTCCTCAAAAACAACATTTTTCCGCACCCCCACAATCATGCCTTCGGCATCCAGCTGCCTGCATTCATTTTGAAAGGGGCTAAGCAATAAAGGTGGCGGATGCCCCGCATTGGCAAAGATTAATTGCCTGTTCGCGATATCATATTGCAAATAAAACAGCGAGATAAAGTAGTCTGCATTATCCAGATCCTCGAACAGAAAATTATTGAGAACAGCCAATGCTTCCGAGGGCGTTCCCATTCGATTGGTCTGTGTTCGAATGACGCTGCGCGCTTCAACCATGAACAGAGCTGGACCGATAGAATGACCTGAAACATCAGCAATTATTATATCCAGATGATCTTCGTTCCTATAAAAATAATCAAAGTAGTCCCCGCCAACCTGATCGGCGGGCAAACAATAGCCGGTGACTTCAAAATGCTCCGATTTAATTGGAGCAGAGGGCGACAAGGAAGACTGAATCCGTTGGGCAATCTTGATTTCATTCCGGGTGATTGCCAGATTGACCTCCGCCTCGCGGATTTTCTGTTCGGCCTCTTTTCTCGCAGTTATTTCGTGTATAAAGCCACTGAATATATAGGCGTTCCCCAATTTTAAGGGCGAGATACTGAACTCAACTGGAAACTCTGAGCCATCCCTGCGCATGGCGACATGCTCAATAAGTTTATTTAAAAACGGACCCGTGCTGGTTTTTAGGAAATGTTGTAAACCCTGAAGATGGGCTTTATGAAATCGTGAGGGTATAATCAAATCGCTAAGGCGTTGGCCAATAGCCTCAGCATGCGACCAACCGAACATTTTTTCAGCCTGTGGATTCCAGTCTGTAATGAGTCCGTATGAATCCATAATCACAATAGCGCTTAAGGAGCTTTCAATAATTAGCCGCGTACGTTTTTCGCTTTCTATCAAGGCATCCTGAAAATGTTTTTTGACTGTAATGTCCCGGTCAACACCACGCCATTTAAGCAGCTTTCCTTCTGCGTTAATGATCGGCAAACCGGTCGACTCGGTAATAACCATGTGACCGTCTTTATGCCGGTAATGATTAATCAAGGAATAAAATGGCCGGTGGCTAGCCGAGTAAAATTGCTGTTCTGTTTGATCCTGAGAAGTAAAAAATTCACTATAATGCTTTCCAAGAACTTGATCCTGACTAAACCCGAGAATCTGGTTAACGGCCGTGCTGCTGTAGATATAATAGCCAAGCGGATCTTGCTCCCATAACCATTCGCCTGTCATTTCCGCCATTTGCCGGAAACGTTCTTCACTTTCTCTTAATGCCGACTCAACTTCCTGACACTGAAAGCTGTTTTCTTCAACGTCCCTTTGCATCACGAACGGCCCATTATTTGATAAATCATTGATGATAAAATCTTAATTCAGCAAAACACATTGCTTTTGCGATATCTAAGAAGGACATGGGGCCCAGCAAGCTTCGCGGGAGACGAGAAAACCACTAACTATGTAATTAACAGCTATTTGAAGAGTTGCCGGATACCGGATTGGATTATGCATCATAGCCTGCTCAACATCTGCTCCTATGTAATCCATGAAAAAAAGAAGGTGGCTAATGATTGTACAGGGCCAGCACCTGTTTCACATAATTTTGTGTTTCAGGATACGGTGGGATAGAGTTGTTATATCGTATAACAGCATTTTCACCGGCATTGTAGGCGGCAACAGCTAGATCTATATTGGGATTAAAAAGATTGATCAGATATTTTAGATAGCGCGTGCCGCCATCGACATTCTGATCCGGATCATTGCGGTCGGTAACGCCAAACCGCCTTGCCGTATCCGGCATCAACTGCATTAGCCCCACCGCCCCCTTGGGTGATTGCGCGGTTGAATTATAAGCTGATTCCGTTTGAATAACGGCATGTACCAATTTGGCATCAACCTGATGCCTGTTGGCAGCCTGCTCAATAAGATCCGTAAACCTTTTTTTGTTGACTCCTGAAAAAGCATTAACTTTTCCAGTGTAATTGTTTGAACTTGAATACCGAAATGCTTTTGTCTTGATAATTCGCTTATACAAGCTATTTCGCGGTTCATCAGTATAGTAGACACGACCAACATTATCAGTGTACTTATAAATATCAGCCACCACCTCATTTGAGATGAATAAAGCTAAAAAAATAACTGCAATTTTCATCATTTGTTTACCTATTTTTACCTAAACCACCTGCTTAACCACCACTAAACTAGCGGCTTTAACCGCTTTATTTCTAGCCTCAAGGACGCTTTCAGCAGTTGCCAAAGCAACGCCCATCCGCCTTTTTAAAAATGCTTCCGGCTTGCCGAATAATCTGACTTGGCTATCCGGCACCGCAAGCGCCTGATCAAGCCCTTCATACACAACGCCTTTAGCATTAATACCTCCTAAAATAACCGCGCTAGCCCCCGGCGCCTGCAAGCCGGTGTTCACTGGCAAACCTAAAATTGCCCTTGCATGCAACTCGAATTCATTCTGACTTTGCGTAACCATAGTCACCATGCCGGTATCATGAGGCCTGGGACTCACCTCGCTAAACCACACATAATCGCCTTTAATAAATAATTCAACCCCAAATAATCCGAGCCCGCCGATTTCATTGGTTACTTTAAAAGCAATGTCCTGGGATAGTTTCAGGGAGACAGCGCTCATTACCTGCGGCTGCCAGCTTTCCCGGTAATCGCCACTTTCCTGTATATGTCCGATGGGGTCGCAAAAATAAGTTTGGACTTCGCCGTTCTCATTCAATGCGCGGACAGTCAGTAAGGTGATTTCGAAGTCAAAATCAATCCTGGCTTCAACAATGACTTTGCCTGTATCAACCCGCCCGCTGGTTTTAGCGTATTCCCATGCCTGCTTAAGCTGACCGGAACTTTTAACCATGGACTGACCCTTGCCTGAAGATGACATAGTCGGCTTAATAAAGCAAGGATAACCGATCCCATTTTCAACAGCGGCTTGCAATTCTTCAAAGCTTTGCGCAAAAGAATACTTTGAAGTCGGAATTTTCAGCTGTTCAGCGACAAGGGTTCTGATCCCTTCTCTATTCATGGTCAACTGGATAGCCCTGGCATTCGGCACGACTGTACATTGCCCCTCCGCCTCAATATCAGCAAGCGCCTGGGTTGCAATAGCTTCAATTTCAGGAATAATGAAATTGGGCCGCTCCAGTGCTATTAACTTTTTCACCGCCTCTGTATCGGTCATGTCAATAACATGACTGCGATGGGCGACTTGGTGTGCAGGCGCATCCTGATAGCGATCAACAGCAATCACTTCCACGCCGTAGCGTTGCAGCGAAATAGTCAATTCCTTGCCTAATTCGCCGCTGCCCAGCAGTAAAGCCTTCGTTGCATTGTCAGTTAATGCCGTGCCTATTTTCATTTTGTATCCGCCAGATAGTTGTCTATATCTTCTTTTGAAAATCCGATTTTTTTAGCCACACGATCAGCATGACTCACGCGTGAAATACCTTCTATCAGTTTAAACGTAGGCCCATCATCAGCAAATTCGACTTGTCTTGGCAGACCTATTCCCTGACGCACAAAACTATCAACCAATTGATGGTTGTGGGTAATTAAAATGGTGCTGTTGCCTTTACGATAAAAGCCATTCAGAACGTTAGACGATGATTCCATTTTTTCTTCGAAGGTCGTGCCTTCGGATAATTCGTCCAACACCACTAAACTCTTTGAGGTTGTTGACAAAAAGATATCCTTGGTTCTTTTTAATTCCGTACCAAACCGGCCTTCGCCATCAACAAGATGGCTGATTTCAGGAGCTTGATAATAAATCCTGTCGGCTACGGTAAGCGTTGCCGATTGCGCAGGCACATAACAACCTATTTGCGCCAGCAGTTGAATCTGCGTGACAGTTTTACAAAATGCCGTTTTACCGCCGCTATTCGGACCAGTCACTAACACCAGCTTGTCATCTTCGAGAACAAAATCATTGCCGATGTAGGCGTAATTTTGTTTGCCTAATACCGGATTTTTGGCATCAACCAGATTGATTCGATGATGCTCACCGTCAATCAGGGCCGGTAAAACCACGCTGCCGCCAAATGCATCGGCGAATTTAATAAATGACAGCAATTCGTCCAACTGACCTAACGCATCCAGTGTTTCTGCAACCTCAGGCGAGTTCTTAAATTCATTTCTTAACGGAATAATGCAGCTGTCACGATCAAAGCTCCCAACTACTGGATAATAGACCAGCAACAAAGGCACAAAGAAAATGGTCGCCGTAGGAATTGCTTCAACGGAAATATTAAATATATCCGTTGGAAAAAAATGCGCCAGCGCCCAGATAACTCCGGAACACATTGCAATTAGCAACGGCTTGAACAGTCGCGGCTTGAAAATGATAGCGGGTGAAAATGAGCCCTTTCTTTCCTGTTTGGATTGAATGCCGCTTTCAGCAATATAAGCAGGGCCTTCCATTAAAGAATAGCTTCGCGTAGATGCGAAGGCTTTTATTTTGTCAACCAGTGTTTTTAAATAATCACTTTGCGGTGTTCCAGCTGCTTGAATCCGGTCTACCAAATCAAGCATGAACTGAATACCTCTTTTGTATTGCAGATAGCCATAACCTTCAATTTCATGCTCTTCCCGGGCGGTGCCGAACGTGCCCAGAAATTCACCAAACAGAAGTAAATAAAAGCTCGTTTCACGACTGGCTGCATTTTCCAGAATATTTTCAAGAGTTTCTTTTAAAGCGGGATCATTACGCAGTTCCTCGACAGCTTCCTGTTTTGCCTTTATCTCATCAAGGGCATCCAGCGGCTGCGTTAATGAACGATATAAAACAGCTTGCCCTATCATGGTTGATGAATGATTGACTGCTTCAAACACTTTATCAACTTCAATGGTATTAAAAGCGCTTTCGTCTATGACGCCTGTACCAGTGGGCAAAGGCTTGCTGGACTTAACAATGGGCCAGGCATCTTGCCAGCCTTGCAAAATTGTTTCTTTCATCGCTTTAACTCTGTAAATTTATAGAGCACGCCGAAAACCATGCTTAAAGAAATAACTATAGCTGCTTAAATTTTTTGCTCAAGTAATTTAACGATAGCGTTAACATGGACTACTGAATCATTAAGAGCAGGGATATACCGGTATCCTGTTCCACCGGCTTTCATAAATATTGATTTGTTCTCCATCGCTATTTCTTCCAGCGTTTCCAGACAATCAACCGCAAACCCAGGACACACGACATCAACCGTTTTAATACCTTGACCAGGAAGAGCTTGCAATGTATCCACGCAATAAGGTTTTAGCCATTCCGCCTTGCCAAAACGGGATTGAAAGACGATCATCCATTCTTTTTCATTGAGACCCAGTTTTTCAGCAATCAAAGCCGCTGTTTTGTGGCACTGATGAAAATAAGGATCGCCCCATTTAGTCAGTTGCGCGGGCAAGCCATGAAAGGACATTATCAACAATTCATTTTTAACCTGCTCGCCCCATGCCTCTTTGATGGATTCTGCTACCGCGGTTATATAGTGTTGATCCTGGTGATAATCGCTGATAAATTGAATATTGGGCAGATGCCGCCATTTATTAAGTTCTTTAACCAGATGATCATATACGGATGCCGTAGTGGTTGAAGAATACTGAGGATACAAAGGCAATATGATCAAATCAGTTATACCGGCTTTTTTAAACGCTCTTAATTGGTTTGCTATGGATGGTTCTCCATAGCGCATTACAAAATCCGTCGTAATGCCTTTTGCGCTGAGTTGTTCCGCTGTTTTCCCGGTTAACTCCCTGGTCAGGTAAGTTAAAGGCGAACCTTTTTCATGCCAAATTTTACGATAGGCTTGTGCAGATCGAGCAGGTCGAAAGGGCAACACAAAAAAATGCAATATCACCCACCACAGCGGACGCGGCAGATTTACGACACGCGGATCCCACAGAAAATCCTTAAGAAACCGCCTGACAGCCCGTGTTGTAGGCGCTGTTGGCGACCCCAGATTTGCCAGCAGCACCCCCGTCTTTTTTGCCACTATAAACAGCCTATCTGTTAATCAGATTTAGAAATTCCGAGCGCGTACTGATTTCTTTACGAAAAATGCCCGTCATCACCGAAGTCGTCATCACCGAATTTTGTTTTTCAACGCCCCGCATCATCATGCACAGATGTTTGGCCTCAATAACTACAGCCACGCCTCTGGCCCCAATTGACAGTTCAATCGCATCGGCTATTTGTTTAGTTAGTTTTTCCTGTATCTGCAAACGCCGCGCGTACATATCAATGATACGAGCCACTTTGGACAAACCCAGCACCTTGCCTTGCGGCAAATAGCCCACATGGCATTTGCCAATAAACGGCAATAAATGATGTTCACATAAAGAATATAATTCTATATTCTTAACGATAACCATGTCTTCCGTATCGGCAGTAAAAATAGCGCCATTCAGCACTTCTTCCAGCGTTTTGTCGTATCCGTTATTAAGGAATTTGAACGCCTTCGCCGCGCGTTTTGGCGTATCGATCAGCCCTTCACGGTTCAGGTTTTCACCGATCCCTTCAATGATTCCGGCAAAATGTTCTTCCATGTTTTTCAGTTTCACTTATCAATCCCGGTTATATAAAATTGCCAAAAGTATAGCACTACCCTTTGCATTGCCGCTACATTTTGAACATGCCGGCAATATCTCGGGTTGAATTTCAATCCCGTGTTGTGGAAATATTAAATATCCGGCTTTTATACAACGGCGGATGAATGAGCTAGCGGATAAACACGGCGGTTACTATCGCGTATCAGAATACTCCTGCCTGACCTTAAACCTGCTACTTGACAGAATTCCACTCGGCTATCGCCTTGCTTGAAGAAAAACAGGATTTAGCGCGCCTCCAGGCTGCGCTGTTATAACGGGCTTGACATACCGCTAACCGCCCTACTAAAGCAAGCGAAGATACTCAGAAACAAAAATTGACTGGTAAAACGCTTCAATTAAGCCAGGTAAAGCTTATTTTGAGAAATTAATAACTTATATTCCCGTCTTTCAAAAGTACCTGTTCAATTGAAAATAGCCCATAGGGCCTTTTGTGTTCGGGTCAGCGGCCGGTTGTTTGTTGGAGCCGCGCCAGGCAAGGCTGAGACGCAAGCTGAACCCCCTGGCTTCCAGCCAATTAAGGCCAAAACCGTAGCCTGTTAAATGCTGAGAATTATGGGCGTCGCCTGGCAATGGCTGGACGTTAATGCGGGAAAAGCCCGTATCAATAAAGCCAATAAATTGCATATAACCAGGCAGATAAGGAACAGCGGGCAGCCGGTAACGCGCCTCTCCATTAAATTGCCAGCCTTCAGAGCCATTGCCCTCCCCGACTGGATAGGCGCGAATGTTATAGGGACCGCCTAGCGAAATTCGCTCGGAATTGTCGAGATTTTTACTGGCAACCTGCCCTTGAAAATTTGCGTACAGGCTAAAAGGCCCCCACACGCTTTGCGTGCGATTAATCAACCAGTTGAATTTATGATAGCCGCCGCTGGTATCCAAGCCCGAGCTTTGATTAACTAAATAAGCCTGACGATTGGTGAAATCCACCTGTCCAGCCGAAACATTGATAAAGGCTTGATTCACCGCCATTTCTGTCAGCCATGTATCGCTTGAGTTTCCAGCGAAAGAAAAACTCATTACATTAAGTTCGCGATCATTATGAGTTCCATATAAATCAAGATTATCCTGCATCCAGCGATGTTCGTAATGGGCTATGCCGGTCAGCTGTGCGCTGCGTTTAAGAAACAGCGGCTGCATGAGCGTCGTGCCGGCGATGCGGGCGATACCGTTGGCCTGCAAGGGCGTGAAATTACGCCCCAGGCTGTAATCCAATTGGGCGAAATTAACGCCCAGCCGGGTCCCATGACCATTAATCGCCATGCTGTAGTCCGCCCATCCGGCAACGGTATCTCCCGTGTCCGTGGTCTGTGCCCTTAAATTAAGCTGATCGCCCAAACCAAACGGGTCGTTAATACTCACGCCACCGCTAAACCGGTAATAGCCAGTCGCATACAGGCCATAATTGTCGGCGGAGGCGTAACCGTTTATTAACGGCGCTTCCTTGACTTTAAGCGCCAGGGATGAAGTTCCCGTTTCCTTGCCGGGAGCTAGGACCACTTTGGCATTTATGCCCGGCAGTTGATTGACTAACAAACTCAGATGATTCATGTTGCTTTCAGTAAGCACGCTGCCTTTAGGCAAAGTGCCCAGAAATTTTTGCAACACGCTTTTTTTGATGCGGGTGTCGTTAAGCAGGGTGATATTTTCCCCTTCCAAGTGCTGGTTATCCAGCCGCCCTTCAAAAACAGCCAACTCTACTTGCCCGTTTTTCAGGGTTTGCTCGGGTAAATAGGCGTAGGCAACCAAAAATCCAGCGTTTCGATAATACTTGGTAATTACCGCGGCGGCCTGCTGTAATTCGGCAAAATTAAGTTTGCGGTTGGTGTATTGGCTCAGCAAGGGCTGCAAGACGCTGGTTGGCACTTGGCTATTTCCGCTAAAAATAAAGTTCCGCACTGTTACTCTCAGTTTACTATCCACTGCCATGGGCTTTTTAAGAGGCGGCTGCTCTATCTCAGTATCCGCAGGCTTTTCCGGCATCGTTGGCAGTTTGCTGCTTTCACGCATGAGTAAGCCCGCATTGGGTATGACGGGTTCAGCGTTAATGTTTGCTGACCAATTGCCAAGCAGAATGGGAATTACAAGGAAACGGTGTTTTTTGTTCATGAGCTGATATTAATCCGCTAACTGTAGTTATTGATCAAGTTTTTCGGGCGCGATTGCGGGCGTGTTGTTATCAAATGCGTCACCCTGCTTTGCCGCCTTGGATTCGTCCGTCAATGTAAAATCATTGCCCTTGGTATAGGCAACAGGCTCTTGACGGGAACCGAGCACTTTTTTAGAAAAAACGGGCAGAGTTTTGACGATGCTTTCGGCAATGCCATGGGCGGTAGCGGGCTGAGCGGCATTCTTTTCTTGCAGTTCCTGAGTCATCAGATAAGTAAATAAACCATGTCCTAGACTTTTTAACTCATAGGCTTCCTGGTCTTTTGCCGCGGCGGTGATCACGGTAATTCCCAAAGAACGGCTCAACTTGCGCGTGAAATAATGTTGCCCGATTTGTAATTTGCTAAAGGCGTCCAACCCCGCGCCTGAATAACACGAGTCAACCATTAACAGGATGTGCTGTATTTTCGAATCTTTGAAAATGTTGCTCAGTTCCGTGGCGGTAATGCCGGTAGCGGCAATTTTTTCAAGAGTAGGCTGCATCGTGGTTTCATAGGGTAGAAAATACCATTCCTTCCCCAATGCCATGCCGTGACCGGCGAAGTAAATAACCAGCACATCCTGTTGCGCGCCTTGGCTTAATTCTTTGAGTTCCGACAAAATTTTGGGCTTGGTTGCATTTTCGTTATACAAGCTTGTTACGGAGGCAATTTTTGAGCTATTTTTTATCGCTTGCCCAATCGAGTTCGCATCGGTAACGCTGTAATCCAGATCCAACTTAGGGTCGCTGTAGCGATCAATACCGATCGTCAGCAGTCTTAGGGACGCGGCGTAGGCTTTGGTTTTGCCGTCGAAACTTAACTCAGCGCTGCTGTTTTCAATGCCCATGTCATTGCTGGCAATGACTTTAACGGTGTTTTTGCCCGCGCTGGGCGTAACATTCAACGTCAATGTGCGATGTTCGCCTCCCTTATCTTGCTGTGTTTGCTGGGCCGCAACGACATCGGCATTGTTGAGGATTTTTCCATTTTGGTAAATTTTAACTTGGTCAATGCCGCCGCCTCGATCATAAACATCCAGCTGTAACACGACGCTGCCGGCCTTTTCTTGTTGCCCGGCTAGCTGTAAATCCACTTTAGGCGGCAGGCTAATGCCCTCTTTGACCATGAATGGATTGCTATTTAAATAATCCTGATTTTGCAGAACATTGCTCAATAAGCCAGGCTCATAGTAGTTTTCAGAAAAACTATCCAATGGAATATCTTCCTGATTCGCCATCCAGCTGAAATTATCCATAGCCTCCTCTGAACCGTCAAACCGGCCGAAAGCATCCATAACCGTCCAGCCTTGCTGCGTGGAAAATAAACGCAACATTTTTTTGCCGGATGCGACATCCCAAAGCGACAACTCGCCATCGCTCATCACGGTCAGCAATTTTTTATCCCCCTCCAGCAGGATCGCATCCTTAAAAGGATTTTTTTCATTTTTAATGCTCAACAGAACATGGCCTTGGCCATTGCCGACGCGCACCGTGCCGTCCGGAAGTACGTATGCATAAGCATGTTTGTTGTCATCAACAGCAATCACCGGTTCCCCGAACGCGCCGGCTATTTTATGGCTGCCCTCGGCAATCGACCAGTTCAGTAACTCGCCGCTGGCCAGCTTTAATTGCAAGGTGTCATTGCCGGTAAACTGCATGGCGATAATTTGGTCTCCCACGTTAGGCAGGGATTTGATGACTTTGCCGGCGCTCAGGTCAACGATATCCACCGCATCCGTTAAACTTTTTAATTGTAAATTGCCCGGCTCCAGCACATAAGATCCGGGTTGACGGCTAAGCACCGCGCCGTAGCGCTTGTTATCCGACAGCGCCAGACCATTCACCACGCCGCGCTTGTAGGGCGCTTGCCAAATCCTTTTGTTTTGCTTGTTATCCCATAGACTCAGTTGATCAGAGCCCATGCTCACCAATAACAGGCTGCCATCGTTTGAAGCCATAAATTGGCGTATATCAGGCCCATTAATCATCAATTTGTTATCGAAAGCCGGAATAATAACTTCCTGCGTGCCGATGCCGGCTTTACTGGCAATTGATATTAGATCGCCATTATTATCAACGGCGCTGATATCAGTTAATGCCGACTTTTTATCCGGAGTCACAATCTGATGTTGCTCACCGCGTTGAAAGTCCCAAATTCGAACCGACCCATCCTCCAGCAATAACGACAAAAACTGTTTATTGGCGCTGATCTGCAAGCATTTTACCCGGCCCGCGCTGTTTTTTACCATGAGCACCGGCAGAATTAATTGTTTATTCTTTAGCCGTTTCCGGCAGTCAATCATTTTGGTATTCGCTTTCTCGTCGCCGCAATACTGAGGGGTATTCCCCGCGAAATCAGCAGTAGTGTCTTTGACTGACAAATCAGAGTTTACAGAAATGGCTGGCGGAACATACGGAGTTAAAATCAGTGGCGGCTGATACGTAACCGATGCGGCCAGCGGCGCAATGTTATCTATAACAGCAGGATTATTAGGATTAACAGGAATAATAGGCGCTGGCGGCGGAGGAATAACAGGCGCCGGAGGCGGAGGATTAATGGTTAGCACGGCATTCACATAGGAAATATCATAACCCTGTTGATTAGAATAAAGCCCGGTTGGCGAAATGACGTAGGAACCCGGATTAATCGCCCCCTGACTGCTGCCGCCATAACTCAAACTGCCGAAAATGCCGCTGGATGAGCCCGTGTAGCTAACGCCGTTGCCGCCAGTATAAGCCAAGCCATTGTAAGTTCTGGTGTCGGCGTTGGCGGTGACGGTCAGAGGAATTAGAAAACTGCGCAATAAAGGCGCGGTATAACCGTCATAAATGCGCCAAACGGCAGTGCTGCCTCCGGTGTTAGCAATAGTATTTGAGGCGGCCGTATTCCAAATGCTATAACTACTCAATAAATACGGTGAGCCAGTACTCAAGCTAGAAACCCCATCGGGACTGGAGCCATTAAAGCTTGCGCCCAGACCAGTGACGGCAGTGACAGTACCTGTATTAGAACCTATTCCAATTAATGTTCCAGATTTATTGGTATCCCAAAAGCTGTTACTAACCGAACTGAAATTATTAACTCCCACCAGTCCACCGGCATTGCTAGAACCCGTGACCATGCCACTAGCATAAGTATTGTTGATGCTGCTAGCAAAATCTCCAGAATTATTGAAACCAACCAATCCACCAACATAATTAACACCACTCACATTACCCGTAGCATAAGCGTTGCTGATAGAACCGCCAAAGTTTTCTCCTACCAATCCTCCGATATAATTAACACCACTCACATTACCCGTAGCATAAGCGTTGCTGATAGCGCCAAAATTCAACCCCACCAGACCACCGACGGAGATAGAATCAATCAAATTTCCTGCCACACTGCCTGTAGAGTAAGCGTTGCTGATAGTGCCGTAGTTTGCCCCCACCAGTGCACCGGCGGCATAGCTACAGCTACCGCAGCTGGCAGCAATCACACTGCCTCCCAGCAAGCCCAGGTTGCTAATTGTACTGCCGGAATTGGTTTGTCCAAATAATCCGACCTGACCCAACGAACTGTTAATCGTCAGGCCGGTGATGGTATGGCCCAAACCAGCAAAGTTACCCGAGAAACCATTAGAAGAGCCAATCGGTGTAAAACCGGCACCGCTGTTCCAACCGCTGGTAGCGCTGGCGTTAATATCACCGCCAAGCGCATAGCTCAAAGTCAAATCGCCATTCATGCCCTGTAAATCAGTGGCAGTGATGCTGTTTGGCGAGCCCAGGCTAGTAATGACCATATACTGGTTGACAGCATTTGAGCCTTCTTGCGTACTAAAATTTAGACCTGCGGGTAGTGTGACTTTAGCCCCGTTATTCATGAAATAGTTGCCGGTTCCGCCGGATTGACCATATTGCAAAGCCAGTTGGGCAGTGCCAGAACCATTCATATTGGCGTTTATGTTGATGTTGCGCTGGGCATTTAACGTAAGCAGATTCGCCGACCAGCTGACCACGTCGTTAACGTTGACGTCTCCATTGACGCCGCTGCCGCCGCTCGTGCTGAATATTGTCACGCCTGTGCTTGTTAAACTGGCGCTTAAAGCCGCCCCCGTCATATCACCGCCGGAAGCGGCGATAGTAAAATCGGCGGGATCTATTGTCCACTCGCCGGTTGTGCCGTTCGCCGCCAAGGTGCTGATTTGCGCGCTATCGGCGATTTTCACGTGGGCGGCGGAGGTTTCAATAGTGCCGCCATCGCCTTGTTTGGGCGCGGATGCATTCAGCTGTCCGCCGACCTTAACGGCGCCGTTAGCCATGTTGGCAAGCACGGCTATCGAACCGGCCTTGCCGTGGTCCAATGCTTGCGCGGTCAGGCTCGCGCCAGCTTCAATGCTGGCTTGGCTGGTGCTTTGCTTATCGCCAATGGCGATGGTTCCACCGCCGGCATCACCCGACGCATTGAGTACGGCGTTGCCGCTTACCTGTATTTGCGCGCCGCTTAGCGTGATGGTTCCGCCCTGCAAGGTGCTGCCGCCGGCCTGAGCGCCCGCCTGCCCGCTGACATCCAGGACGCCGCCGGCCTGGACGATGCCATTGTCGCCGCCCGACAAGACGATGGCGCCATTTTTTTCGGCCAGCCCGTGCGCTTCGATGACGCCTTGATTGTTGATGACGGTGTTTAACAGTTGTCCCGCGGCTTGCGCGGTCAAAATCACTTGCCCGCCGTCGGCTTGAATGATGCCGTTGTTGTTGATTTGGGCATTGTATGCCGCTTCGCTTATTTTGACTTCCACCAGGCCATTACCCTGGATATCGAGATCGATGGTTTTACCGGCCGCCAATACGGTTGCGCCTTCGGGCGTGCTGATTGCGCCGGAGTTTTGCACTTGCTCGCCGATCAGGGCGACTATGCCGCCTTTCGGCGTGTTAATTTGTCCCTGATTGATCACGCTGCCTTGCGCGTTGTCTTGCGTGAAATGCAGTTTGCCGTTTAAAAAGTCGGCATTGCTGATCGAATGGGTGCTGGCAATCAGGCCGCCTACGTCAACCTGGGCGGTTTTGCTGAAAATCACGCCGTTGGGGTTGATCAGAAATACCTGGCCATTGGCGTTAAGCTGGCCTTGTATGTTGCTGGCGTCCTGGCCAATTACGCGATCGAGCTGGACTGCGCTGGCGTTAGGTTGTTGAATGTTGACGCTTTCGTGCGCGCCTATCGAAAAGCCCTGCCAGTTGATTATGGCTTGCTGGCTGCTTTGGTTAATTTGCAGTTGTCCGGCTGCCGGCGTGGTGACGCTGGCCTGGCCTGCAACCAGTTCGTTGCCGGTGGGCAAGGCGAAACTAGCCGATGCGTACAGCGCCAGGAAGGGGGAAATTAAGGCCTTACGTTTTAGCGAGCCGCGCTTTTTGCCTAGCTTCGGAAATTCAGATGCCACAAGCTAAATGCCTTGGGTTTTGTGCCGGATTATTTGGAAGAATGTGCTTCATAAACTGGGCTCAATGTGAATCTTTGTGGTTAAAAAGCACTAACCTGAACGGTTAATCCGGAATGGCTTTAGGTTTGCAAATTTCCTAACAGGGCAAGTGATCTTTTCCGCCAATAAATATGGAAAATCCTTATTCATTGGCATGTAAGACAAGACTTGCCCGTGATTCTAACATGCTGATTATTGCACGTCGAAAAAAAATACCGGGCAGAAGGGCAATAAAGGCCGAAGGCGACTGACAGGAGGTTTGCAAGCGCCTCTGCCGTTATTGAACAAGTTATTCTGGCCGCGATGGCGTGTGCATTAGCTTTGTTTGCTTCCCTGGCTATGTCAGTCCGTCAACATGAAATCATTGCCTTTGGTATAAATAACAGATTCTTGTGAAGCCCCCACCATTTTTTTAGAAAAGGCGGGTAAGGTTTTTACGATGTTTTCCGCAATGCCATGAGCGGAATGGTTGGCTTTATTATTTTGTATATCCTGGGCCATAAGATAGGTAAATAAACCATGACCAAGACTCTTTAACTCATAGGCTTCCTTGTCTTTTGCAGCCGAGGTAATCATGGTAATACCCAGGGAACGGCTCAAATTTCGGGTGACATAATGTTGTCCAATTTGCAGCTTGTTAAAGGAATCCGTAGCCGCTCCGGAATAACACGAGTCAATCATGACCAAAATATGCTGCATTTTAGTATCTTTAAAAATTTCGCGTAACTCGGTGGCGGTTATGCCTGCGGCGGCAATTTTCTCAACGCTCGGCTGCATTTTGGTTTCATACGGCAAAAAATACCATTCTTTCCCCAAGGCAATGCCATGTCCTGCAAAATAGATGATCAAGGTATCCTGCTGGTCGCCCCGGCTCACTTCTTTTAGTTCGGCCAAAATCTTTGGCTTGGTCGCATTCTCGTTATAAAGGCTTTTACTGGAGGCGATTTTTGAACTCTTGGTTAACGCTTGTCCAATTGCATTGGCGTCTGCAACGCTATAATCCAGATTTAACGAGCTATCGCTGTATTTATCAATGCCGATTGTCAGCATACGGATTGCTGAAGCGGCGACTTTGGTTGTCCCGTCGAAACTTAATTCAGTGCTGCCGTTTTCGATACCCATGTCATTGCTGGCAATGACTTTAAGTATGTTTTTACCTGCGCTGGGCATAACATTGAGCGTCAAAACGCGATGTTCGGCTTTATCGTTTTGCAAAACTTGTTGCGCTGCAATGACGTCTTTATTGTTGAGCAATTTGCCATTCTGGTAAATATGGATATTGTCAATGCCGCCGCCGCGATCATAAACATCCAGCTGTACGGCTGCCTTATCGCTATTAGTTTGTTGCCCGGCCATCTGCAATACCACTTTAGGGGGAAGAGTAATGCCGTTTTGCACCATCATCGGATTACTATTCAAGTAATTCTGATTATGTAAAACACTGGCGACTAAGCCGGGTTCATAGTAGTTTTCAGAAAAGCTGTCTAATGGAATATCCTCTTCATTGGCTGCCCAGGTGAAATTTTCCAGGGCTTCCTCGGAGCCGTCGAAACGGCCGAAAGCATCCATCGCCGTCCAGCCTTGTTTGGTGGAAAACAAGCGCAGCATTTTTACCCCGGTGGCGACATCCCAGACTGACAGTTCGCCATTGGCCATGACCGTCAGCAATTTTTTATTCCCCGCCAGCAACATGGCGTCCTTAAAAGGATTTTTCTCATTTTGAATACTTAACAGAATCTTGCCTTGACCATTGCCAACGCGCACCGTGCCGTCATTAAGCAGATAGGCATAGGTATCCTTGGCGGCATCAACCGCTGTTACCGGCTCGGCGAAATTAGCGACGGGCGTAAGGTGGTTATCCGTGGCAATGGGCCAGTCCAGCAACTCGCCGCTGGCAAGCCCTAATTGCAGGGTATCGTTATTTTTAAACCGCATGTAGACGATTTGCTCACCGAGGTTGGGCAAGGATTTGATGACTTGACCCTTGCCAAGGTCAACAATGTCTACCGCATCGGTTACCGCCTGTAATTGCAGGTTGCTGGGCAGCACATAGGTGTCCGGCTGCCGGCTCAGCACCGCGCCGTAGCGCTGGTTATCCGTCATGTCCAAGCCATTTACATGGCCGCGCTGATAAGCCAAATCCCAGCGTTTTCCGGCTTGCTTGTTGTCCCATAAACTCAGCTCATTATCACCCGTATTGACCAGCAGCAAGTTACCATCCCTGGAGGTAATAAAATGTTGGGCATCAAGCCTGCTGATAGACAACTGGTCGTCGAGAATAGAACCGACCAGGTCATAAGTGCCTATGCCGGTTGTGCCGGCGACGGCTAGGGATTCGCCTTTATCATTCACCGGACTGATGGCCGTTAAGGTTTGCCGGGTATTGCCGGTCGTTATTTGCCGCTGTAAACCGGCTTGAAAATCCCAAACGCGAACCTCTCCATCATCAAGCAATAAGGACAAATATTGCTTATTCGCATCCATCTGCATCTGTTTGATGCGTCCGGCGCTGTTCCTGATTTTAAGCGTGGGCTGAATCATCTTTCGCTTTTTCAGCGGTTCTGAATACATCGCGGGCAAGATGTTACTGCCTGTAAAACTGTTAGTCACATCATGAACAGTCGAATTCGTGGAAGAACTTGCAGATGATGTTTCAGGTGAACTTGCCGTGGAAACAGGAACAACCGGGGGAACCGAAATTGGCGGGTAAATCTGGACAGGGAGGCGGGCAATTGTTGCGCTGCCGATGCTGAGCAGGCCGTTATGATAAGAAATGTTGTAATTGCCCGAACTTAAACCGCCGGGAATTATCTCATAAGTTCCTGTGTTAATAGCGCCTTGACTGTCGCCGCCATAAGTAAGCGTGCCGGAAAGCACGCTATTGGTTTCGTTGTTAACCAGGCCCGAGTATGTCACGCCATTGCCGCCTGTGTAGGCCAGGCCATCATCGTTTTTGCTGAATGAGTTGGCGGTGATGATCAATGGCGCCGGGGTGATGCTCAGGGCTGTTGCATTGCTTGCCGCTTGCGTAAAGATATAGTTGCCGTTATTTGCGGTCAGTCCTGAACCCGTGATGGCGTAACTGCCTACATTGCTGGTGCTGAGTGCGGAAGTGCTAAAGCCGGCCGAGCCGGTGGTGGCGCTGGCCAGGGTGTCGGAACCAACAAAACCGGTAACGGTCCCTGGCAAAATCGGATTGCTTGTTCCATAGGGTATTGAGGTTAGAGCCGCCACGTAAGTCAAAGTGGCGGGCGTGATGGTTAATGCGGTTGCATTGCTTGCCGCTTGCGTAAAGGTATAGTTGCCGTTATTTGCGGTCAATCCTGAACCCGTGATGGCGTAACTGCCTACATTGCTGGTGCTGAGTGCGGAAGTGCTAAAACTGGCCGAGCCGGTGGTGGCATTGGCGAGCGTGTCGGAACCAACAAAACCGCTCACGGCGCCGGATAAAAGCGGATTGTTTGTTCCATAGGGTATAGAGGCTAACGCCGCCGCGTAAGTCAAAGTGGCTGGCGTTATGGTTAGATTTCCGCCCGTAATATCGTAACCCTGTTGGGTGGAATAAGGGCTATAAAGCCCCACGTTTAATCCGCTGGCAGCCACGCTGTTGACAACGCTTGCGCCACTTTGAACGAAACCGTTGTAAGCCACGGAGACATCCGTGAGCGTTAAACCGGTCATGAAGCTGGTCAGCAAGGGCGCGGCATGACCTTCATAAATGCGCCAAACCGCTCCGCTGCCGCCTGTGCCGCTGATGTTCCAGCCAGCGAAGGAGCCAAGTTGCATCATTTGGGCGCTGGTCAGTCCGGTGCCGCCCCCACTGCTTGTTGCTTGTCCACTGGTTTGGATATTCCAAAATGAGTTGCCGATGCTGACGCCGCTCATGCTGCCGCCAAGCAGACCTCCAGCACCGGTCCCGCTGACCGCGCCCGTGGCATAACTGTTAGTGATCGCGCCACTGTAGGTAAATCCGACCAGCCCGCCGCCGTTGTTGCCAGAGCTATTCACGTTGCCTGTCGCATAGCTATTGTTGATGCCGGAGGCGCCGGAACAGTTACAGAGATAGCCGACCAGCCCCCCCGCAGCTAGGCCGCTAACATTCCCTGTCGCATAACTGTTATCGATATTCCGCTGCTGCTCCCCAACTAAACCGCCTACCCAAGTAGCGCTTGGCGAAAGAACATTGACACTGGCGTAGCTATTGCTGATATCAGTAAAACTCCGTCCTATCAATCCACCGGCTGATACCAAAATACCCCCGCCATTGAAGCCTGTGGCATTAACACTGCCCGTAGCATAACTGTTGCTGATGGCGCTTGTACCACCAGCAATGCTTTCTCCGACCAGCGCACCCGCATAATTTATCCCAGTGATATTTGCGTTCAGCAAACCGACATTGCTGATCGAAGTTGTAGTGCTGATAGCGCCGAACAGGCCCGCATCACCATTGACGAGCCCATTATTAACAAAAAGGCCGCTAATAGTGTGGCCCAAACCATTAAAATACCCGGCGAACGGGGTTGACGAATTACCAACAGGCACAAAACCTGCGCCACCGTTCCATGTATTTGTAGATGTAGCATCAATATTCGACCCCAGCGCATAATAGTTAAAGCCAGAAGTACTCATGCCTTGTAAATCGGCGCCCGTGGAGCTTCCCGGCGCGCCCAGGCTATTAATCACTGTAAAGGTATTACCGAAGATAGACAACGCGCCCGTTCCACTGAAGTCTACTCGCCCCGTAAAACCGCTGCCGCTTAAAGCGACGTTGACGCCATTAGCGGTTGAAGGGTTCATTGCAAGAGAGGCGCTCCCCGTCGCCGTCATTACGGCATTAATGTTGATGTTGCGCTGGGCATTTAGCGTAAGCAGATTCGCCGACCAGCTGACCGCGTCGTTGACGTTGACGTCTCCATTGACGCCGCTGCCGCCGCTCGTGCTGAATATTGTCACGCCTGTGCTTGTTAAACTGGCGCTTAAAGCCGCCCCCGTCATATCACCGCCGGAAGCGGCGATAGTAAAATCGGCGGGATCTATTGTCCACTCGCCGGTTGTGCCGTTCGCCGCCAAGGTGCTGATTTGCGCGCTATCGGCGATTTTCACGTGGGCGGCGGAGGTTTCAATAGTGCCGCCATCGCCTTGTTTGGGCGCGGATGCATTCAGCTGTCCGCCGACCTTAACGGCGCCGTTAGCCATGTTGGCAAGCACGGCTATCGAACCGGCCTTGCCGTGGTCCAATGCTTGCGCGGTCAGGCTCGCGCCAGCTTCAATGCTGGCTTGGCTGGTGCTTTGCTTATCGCCAATGGCGATGGTTCCACCGCCGGCATCACCCGACGCATTGAGTACGGCGTTGCCGCTTACCTGTATTTGCGCGCCGCTTAGCGTGATGGTTCCGCCCTGCAAGGTGCTGCCGCCGGCCTGAGCGCCCGCCTGCCCGCTGACATCCAGGACGCCGCCGGCCTGGACGATGCCATTGTCGCCGCCCGACAAGACGATGGCGCCATTTTTTTCGGCCAGCCCGTGCGCTTCGATGACGCCTTGATTGTTGATGACGGTGTTTAACAGTTGTCCCGCGGCTTGCGCGGTCAAAATCACTTGCCCGCCGTCGGCTTGAATGATGCCGTTGTTGTTGATTTGGGCATTGTATGCCGCTTCGCTTATTTTGACTTCCACCAGGCCATTACCCTGGATATCGAGATCGATGGTTTTACCGGCCGCCAATACGGTTGCGCCTTCGGGCGTGCTGATTGCGCCGGAGTTTTGCACTTGCTCGCCGATCAGGGCGACTATGCCGCCTTTCGGCGTGTTAATTTGTCCCTGATTGATCACGCTGCCTTGCGCGTTGTCTTGCGTGAAATGCAGTTTGCCGTTTAAAAAGTCGGCATTGCTGATCGAATGGGTGCTGGCAATCAGGCCGCCTACGTCAACCTGGGCGGTTTTGCTGAAAATCACGCCGTTGGGGTTGATCAGAAATACCTGGCCATTGGCGTTAAGCTGGCCTTGTATGTTGCTGGCGTCCTGGCCAATTACGCGATCGAGCTGGACTGCGCTGGCGTTAGGTTGTTGAATGTTGACGCTTTCGTGCGCGCCTATCGAAAAGCCCTGCCAGTTGATTATGGCTTGCTGGCTGCTTTGGTTAATTTGCAGTTGTCCGGCTGCCGGCGTGGTGACGCTGGCCTGGCCTGCAACCAGTTCGTTGCCGGTGGGCAAGGCGAAACTAGCCGATGCGTACAGCGCCAGGAAGGGGGAAATTAAGGCCTTACGTTTTAGCGAGCCGCGCTTTTTGCCTTGTTTCGCAAATTCAGATGCCACAATTCAGGCGTCTCGGGTTTTGTTCCAGGTAATCTGAGGGGATGTGCTTCATAATCCGGGCTTTGTGTGTATCTTTGTGCTTATTAAGATCAGTTCGCTTAGGAAGGCATAGGGCTAAAAATTTCCCGTCCGGCTGTATCCTAGCCGCCAATTAATACCGTTGGGCAGCCTAGAATTATTGTACCTCCGTGAGCCGTTGAATCACCCATCCTCGCTGCGGGAAGTTTACTAATTAATACCGTTGCGGAACCTTTGATGATGACGTCAGGGGGCCCCACGCACACTGCCATGTCGGTGACTCGGGCCGCAGGCAGTTTGCCGATTAATACGGTAACCGCGGCAGGAGGCAGTATAGGCCCGCCGACATGGGGCACAGGGCCGGTAAACATTGGACAGACATGCATATCGGTTATTCTTGCGGCGGGCTGTCCCATGATATTTCCTGAATTTCAATAACCTGTTAAAAAATTCTTTATTGCACTGCCCGGCCATCGCCGCCACTGGCGATGTTGATTCCCTGTTCTAAAAAAAGCCGGTAGTTGTCATTGACTTTTGCGGGTTCACCCTGTGTCGCTGCAAGCATAACCGCGCCGGTCACGGCTTTGGCAAACAATTTCTCATCGGGTTGAACAATAGCTTGAGCTACTGGTGAAATATTGCCGCCACTCCAAAATGCAGCAATAGCCGCCCAACTTGCAGCCGTTTTAAACTCTGCCGCCTCGGCAGCGGGCATGGTTAATTTTCTATTTTCTTCAGTAGGCTTATAAACCCAGGCTTCCGCCAGCTCAATGGCTTTAATTTCGTTTATTGAAAGTTTATCCGTTGGGCTGTTGCGCGCGCACAAACACGCCCACCAAACCGCCTCTCGTTTAGGCAGGGCATGCGCTAAAAAGCGTACTGCATCAGGATAGAGCCGCAACTCAATCAGTTGTTTAATATAGAATGCCGATGTCGGGTTGTCTTTAAGCAAGCCATTTGCCTGCTCTTCAAGCTCTATGCCATGACAAATGGCGATCGCATTTTGTTGTTTGATTTTAATTAAATTAGCTTCAGTCATGGCGGCAAAATCGGTAAATACAAAAATACATCAGTTAATTAATGTCAACGCGCCTTTCAGTGTCAACATACCGTCGCCATTAACCGTCGTCATTGGGCTTTTGGCATCCAGTGTCGCATCCGCCTGTACTTTCACCATAACGCCTTTAATGGTGATGCCGGATTGCTCAATCTTGATGCTGTTGCCGCCCACTTTCAATTCAATAGACGTCATCGCGGTAATAGTGGCTTTACCCGCATCAACGTCAAGCACATAATTACCTGTATTGACTTTGGTATTACAATTTCCTGTTTTAACAGTCAGCGTGTCGTTACCCGTATCGACATTGGTTTCACGATTGCCAGTCTTAACCGTCAGCTTGTTATTGCCTGTGTCCACGCTAGTGACGCGGTTACCTTGTTTGACGGTTAACGTGTCATTGCCTTCATTTAAGGTAACCGTCCGGTCATTTTGGATTTCCACCGTCTGGTTACCCTGGTCCTTTTTTACCAAGCCGATTTTCCGGGTTTCATTATTTTCGATGACGCAGTCAAAATCCTTTTCAGCATGAACATAAAATTGTTCCGAGTCTTTTTTGTCTTCAAAGCGTATTTCATTAAAATTATCATCGGCTCCTGTCTTGGAGCTGCGGCTTTTAATGCCGCTTTGGGTTTGATTATCCGGCAACACATACGGGGGCATTTGTTCGGCATTATAAACCGTGCCTGTTATTAGCGGCTGATCCGGGTCGCCATGTAGAAAACTCACAAGCACCTCTTGCCCGATGCGCGGCAACGATACCCATCCCCATTTTTTACCCGCCGCGGGATAAGACACTCGAATCCAACAAGAACTATTTTCATTTTTTTCAGGGTCTCTGTCCCAATGAAATTTAACTTTAACGCGCCCGTACTGGTCCGTCCATATTTCTTCACCGTCTTTACCTACAACAATGGCGGTTTGCGCGCCGGATATAACCGGCTTTTCCGTGATCCGGGCCGATCGAAATGATTGTTGCGCATTCATGGCAATGAAATTGCAGCTAAATGACGGCCCATCGGTAGCATTGCCTGACGTATAACCACCACCGCCAGCAAATTCATAGCTTGCGGACACGACAATGTATTTGATATTTTCTTCGTCAAAATAAAAGCCCTTTAAAGTAAACTCCATGCCCGGCTGCAGGCCCAGCGCATTACCGCTGCCGTTAATCAGGTTATTTTGACCATGCAATTCTTCTATGCGTTTATCGCTTAGATTGGTTCCGGCATCGGCTTGCTTATATTTCCCTGGAAAATCATAAACCTCCATGTCATTATGCGAATATGCGCCTAATTTCTGTGACTTGGCGGTCAAATCAGCGCTGGGCGTTTCAAAATTAAAATCATTGTGTTCATATTTTCCAGTGCAGACTTGATGACCGCTTAACCATTCGTAAATATGGTCGCGCTCCCTGCCTGCGATATTCCCTGGCGGAAAATAGGGAATGGTCTGATAGTCTGCAATTTGCTGGTAGCTGCTGCCGGAGTCGGTAATGACTAAAGTATGTTTGCCTTGCTGGTGTTTAAAGTAATAAAAAATACCTTCATGCTCCATTAACCGGCTGATAAAATTAAAGTCACTTTCCCGATATTGCACGCAATAAGTGAGGGTGTCATAAGTCTCTTCAAGATGGTATTCAACATCGGCAAATGAATAATTGTCTAATACAGCCCTTAGAATGTCAGGAGCCGTTTTTTCTTGAAAAATGCGGCAATTGGAATTAAGGGTAAGAAACCATAACCAGGGGCGTAAGATGGCGCGGTAACGGTAATAACGATTCACCATTCCAGTGTGTTTAAACTCCACTACCGCGCCATTGATATAACGGGGTTGAGTTTCCGTCGGCGCTATCTTAACGGTGATGTCATTGCCCATCAACGTATTGCTGTCGACAGAGCCAAGCGCATTAGGCCTGAATAATTCGAGTTCAAATTCAAATAACCGCCCCATTGCTTCATGACCAGATAAATGGCTAAACAGCAACTGGTCCTCACCCAAAGGCGTAATAACAGTCGTTGAAAATTCTTGTGCACTCATTTTCTGGATGGTTCCTGTAAGCAGCCGTTTAAAAATTATTTAATCTATTTCATTAAAATTTGGCGGACAATCTCGCCAAAACAGATTCTCTTTTGGAAACTAAAAAACCTGCGAATTATCACCTGTACTTGTTAATTAAATCAACCATATAATTCGCCATGCCTAGTTATTTTAACCCGCTGGCAAAAGCCTACTTCTTACTCCAAGCCATCAAGAACCTTCTACGCTCACTATCATTGGGAATTTTTTCCGCTAATAATGCGCACAGTTCTTTTTTTGAGCTGGCTTTTTTTTGCGTGGCTATTACTAAATGCTTGGCTATGGGCCCTAGATAAATAGCTAAACCAGCGGTTAATTGCTCAATGTATTCACATGAAATATCACTTTTTTCGATGGGCGCGCTATGAGTAAATGTGCTGCGCATGCCGTTACCCGCCCCTTTCTTAACGCCTGATGAATCCAGGCTGTTAATAAATTTTTGCCGTTCCGTTTCAGAAGGGATGTATTCAACAAGCGAACCCAGTAATTGATCAAAGTTATTGGACTGTTGAGTGTGTTTTTTAACCAGCATTTTGGCAACAGGGCCTAAATAACTGGTTAAACTTTTTTCAACCAGGCTTAACTGACTTTGCAGCAACTCCGAGTCATTGCTTAACATTGATATAGTGCTATTGCCTGGGGGCATTTGATTTTGCAGGAGTTTGCTTTGCACCAGCAAAACCGTAGCGGCCAAATCATCTGAAAGATGATAATCATTGGGCGCCGCTTCTAAACAGCCAGCTAAGGCTTTAGAGAATTCCAAGGCCTCTTGGTATCTTAGTTGGGGTTGTTTCTGCAATGCTTTTGTCAATACCGGAACAAGATTGGCGACAAAATCAGGAGCCAAACCCTGTTTATCCAATTCGGCTTTCAGGGTTTGGCCGTTTATGTCTTCAATTTTCAGACGCTTTTTGATGAGCAATTCCAGTAACACCAATGCGGTGGTGTAAAGATCGGAAAGGCTATTTGTCGCTTGACCGTTGCGCGCCTCGGGTGACATATAACAGGGCGTTCCCATCACATCACCCAATTGGGTTAATTCAGAGGTATCAATACGCGCCACGCCAAAATCCATGACTTTAATCTGGCCATTTTCCAGTAGCATGATGTTGGCCGGTTTAATATCCCTATGAACCACTCCCATGGCATGAGCGGCTGAAAGAGCATTTAAAACTTTTAATATTAAGTTAACGGCTTGATCAGGACTGAGCATTTGCCCGGATTTTAAAAAGACCTGCAAATCCACGCCTTTAACATATTCCATTACCATGTAAGGCGCGTCGTTATTAATCCCGTAATCATAAACAGTAACAATGTTAGGATGTTGACATCGGGCCGCTGCCTTGACTTCCTGCTCGAACCGCTTAATTAACTCCGCGCCCATCTCGCCGGCAAGTATATGAGCATGCAAGACCTTAATAGCCACTTCCCGGTCAATTTGTTTGTCGGTAGCTTTATAGACTGTTCCCATCGCTCCCTGACCCAGCACGGCGCCTATTTCATATCGGTTTTCATCAGTCATTCTTATCTTCCAGCATTTCAAAAGCATTCACTAAACTTCTGTGCATTCTGTTAAAGGATTGACTAAGCGAAGTAATCTCGTCATTTCCTTTAAAAGTAAGCTCAGCTACGTCTAATCCGCCCATGCTGACTTTATCAGCCTGTTTTGAAATGGTAATAATTCTCTTGGTCACCATAAAATGCAGCAGAATATTCAATAAAATACAACCCAATACAAATACACCTGAAATAAGCGCTAAAAAGATATAAAAACTTCTTTCCGCCCTTTGTAAAGGTATCTGCATCGGCACGGTGACAATTTGCGCGGCTACCACGTCGTTTAACTTCCAGCCGAAACCATTATTGCCGCCATAAGTTTCCAGTAAGGTTTTCGGCGCATTGGCCGGGGTATCATGACAGGCTAAACAATTGGGGTCGGTTAATTTGATGGGATGACTTAAAAAAAGAACGGGGCCGGCAATACTTTCACGTTCACCGATAAACTCCTTTTCAGCCTCATTACTTTTAAACCAATCCACAATTTCCGCCTCCCATGTCTGAGCGCGATTAACGGGGTTAGTTGGATTTAAAGCGGCCTCTTTATAGGAATAATCAGGCAGGTTCTTCTGTAATTGAGTTACAAAACGATTGGCGGAATAGGCCGGGACAGTTTGCGGTATGAATCTTTTCTTCTGCTGGGCTGTAAGTAAAGGTTTAATTTCTTCTGAGGTATAACCTCTGATTGCAATGGCGCTTTCCATTAAAACACGCGCCGTATCCAATACTTCCTCCCTGGCAATCCGCTGAAGTAATTGATAAGAAAATATCGCGGAACAACCTATGCCCACCAAACCAGCCACCCCTAACACGAGATTAAACTTAACTTTTAAATTCATAATGAATACCAATCAGTAATAAAAAATCTGTTCCCGATTTTGAGGGGCGGCCGCTACCAGAAGTTAGTAGTGGGTTAATCATGAAATTGCCGCACTTTGTCAGCAGGCCGGATTGCTAACCTGTATATGTCATATAAAACTCGCAACGGCGTTAGATAACTTTAAATTTGTTATTGCGGGTGCAGCTTTAGCCCTCTTTTTCCGGGTTATTTAACTTCCATTCCTTACTTTTATAAATAGACTAATTTTCAGCATTGCCGCCGGCTTCCTCTTTATATAAAGGGGGATTAAATTTAAATCCGAAATGCCGAGGGTCTTCGCCAATAACGGCGGCAGAGAATATATAAAAAACATAATCATGTGTTTCTTTGGGTAAATCGTATTGCTGAATAAATTTCCAGAAATTTTTATCACGCGGGTTATCCGGCATTTGTTTAATCATTCCTTTCACCCGGTTGTCGCCATAGTTATAACTGGCCATCACTAATAACCCGGAAGCCTGCGCCTCGGTGCTATAGATACGCTTCAGATACTTTGTCCCTGCCTGAGTCGATTGCTTAAAATCAAAACGGGCATCTTGGTCGTCATAGGCAGCGGCATTTGCTAAAGGTCCAGCTGAAAGCCCGTATTCCTGCGCAGTCGTCGCCAGCAGTTGCCAGGCGCCTTTAGCAACGCCAAAGCGGGTTTCAGGGCCTATGGCCTGAGCATCGTAATTACTTTCCTGCAATGGCAAATACATAAAATAGAGCGGTAAACCGTGTTTTTTTAAAGCCTCTATGACAATAGGTAAATAATTATTTTTTTCGATATTAGCTATTGCTTGCGGCATTCTTGGGGAACCTTGCCAATATTGAATATATTTTCTCACTTCCTCCACAAAATCATCAGGCAGCTCTAATTCGCTTTCCCCTAATTCCCGAGAGACTTTGGCGATGAGTTCTTCCTCATATTCCTTGGCCGTTGGAAAATGAAGGCGTAATGAATTAGCCTCTTTGACATACTGCCGGTATTTGGCCTTCATATTCGCCAACTTTTCCCGTTCCCGCAACATCCGCTTTTTTTCGGCAGCCATTTTTTCTTGCTCCGCTTTCAGCTGCTCATGGACAACTCTCAATCTTTCATTGTCGACTGCTTTCATGGTCTTATCCAGAGCGTCGGCGCTTGCTTCAAGTTTCATGTCCGCTTGCGATAAACTGACCTCCAGCGTTTTAATGTCGTAGAACATTTCAATCGCCAGCTTGCGGGTATTGGACAGGGCAATTTGTTGATAGGTCACCAAGCCAACCGACAGACAAAATAAGGCGCTCAGCGCCCAAATTACTTTTTTATAACTTTTCTTCCGGATTGTGCGATCTTCATGAATTAACCTGCGCACCATCCTTGTGTAATCGCCCGAATCTTCAGCTTCTTCTTCCGCCAGCAGCCGGGCTTTGATCTCTTCCGGGGATAAATTCCGTTGCGGTTTGATTGATTGAAAACTTGTTTCAACTCCGTGACTGTGTTCACTAAGGCGTTTCGAAATTTCGTCTAGTTTTTCGCCGGGTATTACTTTCTGAATTTTGAGACGGATACTGGAACGGCCTAATGAAATTAACACCGGGAAATTTAATTTTTCCCTATGCTCAACCAGCTTATCGTTAATATAAACACCATTGGCGCTTTGCAGGTTATAAATCCACCAGTTGCCGTTTTCCCGCTTCACTTCGAGGTGATGGCGGCTCACCAGCGCGTTATCAATCACCAGCGTATTGTCCATAGAGCGTCCGGCAGTGAAATGACGGGTACAAGAAACTGTCGAAATAGTTTCGCCATGAGCGCCCAACAAGCTGACGCTTAATGTATCCGGCTGAAAGAAAACAGTGCGGTCTGAATCGGGTTCTTTCTCAATGGAACTCTGAGGCTTAAGAACCGTTTTGTCATCATCATTAAACACCATAATCTTTACCATTTATCAGCAAGGGCATGTTAAATTACCAAACTTAAATTCATGGCGCCATGGAACAAATCACGGTTTTCCGGTCTGTACAGGACTTTCCTTCGCCGGAAAGACAAAATCGTAAAAACAGGTAATATCCGGCGTTTTGGCGCGGCTGATAGCATAAAACTTTCCCAACCTACAACAGACAAAGTTCCGATGGCTTTCACCATACTCATTCATGCATTTCAACATGGAAATTCCGGGGTCGAAAAGATGTGCCCGGCCAAACCGGCTTATAACCTAGAAGCTTGGGAAATCATTGGCGGATAGCTTATTTTGATTCTCGACTGCATGTCCGCTAGGCGTGAAGGTTGTTTTCCACTCGTTCGCCTCAACTCTCATAAGGATGTCTGCATATATATCGTAGGGTTTTGAAGCTGTTGAATTCATTGCAACTTCAAAAAGAGCGCCGGAAGATTTGCTTTTCGTTTCACGATATTTGCAGACATTCTCACCTTCGAAATCATAGTAAACATGAATTTGCTCCGCACCCATAAAAATTGACCTGATAAATGTAACGTGAGGCGTATTGATGCCGATCTCGTCACCCTTCATGGAGTCGCAGTTGACGCTGATGTGGATATCGAAGCATTGTGTAATGACCGGATCATTTGTTGTCGGCCCGCTCTTCCCTTTACCTTTGATTTCCTTGAAGTACCAAGTGCCATTGGTATTTTTTTCCTCAAAACCTTGCATCGTCATTTGCTGTTTTGTCGTTTTCATATTTTCTCTTTTATTTTAAGAATATTCATGAAATCACATCAATAGTTGGTCTTATCCGTTATGTCTCAACATAATTTAAAAGTAAAGTGCGTAGATTCGTAAAATTTAGGTTTATTCTGACTTCAGTTATTGTTAATGGGCCAAGTTTCCGGTTTATGAAACCGGTTGCCAATGCTCCCGGAAATAACAAAATCAATCAAATCCGCACCATTGATATCTAATAGTGCTTTTTTAGTTATTGATATTCATAATTTTCCCAGTCATCTGGATCACCTCCGATAAACGTAGGAACCAAAATCAATGGTCTGGGTTCATCCTTCACACCTTCAGGAAGAAATTCATCAGTATCCCATGCATCTCCTGGCTTTATAGGATAAGGAGCTTCGTATTGATGGGGTGGGGATTCTGTTTTCTTGCTGGGCGTATCCACCGCAGTGAGCGTCTTAACGAATTCAGAAAACAGTTTTTCGATTTTCATCTGCCGTGTTTTATCGATAAATTTCCAGTTTGGCGCCGCCTCATAGTTTTGAGTCTCGTACTTGAACCAGAAATGGGCCTCCCCTTTCATATTATTAATCGGTTTTTTAGACGAACTCTTGAGGGAAACATGAATCGAGGCATTTTTACCACCAGACCCAATATAAATCGTAAAATGCCGCCTCATACCGACTGGCGCTTCGCCTTTCGCTTGCCACGCCTTTTCAGACACGTAATAGTGCCACTTCTTGTAGCCTTCCCCGCCACTAGACATGCCGCATTGGACCGCATTGTCCGGAGACAAATACCGATATGTTTTTCCGTCGATTAAAAGTTGTTCAGGGAATTTCTTGGGTAGTTTTTCTGCCATCATTTATCTCCTTAACTGCTTTCCTTGGTTAACTATAATCAGGATGGCAGCTACTTATTAAAATTACTTTGCACCATTTTTTCGCTAGTCATATAGCTGGGCAATGAGCCTACCCGAAAATAATAAAATCAATCGAGCCTGACCACATTTATTCCTGGCCCGGTTAATTTATTTCCATAGATCAAACGTAGATTTAACTTTGGTTGCGGTTTTCATTCCCCATATATTTATTGGGGAGCCTGCTATATTGCGATAATCATTAGACAAGGCTTTTAGAAACTCACTTGTCGCGGTTCCGTCAGAACTACGTTGAACAGTAAAAATACCAATGTTTGGATCAAAAAATATATTGTATCCATCATTATCCACGCTTAATGCAATAGAATGTGAATCTCCGTCTTCAAAGACTAAAGTAATTAAATAATGACCTTCATCCAATGAATAGGCGCATCCGCTAAAAGTACCTAATCGGCCACATTTTAAATCAGTAAATTTCCATCCCGTATGCCGTGAAACACTATTCATGTAATCAGTGCCCTTCATGGAATTAGATTGATCTTCGATATAGGCGTGCTGCCGGGTGATTAATTTTTGATAATTGTACGGAATTACCTCTTCTATCCACACAAACGGATCAGTACCGTTAAAACGCGCGATTAAATATTCCAATACTAAAGCGAAGCATATCCCAGATTTAGAACCTATAACTCTGTCATTTGCGCTTGTTTGATAAAATGTTTTAATTCCTAGCTTGACGAGTTCATCTTGGCTAAAGCCACATAACAACCATTTCTGTGTTTCCATAAATTTTCTCCGCCTTCATATAATTTAAATGGACAAATCGATGGGTCAAACTCCATTGATTTTATGTATCAGGAAATTTAAGTTTACTCTAGCTCCCAGTTATTTCAGGATGGCTGAGATTAAAATTAATCTAGTCTGACCCCATTGATCCCATTTTCCTACGTTATCAACATCTTAATCGTGGATTTTCAAGTTAACGCCAATTTCCACCTCGATTACGAACTTGGCTCGGCGTAAGTCCGGTTGAACTACCTACCTCTACAGCCCCAATAGGCTTACCCCGGAACATTCCAGTGACGATATCTGAATTATCATCGATATTATTGCAATTGTCTGGCGCAGCGCGGCAGCATAGCCAATAAATATTACTTCCTATGACACCACGACCACCTACCCCGCCGATAATATCTGATAAATACTTTTGAGTATTGTTGGGTATTGGCAATGTTGGGCCGAGATTTCTGCGCCTACCAACTTCATAAGCTCCCGAGGGATCTCTGAAATCGTTAGTTCCATAACAAATATAGTTAGGAATAATTTCAAACTCTCTTTTTATCTCAACTGCAGCTCCTTGAACGCGAAGCGGATTTGGATGGTTACGACAGAGGTTATCCATTAATTTATCTGATGCACCAGCATAAAGCACAGTATTATCATTAGTAAAAAAATAAATAGTAACGCCTTTAGGCACAACATAAGACCCCTGAAACGCACCCACCTCCCTTCCACCATGACCAGTTACAACAATATCTACCATTTTCAATTCCCCTTTATAATTTAAAATAATTGTTACTTCTAATTTCATAAAAATAACCGGAGTTAGAATAAACTTATATCACTTTATCCACTTTTTCTTTTCACTAGCATTGTAGTGACAGACGTTGCACACCCTATATGCTTTGAGACTGCTTTTCACTCAAAACTCATAAACAAACTCCCCGTCAGTCACGCTGACATGCACACGTTCAATGCTTTTGCCTTCCATCATCCGGTTTAAAAACTCGGCGCTGATGCTGGGCAGCAAGGTATTGGTTAAAATCGCATCAATCATCCGGCCGCCGCTCTCCAACTCGGTACAACGGCTGGCAATCAGCCTGATCACCGCGTCATCATAACTAAACGGCACTTTATGGCTTTCCATCACCCGTTTTGCAATCCGTCCCAATTGCAGCTTCGCTATCGCCGCTATCATCTCATCGCTGAGCGGATAATAAGGAATGACCACTAAGCGGCCCAATAAAGCCGGCGGGAAAATTTTTAACAAGGGCTCGCGCAGGGCCTTGGCGATGCCTTCCGGTTCCGGCATTAAGTCGGGGTCTTTGCAAAGATTGCTGATCATCTCCGTACCCGCGTTGGTGGTCAGCAAAATCAGCGTATTTTTAAAATCAATCACCCGGCCCTCGCCGTCTTCCATCCAGCCTTTATCAAATACCTGAAAGAAAATCTCATGCACATCGGGATGGGCTTTTTCGACTTCATCGAGCAACACCACTGAATAAGGTCTGCGCCGCACGGCTTCAGTCAACACGCCGCCTTCGCCGTAACCGACATAGCCGGGAGGCGCGCCTTTCAGCGTGGAAACGGTATGCGCCTCCTGATATTCGCTCATGTTGATGGTGATGATGTTTTGTTCGCCGCCGTACAGCGCTTCGGCCAAGGCCAGGGCGGTTTCGGTTTTACCGACGCCGGAAGTGCCTGCCAGCATGAACACACCGACCGGTTTATTCGGATTATCCAGTCCGGCGCGGGAGGTTTGCACGCGTTTGGCGATCATGTCCAGCGCGTGCCGTTGGCCGATAATGCGTTGCTCGATGTTGTCGGCAAGGTGAATGATGTTGTCTATTTCATTTTTAACCATCCGCCCGACCGGGATGCCTGTCCAATCGCCGACCACCGAAGCGACTGCTTGCGCATCGACGCTGGGCAAAATCAGCGGCGATTCGCCTTGCAGTTCGTGCAGTTTGGCCTGCAGGGCTTTCAGGTCTTCCAGCAACTGCTCGCGTGAAACCGGATCAATGGCCGCTGCTGTTTCCGCATCCGCCACTGCGGCATCGGCCGCTTTTTCCAAGTCGCTGTCGGTGCCTTCGACTTTGCCGGTCAAAGCGCGTAGTTGCTGACGTATATCAAGAATGCTTTTGACCAGTTCCCGTTCGGCATTCCAGCGTTGTTCCAAGCCTGTCAATCGCTCCTGTTCGCTCGCCAGTTTTTCAGCGGCGAGCGTTTCCCTGTCTTTAGTGTCCACGCCGACGGCTTTTTCACGGGCAATGATTTCCAGCTCGGTATTCAGCGCGTTAATTCGTTTCCGGCAATCATCGACTTCAGCCGGCACCGCATGTTGACTGATCGCCACGCGAGCCGAAGCGGTATCCAGCAGGCTCACCGATTTATCGGGTAGCTGCCGCGCGGGAATATAACGATGTGATAAGCGCACCGCCGCTTCCAGGGCTTCATCAAGGATTTGCACTTGATGATGCTTTTCCATGACCGAGGCGACGCCGCGCATCATCAGGATGGCTTTTTCCTCGCTGGGCTCATTAACTTGCACAACCTGAAAACGACGTGTTAAAGCGGGGTCTTTTTCGATGTGTTTTTTATATTCGGCAAAGGTGGTGGCGGCAACGGTGCGCAAGGTGCCGCGGGCTAAAGCCGGTTTTAATAAATTTGCCGCATCGCCGGTGCCTGCCGCGCCGCCGGCGCCAACCAGCGTATGAGCTTCATCGATAAATAAAATAATCGGTTTTTCGGAAGACTGGACCTCTTCGATGACTTGGCGCAGACGGTTTTCAAATTCGCCTTTCATGCTCGCGCCGGCCTGTAACAAGCCGACATCAAGAGTCAATAAACTCACGCCATGCAAAGAAGGCGGCACATCGCCAGCGACTATTTTTTGCGCAAAACCTTCAACGACGGCGGTTTTACCAACCCCTGCCTCGCCGGTAAGAATCGGATTGTTCTGGCGGCGGCGCATTAAGATATCGATAACTTGACGGATTTCTTCATCGCGTCCGACGATAGGGTCCATTTTGCCGGACCGCGCCTGTTCGGTTAAATCCACGGTAAACTGTTTCAGGGCTTGTTGTTTGCCCATTTGCGCGGGGGCCATCGCGCCGCTGGCTTCGCCTGGAACTGCGCCGCCGCCCGCCTGAAAACCGTCTCTGGCAATCAAGCCGTGTTCGGGCGAATCGCTAAGCAGTTCGTCAAAACGCTCGGTCAGGGTTTCGACTTTGATTTTATCGAATTCCTTGGAAATGCCGGTTAGCGCGTGGCTTAAGCCCTTGGTTTTCAGTATGCCCACAACTAAATGCCCGGAGCGCACTTGCGATTCACCGAACATCAGCGTGCCAAACACCCAGCCGCGCTCAACGGCATCTTCAATATGCGCCGATAAATCCGAGATGGAACTGGAACCTCGGGGCAAGCGGTCCAGCGCATCGGTAAAATCCTTGGCGAGCCGCGAAGGGTCAAGATTAAACTGCCGGATGATTTTGTGCAGGTCGGAGTCTTGCAACTGCAAAATCTGGTGCAGCCAGTGCACCAATTCGACATAGGGATTGCCGCGCATTTTACAAAATACGGTCGCGCCTTCTATGCCTTTGTAACAAACGGTGTTAAGTTTGCCAAATAAGGCGACTCTGCTGATTTCGGTCATTTTTTGGTCCTTTTTGTTATGGATTCTGCTTATTGTTTCTCGATTTTCCGGTGTCAAATTGTTGACTTAACGATACGCTTGCTTGCTCGCTGACTAACCAGTTGGCTGGCTGAGCGGAGTCGAAGCCGGCTGTTCGCTTCGACTCCGCTCAACGAACAGTTCCACCCAGCAAACCACTCGCCGTTGCATACATCCTTGCTCAACAATCTCTTCAAGTCAAAATTATTTTTTCCCAAAGTCCGCGTAGCGCGCCCTGCACATTTAAAGCTTCCCCCAGAACGGGTTCAGCCTAAGGTCATCGGCATCTTTATCAGACCCTCGGACGCCTAGCCACGATGTCCAGCCCAACCGCGTGCTCTCGCCTAACCGGGCGCTTGGCGCCTGGTCTTTTTTTAGCACCAAATTCACATCCCAGCTCAATTCATCGCCAATATAATTTCTAATAATCGCAATCAGCTGGTCTATTCTGTAGCCATCCGGCAATAAGCTCAGGTATTCGTTCAAGTTCAGGGGGCCAAAACGAACCCTGAATTTATGCTGACAACCCCAAACACGGGAACCCAATATCGCTGAACACCCCAACTCCCCGGTTCTTGGCGTCTCGCCCAAGCGGGTTAAATCTCCATTTTGAATATTCAGCCATTCGCCGGCAAATTGTTCAATACCGATGTTCAGGCGAAAATAGTCGGCAAGCAACGCCCTTAAGCTTTCCGCGGGTTTGCTTTGGCGGGATAAAAAACCTGTGTAATAAAGCTTGGCAAGGTCAGGCATCGCATCGCGTTCATGCAAAGCATCCGAGCCAAAGCCTGATAAAGAACCAATATAAGTAGAGAAACGATCGCTTTCGGGCCTGTCAAAACTGACGGCAGGTTCGGCATTCGCCCAGGCCCGGTAAAATAAGCAGATCATCCGGTGATGAAACATATCGGCAAAACCGGACAAGGTGTGATCTCGATGATAATGAATGCGTTCGCGGATATATTCAGTCAAATGAGTGGGCATCGGTCCATTGGCGCCGAATAACCCTAAAAAACGTTGTTTAAGCAAGGGCATCAGCCCTGCTTTGCGGCGGGTAAATGAGTTTAGCGTAGAGGTTTCAAAAGTCAGGGAGATTTCCTGCCCCAATCTTACCGGCGGTTCAAGGCCAGGGCGCTGCGATTGCCCAAACCGGCCTTTGTCTTTATAAGCGCATTCTAAAAGACGCATGACTTGAAAAAAACCATATCGATATGGTTTATTTTCAAGCGCCGCTTCTAGGCTAGATGCCGCTGTCCGAGTCTCGTCGGCCATCGCTTTATTTCTCCACGGTCACTGCTTGTCAGCACGGTTTCGGTAAATGAATTAAGGGATACATAGTGGGCGAAAAACTGCTCCAGCACCATGCCTAATAAGAACACGCCGCTCCCCTCGAAGGCCGTTTCATCAACGGTCAGGGTTATTTCCAGTCCGCGCCCGAAAACAATAGGCCCCGAAGTATTAATGCGCCGGACAACCGGTTTTGAATGTATCGATATGACGCCTTCGATTTGTTTACGAAAACTTGCTTCGCTGTTATCGCCATACAAGGATAATAAGCTCCTTAACGCAGTTGCACCCTGCTGGTCATCGTTATTGATGATCGATAAATAGTTCAGCGACAAATGATTAATCAACTTCCAGGCGGTGTCTTTATGGGCGTTCGAAGGGCGCGGCTTGGTGGGTCCGGACAGGCAACGAATGCAATCAACCGGTGCGCCTGTCTGGATAGTAAAATCGGTTTTGCCGATACCGATAGGTAATTGCAAGGGCAAGTCGCGATTGGTGCAGAGCAGTTCCACGCCTAGTTGTTTTAAATCAGTTTTAAAAGGCGCTTCATTGCTGTCGACAATGGCGATATAAACTTCGTTGCCGATATAACTGGAGCGCGGGCCTTGAAGCTTTTGCTTTGAAGAGACAACCCGTGGCGAGCGCATGACCGAATAATAAGCCCGTCGTTGTTGATGACTGGCATCGCTGCCGGCCTGATAAAAAGGCAAAAATGCTTGCTGATCATCGCTGGCGCTGCCAAAACCGGTTATCTCCCGGATTTGATAAACTTCATAGTCCAAAGGCCGGGTTCTGTCTGGAACAACATGGTATTCATGGGTTTGATTGGTTAAATGAATTCGATCAGCGCGCTTGGGGAAGACATTAATTGCCGGGGTACAAAACAACGCAAAGCGTGACACGTCAATTTCATTAATAAGCCGTGAATTACTGCGGCTTAACAAAATAACAATATCCACTTCATTAGCGGTGCATTGTTGTAAAGCAGCTTGTAATTGGGTCAACTCAACAAACATATAACGTTCAGGAAATGCAAAATATTCCTGCAATAGCCGATAACCCTGGAACGAGCGCGGCGTGTAAGGCAGTAACGCTTCAGCTTCCGCGAAGCCCAGCGGCAGCACGGCTCCTTGTTTGATAATATGCTGCCAAGCCAGCGGTTTACTGGTTGGCTGAACCACGACAGCGATGCTATTGGCTAAAAGCTGCTCATAAATTTGCATGGGTAACTCACCCGCGCCACGCAGATAAAGCGGTAAGTTATTTAATTTGAGCTGATTAAATTTCAAGCCCGCAGTAGACTTAAGGCGCAGGCGTATGCCGGCTTTTAATCCTGGCAAACTGGGCGCGCCTAAATTGGCGACTGTTCCGGCTCCGGATAAATATTCGGCCTCTATTAGTTCTATAGGCCAGAGGGTGAGATCGTGGGCGGTGCGATATTCGCAGGCGGTTTGCTCGCCCTTGCCAATCTGGCTGCGTAACGGCGTTGTCCTGGGAATTAAAAAGCCTTCGTTCAGCGATCCTTCCATTAAATCGGGCTGCAGCTGCACTACCGCCATGGATGGCGTCGGAGCAAGATAATGAGGATAAACCATGTCCAGCAAATGCTGGGTAAAACGGGGGAATTCAGCATCGACTTTAAGTTGGACCCGGGCTGAAAGATAAGCAAAACCTTCCAGCAAACGTTCGACATAAGGGTCAGCGCATTCAAAACCGTCCAAGCCCAAACGTCCTGCTATTTTTGGATATTCGAGAGCAAACTCTCCGGCCATTTCACGAATATGCTGCAATTCATGATTGTAATATTTTAATAACCTTGGATCCATCGCTTAGCGGCCCTTTTCAATTACTTCCATGTTACCTGTTTCCAGGTCTAATTCAGTTCTAAGATAAAGGTGCAAAGGGAGCGGCTGCGCCCACAGATCCCCCTCAATATCAAACGCCATCGCATTATGGTTCATTTGCTGTTCGGAGACCGACACTTTTATGCGAACTGAATCTCGCAAAATACGCGGTTCAAAATCCCATATCGCTTGTTTGATCTGCTGTTCTATATCTACTATCTTCGCGCTGGTTAAGGTCGTGCCCGCCAGGTCTGGTATGCCGTAATTAACGACGGAATGCGCCGCTAAAGGGTAAGTTTCAAGATTCTGCACGGCTTCAAGCCTCCCGGTATTTAATAACCAGGCCAAATCTCTCAATACACAGAGCCGCAACTTGTTCAGTGATAAGACCCGTTGTTCGCGCGCTTCGCTTAACTTGTCGGGCGCTTCATCGGTAAGCCTGTCCAGTAACGAAGGCTGCAAGCGTTCTTTTTGGGTTAGCTCGGCCATGGCTACTGATCAGTATGATTAAAATGAAGATTGCGGATATCCATCAAGGCATGGTCATTCTGATTAGTGGAAAATACGCGCTGCCCTAAACCTGAATAAGCTTCTTCGCCTAGTTTTGTCCACTCGGTTTTACGGGCTAAACGGATGTTTGAATCAGACGAATGTTCCGAGCCTGAATATCGGGTTGGAATAAAACCTACGGTTTCTCCGCCGTTAGTCCAGGTAAAATGCGCAGGTGTCCAGACCAGATCGCGCAAATCCTCGGGCGGAGTAATTCTGATAATGCTGATACGATTAAACGGTATCCAGTAATACAGGCCATTCACTATAGCCTCAAGCATCGGCCCCAAACGAGAGTCAGCATCGGCAATCCAGTCAAACTCCTCATCATCAATCATGCCCGGGCTTGCTGGAGCCGACTCAAAGGCTTGCCGTCTTAGTTCATCGGCAGGCGAATGTTGCTTGTCAGCAGTTAAACGTAAAGACTCCAGCAGTAATGCGATCCACGGCTCGGGCTCTCCCATGATCAACGGCGATCGCCGCCCGGAAAAAACTTCTGAACGCAATGTCTCGCAACATAATGTTTCGCGGTAGGTCTGCACCATTGCCAGTGTTGCGGGATCCATATCGGCCAGGACATTGAGCTGGGTTAATGCTTTCTCCCATTGACCAAGCACTGCATATAATTGAAACAAATAAATTCTATGCCTGGCGTTTGCGGGATCTTTTCTTACCAATTGCTGACTATCCGACAATGCTTGTTCGAGATTGCCATCTTTTAAAGCTTGTTCACTGTTAAGCATCAATCTTTCCTGGGCTTGTAGCCAACACGTCTATAAAGAAAAAATGGGCAGTACGTGATGCAACTGCCCATTTGAGGCTAAAATTAAATTTTATTCTTTGGTTTATTTGTCGTTATATCATAACCTTTTGATTCGCCTGCTTTCTCCGTACCGCCTTTTTCAAATTGGTTGTATTGCACGGTGATCGCGTTATAGCTCATCGAGAGAGATTCAGAAGGTCTGTCGCCGCCGCTGCTTATGCTATAGCCGCTTAATATGGGGTCTTGCAGGATAATCTCCAGGTAATGTTGTCCGGTTTTATCCGTGCCCGATGTTTGAATCCAGTGAAACGTGGCTTTAGTCAGCGATTTCCCGCAAGCAGCTTCCATCATTAAAAATACCGAAGCAACATCCATCGCTTTGGAAACCGTAATTTCAGAAAAAGAGGGGTTGCTGGTTTCTCGATCAATACCCGCGCCAGCCACGCTAATTCCACGCCCTACACCAAACTGAAATGAATTCAGGTTTATCCAGTCTTTATGCCCATCAATTATGGAATCACCTTTTAGTTCCGGTTCAAGTTTTAATAAAATCATTGTTCTACTCCGTAAATATAATTTGAAATTAATTGTTAATATACAGCGGCAAATCCAAGCAAGCATCTACCCATTTCATTTCTTGGGCGCTTTAAGCATCCTTCATACCCAAGTTTATAACCACAAAATTTTCCCTTTTATTCTTTACTTAAACTTTTGGCAGTCCAAAAAGGCAAGTAAGTTAACAGCATAAACTCACTGGTTTTGAGACCGCCAAACTTTATTCAATATATTTCCAGCTTATTTCTTTTGCGACGGCAGCTTCGATGTTAACCGCAAAGAAACCGTCAAGCCTTCCAACTGATAGTGAGGTCTTAAGTAAAACTTGGATGAGTAATAGCCAGGATTGCCTTCGACTTCTTCCACCACTACTTCCGCTGCCGACAAAGGACGGATGGCTTTATCTTCTTCTGTCGCTAAAGCGGGGTTCTGCAAGACATAATTGCTAATCCAGCTATTGAGCCATCTTTGCATATCATCACGCTCTTTGAATGAACCGATTTTATCCCTGACGATGCACTTCAGATAATGCGCAAACCGGCATGTTGCAAACAAATAGGGCAAACGCGCTGCAAGATTAGCATTAGCCGTGGCGTCGGGATCATCATATTCGGCCGGTTTCTGCAGCGATTGCGCGCCAATAAACGCGGCAAAATCAGAATTCTTTTTGTGGATCAGCGGCATGAAACCGGATTTCGCCAACTCGGCTTCACGGCGGTCGCTGATGGCAATTTCGGTAGGGCATTTCATATCCACGCCGCCATCATCGGTTGGGAACGAATGCACCGGCAAATTTTCCACCGCGCCGCCCGACTCAATGCCGCGAATTCTTGAACACCAGCCATACAGTTTGAAAGACCGGTTGATATTGGTCGCCATCGCATAAGCCGCATTTGACCAGGTATAATTACTGCTGTTTGCCGATTCGGTGTCTTCTTCAAAATCGAATTCATCGACCGGATCGGTTTTAGCGCCATAAGGCAAGCGAGACAAAAACCGGGGCATCGCCATGCCGATGTACCTCGAATCCTCGGATTCGCGTAGCGACCGCCAGGCGGCGTAATCGGGCGTGGAAAATATTTTGGTCAAATCGCGCGGATTGGCCAGTTCGCTCCATGAATCCATTTGCAGGGTTGTAGGAGCGACTCCGGTGATAAACGGTGAATGCGAGGCGGCGGAAATCTGCGCGATTTGCGCCAGCAGTTCAACATCTTGCGGCGAATGATCAAAATAATAATCACCCGTCAAGCAGCCAAAAGGCTCGCCGCCAAACTGACCGAACTCTTCTTCATAAAGCTTTTTAAACAAAGGGCTTTGATCCCAAGAGGTGCCTTTGAATTTCTTTAAAGTCTTGCCCAGCTCTTTTTTCGAGATGTTCATGACCTTGATTTTAAGCATCTCGTCGGTCTCGGTGTTATTGACCATGTAATGCAGTCCGCGCCATGAGCCTTCCAGTTTCTGAAAATCCTCATGATGCAAAACAAGATTGATTTGCTCGGCAATTTTTTTGTCGATTTGCGCAATAATGGATTGGATTGAATCAAGTACATCATCAGAGACAAACGAAGAATCCTTCAGGACATATTCAGCAAGGGTTTGTACCGCGCTTTCAACTTCTTCCTTCGCTCTATCAGACTTGGGTTTAAACTCTCTATTCAACAGCGCCGAAAAATCGTCGCTTTCCGCTACTTCACCAACTGCCGCAGCCGTTGCATTTTCTAATTCAGCCATGTTTACTCTCCTGCTTCCGGTTTAGGGGCTGCAATGAGCGACTGTAACAAGGCGGGGTCTTTAATTGCGTTAGCGATTAATTCTTCCGCGCCGCCTTTGCCATCCATGTAGGTCATTAAGTTAGCCAATTGGGTTCTGGCTTCAAGCAGCTTATCCAATCCGGCCACTTTTTTGGCGATCGCCGCAGGCGTAAAATCGTCCATGCTTTGAAAAGTCAGATCGACATGCAAATTGCCTTCGCCGGTCAGCGTATTCGGCACATTAAAAGCAACGCGCGGTTTCATTGACTTTAACCGGTCATCGAAATTGTCCACGTCGATTTCCAGCAGCTTGCGTTCTGCAACAGGCGCTAAAGGATCAGCCGGATTACCGGACAAATCGGCCAGTACGCCCATGACAAACGGCAACTGCACTTTCTTTTCAGCACCGTATAATTCAACGTCATATTCGATTTGAACTCTGGGCGCGCGGTTACGTGCTATAAACTTTTGACTACTTTGTGCCATTTCACACCTCTTTTGTTGTTGTTAAAATCATTTCAATCTTCATCATTTTTTCCTGATATTATTTTTGCCTGATCAACCCCGTTTGGAGCTATATCTTTTAGCGCTTCCATAAAGCTTTTACCCACCAGCCGTATCGCCCGGTCAATAAATATAGGCACGGGACTTGATGGTTCATGTTTTTTATAATACTCACAAACCAGGCTTAGTGTTTTGATCACATCCTGGTTGTTATTGATAGCGCCTGAGATTGATTTTGCCGGTGCTACGGCCACTGCTTCGCCTCCGGCCGCATCTTCTTCTGTAATCAGCTCGCCGCCAATACCTCTTTTCTCCAGGGATTCCATTAAAAATAATTTACTTTCTTTCAAGAAATCGCGTATGTCAGAAAAACTGGGCGCCTCGCTGATGCCTACATAGTCGGTTAACTGTTTTTCTAATTCATTAATATCATCAAGACTTGCTGTTACTGCCTGGAAAGTTTGCTGTAAATGTCCCAGATCGCTGTCTTGAACAACCGCGTCAATGGTGGTTTGGCTGATTTCTCTTTCATTCGCAGTCGCGGTGGATTTTCCCGAAGCGATGCTGATTTCGCGAAAATTGAAGCGCCCGAGCGCCTTGGATTCAACAAGAGGCGTTTGTTGAAGAGGCCTGAGAAGGGTCTCATAGTCACATAAGGACATAAGGACATTAATTCTTTCGGTTGGGTCGTTGTCATCATCCGGGTCCAGTTGCGGATGAATATTTTCCCAACGCTTCTCTACGGCTGATTTAATCAGCGTTAAACCATCCTGTAATCCTGAAAAACCCTCAAGGGCTATCAGCGCGCGCAGATAACAAATTAATACGCGTAAATCAGTAGTTCTTGATAATAAAGCTTCGGATTGCTTTTTTATGTCCCGCCAGTTAGGCGGCTCTGCTTCAACAACGGTATCACCCATTTGCTGTTCGGGTTTACCTTTAATCGCTTGTTCAAGCTCGATAAAAGCGGGGTCGTATTGCAGATCATCGCCGCAAAGACTTTCCGGGCCGATGTCCTGTAAAAAATTATCTATGTCGATAGCCAATGTTCTTTCCTCAAGGTATTGCTCAACTTACAAAATGTGATCGGTTGTTACCACAATAACGGTAACATTATCCCTGGCGCCGCGAGCCAGGGTTTCATTAATCAAGGCCTTGGCGATGTCCTGGCGCTCACTGGTTTGCATTACCTGCTCAACTTCCTTTAAACTCATTTCCTTATCCAGACCATCACTGCAAAGCAGAAAAACATCCCCTTCAAGCACTTCGATCATTTCCGCATCCAGTTCCAATTTTTCATCCGCGCCAATCGCACGAGTGATGACATTGGAGCTTTTAACTGACCAGCCTGACGAAGCTTGTTCATTATCTAAACAATGATCCTGTGTGAGTTGCTGCAGTTTATTGTCGCGCAAGCGATATAAACGGCTGTCTCCCGCCCATAAAAATGCACAATAATTTGACTCGCAAACCAGGGCGACCACCGTGCTGCCAACAAGCTGGTTGCCGTATTCCTTAGCCGCCAGCTGCCGCAATTGCCTGTTAACGTTTTGCAGACAATTTTCCAGTTCTTTAACATAGTCTTCCAGTGGCTCTATTTGCGGTAAATTTTTCAGGGTATTTACAATCAACTGACTAGCAACATCGCCTGCTTTATGGCCGCCCATTCCATCGGCGACCACCCATAAGCCCGCTTCGGGTCTGTTTAGCAAGGAATCTTCATTATGTTTGCGGCGCTTGCCGGTATCCGTGAGAGCCCATGAACGCCAACTCGGTTTTTTTACCGGGGGATTATCACCGGTCAGGATACTGCTTAAGCTTTGTTGTAAGGGTTCGAGCGCCTGACTGGCATTGGTTGCAAGCGAAATTTTAGAAGCGTTTGCCGGCGCATTTTGGGCAATCCCTGAGTGAATGAGCCCTTGTTTATTGTTCATCCCGCCCCTTAAAAATCCGGAAAAGCTGCTGATAGGCGGCAAACCCTGGCAGGCCAGCAGTGCTGATTGCACATACTCGGAACCCGCGTTGCTCCATAAACTATAGCCGGGCATAAAAGTTGCCAGTAAATTTGCATCGAGTTCAACAAAGGCATTGTCCAGTTGCTGAAAATTTTCCATTGTTATATGAAAAAGATTTTTCCCCGGAAAGGGTTGCTGCCAAGGCGATGAGCTGACAGGTATTGAAAATGGCGGAATGGTTTGAATAAGTTGATCAAAAGCCTGCAAATCAAGATCGCCGTCCAGGCCGGTCAGCGCGGCATCCTCAAGCTGTTCAAACCAGCTATTGCCCGAAGTGAATAAAAACGGCAATTGCGGCGATGGTTCAAACAATACCGCAACGGTAAGCGGATAATAACGTCCCACTTTGTCAACGCTGGGCATCAGGATACCCGCTACAGCCTGGTTGCCGCAAAGTCCGGGACTTAACAGAAATCGCCATATCGGACAGGTTAAATAACTATTCAACCAATCCGGTCCAAGCTCTTCACGGCTGGCGGCGACAGCACTTTGTAACCAGCTATCCCAGGGATTAACGAATTCGTTAGGCAATCGCCTTGAAACGAAGTCCCCTACAATTGGTAATTTACCGTAAAAACCAGCTATCGCATGTAAATTCACTTATAGACTCGATGGAAAGTTGACATTAGCAAATTCTTTAAGTGAAAATGGATTATCAACGCTGCTTGCACTAAGTTCAAAACGTGCTTGCAGTCCATCTGCATCAAAGGTAAGTAAGTATTTGTCCTGGTCAATTTGTTGAATGCGCGCCATATCCAGCACTCTAAACCACGCCCATTGCCCATCTATTTCCTTATGCGGATTTTTACCGTCCTTGGTTTCAAAACCAAAACTCACCAACTGGCTGCCATCCGTTCCCGGCCATTGAAAAGCCGCGTTTTTGCCGGATTCATTCTGACTGTATTTGATTTGTTGTCCTTCAATATTCAGCACAAACGAGTTGGCATTACTGTCCAGGAACACTGGCTTTAGATTAAACTTTACCAAGGGTGTTAGTCCGCCGCCCGCAAAAAATAACTGGCGGATTCGGGTTGCCGCTTGAAGCTGGGCCAAGGCTGCGGATGAAACCGCAATAGCCTTATTATTTTGCGTTATCATGCGCCAGTTTCTGCCGCTTGTATCCACAAAGGCTTTTAAATTATTATTAAAAAACTGATCCACAACCCCGCCTTGAGCAAAAAAGCGGCTGAAATCTTCCAGGGTAACTTCTCTGGCGCTCGCTTTGGAAAAGGGATAGCGGCCTTGAATCCCTGACTGATATAAAGGCATAACCTCGCTTTGCCAAAGCCGGTTTAACTGGGATTTACTGCTATCCAGAATAACATTTTGATTACTTGCGGCTAATACTTGAGTCATGCTTTTAAGCGGTTCCGGCAAATGGGCAGACTCCATTTTCATCTTTGCGACCGCATCGCCGCCCCCGCTTTGTTTCGCTTTTTCTATAGCTATACCACCCACGTTTGAAGTCCCGCTGAGGTCTATCATATAACCATAAAGTTGCCCCAGAATTTCAAGCGTGCGATCCAAAGGAACCGGCCCTCCTCCGGCCGGCCCTCTGACCAGTGAAGTTAAAGGCTGAAAATGCTGCTCAACCTCGCTGCCGAGCGGCTGCTCAACTTGTCCCGCAAGCCCCTGGGATTTAGCCGCCTGCAGCAATTTGGCGACGCGGCTGTCAACAGCTTTTACCGCCCCTGATTCCTGAAGTTTTTTAACGGCATCTTCCGGACTGGGTGGTTTGTTAGTCAGCGAAGTTTCCTTATTTAAAGCCTCAAGCAACTTCCGCAAGGGCGAGTCTGGACTGGATGCAAACTCAAGAACCTCGGTTGCTTGTCCGGCACTGCTTGTGCTTTTAATTTTTAAATTATCAAGCAAGCCATCCCAGTATTTTATGTAGTCTTGATAGTAGTAGTTGCGAATCGCCTCTCCCAGCTTGCCGCTGTCGACCGCTTCAGTCTTGGCTGTATCGCCAAGCACCCAGCTTCCGCTCACCGACTCTGCCACCTGATCCTTGCTTTGTTTTAAAAAAACGGAATAAAAACCATCATAAGTGAATAGATATGGAATGCTTTGTTGCGCAAGGGTGCCGTTTTTGGTCGCAAACACCCGCTCGGCATTAATACCCAAGGCGTCAAGCAATTTAAAATCCTGCGCTTTGGATTGCAGGGCATCATTTTTAATGCGCATATAAATCTGTTGCGCCACTGGAATGCGGTTAAGAATTTGCCGTGCGGCAGAAATTAGCCGCTGGTCGAGCGTCTGCATCTCGGGCGGCAGCGCAAGTAAATTATCCAGATGGTTAAGCAGTTGGGCCTGAGTTTCGGTGTCGGAGGCGTATGTGTTTTCCCAGTCAACCGCAATCCAGGGCCTGAGCAAATCAGGATTCAACCTTTTGCTATCCCCCAGCATTAAATAAACTTCCAGCAATGAATACAATATATCGGGATTGTCTGTTTTGTCTTTAATGCGCTGTTCCAGCCGGGCTTTTATCAGCGGTAAAAATTGTTTTTGCAGTAATTCGTTATACGTTTCTTTAATAACCGGTTGTATTTTATCACCTTGATAAAGCCCAAAGGTCATTAACCAGGGAGCGTTGTTATCAGGGTAAACCCGGGCAATCGCCTGCATCGCATTCAGGCGTTTTAAAAGCGCTGAAAAATCGTTTTGCCAATTCGGAGTCGCCGCGGCAACACTTTCGTATTGCTGTATTTTGTCCAAAGTTTCGGCGAGCGCGGCTTGATTTTTGTTATAACTGGTTATCCACAATGCCGACATCGCCACAATGCTTACTAAAGCGGCGCTGTAAATGCCGTTACGCAACAGCGATTGCATCCGTTCAATGCGAGGATTAACCCCGACTAACAGAGCCTCTTCAAAAATCACTTCCTTCAACAGGCGCGTAATAAAATAGCTCTTGCCCTTGCCGCTGAATAAAGGCGCGGTAACCCTGTCCAGTTTAAAAGTAGTAGCTAGCATTCCCATCAAACGGTCAATAGGGGTGCCCTCCTGAGTGCCGCTAGTCAGATATACACCGCGTAAATTGGGCGCGCTTTGATAGCGGTTAGCCCCGTAACATTCTTGTAAAAAGCTCAACAGGCCTTCTCTCAACAACGCCATGCGTTGGGGAAACCCGAAAATCAGATTGCGTCTTTGTAAATCGCGCTCTTCCTGTAAGCGTTTCGGCAGATGCTCATTTAAGCGCGTTAATAAATCGTCAAAATCCTTGCCCGCTCTGGCAATCACATCCACGGCATTTTCAGGGTCTTCTTCCGGAAAGGTAACACCCCAAACCTGAGCTCTTTCTTCTTTGCTTAAATGCGCAAAAAAATCATTAAAGCCGGCTATTAAATCGGCTTTGGTAAAGAGCATGTAAATTGGGAAACGAATACCAAAATGGCTGTGTAATTCTTCAATACGTTGCCTGATCGCCTGAGCATGAAGACTTCTTTCCTCTTCAGTTTGCTTAAGCAGATCCGACAAACTCATGGTGATCAGTACGCCGTTGACCGGTCTTCTGGGGCGATGTTTTTTCAATAAATCCAAAAAACCAAGCCAAGCGGCTTTATCGATCGCCCCATGGCTGTCTTGAGTGACATAACGGCCTGCAGTATCCAATAACACCGCCTGATCAGTAAACCACCAGTCACAATTGCGCGTCCCGCCGACTCCGCGCACGGCGCCTTTCCCGAACTTATCGGCCAAGGGAAATTCCAGCCCGGAATTAATCAAAGCCGTGGTTTTACCCGAACCGGGAGGCCCTATGATGATGTACCAGGGCAATTCATAGAGATAGTTTTTACCGTGGGCGTTTTTTGAGCCCTTTTTTAAAGTTTGCAGCGCTTCATCAAAATTATTGGCTATTGTGCTAATTTCAGCGTCGGCTTCTTTAGCAAGCTGTGAGCTTGCATCACCTGAAGGAGAGACCAGATCATTTGCCATCTGGGCGTTAGCCCGATTCGCTGTTAATTGAATACGCAGATTATTTAAACCCCATAACACCACTATAATCAGGATCACTAACAATCTGACCAGATCTGTCGCCAAGGGAACATAGCCCGCAACTGCAATGAGCGGTCCAAAAAACCAGATCAAAAGTCCCAAGGCAATAATGCCCAGCAGCTGAATAACCCATTTCTTTTTGAAAAATTCGATCACTATTTTCACGGTTTATCCTTTGCGGCTATAAAATAATCTCAACACGGCGATTCATTGCTTTATGCTCCGGGGTATCGTTAGCCACCATGGGCTGCGTATCGGCCCGGCCCTCGGAAACAATCGTGGCGCTGATTTTATTGTTGTTGGTTAAAACTTCGACCACCGATAAGGCGCGCGCTTTGGACAAATCCCAATTTGAAGGGTACTTTGCGGAAAATATCGGCGAACTATCGGTGTGACCAACGACCAGGATACGGTCAGTGACCTTGGCAAGAGCCTGACTTATTTTGTCGAGCAAGGGATAATATCGGGTCATGATTTTATCGCTGCCGGAAGCAAAAAAACCTTTACTCATAATTCGAATAACGATTTTGCCATTTCTTTTAAGGAGCATTACTTCGCCTTTACGAACCTCGGGTTCGAGAAAAGTATTTAACTCATCAAAAAATGACGGAGCTGCGGCGGTATTAGCGGGTGTTTCAACCGCGGGAATAACTTCCGCGGCGACAACCGGTTGTACATCAAAGCTGTCTTTAAGCGCGTACAACTTGGATAACACCGGATTGGAGGCTGAATTAATTAAATAAAGAAAGCCTAAAAAGCTAAGCATCAATACCAAAGCCGCAAATGACGCAATAACCCACAAAGGCACAAATTTGGCGAGTACATTGCGTTTATCTTTAATGCCCTGCCAATGCAACGACAGGGTTCGTTCAACATCGCCACGTTGATTTTGAATAATCTGATAGGCGTTTTCCCGGATTTCTTCCAGCTTGCTCGAGCCGTGGTCCTCAACCCGGTATCTGCCTTCAAAGCCTAGACACAAACAAAAATACAGCAGCTCCAGCAAATTCAAATGCGTCCCGGGTTGCTGCATACAGTTCTTTAATATGAGAAAAAACTTCTCGCCTCCCCAGGCTTCTTTATGAAAATAAATCAGCAGGCTTTGAGTGCTCCAGATGCTGTTACATCCCCAGGGCGTATTTAATACCGTTTCATCCAGCAATGTGCATAACGCATATCTGGCGGCCTGGACTTGTTCGCCGTGAATGCCCTGACTTTTAATTTTGCTTTCAAACAGTTTTATTTCTTCGATAATACTCGCTCTAAGTCCCGCAACATCAGGATGTGTTGAGGTGTTGCGTAATTGCGCGACTAATAATAGTAAAGAAATAGCCGCGCCCGTTATAGGATTGCGCGTGGAACGAGCCATTTCTTCGCGCAGATTTTTGGAAATTCCCGCATTAAAAGCGGCAGCGTGAGTGTCGGGCAGCGGGGTTGATTGAGCTTGCGGTTTTCGCCCTCCCGGCATAGGTCTGAGGATGGTTTTGTCATCATCGATGTAGTTATTTCCAAAAGGATCATCGTTACTCATGCTATTACCCGTTTTTTATTGCCCAGAATTCTAATTCAAGCCCGGGGAACTCGCCTGCTATATGAATGGCAAAACCTCCCGAGTGCTGCATTTGTTTCCACAACTCACTTTGTTTATTTAATTCAAAATAGGCAAATCCGGCATGATAAGGTATTTGCCGTGGAGCAACCGGGAGGGCTTGAATGGTAATCCCCGGCAAAGCGTTGCGAATTAAAAGATTAATTTGTTCGACCGGGCCAATTTTTACTTGTGTCGGAAAGCCGCTGCGAAGTTGCTCAATTGAGACCTGTGCGTTAACCGCCAGGACAAAAACCGCATCTTTAAGGAGATTAGGATCCGGAATTTTAGCGCCTCGTATGCCAAATTTTGGCGCGGTCAGCGGGATAAAAATAGCGTTTTGTTCCAGGACGGAGCTCAGCAAATCACGCAATTCATCCATCACTTGCTTAAACGTAAGCTGCAAGTCATCGTGCCTGTACGCGGAAAAATTAACCGGTCTTTTATTCGCCCTGCAGAAAGTTGATAACTCCCCTGCAAGCTGCACCGTAATGCGATAAAAATTTTCAGGATGCAAAGCGGGGATGTTTTTTAAATGTTCAAATAGCGGCTCTACACGATTAACTAATTGCAATAACAGGTAATCTGAAATTTCTGCGACGCCGCCCCTTCCCGCCTCGGCTGCCCGGCCGCCTAAAGCTTCGCCGCGCGTATGCAACAATCCATACAATTCCTTGATATAACTGTGTAATTGGGGAATGGCATTACAGTTGAGGCTTGGAGGAATATAAGACTCATCGAGTATAACGTTCTTATCTATGCGTGATTCTATGACCCGGGCAATACCGATGCAAACGTGCCCCGCCCTCTCCTGTCTTTCCAGCATCAAACTGGTATGCAGCTTGGCAATCATGACTGGGGATGTTGCATTGGTGGCGACGTTTGCATCGCTTACTTCACATTCCGCAGCGTGATATCTTGCCAGATTGTTGGTGTTCTCATCGGTATCAACTTCAACCGCGCCGGGGCGTTGCGCGGGCAAGGACAAATAAATAATATTATTTTGCACATCGGCGGGAATATCGATGGGCAGCGGCAGATCGTCATCACCAGGCAAATTGAATGGCGTGCCGTCGGGAAAAATCCCGCTACATTCCGCCAGGGCGAACTTGCCTAATGAAGTGAGGCGTGAATCTATTTTAAGTGTCTTAAGGCCCCAATCGTAGGGTTGCAAACCGCCACAGCGTTCACGCACCAGCGTTTCAAGATAGCGATCATGCTGCTGGAAATGTTGCGGTCTAAGGAACATGCCTTCCGACCAGACTGTCTTATTGTTTTCTGACATTTTTTTGGTATCGCGCTTCAGCTTTTAAAGTTAATTATCGTGTGACGTTACTAGCTATCCATCTTGTCTCTTTCGCGAGATTTTGTTAACAGGCTCATCTGCTTTTCATAAGCCTTTACAAACGCTTCGCCAAAAAAATTTTCCACCGCGTCTTCCACGGTATTGCGATAAACTTCTTCGTACCTGTCCCAGCATTTAGATTTTTTTTGTAAAACAATACCTTGTTCAAATTGTTTTTCGATGATTTGGGGATCAAAGGTTTTCAATAACTCGGTTAAAGAAGCCTGAATTCCCGCCTGCATCGCAATCTGGTGATTCATAATATCGTTGAAGCCTTCTTCAATGGCGAGCGTTGAAGCAAGAAAACCTTCTGTTTTATTTTCAAGCAGTTGCCGTAAAACATCATCGGTTGATACGGTAAATTTTAACGGATTATTATTTGCGGCTTTGATGACAGTCATATTAACGCGACATAAGCTTTTAAACTCTGCTCTGCTCCTTAATACCGCCATCGTGCCATCAATCAGCTTTCTGAACATCTGCCCGATTCTGCGCAAGGTCTCTGTTTGTTGCTCGGGTCGAATTTCGCTGTTCTCTAGAGCGGCGCCCTGTAAAAACGCATTTAAAAGGTTACCGTCAGCCAAGTTGGCCTGCCTATCCCCAGCCCAACCATTAGCAGGCTCTGCCTTGTCTTTGCTATCTTCACTGCCGGCGCCGGTTTCGCGGCAAATGTCAGCCGGCTTGCCGGCACTGGCGGAAAAAGGCGTCCCCATTGCTAACGATTTGCATCCTTTGTCGTCCAATGCTTCGACGCTGGCTTCAATATTACGCTCTGCAAATGTTTTGCTTATCGGAATAATCGCCGCTGTCTTTTGCGGACTGGAATAAGGCGGCTGCTCAATCACTGATTCTTTGTTAACGGAAAGATCAGCGGATTGGTTGAGTTCATTATTATCCGCTGCGGATGAATCACTGAATAGACTGGAATCAGCTGCTTGAGCAAAACCCGGAGATAGCGGCGGCTCAACCATTAATTCATTGCTTGCTAAAATAGCATCGATTTCATCCGGCCCGCATATATCTTCCCTGGGTGTTTTGCTGCTTGCTATGAATTGATCATCCTTTGCGGCCATATCGCCGATAGCCGCCCCGAAAAAATCCTCAAAATCATCATCCACTACCGGTTTATTTATTTTCTCCGCCGGCTGTGAGTAGTTTCCCGGTTTGTCGTCACTCGCTGAAAAAAAATCATCAAAACTAAAGTTTTCCGGAATTACTTCATCGGCTGAAGCAGGGGAAGCCGGCACAATGTCAGGAGCTATATAACTATCAAAAAGCGGAGAATGATTGCCTTGCAAGCGGCTCTCAAAGGAAGCATGATGTTGTTCGCCGGTTTTCGATTGCACCAGCTCTTCATGACTTGGAAAATTGTCAGTCATTAATTTATTGGAACCCAAATTTTCAGATTCCAGCCACGGCTCATCAACTGAAAGAAACTCTTGCGGCTCTGGTGTTATTGAATCAAATATACCGGAAAAGCCATCAATGCCTGAATCACCGGAAATAGCTACGGCAATTTCGTACTCGCCGACTTTTAATATCATACCGTTTTCAATGCGTTCAGTAGCATTATGCAACGGCGTTTCCCGGTTGCTAAGGTAAACGCCGCTCAAGCTGGTGTCCGACAAGTAATAGCCGCCGTTGGCAAAACTGATCGTTGCATGATGCCTTGAGACGAATTTTTCCGTATCGGGCAGTACCAAAGCATTATCATCCGAGCGGCCAATACTGCCGCCATCATTGCCGATAAATACTGGTTCAATTTCAGTAACTGTCTTATTTTTAAACGATAAAACTTTTAAAATTAAACTCATAGCTGTCTGGTTTTACATGATTGTTGATATCTAAACATGAATAAAAAATGCTATCGCATTAAATTCTAAAAAACCGCTTGAAAGGATATTGTTAATAAAGAAAACCATCAAACAACACCTCCGCTCAGCTTGAGCTTATAAACGTCCGCGAAACCAAACTATAAATTTTAATAACTTTAATTAACATGAGCTTACCGTGTTCCAGCAATATAAAAAATGTCGTGTTTACGTCATTAAACCCATCAGTATAGATTACCTGGAAACAACTTTTGCTTTGCTCGAAAAAAGTGTTTCCAGCCATTAATCCGATATGTTATTAGCGATGCAATTTATAACGGATTTGTGTCCACGAATACGGACCTCTTTGCACTTGTTCAGAAATACTGCCGTCATTGTCAAGCAATTCTATATCCTTTGGAAAAGGTTGCGCGCTGGCCACGAGAGTTACGGTGTTATTACCGGAGGAACCTTTCACCGGCACGTTAAAACCATTGGGCGGAAATAAATGCGCTCTGTCGGCAGGGAGTAATTTGTCCGGCTGCCTGGGGTTAGGACGTAACATGGTTACGTCACCTTTTGTATCCCGGTCAATAACCCGGACATACATAGGCTGTGTCAATGTAAAGCTCAAATGAAAGGACTCGCCATTTTTGAAATCAGCTTTTGATGTTTGCAGATGAATGAGGCCATCACTACTCATGGAACTAAATCCAGGTTCGCGGTTAATCAGGTTCGACAGAAGTCGGCGGCGAAGAAGTCTATTCATGGGACCGACTTCAGGTTCGCGGTTAATCGCTTCAGGCTCTTGGGCCGGCGCGTCTGGCGCTACAACTGGCAATGGTCCGGAAACGGCTGCAGGCGTCGGGGCTTGCGGCGGGGTGGCTGCAGGAGCTTTAGCTTGAGAGGCGGTGGCTTGTTCAACCCGAGGAGGCGTTATTGACTTGTTTACTCCCCATAGCGACAGCCCTGCAATAATACACACACTGCCGCCAATACTTATGTATTTCACCCATGGGGTCTTAACCGGCCGTAATTTATCCAGCAACTCATGAACATTATTTGTACGCTGGTTTCTCTCAAAGGCCAAGGCTTTGTTTATGGCTTCCATTTGCCGGCTGTTTAAGCCATGAATAGGCGCGGCCTTTTTGGTTTTTTGCTTGTAAAATTGTTTACCCGTTAATACCTCGTAAATAACACAGGCAAAGGCATAAATATCATCACGGGCATCGGGCGGGTAATCTCTTTGCATTTCCGGAGAGGCATAAGCCACGGTTAATGCGCCTAATTCATGCCCGCCAAATTTTGTTTCATCGCCTTCGGTCTCGTTTATTTTGGAAGCTATGCCGAAATCCAGCACTTTGACGGTGCCGTCATCAGTAATGATGACATTCCCTGGCTTGATATCCCGGTGTACGATATTATGTTCGTGCGCGTAAGCCAGGGCGTTGCCGATGCCTTCAATGATGAACCAGGCCTGATCCAGATTCATCGAAGTGCGGTTGAGGTAGTCGCCAAGGGTTTTCCCGCTAAGATATTCCATCGTCATGTAAACATGCGGTCCATCTCTGTCAAAACCGTGAACCTTAATAATGTTCGGGCAGTTTGCCAGCATTTTTGTTCTGTCAAAGTCGCTGTATAAGGACCTGACCAGCTGTTTGTTCGCTGACAACTCGGGTTTAAGGACCTTGATGGCCACATAAGGATCGCGCGCTTCTACTTCTTCCCAAACTTTGTTCAACGCTTTAAAAACGGCTCCCATGCCGCCTTCGCCTAATACGGCAACCAGTTCATACGTATCTTTAATTACGCTGCCTATCGATAACTGAAAATCACCGCGAGTACCCGCATTAAAATTGCCGCTTATCAAGGATGTCGCATTTTCATCCGGCGGCTGGATTGGCGAAGAGGTTGCTGATAATCCCGGGTTTAATGCCAGGACATTACCGGAGCCGGCCGATTTAACAAGAGTGACATCGCTGTCATCTTCGGTATTAGAATTTTCGATCATGAAAGAACCAAGCCGCTTAATTTAATGTGTGATAATTGATTTTTGATAAATCATCGCCGCCCAGCTGACTTTTCATAAAATTGCTGAACAATTTAGCTTGCGTGAATAAACTTATTTTATGGCAATAATGCGCACTCTCCTATTAACTTCACTGTCCGGGTTTTTAGGATCGAACAAATCGCTTTTCCCTTTGCCGACAATCCGGATACGAGAGGGGGCTATATGAAACGTATCAACCAAAAACTGCTTTACCGAGTCCGCGCGTTCCTTAGACAGATTTTTGTTGTACGCATCACCGCCGATTGCATCGGTATGGCCTTCCACGACAAAATCCAAATCATGTAATTTTTCTGAAGCCAAAGCTTCACCCACGGGCTTGAGCTGATTCTTCGCCAATTCCGTCAAGTCTGATGACTTATAGCCAAAGAGAATTTCCATGGACAAAGCCGCCTCGGTATTAACTTTTTGCACTGCCGCATGAATTTCTTTCTTAAGCTTTTTTTTGTCTGCATGAGGAGAACCTAAAAGGCTACTCATATCAATGGAACGTGATTTGCCGAGATGCTTTACATCTCCTTCATTGCCAGCGTCTTCCGGACTAGCCGCAGCAGGCGTAAGAGCTTCAATCACTTGATTAGTTGACGGTGTTTGTTTGCCAAAATTAATTTCATCGGCATAAGCAAATTTAGTTAGCGCCATTACGCCCAACAAACAGAATAAAAGATGTAGTGTTTTCATAATAAAACCCTAAAATGCGAATAAAGATAAAATATCGGCCAATTCATTGAGTTATCTTTTATCTATGAGGTAAAGCGCCAACTATCCTCAATAAACAAAAATTCCATGAACTTTAAACGCTAATTAATAACAATTTCTGATGATGTATGCAAGCATTATAAAATAGAACCCCGGAAGTTGCTCCACAATTTTTTTCTAAGTCATAGACAATGCTCGGTTTTTAGCCATTGAAAAGCCAACTAGTTTTAAAGGCGCGCATTTTCCAACGAATGTCTTTCTGTATATTGTATTTTTCCATATCCGATTTGATGTCTCTTATCAGACCTTGAAGAAATCAAGCATTTGCGGCAGCAGCTTTTTCGCCTTTTTTAATTCGTAAAGATTATAATTCTGCACGGCCGCTACGCCAGTCAATCTTTAGCAACTTGGCAGCATGGCCCCAAGTAAACAAATCATTTACATTCTTCTATTTTGCCCAGATGAATATCCTGTCAATTGCCTGCCTTTTTATAGTCAATCTCTTTTCGCCGCCCTTAACCATGGCTGATGATGAAAAACCCTCATCTGACGCGCAAAACATTTACGGACAAGCGGTTATCAAGCTTGGCGCTGAAGCCCGGAAATTATCCGGCATTGAAACATTAACCCTCAAGCCAGCCAGCCACCGTGCTGAATTTACCGCATACGGAAAAGCTATCAATTTACAACCCTTGCTGGACTTGCGTAGCCGCTATTTGCTCGCCTTAACTGAACGCAGCAGCGCCCAGGCAAAATTCAAGCAGGAAGATCAGAATATCAATCGCCAGCAAGACTTATATAGTCATGGCGTTGGCTCAAAGCGCAACCTTCAGGAACAGCAAGCACATTGGCAATCTTCTAAAGCTCAAGCCGACGCCTCATATTTTCAAGGCAAAGCGATTTTTGATGAAGCCATGCTGGTTTGGGGTAAAGAACTGACCGACTGGGCGATGTCCAGAGATTCAAAAAAGCTGGGCGCATTTTTATCAGGCCGGCAAAGGCTGCTGCAAATCACTCTACCTGCCAATAGACACTTGCCTGACAGTGTTAAGACTGTTTATATCGATGCATCAGGCAACCGCGGCAAAGCCCATAAAGCCGAGTTGGTTTCAGTGGCCACGCGAACCGAAACCGTCGCGCAAGGAGAAAGCTATTACTTCCAAACCGGCAACAAAAACATCATTACCGGCATGAACGTAACCGCTTGGATTCCCGAGTCAAACGAGCAAATCACCGGCGTCGTACTCCCGAAATACGCGCTAATCTGGTATATGGATCAGGCTATTGTGTATCTTAAAACCGCTGAAGACACTTTCAGCCGCCGCACGCTGGATCATTATTCAACGTCAGTTGACGGTTATTTTATTACCGGCGCCATCAAACCCGGCGAACAAGTCGTTATCAAAGGCGCGCAAATGCTGCTGTCAGAAGAACTGCGCAGACAGATTCCTAAAGAAGATAGCGAATAAGAGGCTTGTTGAAAAACTTTGCGGCACAACCCAAAAAAAAAGCCCCGGTTGATACATCAACCAGGGCTTTCATCGATTAGTCCAATAAATCAGATGAATTAGTTGCCAGGTAATGCGAATACGGTAAATGTGCCGCCTTGTTTGGTGAAAGAACCCAAACTCGCATAAGCGCCGGTAGCGCCTAAGCCTTCCTGAGATATTTTCAACGCGATTTTTTCCAATTCAGCTTTCTTCACTGGATCAGTTTCCGCCGCTGCCTTAGCTTGGGCTTCTTCCAGTTGCTTGTTGAAATCGGTAGCAATACCAATGCCTGCCCAACCCCCGATACCGGAAAGAACGCCTACATATTGTTTGCCGTTATAGTTCCAGGTATTAACGTTGCCGATGATGCCGGAAGGTGTTTTGAATTTGTACAATTCCTTACCTGTTTTAGCATCAACTGCTTTCAGATAGCCTTCCAGCGTGCCGTAGAATACAACACCGCCGGCAGTTGCAACTGAACCGGACCAGACTGAGAAAGGTTCGCTGTTTGACCAAACAATTTTACCTGTTTTAGCGTCAAATGCGGTGAATTGACCCAGGTTTGTTGTACCATCCGGTTTTCCTGTCAGAACGTCCGCGCCAGCCGGCAACATGTCCAGAGTCGCGCCGACATAAGGCTGACCTGCTGTGTAGGATACTTCGAAAGGTTCATAGTTCATGCACAGATGGTTGCCTGAAATGTAGAACAAGCCGGTTTGCGGAGAGTAAGAAACCGGTTGTTGGTTTTTGGCACCTAATGCAGCAGGGCAAATACCATCTGATCTGACGTCCTCACCGTTTTGTTCGGTACTGTATTTGGATACGACTTGCGGACGTCCTGTGTTCATGTCAACGTGTGATGCCCAGTTGACTGATTTGTCGAATTTTTCGGCAACCAGGAGCTCACCTGTTTCACGATCCAATGTATAGCCAAAACCGTTACGGTCGAAATGCACGATGGTTTTGTGCATTTTGCCTTTAACTTCCTGGTCAACCAGAACTGTTTCGTTGATACCGTCATAATCCCACTCATCGTGCGGAGTCATTTGGTATACCCATTTAACTTCGCCAGTGTCGGCATCACGCGCCCACAATGACATAGACCATTTGTTGTCGCCAGGACGTTGTACAGGATTCCATGTTGACGGGTTGCCTGATCCGTAATAGACCAAGTTTAATTTAGGGTCATAGCTGGACCAGCCCCAAGTAGTGCCGCCGCCAATTTTCCATTGGTCGCCTTCCCAGGTTTTTATACTGGAATTGGCGCCAACTGGAGTGACTTTACCATTTTCCCAAGTGGTTGTTTTGCTGGGGTTGATCAGCGTGTCTTTGTCCGGGCCAATGCTATAGCCTTTCCATCTTAATTTGCCGGTATTGATGTCATAAGCAGCCAGAAAGCCGCGAACACCAAATTCACCACCGGAAATACCGGTTAAAACTGTATCTTTAACAACTAACGGCGCGTTAGTGTTGGTCATGCCCAGTTTGGGATCACCGTTTTGTACGCTCCAGACGCGCTTGCCGGTTTTAGCGTCTAACGCAGTTAAAACAGTATTGGATTGTTGCAGGAAAATTTTGCCGTCGCCGTAAGCTAAACCACGATTGACGGTATCGCAACACATAACCGGAATTGTCACGTCAGCATCTTGTGTTGGCGTGAATTCCCAGATAACGGATTGAGTTTTTTGGTTGATTGCGTAAACAGTGTTAGGAAAAGGTGTGTGGATGTAAATAACATCATCAACAACCAATGGGCCGCCTTCGTGACCACGCAATACACCCGTAGAAAAAGACCATGCAGGTTGCAGATTTTTTACGTTGTTAACGTTGATTTCATCCAGCTTGCTGTAACGAGTCCCTGCGTAGTCGCCACCCCAAGTCGCCCAGTTAGCTGGATCTTTAGTTAGGGATTCAACACCACTGTTAGCAGTTGAAATTGCCGGCGCAGCTAAAATTGCCGCTACACTCGAAGCAAGCAGCCAACTTTTTAAAGGCTTCTTCATATTATTTTTCTCCTGGTACTTTGTTAGTTAGACAAAATACTGATTATGATTTCTTAAGACTAATATTAGTTTCTTGGGTGATTTTTTCGACCCGATACAGGCTGGAATTCTTCACTCCAAGCCACTAGATTTAATGATTTTGCCTAAAAAGTCAACTTTTAATGGACTCAATGTTAAAGGTAAAAGACAAAATCCGCAAATAATAAGCTTGTCCGCCCTATAAATTTGAGCCTGATAGAGGCTATTTCAAGCCGGCATCCTAAAGGTATGGCGGTTAAACGGGTGCTGCGGATATCTTCTGAGATGACTTCTCAAACCATGAGCGACTTTACTCGTCTTACGCCTTAAGCGGGCAGCCCGGCTCCCTAAATAATTTCTATCTGATACCCCTTGCTGTTCCAACATAAAATTTCCCCGGCATTCTTGCTCCATGCGGCCAGAACGAAACGTTGCGCCGGTTGATCGCCTATTTCAAAGTTATGAACATTAGGACGGTGAGTATGCCCATGAATCAACCGCAGACTGTTGTGATCGCGCATTACTTTAAGCACTGTGCCCTGATTGACGTCCATAATGTTCTGAGATTTTTTGCGTTTATGAAAGTGACTTCGGATGCGATACCAGCGGGCTGCCAATAGCCGTAGCAGCAGGGGCTTAGATAATACATATTGTTGCCACTCCGGGGTATGTGATTTGGCGCGAAAGGCCTGATAAGGAAGGTCATCGGTACATAATAAATCACCATGTGTTAGCAATGTTGAAGCGCCGTGCAAGTCAATGACAACATAGTCATCAAGTAGAGTAACGCCGGTATCCTGGCAGAATTGTTTGCCCAAGAGAAAATCCCGGTTGCCTGGCTGCAAATAAACCCGCGTTCCTGAATCGGTCAGTTGCTTGAGATGTTTGCGGATTTTGTTATTGGGAGGAGTCGGATCATCATCGCCTATCCAGGCATCGAAAAGATCTCCTAGAATATAAACAGCTGCCGCTTTGGGCGCTCTATGTTGGAGGAAACCAAGAAATCGGCAGGTGATTTCTGGTTTTTCCAATGAGATGTGTAAATCTGAAATAAATAGAATTTCTTTGCTCAATTGGTTACTCAGTTAATTGAACGACTACAGACCATAATCGGCAAAGATGCTCTTGAGTTGCGCGATGGCCTCCGGGGTCAGTCGTAGACTCTGACTTTTTTTGCCTTTAATTTCACGTTGATTTGACCCATATGTATCTAGCTGCAGGCACTTGCGACCATCGGAGTCGATGACGACATCAAACGTGCACTCGACGTCGGTATGCTTTGATTCTCTTTCGAGTGGCTGATGAGTGATGTTCTTAACAAGTGCCATTATTCTCTCCTCGGCTCTAACTATTTTATAACTTCAGCTTTTTCAATAACAATGTCTGTTTTGGGCACATCCTGATGTCCGCCGCGATTACCGGTGGCTTGTTTAGACATTGCATCGACAACATCCATGCCTTCAATCACTTCCCCAAATACAGCATAACCCCAGCCACTTGGTGTCTGGCTGGTGAAATTTAAAAATGAATTGTCCTTGTAATTGATAAAAAACTGAGCAGTAGCGGAATTTGGATCATTTGTGCGAGCCATCGCGATTGTGCCGCGAAGGTTAGTCAGGCCATTATCCGCTTCATTTTTAATAGGCGGGTGAACTTCTTTTTGATTGAAGCTGGTATCAAATCCCCCCCCTTGCGCCATAAAACCCGGAATAACCCTGTGAAAAATAGTGCCATTATAAAAGCCTTCATTAACATAAGTTAAAAAATTTGCCGATGAAACAGGCGCTTTTTCAGTATTTAATTGAATGATAATTTCACCGAGCGTTGTTGTTAATTTAACTTTTGTTGGTGTATCTGACATATTGTTTTCCGTTGCAAAAGAAAGTGTTGAGGTTAAAAACAGCATCATAGAAAGAATAAGAGTACGCATTGATTTTTTCCTTACGGGTGATGCAAATGTTAGATTCTATGTGTTTTTTTCTTGAAAGAGAAGTGGGTGCTTGGTAAATTGTACAGTTTTGTTGCCAAGCGATCCCGGAACCGCTAACCCGTTTGTTTTGGATGAACGCTGAGAGCGGAAATTGGCTAACGCTATAAATAATTAATGTATGTTGAAAATATATAACACACTGACCCGAAAAAAAGAAGTTTTCAATCCGCGAGTCGAGGGCAAGGCCGGCATGTATGTTTGCGGCATGACGGTTTATGATTATTGTCACATCGGCCATGCCCGCGTGATGGTGGTGTTCGATACGGTCGCGCGTTATTTTCGATATTTGGGTTACGACTTGACCTATGTGCGGAATATTACCGATATTGACGACAAAATTATTCAGCGCGCTCAAGAAAACGGCGAAACCTTTATCGAATTGACGGAACGCTTTATTGACGCCATGCATGAGGATGAGCGCGCGCTATCAGTTTTGCCCCCCGATATTGAGCCCAGAGCAACGCAATCAATCCCAGCCATTATTGCCATGATCGAGGCGTTGATTGCTAACGGCCTAGCCTATACCGGCGGCAATGGCGATGTTTTTTACGCAGTGTCAAAATTTAAAAACTACGGGCAATTATCCGGCAAGAATCCGGACGATTTACTGGCGGGCGAGCGTGTCGACGTTGATTTGGCAAAGCGCAATCCACTGGATTTTGTGTTATGGAAAATGGCCAAAGCCGGCGAACCTTCATGGCAATCGCCTTGGGGTTTGGGCCGTCCCGGCTGGCATATCGAATGTTCTGCGATGTCCACCTGTAGCCTGGGCAATCATTTCGATATTCATGGCGGCGGCATGGATCTACAGTTTCCTCACCATGAAAACGAAATCGCCCAGTCAGAAGGCGCGACCGGCGAGAAATTTGTTAACCTGTGGATGCATAACGGTTTTGTGCGCATTAATGAAGAAAAAATGTCCAAATCGCTGGGTAATTTTTTTACCGTGCGAGAAGTGCTGAATCACTATCGAAATCGACATGGAGACGGAGCAGGAGAAGTAATACGTTTTTTTATTCTGTCCAGCCATTACCGCAGTCCGTTGAATTATTCCGATGAACAACTCAATGAAGCAAAAGCAGCTTTAACCAGATTGTACACTGCTCTGCGTGGTGTTGAAGTTATTGATGCGCTACTGGAAGACGATTATAAAATTCGTTTTCAACAAGCGATGGATGATGATTTTAATACGCCGGTCGCACTGTCAGTGTTATTTGATTTGGCTACAGAACTGAATAAAGCTAAAAAAGTAAATAAGGAAAAAATTCACTTGTTGGCTGCCACCTTAAAATATTTAGGCGGCTTGCTGGGGATATTGCAAGATGATCCTGAAGCTTTTTTAAAGGGTCGAGTTTTTCATGTAGAAATTATAGAATCGTTTACTCTTACTGATAGATTCACTGCAAAAGCGACTGATCTGACTGAAGAACATATAGAGCAGCAAATCCAGGCCCGTTTAGATGCGAAAAAATCCAAAAACTGGGCATTGGCCGATCAGATTCGCGATGAATTAAAGCAGCAAGGCGTGATTCTGGAAGATGCGCCTAATGACACAACCAGCTGGCGCCGCGAATAGTTTTCTAAATTAATCGGCCACCGGCAAGCATGTTGGAGAACGCAGTGCAACCCGGCAACTGCAATTAACTCAATCTGTAATTTATAACAAAAACTTTACCCAATGAGCGAAATTAAAGATAAATCAATCCAAACTTTTCTTGACGAACTCGCCAGCAAATCGGCTACGCCGGGTGGCGGCAGCGTTGCAGCGCTGCTGGGTGCGCAATCAGCCGCATTAACCAGCATGGTGTGTAATTTAACTATTGGCAAACCAAAGTACGCTGAAGTTGAAACTCAAATGCTGGACTTGTTGCAAAAGTCGGAAGCATTACGTGAAAAACTGACCGGTTTGATTAAAGCGGATGTTGATGTTTTTAATCGCTTAATGGCCGCTTACAGCTTGCCTAAAGAAACTGACGAAGAAAAAGCGGCTCGCACGGAGGCGATACAAACCGTATTAAAAGCCGCCACTGAAGTGCCTTTGGATTGCGCACGCGCTTGTGCGGAGGCTATTGAATTAAGCCGCGGCGCAGCGGAAAAGGGTTATTCCGGCGTTATCAGCGATGCCGGAGCCGCCGTAATGGCTGGCTACGGCGGCTTAAAAAGCGCAGCGCTCAATGTTTATATTAATACCGGCAGCCTTAAGGACAGGCAATTCGCGGAAGCCAAACTGCGTGAATTGGAAACTATTTTGCAGGATATTGATGTGGCTGTAGAAAATATTTATCAATTAGTCAAAACCAAACTGTAAATAATTTCATCCTTTGAGAAAAAACAATTGACGCTATAGAGAGATATCGTCATAATAGTCAGCTCTTCAAGGGTGGTTTAAAAATCTAGCCAGTCAATACTATAAGAAGATTATCGGGGTGTAGCGCAGTTTGGTAGCGCGCCTGCTTTGGGAGCAGGATGTCGGGGGTTCGAATCCCTCCACCCCGACCAGTTTAGCGCTTGTAGCTCAACCGGATAGAGCACCGGCCTTCTAAGCCGGGGGTCGCAGGTTCGAGTCCTGCCAAGCGCGCCACTCCAAGAATTTCCCATATTATGGTGAGCGTAGCTCAGTTGGTAGAGTCCCGGATTGTGATTCCGGTTGTCGCGGGTTCGAGCCCCGTCGTTCACCCCATTAAAATCAATGATTTAGATTGTTTTCAGCCTCTTGTTTTTTCTCCTACTGACAAAGCTACTGACAAATGATCAGTCATTCGACGGTTTTACCGTTTTCAATTTGACGTCATAAACATTCATCATTGAAGCTGTTCGGTGACCACTCGCGTCCAGTTTGTTGCCCTTTGTATCGCTAACACCTTTCCGTTTAAGATCATGAAAAGTGAAAGGCGCCCAATTAATTCCTCTTTCTTCCGCAGCTAATTTGGTGGCGACCGTTATTCGTCCCATAGCCGTTTTTAGGCTATCGACTACGATCTTATCACCCGTGCGTTCGCTGATAATGATGTGTCTATCTTCAGCACGAATCGGATGAGGCTGTTTTCGATCTAACAATATCCGGTTTCTTTTGTTAACGGCGAAATCCCAGGCAGTACGAAGTCGAGTATTCCATTCCGTAATATTGTCACGGGAACCTTTACGACGTTTGATTAGCAGCCCTTCTGCTAAGACATTGGCATCAGTAAGATCTAATACTTCTGATAGTCGCATGCGGCATAGATAAGCGATTTCCATTGCCGGCCATACATACCAATAATTAGACTCTTTAGCAATCTGAAGCATGAATTCGTAATCACGATCTTCGGCGTAGTGTTGTCGAGGCTTAATTGATAGCTTCTTCACCCCTAGCGTTGGATTGAATTTAATTTTTTCATATTCGTATGCCCAGGAAAAAACCCTTTTAATATATGCAAGTTCTTTATTGGCCCTGCTTTCCGATGATTCGCCGCGTGAGTCTCGATATTTTCTGACGAGACCGACTGTCCATTTAGTAATTGGTAACTCACCAAGTGTGTCATTAGTTGAGATTTTGCGTCCACATATGTGCTGATGACAATCTAAATAATCCTTTTGTGTTGATGAGGCTAATTTACGCCAGATAGGTGTCAACTGGAAATCAAGACTAATTGAAGCAAAAGTAGCAGCCATAGGAGCATTGAGGCTTTCGTATGCTTGCCATATTTCTGCCAGAGAAGATTTTGGGCCAATCAGTCGCTTTGATCGCCATTTTCCCAAGTCCGTGTCTTTGTATTTGAACATCCATTTACCAGCTCCCGATTTATCCCACCAAACCCCTGTAGGCAATTTTTTTGCATCAATGTTAGCAGGTATGTTAGCAGTTCGAGTAGGGCCTTTAGTCATGATCATTTAATCGATAAAATCGATTACCTCTTCAGTTGTGCCGGAGATTTCAAATTTTAATCCCATTGCTGCGTTGATTGCATCAACTGTGGTGAAAATTTTCCCATCCTTACCATGCAGGAAACGAACCCCAGCTCCTCGCAAGCAGCGCTCTATGTCGCCGGGGCGATTGTAGCCTGTAACGGATTTGAGTTGTTCGATAGTGATGAGAGTATTCACAGTGTAAGTCCTTCAATACCATTACACATATTGCTTAGGTTAAATGCTAACGAGTTTTCATGTTTACAAATGGTTGTTTGTCGAAGATTTGAACTACATTTTGTAAACCTCGAAAGGCTAATAAAAATAATTTTTCTTGACTGCCACCTAAAAGCTTTGTTCCCATCAAATTGATTTCTAAATTTGCACGTCATTTTTAATTAAAACCCTCAAAGTTGCCTTAAAATTTATGCGGATAACCTTACTTACGATTTTCCTAACATTTTTTAGGTATCCTAATCTCAACAGTGTTGCGAAAAAAGGAAATAAACTTATTTTTTTAACTTTGAAATGATCACAAAACTGAAATATTGAAAAAAGAGTAATAGCGAAGTAACGAATTTAATCCTCCTCCTAGCGCTCAAGTATGACTTAGGGTTGTTGTTGGTCTGTCAGAGAAAACTGTAAACATCTCCTGAAGTGTTAAGTTAATGTGGTACAAATGTTCAACCCATACTGGATAACAAGTAAAGGCTATGTGATGAGAATTGGGGCTGCAGCCGGTCGGATATATATATTGCCAAATATGTTGACAAGAGCGCCCCTAAATAAATAGTGACGCCCTGAAATTATAGCCTGGAATTTAAGTATCAAGCTGGCTCTAAGGCAGTAGCGCTCGTCATTAACAACATAAGAATGTAATGGGAGCAATCTAAGAAAGAAGCTATAAGGGCGTAAGGCCTATTATTTTTTTGAAATTCACTCTTTTCAAAGTTCATACGCAATATTATGACCGGCATCATGAATATATTCTTTAACAATGTTATGAAGTTGAGCGATTCGTTGAGCAGCATCATTTATACTCATATCCTTTACCAATTCATATGCTTCTCTCTGAAGCTGAAATTTTTGTCTTTTGATATTAGCATGATGTACTGCACCAATTTGACTTGGGTAATCTTCAGATATACCAAACACAGAAATAGAGTAACGGGTAGTCAGAAATTTACATAGTTCTTCTGAAAATCCTCTATCCCATAAGATTTTATGATCTAAATTATCTATGTCATTTTTATATTTTAAAAAATCAGATAATGTTTTATAGATCAAAATGGAATTATTTGTTTCACCTTTAATGTTGAGATGGAGTTTCCTTTGATGCAAAAAATCGTTGAAAAGAAGAGCAGCAGATACGGCAATGTTCCCAGGGCTCATATGGATTTCCTCGAATCATTTATGCTTATATCTAGGTGTTTCACAAGGTAAATTAGTCATAATATAAAGCTTGCAAACTAATTTAGAACAATCAATTAGATCAATTGGTACCTTTGTAATCTGTACATTAAAAATATCCAATATGGTAGGCAAAATTTCAGATTCGGAATTGATATTCAATAAATGTCCAATATTATTATCTGGTAGAGTCTCAATTACTTTGTTAATTATATTGATGACGGCGTCTATGCAATTTATCGCACGGTTAATAGAGGCAAATTTTAGAAGCGTAGCTCGAAGGGGGTCATCACATCCATCTTTTGTGTTCTGACTGAAAATAACAATAATTACTTGGCGAATTGAGTCACTAATATTTTCAAAATCCGTATATAGGGACAAGACGTTATCGTTGGAAATAAAAAATATTCTTTCTTGTATACAAAATAAATCTTGAATAGTTTTACCTAGTAAATAAAGTAAACTATCAAAGCCAGAAGGATTATAGCCACTAGGTAATAGGATTTCGTATGTAGACCTGTCTTGTTCAGTCATACCTTCTATAAGGCGAGAGTAAAAACAATGGATAATTGCATCATTTAATAATTTTGCATTTTTATTTGAATGTCGAGAAGGGGTATCTGAAAGAGAAGGCTTTGAGGTCCCTGTAGAACTGTTAGAGAATAAATTAACCCACCCCCTTTTAACTTTAGATAAAATCGTAAAGTGTGTCAGTACTTTGTAATATTCTGATTTGTTTTGTTTGATACATTTTTGAGCATGAGGTGTGTTAATTATTTTCTCGATTGTTTTTTGGTGGATATAAGGTTTTTCACCTGATTTGTACGTTTCATTTAGGTAACCCCGCAAATTATCTAAATTAAGCTTATCTTCGTCGATGGGCTCTGTACTGGATGGTTCAAAAAAAGAATCTTCAAAACAGTAGTTCTTATTGATCAGCATTTTTTCGAGTTTTTCTTTGTTAAAAACTGGAGTCATGTTGGCTTGGTCCCAAATCAGTTTAAGGAAAGTAGTTGTATAAGTTAAGGTATTGAAAAGTTGGCCTAAAAGGTGTTAATAGACTGAGACCATCATTTTTTGCAAGTTTCTAACAAGCCGAGTTAAGTTTACTTTAGTTTAACAAGATTTATTTGTTAACCAATTCGGACACACCAATTCGCCGTGTTACAAAATTTCTTTATCAACAACATTATTAATAATGAAAATAAGATGATATAAAGAGTTTGGTAGAGCGATGTTTTGGATAAGTTGCCTCAAATAAAAGTGAATAATAAATGTAAATTCTTGAAAATCAACAAGCGGACCTAACATTATTATTGGTACGACTTAACTTTTTTACTGATGGACCTTACTATTTCATAAAATGAAAACAGTAAACGCGAAAGTTTTTTCAATCTAGGCACATTGATTGTAGGTTTCAGGACCATGATTTAGTCAAATAGAGAGATCAAGAACGTAAGATCTCAGATAATGAGAACGATGACAATTAAACCGTTTTTTAGTTTCTAAGGAACTAGCTACATATTCTGATTTAAGTTGAACAGTGATTCTAGCCTGACTTGAACACCGATTCTGGAACAAAAATCTATAAAAGTGTTCAGATTGAAACCAGAATGGGTGTTCAGGTTGAGCCCGAATATTCATCAGCTATTTATGTATTTCAGGCCTAAGCGGGGGCCAAAGATAAGGCTTTTGCGCAGAGGAGACTTTCCTGAAGTGCCAGATACAAGACGTGGCGCACCCCGCAAGAATATTGAAAGTTATACTGCGCTCAATCAATTGCCCCAAAGTTTATCCCGATAAAGCCTATTGATCTCGCGCCTTAAGCTTTATGAAAAAAAATTGGCAGGATTAACAAGTTCTGTTTTATGTAGGATGATGTATTCAGATGGAACTAAACACATCATCCTAATAGAAGACTAGACGAGTAATACAGTTTTAAATGATATTATTGAGCGGGTATACCAGTCAATTGCAAATAACCGTAGCATAATTCATTATCAGTAATTTCTGTTAATGGGAGTTAAAATTACGGCAAGTGATAATTGATGGCGCTATTAATTAGCTTTTATCAGACTGGATATGGATAGTTATTATTATATTGTTATGTTATTTTATACTCGTGAATTTTAAGTTGAATAACAAATTTTAAATTAAATAATAGCAATGAAAGAGATTCAAAATAAATCCCAAGAAGAATTATTGGCAATAATTGCAGAAGCACAAGCGCATTTAGAAGCACTAAAACGCACTAAGCATAAGGAAGTCATTGCTCAAATTAAGGAATTGGCGGCCTCAATTGGTGTGACAGTGGAAATTCACGAAGCCGTTAAAGCCACGTCAGCTAAGATTCCAGCAAAATATCGCAATCCAGATAACTATTCTCAAACCTGGACGGGGCGAGGATTAGCGCCAAAGTGGCTAAAAGCATTGATTGCAGAGGGCCATAACAAAAACGAATTCTTGAGTAACCTCTAATAGCAATTTGCAATCGCTGTTTAATGTTAATGTAAGGTCATTAAAATCAAAATAGTAGTGGTTAAGATTTGTTGCCTATTCAATTGAAGATCACTATCCTTTTTGATTCAAGCCTGCCACTTGAAATTATTCAAAAGCCGTCGCTGGTAATGAGTAATTTTTTGTTTTCTGATCGACGGCAGTCGACCCATTGAGTTTTAACTACAGCAGTACTTCCAGATGATCGCGCAAGGCCAGCAAACCCGGCAGTTTGTCACTTTGATTATTGGCCTGGATAATCAGAGCACCGATTTTCGGCTGGCGTTACGCAGTTCAGTTCCCAATGTGTATTTGTGGTAGCGGCTGAATCCGGCGACGATCTTTTCAAAATTCACCGCCAGATTCAAGGCGTCTCGGTAGATAGGCAAATGTTCGTATCGCCCCATGCCTTAGACTCACTGGTAACCCATTACCAAAAAACCGCAAGGGGGGGTGATAGCCCCCTTGACCCCCAAAAGAACAAAATGACCCAAAGCACCCAATTACCCAGTGTGCCCGCGTCGCTTCAGGCCAAGCAATCCCGACAGGCCAGTCCCAAACAACCAGACAGCTCCCGGTACTGGCACGGCGGACACTTGTCCTGGACTGACTGCCCATGCATAGAACTGATTGGTCTTATTGCCGTAGTTCTGGAAGCCAGTGGTGGTAAAGAAGAGCCATGAGTCGCTAGGATAGGACGCATACTCCGTACCAGACCAGTACGCGTAGGCGTGAGCGTTGCTAAAAGGCCCCGATGAAGCCGATGTATCCATAAAGGTTCTGGTGCCTAGAATGCCATAATTTACTGCAGGATAAGCTGTTGCGTTAAGTTCGTTGTAGTACAATTCACCCAGTTGGCTATTAGTAATATTGAAGCCATAGGAAGCGCTGCTATCCGGTGTCGTCGGCAAAGCCCAATGGTTGGAACCGGCATAGCCCCGACCGTTGTTCAAGCTGTCTAGATAATGCACGTAAGCTTGACCCGCCCACCAATCAACCATTCCGCCGATGCTAAAATCCGCAGTAGTCAGAGTGTACGTGCCGTTATCAAAATAATAATTGGGGGTGTCATGAATCACGCCACCGCCGGCTGCAATCACTGCATTGACTACTTTATTGTAGCCTTGAGTGTTTTCCAGCGTGCCTAATAGGTTGGCGTCCTGCGTCCAGGTGGCTTTGAGGCCGCTATCGTATACGCTTAAGCCACCGTCATTGACAGTCAACGCCGCCTGGGCATTTAGCGTGGTTAAGCTGAGCAGCACACCGGCTGAAAGTAAAGTTTTTCCGTATTGCATAGGGTTGTCCTTTTGCTTGATAATATCGGTTAAAAAGAGGCTTGCATCACAATCAACCGCCACAGCTTTTAGCATCCATAAAAATATCGTTATAGATGGCTGGGGCTTTGGCTATTTTTATGCAAGCAGAGAGATTAACGGATTTGTAAGTTAAATCGCATTAAATTTGTGTGACAATTTTATGTCGATTGCTAATTAATTGATGGTTTCTAGATTCGGTATGAGTAAGATTGAAGTTCAATGGTTGCGGTTGGCTAATTGTCAACCTTCATTCCGCCATATTCATCGCTCCAAAGCAGCCACTCGCAACCGTCACTTGATGGCCGGCAGCTGATATTCGTCAGCCTGAAAAATCCGTTTCTCCATACCGGTCATTCAGATTTATAAATTTCCAACGCTGCCATCGGCAACAGCCGACCCTAAGCAGAAGCCCTCTACTTTATCTTGGATGTCTGGTTTAAATTCAAAAATGGCCAGTTATATTAAAGAAATGCTTATTGAGCGCGAATAGATCAGCCCTTGATGAGTTGAGTGATTGCCAGCCTAGTAGCGTATTCCTCCGCGGTTGGCAATTTGAAATATGATAAGAATATGGCCAGTATGAAAGTAGGAGTAGATAGATGCTAAAAGCGCGCCAGACAATGAAGATGCCGGAATTGCTCGTATTCGCGCGGCTGTTTGCTGTTGGACTTGTTGCTGCGGAGGTTTTCCGCTTGTCCTACTACGGAGGTGAAAAGTTCGCCCTCCTCCCTGCTGACGTTGACTGGCGAGTTCGAGCGGTTGGGATTATCGCAGGACTAATAGTCTGTCTAGCCTACGTTCTTATGCGCGATCTGTACTCGACTATTGTTCGCCTTGCACGGAGCTTCCGCTTCGACTTGCTCTTCACCGCGTTATTCGGAGTTTGGTCGAATGTGTTGATCGCGCCTTCGCTGACGAAAGTTCACGAGGTCGTCAAAGGGGCGAACCCGTTATGGGCTCCAACGCTGTTCGGTGTCCTTATCGTGATGCTCCTGTCACCTTTATTTAGGAACTACTGGCCTCGAAGGAAAATACCTGACCCTCAGTTTTACTTCCTCGCGGACGATGAAATCGAGACCAAGGAAGACGACATTCTGCAGATCGAGGGACAGGCCAAGGAATTCGCAGAAACAGTGTTGGCGAGTGGAGCGCACTCATGGCTTGTATTTGGCATCGATGGGCCATGGGGCATAGGCAAGACCAGCTTCGTCAATCTTGCGGAGCAACATTGGAGGGAGGCCGGGGGCAACTCGGTAATTGTCTTTCGTTTTGAACCGTTGAGGTACGCCGCTGACCCCGACCTGTCGGAGCGCTTCATACGAGACCTTTCGGCAACTATTCAACGGCAGGTGTATGCTCCTGAGTTTCGTCCAGCCGCATCGCGGTATTCACGGATGGTTAAGGGCATCTCAATTCTCGGCTTCAGACTGTCGTTTGAGCCTTCGAGCGAGACCGTTGACGAACTGCTCGAAAACATTGATGACGTCCTTAAAAGCATCCGCAGGCGCGTCATCATTGTCATAGACGACTTAGATCGACTTGAAGCCAAGACTGTCAACAATGTCCTATTTACCGTTCGGCGGACGTTCAAACTGTCCCAGGCAACTTACATCCTGTGTTACGACACTGAAAACCTAGTGAAGGGAAAGGACGAGGGGGGCAATGCACGAGAATTCCTTGAGAAGTTTGTAACTGTGAAATTGAGCCTAATTGTCGACAGTTCAACGCTCAGAAACTTCCTACTAACGGATTGGAAACGCAACGAACACCGATTCCAATCGATCCCTTCCGACACCCTGTTCAAGCTTTCGTCCGTTCTGAGCGAACTGGCGGAGATTTTGGGCGATGACAGGGCAGCCAACTACCTCCCCCTAATTGGCGACCTGCGTAAACTCAAACGGTTCGTCAACGCCGTTCTTCTGATGCAGCTTGAAAAGACGGAATTAGGTAAGACAGATTTCAATCAATTTGACCTCATCAATCTGATACTTTTACATTTGAACTACCCCGGACTATTTCGGCAAATCTATGCCGAGGAAACCGAAGGGCGGTCAGGAGTGTTCTCAGCAAAGCGGAGTTTTGATGCGAGAAAGGTGAATTTTTCAAACGCCCCCGACTTCGAGGAAGTGGTGAACGAATGCCAGGAGACGACAGGAGTGTTCTTGTTAAATCAGCTTTTCGATGTAAAAGCGCTTGGAATTAACAACACGTTCGATCCTGTAAATGAAAGCGTTCTAAGGTCGCGTGCGTGCTTCAACGACGAGCCGTACCGAAACCTTGAAAAATATCTGAAGCTAATCGTTAGGTTTGCCTCACCAGAGCCGCGAGAGACATTCAAGCTGTATCAAAACGCTGTTAATCGTGTTGTTAAACAAGGCACTTCGATTGCTTCGATCTTGGAAGAGCCGACCTTCGACCTACGGGACGGTGAACTTGCTCATGATGAGTTTTGGCGCATTCTGGTAAGCCAGTCCTATGATTTCACTGAGGTGATCGCCGAAGATGCCATCAATACGCTTGTCGAGTACCTTCCACGATATTCATTTGTTGGCACCAATGATCGTGGATTGAGGCATCGGTCTATTTACTCCATCATTCGGTTGCTCGACCGTGCAGGTTGGAGCCGCACCGACGGACGTAGACTTCCCAATACGCCAGAGAACATTGTTGAAATTGCTCAGAGAATCTATGGAGAAGGAAGATATACAGGCAGAGGTCTCATTTCTTGGTTGGCGGGTGAAAAACGAGGTGTACTTGGGTGGTACGACCTGATGCTGTTCAGGTTGCAATGTTCTGCTGACCGGCTTGGGCAGATATACAATGTTACTTCCGCTTTGATTGTTTATGATGACAAGAGTGCCCAAACATCCGGTCAGGTCTCATTGCTTGCCTTGAATGGCATGCGAACGCTGTCACAACGGGTGTTTCGGTTATTTCGAGATACGTTCATTGAGCCTAAGCGAAACTATCTTGACGAAGTCGACAAGATACCTGACCTCGACTTGTACGGGGCTTCGGAAAAGTGGTTGAAAGAGCAGGGTGAGCAGGTAGAAGGTGGGGGGCAACGACTGGCTAATCAATTGTTGGCTGCTCGTTCAACCGTGAAGAGCTTTGTCATCTACCAGCTCGCCAATCGTGGTCAACCGACTGGCTCTGGTGTAGGTTGTGGTTTGTACGATGAGGACGGGATAGGTGACTCAGGAGACATTAGCGACGCGATGAACAAGTATATTTTCGAGGTGTGCTTCAACCCATCAGTCAGCGAGGACAACATCTACCATTTTGCGGACCACTGCTTGCGCAACCTAAGCAGCGGATATTGGGCCGGTCACGACGAAGACGGGTACGTAGCCACGGAAAGGGACTTAGCGAGTGGACTTGATCTAACAGCACTGAAGATGTATTGGACGGAGTTCGGCCCTCTGATAAATAAGAAAAATCTCCCAAGTATGGATAGACGAGTTGTGACATCGAACTACATAGCAACGTATGCCGAAGATTTGCCAAAGGTATTTGACGTGCTTGACAAGATGGCAGATGCTCCCCTTGGTCGCAGCGTATGATTTCTGGTTACGAATTAGCATATCTAGTCTATGCGTGAAAGCTGGACTAAGTCTTGAAATCAACTTCTTTGGATAAACCGAATGGCTGGTATACGTTTTACTGCTGTCAGCCAAAGTTGAAACTTTGGTGGCAGAAATTGGCCGGTAGCTGATATTCGTTAGCCTGATAAATCCCTTTATCCATACCGGTCATTCAGATTTATAAATTTCCAACGCTGCCATCGGCAACAGCCGACCCGAACCGGTCAATTTATCCTGCGTTACAAATGTCAGTTCATGTCAATATTTCGGTCATTCAAAGAGTGGCTATGGAATTATCCCGGTCTGTTTATCATGTAGATAATGTGTGTAATCCAGTTGATATTTTAATGAGGTAGCCCAGCCTATAAAGCAACATTAGCATTTCTATCTAAAAGAGTTTTAAACTCTACAGATGGTCCAGTGAGACGCATAGGGAGCATATGTAAGGTATCAATTGTTGCATAAACTTGCGCTTCAAACTTCAAAGTTTTCATATCTTTAGGACATAAAAGAATGTGCATAAGAGGTTGCTGACCTACCAACGGTGTACCATCATTTCTAAAAAGAAGCCATTCACCCGCATAATCTCCTGCTCCAATCGCAATAACAGTAGGAGTTATTACGCTAAAGGAAAGATTAATTTGAGCTTTTGCATTCTGCCTAATTTTCAGTCCTCCATCTAAAGAAACCCAAGGTTTTATTTCTTCTTGAAAATCTTCTGAGATAGTTGTTGAACCATTTACACCTAAATCAAAACTACTCTCTAAACTGCCATTTGCCATTTTAATAAAACTCGTTTCTGGCATGCCTGAAAGAATGGTGATCGCACGATTTTCTGGATATGTAATTTTACAACCAAGTTGACGGATATCTTTAAAACCACCTTCTTTCATGATTTGGACGGTTATGGCAATAACCCATATATTGTACTGATCAAAAAGCTGAAGTTCTTTTGGCAATGTTGTATTACTAATTTTATAAAGCTCACGAAGATTCCAAATTTGAGGACTTCTGCCAATCCGAATATGAATTTTTCCAGTGTTTATATCAGGCTTTGTTCCCAAGTCTGCCTTACCTATTGGAAAAAGCAAGGTCGAATCATTAGCGTTTCCTTCTCCTAAAATAATATCTTCATAGTCATTGTCAATCAGTGATTTATCTACTTGATTCATGTTGTTTCTCCAATAAAATTAATATTGTTTTTGGCAACTTGAATAATTTGTTTCAGTCTTTCCATGTTAGATAATTGTTCAATATTACGGCGTAAATTTTTTATTTGATTTTGTTCTTCAATTGGTTTTGGTGGCTCTGAAACTTGTGATTTTCTATGTGCCGCATCTATACTTTCATCCAATAAGCTCTGCAACTCTCGTGGTGAAATATCTTGGTTTTTTTGTCTAGTTTCAAGCAGGTCAATAAATTCACTCATAACAGCATTAACCGCTTGTGGAAAAATTGCATCTGGAAAATAGATAACACTTTTTGCACCACCTTCCTGAATAATTCGATGATTAAGTCCTGCATCTCCCGATTGGAAACAAGAGAATAGCACAACATGCTTCCCTCGAAAGTTACCCCGCTTTATGTGGTCTTCAAGATAATTAACCATGGCGACATCCTTATGTCCTGAAATCACTAAAACATTACTTTGCTTAACAGCCTTCATTCCACCTTCTATTGTGATGCCTGCATCTTCTAAATTTGAGGCAATTTGGGTAATTACTCCTATATTTACAACACCAAAACTTTTTGCTGGAATATATGCTGCTATATCCTCGGCTTTTGTAACCATTGCTGGATTTAAGGCATTATTACGAGCTTCATCCATTTGATCATCCAGAGAAAAACGAAATTGAGAATATTTTCCTTTTAAAGCCACTAATAACGCTAAAGGAGGAACATGTTCAAAACCATTTTGATAAAAATTACGACTTCCACTTTTATCTGTTCCTTCCCATTTAGTCTTTTCATTTTCTTCTTTTTTTTCTGCGACCAAAACAGCAACAGGTTGATCTTCATTCATTTTTTTAGATCCTTCTCCTTTCTCTGGTGGTTCAGGGAACTCATTTAATGTTGGAGGAGGTTTTCCTCCATAACCTCCGCCATTTGCCCCACCTGCTTCTGGCGTTGGTGATGCTGCTTTACCACGAATAAAAGCATCACGATAAATAATAACCTTAGGATTAACATCGTTTGGAGGAACAGTAAAAATTTTGTCTAAATTGGGTGTCTCTGTCTCTGATTTTCCTTGCAGAAGGTTGTATATTTCCTGTGCAGGCAAATCAAAATTTTCTTTTCCAAACTGGACTCTGGTTTTTGCATTCTTATCAGTTGAATGAGCAGCAATGTGAAAAAAACGTACTTTTTCATCACTATGTTCAGCAATTGCTTTGGCTTCTACTGCTTGTATCCGTTCTATTGCTTCTGAGCCCTGAGCAATTTGTTTTAATCTTTCCTTTTCAGATAAAGATAAAAGCTTAAGTCCGTTTTCACTTGATATAGCTAATAATTGTTCTTGTCCATTCTGTGTAAAAGTTAAAAGACCAGGAAAACTATTACCACTATCAAAATAAGCACCTACATCTGCATTTTTAAGATTTCTCGCAACTTGTAGCAGTCCAGTATCATTGTCAATAACCTCATGATGAATTTTTCTCTCATCTAGGATGCGGTTTATGGATTTCCAAGCATTATCTGCAGAGTCAGAAAAGGAAAGCTTAAGAACTTGGTCGCCATTAATAATTTGAAGATGATCTTCATAAAGCAAGAAAATAGTTCGTGACAATGGTGTAGTTAAATTATCTCCTTGTAAAAGATTTATGTTTTCTTTGCGCAAGAATCCAAGCAAATCTTCTGTTGGGATTATTCTATCTGCAACTACTTTTTTAATAGTAGAAACGCCATGAGAATTTCTAACATCATCTAGTAAAACGGCTGAAACCCCAGTGTTTGTTTTAGTCCATACTCTAGTTTGCCATATACCATTTTCATTTTGCACTGTATCAAGCCCTGCAATATTGTTTCCTGTCATTGCTTTTGCGGCATTAAGAATACGACTTTGATCTTGTGGCGAAATAGTTGCTGTATGAGGTAAGGGTTGCAGATTTGATTTTAAAAAAACTGGCTCTGCTATTTTGTTGGTTGGTGACTCAGGCGTTTCTATTTCTACAGGAATAAAATCAAAACGATTAGGTTTTTTATAAAAATCACTCAACGGTTTTCCAAAAATTGATTTAGAAGATTGAGGTGGATTTTCAGTTTCTGTCACTTCTTGTTGATCATCAGTTAACTGATTGTTGGAATAAACTAAAGCTTTTATAATATCCATTCGCATTTCACTGAGCAAATTTTTTCGTTGCTCAATATTTTCTAATCCGATATTTTGATTTTTGGCTTGTTCCAGCACTTCTTTCAACATGAGGTCAAATGCCAAATTAAATTGACCTGAGTACCAAGTAGTGCGAACAAGTATTTTAAGTAGCTGGCGAGAGGGTTCTTTCTGATAAACGTTATATAATACTGTCAGTGTAGGTTGCGCTATTCTCTCAACATAACTTTGAATATTAGTCTGTGCTAAAGTCCTGCCCAGTGCGTCAAAATTCCAGCTTTGAGCATCTTTTTCAATGTCTTTACTTATGGACCCAATAACTTTGTCAAGACCTGCTTCTTCAAGATATTTTTTATCAAGTGTAAGAAGTTTATTCAGGCAATCTTGTGAGTTTTTTTGAATTGTTTGGGGTTGAACTCCTTCTTTTTTAGCATCTTCTACATCAGTAATAAGCTTACTCAGACAAAGCATTGAATTTAAGCTTTCATCAAAAATACTAATAATACCAAAGTGCTGAAATTGATTTAGTTGTTTAGATGGATTGACCTGTCCAGTACGAAGTCCTTCTTCGATATAATCCGAATCAATTTGTTTGCCATATTTTATTAAAATATCCATTTCTTTTTGGAGTTCGCTCAGATTATGTTTGTTTGCTTCCTTATCGGCTTCCAATTTTGCAATTTTCTCTTTATATCTCAAGGTAAATCTAAGATAGTCATCTGGTAGTGGCCATTCCCCTTTCTCAATTAATTCGCGAAAACTGTCATTATCTTTGACATTTTGCATTACTTGAAATTTTTTCTTTTGTTCAGTAGTTAATTCATCATTTGGCAACATATTCCAAAAACTTTGCACAAGTTGGTTCGCTACATATTCTGGTGCAATTACCAAGGCACTCCTTGCTTCTTTAATCTGATCTTGCAAAGTGTTAGCAATTAATGCTGTCTTTAATTTTTGCTCTGCTAATAGATTGAGTGAAGTTTCAGGTGATTTGGGATCAAATTGGTCATGAGCAGATTTCCAAACATCTTTATTGCCTATATCACTTTTTGTTAAGTTGACCAGTTGCCGTTGTAACCAGGGTGTTGTGTAATAAATAAGATTATTTCCTGTTATCCAATGTGCCGTAATATCGCTGGATTTAGCAATAAATAATGGTCGGATGATGTAATTTCCTTTTTCCTCTCTAACTTGGAAAACCGTTTGCTCAGTTATGATTGGCTCAAGTCTAATGCCTTGCTTTTGTGCTTGACGATAAATTTCCCCCCATACTGCTGTTCTACGTTGATTTAACCATTGCTTATAAGGGGAACCAAGCGAATCATCAACGAAAGCTAAATTCCAACCACGCAAAAATGCATCAATTAACGTGTAATCAAGGATTGCTTGCATTTTGGGGTCGTTTTGCTGCTGCTCAATAGAGTCAGCACTTTGAGTGAATTGCTGAGCTTGGGTTTGCAATGATTTAATAAAATGAAGTCTATCTTCCCAAATTTCAAAATTAGTCATGATTTTTTTAGATTTTCCTATCACCCTCATCCTATTATCAACGTTTGTAAAAGTTATTTCACGAGTTTGCCTTAACCAATCTTGGATTGTCATTCCACTTTCAGAAAACTTTTGTTTTAAGTTAAGTAAGTCATAATCTCGTGCTTTTTTGAACTCTTGTTCATTTCGCTGAGCAGCATCTAAAAGATTTCGCCGCATTTCCCCCGTAGCTGATTGCCTAAAAAGAGCACTGATGCCCGCACTTTCCTCAGTAGATTGATTGGTTAATTGAGGGATAATAATTGCTTTGGAAATGATAAACGATATAGGCTCTTTACTTTTTGAATTGTAATATGGCAATAAAACTGGACTGTCTTGATTACATTCTTGATCGCTATTAAATATTTCTTGTAGTAAACATAATTGCTTTAGATTAGGTTCTTTCAAATCTTCACACGATTTTTTTGAACCAATTTTTTCTTCTTGTGGTAGGAAATTATTCAAAGCTAAAGATTGGCCTGGAAAAGCTATTTTTAGCCATTGTTGTAAACCTTCTTGAACTAAAATCTGTTGGTCTTTTTTAGTGCAATTTGTTTTTACTAAACCAGATTTTTCTCGTACAGAATCCAATCCACCTTGCAACAACTCTTGGCTATTTTGAAAAGCAGTCCATTGAATCAAAAAACTAGCCAATGCTTTTCGATTCGTATCAGAAATTTTGCGAATTTCGTCAGAAAAGTCTTTCCAATCAATCGATTCTTTAGCACCATAAAGTGAGAATGCGTCTTCCGGCTTATTAATCCAATTTTCTATGTCCTTAAACTGCTTTTCGGTTATAGGATTAGCAATTGTTTCTCTAAACTCCTTAGCTTTCGACAGATCAACATTCAATGAATCTGGATTTTTTAAAATATCGACCAACTCGACCAAAGAACCGGTATTCCCATTAACTGTAGAAAAGCTAATATATACTTGTAATTTTTTAGAAATTGGAAGCTTCTCGAGTTGATTTATTAGTTGTTCTTCTTTTTTTTCATCAGTAGGAAGACTAGCTAATCCTGCACCAACAAAAAAATTGTCGTCAATTATGCTGCTGTTATAGGCGTAATTAAAAATTGCTCCTGATACTTCACGACAGATATTTGATGCTGCATGACCAGTTATTATGGGACTATTAAGAATCTGCCAATATGTAATATGAGATCCATATACAGACTCATCAGGTGACTTCATAATTTCTATAAAAGGTGCGCCGCCTTTGGCAAAAAATGAAGGCATTTCACTGGTAAAAGTGAAATCTTTTTTTTGCCAACGAGAAATTCCCCAGTGAGAGATTCCAACCTGAATTATTGCTTTCAGATTTTCTCCCACACTTGTTGATGTTACAAAAAACTTTAAAACGAGGTTCCCTTCAGCGTTTATAGAGCGTTCTGTTTTTGTAACTGCAAGCTCTTCACTTTTTAAAAGGACATTGAGTGATTCTGAATTGTTAAGGATTGGATTAATAACTATCTCAAAAACAGCTTCTTTTCCAAGTTCTAAATGTTCGTTTTTATTCTGTTTTGGATCTTCAATCTTTACCACAAACCAGATTCCAAAAATAACAACTAGTAAAGCTAATATAGATATGGTGGTTTTAAATAAAAATCGTGATAGCATTTTTATATCCTTTTTTTGTGGACTCAAAAGGAGAAGCAGTGATCTAAATACTACTCTTCAATGTCAAGACCAACAAGAACTCCTCGATGGGGCGCCCATCGGCGGCAATGCGTGAGTTGGCAGTCATTCCTCAATAAATGGTTTGTGGCAGGTATTGGCCGACAGCTGATATTCGTCAGCTTCAAAATTCTAATTCTCAATACCGGCCATTCAGATTTGTAATATTTTTAATGAGATCACAGTCGCCACCCGACCCAATCCAGTCATCGGCATATCATTAAATGACCGTCCGGTTCCCTTCAAAAAGCGGCCCTCCGTTCTAGCTATCCAACTGGCGCAACCGGCCTAAAACTGCCATTCAAAATTGATAATTAACTATCTTCAGATCAGTTGCCGTTGATGTGGTTATTTCATGGCACATTCTGCTTCCAAGGTGCAATATACATATCAGTAATTGCGACGTGCTCATCGCGGTGGGAACATCTTCATTAGTGTGGCCACCCATAACTATAATCATGGCAATCCCAAAGAAGTGTTTCATTTTGGATTGCAGGGATTTTCCTTCCCTGTCTTTATGTGATGCATAAGCGTAAATTGAAGGTAATTGACTTCGGCGTGTTAGGCGTCAGCTATCTTGGCCGATTAACTACAATTACCCTGTCCGGGCTGAAAACTGACTACCGTGATTGGTAGCTGTCAACCAAAGATGTCAACCAAAGATGTCTACCAAAGATGTCAACCAAAGATTGACATCGGCATTGTTTGAAGAAATTATATTTTTAGCATTCATATCGGTCATCTGGCATCATCTTGGGGTCACTATTGCAATTAATGACTATTTGTTTTATCAAACTCTGAAACTTTAGTTATTACTTAAGTAATTCAGCATAATTTTTCGACCGGACTTTTTAATTTATGAAAACTCCTTCTCCTGACGAGCGCCACGAAATACTTCTAGCACGCCGCAACAAGAAAATGGCTCTTTCACCTCACGCCTATATGCGTGGTAACACTACCCAGTATTACGAATGGTTACACAGCCAGCGTGGTCACGCCCTGCCACATGGCCCTTCCATTTGGATTTGTGGCGACTGCCACCTTGGCAACATTGGTCCGTTGGCCGATACTGATGGAAAGGTCGATATGCAAATACGTGACTTTGATCAGACGGTTATTGGTAATCCTGCACATGATCTCTTACGGCTTGCCCTGTCGCTAGCCACAGCCGCACGGGACTCAAACCTGCCAGGTATAGTCACCGCTCATATGCTCGAACACCTGATAGAGGGTTATGAACAAGCACTCGACACAAGCGAAGAGCGAGTCTCCATGCAAAAACCTGATTTGGTCAAGATAGTTATTCGCGGTGCGCTTAAGCGCACATGGAAAAAACTGGCTAAGGAACACGTTGTAAATACGCGGCCGAAAATTCCGCAGGGAAAGCGCTTCTGGCCCCTATCAAAAGCCGAGAAAAATGGCATCACGCAATTATTTAAAAAGCGCGAAATGTTAGAGCTGGTCACCACACTGAAGTCCCGCGATGATGATGCTAAGATTGAGGTATTAGATGCTGCTTATTGGGTGAAAGGTTGTAGTTCATTGGGCTTGTTACGTTACGCAGTGTTGTTAAGCGTAGGTGGAGACGACTATTGCATTTTTGATATAAAAGAGGCCGTACATGCTATCGCTCCTCGTTATAAGCACGTAAGCATGCCACGCGATAATGCAGGCCGTGTGGTTGAAGGTGCGTACCAAATGACGCCGGCCTTAGGCGAGCGCATGATCGCGGAACGTTTCCTAGAGCATGGCGTGTTTATTCGAGAACTATTGCCGCAGGACCTCAAGCTAGAGCTCGATCAAATGAGTATAGAAGAGGCCATTCGTATGTCGAGTTATCTAGCGTACGTTGTTGGCTGTGCACATGCCAGGCAAATGGATGATGGAACCCGTAAAAGCTGGCACAGTGAACTGAAGCTTAACCGAAGCAAGTCACTCGCAACGCCTGCTTGGCTATGGAAAAGTGTTGTGCAGCTAATGGCCAGCCACGAGGCAGGTTACTTGGAACATTGCCGTAAATATGCGTTACGATTGGATAGCTACTGATGAATTCAGCCTGTACTTACCATTAATTACCAAAATGCACCAGCTTATCTTGTAAGCAGTTTATGGCTTTAGCAGGATAATTTTGTCAGCATAATAGGTGCCGTTCAAGACTGCGATTATGTTTGTTCCCACACATAAGCCGTTCGAAAAAATCATCTTCCCTAAGGAATACCCATAATCTATGTGCGTTACCGCACCGACCGCAATCAGTTTTGTGTGTAATATATTGGTTAAGCGGTGGGCAACCTCATTTCACGCTTAGGTTATGGCCATCTGGTCATGGCTACTAATAATTATCAGGAGACAATCATGAACAAAGATCAAGTAGAAGGTTTAGTCGAAGAAGTCAAAGGAAAGGTCAAAGAAGCCGCAGGCGTGATACTAGACGATAAGGGCATGGAGATAGAAGGAAATGTCCAAAAAAACGTCGGGAAGGTTCAGTCGGGCTTCGGTGATCTCAAGGAAGATATTAAGAAAGATATTGACAGCATCTAAAACGAGCGCTGCTGAGCGGTGCAGCCGAGTTCAGACAGGCTGGCCTTCTGCACCGCCGCAATGAAATGTTCTCAAATAACTTTTTCACAGGAGATGGACATGAAGTTCACCGGTTTATGGGCAGGCATTGCTTAAAACCTTCGGTAATACTTCATAAATTTATCTCTAGTTCATATCGCCGTCAATTGATGGCCTCTTACGGAGAAGCACACATGCTTGAAAGTATTGCAATCATCCTAATCATCCTCTGGGTACTGGGATTGGTGTCCTCGTACACAGTCGGCGGATTCATTCACATTCTTTTGGTTATCGCAGTCATCATGATTATTCTGCGTATCATTCAAGGCCGACGCGTCCTGTAGCGGCACTGGAGTATGCTTATGCAACGTGGTATCGGCCGGAGCGATCTATCAGGCAACCCACAATCCCACAACGTAATGACTGTTTCCAGGCTTGCCTATTAATCTAAATTGATAGGTTGAAATCATGGAAATACAGTTGTAGGCCTAATCGATGATATTGGCAATATCATGAAGGTGAGTAAATGACGTCGGTTATGTAATTCCTACCATAGTAACCGTAATCGTCGATGTATTAGTAAGCACCGAAGAGACTATTGCCGGTCTATTACGCCACCTTTCTTGGTAAACCCCATGAGGACCTCGTGCCTGAATGGTTTTATGCAGCGGGCAGGGATAGGTGGAGCGGTTCGGCACGCTTAGAGTCCCGGCTTATGCAGGGCACTCCTGGGTGCTCCGCCCGAGGCCGGACTCCAAGAGTGTCAATTATAGGAGAGACAAAATGAGTGCAATCAAGATCGTGGCTATCGCGCTGATCATAGCTGGCTTATTGGGGCTGGTGTATGGTCGTTTCAGTTATACCCGTGAAACTCAGGAAGCCAAGCTAGGCCCGTTCGAGCTGTCGGTTAAAGACACGCAGACGGTCAATGTCCCGGCCTGGGCCGGTGTGGCGTTGATAGTGGCTGGCGGCGGGCTCCTGCTTTTTTCGAGCAAGAAGAGCTAGCGGCTGCGTCGATGATTAGACCAGGGGTCGATCCAGCCATACCAGCAGGGTGCAACGCAATTAAAAGGGAGTCAGGCCAGTTCTCGACAGAGGAAAGTCTTTTGCATGAAAAACAATGGGCTACGCTTATGCCGTAATTAAAAGAGAAAGTATTATGTTTAGACTTGACCACTTTTTTGCTCGCTCGTGTAGATCAAAATCATTCATCAAAACAGGAACTTTACCATGCAGAACTCACATCAAAGCGATAAAGCAGACGTTTCAGTCGAGCCTAGATCTACGCAGCACAACAAGAGGAAGGTTTATTTCGTCGGCAGCGGAATCGCCGCCCTCGCGGGTGCTGCTTTTCTTATACGGGACGGTCTTATCCCAGGCGAGAGTATTCACATTTTCGAGGAACTTAAGGTCACTGGTGGCAGTTTGGATGGGGCCGGTTCACCTGACAAAGGCTATGTCGTTCGTGGTGGTCGGATGATTGAAGAGCATTACGTCTGCACCTACGATCTCTTTGCAAGCATTCCCTCACTGACTGATCAAGCCAAGAGCGTCAAAGATGAAATTTTCGAATTTAGCCACAAATACGTCAGTTCCTCCAGATGTCGCTTGGTTAGGGATGGCCAAAAAGTTGATGTGTCATCTTTTGAGCTGAGTGAAAAGGATCGTTTGGATTTACTCGCGCTGATTATGCATTCTGAAGATTCGCTGGGAGCTAAACGCATCGAAGACTGGTTTTCACCCACGTTTTTCGAGAATAATTTCTGGCTAATGTGGGCGACGATGTTTGCGTTTCAACCCTGGCATAGCGCGGTCGAGCTCAAACGGTATCTGTTGCGATTTATTCAATTATTTCCTAATTTCCACAAAATGGGCGGCGTCTGGCGCACACCTTATAACCAGTATGATTCGATGATACTGCCGCTGATTACCTGGCTTAAGGCGCAAGGGGTGCAGTTCTCGTTGAACACCGAGGTCACGGGACTTAATTTCGACTTAGGCGGCGAACACCGGGCGGTAAAGGGCATTCGGTATAGCAGCAATGGCGAGCCTAACAGTATTGCCGTCGCACCGGATGATCTGGTATTTGTGACGCTGGGATGTATGACAGAAAATGCTAGCCTGGGGTCTATGACAGCGCCTGCCATTCTAAATTCAAACAAATCAAACGGTGCCTGGTCGCTGTGGGAAGACATTGCCAAAGGTCGCCCAGGGTTTGGACATCCCGCGGTTTTTTCCGATCATATTGACCAGACCAAATGGCAGTCGTTCACCGTGACTCTAAACGATCCGGCATTCTTCCAGTTCATAGAAGAATTTACCGGCAATGAGGCAGGCACGGGAGGCTTATTCACGCTGACGGATTCGAACTGGTTCATGAGTATCGTTCTGGCGCATCAGCCGCACTTCATCAACCAACCTGAGAATATATTCGTATTTTGGGGCTATGGGCTATTCCCGGACAGGATTGGTAACTTCGTCAAGAAGCCTATGTCAGAATGTAACGGTGAAGAGATTCTAATTGAGTTATTCCAGCACCTCAAACTTGGCGGCAAGGCGCAGCCTATCATTGATGCGGCAATTTGTATTCCTTGCATGATGCCGTTCATCACCAGCCAATTCATGCCCAGAGTCAAAGGGGATCGGCCAGACGTAGTGCCGGTTGGAGCGAAGAATTTCGCGTTTATCGGGCAGTTTTGCGAAATCCCGGATGATGTGGTGTTTACCGTTGAGTATTCTGTAAGATCGGCGCTAATGGCCGTCTATACCCTTCTTGAGATCAAGAAGGAGATCCCGCCGGTATTCAAAGGACAGCATGATGTCGGCGTACTCTTCGATGCACTCAAAACAATGCACAGGTAAGCAGAAGCCCTCCAATGGCGCTTTAGCGTAGTAAATCAGGATGCATGAACCAACGGACAAAACGACGAAAGAAGCCGTAATCTTATGCAAAACCGCACTACAGGTGGTGGTTTTCAGAAACTTTCATCCCGAAACTACGAGTGTTTAATTGTGTTAAAAATATACTTTATTGGCTATATCAGACAATTTGCCAGAAAACTCAGGAAATCATACTCACAGAAAAATATTTATGGCGAAGCCACCTTACTATTTACCAGTCTTACGGGTTAACTCATGATTTCTGGTGATGACAAAAACGTTTATCCGCAACAGTTAATGATTTTTCAATGAATTGATGCATGCCGCTATTTTCTGATAACTTAAACTAATCCAGAGGCATATTTATTTGCCATGCGGCAAAAGGTTAACAATTATGACAACAATTTAAGTAGGCTGCGACCTAACGTATTCAGTCACAAAACCCACAAGCTTCCTGTTTAACGTAGCTGCGGCAAGAACCGGGCACCAGATCATCTGCGAAGAGACTTTACAGTTAAACCCCAACATTCAATACGAGGCCAGCAGTTTGGGCACGGAAGCTATTCAAGTGTACCGGCTAAGTGTAGCACCCTGCGACTTGCTACTCCAATACCGTGCGACTGTGAATTTAAGTCCTGAAATATATAATACGTCAGGAATTACCGAGGCCGGGTACTCCCAATTGCCAAACGAAGTATTGCCTTACCTTAACCCCAGCCGTTATTGCGAGTCTGATCGCTTGACCCATTTTGCCTTGCGAATGTTTGGCAACGTTGAGCCCGGATTTTCCAGGGTTACTGCGATTTGCGACTGGATAAACAGCAATCTCGACTATCAACCAGGCAGTAGCGGCGAAAGTACCAGCGCCTGCGACGTATTGATACAGCGCATCGGTGTATGCAGGGATTATGCGCACCTCGCCATTGCCTTGTGCCGGGCGTTATGCATTCCCGCACGTTATATTTCAGGATACGCCGTGGCTTTGCAGCCGCCGGATTTTCATGGGTTTTTTGAAGCCTATCTGGGGGCTCGCTGGTATTTGTTTGATGCTACACGAATGGCGCCGGTTGAAGGGTTTGTCCGTATCGGCACAGGTCGTGATGCTGCTGATGCATCATTTGCGACCATCATCGGAGAGGCGAGGCTGAGTTATATGGCGGTTTGGGCTCAACAAACGGCATTTAACCAAATACCCAATCAACCTTTGCCAAAGGCAGCGGTTTCGACCAATAATTAAGTTTGTTATTGAACTGGCTTCAGACCAACACGTACACGACACTCTGTGGTATCCAAAAAATCAGCCCAAAGTTATCGGCTTGACTTTCCGCAATTACCGGCTGCCACAGGGCGGGCTTGTCGTTCGGTCGCTTGACGATCCGACGGGCCCAGTTGATAGAAGGACTTCATTATCCAGGCTATGGGCAAGGCGGTGTACAAAGCGTGGACCGAGGTTAAGAGGTTTAGCGCAGTCCTCAAGGGCGTAGTCTCGGATGTGCGAGATTTATCGGCAGTGCCGCAGCTGTTTAGGTTTTTGCCCTTGGTAAGTTCGCCAAGGATAAATCCAAGGCCACCCGCTAGCAGCAAGGTTGCCGGAGCTGTCATCTGCTGGTGTATATTCCGAATCAGCGTGGCGGTGCGAACACCCACCCGCTGTTGACTACTCAACACCCGCCTCTCCGCATCCCTGATTTGAGCCGTCAGGGACTTGGCTTTGCTTACGCTTGAAAGGTAGGTCTTGATCATGACTTCTGCGCATTCCGACGCCCGGGAGGCCTGGGCTGAAGAGAGCGGAGGGTTGCGGGAAAGTGCAGATAACGACTCTTCCGGCGCATCACCCGACAGAGGAACAACGAGAGCAGCAAATTGAAAGCAACGGCAAGTAGTATGGCGCTACTTGCCACGATACCGTTGCCGATCAACTCCAGCACGGCGGCAGCCATGAGTCCCAGCCAAGCACTACTCAGCAAGAACGCAACCATCACTCCCGCCATAATCATGGACACCAGACTCTCGCCCGCCAGCCGCGTTTCCAGTGCTGCGAGCCGGAAGCGATCGTAAATTAGTCCAAGTAGCTCATTCCATAACGACTGAGCATCTTCAGGAACGGTAGTAGAATCGCTTGTCGGATCGCCGCGCATTGCGGTTTTCCCGGGAGCCTCATCCTCTATGGTATCCGGGTCCATGATGTTTGCCGATCTAACGGCCGTTCAACAGGCGGCTCAGCAGAAAGCCGGCCGCTGTTGCAATGCCCAGTGACGTAATGGGGTTGTCGCGGACATAACTGCGGCAATTCTCTAACAATTGCCGCTCGGCATTTTTCAGTTGCGCTCCTTTTTCGCAAAGACCTTCCGCTGCCTGATTGGTCGCACTGGCGACCTTATCGACAGCTTCATGTGCTGAATGAGATGCTTTGTCTATGGTTTCCATGATGGTTTCCTCTTCTATTTGAGCTGCATGCTATTCTTGACTGACTTCACACCACCGACGCTGCGTGCGACCGCAACCGCTTTGTTGATATCAGCACGGGAATTCACGAAGCCGCTTAATTGAACTTCACCCTTGAAGGTTTCAACGTTGATCTCGGCGGAGCTCAAGCCAGGCTCATTCAATATGGCCGCCTTAACCTTGCTGGTGATTACGCTGTCGTCAACGTACTCCCCAGTTCCTTCGTGCTTTTGCGTTGATGCGCAACCCACGGCAGTTAACAACGTCAGCGCTAAAAAAAATGCGGAAAAAAATCTAATAAGGTGTTTCATGAGTAAATCTCTATTTAAGTGAATAATACCGGTAGGTTGAAGAAACCCATCGACAAGCTCAGGAGACAGGTATCAGGGTGAACAACGCTCTACTGAGATAGGTTCTAAATACAAGAACCAAGTTTCTGGGAGAGAATAAGGTCACCTCAAAAACTTAAAATAACTATAATCGCAAAACTGTCCACAGTCAGTACGGTAGCGCACATACCAGGCTTAGTAGACTCAATTCACCCTAAAATGATTGATATAAAGTTTTAAGCGGTTGATTTGTTGATACGTGGATAAAAAGTAAGGCGGGGGCGCACTCTGTGGTGTAACGTACGCAGTTGAAAAAAGACGGCGGTGGCATGATGTCAATTTGATAATTTAGCCCTTTTTGCCCTCAATTTTTCCTTGCTGGATTTGCGGGTGGAGCTCTTCTTCTTTACAGGTTTGCTCTCAATCTTGACCTCGGTGGTGCCGTCCTTTTTCATATCAAGCTTATTAGCCGCTGCGCTGGATAGATCGATGGCGCGATTCTCGGCAAAGGGTCCACGGTCATTGATCCTGACTTCGACCTTCTTGCCATTCTCGAGGTTGGTCACTTTGGCCATGGTACCCATCGGCAAACTCGGATGGGCGGCCGTCATTTCATTTTTGTTAAAGGTCTCGCCATTGGCAGTTTCCTGGCCTTGAAACCCAGGCCCATACCAAGACGCCTTGCCGACCTCCTTGTGTAGAGGTTTGTTGACGGCGCTCTCTTTTTCTTGCGGTGCTAGTTTGCCTTGCTCGTTCGAGTCTTTTGAACTACAGCCGGAAATAGCCAGGGCTCCGATCAAGGTTACTAGCGAGACGCCTGCAAGCCATTCGCGGAGGGACATGGCACCGCTGGCCGTTATCAAGACTTTCCTGGACAAGCACTTTGAACAGGAAATAAACCTAAGCTGCTCGTTCTTGGACGAGGTGTTGTTGTGTGTAACAGTTTGATATGACATGCTCTCTCCTCTTGCACAGATATCTATGCAACTTTTCAATAAAATACAAATAATTGGCTGCAATAGGTTCAAATGCTCTCCTGCTGTAGGGGGGTATCGCCCATAGGTAGGAAAATAAATTAACCATTACCTGCAACAATTACTATGAGGCGACAAGCCGCTCCTATAACCTAATGTTGCTAGTGAGGGTAACTCCACTAGCCTGGAAGCCAAATTACCACAGAAGCTCTCTGCCCTCAGTGCGTTAGCACACATACACCCGTTCGATCGGAAAGCCGGTATCGAGGATAAGCCGGGGGAATCTAATTGGTCATGCCGTTGCGAGAAACCACGGAATGTGAAACTGGCTGACGCCATAACCGGCTTTCCATAGCCTAGCTTCTTCCAGAGACAGCGATGTCAATAGGCCACGACGGGCTGGCGATAACAGTACTGAAGCGGGTAAGTCTGAAAGAAAACGGTTGTATCGAGTGGATCTTGATCGGCGATTGATGAAGTTTTAAGGACGAAAAGCCGGTCAGAATTTTCTTGATGCTATAAACAATAAAACCCGCTTTCCAAGCGAATTTTATTTATGTCAATTGGCTGGCTCTTGAATGTTGAAACGACCACTTACTGCCTTATGTACGATACCGTACAGACCGTGCCAGATCTTGTCGCTAGAATTTAGCTGAGTTTTCAGCTCACTGCGCCTGAGGCAAATAGAGAGGTTTCTATTTTCTGACATTTTTCTCTAACGGGAGTACCGCTATGTCACTTGCCGCACTATAAAAAACACAACTAAGGAATAACCCATGAAAACAACAAATGAATACAAGCAAAATATTTTAACTGATAGAGTTCTTGTGATTGCCTGTTTATCCGCTGTACTCGGACTGGCTGGTTGCCAACAAGAAGGAACAGCAGAAAAAGCAGGAAAAAAAATCGATCGCGCGGCTGAAAATACTGAGCAAAAGATTGAGCACGTGACTGAACAGGCCAATAAAAAAATTGAAGGTGCAAAGGAGTCGGTAACCGATAAAGCCGAAACATCTGGAGAATATATCGATGACTCAGTTATTACCACAAGGGTTAAGGCGGCGATTTTAAGTGACTCCTTGCTTAGGGCATCTCATATTGAGGTGACCACGGTCAAAGGCGTCGTAAAGTTGAGCGGCACGGTTGATTCCGAGCAAAACATCGGCAGAGCGATGGAAGTGGCCAATGGCCAGAAGAATGTGAAATCAGTGCAAAATGACCTGATTGTAAATGTGAGTGCACCAAGCAAGTAACAATGCTTCAATTATGACTTATAACTGTTCTGGGAGCTATACGGATGCCTGAATTTTTAATGGTAATAAATCAAGGAAAATTCAGGTGTTGGAAAATCATACTTTTTAATTCAGGTTAGAAACAAATTAGACGCCAGGAATACGGGGGTAACATGGGAGTGGACCGAGTTCGCCCGGTAGCCCTGAGTCATTAACAACTTTCGGGCGCGGCTCCACCCTGCGGGGGGAGTCGCTATTTTTGCTGAAGCTTTATTGGGCATTCCTGCCCAACAAGGGGTATGCAACATATTTTATGGTAACAACTTATTTGTTCGCGGGCGATTCTTCGTATGGGTGCATCGTTTCGGTCACGTCCTTGCCGACCCCACGGTAGCCGGTAAAACGGCCGGAAGAGTCGAACGTCGGTTCACCGCTCACCATTAAATATTGCCGCGAGCTGTCCGGATTGGTCCGGCTGTAGACGAAATCCAGGAACGGTCGTCTGGCGGCCAAGTTCGCTTCAAGTATTTCTCGCTCGGCCTCATTCCAGAGTGTTCCCTGATCTCCCAGCGTGTCATTGACCCTGATTCCGAGCATTTCAAACACCGGGCCGTAAATCATGGTGAAATGCCCGGTTTTATCCTGCTCCCAGTACCAGTCTGACGACAACTCAGTAAAACGGCGGAAACGAGCTTCGCTTGCACGTAGTTCGGCAGTTCGTTCCAGCACCGTTTGTTCCAACATTTGGTTGTGTTGTTCGAGTTTTTTGTACAACAGCCGTACTTCCAGCATGTTATGGATACGCGTCTGTACTTCGACCAGATCAAACGGTTTACTGATAAAATCTTTCGCGCCCGCGGCAAGCGCGCGTAGCTTGTGGGCCGGTTGGGCAGTAATCACAAGTACCGGCAGGTAACCATCCGCTTCGATTTCCTTAAGGCCTTCCATGACTTCAAAACCATCCATGCCGGGCATCTGCAGATCGAGCATGATCAGGTCGTAATGGTCTTTCTGGTGAAGTGCGCAAACTTTATAAGGATCATTTGTCGAGGCAATGCAAGCATAGCCGACATCACGCAGCATTTCCCCAAGCAGTTGCACATTGGACTCCTGATCGTCAACGATCAAAATGCTGGCGTTAAGAGTTTCCTGCTTGCTAATCATTGTATGTGTCCAGTTTCATTTGTCTAAATTGATTCCTTTTCTGAAAATTTCAGTGCATCATCCAAGGCGTTCATAAATTCATTGATCTTGATGGGTTTGGCGAGATACCGGAAAAATCCAGCCTCCAAGCCTTTCTCGATATCGCGGTGCATGGCATTGGCACTGAGGGCAATGACGGGGATGTGCGCCGTTGCCGGGTCTTTGCTCAGGATTTTCAGTGCCTGGATGCCGCTGATGCCCGGCAGATTGATGTCCATCAGGATCACTTCCGGGAGATGGGCGCGCGCCAATGCTATGCCGAGATTGCCATCGCAAGCGCCTAGCATGCGGACATGTGGGTGACCCTCAATTATTTGCTCGACCAGCATCAGGTTGGCCGGATTGTCTTCCACATAGAGCAGGGTGCGTAGCTTCGGGTCGCCCTGAGTTTGCACCTCAAGTTGTGCGGGCATTGTATGCCCGGCGTCAAGTTGCGGGGTATCGTCCCTGATCAATTCGATCCAGAATTCGCTGCCCACACCGACGGTACTTTCCACACCGATTGCGCCTCCCATCAGTTCGACCAGTTGCTTGGTTACCACCAGGCCGATGCCAGTGCCTTCCTCGGTACCGGTTTCTTGCCCCAGGCGATTGAATGGCTGAAACAGTTGCACCAGCTTTTCCGGAGGCAACCCGGCTCCGCTGTCTATAATGCTGATGCGAATGAGTTCCGGGGTTCTTAGCGTACACTTTACCTCGACCGTTCCCTGTTCACTATTGTATTTGATGGCATTGGAAAGCAGGTTGATCAGAACCTGCTTCATTCGGGTTCGATCGGCATTGGCATACCAGGTGTTATCAAACGGGAGAAAGATTAAATGGATGCCGCGTTGTTGCGCCTGTGATTCGATGATGGCTTGACTTTCGCGTATGACCTCGATTAACGACACGGGTTCTCGGGACAGCGGCAGCTTGCCGGACTCGATCACCGCAAGATCAAGAATTTCGTTAATCAGTTCCAACAGATACCAACCTGCTTTGATAATCTGGTGCAGTCTTACGACCTGGGCGGCCGTTGGTTGCGGGTTACCTGTTTCCAGTAACTGGGCGAAGCCGAGAATGGCATTAAGAGGGGTACGCAGCTCATGGCTCATGCTGGAAAGGAAATCCGATTTTGCGAGATTGGCTTTTTCCGCCACTGACTTTGCGCTCTCCAGTTCGGCATTCTTATCCTGCAGCACCTGATCCAAGCGTTTGCGTTCAGTGATGTCGCGCGCAGCGGCGAACACGCCCTGTAGCTTTCCGTCGCGGTCATAGAAGGTGGTCGCGTTGTAGGACACCACTGTTTCCTCGTTATTCTTGGCTCTCGCTGTAAGCTCGTAGTCGGTGATCTTTTTTTCGCTTAGCACGCGCTTGATGCCCGCCTCGGCCCGCACCGGATCAGTAAAGTAGTTCTTGAACGGCGTGCCGATTAATTCGTCACGCGTGCAGTCTGTAAGCGCTTCCATCTGTTTGTTGACGTCGGTAATGAAGCCGGATGGATCGGTGGTTATCAGCGCGTCGATATTGGCTTCGAACAGAGAGCGTGTGTAGAACTGATGGTCGCGCAGACGCTGATCGAGCTTTTTCTGCTCTGCTTCGGTCTGCTTGCGCGCGGTGTTGTCGGTGCCGATCAACAGGTAACCGATGATGGCCCCCTGATCGTCACGCAGCGCAGTGACCGACACGACCGCCGGGAAGCGGCTGCCATCCTTGCGGATGTAGGTCAGCTCATAGATATCCTCGATGCCGCGTGAAGCCTTGAACACCAATGCCTCGAAGCCCGGCGTAATCGGGGTTCCGATTTCGACGCTCAACGACTTGGCGCGCGCTATCACTTCACGCGGATCGGAAATGTCGGCCGGCGTGATCTTGTTCATCACGTCTGCTGCCGCGTAGCCCAGCATGCATTCAGCGCCGACGTTGAATATCTGAATGACGCCTTTCGCGTCAGTGGCGATACTTGAAAAGTTGGCGCTATTGAAAATCGCGTTCTGCAAGGCCCCGGTTTTAAGCAAGGCCTCCTGGCGCTGGACATCGGTGATGCCTTCCCCCCCCGTCGTGCCGGGGGCGGGGTTAAGAATTGCAGGATCACGTATTTTGTTGGGCATGGTGTACTTTTATACAAATCATTAGTGGTCTGGAGACGGATTTCGTCGTGGTAGCAAGAAGCGCGCATGGCAAACCCAATCCTTCCTTCTAAACGGCGGTGTCGTCGCCAACATTTGATGAATGTTTGAGTTTCTTGGGTAGTCCGTCGATGGTGAGCCTGTCGAACCATAAAGCCGCTAACTCAACCTACATTCTACCTATCCTATCGAGCTCATTCGCTCATCCTGCACACAAAAAAACATGCTTTTACTTGCAGGTGCCGGGCAATTACATTCAGTTCGGATAAATTTTGAGCGTCCTTTTTTATAGCAATTAAGACTGCCGCTGTCCGTGCGTTATCGCACATAAGACGAAGGGTTTTATGAAAAGCCTACTTGGATCCTGCATTGCCAAGCAATCGATGGAATTCTTTCTTGACTACTTGATAGCATTCACAAGCGTTGGAATCCAATCCGGACCGGTCAAGTACCGTGATGTGACCACGGCGGTAACTAATCAAACCGGCACGCTGCAAATTCCCGGCGGCTTCCGTGATGCCTTCGCGGCGTACGCCGAGCATGCAAGCAATCAATTCCTGGGTAATGGTCAATTCTTGCGAGGGCAATCGATCTAGAGTTAACAACAGCCAGCGGCACAGTTGCTGCTCTATCGAATGATGTCGATTGCAGACTGCCGTTTGGGAAATCTGTGTCATTAATGCCTGGGTGTAACGTAGCATCAATTTTTGAAATAAACCCGAACGGCGCCCCCCGGCACGATTGAACTCCTCTATCATCAACCGCTCTTTTAACTGGTAACCGCAGCCCGCAGTCTGCACGGTGGCCAAGCTGGGTGTGGTAATGCCGCCCATGAAAAGTGAAATTCCGAGTACGCCTTCATTGCCTACACCAGCGATTTCGGCCGATGCGCCACTCTCCATGAGGTAGTGCAGGGACACGATGGCGGTCGTCGGAAAATAAACATATTGCAATTTGCCGCCGGATTCGTAGAGGACTTCACCGAGCGGCATCGAGATCAGTTCCAGATGGGGAGAGAGTCGCTCGAATATTTCCGCAGGCAAGGCGGCGAGAAGATGGTTTTGTTTGGGGGTCATAATGGCGACCATTTTTCTTGTCTCTAAAAAGTGCGCAACCTATAGGGCGAAAATCAAAAAGCAAAAGAACGATGAAGGTTGGGACTGAAATGACAGTTTTAGTGCAACTTTATAACACAATACGACAGGGCGAGTGTTTAATATTGTTGACACGGGGCAAAAATTACTCGGGCGTTGCAGGGTGAGTGTAATTCTATTTTGTCAGATTATCCCTGTATGATCATCATGCCTGATGGGAAGCAGGCATCCCTCAGCAGGCTCAAATTTATCCTCATAAAATGGATTAGAGTTGTGCGCGGTTTTTAGGATTATGTGCGCTACCGTACCGACTGCGACTGGTTTTACGATTAAAGTATTTTTTTATGAGTTTGACGCACTCCAGCCTCTCCTCGAAGCAGGGTTTCTGGCCAATGACTTGCTCATCTTAGGTTATGCTTGATTCTTTACCTTAGGATAAATGACCAACGTTTGATGGAAAACATCAACAATGTCGGCAACACCAATCAGGAATCGGAGAACAAGGAGATCAACAGCAATAAAATGATATTTTCAAGAATTATAAAAGAATTATTTAATGATTATCACTAGAGAGAATGGTTATGAATAATAATACTTATCTTGGTTTGGCCTTGGCTGCCTGCTTAAGCATCGTGTCTACATCTTTGTTGGCCGAAGTCGACCCTGCAGATGATATCAATGCACCTATACCAAAATTCAAAGAACCCTTGGCGCCATCCGAACAGCAATTGCAACAAATGGAGCATAAGAAGGCTAAAATCACTGCACCTGAACCCCCTGCTGCTGATATCAATGCACCTATACCAAAATTTAAAGAACCCCTGGCGCCATCCGAACAGCAATTGCAACAAATGGAGCATAAGAAGGCTAATATCACTGCACCTGAACCCCCTGCTGCTGATATCAATGCACCTATACCAAAATTTAAAGAACCTCTGGCGCCATCCGAACAGCAATTGCAACAAATGGAGCAAAACAAAGCTATAGCTAAATAGACACCATGAGGCACTAGCCAAAGAACCTGAGCGGTTCGGGGTTTGTAACCCCGGTCTTAACTTTTTTAATTATGTACCCAGATTTATCTTTACAAAAATTTCGGACAATTTAAATACTCCGTTCAGTATAAAAAACACGAGGTATAGCCATGAATCCCGATGCCATCAAAGAGCTTTTGCTTTACAGTCTCGCCTTCAACTATGCGATCCTCATGATCTGGTTTGCTGCGTTCAGCCTTGCCCACGACTGGATGTACCGCCTCCATAGTCGATGGTTCAATCTCTCGGCTGAAACCTTTGACGCGCTCCACTACGCCGGCATGGCCGTCTATAAAATCGGGATCATCATGCTGAATATCGCACCTCTTGTCGCACTCTGGCTTGTGTTCTAAATGGGTTTTCAGTTGAGAGTTTCTACTCAAGTGATCTACCCGCTGCAATTCCGGGCGGTCTTGACGCCACCGATATGGAGGAGGTTAGGTGGTTAGTTATGATTTTATACGACAATCAATTTTTTTATTTTTAGGAGAAGTGCAATGAACATAATTTCGTTAGTGGTCGTTCTTATCGTCGTCGGCCTGCTGCTGTGGCTGGTCAACAACTATATACCGATGGAAGCCCGTATCAAGAATATCCTGAACATCGTGGTGGTCATTGCGGTGGTGCTGTGGCTGCTGCGCGCATTCGGCGTCTTGGGCCTGTTCCCGGGTCCACTGGTTTCGATAGTGGTGGCTCTGATTGTAGTAGGTCTGTTGATGTGGCTGGTCAACAGTTACATACCGATGGACGCGCGCATCAAGCAGATATTGTATATTGTGGTGATCATCGCGGTGGTTCTGTGGTTGCTGAGTGTATTCGGGGTTTTGAGTGGACTCCCGGTTATTCGCGTCGGCAATCCATAGTTCTGCTTATGTTAAGTGGCGAGCCTAAGGAAACCCTAATGTGTGTGCGTTACCGCACGGATCAAGTTACCTTTTGCGTGTATCGTTATAAATGAGCGATGGGGAACATTATTCCATACTCTGGCACTGACTATCAGGTCATGGCTAAATAATTATCAGGAGACACTCATGAACAAAGATCAAATAAGAGGCCGAGTCGAAGAAATCAAAGGTAAAGTTAAGGAAGCTGTCGGTGTGGTGCTGGATGACGATGCTTTGGAAATAGAAGGAAATGTCCAAAAGAACGTCGGCAAGGTCCAAGCGGGGTTTGGCGATCTCAAGGAAGATATTAAGAAAGACGACTAAAACGATTACCCCACTGCCGTGCAATTGAGTCGACCCAGACTGGCCTATTGCACGGCGGCAACGAGATAATCACAAATACTTTTTTTAAAGGAAATAAATATGAAACTTATCAATATAAAGCACACCAATTTAGTGGCAGCTCTTGTTTTGACATTCTGTTCCTTTGGCGTTTATGCCGAAGAAAGCAAGGATGCAGCCCCTATCAACAAGGATCAAGTAGAAGGACGAGTCGATGAAGCCACAGGTAAAGTCAAGGAAGCCACTGGTGTGATACTGGACGACAAGGGTATGCAGGTAGAAGGCAATATCCAAAAGAATGTCGGCAAGGTCCAGAAGGGTTATGGTGATCTCAAACAGGAAATTCAGTCAGACAAATAATAATGAGCATAGATGAATCGCGCAGGCGAGTCCGAATAGGCTAGCCTGCTATACACGGTAGCAACGAATCACTCATAAATACCTTTAAGGGGGTAGTCAGCTAGCGCCTCCACTCACTATATGTTGTGTTGTTGCCAATTAAAGCCATGAGCAATTTCAGTCTCAATTATAGGGCCTGTAACGACAGCCTGTTCAAGCAGTCTCCGAAAAACCAGTCCACGACTACGTGATGAGCGACGGTTAAATCGAAAAGTAAATTCTTCCAAATACGATTGCAGATGTTCTGCGCTGACCGATCCCTGGTGTGTACCAAGAATCCACCGTTTGAGCAGGCTCGCAATCCGGTGAACGCCCGGCATAGAAACGTGCGCAGGGTCATCACTTGATGACATTAGCTTCTTTTGGTGTACATAGCCATTCTTTTGCAACTCATTGTAGCCACCCCAGCCATCTGTTTGTACAGTAGCTCCCGGAGACACTACATCACAGACAAATGGAACCAACGCGTCTCCTGATGCATCAGGAATATGGCGCATCCGAACTCGACCATAGCCTACTGGATCTTTGATCTCAATAGCAATCACAACGATGGCTTTATCAGCTCCACGCCCTCGCTTTCCGCCATGATCGACACCACCCACAAGGCATTCATCGATTTCAACAATACCAGATAACTGTTCTCGTTCACTTCGCACCATTGCAATACGATATCGGTGCAACATAGTCCATGCGGTACGGTAGCTTGTACCTAATGTTCGTTGCAGCGTTATTGCAGATAAACCATTCTTTGCCGTTGTCATGTGCCAAGCGGTCTCAAGCCAAGTTGTAAGAGGTGTACGTGTTTTATCAAAGATCGTGCCTCTAGTTACTGATGTTTGGTGGCGACATCTGGGACAAGCCAGTCTCCCTCGAGTTTGATACCAAGGCTCTGAGACAGAATCACACTCTGGACAAATAAAACCATTAGGCCATCGTAACTTCTCCAGATAGGCAATACAGAATTCATTATTCGGAAAGCACTCCACAAACTCTCGATATGTTCGTGGGTATGCTCGTTACTTATCCGGTGCCAAGAACTGTCCTCGTAAGAGTAGTCTGGTGTTTGTGTATGTTGTGAGTGAGCATGCTGCTCTCTTTCGATTAGTGTGGTGGAAGACGAGTAATATGCCGAGCAAATCAGTCAATAGGTCGGTGTAAACGTGATGAGTTCAAGACGATTATTCCTGCCCTAGATTAAGATACTCCGCATATCCTCGAAAAGGTAAAAATAAGAAATTTCTCCTGCTATATCGAAATTTGCTTCCATTGGGCGTTGAATTTCATTTTCTATGAAGAAGGCAATCGTACCCACAAAGAGCATTAAGCGTACAATCAGACTGTCACCAGAAATAGTTCTTCAAATCTTATCAAAAATGAAATATCCGATAACAGGCTTCAAGGTTAAACACCGCTGAAGGCTTGTTGAGATAATAACTCAGCTATGGATGACCAGCGGAATTCAAGTGCGATTGCCTTGCAGGTTAGATCCTACAGTTTGAAGCAATGAATTATCCACTGAAGTTTTCCAGTTTTAAGAGGTTAGTAGGGTATGTAAGGGTATTTTTTAAGGGGTTTACTACATTGAGCGCAAACCTAATCAAAAAATCTACAAGCCCAAGTATTACGGCAACTGACTTTTCAAATTATTGGACAATTTCAGTTATCCAATCTCCTGAAGGTAAAGTCGTTATTAACCCTGCCGAGTAACTCAAACAAAAAATTACGTGATTATATACTTGGTTTTTTGAAAATCGGGTTTTCCTTCATCTACTAGCCAGCAAGAGACTCACAATGAAAGCGAACAACAAAACCAATTTCGGTAGTCTTCTTGAATGGAGAGCAAAATTCCTCAAGGTCGATGTTTTACGAGACCAGACAAAAGAAAAACCGCCGTTAAGGGCGGAGCTCTTCAGCGCCGACCAGATGGAACGCCATGGCAGAACCTTGGCGGACTCACACCAGTTAACCAAAAAATCTACTCCGGATCAGCTTTTGACAAGGCTGTCCGATAATGAAAGCGTACTCTTAGAATGCTCTCACGTGTTAACGGCAACGGTTAGCTCGAACCGTCGACTCTCGCCGGCAGGGGAATGGCTACTCGATAATTTCTATTTGATCGATGAGCAGATTCGCACGGCCAAGCGGCACTTGCCAAAGGGCTACAGCCGGGAATTGCCGCGCTTGTTGAACGGCCCTTCAGCGGGACTTCCCCGCGTGTATGACATTGCGCAGGAGGCGATTGCGCACGGCGATGGGCGGGTAGACCCGGAAAGTCTCAGTCGTTTCGTGGCAGCTTATCAGACGGTTACTCCCCTCAAGTTGGGTGAATTGTGGGCCATCCCCATCATGCTGCGTCTGGCACTGATCGAGAACCTCCGGCGCATTGCAGCCCGGATTGCCGCCGGCAGACTCGACCAAGACCTGGCCGACTCCTGGGCGAATCAGATGATAGAGATCGCCGAGAAAGATCCGAAAAGCCTGATTCTGGTCATCTCGGACATGGCGCGATCGAACCCGCCGATGACGACCCCGTTCGTTTCGGAATTTTCACGCCGCTTGCAAGGGCAGAGCTCCGCTTTGGCATTGCCGCTAACCTGGATCGAGCAATTACTCTCCGAATCGCACCTGACAATCGAGCGGTTGGTGCAAACAGAGAACCAGCAACAGGCCGCCGATCAGGTGTCAATTGGCAACAGCATCGGTAGCCTCCGGTTTTTGGGGGCGATGGACTGGCGCGAGTTTGTCGAATCGCTGAGCATTGTCGAACAAATCCTGCACGAAGATCCTGAAGGTTCTTACGCCAAGATGGATTTCTCGACCCGCGATCGTTACCGCCATGTCATCGAAAAAATTGCTAGGAGTACTCATCAATCGGAAGGTGACGTGGTAAGACATGCGATCCAGCTTGCCCACGAGAGTGCGGCTGAAAAAGGCTGTAATGATAGAATGGCGCATGTCGGCTTTTACCTGATCGACAAGGGATTACCACAACTGGAACGAGCGGCAGAAGTGCGGCTACCCATGGCGGAGTCTCTGCAAAGAGTATTTTGCCGGTTCCCTTTGTTCTTTTTTCTTGGCGTAATCACGTTGCTGACGGCAAGTTTCACGGGCTGCTTAGTGATGAAGGGTTTCATCGATGGCTTGCGCGGCTGGAACCTTGGTATTTTGGCCGTCCTAGCGATAATAGGAACTAGCCATTTGGCCGTCGCCCTGGTGAACTGGCTCGCAACGTTGCTGACCACGCCGCATACACTGCCGAGAATGAACTTTTCTGAAGGCATTCCGGCGCAATCGCGCACCTTGGTTGTCGTACCAACGATGCTGACCAGCACTCAGAACATTGAGGATCTAATTGAGGCATTGGAAGTCCGGTTCCTGGCCAATCGGGACGCTTACCTGCATTTCGGCCTTTTGACTGATTTCCTGGATGCGCCCAAGGAAAAAGTTGCCACGGACGAGTCATTATTGCTTCTGGCGAAGACGAGAATAGACGCACTGAATGAAAAATACCCTGGCGCTAAACATGACACATTCTTTCTTTTTCATCGCCCGCGCCGATGGAACCCGCGAGATAAAGTTTGGATGGGCTATGAGCGCAAGCGCGGCAAACTTGCGGATCTAAATTCGCTGCTCCGCGGTAGCGGAGCTAGCGGCTTCTCGCTCATCGTTGGTGAGACGGCAAACCTGTCGGATGTGAAGTATGTCATCACCCTGGACACGGATACCCAGCTACCGCGCGACTCCGCTCGGCAGTTTGTGGGCACCATGGCTCATCCGCTGAACCGTGCATGCTACGACGAAGCCAAGCAACGAGTCACTGCCGGGTACGGCATCTTGCAGCCCCGCGTGAGCGTAAGCCTTTCAGGTTCTAGCCCATCGCGGTATGCGCGATTGTATGGCGGAGAACCGGGAATTGACCCTTATACACGCGCCGTCTCTGATGTTTATCAGGATGTGTTCCATGAAGGCTCGTTCATTGGCAAGGGAATCTACGACATCGATGCATTCGAGCGCGCTCTCAGTGATCATCTCCCCGAGAACCGCATCCTGAGCCACGATCTTTTGGAAGGCTGTTACGCACGGGCAGGGCTGCTCAGCGATGTCCAGTTGTACGAAGAATATCCAACACGTTACAGTGCCGATGTGAGCCGCCAGCACCGCTGGATTCGCGGGGACTGGCAGCTTATGGGATGGTTATTGCCGCGCGTTCCCGGGGTTGGTGGCCGCCACCAGAAGAACCCGCTCTCGGCGCTCTCGCGATGGAAGCTCTTCGACAACTTTCGTCGCAGCCTCGTCTCGTCGGTATTGACAGCACTATTGCTATTGGGTTGGATGGTCTGGCCATCAGCCGGATTTTGGACCGGATCAGTGCTCGCAATTCTCCTGATTCCTTCATTGAGCACAGTCTTTCTGGACTTGTTTCGGAAGCCTGCCGACCTTCTACTAAGGCAGCATCTCGCCGCCGAAATACGTTCGACGGGTGGGCGCTTAGCTCAGGCAGTATTGACGCTCAGTTTTCTTCCTTTTGAAGCATACTTCAGCCTGGATGCGATCATGTCTACGATCTGGCGTATGCTGATCACCCATAAAAAGCTGTTGGAATGGAATCCGTCCAGCGAAGCCAATCGGTATAGTCGCAACGATTTTCTCGGCTCATACCGCTTGATGTGGATTGCCCCGATTATTGCCATGAGCGCAGGAGGCTATTTGACCCTCAACAGCCCGGACGTACTGACCCTGGCTGCGCCCATATTGGTGTTATGGTGGGTTTCACCCACTATCGCCTGGTGGATCAGTCAACCGCTCGCTCGCCGCGAAGCAAAACTGACCGCTGATCAGGTCTTCTTTCTCCGGAAAATAACCCGCAAGACCTGGGGCTACTTCGAGACCTTTGTCGGGCCGGAAGATCATTGGTTGCCACCCGATAACTATCAGGAGTATCGCGGTGTCGGCGTTGCCCATCGCACGTCGCCGACCAATATGGGGCTCGCGCTACTGGCGAATCTGTCTGCCTATGACTTTGGTTACATTCCAATTGGTGTCCTGATTGAGCGTACAAAAAATACACTGAGCACGATGGCGGTACTAGAAAAATACCACGGGCACTTCTATAACTGGTATGACACACATTCCTTGCAACCCCTAAACCCTGTTTACGTTTCGACAGTGGACAGTGGCAACCTCGGCGGGCATTTGCTAACTTTGCGGCCAGGGCTGCTCGAACTTCCCGATCAACCTATCTTCAAACCACGATGGTTTGATGGCCTACTCGATACCTTCGGGATTCTGATAGAGGCAACGGGAGGCACTACGCCGGTTCCGCTCACTCAATTTCAGGTAGATCTTAAATTTGCTTGCGTTTCTCGGCCAACCACGCTTACAGAGGCGTATCTCTGTCTTGATGGCCTGACATCACGCGCGGAATCCTTTGCCGACAGTCTCAATGGTGTCACAGACACGGATGTCAATGGATGGTGCCATACTCTGGCCCGGCAATGCCGCGCCAACTTGGAAGAGTTGTTGTTTCTGGCGCCGTGGATTGAATTGCCAGCTGCGCCAAGCGGGCTTGGGAACTTCCCTGAAATCGCCAGGATTCCAACACTTAAAGAACTGTCTCGGCTTGATGATCAAGTATTACCTTTCATCGACCAACAGCTGAACGAAAATCAAACGATCGAGGAGCGCGACTGGCTACTAGAGCTTCGTCTGTTTATTAATAAAGCCGGCCGCCGCGCCAGTGAGCGGATTAAGGCCATCGAAAGCCTGGCACAACAGTCAGGAGAACTTGCGTGCATGCGGTATGACTTTCTGTTTGACAAGCCACGTCGTCTGCTGGCAATAGGCTACAACGTCAGTGAGCGGCAACGGGATGCCAGTTACTACGATTTGCTGGCGTCGGAAGCGCGCTTGTGCAGTTTCGTGGCGATTGCTCAGGAACAGATACCTCAGGAGAGCTGGTTTGCCTTGGGACGGTTGCTGGTTACCACCGGCGGAGAGCCGATTCTGCTGTCGTGGAGCGGTTCCATGTTCGAATACCTGATGCCGCTCCTGGTGATGCCGACTTATGAAAACACGCTGATCGATCAGACGCATCGTGCGGTGGTAAAACGCCAGATCGAGTATGGGAAACAGCGCGGCGTACCCTGGGGCATTTCGGAGTCCGGCTACAATACAATCGATGTCCATCTCAACTATCAGTACCGCGTCTTTGGTGTACCTGGCTTGGGGCTGAAACGGGGACTCGCCGAGGATTTAGTCATTGCCCCCTATGCCTCGGCGCTGGCGCTGATGATCGCGCCTGAAGCCGGCTGCATGAATCTGCAGCGGCTCGCCGGTGAAGGTTTGGTAGGAAAATACGGCTTCTATGAAGCGGTCGACTACACCCCGTCTCGTCAACGGCGGGGGGAATCGAGTGCCGTGATTCAATCCTTCATGGCTCATCACCAGGGCATGAGTCTGCTCTCCCTGGCCTATTTGTTACTGGATCGTCCGATGCAGCGGCGATTCACGTCTAACCCGTTGTTCCAGGCGACCCTGTTGTTACTGCAGGAGCGAATTCCAAAGGCTACGGCATTCTATGCGCACGCCACCGAAGTCTCCGACATTCTGATGGTCTCCAGCGAGCCGCAGATCCCGGTGCGCGTACTCAAAAATCCAGATACGCCAATACCGGAGGTGCAGTTGTTATCGAACGGCAGATACCACGTGATGGTCACGAACGCCGGCGGCGGCTACAGTCGCTGGAAAGATCTCGCCGTGACGCGCTGGCGCGAAGACAGTACCTGCGACCACTGGGGTACTTTCTGTTATATCAGCGACTCGGCGAGTGGAGAGTTCTGGTCAACCGCTCATCAACCGACGCTCAACCGATCGCAACATTACGAAGCGATTTTCTCGGAGGGACGAGCAGAATTTCGCCGCCGCGACCACGATTTCGATACGCATACCGATATCGTCGTTTCGCCGGAAGATGACATAGAACTGCGCCGAGTACGCATCACCAACCGCGCGCGGACACGCAGAACCATCGACGTCACCAGTTACTCGGAGGTGGTTCTCGCATCGTCTGCCTCGGACGCCCTCCATCCGGCGTTCAGTAATCTCTTCGTGCAAACCGAAATCGTGGACCCGCGGCAGGCGATCCTTTGCACTCGCCGGCCGCGCGCCCTCAATGAACAGACACCCTGGATGTTTCATTTGATGGCCGTGCATGAGGGCGAGTCCAGTGGGGTATCTTATGAGACCGATCGCGCGCAATTTATCGGCCGTAGCAATGACCTTGCCGCGCCCAAGGCTATGGTCGATTCCGGAGATCTCTCGGGGAGAGAAGGCGCGGTGCTCGATCCCATTGTCGCCATCCGCCATCGGATCACGCTCGATCCGGAAGCGTCGGTAACCATCGATATGGTGATCGGTATAACTGATACTCGAGACGCAAGCCTGGAACTGGTGGAAAAGTATCATGATCGGCAGCTCGCCGATCGCGTTTTCGATCTGGCCTGGACGCATAGTCAAGTGGTCTTAAGGCAGCTTAATGCTACCGAAGCCGAGGCGCAGCTCTATGGACGCCTCGCCAATTCAGTGATCTATGCCCATTCCTTGCTGCGTGCAGACGCCAGCGTTATTATCAGTAACCGTCGGGGGCAGTCCGGTCTATGGGCGTATGCTATTTCCGGCGATCTGCCGATCGTGCTGCTGCAAATCAAAAACTCGAGTAATATCGATCTGGTACGCCAGTTGGTAAAAGCACACTCCTACTGGCGCTTAAAAGGTTTGGCGGTTGACCTGGTGATCTGGAACGAAGATCGTGACGGATACCGGCAATTGCTCCAGGAACAAATTATGGGGCTGATTGCCTCTGGCGTTGAAGCCAATTTGATTGATCGCCCGGGCGGCATCTTTGTCCGCCATGCAGACCAAATATCCAGCGAAGACCGGATCTTGATTCAATCAGTCGCTCGCGCCATCATCACCGACAGTCGAGGCACACTGGCAGAACAAATCAACCGTCGTAACCCTATGGAAGTGCGGGTTCCACGCTTTAAGCCGAGCCGAAGCCGCCTCCCGGTAGCTTCCGAGTTACCGCGCCGCGATGATCTGATCCTCTGCAACGGACTGGGAGGGTTTACGGCCGATGGCCGCGAATACGTTATTACCCCTGCACCTGGCTACACCACCCCCGCACCTTGGGTAAACGTGCTGGCGAATCCGTTCTTTGGAAGCATCATCTCCGAAAGTGGCCAAGCCTATACCTGGGGCGAGAATGCCCACGAGTTCAGGCTGACACCGTGGCATAACGATCCCGTGTGCGATTCGAGCGGAGAAGCCATTTATCTCCGCGATGAAGAGAGCGGCCACTTATGGTCCCCCACACCGCTGCCCTGCCCTGGAGCGGGTGCTTATATCAGCCGACATGGATTCGGCTACAGCGTTTTTGAACATAACGAAGACGGAATCCACACGGAACTCACGGTTTACGTGGCTATCGACGCTTCGGTCAAGTTCTCGACACTAAAAGTGCGCAACCAATCCGGTCAACACCGTAGGCTCTCCGCAACCGGCTATGTGGAATGGGTACTTGGTGATTTACGTCCGAAATCAATCCCCTATGTGATTACCGAGTGCGCCATACCAGGTGGTACATTATTCGCTTCGAACCCTTACAACACCGAGTTTGCCGATCGGGTAGCGTTCTTCGATGTGGACGACGCGACCCGCACCCAAAGTTGTGACCGAACAGAGTTCATAGGCCGCAACGGCACGTTGCGAAGACCGGCAGCAATGAATCGATCACATCTTTCCGGCAAGGTCGGAGCGGCCTTGGATCCATGCGCCGCGATCCAGATTTCTTTTGAACTGGGCTCAGACCAAGAGCGGGAGATTGTTTTCAAGTTGGGTGTCGGGCGAGATGCCAATGATGCCAACGTCTTAGTACAACGCTTTCGTGGCTCGGCCGCTGCCCTCGATGCGCTTAGAGTGGTGCAGCAATACTGGGTGCGTACTTTGGGTGCGGTTCAGGTGGAAACACCCGACGCCAGTATTAATATGTTAACCAACGGTTGGCTCTTGTATCAGACACTTTCCTGTCGTGTGTGGGGTCGAAGTGGATACTACCAGTCAGGCGGGGCTTTCGGTTTTCGCGATCAGTTGCAGGACTTGATGGCGCTGGTCCACGCCGAACCGCATAGAGTGCGCGAGCATCTTTTATTATGTGCCGCGCACCAATTTCGCGAAGGTGATGTTCAGCATTGGTGGCATCCTCCTTCAGACCGGGGCGTAAGAACGCATTGCTCGGATGATTATCTGTGGTTGCCGTTAGTTACCTGTCGCTACATTCTGACCACCGGCGACTTTGGCGTATTGGACGAGCAGGCGCCCTTTCTGGAGGGACGCCCGGTAAATGCCATGGAAGATTCCTACTACGATCTACCCCACCGGTCAGAAGAAGTTGCAAGTCTTTATGAACACTGTGTACGCGCCATTCTGCACGGTCTTAGCTTCGGCGAACACGGCCTGCCTCTGATGGGCTCAGGCGACTGGAACGACGGGATGAATCTGGTCGGGTTGGAGGGCAGAGGCGAAAGCGTCTGGCTGGGCTTTTTCCTTTGCGAAGTGCTCAGCCGGTTTGCCGAGCTTGCACATAGGCGCGGCGATATTGCTTTTGCCGAACGCTGTCAAGCCGAGCGAGTTCAACTCGCCGCCAACATCGAGCAACACGGCTGGGATGGCGACTGGTATCGCCGTGCTTACTTCGACGATGGAATGCCGTTGGGGTCGGCAAGCAATCCGGAATGCCGGATTGATTCTATTGCTCAAAGTTGGTCCGTGCTCTCCGGGGTGGGTGCGCCTGAGCGCACCGTCAAGGCCATGCAAGCACTGAATGAACATTTGGTCCGCCGCGAACATGCATTGGTTCAACTCTTAGATCCTCCCTTTAATATTTCAAGTCTAGACCCTGGCTATATCAAGGGATATGTGCCGGGCGTCAGGGAGAACGGCGGCCAATACACCCATGCAGCCATCTGGGCTGCAATGGCCTTCGCACGCCTGAGTGACAGTACAAAAGCCTGGGAACTGATGACCATGATCAACCCGGTAAATCACGGAAAAGCCCCGGAAGACATCGCCACCTACAAGGTGGAACCTTATGTGGTAGCCGCCGACATTTACGCCGTCGCACCGCATACCGGACGCGGCGGATGGACTTGGTATACCGGCTCCGCAGGCTGGATGTACCGGCTCATCACAGAATCGCTTTTGGGAATCAAACGAGAAGGAGAGTCCTTGCGCTTCGAGCCGTGCCTGCCTGAAGACTGGTCGGATTTCAAAATGCGTTATCGCTATCGGAACACGTTTTACCATATCGTTATTTCGCAGACAACCGGTGATGAGAGAGGTACGAGCGTGATCCTGGATAACATCGAACAGCATGAAGGCATCATTCTGCTACTCGACGATCGCATAGAACATCGTGTTGAAGTGAAAATCGTTCGGGAGCGAAAAGAGGTTTTAGCCAGTGCCCCTAAAGAGGGAACAGTTGAACCTGAAAACCCCTATGAATGAATGCGCATAGCAATACGCTGTCTCCACCCGATCGTTATACTAACTATAACTCAGCAAATTGAAACAACTTGAAACTGTATTTAGATACAGGAGTATAGTTGTAGATTCGGGTTGTTTAAATTCATTGGTGATGCATTAATATGCCATTGTCTTTATATGAATTTTTAGAAAACTTATCAATAATTTGGAGCGAGTACCATGAGCAAAGAACAAAAAAACAATAGAGAAGACAAGAAAAAGCCAGTTCTGAGTCCAAAAGAAAAAAAAGCTGCGAAGAAATCCAAGAAAGAATCTAATAGTTAAAAAGAAAATATCACATTCCGGCATCCGTTTACTTAAAACGAAATCCCTGTTCAATCAAATTATTCACCGTTAGTTTAGGGTGAGTCATTGCAGATCACTGGCGGTCACTGAATGACCGCTTTCAAAGGATGATCGGCCGTTCACTGGAAACTCGCGACTGACTCTTCCTGGCCGACTGCCGCCGACCAGCAGACAGTAAATTTATTGATTTTAAAAGGCTGCTTTCATGGAATAGTCTGTATTTTTATTAAATGAAAAAAGAGCGCCCTAGCCCGGATAAGGGCATTCTTTGTCACCTAAAGATGTTTAAAATCTACCCAGAACGACTCAAACTCACCTAAGGTTTAAGCCGATAAAGGTTCCACGCCGTTTGCTAACGGGGCAACCGCTTCAACTCTGCCTTGTACATCAAGGACCAGAGAGAATGCTTTGCCATAGAGCGAAGGACAGCCACAAAAATCCGGCAGCAGCCGCGTCAAGGCCTGTGCCGGATCCGTAGCGGTATTGGCCACTACAAACGCGATAAAGGCCTCACAATCCGCTTCATAACTGGACTCCTGATATTCCTCGTGTTCATTCCGGTAGCTTGATACCTGCGTCAAAACCTGCGCGGAGCCATCGTCTTTCGGCACAATGACTTCATCACGTGGTCGTAACCCAGATAACAAGCATCCTCGGTCATTTCAAGCACGTCCTCGCCCAGCTTAATCCGGTAGGCATCACAAAACCGCACGGTTAAAGCGCAAGCTGTTGACCAGATTAGCTGGATTCACTTGCATAGCGACTGTTTTTATTGATGGCGTATTCATGGTTCATCTCCGGGTAATAAAAAAATGACCCCAGGTCAATGAATAGACTAAGCCCCCAAAAGGAGCAGCGATTCATCTCCCTGGGGCGGGTTAAAGAGGTTAAAGCAGGATGGTGTTACGGTATTTGCGGATATTTTTTTGCTTTTAGTGTTAGCTTCTAGCTTTTAGATCAATGTACTCATGCGGCCTCCTTCCGTGTCATCAAGCGAGCCAGCGCGTCTTCGCCTTCAGACTTGCAATAGCTCTCCCCATAAAAACCCCAGCAGGATTCAATCTCATTACTTTCTGAATCTTCGATGACATAGCCCCACACATCGCCAGTCAGGTACTGGTCATAACTCTGCACTTCCGTTAATAAGCACTGAGCTGCCCAGGCTTTCGCGGCTTTGGTCAGGATCTTCGGCTGTCCGGGCGCCGCATTGAGGAGGATTGTTCTAGCCATGTAAATGAAACCGATTTGACCCGAATCCCAAGGACAGCTAAAAGGGGTTGTTTGTAAGGTGATACCCGAATGGTCATAAAGAAATAAGGGCAGGATGATAGCGGCATCATGCTGCTTGATGAGATGCGCTTTCAGTTCATCCCAACCGTTAAAATCAGAAAAGTCGATGTTATGTTCATCGCCCAGGTTATAGCGCTTGTGAAAGCAGATCATCCTGCCAAGGTTGTCGTATTCGAGACGAGGATTTAAAGGCTCGTCGTCTTGAACAATGCGTAAGGTGAAAGTCATTGCCAATCTCCAATAAGGTTAATGAGCCATCGGGACTTAGGTGGCTCGGGTTCAATTAAAGCGGGGGTATTTGTTGGTCTGTCTAGCCTTGACCCAATTGAGGAAATGGCCAGGGGCCGCAGCACATTGGCCGGTCTGTTGTTAATACCGGGGGAGTTGTGTCGATTGAGTGTGCTGAGTCAATACTCCGAAGGCAGCAACAAAACCCCATCAATCAGCCATAACGCCCATTCACCTTCAGGGAAATCCGTGAACGGGATGGTTTTGTGCCGATATTCATTATGATTCCCATCCTGGACACTGATCGCCATTGAGCTTGCTTCGACCACCAGCTTGATGACCACGAAGCTATCCCAGTCGCCGGATTTCTGCTTGGGAAAGAACTCGGCGCCAATCATATCCAGCAACCAATAGGCGCAGGCTTTGCCCGCAAGATACTTGACGCCATCGGTATAGTGCATGTCCTGATACAAGGGGTTAAAGTAATAATGCTCAGTACCGGTAAATTGCTCCAGTCCGGCTTTAAATTTCGCTAATTCAAGCAGGGTCATTGTCGTGCTCCTGTGAGATTGGCAAGGAACCACGTCCGAATAGGACGCAGCTTCCTGCAAGGTTAAAAACGCGGTGGTGGCGAAACTACTTACCGCCTAGCTTTCCAGCGATTTTTTGGACACGGCTTCCAACGCCAGGGGCAGCAGTTGATCCAGGTCCTCCCAGGCAATCGATCCGCCGGACCCATCGCCCTGTTGATACGCTTCGATCAAGCCCCGGCACACCCGGAAGGCGGCCTGTTCCTGCTGTAAGCGCTGCACCGAGTAATCGGGTTCTGGGTACTGTTCGACGGGTTCGCATTCCCAGACCATAGCCTCGTCACCCGCTTCATAGTAATCATCGGACAATAACGGCATGGTTTCGCTATCGTCCCAGATGACCGCCTCGTTGAAGGCCTGTTCGGCGAGCTGCAGCGCCTCGGCTTGATCCTGGGCTTCAATACCCACCGAGACGCTGTGGATGTAGTCGAGCTGATACGAGACGACGAATTTTTGTTTCATGGGGTACTCCTAAGATGTTAGCAAGAGACCGCGTCCCAACAGGACGCAGCCACCAGCAGGGTTAAGATTCAAGCAAAACGCTTGTATCAGATTCGATCTCTTTATTGCAGATTGGGCAACGATCATTACAGGCGCAATCCCATTCGTCCTGCCATTCCTGCCGGCAGTCAGGGCAGCAATAATGATTGCCATACCAGGCCATTACAGTGCGCCATGTTCAGCGAAGGAATAGGTGTCCAGGTGCCCGACAATAATGTGATCAAGGACGCGGATGTCTACCGTGGCCAGGGCCTGTTTAAGCTTGCAGGTAATGCCTCTATCGGCTTCACTGGGGACACAAATCCCTGAGGGATGATTGTGGGCGAGAATGACTGCCGCGGCGTTACAATGCAGCGCTTGTTTCACCACCTCACGGGGGTAAACCGAAGCGCCATCGATGGTGCCGCTAAACAGCCGGTCATCCTGCAGGAGCTGGTGCTGGTTGTTGAGGAACAAGACATGGAAATGTTCCCGCTCTTCCAGGGCGAGAGAAAGGGTCAGATAATTTTTTACAATCTCCGGCGCCGTGAAGGCGGCGACTGTGGCATGTAAATTTTGCCGTTGCAGTTCTTCAGAAAGCAGCTGTAAAGCGGTTTGGGTGGCCACCGCTAAATCAAAAACCTCGGGTATCGTGGTTTTATAGGCTGCCGCTGTGTCATTAGTTATTTTGTCCATGAAAGATCTCCGGTTAGGTGAATGAACCAACTGATAGGAAGTTGGTAATAAGTTGGGGTTAGGAAAGTGCTGGGTTGAGAAAAGGCTGGGTTGAGGAAAGTGCTGGATTAATGGGGGCAAGAAAGAAAGACTATTCCGGCTGCCCGGTTACAGATAACAACGCTTACGCGGCCAGCAACACCGCTTTCGACAGCTCGAATAACTGTGTTCTTAGTTCCTGTAGTTCATAAATGGCAATGGCGGCAGGAAACAAATGACTGACATCAATGCCCAAGCCGATACCTACGGTTTCGATACCGCTATCACGGCAGCGCTGCAAGATTTCCAGCGTGCTTAAGTGATCGTTTGGCTGGCCGTCGGTCATGACTAACAGCACTTTGCGGGGTTCCCGGCAACGTAACAGGGACGCCGCGCCAAACCAGATAGCTTCGGTCATCGGCGTACTGCCCGAGGCCGACAAGGCAAAGGCGCCCGCTCGCGGCCGGACCCGCTGGCCGTGTTCCAACAAGCGGTACACCGACTCATCATGGCCACCCGGAAACGCGGTGATACCGGGATTGACCCCCAATAGCCCTTCCAACGCCAGGGCCAGCGCCAAACTCGCTGCCAATGCTACCGGCAGACGGGTACCCAGTTGATTACCCTGGCTATCCACTAACGGATAACTCATGCTGTCGGACTTATCGAGCAATAGATGAATAGCGGTATTCGGCGAGGCTTTTACCCTGCTGCGCAGAAACACCTTGGCATCACCTGAGGACAAGCGATGCAAGCGCTTGCCATCCATGCGCCGGCCCCGGTTCGCATGCCGGGTACGGTTCATAGTTTGAGATTGCACCAGGCCTTGCAAAGCAGCACGGATTTTCACCGATTCGCTTTGCACCTGAGTAAACAAATTCAAACCGGCCTGTTCATCCCAAGGCGGCTCGTTGCCCAAGGGCATAACCAGCGCACCAACGCTATCAGGCGCCAACGCCAAAGCCGCTTTGAGGGTTTCGAATACATCCTGATCGATATCGCCGTTGCCCGCCGTTAATAAAGCGGCCAAGACCTGGCTGTGAGCTAGTGTTTCCGTGTCGCTGTTATGAGTAAGATCGCCAGGGCAATCGCGCTTAAATTATCCCCATGACACGAAGTAAATAATCGTTGTCCCATCCGGCCTTTAATCGTTTGATCTTGACGCCGACCTTAGCTGTTTTTTCAGTCTTGATCAGATTCAGAGCGATATGCCGTATCACCGCCAGGTTCGCAGCGCTATGCCCCTTGCGAGCTCGATTGCTATCTTCATCAAAGGCAATATCAAGAACCCAATGAAGATTGTTTTCAATTGCCCAATGCGCTCGCACCACACGCTCTAATCGCTTTGGATCATTCGCATTAAGGCTGCTGATAAAATAGCGTGTTTCCTCAGTAACTTTGTCGCCGATTTCTCTTTTGGCAGTGACGGCGATAATGCTTTGCAGACTGTCCCAATTATGCCGCTCTTGTAACCAGGCTATATCGGCGGTTGCTCGAATCGAACGTGTTTCGATTCGGCCATGCTCACCTTCATAGCTAACAGCGGTAACCAGCTGGGATAAAGACGAAGTAAAAAATGTTTTAACATCGTCATGCAGATTACCCTGATTGCCTTTCAGGCTAAACACATAATCGCCGCCTTGTCGTTTAATCTGTTCGGCTATTTTCTTTTGGCAACCCATCGCATCGATAGTAATCACTGCTCCCGCTATATCCAGCCGTGACAGTAACTTGGGAATAGCCGTGATTTCATTCGATTTATCGTCAACTTTAACTTGGCCTAAAACCAGGTTATTCTGTTGCGCCCAGGCACTGACCATGTAGATAGCGGCTTTTTTTGAAGCCTTGTCTATGCTGCGCCTTAAGCACTTGCCATCGATCGCAATCACTTCGCCTTCGGTTAGCTTGGCTAGGTCAGCAATCCAGCGAGAAAAACAGCTGCTAAAGTGTTCGGTATCAATAGCGGCATAAACTTCACCAAAGGTGTCGTGCGAGGGTATGCCATGCTTTAAACCAAGCACTTCAGTAAACCACTCCTCTTTTGCACGCCCAAATTCTTCAATAGCAACCCAGTTATCAGCTCCACAAATCACAGCGCAGATGCTGATAAAGAAAATATCTTGCAACTGATGCTTCTTTTGTCTGTTTACCCTCGGGTCTTTAATACTCGAAAAGTGATGAATTATAGATGGTGTAGGTTTTGCAATCATTTAGAATCAAAATGATAGACTTATTACCTCATCTAAATTCTATTTTCAAGTGTTTTTAAGTGCGATTGCCCTGGTAAGATCGCCCGATGTCCCGGCTTTCCCACCCACTGGATTAACTTCCGGTGCGTTCTGCTCTACAGCTTCCGGTTTGTTAGTTGAGTCATCCGCTTGCTCCGTTGGCTCCGGATCTGTTTGTTCCGATTCCTCTTGATCATCTGCATCTTTCGTATCGTCCGACGCAGACGAGACCGATGACTGCTGGTTCTGCTCTTGCTGCCCGACTTCCTGCTCAATCATGGTCAGGATACGGTCCGCCAAATTCAGACAATCCCGTTCTGCCGTCAGGCCCTCGGGTACTTCAGACAACAAGCCTTGCAGCCGTATGACCGCACCGTTGGGAAAGATTGCCTTGAGGGCTATTTCCGTCTGCTCAACCAAAGGCTGCAAAGCCGTTTGTCCCAGCACCCGCGCACGCAGGCTTTTCAGGACATAGCCATACAAGATATTGGCGGGGTGATCAGCTGTCGTGTTGGCACTAAAATCGCCTTTCACGATCATGTTTTCAATGACCGTTCTCAACGTCAGCCGGGTACCTGGAAAGTCTTTCGCCAGTTCATGTTCGATCCTGACATCTTCAATGGCGCCGGATAAACGCCGGCGTAACACCGAACCGCCAAAAGCCAGGCTGAAGTCTGAATAGCGGATATGCGCCGCTTCATGGGCCAGCAAGCCCCAGGCAACCGCCTGATAATCCGGATCATCGCCGGAGTAGGCCGGCAATTGAATCGTCTTGCCGTTCGTGAAGGCCTGATCGCCGCCGACACAGACCTTGATACCGAAACGGTTGCCAAGCGCGGCAGCGACAATGGGAAATGCATGGTGTAAGGTTTTATTTTTCATGGTTGACTCCTCTTGTCTTAAAGATAACTAAGAGGCAAACCACAGCCCCGCCGGGACCCTAGTTTGCCCCGGTGGGTTATAAAAATGGGAACAATCAGAACCAGTGATCGGGGTCAGATGGCTCCTCGCACTCGTCTTCAGTCGTTACACCTTCAAGTGCTAATGCATCAACGTTACCTTTTGAGTGGGTTTGAGATCCTGCATGGCCCTCAGCGCTCAGCCCAGTAACTACCCCAAGAGCAGATTCAGCTTCTAACTCAAACTCATCATCAAAAATCCCCTTGAACAGCTCGGAAAATGGCTCTTGACTCTGAGCAGATCGGGTATCGTTGTTGTTTGCAAGTTCAGCAACTGAATCAAGTACGGCAGGTTGCCTTTGTGACACAGTCAACACCGCATCTGCGTCAGCAATGCTGGATTCAGATCTGGCAAGCGCCTCATCATCTACAGCCATTGCCATCGGCATATCGTGAGCAGACAACAAACCCTGACCATGCCGCCGGGTTTTATCCGGATCAGCCAGCAACATGGCCGTGGCCATTATTTCTTGCAAAATAGGGCCTTCAATCGCCCCACGGTCGGGTATTCGCTTCAGCAGATCATCAATGGTGCTGACCACCGGCGCGACCCGGTAATCCAGAAAACCCAGGCCATCGAGCTTATCCCGCATGCGTTTGATAGGCCTTAGCGCATTGCGGGTGACCTGCTCCTTACCGAGCAACGACTGTTCGATAAACTGATGGGCATCCACCGCGATTTCATAAAACATCTGCTCGCTTAAGGAGCCTATTTTGCTTTCAAGACGAACAATGTCTTCTGTTGGCAATACTTCAGGCAAACCGACCGTGACCACCAGATAATCAAACGAGAACCGCGTTGAAACAAACTCCACCGAATCCACGGCTTTTTCAATGATGCCGGCAAATTCCGGATGACGGACCACCCAGTCACTGACCGCGGCATCGTAGCCGGCCAAAAACTTTGCTTTTGCCGCCGCAAAATCCAGTGCAATCCGCTCCAGTTCGGCAATAATGCCGGGTGCTGCGGCAGCAGGAATGGCATAGCCGCCCAGAAAACGGGTGCCTATCCGCAAACAAATGCGTTCGGCTTCTTTTTTCAGGCGATTGAACACGGTCAGCTGGTCGGGATCGAGCAAGCGTTTGGAGCCCAGGCTGGCCAAATCCTTAGGCGGCAGTTTGCTGCCGTCGACGAGCATTAAATCTTCTACTTTCAGTTTTTTCCGGGCGCCATAGATAGTGGCTTCGACTTTCACCAGGACCATCTGATCCAGGATAATTTGTGCAGTTTTGGACATGTATACCTCCTAAAGGAAAGCGGCACACCAGACCCCGTAGGGGCTGACATGCCCCTTTCGGGTTACGTGAATGACTCACTAACTTTATCTTTGGCCAGCTGTTAATCTTTAGCGGATTTGCAGCTTGAGCATTAAGCTAATGCGTCATAGTGATTTATGATGAATGCCTGTTGGTTAGAACCAGCTATCGTCCTGACCGGCCATCACCAAGGCAAGATTCAGTTTCGGTTTCAACAAACCCAGCCTTTCCGCCAGTGGCCGGATGCTATCGAGATCGGTGCCGAAAAAGGCTAATATTTCCGGTTCCGCCTTTAGATCAGCCAACACTTCCCGGCAGTGTTCAGTGGCGATACCGATCTCCACCCCGGCATAGCCTTTGAACTTCAAGGCCATCAACAACAGCCAGGGCATAACGCCGTGAGCGTGCCGGATCTGGCCGCTGTGGGTAAAGGCTTGCTGATTCAGGGTTAAGTCAAGCAGCTGTTGCCAGCCATCCCAGACCTGCCCGGCTTGAACAACCCGGCCGGCAGCGTTTTCCGGCATCACGTCATCGCTCTGCAAGGCTTGAATATCTGCTATCATGCGCCGAACTTCGCTCCCCAGTTCTGCACCCGTCTCATGATCAACTTTACAGTCGATATGCCAATACAAGGTTCCAACCAGCGACCTTAACGGTTCAGCCTCGGCTTGATGGTTTTCATCGGTTTCCTCTGGCTGATTGCCGGGGTTCCGGATCTGCATAGCGTTCTGCCCTGGCCAAGCGACATTGCCATCTTGATCTATTTCGACTTCTTCGACAAACACATAGCCTTTGGCCTGTTTCTGCCGTTCGATGTCGAACTGTCTGATACCGTGACGCGTATTGACGCTGGGTAAACGGGCCGCTGTTTTGCCCCAGCGTGTCGAAATAGAACCGTCGGGGTTGGTGATCACGGCCCAGTCTTTGGCACTGCCATCGCTGTTTCGATAACGAAATAAACGCCAGTTAGCCATCACGTCACGCCCAATCATCCCCGAACACATCCTTGGCGATGCGATGGATGGCTTCGCGTTCCGAGGCTTCGGCTCTAAAGGTCAAGGCTCTGTCCAGGGCGTACGCCAAGGCATTCGGTGCGCTTTTAAAGGTCGCCACCAGGGATGCCCAGCGCAGCAGACCACGGGTGGACAGCGTCACCGACAACAGGCCGCCGCCATCCTGACCGCCGATAAAGACTTTACGGATCTGATTGGCGACCTTGATCATGCTTGCGCGTACCGATTCCGGCATGTTCGGCACGACAGCGGCTAATAGTTGCATTTCATCTTCAGGGTCGGGGTAACCGACTTCCATCAGCCGGAACCGGTCCAGAAAGGCGAGGTTCTGACGCAACACGCCCTGATACAAGCCCGACTGATCACCATTACCTACGCTATTGCCGGTGGCCGCCAAACGGAATTTGGAGTGAGGCGTAATGACTGCACCGGTCTGCGGCAGGGTTAACGGCTTGCCTTCGACGATCTCGTTCAAACCGATCAACTCGGCCGGGTCAACCGAGTCGATTTCATTAATCAGCAGCACATGTCCCAGACGGACGGCCAACGTCAACGGACCGTCGATCCAGTGCATGGCGCCGCCATCGGCCAGCATGTACTGACCGAGCAGATCGTTCAGTTCCATCCGGCCGTGGCCGGTAACGGTATGGACGCCCCAGTGCAGCCGGGCGGCAACTTGTTCCAATAACGAGGTTTTTCCGGAACCGGTAGGACCGGTCAGATACAAGCCATCGCCATTAGGTGAGCCTAAAAAGGCCAATACATCGCGCAAATGCTCTTTCCGGAAGACATAAGGCTTTTGAGCGGGTACATAGGGATTTTGCTCAGGCTCAAAACCTTCGACCTTCAGACTGGCGGGTGCTTGTATGCCGAAGGTGGCGGCAATTGAATAATGTTTTATCATGGTGAACTCCTTAAGTGAGATGAATACCCGAAACACGAGGCGCACCACTCCCCGAGAGGGAATAGCGCGTCCCTTCCGGGTAGTGAAAAATAACGGTTAAAAGTGGTTAAAAACGGGAAAAGCAGGAAAGCAGGAAAGTAAAAATGCAGAAAATCCGGAAAGCGGGGAAAGCAGCTAAAACCAAAAGTCGCAGCCGGCCAGGTCTTTCAACATCGCCGCATCGAAAGGCACTTGTGCGAGTTTGCCGGTATCATCCCGGCAGGTTATGCGCACGCGCTCACTGGATTTTTTACGGAAGCTGGCCAGCGCAGTTTCCGGAACATCCGGCCATAACGTCTGACAAGCGGCTTTGTAATCGATAGGACCTTGCATTTGAAAGCGATTGACCCGCACCCCCGAATGCTCGGCCGCCAGATAATCTCCCATCAGGCCAACAAAACGCTGTTCGAGATCATCTTGCTGCGCAGCCAACGCTTTAAGCTGACCTTTCAAATCCTCCATTTGCAAGGCGTTATGCCGGTAATCAGCCGCCAGTTGTTGCCATTGCAGTTCGGTGGGGCCCTGGGGCAAAAACAGATCCCGCTGCGGATCTTTTTTCGGCTCTTTGCCCGATGTTACCGCTGACCAGAACTCCATGGCGGTGGCGATGAGTTGCGTGAGAAAGGCCTCATCACGGGCAATCGCAAACGCCACGGTTTGCCCCTGGTGATAAAAGCACAAGGAACCGCGCTGTGCCTCGGCCACCAGCAATTGCTGTTGCACCTGACACCAGTACAGTTGATAGGCAATCGACTGTTCCCGGTTTAACAACACATCCAGAAAAGTGGCTTCATGGGGACACTTGATTTCCACAGGTTCATTGCTTTCCGGCAAGCCATCAAACGAGGCCCGCAGCAAAGGATACTGATCGGATTCCCCACAGATCGGCAGCAATAGAACGTCGTGCTGTTCCTCAAAGTGTTGCAAGGCGGCGGGTTCCTGTTGAATGCCGGCGCGGATCAGGGGATTATTGTCCAAAGGTTGTTCCAGCACCAAACCGGTCTTTTCCGCCCATAGCCGCCAAGGCGTCTTGTACGGAGAGCGGTTCATGATGATGGCCGCCTCGCTGGCACTGACGCCTTGTGCTCGCCATAACCGCCATGCCGGTGAGCGCTGCGAGACATCGACGACTTTCATCACGCCGGCTCTTGCAGTTGAATGTGGCAACCCCAGCGTTGTGCCGAAAGTCCGCGTTTGATGAGTTGAGTTTCACATCGTCTGGCCCAGTGATAATCGGTAAAAACCAGCACTGTCTGACCAGCTGAATCCAGACAGACACCGCCATAGCTTTCGACCAGTAGCTCCAGTTCCGGCCTGGACAGGGGGTGCTGTTCCTGATTGTGCTGCTCGGGTTTCCAGAGCCGTTCCAGAAAACCACGGCCTTGCCGGCGCAGCACGGTCGGTGAGTGGTAGCGCCGCCAGTCGGTCCAACCGGGGCTAAGGGTAAAGGTTTGCTCGAGGGTATCCATGACACGTCTCCTTAAATCAAAACAGCGCGTGATGACAATCACCCCAAGGGCGAAACATAACGCCCTGGCAGGGTTGAAAAGTCTACCGGCAACACCGGCAGGGTTTCTTAAATTGTAAGGATCCCGGTTAATTCCCCGCTGCAGCCAAGGTCTCCCGAGCTTGCTGCAAGGCGTCCCCGGCCGCTGTCAAGGGTGGGAGCACCGTGTCCACCTGCGGCTGAGCCTGATTGGCTGCGGTCTTGGCCTTATCCAGTTCGGCAAGGGCGAAGGTTAACTCCAGTCCCGAGAACTTGTTATTGGCGTAGTCGTAAGCCGCTTGCCAGGCACCGGCCATGGCCGTGCGTCGGACCAGTTCCGTTACGGCGTTTTGCACCTTGGGACTGATCATTGACAGATCGATGCATTGCGTTGCGTCGTTTAAACCCGATCCCGTTTCGATCCGGGTCGATTGACCGTTGATCACCGTGGCGTCAGTTAAATCATCAAGGCTCTTGTCCGCCATCTCCTCAGCGGCATAACCGCATTCTTCCGGAAACGCTGCTCGTAAGGAGGCGGCCTTGCCGCACTTGGCCAATTGGCCTTTCGGACGCTTGATCCACATCGCGGTGGGGATTTGCGAGTATTTACCGCCCGCCGTGCTATAGGCTTCCAGCCAGTACACTTCCTCGGTAAACGCACAGCGGCGGCCATTGACCAGCCGGTAAACGGTGACCGCCACCCATTCCGGAAAGGTCACTTGCACGGCCGTTTCCTGCCACTGCTCGTGTTCATCCTTATAGCGGCCGTTAAAGGTCAGGGTCTTGTCAGGGCCCCAGACCGGTCTGTCCATGCCCGCCCAGAGACCGGTACGGGAAGCCGTGGTCTGGATTTCCATGATGGACGGCCAGACGGTTTCGACACTACGGCCCAGCGCAGCGCTCCACATCGGTACCACATGCACCGGCTTTTTAAAGATGTCCAGCTTCCGGGTGCGGCAATAATCCAGGGCCATTAGCCCATCTTCGTCGCCCTTTGACTTCTAAGTTATTGATTTTTAGTCGCCCCCGTTTTTTTCTAAAAAAATCCCTTTAAAATCAATCGTGTTTTTTACGATCTTTCGGTAGTGCCATCCATTTCATGGCTAACCTTGATTTATTCCAGATTTACGTTTAGTCTGGGCGCATGTATATTCGAAGAACAAAAACCAAAACAGCGGATCATGGCAAAGACTCCTATACCTATCGGATCGTTGAATCCTTTCGTGTGGGAACGCAAGTCAAGCAACGCACGCTACTCAATCTAGGCAAAGACTTTGCTATTGAGCCGCCGCATTGGCCGTTGCTAACGGCCAGAATTGAACAGTTTTTGCAAGGTTTGGCACCGCACCAAGCGGAGTTGTTTGCTTTAGCGGATGATGTAGGTCAGCTTCTGGAGGCCGCAGCTGAGCGCTATAGCACCCTGATCATCGCTAAACTGGCACAACCGATAGCTAGCGCTACACCCGAGCAGGATTATCATAGCGTCGACATTAATCATGTCGAAGCCGCCCAAGCCCGCAGCATCGGCGTGGAAACGCTGGCAATGTATGCCGTCATGCAATTGCAACTCGATCAGAAGCTTGCTGCACTGGGTTTTAATAAAATCGATTCCGCGGCGGCACTGGGCAGCATTATAGGCCGCATGGTTTCACCCGGCAGCGAATTGCAGACCCATGACTGGCTGCAATCGCGCACCGGCCTGGGTGAACTGCTTGATTATGACTTTGGCAACATCAGTTTGACGCGCTTGTATAAGATCAGTGATAGATTGCTTCAACACCAGCCTGCGCTGGAAACGTTTCTTGGTGCTCAGGAGCAAACCTTGTTCGATTTGAATCGGAGCATCGTGTTGTACGATTTGACCAACACCTATTTTGAAGGCCAGTGCGCCCAAAACCCCAAGGCCCAGTTCGGTCGCTCCAAAGAAAAGCGCAGTGATTGCCCCTTGGTGACCTTAGGCCTGGTTCTGGATGGCAATGGCTTCCCGCTCAGCAGCCAGGTATTTCCAGGTAACGCCAGCGAACCCGCCACGTTGTCGCTGATGCTGGACGGGTTGCAGGGGAAGAATCCATTACCCGATGAGAAACCGGTGATTATCATGGATGCAGGCATTGCCTGTGCTGAAAACATCGCTTGGTTAAGCGAACGCGGTTATCTTTACTTGGTGGTTAGCCGGGAACGCTACGTACAAGATCCCAGAGACCAGGACAATGCCGTCCTGGTTCGGGAAACCGAACAGAACACCGTCAGTGTTTACCGCACAATCGATGCAGAAACCAAGGAAACCCGGCTCTATTGTTATTCGGATCAAAAAGCCAAAAAAGAACAGGCCATCCGCAACCGCTTCCACGTTCGTCTGGAAGAGGCACTCGACAAGCTCAATGTCGGCTTGGACAAAAAAGGCACCATCAAAAACTACGCAAAAATACTCGAACGCATTGGTCGACTACGCGAAAAAAACAGCCGCGTCGCGCAAGATTACCGCATTGAGGTTATTGCTGACGACGAAAAAAACAACGCCATCCGTATTGAATGGAAGCGTGAACCCAAAAGTGAACAAAAAGATCAGCATTGCGGTGTTTACTGTCTAAGAACTAATATTCCGGACTGGTCAGAAGAACACTTGTGGACGACCTATATCATGCTAACCGAGATCGAAGCCACCTTTAGAAGCTTGAAAACCGACCTCGGTTTACGTCCGGTGTACCACCATAAAGAAGATCGCGTCACCGGCCACTTGTTCATAACCTTACTGGCTTACCATCTGGTACATACTCTGCGCTATCAACTCAAACAGCAGGGCATCCAGTTAAGCTGGGAGAGCATTCGCAATATCATGTCAACCCAACAACGCCTCACGATTACCTTGCCGACAGATGATAATAAAACTATTCACCTGCGGACAACAACCCAAGCGGAAGCGCGGCAAAAACGAATATATGCTGCCTTGAGCATCAAACCCGATCCGATAGGTAAACGCAAGACAATTATTGATAATAAAAAATCTGTAGTGCCAACTGAGAAAAAATAAAAATTTCAACTTATTGAAATTATGAGTAATTGTCAGTTTAAGTGACAAAGATGGGTTAGGATGGCTTCCGGGGTTTTGGCAGAGGGAAAGGTGACTTCCGTCAACACTTTCCAGGATTGCTCGGAGATTTCATAAAGTTGTTTGGCCTCAACCGGCATGGGGAGATTACGGGTTTTGGGAGGGGTATTATTTTTAGAGGATTGGGCCATTACGGTTCTCCTTTAGAAAAAGAGGACGTCATGATCCCAGTGGGGATGACGTCCCCAAGGGGTTAAAAAATACCGTTGCAACGAACAGCTGAAACAGCAAAATGGCAGTAGCAAACTTGCTAGCTAGCTGGACGACAGAGAAAAGATCTGACTTTAGCAACAGTATACAGTTGCCTGGATTTTGCTGACCGTAACGAGTTATCCGGTCTTTTGGCTAAACTCGAAATCGCAGGCGAGGCATTGGTAGTTGTCCAGAATCTTGTCATCGATCACTTCGCCCAGTTTGGCGCCGGCTATACCGGCCGTCGCTCCATCTATCAGCGCATTCAGGAGGGCTCTGGCAATCATGCCGATGATTCCGCCCAGCGCTACGCCGCTTAAAGTTCGGGTCGTGCCGCTCGCCGCGCCGCCGACTAACCCTAACAAGCCGCAGGTTTTTTTGGCAACATCTTTGGTAACAATCCGGTTTGATTGGCAATTGGGACATTTTATTATCATTTATTGGTACTCCATTTTGGATTTGAAGGGTTTGTCTGTAACACTTTTTCAAGAGCGAGCACCGGCAAATATACCGCTCCGTTGGCGGATGCCTAACGGAGACGGTATTAAAGACGGGACTGCGTAATTTAGGGTCGCGGTACTTACAGAAAAGAAACTTGGTTTTACCAGGTGAAAACATGCGGATTACGCTCGGCATCCGGCCTCGGTTACGGTTACGTTAACGTAGTCGTTAACTCATGTTGATGAGTAAGTAACTTATAACGTTTATCTAATTGAGTAATCGAGTAATCGCAGTACCAATTAAATGATATAGATATTCAAAATTTTTGAATTGCCGGCGATGGGTTGTGTCGATTGTTTTCGAAATCAGAGAGAATGTTTAGTTTAACCGGTTGCAAAACCGATGGTTAGATTTAAAGTGGGGCAATGTCCAAATGGAGCAGAAAACTGGCTCCGCTGATAAGAATGGCTTTGAACTTTATAAATATTTGCGCTAGATCCGCCACAACCGAATTAATCAATAGAGCCCGTTAACACAGAAACAGTTTATTCAACCGGAATGGTAGTTGTTTTTAACTCCGGAGGACGATTATAAATACATCTGACTGATAATGATGCCTGCTAATCTGTTACCATTGAATCAAATAAAGCCAATTCAGACATCCATAATCTTCTTAAACTTCAACTGGCGGCAACGGCTATTTTTGCCGAACACGCAAGTGCGAATCAATGCTTGGCACCTTAATCAGTATCAACTCCAGTGCAGTTTTATTTCTGCTGCTTGGCAGTCAATTACAAAACAAAGACCGATGATACTGAAGATAAAATAGATGTTCATCGGTAATCCAGCGCAAACATAAGCTTGGTTTCAAACCAAGCAGATCCCGTTGATGCTGGGTTAAACGTGGAGAGATGATGATCTTTCCCGTGTCATCAAAAGTAATCAGACAGCGGTCAAACAACGCATCCAGATTGGCGCTGAGCAAAAAGCCATTAAACACATCCAGACGTTCGGCATCGTTTGCACAATCCGCCCATGGTTTGGCATGGCTAGCGCGAAGTACTTCCGAAACTGTAATACCTGTCACCGCGCAGGCTCCGATCCAATAATCGAGCATTGCATTACGGAACGCATTCTGACCAATTCTCTGACGTACCATGCGTTCAACTTCTGTACCTTTAATGGTATCGGCAGGGAATTTTGCCAGCTCTTCCTGAACCTGAGATTCATAATCACTAGCCGCTTGATTCGGTAGCGCCTGAGCAAGTTTCGCTGCTCTCCGTAACAATTTAGCCAATTCATCGATAGTCGACAACACAAACTTGTCATTTTGCAACGGTATTGACGGGAAACTACGGACTAACTCTGCGGGTAATAAGCTGGAAACAGCCGAGCTGACTTCAAGCAACCACTTGTCACCATCCAACGTAATAGCTGCTTGAGCGCGATGTCGAGCTGAACCAAGCAATACCCAATCATCCAGACCGGAAAGAATGTTCTCAAAGCCATTCTCATGACCGGTTTTTTCTATCAAGGTGCGTTGTAATATATTCATCCAGCTTTGCAGTTCACGTTAGAAAAGCTGTAGGCTTAATCAAAAATCGCAGCCAATACGAAAATTTATTGATGTTGCCATATCTGTGGAACATTCCCAAAACTCAAATGCCTGACGGACCATTTTTAGCAATACTCACAACAGCCAATCTTCCAGTTTTAGACCGGGCACTCTGGCAAATTCGCGGGTATTATGAGTGACAACCGTCAGATCGTGGGAAAGAGCGATAGCGGCAATCTGCAAATCATAAGGACCGATCGGTGTGCCCTGGCTTGCCAAATGAGCCCGGATGTCGCCAAAGTGCTGTGTTGCTTGACCTGCAAAAGGTAAACTTGGCAACCATTCCAGCAAGGTGAGCAAACTGGCGCGATTCTGTTCTTGTCGAGTGCTCTTGGCCACGCCGAACCATAGCTCAGCTTCAACCGGCGCACAGACCCGCAATGTGGATCGGCCAACACGGCGTACATGACTTAGCATCTGAGGATGCTCTTTCAGCAAGGCGATGGCCGCATTGGTATCAAGCAAATAGATCATCAGTCCAATGCCTCGCGCAGGGCATCAACACCCAAATCGTCATCGCTAATGTCATCGGGAAAATCTTCACTCAAACCACCTGCTATGGCAGCGAGAAAGGCTTCCGTATCGTTCAGCTTTTTTGTGTTGGTCGATACCGGCGCGTAACGTTGTTCCAAAAATTCGATAAAATCCAATGCCTCACGGGCGGCGGTTTCAGGGAGGTTGAGACTGTGTTGATAAATGGTTTCGGCCAGGTTCATGGGGTATTCCTCAGCTAATTAAAATTGGTAATCTTGCTACATCTTTTGGTCTGTCCGGCTGCCTTTCATGAGCGAAAACAGGGCAAATAATAGCAAGACGAATCACATGTGGTAGGACGTAAGTTAGATTTACAACGTTCATAATTTTTCCTATATCCCTTGAAGATATTCGCTTTGCAATGATATGTTAAAACGCCGCCGAAACAATAATCCCTCATCAGTGCATGGATCAAGCGTTACCCGAAGGTAAGGCGAACACTGAATTGACGCTGGTGGCGGCGTCGTAGTGGTTACGATGTATTGGAATGGAGCCTCCCCGCCAAAGATTTCTTGTTCTATCTTTTGCACCAGAAGCAAAAAATTCTCGTATAAACCAGAGCTCATATCAGCTTCTCTGGGACAGTCATGGACTAATAAGCCTGGAAAAGCACTACCGGAATTTACTGAATCCAACAAACATACCAAGTCGCCAAGCAGGACTTCCAGAACCCGATAAGCTTCTCCACCGCGAACCGACAATTGGAAAGGACGGCTTTCATCCTGGAATTCAAAATTACCAAATGCCTCTTCAGATAAAAGTTCCCGAGTAAGTGTATTGATGATGTCAGCCAAGATCTTTTTGCGATAAGAATTTTTCTGTTTGAGCATCTGAACTTGCAAACGTTTATTATCGATGTCACTAGAGATCGCCTCCCGTCTTGAAATCAACTGTCGAATTGTTTCCGCCTCCTCGGTTGAACCGGATAACCGTTCCCATCTATCCAATTCACCCAATAAACGACGACCACGGTCAACGGTAAGCATGACAGAATCTCGCTTAATCTTTAGTGATCTGCATTCTTGCTCTTTTACTGACACTTGGTTGTTTAATTTTTGACGCGGATATTCAAGTGCATCACGAGACTTCAACGCCGCTACAGCGCGGGCAGCCCATTCTTTTTCAGAACGCGAGAGCGTGCTTTGATCTCGGTGATCTTTCAAGTGGATCGCCTGAAGTTTTTGGATTTCGTCCTTAATATAAGCACACTCGCTAAACAAAATATTGCCATGTTCACAAGGGCCAACCAGTCCTTGAAGTTTACTGCGTTGTTGGTTAATTTTCTTGACCGACTCTTCATCCTTAAGATGGGCGGCCTTTGCCAACTGGTATTCATCATCAGCCTGTTGATAGCGTCGCCCCAACTCTTGCTGCTCTGCCCGAAGTTTAAATAATGCCTCGTTAGCCTTATCGAGCGCGGTATCGGCTGCATTTAACTGCGTTTCAGCTATTTTCCTGGCCTCATTGACTTTATCTTCAACGGACTCCTTAAATAAATCATCAGAGTGCATTGGCAGATCATCTGGCAGCTCTAACCAGGTTCTCAGCTCAGACTCAATACGACGGCGTATCAGTACGGGTTCCTGTTGAAGTCGTTCAGTATCTTGCTGAACGGTTTCCAGGTTGCGTTCAAGAGCGCGTATGTCTGTTAATAACCCGGATTCTTGTTGATCCATCAAGCCCAGCACGGCACGCATAATAATAGGCGGGTCTTGCCGTGATCGCTGTAAACCGGTGCCTTCGCCCTCCCGCCATGCGAAAAATGACTTGAACCGTGAACCTTGATCGCGGGTCATCCAAGCAAGAATATGGCGCCATTCAATAACTTGTGCCGTTTCAGGAATGATTCGGGGATGAATCCTGGATAAGAATACCTCCGCCAATTGTGTCTCGAAATCCTTAAAAGACTGGCTTGTGTTATCGTTAAAAAGAGATTCAATGTTGCTGCCGTTTGCAACGAAACCGTCTTTGTAAGCATTAAACAAACGAAAAACAGCGAAGGTTTGATTTGCGAGGTGTACCACCATACCAACCCCGCCATGCGGAAACTCGCCACAGACTTCTTCCCTAAGTTCATTAACTGATTTGGCATTGTCGCCAAGGCAAAAGCGCATTAGTAAACAGAGCGATGTCTTGCCTACGCCGTGACCAGCGGCATGGATGCCAGTATAGGCACTGCCGGCGGCTGGCTCATGTGCCCAAATCACATTTAATCCCCGCCGAAACGCAACCGAACGAATACATTGATCGGCATCGGCCTGACTAAATATCGCCAAGCGCTCAATCCAGAGATGAGGCGATGATTTTTGTGTGGAAAGGCTTTCTTGCAAGTTTTCCATAATCAATTCTCGCTATGCATACTTCACTTGAGTATCTGCATCTTCATCTTTCAGGGAAGACGATTGTTGAAGTCTTGTTTGTGCAACACTCAATAACGCAAGCGTTATCTCTTTCATATCATGTTCAAAAATTAACCCATCGGGTATAACCGTAGTTGGTAGGGCAGTAATCTCAGCTCCTTTTTGTTCAAAACAAATAACTCCAGCCTCTTCAAAATAGCGTAGCAAGGTTTGCGAACGCCCAATCCGCTCCGGGTCAAACACCCCCATGTTGCGGTAATTATCGAGCACATTAGTAGCCTTACTAGCTAATTGACTGGATGCGCTATCAGACATCTGGGCAAGTGTTAAAGCTAAATCCAATTGCTTGCGCGGCAACGAACTCGACTCTTTGATCATTGAGAACATCAAGCCCGCCAATCGGGCATCCCCATCATCACGGATTACGCCTAGCGAGGAGTAGGCAACAGGTATTTTTTGACCCGGCGGAGGTACAAGCAGGCTCTCAAATGGTTTATTTTCAGCATCAGCTAAAGCCATGCGATCAAACTCCCGCAGAACCAACCTAGCCGTACGGTATTCGCCGAAATTGCGTAGTTCGTTGTTTTTTAACACGCGGAAGGCTTCGGAGGGGTACTCGTCGCCCATGATGTCGGCGGGGTCGAGGATGTAACGCAGTTCGTCACGGTTTAAACCGTAAGCACGGGCGTACCAGGCGTCGAGTTCGGCGCGGAGTATGGCTCGGCGATCGGGGTCAAACGGAAAGGGTGGGCCATCGTAACCCAAATCTTGCGCCCAGGGTTGCAGGTCGTGGGCGGTGTAGGTCAGTTCCAGGACACGGGGGACGATGAAAGTGAAGTCTACTTCACTGTAGAAATCTGGTGTTAGAACGGGGAGCTGTTTAAAAAGAAAGTAATTCAGTGTGGTGCCGCCAATTTTCTGTCTTGCTGCAAAATCAAAACATAAGGCCGACAAATTACCGACAAGTGCGGCAATTCGTAACTTAGAAATATTTTCGTCGAAAAAAAACAAAGGTGCTTTATTGCCCACACCCGCTCTTGGAATCACACTTGCAATCACCGTACGCTCGTCAGTTGCCCGGCAAATATCTCGAAATCCCATAAACCATTTTGGCGTAGCTTGCTCCAAAAGTAATTCTGAATAATTCAACACGTCTTCGTCATCTTTAAGCGAAGGGAATGTGGCTATGTCTATCTCATACTGAGATGCAAAATCCAAGTAGGCGTAGACAGATTTTTCATCAGCCATATACCAGGCAGTACTTTCACGGTCTGTGCATTTGATTGAATCAAGTCCCTCCGCGGGCAGATAGCTATCATTCAGAGGTTTGAAGCAACCAGGATTGTTGCCGTATAGGCCTAAACTAGTCGGAGGGATTTTTCTCGCAAATGGATGAAAATCCACAAAATCTTTCCATCTGGAAAACAAGTTAGAAACTATCAGCTCTGGATCGTTTGAATCGACTTGCAGCAACCAGTGGCCAAATAATAGGTGGGCAATCCCTAAAATAATTAATTGTGTACAATTCTCTTCCAATGCCTTGAGCAGCCCGCTGGGTAACTTTGCAGTTCGTAAGTATACGCTCCGAGCAGAAACCCAGTAACGCGGGATGACACAAAAATCCGGGGTTTGTTTATCTGCAAGCGCTACATCGCCTATTGTGTCTTTGCCGTCTTCAACCCGGTAGCTTGCCCAGCGATGGTCGAACTGGTGGATCATTTTCGCCTCGTACAGCGGTAATCTGTCCGGTGCAGGGCCGTCTTGAAACAAGTGGCTATCGTTGGACATGTGAAACATCGTCATAAAACGAATCCCCCACGAATTCTGTTCTGGCTCTTTGCCCCGTGCCTCACGAATCAGAACCGGCACGCGCTGGTAGATTTTGCGAGTCAGTTCGGCATCCATACGCGAGCGGAAGACCGGACAGGTCAGCGTGTTGGGATTGATGCGACTAAAGTCATCGGCACTCAACGCAAAACGGCGACGCGAGTCGCCGAGTTGCTGGGTGTTGGTCAAAAAGAAAGCGAATTCAGCTTGTTCGGCATGCCCCAACGTCAGCAGGCTGAATTTCATACGGCTATCGACTGCCGCAAAAATTTTTTCACGATTTTCAAAATCATACAGACTGGCTAGTTGCCCACTCTGAGCAATATGGCCAAAATAGGCTTTGGTGGAATCGTCGGTGGCAATGCCGGTAGGCACAATAAACCCAGCTCGCCCGGTTTTGGCGGTAATCTGGATGATAGTTTCAGCAAATAATGCATAAGTATTGACGTCACCGACACCGGTCAAGGGATAACGTCCGCCATCCTTGTCTTTAACATGGGCAAAAACACTGGCTGCTTCGGCGGTACGGCGGGCACTGATAAAGTCTTGATATACTCGTTGTTCGGCTTCACATTCCAGGGGTGGATGTTCCAGTTCTGGATACAGATTGCGGGCCAACATGCCATGTGCCAGCCAGTCAATACGTTGCCCGCGTTCGGACTTGTTTTTGGCTTCGGCGACAAAACGGTTACGCGTGGCAAAAAATTCCTCTTCTTGCAGCTTGATGCGCTCCCATGGCGGGTTGCCCAATACGCAATCGAAACCTCCTTGCGCAAAAACTTGCGGAAACGCCAAAGGCCAGTGCAGCACGCGAGCCTCTTCACAGGCCTGCCGTGCCATCGCTAGACGTTGACGCTGATGCACAAAGTTCAATTCATCGGCTGTTTGCTTGGTGAACAACTCCAAATAGAGATTTTGACTGGTAGGGGTGGTGAGTTGAGCCTCTGCATCGGTTTTGGGGATTAAAAAAGCACCTACTAGCAGGTTAGCAGCATTACCTAACCTGCTTTGTTTTTCATGAGACATGAATACTTGATAGGCGGATTCCTTGCCGGCAATTTCTGCGGTAGTTGTATCAGGCAGCGCTTCTAAAGCTTGTAGCCTAGAAAGCCCATCGGCGTCGTCGAGCGCTATGTCGAGATTGCGGTTAGTTTTATGTTTAGCAAAAGCTTTAAGCCATTCTTTGTTGGCTTTAGCGATGTCCCTGCATACCATCTTGTCATCGCCGGACAAAGGTTTGAAGGCGGCGTCGGGGATGCCGTGTTGCAGTTGTTTGAGGTCGGTCAAGCCGATCAAGGCATCGCCGCATTGTAAATGGTGATCGAGGAACGACAGCGCTACACCTTCTTCAAAACCTTCCAGCCATAACGCCATTCGAGCCAGTTCTAACGCCATCGGGTTGCGATCGATGCCGAAAATACAGTGGCTAATGACTTTACGCAAGGCATGGCGATAGTCATGTGGCTTGACTGCGCCATCTGGCGCCTGCAAGGCTGCCAGCCGTTCGCCCAAGCGCCGGGCAGCGGCGAGCAAGAAGTGACCACTGCCGCAGGCGGTATCGATGACTTTGATGCTGAGCAAGGCTGCGGTGGGGTTGGCGGGATTATTCGACAACCGGTCTTCTATCACTGGGTCGAGGGCAGATTTAATGAGTTCCTGCACCAGACTATCTGCTGTGTAATAGCTGCCACTGGTTTTGCGGGCATTGCCTTGGGTGCTGCCCAATGAGGTCAAACCGACAAAACCGAACTGTCGGGCAGGCAGGTCGATTTCCGGCACCAGTTCCAGCAAGCTTTCATATACCGAGCCCAGTTCTTCAGGTCCCATATTGCGGTAATCGACGGGAGTGAGATGACCGCTAAGATTGGACCAGCGCATTTGTTGCATCACTGCCAGCAAATTGGCGTTGCTGAGGGTGGATGTGTCCAGCGCCGGACATTGAGTGTCGGCAAACAATCCACCCAAGGCCGGTAAGGCCAAGCGTGGTTCGCCGTTGCTAAGGCCACGAAACACAATCCGCAAGCCCGTCCACAAGTCGTCGAAACCGTCACGGGCTCGGCGACGCAAACAACGGTCACGTAGCCGGGCCATGGCATAGCCTTCGGCATAGGCTTTACGGGCAGCGATGGTTTTCCTGTCGTTATCATCAGTGTGTAATATCCCGCGATCTTCAACGGTAAACAAAAATATCAGCCGGTAAACCAGGCGTAGCAGTTGTTGAAAATAGGCATCCTTACTCAAGCGGCCTTCGTGCAGATCGCGGCGCAAGGTTTCATTGGCGGGATGTTGGATAAATCCAGTGCCCAGTGTTAACAAGGCATCGGTAACACCTTGACGCAAGCCGTCGCGGACTCGGGTGCCTTCGCGCTGGCCTTCGCTGCGCCAGTTTTCCCAGATATTCGCTACCTCTCCCTCATCCTCTCTCCCAGAGGGAGAGGGGAGTAATGATCGGCTAGCGTGCAGTAAACGCCAGGCCATTTCAAATTCGGCAAAGCGTAAGCCACCTAACATATCTTGCAAGTCAAACTCTAAATAGCTGGGCCGTGTCAGGGTGGCGGCATCGCGTAACAGGCGGATTTGTTTACCATTGCTGACCAGTGCCCAAAGATGTTGAGCACTCGCATTGAGAAATTCCTGAGCCAGTTGAAACGGACTTTTCTTACGAGCGCCACTGCCGGCAACAGCAAATTGTGGGTCGGCTTCATCCAGCCCAAGAGAGTGTGGGGCAATTACTACCGGAATGGTTTGCCCTGCTAATGCTGTGATGGGGTATTGACGTTCGCCGATGCTGATACCGCTTATCAGTTGAAAACCGCTGTAACCCAATGCATCGCGCAGCAGGTCGTGGACAAACTTGATGGTGACATCGGCAACATCGACATCCTGCCGTTCCAGATTGGGAGCAAAATGTTTCCATTGGGCAGAAGCGATTTGAAACGCCCGGCTGTATTCGTCTTTTAGTTTAAGGCCAGTGGGAATTTGATAATCAGCCTCCTTTTGATAACTGGCTTTACCCAATGCCGCATTTTCCAGTTGATCGGGCAGGAATAAGCCACCTTCCAGGTGCAAGGTTGGCAAATTGAGGGCGTTAGTATGGTTTCTTCTGACGCGTTTCATGATTAAGCCTTTACAATGCGTCGGGAAGTAAAACGTAAATACCGATAACATCCACCGGCAAACAAGGAGTGACACTGTATTGCCCGACATCGCGGGCCGCTTCGCGTACCCGGCGATGATCAACCAGTAAGGCTTCCGCTCGCTGCCCCGCGAGCGCTTCCACTCGATCCGGGTGGGCCTGGATAAATTCCAATGCTGTTTTGATTTCGCGTTGCATGACTTCGAGCGGTAAATTGCCGCTGGGTTGGCATTCCAGTAGTGCGCCGGCAGTTTCTTCGCTGAGCCATTCCGGTTGGGTCCGGCCTCGAACTGCAAGGGTGACGGTTTCTTCAGCCATCAGTTGATAGGGTTGTCTACGACGAACATAACTGAGTTGATGGCGCAGACGGAGCAGATATAAGGTGGTTACCACCTCGACTGATCCGGTGACAGTTGTTGCGCAACGGGCTGCCAGCGGCTTTTCGCCAAGCAAGGCTTCTTCCAGTAAGTGTTCGGCCAGCAAACTAACGACTGGGTGGCTGCGGTGTAATTGTGAAAAATCGATAGTCAAGGGCTTTTCAATGCCTTCATCGGCTAGCCTGAGCTTTAAAGTTTCAGGGAAATGCTGGGGCAATAATTTGAAACGGTTACCTTTAAAAGGTTCCAGTGGCGCATTGAGTCGAGCGCAGGCGGTTTGCACAAAGCGTTTAACATCCGCTTCAGAGCCTAATGCGATTTGCTGTTTTTGCCATTCCGGCATGACTTCTTCCGGTTTAATACGGCGCTGCGCAAACACGGTGCGATTGGCCTTGGCTTTTTCCATGGCATCGTGCCATTTGGCTTGCAGAGGTTTGAGGATTTCTTCCTGCTCAACGAAATCAAATAAGCTAAGGTTTCGTTCGCTTCGTTTCATCAAGGCTGCTTTGACAAGTGCTTGATTAATGCGTGACTCATCCTCAGGCATGGGTACCAGTACCCCAAGCTCTTTGCGAATAACGTCAGCTTTTCTGAGGATTACGTTTAATACAAAGCCATCTACCGGGTTATCCTGACCGTAGAGCATGGTGCAGCGCACTTCGGGGGCCTGCTGTCCAAAGCGGTCAACCCGGCCTTCGCGTTGTTCATGGCGAGTTGGATTCCATGCCAAATCGTAATGCACCACTGCGGTAAATAAATGCTGCAAGTTGATGCCTTCCGACAAACAGTCGGTAGCGACTAGCAAACGCTGATTGGCGTCATCCATTGATTGTACCCGCTGCTCGCGTTCCACCGGGGTGTATTCGCCAGTCACGGCTTCCACGGTCACGGTTGGAAACTGGGCACGTAAGTGTTCGGCAACATAATGGGCAGTTGCGATATAGCGGCAGAAGATGACCGTCTGGAAACCTTCTTTTAGCAGGATTTTGAGGTGGGAAATTAATAATGCCAGCTTGGGATCACCGGCTTTACCGCTCAGTCTTCCTGCCTGAGCAATCAAATTCTGTAACCGGGCTGCATCCTGCAATTGCGCAGGCGGTTCCAGGTCGTTAGTATCCAAATCATCCGCTTGACCGTCGTAGAGCCGGTTATCGGTCAGACACGTCTCGTTATCCAATGTGCCTTCAAGCCGGGTATTCAACGCTTTAACGGCAGCCGCTGGTGATGAGGCTACACAGCGTAATAATGCTAAAGTGGCATACCAAATCAATCGGGTATTGCCGTTTGCCGATTGTTCAACTGATTCAGCGAGTTCGCGGCAATAGCTTTGCACGTCATCAAAAAACTGTCCCCACGCACCGCTGAGCTCGTAAGTCAATTCTGTAGTCATGCGTTTAGGAAATCCCCGTGTATCATGCCATTCGTCAATATCTATGCGGCGTCGTTGTACGAAATGGCGAGCCAATTCAAGACGCAACGGATCGCTGGCAGAAGTGCGGTTTTGCAACGCTGCAAACGCGGGGTTAAGCAGCGACAGAAGATTATAAAAAGCGGCTTCATCACCGGAATGCGGGGTAGCCGTTAGCAACAGCATGTGCCGCTCTTCATTAGCCACCAGGCGTTGCAACAACTCAAATCGCAATTGTTTACCTTGACCGCTGCTCGCGCAGGTATGGGCTTCATCGACAATTACACACTCCGGAGCAATCGCCAGAAAATGCTCACGATGACGTTCGCTTTTGATGTAGTCAAGACTCACCACGATACAGGGATAATGATCAAACAAACTAACACCATGCGGCAAATCGCGCTCGATGCGGCTGGCGCTGGCTGAAGTTAAAACAACGGCCTGGAGGTTGAAACGCTCCTCCAGTTCACCTTGCCATTGTTCAACTAGATGCGGTGGACAGAGTACGGCTAATCGGCTGATTTCACCGCGGTCCATCAATTCGCGAACAATTAGGCCAGCTTCAATGGTTTTACCGACACCCACGTCATCGGCAATCAATAGTCGCACCGTGGTTAGTCGCAATGCCATGAGTAATGGCACCAACTGGTAGGCTCTGGGTTCTACAGCGATGTTACCAAAAGATCTGAATGGACCACCACCAGCCCGTAATTTTAGGCGCAGTGCATCTCGCAAAAGCAAGGCAGAGGCATGATTGCCGGGTTTTTCGGGGTTAGGCCAAGGAAATGTAGCGGGCTCGACTGGCTGGAACTCCAGCTCGGGAATCAACGCTATGATGTCATTGTCAGCACCGCCCAAGGGCCGCAAGCGCAACCAATCTTGCTTTGAATCGGGTTGCACAACCCACTCACGGCCTCGTGCGCGAACCAGATTGCCGATAGTAAAATCGTGGACTGGCATGTTCATGAATTGCTCTCTTGTTTACCGAGTAACTCGGCGTATTGTTCAAATAAAGTAGGCCATTGGTTGGGGTTTGAAAAATCCAGCACTTGCCAACCTTTATCTTCCAATTGGGTTTTTGTATCGTTTGCCAAGGCTTCTAAAAATACCAGAATGCGCTGGCCTTTATATTGTCCGGCTGCAATGGCTTGTCCATGATTGATGGAAACTTCGATTGCATCAGGTTGCCTTAGCTGTCTTGCCTGCAACGCGGTAAGCCACTCACCAAGCAACCCATTTTCAGTGGCTTGCTGTTTAAACGGTTGATATTCGTCATTGATCGAAGTGACATTGGCATTGACGAGTGCGATTAACAATTGCAAAGCATCCCGGTTGCGTCTGTCGATATGGTCATGGTCAGGCTGATTGAAATAGGACAGCAAGCATTGGTAACAACCTGCTTCACAAATACGTTCACCCTCAGCATTACGTTGATCATGCTGTTCGAGTTCCTCAACGCTAGTAACGTTTTTCAGGGTGTCAAAATGCATCACGCGAAGCGCAGCGCTAGCCACTATAGCCAGACTGGTTGGTTCCGTTGCTAAGCGAGTCAGAACACCAGCCCCACCTTCTGCTGCTTCATAAAACAATAACGCCTGGCGATTATCAGCGTTTGGCAAAGATTCAACAACCAGTTCTGACTCCTCAATTTGGAAAGTCTGTTCTATACCACGCTTAAGTGCTGCCTGTAAAGTTGCCATGGCTATTAGAGACAAGGGCTTTACCGGGGTAAGGATCAGAACATTACGATGATCTTCTACAAACGGAACAATGCGTTGATTGGGTACTTTATCGAGTAATGCCTCATCGTTTTCAGCCCCCTCGTCCTTATTCGGATCATCCTGCTTGCTCCAAACACCTGTAATCGGATTGATGTAAAAGCCTAGCTGATTTTTATCTTTGCGCCGCCGCCAACCCCGGTTGATACGCCAAATTCGTGCTGCCGGCGAGTAGGTTATGGCACAGAACGTTTCATCATGATGGACTACATGCGCTTTATGCTTTTGCACCACGCCATCCGGGCCAGGCAGAAATCGATAGGTGGTTTGTAATTCAAAGCCTTGGCGTTGACGTTCTTCATCGTTGATTGAAATGCGTTCCACTGCAATAGTCTCAACGGTTTCAATACGGTACAGTTGATTGACCCAATCATGCTCGGTGAGCAATGCGCCGCAATTCTCGCAGCAGTTTGCCAGTGGTTCTGATTCATGCTCTTCGCCCAGATGACCATAACCACATTGACTACAGATACGCGCCGACACCGTCCCTAAGGTACTGTTTCCTGAAACATGATCCGCCGAGCCTACATTGAGTTTGGCACGAACCACACGATACATTTGGCCTTCGTGGTATATCAGGCTGCGCGGACCGAATTCTGACAGTGCCAGAAAACGTGGGCGACTCACCATGCTGCCAGTATCATCCTTGCCACTGCTATTTACGCCTCCGCGTGCAGGAATCCAGGCCATAAGTGGTAATCGCGGAAAGTTGTAGCCCGGTAAAAAGCCTTGGCTTGCCAAATAACGATAGGTATAAAAATCGGAATTCTGCGTATTGCCTGTTTTTAATAACACGGTATATTGACGGGCGGCATCGCCGTAGCGCCGACGGGCATTTTCACGTTCGCTGTGCGACGCGGTATGGCTTTTGACGATGCTGTCAGCCATATCCATTTGCTTGAGGGTTGCATCAAATAACGTTCGCCAGCGTTCCAGGGCATTTGTAAACGCTTTGGGCGAGGCATTAATAACCTGCTCAACATAGTCGTTATTGAACCAGTTAGTCTCCTTCAGCTCGGTTTGCAATTGCGCGACAACGCGCGTGGCTGCATTTCTGGCTTTGACTAGAGCATCTTTGTCGCTTAGACGTGCAAGCAGTTCAGGCTTTATTGGTTTTTCCGGCTTTTCCAGATCAACCAGCGGAGCGATACTGTTTTCCAGTTCCACTTCGCAACAGGCCAGCCATACTGCGTGTAAATGACTTTCCACCAAATCACGGTTTGCCAAATCCAAGGTAGGTGGTTTGACGATGCCGTAAACCATTTTGTCGGCATTATGGAAAAACCATTGATCATGAGGACTTTGCGCGGCGCAATAAGTGATAACTAAGGCTTGCTGACCTGATCGGCCTGCCCGGCCGCTGCGTTGTGAATAATTGGCTGGGGTGGGTGGAACATTGCGCAAATAAACGGTATTGAGTGCGGAAATATCAACACCCAGCTCCATAGTGGGTGAACAAAACATCACGGGCAGGCGTTCCAGGGGCGCTTCATGCGCGGGATTATCCGCCCAGTCCTGACGATCTTTGTCGGTATAGCGAAAGCGCTGTTCAAGCAGCTGTCGACGAGCAGCATCAACCTGGGCAGTATGTTCGTGAGCCTCAAACTCAAACAAGGGATGCGCAGGTAGTTTAATCATTTGCGCCATCACTAGATAAAGCTGGCGGAAAAAGGCATTGGGTTTACGTTGATCTTCATTATCATCAACGAGCGGCAAGCACCAATCCATAGCAGCTGCATTTAATCGCCATCCCAGAATTGAATTATCGATAGAGTGCTTATGAACATACCCGTAATTCACAGCCACATTAAGCAGAGCTTCCATCGCTTCAACGAGTTCCTGTTCCTTCCAACTGGAAACCTGTCCAGCAAATGGCGACTCCTTCCAGAATGCTGCTCTTTTCAGCTGTTTGATGATGCGTGAACGCGGGCCGCCACTGACTAGGTCATTTCGAGGTTTGCCTTTATATTCGGGACGCTTGCCTAGAATCAGATACTTCGAAGTCGCCAAAGCCTCATCTGACGTAAATGCCCAGCGTTCATTGAGATATTGATGCGCGGTGTTTTTGGTTTTTTCCTGGTCAACTGGGTCCAGATAACGGCTTTCCAAACAAAGCGCTCGCCGCATTTCATCAAACACCAACCTGCAGAATGCTTCTCGCCCGGTTGTGTCCAGCTTGCGTAATAACGTACCAGGTTGGCCAAATGCCGATTCATCGGCACAAAACTCGTGTAATTCGCGGTAGTTAATAACCAATAGATTGAGTTGATCGAGATTGGGATTATTAAAGCGCCAACCTCTACGCAAATCTCTCAGTAACCGATAACCCAATACAAAGCGCAAGGTTCGTTGCGCTTCTTGCCGGGCAAGCCCCATTAACTTGGGCGTACGTAGATACTCTGCTAATGTTGCCGGGTCTAATTGATTGAAACCGAGCGCATTGAACACTTCGTCTGCCAGATGTTCTTCGGTCAGAATGCCCCCTTTATTTTCCAAGGCGGCTATCAAGCCAGCTCGCAAAGTAAGCAAAAACACGAAATCATTAAAGTGTCCAGCTTGTAAGGCAGCATCCTGACGATTGTCGGTAAACCCCAGCAATTTTCTGGGGTCAGGTATTCCTTTTGGAATATCGGTTTCAACAAATAGCTGGCGTAAGGCGCTCAGTGTAAGCATGGTTGTTGCTGATGAACGCCCTTCACCAGAAAGACTGGATAACCGGTTAATGTCTTTGCCATGCGCTTCATGCACATAGGCGCAGTTCAGACAAAAGCGGAATTTACCCGGTATAAACCAATAATGTTCACCTTGCCTTTCGACACCTTGCGGATCAACTTGCGTAGCAATGGGCACTGCTTTCTTATAGGTACTTTTTACTTTGGGTACCGCTTTATTAAGGTCAAGCCAGATTTCAGGAAGGTCTTCTATGTTCCCATGAAATTGCTGACTGTTATTGCTTGGACATAAAAATCCAAACCGGGCTTCCTCATTTTCATCGGCACTAATATCATCAATTTCCCGTGGCTTAAAATGGATGCTGCTACTTTCTTCACGCCAAACCGGATGATATTCCTGCCCACATTCCCGGCAGAAATGGGTAGGGTATAAGAGTACGGATTCTGTTTGCCTTCCTGGCGCAAAACGTTGCGCATCCAAGGTAATATGCCGGGTACCTTGCGCCTCCAGTGTTGCATGAACTTTGCCGGGGCCGCTAATAAATTGATGCAGCTTAAATGCAAAGGGTGGTTGACCTTGCGGAGTTGTTACATCGTGCTGGGCTGCTATAAGGAATTTTTGCAATCCCGCTTTTGCAATTTCCAAAGTGCAGGAAGCATCTTGAACTAATCGATCGGCTGCTTCTGATAAACTGATGGGTTTTGCTCGAACAGGTTCGCTATCAACTGGTAACTCAATACCCAGATTCAATTCCACCCAAATGGCGAGCGGATCGCTTTGGAAGTCTTCAAAGGTTGACCATTTAAAGGACGTTCTGGCAAGTGATTCCAATAGCAGTGGCCGAATGGCGGTAACATCCTTAGAAGGGTCAGTAACACGCTCAAGCGTTTCACGGATAATGTCGTTGGCAGAGACTAAGGTGCCAAATAACTTGCTGGAAACTTCGGCTACCGTTTTCATCTGGTCATCTTTGCTGCCAGTGCTCGACATGGTTGCGGAGGTACCAATACAAATCATTTGTTCGGCGTGCAAGCGTTCACGTAATCGGCGAACCAACAAGGAAACATCGGCACCTTGACGCCCTCTATAGGTATGCAGTTCGTCCAGGATTATAAAATTGAGCCCTGTACAATGCTCGACAACACGGCGATCTGTATTCTCATAACGCGTCAATATGAGCTCAAGCATCATGAAATTGGTCAGCAAAATATCCGGGGGGCTTTCGGCTATCGCTTCACGTTCCGCCTTGGATTCCTGGCCAGTGTAACGAGCAACACTGAATGGCCGTTCTGCGTCATCATAGCCGTACAAAAATTTATTTAATTCCTCAAGCTGACTGTTCGCCAGCGCGTTCATAGGGTAAATGACAATGGCTCGCGTTTTGGCAATTCCATCATTTGCTTTATCTTGAAGTATTTTGTCGATTACCGGAATGAAGAAAGACAGCGACTTACCCGAACCAGTACCGGTCGTTACAACATAGCTTTGACCAGATTGTGCTTTTGCTATGGCTTGCAGTTGGTGCGTGTAAAGGTGTAACGGCTGGAGGTTATGTTCCAGCTTGCCTAATTGAAAAATATCAGCACATTTTTTATGCAGAATACCCTGCTCAGCGAGTTGCTGGACTGTCGTTTTGCGCTGGTAATTGGGGTTTATTTGAATCAGTGCTTCCGGCCAATAGCGCCCTGCATCGTATTGACGTTCAACTTCTTGACGGATGTCTAGGGCTGCAATGCGGGTGAAGCTGCGTGAGAAGGAGCTGTAATCTGAAACCAGTTCGTCACGGAAATCGAAAACATTTTTCATAGGAAACTACGTCTATTGGATCCTGCTATTTACTAGGCTTTAATCCTATCTATAAAGCAAAGCCATAAGTTTTAAAAAAAACAGCTGCAGCTGAACGCGAAGTATTAATAAGAAATGTGTAAGCTATGAAAAATAATAGTCATTTTAAGGCGATACCAGCGAGTTATTTAAAGACGGGCGAGCTACTAATAAAAAAAGCCCTACATATCATTTAAGTATAAGCCATGATCCCCCTGTAATAATACAGCTGTTGTTGTTAAGTTAACGAGACAACTGTTATTTTAGGTTCGAGAGTTAAGATGGGCATATTTCGACACACTTACCACAAATGCTTAACTTTACGTCATCAGGTATACACCTAATACAATAATGCGTTAGAAAAAACTTTAAATTACTCAGTGTACTATTCAGCATCGAATTTTTACTAAAAAAATAAAGTGGACACCAATGTCATTACGACGAAACCAATTAAGTCACCTCCGGCATAGCCGGAGGTTTATTGGGTTACGCCCTCAAAAGGGCTCTTATTGCGGCCAAGCCGCCTGTCATATCCAACTTGATTGCTCGTAAAATTCATCTTGGCTTTCTTGATGGCGAATGTACTCTCTCACTACAAATTCATCCAGCCCTACCGTTGAAACAAAATATCCTCTCGCCCAAAAGTGCTCGCCATTGAAGTTTCTTTGTCTTCCCTTGAATTTCCTCGCAATGGCTATTGCACTCTTCCCTTTCAAATAGCCAACTACACTCGATACCGCTATTTTGGGAGGGATACTCAAACACATATGAACGTGGTCTCTCATCAAATGCCCTTCCAATATTTCAATGCCCTTTTGCTTCGCCAGCTCATGCAGAATCTCACCCAAATATTTTCTCAAGCCGCCATAAATGACTTTCTTCCTTTTCTTCGGAATAAATACAATGTGGTATTTACAATCCCATCGCGTATGCGACAAACTCTTATAGTCTTTCATATTTTCTTTTCCTTCAAATTTCTTGGTCGAAATTTAAAAATAAGAAAAACTACCGCATCGGTAAAACCTATGAGAGTCTCCCCGGCTAAGCCGGGGGTTTACCTATTGATTAATTAAACTTCGTCTGATAAGCGTTGAGCTGGAGGATGGCGAAATTGAAGTGCTGATCACTAACCTGATGGCTCAGGAAGCCTTCCCTGTCAGCGAATTCGAGGAACTGTACCCCCTTGGATAGGTCGCTGAAAAAAACTACAAACGCCTCAAGCAGCGGGTGAAAATTGAGAACTTTTCCAGCAAATCCGCCTTGTCAGTTAAACAAGATTTTTATGCCAAGGTCCTCTCGACCAATCTCACCGCGATGGTCACTAAAGCCTCCCAACACCAGGTCAGTAAGGCCACGGCCCATCGCCGACACGATTAGCAAGTCAATTTCGCACTGGCCTTTCCAAACTGCAAAATATCCTGGTTGAACTCCTCCTGCTTACGGCCAGGAAACTGCCGGGCAAACTTGAAGCGCTCATTGATTACATAGCTAGTACCATAGAACCCCTACGCATGAGGAAGAAGCTATAGTCGGTTGAATTCAAAATCGAAAAATAGAATTTTTTTCACGGATCAGCGATTTGCCTCTTGCGGCCTCATCTGGGCGAACATAGTTTTCTGCAAGAGTTAGTTTTAATTTCTCAATACCAACTTTAACCACTTCTTCGTCATCAGATGTAAAAAATTTTCCAAGAAGATACATAAGTACATGCTCAGAAACATTTACTTCATCTTTCAACAGCATAGTAAGATCTTTTCGAACAATTCATGCGTTGAAATGACTATGAAGGTAATCTGTTGAACATTTTCTAGGCCTACCACGTTGAAGTACTTTAGGATTTTTTATAATTTCACCTCTACCAAATGTTCTCCCATTTTCTTTAACAACTACCCTTGCGTAATAATCTGGTTTAGTCAAATATTCAGCAACTTTCTCTAAATTTTTTCTGAGATTATGATCGTCGTGATTAATCATACCAATGCCGAGAGTTCCTTGTTCCTCAAAACTTTTTTTATACTTTAGATCATTGCAATTGAAATATAAACCTTTACCTTCAGTAATTGTTTTTTTCCAAAATTCTCCAATTAACATGCCAAGACCGCAATCGCGTCTAACTTTAGAACCATCAAAAAAAATAATAGTATGACAATGCCATCCAGTGAGTCGGGTATATTCCATTTTCCAAACATATCCAACCATATGTTCAAGAAGTCTATTGGATTTATTAACATTAAATAATTGTTCACGATCCTTTTTTAACTTCAAATACTGTTGGAATACCTCTTCTTTTGTCATAAGCGAATTTGAATTATTATCTTTGTTATATCTAAAGTCTAAACGTAATGAAAGTAATCTTGAGTTTATCGTAAACAAGTGATTAATGTAATCAATAACGCTCTTGGTGTTTTTGTCTACTTGGCGTTTAAAATTGTTTATAATTCTTTTAAATTCTTTGCTTTTTCCTTCAGTTCTAATTCGCTCAATAAATTTATTTAATACTTCTATTTTTTTGATTAACTTTTCTTCGTAATCTATAGAGTTAGTTTTTAAATTAGTGTCGAATTTGCAAATTACCACCTCATTCAAAATATTAATAAATAATGAAACATAAGGATTAAATTGATGTTGAGAAAAAGTTTCGATAATTTCATTTGCAAAATGTGACTTTGAAAATTCTCTATCATGTAGTGGACTCAAGTTATATTTAAAATAAACTTCGATATTGTACAAAAGCTGATTGTATATACAACCTAACTTTACTCTGCCATCCTTTGATTCTTCTTTGTAAAATAACTCTCCTTCTGAATTTATAATTTTTTTAACCATAGATTCAATACGAGGTATTCTACTGGCAATATCATATTCATTAGTTATTATTCTTTCATTTTCACTGAATCCAAATGTTCTTTCATTGAAATGCTCTATAATATCATTTGATAGTGTATTGTTCATATTGTAGCCTTAATAAGTTAGCATTTTTCTATAGGTAGAATTAATATTGATATAAGCTAATTGATATGCATATGTAATTTGTTAATGTATTTTTTGTATTAATAGTATTTGTCCATTGTAATGGTATAGAGTTAAATATTTATTGTATGGCTTGTATTTATGTTATTTACGTTAAAATTTTCTTTTTTATTTGTTGCTATAAATTAATATTTATACAGGATAACTATTTTTATTAAAAATTATTTATATTCTATATATCATATTATCCAAAATTAAAGTCAATGTAAAAATGTTTTAATATTATATGAAATCGGCATAGTATCTATGTTGCTTTTGTATTTAGTAAATTAATTTAGATTATTTTATATAAAAAGTTAGTGATTAAATTATGATAATTATTTTTACCTTTTGTTTATTATATATACTTCAATAAGAATATGAGATAAATCAATGTTTAGTTTTTAAAGTTTTATAACCCAAAAGTCTACTGACAAAAAAAAGAAAGCTTCTTAATAAACAATAGTCTTTCTCTTGATATTACTGATAAATAAAATACGTAAGATGTTGATATGTATAAGTTGTGTTTGTAATTGTGATTCCGGTTGTCGCGGGTTCGAGCCCCGTCGTTCACCCCAAATATCAATAAGTTAGAAAAATTAAAATTTAGGATTGTCTAACTTTTAGCGAATCGGACGTACCTTCGCTGGCTTTCTTTCGTACACTTTTTTGATTGTTGCCGCACTGGCATGGCCCAATAATTCTTGCGCACCTCCTGCCCGCATCACTGCCAGCTTTTGCTCTCAGATCGTGAAACGTAAATCTGTTCTTTATCGCTCCTGCCTTATTCATCAATCGCCGCCAATTGCTGATGTGGTCTTGCTTTCGAACTGATCAGAAAACCATCGCCAAAAAATTTCCAGACCGGCATAGGCCCGTGGTGAATTTATAGTCTCTGTTCTTGAATTTGAGTTTGTCTGATACGCTGTTAGCCATTAAAATTACTCGCCGTTCGATAAACCATTATGAATGTCGCACAGATAAAATGTCTTTCCGTTTTCTCGTTGTTCGCAATCATAGGCTTTGGCCCAGTCTCTCCGGGTTGCTTGATAGGCATGTATATAGTTGTCATGCGTCCAGGATGGTTCTTGCGGCTTGTTAAAAATATGTACGGCAATCCGCAGTTATCTGCTTCAATTGTTAGAGTTCAGCAAACCAGAAGCTCACGGATCAAGGGCTTTCTAAGCTTGTTGGCATTGTTTATTATAGACATAGCCCCAATTCCCGTAACGCCGGTCATTGCCTTTCTGATAATCCTGAGTAGGCCGCAATGGTTTTACCGGGTCGTAACAAATGTGTATGGAGAAGCATCGTAAAATGATGTCCAAGGCCGGCGGTTCGTTCCAGTACTTTATAGGTAAAATCAATTGCTTAAGCGCGTACGCAGGGCATTTTTGCCCGTGAGAAAGATCAGTAAAAAGTCATCAGGCAGGCATTGAAAAATGCAATATACAAATTTCCTCGACACTCATTCCCGATCAATACGCGCACCATGGCCAGCTAAGCTTCCGGCTTTCTAGGCTGCCTAGCGGCATTGGGCTTTGATGATAGAGCGTCTAAAACATGCGAACTTTAGCAGCAGAACTTAATGTCCGACTGAATTCCCCAATCCGGTTAACGCCGCGCCTACCGGACCCGCCAATAGCGGTGCAAATATAGCCAGTATTTGCGGAATCCGCAGCGTCGGATCAGGCGAGAATCCGTGTTTTTCTAGCCAGTCTTCAAGTGAAAAATCAAGCGTATCCGCAGATAATTGCAGTAATTTCGCCGCAGCCCGTTTCGCCAAAATCTTTGCGCAGTAAATATAAATGCACGCAATCATTAATGAGAAAACGCTACCGATATAAGTCGTCAACGCCAAGCTCCAATCGTTCATCGCGTTAGCCAGTTTGGCATCGTCAACAAATACGATGGGCCATCTCAGCCAGGCTTGCATGTGCAGGACGCCTGCAACCAATAACGCCGAACCGAGGTTAACTACTGTTTTCAGCTGATGCGATCGCTCTGCGAGTAGCTGTAAATACAGGCGCTGGTCGGTAGCAACCACTGGGGTCAGGCATGCGGCGGCAGTCAGTGCGATAGCAATAGGGGCTATGGCTGCCAGAAGGTTGACGATATATACCATATTCCTGATGTAAGCCAACTCCAGTGGTTTGAAGAAATGAGAGTTTTGCAGCGTTTCGAAGGTGAAAAGAAAGATTGCACCGAGGGTCGTATTATCGTTGCCGGCGACATAAGCCAAATGGCCGAATCCGACACAAGACAATGCCATCCAGAGCGCAAGTGCTTGTTTGAAGCCTTTAGGCGTTAGCGATCTTTTCAATCCGAGTGCGCAGGTTGCGATAACGGCTACAGCCAAAATGTAATAGAGCAAAATGCTATTAAGCCAAAGTACGTGTAAACGGCCCTCGACGAAGAGCTCAAGCGCTGAATGATCTTTCGCGGTATGGTTGATTGCAGCTAGTTTCGACTCCAAAGCCATAGAGCCGAAATTCGCCTGCTCGAGAATGACTATAGCCAGTACATAGATCGAGATCGGTAAAGCTGCAAAGGCGAGATAAGCTATTTCCCTCGGCATGTACCAGTTCCCTGCTTGTTCCGGGTCTTCTTGGTGTTCTACCATATCGGTTGCTCCAGGATTTTTAACGGCCAACATATCATAAATTTGTACGTTGGCGACCCTTCCTGAATAATATCGGCTCGCCGCTGATGGAAACTTGTTTTATAAATTCGGCAGTCCGATATTGAAAAATGCGAAGATCTGAAATGGGTTGCTTTAAGCAGAGATAAATAATGCCACGGTCTAACACATTTTTTAAACAAGCGATCAACAACTATTGCTTTCCCCATAAAGTCGTCGCGGATAAAAACGGCGCAAATTTTGCCGGTCTCGAAAACATCAACATGTCACCCATTTTGACTGATTTGATCAGTTTTATAGAAATATGCCCGGTTAATTATTTGAACAATATGGTCGAGCAGGGTCATCGATTCATTAAGAAAAAAACGCCCTGTTGGGATGCAATGCATTTTATTCAGCGCAGACGGCGACTATCAATAGCCTTGAAACTGGGACATGAAACAAGAGAAACAGTTGTCAGAAGACAAATACCGGCTTAGAAGCAGTTCATGGCGTAAGCAGGATAATTTGCCCACTAATAAGGCAACTATGAGTTTTTATAAAATTTCGGCAACACCCCCCCTCTTAAGCACGAATCAATACAGGCGCCGCCTTATTTTTTTTCTTTGGAAGCCAACAGACTTGGGTCTATCCGATTGATTATAGTGACAACTTCATGGAGCTGACTAACGAGATCATGAAACCTCAATAAATGCGGGGCGACATCTGCACCCACCTTCATATTTTTAGTAGTAATATTATTTACGGTTTCGGTAAGGGGTGTAAGTATGTCATCAAGCGTGAGGTTGATGTCATAACGTTTCACCGGAACCATCACAACTTTTGAAGTATCGTTGGCGTCCATCTTCGCTCTCCTTTAGGCAATATTGATAGAAGGAATTGTTAGGGTATTTATTCCGATATCAGACAGCTTGAGATTCATGACATCATAGGGAAGGGTCACATTATTCAGCACGACATTATTGACTGTGGCGCTCGCTTTGGCGTTAGTGATTTCCAAGTGGTCGATATGCATAAGCGCGGATGGGGTTAGGTGTAGATACAGCTTTAGTATGCCAGCGTCGAAGCCTGGCGACTGCGTTGGCAAATTTGCGGGTATATCGAGCGGCACTGAACTGCTTATATCGGGGATTTGCGCGGCCCCCAGATTCAAATTACCGAGCGCGAACGAGGGAATTTGCACTGGTTCACCGTGAAGATGGCTGATTGTTGCCCGATCCATGTTCGCGGCGGGAACTCCAAGGCCATTAGCTTGGGCTGATGTGAGCGTCATGCCGGAGAGTGAAAAGCCTGCCGAGGGCAAGGTAAAATTGGCCGCATTGATATTATCTGCGGTAACTTTTTTCAATTGTATGGTTACAGGGGCACTCGGTGCTGAAGTTATATTTTGAGCCGTAAAGCTCGGAATATGCAGCTTGATGTTATTGAGTCCCGGTATCACAATGTTGCCAATGCTGATCGGCCCGAAGCCAATCGAGCCGAGATCGTACGTGTCACCGATGTCGATGTCAGGAATTCCGTCGGGTAATCCTACATGTACATGCCACTCAACGGAGATATGTATAGAAATACTAACGCTCACGTCAGTTAAAACACCTTTCGCAGCCGACATGGTAAAATCAGCGTTGCTAAGCGTCAGATTGCCAACGGTTATAGGCCCTATCACGACCTGTCCAATGTCAATGGCCTGGATGTTTGCCTGCTGGGCGTTCAGCGTAGGGACATTTATTTTCATAAAGGGTAAGCTCCTCTAAGTTAAAGACACCTGATGACTCTCTGCATTTATGCGAGTGTGCTGTTCTAATTTCCTGCTCGTCTATGGATCAGAAATACGGGGAACGCTCTTCTTTAAACGGAGAATTGACCTCTTAGCTTTTGGTATTCCCTTGTAATAAAACCTACAGAAAATTTCAAATGTTGTCAACATAAATTTCGTAACGAGTTCAAAGCAAAACAGCTCTGAGTCAGAAATCAAAGGCGCCGTACCAAAAATCATTTTTTGTGTTCGGCGAGAATTACCCTCATCGATAAACAATCTTACTGATTCTTCACGGATTAGTAGCTCATCTAGACTTTTCGATACGAAGTGTCAAATAACCAGAACGTCTGCTCATGGCGGCCGGACCCGGTTATTCAAAATAAGGTTGGATAACGAACCCCGACTGCTTACCGGAGCAAGCCTTCTAGGGCGTCACCGGGCCGGCATGGGCCGGCCCAGTATTTATTTTGAAATAAAACCGATGTTTGCCAATTTACCTAGTTGCAGTTTTTAAAATTACTCTTTTTGCATTTTTGCGTCATTTTTTGAGCTTCAGAGATTTGGGCAGGTGTCATCTGTTGATCAGGCCAATTCCGGTCCTTTTGTGCCTCGCTAAAACCTTGAGCAGCCGCTAAGCTCAACCACATGTGAGAACGAACATTGTCCTGCGAGACACCTTGACCTTGCGCGTACATTACTCCGAGATTATATTGCGCTCCCGGCTTCCCCTGTTCTGCGCTAAGACGATACCACTTGCTTGCTTCTTTATAGTTCTGGGGGACTCCTTTACCTTCATCATACATAACCCCTAGCTTATATTGCGCTTCTGAATTCCCTTTTTCGGCAAGGGGACGCAACAATGTAACAACTTGTGCAAAGTCTCCTTTGACATATGCCGCTCCAGCATCCCCTAATGTATCTGCTTTTACAAAGCCGCAATATAGGGATAAGGCAGAAACTAAACAGAATAACCATCTTTTCATAATTGCCCTTTTTAAAGTATTTTGTTAACCGCCCGCATCATTTACCTATATGGTAAATTATTTTATGAAATACACTAAAATGTGAATTAAGAGCTAAATTTTTAACTATGAAATCAAGTGGTTATGTTGGTCTTATTTCCCCTCACCCAACTCTCTCCCTCTGGAGATGGCCTATTTTCTGCACGTTTGATATTTAGCTCTTAATTCGTATTAAAGATGAGTTGCGCCAAAAGTTTGAAAGAGTGAGCGATGATTCAAAGTTTAGAAAGTAAAAGCTCGGGTGATTAGTTTTTAAAGACGTCTATTTTCCAAAAGAATTAATTCTCTTCGCCGTTTTTTCTATGTGAGATATGCTGTCTTTTTCTGTACCTCGATGAAAAAGGCGTAAAAGTAGATTATGCCACAAAATCGCTGAGTTATTCGCCATTCATCTTCCTTAGGCTTTGGCCGCTTTCTGAGGAAAATATGCCTGCTTATAAGCAGCTTTTGGCTTTAACAGGATAATTCTGACCAAGTATTAAGTGCCACTTTACGATTCTTTAATAATTGCGACAGAACCCAGTTTTGGCGCTTTCCTAACTTTTTACCCCAGGTAAGGCATTAAATATGGAAGTTAATCGCAAGGCTTACAAAACCAGATACTTATAAGGCATTCTATGTCATGATGGGCGTAGTGTGCTGTTGTTCTAGTGCGGAGGTGATGGCAATGATGAGAATGATATTTGAAATAGCGATGGTACTAGCAATTATCGGGGGCTTGTTCTTCGTGACCAAGGTACTCGCAAAAGAAAATAGGCTTAATGATGAAAATGAAGGGCAAGATGGTGAAGATTAACACCCCATGTGATCGAATCGGCTTAGGGTGAGCGGATTCGAACCGGAGCAGGCAAACATTCGAATATAGTGTGAAGGGTGTTACAATTCAATCGCAAAACGGCTTTGGGCTATAGCAGCGCAGGGGCTGCCGGCTAAAAAATCACTTAGCCGCGCGTTCGTGAAATTCAGGCAAATTTAATTCCGGTTACCCGCTTTCTTGAGTTCGGTTTCCAGGGTGATCTCTCTATTGATTTGAAGGAAAAATACATGAAGTTAAAATTTGAAATATGGGCTGTGGTTGTTCTCATGAGCTTTCTTATGACAGCTTGCTCAAGCATACGTGCAAGGACAGATACCGCTGATAAGGAATGGAAAGTCTATCCCGGTGTCCGGCTGGACGTAACAGATTCTGTTGGGCTACTCAGCGCCAAGAGCAAGGACCCGGATTGGATAAAAGGGATAATGGCAGCCATCTATTCAGTCGACCTGCCTTTCTCAGCTGTGTTCGATACTGTTGTCGCGCCTTACGACCTATATCGGATTTACACCCCGAAGCACTCCGGAGCAGCCATGGAATCATCGAAATAGCCTTCTACGCGCCAAATTTAAGGATGCTGCGGCCTGGGATGTCAAACAGCGTGGAAATTTTACCGATTTTGTCAGGAGGGAACATCAAACCCGGCCTGCCATAATTCCTATCTGAAGTTTTAATTGGCCGGAAACCAGCTGCTTAATTCTGCTTTGTCAGATCACATGATCACTATTTTCCAAGATCGTCTTTCCGGCATGGATTTAAGTCAGGCATCGCGCCAGACGCCCTTCGAGTCAATGCAAATCTGTTCCAGACAGATTGGTGCCGGACAAATCGGCAGGACGGCCGATTTACATTGACCCAAAGGGCAATTTACAAGGATGTACATTGTGAATCCAGGCTCCATGGATGGAATTAAGCTTACCGTCCCATGCGACTACGTTCAAGACAGTCCATGGCACTGAATACCCGCTTCCTGACGGGTATGACGCGATTTAGCATAATCTGACAAAGTAGAGCGAAGTAAATTTTAAAACTTATTTTTGAGTTATGTTTTGATTAAAAAAACCAATTTAAAGTACAGAGAAAATTTATTCACATTGTATTTTTTGTCTTTACTTACCGGCATTTGAGTTCTTGTTGTTCTCTCAAATTCCCCGCTGGTTTATCAAATTCTTAATTGAGTTACGCATTTATATTATCCTCGTCAATATCAGTTGAGCGCTTAAACACATCTGCCAGGATAAGCCAAAGTAATTTCAACACCATTGAGATTGCAAAAACAATCAATACCCCCGCCTGATATATTCCTCCCCACATGGCTCCTTCTTTAAACTGCGGATAGTAAGGAGATATACTAGCAAAAAGACGAAAAAGGAATATTGCGGCGATTAAGGCTGCAATGCCTATAAAAAACTTTTTTTTAGTCAGAAACAACGGCAAAAACGCCAGGATAGGACATACCACCATTAAGGGGACAAATGTTTTATTAATTAATGCTGCTAAATATGGATTTTGTATCTGTGACAGTCTTTCCTTCGTTGCATTGCGAACATCAATTACTTCATCTTTTAAAAGAGGATCGATAATAAGGACTGCCTCTTTTCCTTGTAATTCTATCAGTGCGTTCATTGCGCCAATACGTATCTTAGGTTCATTATCTTTTAATAAAAAGACAAGTGCCGGGATCGCTTCCTTTGCCTGTAATTTTGCCGCGGCCTCTATCGCTGCAAAGCGTACGTCAGGATCGTTATCCTGCAAAAGAGAAATAATGCCGGGGATCGCTTCCTTTGCCTGTAATTCTTTTAATGTAGTGACCGCCGTATAGCGTATGCTTTTATTGCTGTCTTGCAAAAGAGGCAAAATATTGGACATTGCTACTTTTTTTGGGATTAAGGCATTTTCTTCCGGCAATTGCTTCAATAATTCCATTACCCGGATTCGTATCTGGTCGTCATTATCACGCAACAGAGAAAGAAGACGAGGGGTTAATTCTTTTTCTTGCAATCGAGATATCGAATTTATCGCCTGAAGGCGCACATCGCCAATGCTATCATTTAAAAGTGGGATAATGCTGGGAACAGCATTTTCACCCTGTAATTCTTCTAATGCAGATATTGCGCTTCTACGCACGTCAGGATTGCTATCTTGCAAAAGAAGGGTAATACGGGGAATTGCTTCCTTTGCCTTTACTTTGCGTAACAGGCTTATTACAGTAGAACGGATCTTTGTATTGCTGTCTTGTAAAAGAGGAATAATGCTTGACGCAGCTTCTTTTGCGTCCAAATCCTGCAATGCTTCTATCGCGCTCAACCGCACATTGTCGTCCTTGTCTGGTAAAAGAGAAATAATTCCAGGAATAGCCCCTTTTCCTTGTAACAAGCTTAGTGCTTTCATGGCTCGGATACGAATAGTGTTATCCTTATCTTTCAAAAGCTCCGTAATGCCGGGGGCCGCTTCTTTTGCTCGCAGTTCCGATAGAGTATTTATAGCAGCCATGCGCACAGCGCTCTCGTTATCTTTTAATAGAGGAATAATTGCTGGAATCGCTTCTCTAGCTTGCAATTGCAATAATGCTTCCATTGCGCTGATGCGTACTTTTTGGTCTTTTTCTTGAAAAAGAGAAATAAGGCTTGGAATCGCTTCCTTTGCGTGGAATTGCACTAATACTTCTATTGCTTTATTTCGAACAGAGCTGTCGGTATCTTGCAAAAGAGGAATAATTTTTGGAATCGTTTCTTTTGCGCCTAATTGCCCTAATACTTCTACTGCGGCAACGCGTACATAAGGTTCGCTATCTTGCAAAAGAGGAGTAATACTGGAAATCGCTCTCTGTTCCGCCAGGCTTTGCAAAAGTTGTGATATGTATGATTTGCTATTGCTTGCCCTTTCTTCCTTCTTTCCCGTCAAACATCCCTTTTCAGAACCGGAAGATCGGTTAGTACAGTGTTGGCTTTGTTCAGCTGGAACAGCATGATTTTCTAAAATCAATGCCATGGAAAAAATTAAATAGAGTATTATTTTCATTAATAATGAACTGTTGTAATTAGGCGTCTCTGTAAAATTAATGAATTTAATCATTAGCTTTCGAAGCATTAATTATTCTAGGATCAGAGTTGGATTTTCCAACCCCTCCCAATGCAAAAAATTGCCATCAAAAGAATCATTGTATTGCGCTAAGATATCTTGTTTACCTTGGTAACGAAAAAAATTATGCGGTTTTCTCCGGCAGAAGTTATATCACCCTTGGGATTGCTTGAAAACTCTTAATATCTCCAAAGACTTTCCAAATATAAATGGCAAGTGGCATATAGATCATCATCACTCTTCTTTAATGCCGGAAAAAGTTCACTCAAAACGTTAAAAACATTATAGAAGTTACGCATTGACAGCCAAGTTACAATATGAGTTTTAAAATAACCCAACCAAAAGCCACAGGAAGGCCAAGCCATGATAAGGAAAATCACCCGCCCCACTACAGCCCGTTGCACTCTGCCGATGTACATCAGTTTTTTGCTGGGCGAACCCAAATACGGCAGTTGTTGCCGTCTGGCGGAAGTCATGGACATTTCCCACGATAGCGCAAACCGTTTCCTGCAACGGGAATGCTACGAGGGCAAGGACTTATACAACGAATCAGCGCGCCTGCTGAACCTGAAAGGCGGCACGCTGAGTGTCGATGACAGCGTGCTGGACAAGCCGTACAGCCAGTATTTGGCCTTTGTCGGTTATTTCTGGCCGGGCAAGCACCACCGTTCCGTGAAGGGCATCAATCTCATTACGCTGTATTACACGGACACCGAAGGGCAACATTTGCCTATCAACTTCCGCGTCTATGACAAATCGGAAGGCAACACCAAGAACGATTATTTCCGCGAGATGCAGGAAGAAGTCCTGGCCTGGGGGCTGGAACCCGCTTATCAGACCGGCGACAGCTGGTACAGCGGCGTAGACAACCTGAAGCGGGTGAAGAACCTCCGGCTGGGTTGGCTGTTCGCCGTGGAAAGCAACCGTACAGTATCCGTGGACAAAGGTCACTGGGTGCAAGTGCAAAAGCTCGACATCCCCGACGACGGCCTGGCCGTTTGGCTGAAGGACTTCGGCAACGTAAAACTGTTTCGGACATGGCTGAAAGACCAGCCACGCCACTATGCGGTTTTCTTGCCCGATGATGGCCAGCTTGCTTCCTTTGACCGGAAAGCCTTCCTCGAACAACACGACAAGCACTGGCATATCGAACAGTACCACCGCGCCATCAAGCAGGTCTGCAACATCGAGAATTTCCAAGTGCGCAGCAAGACCGCTATCAGAAATCACCTGTTTGCCGCCCTTTGTGGCTATGTCCAGTTCCAGAAGCTCAGTGCCATGTCCTTGATAGACAACTGTTATAGCGTCCAACGCAACCTCTTCAATGAAGTCATTGCGGGATTCATCGGCACGTTGATGCCGACCATGGCACATCTCAACCCAGAATTTCTGGCTGTCGTCAATGCGTAACTTCTAGAAAGGTATTCAAATGAAACTAAAGTTAACCAACATCTGCATTTTGCTTGTAGCAGCAAACACATCTGCTGCCGCAAGTTTTGATTGCGGCAAGGCATCAACGCGTACAGAAAAAACTGTCTGCTCAAACCCAAAATTGTCAAAAGCGGATGAACTTCTGTCATCCTCGTACAAAGCGGCATTAGCTAAAGTAGAATATAAGGAACTTCTCAAGCAGACACAGTTACAATGGTTAAAATCCAGAAACTCAGCTTTGGATGCATCAAAAATGCTGCAACTTTACAACGAAAGAATAGCTATCCTGGATGCTATATTAAACGGATCAACGTCCTCGATATTAGTTGCAGGCACAATCGATCCGGTCGGTACATACAAATATCAGGAACAGGGATTAACGGGTGTAATGGAAATCAAACAATTCTCGAACTTTCCACTCAGTTGGAAGGCGGTCATACAGACAGTTAATAACTCAAATGGCGATGATTGTGTTTTTGAGGCAACCGGAGCTAATCCAATCAGTACGCCCAATTCTATAGAGTCCGGATTCGAGTCAATTGACGAATCAACTGACCCTGAATTAAGTGAGCCAGCTAAATTCACAGTGAAATTTTCAACTAAAGACGCAGTAATTACGGTACACAGCAAAGGTTCTGTATGTGGATTGAAAGGGAGTTATAATGGGCGATATTCCAAAACAACTTCGAAGGTAAGATAATGGCCATTTTAACTAAACAGTCCTGGGAAATACGACCGGTTAACGGGTAAAAGTAGCGTCAAAACTGGCCATGTCAGATAATTACCGCGCTGCTGTTCAATATTTGTTGTACAAGTTAGCTGGAAAAACTGACGCTAAAAATTGTATCTATTGGGCGCTGTTTTTCAATTCCGTCGAAATAGGCGGATTAACAAGCGATACAGGATTCTTAACTAAATATTTACAACAGCCCCCATCCATTTGCCACCTAAAATCAAGGCAAATTATGGCTGGTTTTAAAGCCGGCATTTCGTCTGTGCGTGGCTGATGCCAATGTTTTCAGATTGGCAGCGGAACAAAACCGTTGTTCTGGTTAATTTATCCCGTAAAGCGGGTAGAGCGTTTATTTTACATCTTCACTCTCCAACTGCGAGACCGGTTTACCTTTGTATTCACCGGTCAACGTTTTTAAGAAGGCCACTATTTCATCTGTTTCTTCAGTGGTAAAGTTTTTGTCTTGTTGAACTTTACCCATGATCCGGACCGCGTCGGATAAATTACCGGCTGAACCGTCGTGAAAATAAGGGTGGGTTAGCTCAATATTACGCAAGACAGGAACCTTGAAAAAGTGGCGGTCCTTTTCCAGCTTTGTTACGTTAAAACGGCCATTATCAGCTTCAGTCAGCTGGCCGCCACGCAATTTAAAATAATCCTGTTTGACCCCCATCCTTTCAAAGGATAAGCCGCCAAGAACCGGGCCAAAATGACAAGAAGCGCAATTGTCTTTGAATAAATCATATCCGGCCTTTTCATCAGCTGTCAGAATATCGTTATTTCCACGCAAATACTGATCAAAGCGGGAATTGGGTGTCACGAGGGATTGTTCAAAACCGGCAATCGCATCGGTTACCGTCGCTTTAGTCAGCCCTTGCTCAGCGTACAAATCAGCAAAAGCAATTTGATAATCAGGTACTTGCTTAAGTTTTTCGACAACATTATCCCATTGAGCGCCCATCTCCATGGGGTTGGCAACTGGGCCTGCGGCTTGTTCTTGCAAATCCTTGGCGCGACCGTCCCAGAATTGGGCGATGTTATACATTGCGTTATAGACAGTTGGTGAATTTATCGGCCCTTGCTGCCCGCGAATGCCGGTAGCGACTTTGCTCTGGTCAGTCCCGCCTTTGGTCAAGTTGTGGCAGGATGCGCAATTCAAGGTATTGTCTCTGGAAAGCAGGGGATCGTGAAAGAGTTTGTCGCCCAATGCTACTTTTTTAGCGTCGAGATCCGTCTTTAACGGCAAGGGCTGTACCGGTTCGCCTTTTAAAACCTTTGTAGAATCGCTGCTCCAGGATGACTTTGCCCGTTCATCTGCAATCCAGCCGAGGATGATTTGTTTTTCATCGGCGGTCAAATTATCTGTCCAGTGCATTAGAAGATATATAGCCGGCGGCATGCTGTTGTTTCGAATGGCGCCTTCCAATCGGGCCAGCATCAATGGAGTAAAGCTGGTTTCACCACTGTAAAGCTGTTTTGACAGATTCAGTCTCGCCGAGGCTTTTTCAATATCATTTGCCATAAGCTGCTTTGCTATCGGGAAGTCTGCATAAATAGGCATGCGGGTCATGCCGGGCGAATGACAATCCACGCATTTATTCTGAAAAATTTGCGTAACTGCGGCAAAATTTTGGGAACTACCGGGAACCGCAGGGATGGGTTCATTCTTTCCGGAGAATCCCAGCAGGTTTGAAATGGGTAAAAATAACGTTAACGCCACAAGCAAGAGTAAAAATAAATATATTTTTTTCATAAAATTTTAAGTTGTTACGTTATCTTTCGGGGAGGCGCGAAAGCGTGGTTAAATTTTTACCGGCAACAATGGTTTCGAGTATTCAGTTTACCATCTTTATGGATAATGCTTTCAACATGGACCGTTTTGTCAGCTATCGCATAGATCCGCCAGCGCATAAACCTGAGTGACTGCACCCGGTTCATTAAAAGTGAATTCTCCGGCATGTTCAAAGCGCCATGACTGCGCAGCAACTATCCGGATAGACTCGCTAACGGCAATAGTCTTGTTTAAATCCCTGGCAAGCACCCCTAAATTCACGGCCTGATCAACCGCATTGCCTAAAACGGTATAATCCATTTTAACGGACGAGCCGATGTTTCCTTCGATCATCGCTCCGGAAGCCAGTCCAAATCCACAACTTATGGCTCTAAAAATAGTTGTCGAAGCCTTGAGTTTTCTAAATGCATCGACGCATGATGCTATGGATGCATCGACATCATTTGGCGGAAAATGAGCAATAACACACCCCCCTGAATATTTTGCTACTTGTCCGCCGTATTCAATGAATGAGGCGGAACAGATTTCCAAATAGCTATTAATCACATCAATGATCTCTTCAACGGAAAACTGCCGGGATAATGTTGAAAAAGCCGTCATGCTGCCGGATACCACGATTTTTTCTGTACTTTTGACGGGTATGGTTAGGGGATTAATCCCTTCCATCAGATACTTGAGCAGAACCGGCTGTGTGTACCGCCCGACGATATTATAGGATTGGGCTATATTTTGCAGCATCATGCCGATAGCAAGCAACATAAGATCATTGCTTTCGCTTAGCGCAACCGTTTTCATGCCCCAATCCGTAAAGAGGCGCTCTTCACATCCGGTCTCTGAGCTGAGTATTGTTAACTCGTGATGCCGGGGATCCCGGGAGATTTTTTCCAGCAGCGCATCAACAATGGCTTCCTCACCCTCCAGAACTTGAAAAAAATAATCCCGTACTGAGATAAGAACACCCGTTACATCTATCTTTCTGTTGTTCAGACTAGATATTCGTCCTATCTCAAGAATCTCTTCCTCGCCAAGTATTGCATTAAGTTTACTCACGTAGGTAAGCCGCTTCATGCCCAGCGACAACCCGGTATCCGCAGCCATCGATTGATAATCAGTTAAATTACGGATTGCCTTGCCCATCAGCCACCCGCTTTTAATCAACGCTTTAAGATCTTCTTGCGAAACGATCTTCAGTTCACAGTCTGAAAGACATAGGACGGATTCCATGCGCCGGTTTAGATGTGTAGGCATGATTTCGCCGAAATAATCGCCGGGACCTAATTCTCTGATTTTACGGTGATCCTGGATAACCTTTAAACGGCCTGATTCGACAACATAAGCCATTTGCGCGGCATCGCCCTGGTGAAAAACCTCATCGCCGGCTTTAAAGTGCAATCTTTGCAGATGAGCCGAAGCGGTTTGCGCCAAAATGGCAATATCGCTGCGAAATGCAAGCACTAAAAACCAATCAATAATAATGCGTAGATTTCTCTCCAATCCGGGGACAGATAACAAATTAATAAGACGCGAGATAAACCAGGCCGATTTCCCACTAAATATAAACCATCCTATGCGACACAAAGAAAATAGCCCCATATTATAGGGTTGAATTAAATGACCTCGCTGTTTAAATGGACGGGACGCATAGCCCTGGGAATTTGCCCAGGCGTTGAAGCCTGCGCTATAGCCTAAATCGGCCTGATCCTTGCTGAAAACAAATTGAGAGCTGGTAAAGCTTTGTGTTGTTTCTGTAATCCAGATATTTTCAAAAGATTCCAGACGCAACTCGTCGTTGATTGCTAATGGCCAGTTCAAATTGCCGCTTGTGAAAGGAATTGCGGGGAATGTCAAAGTAGCGTTTATCACAAGGCCCACTGATTGGCTCTTGCCACTGGCAAAAATCAGATTCCTTTGAGTAATATCGGTAATTTCATCTTCCAAATACTCGATAACGCCTGCTTTTTTCAGGCATAGAGCGCGCTTTGAACTAATCTTTTTTTCAAAATCAGAACAAAGCCGTCCCGGCACTTGAAAAAGATGCACCTGCCAGCCTGAATCACGTAACACGGGGTAGGAAGATTCTGCCGAACGCAATATTTGACTCACTTCAACAGCTATCGCAGACGCGCATTCCCCGGAGCCAATGATGGCAAAAGTAAGTAAACGCACTTTCTCAACCGGGTCGTCAACAAACCCCGCCTCCTCTACCAAATCAAGAATACGCTGCCTGATGCGAAGCGCGTCAGCCACTGAGTCGACGGGACAGGCATGAGCAGTCATACCGGAAATGACCGAAAAATGCGAAGTTGGAGTGGGTGCGAGGATCAAACTATCGTAGTGAAGTTCGGTTATCTCGTTATTTTTACGTTTTGCAGTGATTCTTTGGGTTTTCTCATCAATGGAATCCAAATGGCCAACTACGACATTCGTCTGCTGAATAATGCGCCGAAACGGATTTACCACATTGCCAGGTTGAACCGTGCCGCCAATCACTTCGGGTAAAAACGGTGCAAACAGAAAATTCGCCTGCTCATGCAATAAGGTAATTCGGACATTGGAGTATTGACCGGTAAGTTTCTCGATTTTTATAGCAGCCTGCAAGGCTGCAAGCCCGCCACCGGCAATCACGATATGAGCGGCTTTATCTCTGGGTACAGGACGCCGTAAATGGCCTGCTGAATTGATAAGACAGGAGAGAACAACGCCATAAAAAAGAATATGCTCGGTCGGCGTTTCCGGCAATAGCAATGCAAAAACAGAAAAAGCAACTATTAAAAACAACGACAGAGGACGCAATAGCACACCGGCAATCATCAAAATTCCTGCGCTTACCTCTACCAGAGCCATCAACAGCGTGAAGGCTTCCGGGTTCGCTGACAAGATTGGTAATTGATAGTTGGAAATGATACCAATCGATAGATTGGGTTGCAGCACTTTAAAAAACACCCCCAAGTATAGTAGTGTCGTGCCGGTAAGAATGCGCATAATTGCTTGAGCCCGCTGACGCGGTTGATCAGCAAGCCAAACTTGCATGCCATTAAATATGGATAAGGACGGCAAAGGCAAATAATGCCTGCCGGGGCCTTGAAGAACTAAATAAATACAGGCTCCAATAAGGGCTCCGGCATAAGCGAGCATAGCCTCGCCGAATAAATAAGCGCCCAGAAAGCTCAAAACAATTAATAGAGCGGCAAACAAACGCACATAGATGCCAAATAGAATAGCCAGACCTAAAATAACTTCTGACCAACGTAACCAGGCCCACTTAGGACCTAGCTGATTTAGATCAAGATCCGGCGCGAAAAGCGTCGGCGTGGTAAAAGGAGCAACCCCAAAGCGGGGTTCTACGCCGAAAGCTGAGGATAATAAAATCCATCCCAGACAAACCCGTAAAATACGTGGAACGTGATCGCCATACGAAGACAATCTGGCTTGCAGATCCGGAAATAGTTCGCGGGCTCCGGTAAATCCAAGCCATACCCAACCAACAATGAAAGCTGAAAAAATCGAAATCATTGTCAGATTGAGAGGGGAAAAACTGGAAAAAAGAGCTGGGCGCTGCCGGGAATTCCATTGCTCGATTTGTTCGGGTGTTAAAATCCAGCGTTCATGCGCCAAAATCGTGTCAGAAAAAATCAGCAGGCCAGTCAGGCTCAAAATAAAAAAAATGGCTTGCCAAAAGCATCGGGACTTTAAGTAGATGGTCATTATGAGTTCAACCTTAAATTTAGCAATATCCGCAAAATCTCATTATCAGTAACAGGCAATCTCTGAACATGATAAAAATAAGCGCATGTTGTCAGTTCTCATTTTCCGGACTCATTAAGAGATGTCTCGGCGCATTCGCTTCAGCTAAGAGGCAATAGCTAAGTAAACGTATTACAGGAAGATTGGCTTAAAAAACCATGGGACTTTGGCGTCGTGTTTAAACGCATCGCAACCAGATGCCGTTGACGCGGCATGACATTTTTCGGGTTAATGCCATATATACCTTTGCTGGAGACAGTGAAATACCTGCCTACGCGGAGGGACTCATGTTATTGACGGATTTTGAAATGTAAAAATCCCGCAGAAAATTGACGGCTTATCCATGGTGGCGGATTGATTAGATTGACCCGTTTATAGCACGAAGCGGCGCTTGCAGGATCCTTAATAGTTTTTTAGGTTCTGAAGCACGCTAAAAATCAACCCCCCTTCTATAAACCGGCTTTTGCCAAGCTCAGGAAAATAGAAAACTAGGCAACCCGCCGCAACAACGGCAAAGTTACCTAGATTTGAATTTAAAGGTGCGTTTACTTTTATTATTGTTGTTAGCCGTCGACAAAAAACCTATTGAGCAAGCCAACAAGGCTAGTTGGTCAAACAGCGGGGTTAATATAATGTGTTTGCAAAGCGATTGTCAACAATTTATTGATATATTGTTAACTGTTTTAAACGACACTTGCTGCGACAAGGCACAAACATCAATAGCTTAGAATCTATCCAATATGCGAAAACCACTCCGTTGTTATCGCGCTAACCGGACATGATGTTGTGACTGCGCCTTTAATTGAGCTTCATATTCGTTAAGTTCCGGCAGTGGTTGGAGTTGTCGTTGATAAGCCGGAACTTCAACCGGTTGCAGGGTTTTCAGAGGGTCGTTCGCGAATGCTTAAACTATTCTGCAAGCGAACATATACTTTCTCCATTGATCTTATAACGCTGTCCAATTCCGGGATCCTGTCGCAAATATTCAAAGAGCAAAGCCGCAATTATCTGCGTGAATTGCTATCCAGCTAAAGCCATAAAGCGCTCAAAAATGATGTATATAACTGATTTATCTTATTTTTCCAATCAACCACCCTCTATTAAACAGAAGAGGGAACTGCATGAACTTTTATCAGGCGGTATTTTTTATATTCAAAGTTAAGTAGATGGCTTTGTCTTTAATCACAGATTTCCCTACTCAATCAGGTTCCGGAAATAGATACTCTTCGTTAATCGCGGTCAAATGACCCGCTGATAGGTTGTTTTGCACCTGTGTCCGCTTTTATTATCCCACTATCATTATAAGTAATGCACCGAACAGAACTACGAAATCATAGTGTTATAGAAATAATCTCGGGCTGGCATAGTAATCGCTAATAATCAAGTGGAGACATAATTTACCAAGGCTGCGTAGATATCTTTGCTTTGGCATTAAGACCGGTGCGGAACAAAGGTTGAGAGTTGCCGTTACCTGCTTATCCGGTTGTTGCCCTTTCCGAGCCGGAAAGGACAAAGAAAGCGTCATCTGTTGATACCAGTTAATTCTTATGTTTTTAAGATGTTGCAAAGTCAATGGGTTGTAGGTCGGGTTTTAACCCGATATGCCGCGATGGCATACCCTCGATCCTTGAGAGCAACAACCCGATAAGCAAGCTACTTGTATTATTTAATTATCAGCGAGCGTGTTTGGACTGGGGTTGGTTATTGCGACTGAATGGCTTTTATACTGGTTGAAAATACCGGAGAAATCTATAACCACGAATTCACGCAGGACTGAAAATATCTATATGTACGCTGGCGAACAGACTACCTTGCGAGAAACCGGAATAATGGCCATCCCGGATAAAGCCGCCGGATTGTTGGTTCAGACGCTGGATATTGAATCCACAAGGAGACTAAATCACGAAATCTGTGAAAAGTTCGTTGATGATAGCCCAGTTGGGACTAAGGCGCCTCTGCTGGACGCTTTGATTTATATTTGTATATCCCCTGCGACGGCGAACAGTCAAGCAGACAACGCCCCGCTTTTTTTCACCACAAACCAAGAGAAATATTATGCCTAATAAAAACAGCTCAGCCGTTGGAGTCTTTAGCAGCCACCAGGATGCCGAAAGTGCAGTCAAGGAACTGCAGAAATCCGGCTACGATATGAAGAAACTTTCCGTCGTCGGAAAGGACTATCACAGCGAAGAAAATGTTATCGGTTACTACAATACTGGCGATCGTATGGCGACTTGGGGTAAGTTCGGTCTGTTTTGGGGGTCGATTTGGGGGCTTCTTTTCGGCTCCGCTTTCTTATTCATCCCGGGGTTAGGTCCGGTTATGGTAGGCGGCCCGTTGGTAAGCTGGATAATCGGTGCTTTAGAAGTAGCGGTCGTCACCGGAGGCCTTACCGCCCTTGGCGGCGCACTTGCAAGCATTGGGATTCCCAAGGATAGTGTTATTCGATACGAAACCGCGCTGAAGGCCGACAAGTTCCTTCTCATCGTTCACGGAACCGTGGAGGAAGTCGAAAAAGCAAAGAATATCTTGATGCAGCATAAAGCCGAAGAGGCAACTGTCCACGAAGTTACGATCGCCTAGAACAACTCATAATAACTAAAAGCCTCCCCCCATTGTTGCTCTGGTTTATCCGGGACTGGTGAAGAAAGCGCTAAAGTGAAAATACAGATGATCGCTGTCGATACAATGCCGTCGCCGTCCCCGCAGCAGACATGGAGTCCGTTCGAAGTAAAACCGGAGGAGAAAACATGAGCAAGCAAAAACGAGTCAGCCACCCCCTGTACAACCTTCTACCCATGGAAATAGAGGGTTTCGATTCCCTGGCCGAACTGGCCCTGGATATGCGTTCGTCGTGGAATCATGCGACCGACGAAGTCTGGCGGCAGCTTGATTCCGAATTGTGGGAAATCACCCAGAATCCGTGGGTTGTCCTGCAGACGGTCGCGCGCGACCGGATCGAGAGCGTGTTAGCTGACCCCGTTTTTCGCAAAAACATTGATGACCTGGTCCGGACCAGACGGCAATTGCTGGAATCGACTGCGTGGTTCCAGCAAACCTGCCCGCAGTCTCCGCTCAACTGTGTCGCCTATTTCAACATGGAATTTATGTTGAGCGAAGCGCTGCCGATCTACTCGGGCGGACTCGGCAATGTCGCCAGCGATCTGGGTGTGCCAGTGGTCGGCGTAGGGCTGCTCTATCAGCAAGGCTATTTTCGCCAAGCGCTTGACAAGGACGGCGCGCAACAGGCGCTCTTCCCATATAACGACCCCGGACAGTTGCCGGTCACGCCGTTGCGCCAGGAGAACGGCGAGTGGCTGCGCTTGGAAATCGCTTTACCCGGTTACTCGGTCTGGCTGCGCGCCTGGGTGGCCCAGGTCGGTAGAGTGAAGCTTTACTTGCTGGACAGCAATGACGCAGCCAACTTCCCCGCGCATCGGGGGATTACCAGCGAGCTGTATGGCGGATGGCGGCTGCTGAGTGCGCTGGGCATCCAGCCGGAAGTCTGTCATCTGAATAAAGGTCATACAGCTTTTGCCGTGTTGGAACGCGCCCGCAGTTTTATGCTTGACAGCGGTCAGTCCTTCGAAGTTGCGCTGGCCGTCACCCGGGCGGGCAACCACTTTACCGCTCACACCTCGGTAGCCGCCGGCTTTGACCGTTTTGCTCCGGTCCTCATCGAACAATTCCTCGGCGCTTATGCCGAGCAGAAACTTGGCATAACCCGCTATGATTTGCTGTCCTTGGGCCGCCAGAATCCAGACGATCCGGCAGAGCTTTTCAACATGGACTATCTGGCAATCCGCGGCAGCGGGGCGGTCAGCCGGCACATCTTCCTGCCGCTTTTTCCGCAATGGCCGCAGGACGAAGTGCCCGTCGGACACGTAACCAACGGCGTCCACATGCCGAGCTGGGATTCAGCCCAGGCAGACGATCTCTGGACCGAAGCCTGTGGAAAAGACCGGTGGCTGGGGTCGACGGAAAACCTGGAGCACAACATCCGCCGTATTTCCGATGTCAGACTCTGGCAATTTCGCTCCGATGCAGGCAAGTCGTTAGTTGAATATGCCCGGGAGCGATTGTCCCGGCAACTGGCCGCCTCCGGCGCATTTGCCGAGGCGGTTGAAGAAGCAAAACATCTATTTGAACCCAATACCCTGACGCTTGGTTTCGCACGCCGTTTCGCGACATACAAGAGATCGAACCTGCTGCTGCACGACCCCGGACGACTACTGCGCTTGTTATCAAACTCAGAGCGACCGGTGCAACTCATCATCGCAGGCAAGGCTCATCCGGACGATCAGGCAGGACAGGCTCTGATTCAGGAATGGACGCATTTCATCCGGCGTTCCGGAGCTCGCTCTCATGTAATTTTCCTTAGCGACTACGACATGCTCTTGACAGAGCGGCTTGTGCAGGGCGTGGATGTCTGGCTGAACACCCCCAGGCGGCCCTGGGAGGCATGTGGAACAAGCGGCATGAAAGTGCTCGTTAATGGCGGCCTCAATCTATCCGAATTGGATAGCTGGCGGGCGGAAGCCTGCGCGCCTGAAGCGGGCTGGGCGTTAGGCGACGGCCTGGAACATGGCGACGGTCCGGATCGGGACGCGATTGAAGCCGAGGCGCTCTACAACCTGCTCGAACATGAGGTGATACCGGAGTTTTATAACCGCGACGAAAACAACATTCCCCGTGCCTGGGTAGCGAGGATGCGCGAAAGCATGGCGCGATTGACGCCACAGTTCTCCTCCAAACGCGCGGTGCGCGAATACACCGGACAATACTACCTGCCGGCAAAGGCGCAGCAGACAGGCAAATGGTCGATTGGCAGCATAGCCTGAAACAGAAATGGCGCATGCTGCGCTTTGGAGAGTTGTCGATGGAGACGCGTGACGAGCTAAAGACTTAAGGCCAAACTTAATTTAACAATAGCGAGGTAAATGATGGTTACAACAGTTAAACACGCAACAATTTCAGTTCCCGAAGAATCGGACGATGCGATGAATATTGCAGATCGTGAAGCCGGAATTGCTGAGCTTGCCTATCTTAAAGCTGAAAACAGAGGCTTTGAGCCGGGTTATGAACTTGACGACTGGCTTGAAGCTGAACAGGAATTATGCGGTAGCCGAAAAGAGTAGGGCTAAACATAAAATTCAGGATTAGCTGATTATGTAGAGGTTTAATAATAAGTTGAATACAGAGGAGGCTAACAAATCAGGTGAGTGTAAACGATCGAAGCGATAGACAAATATAACATGCAGGTTAACTGCTTATTTTTAATTGTACCAGGAGAATGAAAATGAAACTAAACGTAACAATGACTGTTTTGAGTGGTGTATTGCTATCCGCAACCATGATTTCACCGGTTGTAGCGGCAACGCATAAACCGGCAACAATGACATGCGAAGAATTTGTGGCGCTCGACGATGTGATTCAACCCAAAGTGGTGTACTGGAATGAAGGTTTTATCAATAACAAGGGCAAGCCGGTTGACGCTGTTGTTGATATCGATGAAACAGATCATTTGATTCCCGTACTTATTACAGAATGCCAGAAAACCCCCAAAGCTTCTTTGACAGAGAAGCTAAAGGAAGTTAAAGGCGCTAAGAAGAGTAAATAGGAATTGCTTTCAGAAGCTGAATAAAAAATGATCGGCATTAGGTTTTTCCTGAAGCGGTCTTTTTGAGTGGCTATCAAGAAAAAGCTCCCTGCCTTGCCGGGAGCTTTTTTACTGGATAATTTTTTAATTTTGCCAGGATAATGAAAATGAAATTAATCGCAACAATGGCTGTTTTTGATTAGCAAGTCTGGTTTTCGCTATACGGCTTCAGCAAACCCGCCCTTCAAATAAGCGTTATCGATGCTGCGTTAGTCCGGTAATGCGCAGAAAATAATTCACCGCGGTTAGTATGTTTTAACCCAAGAGCTGAACCAAAGGAACATTCAACATGAGTGTAATTTTGAAAACTGCAACCAAACACAAGGAACAATGCGTATGAAACATTATATCGATGCGTTCTACGGCTTCCTGGATCGAATCGGTTACATGCATCCTATTCATCCCGCAATGGTGCATATGCCGATCGGTCTTGTGGTCGGAGCCACTGTATTCATAGTTATCGCCGCCTTCGCCCGTTTCCATCAATTCAGAGTATCGGCCCACCACGTCATGGTACTCGCGCTGATTTTCTGGTTTCCCACCGTGCTGTTCGGCATCCTGGACTGGCAGCGCTACCTGGGCGGAGCCTGGCTGTTTGTGATCAAAATGAAGCTCGCACTCGCTTTGGCATTGTTGGTATTTCTCGTCACCGGCGTTGTTTTGGGTTATCGGGGCAAGACTGCGCCCAAGGTATTAATGTTAATCTACGGCTTGTGTTTCGCGACGGTCGTGGTCCTCGGATACTTCGGCGGACAATTGGTCTATTCCGGGCTCGCGCCTGCCGGGCCACCGGTCTATCGCGCCGGGGAAAAGGTGTTCGATAATAACTGCACCGGTTGCCACGCGCACGGAGGCAACGTGATCGCGCCGGATTTACCGCTGGCTCATGCATCCCAACTCAGGAGTTTCGAGGAATTCGAGCAGTTCATTCGTAACCCGAAGATGCCAAACGGAACGGCTGGCGATATGCCCGCCTTCACAGCCACCAAGATCTCGGATGAGGAGGCCAAAGCGCTGTATGACTACATCGTTCATGTGATCGAGCAATCAAGCCCTGGCCAAGCGCTACCAATTTCGCCAAGTCCTGGAGCGAACTAATGCACTGTATATGCCGCAAAGAATTAACAAATGACCCAGTACAATCTAACTTGAAGAGAGATCACAGAGAAAATCAATTGGCATCTTTAGATATTGACTTAACTCATCCGGTGATTGGGAAATGCGCAACCAAATTATGGGTTAACACCAGCCGCATCTCCGGGCAGGGCGAGCGCATATAAATTTTCATATAAATAATAAGTTAGGAAAATATCACGAGAAACAACATTAAAAGGCTCTCGTGATACCCGATTTAACAACCCATTTCTCTTCGCTACCCGATCACCGAATTGAAAGAAACAAATGCCATGCCTTAATCGACATTATTGTTCTCGCTATTTGTGCCGTAGCCAGTGGTTCTGATGGCTGGGAAGCCATTGAGGATTTTGGCAAAGAACAGCTGGCGTGGTTACGCCAGTATATCCCATTGGCTAATGGCGTTCCTTCGCATGATTGCATTGCCTATGTGCTATGCCGGTTATCGCCGCAGAAATTCCGGGACTGTTTTATGAATTGGGCGCAGGCGGTGACCGGGCATACCGGAGGCGAAATCATCGCTGTAGACGGCAAGACCGCAAAAGGTTCGCGCGATCGCAAAAACCAGCGAAATCCATTACACATGGTTAGCGCCTGGGCGTGTGAGAATAGGCTGGCGCTAGGTCAAGAAGCCACTGATGAGAAATCCAATGAAATCACCGCCATCCCGAAACTCCTAGAACTCTTAGCGTTGAAAGGCTGCATCGTGACTCTTGACGCCATGGGCTGCCAACGCGCCATTGCCGAACAGATCATCGATCAGGGTGGCGATTATGTGCTTGGCTTGAAAGGCAATCAGGGCAACTTGCATGAAGCTGTTGAGGACTTTTTTACCACCGCGCACGCTCATCATTTTACAGGCGTCGCTCACGCCTTTACGGAAGAAGCGGATAAAAATCATGGCCGACTTGAGGTCAGACGCTACTGGATTACTGATGACCTGCGCACCTTACCCGACCCGCAAAATTGGAAGGGCCTTCGAAGTATCGGCATGGCGGAACGGGAATGCCGACAAGGCGGCACGCAAACGCTTGAACGCCGTTACTTCATTAACTCGATTGCTGCTGAGGCAAAGACGTTTGCGCAAGCTGTGCGGGGACACTGGGGCGTGGAGAACCGTCTGCACTGGCGCTTGGATGTCATTTTTGGCGAGGATGCCAGTCGTATTCGCAGAGGCAATGGCCCCGCGATTATGACCACTCTCCGCCACTTGTGCCTGAATCTGTTTGAACGGGAGAGTTCTTCACTAAGCCTTGCCAAAAAACGTCGTAAAGCGGCTTGGAATGATGAATATCGCGCTAAGGTAATATTTTCTTAAGCATTTATATGCGCTCGCCCTGACTCCTTTATAAGTTGCGGGGACGCGAAAACCAAGGATGGAGTAAAATCCTGGATGTTACTCATTTACGGCACGTATGCAAACGGTCACCCAGCGCCGGTTCTTTAAACATACCCGAATATCTCGAAATAACCTTGAGGGAATCTCGCATGACACCTACGAAAGCATCAGAACGTCAGACGAATAAATCCGACGGCTTGGCGCAGGAAATCACCCAAGACGGCGAAAAGTTCAAGCAATTCGCTCCTCTTAGTTTGGCGACGCTCGGTATCGTATTCGGCGACATCGGCACTAGCCCGCTTTATGCTTTTCGTCAATCAATTCACGGCCAAGACCCGGCACTTATTTCCGGGAGCAACGTGCTGGGTGTCCTATCGCTTATCTTTTGGGCTCTGGTCATCGTCATTTCAGTCAAATATATGATTTTTATGCTGAGGGCGGACAACGACGGTGAAGGCGGCATTCTTGCACTGCTGGCGCTTTTGCGTCCGTGGAAGGATGCATCGTTCCGGAGCCGCAAAATTCTCATCGCGCTCGGTCTCTTCGGCGCGGCTTTGCTCTACGGTGATGGGATGATCACGCCGGCAATTTCAGTGTTGAGCGCCTTGGAAGGGCTTGGCGTGGCAGCCCCTGCCTTGAAGCCTTATGTCATTCCTCTTACTGTAGCGGTACTTGTTCTCCTGTTCCTGTTCCAGAAAAACGGCACTGCCCGTATAGGAATGGTCTTCGGTCCGGTGATGCTCCTCTGGTTTGTTACTCTGGCGGCACTCGGTTTGGCGAGTATCCTCCGTCAGCCTGAAGTCCTTGCAGCGGTCAATCCGGTCTTCGCTGCCGATTTCCTCCTGGAAAAAGGCAGGGTCGGATTTTTGATTATGGGCGGGGTTTTTCTGGTTGTAACCGGCGGAGAAGCCCTGTATGCCGACATGGGACACTTCGGCAGGATGCCTATCCGGTTGGCCTGGTTTGGCCTGGTTTTGCCCGCGTTACTTTTGAATTATTTTGGCCAAGGCGCACTGGTATTGCGAAATCCGGGCGAAGCAGCCGAACCGTTTTATCATCTCGCCCCGAGTTGGGGGATTTATCCGTTGACTGCGCTTTCCACGCTGGCCACCGTGATCGCCTCGCAAGCCGTCATAACCGGCGCATTTTCTTTAACCCGGCAAGCGGTGCAACTCGGGCAAAGTCCACGTTTGACCATCATCCAAACATCTCCCGACGCGATAGGGCAGATTTACGTTCCAGTGGTGAATTGGCTTTTGATGATCTCGACGCTCGCACTGGTGTTTGGCTTTGGCTCGTCTGCCAGGCTGGCTGGCGCCTATGGCGTCGCCATCACCTTCACGATGGTCATCACGACTATTTTGGCTTTTTTTGTGATGCGTGGACGCTGGGGATGGAATCCGGTCATTGCTGGAATGACAGCTGCTTCATTTATGGTAGTCGATCTGTCATTCCTAAGCGCCAATCTCCCCAAAATATTCCAGGGCGGATGGATTCCGCTGCTAGTCGCCGGCATCATCTATACGCTGATGTCGACTTGGCGGCGAGGGCGGACGATTCTGAGACACCGCTTGAAGGAAACCATGATGCCACTGGATACGTTCCTGGCACGACTTGATGAAAATCCTCCCGTGCGCGTTTCCGGAACCGCTGTTTTCTTGACCAGTCACACTGAGGGGACACCGCCGATGCTGCTTCACCATCTCGAACACAATCAGGCGCTTCATGAGCAAGTTGTGCTTCTCACCGTTATTTCCAACGATGTGCCCAGGGTGCCGGCAGCTAAGCGGTTGGAAATAAGCTTATTCAGACTTGGGTTCTATCGGGTGTTTGTAAATTACGGGTTCATGCAGAGCCCCAACCTGCCCGTCGCGCTTAGAGAATGCGGCCGTTTCGGGTTAAAGTTCGACTTGGAAAAAACCACCTACTATCTCGGCCGGGAGACCTTGATTCCTTCATCAACAACCAGGATGACAGCCTGGAGACAAGCGATATTTGCCGTCATTTCACGTAATGCCGCGCGGGCTACCGCGTTCTATTCCATTCCACCAGAACGCGTGGTCGAAATCGGCATCCAGGTCGAATTATAGCTTCCTTATGGTAAGCAAGCTGTCATCGCCTGGGGTGCAGCGTCGATTAAACCATCAAAAATGTAGGCGATTTGATCAAGAGCAGGAAAACTTAAAGAAAAAAGTTGCTGGCGGATATCGGCCGCGCAGTTGCTGCGTTTTGGAATCCGCAGAAACTGATGAGTCCGCTGAAAAAAGCCTTCCCCGGATCACGCCGTTGGGCGTCATTCAGCACAAAAGTTGGGAGGAAAATCAACTATTGTTCGAGACAACATCACCTCGACATTTAAAGAGAGATACCATTACTGATCATCTTATGCCAAGAATCAAGATGAATTACTTGGCGAATCAAGGGCGCTTTACATCTGCGATTGCAAATAATTATGCACGCCGGTGCATTCGATCAAACCCAGCTGCTGCTCTAGCCAATGAGCATGATCGTGCTCGGTGTCTTCCAGCATCCTCTGTAAAATCTCGCGGGTTTGATAATCCTGCACCGATTCGCAAAACGCCATCACCTTGCGCAAGTCTTGCACGACCTTCAATTCAACCGCCAGGTCGTTTTGCAACATTTCCTCTACATTTTTTCCCACCTGCATCGGCTCGCGTTTGGATAAATCGGGCGTTCCCTCCAGAAATAGAATGCGCTTGATCAATGCATCGGCATGATTGGTTTCGTCCTGAACCTCATGAGCGATGCGCTCATACAATTTGCTGAAACCCCAATTTTCATACATACGGGAATGGATGAAATACTGGTCGATGGCTGTTAATTCTCCAGCCAGCAATTCGTTAAGCAGTGCGATGATTTGATTATTGCCTTTCATAATTATTCCCTCCAAGAAACAATCAGGTTGAGTTAATGCACGATTTTACCATGAGAAACTTGACCCTGTTTTTCGGATCAATGATTCTGCCAACCAAGGCTAGCCGTGGGTTATAGATTTACCGGTAAAAAGATAATCTTTGATAAATCATGTCTTTATTTGATTAAAAATAGGCTAGCCAAACCAAGGAAGATAAAGAAACCCATTGAATCCGTGATAGCAGTTAGTATAACGCTGGTGCCCACTGCGGGGTCTTTGCCAAATTTATGCCGTAACAAAGGAATGCCGAGACCGACCAGAACAGCAACTAGCAGATTGATGAACATGGCTGTTGCCATAACAACTGAAAGAGCCGCATCCCAGTAAAGCAGCATACTCAACAAACCCATGATCAACCCAATGAAGATACCATTGATAACGGCAAGAGTCAGTTCCTTTTTTATCATGCGGCGTATATTGGTTGAGGTGATTTGCCCCAAGGCTAATGATCTGATTATCAACATACTGGTTTGATTACCGGTATTGCCGCCCATTGCCGCGATAATCGGCATTAAAGACGCCAACGCAACCAGTTGCAAAATAATATCTTCAAATACGCCAATAATACGCGTCGAGGCGAAAGCCGTGGCGATGTTAATTAGTAACCAGCCCCAGCGGTTTCTCGCGCTTTTCCAGACGCTGGAAAATAAGTCTTCTTCTTCCCCTACGCCTGCCTGAGTAAGCAGATCTTCATCCGTTTTTTCGCGGATAAAATCCAGAATATTATCTACGCAAAGCCGTCCCTGGAGCTTATCCTCATTATCGACGACCGGTGCGGAGATCAAATCATAGCGTTCAAATGCCCGCGCCGCTTCAGCCGCCTCCTGATCAATCTGAAACCGGACGAATTCCGTCACCATCGCATCGGAGACCTGTTGGGAGGGCGGATGTGTTAATAATCGCTGCAATGGCAGTATGCCCTGGACTTTATTGTGCTGATCAACTACAAACAATTTATCGGTATGACTGGGCAGCTTGCCAAGTTTGCGAATATAAGCGATGATTGCTTTTAGGTTGAGATCAGCCCGTATGGTGATCATGCCAAAATCCATCAGCGCCCCAACCTGGCTTTCCTGATAAGAAAGTATGGCGTTTAAATGCTTGCGCTCCTTGCTATTCAACGACCGGAGAATCTTCAGCATGGTTCTCTTGGGAATATCAGCAGCAAGATCAGCTATTTCATCGGTGTTTAATTTACCGGCGACTATTGCCAATTCTTCCGCTTCCATGCCTGAAATAAGCGTCTGACGAACCGCATCTGATACTTCTAGCAATACTTGTCCGTCATGCAGGGTTTTAATCGCATCCCATAACGTCTTACGCTGATCCAGGGGCAGCGACTCAAGAATGAAGGCAATATCAGCAGGGTGCAAATGTGCAAACTTTTCCTGAAGACGTGCCTGATGCTGATTTTGCAGCATCGCTTCAACCAATTCGTGATTGATTGCAGGGCCTCTTTGAACCAGTGATCTTTCCAGTTGCTGTTTTTCCAGCAGCGTACTGATCTCCTGAAGCTGGTGCTCCAGGAACTGTGCGGAATTAATTTTTTCAGAATCTTGCATAGTACGCCGCTCTTTATTAATAAAGATGTTATTCGATCTATACCTGGAGTAGATCAAACGGGTGCTGGATTTTGTTCCTCAACCGGGTCTATTGTTCTTGTTTGAATCTCCACAAAATCCTAGATCAACACCATATTATCCCTGTGTATCATTTCCGAATCATCCGCATATCCCAGAACTTTCTCAAATTCCGAACTGCTCTTCCCGGCTATTAATTGAGCCTCCAGCTTGCCGTAATTGATAAGTCCGCGAGCAATTTCCACGCCGTTTTCATCTCTGCAGGAGACTAGTTCGCCGCGCTCAAATTGACCTGAAACGGATTTAACGCCGACTGCTAGCAGGCTCTTGCCGTCACTTTTCAGCACTCTAACCGCGCCGGCATCCAGAACCAGTTTCCCTTTAACTTGCAACTGCCCGGCAAGCCAGCGCTTTCTAGCAACCAGAGGTTCAATATCCGGCAAAAAATGAGTTCCCTGGTCAACTCCGGAAATTATTGCCGTGATTACGTCATCAACTGCACCCGCCGCAATAACTGTTGCTGCGCCAGACCTGGCCGCCAATCGCGCGGCACGCACTTTTGTGTACATGCCGCCCCGGCCCAGCCCGCTGCGGCTGTCCCCCGCTATTTTTTCCAGCCGGTCATCGTTAACGCTAATTTCAGAAATTAATTGCGCGTCTGGATACAAGCCAGGGTCACCTGTAAACAAACCTTTTTGATCAGTCAGAATGATCAATAGCTCAGCTTCAACCAGATTGGCAACCAATGCCGCCAAGGTGTCATTGTCGCCAAAGCGGATTTCTTCGGTAGCAACAGCGTCGTTTTCATTAATAACCGGCACTGCGCCAAATTTTAGCAAGGTCAATAATGTGCTGCGGGCATTCAAGTAGCGCTGTCTGTTAGACAGATCATCATGCGTCAACAATACCTGCGCAGCATGTAAACCATGGCGCTGAAAATTATCATCAAAAACCCGCACCAGGCCCATTTGACCCACCGACGCCGCCGCTTGCAACTCATGCAAGGTCTTTGGCCTTACTTTCAAGCCCAAACGGCTCATGCCTTCCGCCACTGAACCCGAAGAAACCAGCACTACATCAATTGACTGCCGCCTTAAACACGCCATTTGCCTGACCCAGGCGGTGATGGCGGCTTTATCAAGCCCCTGTCCGCCCTTTGTCAGTAAAGCGCTGCCTATCTTCACAACAACACGTTTAACTTTTGCAAAATCATTCCTGCTCACTGTTCTTCCGCCGTTGTTCTTCCAAAAAATTCATGATCGCAAACATTAGCTCTCTCGTGCCAGCGCCATTAATTGCCGCGATTTTAAAAACGGGAGCGGTCCAGTCCAGTTCGTCAACAATCTCCTGGCAACGTTCATCCACTTCTTCATCCGGCAATCTGTCAATTTTATTTAGCACCAGCCAGCGCGGTTTATTAGCCAAGTCATCACTCCATTTCTCGACTTCATGAATAATTTTCCTGGCTGCCTGTACAGGCGTGTCCATACTCTCGTAAGGCGCTATATCAATCAGATGCAACAATAGTCGGGTGCGCGATAGATGCTTAAGAAATTGCAAGCCAAGACCGGCGCCTTCCGCCGCGCCCTCAATCACTCCTGGAATATCGGCAATAATAAAGCTGCGCAAGTCGTCAACGCTGACTACGCCCAAATTGGGGTGCAAGGTAGTAAACGGGTAGTCGGCAACTTTAGGCGTTGCTGATGATACTGCCCGTATCAAACTGGATTTTCCCGCATTAGGCATTCCCAGCAAGCCGACGTCGGCAATTAATGTAAGCTCCAGCATAAGTACGCGATGCTCGCCTTCAGTGCCTTTGCTGGCTTTTTGCGGCGCTCTGTTAATACTGCTTTTAAATCGGGTATTGCCCAAACCATGAAAACCGCCTTTGGCAACCAGCAGCGTTTCACCAATTTCCGTTAGATCGCCAATGACCTCTCCGGTTTCCGCATCGGATACTTTTGTTCCTAGCGGTACCGGCACATAACAGTCGTCACCCTTTTTCCCGGTGCAATTGCGGCTCATCCCATTTTGTCCGCGCTGAGCCCTATGCACGGCATGGTACCTGAAATCCACCAGGGTATTTACATTCTCCACGGCAATCAGATAGACACTGCCGCCATCGCCGCCATCGCCGCCATCCGGACCGCCCATAGGAATATATTTCTCACGCCGGAAGCCAATGGCGCCATTGCCGCCATCACCCGCCTCTACACGAACTTCCGCCTCATCAACAAATCTCATAACTTACACGCCGCCACACTTAAAATCCAACCGGTAAAAACAAAAAAAGCCCCGTCTTAAGGACGGAGCTTTTTTAAAACTGCCGGACTATGCTACACTAACCCGGCCTACATAACAGTTAACTATAATGCAGCTATAAGTTTTATGCAGCAACAATACTGATAAATTTACGGCTTTTAGGGCCTTTAACCTGAAAAACCACTTTGCCGTCAGCAGTAGCAAACAAGGTATGATCTTTTCCGCAACCAACATTATCACCAGCGTGAAATTGAGTTCCACGTTGACGAACAATGATGTTTCCTGCTATCACGCTTTCCCCGCCGAAACGCTTTACTCCTAACCTTTTGGCATTAGAGTCGCGGCCGTTACGAGTGCTTCCGCCTGCTTTTTTATGAGCCATCTGTAACTCCTATATCCTAAGCAGAAATGCCAGTAATCTGGATTTCTGTGTAATATTGACGATGCCCCATTTGCTTCATATGGTGCTTACGCCGCCTGAATTTAATAATTTTGATTTTTTCATGCCTGCCTTGAGACAGAACAGTCGCTGTAACCTTGCTGCCTTCAACGTAAGGCAAGCCGACTTTTACAGTATCATCTGTTTGAATCATCAGCACTTTATCGAATTCAATGCTGTCGCCTGTGCCCAACTCCAGTTTTTCTATTTTTAAGTAAGTACCTTCTTCAACGCGGTACTGTTTACCACCTGTTTGAATTACCGCATACATCTGCGCAAGCTCCATCAAGCATTAATCTGTTAATAGTGAACACAGAATTATATTTTTAATCTCGAGTCCAGTCAACTATAATTTGTTCTTTTGTTGCTAAAACGCCAATAGAAAGCTATTGACATTAATATACTTTATTCAATAGCATGAGCAGTCAGCTTTCTATTGAGTTATAATGGCCAAAATTTGTGTTTTATAGTTTTCCACTATGAAAAATAACCAAAACTTACATTCTCAGCATTAAATTAATGGTATCGCATTCACAATCACTTTCGAACACACTGGCATCCATTGATTTTGATTCAATCAAGAATTTAACCGCCGCCGAAGCCAAAGCCGTAGATCAACTCATTATCAACGAGTTAAGTTCCGATGTTATCCTCATCAATCAGATGGGGCGCTATATAGTTGGCAACGGCGGCAAACGCTTGCGTCCCATGCTTCTGTTGCTTGCCGCAAAAGCGCTGGGAGGCGTACAAGATAGCCACCTGATATTGGCTGCTGTCATTGAATTTATTCATACCGCGACATTGTTGCATGATGATGTTGTTGACGAGTCGGATCTCAGGCGCGGCAAAGAATCCGCCAATGCCGTTTGGGGTAATGCAGCCAGCGTATTAGTGGGAGATTACCTGTACTCAAGCGCCTTTGAAATGATGGTGCGCACAGGCAATATGCGCGTCATGGAAATCCTTTCAAAAACCACAACCGCAATTGCCGAAGGCGAGGTGCTGCAGCTTTTAAATTGTAACAACCCTGAAACAACAGAAACAAAATACCTGGAAGTTATTGCCAGAAAAACAGCGATTCTATTTAGCGCCGCGACGAGATTAAGCGCCGTCATTGCAGGTGCGTCTGCTCAGACGGAAGAAAGTCTGGCGCAATATGGACAACACCTCGGAGTGGCTTTTCAATTGATAGACGATGCACTTGACTACAAAGCCAGTCAAGAAGATCTGGGCAAAAATCTTGGTGATGATCTTGCCGAAGGAAAACCGACGCTGCCCCTAATTTACGCCATTCAAAAAGGCAGTGAAAGTCAAGCCAAAATAATAATTGACGCCATCAAAAATGGCAATCGTGACGCCTTCAATGAGGTTTATGCTATTGTGGAAAGTACTCAAGCCATCGCTTACACAGAGCAGCGCGCGGACGAAGAAGCTGGAAAAGCCATCAATGCTTTAAGTCTCTTGCCTGCGTCCGAATACAAGGATGCTCTGACATTATTAGCAAAATTTTCAGTTCAAAGAAATTACTGAGAAAAACTCAGTGCTTTTGCCTTTCTGCTCATTATCCGGCATACAAATAACGATACCTCCAAGAATGTCTTAAATCCTGGACAATCCGGCAGCTTTCCGGGGTAAATAGTGATAGGGGATTTCAGAAATACCAAAATTTTACGAAAAACAGCTAGACTAACAATTTACTTAATTTTGGACGCTATTTTAAACACCGGAAATTACAATATAAATATCCGGAGAAATAAAAGTAAACACCCATTGCTGAAAAGTAATTTTTTTACACGAAGGTAAAGCTAATGAAAAATCAAACCATAATTACGAAACACTGTTTTCAGGCAATAGCAATCGGCCTCCTGGCCTCCAGTACTCAGGTGTTGGCGGCAAACTATACCGCGCTGGATCATCAACAAAACAATTTTAATGGTCTGGATCAAATTACACCGCAAACAACTGAACCGGGACGTTCTATTTCAGCATTAGAATCATTCCAGCAAGCTGAACAAAGCAACAAAAAAGCGAATTACCTTGAAGCGCTTGAACTTCTAAAACAAAACAAGATTGAAGAGGCCCAAAACAAGATTTCTTCATTATTAAAACAGAACCCAAATGAAGCAGATTACTATAATTTAAATGCATTGCTTGAAACGCTTAAGAAAGATACTTCCGCCGCCCAGCAAAACTATGAAAAAGCAATTAAACTGGACCCGAAAAATATTCTGGCCTACCTGGGTTCGGCAAAACTGGCTTTAGATGGCGGACAACTTGATAAAGCCAAGGAATATGCCAACAAAGCATTGGCCATAAATGACAAAGCGATCAATGGCTATCTGGTGTTGGCGGATGTCGCTTATAAACAGAAAAACAATGCCGAAGTGGAAAAGCTTTTACAAACAGCGCTGGAAAAGGTAAAAGGAAATATCACGGCAGAAGTAGAAGTCATCAAAAATCTGGCCAAGTTTTATGCAATGCAGAAACAACCGGATAAAATCCTGGCATTAACTGAAGAGTTGGTCTCACGTTACCCAGACAACAGCATGGCGCTCGGTCTGCTTGCTCAGGCTCAAATCATTAATAATAAAAAACCATTAGCCGAGCAAACCCTGCTCAAACTAATTACCCAGGAAAAACAGGATGTCGGCAGCCGTTTATTATTAATCAAATTACTGAGCGAGCACCCTGATAAAGAGCAGGAGACGCTAAAGCTATTAGATGAAACAGCCCGGATAGCGCCAAATAATCCGGAAGCTCCGGTTTATAAGACCGCCTATTTAATTAAATTGAAACGTTATCAGGAAGCCATGGATCTGGCCAATAAGATAGACAGCCAATTTCCAAAGCTGGTGTTGGGCAAGCTGTTAAAAGGTGACGTCTATCTGGCAGAGAAAAAGCTGGATAAAGCAACCGATATGTATCAACAAGCTTATAAAATTGAGCCCAATGACAGGGTATTGTTTACCCTGGCTGATTTGCTGAATGCGCAGAAGAAGGAGCCTGAGGCCATCAAACTCCTTAACAACGCATTAGAAAAAAACAACAAGAACATTGCCATACATTTCAAACTGGCTAACATTTACCAACAGCAAAATGATATCAAGCAAGCCGAAGCGCATTATAAGGCGATGCTGGCTGAAAAAGTCGATGATGTACTTGCCTTGAATAATCTGGCTTTCCTTTATTCACAACAAAAGGACCCTCGCGCCCTGGAATTTGCAAAAAAAGCGTATGAGAAGGCGCCGGAGTCAGCTGCAATTTTGGACACTTACGGCTATATTCTGTTAAAACAAGGTCAATCAAAAGAAGGCCTGCCAATACTTGAAAAGGCCGCCGGATTAGCGCCCCAGGTAAATGATATTCAGTTTCACTTGGCAGAAGCCTATGTTGCTGATAACAACAATCAAAAAGCCATTGAAATACTGGATAAAATCGTTAAAGCGGAGCAAGATTTTTCAGAAAAAAAAGCAGCAATCGCTTTGCTGGAAAAATTAAAAGCTCATTAGACTCAACAGGCGCATGGCGAAAGTCAACTTGGCAACTGACCCATCAAAGCTTAACAACCAAGGGAGGGGCTGAATTCCTGAAATAGCTGGTTTCGTTTATCCAATACCCCAAAATGCCCCGGGCATTTTTTCAGGGGACAGCGTGGAGTGGCGTGATGTTTGATGAGCCCGGAAATGCAGATATGTTGTAGCGCTGCGCCAAGGATTCCAGCCAAGGGGGGTCAAAACGTTAGTCCGCCAACTTTGGATAAGGCGGGGCCTTTTTTGGCTATACGATTGAAGCGAAAGCCTGGGCGGATGTTGCTAAATCATAAATGATCTTATATTCACTTCAAAGGCAGAAAGCGCTTTTTAACAGGTGAATATTTGTCGGTAAGGGCTGCAACAAAAGTCCGATGAATCCTCTTTACGGCAATTTTGCTTGCAATGAAAAACGGGTGGTCACAACCAAAAAATCGGAAAGTCGAAGGGTTTCACTAGCCATTAACTCCAATGATGATTTGCTAAATCATGAACCCGAAGGAGCACAATATCGAACAACCACGCCTTAATTGGGAACTATGCGGTATTAACGAATAAATACATAAAGCCAGTCATGTTGCGTTGCGGGCAAAGCTTTTTAATATAGGTAATCCAGATGGCTTGCTCTGTAAATCAAGGTCTGCGTAAGATAAGTTAAGTAACAATTTTAATCCGAATGAATTTCCTGGAAAACTACAGCTACTACAGTTATTTAACCGCTACGGTAGCCTATTTATGCTTGCTGCCTTTATCGCTAATAGGGATTAAAAAAAACCCTGTTGCAATCCCTTTAATTATAGCGATTGTTTTTTCATTGATCTGGTCTGGTTATACCGCTTTTTTAATTCACACTAATGAATTATTTACTTCGGAGAGCCTGCCTTTAGAGACGTTACGTGATGCCGGCTGGTTCTGTTTATTAAGCGCATTAATCTCACGTCAACAATTTAACAATAACTATTTTTTATTCCTTAAATCAGGATTTGCAAAAGTCCTTGCGCTGTTAATAGTTTTTACCCTGATACTGGAAATCTTCAGCGATTTACGCTATCAAATCCAGCAATTTCTGGGGCAGGATCTGCGCATTTTTGCTCATGTTGTATTTGCCATTATTGGCCTGATGCTGACAGAGCAACTCTATCGTAATTCAACACCGGATTTGCACTGGGCAATTAAATTTCTATGCCTGGGTCTAGGGGCGTTATTTACTATTGATTTCATTGTTTACAGCAAGTCGTTATTGTTTGTACAACTTGATTCATTACTCTGGAGTTCACGAGGATTCATTAATGCCTTGATAGCGCCTTTGTTTGCTATTTCTATTCTGCGCCTGCAAACGGATGATGCCCCTAAAATTACCGCATCAAGAAAAATAGTGTTTCATACCACTGTATTATTGGGCTCAGGGCTGTATCTTATCTTAATGTCACTGGCCGGCTTTTATATCAGGGATTATGGGGGTAATTGGGGAGAAGTTGCACAGATTCTCTTTGTCTTTTTAGCTGTATTGTTGCTGTTGATTTTATTTCTTTCGGGTAAAGTCAGAGCAATGACTAAAGTTTTTGTTAACAAACATTTTCTTCACTATCGTTATGATTACCGGGACGAGTGGATTAAGCTTAGCAAAACAATTTCACAGCTGGACTCTATTAACGAATTGTCAGGCTTTATCATTAAGACCCTATCTGAACTGGCCGATTGCTCAGGCGGCGGATTATGGCTAAAAAATGAACAGGGTGATTTTTATTTGGCCGAAGAAAGTTACTTGGGGTTTTCTCCGCCACAATTGATCAAGGCAGATCAGCCTATAATAAAGTTTTTAATTAAAAAGCAATGGGTTATAGATTTTTTTGAATTATCAAAGTCCCCTGAAGTTTATGATGAAGTAGATTTGTCGCAGTGGCAGGCTGAGCAGAATAATATCAGCTTGATCATCCCCCTGTTTCGGCAAAATGAAATAGAAGCTCTAGTGGTCTTAACCAAAGCCAAATTACACAGACAACTCAATTGGGAAGATCACGATTTATTAAAAACTGTCGGCATGCAATTGACAAATGCGCTGGCGCTTAGTCATGCCAGTGACGCCTTGTCCCGGTCACGCCAGTTTGAAGCCTATAACCGGCTATCCGCCTTTCTGGTTCATGATCTTAAAAATCTGGTAGCTCAAGTCTCTCTCATTGTAAAGAATGCGGAAAAATACAAACACAATCCCGAATTTATCGATGATTCTATTGAGACCCTTAAAAATGTGGTCTCTAAGATAGAACATCTTCTTAGCCAACTTAAAAAAGGGATGATAAAAGCCGATAACAACATAATTATTAACCTTGCCGGAATTATCAAGGATGTTGCTATACAGCAAGCGGGAAACAAACCCGCTCTGCAACTGAAGACAAGCCTGGACAAAGTGGAAGTTTTAGCTGAGAAGGAAAAAATAACGGCTATTCTAGGTCATCTGGTGCAAAATGCGCAGGAGGCAACTGCTGACGATGGCTTTGTTATCCTGGATTTAAGCAAAGATGAACACCATGCCATTATCAAGGTTATTGATAATGGCTCCGGAATGGACAATAAATTTATCGCTGAACGTTTATTTAAACCGTTTGACACAACGAAAGGCAATGCCGGCATGGGAATTGGCGTCTACGAAGCGCGCGATTATATAGTGAGACATTCCGGGACTTGTAATGTTGAGAGCAAGTTGGGCGAAGGCAGTACTTTTATCATCAAACTACCTCTTGCCAAGCAGGAAAGTTGAATTTCTATGAGCGCGGATTTTATTACAATTTATAAAGCAGTTGATTGAAAGCAAGGGGCTATCGCTACCAGCTCCACCCCCTCATTATCGCTCTGTGGTTTAACGTCTTTACTCGGCTGCAAACGGCAGTAGCTCATCGATACGGCTGTTAGGCCAAGTAGGCAGTTTTTCCAGCTTTACCGGCACCAGTTGACTGGAGTGTTTTGTTACCGCGGAATTCGGACATAATTTCTTTTTGTAGTAACTGAAAATAGCGGCTTAATACCATGCTCTTTACAATACGCCGACTGTGTTAAGTCACTGGCTTGCCATTTGGCAATATGGCCTTACATAGTAGCGTGATTTTGATAGGGACTCATGAATGCCACCGGTATTTGTTAGGAAGCTGTAGTTTGCCCGGATATTAAAGGCTTTAGTAGGTGTGCTTTAATTGACGGTTACCTTGGTAAAAATGGCTCGCACACTAAAAACCAAGCAAGGTCGCGCCTTGTACGGAAAGCGAAAGCGTACCGTCGAACCCGTGTTTGGCATCATCAAACAGATCATGGGCTTTCGCCTGTTCTCGTTACGAGGCCTGCAAGCGACCCCGGGCGAATGGAAGTTGGTGGCCATGGCCTATAATTTGAAACGGATGCATGTATTGATGGACGAATAAGCCGGAAAGCCAGCCAAAATCTCGACAGTTTGCGTTGAATAAGGATAATTCCGGGCTGCTTTTAGCTGTGCGTGATCCGGGAAGTTGTTTTGCAAGCCGAATCCCGCTTCTTTTGGGTAACGGCACCACAAAATATCAGGCAGCCATATCTATTGTCCGACAGCCTCCTAGCCAAGCTAACCGAAGGCGAAGTGATTGCGATCGATGGCAAGTGCTTAAGGCGCAGCATAGACAAGGCTTCAAAAAAAGCCGCTATCTACATGGTCAGTGCCTGGGCGCAACAGAATAACCTGGTTTTAGGCCAAGTTAAAGTTGACGATAAATCGAATGAAATCACGGCTATTCCCAAGTTACTGTCACGGCTGGATATAGCGGGAGCAGTGATTACTATCGATGCGATGGGTTGCCAAAAGAAAATAGCCGAACAGATTAAACGACAAGGCGGCGATTATGTGTTTAGCCTGAAAGGCAATCAGGGTAATCTGCATGACGATGTTAAAACATTTTTTACTTCGTCTTTATCCCAGCTGGTTACCGCTGTTAGCTATGAAGGTGAGCATGGCCGAATCGAAACACGTTCGATTCGAGCAACCGCCGATATAGCCTGGTTACAAGAGCGGCATAATTGGGACAGTCTGCAAAGCATTATCGCCGTCACTGCCAAAAGAGAAATCGGCGACAAAGTTACTGAGGAAACACGCTATTTTATCAGCAGCCTTAATGCGAATGATCCAAAGCGATTAGAGCGTGTGGTGCGAGCGCATTGGGCAATTGAAAACAATCTTCATTGGGTTCTTGATATTGCCTTTGATGAAGATAGCAATCGAGCTCGCAAGGGGCATATCGCTCTGAATCTGATCAAGACTGAAAAAACAGCTAAGGTCGGCGTCAAGATCAAACGATTAAAGGCCGGATGGGACAACGATTATTTACTTCGTGTCATGGGGATAATTTAAGCGCGATTGCCTTGATTGGATCAGTAGAAGTCATTTTGGACCCATTTGTAATCACCCCCACCGACCAATACCGACCCGGTGACTCCCGAAAAACCACCCCCTCCAGGCAAAAAAAAGGGCCTACCTTTTACAGTAGGCCCTTCATTTACTTGGCTCCCCCGGACGGGCTCGAACCGCCGACCTAGTGATTAACAGTCACCCGCTCTACCGACTGAGCTACAGGGGATTAAACTTTTATGTCTCAAATGGCGCGCCCGGAGAGATTCGAACTCCCGACCGATCGGTTCGTAGCCGATTACTCTATCCAGCTGAGCTACGGGCGCTTTATTGAGCCGTTTATTATCTTTTTATATGGATTTTTTGTCAACTTTTTTTACCACAAATTGACAGTTTGTTGTGGCGGAGAGAGAGGGGTTCGAACCCTCGATGGGCGATAAAACCCATACTCCCTTAGCAGGGGAGCGCCTTCAGCCTCTCGGCCATCTCTCCTAAAACATTTTAGACTTCAGAATCGGAGGAACCAGCTGACCCGGCTTGTTCTTTTTTGATTCTTTCGTAAATTTCTTCCCTGTGAACAGAGACATCTTTGGGTGCATTTACACCTATACGAACCTGATTTCCTTTCACTCCAAGAACAGTAACAGTAACTTCATCACCAATCATTAAAGTCTCCCCTACTCGACGAGTCAATATAAGCATGGCTTCTCCCTAAATGTATGTTAAAAACCCACTGTTCTTACACAGCATCCAACTAAGATTTGCCATTGTATCAGCTTTTTTATATTAATAAAACCTAAAACCCGCTGGGGATTTGAGAAACTATCGATTCAAACAAACAATCATGCCCAGAGCCGAAAAACAGATATTTATTAAATTACTCTCTTTCTCTTCAAGTGGCTTGAGTTCATCCATCAGACAATTATACTTCTTGACACCCATAGGGCCAATCAATCTGAACTCCGCCTTGGATCAAACGCATCCTGCACAGTATCGGCAAATAAATTAGCCGCCAGGACCAGGGCAAACATAAACACAAAGGCGGCGGATAGGGACCACCAAACAATAGGCTCACGCGCCATTTCCAGCCGCGCGCCGTTTATCATATTGCCCCAGCTATAGGTTGTCGGATCAACACCTATATTGATATAAGACAATACCGCTTCGGCCAATACCAGAGAGCTGAAATCCAGCACTACGGAGATTAAGACGATGTGCATGACATTCGGTAAAATGTGGCGCAGTAAAATCATGCTTTTTTTAACACCCAGCGCTTGTGCAGCCTGCACGTATTCCATTTCGCGAAGCTTCAGGGTTTCCGCCCTGAGTAACCGGCATAAGCCGGTCCAATTGGTCACACCGAGAATCAGACAAAGAAATAACAGCCGCATGTCAGCGCGCATTATCACGCTGGTAAACTGCTGCTCATGATTCGCCATATAAACCTGAACCATCAAGATCGAAGCGGCTATCAGCAATACGCCGGGGATGGAGTTCAGGGTGGTATAAATATATTGAATCAGATCGTCAACCCAGCCACGGAAAAAACCCGCCAAGATGCCAAATACTATCGCCATCGGCAGCATTATTAGTGTTGTTAGCGTCCCCAGCACCAAACCGGTACGTATGCTTTTTACAGTTTGATAAAAAACGTCCTCGCCCACCTTATCTGTGCCCAACACATGATAATAGGAAGATAAGTAAATTAAGGTGTAACTAGTCGTCACAATTAGAAACGCTACTACTGCCAAAACGGATTTAGAGCTTCTAGTCAGCCCAAAAGCCTGCCTTTTTTCCCCTTGCGGTTTACGCCTAACGCCCAGATAACAGAGTATAAAAAACCCAAACAGGCTAGCGCCTTGAGCAAAGCCGTAACCGGCCTTTTTCAGGACATCAGGAACGTGTTGAGTATCTGGATCATCCAAATAGCCGCCGCCAAATTTCAGCCGGGGATAACCCCATTGCAATGTTCCATCAGCCAATGTCATTATTTCCTTACTATAAAGCGTGGTGGCAAATGGCGCCGAATAGGTTTTTTCGCCATGTTCTCTCAGTGGCGTCGCCCAATAATCCAAAAGACTGATAATCTCGGAATTTTTATTATTGGCAGGCTTGAAATGCACTGAATCCAGCAAACCAATCAGCACAAAAAACAGCAACACCACGAGCGACGCCATCCCGGTTTTACTGCGTAGTATTTTTTGCAGGGGACGCTTGATGTGTTCCTTGCCACGCATATAAATCGCCAGTCCCGCCACGACAATGATAAGGATATATATCAGTGCGTCAGTCCATAAAACGGCCATTATGACAATCTCACGCGAGGATCAACGAGGGTATAAGAAATATCAGTCAACAACAGTCCGAGCACATATAAAACCGATCCCAGAAAAACCATTGCCCGCACTATGGCAAAATCCTGACTGTTAATCGCATCTATCGTGTAACTGCCTAATCCGGGAATGCTGAAAAAAGATTCCATGATTAAACTGCCCATGAATAACAGCGGCAAAATCACCACTACGCCGGTTAAAACAGGAATCAGGGCATTGCGCAAGACATGGCGAAACAAGGTTTGGGTTTCAGACAAGCCCTTAGCCCTTGCAGTCCGCACATAGTCTTTTTCGACTTCCTCCAGGAATAATGTTCTATACCATCGAACGCCAGAACCTACGCCTGAAATCACCCCGATCAGCACGGGCAATATTAAAAATTTAATCGCCGCCATGTCGTCGTCATAACCGGAGATGGGCACCAGCCTAAGTAATTTGGCTATAAAAAACTGTCCGCCGATAATATAAAACAGCGACGAAATCGACATTAATATCACGCACAGGACGATTCCTGCGCGCTCCAGATAACTGCCGCGAAACAGCGCCATCAATAAAGCAAAACTGATATCAACCATTAAACCGACGCACAGGGTCGGCAATGCTATTGCAAGACTTGGCCACATGCGCTCCTGAATATCAGCGCCAATATTCCTGCCGCTATCAGATACGCCAAAACGGAACATAAACAAGCCGGCTGATTTTTGATAAAAAATAGTCCGTGTTATTTTTTTTTCGCCTTTTTCAGTATCGTTCCATAACAATGGCAAATCGTAACCGTGTTGATGTTTCCAATTGCTTATGGCCTGTCCGGTTACGTATTTTTGCCCCAGTTGCATGCGCGCCATGTCATCAGGACTATTGACGATGAAGAACAATACAAAAGTTAAAATATTGACGCCCATTAACAGCGGGATTGCGTATAAAAATCTTCGAATAATATAATGAATCATTGCAATGTTTCCCTGGCCCGGCGGCGGTATGCATTAAACGCCGGCAGCAGCATCAGTACAAATAACAAACCTCCAAGCGCCAACGGCCAAAAAATGGGCTTATTCCACGCTTGCCTTTTTTCCGCCCTGGCGTCCGGATCAATACGGGTATACTTAAGCCGGTTATTTGCCATCGAGTTAGGTTTCAAGTTGCTATACCAGCTATGATATAGCGAAAAATTCTTGGGGTAAAAGCCAAAAACCCACGGCGCATCACGCCGCACAATTTCCTGTAATTTTTGAATAATCCGGTAACGTTGCTCGCTGTTATCCATATTCCGCATTAGTTCGAACAAGCGATCAAATTCAGGATTTTGATAATTAACAGCATTTTCACCGCCGTGTTTGACTTTTGAGTTGGCGCCGTACAACAGGAAAAATAAATTTTCAGGATCAGGATAATCGGCATTCCAGCCCCAAACAAAAATCTGCTCATTGCCCGCCCGCATTTTTTCCTGAAAGCGGTTGTAATCAGTGGCGCGAATGACCAGTGTAATGCCCAGTTTCTCAAACTGTTTGCGATACCAGTTCATGGTGGGGCGGTCATCAATACTGACTGAAGTCGTATCAAAATACAAAATCAACGCTTCCCCGGTTTTTGGATCGATGCCATCGGGATAGCCGGCCTCTGCCACTAGCTTCCTTGCCACATCGATTTTTTTTCGTTGCGGCTTGCCGTCCACCCAATCGTAACTATAGGAATTGATACCATCCTTACCTTCCACATAACCAAAAATACCGGGCGGTATAACGCCCTGAGCGACAACCCCTCGGCCATTTCTGAATATGGAAATATATTCCTCATAATCGACGGCAATAGCTATCGCCTGACGCAGCTTTCTAGCTCTTTCGCTATCACCGCCAACGGTTGTATCCAGCATGTTGAAGCCCATATAGAAAATGGACGTTTCTACCAGGGTTTGCATCCGTACGCCCTTTTTCTTCATGGAACTGGTTAATGCAACGCCGCCGCTACCGGTAAATTGAACGGCCTGATCAAAACTGTCCGAAGAGATACCCGACGCATCATAATAACCCTGCAAGAATTTAGTCCAATAGGGAATGGTTTCCTTTTCCAGCATAAATTCGACTTTATCGATAAATGGCAACCGTTTTCCGGCATCAATTAACAAACCATTCTGTTTATCTTCAGGCTCGCCTTCCGACGGATACTTTTCCAAATGAAACAGGGGATTTTTAAGTAAAATCATACGCCGGTTGGGATTGTTTTCCGCCAGTAAATAAGGGCCTGTGCCAAGTGGAAACCAGTCCAGCGTAATATTTTTGTCTGATAAACCAGACTGATCATAAAACACATCGGCTTCCCAAGGCATGGCCGAGAAAAAAGGCATCGCCAGCCAGAATCTGAATTGGGGGTATTTGCCTTTAATTCGTACGCTATATCGATAACGATTGATGGCCTCAACGCCGGACATCGGCATATTTTTAATATCAGTCTTTTGTTTATCACTGGCTTGTTTAGAAAAATCATCAAAACCCACGATATAATTTTTCATAATTTCAGCAATCGGAGACTGAATTTTAGGGTTCGCCAAGCGCTTGATTTGGTAAACATAATCTTCAGCGGTAAGTTCACGCGAGCCGGTTTCTTTAAAATCGTTCAGCGTGTTGAGTGACTGGATTTGCGCTTCGGTCAGGTGATGATAGATATAATCGCCCCGTTCATTTTTTGCCAACGCCGGATGCGGCTGGTATTGGATATTGGGCTGAATATCAATCACATAATCGGTATAGGCAATGTCAGATTCCTTTGCATCCTCGCCTAATTTTTCGCCTTGTTTATTCAGGTAATTGATTTCCGGCATTTTGCTTGCCGTCAAGGGCGTCAATTGATAAGGTCTTTTCAGGTAATGATATTGAAACGGAGGCTCATAAATCTGTGCGATAAAGGCATATTCATTTTCACTGTAGGCAACAGCAGGATCCAGATGCTTGGGACGCTCTGAAAAGGATTGATACAAAATCGAAAGTTTGCTTTCGTTCTCCGGATAAGGATCGTTAAGCGGCGAAACATCGCAGGCAGTCAGAAATACAGCGAGAAATAACAGGACTTCGTAAGTTTGTATCTTCATGGACAAAAAACTGGACATCGATAAACGGGTCGTAGATACTTGGAGGATCATTCACCGAATGCGTTTGGGCGCTGGTCGTAATCAGAATGAAATAATACTTAAAAGTTCTATTGTAACAACAAAAACAAAAATACTGGGAGATGATAATGGGTTTTATGCAGGGCAAACGGGTCTTGATTGTGGGTTTAGCCAGCAATCGTTCTATTGCATGGGGTATTGCTCAAGCCATGCATCGCGAAGGCGCTGAATTAGCTTTTACGTTCCAAAATGAAAAGCTTCAAAGCCGTGTCGAAGAGATGGCTGAACAATGCGATTCCAAAATTACCATCGAGTGTGATGTCAGTATTGATGAACATATCGATACTGTCTTTGACAAACTGGGTAAACATTGGGATGGGTTGGATGGTATCGTGCATTCGGTCGCTTTCGCGCCACGTGACGCCCTTAATGGTGATTATGTTGATGTCACCACCCGCGAAAATTTTAGAATTGCTCACGATGTAAGTTCTTACAGTTTTACAGCATTGGCGAAAGCTGGACGCGCTATGATGAAAGGACGGAACGGCTCATTATTAACCTTGACCTATTTAGGCGCTGAACGGGCTATTCCTAACTACAATGTCATGGGCGTTGCCAAAGCCAGTCTGGAAGCCAACGTGCGTTACATGGCGGTAGCTTTGGGAGCAGAAGGCACGCGTGTTAATGCAATTTCAGCTGGACCTATCAGAACACTGGCTGCATCCGGTATTAATGATTTTAAATCCATGCTGAGTAAAGCAGCGGACTTTTCTCCGTTAAAGAAAAACGTAACCATTGAAGAAGTGGGTAATGCGGCTGCTTTTATGTGTTCGGATTTGGCTTCAGGCATTACCGGAGAAATTACTTATGTAGACTGCGGTTATAATATCGCCGGTTTAGCGGCATCTTGAGAGACTGCTGACCGCAAAAAAAAAGGGAGACTTAAAGCCTCCCTTTTTTATGCATCATTGATGGGATTATTGGGCTCTGGGCTTTGTATTCACTTCTACGTCAGCCTCCGCCTGCAAACTGTTCAGAACCTCATTAAATTCAGCTTGACCAAACGCGTTGGCAATATTCTTCTTGGCCAAATCCATTTGCTTCTTATCGCTCTCACTCATGACACCTGCCGTTACTTTTGACAAGCTCACTACGGCTTGCTCGCCGGAAGGCAGCACTGCAATAAAAATACTTGGCTTACCGCCAACGGGTTTAGCCGATTTAAAAATGGCATCACTCAACTGCTCAGGCAATTTATTTTTGCCGCGTTCCAGTCCTTTCGCCGTCTTAAGCTCCAGCTTATTTTCAGCCGCCACAACCTGAATGGATTCACCCGCTTGCAGACGGGCTTTTATCTCTCTCGCTTTTTCGGCGGCCAGTTGATAGGCTTTTTGTTTTGAAAGCGCCGAAATTATTTCCTGCTTAACGTCATTTAGATCCTTCTTGGCGGCTGCTTTATGTTCCAAAAGCCGCACAACCGCCAGACTCTCGGTTCCCCGCTCAACAGGCGCGCTATTGTTTCCTTGCAACACTTCTTCCGAAAAAGCCGCGCTGCGAATTTTCTCATCAGAAGCGATGCCTTCTCCCTTTTCTTTAGTAAACAGGGCCGATTTCTTGACAGTAAGGCCAAGAGCATCAGCTACGGGTTGCAAATTATCAGGATTTTCATAACTCAATTCAGTTAATTTTTCACCTGCCTCATAAAAGGCATTTTCTGCCTGGGCTTTCTGATATGCTTTAGCCACATCATTTTTAACGCTTTCAAACGGCTTCACGTTGCCAGGCACAAGCTCGGTAACTTTAATTAAATGGTATCCAAACGCTGATCTGACTGGATTCGACACTTCTCCAAGTTTTAAAGCACTCGCGGCATCTTCGAAGGATTTTTCCATGGCGCCGGCGTTAAACAGACCCAGGTCCCCGCCTTTTTTAGCTGTTAGCTTATCATCGGAAACTTCTGCCGCCACTACAGCAAAGTCCTTGTTTTCCAGCTCCTGCTTAGCTTTCAGGGCTTTTTCCAAAGCCGCTTTTTCAGTGGCCTTGTCATTGACTGAAAACAGGATATGACTGATTTTTCTGCGCTCCGGCGTAGTGAACTGATCTTTTTGCTCTTCGTAAAAAGCTTTTAACTTTTCATCGTTAGCCACTACTTTTTTGGCGATATCTTCAAGCGAGAGATCAACATACTCCACGGAAACCTGTTCAGGCGTTTGATACGAATCCTGGCGCTGCTGGTAATATGAGGAAATTTCTTCCGGAGAAGGCTGTTCCGTCATTGACTGTAAAGGAACAACGACATAATCGACATCACGCTGTTGATTTTGGATTTTAAAAAAACTTTCCACATCATATTGAGTAGCGAAACTGCTATCAACAATGGCGTGCTGGAACTGCTCCATAATAAGCGCGTTCTTAACTCTACTTACAAACTCACCGGACGAAATTCTTTGTGAACCTAGCAATGTTTTATATTGCTTGTCACTAAACTTACCATCCACCTGAAAATAGGGCAGAGATTTAATAAAATCCCTCGCTTCGTCATCAGTTACAACAAGACCCTCTGAATGCACGTATTGCAACAAAACCTCATCTTTTATCAACTTTTGCAATGCCTGTGCTTTCAAGGCTTGCTCATCAATACCCATGCCCTGAAAGTTCTGGCTATATTGTTCATAGGCATTATTAACATCGCGTTGATAAAAATCCTTATCCCCCACCGATGCAATAGGAGCTTCTGTCCCAGTACCCAAATAATTATTAATGCCCCATAAAGCAAAAGGAACACAAATTAATATCAAAATACCCCATGCAAAAGCACCTTGTGCTTTTTCTCTTATTTTTGTCAGCATAGATCAGTCCTAATGAATCAATTTACAAAGCAAAAAAAAACCCCGAACCAGACGGTTCGGGGTTTTTAATTTGGCGGAGTGGACGGGGCTCGAACCCGCGACCACCGGCGTGACAGGCCGGTATTCTAACCAACTGAACTACCACTCCAAAGTCTGGTGGGTGCTGAGGGGTTCGAACCCCCGACCCTCGCCTTGTAAGGGCGATGCTCTCCCAGCTGAGCTAAGCACCCTGGAAAACCCAATTATACAATTTTTTTTCAAAAAAAAGCCAACTTGAATAATGGATTTTTTCTTTCGTGTTGAATTGAAGCAACTCAACAAAGAAGAGCTAGTTTACAGCATCTTTTAAAGATTTACCAGCTTTAAATGAAGGAATTTTTGCCGCTTTAATAGTAATCTCTTCTCCGGACTGTGGATTACGTCCTTTACGTTCAGCCCTTTCTTTTACTGCGTAAGTTCCAAATCCCACTAACGCAACAGAATCGCCTTTACTCAAAGCATTTGTCACCGCGCTAAGAAAGCCATCCAAGGCGCGACCGGCATCTGCCTTGGTTAAACCGGCCGATTCCGCCATGGCATCTATAAGTTCTGATTTATTCATGATTCCCCCTAAGGAAGTTGTTTTTATATGTATTGTGTAAACCCTTATGTTTATTCTTATGCACGATCCATAGTAACACAAGAAACGCCGGTAGTTATATCAATTGCCGTTAGATAGTGTCAAGCTTTAAAACCCCGTGAGGCCATGTTTTTTGCGGCATTGCGCCATATACTCGCAAAGTCGCAAAAAAATCTAATGGGCAGTAAGACCCTGTTGAATTATTTTAACCGCTTCAACCTCGGTTTTACCTTTTTCTTCATCCGATTTTTTATCAAAAGAAACAGGCATATATTGCAAGGCTACTGCCAACACCTCGTCTATCCAGTGAACAGGCTTGATATCCAGGTTTTGCTTAATATTTTCAGGAATCTCAACCAAATCCTTTTCATTCTCGGCGGGAATCAAAACAGTTGTTATGCCGCCGCGATGAGCCGCAAGCAGTTTCTCTTTTAAGCCGCCAATAGGCAACACTTCCCCGCGCAAGGTGATTTCACCCGTCATGGCGACATTTGCCCGCACAGGTATCTTGGTTAATGCCGAAATGATGGCGGTACACATGCCGATGCCTGCACTGGGACCGTCTTTCGGGGTCGCCCCTTCAGGAACATGAACATGAATGTCATTTTTCTGGAACAGCTCATTATCTATTCCTAAAAGCTCTGAGCGGCTTCTGACTACCGTCATTGCGGCTTCGATTGATTCTTTCATGACTTCGCCAAGCTTGCCGGTTGCCGAATGCTTGCCTTTTCCCGGAATCACCGCTGTCTCAATAGTTAATAATTCTCCACCCACTTCCGTCCATGCCAAGCCTGTTACTTGTCCAACCTGATCCCGCTCTTCAGCAAGCCCATAATTAAAGCGTTTAACGCCCAAATAGTCATCGAGATTCTCTGGAGAAACCAACGCTTTACTTTTTTCGGATTTCAACAAAAGAGATTTGACCACTTTACGGCAAATCTTTGAAATATCCCGCTCAAGATTGCGAACGCCCGCCTCTCGCGAATAATAGCGTATCATGTCCCTGACTGCAGATTCAGAAATTTCAATTTCGTGTTCTTCAAGGCCGTTATTTTTAACCTGCTTGGGGATTAAATAACGGATGGCGATGTTTATTTTTTCATCTTCCGTGTAGCCTGCAAGACGAATAACCTCCATTCTATCTAATAATGCCGGCGGAATATTCATGGTATTGGCCGTAGCCACAAACATCACATCAGACAAATCAAAATCCACCTCCAGGTAATGATCAGAAAAAGTATGATTCTGTTCAGGATCAAGAACTTCCAGCAAAGCCGATGCGGGATCACCTCGAAAATCAGCCGCCATTTTGTCAATCTCATCAAGTAAAAACATCGGATTTCGAGTTTGTACCTTAGCCAGATTCTGCAAAATCTTACCCGGCATTGAGCCTATATAAGTACGTCTATGGCCGCGAATTTCCGCTTCATCCCTGACACCGCCCAAAGCCATCCGCACATATTTGCGATTGGTCGCCCTGGCGATAGACTCCCCTAATGATGTCTTACCCACACCCGGAGGCCCAACCAGACATAAAATGGGGCCTTTAAGCTGCTTTACCCGCTGCTGAACAGCAAGATACTCAAGAATGCGCTCCTTTACCTTTTCCAGACCATAATGCTCTGCTTCCAGAACCTGTTCGGCTATTTTCAGATCATGCCGCACTTTAGTCTTTTTCTTCCAGGGCACATTGACCATCCAGTCAATATAATTACGCACCACGGTCGCCTCAGCTGACATAGGCGGCATTAATTTAAGCTTGTTAAGTTCGGTTCCCGCCTTAACTTTCGCCTCCTTTGTCATGCCTGCGCTGGCAATTTTCTTTTCCAGCTCTTCAATTTCATTAGGCACATCATCCATGTCTCCCAGTTCTTTTTGAATCGCTTTCATCTGTTCGTTCAGATAATATTCCCTTTGGTTTTTCTCCATCTGCTGCTTAACGCGCACGCGAATTTTTTTCTCCATTTCCAGAAGGTCGACCTCGCCTTCCATTAACGTCATTAAATCTTCCAAGCGTTTTTCAATATCCGCGGTTTCAAGAATAGCCTGCTTATCACTAACCTTTAAGGTCATATGAGCCGCCATCGTATCGGCAAGCCGGCTTGGGTCATCAATCCCCGATAATGCATTTAAAACTTCCGGAGGGATTTTATTGTTCAATTTGACATATTGATCAAATGAATTGATAACGGTCCGCTGCAATACATCTTGCCCTTGCTCGGAAAGGTTAAAAATATCATCAATTTTTTCTACCGCCGCGGAAAAAAAGCTGTCTGTTTCTTGATAACTTAGAACCTTGCTGCGCTGACTGCCTTCCACCAGGACCTTCACCGTGCCGTCCGGCAACTTCAGCAATTGAAGAATATTTGCCATGGTGCCGACCTCATAAAGATCAGTGAAATCAGGCTCATCAACTTCAGCTTCTTTTTGCGCAACCAGCAAAATCTGCTTATTGTCTTTCATAGCGGCATCCAGGGCATCGATAGACCTTTCCCTGCCGACAAACAAGGGAATAACCATGTGCGGATAAACCACCACATCCCTTAGCGGTAACACTGGAATCAAGTTATCTTTTTTTTGTAACACTTTCATTTTATGTGTTTCCATAAACAGAACCTTTAATAATTTCTTGGACTAGAAAATTATGGGGGCGCTAATTAAAATAGCAAGCAATAGGCGCACAATTTATCACTTCTGTACAAAAAAGATAATAAATCCTTTAGCCAAACTGTTTCAGCTGATCAGAGCTTCACTGGCAGAATACATTGTCCACTTGAACTAAAAATCCAAGTCAAATTCCGCTAAAAACGCTGCTTCATCCATCACCTTAACGCCTAATGACTGCGCTTTATCCAGTTTCGAGCCGGCATCCCGCCCTGCAACGACACAAGTGGTTTTTTTCGAGACCGAACCGGCGACTTTTGCCCCTAAACTTTCCAGACACGCTTTAGCTTCATCGCGGGACATGTGTTGCAGCGTTCCGGTTAAAACCCAGGTTTGTCCGGCAAGCATTTGTTTCCCGACAGGTTCGGTATCCTCATCTTCCCAGTTGACCCCCGCCTTCATGATTTTTTCGATAATGGCCCGGTTTTTCGAGTCCTTGAAAAAATTGACGACATTGTTGGCTGTCACCGGGCCGATATCGGGTATTTGCATCAATTCTTCAAAAGTGGCGCTGGCAATGGCCTCCAGATTTTTAAAATACCTTGCGATGTATTTTGCGCTTTCTTCGCCGACTTCATTTATGCCCAGCGAGCCCAGGAATGTACCCAGTTTTGTTTTTTTCGAGGCTTCAATGGAATCCAGAACATTTTGAGCGCTTTTTTCGCCTTGTCCCTCGAGAGAGGCAATATCGCTGATCTTGAGCGTGTAAATATCGGCAATGGTTTTAAGAGTGCCGTTATTATGGAGCACCTCAATCAGTTTGGCGCCCAGGTTATTGATATTCATAAATTTACGCGAGGCGTAATGTCGGATACGCTCGGCGCTCTGTGCGGCGCACAGCAAGCCGCCGGTACAACGGAAAGCGGCTTGTCCCTCCGTTCTTTCGACGGCGGCATGACACACCGGGCAGCGCCCGGGCATGACTATCGGCTTTCTGTGAGCGCCTTTCGTTACCACTTTAACGACTTTTGGAATAACGTCGCCCGCCCGTTGAATTTCGACGCTATCGCCGATACAAAGCCCCAATCTTTCAATTTCATCCATGTTGTGCAAGGTAGCATTGCTTACGGTTACGCCGCCTACAAAAACCGGCTCCAGGCGGGCTACGGGGGTTAAAACACCGGTGCGTCCAACCTGAAAATCGACAGCCAGCAGTTGGGTAACGTCATTTTGGGCTGGGAATTTTCTGGCAATTGCCCATTTAGGGGATCGGGCGATAAAACCGAGCGAAGATTGCAGATTTAATGAGTCTATTTTGTAGACTATGCCGTCAATCTGCATGGGCAGTTTTTCTCTGGCTCCTTCCATGACGTAATAATTTTTTTCAAATTTATCAAAACTGCCGGAGAAAGCATAACAATGCGGGTTTTTTCTAAAACCTATCTTGTGCAAATAATCCAGTATTTCAGAGTGCCGGGTAAAGCGGTGTCCGCCTTCATATTCGCCTAAGCCGTAAGGAATAAATTGCAAATCACGTCCTGCGGCAATTTTAGGGTTCATTTGCCGGATGGCACCGGCGGCGGCATTTCTCGGATTAACAAAGATTTTGCTGTTATTTTGCAGGGCCAGCCGGTTAAGTTTTTCAAAAGCCGCTTTGGGCATGAATGCTTCGCCGCGCACCTCCAGTGTTTCGGGCGGGTTAGCGGTTGAGAGTTTAATGGGTACGGATTTGATGGTTTTTATCGTGTGAGTGACGTCTTCGCCCACTTGACCGTCACCGCGCGTGGCGGCATAGCTGAATAATCCCTTATCGTAATGGATGGATATCGCCAAACCATCAAGCTTGGGTTCGCTGAAAATGTCCAGCGCTGAAGGGCTGATGTCCAGCTCTTTGGCGGCTTTTTCGAAAAAGTCGTAGGTTTCCTCGAGAGAAAACGCATTCGCCAGGGAAAGCATTTTTACGGTGTGTTCAATCTTGCGGAATTCATCTATCGGTTTTGCGCCGACGCGCTGTGAGGGTGATTCGGCAGTGACTAATTCAGGGTTTGCAGCTTCCATTTCCAGCAGCTTTCTGAATGTCTGATCGTACTCGGCATCGCTTACCGAAGGATTATCGAGTACATAATACTCATGATCCCATTGGTTTATTTTGGCAACAAGATCGTTATAGGCAGGGTTCAAGGGATTAGGTTCCGGGAAGTTAAAGATTAAAAAGGCTAAAGGCTAAGGGATTTGTGCCTTTTGCCTTTAACCTTGTTCCTTAGTTCACAAACTCTGGCGGAGTGATTGAATCGCGGCGTCGGTCAATGGTTGTCTGTGCTGATCCATGATCATCCCGTCCAATTCCACGGCTAAAATTTGAATCGTTTCTATATAGTCATCAAAAACGGTTTGCGCATCATCCAATGCGCCGGGCTGCATAAAAAACACCAGTCCGGGGCAATAAAAAGCGCCCAGGTTGCTATCGGGAAAAGTTCCGGGTTCAACCATGCAGGCGACGCCGTAATCCACGAGGCGGTTAGCGTCCAGCCGTTCATATATTTTCAAATTACCGTATTCAAGACCGACTATCCCGAAGGCGTTAGCCAAATCAATGCCATTAAAGCCTTCGTCCGCCTTGGCGATTAGGCTGAACTGGATAATGGCGGGCGCTGCAACGCGTTGCGGCGGTTCAATGTCGTCGTCTTCTTCAGGTTCATAAATAGCGTCCTCCTGATCATAATAGTGATGATCAACAGCCTCTGCCGGCTCGCTGTCCGTTTTATCATCATCGAGGGCTAACGGGTTTTCAGGTTGGCCTTTGAATTCCGTATCATCGTAAAAATCCAGGTCTTCCCGGAATTTTTTATTTTTTAAATAACTCCATGTCAACATGCCCATGATGATTATCAGGCCCGTTGCGATAATTACAATTCTTAATAGTTCTTTATCCATTAGATTTCCGCCAGACTCACTGCTTCTTCAATATCAACCGCGACCATTCGGGACACGCCCGGTTCTTTCATCGTCACACCCGCCAACTGTTTAGCAATTTCCATAGTTACCTTGTTATGAGAAATATACAAAAACTGCACTGAGGCAGACATTTCTTCCACCATTTTTGAAAACCGCCCGACATTTGCATCATCCAGAGGAGCATCGACCTCATCCAGCAGGCAAAAAGGCGCAGGATTGAGTTCAAAAATTGAAAATACCAGCGCTACGGCTGTTAAAGCTTTTTCTCCGCCCGACAACAAATGAATGGAGCTATTTCGCTTGCCGGGCGGTCTGGCGATAATATTTACGCCTGATTCCAGCAAGTCTTGCTCGGTCAATTCCAGATAGGCTTGTCCGCCGCCAAACAATTTCGGGAATTTCTCCTGTAAACCGCTGTTTATTTTATCGAATGTTTCCTTAAAACGCAGCCTACTTTCTTTATCAATTTTATTAATGGCCTGATCCAGTATTTGCAGGGCTTCAATCAGGTCGGCATGTTGTTCATTAAGAAAGTTCATGCGCTCGGATTGCGACTTGTATTCTTCTATGGCGGTCAGGTTAATTGTGCCCAACCGTTCAATTTGCGTCGTTAAATCGTCAACCTTGCTTTTCCAGCGCGGCTCATCGGCCTGATCGGGCAGGAATTTCAATACCTGTTCCGCGTCGGCGTCGATTTCTTTAAGCTGTTCATTGACAGTCTGCTGGCGCACCTTGCTTTCCTGCAATTCAAAACGGATAGTATCCAGGGCTTCTTTTTGTTTGTCCAATGCTCTTTGCACTCGAGCATGTTCTTCAGACAACTGCGTTATTTCCGATTCGATGACTTCCTGCAAGCGGCGCTGTTTTTTTAAAGTTGCTTCCAGTTGATCCTTGTCCAGTGTGCGCTGCTCCAACTGCTTTTTTTCATCATCCAGGGGAGTGAGTGTTTGTTGCAGTTTTTTCTCCAGATCGGCAATCCTTTCAATAGATTGTTGATGCTGGGTTTGCAGGCGATCAATTTGTTTACTGGTTGAGACTTCGGACGATCGCAAGGACTCAATCTGCGCATTTAAACTGTAAACCTGTTGTCTGACTTTATTGACGGAGTGTTCAGTATTATCTTGCCGCGCTTGCAAAAGTTGATTGGCTGTTTCCAGGTTTTGTCTGTTTTGTTCCTGCTGCGCTAAAACGGCTTCTGCTTCTTCCTGCAACAATTTGCACTCGGCAATTACCTCGGCATTTTCACCCGTTTCGCGAATTATCTCCTCGAGGTCATTTGCAATTTGCTCCAGGCGGCGTTGCTGATGTTCCCAGCGAGTGGAATAGGCGCTGAATTCCGCGCTCTTAAGCGATAGCTCGGAACCCAGTTTATTGTCCTGTTGTTGAATAGACTCGCGCAAAATTTCCGCTTCTTTTAACCCGGTTTCAGTGTTTGCCAATTGATCTTCGAACGAGGATATTTCAAGCTGTAACTCTTCCTGACGGTGTTTTAACAGACGCAATTCTTTCTCGCGCTGTAAAACGCCCGTTTTACTGTCTTTCGCATGGCTGATTTTTATCCAGCCCGGCCCGAACCAGGCCCCGTCCGGGGTAATAACAGACTCTTGAGGGTCCAAGAGAATTGATAAAGCCCTAGCTGCTTCGTGATCACCGGCGCAATAAATACCCGATAACAAGGCGCTTAAATCCCAGGGAGCGTTGACTTTATTCAGTAAAGCGGGTTTTGTAGTTTGCTCGTCCCCGGTGGGATACGCGGCGGCCGCTTTAGTTCTGGTTTCGAACAGGGTTAACGATTCGTTAATGAGGCTGCTCAAGCCGGGGATAACCGGTTCGGCGCTCGCCACGCTAAGCGCTTCAAGATAGCTGCCAAGCACAGTTTCAACCGCCGTATCCCAGCCCGGCGCCACCTCCAGAAACTCGGCAAGACGGGGTTTTCCGCCCAGATTCATAGACTCCAGCCAGGCGCTCAAATTTTTATTATCTTTACCCATGGCATGTTGTTGCAGTAATTCCAGCGAAGTTATTTTACCTTTAATGCTATGGCTTTCCGAGCGGCGCGTATGCAAAGTGTCATGGAGTTGTTTCACCTGATGGCGTTGTTCGCGTATCTTATGATGCAATTGTTCCAGTTGGGCTTGATGATTATCACGCTGAAATCCGATGATTTCAATATCGGCATCCAGTGTCTCAATATCACTTTGTAATTGACTGGAAGAAAGTCCGGCGCGCTCGCTGTTTAATTTGTCCATGCGGCTTTGCAATTGACGATTCTGGTTTTCCAGCTGAATGGCTTTTACCCGGTGTACCTCGGCCTGTTCCTTGTATTTTGAACTCATAGTCCGGTACGCTTCCCATTGTGCCTGCCAGGAACTCCTTTGCTGTTGGGTATCCTGCTGTAGCTGGATAATCTCTTCCTGTCTTTCCTGGGCATCATGGAAGTTTTCTTCGCTTTCCAGCAAGGCTTGTTTTATTTCTTCCAGGGCTTGTAAATCAGACTCAAGCTGGCTTAATGACTGCTCAGCCTGAAGCCGGTTGCGCTTGATTTCGAGCAGGGTTTCTTCATGGCTCGCTTCATGATGCTTGATCGCTTGTTCAAGACTGCTGACTTCAGCAACAACCGTGTAATAATCTCCTTGCGCGCTATTTAACAGTTGTTGCTGGGTCTTATGTTCAGCCCGTTTTGCTTCGATTGCGTTATCAATTTCCCGCAATTCGACAAACAAGCGGTTATGCTCGGCGGCCACATCCTGGAGCTCTGTTTCCAGCTGTTTTGCCGCTTGATGATAGGCATTCCAGCGCATCGCCAGCAGTTCCAGTTTAAACTGGCGTTCCTGCTTTTTTAGCGCGGTATATTTTTCCGCTTTTTCAGCCTGTTTTTGCAAATGCTTAAGTTGTTTATCAACTTCCTCGCGCAAATCATCGAGCCGTTCCAGATTTTCCCTGGTATGCTTCATGCGGGTTTCGGTTTCGCTGCGCCGCTCTTTATATTTGGAAATACCCGCGGCTTCCTCGATATGAACTCTCAGTTCTTCAGGTTTTGCTTCAACCATCCGAGAGATGGTGCCTTGCTCGATAATGGCGTAACTTCTTGAACCCAGGCCGGTGCCCAAAAAAAGATCGGTAATATCCTTGCGCCGGCAACGCGAGCCATTCAGTAAAAACAGGGATTGGCCGTCACGGCTAACCTGTCTTTTAATGGCAATGGAATTGTAGTGGGCGTATTCGCCGCCCAGCTTGCCTTCGGAATTATCAAAAACCAGCTCTACCGAAGCGGTGCTTACCGGTTTGCGTCCGGATGAACCATTGAATATCACATCAGCCATATTGCCGCCGCGCAGGTGTTTGGCGGAACTTTCGCCCATTACCCAGCGCACGGCGTCAATAATATTGGATTTACCGCAACCGTTGGGCCCGACGATGGCGGTCAAATTGCCGGCAATAGGAATTACCGTCTGATCAACAAAGGACTTAAAACCCGAAAGTTTGATTTTTTCCAGCTTCATTACAGGTATGAATATCCAACACCTTGGTTAAAATAACCGGACATTATCGGCGATATTTAGTTGAGTTTCGACTTTTTAATTAACAATTTCCGGATTGCTCATGATTTTCACTAACTCCCGGAATATGCTGTGTTCTGAAGGGCTCGCCAAATACCAGACTCAGCATCGATTCTTAATGATAGGAAGGGTTTTGCGGACAGCCTGAAATTATTGAGTAAAACTGCAATCAATTGATTTCGTCAGCCCTTATCGTGATATGCAAAAACATTAAAAAGCGCCAGCTGGGTTTTCTCCATGACGCTTTTATTCAAAGACTTTTGGCTGTTTGTAAAAAAATCCAATGTAAAGACGGCAATATTAAATTCGTCTTCACATTGGCATGAAGGATATCAATTTTGACGGTTAATCTTCACTGTTTATAAAATTGTAGATTAAAGCGCCCAGCATAGCTCCGGCAATCGGGGCGACCCAAAAAAGCCAGAGTTGCGCTAATGCCCAATCTCCGGCATAGATGGCAACGCCAAGACTTCTTGCAGGGTTGACCGAGGTATTGGTGACAGGGATAGAGATTAAATGGATCAAGGTCAGACATAGACCAATGGCAATCCCGGCAAAGCCACTGGGAGCATTTTTGTGAGTAACCGACAAGATGACGAACAGAAACATCATGGTCATGACAATTTCTGTCACCAGACCCGATAGCAATGAGTAACCTCCTGGAGAATGCTCGCCATAGCCGTTGGATGCAAAGCCACCGATCGAAGTGAAATCAGCCTTGCCGATAACAATAATGTATAAAACTCCTCCGGCAACTATCGCGCCCAGACATTGAGCGATAATGTAGGGTAGAAGTTTGCAGGCCGGAAACCGCCCGCCCGCCCATAGCCCGATGGATACTGCCGGGTTCAGGTGAGCGCCGGAAACGTGGCCTACGGCATAGACCATGGTCAAAACGGTTAGACCGAAGGCAAAAGCCACGCCCAGAAAGCCAATACCCAGTTCAGGAAATGCCGCATCCAAAACCGCGCTGCCACATCCCCCAAGAACCAGCCAAAATGTTCCAAAAAACTCAGCACCATATTGTTTCATTATTATTCTCCTGCTTTTGTTAGTAAAAAGGTAAATAAATCAAATATCCGGGTATTAATTTAGTAACTTCTCATTATTTGCGGGATTTAGACCTGCGAGGCTTTTTCAAGCCTCGCAGGTTAAGTCAAGACTACCAGTAGCTAATAAGCGATTACTGCGTAAATACCTGCCTTGCTTCAAATTACACGCTGAGCATGCATGTAATCAGCTTGAAATGCTATCATTTTGTTTGAAAAATCAGCAAGTTTTTATTGTTACGAGTTGATGTCAGCAAGTTGGCTCATGCCGTAATTGCTATCTGATCCTGTTCCATCTGATTGACGCAAATTCCAGGGCCTCCTGAATGTTTAGATCACGAGTTGCGCCGCCTGTCCTGACATACAGTTTCGGATGGTTCCCTTGAGTCAAAAACACCGGTCTGTCGGATGGCGTGACAATTAGCCTGCAGATGGTTTTATTAGCTATGGCATGAAATAAAATACTCACATGCGAACACAAATCCGCGCCAAGATTAGCAGCTATTGCGGTCATTATGGCCTGTTCAAAGCCATCCTGATTCTGCTTTTTAAGCGTCTGGTAATCGTTTTCCAGGCCGATAATTTCGCCATCATCCGACACCCCGATCAGCAAGGTTCCTCCATGTTTGCTATTGAGAAAACCGGCTAATGATTTTAGAACAACGCCCTCCAGCAGCCGGTTAGTGCGCGATTGTTCCATGTCCCAGCGGAATGTGGACTTAAACTCCAGAAAAGGCCCTTCCCCTTGCTGAATGATTGAAGGCATATCCTTGTTCAGCTCCATTTTTAATAGTTCAATTCGCATCAGGCGCTTATGCAAAAAACTGTATAAGCCTATCGTCAATAGGCCCAGCATGGCGCCAATTTCCGCATAAAACAGCATCAACTCATTTTGAAAAACGTTTCCCTTTAATAATTCCTTGAGCTGGCGCGACATATATTCGATAGATGAGGCGCCATTATCCGCGTGTATTTGGGAATCAACATAATCGTAACTTGGCGCCAGCACCAAAACGCCAATAATCGCGCCTATCAAGGCGGCGGCGAAATAAAGTTTTAATTGCTGTTTCCAAAGCGACAATATTAATAAAAAAAATCGTTTCATCTGATTATTCAATTAGTGCCGTGTTTTAGATTGATAAGCGGCGCTTTCTTGCCGAGACAGTACGACTTCAACATCAAACCCATCAAAAAGGTACTGTTCGCCGCAAAATTCACAGCTCACTTGAATGTCGCCGCGCTCCTCCAATATGTTTTCCAGTTCCTCTCTGCCCATCATCTGTAAGGTTCTTTCTATCCTCGACCGGGAACAGGCGCACTGAAACTCGACCGCTTCAGGATCAAACAGCCTGACGTTTTCTTCATTGAATAATCTATACAACATATTTTCACAATCCAGTTCCAGCAGTTCCTGTCCGGTAATCGTATCAGCCAGCATCTCAATACGCTCCCAATCGTCGTTATAGCTGTTTTGCGAGGGTAGTTCCTGTAATAACAAGCCAGCTGCATGGGTTTCATTGGCAAACAGCCACAAGCGGGTTTTAAGTTGTTCCGATTGTTCAAAATATGTTTGCAACGCGCTTGCCAAATTTTTGCCTTGCAGCGGCACGACGCCCTGATAAGGCTGGGAGTTATCGGGTTCTATGGTTAAAACTAGCTGCCCCTGCCCAAACATGTTTTCCAATGAACCCGGCCGGACATGATCATTACTATGTAGCAAGCCGCGTATTTTCCGGTCATGCGTGGACTGTGCAACCAGTGTTTTAAAGTCACCATTGCCTTGCGCCTGAAGAATTATCGAGCCGTTAAATTTGATGGTTGCCGACAACATTACCACAGCCGCCAAGGCTTCTCCCAATTGCAGCTGCGCATTTTGAGGTCCTTGTTGATGCTGTTTGGCGGATTGCCAGCTTGTTGTCAATTTTACCCATTCACCCCTGACGCCGATGTCTTCAAATAAAAAACGGCGTAATATATCTTGTTCTATCATGATTTTCTCATTGAAACTATCTGCTTTGTTATAATCAAAAATTCCAGTAAGTTGAAATTTTCTAACAAAATACCATAAGCCATGATTTTCTCATCAAAAAAGCTTATATTACCCGATCCATTCGAGGCATTACCCGGAAGGGATACTGAGATGCCCATTACCAATAAACACTACGTCACGGGCAATCCGATCGCGCCGCCTTTCCCTGCTAACCTGCTACAGGCGCTGTTTGGCTTGGGCTGCTTTTGGGGCGCTGAACGGAAATTCTGGCAATGCCCCGGTGTATTCAGCACGGCAGTAGGCTATAGCGGCGGTTATACGCCCAACCCGACCTATGCCGAGGTATGTACCGGTTTAACGGGGCATAGCGAAGTTGTTAGAGTCATTTATGATCCGGCATTAACATCATACGATAAGTTGCTTCGACTGTTCTGGACATCGCATAATCCCACTCAGGGCATGAGACAAGGCAACGACATCGGCACGCAATATCGATCCGGAATTTACACTTACAGCCAGGAACAGCTTGACGAAGCGCTTGAATCAAAAAATTACTATCAGCGATTAGTTAATCAGGCGGGTTTTAATCAAATAACCACGGAAGTTATGCCGGCTGGCGTTTTTTACTATGCGGAGGATTATCATCAGCAATATCTTGCCAAAGAACCAAATGGGTACTGCGGGATAGGTGGATTAGACGTCGCTTTTGATTAGCGTCCGGCGGCCGGCAAAAAAAAGGCGGTTAAAAAAACCGCCTTAATGGTATTTAGGAGTGATATAACGCAACTTTCAGCTATAAAGCCCAAAAAGGACTTAAAAAGTTAGGGTAATAATATCAAGAGATAATGCAAATAAAAATGTGACATATTGTCGCAGCCAACTTTTTAATGTATAAGGCGAAAAATCTTGCCACTTTATTCTTCTACCTTTAACCTCTACGCCTTTTAGCGCTTTTGTGCCTAATTTTTCTCATTGTAGCCAATAAAAAATGCTTACACACATATCGCCAAAATCACAAATTTCTGTCCGGCAAAATCTTAAATGGCTATTTGTTCTCAGAAATCTGATGATGCTCAGTGAGGTAATACTCATTATTTTATCGGTATATGGCCTTGGCATACACTTGCCGGAGCAAGAACTCTGGCTGGTTGTATTAGCAACTGGAGCGGTCAATATTTACACATCAATTCGCCTGGATACTGATGAGCCGGTTACCGAGATGGAAATTTTCTCGCAGATAACAATCGATGTCTTTGCCATCGCGACGCTATTGTATCTGACGGGAGGCGCTTCAAATCCAATCACCTGGGTATTTCTGTTACCGCTCATCGTTACAGCGATCATGTTGCCACAGGATTATGCCTGGTATATGGTGATTTTAACGACATCGCTGTATACAATATTGATCGCGTTCAATATTCCATTGCCCTCCATAGAGCCTCATATGCCTGATCCGGCGCCGTTGATGAATACGGATGCGGAGAATTATCAAATGTTGCATCATGCATTTATCATGAATGATAAAAGCTATTTCAGTCTGCACATGTTTGGCATGTGGTTTGGTTTTGTGTTTAGCGCCGGTTTAGTGGCTTTTTTTGTTGTCGAACTGGCCAGAACGCTCAGGGATCAGGAACGAAGCCTGGCTGAAGCCAGGGAAAATGCGTTAAGGGATGAGCGGGTAATAGCATTGGGCACTTTGGCCGCCAGCGCGGCTCATGATATGGGAACGCCCCTAGGCACAATTGCGATTGTGGCCCACGAACTGGAGCAGGAGTATCCGGAACACCGCTACCCGGATCTGTACGAAAAAATGCTGATCATGCAGCAACAGATTAATCGTTGCAAGGAAGCGTTATCAGTGATGTCGGCGTCCGCGGGTGAAATGCGCGCCGAATCAGGCAGCGTAATACTTGTGGCCGATTATATTGATGATGTGATTAATCAATGGCGCATACACAATGCCGGCGCAAAGCTAAATTTTTTTATCGATCCCAATGTTGCAAAAGAAGCCAAAATAATTGCCGAACGTACGTTGACGCATTCAATTATCAACATATTAAATAATGCTGCCGAAGCCTCGCCCGCTGAACTGGGTATAGAGTTTCACGCAACCTGGGATTTGGATCATATAACCTTCAAGATCCGTGACTTTGGTCCGGGGTTTCCACCGGAGTTGGTTGAATTTGCCGGTAAACACCCGGTAGTCAGCAAAAAACGTGGATTGGGGGTGGGCTTATTTTTAACCTATTCCACTATTAACCGCCTAGGCGGTAAAATCAATCTTTTCAATAGTGATTCTGGCGGCGCGTGCCTGGAAATCACTCTTCCCCTTTTACATATAGAGACCAATAATGACCGCACAGGAAATGGATAAGCCTCGTTTGTTGCTCGTGGATGACGATGCAACTTTCTGCAATGTGTTGAAATCCGCTTTGGAAAAAAGAAATTATGAAGTGCTTGTCGCTTCTAATGTAGCGGAAGGAATGGCGCTTGCCGAGCAAAATCTCCCGGAATATGCAGTCATTGATTTGCGTATTGGTTATGAATCCGGCCTGGAACTGGTAAAAAAACTGATTTCCCTGGACGACAATACTCAAATCGTCATGCTGACCGGCTTTGCCAGTATTGCCACAGCAGTTGAGGCCATAAAACTGGGGGCAATACATTATTTAACCAAGCCGGCCAATGCGGATGAAATTGTCAGCGCCCTCCATAAAAATGAAGGCGACTCATCGGTCATGATTAGCGAGAATCCGTTATCGGTAAAGCGTCTGGAATGGGAGCATCTGCAGAAAGTGCTGATGCAACATGATGGTAATATTTCAGCTGCCGCCAGAGCCTTGAACATGCACAGACGCACATTGCAAAGAAAGCTGGATAAAAAACCGGTGAGAGAATAGGTTAGTAATCAGGGGAGGTGCTCGTTAAGCTCCTAAGCTTTTACTGCGCCATCCTAGCGGTGATTTGCTGTGGATCAGGATTTAAAATACCGGTCAGTTTCTTCCTTAACGACCTTGGACAGGATCAACAAGCCAATCAAATTAGGAATTGCCATCATGCCGTTCATCAAGTCGGAAAAATTCCAGACAAATTCCAAATTCATCATCGCGCCGACAATGACCGTTGCAATGAACAAAATACGGTAAATGCGGATAGCACGCGATCCAAACAAATATTCAATGGCTTTCTCGCCATAGTAATTCCAGCCGATTAGCGTGGAATAGGCAAATAACGCAGTCGCGAGAGCGACTAATAGTTCACCGGCCTTGCCCAGCGTTTCAGCAAAACTTGAGCTGGTCAACTGGCCGGCGCTGACGCCTTGGGTCCATGAGTTTGCAGTCAAAATAACGAGAGCGGTCATGGTGCAGACCACCAAGGTGTCTATAAAGGTTTGGGTCATGCTGACCAGCGCCTGCTTGACCGGATCATGAGTGCGTGCTGCCGCTGCGGCAATCGGGGCCGAGCCCAATCCGGATTCATTGGAAAACACTCCGCGCGCGATGCCGAAACGCATGGCGGCGGCGATGCTTGCCCCGGCAAAGCCGCCCGTTGCTGCCGCTGGTGAAAACGCATGTTGAAAAATCAGGCCAAAGGCATGCGGAATTTCTGCGGCATTGAGTGCAAGCACAGTCAGTGCAGCGCCTACATAACCGGTAATCATGAAGGGCACCAGAATAGAAGTGAATTTTCCAATCGAGCGGATACCGCCCAGAATAACCAGCGCCGTTAATACCATCAACACCACGCCGGTGACCCAGGCGGGTATATGAAACGTGGCCTCAAAAATCCTGGCAGCGGAGTTCGCCTGTGTCATGTTGCCTATGCCAAAGGTTGCCAGCGCCGTGAATAGCGCGAATAACCAGCCCAACTTGGGCAATCCCGCGCCATTGGCCAGATAGTACATGGGGCCGCCGCGCATGCCGTGTTCACCCTTTTCTCGGTACTTGACCGCCAAAACCGCTTCGGAATATTTGGTGACCATGCCAACCAGTCCCGTTATCCACATCCAGAACACTGCTCCAGGCCCTCCGAGCGTGATTGCCGTGGCAACACCGACGATATTGCCAATCCCCACCGTGGCGGCGAGCGCCGTCATTAATGCCGCGAAATGACTGATGTCGCCTTCGTGGCCATGATCCTTATGGAAAATCATGCGAAGGGCCAGTGGCAAGGCGCGAAATTGCAGACCTTTCAACAGAACAGTCAGGTAAAGCCCTGTGCCGACCAACAACGTCAACATTGGCGGGCCCCAAACCCACCCGGAAAGTGTTGCGATTAGTGTTTCAAATGAATTCATGCGGTGTATATCCTTCGCTTTTAAATATCCGATGAGTATTTTCAGAAGAGTATTGTAGGGTACTACGTTACTGGCAAGTGGGAAAAGTTTAATGACCGGAGCAAAATTCCGGGTTAGTCTATGCGATGATGAGCAACGCTTTTAATTATGTTAAAAATGCTTTCGTGCCAACTTAACTCATAACCTTCAGATAACTGCCTTTCGCTTTGACCCTTAAAAACACATATTCAAAAGAAATATTCGATCAGGAATGCCGTCAGTGTAAACGGCTGGATGATTTTTTGTGTGAAGTTAAACAAAAATACCCTGACTACCATGCCAGGCCGGTTGCGCCATTCGGCGATAGCAATGCCAAATTACTGATTGTCGGTTTAGCCCCTGGCATGCACGGGGCCAACGCTACAGGGCGGCCGTTTACCAAAGATTATGCGGGGCTCCTGCTCTATGAAGCGCTTTATGAGTTCGGTTACAGTAATCAAATAAAGTCAGAGTCCTTGGCGGATGGCTTGGAGCTTAAATTGTGCCGGATCACCAATGCCGTTAAATGCCTGCCGCCGCAAAATAAACCGGCGGGAACTGAAATCAATCAGTGTAATAAGTTTTTGGCCGCCGAATTAAAAACCCTGCCGGAACATGCGGTGATATTAGCCTTGGGTACTGTTGCGCATCGGGCCGTATTAAAAGCCTGTAATCTTAAGCTGAGTAGCGCGGCATTTGCCCATAATGCACAACACGCTTTGCCGGGCGGACTTACGTTGGTCGATTCTTATCATACCAGCCGGTATAACGTGCAAACCAACCGGCTTACTAAACAGATGTTTTCCGATGTTTTTCACGGTATCGGGCGGTTATTGAATGAACAGTAGGCTAATTTCCGGTAGAACGCCCGCCACGGATTCACAGTTGAAATTATTCTACAAGCTGTGAATCCTTGGCGGTTCATATAGATTTTTGCGCTTTCATTATTCAAGCTGGTTCTTACGCTTTTCTGTTAATATATCCGGTTTTTTCAGGTAAGTTTTTTCAGCCCGGATGCCATGATCATTTTTATGCCTGTCACAGCAGTCAATAATTTAAAAAAGCTAAGTTTGTTCGTTTTTCTGATGGTTTTGTCCGGCATCGCATCTGCCGGGAATAATCACTTTCTGGTTCTAAATTATCACGACATACTTAGCGCGGAAGGGGCTAAACGCTCTCTCGATAAAATGGATGTGGGTGTCGAGCATCTTGAAGAGCATCTGGAGTGGTTGAAAAAAAAAGGCTACACGATTATCAGCGTGCAAAATATTCTTGATGCGGCAGCCGGCAAAGTTGGGTTGCCTGATAAATCAGCGCTGTTAACCTTTGATGACGGTTATCTGAGTTTTTATACCCGGGTTTTTCCGATATTAAAAAGACATCATTATCCCGCTACGATTGCTCTCGTGGGAACCTGGATGGACGGCAACGTCACGGCCAACGATCCGGGCAAGCCGTTGGTCAACTGGGAGCAAATAAGAGAAATGGCGCAGTCCGGGCTGGTAGAGGTCGCCTCGCACAGTTATGATCTGCATAAAGGCGTGCCCGCCAATCCGCAAGCCAGTAGTCAGGCCGCAGCGGTTACCCGGCTGTATGACGACTCCATGCTGGTTTACGAAACTGATGAAGAGTATCGTGAGCGCATTCATGCCGCCCTGTTGAAAAGCGCCGAGTTCATCTTTCAACATGCCGGCGTCAGGCCCCGGGTTATGGTCTGGCCGTATGGGGAATATAATCAAATCACCGTGCAGGCGTCGCGTGAAGCCGGTATGCCGATGACGATGGGACTGATGGATGGCTTTAACACATTGGCGGATATAAGCGCCTTGCGGCGCTTGATCATGGTGGATAATCCCGATGTCAAGCAATTTGCAGAACTTGTGACCGGCCTGCGGGCCGATAGGTCGTTGCGGGTAGCGCATCTGGATATGGATTACCTTTACGATAAAGATGCAGAGCAAACCGGGCGTAATGTGTATGCTGCTGTTCAACGTATCAAAGACATGCGCATCAATACGGTCTTTTTGCAGGCCTATGCCGATCCTGACGGAGATGGCAATGCCGATGCGTTATATTTTCCCAACCGGCATCTGCCGGTAAAGCAGGATTTGTTCAGCTGGGTGGCCTGGCAATTAAAAACCATCGCCAGAGTGAAGGTTTATGCATGGATGCCGATTATGGCCTATCAGGGCGAAGCGCCGGAATCCTGGTATGTTAAGGAATGGCGAGACGGCAAGGCGCAAAAAGCCGGCCATATTTATACCCGCTTGTCGCCGTTTAATCCCGAAGCGCGTGAGTATGTGGCTGAGATTTATGAAGATTTGGCCAAATATTGTAATTTTGACGGCATCTTGTTTCATGACGACGGAATTTTGTCGGATTATGAAGATGTATCGCCGCTGGCGTTAAGCTTTGCGAAAGAAGCATGGGGGCTCCCGGATCAATTCGAGAAGCTGCATGCGAGTAGTGGAATGCGCATGGCCTGGGCGCAGCATAAAACTGATTTTATTAACCAATTTACCGATGAGTTGGCGGAGCGGGTGCGTATTTATAGAACCGGCATTAAGACCGCCCGTAATTTTTATGCGTTGCCTTTGTTAAAGCCCTATAGCGAAGAATGGTACGCACAGTCGTTCCCCACCTTTCTAGCGCATTACGATTACGTTGCCATTGAAGCCATGCCGTTTATGGAAGAAGCAAAAAATCCTTTGCAGTGGCTCACGCAATTGGTAAAAACAGCGGCTAAACAGCCCGATGGCCTTAAAAAAACTCTGTTCGAGCTGCAATCGGTCAACTGGAAAACCGATGAGAAAATTCCCATGCCGGTATTTATTGAACAACTGGAATTATTGAAAAAACTGGGCGCTCAGCATATCGGTTATTATCCGGACAATGTTTTTCAGGATCAACCGCGTTTAGCAGATTTACAACAACATTTTTCACTTCCTGTCTTGCCGTAATCATGAACCTTGTTTTAATCAAACCAAACCTGTGTAAGGAGCGCCTTGCGTTCAAAGCCGTTGAATCAAGCCGTTCACTGAGCGGAGCCGAAGCCGTCTGCCTTCTTGGCAACCCGCTCGTTAATTCAACAGCGTTGTGTCATGCAGCCTACCCTGAGAAACCATGAACTTTTCATTGCCAATCCCGGATGCGGCCCAATGGAGTCATCTTGTGTTTGCCTGGGAACCGCTGGATGGCGCCATCGAAGGGTTTATTTATTACTATCCCTTGTTCATGGCCTACATCTGGATGTTTGGCGCGATTATTTTTTATTTCCGTTATGAAAGCCGTCAGCAGGGCGATGCCGGACACCTGCCTGAATTAAAGGATTACCCCTCCGTTTCCATTTTGATTCCCTGTTATAACGAGGCGGATAATATTCGCGAAACCGTTGAAGTTTTGCTGCGGCAGAAATACCCCGCATTTGAAATAATCGCTGTTAATGACGGCAGTAAAGATGAGACTTTGGCGATATTGCAGGACTTGGCGGGACAACACCAGCAACTTCGCGTGGTTAATTTGGACACCAACCAGGGCAAGGCGATGGGCTTGCGAACCGCTGCATTGCTTGCCAACAGTGAAATTCTGGTTTGCATTGACGGCGACGCGCTGCTGGCTCCTGAAGCCATCGCCTGGATGGTGCGGCATTTCCTTGATAAGCCGTACGTCGGGGCGGTCACCGGCAATCCTCGCATACGCAATCGCTCGACTCTATTGGGCAGGATTCAGGTGGGCGAATTCTCGGCAATAGTAGGCATGATTAAACGGGCGCAACGCTCATATGGGAAAGTATTCACTGTCTCCGGCGTTATCGCCGCATTCCGTAAATCTGCATTGCACGATGTCGGTTATTGGAGCAACGATATGGTCACCGAAGATATAGACATCAGCTGGAAGTTGCAACTGGCCGGCTGGTCCATTTATTTTGAGCCGAACGCCTTGTGCTGGGTGTTGATGCCGGAAACTTTGCACGGTTTGTGGAAGCAGCGGTTACGCTGGGCGCAGGGCGGGACCGAAGTATTGCTGCGCTATTTCCATGCACTCTTTCGCTGGTCATCACGGGGCATGTGGCTGTTATATGGCGAATGCCTGATCAGTATTTTCTGGGCGTTTTTGATACTGCTTCATGTATTCTATGCGCCCGTGGAGTTTTTTACCGAACCGGCCAGCGAATCATTGCACGATCTAAGCCCTAGTTGGACCAGCATGCTGCTGAGTCTGACCTGCCTGATACAATTTGGCGTCAGCCTGTTCATAGATTCCCATTACGAGTCCAGTACCGGCGGCGTTGCGCGCTATTATTACTGGATGGTTTGGTATCCTATCGCGTACTGGCTTATCAATGTCGGAACTACCATTGCCGGCTCGATCCGGGCGATAAAAAAGAAACGCGGACAACGCGCAATTTGGGTCACAGTGGACAGAGGCTTGCGTCATAAATGAAAGGCTACATTATTAATGCTCCGCAGCTGCAAAGTCTGCAAAAAAGAGCAGGCGCTTTATTCGTGTGGGTCGTTTGCTGGGTTATGTGGATTTATTTGCTGGTTCCCTTGGTCACTTTAAGCAGCTGGCTGCTGGGCGATAGAAAGATGATCAATCAAATGCGCTGGTTCGGCGGTTACAAAAGCCTGCTTGAACTCATGCAGATTTACTTTGTTACCTTGCTGGTTATGGGCGGGCTCTGGTTAGGCTGGATTTTATACCGCGGCTTTAGGCGGCGGACGATACCGCACTCGGCGCTTAAACTGGTCGACGATGCCGGGCTGTGCGCGTTTTATCAAGTAAAAGCCGGTGAACTGCAAGAGTGCAGGAAGGCCCCAATGATTACCGTTTATTTTGACAATCATGGGCGCATAGTTCATCTTGATCCCCATATAAACCGCTAGCTTTTAAGGAATAGAAGTTTTCCGGTATTTATTCAAAACCAACCGCGCCGCCTATCGGGATGGAGATTTAATGCAGGTTTTGCATTATTTATAGCAAATCCCGCGTTAATTGGTTTGCTCTATACGCCATGGGCATAAAAGCGGGGAAACTTCAGTCAGGTTTTTGCCATGTCCAAAATAATATATCTTTTCCGGCGTAGCGCGTTACACCAGTTAATTAATATACGCTTGAGAAATAGTTGGCGATATTATTCAATATTCGCTTTAACTATATTGTAAAATTCAGGCTTTAAAATCCAACCTTTGGAAGGAAATGGTCATTCCATTTACAAAATTATTTATGGTGCTTGTGTTATTTTCTACTGGGTTATTGTCTTGTGCCGAATTTAAAAATGCAGGAAGAACGATAGGCCATACGACACGCAATGTTACCAGGGAAATTGGGCATGGCACTCGGGATGCTGCCAAAGACATTGGTCATGGTACGAAACGCGAACTCCAAGCTATTGGGCAGGGAGCTAAAGAGGCAGTGAAGCCGCTATCCGATGATGAGCAATAATTTACAGACATGTTGAATAAACAGTTTCCAGTTTATACAGACTGGCTGAGATTCGTGGCGCGGCGCACTTTAACTGTATATTCCCGCGAGCTGCGCAGAAACCGGTATGATATTTTTTAATGACTGACACACTGATTTTTTCGCCTAACGTTCCCCAAACAAAAGACCAGGCAGTTGTCTGGGCCGGATTAACAGGCTGCGGTGATTCTTTGGCCTTGGCTTCCGCCATTAAAAATGAAAACCGGCTGTTTGTGATTGTTACGCCTGATAATCAAACCGCCTTGCGTCTTGAGCATGAATTGGCGTTTTTTTTACAGAGCGAACATCCTATTTTGCATTTTCCCGATTGGGAAACACTGCCCTACGATGTTTTTTCGCCGCTGCCGGAAATTATTTCAGAACGCTTGAAAACGCTGGCGTTATTGCCGCAGGTGAAACGGGGCGCTCTGGTGGTTCCGGTGACGACGTTAATGCACCGGCTGGCGCCGAGAGAGCATGTTTTAGCAAACAGTTTCGCCATTAAAGCCGGAGATGATTTTAATCTGGAGTTAAACAGACTCAAGCTTGAAAGCGTGGGTTATCAGTGCGTCTCGCAAGTTTATCAACACGCCGAATTTGCCGTTAGAGGCGCGATTGTTGATCTGTTTCCGATGGGCAGCAAAACGCCATTTCGCATTGAATTGTTTGATGATGAAATTGAATCAATCCGCACTTTTGATCCTGAAACACAACGGTCCCTGGAAAAAATAGACCGGATTCAATTATATCCGGCCCGGGAATTTCCGTTTACCGATGAGTCTATCAAGCATTTCCGGCAAGCGTTCAGGACCTATTTTCCGGACGCTTCGCTAAAGAACGCTTTATATGTGGATGTCAGCAAAGGCCTTGCTCCGAACGGCATTGAATACTACTTGCCGCTGTTTGTCGAACGAACGGCGACATTGTTCGATTATTTACCCCCTTCAGCTGTCTTAGTCGCGCCGGGAACATTTAACGCCACCGGGCAGGCCTTTTATGCGGAAGCCGGGGAGCGTTTTGAGCAACGGAAATATGATGTTGAAAGGCCCATATTAAAACCGGAACAGTTGTTTTTGCCTGCTGAGGAGTTGATCCAAAGAACATCGGCGTTTGCGCGTATTACCCTGGATAACAGGGAAATGGCCGGTGGCTCTTCTTTTACCTGTCATCCGCTGCCTAACCTAACGCTGGATGCCAAACTGAATGAGCCGGCACAGGCTTTGCAGAGATTTATCAACACATTCGACGGCAAGATACTGTTTGTTGCCGAATCGGCTGGGCGCAGGGAAGGTCTGATTGACAAACTTAGAAGCTATAAAATTACCGTCAAGCCTGTGGAAAACTGGCCGGCTTTTCTAAACTCCGAAGTATCGCCTTGCGTTCTGGTCGCGCCTATGGATCATGGCTTGTGGCTGGACAGTCCGGCCATTGCCATTATCACGGAAAGCCTGCTTTCCGGTGAAAGAGTGCTGCAACGGCGCAGAAGGCGGCAATCCGCGGCGCGTGAACTGGAAAATATCGTCAATAACCTTAACGAGTTGACGATAGGTTCGCCGGTTGTGCATCAGGAGCATGGCGTTGGCCGCTACCTGGGGTTACAAACCCTGCAGGTTGGCGGCATTGCGGCGGAATTCCTAACCCTGGAATATGCCCATAACGACAAGCTTTACGTACCCGTTTCATCGTTGCATGTGATTGGCCGTTATACGGGAGTAAGCCCGGAAAATGCCCCATTGCACAAATTGGGCGGAGACCAGTGGAGTAAACTCAAACAAAAAGCCATTGCGCGTATCAGGGATGTTGCAGCGGAATTATTGGAAATTCACGCCAAAAGAGCTGTAAAGCTTGGTCATGCCTTTGTTATTGAAGAGGCCGATTATCAGGCTTTTGCCGATGCCTTCCCTTTTGAGGAAACCCCCGATCAGCAGACCGCCATTGAAGCCATACTGGAAGACATGGCCGGCCCGCATCCCATGGACAGGGTTATTTGCGGCGATGTCGGTTTTGGTAAAACCGAGGTTTCCATGCGGGCGGCGTTTATTGCCGTGCAAAATGGCAAACAGGTGGCGGTATTGGTGCCGACGACGTTACTGGCACAGCAGCATTATCAAAATTTTCGCGACCGCTTTGCCGATTGGCCGGTGCGGGTCGAAGTGATGTCGCGTTTTGTTAGCCCTAAACAGCAAAAGGAGATTGCCCAGGAATTGGAGCGCGGCAAAGTCGATATTGTTATCGGCACGCATACCTTATTGTCCAAGGAACTTAAGTTTAAAGCGCTCGGGTTGGTGGTTATTGATGAAGAACACCGTTTTGGCGTACGGCAAAAGGAGCATTTCAAAAAATTGCGTAGCGAACTGGATTTTTTGACGCTGACCGCAACGCCGATTCCGCGGACATTGAATATGGCGATGTCGGGCTTAAGGGATATTTCCATTATTGCCAGCCCTCCACCTAACCGTCATGCCATCAAAACTTTTATTAGCGAATGGCTGGATGCACAGATCAGGGAAGCTTGCCTGCGGGAAATCAAACGCGGCGGCCAGGTATTCTTCCTGCACAATGAAGTTAAAAGCATGGATAAAATGGCGAGGGAACTGGCAGCATTGATACCTGAAGCGAGGATTGAAATAGCGCATGGACAAATGCCGGAACGCGAGCTGGAGCGCATCATGCTGGATTTTTATCACCAGCGTTTTAATTTATTGTTATGTTCCACCATTATTGAAAGCGGCATCGATATTCCCAGCGCCAACACGATTATTATTGACCGGGCCGATAAATTGGGGTTGGCTCAGCTGCATCAGCTGCGCGGCCGGGTAGGAAGGTCTCATCACCGGGCCTATGCGTATTTTATCGTGCCGCCAAAATCCTTGATGACCAAGGATGCCATGAAACGTCTGGAAGCGGTTGAAGCATCCGGCGAGTTAGGCGCAGGGTTCATGTTATCTTCCCATGATCTGGAAATTCGCGGAGCAGGCGAGTTGCTCGGCGATGACCAAAGCGGTCAAATTCAGGAAATCGGTTTTACGATGTACACCGACTTGCTGGAGCGCGCGGTCGATGCCTTGAAATCAGGCAAACAGCCTGAACTCGATACGCCGATGGACAGAGGAGCTGAAGTCGATCTGCAATCGGCCGCCCTTATTCCGGAAGATTACCTGCCCGATATTCAGTCCCGTTTAGTGCTGTACAAGCGCATAGCCAGCGCCGGGACGCCAGAGGATTTACACGAATTGCAGGTGGAAATGATAGACCGTTTCGGCCTGTTGCCGGAGCCGGTTAAAACCTTGTTCAGCGTCACTGAATTAAAGCAACAGGCGGAAAAACTGGGTATCAGGAAAATAGAGGCTAATGCGGGAGGCGGCCGCATCATCTTTACCCAGGAACCCAACATCAATGCCGAACAATTGATTTCCCTGATACAAACCCAGGCGCAATGCTATAAATTTGATGGAGCGGACAAGTTAAGGTTTATCAAGCCCTTTGAAACGACCGGACAGAAGCTTGAGTTTATAAATGGATTGCTGGAAAAATTAAGCCTGGAGGCAGTGTAGGGCGCAAAAGCGATCATTCAAATCGGTGAAATATTCACCGTTATGAAATCTTGACTGAAAGGACCTGGCGCTTAACAATAGCTGCTAGACCGAAGGCTTGAATAATACTTTAAACCGCTTTCTAAGTTATATCGGTTTAAGTTAATCTCAATATCCGCCCACTCCTCAGCATGACTGCGCTACAAACTAATTCTCTATTGCAATTTATAAGGTAAAAATATGAAAATTAAAATACGAAATTTGTTTCGTTATGTCTGTGTTGCTGCGAGCTTCTTAGTAACAACTGACGCCGCCTATGCTGGCGTTATAATCTCCGGTGCCACAGTGTTGGAAAACAAAACGTTTGTAATTAACTCGGCAACAAGTTCAATGGCTTATAATCCAGGTACTTTTTCGTTTGGAAGTCCACTTGATGGATCGTTGTCTACCGTGAACTATAATATCAGCGGCTCATTCGATGCCACCATTTGGACTCTCGATAACAGAGGCATGGATTGGCTTACGATTAGTAATGTCAGCATTTCTGCTAACGGCCTGCCAAGTGATTTTCAAATACCGAATTTTGTTACCAGCATAATTAGCAGCTCGTCTTTTTCCGGCAGTGACGATCCTTGTTTTTATGTTCCAGCCAACGGGTCTTGTAGCGGTTATAGTAGTGGCCCAAGCTCCACTATTAGCGGACAATTACAAAACGGCACCATCAGCTTCAGTGCATCTGTTCCAGTAGGCTTAGCATATTTCGGCGGTGGATCTACGTATCAAATCAATGCAACAACCGCTGTACCAGTACCAACAGCTTTCTGGTTATTTGCATCAGCGATGGGATTTTGCGGAATCAAAGTTCGACAAAAAAAGAATCGTAACCATGCATGAATTTTACTGATTGGGAGTTCGACAAAGGGAGATACGCATTTTGGAGACTGGTTTGGGGTCAGACTGAGACAGTCAATTCCCTCAAATTTGCAGTTCGTAGATGCGGTAAACGAAGTGAACTGCATCGTTTGCGATTGATGCGGTTCGTACCTCACCGCATCCTACAGGCTGCAAGTACAAACTACATTTTCTCTGATCAGACCATCGACAGTCTTGTCAAAAAATGAGAAAAAAGCTGCCCGATTTTTGCCGAATCAGGAGTTAACTCACGCCGTTTATGGGAGCTGGCTATCGATATAATCCACAAGCTAAAGTCGTTAATTAAAATTTGCACATTATTTGCATATTTTCTTCGAATTATTTGCACTTTTCATCGTTAAATTAAACCTCAAGAAAAGGATATCACTGTTTTGTATCACTAACCAATGAGCTATCAAACCAGATGATGAGGTCAATTGTATAACAGGCAGCCAAAGTCAATATCAAGTTGACATTAAATGTCCAATAGAGTTAGAAATGGAGATTCTTTTGATACATGCGCCGCTGGAAGGCGCCCCTATCGGAACCTTTAGAGGTTGATTAACAATTCGGCAAGAACCGCCGGGGTCTCCGTCTGAAGCTTAAACAGCCCATGAAGGAAAGCAGGGGCGCCGCGGCAAGTTTTACCATGCTCAAAAGTGAGAAGGTAAGCGGATTTGTCAACCTGATTTCGAATGTAAGTTTTTGGTTAGGCATGAACATCCCAGGATGTTACTATTAAAACCCTCTGGCAATGCCCTATCTTGGAAAAGTCGCCGACTGGCCTAACAGCCATATCGATGAGCTACTGTCGTTTACTCATCCGGTTAAAGATGTTTAAGCTAGGAGCGATAAGATGGGTAGGTGGTAGCGACAGCTCCTTACAATAATAATTCTGAGCAGACCAACACTATCAGAGAATAGATTTTTATGCGCAATTTAGCTTCGGTGTGATTACTTATGAAAAATTGTCAAAAAAGCGTGTTATCGTTTATTTTATTGAGCCTAATCCTTAACCCAACGGTAGCTTCTGCTTATGTGGGGCCGGGATTGGGAACTGGGGTAGTTGCAGCCGTTTTGGGCATTGCCGTTGGTATCGTCATGCTTGTCGTCGGCGTAGTCTGGTATCCAATTAAACGCCTTTTCCGCCGAATGCGGTTCAAGGGTTAATGTTATTGGCTTTTTTTATTGCTTTTTGTAACGCAATTATTCTGGTTGAGTTGGTGATTCGAGTAATGCGTGGAGCAAGATTCAAGCAGCAAATAACGTTAATTCATATTGGGTTTGCAAAATTTCAATCTGCGGTAACGGATGATGAGCGTCAACGCTCTCTTCTAGCTGCAGGTGCCAAAATTGTATTGTTAAGCACGCTCTTTCTTGGGTTTTGCGTATTTCTCTCTATTGTCACCTTCGCCCCGCTCTGGCTTTTTGACTGGGATGAGACCAACGAAGAGATTTACCTGGCTTCGCTGACGATACTTTCGATGTTTTGGTTTTGGGGGCGTACAAGGTATTTCCCTCGCAACTTTCAGATATAAATAAAATGATGAGCAATGCCAATTACAGTCTTCTTGAACGCTGTCTTCATTGGCTGGCTTTGGAACCAAACTCAGTGCGCAGGCTTTCTTTCGATCTGGAGCGGCAATTTGCACTGCAAAAAAATATAACTCCCAAAGGTGCAGCGGCTGATGGTCAAGGCTTATCCCATGATAATCCGGTCTATGTCTGTGGTCTGGCGCGATCCGGAACGACCTTGCTGCTCAGAATTCTTGATCAGGTCGACGTGTTTAGCTCGTTGAACTATCGAGACATGCCCTTTGTTTTAGCCCCCAATTTATGGAAAAGGATAGCTGAGTTCGGAATGCGTGAAGCCAGTTTTTCAGAACGTGCGCATGGGGATGGTATGTTGATTGGCTATGATAGTGCCGAAGCATTTGAAGAAGTGTTCTGGCAGACATTCAGCAAACAAAGCAAGAATAATCATTGTTATGGACTTTCCGTCCCTTCCAGGCAAACGATGGATGCTTTTGCTGACTACAGAAAACTTGTTTCCATTCGGAAGCGTGAAAATCCTGGTGATAGTGCGCCTCGTCGATATTTATCCAAAAACAACAATAACCTGACTAGACTGAATTGCCTTTGCGCTGATCCATCTGCAACGGTTCTTCTGGTCTATCGCCATCCTGTTGATACAGCTCGCTCCCTTTTTTGGCAACACCAGCGTTTTTTGGAGGTGCAACAAGGCAATAGGTTCATCCTCCAATACATGAAATGGCTGGGGCATCATGAGTTTGGTTTGGCGCATCGTCCATTTTGCTTCGCAGTTCCCGGTATGAATCCCTCATTTAAGCCTGACGAACCTGATTATTGGTTGGATTACTGGAACGCAATCTATAAGAATGTTCTGACACTAGATAGCCCGCAAATTCATCTGATCCATCACGACACGATGCGCATTGAGCCTAATGCATTTTTATCCAAACTCTTTCAGTCGCTTGGCATCAAAGTTAACACGATTGCTCTTGCTGATCAAATATGGCCGCCCAAAGCTGAAGGCAAAGGCGTTGAGGAGTTCTCTCCGGCGCTTGTTCATGCAACAGGGCAAACATACCTTGATCTCCTGACTAATCCGCGCAATGTTTTTGTTTCGAACCAACGGCCCGTCAACCAATGAAGGAAAGCCAAAACAAAAGTCATCCTGAGAAGTCAAGGGTAGCCTTCTGGATTTGGATCATTGCTGCTTTAATGACTCTAATGATCGTTACAGTTTTAATCACAGCTGGATTGGTTTGGCACGCCATGAGGAATGGGCCTCGCCTAAGTGAAGCTCAAACAAAGATGGTTCTTGCGGTTGCCGAATTCCCGTCCCTTGTTAAGCAAGCATTAATTGAGATTTCTGGCGAATCAACAACACCTCTATTAATTGACAAAACAGCCACTGAAAAACCTTACTGGATCAGGAAATTCCCGTCTCACGAAGACAAGGGCTACCTGCTCTTTTCCGGAGTTGACCCAAAAATAAAATATTCGATTATTCAGCTGATTCGTCTATCAGATGGTGAAGTCATGGCGTAATGGATTCCCGACTGGGAAGCTATATATCAAAAAATTTCCAACAAAAAATGGGCGCCAAAAGAACAAATAAAAGTAAGCCGTGCATTTCACCCCGTGCTTCTTGATAACGGTGACATTATTTTCAACACCTTTAATTCAATGGTACGTTTGGACTTATGCAGCACTGAACCAGAATGGGTTTTAGATAAAGTCATGCATCACTCTAACGAGATTGCTCTGGACGGGGTTTCCATTTGGACTCCGGCTGTTTCGGATGCTTACTTCGCCGATAATCTAAAGCTCAAGAACCAGCTCAGAGACGACTCCTTGGCCCGTGTCTCGCTGAACAGACAAATGCTCGAGAACCGTTCTTTCTCCAAGATTCTTATAGACAACGGTCTAAGGGAGCTACTATTAGGCACTTCGGGAATGAGTTTTCAGGGTGATCCTATTCATATAAATCAAATTTCGGTTGCCCACAAGGATACTGCCTATTGGATGCGTGGAGACCTCTTGATTTCTGCGCGACATCTGAGCACGGTCTTCCTTTATCGCCCTTCAACTGGAAAGATCGTCTGGCATCAGCAAGGTCCATGGATGAACCAGCATTCAGCTCGTTTTGTTGATGATGATCGCATATCTGTTTTTAGCAACAATGTCTACGGCGGAGCGCCTACCAGCCAGACTTTCGTCAAGCCCGGTGACATTAATCGAGTATTTGTCTATGATTTTGGGGCTAAGCGAGTAACAGAACCATTTGCAAAATTGCTCGAAGAAGCTAAGCCCATTACTATGACTGAGGGTCGGGCAGAAATTCTTCCGGATGGGGGGCTTTTCATAGAGGAATCCAGCTTTGGAAGGCATCTTCGTTTCACCAAGGGCCAGTTGCTCTGGTCTCGAGTCAATGATTACGACGAAAGCCGCATTGGCATAGTTTCGTGGAGCCGCTATCTTACTCAAAAAGCAGCTAAAAAGCCCCTAGCAGCAATTGCAGCCCGTCATTGCAATAAACAGTTTCTGATCCAAAAAAATGAGCAATAGAGAGTTCGTGGGATGCGGTAAACGAAGTGAACCGCATCGTTCGCGATTGATGCGGTTCTTACCTCACCGTATCTATGGGCTGAAACTGAGGCAATCCCGAAAACATCAGCTTGATTAAAAGCCTACCGTCTAGCTCCAGCACGATTTACGCCGCCATTTGCATTAGCGCCCGGAGCACCGTAGCCTGGAGCCCCAGCAGCAGGAACACCTGGCGCGCCAGCGCCGCGTACGCCGTAGCCTGGAGCCCCAGCAGCAGGAACACCTGGCGCGCCAGCGCCGCGTGCGCCGTAACCAGGAGCTCCTGCAGCAGGAATACCTGGCGCACCCGCAGGCGAACCAGCTGCCCCCCTATTGCCGTAGCCTACACCAGCGCCACCCGCTCGCGCATAACTTGGCATAGATAATATGGTCAAACAAATAGCTGTGACCAGAAGAAAGTAACTTTTATTGAGAATACTCATAACGTTTACCTCGTATAAATGATTTAATTAATATTGCCCAGGAATTTTTGTCATCCCCAGTTCTGAAGAAACGGTTTTCTCACTCATTAGCGATTGCTGAGATTTTTTAGCGGTTTAATAATGCGCGCTATGGTTGTTGGTTTCGTTCGCATGAACACGCCATGCCATTTTGCCCTACGCACTCTCTTTATACAACATGTTCGTAGGCTGTGGAAAAAGAAGTGAACCGCATCGTCCGCGATTGATGCGGTTCGTACATCACCGCATCCACGGGTTGCCAGATTCTTATATTAAAATGACCGATTTTCCGCACAGCAATCAAAATAAATATGCAAATCAATACAACGACAGATATGTTCATTCTGGCTTTAGGTGATTCGTTATATGAGCAAATTTGCAGGGGGAAGCCGTATTATGCGCTTAATCAAATTGCGCAGTTCAGGAAGCAGTTTTTCGTAACCCAACAAATGGACTCAGTAAATTGCCGGATCGCAATAAGCTATGCACCTGTACTTAATTGAATTAGTAAAACCCCCTGAAGTTGACTGCTCGCAGTATTACGTATTTTTTAGAGAATAAGCCATCCATGCAAACACAAATCATAAAAGCCAATGAAGCCTACGAATACTACTTTGAAGAAGGCTGTTTTATTTTGGAACTGTCAAATTCACCGGCTGATCCAGGCGTGTCGATTGCCAGGGCTACGGTTAAGGCAGGGGTGACGACTAAACTGCATCGCTTAAATGGTGTTGTCGAGAGATATGTTATTCTTTCCGGGATAGGTGAAGTTCAAGTCGGCGGACTGGAACTGCAACAGGTATCGGCAGGAGATGTGGTTATTATTCCATCCCTGTGTCCACAAAGAATAACCAACATCGGCACTGGAGACCTGGTATTTTTAGCCGTCTGCACCCCGCGCTTTACTAATGACGTCTATGAAAATATGGATTAACTTCTGGCGGACGTTTCGTGTTGATATAGAGATATATTGAAAGGAGGGAGTTTATTCCCGTTCTTGAGCGCCATCGTTTAGGGCGAATAACTCCGACCGAACATTTATGAGGCATCAAACTCGAACAGGCGTACTATAGTCAGAAGTCTGGTAACACTGAACTGCTCATCTGACTACCATGAAGGCTTATAATCAAATCGAATTCTTTACAACTATAACAAGAGAGACTGAGATGGATAAAATGACTGAAGAAGATCGCAAGCGTATTCTCGAAAGCCCTCCCGTGGGCACCTTTGCGCTGATGTCGGTGGTTATCGGCGGTATGGTAGTCGCATGGCTATTTCTTTATTACGGCGTATTTCTGCCGCGAGGTTAGGTGTTCATTATGCAAATAGAACCATTAAAACAAAAATGTGAACAGCTCTTCCGGGATTTTTATACGGAATTTCGCGGCATTCATATCGACCAGCTGGAACGAAAATGGATCACCATCTCAATGGTTGTGATCGGTCTTTTTGTCGGCATTATCACTATTGATGCTTTTTTTCACGGTGTTAACCCTCCCAGTAAAGTTGAAACCATCGATTCCGCCAGTCTGCATTTAAGTAAAGAATTTGCTGAAGATAATCTGGGCGTACAAGTTGACGACAAGGATAATGTTACAGTCAGAATGGTCGCCGGGCGTTATTCATTTTTTCCCAAACATATAACCGTCCCTGCCGAGACGCCGATAACCTTACGCTGGGTTAGCATGGATGTTTTACACGGCGTTCATATTCCGATGACTAACATGAGCACGATGATCGTGCCGGGTTATGTTGCGGAAATAACCACCACCTTTCCGAAACCGGGCGAATACCCGGTGCTGTGTAATGAATATTGTGGCTTGGGCCATAACCACATGTGGAGCAATATTTCTGTTATCGCCAAAGAAGACTGGGAAGCTCCGGAAAAGTCGTCCGCTAAAGGAGGATCAAACCATGAATGAAGAGACAAGAAAACTGGCGTTAAGCCATCTGTGGGTGGCATTTATTGCCTTTATCGTGGCTTGTTTCATGGGCGAATATCAGGTGCTGGAGCGTAGCGGCTTTATCCCCGCTCTGGACTCAGCCAGTGTTTATTTTGCCTCGGTCAGCACCCACGGGGTATTGATGGCGTTCGTACTGACGACCTTTTTTATTATGGGTTTTGGTTACACTATCGCTACCGCCAGCCTAAAGCAACCGGTCTGGAATATGCCGCTGGCATGGGGCGGATTCTGGCTTGCATTGACTGGCGTCGTCTTGGCCGCGATTCCTTTGTTGACCGGCAAGGCCTCCGTGCTTTACACGTTTTACCCGCCCATCGTTGCGCATGCGGCCTTTTATATCGGCGCTACTTTACTGGTTGCCGGTTCCTGGGTCTGGTGCGTCATCATGCTGGTGATGTTTATGCAATGGAAAAAAGCCAACGCCGGGCAACCCGTGCCTTTAGCCATGTTCGCAACGACAATGAATGCCTTGTTGTGGCTGTGGACCAGCGCCGGTGTTGCCTTGGAAGTGCTTTTTCAATTGATCCCGCTGTCCCTGGGCTGGATCGATACGATTGATCCGGGGCTGGCCAGAACGTTGTTCGCCTGGACTTTACATCCCATCGTTTATTTCTGGCTTATTCCTGCCTATACCGCTTTTTATGTGTTTGTGCCTAAACAGGCGGGCGGCTTTTTGTTCAGCGATGAAATGGCCCGGCTGGCATTTATTGTATTGGCGGTGTTCGCTTTGCCGATAGGCTTTCATCATCTTTATATGGATCCTGAACAGGCCAAGGGCTGGAAGTTATTGCATGGAATCGGCACTTTCGTGGTCGCTTTGCCTACTTTGGTCACCGGCTTTACCGTCATTGCCTCGCTGGAAATTGCCGGACGCCTGCGTGGCGGCAAGGGCCTGTTCGGCTGGATAGGCAGCCTGCCCTGGACCAATACCATGGTGCTGTCGGTTATTCTGTCATTATTGATGCTGATTTTTGGTGGCTTCGGCGGGATAGTCAATGCCAGTTATGCGATGAATGCCATGATCCATAATACCGCCTGGGTGCCCGGTCACTTTCATCTTATTTTTGCCGGCACTACCGTCATTATGTATTTTGCCATCGCCTATTATTTGTGGCCTATGCTGGTAAAAAAACCGTTATTTTCCAGTCCAATGGCTCTGGTACAGTTATGGACGTGGTTTATCGGCATGAGCATCTTGACGACTCCCTGGCATGTGCTGGGTTTGCTAGGCCAGCCCCGCCGTATTTCCAGTGTTGTTTACAACAATTTGCTGACGCTGGCTTGGAAGCCTTATGAGTTCATGATGATATTTGGCGGCTTGATACTGCTGGGTTCGGCTTGCCTGTTTATCTACAATCTGGCAAAGACTCAATTGAATCCGGCGGAAGTGGCTTACAATCAACAAATTGAATTTGCCGAGCCGGTCCATGCGGTAGAGTCTCTCCCTGAATGGTTGAATGACATTAAACTCTGGAACAAAGTGATTGCCGTTTTAATGGCCATCAGCTTCGGCTATCCCATCCTACAGTTCTTTTTTATGGACACTTCCGGTTCATCGCCATGGGGATTTTAAACATGAAACGAATGCTGTTATTACTAGCGTTTATTGCACCGGTTGCGGTTAATGCCGAGCCATCCTCACAAATCGCCTGGACGCCTGAAGTTTTGAACCGGGTTAAAAACGGCAACCTGAACAAGGGCAAGGAACTCGCAGAATCCTGCAAGAGCTGTCATGGCGATAAAGGCCAGGGCATGAAAGAGGAAACGCGGGATGATGAAACGCTTCCAGCGATTCCTGCGCTTGCAGGCCAGATCGCCACTTATACTTACAAAGAGTTGCGCGATTATTTCAATGGCAATCGCAGTCATGAACAAATGACCGGAATCGCTAAAGGCCTCAGTGAACAGGATGCCGCTGATTTGGCAATGTGGTTCAGTTCCTTGCCACCGCCAGAAAATAAATCCAGCAGCCGGAATCTAGCCAGAGCGGAAAAAATGGTCGAACAGGGTGATGGCAAACGCATCCTGCCGCCCTGTTTTGTTTGCCATGGCAGTAAAGGTCAGGGTGAAAAACAGGATATTCCGGCGCTGGCAGGACAACAATCCGATTATTTTGCAAGAACCTTGCTGGAATATAAGAACGGTAAAAGGCACAACGATATATACAGCCGCATGCGCCTGATTGCCCAACAACTGAGTGAAGAGGAAATCAAGGGGCTGGCGCAGTATTATCAGCAACTCAAATAAGCAAGGGGATTGAAGATAATTGGGATGTTCAAATATAAGACAACCCAACATCATTGCTTACGAGTTTAATAAACCCGTAAGCAATGTTTCTGCTGCATCAACATTGAAATTTTTTTTAAAAAACTCTAACAAATGAAACTCCCTGCTGTTCAAAAAGCAATTGTACCCATGACAAAAATTACAGATTATTTGCTTTGTTTAACGCATGCGAACGGGCAAAGCAAAGCCAGTTTTTTTCTGAATCAGGGTTTTTGTGTAGCGGATTGGCAAGAATTGGCAGAGGCTTTAAAAGACTTGGCTCAACGAAATGAAGTCATTAATGTTGAAAAAACGCCTTTTGGTATGCGTTATGTTATTGATGGTAAAATTAACACACCCAATCAACGTAATCCTTTTATTCGAACGGTTTGGTTTATTGAACATGAGCAAACAATTCCTATTTTCGTAACAGCTTACCCGCAACAGGAATAATATAATGATAAAAGAACTTGATACTGTCGTTTTAGATGTAGATTTACCTGAATATCATTTAGAAAAAGGTGATATTGGCACAGTGGTATTGGTGCATCAAAATAATAAAGGTTATGAAGTGGAATTTATTACTTTAGAGGGAGAAACTTTAGTAGTAATTTCATTATTTCCTTCGCAAATACGTACGGTGCAAAAAAGGGAAATACCTCATGTTAGGTTGGTAGCCTGAGAAAATAAAAGCTTTTTCATCAACACACCCAATACAAACAACCGTTTGATCAATGGCGGGAAAAAACTACTTACCCTACCGCGAACTAATACGAGAAAATAATTATGGATGAAGTAAATGATTTTTGGGTATTGCGCTATTCACTTATCAAGGAAGCTCAAGAAGTTTTGTTTCCAGAGGCACTTCCAAAAGTTAAAGGAGAGTGTGTTATCTCTGCACTTATGACAGACAGAGAGTTTAAGTATCAGGGTATTACATACAGTTTTGTAGGCTTTAAGCCTGTGTCACCAGCTCATGGCTACCTATTCCCATCGGACAGATTCTATGTTGGAAAATTCGCCAAACTAAAAAAACAGCAAATTGGCGAAAAGATTCCAGGAGATATTGTTGACGTAGAACATAATAACTAGATTTCAGTACTTTTAATTTTTGATGTTGTTACCCAGCATATATTTGCATCAAAGGCTTGGAAATTTGGCCAACCTGAACAGATTTGCAGGGCATTGCAGCAAGGTTTGGGAGAGATAACTCTTTCAAAATACAATCACAAAATTTTCATCGAAGGAAAAACCCAAAAAGAAGTGTTTTGGAATATAGTTCATGAAAAGAAAAAAGTTTATAAATTGGAATTTAAGCTCATATCACCAAATATTTTAGATACAAATCAGAAGGCTCGTGATGCTCTTAAGGCGCTAAAGGAAATATTTGAACAAGAAGAAATTGATATCACCTTAAAAAACGATTCAGGTGATCTTAAAGTCCCTGAGGAGCCTGTAAGTAGTTACCTTGAGTACACAACAGAAGGTGAAGGAGCTTGGAAAATAACTACTGAAGGAGACAGAGGAGGAAAAAAGACTCATTCGTCGTCTGAGAATATCGATACAATTTCATTGCCCGAACTGGGCTCAAAAAGTGAGGTCGATAACCAGTTACAATTGCTTGACGGTAAAGAGTTCCCAAAAAAACAAGGTTTTTCTGAGGCCAGACTAGGTGCAGAAGTTTATGCAATCAATGATATGGAAAAAAATTAAAAAGCCATTTCAAGTCGGTTTATTCATCGCAGCAAGTTTTTTTCTATCTTTCGTTGCACTGCATTTTAGCGAAGGAATGCTAAGAGCCGTTATTGAAGAAGTTATGGGGGCCTTTATTGCAGTGATTGCGTTTACTTCAACGCTGTCAGTTCTCTTGTTCAATTATGTTGACGGTATATCCAAAGATGTTGCTGGGATAAAAGGGGTAAAAGAAAAGATTCAATTGGCAATTAGCAGGCTTGATGCACTAAAGCGTGAAATTATTGAAACGGCAGTGCTAATGATTGTGTTGTTGGTAATTGAGTTGGCGTTTAAAGGTATATCTTCTGCATTTATCGACAAAATTAATGATCCAACCCATTTAATAGAGTGGACAATACTTTCTATAAGGTTTACTTGTTTCACTCTCGCAATACTGGCCGTATGGGAACAAGTAAAAGGCTTATTAGTTGCGATCGAGTTCCGTTCTTTACTATTTAAAGGTAAGAAGTTCTAAATACTAAAACTGTAGGGTAGAATCCAGCTGGTATCGAAGTCGGGCACAGCTACACCGTGTCCGACAACTCACCGGAATGTAGGGCAACATAAGACCTTGTTTGATCTACCAGACTGGTGCGCAAGCCGCAGCCATAGTTAAGTATGGACAGATGCTTTCCGTGCCCATCTTTAACACAAAGCCTGATTAATGGTTGACAAATAAAGCCTGCCAACTCTACCGGACTTGGTATACAGTTAAACATTCTTAACCAGAAAAGAGTGAGATAAGCACTATGTCTGCGCTAACAACCACCAAGAAACTGAAATGGCTTTTTTCCCTCGTTCTTATTTTCGGCGGGTTCACGATTTACAAACTTTTTGAAGTTTTGGCGGTTGATCTTGCCAATAAAGAATATGAATGGATATTCAAGATCATTTCGGAATTTGGACTGTTTTTATCCGTTATCATTTCTGTCGGTTATTTTCATCATTGGTTAAGTGCAGCCGAGGAACGCGAAGAGTCCTTAAGGGACATCAATGACGCTCTTGTAAAACATGTTGATAAAATTCTGTTAAATTCCGTTAAACGTGGCTTTTCAGGTATCACCAATAAAGAATTCGATCTCAGCCAAGTTATGCAAGCCTTAAAGCCGGGCGATTATGTTTATTGGCTAATTACTTTTGATCCCCGTTTCAAAAACAAATCACGGGAAATGGAAAATGCGATTAAGAACGGCGTCCATTTCAGAGTGTTGATTTTAAAATCCGACTGCATATTTGCTGAACAGCGCGCAACGGAAACTTCCGGATTTAATCCACACGAATATAATGAGTACTCCAAGTTATTTAAAGTGTCGCTGGAAGATGTGATCAGCCGCATTGATGATACGATAAAAGGCTCATTGGGTGTTTTCGTCTACGAAGGGCTGCCATGCATCCCCTTGTTTATTATCATCTCCAGCGAGTCTAAAAAAGTTAAAGTTTATAACAGTTTTTATTTGACTGAGCCGGTTTCAAAAATGCCCTATTTGAATTGGGAAGCTGAACTCAAATCTGGAAGCCAGCCTTCTTTTGAATCAGAACACTGGAATCTTGCTGACCTCTTTCTTGACTATTTCAAAAGACGTTGGGAAATGGAAAAAGAAAAACATTATGACGCTGCTGAAAACGAGCAGCTTGAAAACAGTGATTTTATCTATGCCCCGGCTTCAGCTAAACAACTATGTTCCAATCTTATTCAGAATTAGCCTGCCAACTTATCGCATAGCAAGCCAAGTATGCTGTGCAAGGTACGCTGTGAATATTTTCGTCTTAAATCAGCTTACCGGAACTGGAAGAAATCGAGACCAATTGACCTTGTCAGCGACTCCATCCTGAATATCGTAGAACTATAGGGCGCAAAAGTTCGTGACTTGCTGCGCACAATACCCAATCGCTATCGGCGTTATACGAATTACCCTTGGCGCATTACGCTCATCGTGGGTTGAGGTGAAGCAAAAAAACTTCCAGGGCGATTAAGCCTAGGAAGTTAGCAAGCTGCTTGAGGAATAATCTGTTTATGTGTAAGGAATCAGTCGATCGACAGTTGGACTGTTTCTCTGTGTTTACGGTTCAGGTTAATGTTGCTGGCAGTAGTTGCAACTGCGAAGAGCGCGGATGAAATGATGAATTCCCCCGAAATAAAGCCGATTAGGCCTAATATAAATAACGCTCCTATTGTTATGTCTGCGTAAAGATTGTTCATGAGTAATCCTCGTATAAAGTTGGAAGGTTTTTACAATTGCTACGGATTTTATTGATTCGAAAATGCTCCCGATACTAGAAAAATTTGGAAGCTGATGTTCAGTTTTGGCGGGTTTCGAATGCCGGCAAGCTAATGTCTGTCCAGTTCTTATGTCCATAGCGCCTTAAACCCTGGATTAAAGCTTTTAAAACAGGTATTCTGTTTTATTGTTAAGGCTTCTTAATCGGCGCTGATAGCGAAGGAAAGCGCGTCTTACGATAGGGTAAAGACGATCGAACCCCAGCTTATTTTCTACGGCTGATTCTTTTTGTTTGGCATTCAACATAACAAAAAGATAGTGGGCTTGGTTTATCAAAAGTTCATTATCCATTTCCTGTCACCAGTAAATTACATTAAATTGATGCTTTATATATCGCTTAGTTTAAATACACCCTGAACGCATTTTCAGCGTCTGGAAAAACTTCCACGGTGAAAGAAGAATATCGCTGTTTTATGGAAATGCTTTTTCATGTTATTACTCACGGTTAAAATTAAATTAACTTCTTAATAAGCGCATTTGACATGTAGCTATTTCCGTGCCATAAGGTAAATATTAAAAATAACATGATATGAATCAATGAGAAATGATAAACAGAGGTAATTACAAATAAATTTTGAAGCTGTTAAAGGTTCAAAAAAGCCTTTTAACAAGGTTCTTTTCAACCGGGGATATTGCTATAAATCAATAAAATCCAGCTGATTGGCGTGATGGTATTGCGGCTCAGCATTTTTATGAATGGGTTTATTGCCTTTTCCTGAGTTCACTGCTGCCTGCTGTTGTTCCCGGCCCGGTTGCGGATGAAAATGACGGAAAAATGACACGAACCGGGTGCGTCATGTAACTCTAAACGGTAAGCCGCCAATGGGCATTTTTACGGATGAAAAAAACGGCGGGGGAAAGGGTTGCCCACCAATGTCATTAAGTTAAGCAACCAACGCCCACTACTGCTGGAGGGCAGGGGTGAGGAAAAGCCAAACCAAGGCAAAATACTTTATTTTGATCCCCTCATCCTAACCTTCTCCGGGTGGGAGAAGGAACTGTTCGCTTAACTTAACGGCATTGGGTCACCCGCCCTTGCTGCTACTGACAATATTCGCGAGTACTTGCGTCCCGCTCAATTTTATAGGGTGTATCGGGTATCAGGATAAATTCACTCGCGCCGACTTTGCTTTGGTGATCATCCTTATTCCAGTCGTAGGTATAGCCGACACCGGTCCAGGGATAACGATTCTCTCTCCTGAATCTGTTGAAATAAAGAGCTTGATAAAATGCGCCATAGTCTGGGATATTGGCTACTGTGGGAAAGTGGCCGGGAATTTTCAGATTGCATTTATTATCGTTGATTTCCGGGTCGACACAAGGGCGAAAAATGTTCTCCGGGCTAACCCACAGCTCGACAAAAACGTCATATTTCTGATCCGGATCCGGTGGCAAACCCAGATATTGTTTCAGGCGCAGATCAAGCTGATTGTTAGTTGCCATGGGATTTTCACGAAGATAGTTTTGGCAGAATGCCTTAACCTCGGGTGCGGCAGTTACCCATATTGCGTGATTAGGGTCGGATGAGGATCGCGGATTGTTTTTGATATAGTCTTCATAAGCTTTCCTGGTTTTCCAGGTCACCACGAGCACTCTGGTTTTATCTTTATTCCAAACCAGTTCAGGGTTATCAAGGGTGATAGCCAAAAGTTTATCGCTTATGTCAATTTCATCAACGATGGCGGCATCCTCAAGCGCCTCATGATACTGCTTTTGGAGGGCGGTTTCGCTGACTGAGGGAGGAGTTTTTTCTTTTACGGGACGCTCTGCACAGCCGTTTTGTATTATCAAGATCGCCAAGAGCGTCAAATGTTTGAAGTGGTTTGTGTTCATTGCTTGTTCCTGCGTGGTTTGCTTGGGTATGTATTGAACAAAAATGTTCGCGGCAGAGAAGCGCAACTGCAACTTCTGCTTCAACTTAAAACAGTCAAATTCTTTAGAGGCAGGGTGATATTTTAAAATCATTACCGGGTAATGAGGGTTTCATAATATTTAAAACCATGCCCCTTCATCAATGTTAGCAAGCAATACTTAGGAAGCGCTATTCAGTCGGCCTCATCGTTTCAATTGACAATTCACTGGATTATCGGGATCATAACCGATGCTGAAAGGTATTTGAAAATGGCTCAACAGCTTGTTATGAGGTTTTTTTCCTCGCTTTTGTTTATGGAAGTTTTATTATATTTTTGATCATTCTTCTATTATAACCGCGCCTGCTACCTTGGTCATCGGGCATCAACAAGCATTATTGAATAATGTTAAGGAGATGCCGGGCATGTTAAACAAAATGAATAGCCAAAAATACGTTGAAACTGCCGGTTTACCGGACAATGGAATCAAGGATATTTACAAAATGCTTTTTATTGCAATTGACTAAAGAGAGGAGTCACTCCATTCTGAAAAAACCGATGCGGCATGGGAAATAACAAGGCAATCAGCTACTTACCAAGTTAAAAAACAAGATTATTAAAAAATCAGCGTCGACATCCGACCTTATAAAACGGAACAATTATGCGAAATCTAGCCAAGCATTATGCAATATTGGGTTTATTTACAATATTACTCGGTTTATTGCCCGAGACTAATGGGTTCGCGGGGGAATTGCAGCCTCCGGAGCAAGTTATACAAAATGTTTCGGAAACATTACAGAATAAACTACAGGACAAAGCTTTTACCAAGGATTTTCTTCAGGTTACACAGTTCGTAAATGGTGTCATTGAACCGCATACCGATTTCAACAAAATCGCACCGCTGGTTTTGGGAAAACATTGGAAATCAGCGACACCCGAAGAACAGGAGCGCTTTAAAAATGAATTTCAAACGCTGTTGATCAGAGCTTATTCCAGAGCTTTTGTGGAGTATAGCAACTGGAAAATAAGTTTCATGCCGCTGGAAATATCGGATCAGGCTACCAAGGCTATTGTAAAAACCAAGGTCCTTCAGCCTGGCCGGCAACCCATAAATGTTGATTACCGGATGTTTCTGAGTAAAGGCGCATGGAAAGTCTACGATATTATGATCGATGGTGTAAGTCTGGTAACTAACTACCGGTCCACCTTCAACGACGAAATCCAAAACAAGGGATCAATTGGCGCCGTTATTGATTGGCTGGCTAAAAAAAATGCTGAAGCGCTCCTGCCGAAAAAATCCTGATGACAAGGTTAAAATCATTGAACTGAAGTTTTCCGCTGTTTAAATCAGGAAAATGTATTTAACCGGAGTTTGCTACAGTCATGTAAACACCGGCTTATACTTCACTTGGCCAGTTAGCGGATTTCCCAAGAGCTGAAATTTTGGCTTCAAGAGTGTTTTCACCTTTTCCTGATTTATATATTACTTCAGGCAATACACCGGGCATGTTTTAAGAAACCCGGCGATAAGTCTTTTATTGCAAAAGGAATAGCGACCGGCCTACTCATCTTTCCGGATGATAATTCTACATTGTCAGATTATCCGAAATCCCGATATGCTTGCCGGAAGCAATATCCAATAAAATGGCCTGTCCTGAAGTTGTTGATACCTTAATGAGCGCAAACCCGCTGACCCGCAATATATACGCCGAACATTTACTTCAGCACATGCCGGTGTCGACGTTCGTGTTGAATATCAGGCATCAGGTAGTCATCTGGAACAAGGCCTGCGAGCAATTGACCGGCCTTAAGGCCGAGGAGATGATAGGCACTGCTCAGCACTGGCGCGGCTTTTATACCGAAAAACGCCCGTGCCTGGCGGATTTGCTGCTCGACAGCACCTTGGGCGAAGTCTCCAGTCTTTATGAACAGGCCAGCGGCCTTACCGCCGGCAAGGACATTTGCCATACCGAAAACTGGTGCCTGATGCCGGATGGTCGCAGGCTTTATCTGGTTATCGATGCGGGCGCCATCAGCAACGAACAGGGCGAGGTGGTGGCGATCGTTGAAACCCAGCGCGACCGCACCGAACAAAGGCTGATGATGCAGGCGTTGAGCGAAAGCGAGCAGCGGATTTCCTCTATCCTCGCTTCGGCGATGGATGCCATCGTTACCGTCGGCCAGCAACGCCGCATCACGATGTTTAATGCGGCGGCGGCCAGAATTTTCCGTTGCGCCGCCGATTTTGCCATTGGCCAGCCGGTCGAGCTTTTTATCGCGCCGCATTGCAGCAAACTGTTCAGTCAATTCATCGATTTCGATAACCCCGCCGCCAAAGCCCAGGCCTGGGCGCCGGAAGGCCTCAGCGCCAGGCGCGCCGACGGCGAGGAATTTCCGATTGAAGCCACCTTTTCGCCGCTGGAAGCCGGCGGCCAAAAACTCTATACCATCATCCTGCGTGATGTGAACGACCGCCGGCTTGCCGAACAGAAACTGGACCGGCTGCAACAGGAAAAAGGCTACTTGCAGGAGGTTATCAACGACGATCATAACCCCGGCGATTTTGTCAGCGGCTCCAAACTGATGCGGACCGTGATGGAACAAGTGGGGATGGTGGCGCGCACCGATACGCCGGTATTGCTGCTGGGCGAAACGGGCACCGGCAAGGAATTGCTGGCCCGCGCCATTCACGAGTTCAGCGGCCGCAACGCGGCGATCATGGTTAAGGTCAATTGCGCGGCGCTGCCCGCCGAGCTGATCGAGAGCGAATTGTTCGGCCATGAAAAAGGCGCGTTCACCGGCGCGACCCAGCAGCGCAAAGGCCGTTTCGAGCTGGCCGACGGCGGCAGCCTGTTTCTGGACGAGCTCGGCGAACTGTCCCTGTCTGCGCAGGCCAAGCTGTTGCGCGTGTTGCAGGAACAGGATTTCGAACGGGTGGGCGGCAGCGAGACCATCCGCGCCGATGTGCGGGTGATTGCGGCAACCAACCGCAATTTGGCGGAAGAGGTTGGTCTAGGGCGGTTTCGTTCCGACCTGTATTACCGGCTGAATGTGTTTCCTGTCGAGGTGCCGTCGTTGCGGCAGCGGGCGGCGGATATTCCGTTGCTGGCGCGTTTCTTCCTGAATAAATATGCCAAAAAGTTCGGCAAGCGCTTTGATGACATCGATCCCGCCGGACTGGATTATTTGCGCCAATACTCGTGGCCCGGCAACGTCCGCGAATTGCAGAACGTCATCGAGCGGGCGGTGATTCTGTCCCAAGGCTCGCTGCTGGACATCGCGCCATTGCAGCCCTCTCGCGCCGCCCATGCCGAAGCCGCTACCGGCAAGCTGAAAACCCTGGAAGCCGTGGAGCGCGAACACATAACGCGAACCCTGGAAGCAACCGGCTGGCAGATTTCCGGCGTCAAAGGCGCTGCGGCAATTTTGGGGATGAACCCGAATACCTTGCGCTCCAGGATGTTGAAGCTGGGGATTTCCAGGGCGGGCTGAAGGGATGTCGAATGACAATAGTTCGTAGGTTGGGTTGATTGTAATGAAGCCCAACAATCAGCATTAAAATCAGGAAGAGAGCTGCGTTATAGAAGAATCCAAACAGCAGGCGTAACTATTCTTTACGGTCAACCTCGCAAACCGGAAGTCTGATTTGCAGGTTCAGGAGATAGCGGCCTTACGAGAAGTTACCCGGATAGTAAAGCACGCCCATCCATTCGTCATTGATGCTATGGCAGTTCCTCCCGGACATCTTCACGCGATCTGGAAATTACCAGAAGGCGATGCTGACTACTCAATGCGTTGGTCTTGATTAAGTCGGGTTTTTTCCCGCGGATTGGAAAAACCGAGTCTATTGGCGCCACTCGGCTTAGTAAGCGAGAACGCGGCATCTGGCAGCGGCACCATTGTTAACATCAAATCAGGGGCGAGTGCGATTTTGAAAGACATGTGGGCTATATTCACTCTAATCCCGTCAAGCATGGCTAAGTCAAACGGCCTATTGATTGGCCGTTTTCGTCTTTGCACCTGTGTGTGAAAACAGGTCGGTTGCCGGAGACTTGGACAAGCGATCTTGCTATTGAAGATATTACCTGCGACAAGCGGTGAGTTTGTTGGGCTTCATTGCATTCAGCCTAACCAACGGCACTGAAAGACAAAAGCAAGTAATTTATTCAAATTTAGCACTTTGTTAGGTGATTTTTTTGAGCATTTCTTCCATTACAAGCTGCCTCTTTAGGCGATCATCAGTAATATCATCTATGGAGGCAATTATTTCCACCGCTTGACGAAACGGATCAACTACAGAATTTCCAGATTTCGAAAATGCATCAATTATTTTCTGACAATACAATTCTATAGACTTTGAGTTCAATTTTGGAATCTCTTTCCCGGCAACAATTGCTCCAACTAAAACCAGAATATGCCATTTATATTTACGCATATTTTGGGGGATGTCCGCACTAGCTACAAGAAGGTGTAACCGATATAAAGACAGGCAAGATGTATAAAAGACCACTTCCTTTGTGTCATCGGAAAATATTTCTTTGGACAATAATTCGTACATAGTTTTGGGGTATCTATAAGCTAGGTCTGGTCGTTTCAAAAACATTGAAGCAACACATTTCACGGCGATATTTAATGTGAACGTTCTAACCACAGGGACATCTCGTCCTACATATTGCCTATCTCTTCTTTCAAAATAAAGACGCCCATCTTTACCCTCATACGTATTGAAATAGGCCTCAATACGTTTAACGATAGGCCTCAGAGAAAGAAATTGTGTTTCTTCAACTTTGGTCTGGCTATTTGATGCTCTTACTAAATCTGAAAATACGTCTTCATTTTTTGTTTCAACGATTTTTAAACCTACCATTATTGAATCATCTAATTTATCCCTATTCTCATAAAGCATGTTTGATGTTTGGCAGCCATTGACTATTTGAAAATTTTCTATGTGGAGATTGCTCCCTTGCACACGAACATCTGGACTTACAACAGTAATCCCATTATTTAGAACAGGAAAGCGTGTAGCGAAATCAGGACTATTAAGCGTTTCTGATATAGACTTATTTACTGGATTATCAATTCCTAAAAACGCCCTCACGTTTTCTTCAAAAACATGTGAACGTAAATTTCCATCTGCACTTACTAATAAATTATTTACAAAATCTTTTGCTTTAACAATAACAAGATATGCTTCATCAATACCCTTAATTGGTGGTAAAGGGGCATTACTAAACATAGGTAACTCAGCTGTTACTCCTGAGTATGTGCTTACCCATAAAGTAGTTAGCTCATCTCTTCCCAGAAATTCGACGTCTATATTGCTAAAATATCCAAGTTCTTTCAACTGCTTAATAAAATCGGCTTTAGCTGTCTCAAGTGCATCGGGAGCACGATAAATTCCAGTAGTAACAAACCGAGCGGTAAGAATTGGCTTCCCTCCTCTTATTTTAGGAACATTCGATATAGCGATATCGAATACAGCATGTGCATTTAGTTGAACATCATCATTAACTTGGTAATTATCAGAGTTGACAAATCTAAGGATTGACTCTTTGAATTTTAAAAAATCACCCAAATCAAATGATTCACTTCGCTTTGCCTGCACAAAAACAACCTCGACATCGTGATTTTTTCGATCTTTCTTAAATATTGAAGTAGCGTCTTCACCAGATATAAATAGCTCTTCATCTATGAGGACTGCAACTCCATCAGTACCATCATCACTTTCCCCTGTAGTGACATTATCCAAATCAAAATCACCACTTATTTTTGATAACATTACTGCATTGTTAACAAACATCTCAAACTGTGTGCTTTCGCCATGTTGCTCAAGGCCGTAACTTACTACAAAACTTTCCAAATGTGCTTTTGTTATACGATGCATTTTTATTCCTTGATGAAAACTTTGTTTTGCTCAGCCCGGTAGGGTACGCGCAGCTAGTACCTTAGAGCTAAAATTAATCCAGTACACTCTGCGGTACGCGCAGCGTACCTACATTTTTGTTACATTACTGTGTTCCGCTAATGCCCGGTTCTAGCACAAAGACATTCGCGAATGCCAACGACGCTGGCTGTTTCGGGTCGAGGGAATGTTTTTGCCGAAACATGCCCTGCTAGACGAGGAAGATTATGCCCATCACTTCTATTATATCCGCCAGAACCCGGTTAAACATATGTATGTGGAATTAGTCCAGGATTGGCCTTATTCAACTTGTCATCGCTGGGTTAAACAAGGCCTTAACCCGCGTTCAAGGCGTCATCAATGCCGATTCAAGCAGGCTTGCGGTCATCTGTCCGCTGCTGTTTCTAACATAATCGAGGATCACCGGAATAAACTGGTTAACCATGCTTGGCGATAGATTCAACTGCTGGAAAGAGGAGGCCAGCGTCGTCATGGCGTTAACGGTATTGCCCATGCTTCCCAGCACTGAAGTGGCGCCGGATAGAGGCTGGCTGGCTTGAGGAGCGGCGGCCAGCATTTCGTTGATGCCGGGAGTGGATCGAGACAAGGTGGCGAAGGCTTGTTGCGCCATGTTGTCCTTGGCGACTTGAAAAATTGCCCCGGCGCCGCCGAGCGCTTGTTGAGGAGTCACCCCTAATTGACTAACCAGAACATTGGTCAAACTGGTTTGGCTTGCCGGTACCCCGGCTGCAGCGGTTTTTCCTGCCTCAATGACCGCTCTTCCCGTTTGCGCTGTTTGTCCTACGGTAGCCAAGCTCTGATCGACAGTGCTGAGTACATTATCGGCGCTGGTGCCGGCGCAGCCGGCGGAAACAACGGAAATCAACAGCGGCATGATTTTCATGGGGTTTAATTTTTTCATGGCGATAGCTCCTTAAAATTCTGTTTCGATACATCCTGCCAATTTTAAAATATCCGGATAAAATATCTAAAAATTTATTTCACTGTATCCTGGATAAACCGGGCATCCAATTCTAAATAGTCTCAAATGAAGGGATTGAAAACAATTATCGCCCGGCTGTATATTGACGCTAGCTGTTAATATTAAGTCCAGCTCACAGGTTGCCCAGTGCATGTTAAACGCATTATTGGCAAAAGAACAGGGTGAACTCATTATATATACGTACCTGCAGGGCTGTTTGGATAAAAAAAGCCCAATTTAAGAAACAATGGTATCGCGCTTGTTGATTTAAGTCCTAAAGGAGAGGCGGCAATTCTGGTGATGAGTCACGATATTTCGTTATTTTGCTATATTTAGTGAGCATTTCTTGCTGCTATTTTAACTGCGCACTATCGCCGAATTTTCAACAATATGATTTTTATGAAGTTATAGCGCATGACTCAGTCCCGGCACGGCGCTTGCATTTGAAAGGGTAACATCCCTTTCTTGCGAGCCCAAGGTGACTCCAAAGCCATGACTTCAACCGGCAAAAATGCCCGCGCCGCCTGGGCGACATTAACCCACGACAGCCTGAATAACGGTCAGACCGGCAAGAGCACGCTGAACGGTTTACAGTTTTTCCTGATTAATTTCGGTTTGCTGCTGGGCAATATTCTGGTGCTGTTCAACACCGGCGCGTTTGCATCCGTCAGCCTGCATGCCACCGGCGATCTGGGGGTAAGTCCCAGCCACGCCGGCTGGATGCAGACCTACTATTTTATCAGTCTGGCCTTGGCGCTGCCGGTCAGCTCCTGGCTGGCGGCCGCAGCCGGTGAAGTCCGGCTGTATTTGGCGGCGATGATCGCCATGGCGCTGGCTTCGCTGCTGTGCGCTTCAACCTCCGATCTGTTCTGGTTTTTACCGGGCCGTGCGCTGCAGGGCTTTTTCGGCGGCTTGACCATTCCCTTGTCGCAAACCTTGCTGATGCGCGAATACCCTGAATCCGCCAAATCCTTTGCGGTGTCGCTGTGGAGCATTGCTGCCCTAAGCCCGTTCACGCTGGGGCCTTCCGCCGGAGGCTGGCTTGCCGATCACATGGGCTGGCGCTGGCTGTTCTACCTGAATGTGCCGCTGCCGTTGCTGGCGGCGGCGCTGGTTTGGGCTTTATTGTTCGACCGGCAAACGCCGCAACGGAAAATGCCTTTCGATAGCGTAGGTTTCCTGCTGTTGACCGCCGCGCTGATTTGTTTGCAGACCGTGCTGAATCAGGGGCAGGATGCGGACTGGTTCAACTCGATCCAATTGATAGGCGTAGCGCTTGCCGGATTGCTGATGATGGCCTACTTCATCGTTTGGGAACTGGCGGAACGTTCGCCTTTGCTCGACTTGCGGCTGTTCGTCCGGCGCAATTTCGCGATCGGCAGCATCGTGCTCAGCCTGAGTTTCATGATGATGTACGGTTTGTTGTCGGTGCTGCTGGTGCGCTTGCAGGTGGTGGCCGGTTACACCTCGTTTCTGGCAGGCAGTGTGTTGTTGCCGCTGGTGTTCCTGGCCAAGCCGATGGCCAGTGTGATGCACCGGGTCGTTCATCGCTTCGATGCCCGTCTGCTGGGCAGTGTAAACATGCTGCTGTTTGCGGTGTACTGTAGCTGGATCAGCCGCTACGATTTTTTCGGACGCGGCGGCTGGTTTACCCAGCCGTTGTGGTCGCAGGTGCTGGAAGGCTTTTGTCTGGGCGGTTTGTTCGTGCCGCTGACTGCGCTGTTTCTTTCCGGCCTGACTCCCAGACGCCAAACTCAGGCGGTGGAACTAGGCGGCATGCTGCGAGTCCTGGGCGGCAGTGTAGCTTCACCATTATTCAGCGTATTTTGGGAGCGGCGCACCGCTTTCCACCAAAGCCGTCTGATCGAAAGTTTCTCGTTATACGACAGCTTTGCCGCCGAGATTACCGCCCGCCTGCATGCCACCGGACTGCATGAGCAGCAGGCTACCGCCAAGCTGGCGGCAGCGGCAGGTCAGCATGCTGCGATTCTTGGCCTGGATGATACCTTTCAACTGGCGGCTTGGCTGTTTATGGGCTTGGCGGCAGTGATCTGGGTCGCTAAACCGGTTGGGTCGAAACTGCCGGTTACTGTCAAGGAAGAACGGCGTCAGGCTCAGGGCAATCGCACTTAAAAACACTTGAAAATAGAATTTAGATGAGATAATAAGTCTATCATTTTGATTCTAAATGATTGCAAAACCTACGCCATCTATAATTCATCACTTTTCGAGTATTAAAGACCCGAGGGTAAACAGACAAAAGAAGCATCAGTTGCAAGATATTTTCTTTATCAGCATCTGCGCTGTGATTTGTGGAGCTGATAACTGGGTTGCTATTGAAGAATTTGGACGTGCAAAAGAGGAGTGGTTTACTGAAGTGCTTGGTTTAAAGCATGGTATAAGCGAGGCTTATTATATACCTTTCACAATCTATTCAATGCCGGAATTTTGCAAGTAATCCGTTGCTAATCGAATCAGGAAAATTTTTATCACGGTGTTTCTTCAAACAAATTAATACCACATGCCGAAAGAAGCAAAACCGGACATTGTTTTAGAAACCGGAAATCCCTGATTATTTTTCCGGTGCTGCAAACCGCGCTTGTAACCAATTAAAATGTAAAAGTTCAGATTTGAACCGGCAATAGTTAAATCACCCCCGGCTTTAGTCGTATAGGTGTCGTTAAAACAGTCTTACCAATATTGTCTGTTACTTAAGGACTTGGCCTTTTCGTATTTCTCGTTCGCCTCCGCAGGCAGTTTAAGGTCACGGAGGGCATAGCTCCAGCCTTCGTAGGCTTTGGCAAAGAACTGATCTTTGTCAATGGCCTTTTTGTATCTCTCGATTGCTTCCACCGGCTGATTAAGAGCACGGAGGGCGTCGCCCCAGCCAGTGTAGACAAAGGCAAAGGCAAAATTCTTATCAGCGACGTTGAGAGCCTTTTCGTATTGCTTGATCGCCTCCACTGGCTGATTAAGATCACGGAGGGCATTGCCCAGTCCATTGTAGGCATAGGCATAGTTCGGATCGAGGGCAATGGCCTTTTCGTATCGCTGTCTCGCCTCATGAGGGTCATTAAGGGCATAGAGTGCATTGCCCCAGAAATTATAGGCAATTGCATTGTTCGGATCAATGTTAATGGCATCTTGGTATTTCTTGATTGCATCTATAGGCCGATTAAGTTTACCGATAGCATAGCCCCATAGAGTATAAGCTAAGCTATCGTCTGTTGTTGGAGGATAGTTAATGCAGTATTCAGAGGCCTGAACGACTTGAGAAAAATTATTATCTTCTTTGGGTGGATTACTTAGTTGCTTTGCAAAATTGTGAAAAGCATTTATAACCATAGCTAGTGGGTTCGTCAGTCTCAATAATGAGGCTCCACCCTCTGGAAATAATTGTTCAATTTTGTTACTATTTTTAGTAACGCGTTCGGCGGGTGGAGTATTCACTCCTGATTGGTTGCGTAACGTCAGAACAATGTTATCATTCTCATGGACTATCTCGCCACGAATATAGATCGAGTTTAATCCAAGTTCTTGCCGAATAAATCGTGTTATCGATCGCACTGATGTCTGTGCTATTGGCAATAATATATCGGGTTTATTGGTGCTCGTCCAAATTTCGTTAAGATTTGCCGCCTCATTATGCCATGAGTTTTGAACTGAAAGGTTTCCTATTTTTAGCCCAATTTTATGTGACTCATCGGCGAGCCTCTCGGCAACGACAATGCCTGTATATCCCAATTTTGCAATATCTTCTGGGACATCAATAGCATCTATAATAATTTCCGGGCGGCGCACTTCCTTAACAAACACAATAATGGCAAATAACGCCAGACCAATCAACCCTATTTCAGTGACATATCGTCTAACTTGCGAAATATAGCTAGTTTGTCGTTCGACAATGGACGACTTGATATCATGATTACTAGTCCTTGATCTTAATAATCTCATGATTTTATGATGCTGCTTTCTCATATTAGAAAATATCGTACTATAAAATGCTAAGCATCGCATTTTAGCGCACAAATAATGCTCATCTGAATAAACTATCAATCATTTAGAAAAGGCCATAGGTTGAGCTGCATGTTGTTTAGCCAACCTACATTTTTTCGATGTCAGCTTATGGGGGGGGGGCTGAGAACAGGTCAATCAATATCTGATTTAATCGAAATTATTTTTCGAACCTTGTCAGGTCAGGTCTGAAGTCGTATTGTAATAAACATCCTATATTTTACGGGCGTTAAACGCTGAGCTAATCCGAAGCGGTGCGTGCGTTAATGAGAAATCACCTGCCTTTTGCTGACATGGTGGTTTTTTCCTCGTTCCCACGCTCTGCGTGGGAATGCCTACCGGCTTTTATCTCAACCCAAAACATCAACGCACCACCTATCCGGGCAAAACATTATTCCGCCGATCCAGCACACCACACGCCATACCTCGTCTGCGTTCCCACGCAGAGCGTGGGAACGAGTCAAATATAAGCATCCTATATTTTAAAGGCGTTAAACGCTGATCAAGTCCGAACCGCTGTGTGCATACAAAATATCGTACTATAAAATGCTAAGCATCGCATTTTAGCGCACAAATAATGCTCATCTGAATAAACTATCAATCATTTAGAAAAGGCCGTAACGCGGTAAGGTGCAATCTGTAGGGCGTCAATAGGCGATAGCCGTATTGCGCCGTATGTTGGCCTTTGATCATTCGACGCATTACGCTATCGCTAATGCGTATATGGACTCCTCCCGTTTTGCAAGCACTTAATTACTTCTGGATTGGGGTACGACTGCACACGTATATCCGGCCTATGAATTGAGCGTTTGTGCTCTGGCCATAATGGGCTATTCGCGCGTATGCTCCTAATCGCCCTATCGTGCTCAAGGCACTGCGGATTCGTAAGGTTTTGCAAACGCCGGTTCGACCTGTTTTCCATCAGTAGTTATTGCTTCACAATCGTGGGTGGATGGGTTCCTTTATCTCAACCGGCTTGGGTTTGAAGGCTCGCCTTCGAACTCAAGCCGGTTCGCCCTCCGGCAGGTAATCGGTTTCTTTGCTCAGCAGAGCCCAAGCTATACGCGCATTTTTGTTAGCCAAGGCGACAGCGGCAATGTTTTTATTGCGTCTGCTACATAAGTTTTGCAACCAGCGACTGCGCGGATCGTCTTTCTTTCCCACGACTTTTAACGCAGATCGAGCACCATGAATCAGCAGCGTGCGCAAGTAAGCATCGCCACGCTTACTGATACCCAGCAGTCGATCTTTGCCTCCACTGCTGTGTTGTCTGGGTGTTAGACCCAGCCAGGAGGCCATGTCCCTTCCACGTTGAAATTGCTTACCATCTCCGATTGCGCAGATCAAGGCCGTGGCGATAATCGGACCAATGCCCGGAATCTGTTGCAAACGCTTGGCGGCTGGATTGCTAGTAGCCAGCGTTTTTATTTTCTTATCCAGGTCATCAACACGTTCATCCAGCGTAACAAGATCTTGTCTTAACCCATCAAGCAGCACTTTAAAGTCAGCAGTCAACCCATTTTCAGTCTCTTCAAGTAACTGCGGTAAGGCGTTACGAAGCACATCCACACGCCGACCAACGACAATACCATATTCGGCGAGCAAACCTCTAATCTGGTTTACTTTCGCGGTACGCTGTTTCACTTGCTCACTGCGGATGCGATGAAGGGCCTGAATATCTTGCTGAGCGATGGTCTTAATCGCAACGAACCGCATGTTAGGACGCGCAACCGCTTCGCAGATCGCTTCCGCATCATTGGCGTCGTTTTTGTTGCTTTTAACGTAGGGTTTAACAAACTGCGGCGCCATCAATTTAACGGTATGACCCAGCTTTTGTAGCTCTCTTGCCCAATAATGCGCACCGCCACAGGCTTCCATACCAATCAAGCAGGGCGGCAGCTTTTTAAAGTAATCCAACAATTGGACTCTACGTAACTGCTTGCGTAATACGACCTTTTCTTGACCATCAACGCCATGTACTTGAAAGACCTGTTTTGCCAAATCGATACCTATTCGTTTAATATTCATGTCGGACTCCTCCGCTAGTTTGTCTGATATGTTTAATCATATCAGTCTGGCACTCTGATGCCGATAGGTGGGAGGAGTCCATCCCATTGCCCTACATTTAATCCGTCTTACGGCCTTGAACCACACCGCGCAAATCGACTACGATGCCAAGCACCACCCCGTCGCTACTCGTGATGGTCTCAGTAACAAGACCAGCAGCACATACACTACAGTGGGTTTAGTCGCAACACGCACCGATGCCAGAACCACGGTTACCGCTTACACCTATGATGCCAACGGCAACCCGGCTACCGCTATAACCGGCGCTCATCCACAAACAGCCACCCAGTCCGCGTAGGGCGCAATAACCAACGGGCATTGCGCCGAATGAATAAAACCCAACATGCGGCGCAATACGGCTATCGCCTATTGACACCCTCAGATTGCACCTTACGGCCTTGTTAACTGCTACAGCCGGTGGAACAATAAGAATTCCTGGCTTTGTGGGTTATGTAATCCATGGATTTATTGGACAATGTGCGAGCGCAGGCGTGGCTATTCAATTTACTGATAGCTCTGAAAAGTTCGCTCCTGACTTGGGTGTTTATTTAACCGGTCAAGCAGGGGTGAAGATTACGGAATTGGTCGGGGGTGCTGTTAATTTTGGTCTGCAAGCAGGAGGTATTAGCGACTTGGCAGGGCGTGGTGCTGATATTAGCGCGCACATATAGGAGGCTATGGTGTGACTATTAACTTTAACGACAAAGGTGAATTTACTGGCGGTTCTATTGATAGGGTTTCGGTTATAACGTTGGTGGTGCTGGCTCAATTGGTAGGAGCTGGAGCTTCGACGGCGGAAAAGCAGGTGGCAAATGACATTAACTATCAAGTATCTTATTGGGACTATTCTCGAGGAAGAGGATTTGCAGTTTACTTTAAACTCAAACATCATCGCGAAAGGATGTTCTAATTTTTTTAAAACAGGTTATGGTTCTGGCTATAAAGTAGATAGCAATGGGATATCTGTCATAATCCGACGTGAGAATAAATTCACAGCAATCCTTGATTTGTCACCGCTTTATTATTTCAAGGGAGTAATACAACAAGGTTTAATAGCAGTAGCTCTTTTTGCAGCATTAGCAAAATATTCCCTTCTATTTAGCAACTCGTATATGCAAGAGGCGCTTAAGAACGCAGACCGACGACATGCAATAAATTTCGGAAAATTTTATCTAGCGTCATATGGAGCTATGGCAGATTGGGCTCAAATAAAAGAGGCCTTTGAAAATTGGAATATTAGAGGCGAAAATGCTTTTTCTAAGTCTGAAAACAGTAAGCTCGACGTTACTGCTCTCGATAAATTCGCAAATACCATTGAAAAAATATATAAATTAATACCGACCTCTAATAATGACAAAAGTACATAAATGTTTCTATTATGCGAAGTCTTTTACATCGCTCCCACGCTCCAGTGGCGCGAGACGCAAAGCATCTCTGGCGTATTCCCACGAGGAACGTGGGAATGATTTAAACCGGTTTACCTTTGCCTATTTCACAAAACAGCTTTTTTCGGCGTAGGCTTCCGCTTCTTTAAGCCGTTTTCTTAAGTCTTTGGACTGTGCCGGATCACGGAAAACACCGCCGGCGTCCCCTGTCTGCCCTTTGCTTAAATAGGTAAATGTTTTTGCCGATTCATATTCGCTAAAGGTCAGTTTTTCAGCGATTTTATCAATCTTGCAACCGCAGGCGTATTGGGTAATGTAGGTAAGACCGCCGTGTTGGGCAACGCAGTTTAAAACATATTCAACGCGATCCCTGGTGGGATAATCGTTGGCCAGAGTCGTTGCTTCAACGGGTGCTTGTTCAGCTGTTTTTTCAGGTGTCGTTGTACAACCGGCAATGGCTGCGCACAGGCAAAAACTTACAATAGATGATGTGTATTTATTTTTCATTGGTGACGCTTATTCCCATAAATCAGAAAGTGAAAAGGTATGCTCGGCAAATGGAGCGATAGATACAGCTTGATCATTGGCAAAGGTGCCGATTAATAGCCAATGCGAATCGTGCAATTGGTAGGCTTCGAGGGTTTGCAGGTTAGGGTCAATCAGCCACAGGTGGACAACACCCAGTTGTGCATAAATGGGCATTTTAACAATCCGATCCAGGCGTGCTGTTGAAGGGGATAAAATTTCACAAGCCCAGTCAGGAACAACATCAAACCAGGCTGTTTCAGGTAAAACGGGCATTCTTTGTCTGCGCCAACCCGCAAGATCAGGCACTAAAACATGAGTACCCAAATGACATTCAGGTTCCGGTAATATCCACCAGCCTCCGGGGCCACCCCGACCTTTTTGAAAAGGCGAGACTAATTCATCACCTAGTGAACCGGCGGCAAGCGCATGTTTAGGCGCAGGACGCGGATGGGTTTCCAGTTGACCATTAATGATCTCGCCGACGATATTTCCGGGCAAATCAATAATGTCCTGATAAGTAGCTTGTTTGATGGCCAAGTCAGACATGACTTCCTCTATTGCGCAACTATAAAATCGAGTGGTATTTTAAAAGTTCGTTCATTTTAACCGAAAACTGATCTAATGCCCTATTGTCAGTATCATTACGTAAAAACAAAGCATGTAATCTTGGCGATGATGGCTGGCCACACTCAGGTTACGATGTGAAACCTGCGGAAATATATCCTAGTCAGTTCTCTGAACCGTTCGCAGCTTAAACAAGTCATTTTGATCAATAGCAATAACAACTCATGAACAGTCAAACAACAGTAACAGGCGTTATTCTTGCCGGCGGACTTGCCCGGCGCATGAATCATCAGGATAAAGGCCTGATGCATTATAAAGGCCGCCCGATGGTGAGTTATGCCGTAGCCGCACTCGCATCCGTTGCCGGTCAATCGCTCATCAACGCCAATCGAAACAGGGAACAGTATCAGGCGTTTGGATTACCGGTCGTTGCCGATCAAACCGGCACTTTTGACGGGCCTTTGGCGGGGGTATTAACAGCAATGATCTTTACAGATGCGGAGGTACTTGTGGTCGTGCCCTGTGATTCGCCGTTAATTAAGGCCGAACATTTGCAAAAATTGTTATCTTCTCTTACAGAGAATGACGCCGATGCCGCTGTCGCTTCTGATGGCGAACGCTTGCATCCGGTTTTTTTAGCGATAAAAACATCGCTAAAATCCAGCCTGCAAGCGTACCTGGACAGCGGTCAACGTAAAATTGACCGCTGGCTGGAACAGCAAAAAATGGTAAAAGCGGATTTCAGTAATGAGCCGGAGATATTTACTAACATCAACACCCTGACAGAATTATCTGAGCTGGAAGCATTAGCTGAAAAATAATGCTGATCAAACGGAAAATAACGCTATGCAATTACCGGAGTAACCATTGAATTTCATGCATCAAAAGGAAAACCGTTCCATGCCCATCGGCCGCACGATAAGTTCTGTACAAACCCCGGTTATCCCGGTAATTGGCGAATGGACGCGCAACACGCCCGGCACTTTATCGTTAGGTCAAGGCATGGTTTCCTATCCGCCGCCGCCAGCCGCTATGCAGGCCATCCGTAATTTCGGTGCGCGGCCTGATGAACATTTATACGGCTCGCCGCTTGGGCGCCCACGCCTGCTGGAATTGATTGAGGCAAAACTACTCCGCGAAAACGGCATAGACTGCGCCAGCGGTTACCGCGTCATGGTCACCGCCGGCTCCAATATGGCGTTTTTGAATATCCTGCTGGCAATTGCCGATCCCGGCGACGAAATCATCTTGCCGCTTCCCTACTACTTCAATCAGGAAATGGCGGTGCGTATGCTCAACTGCACGCCCGTCGCAGTGCCGGCCGATGACAACTATCAATTACGGCTCGATGCCTTAAAGGCTGCAATCACGGAAAAAACCCGCGCCATCGTTACCGTCTCTCCCAATAATCCCAGTGGAGCAGTGTATCCGGAAGCCGCTCTACGCGCAGTTAACCAGTTATGCCGGGAGAACGGCTTGTATCATATCAGCGATGAAGCCTATGAATATTTTACCTACGGCGATGCCAGCCATTTTTCGCCCGGCGGCATTAAAGATGCGGAACATCACACCATTTCTCTCTACTCGCTATCCAAGGCTTACGGATTCGCCAGTTGGCGCACCGGTTATCTGGTTGTCCCGGAAGCGCTGTTACCATCGCTGCTGAAAGTGCAGGATACCAATCTGATTTGTCCGCCGTTAATTACGCAGTATGCTGCAATTGGCGCATTGGAGACTGGTTCTTCATACTGCAAATCCCGCGTGCTAGAGCTGGCAAAAATCCGCACCCAGGTCACTGCCCGGTTACAATCCTTGAGCGGCGTAAAGGCCTGCGCTACCGGGGGTGCGTTTTACTTGCTACTTAAACTGGATACCGGAAAAAACGATTTGCAATTGGTCAAATCGTTAATCAGCGACTTCAAAGTCGCCGTGATCCCAGGCTGCGCCTTTGGGTTACACGACGCTTGTTATCTGCGCGTATCTTACGGCATGCTTGACGAGAGCACTGCCAATATTGCAATGCATCGCCTGATTGATGGGCTTGGAAAACTTTGTTGAAGGAAAAGCTGGAGCGCCTCGAAGAAAAAATATCGCTTTAAATTATCCCGAATTTTACATTAGCAACGCCATGGGAATATCTGTCTTATGCCTTTGCAATAGATAGAATCCTGAAGCATTTATTCAGCCGGTAAATCTCCAAAATCGCCTGCCCGCTTTACTGTGCCGGCGTAACCGCTGTAGGGTATTTATAATATCGGGTTGCACTATCGTTTTTCTCTGTCGAATGCGGCTTCTCATTCTCTGACAGTTTTGTATTTTTAATTAATGATTCTTTAGCGAGCGGCTTGATAACTTTAGGACTTGGCACTTTAGCCAAAGTTGGCTTAACGGACCTATCATCTATCTTTTCAACCATGGGCTTAGAAATTTTAGGCACGGCTGATTTAGCTACAGGCTCCTGATTTTTTGTATTTATAGCTTTAGGTACTGGCTTAAGTATTTTGGTCTTAATAACTTTAGGCGCCGGATTAACTATGCTGGCATTTGTAACTTTAATAGCCGGCGTATCGTTTTCGGCAATTGTCACTTTAGCCAATGGCTCGGCTACTCCCTTGGCAGGTAAGATGTTGTTTATCAAAGGCGATAATACCGGTTTCAGAAACTTGACGATTTGTACGGGCAAAGAACTGGTAAAGTGGTAAAGTCCGGCATTATCTCCCTGCACATAGGCAGTAATTACGCCAAAAAAGCGATCTCCTATGAAAAATGTAAATGTCGCGGCGCGACTGATAAATTTCGATTCAAGCAAACGGCCGCCTACACCCCATACTTGCTTGCGGTGATCTCCAGTTCCGGTTTTTCCGCCTACCGATAAAGGCAGGCCAGCGGCATCGGTGTATACCCCCTTTAGACGGCCTGCTGTTCCACCTTCTACTACGCCGACCATCGCGCCCCTTGCAACTTTGGCGATTTCCGGAGCAAAAATACGCCGGCCTTGATCCGGAGCCTTAATCATCATGGTTTCGTAAGGCGTTCCCTGAGCATAATGCAGACTGTCAAACCTGACAACGGGTAATCTTATGCCGTCATTCAGCAAAATACCGGTGAGTTCCGCCAGGGCGGCGGGCCTATCGCCGGACGCGCCTATGGCTGTCGCATAAGAAGGCGTTAACTCCTCGAATGGATAACCCACTCGCTGCCAGGCAGTGTGGATTTCCTTAAAGGCCTCTTCCTCCAGCATCGTCATAATGCGCCGCTGTTGTGCACTTTTTCTATGATTCTTAAACAGCCAACGGTAAACTGCCTGACGCTGTTCGTAACTGGCCGCCATCACTTCCTCGCGCGTAGCGCTGGGGTGCTGGGCTAAATACCCGACAAGCCATAATTCCAGCGGATGAATCTTGGTAATATATCCCTGATCTTGTAAATCAAATTTTTCTACAGAGTATTTATCATAGAGACCATAGATATCCTCTTTGGCCATGGCGGCTTTGGATAAATGCGCATTGAGAAATGCGCTGAGCGCCATCTCGTCGCGATCAGGATAAATCGCCCGGTACAGCATGGTAAAACGTGAAGGTTTGGGGAACACTCTTTTGCTGAGCATATCCATAGCCTCTTCAGGAGACTTGCCCTGGTATCTGGCGTAAAATCGCCGTAAATAAGTACGTCCTTCGTTATCCGCAAAACGTTGCAGATATTCATTGCGTTTTGGATTATCCGTGCTTTCAAGCCAGCGAGCTATGCCATCCGGTTTATATAGGTGATGATAAACAACTTCACGCATCAAGCGAATAAAGACCAGATTTACCGAATCACGCAGAGCGCCCCGCACTGAGTAGATTCTACTGTTTTCGTCTTTAGTAAAATTATTAAAATGGTGAAGACCGCCTCCAGTAAAAAAGTACTCGCCAGGACCGGCTGAAAATTTTCTATCCAGGGCCAGATTAAGCAAATCCTCCAGGTTAATTTTCGGTGATTTTCGTAGCTGTTCTATTACCCATGCAGACAAATAGTCACGGGGATGCAGTTCGATCTTGCTTAGTTCCTGCGCCGGACGGTCTTTATACTGCTCATAGATATCGGTAATCAGCTCCAGATAATGCACCATTGTCCGAAGTTTAGAGGTTGAACCCAGATCCAGCCGTATGCCTTCATTGATATCGAGAGGCTGATCGTAATTATCGGTCTGCACACGCAAAAGATTACCCGTTTTACCCCGCTCGAATAACATCAAACTGTAGACGATAGGGGTAAGATCAGTGTTTTCGTTCAGTAGCCTAAAGCCAAGTATGCCGGCCGACCGCGCTTCATCGGGTTGACTAAGCTTCCTTAGCTCATTGGTTACCGCTTGCTGGGTAGCATAATCGAGCGAAGTCTTGACAGTTAAGTCGAGGCGATCCAGCTCATAATTGGACTTTACACCCAGAGCGCGGGCAAGCCGGGTACGCAATACGTTTTGCGTCTTTTTTTCGGTCATGAATTTGACGGGTAAGGAGGCTAATCTGGCCGGCCGATCAGTAGGCGCCTGCAAAGCGGCGTCTCTTAGCGCCGTTGAAATAACTCCCTGTTCCGCCAATAACCGCAAATAGCTGTCAGTCAGAATCTGTAACGCATCATAACCACGCCCCAACAGATAGGAAGGTCTTCTCTGAGATAACAATATGCTCAACACATGCCGGTACGCTTGCGCCTGCTGCTGGGTAATCCGCTGAGGCGGCTTGAGCGCGTCCGGACTAAGCAACTGATTGACCTCGGCAAAATTGTCGCCAAACCAGGCCGACAAGCCATCACCCAAACCATGAATTTCACCTAACTTAGGCGTAGCGGCGAGTGGCATGGAATTCAAATAAGAGAGCGCAATCTCCTGCCTCATTTCCAGAGTATCAGGCCCCATCATGTAGGCTCGCATTGATGCCGTACCCATTTGGCGAAATTTATCAACAATTGAATTTGTGTAGCCATTCTTCGAATGGCGGTACTTTTCCAACTGTGTAGCCAAGGTGCTGCCTCCCGGAACAGCGCTGGTGGCTCCAAGCTTATTCGCCATTAATTGTAGACCTGCAAATCCCAAACGATCCCATTCGATAGCCGGATTAACAGTGGTATGATCTTCTTTGAGTAACTCGCGGTTCTCTATAAAAAGCAAAGTTTTCAGAATCAACGGAGGAATAGCCTTGAAATTAGGGTATCCATAGGCTGGATAAACCGCATTAAAAACTACTTGTCCGCTCTTGTCGGTGATACAAAGCCCGGCCTGGGTTTTCTCATGATAGATATTGAAAAATCCGTAATCCGCCAACTCAGCCATCATCGGCGAAAAAGCAGCTTGGGAAGCAATTTTAAAGCCTGCCTTTTCTAAACGCTTTATCACATCCGGTAATATTGTATAGCCCAATCTTTCATCGTAGGGCCCATACTCCGGATAACGTACCGATGAACTGGGGCCGGGAACCAATTTAAAGCTCAATTGTTCGCTTATTGCAGAAAGATAGCGCGCCTGCAATTTCGAAGTTTTAACCTCTTCCTGGACAAGCGTGAAAATAACAAATCCAACCACGAGCAATACGGCAACTATGTACACTCCCAGAAACCGGTGAATGACTCGGCTACGATTTTGCATGACTAGTCATTTCCGTTAAAACGTAAGAACAACTGACTGGAGTTATCCGGGATTTGTATCTTCAACATTGATATATCAAAGTAATTGTTTTATTTTGGGTAAGATAAGGGTTTCAGCCAGCAAGCCGCTGACTGCAAGAATCTGCTTTTATAAATTAACTTGTTGATTATAGCAAACAATAACAATAAATATGAGAAGACATGATTATATCAGTTTTTTCTAAATTGCAGAGTTGCCAAGAACACTAATCTTGTTAGCCAACGGGTAAACATTGCGCCGGTTTTTGCAAGCCGTAAATATAATAATTAACCCATCTTAACCTGCTCAATAATTCAATTGCCGCCGTTTCCAGCATAGCCTTTTTGGGGGCGGCATGCTGTTGCCGGGCGAGCTCCCTTAGATAAGAATAGGTAGGCAAGGTATTTGCGGTAATATTACGCTCAACTTGCAGATTAAATTGTGTCTTCCTGGCCAGCCTTTGATAATGTCCAGTACTGCACATTACATTGTCCGCGCCATAAAAACCTATATTGAATATCCCTGGCAGCTTAATTTTAGTAATGGGAACGACTGCGGCCCTGGGAACAAAATCAGATAACGCCAGATATCCGCCCGGCTTGAGCACCCGGCAAGCCTCCTTGAAAAACTGCTCGCGATCAGGAAAATGAAAGATACATTCAACCGCTAGAATCACATCATAAGACTGGTCGGGATAAGGTAAGGCGCAAGCGTTTCCCTGTTGAAATCGAATAGTATTATCCGCGATGGGAGTAATCATTTCGCGAGCCCTGATCAACTGACGCTCATCAAGGTTTAAGCCCGCCAATTTCATGCCCGTATAGCGTTCATTAATATGCGCAACGGTGCCGCCAAAACCGCAACCGGCATCCAGCACGCTCTGGTCATTTTTAATATTTCCAGCCAAACATACCTGCCTGCTTAAATTTTCAGCAGCCTGTTCAAAATCGGCTGTTGTTAATTCCGCTAACTCAGGCTCCTCCCAATAACCCCAATGAACATGACGGCCAAAGCTTTTTTCTACAGCCTCATTCCCATCCTTTAAGAGCGCCAGTAAATAGTCAAAATAAGGCAGCGCTACTTTGCCTGGATTGACTGCATCCTGTACCGGAGATGATAGAGATTCATTCATGGCTTATTAATGGGAGCTTTTGAAGCTATTTTTTTGGTTTCTACGATCTTAATCATTCGATATAGTTCATTCGACTATCGCCATAGGCAAGCCTTTTTATCATTCCAGCGAAACCTAATGCCAGTATTGTCAAACCCGAAAAACCTGCTGGCCTCTAATGCTTTAAGAGTAATATCTTTATATAACATGGGCTTTACAATATTCTACAGCGAAAATTCCACCTCATAACCCGAAAACTTACGGATATTGATGACTCCGGTATCCAGTAATAAATACTGGCCTTTAATGCCATGCAAAACCCCTGATACCACAGGGTTCTTATCCAGGTTAAATGATTTTATCTTTACAGGATAACTGTCTACCGGAAAATGTATGTCCACATTCCGCTCTTCGGATAAAAACTCAATGTCCTGTTGGGTAAAACGCTGACTCACTTCAGTCAGGTCCGTTTTGCATTTGATCACTAATTCATCGCGTTTTTCCGCCAGATCCACCGGCTCTGCATGATTTTTTAGCATTTGCTGCCAACTGGTCTTATCACTAACCTGTTTGGCAATTGCAACCTCAATTAATCCCGCCATGTACCGGGACTGCACTTTAAATACCGGCAATGCCTGCACTGCGCCTTGATCTATCCAGCGTGTAGGCACTTGAGTTTGCCGGGTTATGCCTACTTTAATTCCGCTGGAATTGGCGAGATAGACAATGTGCGGCTGGAAGCAGAATTTCTCGCCCCAGGCGGGTTCCCTGCACGTACCCGCTTCATAATGGCAGGTTTCCGGCTTCATAATGCACATATCGCATTGGGCTAATGAGATAAAACAAGGGTAACAATAGCCTTGGTTAAAACTCTTTTTAATCGCTCTATTGCAATGTACGCAAAAAATATGACCGGTATATGTCAATTTGATCGTCTTGCCGATCAGCGGATTCAAGGCGATGCTCTGATCGCCTAACGGTAAATCGTATTGAACCGGACTATCCAGTCGACTGTGCATTTTTTTTAATGGTCCCTGCATTCAGGTTTTCCTCTGGATTGTAAATAACCGCACTCATGGCGCGCGCAACAATACTTTAAATACCCAGCCAATTTTGAGGCTTTAAATAACTCTCGTAAAGTATGGCTTCCGGGCTGCCCGGCTCAGGCTGCCAATCATATTTCCAGCGCGCCACCGGCGGCATAGACATCAAAATCGATTCAGTACGTCCGCCGGATTGCAATCCAAACAAAGTGCCCCGGTCATAAACAAGATTGAACTCAACATAACGGCCTCTGCGATAAAGCTGAAATTCACGCTCCCGCTCACTGTAAGGCGTGTTTTTTCGTTTCTGTACAATAGGCAAATAAGCATCTGTATAATGATCACCCACGCTTTGCATAAAAGCAAAGCATTGCTCAAACTCCCATTCATTCAAGTCATCGAAAAACAAGCCGCCTACACCTCGCGTTTCATTTCTATGAGGCAGAAAAAAATACTCGTCACACCATTGCTTATAAGTTGGATACACGTCCTTGCCGAATTGCTGACAGGCCGCTCGCGCGGTTTTATGCCAATGCATGACATCTTCTCTGAAGGGATAAAACGGCGTCAAATCAAAACCTCCGCCAAACCACCAGATAGCCGGGGAACCTGGTTTCTCGGCGATTAAAAAGCGCACGTTGGCATGTGATGCCGGGACATAAGGATTTTGCGGGTGAATTACCAGAGACACGCCCATTGCATGAAACTGGCGATTAGCCAGCTCCGGGCGTTTAGCTGTCGCCGAAGCAGGCAAACTGAGACCTCGCACATAAGAAAAATTAACACCGCCCTGTTCGAACACCTGACCATTTTCCAATACGCGGCTTCTGCCGCCACCGCCTTCAGCCCGGTCCCAGATATCTTCCATAAATCGAGCGTCAGGCTCTTCGCCTTCCAGCGCCAGGCAAATCCGGTCTTGCAAATTAAGCAGGTAATTTTTTACTTTGGTAATATCATCAGTGTTCATGGCTAGCTCAGTTATCTTTAAAATGCCGGTAATCAAGAAATTCGGAGCTACCATAATACCCCACAACAGCATAATCGAGTAGACCGGCGCAGCCGTCAGCGTTATCCGAAATTGTTGAAATTAAAATCTTGATTTGCTAAATACTGAAATCAGGACATTTAAAACGCTCCTGGACCGCTCTGAAAATTACGCGAATTACTTGGATAAATTAAACACTCACACCGGCGGGATTGGTTTTTACCTCGTCCGCAAAGTTTAGTGCTGTTCCCTCGAGGCGACTACCGCAAAAAACGTTGAGCCCACGGATACGATACGCTGACTTGATCAGCCTTTTCCTTCGAACCCGTCTTTCCTCGGATCAAGCAGATAGTTATCGAATTAATTCCGGCGCTTTTGAATAGACAGTTCCCGGCATAAGCCGCGAGCCAATAATTCTGTCCGCATCTCTTCGATTCGCTGTACGCCAGGCCCATCATCGCAAGAGCGGTAACTAACGATTATCAATAATTTCGCCGGTGAACATCTGAACATCAGAAAATATAACAAATCCAGGGTAAATTCGTCGCTCCAGTGAGAGTTATCCAGAATCAATACAAAGGTAGAGTTGATACTTACCTGTTCAAAGAAATCGGCGCCTTCCCGCAACATACGGCCGGTATTGATATGCGATACTTTTGGATAAAGCATGGCAATTTCATCTGCTTCCAGCACATTCAGCAGTTGATAAAGCCAGGTTGGGGCTAAATGGTTCAGGCGTTCAATGAGCAATTTTGCACCAGGCTCCCGGCAACGGCGTTGAAGCGCTTCCAGCAACGGTAAAAAAGGTTCAGCGACGCCTCGCATCTGTACGCAACGCGCGCGAAGCACTGCCAACTCATGATGCTGGATCTGGCCGAGAAATCTATCGAGTAAAGCCGTTTTGCCTATGTTCATTTCTCCGCGCAAAAAAACCAGACGCCGTTCCCCGTTTGATGCTTTCTGAAAAGTATCCTGCAACTCCGCCAATTCCTGAACGTATTCAAGCTTGACATGCGGCGTTAGAGCTTGCTGCCGGTAATGCAGGTATTTAGTCTCAGTCGCCTCAGCGATTCGATAATCCTCCATAACAGTAACCAAAGCCAGAAAGCGGTAGCCACGCTTGCAAACAGTCGAAATATAATGGGGAGATTTACTTTGGTCGTGCAAAGTTTTGCGCAGGGAATTAACCGCCAGCCTCAATGCCGAATCGTCAACAATCCGGCCATCCCACACTGTCTCAAATAATTCTTCATGGGAAATCAGACGGCCCGAGTGCAACAAAAAATACAGCAATAACCGATATACCTTGGGCGCTAAATTAACGCACGACCCCTCATTACACAAAAGCTGAGTGCCCGTATATAGTCGAAAAGGTCCGAATGCGTAGGTATTACTCTGTTGCATAGGAAAGCCCTCAAATGTTGTTATTAGAGTTATGTGGGGACGCTAACAAATATATAACAACATGCTAACAACTTACAACAACAGAGTTAGTACACTAGAAACCAACTGATAAAGTTAGGAATCAAATTTATTTTTAGGAAATTGATATAGTGCTGTGGAGTTAGCGGAGGACTGATGAACAGTAATGAGAAGAAAAGGTTGGCTGTTTATTTCAACTGAGTCTGAACAATTGATCTTTGGCAGCGTTTGTTTATTTTATGCATGTTCCCAAAAAGAAAAATTACGCATTTCATTGGTATATTTGAAATTATTTCAACATCATTAATTTATTCTTAATATAAGGATACTAAATCATGGGAATATTAGGCGCGATATTTAATTTTAGACTGGCGTTTTATAGACAAATTAGCTACTGGATGGCTACCGCTGGCTTAGCTTTACCGTTGATGATTTCAGGCTGCGTATCGGTAAGAGGATACCCTGATCGATTAATAGAACCTGTGGATGCTCTTAAGGAAATAAAACCGATTGTTACCCGACAAAATATCGAAGCATGTAATGCGGTAAAAACTGTCTATTGCCGTAATCACATACTGTCGGCAGGAATGATTGGGGTTGATATTAACTTTTCTGAATTTGAAAGAAAGTTGTTTAAAGAGAATAGAGAAATTTCGTTTTTAACAACGGTCACTACGTTGGGGCTTACCACCGCTGGTGCGATGACTGGTACAGCAGCACTTTCGGGGATAGCTACAGGAGTAGTCGGCGGCAAGGAAGCATTTGATAAAGAAATTCTTTTGGATCAAGCGAAAAACGCGATCCATACGCAAATGCGGGCGTTACGTCAAACAGTTGCTAATCGCATAAGATATGGAATGTTGAAACCAACATTCGAGGAGTACCCTTTGGATGCAGGGCTACCTCATTAAAAAACCTGAGCCAAGATATCTGTTAAGACAGAATCATCCCAGCCAGCTGCTTTACGCATACGTTTGATGGACACACGTTTCTTTTGGGCCTGTCGTATCATGTTCAACGCCGCATGACGGATAATAGCGACATTGGTTGGGGCATTGTCTTTGCGTATGCGACTTTGATCTTCACCGAAAGACATATCCAGCACCCAATGTAACTGGTTTTCGATACCCCAGTGCAAACGCACGGCGGCCAGCATTTGCGGTGCCGAGATCAGCGAACTACTGATAAAGTAACGGGTTTCTCTGGCCGTCGTATCGCCGGTGAGCCGCTCACTGTCAATCGCAACAATACTGCCCAGATTTTTCCACTCAGGGTGACGCACCCTAAGCCAGTCAATATCTGTGCTCACGCGACACTGCCGAACTTCGATGCGTCCGTGGCCTTTATCAACGCTTTCAGCGCGGGTCATCCGGGCGAGCGACGCAGGGGCGGTCTGTTCAAAATGTAGACGTACGTCATCATGCAGGCTGCTTTGGTTGCCTTTAAGCGCCAACAAGTAATCGCCACCTTTATCGATGATTTTCTCGGCGATGGCTTTTTGGCAACCCATGGCATCAATGGTCACGATGGCACCGCGCACATCCAACCACGCCAATAGCTCAGGAATCGCGGTAATCTCATTGGATTTTTCACTGGTTTTAATCTGCCCTAAGACGATCCTCGCTTCGCTGGCAAAGGCTGATACTAAGTGTATCGGCGATTGCCCGCCATCATGGCTGCCACGTAGCGTTTTACCATCAATTGCCACCACTTTACCCGCCGCTTCTGGGCTCAACCAGACCCGAATCCATTCCACAAACAAACGCTGGAACTGTGCTGTATCAATGGCGCGGAAAAACCGCCGTACGGTGTCATCGCTCGGTACACCGTACTCATATGGCAGATACTGGCGTAACAAAGCCAACTTTGATTTGCCAAACATTTCTATATCATCCCAGCTTTCTGCCCCACAAATGACTGCGCACAACGTCAATAGCAGTATTTCGGGCATGGGATGCAGCTTTTTCCGCTCAATACGAGGATCGTCGAGCTGTCCAAAAATATCTAAAAAATCCATTTCTTCCGTTCCTTGAGCGTTGTTTATTTTGTTATTATCCTAAATTCCGTTGATTTGGTGACTATTTTTTAATGAGGTAACCCTGCCTTTGGATGCGGCTCTCATTGACATTGAAGAATATTATAATGCTGGAACTTTATTAGGTGCATTTGTCGGGATTACCGCATCTGCAGGGCTTCAAGTAAAAGAATCTGAAGTGAATAAGGAGCTAATTGCGCAGAATAAAGATCCAGTGACTTTTTCCCCCCTTCTTACTGGCGGCAAATCTCTAGAAGGAATGCCAGATATTACTAAAGGTCGAATTACAGTTGAGCCGCCTCCGCCGTTACCTGAACAACCAGGAAAATGTCAAGGCAATGAGTGTAATTTGAGCCAAACCGATGCTAGGCAAATTCAACAAGCACTTTGTATAGCAAAACCTAGTGGTGATTTTGATGCACAAACAAAAAATGCTATTGCTCTATTTCGAACGACTAATGTTATAGGCAATGACAGTTTTAAAAATAAACTTACCGATGATGAAATAAGCTTTCTACTTAGCATAAACGGTTGCCCAGGATTCAGCAATGCCTATGAGCGATTTTCCTTTGGGCAAGATGCTAACCCTAATGCTAAAACGAACTTAGATAATTTGGCAACGCAACTCGGTGCTACTGGCGTACAAAATGTTCCAACTAACCCAAAAAACCTTCAAGAACTACGTCCGTCAATTCAACGGTTTCAAGAAATTCAGGGTTTAAAGCCAACAGGGGTTTTAACACCTGAACTTGTCGATCGGTTATCAGCCGGCTAGACCTTGTGTCATTAAAACAACGAAAATATAGGTTGCATATATGAAACTAACATTACAAAACGCCTTTTCGGTAAAGCTACGTTCTGATGCTTCCACGAATTCAGCTGTTCTAAAAACTGTATTGAACTCACATATTATTGACGGCATCAAAGAAGTTATCGATGATCATGGTAATCAGTGGTGGCAAGTTGAAGTTCGATCTTCTTCAAGTGCCCCTCCTCTAAAGGGTTTCATTCTGGCGCAATTTTTGAAAGAAGCAACTGCTGGTGATCCTCCGATACCGCTTGATAGGAAGGGATTTATTCGCTCATTAAGATTTGCCGCAATAATATATGGCTCAAATCGTGATTATCTTGCTGTAGTCGCACAGATAGAAAGCAGTATGCAAAATATTCGGGGTACCAGCGGTTCAGAAGTAGCGATAGGCCCTTTTCAATTCACTCCAACAATGTGGGCTGAATTGCTTGCGTCTATGGCAGATAAAGAATTGACAAATGAAGCTATTGCCAGGCCCTCGACTCAAGCGCTAGTAGCAGCCTATCATTCGGGACGAAACATAACCGCATTTTTGGAAAAAAGGGGGGTATTGCCAACCAGAATTGAGCTTTATTTGACTGATGCTTTTGGTATGGACATAGCCGATGCTGTATTAAATGCGCGAGATGCCGATGCAAAGAAAAAACTCAGTGAATTATCTCTGCCAGCAATTAAGCATTTTCTGCCAGCAAAACAAGCAACAGCTATTATCAATAAAAATGAGGCAACTGTTGAAGACTTGCTTAACAACATAGAAGCGCAAATTCAAGAGGCTACTAAAGCTATTGCGCCTGACCTTAAAAAGGATAATGCTGACATACCACCGCCAATCAGTAGCGGCGAACCGCCTTGGCTGACCGTAGCGCTTAAAGAATCAGGTCAGAAAGAAATACCGGGAACAGGACCAGGGAACAGTAATAAGCGTATTGAAGAATACCATGATTCAGCGGGAAGTCCTGATCCTGACGATGTACCTTGGTGCGCTTCCTTTGTGAGTTTCTGCATGGCTAATTCAGACAACCCGATGATTATCGAAAACAACCTGAAATCTAAGCTTGCCAGCGACTGGATGCATTGGGGCGAGCCTATTGATAACCCACCAATCGGCGCGCTTTGCGTTATGAGTCCGATGGTAAAAGGCAGCAGTGGACATGTTGGATTTTTTATTAAATGGGACTCTAAAAACGTTACTCTGTTGGGCGGTAATCAAGGAGATTCCGTGTGTGAAAAGGACTTTCCAGTAAATAAAATTCGCAGCTTTCGCTGGTTGAATTGGAAACCATCTTTACCAACATCAACAACCAAAGATGAAAACGTTGATGTTTTGGCAAGAACCTTGTGGGGAGAAGCGCGAGGAGAACCGACCAAACAAGGAAGAGAAGCCGTAGCTTCTGTGGTACTAAATCGGACAAAAGAACCGGACCGCTTCGGTGGCACGGTTAAAGAAGTATGTAAAAAAAGAAAACAATTTTCTTGTTGGAACAGCGGCGACCCCAATCTGCCAAAGCTTTTGAAAGTCACAGAAAGTGATCCTGTATTTGCCGAATGTATGGCAATTGCTACGACTGCTGTGGCGGCGCTTTTAGCCGATCCCACAAGCGGTGCTACGCACTATCACGCTAAAAGCATCACTCCGGCTTGGGCAATAGGAAAAATACCTTGTGCTCGTATTGGTAGTCATCTTTTTTATATCAACATCCCATAAGCCGTTACGCTTGTAAACCCTTAAATACGGTTGTCATCCTACTCAAATCTAGCGAGTAGTTTAGATGAAATAATATGAAATCCGGGAAATTCAGGGTGATTATCACTCCAGAAGACTGTCTATAGGCAATCCCAACATAGTTTTGATGTTTGATACAGTTTGTTATCACGAATTGTCCAACAAACTACATTAAGGAGAAAACTTATGGCAAAAGCAGCATTTACTTCCGCATTGATGGAGTTTCCGACGATAAAACGTCACTCGCTTACAAACATGTCACCGGCTCTTATTTGCCAGGCGATTCCAGGAGTTAATGTGGATTCGTAGCTAGTCGATTCATATTTTTCCTTAAATAATGTCGACGATTTCTGTCGCGAAACCGTCCTAACTTAAGGATTGAGAAATTCCCTGCCCTCTTTGAAAAACTGGGAATAACAACCACTTGCTAACAACAATAAGAGGATTTTCTAATGTATCGCAATCTCGCATTCATAGTCATCTGGTTTTTTATCGCGGCAGTCAGACCGGGTTTCGCAACCGACTTATCAACGTTTATCATCGAAGTCAAAGATATAAAGGATTCCACAATCACATCGAAGGATGATAAGCCATACACAATCAACGATCCGGAATCCACAAGCCTCATCCAGCTTATCCAGCCGGGAGATCGAATAGAAGCCGTTTTGGTTGACGGCAACCCTTCCATGATTAAGAAGCTGAAAAAAGTCAGCAAACCTTGCGCGGGCTGGACTCGAACCCTGGCGCTTTCCGGGGGCTTTTTGATAATCATCGGACTTTTCACCCTGGTAACAAAAGGTTCTCCGGTAGAGTTTGTTATCGGTGCCGATAAACGTTATAGCAATTCCAAGGTCCAGGTGGTACTTTGGTTCAGCGCCCTGATGACAGTTTATCTTGCGACGCTGGCGTTGCGCTGTTTTCTTTTAGGCTGGGATTATTTAGGCGGCATCGGTATTACCGAAAATCTTCTCGCCCTGTCTGGAATCAGTACCTTAACCTATGGCGCGGCTAAAGCAATTACTGTACAAAAGTCCGCTCCCGGCTCTGCTGCCCCGAAGTCGACCGGTACGCCTAATCTTTGTTCTGATCTTTTCCAAAACGACGATGGCGAATTTGATCTGGGGGATACTCAGATGTTCTTTTTTATCATTCTTGCCGTGGGAACGTTTCTCATCATGTCTTTCCACTTCCTTGGTTGGTTGGAATATGCGCAGCAAATTACCCTGCCGGATGTCGATACGACCCTATTATCGGGTCTTGGCTTGGGCCAAGGAGCTTACTTGGCCAAAAAAGCCGCCTCAGATGCCGGTAAAGGCTGAGTGAATGAATAGTTGCAGAGTACAATACTATTTTCAGCATAAAGAGTTACCTGCATTTCGCCGATAATGGTAAATAATCACCAAGCCGATTTAAATTGTCAAAAATTGCAATTACCAATAACCATAACTTTTTAAGGAGTTACACCCATGGAATACGTTTTTGTCAGCTTTAAAGAAGACCGGACTGTATTGGCGGACGGCCAAAAACTGGGCCAAACCAACCAGACCTTGCTTATCATAAAAGGCCATCACAGTTTTACCATGGAGGGTCTGCAAAATTATCTCCCGGCAAAAGTAGACGCCGTTATTGAACACACGACATCGCTTAGTCCTTATAAAATCGAATTTAATTAGGATGACTTTATGCAACTCTTATTCCCAATTTTGTTAACCCTGTTGGCATTCGGATTGCCTGGTTGCGCCAGTTATCCGCATAACCCTAAACTGGACCGCTATGACCTTGATAAAGGTTACCGCTATGACGAACTCAGCGATCAAAAGAACAGCGAAAGCCTGTTCGTCATTCTAACTTTTTCCGGAGGCGGCACACGGGCCGCGGCATTGTCCTACGGCGTTCTTGAAAAGCTGCGCAATACGCCGATTGTCTGGGAAGGCAAACACAGCACCTTACTGGACGAAGTCGATGTGATTTCATCGGTTTCCGGAGGCAGTTTTACTGCCGGGTATTATGCTGCTTTCGGCGATGCCACCTTCAAGGATAAAAGCCAGTCCGGGTTTCTACGGGATTTTCTCTATCGCGACATTGAGGGCGAACTTTTCAATCAATTGTTTAATCCCGCGAATTGGTTTCGTCTGGCTTCACCTGATTACAGCCGTATCGACATGGCGGCCAATTTATACAATGAGGAAATATTCAAGGGCGTTAAATACGCCGATTTAGTTATTCGCAAAACAAAACCGTACTTGATGGTCAACGCCACCGATATGAGTCTGGGCTCTCGCTTTACATTTGAACAAGCTCAATTTGATCCGATGTGCTCCGATCTTGGCGGTGTTGATTTGGCGCGCGCCGTTGCGGCTTCATCCAATTTCCCGGTGGCATTTCCACCCATGACCATGGATAACCATGCCGGCTCTTGCGGATATAGCGAGCACCAGCCCGGCTGGATCGCTGAAGCGGAAAAGGACCTGCTTATCAATCCCAGCCGTTATAAAAACGCAGCGCTGTTTAAAACCTATCAGGACGGCGAAAAAAGACCCTACATTCATCTGCTGGACGGAGGCATCGCCGACAACCTGGGACTGCGCGGTCCGTTGCAGGCTCTTACTTCCAATGACTCCGAGTTAAATCTTCCAGTGAAAATGGGCGCCGGAGTCATTAAAAAGCTCCTGATCATCACTGTCGACGCCAAGAACAAGCCTAATTTAAATTACGATTCCTCGGCGAGCCCGCCCAGCGTAATAGACGTTTTGAAGATAGTTGCCAATGTCCCGATGGATAATTTTTCTTTCGAAACAACGGAAACCCTGCGTAAAACGTTTACCGAGTTAGAAAAAGATAAAAATACCTATCTGGCCTGTCAAAGCCAGTTGCAGCAACATTGTCCCGCCGCAGTATTAAGTACACCGGCTCCCAAAATCCCCGAACTCGGGTTTATTTATATCGGCTTCGATCTTTTGTCCGACGCTGCCGAACGGGATAAATTTTTCAACATGAAAACCTCGTTTTCTTTGCCGGAAGAGCAGATAGATGAATTGCGTGATGTCGCCAAGCGCCTGCTGGATAAATCGGAAACCTATCGAAAATTTGTGAAGACGACTCAGTAAACCCTGGCAGCGCTATTAGTCCGGAACGTTTAAACAGTGATGTTTAAGCAATCCAGCAAAAACTTTTGGCCGGGCTTGCAAACCGTAGCCCATTCTGACTTGGATTCACACAAAATTTGGCATGAGTATCCGCGTCGATCTACAAAAAACCAGACTAATCCATCCAAAAATCTATTGAAATCAGCGAGCATCCCAATCATTATCGATTACAACTTTGTGAAGCTGTTCACAAAGTTGAAACAAATAAAGCGTATAAATAAGGCCGGGTTAACACACCCCACGTTCATTTTTTACAACCACTTTTCATTACTTACGGGAAGTTACCATGTTTATCAAAGCTTTATTTACCCTTACTCTGTTTGGGTGCTCATTTTTTGTATCGGCAAATACTTACAATCTTGATCAGGCTAATCCTCAAATTATCAGCTATTCCACTCCCGGTCTGTCATTTGATGACCGCTTCACGTTTACGGTGCCTGTTAACGATATAGGCGCGGCAACCGCCATAAAATTTGATTTATCAATCGGTTCTATTCAGGCATACGCCATATCCGATTTGATGGTGGCAGCTGTTTCGCCCGCACCTGCCCCATCCGAATTTGCTTTCACTGCTCTACGAGACAATTCCAATGCGATAATTGGCTATCAATCTAATGAATTAACTGCCGGTTCGTATGAGTTTGATGTATCTGGAAAAACGGCTGGTTTAATGGGCGGAAACTATGTTGTGCAGTTTTCCTCGCTACCAACCTATTCGGTATCTTCCGTACCATTACCGGGTGCAGTCTGGCTGTTTGGTTCAGCAATATTGGGTTTTACTGGCTTTAATCGCCGTAAACAAGCGGATGCCAAATAAGAAAATCAGCTCATGCCTCAATAAAAAACGCCCTTCGGGGCGTTTTTTATCATGCACTTATTTTGAATGCAGAACCCTGACCGGTCAACTCATAGCACTTGCCGGAATCCTCTGCTAATAAATTCTTATTTTTCATAAATACTTCGCCGGAACGGAATTACCGTGTCAGAAAAAGTTTAGGCCGGAGATAAAAATTCCCTGCCAAAGCTTCGATCCCATATACATTCAGGCTCGCTTAACTTTTCTCAACACTGTCTTCTAAAACTTTTTGGGAGTTATGTTGATTTTTCGTTTTTATGGGATAATCCAGGTTAACTTTTTCACTGTAGAATTACCGCTATGACTTTCCCAACCATTGAATCTTTTGTCCGCAATGCCCCTTTAGCCCGGCTGCAACGTTTACCGGGAAATACCAGCAATACTATTCTGGCCAAACTGGAAGGCAATAATCCAGCCGGTTCAGTTAAAGACCTTCCGGCGCTTAGCATGATTAAACATGCCGAAGCCAGAGGTGATATTAAACCAGGCGACCGCTTGATAGAGGCGACCAGCGGTAATACCGGCATTGCCCTGGCGATGGTGGCGGCAATCAAGGGTTATAAAATGATCTTGATCATGCCCGACAACATGAGCGATGAGCGCAAGGCATCGATCAAAGCTTACGGCGCTGACATCATCCTGACTCCCGCTGCCGGCGGCATGGAAGCGGCCATCGATCTGGCAAGGGAAATGGAAGCGGCAGGGAAAGGACGGATTCTGGATCAGTTTGGAAATCCTGATAATCCACTCGCTCATTATGAAAGCACAGGGCCTGAAATTTGGCAGGACACCCACGGAAAAGTGACCCATTTTGTCAGCGCGATGGGAACTACCGGCACGATCATGGGGACTTCAAGGTTTCTTAAGGAACAAAATCCTGCGATTCAGATTATCGGCGTGCAGCCGGAAGGCGATTCTAAAATTCCCGGCATCAGACGCTGGCCCAAGGAATATTTACCCAAAATTTATGAAGCGGATCGCGTTGACAGGATTATTGATGTCGATCAAAAATCGGCTGAAAACATCACCCGCGCATTAGCGTCTGAAGAAGGTATTTTTGCAGGCGTTTCATCTGGCGGAGCGGTTTCCGCAGCCTTAAGAGTGTCTGAAGAAGTTGAAAATGCTGTGATTGTGGTGATTATATGCGACCGGGGTGACCGGTACTTATCGACAGGAATTTTCCCTGCTTAATGTTGTTGAGACAGGAACGGCTTTAACTGCTATTGTCGCGGCTAAAGCCGCTCCTGCAAAGATAATGATCAGGTATATCCTGACTGTTATTCTTGCTTTTATAAACTGTCCTGCAAATGCTCTGGATGATCTGTCTCTTAACATCGGAACAATAGAATCCCGTGTCTGGAAACTGGAGGACATGCATATCGCTTTAACCGGTCTCGCCAATACCCCTCAAAAACTGATTTTAACTATCAATAGGTTAAGCTTGCCTAAACCGTTTGATGATCTGAATCTGATCAATATCCATTGCACTTCTTTCACATGGCAAAACAAGGAATTACAGTGCATGCAAGGTCGGGCGGCGATGCGCTCAAAGCGTTGGCGATCGCCAACTGCCAATTTTTCTTTTCATATCAGGGAACAGCATAGCTCGTTAAAATTAACCGGTTTGCAACTTGCGGACGGCAGGATATCCATTGCCGCTGAAGAACGGGGCGACCAATGGCAAATTCAGATTAATGCCAAAGCGGTGAACGCCTCGGCCGTACAAAAGCTATTGCCGAATCCGGCTTTATTTGAAGTGAAAGATGGGCGCATCGATTTCAAGTTAAATGCATCAGGCAGTCATACGTCTATAAAAAATTTCACCCTGACTACCGGACTGCATGGCTTTACCGGGCAAAACAAAGATGGTCGGTTTGCTACAGAAGCATTAAGCCTGGATACAAAATTGGAAGCTCAAGAACATAACGGTTTGTGGCATTGGCGAAGTCATACGCAAATCGCTGGCGGCGCGTTATATATCGATCCGCTTTATCTGGAAGCCAATGGGCAAGCCATAACCATGGATGCGCAAGGCGATTGGTCCGGCAACAAAAAGCGCGCGGAAATAACGTATGCAAGTTATAAGCATACACCGGCTTTGGCATTAAGCGGCAGCGCAATTGTTCGCTATGATAACGACATAAAACTTGAAAAAGCAGATTTGTCGTTGCACAGTGATGATTTGCAGGAACTATCTTCACTCTATTTGAAGCCATTTATTGAGCAGACTTCATTCGAAGGCATCACCTTGGCAGGCATACTAAACGCTGATTTATCCATTGTTCAGAACTCATTGGCCGCGTTAACGGCAACCGTTAATAAACTTGCTGTTATAGACGCCAAGGGGCGCAGCAAGCTTGAGGAAGGCGGCGGAACAATAAACTGGTCTAATGACGAGACTTTTAATCAACCCTCGGATTTCACATGGCGTCAATTACAGCTCTATTCCCTGCCCATAGGTCCGTCCAGACTATTATTCCTGAGCCGGGCAAGCAGCTTCAAATTGCTTGAGAAAACCCGTCTGCCTTTTTTGGGCGGCTTCATCGCTATCAATCAATTTGGCTGGGAGGTAAAAAAACAGCAGGAACCCGACATTTACTTCTCGGGAAGCTTAAACGATATTTCATTGGAACAATGGTCGAAAGCATTAAACTGGACACCGTTATCGGGCACTATCAGCGGAAATATTCCACGGGTTGAATACAGCAATAAAACGCTGAGTCTGGGCGGGGAAATATACATCAAGGTTTTTGGCGGCGACATTAAAATCACCAAACTTGCGTCATCGGGATTGTTTACTGATTTCCCCAACTTTTACAGCGACCTGGAAATCAACAATCTGGATCTGGCTCAGTTGACCAGCAAATTTAAATTTGGCGGTATTACCGGCAGATTATCGGGTTTTGTCAGGCAGTTATATATGGAAAACTGGCATCCGGTCACTTTTTACGCGTGGCTGGGAACCCCGGATGACGATGATTCCTCTCATAGAATCAGCCAAAAAGCTGTAAAAAATATCGCCAGCATCGGCGGCGGAGGCGCGTCGGATATATTGTCGAAAAGTTTTTTAAGTTTCTTTGAAACTTTCGGCTACGACAAACTCGGCCTGGGTTGTTACCTGCATAATGGCGTATGCCAGTTAATGGGTGTAAAGGCGACAGATCAAGGTTATGCCATTATTACCGGCGGCGGTCTGCCGCGGATCGATGTGATAGGCTATAATCCCCGCCTCGACTGGAATGTATTAATGGAACGGTTAAAGCGTATTACGGCATCAGATGAAGTCATCATAAAATAATTTGGAGAGCATTATGAAAAAAATATCAGTATTAGGCGCGTTATTGTTGACCGCATGCGTCACCATTAATATTTATTTTCCTGCCGCCGCAGCTGAAAAGGCGGCGGATGAAATTATCAAGGATATCCAAAGCACTACGCCGCAAAAAACAGAGCCCAAGCCCAAGGCAAGTTTAACTGACTGGCAAATAGCCGCTTTTAAATTGCTGGATTCCGCCCTCAATGTTGTCGTTTCGCCGGCACAGGCCGAGGAAGCAAATTTAAACATCGACAGCGCCGAAATCAGGCAGTTACGGGCGACCATGGAAAGCCGCTTTACTGCTCTGCAACCCCTTTACGCGGCAGGCTTTATCGGCATCCAGGCAGACGGGCTTTTAGCCATCCGGGATCCGGCCAGCGTGCCGCTTAAAGACAGAAACCAGGTTAATAAACTGGTCGCTGCGGAAAATGCAGACCGGCAAAGCCTGTATCAGGCGATTGCCAATGCGAACGGCCATCCGGAATGGGCCACGCAAATCAAATCAACCTTTGCCGCCCGCTGGGTGAGTAATGCTCAACCAGGCTGGTGGTATCAATCCTCAGGAAGTTGGAAGCAGAAATAAGCATGACCAGGAAAAGATCAAGAAAGAAGCAATTACCGGAAACGCCGGTTAAAGTCACGATAGAATCACTTGCTCACGATGGCCGAGGCGTCGCCCATGTCGACGGTAAAGTGATATTTATTGATGAGGCGTTGCCGGGCGAGGAAGTTGAGTTTATCTATACCGAAAGCCGCAAGGATTATGCGGAGGGTAAAGTTGTCACGCTGTTAAGCCGCGCCGCCGACAGGGTTGACGCCTTGTGCTCGCATTACGGCGTATGCGGCGGTTGCAGTTTTCAGCATGTCGAATCGTCTGCACAAATCAGAATCAAACAAGATATACTGGCTGAGCAGTTTAAACGCATCGGCAAGGTTGAGAGTCCTGAACTGTGGCAGCCGTTGGAAGGTCCGCATTGGGGTTACCGCCGCAAAGCTCGCATGGGCGTTAAATATGTGGCTAAAAAAAACCGGGTTCTGGTCGGCTTTAGGGAAAGACGGCATCCCTATTTAGCTGAAATTGACAGCTGTATTGTTATGCATCCGACTGTCGGCACCAAGCTGTTAGCCTTGGGGGAAATGATCGCCGGATTGACCATCAGGGATAAAATCCCGCAAATAGAAGTGGCTATTGGCGATGAACAGTGCGTGCTGTCCATTCGTGTACTGGAACCGCCTACAGATGCCGATAAGGAACTGATGCGCGCTTTTGGCCATGAACATAATATGAGCCTCTGCCTGCAATCCAAAGGCCCTGATACGATCGCGCCTCTGGATGGAGAACCGGAAGTGATACCCGCTTATGCCCTGCCCGATCTGGGCCTGGAATTTAAATTCAAACCCGCCATGTTTACCCAGGTCAATTACGAGATTAACCGGCAAATGATTAACCGGGTTCTGGAAACATTAAACCTTGATAAAAACGATACGGTGCTGGATTTATTTTGCGGCCTGGGCAATTTTACCCTGCCGATGGCGAAATTTGCCGGACGGGTCGTAGGGGTTGAAGGCGATCTGCCGCTGGTGAATCATGCCAGGGAAAATGCCCGTCACAACGGCATCGCCAATGTTGAATTTTACGCGGCTGATTTAAGCAAGGATATCAGCAGCCAGCCCTGGGCGAATCGAAAATATAACAAAATCATGCTCGACCCCTCCAGAGCCGGAGCATCAGAGGTTTTGCAACATTTTAAAAAATGGCGGCCTGAGCGGATTGTTTATGTGTCCTGCAATCCTTCCACTCTCGCCCGCGATGCGGGTATTCTGGTTAATGAACTGGGCTATAAACTGGTTAAAGCCGGGGTGATGGATATGTTCCCGCAAACAGGGCATGTGGAGTCGATTGCCTTGTTTGAGAAATAAATAACGTCATTATGGTGTAGGGCGGAAGCCTTCAGGCGTTCCGCCAAAATAGGGTCACTAGTCTAACATTGTTGGAGATGGCTGTGTAATATGACATACATCCGGTGGAACCGCGATGCGTTCCACCTTACGAAGGGTGGGTGTTGAGTATCCGCCGTACGGCCGTATCCGTTTCCGGCATACCGTCCATTATCTGATGCCGTTATGCCGGGCAACGATAAAATTGATGCCCGACTACAAGGCTATGCATTTCAATGACCCTGATTTTCCGGATTAGATTAGGCAACTTGAGAGGCGCGGCTTGCCAGCCATTTCTTGAAGGATGTCTGACTTTCACCCGAAGGCCTGCCCGCCAACAGCCCCTCTACACTGATGTCCTCATCAAGGTCTTCCCAATGTATCCCATACCCTTTTCCAATCAGACGCCAATTATTTTGCTCGGATTGCGATGCGTAACTTAAACGCGGATACCACGCCAGTGGGACGGATATTGTTCGTCCATCGCTCAAGTCAACGCTCAAAGTGTCCTCTGTAACTGAGAGGTTTTCAGCAGCAGGAACTTCAATTTCAATCGTGGAAGTATGCATTCCAAGCCTCTCTTAACAGTGTTTGATATTCGCCGGCAAGTCTCTGAATACGGCTAATTTCATTTCGTGAAAAACCGCCGCTGCTTTGCAAACGAACCGGATCAAGCCAAAATTTGGCAACCTTGTCTTCCCGTTCGATATGGATGTGTAATGGTTCATCCCGATCTCCTGCAAAAAAGAAGAAACGGTAAGGTCCAATCCGTAAAACAGTCGGCATATATCTTACCTGAATTTTTCACTCAATTCATTGGCAAATCAATTGCGTTTGCAAAACCACTCCGCACATTCCCATGTTTCGCAACCCGTCTATGTTTCCGGCATATTCGGGTTAGTCTGACCCAATTATTTCATTCTTGGCGGTTTGCCTGTCGGCGAAACCGCCTTACGGCTTATAAAACCCTTTAAAATCAATCGAGTCTGACCCCATTGATTTTTCCGGCACCATAGCCCGTTCTCCATTCGGCGGAACCCGATAAAACCGGTTCCGCCTTACGCGGGTTTGTTAGGTTAATGGAGGCACGTCCGGGGTTAGCATGTTCTCCCCAAAGTCGAAAACTCGCTGATGTTCTTTCTCGTGGCATGTACGGCATAGAGTGACCAGATTTGTCTTCTGGTGGGTTCCAAAATTGGACGCGTACACGATGTGATGGACATGTAGCTCGACTCCATTCGTAGAGCACGAGACACAGGCAAAGTTGTCCAGCTTCCTGATGTTGAACGCAACCTCTTTCCAGTTGTTGGGATAACCCCAACGATGAGGACGATCCAGATGGATAAGGCCACGACGATGAGCGCGGATGATCTTGAAGATTTTCGTTCGATTCGACTCGTCGGCGACTAGCATGTTGATCCACTTTGGCAAGGCACGATCAACTTCGAGCTCGAGGTTTCCGAGAGTGCGCTCAGCGCTTTGCTGTTTCCAGAGCGGAGCCGTAGCCGAGCTGACATCAATGGTAGCTCGGCGGAGCATTCCTACAAGTAGCAGTTCGCGAGCAGCCCGGTAGGAACCTTCTGCTACTTCTTTGTATTTGTTTAGATCATTTGTGCATCGCCCACAAACGCACACCCTCGACGATTGGAAGCGAAGGGCCTGGAATTGCTTCAAGCAGACTTTGCAAGTTGGCATGCGAACCTAACGGGGGTCAATGGGGTCAGACTCGATTGATTTTTTGTCTTGATTGGATATATTCATAATATTTTCTCCATCGCGAACCGTATCGCCAGCCAGCAAGTAGCCTCGATGTAACAGAGTGAAATCGAGGATAATAGAAGTCTACAAAACCCTCGATTCCGTTACACTGCATCGAGGCTACATTCTACCCAACATATTGGGTAATCAGGCTTTGCAGATGATCCCTGTCCAATTGCTGGTTATCCACTTTAAGATAAGCCACGGCCTCTTCATAGTGCGGGGTAATTTCCTCCACGCCGGTGATCTTCAACATCGCGGCAACAAAATCGTTGGCCTGTTGCTCGTCAAGTTTTTCCAATGAGATAAGTAAATTCGCCCAATAGCGTGGCGGTTTCATGCTGAACGAGAGCAGCAGCCAGCTCGATGCCGCCCCCGCGCAAAACAGGAACACCCCGGCTGCGCCGAATGCTCCATAGCACCAGCCGCCTACCCCGCCGCCGATGCCTGCGCCCAGGAACTGGCAAGTCGAATAGACTCCCATCGCCGTGCCTCTTAAATCACCGGGCGCGGTCTTGGAGATTAATGAGGGCAAGGTTGCTTCCAGTAAATTAAACCCGGTGAAAAACAGCCAGAGGAAGCCGATAATTCCCGGCAAAACCGTATTAAACTGCATTAAACCCAGAGCAGCCAAAACCAGGGCGGCAATCGCGCCGATAAAAACCGGTTTCATCTTGCGTTTTTTTTCGGCCAATATAACGAACGGAATTATGGCGGCCATTGAGGTAACAAAAACCGGCAGATAAACCTTCCAGTGTTCAGCAGGCAATAAACCGGCATCACGCATTAATAAGGGCACGACAACAAAACTTGCCGTTAAAATGGCATGTAAGGTAAAAATACCATAATTAAGCCGCAATAATTCAGCGCTTTTTATGACGTTAGCAAACTGGCCTGGAACCGGCTCTGCATCGCGGTGCACTCTGGATTGCTGAGGATCGGGCACCATATAACGAAGAATCAAAATGGCCAGCAATGACAGCCCGGCAATCAGCCAGAAAATTCCATGGACGCCTACAAATCCGGCAATCACAGGGCCCGCGGCAATTGCAACGCCAAAAGACACGCCGATGCTGAGACCGATCAGCGCCATCGCTTTAGTGCGATGCACTTCCTGTGTCAGGTCCGCCACCAAGGCCATGATAGGCCCGGCTATTGCTCCGGACCCTTGTATGGCCCGCCCCAGTAAAACACCGTAAATACTGTTTGAAACCGCCGCAACAACACTGCCGGTCATAAACAGTATCAAACCGAAGATGATGATTTTTTTCCTGCCAAAGCGGTCCGACATTAAGCCGAATGGAATTTGCAAGATTGCCTGACTGATACCGTAAATGCCGATCGCCATGCCGATTAATGATGGCGTTGAACCCTCAAGCTGTTCGGCGAATAGTGACAATACCGGCATAATCAAAAACAAGCCGAGCATGCGCAAGGCATAAATGCTTGCTAAAGACCACGTCGCGCGCTTTTCCGGCGATGTCATCGGACTCGTAATATCCTGAACTTTTGTCAAAACAGGTTTCTCCTTGGCGCCCATAATTTCAATAAAATAAACAGCATGTTGCAGCAACAATGTCCTGTTTATATAAATTTTTTAAAAACTCATTATAACAATCTTTCAGCTGAAAAACGGAATCCCATCCAAAGCGCGCCCGGCAAAAGGCAGGCGTAAATTGCATGACGATTATTCAAAAAACCGCTTTAAATAGTGTCCCGTATACGAAGCCTCATTTTCAGAAACCTGTTTAGGCGGCCCTTCGGCAACCAGCCTACCGCCGCCGTCGCCGCCTTCCGGCCCCATGTCAATAAGCCAGTCGGCTGTTTTAATCACATCCAGATTATGCTCTATGACTATAACGGTATTGCCGTGATCGCGCAGGGCGTGCAGAACGCCCAGCAAATGTTTTATGTCATGAAAATGCAGGCCCGTCGTAGGCTCGTCCAGGATATATAAAGTCTTGCCGGTATCGCGCTTGGAGAGTTCCTTGGCAAGTTTCACCCGCTGCGCTTCGCCTCCGGAAAGGGTAGTCGCATTTTGTCCCAAGGTAATATAACTCAAGCCCACCTCGGTCAAGGTATGCAATTTTCTGGCTAAAGCCGGCACGGCGCTGAAAAATTCAGCCGCATCTTCAACGGTCATCTCCAGAACCTGATTAATCGTTTTGCCTTTATAACGTATTTCCAGGGTTTCGCGGTTATAGCGTTTACCGTTGCACGCATCGCAATGAACAAAAATATCGGGCAGAAAGTGCATTTCAACCTTAATAACGCCATCGCCTTTGCAGGCTTCGCAGCGGCCGCCTTTAACATTAAAACTGAAGCGTCCGGGCGTATAACCTCTTGACCTGGCCTCCGGAGTCGCCGAAAAGAGCTCGCGTATCGGCGTGAATAAACCGGTATAGGTTGAAGGATTGGAGCGCGGCGTCCGGCCTATCGGGCTTTGGTCTATATCGACTACTTTATCAAAATGCTCAAGTCCTTCGATGGAATCGCACGGAGCGGGAATAACGCCGGCGCGATTGATCAAGCGCGCCGCGTAGCTGTATAAAGTGTCATTAACCAAAGTTGACTTACCTGAACCCGACACCCCGGTTACGCAGGTCAATAAGCCAACGGGAAAGGAAATATCGACATTCTTCAGATTATTTCCATGAGCATTGCGGATGGTGATTTGCTTTTCCTTATCAACTGGCGTTAATGAATCAGGAATGGCAATGCCGGTTTTACCCGACAAATATTGACCCGTTAACGAGTCTTCGCTGTTAAGAATGTCGTTCAGCGTACCCTGGGCAATGATGCGTCCGCCATGAACTCCTGCGCCGGGGCCAATATCAACAATATGCTGGGCCGAGCGTATGGCGTCTTCATCATGCTCGACAACGATAACGGTATTGCCCAGATCGCGCAGATGAAACAAGGTATTTAGCAAACGCTGGTTGTCCCGTTGATGTAAACCGATGGACGGTTCATCAAGCACGTACATGACACCGACCAAACCTGCGCCAATTTGACTGGCGAGACGGATGCGTTGCGCCTCACCGCCTGAAAGCGTGTCCGCGCTGCGATCAAGCGTCAGGTAATCCAGCCCCACATTGACCAGAAACTCCAACCGCTCCTGGATTTCCTTGATGATTTTGACTGAAATTTCACCGCGCTGACCCGGCAGATGCAACTGCCGGAAGAAAGCCAGGGATTTACGGATAGGCAAGCGGGTAAGCTGATGTATCGGCAACTCCTCAATAAAGACATTGCGGGCGGCGACATTCAGTCTTGCGCCATCGCAAACATTGCAGGGCTTTTGAGACAGGTATTTTGCCAGTTCATCACGCACCATTTGGGAATCTGTTTCATGGTAACGCCTCTCCATATTGGCGATAATGCCTTCAAAGCGATGCTTCTTTTTTTTCACCGAACCCGTTCCGGTCATGAACTTGAATTCGATGGCCGCATTGCCGCTGCCGTAAAGCACAGCGTCCCGGGCTTCTTTAGACAGTTCTGAAAAGGGCGCTTCGGGATCAAATCCGTAATGCTGGGCCAATGAACAGATCATCTGATAATAATAGGCATTGCGCCGGTCCCAGCCGCGAATTGCCCCACCGGCAAGACTGACATCGGGATTATGGACAATAAGATCAGCGTCAAAATGCTGTCTTACGCCCAGGCCGTCGCAACTGCTGCAAGCGCCTTTCGGATTGTTGAAAGAGAATATGCGCGGCTCCAGTTCGGTCAGGCTATAGCCGCAATGCGGGCAGGCGTAGCGCTCGGAAAAAAGCAGTTCCGTGGCGTCATCGAGGCAGGCGGCAATGGCGATGCCGTCGGCAATACGCAGCGCTGTCTCAAATGATTCGGATAATCTCAGGGCAATGTCATCACGTACTTTAAAGCGGTCGACAACAACATCTATGGTATGTTTCTTTTTTAAGTCCAATGCCGGCGCTTCGTCCAAGTCATAGACAGTGCCGTCAATCCTGGCGCGAATGAACCCCTGGGCGCGCAAATCATCCAGTAACTGGCTATGCTCGCCCTTACGGTCATTAACGACAGGGGCCAGCAACATCCAGCGCTGATCACGCGGTTGCGCAAGAATGTGATCGACCATCTGGCTCACCGTTTGCGCTTCCAGTGACGCATGATGCTCAGGGCAGCGCGGCGTGCCTGCGCGCGCAAATAACAGCCGCAGATAATCATAGATTTCGGTGATCGTGCCGACGGTTGAGCGGGGATTGTGCGAGGTGGATTTTTGTTCAATGGAAATAGCGGGGGACAAGCCTTCTATATGGTCGACATCCGGCTTTTCCATGATGGATAAAAACTGACGGGCGTAAGCGGAAAGAGATTCGACATAGCGCCGCTGACCTTCCGCATAAATAGTGTCGAAGGCAAGCGATGATTTACCCGATCCGGAAAGCCCGGTTATAACGATGAGCTTATCCCTGGGCAAATCAATATCAATATTTTTCAGATTATGCGTTCTTGCGCCACGTATGCTAATGGTATCCATCAAATAATTCCGGCAATTAAAGCAACTCGATAATATACGTTCAAAATTAAGTTAGTACAAACACATGGGCGCAGCACATTAGTTAGCCGCTTATCCCGGCTTTAAGTGAAGGTCACCTTCTGGGAATCCTTAGAACGCCATAGGCTTAGGCATTTTGATTAAAGAAACCACGTTCAAGCATCTGCATTCAAAGACTCTTTTTCAATAATGGCCAGCTTTTCCGACTCTATCCCCAGCAGCAACTCGCCCTTCAACAAACCGAGCAGTTCTCTTCCGGCCATGGTAAATCGCCAGCCGTGCAGTAATGGGCAATCCTCGTCATTGAACAACAGCCCCTCGAGATCCTTGCGTGTCGCAAGAATAGCCGGATTTAATGAATTTTCTTCGGCGCGTATCCTTACCAAGGACGTTAAAATATCCAGTATGGCTTCCTGTTGCTGGGTTTTTTTAGCGGGTCGGTCTTTTTCATTTAGCGGAAGGGGCGGGCGGTTCTTGGCGGCGCTGATTATTTGGCAAAGCTCCTTGCCGTAACGGTTAACTGAACGCTCATTAATGCCTCGCACATTGGCTAATTCGGCAACTGTTTCGGGTTGCAGTTTGGCTAAGTCAAAAAGCAATTCATCACGCAAAAGCCAGCTTTTGGGGCGATCCTCGGTTTGCGCGGTTTTTTCCCGCCATTGCGCCAGAGCTTGAATAATGGACAACTGTTTCCCAGTCAGCTTATTTTTGCCTCTAATTTTAAACCATGCTTTTTCTGGTTCGACCGCATAAAGCGCCGGATTTGTCAGCTCGGCAAAATCATGTTTTAGCCAATCAATTCTTCCCAATTCTGTCAGTTTTTTAACCATGATTTGATAAATCCGGCATAAATAAATCACATCATCAGCCGCATATTCAATTTGCGCTTCGGTTAATGGCCGTTTGCTCCAATCAGCTCGAGTATGAGCTTTGTTCAAATTGATGCTTAACAAGCTGGATACCAGCATGGCATAACCAGGATTATCTTGAAAACCTAATAAAGGCGCGGCTATTTGCGTGTCAAAAACGGGCGCAGGTATTTTGCCGGTTGATTGATAAAAAATTTCCAAATCCTGCCGGCAGGAGTGAAATACTTTGACGATGGCAGGGTTGTATATTGCGTCAAAAAGATCATCCAGATTGGGTAATGCTATCGGATCAATACATGCAACCCATTCAGGCGTGGCTATTTGCAACAGGCAAAATTTCGGGTAATAGGTCTTTTCGCGCAAAAACTCGGTATCAAGCGCCAGCCAGGATTCCTTTTTTATCTGTTCGCACAGCTTAGCCAGTTGATCTGGGGTATTAATATATTGTATGGATGTCATCGGCGTACACGAGCAGTAATTAAAATTAACCGGAAATTACACAAATGCCCATCAGAAATGATCAATGGCGGCCCGGTATTCCCTGAAGGATGAAAGGTTTTATCCAGACTCTTACGTCTGTAAATAAAGTGGCTGGTGACTAATCTATCCTTGCATTCATGCATGCACAAGTATCTGCATAACTTTTCCGGATAATAAAAGCATTGGCTTACGATAGCGCTAATCCTGCTCTCCTGCCGGGGAGAGTAGGATTAGCGCGTTCAATCGCGCCTCCTCGACACTACCCGGAACGGGCATCTCCCGCCAACTGGTAATTGCCTGAAAATCCATGGGCCTACATGGCTAATACGTCCAACCCTGCATTAAATGGAAGAATCTGTCCTTCACTTTGCTGACTACGCATCAGTCCGGCAAAATCAAATAATTGCCTATCGGCTAACTGTGAAGGCGCAACGTTCTGCAGACTGGTAAATATGGTTTCCAGCCGTCCGGGAAATTGTTTATCCCAACTCTTTAACATGACTTTCATCGCCTGTCTTTGCAGGTTTACCTGGGAACCGCACAAGTTACAGGGGATGATCGGAAAATCCTTATAGGCGGCAAATCGTTCTATTTCTTTTTCACGGGTATAAGCCAGCGGCCTGATAACGATATTCTTTTTATCGTCACTCAATAATTTGGGCGGCATGGCCTTGAGTTTGCCGCCATAAAATATATTCAGGAAAAAAGTTTCGAGTATGTCGTCACGATGATGCCCTAACGCTATTTTACTGACGCCGTTGGCTTCGGCGTACCCGTATAATGTTCCTCTCCGCAGGCGCGAACACAGCCCGCAAGTAGTATCGCCTTCAGGAATAACGCGCTTCACCACGCTGTAAGTATCTTTTTCAATGATATGATAAGGCACTCCCAGGGATTCGAGATAGGCCGGTAAAACATGCCCGGGAAAACCGGGCTGTTTTTGATCCAGGTTAACCGCTATCAGCTCAAACTCGACCGGCGCGGTTTTCTGTAAATTCATCAGGATGTCTAAAAGGGTAAAGGAATCCTTCCCTCCTGACAGACACACCATAACCTTATCGCCATTCTCGATCATGTTATAGTCGGCAATGGCGTCGCCGACACTGTGCCGTAAACGTTTTTGTAATTTGTTAAACTGAACTCTGGATTTTTGCTTTGGATCTGACATGGTCAGAATTATACTGGACAATAAAGGAGAAAAGGGAAATCGGGGTTCATCGCATTGAACCCCGATAAGAAGGGCGTTAGCCGTTGTAACGCTGAAAAATTAATGTTGCGTTAGTGCCGCCAAAACCAAAACTATTCGACATAATGGTATTTAACGTAACATTATCCTTACGCTCACAAACAATGGGCACACCCTCAGTAAGCGGGTCAAGCCGGGTAATATTAGCCGAAGCGCTGAGAAATTTTTCTTCCATCATCAGTAATGAATAAATCGCTTCATTAACGCCGGCAGCGCCTAACGCATGGCCGGTCAGCGACTTGGTGGAACTCACCCAAGGCACATCGTCCCTGCCGAACACAGTACGCAAGGCTTCCAGTTCTCTGGTATCGCCGACAGGCGTACTGGTACCATGCGCATTGACATAGTCACAACCCTGAATTTTTGCCATTGCCATGGCCTGTTGCATACAGCGGACAGCACCTTCGCCTGAAGGTTGCACCATATCATAGCCATCAGAGGTTGCGCCATATCCGGTTAATTCAGCGTATATTTTAGCGCCACGCGCTTTGGCATGCTCCAATTCTTCAATAACCAAAACACCGCCGCCTCCGGAAATAACAAAACCATCACGGCTTTCGTCAAAAGGCCTGGAGGCTGAAGCAGGGGTATCATTATATTTGGAAGACAATGCGCCCATGGCGTCAAATAACACCGACATGGTCCAATGCACTTCTTCCCCGCCGCCGGCAAACACTATATCCTGCTTGCCCATCTGGATTAACTCCATGGCATGGCCAATACAATGGGCGCTGGTAGCGCACGCAGAGCTGATTGAGTAATTTACGCCTTTAATTTTAAAGGGTGTTGCCAGACAAGCGGTATTGGTGCTGGACATGCTTCTGGGCACCATATAGGGTCCGACTTTTCTAATGCCTTTTTCACGCAAGATATCAGCCGCCTCAACAATGTTTGAAGTTGAAGGTCCGCCTGATCCCATCACCAGCCCCGTTCTGACATTAGACACTTCGGCCTCGTTCAGGGCGGAATCATCAATTGCCTGCTGCATCGCGATATAATTGAAAGCGGCGCCGTCACCCATAAAGCGTTTTATTTTACGATCGATCAAGGCATCCATGTCTATGTTAATGGCGCCATGCACATGGCTGCGAAAACCCAAGTCCTCATAAGTTTTTGCAAAAGTGATTCCTGAACGGCCTTGTTTTAGGGAATCGACAACCTCATTCCGGTTATTCCCTATGCTGGAAACAATGCCCAAACCGGTTACTACGACTCTTTTCATTTTACTGTGACCCTAGAAATCTTCTGTAGAAGTAAATAAACCAACTCGCAGATCGGTAGCCTCATAGATGGTTTTACCATCGACGTCCATAGTGGCGTCAGCTATACCCATTACCAGTTTCCGCATAATCAGTCTTTTTAAATTAATTCTGTATGTTACTTTTTTGGCTGTAGGCAATACTTGCCCTGTAAATTTAACTTCCCCTACGCCTAAGGCCCGTCCTTTTCCCGGACCACCCATCCAGCATAAATAAAAACCCACCAATTGCCACATGGCATCCAACCCCAAGCAACCGGGCATTACCGGGTCGCCTTGAAAATGACAGGCAAAAAACCACAAATCCGGAATTATATCCAGCTCGGCTATAATTTCGCCCTTTCCATAAGCGCCACCCGTATCCGAAATATGGGTAATACGATCCATCATCAGCATGTTTGGCAAAGGCAATTGCGCATTTTTAGGTCCATATAACTCTCCTCTGCCTGACTTCAAAAGCTCTTCGCGCGTAAAACTATGCTGTTTCTGCATATTATTCGTTTACCTTGGTAATTATGCTTGATATATAACTGGGTATTATCTAACAGACACCGAAAAAAATCAGCTCATTTTTAGCGGGGACGCACATCTAACAGCAATCTTGATATTTTTAATGCGCTTCTTTGTATTCGTTGCTGATAAATGATGGCGTAAGCCATTACAGAGGCGACATATTTTCTGGTTTCTTTGTAGGGGATTGTTTCTATCCAGATATCAGCAGGTACTTGCCTGTCATCGGGCAGCCATTTGACCACCCGGTTTGGCCCCGCATTGTAAGCCGCCGTTGCCAGTGCAAAATGACCATCAAACCGGTTCAATAATTGTTTATAGTAAAAAGTTCCGAGCTTAATGTTAACATCCGGGTTAGACAGGTTGTTTTCTTCCCGCCAGGGCTCACTAAGATTGCGGGCTATGTGCCGGGCCGTTTCCGGCATGATTTGCATTAGTCCACGCGCGCCCGCTGCCGACCGGGCGTTCTTGTCCAGCATGCTTTCCTGACGAATCAGGCCGAAAATAATAGCTGGATCAATATCCTCCTGGTAAGCATTGCTTTGAACCTGACTTAAATAATTAACAGGAAAGCGTAATGCCAAATCATCCCAATAATCAGCTTTTACTAAAGTAACGATCGCAACTTGAGCCCATTGCCACTGTTGGGCTAATTTAGCTGCAATCATGAGCTGTTCTTTGGGGAATTTTTTAACTGTAAACCACCACTGCCGCTTTGCCTCCGCTTCACGATTCAGGATCATAAGCTCTTGAACGGCTTTAAAATCAGCTTGCCGGGCCATGGTTTCAAGAGTATCCCCGGTCAGAAGAACAGGTTTGTCTACAATCGAATACGGCTTGTTGACGGCATCCGCCGCCATAAAACCGTAAAAACTTCTATCTTCCGAGAGCCGGTTGTAAACAGACCGCGCCTGCGGCGCATTTCCGGTTTCGGCTAAAGATCGGGCCAGCCAGTATTGCCAGTGCGGTTTTTGTTGCTCTTCCATTGATAAGCCCGTCAGCGCGTGGGCGACATGCTGCCAGTTTTGTTCGAGCAATGCGGCCCTGACTTTCCATTCCGCAGCTTCTGCATCGGCAGCCAGCAACTGATTCAAGCGATCGTAAGCCCTGTAATCCCGAGCATGCGCCAGCGCCAGGGCGAGCCTGCGCTCGATCTTTTGAACAGTCCGGCTATCAATAACTAAATTGTTTTTTCTGCTATCCCAAACAGTAACCGCCAAATCCAGATTCGACTTGACCAGCCTATCCACTCCGTATGCAAAGATACGGCCCAGCCGCTCATTGCCATCCATAAACTGACTATCCTGGATTAATTCAGGCCTGTTATGAACCTGCAACAATAATTCGGCAATCTCCTGATCCGGTTTTTCCAGCAAATGCTGCTCCTGAATTGCCAAGGGTCTATTATCATTCTTTAACGCCAGTTCAAAGCGCCGCCAAATTAAATCGGGGGTGAGAACAGGCGATAGAGACAATGCAAACAAAAGCGGGTCACATTCTTTAGGCTGCTTATCCGCTGTAACCCATAAGCGTTTTGCTTCGTTCAAAGCCAGCTGCTGATTACCCGCTTTATAATTCGCCCAATAATATTGACATTTCAGGGCGGAATCATCACCAGCTTGATAATAATTGATAAATTCAATCCAGCGCTCATTATCAGCTAGATAATTCAGCCATTTTGATCGTAACAAACCGGCATAGGGGGTATCTTTATAGACTGATAAAAAGGCCAGGATATTATCAGTTTGCGGCAAATGATTTTTTAGCCACTGGTACTGCAAATAGGGATAAAGCGGATAATCCGCCAGGGTCGAACTTAAGGTTAAGAACGCATTCTCATCGCCCTGCTCAACCAGTCTTTCCGCTAACAAAAAATCCTGTCTTTGCTGATCCAGCGGCTCGCTAAAAACCGTACTGGAAAAAAAGACCACACCGCACAGGAACAAACCTCCAGGCAACCATTTTATATTCATATTTGTAACTATTTTGCACTTTACACACCCGCTATCTGCTCTAGCACTATGGAAAAACACGCAGGGGGGTTTTGGGCAAATTATCTGTCGAAATTAGCTGATAATGGTTGACACAAATACCGGAAATTAGTTTTTCGAGGTAATAAAAAAATCCGGCTTTATTTCTACCGGATCAAATTATCCTCATGGACATCTTACCCGCCTGCAAGCGGTCATCAAGAGCCTTAGCTCCGATCCACCTTGCACGCTGACAAAACCGCATTGACGAATTTAATATTAACGGATGCTGATGCACGAGTGCGCCCGGCCAAAGGCTTGGAAATCGCCAGTACATCAGGATGAAATAACAACGCCTTTCCAGACTCCGCAGAACCTCATCTTTTAGCCTGCATCTCAATTAGACAAGCAATTGAGTGCTAAAAGAATTGTCAGCTTTTGAAAAGCCGGAAAGTTAAATGGCTGCTACAAAGCGCCGAAATAAGCCGCCAATGCTTTCATATCCTCTTCGGAAAGAGTGTTTGCAATAGCCTGCATGTGCCCGCTTTTACGCACGCCTTCCTTAAAACTGTTTAATTGTTTTACCAGATATTCCGGATGCTGACCGGCAAGCCTTGGAAATTGCCCATTACCTTCAGCCGATGGTCCATGACATCCTAAACACATGCTTGCCTTGGATTGACCTGCTTTTGCCAAAGTCGAGTCGCCCCCTGCGCTAACAGGCGGTTGACTGAAATAATAGGCCGCTAGATTATTAATATCATCATTGCTGAGGTTGCCGGCAATGGATTGCATCATGGCGTTGTTGCGCGTTCCCGTTTTGAATGCGTTCAATTGACTGACTATATATGCCGATTGTTGAGCCGCCAAATTCGGCCATTGAGCATTAGCGCTTTTACCCTTGGGGCCATGGCAAGCGATACAAGCGGCTGCTTTTTGTTCGCCCGCGGTTATGTCTGCAGCAAAAACCGGCGCAGCCCAAAAACAGACTAATAACACTGATATTGAAAAACGGGTTTTTAGTGCGGACATGGCTCACCTCATAACAAGTATTAAACGATAACTAACTGTTTACGCATGGTAATCTATTAAAATATCCAGCCTATTGATTTCAACAGAGCGTTTACTATACAACTAAAAAAGCGTCAGTGAAAATGAAAATTCCCATTTTTTTATCAATTTATTTGATAGCCGGCGTTACTCGTATAAGCTTGCTGATACTGCTGCTTGATTGCCTGCGCCAATTGATAAACCGCCATCGCGTATTTATTGCTGTTGTTGTATTTTTTGATCACTTTAAAATTCGGATAAATGCGCCAATATTCACTACCCTGGTAGGTGCTAAGCTCGATAACAGCCGGGTCGTTAGCCGGACCGGTGCGTTTTGTTACCGGGTTATGCAACTGCCAGCCGCTACGCGAAAAATAATGCGCCACGCTGCCGACAGCATCCTTGGGATGCCAAAGATCGCGACGCCCATCGTTATTGAAATCCACCGCTAACCGGCGAAAACTACTGGGCATAAATTGCCCGTAACCCATGGCCCCGGCCCAGGAGCCTTGCGGTTGCCTCGGGTCAAAATCTTCGTCACGCGTCATCAGCAAAAAATTCTCCAGTTCGGACTTAAAATAATCGGAGCGCCTGTAGGTATCGAATGATAAAGTGGTTAAAGCATCAAAGATACAGGTTTTGCCGAAATTTTTGCCAAAATATGTCTCTACGCCAATTATCCCGACTATGTATTCGGGATCAACGCCATAAGTAGCACTGGCCTGCTGAATTGCGGCCGCATTATTGCGCCAAAACTCCACGCCATTACTGATATGCGCGTCTGTGAGGAATTTATTACGATAGCGCGTCCAACTGCCAAGACGCGGCTTTGATGGCCCGGTGGAGGGCGCTGGGCTTTCCAGACGAATCACATAATCCAGACGATTAGCATGTGAAAACAAGCCGTTCAAATAAGTCTCCGAAAACCCATACTTCCGGACCATAGACTGGATAAAGCTTCGCACCGCTAACGAATTGGCGTATGTACCGGTTACTATCGCCGCCCCATAACCGTTTTCACCCTGAGATCTTCCATAATAAGCGGGAGACTGTTGGACGAACTGATCCACCTGATTATGCGGCGGCGACGGAATTTTACTTTGTTGATGCGCATGGGCATTTACCGGGTATTCAACGCGATGAGGCGCCGGCTCACTGGCGCAGCCGACAAGCAACGAGGCCATTGCTAACTTGAATAAGCGGTTATAAACTAAGTTTGCCATAAAAATCCTCTCTTGTTTGTGCAGTTAAATAAACGATCACTTTTCCCCTTAATTTGAATTATGAAACGCGTGACTTTATTCTTGTATATTTAATGTCACGAAATATCTATAGCCGAGGTATTGTAAGCTATTACCCTTTATCAAGTAACTGACAAGGACTCACAAACCATTCCGGCAAATGATGCATATTTTATCGCAGATACATTAACCTGTTTATATTTTACACAACTTTACAATTTTATGACTGTAGAACAGCACTGGCTAACGGATGTTACCCGAACCCCTTCGCCCAATTATGATGACCGTCCTGACCCGGCGGATATTTCATTGCTGGTGATTCACTGCATTAGTCTGCCGCCGGGCGAATTCGACACCCCTTACATAAGCCAATTGTTTTGCAATTTGCTCAATCCGGATGATCACCCCTATTTTAAGGAAATTCATCAATTCACAGTGTCCGCGCATTTACTGATTAAACGGGACGGGAGCTGCGTGCAGTATGTGCCCTTTGACAAACGCGCCTGGCACGCCGGAAAATCAAGTTACGAGGATAGAGAACGCTGCAATGATTTTTCCATCGGCATAGAGCTTGAAGGCGTCGAATCGATAGCTTATACCGAACAACAATATTCGCAACTCGCCACAGTCATTGACACCTTGCTTAAAGCCTATCCCAAGTTATCGAGACAACGAATAACCGGACATAGCGACATTGCGCCCGGACGAAAAACCGACCCCGGCGCATCATTTGACTGGCAAAGAATCAGATAATACAAAAAGGGCAAGGCAAAAAAACCGGCATTTTTTGCCTTCCGGCTTTAATTTCAAACCATCTGAATGTTTGTTGATTTACAATAGCGGACGCTTGGCGCGATGTATTGCGAAGGGCAGATTTCGATTCACAGAGGTCATTCAGTATGAGGTAGTTATTCAAAAGGAAAAGACTCGATTGATTCATTGATTCATCTTACGGGTTGACCCCATCAAAAAACGCAACAATAACGAGCGCGGCTGAATTCATATCTATTGGTCGCATACCTAACGCGCTGCATAATCGGTTGCCCAAGACGCACAGCGTGGTGGGCAGTCCGTGTTGGTGCGACTGTTAGGCATTTAATTTTACGCAGCTCCCAATTATCTCTTAGGCGGGATAAGCTTCCATCACGCACTGCATTGCCCCTTCAATACTTCCATCAAAATGATCTATACCAGGAAAAAACCATACATCGGAATCATATTTATTAGAGCTGTGTTTGAAAATAGAGCGCAGGGCGGAAGCCTTCAGGCGTTCCGCCAAATTGGGGTCGTCAGTCTGACATTGCTGGAGATGGCTGCGTGGTGGGACATACATACGGTGGAACCGCCATGCGTTCCACCTTACGTAGGGCAGGGTTGAGTATCCGCCGTACGGCCGTAGCGATACCGACGAACCCAAATAAACCACGAACCTTCAAAAGCGCCTGCATCCGGCGCGTCCCTTTGACTGCCATGTTAGACAATGCTCACTTTGGATTGCGCCACAGCCTCTTTTGCCAATATCCCCAACCGGCTTCTTTCGTGCTTGTTTGTGCCAAGCCAATTAGGAATCAGCGCGCCCTGAGATGCAAAATGCTCCACATGAACTACCGTGATAATTGAATCCGAATACGAAACCTCATTAACCCAATGCCAGCACCCCGGACGTGCTTTCTGAAATAGTTTAAATGCTTCATGGACATAATTTTGTTTCGTGCCAAGGCCAAACATTACAACGAGCTTTGTATTTTCGGGCAGAGTGCCAAGAAATTTATTAGCGCATGTTTGCGCAACTTTTTGACCGAAGGGAGTTGCTACGAATTTATCTAGCATTCCTCCGCCAGAACCCTTCCAATTTCCGGTTTCTGGGTCTTTCCGTTCGACAGTGCATTTTATAAAGGACCCAAAATGGAAACGGCCATTTCTATCTGCAATTGCATTGTCTACCTTGTGTTTAAGCACGCTATCTTCGGTTTTTTCCATAAGGCCAATATGTGCGAGTATTTTACCGACATTGAGGCGGCTGCCTTTGTAGGCTATTTGATCATGTGGAATAGATGCCAATGCTCCAGCTTGTGTTGGACCTTTAGAAAAACCGAGGACGACAATCTCAGCAGCGGTATTTCCCCATGCAAGTGGGTTTGCTGTTATACGCCAACTGCCATCCGATTCCTGCGTTTGATCAAAAAGGACAGGCTCTTCATTAAAGCAATCAGCGCAGTCGATTCGCCCATGTTTTGGAAGATGTGTCATTGTTCTCCTTCTATGTCATCAAGGTAGAACAGCCAGTTGCCCGACTGCCCCCTCACAAATCCCGGCGTGCAGAATTACCGCACCGGGCTTTTCAACGTTGTTCGCTTCGCACATAGCATATAAGCACTTAGAAATCATGACAAATGCGGGGTTTGCTCAAATTAAAGTCATCAATCAAGGCAATAAACCCCGTCCAGTTGTAGCTGCGTCTCTGACTACGCCGGTTAAGCCACTTAAACAAAATACGTTTAACTTCCTGTCGGTAGTCATTCAGGCTTTCATAGTTGCCTCGGATACCGTAATAATTCCAATACCCCTTCAGCTTCTGGTTCAGTTTGGCAAATAACACCGACTTACACAAGCCCCGATTTTCTTGGCACCATGCTTTGAAATTGGCTAACGAGTAAGGTGCAATTAAGTAGGGCGCATTAGCTTAGTCTAATGCGCCGTATGGTTTGCGGAATAAGCTATGCTATTCCTCGCTGTGCTTTTCCGGGTCTAATTTTTTCGACGCATCTTCCGGCTTCCAAAAACCGAATGACTCCACAAGCATCAAAATAACGCCCAGGGTAATCGCGGAATCGGCGATATTAAAGGCCGGCCAGTGCCAGGTTTGGTAGTAAACATCAAGAAAGTCTATTACATAACCGTATGCCAGCCGGTCAATAAGGTTGCCTATAGCGCCGCCCAAAATCAGCGACAGGGCGACCGCCAGCAAAGTCTCGCGTGGTTTCAGACGGGCCAGCCAAACGGCTATAACAGCGCTAATCACTAGTGCCAGTCCGGCAAAAAACCAGCGCTGCCAGCCTCCAGCCTCGCTTAAAAAACTAAAAGCCGCTCCGGTATTATGAACATAGGTTAAATTAAAATACGGCATAATTTGAATGGATTGATAGAGCTGCATAGAGCTGGATATAGCAAGCTTGCTCCCCTGATCCAATATTACCGTCAACAACGACAACCATAACCATTTCAACATATTGGAATCACGCATAGCGACGGTGTTCGCCAGTCCCCGCTACGTTTTCCACGCAACGGCCGCACAGCTCAGGATGTTCCGCATGTTCGCCCACGTCATAACGTTGATGCCAGCAGCGTACGCATTTTTTATGGCCGGAAACGATCACTTTCAATTTGACGCCCTCAAGTTCAGTCTGAATGGCATCATCCGGGCAAAATTGTTCCGCCATGACCAAGGCATTGGAGGTAATAAAAATAAAATGCAGCTCACCCGCCAACTGCTTTAAGGCATCAAAAAACTCAGCATTACAATACAGTTCCACTTCGGCGTTCAAAGAAGAACCTATATCGCCTTTGCCGCGGCTTTTCTCAAGCTCTTTACTGACGGCGGTTCGTACTGACATTACTTTTTGCCAGAAGTCGCGATTCATCGCCGAACTATCGTCCAGTTTAACCAGCCCTTGATACCAGGTTTCCAGAAATACCGATTCGCTGCGCTCACCCGGCATATACTGCCAGATTTCATCAGCGGTATAGCTGATAATCGGCGCCAGCCAGCGGGTTAATGCTTCAATGACGTGATACATGGCCGTTTGCGCGGAACGTCGCGCCAAGCCGCCGGCTTTTGCGGTGTACTGGCGGTCTTTGATAATATCCAGGTAAAAACCGCCCAGATCGATTACGCAAAAATGGTGTACTTTCTGATAGATTTGCTGGAACTGATAGTTCTCGTAAGCAGTTTTTACTTCTTCCTGCAACGCGAATGCTCTATCCATTACCCAGCGATCCAATGCCAATAAATCCTTGGTTTCGACCAAGTCTTGAGCCGGATTAAAGTCATCCAGATTGGATAGCAGGAATCGCGCAGTATTCCTTAACCGCCTGTAACCATCGGAAGTCCGGTTAAGAATCTCATTGGATACCGACATTTCTCCGCGGTAATCGGTTGCGGCCACCCATAAACGCAAAACATCCGCACCCAGGTCTTTCATCACCGACTGGGGCGCTACAACATTCCCTTTGGACTTGGACATTTTTTTGCCTTCTGCATCCACAGTAAAGCCATGAGTCAAAACAGCCTTGAAGGGCGCGACATCATTCATCGCTGTTGACGTCAGTAACGAGGATTGAAACCAGCCGCGATGCTGGTCAGAACCTTCCAGATACAAATCAGCCGGAAACATCAACTGCTCGCGTTTATCCAGCACGCAGGCATGAGTCACACCTGAATCAAACCAGACATCCAGGGTATCGGTCATTTTTTCATAGTTTTCAGCTTCTGCGCCAAGTAAATCCTCCTTTTCCAGCTCAAACCAGGCTTCGATACCTTTTTCTTCAATGCGTTTGGCGACTTGTTCAATCAATTCACCCGTACACGGATGCAGTTCGCGGGTTTCTTTATGAACAAAAAACGTTATCGGCACGCCCCAGGTGCGTTGGCGCGAAATACACCAATCCGGACGGCCTTCCAGCATGCTTTCTATACGCGCCTGACCCCAGTCAGGAATCCAGTCTACCCGCTTGACCTCACTTAATGCCTGCTTGCGCAGTTTATTTTGTTCCATGGAAATAAACCATTGCGGCGTAGCTCTAAAAATGATCGGGGTTTTATGCCGCCAGCAATGCGGATAACTGTGCTGGATAGCTTGTTGATGGACCAGTTTCCCTTTGGCTTCCAGCACTTCCAGAACATGGGCATTGGCATTAAAGACATGCTCACCGGCGAACAGCTCTGTATTGGGCAGGAACACGCCATCGGCACCGACCGGGTTATCAACCGGCAAGCCGTATTTCAGTCCGGCGGCATAATCTTCCTGTCCATGGCCCGGCGCGGTATGCACAGCACCGGTACCGGCTTCCGTAGTGACATGATCGCCCAGAATTATGGGCACTTGCCGGTCATAAAAAGGGTGTTGCAGCAGTTGATGTTCCCAGGCTGAACCTTTGCAGTAACCAATGACATGATAATTTTCGAAGCCATAACGCAGCATCGCATCTTTAAGCAATGCTTCGGCAACCACCAATCGTTCCGTTTCGCATTGCACAACCGCGTATTCCAGATCCGGATTTAAGGCTACGCCCTGATTAGCCGGTAAGGTCCAAGGGGTTGTCGTCCAAATCACAACAGATAAAGCGCCTCTTCCTTCATGCTCAGGCGCATGATGACACAAGCCCATAAAGCCGTCCTCATCTACCACCTGAAAACGCACATCGATGGCTGGAGAATGCTTATCTTCATATTCAACCTCGGCTTCCGCCAATGCCGAACCGCAATCGGTACACCAGTGAACCGGCTTGGCCCCTGCTACGATATGACCTTTTTGGGTGATTTTTCCCAGCGAGCGCACAATGTTCGCTTCAAACGCATAATCCATTGTTAAATAGGGATTTTCCCAATCGCCTAAAATACCCAGCCGGACAAAGGCGTCTTTTTGTATATTGACCTGCTTGCCTGCGTATTCGCGGCACGCCTTGCGAAAAACGGCGGGCGATACCTTAACGCCTGCTTTACCTAGTTTCTTTTCCACCATCAATTCAATTGGCAGACCGTGGCAATCCCAACCCGGCACATAAGGCGCGTCAAAACCGCTCAGGGTTTTTGATTTAACGATAATGTCTTTCAGGACTTTATTGACCGCATGACCGATATGAATCTCGCCATTAGCATAAGGAGGCCCATCATGCAGAATAAACTTGGGGCGGCCGGTAAAGGCAAGCCTGATCTTCTGATATAGGTCTGCTTCGTTCCATTTTTTTAAGCGTTCCGGCTCGCGTTGCGAAAGATTGCCTTTCATCGGGAACGCGGTATTAGGTAAATTCAGTGTTTTTTTATAATCCATCGTCATAATCTTTTAATTTCAGCAAAAATTTTTTTAGCCTCGGCCACATCTTTCTCGATCTGGGCTTTCAGTTGTTCCATTGATTGAAAGCGCACTTCATCCCTGATTTTTTGTTTAAAACTCACCTCCACATAACGTCCGTAGATTTCCTTATCAAAATCAAATAAATAAGTTTCAAGTATCACCTTGGAGCCGCCATCAACGGTTGGCCTGGTGCCTACATTGGCTACGCCATCGAACTCCAAACCATCAATTCCCGACATAGTAACGGCAAATACGCCATTAACAGGCGTATTTTTTCTAAACATTCTTATATTTGCAGTGGGATAACCAATAGTTCTTCCGCGTTTATCGCCATGAGCCACCCGGCCGCACACAGAATAACAGTGCCCCAGCAATTTCTCCGCCTGCGCCAAATCACCCGCGCCCAGCGCGTCCCTGATCAGAGTGCTGCTAATACGCAGCCCTGCAACCTGATAAGACCCGGTATCTTCGACACTAAAGCCATGGAGCTTGCCTTTTTCCTTGAGCATTGCAAAATTACCCCGCCTTGCCTTACCAAAATGGAAATCATCCCCGATCACCAGATGCTTAACGTTCAGTTTATCTATTAAAATGTCATCAATAAACCGCTCGGCATCATAATCGGCAAAAAAACGGTTAAATTTCGCTATCAGCAAGCTATCAACCGGCAATTTAGCAAACTCAATTACTTTTTCCCGCAAACACATCAAGCGCGAGGGACAATTATCGCCCAGAAAATATTCCAGGGGCTGCGGTTCAAAAGTCATGATCACCACCGGCAAGCCCAGCGCCTCACCACGCTCGGCCAATTTTTTTATCACCGTTCGATGGCCTGAATGCAACCCGTCAAAATTGCCGATAGTCAATACGCAACCGTTTTTGAACGTTTCTAAATGGGATAATCCTCGAATTAAATGCATGATCCTTTTGATGATACAAAGATTTTTATTTTATCATGTGAAGCGGTTAAATGCGGCAGCCATCATTGCCATGAAAACGATAAGATTATTTGTCATCACCTTTTTTGACTCGCAGGGATTCATTCTAGCCTTTGCATGCAAAAGTCAAAGGCCACGGCTTTATGTACGCCCCAATTTTGCTGTAAAATACCTATTCCTATCAACATTCACTTGAGCGGATTAATTACCTTCTCCCCGAAGTTCCACAAACTCCGCCATCCGCTTCAAGCAGATAATACAGCTCATCCGGCGTAACCCGGCCATGGCAAGATAGACACCAAAAACATGTGCAATCAGCTCATCGCGCGCAAAGACGAGACCTCCGGAAATAAGGGCGGTACAGCCACAATAGCAGTTAATTTATAAGCCGGCCGCTCAAGATCACACCGTATACACAACGTTAATTGTTGACAATAATACCATTTAAAAAGATAATGCGGGGCTATTTAACTCCCACTGAAGCATCGAGACACTATGGCTAATACAGCACAAGCTAAAAAGCGCGCGAAACAAGCGGAAAAAAGCCGTATTCGCAACGCAGGACAACGTAGCAACCTACGTACTTTTGTAAAAAAAGTGATCGCCGCCGTTAACGCAGGCGACAAAGAAAAAGCGCAAGCCGCCTTTCAAGTAGTAGTGCCCATCATTGATTCCGCAGTAAATAAAGGCATTATTCATAAAAATAAAGCCGCGCGCGGCAAGAGCAGACTCAACTCAAAAGTTAAAGCTATCGCTTGATACCTTGTAAGGTTTACTTGATAAAAAAGGCCGGACTTTTTTAAGCGAAGGCCTTTTCCACTTTAAGATAAAGGCATCTTTGCGGGCTTTAACTACAGATGACAGCCGAAAAAAAAACGTCATCTCCCAGATATAAAAAGCTTCCCCAAACAAATCTTCAATCGTTTGTAAAAAAACCGATTACAACAGCTGTCTAATTTCAGGGCAATCGTTTATCAGCTGCCGCCGGAAAGCTTCTATAGCATTTTCACTATGCCGCTCATACCTCGGAATAGGCACAGTGATTTCGCTGATAACACTCATTGGCGCGGCCGATAAAAAGATAATCCGGTCTGCCAGCGCAATTGCTTCACGCAGATCATGGGTGACAAATAAAACTGTATGCGGTCGCGCTTGCCACAGTTTTAGCAACAACTCCCTGACCTGTCTAGCTGTTGGCGCATCCAGCGATACAAAAGGCTCATCCATCAGCAATACCTCAGGATCAACGGCAAAAGCGCGGATGATGGATACTCTACGGCTCATGCCCAATGATAATCGCTCCGGGTAAACATGTTGCGACTGAGTTAATTGCATGACTTCAAGCAACGGATCGATAACAGCTGGAGATTGGCGACTATCCAGCGCCAATTCTATATTTTCCCGCACCGTTCGCCAGGGCAGCAAGCGTGGATTCTGGAAAATATAGCCAATTTTTGGATGCGTATGCTGCCGGCCAACCAGGATATCCCCCTCGTAGTCATTATCCAGACCGGCAATAATATTCAACAAGGTTGTTTTACCACAGCCGGAAGGCCCCACCAGGCAAATAAATTCTCCGGATTTTAGCAGAAGCCTAAAATCGGCAATAGCTGTATGATGCCCCGCCCGCTCCATGGCTGGGTATGTTTTGCTATGAATGTTGATTTGAATATCGGTCAACGCCGCCACCGGAGGGATTTTTTATCCAGAGGTTTCAAAATAAGCAGTTCAATCAGTTGAATAACCGCGACAAAGGCAATCGTATAGGCCAAAATACTGGCAACATCAAATAATTGAAAGAATAAATGTAATTGATAGCCCATGCCGTCGCTGCGGCCTAACAACTCAACCACCAGAATAATTTTCCAGATTAATGCCAAACCGGAACGCGTCGCGCCCATAACAAAAGGATGCAACTGCGGCCAGATGACATGAACCAGCGTTTTACGCTTGCTAAAATGATAGCAACGCGCCATCTCCAGTAAATCCTGATCGAGCGTACGCGTACCCTCTCTGATCGTGACGATGACATTGGGCAATTTGTTGATCACAACGGCCAGTATGGCGGCGGACTCGACCAGACCAAACCAGACATAGCACAAGATAATGGTGACCAAAGCCGGAATATTTAAAAAAATAACCAGCCAGTTGTCAAAGAAAGCGTCGAGTTTTTTATTACGGCCCAGAATAATGCCAATGCTGCAACCCAATAACATGGCGATAGAAAAACTAACCACTAGCCTGAGTAAAGTCATACTCAGGTTGTAGGGAAGCTGTCCCGTCACGCAAGCCAGCCAAAACACCCTAGCAACCGTTTCCGGCGTTGGCAGCGTGCCGTTGTTTAAATACACAGCCAAGCCTTGCCACACCGCTAAAAAAGCCAGTAATGACAAGGCCGGCAAAATATTTTTGGGGAACTTCAAATTATTTTAAAGACCAGAATGTACCGGGCTGCAGGCTTTCTGATTGTCCCGTTAACCTATTGTCGCTCAAGGCGCGAAGCATAGTATAAATTCGAGCCGCGGCCAGTTCTTCCTTTTCACCCCACTGCTCAATGCTACCCTCGCAATAACCCTGGCGCAGCTTGGTTTGAGTAGGCAAATCATCGGCATGAGTCAAAGGAATGACTTTTTTCCAGGCGGCATCAGAAGTACACAAGCGGTTTTTAGCCTGTTTTCCGGCTTTAAAAAAGTTATCGATTGCTTGCTTATGATTGGCCGCCCAGCTCTGCTTGAACACATAACCGATGCTAGGCACGTTTTCCACTATCCCTAAGCCTTTTAAAATACCTTTGCCGTCTATGATTTGCCGGTAACCCTGGGCTTCAAGCCTGGCCGCAAAGTGCCAGTAAGTAAGTACGGCATCGACACGATTTTGTTTGATTTGCTCGTTGATTAACGGCGGCGCGCCAAAAGTTTTTTCCACGGAGGCGCTTAAATCCAGCCGTTCTTTTTGCGCCAAGGCCTGTAACAATAACCAGTTTTTATCCAGTTCGCCGCCTGCAATCCCCAAGCGCCTGCCTTTAAGGTCTATTATGGAATGGATAGGACTTTTGTCTGCCACAACCAACGCCCCCGAGGTATTTGAATAGGGGTAAAAAGTAAAATCAGCACCGGTTGCGCGGCGGCTGGAAACCCATATCCAGTCAGAGACAATCATATCGACGGCTCCTGACTGCAGGGCGATTTTGCCCGCTTCCGCATTGGCGACGGACTTTATTTCCAGTTGAAAATCAGCTGACTTTAACTGCGAGTCATCCTGCAAAGCCGACAATTCCCATTCGAGCGTGCCGGAAGCCTGAACGCCGATGCGGATGGTAGTTTTTTCGGAGGCAAAACAGTTGCCTGATGCCAATAAACAAAAACCAATAAAAAAAGCATTAAACTTCATGATGGCTATCTCAATGGGCGACGTTAAAAGCAATCTATTTTAACTGCACTAAAGGTTTCGCGCGAGAATGTTTATCATCATTTCATGTTAACATTTCCAGAAAGAGCTGATGAACTCCAATACTGAAATCAATGAAAATGTTAACTTTACATGCTCTATTAAAACCGGCTGTCCTTTCTGCTGTGTTGCCATATTTGTTGGAAACACAACTTCCCCTCCCTGTAGCCCTTGGGTTGCAAAATGCAGAGACTGATGAAAAACCCCGTATTTAGTCAGATGCAGAAAAATGGTTTTGATTTTTTGTCTAAATTTAGGATGCGCGAGGGGGTTAATTACTACAGACCGGTTCACCTGATTTCTTAGAGGCATAAATCTTTTCGCTATTTATGACAGTGGCATGTCGCAGTTTGCGCCGGGTCGCAAGGTCCGCTATCGTGAGATAATTTTGCGGAATTGCTAACTTTGCTGTTCCGGTGACCAAAGTTAATATACCGGACAATCTCGGGGCTTTTGCATCACCTTCGTTTGCTAGTGCAGAAAGCAAGGCAATGACACCTTACTTTAGGATGGAGCTCGTAAATCTTTTTTAAATGGATCAAACAGTTCAGGCCTGTGCGCTATATATCGGCAAAACGGATAAAGGTTAGCCAGCTCTATGAATAAAAATGCCGACTTTGCGGCTTAAAACTATCGGTATGGAGCGTCTTTCACTGGGAAAAACTTAAGGCTTACCGGCCTACAAAACTTATGGTGTTTATCGAATCGGAATGGCGGCATAACATCTAATATGAAAAAAGCATAAGGCACAAGAAAGGCTATAATTATCAGCCTCTCTTGTACCTTATGTCTTCTATTTCAACGACACGGTTTCCGTACGGCCTACCACCTCAATTGAGAGTTTGTCCTCTTTAAGCAGCCAGCCAATTGCACGCTGAACGTCACTCTTATTGAGTCCGGTTTCATTAGTAATTTTAGTTACACTGGCCGATCCATTTTGGTCCAGAAATCCCCATACCTTACCAGCGGCATCACCGATTGTGTTAAGCATATTAAGTCACCTGTTCAAGTGTTGGTTGAAGAAAGTTTAAGAGCTTTAGGTATTCTTAGCGTTTTTGGTCTTTTTGGTATCAATATCAGGTAACACAATATTGACTTCCAATGTCTCCTGATTATCATCCTGTTCAAAATTAACGGATATGGCATCCTGCTCTACATGAATATATTTCCGGATAACCTCAAGCAATTCTTTTTGTAGTTGCGGGAGATAAGATGGCTGATTACGCGAGGATCGTTCATGAGCCACCAGAATTTGCAGTCTTTCTTTTGCAAGGGATGCAGAACCGCCTTTAGTTATTCTAAAATAATCCAGTAAACTCATTACTTGCCCCCAAAAAAGTTCCTAAAAAACCCTTTTTTATCATCGATAAAACGATGGGGTCTATTCTCGCCTAAATAGCGGGCAACAATATCAGCATAGGCTTGACCAGCATCGCTTTTCTCATCAAGAATAACCGGGGTGCCTGAATTGGACGCATTCAACACCGATTTTGATTCTGGAATTACGCCCAATAAATGTAGTGATAAAATTTCTTGTACATCATCTACGCTCAGCATTTCCCCCAATTTTACCCTATCCGGAGAATAGCGAGTTAACAGAAGATATTCTTTAATCGGCTCTTCGCTTAGCTCAGCTCTGCGTGATTTACTGGCTAGAATTCCTAACATACGATCCGAGTCCCGCACCGAAGAAACTTCGGGATTAGTTACAACAAAGGCATCGTCTGCAAAATACATCGCCAGGTGAGCTCCTTTTTCGATACCTGCCGGGGAATCGCAAACGATATATTTAAAGTCCTTTTTTAGCTCATCTAAAACCCTACCCACGCCTTCCAAGCTTAAAGCATCTTTGTCGCGTGTTTGAGAAGCGGGCAATATATAAAGTAAATTACAGTTTTTATCACGAATCAAAGCCTGATTAAGAGTCGCTTCCTGATTTATGACATTGACAAAGTCATAAACTACCCGGCGCTCACAACCCATGATTAAATCCAGATTACGTAAACCTACATCAAAGTCAATAACTGCTGTTTTATGACCTTTTTTTGCAAGCCCCATGGCAATTGCGGCACTTGTTGTTGTTTTACCGACACCGCCCTTACCGGATGTTACGACTATGATTCTTGCCACAAAAATTTCCTCTACGTTAATTGTGTTGCACTATATCTTTGATAATTAATGCTTGTTCTTGTAAATAGATCTGAACGGGTTTGTTGCGCACAGTTTCATCCAAATCTTCGCTGACTTTATAATTGCCGGCAATAGATATAAGTTCGGCCTGTAAATCAAAACAAAAAATACGCGCTTCGGTATTTCCTCGCACACCAGCCATTGCCCGGCCTCTTAAAGTATTGTAAACGTGAATATTACCTTCGGCCATAATTTCGGAGCCAGCGCTGACCTGAGCTAAGATAACTAAATCACCCTCCGCGTAAATACGCTGCCCGGAACGGATAGGCTGAGTAATCAGTGTCGTTGTTATAACGCTTGTATCTGAATCAGCTTTCTGTTTTGGCGCCGGAGTGATTTTTTTTTGTTTTTTATTTTCGGCTAATTCACTGCCGCTATGAATGGAATAAACAGGAATAAGCAGTTCCAATGCCTGCTTATTCTGCTGTATGTTGCCGCCGCGCATACCTATCGGTAATAAACCAGCCTTACGGATAATGTCTGTAAGCGCTGTAACATCGATATCGTAGCCATGCTTGTTTATTTCCTGTAAGTCCAGCACCACCGGAGAGTTTCTAAAAAACTCCGGAGCCAGATTAATTTTTTCTTGAAGCTGTTGTTCGATAAGAATCAAATCAACACTTGACAGGACTAAAACAGGAACGGAAAAAGTACTGCTCTTAAATTCTAGCGCAGACTGCATATTGGTTTTTTTTTGAGAGTCTATCGACATCCGCTAAATCTTCTAAATGATTGATGTTTGGATTTTAACATCGCTGATAAAAAAAATCATTTTTCAAGTGCTTCTAATTTATTTTCCAGTTCGACAACTAACATTACCATTTAGTAATCCAATAAGATAATGGTAACTAATCTAAGCCTAAAAATAAGCAAAAAGGCAAAACAAACAGTTAAAGTCATGCGGGCCAGGAAATGCAACTAGCTCCAATAGCGGGAGCGCGAAGCCAATCCCCGTTCACGCGGCATAAATTACCGAGTTTAAGCATTTCTCCATCCAACGCTACAACTCATTTCTATAACCATCTGCCGGACTCTGGCGATTCAAGGAGAGGACGTAAAATAAATTAGGCAAATGGAAATTTTTTTCGTATTCAAGGCTGCATGTCCCGAAAAACAGGAAACCCTATGACTGTTTAACCACACTGAACGGATAAAAAACCAGGCCGGTTGAACAATTATAAAAGCACACGCCTAGCGATACTAGCAATGTTAGGGTCAAATAATTTCCCGACTAGGTCACTGGATCGGCTTAACCCATAAAAAAGGGCCGCATTCTTACGAATGCAACCCTAGTAATTTCATCGTGCATAACAGAAACTGCCTGTCGCGAAATAATTACCTAACGTTTTGAGTATTGTGGACGTTTTCTGGCTTTGTGCAAGCCAACTTTTTTACGTTCTACAATACGTGAGTCGCGCGTTACAAAACCCGCTTTTCTAAGAGCTGGGCGCAAGGCTTCATCATACGCCATCAACGCTCGCGTCAAACCATGACGAATAGCGCCTGCCTGACCGGAAGGACCGCCGCCTTTAACAATAACATTGATATCGAATTTACTTTCCATGTCAACACATTCAAGAGGTTGACGCGAAACCATCTGGTCCGTTTTACGGCCAAAATAGTCCTCGATACTTTTCTTGTTAATAATGATTTTTCCAGTGCCTGATGTTGCGTAAACGCGTGCTATTGCGCTTTTACGACGACCTGTTCCGTAATACTGAGCTGCTGCCATAGTCTACCCGCTTATAATTCTAAAACTTTTGGCTGTTGGGCCTGATGGTCGTGTTCAGATCCTGAATACACTTTCAATTTCTTGAACATTGCACGACCTAATGGATTGTTCGGCAACATGCCTTTAACTGCTGTAGTAAGAATACGGTCAGGGAACGTGTTTCTTAATTTGCCCAAGCTAACGGTTTTCAGGTTGCCAATATAACCCGTGTGGTGCTGATATAATTTATCTTTTTCTTTATTGCCGGTAACACCTATCTTTTCTGCATTTACGACAATAATGTAATCACCGGTATCAACATGCGGTGTGTACTCTGGTTTGTGTTTGCCGCGAAGACGACGTGCAATTTCAGAAGCAAGGCGGCCCAGCGTCTTCCCATCTGCATCAACTACGTACCAATCGCGCTTAACTTCTGCTGCTTTTGCACTAAATGTTTTCATCGTTACTTAGTCTTTCTGTAAAGGCTCAATAAAAGAGTGAGAATTCTACTAAACATTATCTTCTTTTTCAATGTTTATTTTATCAAGGTACAAGGTACAAAAAATATAATTCTTGCACCTTTGCACTTTGTGCCTTTTACCGTAGTTTATAATTTAATATTTAATGAATGCAATTTACGGTAAAGATGAGTTCGCTCCATACCCACTGCCGCCGATAATTTTGCAACGCTGCCGCCAGTCCGCTCAAAATGATATTCCAGATATGCCTTTTCAAAATGATCCCTGGCATCCTTTAACGGCAGATTGAAAAACTCAGGAACCGATGACGATGCCATCACATCACTAACAACAGGCCCCAATGCCAACTTCACTTCATCCAATTCTATATCTTCGCCGGCGCCTAAAATCATCAGCCGTTGCACCAGATTTTTTAACTCCCGCACATTACCTCGCCAACTGTAATTGCGTAAAAAATTCTGTGCGGCCATGGAAAATTTCCGGAAAGCCAGTTTATCCTGATTAACAAAATAATCGACATAAAAATTTAGTAATCCCGGCACATCCTCACTATGCTCCCTGAGCGGCGGAATAGAAATATCCACCTCATTGAGCAAATAATACAGATCCTGCCTGAACCGCCCGGACTTGACCTCTTCATCCATTGCAATCCGTGTTGACGCCACCACTCTGACATCAACGCGCACCGCTTCGCTACCGCCCACGCGTAAAAAGGAGCTTGATTCCAGTGCGCTAAGCAGCCTAAGCTGGGTCTCCCTTTCCATTCCGCTTATTTCACTCAAAAACAACGTCCCTTTATGTGCTCTCTCTAACAAGCCTGGATAAATTTTACCCGAACTTTCTTTACCAAAAAACTCCACCGCCGAATTTTCCGGCGATATACTGCCTACTACCACATTAACAAAAGGACCATTCCGGTGCGCACTGTTGTTATGCAGAAAACGCGCATACAGTTCCTTACCGACGCCCGCTTCGCCAATGAACAATACCTTGGTGACGTGTTGAGCTAGCCGCTTTAATTGATCCTTGATTCTGGCAACAGCCGCGCTCTTGCCGACCGGCTCAATATCAACAACCAATTGTTTCCTGAGCCCGGCATTTTCTATTTGAAGATTACCCGCTTCCAAGGCCCTTTCAACGATCAATAATAATTTTGCCAGCGACAAGGGTTTCTCAAGGAAATCATATGCGCCCAGCCGGGTGGCCTCAACAGCTGCTTCAACCGAGCCATGCCCCGACATCATGACCACGGGACATAGCATGTAATCTTCAGCAATCCATTCTTTCAACAGAGTAATTCCATCAGCATCGGGCATCCAGATATCGAGCAGAATTAGATTTGGTTTTTGGGATTTTTTTAACTCCCGTGCGGTACCGGCATCTTCCGCCATAGCGACCTGATAACCCTCATCTTCAAGAATTTCGCAGACTAATCTGCGGATATCCGGTTCATCATCTACAACTAATATACGCGGCGTGTTTGCGTTCATGATATTTTTACAGTTGTTCAGAGTTGCATGCCGGGAGCTGGATTATAAAGCCCGCCCCCCCCTTGCGGCTGGTGTCAACCCATATTGCACCGCCATGTTCTTCAATTATTTTTTTGACAATCGCCAATCCTAGACCGGTTCCTTTGGCTTTAGTTGTCACATAAGGCTCAAAAATTTTCTCAATTTGCTCTTCCTTAATGCCTGGCCCATCATCATAGAGCGCTATTTCTATAAAATCAGCATTATTTTTCCGCAGCTTGTGCAGGTTTATTTCAATCAATCCATGAGCGCCTATCGCTTCCAGAGCATTTTTTAGCAAATTATGAAGCACCTGCCTGATACTGACCGGATCACCGTTTATCATCAGCAAACCAGCCTCATAATCAGCCTTGAATTTCACCCCCGGTTTTAGTGCATAAAGAACTAATACCTCCTGAACCAAGCTCTTTAAATCGATATCTACTCTCTGCTTTTTGGAAGGTTTGGCGTATTCGGAAAAGTCATCGACCATTTCTTTCATCGCCTCAACCTGCTGCACGATGGTCCTGGTTGAACGCCGTAAAATTTCGGCATCAGCTGGCTCCAGCTTATCGGCCAGCTTATGCTGCAACCTTTCCGCCGATAACTGAATGGGCGTCAACGGGTTTTTAATCTCATGAGCCAGCCTTCGCGCCACCTCTCCCCAGGCGGCATTTTTCTGGGCCTGTATCAAATCGGTCACATCATCAAAAACCACAACCGCCCCTACCCGCAATCCTTCCTGGGAAAACAGCGGAGTCCCCCTGCACAGTAATTCCTGGCGGCCATTAGGCCCTAAAAAGGCAATCCTCTGTTGCCAAATTTCATCGGCTTTCTCCAACAAACGCTGAATTGATTTTAGCGGTTCAGCCAGTTCGGAATAGTTCAGAACAAGTTCCGATAAGTTCCGGCCTATGAACTGATTTACATGAATATGAAAAATCCGGTAGGCCGCCTGATTAGCCGTACGAATCTTATTCAACGAATCAAAACTGATAACCCCTGCCGTCAAATTCGCCAGAATGGTTTCCAGATAGGCCCGTTGATTTTCCACCTCGAAACCGGCCTTTCTGGTTTCATCCCTGGCATGAGCAATATGCTGAGTCATCTCATTGAATGACTCCACCAGAAAACCCAGATCATCCTGGGCAATAACCGGCAACTGCTGGTCATAATGTCCGGAAGCTACGGCTTGCGTACCTTTAACCAGTTCTTTTACCGGCGCGACAATATTACGTATACTGATAAAAGCCACCCATATCGCCGCCAATAAACTCATTAATAATACTAACGACAAGGCCAGCGAAAAACTCATTTTCAATGAATTTCTTAAATAATTCATTTCCTGATAACGCGCAAAGGCAAATTCCACCGAATCCGCCAAATCCGCAATTCTTACCGGCACAGGATATAAAGCCTGTAAATATTGCAACTCCTGAGCTTTAACCGTAACGATAACCCGGATCATCAATTCTTCTTCACGTACCGGCGCTAATGCAACATAGACTCCATTTTGCCGCAACTGCAACCAGATATGTTCTTCCGGTAAACTCGGCAAGATATCGCCGGGGTTAATACTGCTTGAGGCAATAATCCGGCCCTGCCGGGAAAAAAGAGTCATCTCCGAAGCCCCAGAAAGCTGGCGCAAATTTTCTATTTCCAGCGTCACCAGATTTTCAGATGAATCTTTCAGCTTTTCCGACAATTGCTGCGTTTGCTTCAAATGCCAGCGCATACGTTGATCCAATGAAGCTTGGCTTAACTCCAGCGCGTCTTCCATGGCGCGGTCAATTTCCACATTAAACCAGCTATCAATACCCTGATGCAAAAACTGCATGGAAAAATAAAACACAATAACGGCGGGCGCTAAAGCCAATACCACAAACAGCGACACCATTCGTCTCGTCAACCGTGAACCGGCCTCACGCCTTTTTGTGTTCTGAATCAAGGAATAAATGTTGGCCACGACCAAAATCAGCAGCACGACTGAACCCAGGGCATTGATTAACAGCAGCCATGAATACATGGCACCCAATTCCGAGGATTCCTGCGTTGCTGAGCTCATCAATTGCAACGACAGCAGAATCAGGCCGAACAGGATTAAAACTGATAGATTAACAGGTAGCTTTATTCTTTCAGAGGCCATAGCGTCCAATCACTGGATAAGTACCATTGCGGATCTATATAGGCGATAGGACGCAACGGCAAAGGCAATGCTTCGCGATCAAAACTTACTTTCACGGCACACAGATAGTGTTTTTCAGGATCCAGTTCAGACTTCTTTATCAGGCGAAAATTGCGCACTGCCGACATCGAATCCAATGCTGCAAATAGTGTCGAAAAATTATAAATCTCGCCGTTACTCTCATTTCTGACCCGGTACATATTCAATAAAGCATGGTATTGAATGCGATTACGTATCGCCAAATCAACCAGCGTCTTGTCCAAAAAAAATTCGCGACGCTGCAAGATCTTGACCCGAATATCCCAGAACAACGGCACGCCGTTTTGCAAAGCGTCCTTTGCTTTCTCACTGAGCCGGTAAATAATATCAGCAGACAAAACATAACTGCCGTTCCGCAACGTTATCTCTGCCTGCTTTACTTCCGAGGCGAATTCGCCGGAGCATGCAGAAAACGGCACAAGCCCCATAATAAAGCAGCAGAATAATAAAGGTAGCAAAGGCACTTACTGTTTCCTGAAACGCGCATAATAAAAACCGTCCATTGCCGATTCTCCGGTCATAATCTGACGCCCATGGCTTCCGGCGAAACCCCATGCCGCATCAATTGGCATTTCGACTGCATCAGAATGTTTCATTAGGAAAGTGTCAATTTGCTGCTCATTTTCCTGTTTCAGGATGGAGCAGGTTGCGTAGAGCAGGACGCCGCCTTGAGCTAGCAGCGGCCAGACAGCGTTCAGAATATTTTTTTGCAAGGCCTGCAAGGGCTTAATGTCCTCGGCCCGGCGTAATAACTTGATATCAGGATGACGGCGAATAACGCCTAATGCTGAACACGGCGCATCCAATAATATCCGGTCAAACAATAGACCATCCCACCAATCACGGGGATTTGCCGCATCGCCCACCACCAGCTTGGCGGATAGCTTTAATCGCTGCAGATTATCGCTTACTCGCTGCATCCGGAACTCATCCACATCAACCGCCACTAACTCTTTCAGGTGGGGTTGAAATTCAAGAATATGGGCGGCTTTACCGCCGGGCGCAGCACAAACATCCAAGACACGATTTCCTGCCCGCACGTCCAATAACCCTGCGGCTAATTGCGCCGCGGTATCCTGAACTGAGACCAATCCTTCTAAAAATCCAGGTAATAAGTCAACGGCTACCGGCTTGTCCAGAATGATGGCTGAAGAACAAAAATCAACGGCCACCGCCGGTATGTCCAGCGCGCTTAACTTTTGTAAATATTGGTCCCGGTTAAGGCGCGCCAGATTAACGCGTAAAACCATAGGAGGTTGCCGGTTGTTTTCCAGAAAGATATGTTCCGCCTGCCGTGGCCAATCCTGTTCTATCTGCTTGATAAGCCAAACAGGGTGACTGACGGCTGAGTATCGTGTGTTATCGGCTTTCCACTCAAGACTATCCTGCTCTCTTTGATAGCCTCGAAGCAAGGCGTTAATGAGCGCTTTAGCCCACGGTTTCTTGCGGGCCGCCAACACAGTCTCAGAGACTGCAGCATGAGGTTTTACTCTCATATATCTAAGCTGATACAAGCCAACTAAAGCCAGTGCTTTAATAGTCAGGTCCTTTAGCGGCTTATCCAGCAGTTCACCTAAGATAAAATCCAGCCGATAATAGGTTCTGCAGACACCATAACAGAGCGCTTGAATGAAAGCCTTATCCTGGCCGGATTCAACCGTCTGCAAAGCGGACTCCAGGGCGGCTGTTAACGAATGGCCATCTCTCAAAACGTGAGACAACACCCGTGCCGCTATCAATCGAGTATTCAACCTAGTTTTACGCCATGAACACTATGAGCATTCAGAAACGCCTGAGCCGCCATGCGCTTTCCGCCCGGAAGCTGCACTTCATGCAAACGCAACAGGCCTTTTCCGGTTGCCACATCCATATTTTTATTCAGGGCGCATACGATGCCCGGCTCTAAATCACTATCTATCGGCACTGCTTCAGCCTTCCAGATGCGTAATACCTTGCCTTGATAAAGCGTCTGCGCCACAGGCCAAGCATTTAAGCCCCTGACTTTTAGGGAAATAGCGCTCGCTGATTGTGTCCAGTCTATGATCGCTTCGTTTTTGGTTAATTTTTCGGCATAAGTTACTAAACTTTCATCTTGCGGCTCTGCAACCAAAGTCCCCGCTTCCATTTCCGCCAGTACTTTCTTTAAGCCTATAGCGCCGAGTTCTGCCAATTCATCATGTAAATCGCCGGCGGTATCGTTGGCTCCGATAATGTATTCTTCTTTATGTAGCATATCACCGGCATCCAGTTTACGGACTATCTGCATAATGGTGACGCCGGTCTTTTCATCACCCGCCATTAATGCCCGTTGAATGGGCGCGGCTCCACGCCATCTCGGCAACAATGAGCCATGTACATTAATGCAACCCAGCCTGGGAATGTCCAGCGTGGCTTGCGTCAAAATCATTCCGTAGGCGACAACCACCATCAGATCGGCGTTAAATGCCATCAGCTGCTGCAAATCCTCATCAGTCTTCAGGGAAAGCGGTTGAAGCACTGGAATTGCATATTTTAAAGCCAGCTCTTTAACCGGACTTGCGTGACTGCGCCGCCCTCTGCCTGCCGGGCGATCAGGCTGCGTATATACCGCACAAACTTCGTGCCTGGAACTCAGCAGCATTTGCAAACTGGGTACGGCAAAATCCGGAGTTCCGGCGAAAATAATCCTCATGTTCAGCTTTTTTCCATTTTATGAATTTTTTCCAGCTTTTTCTTAATTCTCTGCCTTTTCAATGTCGAAATATAATCAACAAACAATTTTCCGTCCAAATGATCCATTTCATGCTGCACACAAACTGCCAGCAAATCCCTTGCCTCAAATTCAAAATACTGGCCCTCCCTGTTGAGCGCTTTTACTCTGATATGCTCGGCTCTTTCAACCTTTTCAAAAAAACCGGGCACTGAAAGACAGCCTTCTTCAGATTCTTTGATGCCATCCTTTTCGATAACCTCAGGATTAATTAAAAACAAAGGACCATCTTTTTCTTCACTAATATCAATAACGATAACCCTTTGATGCACATCAACCTGTGTAGCAGCCAATCCTACGCCATGCGATTGGTACATGGTTTCAAGCATATCATCGGCTAATTTTTTGATTTTATCATCGACCGTTTTTACCACTGCAGCTTTTTTACGCAATCGCTCATCCGGAAACTCGAGAATAGTTAAAATACTCAACAATCCCTCCATTAAAAATAATTGAACACTGGAATTCTATATTAATTCATATAAACTTTGAATGCACAGAGATTAAAAAGACTCACTCCCTGACGAATCAATATGGCTTTTCGAACTTTTTTTGGATTTATTGTATCCGCCCTTTTCTGTTTAAATACTTGGGCGGAAGAAATACAAATAAATCCTGCTCATCCAGAACAATATACCGTTGCCAAAGGCGATTCATTATGGGAAATATCCGGTAAATTTTTAAACCACCCATGGCAATGGCCTGAACTGTGGAGAAACAATTCTCAAATCAAAAATCCGAATCTGATTTATCCGGGCGATACAATTTATTTCGCAATTGTAAATGGAAGGCCTCAATTAAGCTTGTCCAGATCCGGACAATACGCCCAACCCACAGCTGATTCTCCCTGCGTTATAAGTGACGAAGACGTTAGAAATGGCCGAACTGAAATTAATATTTCCCCAACCGGAAAACTATTGCCATGTATTAGGGAAACTTATATAAAACAAGCAATTGAACTAATCCCAAGTGACTCTATAGTGCAATTTTTAACCTCGCCCAAAGTTGTAACTGAAAACGAACTTAATCAGGCGCCTTATGTTCTGGATATCGCAGGCGAACATCTCATTGCCGGCGCCGGTGACCGTCTTTATGTGCGCCCTATCCCCCAACCTTACAGCCTGTTATATACTGTTTACCGCTCAGGAAGTGTCTTTACGAGCCCGGAAACCGGAGAGATTTTGGGTTACGAAGCGAAATATATTGCCGACGCCACATTGCAGCAAATTGGCGACCCGGCGACGCTGTCCATTTCCAAATCAAACAGCGAGATTCGTAGAGGTGACCGGGTCATGCCAAAAGCTGAAGATGAGGTTATCTTGAATTATTTCCCAAGGCCGCCAGAAAAAAGCGTAAGTGGAAGCATCATCAGCGTACTTGGCGGGGTTTCCCAAATTGGACTGTATAATGTTGTTGTGATTGACAAAGGCGCTAAAGATGGCCTACTTGCAGGGCACGAACTTGTTATATATCAACTTGGAAATAGTGTAAAAGACCCCTTCAATCTGATTAAAAACGATATCGTTAAACTTCCCGATGAAATTGCCGGCAAACTCATGGTTTTTCGTCCCTTTGAGCGCGTTAGTTATGCACTGATAATGGAAGCCAATCAAGCACTGCACATTTTAGATAAAGTCAAAACCCACTGAATATAATCAAGCGACCAACGGACAGCGACATAAAATACTGGCTTGCGCTATTGCACACACCAGGTGTCGGTTGCCGGACATTTTTTAGTTTACTGCAAACACATACACCATCACAGTTATTTGCAGAATCGACGCCTGCGCTCTCGGCTTTAGGATTGAAGAGTGAAATTATCCATGCCATTAAAAATCCGGACTGGGCAACGATAGAACTTGATCTATCCTGGCTGGAGCAAAAAAATAACTGCATCATCACCTTTAATGATATAAATTATCCCTCACAATTAAAGGAAATTGCCGATCCGCCCCCCGTTTTATTTGTACGCGGCAATCCGGATTTATTATCGTTACCTCAAATTGCCATAGTTGGCAGCCGCAATCCCTCATCCATAGGCGAGGAAACCGCTTTCAACTTTGCCAAAACACTGAGTCATTATGGGTTTGTCATCACCAGCGGGTTGGCTTTGGGAATTGATGCCGCCAGTCATCGAGGCGCGCTGGATGCGAAAGGCTATACCGTTGCAGTTGCTGGCACAGGACTGGATCGCGTTTATCCCGCCCGGCATAAAGAGTTAGCCACTGAAATCGTCAATACCGGCGTGATGATTTCAGAGTTTCCAACCGGCACTACCGCCAAAGCCAATCATTTTCCGAGGCGAAACCGTATTATCAGCGGACTTTGCCTGGGTTTGCTGGTTGTTGAGGCTGCCAGACAAAGCGGTTCATTAATTACCGCCCGAATGGCCTTAGAGCAAAACCGGGAAGTTTTTGCTATTCCTGGCTCTATTCATAATCCTCTGGCACGGGGTTGCAATGCACTGATCCGTGAAGGCGCAAAACTTGTCGAAACCACCCAGGATATATTTGAGGAATTAAATCAATTTTATCAACAAGATGAGAAATTATTACCGGCAATAACACAATCAACACTTGACCTGGAGCAACAAACATTATTGAATCATATCATGTTTAGCCCGACTTCAATTGATACTATGGTTGAAAATACCGGCGAATCCGTTGAAATAATTTCCTCAATGCTCCTGATTCTGGAACTGCAAGGTTACCTGGAAGCAACCGCTGGCGGCTGTTATATGAGAATAAAATAAACAAAACTAACCAACACACTATGAAAGAAAATATTTTTGATGTCCTGATGTATTTATTTGAAAACTATATGGAAGATGAAATTGAAAAGCTTCCTGATAGCGATGTCATCAGAACAGAATTAACGGAAGCAGGTTTTGAATCCTATGAGGTTAATAAAGCGTTTGATTGGCTTGACTCACTCAGCCTGCAAAGCGCCATAAAGCCAACTATAGCTCCTGCATTTCGCATTTTCTGCCCTCAGGAAATAGCTAGACTTGACCTCGAATGCCGCAATCTGATTATGTTTCTCGAACAAAATGGTATTTTAAATTCAGGCAACCGGGAAATTGTCATTGATCAGGCAATGGCGTTGGAAAATGAAGAAATATCAATGGAAAAATTGAAATGGATCGTGTTGATGGTCTTGCTAAGCCAGCCTGACGAGGAAATTGCTTTTTCCAGAATGGAAGATATTGTCTATGATCTCGTCCCTACTTATTTACATTAACATAAAAGATTCAAGGTGAACAATTCATCATCTTGAGCCATCCTTCTAGAACCTTGAATCTGTGCAATTAAATGAGTAAAAATCTTGTCATTGTAGAATCGCCTGCAAAAGCAAAAACCATAGAGAAGTATTTAGGTAAAGACTTCCTGGTTTTAGCCTCTTATGGGCACGTCCGCGACCTTATTCCTAAAGAAGGAGCCGTTGATCCGGACAATGACTTTGCCATGAAATATGAAGTCATCGATCGCAATCAACGCCACGTTCAGGCTATCAGCAAAGCGCTTAAGTCAGCAGACACCTTATATCTGGCAACCGACCCTGATAGAGAGGGTGAAGCTATTTCCTGGCATTTGTATGAATTGTTGAAAGAAAAAAAACTGCTTAAAGACAAGCCGGTGCATCGGGTAGTCTTTTATGAAATTACCAAGAAAGCAGTCACCGAAGCGATAGCCAACCCAGAGCAACTGGCCACCAATCTAATCAACGCCCAGCAAGCGCGTCGCGCCCTGGATTATCTGGTTGGTTTTAAACTATCGCCCTTATTATGGAAAAAAATTCGCAGAGGACTGTCAGCTGGCCGCGTACAAAGCCCCGCTTTACGCATGATTGTCGAGCGTGAACAGGAAATTGAAGCCTTTAAAACCCGCGAATACTGGACTATTGACGCAGCATTAATGGCGCAAGATCAATCATTTAAAGCTAAACTGACTCACTTCGATAGCGAAAAATTTACTCAATTCAGTATTACCAATGAGGCACAGGCAGAAAAAATCAAACAAACTCTACTGACTGCGGCAGATGGCCGGTTACTGGTTGCCAAACTGGAAAAGAAACAGCAAAAACGCAACCCGGCTCCACCTTTTATAACCTCGACACTACAACAGGAGGCATCGCGCAAATTAGGCTTTACCACCAAACGCACCATGCTAGTAGCCCAACAACTGTATGAAGGGATTGATCTGGGTGGCGAAACAGCCGGCTTGATTACCTACATGCGTACTGATTCAGTTAATTTATCAATAGAAGCCGTCGAGGAAATACGCGCACTGATCTCAGAAAACTACGGCTCTAAAAATGTGCCCAAAGAACCCCGGGTATTTAAAACCAAATCAAAGAATGCTCAAGAAGCGCACGAGGCGATACGTCCAACTTCCCCGAGGCATTTGCCCAACCTGATAAAAAACCATCTCAGTATTGAACAATTTAAACTGTACGATCTAATCTGGAAGCGCACCATAGCCTGTCAGATGATTCACGCTACGCTTAATATGGTTGCCGTTGATCTGAGCTGCGGTGATGGCAAACACATGTTTAGAGCAACTGGCTCTACCATTGCCACTCCCGGATTTATGGCTGTTTACCTCGAAGGAAAAGATGACAGTAAGGAAAGCGATGACAAGGAAAGTTTTTTGCCCCCTCTTGAAGAAGGTCACATCGTGCCTCTCATAGACATCATTTCGGGCCAGCATTTTACCGAGCCACCTCCTCGTTACGGCGAGGCCAGTCTGGTAAAATCTTTAGAAGAACACGGCATAGGGCGGCCTTCGACTTATGCATCAATTATTTCGACCCTGCAAAATCGTGAATATGTCACCCTGGACAATAAACGCTTTTACCCGACCGATGTCGGCAGAATTGTCAATAAATTTCTGACTGAACACTTTACAAAATACGTCGATTATGGCTTCACCGCTAATTTGGAAGATGAACTAGATGCTGTTTCCCGGGGTGAAAAAGACTGGATTCCATTAATGCACGAATTCTGGAAGCCATTTAATGCGATGATTCAAGAAAAAGATGCAAGCGTCCAGCGTAAAGATGTTACCCAGGAAGCCATCGATGAAAAGTGCCCTGAATGCGGCAGTCCACTGTCAATCCGCCTAGGGAGAAATGGACGATTTATCGGCTGCACCAATTACCCTGAATGCTCCTATACCCGGAATTTGAATGATGACATTAGCGCTTCCGATGAACCTGAAGTTGTAGAAGGCCGAACCTGCCCTCAATGCGACTCACCCTTGGTTTTCAAAACGGGCCGCTATGGTAAATTCATCGGCTGTAGCGCTTATCCAAAATGCCGTTATATTGAGCCTTTGGAAAAACCCATGGACACCGGAGTCCATTGCCCTCAATGCAAAAATGGCACCATACTAAAACGCAAATCACGCAATGGCAAAATATTTTACTCCTGCTCAGGCTATCCAAAATGTGATTATGCACTCTGGAATACTCCGATTAATGAAAGCTGTCCGGAATGTAATTGGCCTATTTTAACGATAAAAGAGACCAAGAGGCGTGGTGTAGAAAAAGTCTGCCCACAAAAAGAATGTAGCTATGCCACTCCCTACGAAGGTGATCCGGCAAATGTGCAAGGACCCAAAGAAACCCTTCGTTAATAAGGTAGCACGTAACCGCTGCGAGGCAAGAGTCGAGTATTCCCTGGTAGAGCGATAGGGCATGTATTTTCACTGTGCGTTTTTTGCGTATTGAAAATGCAGGCTTTACGAAGTCGCGTCGATTCATTGGAATGATGTGAGCTATCCCCTTATTGGATGGCAAACGAGTGCCTCTAATGCCGAGCTCGGCATTAGAGGCATAATCCGGAGTACCGAATAATGTCGAGTAAGGTTTAGGTCGATTGTTATTATCCACGGTTTTCAATAAGTTCCATTCTAAGCTGAGACTTGCTTACTCAGCATTATTCGGCTTGTCTTCTCGGTCTGGTCAATTGACCAGCTACCCAGGAGACTATCATGATCGAAAATTTTTATCCCAATCCCATTGTTGTACAGCGCTTACAAGCGGGTCCGCTAACTAAGCACACACATCGACACCTTTGCCCAACAGTTGTTCGACGAAGGTTACGCTCCGTGGACAGCGAAGTATGCCGTTCGTCTGCTCGCAGACCTCACTATATGGATGCAGCAACAAGGACTCACTGTAACGGATCTTGCTGAACAGCCAGTCAATACTTTTTTTCAGCACCGTTATCAAATCCGGCGTCCTCATCGTGACGACCGAGCCATATTGAAAAAGTTACTGGCGCATCTTCGAGTGGTGGGCGTAATTGCGGCGCCGGTAAAGGCGGTTGCTGATCCCGCGTACACCAGTATTGTGCAGGCGTTTCAACAATATCTGGTTTGCCAGCGCAATCTGGCACCTTCGACCATCCATTCTTATCTCAACACGGTGGTACATTTTCTTAGCCAGCGCTTTGGAATACAGCCGCCGAATCTGGATGCGCTGTGCGCGCAAGACGTCACCGGCTTTATGCTGCAGCAGGCACGTCGTTATAGTGCGGGCCAAACCCAGTTAATCGCTTCGGCGCTACGCAGCTTTTTCCGGTTTCTGCTTCAGCAAGCGCTGATTACCAAAGACTTGGCACAGTGCGTACCCACCCCGGCGCGACGACGCTTGTCGACGTTACCCAAGTTTATCAATGCCGATGATGTTGAATACTTGCTGCATAGTGTTGAACAGACTACCCCAGAAGGCCTCCGTAATTACGCGATTTTGCAGCTATTGGCCCGACTGGGTCTGCGGGCCGCTGAAGTGGCGGCCCTCACTTTAAATGATCTCGATTGGGATGCCGGGGAAATCATCGCACGCGGCAAGGGCGGACGCTACGATCGACTCCCATTGCCTGATGAAGTCGGCCAGGCACTTGCCAACTACCTGCGCGATGGACGACCGTCCTGCTCGACACGAAGCGTGTTTGTGCGCCATCGGGCGCCGCAGCGCGGGTTTGTCAATGGCGAGGCCGTAGGTACGATCGTCCATCGTGCCCTGGACCGGGCAGGCCTCCCCCAGCGCACAAGGGTGCGCATCTGCTGCGCCATTCACTGGCCACCCGATTGCTTCGAAATGGCGCATCATTGGCCGAAATCAGCGAGCTATTGCGACATCGCGACCTCAATACCACGCAGATTTATGCCAAGGTCAATGAATCTGTCTTGCGCAGACTGGCACTGCCATGGCCAGGAGGTGAGATATGAACACGCTTCGGCAAGCTGTTGATGAATATCTCGCCTTGCGCCAGGCAATGGGGTTTAAACTGCATGAAGAAAGTCGCCTGCTGCCCCGATTCATTGATTTTCTTGAGGCTCAAGGTGAGGCGCATATTCTGGCTCAACCTGAACACTCATTCTGATCCAATCTGAACACCTATTCTGAATTAAGTTGAACACTGATTCTGGTTTCAAGCTGAACAGTTTTTGAGATTTTCCAGAATCGGTGTTCAAGTTGCCGGAATGACTGTTCAAGTTACCGGAATCCCGCCTAACGCATTGTTTATTCAATCAGACTATCCTTTCTGCCTTTTATGGAAAGAATATGTCAGCGAAGAGAACAGCAATGCGAAAATTAAGAGAAATACTCAGACTCAGCTATAGCGCCGGATTAAGCATCCGGAAAATCAGTGCCAGCACCAAAATCAGTGTTGGCAGCATCCAAAATATCTTGAAATTGGCCGTGCAGCTGAAAATAACCTGGCCGCTACCGGAGGATTGGGATGATCAAACGCTAGCCCTGAAATTTTATCCCCGATCAGACGCTCAGCCTTCAGCCAAATACCAGGAACCGGTATGGACAGACGTTCACCTGGAGTTGAAGAAAAAGGGCCTGACCAAGCAGTTGCTCTGGGAGGAGCACACCCAGCACTATCCCTTCGGCTTCGCTCAGGACAGGCCGAACCGTTGCTATAGCTACTCGCAGTTCTGCGCCCGTTATGCAGAGTGGCGGAAGAAACAAAAGCGCTCCATGCGGCAGACCCATCGCGCTGGTGAAAAATTATTTATCGATTATGCCGGACCTACGATACCGGTGGTTTGTGCCGCCAGCGGTGAAATACGGGCGGCGCAAATCTTTGTGGCGGTATTGGGCGCATCCAATTACACCTTTGCCGAGGCGACCTGGAGCCAGAGTCTGCCGGATTGGTTAGGCAGCCATGTCCGCGCCTTTGAGTTTTTTGGTGGTACGCCAGTGATGTTGATCCCCGATAATTTAAAAAGCGGGGTGAATAAAGCCTGTCGTTACGACCCTGAACTCAATCCCAGTTATCAACAGCTGGCGGCTCATTATGCAGTCGCGGTGATGCCTGCCAGACCCTATAAACCCAAGGATAAAGCCAAAGCCGAGGCTGGTGTCCAGCTTGTTGAGCGCTGGATTATGGCCAAACTGCGCCATCAAACTTTCTTTTCTTTGGCGGAGCTAAATCACTGTATCAGCGCTTTATTGATCGAACTCAATCAGAAGCCCTTCAAGCAAATGCCAGGCAATCGCCAGCAGTGGTTTGAAAAACTCGACCAACCAGCCCTGTCAGCGTTGCCCAAGCATGCTTACCAGTACACGGACATCAAAACGGCCCGCGTCAATAGCGATTATCACCTGATTTACGACCAACATCTCTATTCAGTGCCGCATGACTGCGTGGGCGAACAGGTGGAGTTGCATGCCGGTGACAAACTGATTGAGGTCTACTTTCTTAACCAACGCATCGCCACCCATGTCCGAAAGTATTATCCCGGCATGACCACCGAGCCAGGGCACATGCCCGAACAGCATGCCCAGCATCAGCAATGGACGCCAGGGCGATTAATGAACTGGGCGCAATCGATAGGGCCTGAGGTGCTGGTGTGGGTGAAGGGGCAGTTACAGCGTAGGGAGCATCCAGAGCAGGCTTACCGCGTCTGCCTGGGGTTATTGAGCCTCAATCGAAGCTATGCCGCCGAGCGCTTAAATAAAGCCTGTGCAATCGCCAATAAAGAAGCCCTGTTCAAATTGAAAAATGTGAAAGCCATTTTGCAAAGTAACCGGGACAAGTTGCCGGAATCAGCGCCGGTGCAACTTTCGTTATTACCTCAGGACCATGAAAACATTCGTGGTGCAAAGAGTTTCCACTAACCCTTAAACCCCCTAGATAGCTGAGCAAACAGGGCCTGCATCAGATTGCTGTTGAAAAGCTCTGTATGCTCAATTTCTAAATACAGGACCTTAACATGATTGAACAAACACTCAACCAACTACGCCAATTGAAACTAAACGGCATGGCTTCTGCGCTGCAAACTCAACTGGAACAGCCTGGTACTTATGAAGGGTTAGCCTTTGCAGAGCGCCTGCAATTATTAGTCGATCACGAAGACCAGGCCCGTCATCAGCGCAAACAAGAGCGCTTGACAAGCGCCGCGCAGTTCAAACTCAAAGCCCATGCCAAAGACATTGATTATCAGGCTGCCAGAGGCCTGCAGCCGTCGCAAATGGCGTCACTATTATTATGTGACTGGTTAAAAAAAGCTCAGAACCTTTTGCTGACCGGCCCTTGCGGCACAGGCAAAACCTATATTGCTTGTGCGCTCGGTCAGCAAGCCTGCCTGAAAGGTTACAGCGTCAAATACTACAGGCTTCCACGCCTCATTCTGGCATTGACTCAAGCCAAGGCCGATGGCAGCTACAGCAGATTACTGAAAACTATCGCTGGACTGAACTTGCTGATCATCGATGACTGGGGCCTGGAACCGTTGAATGCCGCCACTCGAAATGATTTGATGGAAATTATGGATGATCGTTATGAGCAGTCAGCAACCATCATTATCAGCCAATTGCCGACAGAACAATGGTATGAAGCGATTGGTGATAATACTTTAGCCGATGCCATCTTAGACCGGCTGATGCATAACGCCCACCGGATCAATTTGAAAGGAGAATCGATGCGAAAAAAAAATGAATTCCTTGACCCAAGTTGAGCACTTAGAGTAAAAATTCACTTCCACCGATGCGTTAGGTTTTAGGTGTTCAAGTTCGGCCAGAATCAGTGTTCAAATTAATCAGAATACGCAAATTTTTCTAATATCGATTCGCTAAGTCCGACTGGCTCCTAGATAGCCTATCTCAACCGCGAGAATTAAACCTACTATTATCCAGAATGATGGGCTTCTTTTATGAAGATACATCAATAGATTGTCCATGGATTCCGGTTTACCTTAATTACAAATTGACTATTGCGGGTTAAAACGTGTCATTATCAAGGAAAAAATGATTTTATACGGCGAATTTTTGCTCAAATATCAATAAAACCATGCATACTCGATTTTCTTATCGGGGTAACTCACTAAGCAGTATATTTTCTAAAAAATATAAGGAATCAGAAGATAGTTCAGAATCAATTTTGAATGGCAGGTTTTTGCAGGAAAAAGGAGACGGAATCACTATCTTTCCTTTTTTACAAAAACCTGCCAGATTTTTGTTATCTCAATTAATCTTAATCAGGAATCGGTGATCACTTTTTAGCGGCGGGTTCAGGCTCTTTTTTAGGAGCTGCAACCGGCTCGTAGAGTAGTACCGAGTCTATTATTAAGCCATCTTCAGCTGCCTTGAGAGCAAGGTTCGCTTCATAGTATTTATGTTCGCCGAACAGTTCGGTTGCCTTGTCGACGTGTTTGATTGTATCTTTAACCGGCATCAACACCCGGGAAACAGAAAGCCCAATGTCGGCCTCACGCAAAACTTCAATTGCTTTTGAAGTTTCATTGTTTTTTAAATGCTCATTAGCTTTTTTGATTTTCTCGCTTTTTTCAGGCGTTGCGACAAAATCTTCCGCTACAACCAGACCGGCATCAATAGGGACAAGATCGCTGGAAATTGCCGCCTTTTCATTATTTACGGTCTTGCCATCCACTTTTTCCTCGGTTTTTACAGTCACAACCAATTCCGGCACCTGTTTTTCAACTGTGGAAAGAAGTTTTTTGGACTGATCCAGCATTTCCTTGGCCTGTTTCAATTGACCATTGAATATTGCAACTCTGGCCAAACGTAACTCTTGCATGGCGGCGCGACCTTCCTTGGAAACTTTTTCCAAAGCTTGTTCCGCTTTGTTCGCCTGAGCTGCCGATGCCTCATTAGCAAAAACAGTGAGCCCGAAAATAATAACCGCCAGCGACATATAATTTATCATTTTTTTTGTATTCATCTGATTAACTCCATAATTGTTGAACATTAAACTGTTTTGATCATAAATACGAATCAAAACATTGGGTGCGTATATGAATAATTGCCGGTAAAACAAACAATCTATTCAAGTCACTCGCATTCTGCTACCAATCAGCATCATCATTTGCCTGATGCTTGCGTTGACCATATTGATATTTAAATTTACGTTTTAACAAGCCAGCCGGATCATCGGGTATTCTTCTAAGCCATTGTTCATTGGCTTGTTGTTCTTCATCAGAAGGTTGAGCGTCGGCAGGCTCCTGTTTGCCTGGCTCCTTGCTTTCGTCTTTGTTATGCTGAGCTTCAGCTTGTTGAGCCTTTTCGGTATCCGGTTTTTTTTCTTCCGGTTTATTTTGTTGCTCATTATTTTCAGGAGACTCCTGTTTATTTGCCTGTTGCTGTTCAGATTTCTTCTCTTCAGACTGTTCAGGCTTTTGTTCGGATTTTTTTTGTTCTTCGGATTTTTCTGAATTATCACCCTCCTTTCCTTGCGGAGATTTGTTTTCGGATTGTTGTTTGTCGTTCCGCTTATTATTTTGCTGCTTATCTTGCTGTTTTTTATTCTGTTGCTGCTGTTCTTGCTTTTGCTTTTCCAATTCTTTTTCTACGAGCGCTTTATTATATTTGGCGTCTTCAATGAGTTGCTGTTCATCTTTTGCTTTTTTCAAGGCTTCATCATAAGCTTTTACAGCTTCTTCAAGCTTGCCGGATTGCGCAAGTGCATTGCCCTGATTATAAGCACCTGAAGCGGTACGGTTATTTTTCAGATTTTCCAGCGCCTTGCCATACTCGCCTGCCTTGTATTGCGCGGCCGCTTTCCAGTCAGGATTTTCAAATAAATTTGCCGCTTGCTCAAATTGATTATTTTTATAAGCCTGTTGCGCCTGCTGATCCTTATTCCTCCATAAATCCCGCCATTCAAAGGCATAACTGTTTTTAGGCAGCGGTAATAGCAGTGCCAAGGCAAAACATAGAAGGCCTTTTCTAAAGCTCAATGCCGCCAGCGGTAAAACCAGCAACAAAAGCCAAGGACCTTCGTCCGCCCATTGATCAAGCAATAAGTTTTTATTTTCCTTGCCCTGCTGTTGGACTGGTTTGTTGATGTTTGCCAGCAAGGTTTGAATATCAGCGTCATTTGCTGTTATGGTTTGATAAACGCCTTTTCCTGCCTGAGCCAGCCTTGACAAATCACCGGCATTTAATTTAGGAACCACGATACTGCCTTGCCTATCTTTCAAAAACCCGCCATCGGGAAGCGCGATTGGACCCCCTTCAACTGTTCCCACTCCCAAAATTGACAGCGCATAACCATCGAGCGCTTTGACCGCCGCCATTGTTTTATCAACATTGACTCCATCGGTTACCAGCAATATCTGGCCTTTTTGCATGCCTGCCTGTTTAAACAGTTCAACGGCTTTTTCCAACGCCGCTTCTGTATTATTGCCTTCACTGGGCATAATTTCAGTGGTAAGCGCTGAAAGCTGGCTATCTATGGTTTGCGTATCATCAGTGAGCGGCGTAACGGTAAAAGCATCGCCGGAATAAACCAGCAATGCGGTCTGGCCGTCTTTACGCTGCTTTAGAATATCGGCAATTTTGTAGCGAGCCCGGATTAAGCGGCTGGGTTTAATATCCTCGGCATCCATGGAAGGCGATAAATCCAGTGCAATCACCAGCGCCGATTCATTTCTGAAAATCGGCGAAGGCAAGCGTTGCCAAGCGGGCCCGGCCAATGCGGTAATCGCCAATAACGCTGCAATGGAGCCTGCAGTTAACGGCCAACGGCTTTGCCTCACTGCCTTTTCCTGCAATAAATACGGCAATAACTCCGCATCGCACACAGCCGACCAGTTGCCATGACTGAGTTTGTTTCTTAACGTTAAAGCGACTATCGCAACGTAGGGAATAATAGCCAGCAGCCAGTAGGGCCTGATGAAATGAAACTCAGCCGGATTCATGATAACCTCACGCGGGATAAGCTGATAAAGGCGGCCAGACTCAGCGCCAGTGACAATGGCCAGAAAAACAATTCGCTGCGCGGCCTGAAGTATTGTTTATCTTTTTCAACGGGCTCAAGCTTATCCAGTAACATATAGATGTTGTTTAGTTCATCGGTATTTCTGGCTCGAAAATAGCGGCCGCCCGTGCTTTCAGCAATCTTAACCAGGGTGTGTTCATCCAGATCGCGCGAAGGATTAACCTTGCGGTTACCGAAAAAACTGCGCACGATCATTTCATCCGCGCCCACTCCGATGGTATAAATTTTTAAATGGTTTGCGGCGGCTAATTCGGCGGCTTTTAAAGGAGAAACTTCTCCAGCCGTATTTGCGCCATCAGTTAACAACACCAACACGCGACTGTTGTCCGGCTCATTTTTAAGCCGTTTAACCGCCAGACCGATAGCATCGCCTATCGCTGTATTATCGCCCGCGAGACCGATGACAGCTTCGTTTAATAAGGTCTGCACTGTTTTTCTGTCAAACGTTAATGGCGCCTGCAGATAAGCATGAGTGCCGAATAATATTAATCCCACTCTGTCGCCTACGCGCCTGTTAATAAAATCGTTGGCTACCCATTTGATTGCGGTCAATCGATCCACAGGCTTATCATTAATTATAAAATCCTGCTCTTCCATACTGGCCGATAAATCCACGGCCAACATTAAATCCCGCCCGCTTACGGCCTGTTCAATAGGTTCTCCCAGCCATTGCGGCCTGGCACATGCAATAACCAATAAAAACCACGCGATTGCCGCCAGTAATAATGGCCATTGCCGGGTTTGGGAAACAGCTTGCGTTTGACCTTCAGAGAAATCATCCAGAAACGGGACTTTTAATGCCGCCTGCTCCACAGGGTTATTTGCCGGAACCAGCCAGCGAATCAATAAAGGTAGAGGTAATGCTGTCAGGAGCCAGGGCCACTCAAAATGAATCATGATTTTTGTTTTCTTTTGGCTTGTTTGATTTGGGCTTTAAGCCAGTCTTCACACTGGTCGATGAGTTGAGAGATTTCCTGCTCAGTAGGCGGAGTGTTTCGATAAGGCGCATCGGCTAACAACTGTCCGCAGCCTTCACTAAAAGGCGCGCCGGTAACCGATTTATCGAGAAACTCCAGCCATTGACGCCCTGTTAAACTAGCAACTTCAGTTCTCGGGTTGACGCTGATTGAAACGCGGCGAATGAGCATGGAAAGTTCACGCAATTTTGTAATGTTATCCAGCGCAAGATTTTGTTTGATATCGTCCAAATTCTTTTTAGCCGTTTTAATAGCGGTTTTGCGGGTCAGGAATTTAAACAACCCATACAAAAGAACTATTAATGCAGGGATCAAAATCGCAAGAAGCCACCAGCCGATTGCCGGAGGCCACCAGCCGATTGCTTCGGGGATGTGTATATCTTTAAGGGGAAGTTGAGTAGTCGGCATCTGTTTTAATCATGGTAACGGCACAAAATCGGAAGACTGCTCCAGTCCTTCCCTAGTTCCCACGCTCCTGCGTGGGAATTTATATACCTCACGCGGTCACGCCTGCGGATTTTTCAAAGAGCTGGAATTTTGGGTTTAAAAGTGTTTTTACTTGTTCCTTGAAAGTGGATTTTACCTTACTAAGGCAGTCGTCGATGGCTTCCTTGAAATGGCAAAATGTCTCGTGATAGCGATTGTAAAGGCATTTCTTTTTGGTGAACTTCCATAAACGCTCAATCAAGTTCAAATTAGGCGAATAAGGGGGTAGGAAAAGGATGTCGATGCCCAGCGCTTTGGCTTGCTCCGTCACCTTGTTGCACCGTTGGTAACGGGCGTTGTCCATGACGAGTGTCAATGGGATGCCGGCGTGCTCTTGCTTGATCTTGAAGAGCACGTCCACAACCGTGCCGGAGTTGATGTAGGCATCATTGGTCACCGTGACTAAGTCGGCGCCTTTTGCACTGAAAGCGCCCAGGACATTGTAACGTCTACGCCCGCTGGATGACTTGAGAAACAGCCGCTCAAAACACCAAAGCATTCCCAAAAAAGCGCCCATGACAAAGTGCGCGGCGTCAACGAAGAAGACCTTGCGCCGGCCTTGTTTTTCTTCTTCCAACAAGGGCTCAAGTTGGTTGTTTAAGAACTCGGCCTGCTTTTTTGGGTCGGCTTTTGCCGGGATAACCGCCATTTTGCGGAACTTCATGCCAAGGCGCTTGCGCATGAAGTCACGGCAGGCGCTGGGGCCTAATTTGATCCCGGTCAGCGCCTCGATTTCATGAGACGCCGCGGAGACGGTATGAGGCGGCTGTTTTAAAAAGTGCGCCTTAATTTGATCGTGATAAGGCTGCAATGAACTGACCGGACGGTGAGTGCGCGATACACCCAGGGCAGCTAAGCCGCCCGCGTTATAATCTTTCAGGTAGCGCGTCACACTGTCAGCGCTGGTACGGGCAATGCGTTCGATTTCCTTATGCGATAAGCCCAATGCTTTGAGGTATACGACATGCAGTTTTTTCTTGGTCACTCCTGATGGATGCTCCATGAATTGTTGATACACTTCGTCTATGGCTTTTTCGGTAAACTCGATCTTTAGCATGTCAGGTTTTGTGTTTAAATTTGGCTATTATACCCTCTTCATTTTCCGCAAAAATGGCCGAATGGAGTATATCTGCTTCTGCGTTCCCACGCATGAGCATGGAAACGAGAGAAATTTCATGCCTGTTCCTAAATATCATCTTAAGCATTGTATGGGGTCTTCTGTAGTGCTGCATTGAATGAGCACAAGCCCCCTTTTTTTTGCTAATGATTCCAGCCGCTGCAGACGTTGAACAAAACGCTGATGGTAATTTATCAGCCGCTGCCGGTCGCCGGCATCAATGACTACATCGCGCTCATCATCGGTAAAACGATAGCGGCCCTTAGCGGGCAAACTGCTTTCCAATGGATCATGGATAAAAATCAACACCACCTCGCAATGCTGTGACAGCTTTGTTATATGTGTTTCAGCCTGGTCGTCAATGCCCCGGAAATCACTGATGATATAAACCAGACTGCCGGGACGGGCATGCTGAGCCAATCTTGCCAGTACTTGATCAAGGGCAATTGCCGGGGCGGCTTTAAAGGTCAATTCGTTCACCTGGCGGCTAATGCCGTCTCTGCAAACAATGGCATTTAAAAACCGCAATACGGCATGTCTGCCATTTTGCGGTTTTAATTCCCGGCACTCCTGTTCGGAAAAAATCTGTCCGCCAATCCTGTCACTATGATGCTCGGCTGTCCAAGCTAATAATCCGGCGAGTTTTGCCGCCAACACCGATTTAAACACGCCGCGCGTGGCAAAGTGCATGGCAGGACGGTTATCCACGGAAATAAATACCGGCCTTTCGCGTTCTTCCCTGAACACCTTGGTATGGGTTTTTCCGGTGCGCGCCGTAACTCGCCAGTCAATGCTGCGAATATCATCGCCTGGTTGATATAAGCGGGCTTCATCAAACTCCATCCCGCGGCCTTTAAAACGGGACACATAACCGCCGCTTTGCCGGGCTCGAAATTGAGCATGATGCAAATTTAAACCGGCAGCCGGTTTTGCCAAATCAATCAGAGTTTTTAACGATGCAGAGATTAACTCATGCTTTGATTGGCTGATGGAATTAATGTGTTTATCGGTCAACATCAAGGCACCGCAACCCTGGAAATAAGCTCTTTAATAAAATGATCGGCGGTGATGCCTTCTGCTTCAGCTTCATAAGATAAGATCAGGCGATGCCGCAATACATCAAAGGCCATATCCTGAATATCTTCCGGGCCGACAAAATCCCGCTGCGACAACCAGGCCTTGGCTCTGGAACAACGATCCAGGGCGATGCTGGCTCTCGGGCTCGCGCCATATTGCAGCCACGAAGCGAGGTCCTTTCCATACGCCGCCGGGTTACGGGTCGCCAGAATGATTTGCAGCAAATAATCCTCAAGGCTTTCCGCCATGTAAATATCTAGCACCTCATTACGCGCGTCAAACAAGGTGCTTTGACTAAGCGGTTCAAATTTATCACCGCTTTTCAACGATTCCGAACGCGCTTCCGATCTGGCCAGATGCAGAATGCTTTTTTCATGCTCGGCTTTTGGATAATCCACTTTCACATGCAGTAAAAAACGGTCCAGTTGCGCTTCAGGCAATGGATAGGTTCCTTCCTGTTCGATCGGGTTTTGCGTTGCCATGACCATAAACAACCGGGGTAATGGATAAGTTGCCTGCCCTACTGTTATTTGCCGTTCCGCCATCGCTTCCAATAATGCCGCCTGCACTTTCGCCGGCGAGCGGTTGATTTCATCGGCCAATATCAGATTATGAAATAAAGGGCCTTTTTGAAATTCAAACGTGCCTTGCTGGGGGCGGTAAATTTCGGTGCCTGTTAAATCAGCGGGTAATAAATCAGGCGTGAATTGCACTCGATGAAAATCACCTTCAATACCTTTACTCAAGACATTAATAGCCCTTGTCTTGGCCAGCCCAGGCGCGCCTTCGACCAGAATATGACCATCGGCCAGCAAACCTATAAGCATCCTTTCAACGAGGACACCCTGACCGATAATTTCTTGATTAATAAAATTTTTTAACTTGCTTAATAAGGATTGAGCGGTGTTTTTATTGCTATTATTTTCTGACATGATGTTAGTTATATTTTTGTCCATAATACGAAAGCGTTATACCTGAAGTAAGTGACATTTTTATCCGGACCGTAAACCGGCAAAAAATGTCTCCCGTTTGTTGCGTTTTCCAATAAACACTTTTTTTACAAAAAGGTTCCCCATTCTATACGGTAATGAGTCCTGACAAAATAAAGCAGCGAAATGCAAATAGCAGTATTGCCACTGTGATCATGTCCAATAGGCAGTTGATGCCAAGAATAAAGGGCAGCCGGAATCTACACCACACGCTCAAGCAGCGTAGACAAATGTTTTTTCTTCAAAAACGCCAACTGCAATCATGTTTAAGCACCTTTCACACCTGATTTAGTCAACCCTTAAATTAATCTTTATTGCCTATTTAACGCCTCATAAGGAATGCGCATGAAATAAAATTACCAATGAAATAGTGTCCACCGTGTAGGGACGAATGAATTCTCCCCTACAGTTGTTCAAGTCATTTCATGCACGCCCCTAAGTATCTATTTTTCTAAAAAATAATCGAATTTCCTCTTCCGGAGTGGAAGCTCCGTTAACTGACTCTGTTAAGCCGCCATTCATTTCATACAGGGATAATCTTAGACAACCATAATTGCTTAGAAAATAGCCAGTTGTCTTCTGTCACCTAGGGTCAAAGCTTATGAAAAATTTATTTTATTAATTCAAATATGCCTTTTTTAGAGAAAAACATGAGAAAAAATAATTTATCAACAATGTTGGTGCTTTCTGCATTAACCACTGGGTGCGCATCTATGAGTGGCTGGCATCCGATTGTCGATCCTCGCATGGACCAACATCCAGAAACCGTTCAGCGCGACATGACAGAGTGTAAGGGCCTGGCAAAACAAGCATCGGATATCACGAAAGAAGTCGCTATGGGCGCTGGTGTTGGTGCAGTCACTGGCGCAGCTGGCGGCGCGGCTGTTGGCGCTATAGCGGGCAGTGCTGCGACCGGTGCCGCGGGTGGTGCTATTTTGGCCATTCCCGCTGGATTGTGGGAAGGTTATAAAGCCAACGAGGACTTTAAACGATCATTCAAAATATGTATGCGTCAGCGCGGCCATACGTTGGTCAACTAAAGGCGACCTTGAAAAAACGCCATTTTTGGCGCAGTAGTCGTTCCTGAAAAAACCGAAATTTCCGATGCGGGCGTACTATCAGGTAGCAAACAAAAAGTGCTAAACCTGAAGTGACCGCCCAATATCGGCACAGCTCAAGACTGTAATAGGGCAAAAATGATTTTGATTCCAACTGTCTTGATAGTAGTCTCTTATTTTCAGGAATATTATGAAAACGAACCATTAAAGTGTTGATCCAGGTAAACTCCTGGGTTGTAAATGCTGCTTTGCCCAGCGTGATATTTCTGTCAGCCGAAAGCCTTTAACCACATTCATATTCATCGCAATGGGATGGCCTTCTTCATTCAGCGACACAGCTGCAACAAAAGGAACTTTGTTGACGGAGCCCCGGCCTCTTTTTCCGCCGCGACGCTCGCCACCCCAATAAACATCATCCAATTGAATGATTCCGCTTAAAGGCTTGCTGTCATCACGTTCTTTCATTACCTGCATGATTTTGTGTTTCATACTCCAGGCGGTATTGTACGAGACACCGGTTTGTCGCTTAAGCGCTAAGGCTGGCAACCCCGTTTTAAATAACTCAACAAGCTATAGCCTGTCTGAAACTGCACTTTATTTTTGCTCATTTCTCTATCTCCTTTGATTCCTTATCCCTTTGAGTTCTGATTACCTTTAAAGTTGCTGAAACTTATACGTAATCAGGCACGTTTCAGCTCATCCATGCTTATCAAGTAATCATCGAGTTGTTTTCTTGCGGCAACCAATAACTCGATTCATAATTAGGCGGGATGGACTTTGACAGATGAAAGGCGCTAGAATTGTTCGAAAATCAGGATAATTCTGTGGATTTAAAAACAAGCGGAAACTTATCAATCTTATTAACATATGACTTATAGAAAGAAGTGTTCTCAAACTTATTCATTTCGCTATTATCCCAGCAAAATCAGTGTTGTTATTTCTGAACTTTCTTTTTGTCACATCTTCTTGTCCGGCTGGCTCGCCCGTTGTTCCTGATGCTCAGAAAAAACCCGGCGATGTATTGACTGCTGACGCCAGGTCTATCAGTGTTTCGGGTTATACAAAAACCGTCCGGAATGCGCCCAAGGCTATTAAAGAACAGGTTCACCGCAGTTTTGGAATCACTATCAGAGCGTCTAAAGAATATGGGGCCGATCATCTTATCAGTCTTGAACTCGATGGTTCAAACTCCATCAAGAGAGGTTTACAGCCTTCTAGCGAAAGTCAGGTTAACCTTGACAGCCGCCCCCATTCAAGGCCGTCAATTAAGGGTAGCCGCCTCCGCATAAGAGATGTAAAAGCAATTTTGAAATATACAGGTGCGCCGGCGCGATGATTACACTATTTTCTGCGCATCTAAGTGACATTAACATAGAGTAATAAAATAGCTTTATTATTTAATCAGTTTGACATTATTCACCTCAGTTACAGAATAATTTATATGTTGGTTAATCCAATTTTTTGTGTACTTCCAACCCTAAACACCATAAAAAATGATCACTAAAGTATCCGTAGTATTTGGCTTAATCGCTGCTCTATTAAGTGGCTGCCATCAAGCAGAACCCGAGAAACAGGAAGAACCTCCTAAACTGGAGGCGACTACGCCGCTCCGTGAAGACACTTCCGTCACAAAAGAATATGTCTGCCAGATTCATGCCATTAGGCATATTGAGGTCCGCGCTTTGGAAAGAGGCTACTTACAGAATATTTTTGTGGATGAAGGGCAATTGGTGAATAAGGGACACCCCATGTTCAAAATTATGCCCAACATTTATCAGGCGGAACTTCTAAAAGCCAAAGCCGAAGCGAACAACATGAATATTGAATACCTGAATACCAAAGGATTGAATGACCAAAAAATTGTATCGGATAATGAATTGGCTTTGGCAAAAGCAAAATTAGACAAGGCTAACGCGGAAGTGAAAATGGCGGAAACCCACTTGGGTTTCACCGATATAAATGCGCCTTTTGATGGGATTGTAGGTCAGTTCGTTGCCAGAATCGGCAGCCTTCTTGATGAAGGCGCGTTGTTAACGACGCTTTCCGACATCAGCGAATTGTGGGTCTATTTCAACGTCCCGGAATCCGAGTATCTGGATTATAAGTTACACAAAAAGGACGAAACTCGCACAAAAGTGCAGCTAAGAATGGCAAATGGCGGGATTTTCAATCAAACGGGTGTCATTGAAACGATTGAAGCCGATTTTGATAATAAATCCGGAAATATCGAATTCCGCGCCTTGTTCGCTAACCCGGACAAAATTCTCAGGCATGGCGAGACCGGAACAATCCTAATGGCCAAGCCCTACAAAAACGCTTTGCTGATCCCGCAAGAGGCGGTATTCGAAATCATGGATAAAAACTATGTCTACATCATCAACAAAGAAGGCAAGCTGGAGCAAAGACTGATCAAGATCGAAGCCGACATACCGAAACTGTTTATCGTAAAAGAGGGACTGCAGGACGATGACAAGATCTTGATCGAGGGTTTACGTAAGGTGCATCCTGGAGAAAAGGTGGAGATCGATTTAAGGCCGCCCGAAAAGGTTCGCTCAGAGTTGGAATTATATACCGAGTGACTTTTTATCCAATCGGTGATTAATCATGTTTAATATTTTTATCAAAAGACCTGTAATGGCGATTGTGTTATCGCTCGTGTTTCTGTTCATGGGCATATTGGCGATACGGACCTTGCCTATTGCCCAGTTTCCGGATATTGCGCCGCCCCGTGTGACTGTTAATTTATCGTTTCCCGGCGCCAGCGCGGATGTACTGGTGAAATCGTCCCTGATTATGATCGAACGCGCCATCAACGGCGTGCCCGGCATGAAATACATCACCTCGGACGCGACCAGCGCCGGCGAATCGACCATTCAAGTGTATTTCAATCTGGGCGTTGATCCAAATATCGCGATGGTTAACGTGAAGACGCGCGTGGATCAGATGATGAGCAGATTGCCAGAGTTGGTGCGCTTGGAAGGCGTGATTGTGAACTTCGTCCAGCCCAGCATGCTCATGTACGTCAATCTCTACAGCAAAGACAAAAACGCCGATCAGAAGCTTTTATTTAATTATGCCTACGTCAATGTTCTTCCGGAAATTCAACGCATATTTGGAATCGCTCAAGCAACAATATTGGGCGCCCGCCAATATGCAATGCGGATTTGGCTGAATCCGGACCGGATGCGGGCCTATAGCGTCTCGATAGACGAGGTGATGGAGGCCATCGCGAATCAAAGCATAATCGGCCGGGCGGGCCGGCTGGGCCAAAGCACAGGCATTGCCGCCCAGTCCAAAGAATATGTGCTGGTCTATAAAGGGCGCTACAGCAAACCGGAAGAATACGAAGACATTATCATCCGGGCTGACCCGGAAGGCGAGATCCTGCGCATTAAAGACATTGCCAAGGTCGATCTGAACAGCGAGTTTTATAATATTTACTCTGATAAAGATTCGTTCCCTTCGGCGTCGATGGTGCTTAAGCAAAACTACGGCACTAATGCCAGCAAGATAATTGAGGATGTGAAGGAAAAATTGAAAGAGTTGAAAAAAACTTTCCCCGAAGGCATGGACTACGAAATCAATTACGATGTATCGCGATTCGTTGACGCTTCCATTGAAAAAGTTCTGCACACCTTGGCGGAAGCCTTCGTGCTGGTCTCCTTGGTAGTCTTTATTTTCCTGGGCGACTGGCGTTCTACCTTGATCCCCATCCTCGCGGTACCGGTTTCTCTGGTCGGGGCCTTCGCCGTTATGTCGGCGTTCGGGCTTTCGATCAATCTCATTACCCTGTTTGCCCTGGTGCTGGCCATCGGTATTGTGGTCGATGATGCGATCGTGGTGGTCGAAGCGGTGCATGCGAAAATGGAAGCTGAACACGTAAGCCCCTATGTCGCGTCGAAAAAAGTCTTGGTGGAAATCGGCGGCGCCATTGTGGCAATCACGCTGGTCATGGTTTCGGTGTTCATCCCTATTGCGTTCATGTCAGGGCCGGTCGGCGTATTTTACCGGCAGTTCGCTATCGCCATGTCGTCGTCGATCGTCATTTCGGCAATCGTGGCTTTATCACTTTCGCCTGTTCTGTGCGCGATGATACTTAAAAGCACGCATGGGCAACCGAAACGGAAAACGCCGATAAGTCTTTTCATCGGTGCATTCAACGCCGTTTTTGAAAAGGTCACAGGGCGATATATTAAAATTCTTAATGTCGTCGTTATGCGGCGATTACTAACATTTTTGGTTTTGGGCGGGTTTTGTTTCGGTATTTATACCGTAAGTCTAACCTTGCCTTCCGGCTTTATTCCGGGTGAAGACCAAGGCATGATTTATGCCATTATCCAAACACCGCCCGGCTCAACCATCGAGGTGACCAACAAAGTGGCGCGGCAGTTGGAAGTGATAGCCGAAAAAATTGACGGCGTGCAATCGGTTTCTTCGTTGGCAGGCTATGAAGTGCTCACCGAAGGACGCGGTTCCAACGCCGGCACGTGTATCATCAATTTGAAAGATTGGTCGCAGCGTAAACATTCCGTTCTGGAAGTGATCCACGAACTGGAGGAAAAAACCCATGACTTCGGCGCGGTCATCGAGTTTTTCCAACCCCCGGCAGTGCCGGGTTACGGCGCGGCTTCCGGGTTGGCATTTCGCTTATTGGACAAGACCATAGACACGGATTACTTCGAGTTCGACAAACTTAACCATACGTTCATGGATGCGCTGCGCAAACGCAAAGAGCTGACCGGATTATTCACCTTTTATGCGGCCAATTACCCGCAATACGAACTGATCATCGACAATAAACTGGCCATGCAAAAAGGGGTTACCATCGAAAATGCCATGAATAACCTGGACATCATGATCGGCAGCACTTACGAACAGGGCTTTATTCGCTTCAATAACTTTTTCAAGGTCTATGCTCAAGCCCTGCCTGAATTCCGGCGCTTTCCTTCAGATGTTTTGAAGTACTTCGTGAAAAATGATAAGGGCGAGATGGTGCCCTACTCCGCCTTCATGACCATGGTGAAAAAGCAGGGCCCCAACGAGATCACCCGCTATAACCTCTACAACTCGGCGGCGATCCGCGCCGAACCCGCAAGCGGTTATACCACCGGCGCGGCCATCAAGGCGATCCAGGAAGTCGCCGCTGAAGTTTTACCAACAGGGTTTGACGTAGCCTGGGAAGGCTTGACTTTTGACGAAGCCCGCCGGGGTACTGAATCGCTAGAGATCTTCGTGGTCGTTATCGTGTTTGTCTATCTGGTGCTAGCCGCGCAGTACGAAAGTTTTATGTTGCCGTTAGTCGTGTTATGTTCGCTGCCTCCCGGTATTTTCGGCGCTTTTTTCCTGCTGAAAGAATTGGGTCTTGCCAACGATGTCTATTCCCAACTGGGGATGGTGATGCTCATTGGCTTGCTCGGCAAAAACGCGGTATTGATTGTGGAATTCGCGGTGCAGAAGCAAGCCCAAGGCATGACGGTTAAAGAGGCGGCGATTGCGGGCGCGCAAGCGCGTTTCCGGCCGATTTTGATGACTTCCTTTGCGTTTATAGCCGGATTGATACCCTTGGCGATGGCAACGGGGGCGGGAGCGGTCGGTAACAGAACCATTGGCACCGCTTCCCTGGGCGGTATGCTGTTCGGCACCGTGTTTGGCGTCATCCTTATTCCGGGACTTTATTATATCTTTGCCAAAATCATAGAAGGAAAAGCCTTAATTAAAAACGAAGACCTTGACCCGTTAACCGAAACTTATCACTACGGCCCAAATGACAATCAAGATTAAAACTGTTCATCTTATGGCGTTAGGAGTATTGGGGCTAATCCTGCAAGCCTGCGGCATTCCGCAACTGACACCCAAAAAGGCCGATCAAAATCTTTCCGGTAGCTATAGACCGGGGCTTACACAAAAGTCGAATACCGCCGCCGTGAAATGGAAGGAATTTTTCGATGATCCTAATTTATTGAGCTTAATAAACATAGCGGTCGCCAATAACAAGGAACTGAACATCATACTGCAGCGCATTAGCGTTGCGCAAAACGAGATTCAGGCGCGTAGAGGGGCCTATCTTCCTTTCGTTAATATCGGCGCAGGCGCGGCCGGCGATAAAACGGCGGATTACACGAGGAATGGCGCGGTCGAAAACAGCCTTGATATTAAACCTGGCCAACCATTTCCTACCTTCCTTGGCGATTACCAATTTGGGTTATTTTCAACCTGGGAAATTGACATTTGGAAAAAATTGAGAAACGCCAAACAGGTGGCTGTGCTGGAGTACATGGCTTCGATTGAAGGTAAAAACTTTTTAGTGACTAATCTCGTCGCTGAGGTGGCGAGTTCGTACTATGAACTCGTTGCCTTGGACAATCAGCTTGAGAATATACGGCAATATATTGAAATTCAGCAAAATGGTTTGAAGATAGTCAAGCAACTACAGCTGTTTGCAAGAACAACTTTGCTTGCGGTCAAACGTTACGAAGCTGAAGTGGCAAAAAATCAAAGCAGAAAATATGAAATAACGCAGCATATTACAGTGGTCGAAAATCGAATCAACTTTCTGTTAGGAAGAACGCCACAGCCAATCAAGCGAACTTCAACCGGTTTTATGGATACCAAACCCAAAATGCTTCAGGCAGGTATTCCCTCGCAATTGCTACAAAACAGGCCCGATATCAGGAAAGCGGAACTTGAGCTTTCGGCGGCCAATTTGAATATTGATGTGGCGAGGGCTAACTTCTACCCGTCCTTTGGCATAAAAGCCGGAGTCGGATTTGAAGCATTCGCTCTTAAATACCTAGTCAATACACCTGAGTCACTCGCTGCTTATATCGCTGGAGAGATGGTAGCTCCACTGGTAAACAAGAATGCCATCATAGCAGAATATAAAAACGCAAATGCTAAACAGATACAGGCGGCTTATGAATATGAGCAAAGCATTATTAAAGCTTATATGGAAGTAGCTAATCAGCTTTCGAATATAGATAATCTGGATAAAAACTATCAGCTTAAGAGTAAGCAGGTGGGCTCGCTGGTTCAATCAATCGATGTTTCTATCCAACTATTTCTGTCTGCGCGCACGCACTATTTGGATGTTTTATTGACGCAAAGGGATGCCTTGGATGCCAAAAGGGATCTAATTGACACGAAACAGATGCAAATGATCGCGATGGTGAATCTTTATAAATCGCTCGGCGGTGGTTGGCAGTAGTTGAAGATATGCTCTTGCAAGTTCGGTCTTGCAGAATTTAAGTTGTTGTCATGTTGTGACAGTCTGTTGGGTGTTTGATTAAGGCAAGGACGGCTGCAACATAAAATATGACGAAAACCCTATCTTGCAGAGTTTGCCTTCACGCCTGTCAGTCCCGGTTTCAACATGAAAATCCTATGGTTTGTGCCGCTCCCTCCCTGATACATCTGCCGCTTAATCACGCATCATTTTGACTGTCAGCTTTCCTTGGGAAATTTGCCATTCGGAAATCTGGATTAAACGGTAACAAAGAGGTCGTAAGCCATCTTTCAATATTTGAATCAATCGAGATTATTTTTTGAAGCTGTCAGATGCAGTTCTGTGTTGAGAAAATGAAGTTTGTGAGCTTAGGTTCGCACCAACTCATGCCACGTTCTTCATCTTCACATGTGATCAAGACGAGCCGATTCTTTAAACGTTCAACAACATCTCCAACTGCATGTGCTGACTCCCGGTTTTTCTAATTGCGGCATTTACTTTCTCAATCCTGCTCACTAGCTCAAAATGATTTTAGACCTTGGTCAATTTACCAAGATTTTTTTATTTGCTAATTTACGCTGGACTTAGTCTACGCCCAGAATTTTCCTCGCTTTGTCGAGCTTTATTTACAGGATGTTAAAATAGCTTGCTTAAAAACCTGTGCACGGCTTTCCAGCAATGTGAAGTTTTCTTTTGCCCTGGTAATGGCGGTATAGACCAGTTCCCTGGTCAGTACAGGGCTTCTGGTTTCAGGCAGGATGAGTGCGACATGGTTATATTCGGAACCTTGAGATTTATGCACGGTAATGGCAAAAGCAGTTTCCACATCAGGTAGCCGCATCGGCGAGACCCAAAGAATCTTCAACTCATCGTGCAAGTCTTCAGCCGGAAATGCCACCCGCAGCTTCCCGTTGCTGTCCTTAAGGGTAATACCCACATCGCCGTTCATTAACCCCAAATTGTAATCGTTGCGCGTGATCATAACCGGCCGTCCTTCATACCAGAGGGACGGCTTTTGGTCAGGAAACAGCCACTGCTCTATCCGCTGATTCAGGCCATTGACGCCCCATGGGCCTCGGCGCAGGGCGCAGAGAACCTGAAAAGCATCAAACGCTTCCATGACTTGTCTGGCCCATTGCTGGCATTGAGTGTTATCCGTGGGACGTTTGTTCCTGATAACATCAAGATAATAACCATAGCCTTGACGACCATTAGGCATGCCATCGTCCGATAGCCCGGCATTTACTGATACCAGCCGTTTTAAACAGCTATCGGCTGGATCATTCAACAATACCCGGCCGAGATCCTTAAATTTGCAAAGGTCAGTTAAAATGGCTTCAGCCTTTTCAGCATTACCGGAATTGACCGCCTTGGACAGTTGACCGATGCCGCTATGCTCGCCAAAACGATAACTATAGCGAAGCATGATGGTTTGCTGGTTAATGGCGGAGCCTGCTAAGACCGGTTCTATCAGAACTTCGTCAATATATGGCTGAATCCATCCCAGGGTTTGTTGATCGTAGGCCATTTTTTCAGCGCCGAGACATAAATCGCCCATTACCGAACCGGCTTCGACGGAAGCCAATTGATCCTTATCACCCAGCAGAATCAAGCTGGTGGAATCCGGCAAAGCATCCAGCAGTGACGCCATCATCTCCAAATCGATCATTGAGGCTTCATCGACAATCACCATGTCAGCCGCCAAAGGGTTATTTCGATGATGGAGATACCGCCGCGAGTCATGCCGGCTGCCCAACAACCGATGCAGAGTGCTCGCCTTTTTAGGGATGCACTGCTTAATATCGTCAGAGATATCCAGTTTTTCCAAAGCCTTGCTGATCGACTCGCTGACCCGAGCCGCCGCTTTACCGGTAGGCGCCGCCAGCAAAATGCTGAGTTTGCGGGCATGGCTGAATTCGTCGTTAGCCAGCTTTATCAGCAAGGCCAAAAGCTTGGTCAACGTCGTGGTTTTACCCGTACCGGGTCCCCCGGTAATAACGGTAAAGCGGGCGCGTAACGCCAGCACGCAGGCGATTTTCTGCCAGTCCGGATTTTCGGGGCTAACCGGAAACAAAGTCTGTAATTGTTCCTGCAATGCTTCTGGCGGATTGTCTCTGATTGGCTGCAAGCGCTGCTGAATCGATTTTTCCAGTATTTGCTGATACCGCCAATAACGCCGCAAATACAGGCGGTTGCCTTCCAAAACCAGTGGCGTTCCGCCGTTTCCCGGAGCGGTGAGCGATGAGTGGCTCAGCGCCGTTTTCCACTGCTCAAGGTTATAGGCTTTAAACGCCGATAATTCGGCATGCTCTTCGCAAACCGCAGACTGCCAGTCATCATCGCCGGGAATGGCCAGCGTTAATCCGGGTTGTTGACAGAGTTTTTCAATATCCAGATATACTTCACCCCGGCCCAATTGATGGCTGACCAGAGCCCCCGCCCATAGCACGAGATCACTAGCATCAGCCTCCTGGTCCAGCAGAAAACGTACAAAAGCTCTGTCCAAATGACTCAACCAGCCAAGGCTGATCCATTTATTTATGTTTTCAAGAACTGATACGCCCTGGGTCATGACATTTCTCCATTGCTGGCCAGGCCTGAAAACATGCCATCCAGCGTCTCAATCAAAACCTTGGACGGTTTATCGAAGACCCTGCCGCCGGAGGGTCCGTTTGAACCTCTCAAAAATAGATAAAGACCTCCGCCTACATGGGTGTTGTAATCGTAACCAGCGCCCAGTCTTGCTTTCAATAAACGATGCAGGGCCAACAGATACAGGGCATATTGCAGATCATAGCGTTTGTCCAGCATCGCCGTTTCCATTGTTTTCGCTGTGTATGCGGCGTCATTGCCGCCCAGGGCGTTAAATTTGTAATCAGCGACGTAGTATTGCCGGTTATGGACAAATACCAGGTCAATAAAGCCTTTCAACAAACCGTTCACTTGCGCGGGTAATAAACCTGGGCGCGATTTTCCGGCGAACGTATGCCCTGTAACCAGGCGATCCAAGTCATGAACATTCACATTGTCCGCCCCGAGCAAAAATTCCAGTTCAGCCTGGCAATGGTCGCTATCAAGATCAGCCAAGCTAAAATTTGAATCTTCCAGCAACGGCATGGTTAACCATTGGGTCAATGCCGGGGCAATAATGCCGCGTTTTTCATTCCAGGCGTTGTGGCTAAAGACCTCATTGATCAACTGCCGGCGTCTATCAGGGGCCGACAGCAGGCTTTTAAAGCCGTACCGCGCGCACTGTTCCAATAACTCGTGGATCAATATCCCAGGACCAGCGCCCCTCGGTAAACTATGAATGCCGGATAAAGCTGCCGCTGGCGTGCCAGCGCTGGCATCCTCTTCATCGTTATGTTTATCATCCCTGGCGGTTTCAGGAACGCTGGTCAGGTTGAGATCAACACCCTGGATCATATTTTTATTTTCAGTCTGCAATGTGCTGTAACTGGCTATCCACCAATTGTCGGCAATCCGGGCGGTTGAAGCGAGCGCTAAATCCAGCTCTTCCTGCTGTTGCAAAGGCAGGTTTAAATCCGGACCTGGATCGGGCAGCGACGCAATTGTGATCGCATCACAGCTCCCTTTGAGATGAATGAGTTGAGCCGCCAAAGCGCTGGCCGGCATTCCAGCTTGCCAGCCCAGCAAGTAGCCCATGCCGCTTTTTTCCAGCTGACAGCTACCGGCGTTGCCGCCTTTAACAGGCGCAATACCCAGCCAACAGGCGTACTGCGCTCGCGTCATAGCGACATAGAGCAGACGCAAATCTTCCTGGTGCCGTTCTCTATCGCTTAAGTTTTTAATTTTTTCGTCCTTGCTCAAATCAATGCACAGGTTCCGCTTTTCATCATGATAACGATAGTAACTGCTGCGACTGCTGACCTCCCTGAAGGTGCAGATAAAGGGCAGAAACACCAATGGATACTCAAGGCCCTTGGATTTGTGGATAGTGATGATCTGGATCAGGCCTGCATCGCTTTCGAGCCGGATAACGCTCTCTTCCGTGGCCTGATCAGTACCGGCAATCTCCTCGGCCAGATGTCTGATCAATGCCTGCTCGCCCTCAAGTTGACCGCTCGTTTGCTGGAGCAGCTCGGCCAGATGCAGAAGATTGGTTAAACAACGTTCGCCTTCCCTGGCTTGAGCCAACCAGGCATGCAAGCCATAATCGCTAATCAATTGACGCAAGGCGGGCAAAATACCATCCTGTTGCCAACGTTGCCGGCAGCCTAGAAAGCGCTCCAGCTGCTGTTCCCAACTCGACTCATCCTGGGTAAGTTGAAGCAGCGCCTGATAAGACCAGCCGAAAGTAGCGGTACTTAACGCCGCGCGAACCTTGCGCTCATTGCGCGGCTCGGATATGGCCTTTAGCCAAATCAACAGATCGGCCGCCTCCCTGGTTGCATAGATGGAATCACGTTCGGAAAGATAGACGCTGCGAAGCCGCCGGCTTGCCAGGGCATTGCGCATAATCCTGGCCTCGGCGCCGGTGCGCACCAGAATGGCGATATCGCCGGGCTTTAAGGCTTGAATGTTACCCTGCCCCGATCTAAAACCGGTTTGCCCCTGATGAGCCGAATTCAGCATGCGCACGATTTCACTCGCGGCAACTTCGGCCATCTGTTCCCTATAGCTTGGCTGACCGATGGGGTCTGGTGTTTCCCAATGCCATATTGTTAAGGCGGCAGGGGATTCTCCATTGATTACCCATTCATCATCACGGCCTTTGGCTTTGACCTGTATGAACGGCAGCGGATTATCCTTGCCGCTTTTGAAGCGGAAAGCCCCTTCGTCTTGCCGGTCGGCTTGAACAAAAGTCTGGTTAACAGCGCTCACCAGCGCTGAAGTCGAGCGGTAATTGGTATCCAGCGTGTAATGCCGTCCCGCCGTATCCTGATGGGCTTTGAGATAGGTATGAATATCGGCGCCCCGGAACGAATAGATCGCCTGTTTGGGATCGCCGATCATAAAACACCCCAAACCGCCACCTGTGTCAGCAGGATACAGGGCGGCAAAAATCCGGTATTGCACCGGGTCGGTATCCTGAAACTCATCAATTAACGCAACCGGGTATTGCCGGCGGATTACGCTCGCCAATCGCTCGCCGTTGACGCCATGCAAAGCCTTATCGAGGCGCGCCAGCATATCGTCGAACTCCATGCGCGCCAAACGGTGCTTTTCGGTGTCATAGCGGTGTCGAATCCAGTTGATAGCGTGCAAGATGAGATTTTGTGCAACTTCCACCTCTTGCTCGATATGAGCTGCTAAAACATCCAGGGCTTTAAACGCGGCGTGCTGAAATAGAACCGCTTTATCCTGATGGGCTTTGACTAACCCTGATTGCAATTTTTGCTGGCCGAATTTAACCAGGGCATCGAGATCCAGATTGATACCGTTTTGCGCCCATGCCGCCAACTCCATCAATTTTGTGCCAAAAGCCGTCTGCCGGTATAGATTGCCATTTAACCAGCGGCTATTAAAGGCAATATTCAGCAGCTTTTCTATTTCATCAATATTGCCGGCCCATAGCGAGCGCGCATGGGTTTCAAGATTACGCCGCTTGTTCTCCCAATCCTCCCAATTTTTGAAGACAAGCGCTATGTCATCGTTAACGCACTCAAGCCCCAGCGCCTCGGTTTCAGACAACAAAGGCTTGATCAAACGGGTCAGGTCTTCCGGCGAACTCGCGATTTTGACCGCCGCTTGACACGAAACTTCATTCAAGGGATAGAAAAAAGTCCGCCAATAATCACGCACCACTTCATTCAAAAGCTCCGTATCATCAGTATTAACCTCCTGACGAAACAGGCTACCGCTGTCGAAAGCGTGTTGCTGCAACATACGATTGCACCAGCTGTGTATAGTGAAGACAGCGGCTTCATCTATCCAGTTGGCGGCCAGTTCCAGGCGCCGGGCGCAAGCCGACCAATAGCTTGATTCATAACCGGCGCGTAGCGGCTCCAGAAAATCATCGCTGCCTTCCTCCGGCAGTTGACGGAAAAAACGCGCCGCATGGGTAAGACGGGCTCGGATGCGTTCACGTAATTCCTTGGTGGCGGCATCCGTAAAAGTCACCACCAGAATATCCGGAGGCAATAATTCACGCGAGGGCAAGCCGGCGTTTTGGCCATGACCGAGAATCAGCCTTACATATAATGCCGCGATGGTATAAGTCTTGCCGGTTCCGGCGCTGGCTTCGATAAGGCGGGTGCCGGACAGCGGAAATTCAAGAGGATTCAAGGGGATTGCGGCGGTCATATATGCGCTCCCTGGGCGGCTGGGCGTTCCTTGATATGAGTTAATACCGGCAGATAAAGCTTGTTAGCCCAATCCACAAAACCATCTTGCTCGGCTTCCGGTTTCAAGCTGGCAAAGTCCGGAAAAAATCGCGCTAAGCAGGCATCGTAATCCACTTCGCCAGTGTTCCAATCATCACCTTCATATTGTAACCGCGCACTATTCATGGCTTTCTCGGATACCGCGCCCAGCCAGGCGAACGCCGTCCTGCAAGCAACCGGCAAGGGCGCTTGCAGGCCCAGATACCAAGCCTCAATCAGCATTTTGAGCAGCTCAAGCGCTTCAGCTTGAGCGAGCGGGATAATTTCAATTACGCTATCTGCGCCAATCACCAGAGTCTCGATATTCAGGCCGGAGGCGCAACCAGCCAAATGCTGCAGCCAATAAAACAAGAGATTGTGGTATTTTATTTTTCCCGGCTTGGCGAGTAAGGCTTGCGCGCTTATATAAATCGAGCCATTGCTAGGATCAATGCTGCTTTGCCGCAAATTGCCCAGCTTGCCTGTTAACTGGACCGTGATGCCATTGGCTAACTCAATATCCAACTCAATTGCGTGCGGCGTTATTTCGATCGGCCATAAAGTTAACAGCGATTGGTATTGCCGCCAGACCTGATTGACTGGACCTACAATATCAACATACGCCGCATGCGCAAAACCGCCAAGAGGAAGCTTACCTTTGCGGGCCAATGCCGTCTGCTGCCGTTCAAAAAAACCATCCATGTCATCCGGGATTTCGCTTCGCAAAGCATCCAGCAAGCCGTTACTTAGCATAATTCTTTCCAGCGGGTTAAACCCAAACGGTTCATTATCTTCACTGGTGACTGTTTCTTCATCAAAGCCAAACTTGAGGGTGCTATTACAGAAGGCTTTTACCGGCGCTTTCAGGAAACGCGTCAAGGCTTCCAGGGTTAGCGTGAAAGCCTTTTCATACTCAGCCCCGGATGCTCTGTCTGGTAAACTGACTAAAGCGGATGCCTCGAACCATTCCCGCGCGTAGGTAAACAAGCGTGGATCACGATTTTTCTTAACATACCGCCGGCTAAAAGGCTGCAGAGGATGTTCAACAGTTATTTCCGTCAGCAAGTCAAGGTTGTGATCCGCCAGCCGCCAGCCCCTGGCCAGCGTATCACGCAGTTGGCTAATCAGCGCTGATGGAGGCCGCCTGCTGTTGTCGCGAATGTTGCGGCCTATCCAGCTGACATAAAGTTGTTGCCGGGCCGAAAGCAGGGCTTCCAGAAACAGATATTGATCGTCCTGCCTGCGCGAGCGGTCGCCCGGACGATATTGTCCCCGTTGACTCATCAAGTCAAAACTGCGCGCCTGCTGACTCCGTGGATAATCACCGTCATTCATGCCCAGCAAACAGATTAGACGAAAAGGGATGGCGCGCATCGGCATCAGTGTGCAGAAATTGACACGCCCGCTTAAAAAACGCCGCTGGAGATTGGGTTCATCCACCGCAGCCAGCCAGGCTTCCCGGACAACATTTAGCGGCAAGCTATCATTGGCTGTCAATCCGGCTTGTTCACAGGTTTGTCCCCACGTTGTTAATGAGCGGGTAAGTATCTCCAGAGTTATTCGCTCCCGCTCGCTGCCGGCGGCAAAAAAATCCTCCATGAAAGTTGACAGGTCTCGCTGCCAGACAGCTGAATTTTTATCTTGCCGCAACAATTTGGCGTATTTCTCAAGTGTTTCCAGCAGGAACGACAAACCACCGACCCATTGTGCATCCAGCCCGCCAACTTCGTCGTATGGCTCAATTGAATTAAACGCAATACCGGCTCCGGCGGCATAGCCGAGCAAGATTCTCCGCAAGCCGAATTGCCATGTATTTGCTTCCAGATGTTCCGGCATAGCTACAATTTGCCCACGCTGCCAGGCATTTAAACCCCAGCGAATCCCGGCTTCTTCAATCCATTGATGTAATTTTGGAATAGCCGCTTCATCAATTTCAAAGCGCTGCCTTATCGCCGGCGCCTCCAGCAGTCCGAGAAACTCACTGACTGTAAAGCGCGAGTCAGGTAGATTGAGTAATGTTTCAACAGCAGCCAATAAAGGATTTTGTCCGCGCTGTTGCTGATCGGCCAAACTATAAGGTATGTAGCGGGAATCTCCAGGCTGCACTTGCCCAAATACCGCGCGGATATGCGGCGCATATTTATTGATGTCCGGCACCATGACAATCACGTCGCGCGGATGTAACGGGTTGCCGTTTTGCTCAGCCTTATTAAAGCGGGCTAATAGTTGATCGTGAAGAATTTCGACTTCGCGTTGCGGACTATGGGCAATATGAAACGCCAGCGACCCATCGGCTTCAGACAGATCGAAAGGATTGGCGGGCACTGGCTCCAGATCCAGTATTGATTGCTGTAACTGTTGCAACAGGCTGCATTGACCGGGTTCTCCATAATCCTTGAACAGATCGATTTTGCTGTCCGGCCAATGCCAGTTTGCATAGCTTTGAGTCTCATCAAATTGATCCAGTAGACGGATATAATCACGCCCTTGCTTGCCCCAGGCGGCGAGTAAAGGTTGTGCGTGAAGGTGCAATTCTTCCTCTGTCAGCGAGGCCGTCATTCCGGATTTATAAGCCTGGCGGCGGCGTTCCGCTTTTAACAGCTCTTTGTCTTCAATAATATCCGCCCAGTAATACCGGCAGGGATTGTGAACAAACAACACAATCTGGCAAAATCCGCCCAATTTGGCCAAGACTTCAAGCGCTTGCTGCGGCAAAGACGACAGGCCAAACAGTATGATCCGTCGAGGCATGCCTGCGGGACGCCGTTCCAGTTCATCAATGCGGGCCATGAACCGCGCATGCACCGATGCGCGGCTGGCAAAAGGCATATAAGCTTCACCAAGATCAGCCAGCACCGCCCGCCACAATGCAGGCTGCCAGCGCTGCTGTCCGGAGATGGGCTGCAGTTCGGCATTTGCATTGCGCAAGCTATCATGTCCGGCTGCCCAATCGGCCAGCCAGTCTGAACGGTAAACCTGATATTGGTCAAAAAGGTCAGCCAATTGTTCAGCGAGTTGATAACGTTTCCGGCTATTTTTATCTTCAGCCAAAAATGCCGCCAGGGTCTCAAACTCAGGCCGCTTGATAAGGACTGGCAACAACCGGTATAAACGCCAGGTCAGCGGGGATTTTGCCAGCACTTGTTCTTTGGGAATTTGCTGGCCCAATACGGCGCGATAAATACTCCAGATAAACAACGACGGCAATTGCATTTTAATTGCCGCCGCTATTCCTAACGCGCTATTTTGCGCCAGATTCTGCTGCAACCATTGCCCCATCCCATTGCTTTGCACTAGAAACACCTCATTTTCCAGTGGCGCCAATGGATGCTCCCGCAGCCAGAACTCCGCTACATCACCCAGTTCTTCCAGCTTGTTGGAGTGAATGATGGCGATACCGGTGTCCAGCGGTTTGTTGCAGCTTGTTTCTATCACGGATTTTCCTCGCGTGGAATATAGGCCTCTACGTCCAAGTAAGATTTTGATGGCGCTGGATAACTCAAAATTTAAGACTTGTCATTACTTACTTTTGGTCCTGCAAGATCAGTTCATAACATATCATGCGTTTGCATCAATCATTAAGCGCCTTACCCATTGACGGCAGGCCCATATTCCGGGTTTAGTCGGCAACGGACAAACGGGTCTTGTCGGTAATAAAGCCGCAGTTGTTCATAAACACCGGCAAAGTTTGTGCGCAGTATTTCCGGGGCGCAGAAAAAATATTCGCTGAACACTGCAAAAAATTCAGCCGGGCTGGTTGCAGCATAAGGGTTAACACAAACCCGGCGCTGATGCTGAAGGCGTTGATGCAATTGCTCGTAAGCGTCACTTAAGGCTGCGGTCCATTCCAGCGTCTGCATGGCAGTATGCAACGGCGGCATGCCGTTGGCCCGGCCATTCAGCATATCCAGCTTGTGAGCGATTTCATGAATAATAACGTTTTGCCCGGAATGCAGCCCTTGCATATCCCGTTTGATATCGTCCCAGGATAAAATAACCGGTCCTCTTGACCACGCTTCACCGCTTAAGATTCCATCATTATGATGAACAATGCCAAACTCATCCATTTCGTCCCGGTTTATACGAAACGCAGCCGGATAAATAATAATGTCGGTCCAGCCGGTCAATAATCCTACACCCATCGCAAGAACCGGCAGGCATGCTTGTGCGGCAACACTAACACGCATTTCTTCGCTGATGGCGATCCCTACGCCAATTACTCTTTTCTGGTGCAGGAATAAGGCGCTTAATTCACGTAAATGCGCCTTTTCCACCGGGCTCATGCCCTGCAATAATCGCAACTCTCCGGTTACAGCCTGCCATAGGTCATGTTGAATGGAATAACGATGTAAAATGTATCGGGTTTTTGCGCGTTTAAAAATATTCATAGTTTTTGGATACAACTGTACAAAATAACCAGCCCTGAGACAATTTCGCAGCTGCTTTAGTCAATTCAGGAAACTGATTGTTAACCTAAAGCAGGCATCCCAATCCACTTATGGCTGGATTTTGAGACCGGATACGAACTTACCAGCTTAAACAGCAAAAAAGATAAGCGAAAAATAATAATCCTATGAAAATTTCTAAAAACGCTGTCGTCATGCGTGTATTATACGGTCGAACAAACCGGGACCGGATTCCCGGAGTCCTCCAAGCGCGGGAGGATGATCAATTTCCAATATTGCTCAAGACTGCCTATGAACCAGAACAGCTTTTTTACTTCGCTTTACGGTGTAAGGATACCCCGGATCATTTACGGTACGGCATGGAAGAAAGACAACACGGCGGCACTGGTGGAACAGGCTATCGGCCTGGGTTTTCGCGGCATTGATACCGCCTGCCAGCCCAAGCATTACCACGAAGCGGGGGCCGGTGACGGCGTGGCGGCCTACCGGAAACTCGGAATAGACCGTTCCGAACTTTATCTGCAAAGCAAATTCACTCCGTTGGATGGGCAGGATCCGGCTCAAGTTCCTTATGATGCCAGAGCCAGCCTGAGCGAGCAAGTAGCGCAATCGTTCGAGACTTCGCTGAAAAATCTGCAAACCGCTTATTTAGATTGTCTGGTGTTGCACTCACCGTTGCCGGATCAACAGCAATTTCAGGAAGTGTGGCAGGCAATGGAGCATATTTTTCATACTGGCGGGGCCAGACAACTAGGGATTAGCAATTGCTATGACCTCCAACAGTTTGAGCTTTTCTATCTAAATGCCAAGGTCAAACCCGCTGTTATCCAAAACCGTTTTTATGCTGAAACCCTCTATGACCGAGGCATTCGTGATTTTTGCCGGCAACAGGGGATAATTTATCAAAGCTTCTGGACGCTGACCGCCAATCCCAAGGTTTTGGCGCATCCCACGCTGCAAATGCTGGCCACGAAATACCAGCGCAGCAGCGCCCAAATATTTTTCCGCTATTTGAACCACATCGACATTATTCCGTTGACGGGCACTACTTCTAAAAACCACATGCGAGAAGATCTGTCCATCATCGATTTTGCATTGACCTGCGATGAGTGCGAAGCTGTTACAAAACTGCTATGACTGGGCGGACTCCTACTTACCCAAGGGAACGAATATGAAATATTTAATAGGTATCCTGGCTATCGTTGTTTTTATCTCCGGATGTAATAGCTCGCGAATTTTAGAAAAAATTGGCTTGGAAGAAACAATTACTAATGTCATACAAATAAGAAACGGGATTGCTTATTTACCGGATGATAATGAACCCTTCACCGGCAAATACATAGAATATTATTCAAAAAATGGGCAAAAAAAGAGTGAAACAAGCTACAAAGACGGAAAGCAAAATGGATTATTTATCAGTTGGTATGAAAACGGAAAAAAGAAGAGTGAAGCAAATTACTCAGACGGCGAGGTAAATGGGCTGTTTTCCTGGTGGTATGAAAACGGTCAAAAAATGAGTGAAACCGATTATATAAATGGAAAGGCAAATGGCGTGACTATTGAGTGGGATGAAAACGGGCAGAAAAAAAGCGAGACAAATTATCAAAATGAAAATTGACCGCTCGCTTCAAGAATATTGAATAAACCAATGATGCCACCAGTAGCGCTTTTCTTGGCAACACTCGTAAAGCTTCAATAAATGCAGCCTGTGGCGTTATAAGCAGTTTTATGTGAATATTTATCTTCCGGCGGCGAATGAATTCTTCTCGCCCTATTCCGGACAACCAAGTATTTGTATTTCAACTTCGATAAGTTTCCGGGGAAAACATGCCGTCCGGCATGGCTTTCTTGTCAATACGATTTGCGCAGCTTTACGCAGATGAATATTTGCGGCATAACCCGCCTAACACTCATCAGACTATTTCCGTTGGCAGGGTGAAATAAAAAGCGCAGCCCTTTCCGGATTTGCTTTTGAAATACAAAGTGCCGCCATGGGCTTCGAGCAGTGAGCGGCTGATGGATAGGCCCATGCCCATGCCGTCCGGCTTGGTGGTATAAAAGGGCATAAATATTTTTTGTTGCCGGTCTTCATCAATTCCCGGTCCATTGTCCTTTATCCTTACCAGCACGGCATTTTTGAGCGTCAACCGGCTATGGATGCTTAACTGGCGTTGCTGATTTTCGGCTAGGTTTTGCAAGGCGTCAATGCTGTTCCGGATTAAATTTATGATGACCTGTTCAATATGTATATGATCGACATTAATAGGCGGCAGATCATTGTCCAGTTGCAAGGCCAGCTCTATGCCGTTTTGTTTAAGTTCAGCGGCGCACAGGCTGACAGCGTCCTGAATCAAGGTATTAATGCTGGCGGCTGAACTTTGTTTTGCATGCGATTTGACAAATTCCCTCATCCGGTGAATTATCCGCCCGGCTCTTAAAGCCTGTTGCTGGGTTTTGTATAATACTTCGGCAAGCTTTACCAGATCAGGATTATCCTTGTTAATCAGGTTTAAACTGACTTGCGCATAGCTGGAAATTGCGGTGAGCGGCTGATTGACTTCATGAGCGATGCCCGAGGCCATTTCACCCATCAGCCCGAGCCGGGTGACATGAGCGAGCTGGTCCAGATGTTCCTTGTTTTTCCGCTCCCTGTGTTTGCGCAAACTCACGTCACGGACAATATAAGTAAAATAGCGTGCATTATCGATTGCATACTCGGCTATGGACAGGTCCACAGGCACCACTGAGCCATTTTTGTGAATACCTTCAAGCTCTTGAATTTTAGCGCCGGATTTTGCTGCGCTGGACATGAAGTTATCATTTTTTTCTTTTGACCATGACGGCATGATTTGGTCAATACCGCACCCCGTCAGCTCTTCCGGCTGATAGCCAAAAATGGCTTCAACCGCGGTATTGGCAGACACGATGACGCCGGATTTGTCGACAGTGATAATACCTTCCACTGAAGCATTAAAAATGGCGTTGAGCTTGGCTTCCAATTGTTTGCGTTGAGTAATATCGTACAGTATTACCAAATACTCACTGTCTAAATCGTGATGAATCGGAGCAGCGGATATTAAAACGGTTTTGATGCTGTTGTCCTTGCAGCGGACAAACAGCTCCAGAGGCGGAATACTAATCTGTTCCCGTTGGGATATTTCATATGCCGTTTGCCAGGTAGACTTGACCCATTCCCGGTAAGCCGGATCAGGGTAGGCTTTCGGCCACCAATCCGCCAGAGCGGGAATATCATCTAGCGTGTAACCAAAGGTTTCCACAAATGCGGGATTCACAAAAGTGATTTTCAACTGTTCATCATTTAATGCCATCGGCACAGGAGAAACCTCAATAATCGAACGGAATTTTTCCTCACTGGCTTTTAGCTCATTTTCCATTATTTTGCGTTCGGTGATATTTTCATGACTGACCACAACCCCGCGACGTAAACCTTGCAATGGCAAGACAGTCATGTGAAACCAGCGTTGCTGAGCGGGCGAATGGCACGGGTACTCTAAATGAAATATCTCCCGCTCGCCAGCCAGCACCGCTGCAATGCCTGTCAGGACGGCATTAGCCTCATCGGCATAAGTTTGGTTACAGTCAAATTTGCACACGTCCAGATAATTAACTCCCAGCACATCCAGGCTGAATCCTCCAGAACAGTTTTCTTTTGCAAAACGCCGCCACGCGAGGTTGACGGCAATAATAAACCCTTGCGCATCCAGCACTGCGATGTGCGCATTCAGCGAGTCAATAATGCCGACATTCAAGGACTGGCTGTCGCGCAGCTTTTCCTCCATCTGCTTGCGCTCGGTAATGTCCAGCGCCACTCCATGAAGCCCGACTATGGCGCCGCTTCCGTCTAGTATCGCTTCCCCGCGCGACAGAACTTTTCTGTATTCCCCATCCGTCCTGACTGCGTCAAGTTCCAGTTCATAGGGTTCCCCTGTTTCCCGTGTTTGGAGCAGAGCGGCGCTCAAGCTTTTCCAGCTCTCGGAAGTGAAAAACCGGCTATGCCCGGTGAAATCCGGGGGTGGAGACTCCGGATTACAGCCTAATATCCGGTAAAGTTCTTCCGACCAATCGACTTGATGAGTCGCCAAGTCTATCTTCCAACTGCCGACATGGGCAATTCGCTGGGCTTCTTGCAGTTCCACCCGGCTTTCCCGCAATGCATCTTCCGCTTGTTTGCGACCGCTGATATCGGTAGATATGCCGCACAATCCGTAAATAGTGCCATCTTTACGGCGAAGCGGTTGCTTAATGGATAAATAGGTCCGGGTATTGGTGTTATTTTTGCCGGTATTAACCTCCTCGGTCGCTACACGCTCACCCAGCTCAAGGACACGGCGATCATTTTCCCGCAATTTTTCCGCCGTAGCCTGATCAAAAAGGCCGTCATCTAGTGAACCGATGAGGTTTTCCAGTTTTTTGCCAAGCAACTGCAGAACCGGCTGATTGGCGTACCGGTATTGATAGTTGCAATCCTTGATATATATAAAGGCCTCTACACTGTCAAGAATAGTGGCGAGTTTGTTTTCGCTTTCACGCAAGGCGTCTTCCGCGGTTTTTCTTTGTTGTATTTCAGCTTGCAGTTGCGCGGAGCTGGGTAAAGCCAGTGCGCCTGGAATAATCCAAAGCATCAGCGCGGAGGTGGTAAGCGAAATAATCGCTGTAAAGGCTTTAATCATGCCATCCAGCCAATATAAAGGTATCCAGATTGTTATGACCGACATTAAATGCGTGGTGCCGCAAGCGACAATAAATCCGGCAAACAAGGCAACCAGCCACGGATAGGGAAAATCTTTACGTTGCCTGATAAAATAGACAAGAATTAAAGGAATGGAATAATAAGCGAAAGTGATCAGCAGGTCCGAGATCACGTTTAACCATAGTAATACGGGGCTCCACGACAGGCAATAGCCGTGAGGGATGAGGTCTTTAACTCCAAAAAGTTGAATCAGTGCTTGCATGTGCGAGGAGAATTGGCGGCTTATTAATAGCCGGTTTACAATAATAATGTTAAGGTTAGTTTTTTATAAAAAAAATTTAAGAGGCAATGCCGTGAAAATTCAAGTTAAGTTAATCGCAATTTTGGCGCTAATTTCTTTAGGCCAGGTCTGTTTGGCGGCTGACCCAGCCGAAACGAAATCTGAAATGAAAATGAGTCCTGGCATGGGCGCTATGGATGAATCAATGATGATGGAACATTTGAAAATGAGACAGGAACAAATACTTAAGATGCATGATCTTTCCAACAAGATTCTTGCGGAAACTGATCCCGCCAAACGGCAAGCATTGAAGGATCAACAGCTTGAACTGATGAAAACTGAACATATGCAAATGATGTCTATGCACCATCAAAAAATGATGAATATGAACAAATAAAGCAAAAATCATTTAATCTTTCTTAAAGGCATGGAATTAAATGGTTGCATAACTGAGCATCTATGATGGCCGGCTTAGAATAAGGTAATCCGGCAATACTCAGTTGCCGGATTACACTATTACTGTACGAGGTCAATTTTGCGGAAAATGGAAACCGAAAGTCCTTGTATTATTATGGCGTTCAACACTTTTTAAAATCCGCAATTGCGGACTAGCGAAGTACATTAGCCGCTACGTCTTTTGAAATTCCCGCCTTCCACATCTATATTGCAACCCACTTCATTGATTAAGATCCCGCTACGTTGGTTTCTTACAATATATCATGATAGCTTGACTTAATACAGAGCCTGTATGTTAGCTTATATACTTCGGGACTTTAGACCCCTGCTATAGAAGTCGCCTCTAAATTAAATAAGCTAAAACCCGGCTATGCATAGGGAATTTAACTTGATTATGCGCTGCAAATTTTATCAATCCACGGTTTTCAGATTGTATTTCCTTACCCGGTAGCGCAGCGTTTCTCTAGTCGCGCCCAGAGCCCTGGCGGCGGCGGTTAGATTATTATCGGCTCGTTCCAGCGCGTTTTTAATGATGAACCGGTCCATATCATCAAGCGCCATACTGCCATCCAAAGGCAAATAAATCCCTTTTTCACTCGCTTTTGCCTGGGAGCAAGCATCAATGCCCCCAAGCTTTTGATCTTGATCCATTGATACTGCATGGGGATGCTGTCCGTGTAATTGCAGCCATTGTCCGGGAAATACCGGTCCTTCAGAAAATAATACGCAACGTTCAATAACATTACGCAACTCCCTGACATTACCCGGCCAGTGATGCGCTTTAAGCTTATTCCATACATCATCAGGAATATCCTTCACATGCCGCCCGGCTTTGGCGTTATATTCCGCAACAAATAGCGGCACCAGCTCATCCAGGTCTTCCACGGCTTCTCTCAGTGGCGGCAGGATCACCTTAAATACGCTCAAACGATGGTATAAGTCCGCGCGAAAACTACCTGCTTGCGCCATTTGTTCCAGATCACGGTTGCTCGCGGCGACTATTTGCACATCGACACTAATCTCTTTTTCCCCGCCCAAACGCCTTACCTTGTGATCCTCAATGGCTTTAAGCAGCTTAGCCTGCAAATCCAGAGGCATTTCACCGATTTCATCCATGAACAGAGTCCCGCCGTCGGCTTGTTCCAACAAACCCCGATGCCGTCCTGACGCCCCCGTGAATGCTCCCGGTTCATGACCAAATAATTCTGATTCCAGCAATTCACGCGGCAATGCCGCGCAATTGACTTCAATCATAGGCTGTTGGGCGCGGGGACCGCCGTAGTGCAGTATGCGCGCTGTCAAACCCTTGCCGGTGCCGCTTTCGCCACCGATAATCAAGGCGCTGAACGGCACTTGCGTCAGCTTGGCCAGTAGCTGCCGGATATCTTGCGCCTGCCGGCTATGGCCAACAAAAGCATCCGGCGAGAAGCGCCGGTAGCCTTGCTTGGTTTGATCAATGACGCGGCGTTGCATAGATGCGCTGCGTGTGGCGCTGCTGACGACCAGATCCAGCCGCTCCAGATCGCAGGGCTTTTCCAGAAAATCATAAGCCCCAAGCCTCAGGGCTCTTACCGAATCGGGTACGCTGCCGTATCCCGTTAAAAACAGCCACTCGGCATAATTTACATTTTTTTTCATCGCTTCCATAAAGTCCAGGGCGTTTCCGTCCGGCAAGTTCATATCGGAAAGAATCACCAGGGGTTCTATGCGATTTTTAAGCACCTGGTTTTTGGCTTCAGCCAAATTACTGGCCAACACCACCTCCCAGCCTGATTGCCGGTAATGTCGTGATAACTCGGAACCTAACAGTTTTTCATCTTCGATGATGAGCAGCGTTTCTATCATGATTGATCTCCAGCAAAATATTCCCTAGGCAATAATACAGTCACGCAAGCGCCATGAGGTTGTTGATTGCCGAGCTTAACCGTTCCGCCTATATCCTTGACAAAACGTTGCACCATGGCCAACCCCAATCCAGTGCCGCGCTGACGGCTGGTCCGGAATGGCCGTATCCCGTAGCTAAGCATGTCATCAGAAAAACCGGGGCCATTGTCGAATACATCAATGCGTACGCCTTGCGCTTCAACGCGCGCCTTGATACAGATTTTTCCCGGACTGCCCTCCAGAGCGTCTGCTGCATTCAGTATCAAATTCAACAAGGCCTGACGTATGCCGCTCTCTGGCAAATGCACTGGTAAAGCGCCCGGTGTATCGCTTTTCAGTTCTATGCATTCATCGATCTGATAACGTGTTAATGTCAGCAAATCCCGGATAAGCGTCGCCAAGTCAAAACCGGTAGCAGTTTCCGGCGAATGACGGCTTTGGTCGAGCATATCGTTTAGCAGTCGCGCAAGGCGTTTCAACTCGCTGCTGATCAGATCCATTCTTTCGCATTGACGTTGATCGTCAATTTCGCGGCGTAAATTGTTGAAAGCCATTTGAATGCCAGCCAGCGGGTTACGGATTTCGTGCGCGAATTCGGCGGCAACTTCACCAATTGCCGCCAGGCGTTCAGCTCTTGCCAGACTGTTTTGTTGCTCCAATAGAGCTTGCGTGGCTAATCTGACTTCCCTCTGTAATGATTGTGCATACAAGCGTTTGGCTTCTTCCAGCTCCGCGAGATGCATGACCATTTCGTTATAGCTGTTAAAAACCGGAAACAGCAAAGGATCCAGGTGATCAATGGTGATCGGTGTATAGTTTTCATCAGATAAACGTTCCAATAACTGCCTCAGATCATTAAGCGGATGTAAAATTCTATGATATAAAAAAAACAATGCTCCCAGCAAAATAAGAGTGAAGGTAACTGATGATATATACAGTTCCGTCTGGGTATCAAAATTGATGTCCTTCAATAATTTTTCCCGTTGAAGGCCTTCTTCATCAAGTGTCTGACTCATTACGTCGAGTGCTTGTATCAAGCGGGCATTTTTTTCTGATTTGTCCAGTTTACCTATATTGGTCAGCAAGCTACTGACTGTTTCCAGATTTTTTCTTGTAGAGGGTGATAAATACCGGCTATCGGCCGTTAACTTGTTCATTTCACTCAGGGTCTTAACCAACACCATAGAGTGAGTCCGGGGAACGGTTTCGGTGACATAGCCAATCAACGATTGCTGCAAACCCACGGAAACATTTTGAATGCGGTGGGAATAATTCACGTAGGATAAAACCGTTTCAAAGTGATGCAAATTACGCCAGATCATGCCGCCTAGGATAGCAAGAGCTAATAGCAACAACCCCAGAAATGACAAGGCGCGAAGTTTTGCGGGCCGGTAAAAAATTGCGTTCATTGTCTCTCTTTAATATACAGTTAGGTGAATCCGGCAGTTGAATGGAGCAGAAAGCCATGCATGCTGGATTTACAGATAAAGTTCCTTATAGGCGGCAACCTGCCCGGCATAAGTACCATTTACTTGTACTAATGCATCCAGATCAGCTGTTAATAGCGCATTAATGTAAGCTTGACGTGTTACCTTTAAATCGTAAATTTTTTTCACCTCATTTTCCGCCCCTTTCTTATCTCCTTGGAAATAAAGACTTACCGATAAACTAAACAACGCATAGCTTTTTTTCTCTTCTAATTTAACCAGCTGAATTACTTTTCCAAAGGCGGTTTCAAAATACCAGGTCTCTTGATTATCCGGCTTGTCCATTATCTCTTTATCTTCCAGCCATTCAACAGCTTGCTTTTGATAACTTACAGCTTGGCTTAAATACTCAAGGCGCCAGTAAATCTTGGCGCTCTCAAGGGCTGAAAGCGGGTATTCTTTATTTCTTGCAAACTCCCTGATGGCTTCTTCGTAACGATGTTGTTTAAGATAGATCGTTCCCAGGGTGTTTCGATATTTTGGCGTCGGTGATATTTCCAGCGCTTTCATAGCTTCGACCTTGGCCGATACCAGGTTGTCTTGCCGCCCATAAAGCATAGCCAGATCATAGTGCGCCTCCGCCAGTTTCGGGTTCAGTTTGATAGCCTGCTCATAATACGTTGCCGCCTTTTCGGGTTGGTTATCAGACGCGTAGAACTCTCCCATGAACAAATTGACATGAGAGTCGCCGGGTTTTTTCTGATAAAGCGCGTCAATATCTTCTTTAAAATCCGGACTGGCTATTTTCTCCCTGACCCGGGCGATTTCCATGTTCCATGCAGCTTGCTTATTTTCCGGATTAGCCCTGAATTCCGCCTCAAAAATCCGTTCTGCATCGCTGTAACGGCCTATATTTAAAGCATTATCGCCTCCGACAATTGACTGCCTGTCAGGGATTTGAGGCTTTCTAGACATCTCGTAGAGGTTAGCCACCCAACCGCCGGTTATCACTGCTGCGATTAATGCAAGGACAAGACAGGTTTTTTTTATATTATTCCAAAGCTTGGGCAAAAAGTTCATGATTTCGTCCCCATTGGAAACGGCACGACCTGTAAATAAAGCATTGGAATGGATCGAAGCGCTGTTTTTTTCCAGTTCATAACAAGTATCCTATCCGCCTCATAATCAGCCGGATCACCTATTTTTATTTTTATAATTTTGTTTTTCTAAATCCATTAAAAGGGCGTAAGTGAAAATGCTTTGTTTTACGCAGCTTTCCAAAATCCTTGAATAATCCAAAGCCGGGCAAGTATGGCATGCCGCTGAGCTCTCATCAAACGATTGATGGTGGAATTTAAGCAACAAAGCTTCCTGTATAAAAAACAACCGTTTTATCAATCCGCAAGCAAAAGCATGAATAAGTCTACTTCATAGCCTATAACTATCCCAAAGTATACAGTGTAATTTTTTCATACCAGGTGAAGATTTACGGCATGAGTGAGTTAATCTGCATACAACATCTGCTCCGCTTGGCTTGATCAAGGCATCTGGACAGCCGCCATCCTCGGGCAACATGGCTATCCCGATGCCGGTGCGCGCTCAGACCAACTGGCCTTTTAACAAAAATCCATCGGAATGTTTTTGCTGAATTTTCCCGATCACGGCTTCCGGCGCTTCGCGGTTTTCCAAACGCTCAATCAGGATAATGAATTCGCCACCCTCATTCTCGCAACTGCGCCGTTTGCCCGGACCGATGCGCTTAGGCGCTCAGCAACAAACTTAAGCAATTGGACGCCAAATTCATGTCCGCAGTTGTCATCAACATGCTTGAAATCATTAAGCTCCAGGAACATGCAGGCAAGCCGCCTTTGCTGACGCAATACGCTTAACTGCAATTGCTTCAACCGGTCCATCAACAACATGCGGCCGGGAAGTCCGGCCCTGGCCTTCCCGGCAGCTGCGCACTGACTCGATCGCCAAACTCTCTGAATGCAAACGGTTTAAGCAGATATCCGCAGACATCGGCATTGAATTTATTTTTTTTCGTTTTCATAGCCTTCGCCAGACTCATCATCCAGGGAAACTTTAAGGACCTTACCCGTTAATCCATCGACTATCACTTCATGAATCTTGCCGTCTTTAAGAACCTCTACCTCAAATTGAACGGTATCTGAGTCATCATCCACTTCTGCTTCCATGGCCTTGCCGCCGGTTTTTTGTTCCGCAGCTTTGATCGCTTCGGTTAAAGTGATTTTGGCCAGATTAAAAAGCTTTAACTCTTTTACTTCCTTCTCCTTCGATTCTCCCGCTTGTGCCGCATTAGCCGCCATGCCAGTCATTATGATCATTGCAAGCATGACTTTCAGAGTTTTGTTGTGTTTTTTGTTCATCTTATATCTCCTTTCACATCAGGCGGGATAGCCTGATTTAAGTTATAGAATAATGCCCTGGATCAGGAAGCAAAAAGCCCTCCAAAACCATACATTTTTAAAATGATTTTTTCTGCCGGCAAATTTATCCATGTTTTTATATTGGCAGGAACCCTTACGCAATCGCCAGGACAATTGCATGACCCAGTGAATCTTGGCAAGCCGTATGCCATTTTCCATGGAGCGGCGATTTTCCTTTTCAGATACAGGATTATAAAACCTTTATACCTTATGTTTTATTTTTAAAGTGGATAAATTTGGAACGGTTTAAATCAACCGGCTCCATGTGTGCTTTTAACCCATAATTAAATGTTTACTGGTCCTGAACAAAGACAACGCGAGTGATTAATTTACCCATGAGAAATTCACTGCATAATCGTTGCCATAGCTAAAACACCGGCCTTAAGAAGCAATAATCTCTTTTTTTGAAGCCCGCCGCCCTTGACACCAAGGTATTGGCATGGATCATGCTCATATTACATGAATCTGGACTCCAACTCGGCCCGGATCATTTAAGCACACCCCGGCACAACCCAGCCAGGAATCCCGGCGAACTCAATCTGCTAACCGGCTGCATAATCATCATAAAAACGAGAGGAAAAACCATGAACAGACATAGACTGAAAAAAACAGCCGTAGCTGCGGCCATTACATTAGCTTCATCAATAGGTTCTGCAGCGAATGTTTCAGCGGCATCCGCTGCCAAATCTTCCACTTCTTCATCAATTCCCGGCTCACAAGAATCGCAGACGGCAAAGCGCAATTTACTCGAAGAAAGGCAACAAAAAGTAGTCAATGAGGCTTTTGAGGCTATTTCAGAAACTCAAAATGCGTTAATGGCATTGCAAAAAAAAGATACAAAAAAAGCAATGTCTTTATTAGAGGATGTCTCGGGCAAACTGGATGCCCTGTTGGCCAAATATCCGGGTTTAAATTTGATACCCGCCAATGTGGAAGCGGATATTTACGAATTTAATGGTACTGCCAAGCAGGTTGAAAAAATAACCGACGAAGCCGATAACTTACTTGAAGATCACAAGGTTCAGGCCGCCCGCGCCATCCTGGCTGAGCTCGTCAGCGAAATGCGCATTACCACCACAAGTATTCCTCTAGGTACGTTCCCTACGGCTATTAAAGAGGCAGCGAGCCTCATTGGCAAAGGTAAAACAGCTGAGGCGGAAGATGCTTTGTATGAAGTCCTGAGCATGCTGGTGAAAACCACCGAAATTATGCCATTACCTGTACTGCAAGCAGAAACTTTGCTGACAGCGGCGTCGGAATTGGAACATAAAAGCGATTTAAGCAAAGAAGCCAGTAGAGCCGAAATCCTTAAACTGACTGATGCAGCCAAAGAAAAATTGAAGCTTTCGGAAATGTTAGGCTACGGCGACAAAGCAGATTATAAAATGCTTTACGATGCTATTAGTGATTTGAAAGATGTCATTCAATCCGAAAAATCGACGGCCGCCTGGGATAAGGTCAAAAACTTGCTCTCTGCTCTTAAGAATAAGATTATTCATCCCGGGAAATAATTACTTTGTTTTTAAAATGGATAATCCGCTTCCTGAAAAGCATGACACGACTCCAGTCATTATATAAATAAACAGGCCCTTTGGACCTGTTTATTTCCCGGTTTAAAATTTCCATTATCCTGAATTTGCCGTTTTCCACCGGCTTATCTTTTTTCTGCAAGACAAAGCCGCTGCGATAAATACTTTTCGCCAGCATTCGTCCACGCAAGCTACTCTGTCTGGCAAACCGGCTAATATGCGATTACCGAAGTTTATCCAGACCAAACGCTGCCGCCACAAAAAAACCATTGCGCGCCTCCAGCAACAAGGCGGCAATGATCATAAAAATATTATTCATATTCCGGGAAGTTTTTTTATCAGATAGATATGGTATCCTTTTCGCTGGGTTAACCGGTGAATTTTTTCATTGAAGATCCCCTTTTCGCTACTACTCAAGTTTATACCCTCCAACTTTTTCCAAGGTTGTTGCATTTATTGGATCAATACAATCTATTAATGAGATCCCCGCAGTATCCGTTTTCAACGAGATAAAGCCATGACTAAGCAACGAAAAACTCATGAATACCAGCACCCAGCTCCGCCGTGGCATCTTCTTGAACCCTGGCAGACGACCGCATGGCTCAAGGTCGATCCCGAAAAGGGCCTGGATCATAATGAGGCTGAAGAACGCCTCTCGGCCTATGGCCCGAACGACATCCGGGAACAGCGGCGTCGAGGGGCGATGCAGATATTTTTCGGGCAATTCGCCGATTTCATGATTATCGTGCTGATCATTGCAGGTATCGTATCGGGTTTGATCGGCGGCTTTACCGATACGATCGCTATTGTCGTAATCGTTGTGTTGAATGCTCTCATTGGTTTTATTCAGGAGTACCGGGCTGAACAGGCTGTAGCGGCGCTAAAGCGCTTGTCCAGTCCGAGCGCGCAGGTGTTGCGGGAGGGAAAAATCCACACCATAGCTGTGCAAAAGCTGGTCCCGGGTGATCTGGTCATGCTTGAGGCAGGCAATATCATCCCGGCTGATCTTAAGCTGGTGGATGTGACGAGGCTTAAGGTGGAGGAGGCTGCGCTGACCGGCGAATCCCTGCCCGTCGAAAAAACGGGAGCGTTGATACGGGAGCTGGATTCGCCGCTCGGAGACCGTCGCAACATGGCTTACAAGGGAACCATCGCTACCTATGGCCGAGGGGCCGGAGTGGTCATCGCCACCGGGATGGACACTGAGCTTGGCAAAATAGCCAAGCTCCTGAGTCAGGAAAAAGAAAACAAAACGCCTTTGCAACAACGTCTCGCCAGCTTCGGCAAGCGCCTCGCATTGCTGATATTGGCCATTTGCGCCATCATTTTCGTGGTGGGTTTGCTGCGTGGCGTACCGCCCGTGTTGATGTTTCTGACCGCCATCAGTCTGGCCGTTGCCGCCATCCCGGAGGCCCTGCCCGCCGTGGCTACAGTATCCCTGGCTTTAGGCGCGCGCAGGATGGTCAGGAAAAACGCATTAATCCGCCGCCTGCCCGCCGTGGAAACTTTGGGCTCGGTGACCTTTATCTGCTCGGACAAGACCGGCACGCTGACTCAGAACCGCATGCACGCCGAAGTATTCTATGTTGAAGGCGTTTTGCAGAAAAGCATCGCCTCTGACTTTCCGCCTCGGCTGTTGCGGGCGCTCGCGTTAAACAATGATGCCCGCCGCGATCAGAACGGCCAATTACTGGGCGATCCGACCGAAATCGCCTTGTACGAAGCGGCCGGAAGAGCTGGCTACGAAGGCGCGGAGCTTGCCAAAAACGCCCCGCGGCTGGATGAAATCCCTTTTGACTCCGAACGCAAGCTCATGACCACGCTGCACCAGGAAAACAGCGAATTCATCGCTTATTCCAAAGGCGCTCCGGAGAGTTTGCTGAAGCGTTGCGTTAGCCAATATGCCAAGGACGGTCCGCAAGCCCTGCAGAGCGAAAAGATTATAGCCGCCGCTGATCAGATGGCTGCAAAAGGGTTGCGGGTGCTGGCTCTAGCTTATCGCCAATTCCCCGGACGCCCTGAATCGCTAAGCGCTGACTCCATCGAATCCGAATTGTGCTTTCTGGGCTTGGCAGGGCTTATAGATCCGCCGCGACCCGAGGCCAAGGAGGCGGTAGAGCTTTGCAAGACCGCAGGAATTACGCCAGTCATGATTACCGGCGATCACCCGGCAACTGCCCGGGCCATCGCCATGCGGCTTGGCATCGCCGAAGCCGATAGCAAGGTTCTAACGGGGCCGGAGTTGGCGCGCATGAGTCTCCAGGAGCTTGAAAAACAGGTTGAGGACGTTCGCATTTACGCCCGTGTCGCTCCGGAGCAGAAGATCATGATCGTCAGTGCGTTGCAGGACAGAGGCGAATTCGTCGCGATGACCGGAGACGGCGTCAACGACGCACCGGCGCTCAGTTCTGCTAATATCGGTATCGCCATGGGAAAAATCGGCACCGATGTTGCGCGAGAGGCCTCGCATATGGTGTTGCTGGATGATAATTTCGCCACCATTGTGACGGCGGTGCGGGAGGGGCGGCGGATTTTCGACAACATCCGCAAATTTATCAAATATGCCATGACCTGTAACTCGGCGGAGATCTGGACGCTCTTTTTGGCGCCCTTTCTCGGATTGCCTATCCCATTGCTGCCCATCCATATACTCTGGATCAATCTGGTTACTGATGGACTGCCTGGTTTGGCTTTGGCCGTCGAACCGGAAGAGCGGTACATCATGGAACGCCCGCCTCGCCCGCCTCAGCAAAGCATTTTTGCGCTAGGTATGTGGCAGCATATCTTGTGGATCGGTCTCCTGATGGGCGGAGTCTCGTTGTTCTCGCAGGGTTGGGCATATTTTACGGGTTCCGCCCATTGGCAGAGCATGGTCTTCACAGTGCTTGCCCTGTCGCAGATGGGACATGTGTTGGCGATCAGGTCGGAGCGGGAATCTCTGTTCAGTCAGGGGCTATTTTCCAATAGGCCTCTCCTGGGCTCAGTGTTGTTGACCTTTGTGCTGCAGATGGCGGTGCTGTATGTGCCGGTTTTGCAGCCCATCTTCAAGACTCAGGCCTTGAGCGGCAATGAGCTGCTGTTTTGTCTGGCGCTTTCTTCGGTCGTGTTTTTTGTGGTGGAAATCGAAAAATGGATGCGCCGCCAGGACTGGATTTATCGAGACGGAAAACCGGATGCAATCAGTGAAGCGTACGATGGTTCGAAGCAATAAGGCGCTATCCTTATCGCTCCACTGCGATAATCACCCCGCTGGTAACGGCGGCAATCAGAACGGCGCGGATGCCGGACCATAACCAGAAACCATGCTCGATTCTGCCAAGGTAGATTCCCAGCAGGAAAATAATCAGAAAGGCTATACCAATGGAAGCGGTCATCGGTTCCACAGGCATCGGAATCTGTTGAACGGTTAGCCACAATGGCAAGGTGATAAGGAGCGAAATTACCAACGGAGAAAGCCCGTTGACGAGGGCGATCATGACCGGCACCAGCCGTGTTGCCTGGCCATGCGCGCTTCTTCCGAGCTTCACGATCATGGCGCTTTCCAACTCGCGCAGAGCCTTCCTGCGTTCGGCGGCCTCGCTGAGGTATGCGCTACTCAAACCGCTTACGGCCAGCGCGATTGCCGCGCCGAGGCAAGCGCTCAGAGCCACCGCCGCAGGCACGCCGCCACCGGCATGAAAACCCATGATAAGTCCCAGCATCGTAAGCGCTCCATCAAAGCCGTTGACTACTACGTATCGCCGCGCAATACCGCGCGATCGGGTAATATACAACAAAAAGGCCAGCTGCTTGATCCAATTCGACAACTCAGCTTCCTCTGTCCAAGGCAAAGTGCCGTTTGCTCAGCGATATACTTTCAAGATGGGTCCGCCGGGCTGCCGGCGACCTCGACCACATCGATGCTATGAATCGTGCTTCCCATTGCGCCTATGACGCCGTTAATGGCGGAAAAGTCGAGATCCTCGCCCTCGATGACAACCTCGGCGCTTTCGGTTTTTTCATCAACCGCAGTGATGGTGACACTGACCCGGTAGTCTGCCGCCAATGAAGCAATCGCGGTAGCCAGGTCGAGTGCATTCGGATGATGCGGTTTTAATACGTCCAAAACAATGCGTTTAAGGGAAGGCATGAAATATTACTCTATCTTATTAATTTTATAAATAACTTAGCCAAACTGAGTAATGCGGTCTTCGCGCGGACGATTCATCGGCGGGAACCTTTACCGAGAGCGTGTTGGTGACAACACATGACCGGCACAGTGTGAGCAAAGAAGCCGCTTATGTCAAGGCTTGCAACGTAGCGATGCATAACGTTATTGCCGATGCCGTGTTCCGTAACCCATAAGCCCTGCAATTCTATGCAAGGAGAACAGAAAAGGTTTCGGGACGGCATCTTCATGGATTAAACCCGCTGCAGATACAGCACCGACATATTGAGAATGTAAATGCTGAACATGAGTAAGCTGGCCCAGCCCACGGTCCTGAACAGCCGCGTTTTCGGACGATACAGTAAACCGACGATTGTAACGCCTGTCATCATGATGGCCGACAGAATCGTAATCAGATGCACAGGCGAAACGTTGTCAAGAAGAGGCCCCCTTAAGATCAGGGCTACCTCATTAAAAAACCTGAGCCAAGATATCTGTTAAGACAGAATCATCCCAGCCAGCTGCTTTACGCATACGTTTGATGGACACACGTTTCTTTTGGGCCTGTCGTATCATGTTCAACGCCGCATGACGGATAATAGCGACATTGGTTGGGGCATTGTCTTTGCGTATGCGACTTTGATCTTCACCGAAAGACATATCCAGCACCCAATGTAACTGGTTTTCGATACCCCAGTGCAAACGCACGGCGGCCAGCATTTGCGGTGCCGAGATCAGCGAACTACTGATAAAGTAACGGGTTTCTCTGGCCGTCGTATCGCCGGTGAGCCGCTCACTGTCAATCGCAACAATACTGCCCAGATTTTTCCACTCAGGGTGACGCACCCTAAGCCAGTCAATATCTGTGCTCACGCGACACTGCCGAACTTCGATGCGTCCGTGGCCTTTATCAACGCTTTCAGCGCGGGTCATCCGGGCGAGCGACGCAGGGGCGGTCTGTTCAAAATGTAGACGTACGTCATCATGCAGGCTGCTTTGGTTGCCTTTAAGCGCCAACAAGTAATCGCCACCTTTATCGATGATTTTCTCGGCGATGGCTTTTTGGCAACCCATGGCATCAATGGTCACGATGGCACCGCGCACATCCAACCACGCCAATAGCTCAGGAATCGCGGTAATCTCATTGGATTTTTCACTGGTTTTAATCTGCCCTAAGACGATCCTCGCTTCGCTGGCAAAGGCTGATACTAAGTGTATCGGCGATTGCCCGCCATCATGGCTGCCACGTAGCGTTTTACCATCAATTGCCACCACTTTACCCGCCGCTTCTGGGCTCAACCAGACCCGAATCCATTCCACAAACAAACGCTGGAACTGTGCTGTATCAATGGCGCGGAAAAACCGCCGTACGGTGTCATCGCTCGGTACACCGTACTCATATGGCAGATACTGGCGTAACAAAGCCAACTTTGATTTGCCAAACATTTCTATATCATCCCAGCTTTCTGCCCCACAAATGACTGCGCACAACGTCAATAGCAGTATTTCGGGCATGGGATGCAGCTTTTTCCGCTCAATACGAGGATCGTCGAGCTGTCCAAAAATATCTAAAAAATCCATTTCTTCCGTTCCTTGAGCGTTGTTTATTTTGTTATTATCCTAAATTCCGTTGATTTGGTGACTATTTTTTAATGAGGTAACCCTGCCCTTAAGATAGACTGAATCATCCACGGCAAGAGATGACCGCTCCCCCCGATCATCAAGGATAAGACAGTAAACTCCACAAAAACAGACCAATGCGTCATGAGAAATCCTGTATTTAGATCAGAGAGACATTTTACATTTGAGCCGTGAAGCGCTTAAAGCATTCAGGTACTTACGCTTCTCCGTAGATGATAGTCCTAGCCAGGAACAACCGATGATCTAAAACTCAGGGCTTCCCACTTGAAGACTCTTCTTGCTGTAACCTTATCCATACCTGCCAAACAGACAGTAATACGGCCAGAATCACGGGGCCTAAAAAAAGACCCACCGCACCGAAAGCAGAAAGACCTCCAAGCACGCCAAACAACACGACCAGAAAAGGCACTTTGCTGGCGCCGCTGATTACCAGCGGACGGATAACATTATCCACCGTGCTGACCGCCAGAAAACCCCAAAGCAACAGCCCCACCCCTTGCCAAGGCTGATCCATAAGAATCAGCATGATGCCGATGGGCATCCAAACCAGAGTCGCTCCCATGGGAATCAGCGCCAAAATCGCGGTAATTGCGCCAAACAGAACCGGAGCTTTTACACCGGCCACGGCGTATCCGAATCCTGCCATCATGCCCTGACCCAGCGCCGCAAGCACCAGACCGTAAACTACTGCTCGCGTCGTGTTACCGGCTGCTTGCAAATAAACATGCTGATACTTGCCCAGAAAACGAACCAGCCCTTCATCCATTTGTTTAAGCATTTCCTTACCGTCGCGAAAACAAAAAAACACCGTGACCAGAATAACACCCAGCTTCAAAATATTGTTGCCGATGCCGCCAAGGAATCTGGCAAAACCGCCCAGCCATTGCTTTGACCAGTCCGCAAACTGCGTCACCACCTCCGCCCGGTCATTAATCAACCGGTCCAGCCATTCCTGCAAATAATTGCCCAGCCAGGGTGTGCGGGCTATAAAATCCGGCAGGCGGGGGCCTTGGCTAAAGTTGCCCATCAGGCTTTGATAAGCGATTCTGGTCTCATCCTGCAGCATGGCGGCGAGCCAATAGATAATCAGAGAAATCACTGCTGCGATAACCGCCGTCATCACTGCTGCGCTGAGATTATCACGGTTTTTTAACCGGCGTCTAAGCCACTGGTATGGCGGCCACATGACATAGACAATAATGATGGCCCAAACAAGCGCGAGAAAATATTCACGCAGCACCATAAAACCCAGCATTAACAATCCCGCTAATAAAATGCCTGTAATAAGGTTTCGCAGGGTTTTATCGCCTAATAAATCAGTCATAGCCGTAGCCTAAAGAATAATGTGATATGTTTAGATAGGCCTAATGCGGCTCTGTAACCGCTCTTTAACTCGATCAATATTATCCGTGATTTGCTGCCGCGTATAAGGCACGGCGGCAAACTTCCCCCAGATTGGAGCCGGCCAGGCTTTATCGGACTGGTAGCGGACTACATGATGGATATGCAGTTGCGGAACCAGGTTGCCTATTGCGGCAATATTCAATTTATCGGCGTTATAAAGCGCCGCCATTTTTTCTGCAAGAAAGCTGGATTCATCAGTCAAAACGCGCCGCTCCGTTTTGCCAAGCTGATAAATTTCCTTGATGCCGGTTTTTTCCGGCACCAGGATAAACCAGGGGTACTGACTGTCATTCATCATCAATAATTGACATAAATCAAAGCGGCCAATGGCTATACAGTCTTCCTTTAAACGTGGATGCAGCTGAAATAGAGTCGTCATGTTTTATTGTAATTGTAAAAGCAATGCTTGATAGCACCTGAATAATCAGTGTAATTTATCCGGTGTTTTAAACTATAACAACTATAAAAATGAGAGGATATTTTCATGTCTGCACAAATCATTACTGCTCAAGACCTGCCCGATGAGCGTAAGCTAACCGTCTCATTCAGGCTGTTGCTGGGTTTGTATGCAATCATTCCGCTATGTCTGGCGCTGCAAATTGCCGATGCCGGGTTTTGGCACGGATTAATAAGAGAAAATTTACCGGCTAAACCCTCGCATTTTTTATTGTTCCAGATCCTTTTCGGAACGCCTCATATACTCGCCAGTTCCATTTTGTTGGCAAGCAATACTGAATATCTGAAACATTACCGGCGCAACATACTATTGATGACGGCCGCTATTGCGGCGGTCTTTGGCATAGGCAGTCTATTCATTCCTTACCGTTTTTTTTATGTGCTGGTCGCCGCCTGGACAGTATACCATGTGCTTAAGCAACAGCATGGCGTGGCTCGCGGCGTTTGCCGTTTGCCATCCTGGGCGTTTTATCTTTTATTATGGCTGAGCGTGGCGGCGGGGCTATTTGTTTATATCGGCATATTTCTGAAAAACAGCCTGGACGCTCAGCAAACGGACTGGATTAAACAGATTGCCGGCTTGTTATGCGCCGGACTGTTTTTAAGCGCTCTTTATTGCCAGCGCCATGCGGCCACTGCATTTGGCAAGTGGTTTTTATGGTCCAATATATTTCTGGTGCTAAGCAGCTTTTATCTTTACCTCCAGCAGTATTATTTTCTGGCGATTCTGGCGCCCAGACTGGTGCATGATGCGACCGCCTATATTTTCTATGTGACGCATGATTACAACAAGCATCACCATCATCCGCGGAATTTTCTTTATCGTTATGCGGCTCGTTGTAACGTAAATATCTTTATTGTACTGCCGGTTTGTTCATTTGCCCTGGCGTTCGTTTTGCAGGCCTATGGCGACAATGCAGTCAGCGCCATGACAGAGCTCTTCTTTGGCGTGGAAATTCGCAAGGCAGTCACTTTAGGATTGCTGGGCTATCTGGCGTTAATGCACTATTACACGGAAGCGTTTACCTGGAAGCAGGGTTCTCCTTACCGGCAGTTTATCGCTTTTTCAAGATGAGACGGGAAACCCAAGGGCAGCGTTGCGGCAATATGCAGCCAGAGCCGGTAATGAATAGCTGGCCAGCCAAATTACTCAAATCCATTTGCGGCTTTCCAGAGGGGGAATTTTGCGATTATGGGGAAATAAATAACCGATATTATTCTTCTCATCCTTGCCCTCTCCAACAGGAGAGAGCTTTCTGATTAAATTTTAGCTTTAACCTCACGCTCCTGTTCGCGCGGGGCGACCTTGGCAAGTTCCGCCATCTCCTCGGCCAAAAGATCCAGTATATCATCCGCCGACACAAGGCCTTCAAGCCCTCCTTCCGGGTTAACGACCGGGATACGGCGTATTCCCTTGGTTCGCATCAGCCTGATTGTTTCAAAGACGCCTTCATTTTCCTGTACGCTAATTAATTGCGGGCTCATGATGTCGCCCACGCTGAACTCAGTTAAATCCAGAGATTGGGATATTATTTCAATGACTATATCGCGATCGGTAACAATGCCGGCCGGCACCCTTTTGCCGTCAATCTCATCCACGACCACCAGGTCGCCCACATGGTACTGGCGCATAAGCAGCGCCGCTTCCTGGATACTCGTTTCTCTTGTCGCGAACACGACTTCGCGATTACAAAATTCACCAATTGGCATCGTTATTTCCTCGAGTTTAGTTAAAAGTTGACCGGAGCAAAATTAGCACATTAAACATCGCGCACCATTTTCAAAGCGTCTGGCATATAAATACCTCAAAAAAGTACGCAGTGTCTACCTAATCTGGCTTTAGGCCACTTGTTATGTGGATCGGGTACAGCGAGCTTGAGGTCTGTACAACTTACCATCCAGACTAATGTTGGGCAACGATAAAACTGACGTTCGACCAAATGGCCGTCACTGACATACGCTTGAGACCGGGCCCTATCACCACATGCTTATCGGTAATCTGTGTCAGTAGTTTTGGAAGGGAAATTCTGGTTTGATAAAATGATGTCTAAGGTAGATGATTGTCTCAATGGCATCAAAAAAGTTTATTGCCTTTTTTGCAAAGAAAGAAAACCTGGAACAATTTATGCTATCACTATTGCATGTCGCTTACTAAAACAACGCAAGTGTTGTAAAACGCCAAACTAACCATCGGGCAAAAGGAAAAAAATTATGACCATTCGCGTCGCCATTCGACACAAAACGATATACAAGTTCGACAGGCTCGTTTCTTTATCGCCTCATGTATTTCGGCTGCGTCCGGCGGTTCATAGCCGGACGCCCATCAAGGCTTATGCCTTGCGTATCGAGCCGAAAAATCATTTTATCAATTGGCAACAAGATCCTTTCGGCAATATTCTTGCCCGCGTGGTGTTTCCCGACAAATGCAAAAAACTCAGCGTTGAGGTCGAAGTCATCGCTGATATGACAGTAATCAATCCCTTTGATTTCTTTGTGGAAGATTATGCCGAAAAGTATCCGTTCAAATACGATCCACTAACACTCAAGGAACTGCAACCTTACCTGGAAATAACCGAAAAAGGCCCGTTATTAATGCAATGGGTAAAATATTTCGATACCAGCAAGCGCTCTATCAATGATTTTTTAGTCGATATTAATCGCGCTGTCTTTGCAGCGATCAGCTATAACATTCGCATGGAAGTAGGCATACAAAGCTGTGAAGAGACGCTGAAAATACTCAGCGGTTCATGCCGGGATTCGGCATGGCTGCTGGTGCAGATACTTCGTCATCTTGGCCTGGCCGCCCGTTTTGTATCCGGTTATCTGGTACAGCTTACCTCCGATATTAAATCGCTGGACGGGCCATCAGGGCCTGAGCAAGATTTCACCGATCTGCATGCGTGGACCGAAGTTTATATACCCGGCGCCGGTTGGATCGGGCTGGACCCCACTTCCGGCTTGCTGGCGGGCGAGGGCCATATTCCACTGGCGTGCACGCCTGATCCGGCCAGCGCAGCCCCGGTAACGGGCGGAACCGACAAGTGTGAAGTGGAATTTGAATTTAGTAATACCGTGGAGCGCTTGCACGAAGACCCCAGGGTTACCAAGCCTTATACCGATGATCAGTGGTATCGCATTGATGCCTTGGGGCAGTATGTTGATCAACAGTTACTGGAGGGAGACGTCCGCTTGACGATGGGGGGCGAGCCTACCTTTGTTTCGGTCGATGATATGGAAGGCGACGAATGGAATACGCACGCTGATGGTGCAAACAAGCGTGAGCGCGCACAACAATTGACCATTCGTTTGCGCGATGTGTTTGCAAAAGGCGCTATGCTGCATTACGGGCAAGGCAAATGGTATCCGGGCGAGCCATTGCCGCGTTGGCAATACGGCATTTTTTGGCGCAAGGATAACACTCCGGTCTGGCGCAATCCTGCGTTGCTTGCCGACATTAACAAGGATTATGGGCATACTGTAAAACAGGCTCAAAAATTTATTCAGCAAGTCGCGCAGCGTTTGGGAATTCACACCAAATACATCAAGACCGCTTTTGAAGATAATTTTTATTATCTCTGGCAAGAAGGCACCTTGCCTGAAAATCTTGACCCCTTAAAAAGCAACCTGAAAGACTCTATTGAACGCAGAACCTTGACCAAACTTTTGGATGCCGGTCTGGACCAGCCCGCAGGCTTTACTTTGCCGGTAAAGTGGAATTGGAATGAACAATGCTGGAAAAGCGGACCCTGGGATTTCCGGCGCGGCGCGATGTTCCTTATTCCAGGCAACTCACCGATGGGCATGCGTTTGCCTCTCGCCAGCCTGCCCTGGATTGCGCCGGATAAACGTGATTCACAGGAACCCCAAAGCCTGTTTGAAGACTTGCCGGAATTGGGCGATTATTATGGCGAGGTGACACGCCGTTACAGCCACATCGAAGCCAAAGCAAATGAGCACCCGGAAATTATCGAACAAGATCCGGGGGATGATGCCGCCATTCAAGTTGAAGTGCCGCATACCGCGATGTGCGTGGAAGCCAGAGAAGGCCGATTGTATATATTCATGCCGCCGCTGACTTTGCTGGAACATTATCTTGAACTGGTCGCCGCCGTCGAAGCAACCGCGGAAAGCCTGGCGCTGCCGGTAGTGCTGGAAGGTTATGAGCCGCCTCGCGATTACCGCATCGAACGCTTGATGGTTACCCCAGATCCCGGTGTTATTGAGGTGAATATTCACCCGTCTAAAACCTGGCGGGAATTGGTGGAAAAGACCGCCATCCTTTATGAACAGGCCCATTTATCCAGGCTGGGCACCGAAAAATTCATGCAGGATGGCCGCCATACCGGAACCGGCGGCGGCAATCATATCACCATGGGCGCGGAAATGCCGTCCGACAGCCCGTTATTGCGTCGCCCTGATTTATTACGCAGCCTGATTACTTACTGGCAACATCACCCCGGCTTGTCGTATTTGTTTTCCGGCATGTTTATCGGACCCACCAGCCAAGCACCGCGCGTTGATGAAGGCCGCGATGAAAAACTCTATGAACTGGAAATCGCCTTTCAACAAGTGCCTGAAGGCGAAGTACCCGAACCCTGGCTGGTTGATCGCTTGCTGCGCCATTTGCTGACCGATATAACCGGAAACACTCATCGCTCCGAGTTCTGTATTGATAAACTCTACTCGCCCGATAGTTCAACCGGAAGGCTCGGTATTCTCGAGCTGCGAGCTTTTGAAATGCCTCCCCACGCCAGAATGTCGCTGGTGCAAACAGTGCTGCTGCGGGCATTGATCGCCTGGTTCTGGCGCGAACCGTATAAACATGATCTGGTACGCTGGGGGACCGAGTTGCATGACCGGTTTATGCTGCCGCATTATGTCCGCGAAGATATGAAACAAGTGGCTAAAGACTTGCAAGGCGCCGGCTTTGGCTTCGAACTGGAATGGCTGGAGCCGTTTTTTGAATTCCGCTTCCCGCGTTATGGCAATACCCTGATTGACAGCGTTGACTTGGAATTGCGTTTTGCGATTGAACCCTGGCATGTGCTGGGCGAAGAGGTCAGCAGCACAGGCACTGCCCGTTATGTGGATTCATCGGTTGAGCGCATCCAGGTATCGGTAACCGGATTTACCGAGGAGCGTTATATCATCGCCTGTAACGGCAGGCGTTTGCCCATGCGCAACACCGGCCGCAAAGGCGAATATGTGGCCGGCGTGCGTTACCGGGCATGGCAGCCCCCTTCGGCATTGCATCCCACTATTGCCCCGCATACCCCGCTGGTTTTTGACATGATCGATACCTGGAACGGCCGTTCGGTAGGCGGATGCACTTATTACGTGGCACATCCCGGAGGCCGTAGTTACGATGATTTCCCGGTCAACGATTATGCCGCGGAAACCCGGCGCATGACGCGTTTTTGGGACTATGGGCATACGCCAGGGGTCATCATCAGGCCGCCGCTTGCAACGACGCAGGTCGCGGCTTCGGAACAGCCGCTGCTGGCCAACTTCAGCATTACCGATGCAGCGCCCAAGGCTATGACGCCACCCCCGGAAGAGTTAAGCACGGAGTATCCTTTTACCCTGGATTTACGTCATCGAAATCGTTAATTGCCGATATGAATTTGTCCGCATGGCATTGAAGAGAGTGCTTACCAGGCATGGGTTAGCGATAGCGCAACCCAACCTTGGCCGCTTCAATGCATTAGGTTCAGGCTACCACCCGGCCTAATCTCCGCACTTAACACGTATCGGACAACCGGATAGAAAACAACTCACTAGATTTGGAGATTTACCTAAATGAACGAAAATATAAAAGTGCTGGCCCCGGCAATCTTGACTCTGGAAGATAAGGACTATTCATTGCCAACTTACATCGGTGTTGAAGGCGAGAAAGCCATCGATATTACCAAGCTGCGCAGCCAAACCGGTTATGTGACACTGGATGATGGATATGGCAATACCGGCGCTTGTGAAAGCGCCATCACTTATATCGATGGCGAAAAAGGCATACTCCGCTACCGGGGTTATCCCATAGAAGAATTGGCTGCGCATTCCCGATTTGTCGAGGTCGCTTATTTGTTGCTCAATGGTGATTTGCCAAACAGCGACCAATTGAAGCACTTTTCAACCCATCTTAATCAGTCATCCATTATTCATGAGGATATGCATCATTTTTTTAGCGGTTTCCCCCGAGGCTCCCACCCAATGGGGATTCTTGCGACCATGGTGGCATCGCTTTCCACTTTTTATCCGATACCGGAAGAACTTGATGAAGCCACGGAAACACAAATTGTTGCCAACCTGGTTTCCCAGGTGCGCACCATAGCGGCATTTTCTTACAAAAAATCAATCGGCGAGCCTCTGGTTTACCCTTCCATCAAGTACAAATATACCAGTAACTTTCTGAACATGATGTTCGCCTCGCCGGTCCGTGATTATCAACTGGATCCCGACATCGTCGATGCCATAGACATGTTCCTGATATTGCATGCGGATCATGAGCAGAATTGCAGCACATCATCAGTGCGCACCGCCGGCTCCAGTTTGGCCAATGTATATGCGGTAATTACCGCGGGCATAGCCGCGCTCTGGGGACCTCGCCATGGCGGCGCAAATCAGGAAGTGATCAAAATGCTGGAACAGATACATGCTGAAGGCGGAGATGGAACCGAGTTTATTAATCAGGCAAAAGACAAGGATTCAGGGCGCCGGTTAATGGGATTTGGCCACCGGGTTTACAAAAACTTTGATCCCCGAGCCCAGGTATTAAAACAGCATTGTGACAAGCTGCTTAACAAACCCGGCGTTAATGATCCGCTACTGGATATCGCCAGACGTCTCGAAGAAATTGCGTTGAAGGATGATTATTTCATTTCCCGGAAACTATATCCGAATGTTGATTTTTACTCCGGACTGATATTGCGCGCCGCTGGCATACCCACCAATATGTTTACCGTTTTATTCGCTATCGGCCGGATGCCGGGGTGGCTGGCGCATTGGCGTGAAATGGTCCATGGCGACCAGGTCACTATTTACCGCCCCCGTCAGATATATATGGGCGAAACTTTGCGCCACTACCAGGATATTACGCAAAGAACTTGATGTAAGAAATGTATCTTTTTTACTTTGAATGCGCAGCATTGGTCTTGTTCGCAGGCATTTATTTTTATGATTTTTTTGCCCCTTTTAGCCCCAGCTATTGTATTTATGCATCAGTCCCGACGAATCGCCAATACGGCTGGAAAAATGATATCCGGCGACAGATCCCGTCCCTTACAAATGGATTAAACATTATCGGGCTGTGTTGAAGAATTGACCGGCAATCCATGTCTGAATATCGTGTAACCCGAAGAGTTAAATACTATAAAAAGCATCATCAGTGATGAGATAATAATACCGGCAATGAACAAACATAAGGAATAATTCGTGGGTGACACGAACAGCTCTGCAAACAATATAGGCACGCAATATTACGCTACGCAGCTTGGCATCTACGATGAAATGTATGCCACCGAAAATAAAGTGTTGCCCCATTGGGAGCGCTTTATGGATGCGCTTAAAAAAATGGGTAGCGAGAAACTTGAGCTGCGCCGCAGGGAAGCTCAACGTCTGTTGCGTGAAAACGGGGTTACCTACAATGTTTATGGTGATTCGCAAAATCTAACCCGGCCCTGGCGGCTTGATCCAGTTCCCTTACTGATCAGTTCCGAAGAATGGTCGGTTATTGAAGCGGGTCTTAAGCAACGCGCCGACCTGCTCGATTTGATACTAAAAGATATATATGGCAAACAAACCCTGCTAAAAAAAGGCCTGCTACCAGCCGAGCTGATTTTTGGCCATGAAGGCTTTTTACATCCCTGTGTCGGCGCATTGCAAAACCAGCAGCGGCATCTGACTATATATTCCGCCAACTTGGCCCGCGGTCCCAATGGGCGAATGTGGGTGTTGGACGACCGTACCCAGGCCCCTTCCGGTTCGGGCTATGCACTGGAAAACCGTATGGTGATGACACGCGTTCTTCCTGATATTTTTCGTGAGACGCAGGTGCACCGGTTATCAGGTTTTTTCAAATCCCTGCGTAAGGGACTGGCTGATATTGCACCTCGCAACAAAGAAGATCCCCGCATAGTCATCCTCACGCCCGGCCCGCTCAATGAAACTTATTTTGAACACGCATATCTGGCGGCTTATCTTGGATTTACCCTGGTTCAGGGTGGCGACCTGACGGTGCGCGACGGGCATGTGTGGCTAAAATCACTGGCTGGCCTGCAAGCAGTCGATGTAATTTTACGCCGTGTTGACGACTCTTTCTGCGACCCTCTGGAATTGCTTTGTCAATCAAAGCTGGGCATTGCAGGACTTATGGAGGTGGTCCGGCGCGGTAATGTCGCGATTGCCAATCCTTTGGGCAGCAGCATTCTGGAAAATCCCGGCCTGATGGCATTTTTGCCCAGATTATCCCGGTTTTATTTAAATCAGGAACTTAAACTACCCTCGATTGCGACCTGGTGGTGTGGACAGCGCCGCGAGCGCGATTTTGTTTTGCAAAATCTTGATAATCTGGTTATTAAACCCATCAATCGCGGTCCGGGTAATAATTCTGTATTTGGAGGAGCGTTAAGCAGTATCGAAAAAGACCAGCTGCGCAGCCAGATTAAAGCTAAACCGCATCTGTTTATAGGCCAGGAACGAGTCAGTTTCTCCACTCTGCCTGCCTTTATTGAACATCAGATCGAACCGCGTAACGCCGTTTTACGAACCTTTATTGTCGCGAGCGTTAACGATTATGAAGTGATGCCGGGAGGACTTACCCGTGTTGCCCGCCAAAAAGATAACTTTATCGTTTCAAATCAGGCAGGCGGAGTTAGTAAGGATACATGGGTGTTGGCGACTGAACCAGATAAGTCTGTAAGCTTTTGGACACAACCCAGACGAAATCAATTGATTGATGCCTTCACTGAACCGCTGACCAGCCGTAGCGCGGACAACCTGTTTTGGGTAGGCCGGCATCTTGAGCGCATTGAATCTGCGGCGCGGTTGTTGCGGACGATATTGCTAAAACTGAGAGAACGCCTTGAATTCAAAGACCCCATTGATAATGATTGTCTTAATGTACTGCTGCGTACTCTGACTCAGGTTACCGGCACTTATCCGGGTTTTGTAAAAGGCAATGCGCAACTCATCAAAACACCCGAAGAAGAATTGCTATCGGTAGTTAGAGATATTCATCGCAAAGGCTCATTGACGGCGAATATTCAGGACTTCTTTCAGGCTGCATTCGGCATCCGTGACTTGTGGTCGCATGATACCTGGCGAAGTATCGACAATATTCAACGCCGATGGCAACAAAGGGTCATTAATAATGGTATTAACATCGAGGAGTTGCAGAAGAATCTGGATGAGTTGATTACCGGCATTGTCGCTTTTACCGGTTTAACCAATGAGAGCATGACGCGTGAAGCGGCCTGGGTAATGCTGGACAGCGGGCGCAGACTGGAGCGGGCGCTGGCGCTTATCGCGCTAATCCGCTCAACATTGGCTCTTCGACATGAGGACGCCTTGCAAAATCAAGTGCTTGAAGCAGTTCTGGTTTCAACCGACAGCTTAACTATTTACCAGCGCCGGTACCGTTCTTATATCCAGTTACCCATGGTGCTGGAGCTATTATTAATGGATGAGACACATCCCCGCTCGGTCGCCTATCAACTGCAACAGTTATCCATCCATGTGGATGCCTTGCCGCGAGGAAGCGGCAAACGCCATCTGAGCGAAGAAGAGCGTTTAATCTTAAAAGCTTACACTGATCTGCGCATGTCCAATGTGCTTGAATTAACCCGGCCTAATGAAAATGAAGGTATTTACACTGATTTGGAAAGTTTGCTATCGAACACGTCTGATTTGTTATGGCGGATCGCGGAAGTTATTGCGCAAACCTATTTTAGCCACTCGCAGACTTCACAGCTTGTAACCCAAAGCGTCCCTTCCGAGGATGAGCCTTGAAATACCGCGTAACGCATACCACCGTGTATCACTACAGTCAGCCAGTGGGATTATGCCAGAATGAAGCCAGATTACAGCCACGCAATTTCTGGCGCCAGGAATGCCACGGCAGCCGCTTCGACATAAAACCGGCGCATGCGGATTATCGCGAACGAATCGATTTTTTCGGTAATCGCGTGGCTTATTTCGCCACCCAGCAATCCCACACTCAATTAATTGTCACCGCAATCAGTGAAGTGACGATATTTTCCAGACAAAACAATCTGGATTTGTTTAATCAGATGACGTGGGAGCAAGTGCGCGGACTATTACAGGAAACGACGCTGCAAGGCCAAGTACAAAGTCAGCAGACTCAAAGCCAAATGCAAAATCAGGATCTGACACTTGAACTATTGGAGGCCAAGCAATACATTCTAGATTCCCCGATGGTGACAATAACGCCCGGACTTGCTGACTATGCGCAAAGTTCGTTTTTGCCAAACCGCCCCCTGGTGGATGTCGTCCGCGACTTAATGCAGCGTATTTACCGGGATTTTACTTATGATCCTGCATTTACCACAATTGCTACGCCGCTATCCGATGTACTTAGCTTTCGCCGAGGAGTCTGTCAGGATTTTGCGCATCTGGCTATCGGTTGTTTGCGCGCCTATGGCATGGCCGCGCGCTACATCAGCGGTTATGTCGAAACTTTACCTGAACCGGGCAAACAACGGCTGGTGGGCGCCGATGCTTCTCATGCCTGGTTTTCAGTCTATATTCCCGGCACCGGCTGGCTGGATTTTGACCCAACCAACAATACCGTGCCGCTGGACCAACATATCACTTTGGCGTGGGGACGAGATTATGCCGATGTAACTCCGCTTAAAGGCATTGCTTTTGGCGGAGGTCAGCATACGTTGTCGGTGTCGGTGGATGTATTGAGGTTGGATTAGGGTTCAAGGTAAAAGCTCTGGATAAGCAACTCAGGATAGCTTTTTTAACCTTTTGTTTTTTATTTTTTATCTTTTATCTACTTAATTTTTTAACTTAACGGAAAATATATGAGCACTATTCATCTAATCGGCGGTGAAAAAGGCGGCGTGGGCAAATCTGTTGTCGCACGTCTCCTGGCGCAATACATGATTGATCACGAAATACCCTTTATAGGTTTTGATACAGATAGATCGCATGGTTCGTTGCTGCGTTTTTACAGTGACTATGCATCGCCTACCGTAATCGATAATTACCAAAGCCTGGACGCCATAATAGAGACCGCTTCCGCACAGCCGGAACAACGGATTCTGGTTGATCTTGCAGCGCAAACCCATTATCCGCTGGCGCTGTGGATAGAAGAATCCGGCGTGCTGGAATTGGCAAAAGAGCTGGAAATTTCTATCTGCTATTGGAATGTCATGGATTCAGGTAAAGATTGCGTGGATTTATTAAGCAAATTGCTCGATCAATATGGTTCCAGGCTCAATTACGTTCTGGTACAGAACCAGCTTCGTGATGATAACTTTAATATCCTGGAATTTTCGGGTGTTAAAGACCGGGCACTGGATTTGAATGCCCGGGTTATTACGCTTAAGCGCCTTCATGCGCCGGCTATGACCAAAATTGATAGTAACAGCTACAGTTTTTGGGCCGCAAAAAACAAAGATACCGCTAGCCTCAATGCCTTGGGTTTACTTGAAAGACAGCGGGTTAAAATCTGGCTAAATCATGCGTATAAAGAAATTGAGTCGCTGGAGCTCTGAAGCGTTTCACTATGGTGATCATGGAGCACTTACCCGGGGTCTTTCGACATGAAATTGAGAGTTAGTTGTAATCTACGTTTCCACGTAGTAGAGGCGAGCGCTTTAATTTTAATGCTGCGTCCTTTCAGAGGCGTACAGCAGTGGATCAACCGCGAGGTTTATACCATTAAGCCCGCCATGCCGATGATAGAAAGTACAGATAGCTTTGGCAATTCCTGTCAGCGGCTGGTTGCCCCGGTCGGTGACTTTTTGATCCATACCTCGGCTGAGGTCATGGCTCCTGATAATATTGATGCCGCGCCAGGGGCGCATTTTGTTGAAATACAGCATCTTCCCAACGAAGCGCTCACCTTTCTGTTGCCCAGCCGTTATTGTGAATCCGACCGGTTTGGAGCTCTTGCCAGAGAAATAACCTTTGACTCACTGCCGGGTTACGATCAAGTCAGCCGGATTACTGACTGGGTAAGGAATACTATACAATATTTACCCGGCACCAGTGAGTTTCCATTATCAGCTGTAGAAGTGCATCAACATGGTTATGGCGTTTGCCGGGACCTTGCCCAGCTCGCCATTGCGCTCTGCCGCAGTATCAGCATTCCCGCGCGGCTGGTCGTAGGTTACCTGCATAATCTGCAACCCATGGATTTACATGCCTGGTTTGAGGCCTATATCGGCGATCGATGGTATACTTTCGACCCCACTCAAAGCGGCTTGCGAAGCGGCAGAGTAATAACCGCTTTTGGGCGCGACGCAGCGGATGTTTCCATATTTCATCAGTTTGGCTCAGGTTGTCTTTTGAACAACATGGACGTTCGGGTCGATTTGCTGGATAATTAACCGATTATAATTTAATAACGACGGCTAAATATTCATGACTTATTGTATTGCAGCTTCTATAGACGCAGGATTTATTCTGGTTTCTGACTCAAGAACCAATGCCGGTATTGATAATGTCAGCACGCATGGAAAAATGCACGCATTTGATACGTTAAGCGATCGTAAGATTATTTTACTTTGCGCCGGCAATCTTGCTACTACACAAGCCGTTTTAGAGCAATTACACCGCGACAAAATCAAAAACGCGAAAATCAATTTAAATACCGTGGAAAGCCTTTTCGAGGCGGCGGAATATTTAGGTCATGTGAGTGTCGACAAACAGAAGCAGCACAAAAGTTCCGGACAATCCGCATTTAATCCTTCCGCCAGCTTCATTTTAGCGGGTCAAATCGGCGCTGATGAGCATGGCGCTTACATGGTTTATGCAGAAGGCAACAGCATAACCAGTTCAGCTAACACGCCTTTCCTGCAAATTGGTGAGAGTAAATACGGCAAACCCATACTGGACCGCTTTCTTAAGCTGGATACATCAATAGACGAGGCGGCTCGCTGTTGCCTGGTCTCTATGGACTCTACCATACGCAGTAATGCCAGTGTTGGAGCGCCAGTGGAAATGCTGATTTACCATAAGAACAGTTTTAGCCTGGATGAGTATTACTGCTTTGACGATGATGATGATTATATGCTGCGGCTCAGACGTAGCTGGGAAGCCAAATTGCGTGAAGCGATTGCGGCATTGCCTTGCTTTGACAAAAAGTCAGTTAGACCAATGCGCGTATCTTTATAAGATAAATAATCATGTGTCCGCTCACTCGCCATTAATCGTGCGAAAAGACTGGAGACATTCAAATTTCCACCCTGTATCGCCTAATGCCTTCGTCACGTGATTTTAGCAAGGTGGTCCGCGAAGTAAAAGGACGACCCGCTAAATTGACAAGCTAACTACATGACAATCCTTGGAAATTCACTATGGGTAAAGCAAGCCGGAAAAAACAGTTACAAAGACAGCAAAAACAAGACGGAGGCATTAAATTATCAGAGGCTCTCATAGAGCTGTGCGAACCGTTTGAACCTGAAAAGCTGCCTGCCAGGGAGCTAGAAAACCTGATTGGGCTGACAGCAGTAGCATGGAATATCGCGGTGCTGCCGGAAGCGGAACGCCTCGAAAAATTGACTGATTTTGTTGATACAATGCCAATAATGCGGGAAGAGTTGGAATGCGAAATTGACACTGTGCTGCATGCTGATTCAAAAGACACCAGCCCCGCTCCTGCAACAACTACGCTCCATTTCATAGGCGCAATGATTCAACGCAAGGACAATCTGTTTCCAAAGGATAACAGGCTCGTCCTGAACTACAGCGTCAAGGATAGTCCGGAAGGGCCCCATCTTACGGTATCTTCCGCGCCGCTGAACTCATTAACACCGGGATCACCAGGTTAACTTTCATTCCATAAACCCCTGTCAATTACCGTTAAATTTGCGCGCCCCCTCAATCTAATAAATATCAGCATAAGCTCATGACCGGATAGTATTCCAGAAACGCGTTAAAGTTTAACCGCATCGCTGCAAAGCATTGTATATTTTGTTTGTCTTGCGGTTTCACTCTCCTGAGGCTGTCAAAAACCAGTTATCGGAAATCTGAGTGTGTAAGCCTCCCAGCTTATTTTGTATGACATCAAGAATGCTGCGCAGCTGAACTTGTGTTGTTTGCCGGATGTCAATGGCTTGCACATAGGTTTCGAGGTCGATAAGTTTCAAAAGCAACTGGTCATTATTCGGCAGCTTGCTGATACAGTCATACATTTCAGCGATACAGTAGCCCACAGATCTTGGCAGATTTATATCAAGCAATAGAAAGTTAAGCACATCATCGCCTTTAACTCTACTGCGCATTTGTTGACGGTACATCAGTAAAGCATTCAGGGACTTTAAGACATTCATCCATAAAATTGTTTCATATTGGCGCATTTCATTACTACGCGATTCCGATAAGAGTAAGGAAGCTAAATCCAGAATACGGCTGGTCATATCAGCGCGTTCAATATTCCCCCCCAAACGAATAAACCGGTAAGGGTGGTTATGACTCATATAGCCGGATAATAAACCGGTAAAACGCTGGCATCCTTTAAGAATTTCATTAAGAAATATCACGCGATGGCGGCGATCGGCAACAGTATCCAGATTGTTTTTCGCAAACAAATACATTTCGTTGACTTGTTCCCAGGCCTCATCCGGCAATAACTCTCTGGAGGTGCGAATATTTTCCCTGGCCGCGGATAATGACGAAAACAAAGATCCCGGATAACTGGCATCAGCCAATAAAAATCCGATAAGATTACGCTCATTGGCTATATTATTTTTTTCGTAAAACTCCTTTTCCGCGGCATTAATCAAGATCAGTTGCCGCCAACCCATTTCAACGCCCTTGGGCAAATCCAACAATAAATTCATGTGTACACTAACAAGCCTGGCAATATTTTCTGTGCGTTCCAGATAACGTGCCAGCCAATACAAGCGTTCCGCCGAGCGAGATAACATTAGCTGCCCTCCATATTAATAATCCAGGTATCTTTACTGCCGCCCCCTTGCGAGGAATTGACCACCAACGAACCTTTTTTCAGCGCCACCCTGGTCAGACCGCCTGCCGTTACAAAGGTATTTTCACCTTGCAAAATAAACGGGCGAAGATCAATATGGCGCGGCTCCAGCTTGCCTTTGCACAATGTTGGTGCCGTTGAAATTGCCAAAGTCGGCTGTGCGATATAGTTGCGTGGATCTTTTTGAATAATTTGCCTGAAATTTTCTACTTCTTTTGCCGTGGCTTGAGGCCCTACCAGCATGCCGTAACCGCCAGATTCATTGGCTGGCTTTACTACCAGTTCCGCTAAATGCTCCAATACATAATCAAGGTCCTCTTTTTTACTGCACAAATAAGTTGGCACATTTGGCAGTATCGGCTCTTCATTCAGATAGTAACGTATCATTTCCGGCACATAGGCATAGACTACTTTATCATCGGCAACACCCGCACCCGGCGCATTAGCCAAGGCGACATTGCCGGCTTTCCAGGCGCGCATCAAACCCGGCACGCCCAGTGTTGAGTCTTTTCGAAATACTTCGGGATCAAGAAAATCATCATCAATGCGCCGGTAAATAACATCGACTTTTTCCAATCCTTCAATAGTGCGCATGTAGACATAATTATCTTCATCGACCACCAGGTCCTTGCCTTCAACGAGTTGCGAGCCCATTTGCTGCGCTAAATAGGCATGTTCAAAATAAGCCGAGTTGTAGATGCCGGGGGTCAATACCACACAAGTAACTTGCCCATTCTGGTGCGGAGCGATTGACGATAGCATGTTATGCAAGTGAATGGGATAATCATCAATGGGTAGTATATCGATGCCCTGAAACAGCTCAGGAAACACACGTTTAGTGATAACCCTGTTTTCCAGCATATAAGAAACCCCGGAGGGAACGCGCAAATTGTCTTCCAGAACATACATAATGCCATCTTTGTCACGCACCAAATCAGTGCCGCAAATATTGGCCCAGACATTGTAACGGGGCTTCATGCCAATGCATTCCTTGCGAAAATTTTTTGAGCTGTTGATAATGCCGGAAGGCATTTTTCCAGCCTTGATAAACGTTTGGTCGCTATAAACATCACTGATAAAACAGTTTAAAGCCGTTAAACGTTGTTTTAAGCCTTTTTCTATAATCCTCCATTCTTTAGCATCGATAATGCGCGGAATAATGTCGAATGGCCAAGCACGGTCTATATTCCCCTCATCACTGTAGACTGTAAAAGTTATGCCCATTTCCATAATAGCCAGTTCGGCAGCCATTTTCCGTTTGTCTATGTCCTCTTTTTTAAGTGAATCCAAATATTGGCATAAGCCGTGACTCACCGGTCGCGATTGGAATTCAGAATGCATCAGCTCATCGTAAGCAGTTTCAGTTTTATAGTTTTTCCAGATTTTCATGGCGCTACACTATTGATGTTTGGTTTTATAAATTAAAGCATGAATAATGCCATATTTTTTAAGAACACGGTTTTACAATGATTTTTTGTGTACCGGTAATCCTGTTTATTTTGTCGTTGGCTTTAAAAGCTTACGCAAAAACATTCTTAGTGCATTAGCAGTGACTTTTTAGTATGGAGAATTAGTAAAGCAAGTGCTTTACTATGCTGGGTCACTTGACTTAAAACCGCAACTCGTAAAAAAAGCGAATAAAAAAGTTATAACCTGCTCCCTCAAGGCAAAACAAGTTTGGGCAAATTGCTTTTTGAAAACTCCATGCCTCCTTTATCAATAAAGGCTGGGGATAAGATGTCTACTGACGGTCTTATTTCAAATGGCTTTATGATTGTTAAGTTATATTTTCATTCAGCCAATAAACCAGAATGAGCATAAAGTTTTGAATTTTTCTGGCAATTCTCAGTGAGTCCGGCGCCTCTGGTATGTAGTGGCTGCTTTTTTAGGCGCAAGGAACCCTTAACGGGTTTCATTAGGCGCTAACGGAGAGGTTTAGTAGAGTAGAGCTTTACCGCCGCTCTACATGACCTTATTCGGACAAAGAAAATCCGACTTTAATAGTAACCTGCCAGTGCGCGATCTTACCATCGGCTATGTGTCCACGGGTTTCGACGACTTCAAACCAGCGCATATCCCGGATAGTTTGCGATGCTTTGCTGACAGCATTTTCGATGGCTTCTTGAATTCCGGCAGTTGATGAGCCGGTCAATTCTATTTTCTTGTAAATATGGTCAGTCATGATGTTTTCTCGTTATGTAAAAGGTTTAATTCCTGCAAGCGTTCGGGCGTGCCAATATCCATCCAGAATCCTGCAAATTTTTGTCCTGAAACACGCTGGTTTGCAATTGCCCTGCGTAATAAAGGACCCAGTTTACTCTTGCCGGCTGGAATATCGCTAAACAGTTCGGGACGGTATAGACCAATACCGCTAAAAGTCAGTTTTTCCGTACAATTTTTAATAACCATGCCGGCATTATCCAGGCCAAAATCTCCCTGCGGATGGTGCTCCGGGTTGTCTACAAGGACCAAATGCGCTAAATCAACTGTCACTTTTTTGAGCCCGGCGAAAGGAAAATCGGTTGAGATATCACCATTGACCACCAAAAAAACCTCGTCACCCAACAAAGGCAATGCGTTAATAATGCCTCCAGCCGTTTCCAGCGCCTGTTCACCTTCAGGCGAATACTGTATATTTGCTCCGTACTGCTGACCGTTACCCAGATGATCTTCTATTTGCTGCCCAAGATGGGCGTGATTAATGATTATGTCATTAAAACCCTCTGAGATCAGCTGAATAATGGTATGTTCAATTATAGTTTTTCCGGCCACGGGGAGTAGCGGCTTGGGCGTGCGATCCGTTAAGGGACGCATTCTTTCACCACGCCCCGCGGCTAGAATCATGGCTTTCATAATGTTATAAATTCCCCGCCGCTGTCCTCCGCAATTGGTAAAGAGGATAAAATATCCCGGGCGGATAGAACCTGACTCTGCAGAAAGCCGCTAAACCCGGCAAGTTCCGGATAATTTGAGCAGATAGCCGTAATGTAGCTCAAGGTCCGAGGTATATCGTCAAGATAGCCGGATTTGCCATCCCTTAAATGCAACCTTGAAAAAATGCCGATGGCTTTAAGGTGGCGTTGCATCCCCATTAGATCAAACCAGCGTTTAAACCGAGCGGGAGTGCTGGTTATTAGTTCCGCTTTCAAAAGCCGGTCGTAATACTGCTCCATCCACATCTCAACCTGCTGCTTCGGCCATGCAATATAACAATCCCGTAATAGTGACACCAGATCATAAGTTATCGGGCCAATAACAGCGTCCTGAAAATCGATGACGCCCGGGGAATCGTCCTTTAAAACCATAAGATTTCGCGAATGGTAATCCCTATGCACACAGGTGGAAGGTTGTTCCAGCGCTGATTTGACAAGAATATCGCGAACATTCCCCCATATTGACGCAGGAATCTGAATGTCCAGCCATTGATTTAAAAACCAGTCTTCAAAGATATCCAGCTCCCTTTGCAGAAGCGGCTCGTTATAGCGTGGCAAACCACAGTCTTGTATACTCGTATAGGACTGCATTTTAAATAGCGTATCAAAAGCGCTTTGATATAATCCAGTGACAGTGTCTGCGTTGAGCTGGTCCAAAAAACACAGCGAACCGAAATCCTCAAGAAGTAAAAACCCGTCAGTGAGGTTTTGTTGAAAAATAGTGGGTACATTGACGAGTGAACTCGCCAGCAACCCGGCAACACTGATAAAAGTTTTAATGTTTTCCTTTTCCGGCGGCGCGTCCATCACAATAAACCGCCCCTCTTTCGCATTGATCCTAAAGTAACGGCGGAAACTGGCATCGCTGGATGCCGGCTCCCAGGAATCAATAGTCATTAACAGATCGTTTTCAAGCCAATCTAGCATGGATATTGTTCTTAAGTCTTCGAGCATCATGATGTTTGGGATAATTTAAATTTTTTCCAATAGTTATACAAATCTGAAAAAGGGGAAAATAAATTGCATTATCTCAGCCGCATTTTAAGACTTGTTGATCAATGATTATAAAAAATTCATCGCGTTCCATTGCTACTGGTTCAGCCGCCTGATCAACAGTTTAACCAATAGCCGCTCTTTTCAGTAATTCAAAGGTAATCCTGCTTCAAACAGTTTTTGGCGTATTTAAGTTGAATTAAATTTATCGTAGAGATGTCATTATACATTTATTTAAGGATAGATTTTCTTGTTCTTGCCCTGAAAATTGGAAATAGTCTTGGAAATGGCCGGACCGCATTTTTAAAAATCAGGACAAGGAGTATTGAACAGGTTAATGTTCATGATTAGCTTTGAACTACTATCATGAGCCAGCTAAGAGCGGTTGCCGGTCTAATTTGGCATTGGCAAATAGGGCTCCCTCATTAAAATACTTGAGCCAATACATCGGTTAAAAGCACATCGTCCCATCCGGCCGCTTTACGCATCCGCTTAATAGACATGCGTTTCTTTTTAGAACGTCTTATCATGTTTAATGCCGCATGACGGATAATACCGACATTGCTGGGCGCATTACCTTTGCGTATACGGCTTTGGTCTTCGCCGAACGACATATCCAAAACCCAATGCAGCTGGTTTTCAATACCCCAATGCAAGCGTACGGCAGCTAGCATTCGTTCGGCGGGGATCAGAGAACTGCTAATAAAGTACCGGGTTTCGTGAGTGACGGTCTCGCCGATGCGCCGCTCACTGGCTATCGCGACAATGCTGTTGAGATTTTTCCATTCCGGGTGAAGCGCCTTGAGCCAGCCAATATCCGTACTGACACGGCAGCGTCGGACCTCGATGCGTCCGTGACCTTTATCGACGGTTTCCGCGTGTTCCATCCGGGTAAATGCCTGAGGACCGGGCTCTTCAAAATGTAAGCGAACATCATCATGCAGGCGGCTCTGATTGCCCTTGAGCGCCAACAGATAATCACCGCCTTTGTCGATAATCTTTTCGGCAATGGCTTTCTGGCACCCCATCGCATCGATGGTGATAATGGCGCCGCGCACATCTAACCACTCCAAGAGTTCGGGAATAGCCGTGATTTCGTTCGACTTCTCCGGGGTTTTTATTTGCCCCAAAACAATTCCTGCTTCGCTGGCAAAGGCTGACACCAAATGAATCGGCAATTGCTCACCATCGCGGCTGCCACGCAGTGTTTTGCCATCAATCGCCACGATTTTGTCAGCCACTTCGGGATTCAACCATGTCCGAATCCATTCAACAAACAGTCGCTGGAATTGCTTTGGGTCAATGGCTCTAAAAAAGCGTCGGAGCGTGTCATCACTGGGTATGCCGTGTTCATACGGCAGATACCTGCGCAAAAACTCCACTTTGGATTCACCAAATGTTTCGATATCATCCCAACTTTCCGCCCCGCATATTACCGCGCATAATGTTAACAATAAAATTTCCGGCATCGGATGGAGCTTCTTGCGCTCAATCCGGGGATCGTCCAATTGACCAAATACATCTAAAAAATCCATGTCTTCCGGTTTCACTAATCAAGCCTGCTGGGAAAAGTTCATAATTTTTCTATTTTGCCACCGAAATTTTTAATGAGGTAGCCCTGCATTGGCAAACGCCCAGTATTGTGTGTTGGTTCTTGACTGTGATAGAGTCTAGGGAAGATACCCGTTTTTTATATTTACAGAAGCAGGTCTCAATTTAATTGTTACTCAAGCCAGGTTTTTTCTTTATCGCCCGTTCAAGCCGGGCGTCAAATTGTACTATCGAGCTTTGCAAGCGGCTCAGTCACTTTGCTTTATCACTGAAGCGGAAAAATTAAGATGACAAATTACCGACTATTATTAAGTTTTCTAAGTGTTTTGTGGGTTTTTCCAAGCGGGTTCAGCGAGGCGGCAGGCAATGATTTATCCACTTTAGACACACAGAAAACAGAAGCCGAACTCAAATTGATCGAGACTAAAAACAACACCTCCAAAACGCTGGAAACCAATCAGATGAAAGCGAAAAAAAATATTACTTCAGTCAATACAAGCCCGCAAAAAGCAAATCAAAATACCGTCAAAATAACTGCTGGTAGAGTTGCCAAGGAAAATAATCCCATTGAACGGGACGAGTTTGAAAAACCTCTGGATTTATCTGTTCCCTTTAAAGGCTTGGAAAATTCTTTTTTGAAAACCGAGAAGAGATCCTCAGAGCAAAGCCGGGGGACGAATATTTTTGCCTCCGATTCTAAAAACAAGTCTCGTCCGCTGGAATTAGACGGCGATTTTTTGATGACTCCCTATCCCGAAGCGGGAAAACAAAAATCTGTAGATGGCGCGGGAATTGTTATCAAACTTAAACCATAAAAATCAGCAATAGCCCTGATAGCCAGCCCTCATAACATTTACACCAGAACACTTTGGTAAAAGATGACGCTGATTATTAGGTAAGCCATTTAATAATATGATCTTCCATATTCATCGCTTTCGATTCTTTTATGGCATAGCTACTAATTGAAACTCCAGCTCTTTTTACACTGGCGGCGCTTCCCGATAGCAGAGGATGCCATTCGGGCAGTTCTTTGCCATCGTTTAATAATCGGTATGCGCAGGTTGAAGGAAGCCAGTTAAATTGTGTAGAGCCGAATTGTTTTAAATCCAGGCATTCCGTCACCAACCGTGTGCGTTCGTTATAGCGGGTACATCGACAGGTATTTAAATTGATGAGCTTGCATGCGACATTGGTAAAGACAATTTTTCCAGTATTTTGATCTTCAAGCTTGTGTAGACAACATTTGCCACAGTTATCGCACAGTGACTCCCATTCTTCGGCAGTCATTTCAGCCAGTTTCTTGATTTTCCAAAAGCCCATAAAAGTTTTTAATGGTTGATAAGTTCGAAAAAAAAGGATTATGTTATCCCAAACCAAACTTCGCGACTTGAACTTTTACAAATATTAATGACCCCCGTCATAAAAACTCTCAAAACCAATCCCCAAATACGGGTCATGTTTTGCGTACAATGAAAAGTTGCGTAAAAATTTTGCAATCACTGCGTAATTTTTCATAGCGGCCTGAAAATTGTTTGTCAGCGAATCCCATATAATAAAATCCAGCCATCAACATCAAATCAATTTTAAGGACTCTTAGACATGATACACAAACACACCCGCTATTATTTTGGTCATTTGAAAGATGACATCCCGGCAGGCATTGTGGTGTTTTTAGTGGCTTTACCCTTATGCCTGGGGATAGCGCTGGCATCTGGAGCGCCCTTATTTTCCGGTTTAATCGGCGGGATTATCGGAGGGCTTATTGTCTCCTGGCTCAGTGGTTCACAACTTGCCGTTTCAGGTCCCGCCGCCGGTTTAACCGTCATTGTTTTCAATGCCATTGAAACCCTCGGCAGTTTTCAAGGCTTGCTGGTTGCCTGTGTTTTAGCAGGCATCATGCAGCTGGTGTTGGGATTTTTGAGGGCCGGGATTATTGGCGCTTTTTTTCCTTCCGCAGTCATTGAAGGCATGCTGGCGGCGATTGGCTTAATTTTGATTATCAAACAGATTCCTCATGCCACTGGATACGATACCAGTTATGAAGGCGATGAGAGCTATATGAAGGAAACTGCCGAATCCAGTTTCCTCGAGTTATTTAATGCCTTTGGCGGTATATCGCCCGGTCCGCTAGTTATCAGCATTGTGGCATTGTTGCTGTTAATTCTATGGAGCACGGCATGGTTTAAACAGCAAAAATGGCTGAAACTGATCCCCGGCCCCTTAGTGGCTGTCGTTTGGGGTATTAGCTACAATGTAGCCGCCAGACGGTTTGCTCCTGACTGGGCACTCAGCAGCCAGCACTTGGTCAACTTACCGGTTGCGGAAAAAACCAGCGATTTTTTCAATAACTTCGTGCTGCCAAACCCCGGCTATCTCAGTTATCTCGGCAATCCGGATGTTTATATCGTTGCCGTCACCATTGCAGTCATTGCCAGCCTGGAGACACTGTTAAGTCTTGAAGCAACTGATAAGTTGGACCCTTTGAAACGCCTTGCTCCCACCAACCGCGAACTAAAGGCGCAAGGAATCGGCAATATTATCAGTGGCCTGCTTGGCGGCTTGCCAATAACCGCCGTCATTGTACGCAGCGCGGCCAACATTAATTCAGGCGGACAAACCCGAGTAGCCTGTTTCACTCACGGGGTGTGTTTGTTGCTCAGCATCATGTTTTTGGCGCGCTACCTGAATATTATTCCACTCGCTTGTTTGGCGGCTATTTTATTGCATACCGGTTATAAGCTGGCAAATCCGGTTTTATTCAAAAAGTTTTACCAAAAGGGCATGAGTCAGTTTCTTCCCTTTATCATCACCGTCATTGCGATTCTGGTAAGCGATTTATTAAAGGGCATGGCCATAGGGATGTTCGTTGGCCTGTTTTTTGTCATCAAGGCCAATTATCATGCAGCCATCTCTCTCACTCAAGTTGGCTCGCATTATCTGTTATCGCTGAACAAAGATGTTTCTTTTCTGAATAAGGCGCTATTAAGAAAATATATTTTGAGTATCCCGGAACAAAGCACGGTAACCATCGTCGCGAGCAAAGCTATGTTTATTGATCACGATATTTTGGAGACAATTGAAGATTTTCTGGCTGCGGCACCGGACGACAATATCATTGTCGATATTATTGATCTGCACGGAAAAGAACATTTCAAAAATCATGAATCCATGTGATATTAACTGACGGGTCGCAATCAGATTGAACACGGCGACCTTCGGATATGAAGAATATGTACTGAAAAATAACCAGCCGTAAAGTTAATATAATGACAACGCAAGCAACAAAAATATCAAATAATCAGTCTCCGGATATCAATAACACTGCCTTTTTTGCAAACCTGAAATACGATTTTCCGGCTGGAATTGCGGTTTTTCTGATAGCCATACCATTATCTTTAGGGATTGCATTGGCATCCGGTGCGCCGCTGTTCTCCGGATTGATTGCCGGGATTATCAGCGGAATAATAGTGGCTCCATTAAGCGGGTCCGCTTTGGGAATCAGCGGCGCATCCGCTGGTCTCGCTGTCATTGTAGTGTCGTCCATTGAAAAACTTGGGTTCAATGGTTTTTTGCTCGCTCTGGCCGTAGCCGGGCTTATCCAGATCATAATGGGCATAATCAAAGCAGGGGTTATTGCATATTACTTTCCTTCTTCTGTTATTAACGGCATGTTGGCGGGTATAGGCATTATTCTTTTAATCAAGCAAATTCCCCATGCCATGGGCTATGACCGGGATTACGAAGGCGATACCGCCTTTTTTCAGCCAGATAGCCATTCGTCTTTTTCCGAGCTAATAAATATGCTGGATTACAGTTCGCCAGTAGCGATTATGATTTCGATCATATCGTTGGCGATCCTTATTTTGTGGGAACAGCCGTTTATGAAAAAATACCGGTTTTTTCAACTGTTCCAGGGTGTTTTAATCGCGATTATAGCCGGCATGCTGATCAATCAAGGCCTGCATAATTTTTACCCGGAACTGGCGTTAACGGGTAACCATTTGGTTATGCTGCCTGCGCTGCAAAATACCGTTGATCTATTGAACCAGTTGCATTACCCGGACTTTTCCCAGTACGGCAATCCGGCTATATACCAGACTGCGTTGACCCTGGCTATTGTGGCCAGTTTGACGACGCTGCTTTCCGTGGAGGCGGTTGACAAAATGGACCCCTACAAGCGAGCGACCTCCGCAAACCGGGAACTGATTGCGCAGGGCATCGGCAACGCCTGTTGCGGATTGTCCGGAGGCCTGCCGCTGGCGCAAGTCATCGTGCGCAGCTCCATTAATATTCAATCCGGTGCAAGAACCAAAGCTTCAGGAGTTATATGCGGAATATTATTGCTGATTGCGGTCATTTTTATTCCGGCTCTGCTCAACAAAATCCCTTTAGCCAGTCTGGCTAGCGTATTACTGGTTGTCGGTTTTAAATTGGCCGGTCCACAAGTGTTTATGAAAATGTACAAAGCGGGCATGTATCATTTCATCCCCTTTTGCGTCACTATTTTAGGCATGTTTTTTACTGACCTGCTCATTGGTCTTGCTATTGGACTGACCACTGCCTTATTTTCGATATTGCTGGAAAATTATAAAAGCGCTTTTTATTTTAATGAGTCGCACATCGGAAACAAAACCATACTCCGATTATCCGAGCATGTTTCTTTTCTCAATAAGGCCAATATTCAGCAAACTTTTGAACAGTTGCCTGTTGACTCAGAAGTCATAATTGATGCAACCCGTTCAAAATACATTGATTACGATGTGTTCGAAATTATTGAAAACTTCAAAATCGAAGCCCGTAGAAAGCACATCAAACTGACCACTGAAAACCTGCGGGGCTTTGGCGTGTTAAAGCCGGTTGAAAATGCCCGAGCCCCTACTTACGATACCCAGCAAGCATTAACACCTGCTAAAGTGCTGGCAATACTCAAAGAAGGCAATGAACGCTTTGTTAATAATCTGAAATCAAACCGGAATTTACTGGAGCAGATAAACGACACCCGGCAAGGACAGTTCCCTATTGCGATTATTCTTAGCTGTATGGATTCACGAACTTCGGTTGAATTGATTTTCGATCAGGGTTTAGGCGATGTATTCAGTGCGCGGGTGGCGGGCAACGTCATCAATGATGATATTCTGGGTAGTATGGAATATGCCTGCAAGCTGGCGGGTTCGAAGCTGATTGTAGTGCTGGGACACTCGCATTGCGGCGCAATCAATGGCGCTTGCGCAAATGTAGAGCTGGATCATTTAACCGGATTATTGCACAAGATCAAACCGGCCGTGGATGCTGTGCACGCCGAAGAACCGGCAGAAATCACTGTTAACTTTGACGACCTTGTGCAAAAGGTGGCCGATAAAAATGTACAGCTGACCGTCGAGCAAATCGGCAGCAAAAGCCCTTTGCTGGATGCGATGGCAAAAAGCGGCGAAATCGGCATCGTCGGGGCCATGTACAACATTGAAACCGGCAATGTAAAGTTCTACTCGGATGTTCAGGAACATTCATGAATTAATTCTAGGACATTACTCACTGCCTCACGGGAGAAGCCCGGAATATGGACTCCTCACCCGCCTTGGCGTTATGTACAGCCTCTATTCTTGGGAATTGGCCAAATAGTTGACTTCCTCAAAACGGAAGTCAACTTAAGCCTGTTCCCCATGAAATAAATGGCTTAATCGCTTAGGCGCTTGCTTATGCGGCTATAAGCATTCTTGAGCTCTTCCCCAATAATTTTGGCTTTGGCTATGTACTCATCAGATGTTTCTTTTGACTCGTCTGCAATTTCAGCTGCCTTATTTTTCAGGGCATCCCAATGTTTATCCGCTTCTTCAAATTCCTCCCTGGCTTCCATAGAAGCGAGATGCAGCTTTAGCGCTATTTCATCGCGTTCTACTTTGAGCTTTTCCAATAAATTATCGAATTCTGTTTTAATTGACATGATAGACCTCACTATTGCTTGATTATAATTTCCTGGTAACAGGAGACTTACGGCATTCAACTAAAGTAAATGCCATTTTGTACTGCAGAAAGGCTTTGCTACATTCTCACGTTGACCCGATTGTATCATAAGCGCATGGCCGTTGAATGTCTTTACCGCGAGATTGTTATTGGACTGACTTTATTTCTTGCCAAGCTCGCTACTATCTGCAAGTTTTCTCATTTCAACAGGCGAAACTCTTCCTTTCGATGAAACCTTATCATAAACCTCATCGAAAGCTTGAGTGCAAAACGGCAGCTGCTCCCGGATCTTGTCATAACCGGAATGGTCGAACATCGTTCTGAAATCCTCCCTGCTCAGGGTTGTTTTTGCATACAAAGCCTGGTATCCATGATGATCTATCACGAATTTTTCGAGTAACGGCAACGCAGAGGCGTTATCGAAGCTTTCCTTCAGCGGCGTTCCATAAGCGCCGATATCAACATACATTTCATCTACCGTGCCATCCTTGTTCTTAAGCGGATGCACGAACCCGGAATGTTTGCCGTTATCAAAAACAGCCATTGGCGAAAGCCATAACGGATACAGATTGAAATGATCATTGAAATACCGGATGGATTGCTTAAGATACCGGATTGGCATCAGCATGTCCTGAACCACATGAAACTTTTCTCTGAGTCTGCGCGTGGTCTCGGTTTCCGTATACTTCAGCAGTTCAATCCGGGGAGGCAATGCCCAGCCTAACAAGCCTCTGAAAACAGGGTGATTGCCGAAGGGAATGATTTCTTCCATCGTCCAGAAATAACTTCGTGTATGCCGGTGATAATAATGCCTCAGCGGAATATACTCGACATTGGCCCGCCCGTTTTTCAGGAATGTTTGCACATGCTTGTAAAACCAGGGCTTATACCATCGGCCGATGGCGTTAACCGAGCCGTCTGATCCTATGTCATCGGTAAAATTACCGCGCATAATAACCGCCGTGTCGTGACTGTACACCAAGCCTTCGACAAAATCATTTTCTCCGGTTTTCCGTGAGTAATCCTCGAAAACCTTGACCATGTCATCAAGACTATAAACCGGCTGGTATTGGACCCTGATATATTTTTTTGCCGGGATAATTTTCAGTTCAGCGGCTACCAGAAAACCGAGTGTGCCATGGCTCCACGGAATCAGGTAAAATAAATCCGCATTCTCCGATGGACTGCACCGGATACATCGTCCATCAGCCGTTACCAGGTCGAATGAGGCGCAAATAAACTGGAACAATCCGTACTTATGGCTGCTGGATTCTATCCCGAAGCCCATGATCAAACCGCCCACGGTCAAGTCGTCCAGTTCCGGTACAACAGCCAGCGTCCAGCCTTTAGATATCAAGTTTCGAGAAATCTGTCCCATAGTCGCCAAGGGTTCTACCTTGACGGTTTGGCTTTGTCCGGAAATCTCGAGTATATCATATAAGCCGACATCGATTTTACGGTGGTTGAGTTTGTATTTCGGCACCATTTCACTCATAGCCTTCCAGCCGGACCTTGCGGTGCAAAGCTTTTCAACTCCTCCATCCTTTTTCCAGTCCTCAATTTGCCGTATCACCTGTTGAACTTTTTGCTCGTGTTTGGCGGGAGCGCTGCTCAAGTGAAACACAATCAGGTTACGAACGCTTGTGTAAGCACTGTATAAAACCGAGACAGGCAGCAGAAAGAGAGTGGCGAATAGGCCTCGGTAATGAGTCAGAATGTGTTCGGCTAATTGGCCGGATTTTGTCATTAGTTTATTTCCTTAACTTTCATTCAAGAGTTTGCATTAAGATTTCAACCTTGATCGGGGCCGAGTATTCTACTTGATCGGCTATAGTTTTATGGCCGCTTGATCCGGAAAGTACGATTATTGTATTCAACCACGAAACTATCAGGACGTATTTCTTTGAGTATTATTGATTCCTTGATGCGCTCGCCCGTGGTATATTTCACCATATCCACCATTACAAAACGCTGTTCCGGTTGTTCAGAGTAAACAAATACATTGACTTTCATTTCCGGCACCGTATGACGAAACTCCGCAGGGAGCTCGGATAGAAAAGGAACGGTTTTACTTTCGGGCGCTGCCGGCAATTTTTTTTCAACGTTTAAGCCCGGCCCGGCCTGAGCCGCTACAATTGATTTTGGCCCCATCTCCTGATTTACCGGGCTTGGTTTATGCTGCATCAAAACCGGCTCCTTTTCCATAACAGGCTTTGCCGCCGGCACTTGCGAGACTTGATTATTTCTCGATTCTGCCAAGTCCGCTATGGACGGTGTAGCCGTTACGGATTTTTTTATGCTTATTTTGGGGGCTTGGCCCGTCTTGACCTGCGGTTCAATTGCCGGTTTAGTCTGAGTTTGTTCCGCCGCCAAGGATTTCTGAAGATCCGCGAGCGATATCGTAGCTGGTTCTTTGCGAATAAACCAAAAAAAGCACGCCGCGAGGATCAAATTGGTGATAATCAACAGAATAATTAATTTGCTGCTTTTATGCCGGGGCGCAGCTTGAATGGCAAGGATTCTGGCAGCCGCTGTTTCAGGTTGCCGGGCAAGCCGTTCCTGCTCTGATTTGCGCAATGCTTTTAGGATGTATGACATAGAGTTAATCCGTAATTTTCAGGTGAGGAGAATCAGCTGAACCGGAAATATTATCAAGGTAGATGATAGTCTGCTCGCCTGCAACGCCATCTTCAGCCAAATGATTCCGATGTTGAAAATCTATTACGCGTTTTTTTAGCGGCTCATCAAAAAACCGTGGATTATTGGCTGTTTCCTTTTCCCCATTTATAACATTTAATTGCCGGCGTAACCAGAGTACATCATCTGAACTTTGAGAGGGATAAATCACCTTCATGCCCGGGCGCGGCGGTTTCCATAACAACAGATAATAACCATCCCAAAACCTGAGAACCTCCGCTAAAGGAAATGCCATATCGCCGTGGAACTGAACCAAGGATTGACTTTGCCAGATTCCGGTCAGCACTGCGTAACGTTTTTCTCCGGCTGGTAATGAAAACTCCAGAATAACCGGACGATTCATCGCCAGCACTTCTTTCCAGCCGACTTTACCGGGCAGGCAATTAAAACCGCTCGCCTGTACGCTATCACAGTTGGACGGATGAATCGCGGGAAGCTCTTTCCCCCAGATTTTCAAGGTCTCCGCTAAGGCTGCGCTTAAGGTTAACGCCGGGTTATTAATCCAGGTGTTAAAGTCCATTTTGGGGCTTGCGTTTATGTTTTCAAACGCCGGCTGGGTTTTTTGCCTGATTTGCTGAGCCATGATCACCTGTTCAGGCTTTGTAACCGGCTTACTCGCTTTCAGCGTTTGAATCATTTTATCCTTGACAATGGCTGACGGATGAAAGCCCACAATATAAATGGCTGCCCCTATGCAACATAGCAGGATGAGCGATATCAAGTTTGCCGTGGCGGACGCTCCGCTATCCGTCTCGGACAGTGATTCCCTGGCCGCCTGTTTGATAATGGCCGGAGTGATAACCCGTGCATTGATTGAGTAAGCGCCCAGCAAGGCGCGATCACATAGAATGTTTATAACTCTTGGAATACCCGATGAAAGTTTATAAATTTTCCTGATAGCTCCCGGCGTAAAGAGATCTTGATTGCCGCCGCAAACAGTCAAACGATGGCGAATGTAAGCGAACGTTTCATCAAGTGATAACGGCAACAAGTGATAACGCGCGGTGATGCGCTGATTTAATTGCCGCAAATTCCGCCGTTTAAGCAATTGCTTTAATTCGGGCTGTCCGACCAAAATGATTTGCAAGAGTTTGGTTTTGGTGGTTTCCAAATTGGTCAACAACCGTATTTGTTCCAATACCTCAAGGCTCAAATTTTGTGCTTCATCGATAAGCAATACGGTGCGCCTGCCGCTTGCATGGACGGCAAGCAAATGCTGGTTCAATAAATCAATCAGATTTTTTAACGTAGCCTGGTTTTTGTCATAGGCGACGCCAAGCTCATCGCAAATAGTAGCCAGTAATTCGCTGGCATTGACTTTGGGATTCAATATCAGAGCAAGATCGATTCCACTGGGAAGTTGCTGCAACAAACAATGACAAAGCGTAGTCTTGCCGGTGCCAACTTCGCCGGTTAACGCGACGAACCCACCGCCCCTGTTTATACCGTATAACAAATGCGCCAGCCCTTCCTGATGACGGACGCTCATGTACATGAAATGCGGATCAGGCGCTATCGAAAAAGGCTGTTCGCTAAAATGGAAATATTTGTTATACAAAGCATTAATCTTTCAAGGCGACATGGAAAATAGCGGGCTCTTGAGTTCAGGCAGCTATCTTATTTGCCAAAAATCAGCTGAATTTAGTCATGACAGATTTCACTTGGCAAGCTAAATACGCTACCTCAACTATTGGGGAATACGACATAATTAAAACACTTAGGAATGCGTATGAAATAAAATTACTAATAAAATATGTGCACCACAGTGTAGGGGTGGATTTATCCGCCGATGGCGAATGAATTCGCCCCTACAACAGTTGCTCAAGTTATTTCATGCACGTTCCTAACATAACCACTTGCTTGGCACGCTTGGGACCAGGTCTTTATTTTGAGATAGCTTTTAAGGGTCCTGGAAAACTCAAATTTACCAACCTTAATCATACCCTATGCCAATTTATATTTGTTTTTTGCACAACGCGCGCATTGATATACCGTGATTAACTTTCCCTGTTTGACATCAAACTGTTTTTCCTTGAGGACTTCCCACTTGTGAAAGCCGCTACGGCATAAAGTATTGCCTTTATGCCTTTGTGCTACTTTTGGCCGCTTGAACTGAACAACATCTCCCATAGTTTTTTTTCGATTATTTTTTAGCAATAGCATTCCATGCCGCAAGCCATGTTTGCGGCTGGTAGACGCCGGCTTTTTTATTCAGCGCTCCGTTCAGCACTAAACGCAAGGTCTTATTAATTATGCCGAAAAAATAGGCATTGGCCAGCAGCGGATCAATATCGCGTATTTCTCCCGCCTTAATACCAGACTGAATGATCTTAATAATTTTTATAAAGGCTGGTGTTTCCATAACCGGCTTTTCCTCCGGTAAAAACTCATTGAGATTTAAAATTAGCAGAAACTGCATAATATAGGGCGCTTCATCAGTCAGTTTAAAAAACAAATCGGCAATCCCGCGTAATTGTTCTGATGATTTTTGATTTCTACGTCTTATTTCATCAACGGAAATACTTAAATTATCGAAAATTTTGGTATAAAGCTGTGCCGCAATCATCTGTTTATTTTTAAAGTGATGATAGATCGCGGCTGTATTTTTCATACTGGCGGCCTCTGCGATATCGGTTAAGGATGTATTGAAATAACCCTTTGTGGCAAATAGTTTTAGAGCCGCCAGTAATATCTCGTCTTGAGTTTCAGTTTTCGACTGAATAATTTCTTTTTCCTGATCCATGTTTGTTTTGTTGCAGCGTATATCAATTCGCTAAATGTGTTTGTGTTTAAAAAAAGCTTTCAACTTAAGCCGGGATAACATTTCAGAGTTAATCCTCATTGTTTGTCCACCAGGATTGGAAGCCAAAAATTAATAGCATCTTTAGGCAATAAATCCAGCTAAATCGCGCCCTTATTTTTCCTTAATGACCGCCAGGGCCGCTCCAAGGTAATTGATCATAGACCATAACGTTATTACGGCGGCAATGTATAGAAGACCATAACCCATCAGATTTACGGGTATGCCGAATAAATCCTCGCGATATAACAACATGCCAATTGCCACCATTTGCGCAGTGGTTTTCCACTTCCCCAGTTGAGAAACCTTGACCTTTGCCCGCTGACCGATTTCCGCCATCCATTCCCGCAGCGAAGCAATGGTTATCTCCCTGCCTATGATAACCGCGGCAGGTATCGCCAGATAAGGACTCGCTTGCTGCTGAACAATTAAAACCAGCACTATAGCGACCATTAACTTATCAGCGACGGGATCTAAAAAAGCGCCAAAAGGCGTTTCCAGGCTCATTTTCCTGGCGAGGTAACCGTCCAGCCAATCAGTAAGCCCCGCCAATATAAAAATCAGCGTACACGCCAGATTGGAATACTGCCAAGGCAAATAAAAAACCACGGTTAATAATGGAATTAACGCAATTCTTAACAGCGTAAGATTTGTAGGTATATTAAATTGAATCGTCATCTTGATGATGAAATAGTTCGTAAATCCGTTGCGCCAAGTGCCGGCTTATGCCATCTACACTGCAAAGAGCATCTACGCCTGCGCATGAAATGCCTTGCAGCCCCCCAAACTGTTTTAACAGTTTCTGCCGCCGCTTGGAACCCAGTCCTGGAATGCTTTCCAGCACTGATTTTTTTGATGCCTTACCGCGGCGCTGCCTGTGTCCTGTAATCGCAAACCGGTGCGCCTCGTCGCGAATATGCTGTATTAACAATAAACCGCTGGTCCCCGACGCTATGTTTACCGGCTGTTCCTGATCCACCAGAATAAGCTTTTCCATGCCTGGTTTTCTATCAGGCCCCTTGGAAACGCCGACTATCATAACATTGTTTATGTCTAATTCCGCTAATGCCTTTTGCGCTTCATGCACCTGTCCTTTGCCGCCGTCAATAAACAATATATCCGGAGCTTCATGCTCACCCTGTTTCAGCCGTTTAAAGCGCCTGAAAACCGCCTGATGAATGGCGGCATAATCATCGCCGCCGGTTATACCGGAGATATTAAACCTGCGATAAGCCGGTTTTACCGGCCCCTCTCTATCAAAAACCACACAGGATGCAACCGTCTGATCGCCTTGTGTGTGACTTATATCAAAGCATTCCAGGCGTTTAGGCAGGTCCTTGCAACCCAGCTCTTCTTGCAGACTGAGAAAGCGCGCATAAATACCCTGTTTATCCGATAACTTGCTTAACAATGAGTTTTCAGCATTGGCGCAGGCCATTTGCAGCCACTTTAAGCGTTCCCCTCTGACACTGCAGGAGATAGCCACCGCATGCTTTGCCTGACTGGTCAAAACCTCGGTCAATAAGTCCGCCTCTTCCAGTTCATGACTGACAATCAATTCATGAGGCACTGGTTTATCCAGATAATACTGAGGAATAAACGCCTGCACGATAGCTGCGGGATCATGCTCATCGGACATTTTCGGGAAAAATACTTTATTGCCCAAATGCTGCCCGTTACGGATAAAAAACACTTGAACACTCGCTACGTTTGCCTTGCATGCGCAGGCGATAATATCCACATCGCCCTTTTCCCCATTAACAAAATGTTTTTCCAGCACCGAGCGCAATTTTGCAATCTGATCCCTGTATCCGGCCGCCCGCTCAAAATCAAGATTAGCCGCTGCTTGCTCCATTTTGAGAATCAACTGATCAATCAACAAACCGCCCTTACCCTCCAGAAACATCACCGTGCTTTCAACATCCAGAGCATAGCTTTGTTTATCAATCAGACCTACGCAGGGCGCAGTACAGCGTTCTATCTGATATTGCAAACAAGGCCTTGTGCGATTGTTATAATAGGAATCATCACACTGACGGATTGGAAACAGCTTTTGCAGCAGCTTCAGGCTTTCTCTAACGGCGCCCGAACTGGGATAGGGGCCAAAATAGCGGCCTTTTTTATTCTTTGCGCCGCGATGAAAGGTGATTTGAGGAAAATTATGCTCACTGGACAGAAACATATAAGGGAAGGACTTGTCGTCCCGTAAACAGATATTGTATCGCGGCTTATGGCGTTTGATTTGCTGACATTCCAGCAATAACGCCTCGCCTTCAGTATGCGTCACGGTCACTTCAATGGCGGCCACTTTGGTCACCATAACCTGCTGCTTGACCGATGCCGTTTGCGTTTTAAAATAGCTGGAAACCCGGTTTTTAAGGTTCTTGGCCTTGCCTATGTAAATGATCTCGCCCTTGTCATTAAGCATTGTATAAATGCCCGGGCGCGAGGTCAGGTTTTTTAAAAAAGCGGCCGCATCAAAACTGTTTTCTGAAATTCCTGAACTCACGTTTTATCCTAAAAATCGTTCATGCCGGGGATTAAAACGGGTCATCATAGATAATAATTCCTCCCTGTAAAAGAGCAAAATAACCAGCAACGGAACCACCCATCCCAGCAGGTGAAGGGCCCATTGTCCGGCAAATCCAATGAATACAGTGGAAATTTATAAGCCCAAAATAGCCAGTATCCCCATGGAGCGCTTATTTTCCCCGGCATCCCGGAAATTCTTATTGTAGGCCAATTCAAATATAAGAATGGGCAGGAACACAAAAAAACAGGGGCTCGGGCGTTAATTCGAAACCGCTGATGAAAGACAGTGACTCTATTTGCGATAGCGGCGCCAGGAAGGAGCCAATAATCACCAGCAAGGCCCTGTATGGCAGACGGATTTTGGCCGCCAGCAAATTAACCCCCAACGCAATCAACATTAAGGTGAAAATAGATAAAAATACGTCAAGATTCATTTGAGCCTCAAAATAAATACACAAGCCGGAGAGGATAAAATGATTTTTGGCTTGAGAGTAGAGACCTATAGGCAACAGGAAGATTTTTCATCATCGCCGGGTTAATCCAAGAAAGATACCACTAAATCAGGATTTCAAATCCGGCTCCGATTGGTCCGGCACCGCCCGATTGATCCCGGATTCAGCGGTGATTTAAAAATAACGGCTGTTAATAAGGAAGTGAGTCAAAATACTTCCGGCGTAGCCCAATATGATGACCGGCGTCCATTTTAAATGGCTGGTAAAGGTATAGATGCCCTTGGCTTGCCCCATTAAACCAACGCCTGCTGCCGACCCCACCGCCAACATACTACCGCCCACGCCTGCGGTCAATGTCACCAGCAACCACTGACCTTCTGAAATATGAGGCGCCATGGTCAGAACCGATAGCATAATAGTGCCGTTATCAACAAATGCCGAGGCAATGCCCACCAGAATATTCGCCACGGTCGGATCGATACTGCCATAAAGATAATGAGAGGCGACGCCAAGATAGCCAATAAAGCTTAAGCCCCCGACAGCCACCATGACACCGTAAAAAAACAGCAACGTGTCCCATTCCAGATTGGCGACTTTCTGAAAAATATCAAAAGGCAATTCTTTCGCCACCTGTTTATTTTTTTCTGCTTGCGGATTGTTCATGTATTTCATGGGCGCGAAATAGTCAATTTTTACAACGGTTAAATCCACGGGTAGCAACACTGAATGGGAATCGCGGGTTTTTTGCAGGTAAAAACTGAAAAACTTTAAATAGGTCAATCCCAACATCATGCCGGCAGCCGGCGGCAGATTCAGCAAGTTTTCGAAGCAGACCGAAGTGATAATAGTCAATACGAATAAAAAGATGATGGCCCACGCGCCACGCTTCATATCCTGAACTTCCATGACCGCCGCTGGTCTTTCTTTCGGAATAAAGAAATGCATGATGGCCGCGGGTATAACGAAGTTGATGACGGCTGGAATCAATAGGGAAAAGAAATCGTTAAATGGAACCACGCCCTTTTGCCATACCAGCAGCGTGGTAATATCGCCGAAAGGGCTGAATGAGCCCCCTGCATTGGAAGCGACCACGACATTGACGCAGGATAAGGTAACAAAGCGCGGACTACCTTTACCCATAGCCAAAATAACCGATCCCATCAGCAATGCTGTGGTCAGATTGTTGCACGCAGACGAAATAAAGAACGACTGAAAACCGGTAATCCAGAATAATTGCCGGTAACTGAAATTCTTGCTTAACAACCAGACACGAAGACTATCAAACACGCCACGGTCTTCCATGGCGTTCAAATAAGTCATCGATACCATGATGAACAAAAACAGTTCAACATAACCTTCAAGCGTAGCGCGGAATGCCGCTCCTGCTTGTTCGCCCATCCCTCCGCTGGTATAAACAGCCGCGATAAAAATCCAGATAAGGCTTGCCGCAAAGACCATGGGTTTTGACTTTTTTAACTCGGTGACTTCCTCTGTCATGGCAAGAATGTAGGCAACAGCAAAAACAATCAAAGCCAGATAACCGGCCCAATGCTGAGTCAAGTCCAAAGACCGCCCTTGGCGTGCAACTTCCGAACCCTCAGCAGCAAATACCAGGGAAGGCAAAAACAAGACCAGCAAAATAGCGATGTATTTTGAGTAAAGCGATCGCTTTAGTATGTTAAATATTGAGGACGTCGTGAACAGAGACTGGGCTCCGCCTTCAGCTTTACCGGAAGTAAAGGGTATTTTGGCGGATAAACATACACCATCCGATAAGACCAATTTCAAGTTAAAAAGAGATAAAAACACTACGAGGTTCCATCTGCTCATAATAATGGGCGAAGTTAGTGGCGAGGCAAAAAATTTTATACCTCTTTCATTAGGGATATTGTATTGGAAATAACATGGCTATGCTTAATAAATAAGGACTCGGGAGCATCTATCTTCCATTGTCTGCATCAGATTTCCAAAAATCCGGATTATTTACGTTATAAAGTTCACATAATAACCCCTTCATAGAACGTCCAAAATCCATCAAAAACCAAAACTTGCAGTGTTTTATCAATCAACCGTCTGTTTTTTCCCCTGAATAAAACCACATCTGATAAATACTGAGCAATATTTGCAAGCCCATGGAAAGCCCCATTAAGGCGCCGCTATAAACGACCACGTAAGCAAACGAGGAAATCTCCTTGGTAATAAACCATGACAGGATATCCAACAACATCGCCGCGAAAGGTACTACGACAGCCACTCTTTTGACGTAAACATTGATATCACAAAGCAAAAAGATTTTGCCTATGAAAAACAGAATAAAGGCGATGCCGAATAAATGGATATGCGAGACGCGAACTAAAGTCGGAATCGACTCGCCGCCGGAATGCGCAACCTCTGATACCGTAGCGTAATGGGTTAAATCGGGCAAGGCAGGGTTAATGTCCGGCGTATGGCACTTGACGCAGTCACGATTTAATATCGGAGCAATCTTTTCGTTATATTCCGGTTCGTCGGCGCCATTCTTTATCCATTGCAGGATGACATCTTTGTCGCCTGGATAAGTCAGGTTAGATTTCATAATGCCATTAATGGCTGCGCCTAAACGGGTTTGATTGTTTGAACCATGATAACTGATGACGACATCCTCAATCGAGAGCCCAGGTTTACCGTCAAGCCCCGTATGGGTGTAATACAGATTAGCGAGAGCCATCAAATAGCCGAGTCCTATGGTAAGCAGGAACACAGTATTCAAAATTCTTTCGCTGACGGAAATATCTTTAAAGCGGGCATAAGGTCTTCTTCGATCTTCGTACATAACGGCGCCTAAACAATGTTTGGAATAGTTTGGTAATTGAGTTTTCTAAAACTAAAGAGCGGGCAAGGCCGATTTTTCCTTGACCATGTTTTTTACAAGATAAGCATTTTAGCTTGGCTGAAACAGCCGGACTATTTCAGATTAGAACGCCAGCCAGCCATTCACCAGGAAGGTATTGTTGAATTGCGCATCAGTGGTGATGCCATTAGCTTGAGAATATCCGATATACTGCAAACTAGTGCGTAAATTCATCAGATATGAATACGAACTGTCTTTGCCAAACGGAACATATACCAGTTCCGCTGTGTAGTACTGACTGTTGGGTCTGTTTAAATAGCCGTTGTCAGGGGAATAGAGGGCGGTATCGTTTGAGCCTGTAGTTCTGTTATAAGCAAAAGTGATACCGTAGGTCTGATCAAAGGTATAGGCGGTATTAATCTTAAAGGTCGTCAAATAAGTGTTGCCATTGGAATTAACCCCCCCTCCGAGTCGGGCTGCCGATAAATTTTGATCTTCGTAAATATAAGTTGTTTTGACCTCAAAAATATGTTTCGGATTCGCCATGTACTGATAAGTCGCATCGGCTGCGACATCGGTATAACGATTTGCCCCATACGTAGTGCCGCGTCCAGGAACGACATCGGCGCTCAACCCGTAATGACCCAACGCGAAATAGTTACCTTTCCAGTCATGTTGCAAAGCCACGCGCCAGTAGGGAGCCGGGCCGCTGAGACTAAGCCTGTCAGGCCCGGCGATACCGAACGTACTCTGAGTACTGCTGCCGAATGAGCCGTAAGCGCCGGCTTCCAGATAAAGCAGATTGTTGATCATCGTATACGCGGTAGCGCCGCCTACTTGAGTTCCCAATCCTCCGTCAATCAATGCGGTGGCTCCAACGCCAGGCTGTACGGCGCTGCTGTTATAGGGAAATCCCCAGGCCGGCGTGGTATTCCACAAGTCTTGCGTGGTCGGGTTGTTATTTAAAGAGATGCCGTAAGTGAGGTCCAAATCAAATGGTAGAAGAGTGTCATCTAAATCCAGTCGATCGGCATAACGGATGTCGGTGTTATCGAGTACGAGTCCATTCGAGGAGCCGTCATAAGTTAGCTGACTGAACGCGCCTAAATTGCCGTAAATACGGCCTGCATAAAACAACGACGCTTGGTCAAAACTGAAATTGTTGTTTTTATTGTAGCCGGCATTGTAGCCGGAATTGAGAGCTGCGGGATCCTGGTCTTTTTGGGTATTGGTGAATGATCCCATGACCATGCCGCTAAGTGGCGGCAGTTTAGCGGCGGTGCCGCTGCCTCCGCTCATCGTATAGCCGCCAAGCTTGAAATCACGTCCGAAAGGCGTCAGGTTAGGCCCGAAGGATTGGGTATGGCATGTGCTGCAGGGAACGCCGGTTTGCCGGGAAAAACTCGGCATAGCCCCTGCGCCCGGACTATTTAGTAGAATGACTGATATAAGTATCAGTAACGATGCAAAAAAAAAGCGTGCATCGCACGTTCGATTATAAAAAGATTTCATTTGCCTGCCTTATCTTTAATTTGTCCACCTATCGACCGGTAAATAATATACCTTTTGATTGCTGGCGATCTTTTATTTCAGGAACCTGACTAACGCCGATCTCCACTCACCCCATAGGATTCAGTAACCGGCATACGCCACAAACGAAGTATCAGCCGGCTCTCATGCTCTATATATTCATTCATCCTGAACGCGCCAAAGGAAAAACAGAGGGAATTGAAAATAAATTAACCCTAAACAGAAATTCATATTTTTCTTCAACATAAAAACCATCTGTTATTATCGCGTAAAAAGTGCGGCCTATCTATTCTCGCGGGGAAATATTAAAAAAACTTAATACCATTCGTTGATTTAATTGCCTGAAAACGGTATGCGGCCCCAAAAATCTTGTCATCTATGGCATAATTGAAGAAAACTTCGGGCTGTATGCGAGTATTTAATTCAGCAGAAACAAAAAGAGTGCAAAAATGGCTGTTAATAAAATTGCCGGAGTCCCTGATTTTTAAGGCCGCGTAACATTTGTTACCCCCCTTAAATACCTGCTCTCAATCCATACAAAGCATTCCCCCAATAAGAAAAAAAACGTGGATTACCCTATTTCCCGAATAAGAGAAGACAATATGCAGCAAAAGTACAAAATAAAGGACGGCAAACCCTATCCATCGGGTTCAAAATATAGCGCCAAAGGGGTTAATTTCTCCATTTTCAGCCGTTATGCAGAACAAGTAGAACTTTTATTGTTTGAAAGATCCGATAGCGATGAGCCTTTTCAAATCATATCCTTGAAAAAAGAAATCAATCGCACCTTTTTCTCCTGGCATGTCTTTGTGAGTAAATTACCGGCCGGCACATGGTATGTCTGGCGCATGGACGGTCCCGGTCATGCCCGTGACTCCGGATTTCGTTTCGAAAAGAACAAGCATCTGCTCGATCCCTGGGCGCGCGCCGTCAGTCAGAAGCGATGGAGCCGCAAAGCGGCATGCCTCCCCGGCGACAACGGCTGCACGGCGATGCGCTGTGTCGTCACCGATGATAAATATGACTGGGACGGCGACACATCGCTGGCTGTAAGAAGTGAAACAGCAATTATTTATGAACTGCATGTCGGCGGTTTTACACGGCATCCCTCGTCAAAAGTAGCCAATCCGGGCACTTTTTCCGGTCTGATTGAAAAAATCCCCTATCTTCAGCAATTGGGCATTACCCATGTTGAACTGTTGCCGGTCATGGCCTTTGATGAGCAAGATGTGCCCGGCCATACCGCCGACCTTGGCTTAAAAAATTACTGGGGTTACAGCACGCACAGCTTTTTCAGTCCGCACCCCGGTTATTGCGTGACGCCTGAACAGGGCACTCATGCCCAGGAGTTCCGGGACCTGGTAAAAGCGCTACACAAGGCAGGCATTGGAATTATCATGGATGTCGTATTTAATCACACTTCGGAAGCTGGCGCGAACGGCCCAGTCATTAATTTCAGAGGGATAGGCGGCAAGTCTTTTTACCATGTCGACAAATTCGATAAAAGTATGATGCGGGATTATACCGGCTGTGGCAACACGGTAAACGCCAACCATCCATTGGTTGCTCGTTTCATCATCAGCTGCCTCGAATACTGGGTCAGGGAAATGCATGTTGACGGCTTTCGCTTTGATCTGGCCAGCGCCATGGCTCGCGGAGAAAATGGGGAAGTCCTGCAAGATCCCCCCGTGCTCTGGGGCATTGAACTTTCGGAACAGCTGATTAAAACCAAGTTAATTGCCGAAGCCTGGGATGCCGCAGGGCTTTATCAGGTCGGCAGTTTTCCCGGTTATCGCTGGGCTGAATGGAATGGAAGATACAGGGACATTGTCCGCCAATTCGTACGCGGCGATAAAGGTCTGATAGCTGAACTTGCAACACGCATCAGCGGTAGTAGCGACTTATACCAATACCAGGGGCGATTGCCTATAAACAGCATTAATTTTGTAACCTGTCATGATGGTTTTACCTTGAACGATTTGTTCAGTTATAACGAAAAGCATAACGGGGCTAACGGCGAAGATAACCGGGATGGCTGCAATAATAACATCAGTTACAATTGCGGAGTTGAGGGCGATACCGAGAATTCGAGCATTTTGGAACTGCGTAGAAAAAAGGCAAAAAATGTTTTTTCTATTTTGCTGCTCAGCCAGGGGGTACCAATGTTGCTGTCGGGTGATGAAATATTACATACCCAGCGCGGCAATAACAATTGTTACTGCCAGGATAACGAATTAAGCTGGATCGACTGGAATATAACTGCCAAAAACGCCGATATGTTGCGCTTTGTCCAACAAATGATAGCGCTGCGCAAAAGACATCCGTCCATCATGCGCCGGCGTTTTTTGAATGGCGGAGCCATTGAGGGGAAAAATATGCCGGATATTTCATGGCATGGAACCGAACTCGGTAAACCATTATGGAGTGATCCGGGAGCCAGAATCCTGGCTTTCACCCTGGCGGGAATTGAGGACAAAGAAGCTGATCTGCATATCATAATGAATATGTCGGATGACATCGTCAACATGGAACTGCCTGACGTAAAGGGTAAAAAATGGTGCTTGGCTTTAGATACCTCGCTACAATCACCTCACGACATTATTCCTCCGCAAGATCAAAAACCATTAGGAGAAAAATTCTATTCAGTTAAAAGTAAAGCTGTCGTGGTTTTCGAAAATATTGGCCTATGGAACTTATTTCTTCCCGGCAGATTTTAAGCTGATACTTGCGTTTGTTTGCTTCCATTTGGAGCAAACAAACGCAAATCCGTACATACAACCATATAATTTTTAGTTGACAAAAGATGACTGTTTCACTGAGTGCGCCTCATTGACTTAAAAAAACAGTGCCGACTGATCATTTTTCAACTGGGCGACGCTCTCCGCAGGCAGTTGAAAAACATTCTTGAAAACTCTGTTCATGACCGATATCAACTGGCGGAATTTGTAAGCATTATGATGGGAGTCACCCTTTTGTTCAGAGGCGCGCCAGCTCTCTTCGTCGGAAATGCGTAGTTCCACGCCCAGAGTGTGCTGCTGTGTTTTTTTATCAACCTGGTTTCTCCTGGCATATACCGGTGTGCCGGGGATCATGATCTTATATGTTCCGGCTTCCCGGTGAATCGGCATTGAAAAGCTTATCTTGCATTGGAATTTTCTGTGGCCTAAAGAGGAATGCTGGTTTTTTGCCGCATTCATGCTCAACGCTTCATAGAACGTCCTGGCATTGGCCAGCAATTCCTGTTCAGTATAAGTTTCTTCACGGCCTCCGCTTTGCGAAAGACTGACCATTAATCTTCGCACCGCTTCTATCATGCTTTCCGGCGCATCGTACAGAGTTTGGGTTATGGACTGGGATGCCGTATTTTCCTGGAGAATAACGCCTTTTTTTTGCAAGGCATGAAACAGCTTCAACGTGTCATCCTTGTCCTTCAGTATAAAGGTGATGGCAAGAATATCCCTGATATCATAGGCTTCGCCTTCCAAATCTTTCCCTAATTTGGTAACCATGCTCTCCGGGCTTTTTAGCCTGGCCTTGATTTCCTTAATGTTCACCAGAACGCCATCCCCGCTATCAAATACAAACCAGTTATGTTGATCATCAAACGTTATGGATTCTTTAAGTCTATGAAAAAAAGTGGAAATTTTGACGAATGCCTTTTGCGCCGATTCGCTTGCCGGAATATGTTTTGGATTTTCCCAGTCATAGTTAAAAAGATCATCAAGACTTTGATTTTCAGTTTCCAGAAAAAAACCCAACTGAGCGTAATCATTAATATCCTGGCTTTCTTCTTCGATGGATTTGATCAGATACCCCATTTTTAGCATGGAACAAGCCGTCTGCTGCCATTCATGCGGGATGTTCATGTGCTTCCCCCGGTAGCCGTGAAACACAGCCGGGTACTTTCCCGAAGAGGCCAAAAGGAAAAGATGCCGGGGATCTTCATTGACTATCTCTTGAAACCCGGCATTATTCAAAATCGACTCTACCCGGCCAATGGCCAGCAGGTTGATCCGGTACAGATCGGCATTGCCGGAATCCAAAGCAAGAAGACCTTTCAGTTGCGCCTTAACAAACGGGAACATCAAGTTAAACAAATATTTATAAGTTCTATTAACGTAATTTCTTGCCCTTTCCCGTTCACTTTCCTGCAGTTCGCCATTACCGATCATATCGAATCCGCGGTTATTCATCATCTTGGTGGCCTGCTTGAGCGCCGTTTGATAATTCTCCGCGGATAATAATAAATAGGGAGTCATCTCGGTTCTATCCAGAATTGAACCGAAAATTTGATGGTGTAGTTCATGACTTGATGGTCTTGGTTCCATATTCAATTATCGAAGGCATTTTGTTGGTTGGGTTAAATTGCGATAATGACTTATTCCGGTATTTTAGGGCGTCGTGAACTTTTCAACGGCTGCTTCGAAATGCCGGTTATTACCTTTGCTTACCAAGGCAAAGGAGTTCCGTCGTATTTTACGAAACTGCCGCTCTGCTCAAGCGAAAATGCAGAAATAGCATGACGCATACCGGCTACGCTCTGGGTTGCTTCAAGCGGAGCTTTCGAACCGCCCATATCGGTTTTTACCCAGCCGGGATGAAAAATCAGGACGCCGACCGCCTGCTCCTTAAGGTCGATCGCTATGCTTTTCATGGCCGCGTTCAGCGCCGCCTTACTGGAACGGTAAATGATGCTGCCGCCGCTGCTATTATCAGCAATGCTGCCCATCAGGCTGCTGATCGCAATCAGCAGTTTCTTATCACCTCGTTTCAGGTGCGGTAAAAATGCTTCCGCCATTTTCACCGGCGCTTGTGCGTTGACAGTAATTGTTTTTGACCATGCTGAGTAATCCAGTTGACCAAATCCCCGCTCCTGACTATCCCCATAGACTCCGGCATTATTAATCAGCACATCAATACTCGTATCGTGCAACTGGGCCGCCAATTGCTCGATTTGCGTAAAATCGGCTACATCGAGCGCCAAAACGGAAACATGCGGATACTGCGCGGCGAGACTCGTTAACCCGTCGGCGGTTTCCGGTCTTCTGCAACAAGCCAGCACTCGCCAGCCTTCAGCCGCATATTGCCTGCAAAACTCCAGTCCCAGGCCTCGATTCGCCCCGGTAACCAACACAGTAGCCATTTCATTCTCCTCTGCAACAAATCCCGGGCAAAAATACCCGGATAGTTTTTACCTCAAATGAGTTTATATCGCAAAAACTTTTTACCTAAGTTCCGCTTGAGTCAAATTTACGAGTACTGGGTAAAGCGCCGGCAAAACATATCAATACTATGGCATGCCCGGACCGCAGGAGCTTAAAGCTGAGAAAAATACACGCGCGCATGAAGAAGCCTCAGAACTGCGCAAGGGGAAAACAGGGAGTCAATGCATTGAAGCGCCGTGGCCGCCGGACGAAAATTTGCCGGCGTCAATCGCCAGAAAAAAAAGAGATGGAGTCCGGAGCTTCGTCCTGGTGAAATCACTCCGTTGTCAGCGTACCTCTCTCAAATAACGTGTTAAGACTTGCTATTTTTCAAAAACTCTTCGTTAATTAGATTGGCTCGCCCGGCGGCCGGACGGGCTTGGAGCCGCCCAACGTAGGCTTCAAACAGCGGACGCTTTTCAATGATGCCAGACATCATGCCCCAGGCGAGTTGTGAACCAACGTACACATCAGCGGCGGTAAATTGCTCGCCGCAAATATAGGGTCCTGGTATTAGCGCCTTCTCAAGCGTTTTGAGCGCAGCTTTGTAACTGCCGAACCCGGCAAAACCGCCTCTGTTCTCAGGCACTTGCCAATCGAACGACTTGGCGGTAACGGCAAGTTCCAGCGGGCCAGCCGCGAAAAACAGCCATCGAAAATAGGCGGCGCGTGCGGGATGGCCTGACGGGGGAATCAGGTTTTTCTCCGGGAAACGATCAGCAAGATAGGCGCAGATGGCGGGCGTTTCCGTGACGACAACGCCTCCGTGCCTGAAGGCAGGAACCTTACCCATGGGATTCACCTTGAGATATTCACGGCTTTTCATCGCTGGCCCGAATTCAAGCCAAACCGTTTCATAAGGCAAGCCAATCTCTTCAAGCATCCAGTGGGCGATCCGCCCGCGTGATTGTGGATTCGTATAAAATACCAGATCGTTCATTTTGCGGCTTCTCCTTGGATAGATGGATAGCGTTAACGTTTAAATTCCGCTGGAGCGTTGGATTAGGCAATTAGAAGTTTGCCGTCTTTTATTCTTTATTCGTTGATTTTACCAGTGCTGATTACGGCTCCCGATGTTGTATGACCCGCTCGATGCGGCGGTCGGGAATCATCCACAGAAGCGCGACCAGGACATACAGTGTCTGCGAGAGCCACGGCCAGAGCAAGGATGCGCCGATCCCCGCGACATAGGCAAACAATGAGGCCTTGCCCTTCCAATCGCGTCCGACCGCCTGCCTGAGCGCCGACCGTTCGCCTTCGGCGGCAATGATGAACCGTTGCAGGATCAAATAGGCGACTGCGGCCATGAGCAGAACCACGCCATAAAGCGCAGTCGGCAGCGGAGCGAAGTGGTTCTCGCCCATCCACCCGGTGGCGAAAGGAAAGAGCGACAGCCAAAACAACAAGTGCAGATTGGCCCACAAAATAGCCCCGGATGCCTGGCGCAGGGTATGCAGCATGTGGTGATGGTTGTTCCAGTAAATGCCCACGTAAACAAAACTGAGGACATAGCAAAGAAAAACCGGCAGGAGCGGCATCAGAACATCGAGGGTTTCGCCATGCGGCACCTTCATCTCCAGCACCATAATGGTGATGATAATGGCCAGTACGCCGTCACTGAAGGCTTCGAGTCTGTTTTTGCCCATGCCGCCGTACGCCCTTTCCGCCAAATTCCTGTTGAAAACGCCTAATTATTAGCCAGATAACCGGGACAAGGTTCCGACAATCAGCCAACAATAACAGCTCATTGCTCTTAAACTCGCCGGACTAATGATCCGCCAGCAAACAAGCGGCTTCATCTTTGGAAAAACGAGTGTATTTGAATGAATTACTCATGATTGTAGTACTCCTTAGGTTTATTAATCCTTAAAGGTTACGGTTTGTTGCCCAATGTCAGAGTCCGGCAGGAAAGGCTTCGCTGGAGCGTTGGGCCAGACCAATCAATGAGTTTGACCCATTTACTCTTTGTATAATGAGATTTATGGGGATACCTCATTGTCTGTCCACATTGATTCCGCATTTATTCCGTAACGGCAAATTCACCGGCGAGCTTCAGCGAGTCCGGTGGAATGCCTGGTTGTGCAATTTATAATTCTTTTTTCATAGCCTCGCTGTATGCCCTTACCAATTCTGGTGACATTTCTGTTTGAGGCTCATTCCTAGTCATTAATTTTGTAATTATCACTTTCCACATCCCGGGTCGTTCATTTTCAGGAAGATAATTAACAAGACCCATTGCCCAATAAGTGTCCTGAAATTTTATCAATTTCTCATAAAACATATTTAACTGCTTCAAATTCTTATTATATAAATAGAAAAATGTAGCAGAGATAAACTCTGAGAGAACGCCAGCAACTGTTGCAGTAACCCCAGCTTCAGGTCCGCTTTTGCTATAAAGCATGTAAACGCCAAACAGCAGAACCACAAGACCAACTATCACAGATCCTAAAGCTGCCCAAAAACTCCAGCGCGCATGATCTAAATTTACCTCATAATATTTTTGAAGCTTTTCAATCTCATCTGGAGTAGGCATTGGCTATTTCCTTTCAAATTTTATTATGTACAACGTCTAAATTCACCGGACCTGCGCGACTTTTCGTGCCGGTCCGGTGAAATGATGGGTTGGGCGGCTCATGTGTGGGACACAGTTGTAGAAAACAGATTGAGGACAATGACGCCGGCCACAATAAGCGAGATACCTATGATTCCAGGAAGGTCGAGTGACTGCCCGAAGAGAACCCAGGAAATCAGTGCGATTAGAGCAACCCCGGCACCTGACCAGATTGCGTAAGCCACCCCAATTGGTATGGTTCTAAGTGTGAGCGAGAGAAAGTAGAAGGCGGCAGCATAACCAACTACAACGATTGCTGACGGCCATAAGCGAGAAAACCCTTCCGATGCTTTCAGAGCAGAAGTCGCAATGACCTCGCTAACGATTGCTACGGAAAGAAAAATCCATTGCTGCATGTGCATGATCCTCAAGGTTGAGACCCCCAACTATTAATAGACACCTTTAAGGTGTCTATTAATTCTAAATTATCAGTGTATAACACCATACCAGCAATCTGTTGCGTTGGAGACTATACTGTTTTAATTTTGATAGCACCCTTATTATGCAAAATAACAAAATACCCCCAAAACTTCAGGATTAAGTCCTCGATCATATCCGCGTCAAGCACTATAGCAAGTAGCTCGCATGGAGTGAAACGCAATACCGGCAATCGTGACATCAACTCTCCCCCATTCCGCGTTACTTCATGCGGGCTACCTGTTATTTAACGCCCGCCATCATCATCCTGGCTGGCCTCTCTTATCGAACGCGATAATTCCGCTCGCTGCTTGTCAAGCACCAGCCATTCAATTTCCCGGCGTAAATACTCATCTTTATTCTTGGTGGCTTCGGCGCGAAGTTCCAGTTCTTTAATTTCCGCATCCAGCTGCATTTGATGCAGGCGCTGTTGATGCTTTATTTTTTCAGCCTCCAGTTTTTCCTGTATTTTTTGCCGCTCCAGTTGATGAATTTCCTGCTCCTTGAGTTCGGCTTCCAGTCCGAGTTGTTTTAGGCGCTGTTCCTGCTCTTTCCCCTGCAGCCATTGCAGGCGCTCTTTTTCATAATCCTGCATTTCAGCATCGCGTTTCAAGTCTTTTATCAAGCGCTCATGTTCAAGTTGTTGGGCCTGTTTCTGCAGGTCAAGCTGCTGTTGCCGGATCTGCTTTTCCTTTTCGTATTGAATTTCCGCCGCCAGCTCGATTTCTTTTAAATGCATTTCATGCTTGGCTTTTTGCTCCTGCAAGCGCATTTCTATAGCGTGTTGCTCGATACGCTGAGCTTCCTGTTCCTCCAATTGCCGCTTGACTGTTTCCGCTTCCAGCGCCTGCTTTTGCCGCTGGATCGCATCTTCCTGATTGATTGCTTCCAGCTGCTTCTGTTTATGTTCCAGGCGCAACAATTCCAGTTCTTCCTCCTGACGGAACAATTCCAGAGTTTGTTTCTCGCGGAACTCAAAGTTTTTTTGCATCACGTTAAGATAAACGGCTTCCTGAGTGAAGCGGCCGTCAAGCTTTTCATCATCGGTAAGTTCTGCAAAGGCCGGGGTCAACTGACAAGCTGAGCGGCATTGAATATGCTTTAAAATTAATGTTTCGTTTATGACATTTTCAATTTGCCTTTCCAAATCCGCGAGACCCGTTTGCACCCATGAGCCATCTTTTAGAAGCATTAACTCGGCATTGACAATATCCTTTATCACGCTTTCATAACTGGATTTAATCTGCCGGTTAACCTCTGGCAAAGCGTCCGGATTTCTTTCTATGTACTTGAGAGTCGCTTGAAAATGGACTTGCAGCGCGGTTGTCAGGGTGCAAAAACCGCCATAAAGCCCGGTTTTTATCGTCAAGTCCCAGTCTTCAATCGGTAATGGATAAACGCGATGAAAAAACCGCGGGATAAAGTTTTGAGGGCGCTCAAACAATTTGTGATAAGGGCCCAGACTGGAAATTACGACGCGTCTTTCAGCATCAAAGCCAGGGTCCCAAAACATTTGCCCGGAACCGGCGCTGGCAATTTCGCCGGTTAACCAAGCATCCAGCGGTGATAGATTACTGTTCATGGCTCACCTGATTCTTGCCGGATTGTGCGGACGCCAAAGACTTCGCCTTGATGGCTCGAAGCTGCGCGCCCATCCGTTCGGCAATAAGCGGATAAAGATTAGGAGCAAATTCCACCGACCTTTCATCGATTTTACGCAAGAAACCACGGCTTAATAAAAATCCGACCGCAAACATGCGCGACCAGTCGGAATAGCGCCTCGCCCGCTCAATATCTGATTTTTCAATGACCATTTCAAGCTCATCGTTATCATTGATTCTGAATTCCGAGAACTGCCTGAGGCATTCAAATACCAGTTCCTGCTCCTGTTCGGAAAGGGGGCCTGGCGCAGTGCTTTCCAGGCGATAGGACAGTAAAAAGGTAAAAAAATCGACGATGGCTGCGCAGGCAAAGGCGAACAATGAAAAATCTTCCCACATGGAAAAAGACGGCGTCACGCCCTGCACAAACTGGGCATAGGTCATAAGGATGGGCGCCTGGGGAACAGTGTGTCCGACGTTGGTAGCAAGCTGATTGAATTTAAGTTGCACTTCCTGCAAACCGGCTACAGCTTTTTGATAGTTATTTTCAGTATCGGCGGACAGATGGTTCAGGCTGGTTTGCAGTGTCCGGATATGTTCATCCAGCTGCTGAAACTCTTTCTCAAGCTGGTCAAACTGGGCTTTTTTAGCCTGATAGCGTTGATTGTAATGTCTCCAGAAAGGCCCCTCGCCGACTATGTTTTTATTGGCCGGGGGAATCAGCTCATGCGTTCCGAAATAGGCCTGCGTCACATCCTTGGTTGCTTTATCCAGTTCGCTGTTTTGCTGTTTTAAAATATCGCTCTTGGTTATTTGAATCGCCGTCAGGTAATCGTTCACATCCTTGCGAATCTCGTTGATCCGGTTAATGTGTATGGTTTCAGTTTGAGAAATCTCATAAAACTTGAAATACGAAAAAGTGATGGATGCGGCGATAGCCACCAGCAAAGACACCAATACGCTTAAGTAACGCATCCGGTTAGCTTTCCAGTGAATGCCGGCAATTTCCAGCGAACAAATGACAATAATTGACTGTATCGCAATGGTGATGATCAGCGCGATCCAGGGAACTATAAAATGCGACATGCCATAGTAAGTAGTAAATCCCGACGCGACACTCAGCATCAACACGATGGGAATCGACCATATTCTCAACATGCCGACAAACAGCGTCTGGATGCTGTTGAGCAAGCTACCCAACCCGCCGTGGGTGATTTTAATAAGGCTTTCTTTTTCCATAAGAATTTATGTGGATGCTAGGTGTTGGATCAAGTTGAAGTCTATTTGATTAAAATGAGAAATGCAAACTACAATACAACCCGGTCGTAAACGTTTAATCCATTCATGCTTAGACTCGCACAGCATGAACAGCGTCAACGCCTATCGGCTGAAGCTTTAAGCTCATGGCTTGAGCAAGCCGCTATAACCTTGGCCCACGGCAAAAACATTACCAAACTACGCAACTATTTTTTAACTTTTTAACCAGCCGGCTAGCGATGGACTACACCGCCATACTTCAGGAACTCAACAAAGCGTCATTATTTGATTTACATCGGTTACAGTCCGCCATTTATCAGGAATTACTCAATCCGGAACGGATTGAACAGATAAAGGCTCGATTAAAAGCCGGTCAAACAATCAGCTATTTTGATTCAAAATCGAATGATCTGGTTGATGCAGTGATTCTTAAAATCCAAATAACGCGCTGTTTGGTGAGAAACATCAAAGACCAGAAATGCTGGAATCTGCCTTTTTATTACCTCAATCTGGATTCATCAATCTTATCAATCAGCAGGTCATTGTTTTTCCATTCGGCAAGATTGACGGTGAAAAACCACATGGGGCTTGGTAAGTAAAAACGCCAGTATTCTGCCATGCTGTGTTTGATAATCGATCGATGCGCCTCCTAACGCCGGCACATCCTATTAAGCCCTCATATAACGGAGCGACATCACATTTTGTATGACAGCTTATTTGCCTTTTACTGTCACCGCAAATTAAATTTTATCTGTCAAATTGGGGCCGGTTATTGCAGATCGACTGGACATTAATTTGCTCATTATCAATGACGGTTTTTAACAATTTCCCGCCACCCGGCGGATGTCAACGAATGGCTGGTTGCCTTGCCATTGCAGCCAGTCAGGCCAAACACCTTATTTCAGCAGTTGGTTCGGCGCTGTCCAAGCTTGTATTCGACTTCAATCATCCCTTTTGCCTTGGCCACTTGGCAGGTGGGGTCGAAGCACTCGCTGCGTCATGGTATTCCTGCACCCGGAACATCCACCTCGACAACTTGGAAGCTCGCGCTCGGATTTCGCTGGATTTCTGCCGGATCGTGGGAGCCTGACGCACAGATGAAGAGGTGCCGGCGTTCCGGCCCTCCCAGCATCACCGCATAGGCATGAGTGTCCACCTTGATCTGATCCGTGATCTCCCCGCCTTCGCGGACCCGCACCACACTATCCTCGCCCTCCGGATTGGCGCACCACACGGCCCCCTCGGCGTCGAGGCAGATGCCATCGGGGCCAACGGACGTGGGTAACTGCGCCCAGACCCGCCGGTTGCTGAGGGAGCCATCCTCCTGGATGTCGAAGGCGGTCAGGCGATGGCCGAGCGTTTCACCAACGATGAGCGTTCGTCCGTCGGGGGTGATAACTATGCCGTTCGGAAAGAAGAGCTTGTCGGCAACCACAGATGCTCGACCATCAGGGCAGACGAGGACGATCACGCAGGTTTCGACGGGCTTGGCCGCCGGGTCCAGGAAGTTGTAGCCAATGTCCCCCACGTACAGACGGCCTTGGGCGTCCACGATGCCGTCGCTCAAGCAGAACTGGGTCAAGTCGCTGATGTCGGCCATTTGTTGCAGTACAGCTCCGGCCCTACGGTAAATCTGGCGCTGAAACGCATCACCAACCAGGATAATTCCCTCGGGGGTGAGCCCGAAGCCGTTCGGGATAAACGGCAGCTCCAGCGCCGTTTCGACAGAACCTGAAAGGTCCACGGTCTTGATCCGTTTGTCGTGGATGTCGATGAACCACAATTTGCCGTTGTACCAACGGGGACTCTCGGTGAACTTGAGGCCCGTGGTGGAATCAACCAGTGTTTTGATGTGGGTCGTCATTGCGTACTCTCTCGTTGGTGTTTGGGTATTAACTACCTGCAACTGTATCAGGACTTGGCCCGGTTGACGAACGCTAAAATTACGTCAGTGATCGCCCGAGTCACATGCCCTTTGCCGGTGAGGTCGTTGCAGAAGAGTACCTCGCCGGGGTGGAATCGCCGTGCTTCGCCGTCGCTGGCCACCACTTCGCCCTCGCCCGACAGGACTATGACGATGTAGGGCTGGGGGGCGTTGTGGGCGGGTGCGTCCGTCCCGGTGGGAACCGAGAAAACGCACATGGTCGTCACAGCCCCGCAATCGCTCATTTGCCCCATGGGGTTCGGGGGCGGGCCCATGGCAATCTCACGGTCCGGTATGTCCTGGACGCCGAAGTGTGTCTCGCCTAGTTCGTCTGCATGGATCATCGGGAATTTCATGGCTGTTATCCTCCTGGTTTAGGGTGGCTTGAGTTCATTGAACGGTGTCAGAACTCGACCTCGATCCCTTTCGCCTTCGCTACTCGGTAGATGGCATCGAAGGTGGCTGGTGAGTCCCAGGACGCGTCAGGGGGCTCGTTACGGAACTCACGATACGCCCGTTCGACGTTCATGTATAGCCGCGCGGGCGCGCGCCACTCAGCGTAGGGGCCAAATTCGATTCGCTTGGCGGCTTCCAGCGAGGTGAGTCCGGCATCAAAGCAGCGCTTCGATTCGTCACGGATGTACTGGAGGTACGCTTTCATCTCAGTGACCCCTTCAATTCCGCAGAGCGGGCCGTGTCCAGGAACGATGACGTCAGGGTCTAGTTCACTGATCAGGTCGAGGCACTGGAACCATTTTTCGAATGATCCGGTCCAGCCCATCGGTGTGCACTGCCGGAATAGCACGTCTCCGGCGAATACCACGCGCTCCTTGGGTACATGAATGATCGTGTCCCCAACTTGATGGCACGGACCGACGTAGATCAAGTGAACCTCCGTTCCGTCAAGATCCAGCTCGTAGCGCGTGTCGAACAAGGTCGTCGGCAGTGCCAGTTCGATCCCGTCAAAGTTATAGTCCTCCAGCAATTGCTCTCCTGCCGCCTCGATGCCGGGGTGGAGCATCTTAAGTACCACGCGCTTGAGCAAACTACCGACGCCATGCAGCATTTTCTGAAACTCCTTCGGATCAGCGACCTGCTTCATCCGCTCGGGCACCGAGCGGTGGGCAATGATTTCCGCGCCCTCGAAGAGTTGATTACCCCAGACGTGATCGGCGTCTTCGTGCGTATTGATGACGCGCTGTGGCATGGCTGGCCATACCTTGCTGAACATCTCGATCATCTGCCGCGCATGAGCCAAGTCCGATTGCGTGTCGATTACAACGCCTCCTGCCCGGTTGATGAGGCCGGAGTTGGCGTCACACACCCGGTTTTTCTCGTTCAGGACCGCATAGCAGTTGTCGCTGATTTGTGTCATTTTCATGGGTCGACTTCCTTATTTAGTATGGTTAACAATGGCTGTAAACATGCCGGTGATGGCCTATGCTTCATGTCACCAGCTTGTCACGGACTGTACGTTCAATTTCTCACTGCGGCACGTCGAATGCCCCTCTCTGCTCCAATCATTCTTTACGATGCGACGACTATGAAACCGGGTAAAGATGCCCAGTCAGGCCGTTCGGTTGACTACCGCTTCTCGCCGAACACAGACGCCGCTGTCTTGACGGCTTCCAGCGCGGCAGGGAAACCAGCGTACACGGCCATTTGCAGGATAATCTCTAAAATTTGATCCGGGGTGCAGCCAACGTTCAGCGCACCTCGGATATGTTCCTTCAATTCAGCCTGCGGGTAGCCGAGGACAGTGAGTGCTGCGACCGTGAGCATCTCCCTTGTCTTCAAATCCAGACCGGGGCGGGCGTAGATGTCGCCAAACGGGAATTCAATAAGGCAGCGCACTAGATCGGGACTGGTTGCGGCCAAGGTCTCCAAAGCGGATTCGATCCCCTGTCCAAAAATGGCTCGCATATTGCCAAGCCCACGATCGTATCGAGTTTCTTCCTGCTGCATATTCAGTTACCTTTGTGGCAATAGTTAGGGAGGATTGGGATTACCCGTGGTACTTCTGCAAGGGCTCACGCACGGGCCATCGGCTCGGCAGCAACTGGCCCGCCGGTTCCGCGAAACGGCAGCGGAGCGTCCCGAGTCGCTCGAAAGTGATCTGGATTTCGGCACTTGGGTCGATGAAGTCGTCGTGGTCAAGACCGGTACAGTCGGGGATGGTGCCGAAGCCCATCACGGAGCCGGGCTTGATGGGAGCCATGAACTCCAACCAAGCGAACACGTCTTCGGCCTTGTGGCTGATCTCGGATGTTGATCCCTGGTACTTGACTTGCCCATTCACCACAACGGTCACCTTGAGGTTGTACGGATCGCCAACCTCGTCGGGTGTGACCAGGTACGGTCCGAGCTGGTTGCCCTTGGCCATGTCCTTCGTCAAGCAGAAGCCGCCTATGAACTCCGTGGCCTGAACGTCGCGGGCCGAGACGTCGTTGAAGATGCAGAAGCCCGCCACCGGCTGCTTTTCGTTCCCATACACGACGGCCAGTTCGGGCTCGACGTCCAGTCGCGACGTGTAAGCCGGCCAAGGCACGGTTTCTCCATCGCCGGCGATAGCGTTCATGTTGCTCTTGTAATAGGGCAGTGGCTCGGGCCGACCCGGGACGGGCTTGGGTTTCGGGGCCAGGACGGCCTTGGCGAACGCCTGCAACAGCGGCGCGGTCTGCGGGTTGTCCTTTTCGTACTTCATGCAGGTATCGATGGAGTTCTTGAGATGCCGCGGCGTCAAGCCGAAGTCGAACAGGGCGGCAACCTCTATCGGCTCCAGTAAGCGGACGGCACTGAGAGGGAAACGTTCGCCATCACCAAGTTCTTCGAGGTGCTGTTCGCCCCAGGTGAGCAGTTCCTCTGCCGCTCGTTGGCTGTCGGGAAGATTGGCAAGGTAGGATCGGCTGTCGGCCAGGTGGGGAGAGGATTTCCCTGCTTTGCTTTGCAGCACCGCGAACGGGACAGCCTGGTCTCGGACGACCACGCCGAAAGAAGGGAGAAGCGAGTTGTCGATGGTGAAGCGGATCAGTTTCATGGCGGTGGTCCTTTATTGTATTTAGAATGTAGTTGAATTCGACCCCTATCCGATGACGCTAAAAGCGGCTGGTGTGTCACTGGACACGTCCGAGGTAGGGTTAGGGGACTTGGGAAACGACCGTTCGACGTTCATGTACAGTCGAGCGAGTGCGGCGGATGAGGCGCGGCCGTCAGCTACTCCATCGAAAAGTTCGAGCGCCGCCGCCAGTTGATTGTTAATGTATAGATGCATATTTATAGTCATTATCTTCCTTTCATTAGATACACGTGTATCATTTCAATATGTAATCTTTATCTTTGAATATGGATATAACTCGGACACTGAAGAAACATGCTTCTCTGGATAAGGCTCGATAACCTTCTGTCCCAGCCTTATAGCACTTGCAGCAAAGTTAATCATAAACCACGAAAGAAATCAACAGAGTGTGTTAGCCGGAATACGCTGAATGACGACATATCTTGAATGTCTCTTCAGTATCTTGCTATCCAGTTATAGCATCAGCACCCCAGGGGTTATATTAGGGCAAGATTAGTTTTGTCACTCAAACTAATGTCCGCTATTCCTTCGCGGGAAATGTTTCTACAGTAACTTTCTTAATCTTACCGGTAAATTTAGATTTGCCCTTATAAGCAGGATTCACAGGCGTATTTTGATCAACGCCAACATCAGCGGTTTCATCAATGCCAAAAGTGTTGCTATGAGTTTTAGCAATCTTACCTTCGCCTATTTTCTTATCATCCAGGAAAATACTGCCCGTACCGCCTGCCCCTCTGCCACCATCATAAGCAAAATCAAATTTCAGGGTATGTTTCCCCGCAACAACTTTTCGTTTTGCAGTAATGTTGAATTGCTCCATACCCAGCCAATTGTAAGTATAACTGGGTTTACCGTCTTTCATATAAAAAGTCCAGCCGCCGAAATCGCCGCCTTGAGCAATTAGTACCCCCGATCCATTGGCAGGCACATCAACATCGGCAGTAATGGTAAACGAGGTATTTTTAACATTGATAAACGCATTTTCAGGAATGCCTGTCGCACCTTCATACAAGGTTAAGCTGGTTCTGCCATTCATCAAATCAGGGCGGCCTGCAATAGCAGGATCAAGGCGTTCAATGCTACGATCATCAATCGGCAATACCTTATATTTGACCGCTTCATCCATAAAGAGCTTTTGCAACTCTGCCAGTTTTTCAGGATTTTTATCGGCTAAATTATTGGCTTGGCTAAAATCCTCGTTTACATTGTAAAGTTCCCACACATCTTCAGTCAGTGGGTGCCTGGGTTTTGCTTCCCACGGTGCTTTATGTATCGTGCCTGCAAACCAGCCATCATGATAAATACCGCGATTACCAATCATCTCAAAATATTGAGTCTTGCGGGTGTCAGAAGCTTTCGCATCATCAAAAGAATAATTCATGCTCACGCCTTCAATAGGACGTTGCTCGATACCATTCACGCTTTTAGGTACGGGAATACCGACGGCTTGATAAACAGTAGGGGCAATGTCAATCACATGATGAAACTGCGAACGCACTTCATTTTTCGCTTTGATGCCAGCGGGCCAATGAACCACCATGCCATTCCGCGTACCGCCAAAATTAGATGCAATTTGTTTCGTCCAGGTAAATGGCGCATTACCCGCGACCGCCCAGCCTGCAGCAAAGTGATTGTAGGCATGATCCGAGCCGAGCTCATTGATTTTTTTTAACTGTATATCCAAGGTTTCAGGCACGGCGTTGAAATAAGCGGCTTCGTTGAAAGCGCCAATCATCCCACCTTCGGCACTAGCACCATTGTCGCCAGCGATGTAGAAAATCAAGGTGTTATCCAGTTCGCCTCTCTCTTGTAAAGCTGTTATTAATCGACCAACTTCGTGGTCGGTATGCTCACCAAAGCCCGCAAAGACTTCCATTTGTCTTTCAAAGAGACGTTTTTCATCAGCTGTTAGCCTATCCCAATCTTTGATGTCAGCAGGTTTAGGCGCAAGTACGGTATTTTCAGGCACAACGCCCAATTGTTTTTGTTTTACAAGGGTTTCTTCGCGTAATTTGTCCCAGCCTTCGGAAAATTTGCCTTTGTATTTTGCAATAAACTCTTTCGGTGCATGATGTGGCGCGTGGGTTGCACCTGTCGCAAAATACATGAAAAAGGGTTTATCAGGCGTTAAAGACTGCTGAGTATTCATCCACGCAATCGCCTGGTTAGTCATGTCTGTGGTGAAATGATAATTTGAGTTGTTCAAATCAGGAAAAACGCGGGTTGTTCCGTCGTAAACCATTGGATGCCATTGATTGGTTTCACCACCGATAAAACCATAAAACTTATCGAAACCTGAATGCGTAGGCCAGCGGTCAAATGGGCCTGAAACTGACGATTCCCACGGTGGCGTTTCATGATATTTGCCAAATGCAGCTGTGCTGTAACCGTTCATACGTAACACCTCTGCCATCGGGGTGATCGTTTGCGGACGGATACCCGTATTACCTGGAAAAGCCGTCGCTGTTTCCATGATTGCACCCGCATTATTCGAGTGGTGGTTATAACCTGTCAGCAAGGCTGTTCTGGTTGGCGAGCATAACGCGGTCGTATGAAAACGATTGTATTTCAGGCCATTAGCCGCTAATTTTTCGATAGTAGGCATTTTAACAGGTCCACCAAACGCACTGGACTGTCCGAAGCCCATATCATCAATTAGCACTATGACAATATTGGGTGCTTTTTCCGGCGGTTTTACCTCAAACCGAGCAGGTGCTTTGGCATTGCGGGCATCCAATTCGATAATAGCCTGATAGCTGGGTTCTTTGATGGGAAGAGTTGTGCGGTCTAATGTATTATTAGTCTCAGATGACTGTTCTCCTGCCGCTTGGCTTGGTGTCCAAATACAGCATAAGGCCGTCGTCATTAAGACGACCAGGATTTTTACTTTCATTGTTGCTTGCCTTTTGTTTGTTGGCGATAAGGTTTTGTTTGCGACATGACTATTAAATCTTTGCTTTGGTGCTTTGAAATGGCTAATGCATCGATCACATTTAACGCCGATGTGTGTTTGAAAAGAAACTACAGTTGACAGGCTTGAAGCCCCCCGTAAAGTGGACATAAATTTTCAATTATCACCTAGTCTTTTACCAGTCAAGTCTTTGCATTTTTTGACAAGACCTGTGCTTTTTCTTTTTATAAATATGCTGTTACGCGACATTAAATTCAGCGAAAAATATGCCCTTTTTGGTTCCGGCTTGTCCGGATCAGGTTTCTATAATTGGCAATTTCATGGATATTGTCAATAGATACATTAATTTCATTTTCCGAATTAACTAGAGTGATGTAGTATGGTAATTCCTCGTCGAGGATAGCTGTGACAATGCCCTACGCCAGATTGATTAGGTTGATCATTTGGTTAAGGTAAATACTATCGACCTCTTTGTGTACCGCAATTTCCTTCAAGTATTTAGATTCACAGCTTCTGGTATCCTCAGCCGTCCATGTCCTTGCCAGAACTAATTTCTGCGGCTTTGCCTTCTTGTTCTAATGCTTGGATATTGTGGTGTCTCTAGTCAGTGATCTGGCTTTTTTAAAGCCACCGCACCGTTTGATTTGATTTAGGTGCGGGTACTTTTTTTGAATGTCTCCTCTTTGAACAACAGCAGACACATATTAGGCGTAGATGAAAGGCTGCTTGGGGTCGAACACAACATTCATATCTTTACAATTACCGGCCAAGTGCGCACAATAGAGTTTAAAACATGCTCCGGCAGTAGATCAGTTTTGCTTTATGAGACAATCCACGACGGTCGGTTCTTGTTTCCCGCCTGTGAACGAATGATGCATTCCCATGCGCGATAACTGTTGCGCTATACGCACCCAGCAGAATGTATTCAATGAGCTTTCACGTGAAATTAGCGTGGTCTAGCTATCTCGTCGTCTGACAGATAACAGCCCGGATCTTCCGCCCAATAGTTTGATGTTGTTTGCGCGGCTCTGACGCGCGTATTACCGTTGCAGATAGCCTGGTAATAACAGGTTGCGCAGCGGCCTTCCAGCGGCCTGGGATTTTGTTTTAGTCCGGCCATTAACGGATCAGATGTGTCCATCCATATTTCTGAAAAAGGGCGCTTCTTAACATTACCCAAATCATAATGCCACCAGAACGTGTCGGGATGCACGTTGCCGAGATTATCGATATTGGCGACATTAACGCCGGAGGCATTGCCGCCCCATTGCTCCAGCTTGGCTTTAATGTGTCCGGCTTTATCCGGAAAATGTTTGATGACCCAATGCAAAAAATAAACGGCATCAGCATCATTATTGCCGGTCACAAATTCCCGGTCTTTGCCCGCATTAAGCCATTCATAGCAGGTTTCGAACAGCAAATCCATGGCGTCACGGGTCATTTCAAAATAAGCGTCATCCTTGCGGTTTCTATTGCCGCGACCGCCATAGTTCAAATGCGACAAATAAAATTTGTCGATATCGTTATCGTCCATCAGTTGCAAAAGGGCGGGGAAATCCATCGCATTATCCTGCGTTAAGGTAAAGCGGATGCCGACTTTAATCCCTTTATCCAGACACAAATGCACGCCGCGCAGCGCATCGTCGAAGGAGCCTTTTAAACGCCGGAATTCGTCATGGGTGCCTTTAATGCCGTCCAGACTGACGCCGATATATTGGTAATCAATAGCGGCTATTTCATCGATATTTTCAGCTGAAATTTTGGTGCCATTGCTGGACAAGGCAACATAGAAACCCATGTCTTTGGCGCGGCGGGAAATCCTGAATATATCAGGGTGCAACAAGGGCTCGCCGCCGGATAAAATCAACACCGGCACTTTAAAAGCCTTTAAATCATCCATGACCGCATAGATTTCGGGCGAAGTCAATTCGCCTGGAAAATCAATATCAGCCGACGTTGTATAACAGTGCTTGCATGTAAGATTGCAGCGGCGGATCAGATTCCAGATAACCACAGGCGCAGCCGGTTTACGCGCCGGTTTCAAAGGCGCCGGGTCTATCAGTTCCCGCATGTATTGGCTTAATCGAAACATCTACGGATTCCTTTTTTAAGGTTGCGCCATTATATCTTATCTGCTTCCGGCAACTGAACTTTCAGCGTGCCAAGGAATGCTTATTAGCCGCACAAAATGCTTTTACGTTCAGCGAAGCGAATAATCGATCACCAACCCTGCAAATACAGCCATGCCGAACCAGTTATTATTTAAAAAAGCTTTAAAGCACAGGGCCTTCTGCCGGTGAAAAATCAATTTTTGCTGATAAACCGACAATCCGGCCGCCGCTAATACGCCGCTATAATAAGGCCAACTTAATTGCTTCATCTGCCCTACGGCTATCAGCAGGCTTAAAATAATAATCTGCAAAACTGCCATGATGTGACGATCATAAGCGCCGAAAAGAATGGCTGTTGATTTCACGCCTATTTTTAGATCATCCTCTTTATCAACCATGGCGTACATCGTGTCATAAACCAAAGCCCATAACACAACGGCTAAATACATCACCCAGCCTACCGCCGGAATGCTGTTAATTTGCGCGGAGAAAGACATCGGCACAGCCCAGCCAAAAGCAATACCTAAATAAGCCTGCGGTAAATGAGTGTAGCGCTTCATGAAAGGATAACTGGCGGCCAGAAATGCCGCAATGAAGGACAGCATAATGGTATAAAAATTAAGCAGGAGCACTAGGCCAAAAGCGCACAGGCATAACACAACAAAAACTATAAGAGCTTCCGTGGGGCTAACCTTGCCTGCCGCAATAGGACGTTGCTGGGTGCGCTCAACATGCGGATCAAAATTCCTGTCCGCATAATCATTTATCACACAACCCGCAGCCCGCATCAGTACCACGCCCAGGCAAATAACAGTGAGAACGCTTGGATCAGGCCTGCCGTCGCCGGCCACCCAGAGCGCCCACAATGCCGGCCATAATAAAATAAAAATACCGATTGGCCGGTCGAATCGTGATAATAACCAGTATTGCTCGATTCGATCCAATACCCGTTCCTTAATATCTGTCATTGCCACGCTTGTTACCTTCATTTGATGATTGGCAGGATACTTTAACCGCTAAAAGCCCACTACCTATAATATAGAGTGGTTTTCAAGCGTAAATTTTGTTAAAAATGCTATTATAGCTTTTTATTTTTTGGGACTTGAACCCTGTGGCAGTGTGAATCATGAGTATAAAAATTTATCACAATCCGCGTTGCGGCAAATCACGTCAAACATTAAAATTGCTGCAAGAGCAAGGCATTGATCTGGAGGTTATTGAATATCTTAAAACTCCTCCCAGTGCCGAAGAACTGAAAGATATCCTGTTAAAACTGGGGATGGAGCCTCGTGAACTGATGCGCAAGAAAGAAGCCGATTACAAAGCTAGCGGTTTGGATGATCAAACGCTGGACCGGCAGGCGCTCATAAACGGCATGGTAGACCATCCGATACTCATTGAACGCCCAATTGTTGTCGCCTATGACAAAGCAGCCATAGGCCGTCCGCCGGAAGCCGTACTCGCCATTTTATAACCCCAAAATCTTATCGTTATGGCAAAAATTCTGGTTCTATATTTCACGCGCAACGGCGCAACCGCGGAAATGGCCAATCATATCGCTCGCGGCGTGGAAGCAGTCCACGGAGCTGAAGCTGTTCTGAGAACAGTGCCGGATGTTTCCAGTGTTTGTGAAAAGACGGCGGCAAGCATTCCCTCTCACGGCGCAATTTACGCAACACTTGAAGACCTGAAACAATGCGATGGACTGGCGCTTGGCAGTCCGACTCATTTTGGCAATATGGCGGCGCCGCTAAAATATTTTATTGATAGCACGACAGAAATCTGGTTCTCCGGAGCATTAATCGGCAAACCTGCCTGCGTATTTACTTCAACCGGCAGCATGCATGGCGGCCAGGAAAGTACATTGTTGTCCATGATGCTGCCGCTGATGCATCACGGCATGCTTCTAATGGGCCTGCCTTACACGGAATGCGCCTTGCGTGAAACGACTTCAGGCGGCACGCCATACGGCCCAAGCCACTTGTCATTAGAGCAGACAGGATTATCTGATCATGAAAAAACACTGTGTCTGGCTCTTGGAACACGTTTAGCCAAAATGGCGCTCCTTTTAAAACAGGGTTAAACCGGACTTCATGAATTTTAAACCGGTCTATTTTCATACCGTCGCATTGGCCGGTTTTTTGGGTCTGTTTACATTATTAATGCTATGGAATACAGTTTTGACGGCCTCCTCTCAGTTTCCTGTCGCTTTTATGTTATTAATCACCGTTACGCCTTTATTACTGCCATTGCGCGGCTTTTTAGACCGCAATCGTAAAAGCTGCGCCTGGATGGCGTATATCAGCCTGATTTATTTCATACATGGCTCAATAGAAGCCTACGCTTCCACCACTGGCCGCTTGTATCCATTGCTGGAAATCATACTCAGCCTAATGCTGTTTTTCGGAACAACACTCTACCTGCGATTTTCCGGAAAACATGAATGACAATAGCAAAGCAACTGCCGTTGCACTTTGAGTTCAGAGCGAACCAGACTTTTGATGACTTTTTCGCCGGCAGTAATCAGGAAATCATTACTCACTTACAACAAAGCAGTACCGGCAACGGTGAACGGCAGATTTTTCTCTGGGGCCAATCCGGACTAGGCAAAAGTCATTTGCTGCAAGCCTGTTGTCAATTTGCGCAAAGCCTTCAACTTAGCGCGTTCTATTTTGATTTAGCACTTGTAGAGCTGCCTGATCCGGAGCTATTAACAGGACTGGAGGAGTTTGATATAGTCTGTCTCGACAATATTGGGCGCATCGCAGGAAACGAGACCTGGGAACTGGCTTTTTTTAATTTTTTTAATCTTCACCGCGATCAGGGGCGCACCCTGATTTTATCGGCATCCAGCCCGCCCAATGAAATTGCAATCCGCTTGCCCGATCTTAAAACCCGTCTTAACTGGGGGCTGACGCTGAAAATTCAGACTTTATGTGATAATGACAAAATCGCCGCTTTAATTTTCAAAGCCGGACAAATGGGTTTGGAAATATCGTCTCAAGCAGGACGTTTTCTACTGACACATTATGACAGAGATTTGCCTTCGTTATGGGCGCTACTGACAAAGCTGGACAGGGCGTCATTGGCGGCCAAACGCAAATTAACCATTCCATTTTTAAAGCAAATTCTCAACGAAGAGTCCCGTGTCTAATAAAGCGCTTATTATTGGAGCTGGAGCGATTGGCGTATTTTATGGCTCCTTGCTCGCAAAAGCAGGCGCTGAAGTTGCGGTCGTTTGCCGCTCAGAATATGAACATGTAAAACAACATGGCTTTTTCATTGATAGCCGTGAACTGGGGTCTTGGACATTTACTCCTTCACAAGTTCTAAAAAATACTGCCGAGTATGTAGGCGCTGCAGATTACATTTTGCTGTGCACGAAAGTGATTCCCCCGGTGGATCGGGTTGCCTTGATACGCCCGGTAGTAACCGCCGACACGGCTATTGTATTTATCCAGAATGGCGTAGAAATCGAGCAGGAAATTGTTTCGGCTTTTCCCGGCAATGAAATTATTAGCGGCTTGGCATACATTTGCTGCAATCAAATAAGGAATGGGGAAATATTGCACTTGGCTTATGGCCGATTGACTTTAGGCAATCTACCGGGATACGTCAGCAATAAAACCACAGAACTTTGTGATTTAATCAGACAATCCGGAATTGAATGTATCGCGACCCGGAATATTGTGACGGAACGCTGGAAAAAATGCGTATGGAATGCGCCATTTAATCCCTTATCGGTATTATCGGGCGGATTGTCTACTTTGGACATCCTGCATTCCCAGGAAGCTTTTGTACGCAACATCATGCTGGATATTTGTCGCATAGCCAAAGCTGCCGGATATCAACTGCCTGAAGATATAATTGATATTAATATAAAAAATACTTATGCCATGCCGCCTTATAAAACCAGCATGTTACTGGATTTTGAAAACGGCCATCCGATGGAAACCGAAGCCATACTAGGCAATGCTGTAAGAGTTGCCAAACAGGCCGGAATTTCAAGCCCCTATTTGGACTCTGTCTATGCGTTGATGAAACTCAGGGAATTGAAACTGGATGCGTAGAATAAAAAATGTAATCCGCGGTATAGGCTACCCGCTTCTCACCGCCCAATTGATTTGAGTCACATCCTGACAAAGGCGGCAAACCGCCGTGAGTATTAATCCTGTTGATAAAGCTTACGTCGGAAAACAAACCATTACCTTTATGCGCTACTACTTTAACCAGTAACCAGGAGATTGATGTTTCCGGCGCAATATTGATTTTATTAAGCACCTGCCCAACTACTCGACTGCCTTCTTTGTACTCCCAAATGGGACCGGAATAATGATGCCCGACAACTTTACCTTGCGCATCAAATAACCTGGCATCTGGCGCTTGTAATTGCCATGAATAGACACCGCCATTCAGCGTGCATTGGTAAATCTGGTCTCCTTTCGCGTGAACCGTTAAAATTGGGCTATTTCCAGTTGGCGGCATAATTTGCTCAGGAACCGGCACTTCAGCGCAAACAACTGCCGGCAGCAAAGTCCATAAATGCACTAGTTTTTTAAACATATATTTCACCTGCTACGCATTTTATAGCGGTCGTCACTGAAGTTTCCGTCCGTAAAAATAGAATTGAATTAATAAGATGTAATGCGAAAGATAAAAAACAACAGCTAAGCCTCCGGTATTGCAAAAACCTTCTGCATCTAAAGATACAGAAGGTTCGTCAAATCTGTTTAAGCTGAATAATTTGCCTCTGCAAAATCCCAATTCACTAACGCCCAAAATGCTTCCAGGTAGGCAGGACGTGCATTACGGTAATCAATGTAATAGGCATGTTCCCAAACATCGCAGGTTAATAGCGGTTTTTGCCCAGCGACCAGTGGACACCCGGCATTGCTGGTGCTTACCAGCGCCAAACTGCCGTCGGCATTTTTTACCAGCCATGCCCAGCCTGAACCAAAAGTGGTTACAGCGCATTTAGTAAATTCTTCCTTAAATTTTGCGAAAGAACCAAAAGTAGTGTTAATCGCGTCGGCTAATACGCCAGTTGGCTCTCCGCCGCCATTTGGAGACAAGCTATTCCAATAAAAGGTATGGTTCCAGACCTGCGCGGCATTATTAAAAATTGGTCCTGACGATTTTACGATGATTTCTTCCAGGGATAAGCCTTCAAACTCAGTGCCCGGAACAAGGTTATTCAGATTTGTTACATAGGTTTGGTGGTGCTTACCATAGTGGTATTCCAAGGTTTCTTCTGAAATATGCGGTACCAATCTATTCTTGGAATAAGGTAAAGCAGGAAGTTCGAAAGCCATTTAAGTGTCCCCTAAAAAGTTTAAAAGAAATTGATGCAACCACTGGCATTCATAAATAAAACCCAGTAATTCTATAAAGTATCACTTTATCATTGCTAGCCGATTAAATAAAGCGGGAGTTATATCATTCGATTAAGACAAAATCATTTACAGTGTAAAATTTCAACATTGCCATGTCTGTTACTTGCATGATCATAGCGGCATAAAGTTACCTTATAATCTTATCCTTTACTTAATACTATATAAAAACATCATGGTAACCAAAACTAACTCCCCACTGCCTGTTGAAGTTGAAGCGGGAACAAAATATTCCTGGTGCAGTTGCGGCTTCAGCCAAACAATGCCTTTATGCGATCATTCACATAGAGAATTTTCAGATAAAAAGTCCGTTAAATTCGTTGCTGAAGAAACCAGGACATTATATCTTTGCGGTTGTTCAGAGACCCAGACTCCACCCTACTGTGATGGCAGCAAAAACTGCAAGGAAATTTAATGGCTATTGAAATTGAACACAAATTTTTACTTGCAAACAGTGAGTGGCGTAAAAATATTGTCCGCTCGGTTAAATACCGGCAAGGATATTTAAGCTCCCTAGCAACCAGTTCCATCAGAATCAGAATAAGCGATAAACACGCATGGCTGAATATCAAAAGCGCTACTATTGGCACTCATAGACATGAATATGAATATGAAATTCCACTGCTGGATGCAAACGAAATCATCGATACTCTTTGCAGAAAACCAATCATAGAAAAAACCCGTCATTTTGTAATTCACGATGGTAATACATGGGAGATAGATGAGTTTGACGGTGACAATCAGGGACTAATCGTCGCTGAAATTGAGTTAGCGGACATAGGCACCGTCTTTTCAAAGCCAGCCTGGTTAGGCGAGGAAGTTACACATGACTTGCGGTATTACAATAATAACCTTGCTATCAATCCTTTCATAAACTGGTCCAAAAACTAAATTTTTCATAGACCTATTGAAACGATCGTCATTTTGTTTTATAGTTGTCGTATGAAAAAAACAACTTTTGTTGCATTAATGCTACTTTCATCACAAACCTTTGCAGAAAGCCTTAATGACTCCCTGCAAGGCATTGAATCCGAATGGGCGACTATTTATTACAACACGCCCAAACAAAAGCAGGAATCCGCCTACAACCGCCTGCTTGATAAAACAATAAACCTTTCCAAACAACATCCAAACAACGCAGAACCTATCATTTGGGAGGCTATTGTCAAAGCTACCAATGCCGATCACCAAGACGCCGTATCTGCACTGGAATCAATAGATGATGCACGGGATTTATTACTGAAAGCCATTGAAATTAACCCGCAAGCCATGAATGGCTCCGCTTATGTTACTTTAGGCACCCTTTATTACATGACGCCCAAATGGCCCATCGGATTTGGTGATGATAAAGCCGCCCGAAAAATGTTACAAACGGCTTTAAAGATTAATCCTAACGGCATTGAAAGTAATTATTTCTATGGCGACTTTCTATTATCCAATAACAACCTTAATGAAGCTGAAATCTATTTTAAACGCGTAATAGCTCTTCCTGCGCGTAAAGAACAAATTTATGCCGATAATCAGCTTAAAGAACAAGCAAGGCTCGCTCTAAAAAATACTAAAGACCGGAGACTTAGCTCGGCAAAAAGTTTATTTGCTTCTCTATTTAATTCTGAAAGCGCAAAATAAGCCCTAAATATTAAATAATAACTTTGTATTCTTTCAGTAAGTCCTTTCTGCTAAAATATCACCCCCAATATACAAACACTTCCCTTAACCTTTCTTGGTAATAAATTATGGCTTTTGTAGTCACTGAAAACTGTATTAAATGTAAATTTACTGACTGTGTCGATGTATGCCCTGTTGACTGTTTTCATGAAGGACCTAATTTTTTAGTTATTGATCCGGATGAATGTATTGATTGCACATTATGCGAACCGGAATGCCCTGCCAATGCGATTTTTGCAGAAGATGAATTACCCGAAGGACAAGAAATATTCATCAGTTTGAATTCTGAGTTAGCCAAACTATGGCCTGTAATTACTGAAGTAAAACAACCACTTCCCGATGCCGATGAGTGGAATGGAAAACCTGGCAAAATTGATCAACTGGAAAAATAACAAATTTATCCTCTTTTGCAGTTTTTTAAAGACATAAAAAAGCCGGTTAAACCGGCTTTTTTATGTCAGTTGAATAATTAATTTATTCGGGCCTGTCAACTAATTCAACATAGGCCATTGGTGCGTCATCTCCCGGTCTGAAGCCGCATTTCATGATACGTAAATAGCCGCCTGCCCTATTTTTATAGCGAGGACCCAGTTCATTAAACAGTTTTGTAACTATTTCACGGTCGCGTAATCTTGCAAATGCAAGCCTTCTTTTCGCCACGCTATCTTCTTTGGATAAAGTGATCAGTGGCTCGGCAAAACTTCTCAATTCCTTAGCTTTAGGTAAAGTTGTCTTAATCAGCTCGTGCTTGAATAGTGAGCTTGCCATATTACTAAATAGCGCCTTACGGTGGCTGCTATCTATATTAAATTTTCTACCTGATTTACGATGTCTCATTATAAGAAGACCTAATGTTAATGTGTTGATATTGCGTGTGATTGATCAGCAAGATTATCAGGAGGCCAATTTTCCAATCGCATGCCCAATGACAAACCTTTCAATGCGAGGATGTCTTTAATTTCCGTTAATGATTTTTTTCCAAGATTTGGTGTTTTCAACAGTTCAACTTCAGTACGCTGAATTAAATCACCAATATAAAAAATATTTTCGGCTTTTAAACAATTAGCGGAACGAACCGTTAACTCGAGATCATCGACCGGGCGCAGCAGAACCGGATCGAATACCTCCACAATCTCTACTTCCTCTTCTATTACCTGATCATTAACTTTTTCGAAATCAACAAAAACAGACAACTGATCATGGAGTATAGTAGCAGCCATTTTGATAGTTTCTTCCGGATCAACAGTTCCGTTTGTTTCCAGTTCAATAACCAGCTTGTCTAAGTTGGTACGCTGCTCGACACGCGTACTTTCAACCTGATAAGCAACTTTAACGATAGGACTGAAAGAAGAATCCAATTGTAGCGCGCCAACCACCAGACTATGCTCGGAATTCTGTTTACGAACACTTACAGGCTCATACCCTCTTCCACGACGCACCCTGATTTTCATATTCAGTACGCCGGCTTGTGTTAAATTGGCAATAACTAAATCCGGATTAATAATTTCAACATCATGAGGCAGATTAATATCCGCAGCCGTAACACAACCCGCACCATTTTTAGTGAGCGTTAGTTCAACTTCATCCTTTGAATGTAAAACGACAGCTAATTTTTTCAGGTTAAGCAAAATGTCGATAACATCTTCCTGTACACCCTCAATCGTTGTATATTCATGAAGCACGCCTTCAATCTCGACATCCGTAACCGCACAGCCCGGAATTGTAGATAGCAGCACGCGTCTTAATGCATTGCCTAGAGAATGCCCAAAACCGCGTTCTAGCGGCTCAATAACAATCCTGGAATGATTAGGCGATTTACTTACAACCTCAACTAAGCGAGGCTTTAATAAGCCAGAAATAGAATTCTGCATTTATATCCCTCGGAACTGCAATTATTTGGAGTAAAGCTCGACAACCAGCTGCTCATTAATGTCACTACCCAAATCTACACGATCAGGTAACGAGCTGAATGTTCCAGACATGGTCTTTGAATTGACCTCAACCCAATTAGGAAATCCGTACTGCTCTGTTACAGTTAAAGCATCAACTATTCTTTGTTGTCTTTTTGCTTTTTCTCTAACAGTTAAAACATCGCCTGGATTCACTTGATAGGAAGGAACATTTATCAATGAACCATTAACCTGGATGGATTTGTGGCAAACTAATTGCCGCGCCTCTGCGCGCGTGCACGCAAAACCCATTCGATAAACTACATTATCCAATCTTGACTCAAGCAGATTCAAAAGGTTTTCACCGGTAGCGCCTTTCTTCATATCAGCAGATTTATAATAATTTCTAAATTGCTTTTCAAGAATGCCATAAATTCTGCGCAGGCGCTGTTTCGCTCTCAACTGGAGAGCATAATCAGAACTTCTAGTCCGCTTGGTCCCGTGCTGACCGGGTCTTTGCTCTAACTTACATTTTCTTTCTAGAGACTTTCCTCTGCTTTTTAAAAGCAGATCAGCTCCTTCTCTCCGACTTAATTTACAGGTAGGTCCAAGATATCTTGCCATGATGCTACTCCAGATTTTTTATACGCGGCGTTTCTTTGGCGGACGGCAACCATTATGAGGTATTGGCGTCACATCAACAATATTATTAATTTTAAATCCTAGATTGTTCAATGAACGAACAGCGGACTCACGGCCAGGCCCAGGACCTTTAATCATTACATCAAGATTTTTCATGCCAAACTCTTGCGCAACTATACCTGCTTTCTCGGCAGCAACCTGTGCAGCAAATGGCGTACTTTTTCTTGACCCCCGGAAACCTGAACCACCAGATGTTGCCCAAGACAATGCATTGCCTTTTCTATCCGTTATGGTTATGATTGTGTTGTTGAAGGATGCGTGGACATGAACAATCCCATCAGCAACCTCTTTTTTTATACGTTTTCTTGAACGATTTGGACTAGCCATTACTTGGACCTCTTAAGGGATATCTTATTTTCTAATAGGTTTACGCGGACCTTTGCGAGTACGAGCATTTGTTCTCGTTCTCTGTCCTCTCAACGGCAAACCCCGGCGATGCCTTATTCCGCGATAGCAACCTAGATCCATCAAACGCTTGATATTCATAGAAACTTCACGACGCAGATCACCTTCCACTGTCATCTTCGAAACTACATTACGAATAGCTTCTAATTGCTCTTCAGTCAGTTCTTTAATTTTTACGGAAGGCGCTATACCAACCTTAACGCAAATTTCGCTTGCAGTTTGACGACCAATACCATAAATTGCAGTTAATGCTATTACTGCATGCTTATGGTCTGGTATATTTATCCCGGCAATACGTGCCATCTAGATACTCCCCTGAGTAGTACTCTAAAGTTAAGCGCCAAATTATAGCATTGCAGTAATTAAGGCGCAACAAATTCTAGCCTTGTCGTTGTTTGTGCCTTCCGTCGACACAGATAACCCTAACAACACCATTTCTTTTTACAATTTTACAATTTCTACAAATTGTTTTTACCGATGCACGAACTTTCACGGCTTACTCCCAAGTGAACTTGTACGTTAATTATTTTTTAAGGTTGGCTTTTTTCATTAAGCCTTCATATTGCTGGGACATGACATGAGTTTGCATTTGTGAAATAAAATCCATCACCACTACAACAATAATCAACAAGGAAGTTCCACCGAAATAAAACGGTACATTCCAGTAAACTATTAAAAACTCAGGCAACAAACAAACTAATGTAATGTAGAACGCACCGATTAAAGTTAACCGGGTCATGACCTTGTCGATATATGCACTTGTCTGCAATCCAGGCCTGATACCAGGTAAAAAGGCGCCGGATTTCTTTAAGTTCTCAGCTGTTTCTTTCGAATTGAACACTAGCGCCGTATAAAAAAAACAAAAGAAAATAATCGCTGCCGCATAGATCATTACATAGACCGGTTGTCCGGGAGACAACATGGTTGCAATATCCTGAAGCCAGGCAAATCCCTCACTGTTACCAAACCAACCTGCAATTGTGGCAGGAAATAGGATTATACTAGAGGCAAAAATGGGCGGTATTACACCAGCCATATTAAGTTTCAATGGTAAAAAACTGCTTTGTCCGGCGTATAATTTTCGTCCCTGCTGTCTTTTTGGATAATTTATAAGAATCCTTCTCTGACCTCTTTCAACAAAAACAACAAGCGCCGTAACAGAAATTGACAAAAGAAATAATAAAATTATAAATGCGCCATTCATTTCACCGGTTCTTGCCAATTCCAAGGTTCCACCTATTGCTTTAGGCAAGCCTGAAACAATACCGGCAAAAATGATCATTGAAATCCCGTTACCTATGCCACGCTCGGTTACCTGCTCACCTAGCCACATTAAGAAAACAGTTCCAGTAACCAGGGTTATAGTTGTTATGGCTATAAAGCCAAATCCCGGATTAATAACAACAGAAAGCCCGCCCGCAGTTTGATTTTGCAGCGCAAGTGAAATACCAATAGCCTGAAAAGTCGCCAAAACGACGGTTCCATAGCGAGTATATTGAGATATTTTACGTCTGCCGGATTCGCCTTCCTTTTTCATTTGCTCCATGGAAGGTATAACCACGGTCATTAATTGCATGATAATTGATGCCGAAATATAGGGCATAATTCCAAGCGCAAAAAGACTTAAGCGCATCAAGGCCCCACCCGAGAACATGTTAAACATGTCCAGTATGGAACCGCTTTGCTGTTCAAACATAACCGCAAGGGCTTTTGGGTCAATCCCTGGAACCGGAATATGAGCGCCAACTCTGTAAACAAAAAGAGCGCCCAAAACAAAAAGCAATCTCGCCTTAAGCTCTGAAAGGCCACCCGATTTGTTCGCTATCTGAGCTCTTGAAGTACTCACTTATGCCTCTACTTTGCCGCCAGCAGCTTCAATAGATTCTTTAGCGCCAGCAGTCACTTTTACACCCTTAAGAATGACCGCCTTTGTCACTATTCCTGACTGGATAACTTTTGCAGTTTTTGTGAATGCAGGAACGATATTAGCATCAATCAAAATCCTAAGATCTATCATATCTGCAACTAAGTCATTCAACTCACTCAGTCGAACTTCAGCAGTGTATTTACTTAATTTTGAAGTAAAGCCTATTTTTGGCAATCTACGCTGCAAAGGCATTTGTCCGCCCTCAAAACCAACCTTATGAAACCCGCCGCTACGGGCTTTTTGTCCCTTATGGCCTCTTCCACAGGTTTTACCAAGCGTACAACCTATACCCCGGCCTACTCTTTTTGATTTTTTGCGTGCACCAGCACTTGCCTGGATGGTATTTAAATACATCACACTTCCTCGACTTTTAGCATGTACGATATCTTATTTATCATACCTCTGTTTTCGGCTGTGTTGAGCACTTCAACTGTCTGGTTGATTTTGCGCAAACCCAAGCCCTTTAAGCAAGCCTGATGGCGCGGCAATCGGCCATACTTGCTTTTTGTCATTGTCACACTTAATTTAGTACCAGCCATTGCTACTATCCAATAATCTGTTCAACTGATAAGCCGCGTTTTGCAGCTATCTGGTTAGCATTGTGCATTCCGGTCAGGCCATTAATGGTTGCTCTTACAACATTAATCGGGTTACTGGTTCCTATGCATTTTGCCAATACGTTATGCACGCCGACAACTTCAAATACCGCTCTCATAGCACCACCGGCAATGATTCCGGTACCTTCGGAAGCAGGTTGCATATAAACTTTTGCGGCACCCGTTGTGTTCATAATAGGGTATTGTAAAGTGTCGCCTTTTAAAGACACTTTACGCATATTTTTACGCGCTTGCTCGAGAGACTTTTGAATTGCTATAGGCACTTCACGTGCCTTGCTAACACCATAACCTACACGTCCCTCGCCATCGCCCACTACCGTCAGCGCGGTAAATCCGAAAACCCTGCCGCCTTTGACAACCTTTGCAACTCGTCTAACATTAACCAACTTTTCTTGTAAACCGTCAGTACTACCTTGAGCGGGTGCTGTAGCCATTTTATCCTCCTAAAATTTCAAGCCGGCTTCACGTGCAGCATCTGCCAATGCTTTTACGCGACCATGGTATTTAAATCCCGAGCGATCAAATGCAACCTCTGTCACCCCCGCAGCTATTGCCTTTTGAGCTATAAACTTTCCCACTTCAGCAGCTGCTTTAATATTACCGGTATTTTTTAAAGATGCTTTAACTTCCGCCTGTGTAGTTGATGCACTGGCTAGCGTCGTACTGCCATCTTCACTAATAACCTGAGCATAAATGTGCTGTGATGTTTTGTGAATTGATAAGCGAGTTGCACTTATTTTTTTAATTTTTGAACGCAATTTTAATGCGCGCTTCATTCGAGACTGTTTCTTATCCATCACGCTACCTTACTTCTTTTTAGCTTCTTTTCTTACGACATGCTCATCAGCGTATCTGACACCCTTTCCTTTATAAGGCTCAGGAGGACGATATGCTCTTATTTTTGCGGCCACTTCACCGACCAACTGCTTGTCTGTTCCGCTGACAATTATTTCAGTTTGCGCAGGTGTTTCGACTTTAATTCCAGCCGGAACGACAAAATCAACCGGATGAGAAAAACCAAGCGACAAACTTAGAACATTATCTTTCGCCTGCGCTCTGTAACCTACTCCGATCAGCGTTAATTTTTTTTCAAATCCCGCAGAGACGCCAGTAACCATATTACTTAGGATCGCCCGAGCGGTTCCAGCTTGAGCAGTCGCCTCCTTGTTATCCTTATCCCATTGCATTTGTAAGGCGTTATCTGCAATTTCAACATTTACCAAGGAATTAAGAATATGTGATAACTGACCTTTACCGCCCTTTACAGTCATCGTGTTTCCATCAACTTTTATATCCACGCCAGCTGGAATGTTAACCGGGGCTTTAGCTATTCTAGACATAACACACCTACATTAACAAACAGTGCAAATAACTTCGCCGCCATGCCCAATGGCACGTGCCGCTCTGTCGGTCATAACACCATTCGATGTTGATACAATAGCAATCCCTAAGCCGCCAAGAACTTTTGGCAATTCGTCTTTAGATTTATAAATACGTAAACCAGGCCTACTAATTCTTTGTATAGTTTCAATTACAGGAACTCCTTTATAGTATTTCAACTCGATAGTCATTTCTGTATGACTGCCATTAGTTTCAGTACTGAAGTCTGTAATATAGCCTTCTTCCTTAAGCACCTTTGCAATGGATACTTTTAATTTAGAAGAAGGTTGTTTGATGCTTTTTTTACCTGCAGATTGACCGTTTCTAATACGAGTCAGCATATCTGCTATTGGGTCTGTCATACTCATTTTCTTATCTCCAAACTTGATCTAACAGATCTTACCAACTTGCTTTGACTACGCCAGGAACATCACCGCGCATTGTAGCCTCTCTTAATTTATTTCGACTAAGACCAAATTTACGGTAATACCCATGTGGACGACCAGTTAAATTACAACGGTTGCGAACTCTTGTTACACTGGAGTCCCTTGGTAATTTTTGGAGTTGTAAATGAGCAGTTTCTTTATCTTCGAATGACGAGTTCGGGTCCCTGATAATTTCTTTCAAAGATTTTCGTTTTACATCAAATTTTTTTACTAACTTTTTACGCTTGTCTTCGCGCGCAATCATCGACTTTTTTGCCATGTTAAAACTGCCCCTTAGCTCTTAAACGGAAAATTAAACAGCTTTAACAAAGCCAAGCCTTCTTCGTTGGTTTGGGCTGTAGTTGTGATAGTAATATCCATGCCACGTAAAGTGTCAATTTTATCATAATCAATTTCCGGAAATATGATTTGCTCTTTAACACCCATAGAGTAGTTACCCCGCCCATCGAAACTTTTTGGATTTAACCCTCTGAAATCACGAATTCGCGGAATTGAAATACTTATTAAGCGGTCCAAAAATTCGTACATTCTATCGCTACGCAAGGTAACCTTGCAACCAATGGGCATATCGTCGCGAATCTTGAAGCCGGCGATCGATTTTCTTGCCAAAGTTACAACAGGTTTTTGACCGGAAATTTTTTCCATGTCAGAAAGAGCGGATTGAAGAACCTTTTTATCAGCGACTGCGCCACCAACGCCCATATTAAGCGTTATTTTTGTGATACGTGGCGCCTGCATAATAGATTTATAAGCAAATTGCTCAACCAATGCCGGAAGGATTTTTTCTTTATATATGGATTCTAGTCTAGCCATGATTCATCTGCACCTTATACATCAACGACTTCATTTGTTGATTTAAAATATCTGACCTTCTTTCCATCTTCAAGAAACTTAAAGCCGACTCTATCTGCCTTTTTTGTTTCAGGATTATACAATCCAATATTGGAAATATTAATCGGCATATCCTTGACAATTATACCGCCAGAAACGCCCGCGTTTGGGTTTGGTTTTTGGTTCTTTTTAACCTGGTTGATACCTTCAACCAAAACCTTGTTGTCCCTTAAAATTTTGGTTACTCTACCACTCTTACCTTTATCCTTACCGGTACGAACGATAACATCATCACCCTTTCTAATTTTTGCCATTTTTTAACCCTACCTTATAAAACTTCAGGAGCAAGCGAAATAATTTTCATAAATTTTTCCCCTCTTAGCTCGCGAGTTACAGGGCCAAAAATACGGGTTCCCAGCGGTTGTAAGTTGTTATTCAGAATAACAGCGGCATTGCCGTCAAATCGTATGACTGACCCGTCCGGTCTGCGAACGCCTTTACGCGTTCTAACGACAAGAGCATTATATACCTCGCCTTTTTTTACCCTTCCGCGGGGTATCGCATCTTTAATACTGACTTTGATGATGTCGCCAATTCCGGCATAGCGACGATGCGAGCCGCCTAATACTTTGATACACATGACCCTTTTTGCACCGCTATTATCGGCGACGTCAAGGTTAGTTTGCATCTGAATCATGATTTATTCCTACACTCAATATGTAAATAATTAATGCTATTTATTAGCACTTTCTAGGACTTGAACCAGTTTAAAAGTTTTATTCCTAGATAAAGGTCTGCATGATGTTATTGCAACCACATCGCCTTCCTGGCAAATATTTTGTTCATCATGAGCCATCATTTTTGTTGAACGCTTGATATATTTTCCGTAAACGGGGTGCTTTACAACACGCTCGACAAGAACTGTAATGGTCTTGTCCATTTTATTGCTGACTACCCGGCCAGTGATTGTCCGCAGCTTGGTAACATTTTCACTCATGGTTATGCACTCGCCATTTCATTCAATATGGTGTGGATACGTGCCACATCGCGTCTAACTTTTTTTACCTGATCAGGCTTTGACAGTTGACCTGTACCTTTTTGCATTTTTAGATTAAATCGCTCGCGTGATAATTCGAGCAACATAGTACCTAATTCGTCTTTTGATTTTTGGCGTAATTCACTTGCTTTCATTACATTATTGTCCGAGCGGTAAAAAGTGTTTTTAAAGGCAGCTTAGCAGCAGCCAATGCGAATGCTTCGCGCGCCAACTCTTCAGAAACACCTTGTATTTCATACAGCATAGTTCCAGGTCTGACTTGAGCAACCCAGTATTCTACACTACCTTTGCCTTTTCCCATACGTACTTCTAATGGTTTTTTAGTAATTGGCTTATCAGGAAAGATTCTGATCCATATCTTTCCGCCACGTTTAACGTGGCGCGTAATAGTTCTACGAGCCGACTCAATCTGTCTAGCTGTCAGTCTACCACGGCTAATCGATTTTAGGCCATATTCGCCAAAGCTTACTGAGGACCCACGTACAGCAGTTCCGTTATTTCTGCCTTTATGTTGCTTACGGAATTTAGTTCTTTTAGGTTGAAGCATGTCTGTATTCCTTCAACTATTTCTTGGATTCAGAATTAATAGAGGCAATATGAGCATCCATATCGAATACTTCGCCTTTGAATATCCACACCTTGATGCCGATAATTCCATAGGTCGTATTTGCCTCTGCTGTTGCGTAGTCAATATCCGCCCTCAAAGTATGCAATGGCACCCTGCCTTCCCTGTACCATTCGCTTCGTGCGATTTCAGCGCCATTTAAACGGCCGCCAACATTAATTTTTATGCCCTCGGCGCCCAAACGCATTGTATTGGTTACGGCGCGTTTCATTGCACGGCGGTACATGATTCTTTTCTCAAGCTGCTGGGCAACTCCTTCCGCCACAAGTTGCGCATCTAATTCAGGCTTCCTAATTTCTTCTACACTTAGCTGAACTGGAATACCTATCATTTTTGAGATTTCCTGTCTCAAAATATCTATATCCTCGCCTTTTTTTCCAATGACGATACCCGGACGAGCAGTGTGTATCGTTATCTGCGCGTTATTTGCCGGGCGATTTATCTGTATGCGGCTAACGGAAGCATGAGCTAATTTCTTCTTGATAAATTCTCTGATTTGTAAATCCTGATGCAGGAACACCGAATAATCCTGGCTATTCGCATACCATCTTGAATTCCAATCTTTTACAATTCCAAGGCGTATGCCTGTTGGATGTACCTTTTGACCCATTGTCTGCCCCTACTCGAATTCTGCGACTTTAATTGTAATATGGCAGGTTCTTTTAAGGATATGATTTGCACGTCCTTTAGCTCTTGCCTTAAATCTTTTCATGGTCGCCCCTTCATTGACATAAACGGTAGACACTCTTAATTCATCAATATCCGCGCTTTCATTATGTTCTGCATTCGCTATCGCGGACTCTAGAACCTTCTTTATAATGGCGGCAGCTTTTTTAGAACTGAATTTCAATGTATTCAGAGCCTGCTCAACAGGCATGCCACGAATTTGATCGCCAACCAACCGCGCTTTTTGCGCCGATAATGGGGCGTTATTTAATTTTGCTGAAATTTCCATCACTAACCTACCTAGACTTCTTATCAGCCACGTGGCCTTTATATGTTCGAGTGGGTGCAAACTCACCTAATTTATGCCCGACCATATTCTCAGAAATGAGAACAGGAATGTGCAGCCGCCCATTATGGATTGCAATAGTTAAGCCCAGCATATCTGGAATAATCATTGATCTTCTTGACCATGTTTTAATCGGTTTCCGATTATTGTTACTTACAGCATCTTCAACTTTTTTAAGAAGATGATGATCAATAAATGGACCTTTTTTAATTGAACGCGGCACGCTGATTCCTCTCTATTTCTGCTTACGACGTCTGATAATCATATTATCAGTACGCTTGTTTTTTCTTGTTTTGTATCCTTTGGTCGGCATGCCCCAAGGCGATACAGGATGCCTTCCACCTGATGTACGGCCTTCACCACCACCATGCGGATGGTCAACCGGGTTCATAACCACGCCACGAACGGTAGGCCGGACGCCTCGCCATCTTGTCGCCCCCGCCTTACCCAGAGAAGCCAGATTATGTTCGGAGTTCGATACTTCGCCAATAACAGCACGGCAATCTGCCATGACCTTACGCATTTCGCCTGACCGCATCCTAATAGTTGCATGAGCTCCATCTCTGGCCACCAACTGAACAGATGTGCCTGCACTTCTGGCTACTTGCGCGCCTTTGCCCGGTTTTAGTTCTACGCAGTGCACAGTTGTACCCATCGGAATATTTCTTAGCGGCATGCAATTGCCAGCCTTAACTGGAACTGTTTCCGAGGAAATAATTTCCTGACCAACCACCAATCCTTTTGGTGCGATGATGTATCTGCGCTCGCCATCCTTGAACAAAACCAGCGCGATATTCGCAGTTCTGTTCGGATCATATTCTAGACGCTCGACAATAGCAGGAATATCGATTTTATTCCTCTTAAAATCAATAACACGGTAGTGTTGCTTATGGCCACCGCCGATATGACGCGTTGTTATGCGTCCCTGATTATTACGACCGCCACTTTTACTATTTTTACTTAATAAAGGTGCAAATGGTTTGCCTTTATGCAACTCATCATTCTTGATGCGTATTACAAACCGTGATCCCGGTGACGTCGGTTTTGACTTTACAATCGCCATGCTTTCTACCGTTTCCTATTGATCTATCACTTTAATAAATTAAGCAGCAGAGAATTCTATGTCATGACCGGACTTCAGCTTTACATAAGCTTTTTTCCAATCCGATCTTTGACCCAACGAACGGCCAACTCTTTTCTGTTTGCCTTTAACGTTCAATACCTGAACAGTATCAACCTCTACGCTAAACATTATTTCTACTGCATTTTTAACTTGTTTCTTGGTCGCATGTTTCTGAACCTTAAAAACAAACTGCCTATCTTTTTCTGCGGCATTAGTACTCTTTTCAGAGATAATAGGCGCTTCAAGCACTCCCGCTAATTGGTATTTGCTCATACTCATGCCAAGCGCTCCTCTAATTGTTTCAACGCGCCGGGTGTTGCAATTACTTTATCGGCCGACACCAATAGCACTGGATTTAAATTTGCCGCTTCAATAACTTCTACATAAGGAATATTCCTTGAAGCCAATGCCAAATTTGCATCTACGCTTTCAACTACTATCAATATTCGCTTGGCGCTTACGCCCTTTAATTTTTCATTTAAAGCTTTAGTCTTGGCAGTAGCTGGAAGAATATCATTACTAACTACCAAACGATCTTGTCTGAGCAATTCAGACAAAATTGACCGCACACCGACACGAAACATCTTTTTATTGAGCTTCTGATCATAGGATCTTGGCCTTGCTGCAAATGCAACCCCGCCTGTACGCCAGATCGGACTGCGTATTGTACCTGATCTTGCGCGGCCTGTCCCTTTTTGCCTCCAAGGCTTGGAACCGCCGCCGCTGACATCTGATCGTGTTTTTTGAGCTTTAGTGCCAGCACGCGCTCCTGCCAGATAGCGTGTTACCAGTTGGTGCACTAATGTTTCATTATAAGACTGTCCAAAAATAGTTTCAGCTACCTCAACTATTCCTGATGAGTCTTGTTCATTTAAAGCAGGTATTTGCAAACCCATGGCTTAACCTTTATTTCGCATTTTCATTGCGGGAGTAATGACTACGTCACCGCCTTTAGCTCCAGGAACAGCACCTTTTACTAAAATTAAATTTCTCTCGGCATCAATGGCATGAATAGTCAAATTCTGAACGGTTGTTTTCACATTACCAAGATGACCCTCCATTTTTTTGCCTTTGAATACTCGCCCAGGCGTTTGACACATACCAATAGATCCCAACACCCTGTGCGAGCGCGAGTTACCATGTGTTGCATCCTGCATGCTGAAATTATGTCTCTTGATTCCGCCGGCAAATCCTTTACCGATACTTTTTCCTCGCACGTCAATAACCTGACCCACAGAGAAAATATCCAGCGACAACTGGGAACCGGCAGATAAATCATCACCTTCACCGTCTTCGAGCCTGAACTCCCAAAGACCTCGTCCAGCCGTCACATTTGCCGACGCATAATGACCACTCATGGCCTTATTAACTCTTGAAGATTTTTTTTCGCCGGCAGCCACCTGGATTGATCGATAGCCATCAACTTCAAGCGTTTTTACCTGAGTAACTCTGTTCAAGTCAATCTGGAGCACAGTAACCGGCACTGATGAACCATCTTCACAAAAAACCCTGGTCATACCACACTTACGACCTATAAGACCTATTGACATCTGCCAATTCCTCTATTTCTTAATTCAATTTTATTTGGACATCAACACCAGCTGCAAGATCCAACTTCATTAATGCATCTACGGTTTTTTCAGTTGGCTCAACGATATCCAGCAATCTTTTATATGTTCTTAATTCGTATTGATCTCTCGCATCCTTATTTACATGCGGAGAAATCAAAATAGTAAAGCGCTCTTTCTTAGTAGGCAAAGGTATAGGGCCTTTAACTTGAGCGCCTGTTCTCCTTGCTGTTTCTACTATCTCACCAGCCGATTGATCAATCAATTTATGATCAAATGATTTCAAACGGATTCTGATAGTTTGTTTAGACATATTTATTACTCGATGATTGATGCGACAACGCCCGCACCGACTGTACGACCGCCTTCACGAATTGCGAAACGCAAGCCGTCTTCCATGGCAATCGGTGAAATCAACTTTACTTTTACCGAAATATTATCGCCAGGCATTACCATTTCCACACCTTCAGGCAAATCAACCGCGCCTGTTACGTCGGTCGTTCTAAAATAGAATTGCGGGCGATAGCCGTTAAAGAATGGCGTATGACGGCCGCCTTCTTCTTTTGATAATACATAAATTTCGGCATTGAAATGGGCGTGCGGCTTAATCGTCCCTTTGTGCGCCAAAACCTGTCCACGCTCGACATCGTCTCTTTTGGTTCCTCTTAACAACAAACCTACGTTATCGCCGGCCTCACCTTGATCAAGCAGCTTACGGAACATTTCAACTCCGGTAACGGTTGTTGTCACTGTCGGCCTGATACCGACAATTTCAACTTCCTGACCGACTTTGATTACACCACGCTCTATACGCCCAGTTACCACGGTGCCGCGACCTGAAATCGAGAACACGTCTTCAATTGGCATCAGGAATGATCCGTCAACCGCTCTTTCCGGCAGGGGAATGTAGCTATCCAATGCTTCAACCAGTTTGACCACCGATGGCATGCCAATTTCACTTTCATCGCCTTGCAATGCAAGCAGGGCTGAACCTTTGATAATAGGCGTGTCGTCGCCTGGAAATTCATACATATCCAGCAATTCCCTGATTTCCATTTCAACCAGTTCGATTAACTCTTCATCATCAACCATATCGGCTTTATTCAGAAACACTACGATATAAGGCACGCCAACCTGTCTTGATAACAAAATGTGTTCTCTGGTCTGCGGCATTGGACCGTCAGCTGCTGAACAAACAAGAATCGCGCCATCCATTTGCGCGGCGCCGGTGATCATGTTTTTTACATAGTCAGCATGGCCCGGGCAGTCAACATGTGCGTAATGGCGCGTTGCGGATTCATACTCCACGTGAGACGTTGCTATGGTAATACCACGCGCACGCTCTTCAGGCGCATTATCAATCTGATCGAAAGCCTTGACCGCTCCGCCGTGCAATTTAGCCATTACTGTTGTTAATGCAGCAGTCAGCGTTGTCTTGCCGTGGTCAACGTGTCCGATTGTGCCTACGTTTACGTGGGGCTTACTACGTGAAAATTTTTCTTTGGCCATGAGTTAATACCTTTATATTATTCAATTTTATGAAGATTTTTTAATGATTGCTTCTGCTATATTGGCAGGCGTTTCATTGTATTTTTCAAACTGCATACTGTATGTAGCTCGCCCCTGAGTTGCCGAACGCAAATCAGTTGCATAACCAAACATTTCCGACAACGGCACTTCGCAGCTAACTGTTTTACCTGACGGCGTATCTTCCATTCCCTGAATTATACCGCGACGCCTATTGATATCTCCAACAACATCGCCCATATAGTCTTCAGGTGTGGCTATCTCGACTTTCATTATTGGCTCTAGCAAAACCGGGCTTGCTTTTCGCGCACCCTCTCTGAAACACATAGAACCGGCAATTTTAAAGGCCATTTCATTCGAATCTACATCATGATAAGAGCCATCGAATATTGACACCTTAACATCCAACATCGGATATCCTGCAAGAACACCACACTTTATCTGTTCTTGAACACCCTTATCTACAGCAGGGATGTACTCCTTTGGAACAACCCCGCCAACAATTTGGTTGACAAATTCATAACCCTTCCCCGGTTCTTGCGGCTCAATCCTTAACCAGACGTGACCATACTGACCACGGCCGCCTGATTGCCTTATGAACTTTCCTTCCTGCTCTACCGGCTTGCGTATTGTTTCCCTGTAGGCAACTTGTGGAGCACCAACATTAGCCTCAACATTAAATTCCCTTTTCATCCGGTCAACGATAATCTCCAGATGAAGCTCGCCCATCCCGGATATTATTACTTGCCCGGACTCGTCGTCCGTATGCACACGAAAGGACGGATCCTCCTGCGCCAGTTTGCTCAGGGCCATGCCCATTTTTTCTTGATCAGCCTTTGTCTTCGGTTCGACCGCAACGGAAATAACCGGATCAGGAAACTGCATACGCTCAAGAACGACAACCGATTTAAGATCACATAAAGTATCGCCGGTTGTAACGTCTTTCAGACCTATCGCCGCTGCAATATCTCCAGCACAAACAACCTTAACCTCTTCTCGACTATTGGCATGCATTTGTACAATGCGGCCAATTCGTTCTTTCTTCTTTTTTACTGAGTTATAGATGCTGTCTCCAGAGCTCAGAACACCAGAATAAACCCTGAAAAAAGTCAACGTTCCAACAAAAGGATCGCTAGCGATTTTAAACGCTAAAGCTGAAAACGGCTCCTCGTCACTCGCCGGCCTGTGAACCTCGGTTACCTCATCCTCAAGCAATCCATTTATGGCCTTAACGTCATTCGGGGCGGGCATATATTCGACTACGGCATCCAGCATCGCCTGAACCCCCTTGTTTTTAAAAGCGGAGCCGCAAAAAGCCGGCACGATACGATTTGCCAAAGTAAGCGCACGAATTCCGCTTTTAATTTCTTCATTTGTCAAACACCCCTCTACAAGGTATTTTTCAATTAATTCTTCACTGGCCTCGGCAGCCGCTTCTATCATGTGCGCTCGCCACTTTTCGCAAAGATCTTGCATATCCGCCGGAATATCTTTTTCTTCAAAAGTCATTCCCAGATTAGCTTCATTCCAATAAACCGCTTTCATCTTTACGAGATCAACAACACCCGAAAAGCTTTCCTCTGCTCCGACTGGTAACTGCATAGGCACCGCATTGCTACCCAAGCGGGATTTAATTTGCGCTATTACCCGCAAGAAATCAGCGCCCGCACGATCCATTTTGTTAACAAAAACCAAACGTGGAACATGGTATTTGTCAGCCTGTCGCCAAACTGTTTCCGATTGAGGCTCCACTCCTCCAACCGCGCAAAACACCGCGCAAGCCCCATCCAGCACACGCAATGAACGCTCGACTTCAATTGTAAAATCGACATGCCCCGGCGTATCGATAATATTAATCCGATGCTGCGGAAACTGTTTTTCCATCCCGCTCCAAAAACAGGTAGTGGCGGCCGAGGTTATTGTAATACCACGCTCCTGCTCCTGAGCCATCCAATCCATTGTTGCCGCACCATCGTGCACCTCACCTATCTTGTGAGACACCCCTGTATAGTACAGAATGCGTTCAGTCGTTGTCGTTTTACCCGCATCAATGTGCGCCATGATGCCAATGTTGCGATAACGTTCTATCGGGGTTTTACGCACTGTTACTTACACATACTTACTGTTTATTTCGCTGCTTACCAACGATAGTGCGAGAAAGCCTTGTTAGCCTCAGCCATTCTATGAGTATCTTCTCTCTTCTTGGCTGCAGATCCTCTGCTTTCAGCAGCATCAAGCAGCTCTCCAGCTAATTTAGAAGACATATTCCTTTCATTTCTTTTCCGCGAAGCATCAATCAACCAACGCATTGCCAATGCCATGCGCCGGGAAGGACGCACCTCAACTGGAACCTGGTAGGTTGCGCCGCCGACGCGTCGAGACTTAACCTCTACCCTTGGCTGAACGTTTTCCAACGCCTTGGACAATAATTCTAATGGCTCACTATGACCCTTGCCCTCAATTACATCCAGCGCGCCGTAGATAATCCCTTCAGCAACCGATTTTTTGCCACTTTCCATGATCATATTCATAAATTTGGTAAGCATGACACTACCAAACCTTGGATCCGGAATTATTTCTCTTTTTGTAGCAACTCTTCTTCTTGACATTTCTCACCAACTCACTTAGCTTTTAGGACGCTTTGTTCCATATTTGGAGCGGCCACACTTTCTGTTATTCACACCTGAAGCATCCAAGCTACCACGAACCACGTGATACCTCACGCCAGGCAAATCTTTTACACGACCGCCCCTGATCAAAACGACAGAGTGCTCCTGAAGATTATGCCCTTCACCACCAATGTAACTGCTCACCTCGGCGCCGTTAGTCAACCTTACCCTTGCAACCTTACGCAGTGCTGAGTTCGGCTTTTTTGGCGTCGTCGTATACACACGAGTACACACCCCTCGACGCTGAGGACATGCTTCCAATGCCGGAACATTGCTCTTCTCTATCTTTTTAGCGCGCGGCTTCCGAACTAATTGGTTGATCGTGGCCATACCTTTGTTTACTCCGATATACAATTTAACTGTCAGATAATAAAAAATAGCCATCGACCATATTTCTGCCGATGGTTAATTTGCTTCTCAACCTGACCTAAGCACCTTCGCTTATGTGAGCAGAGCATAATACTTGCTAATGCCCATTAGGTCAAGTTCAATTTTCTAAAAATATTTTTACAACATGGTTTAAACATTCAACGCTTGCTTAAGAGCCTCTTCCACATCTCCCGCATCAACAGCGGTTGTCGCATCTATCTCTACCGCCTGAAGCTGAGCGAATCTGTTCTTTCTATTTTCATGATAGGCCAAACCCGTCCCTGCCGGAATTAGTCTGCCCACTATTACGTTTTCTTTTAATCCTTGCAGACCATCGCTTAAACCCCGCACTGCGGCATCAGTCAGAACGCGTGTTGTTTCTTGAAAAGAAGCTGCCGAGATAAACGATTCAGTCGCCAGCGAGGCCTTGGTAATGCCCAACAATATAGACTCGTAACTGGCAGGAATTTTACCTTCGCTTTCCGCTTTGTCATTTTCGACCCTCATCGCTGCTCGCTCAACCTGCTCGCCCTTCAGGAAACTGGTATCGCCGGAAGCTGTAATCTCAACTTTTCTAAGCATTTGGCGTATGATTGCTTCAATATGCTTGTCGTTGATCTTTACACCTTGCAAGCGATAAACATCTTGAATCTCTTTAACCAAATAATTAGCCAATTCTTCGATACCTCTCAGCCTGAGAATGTCATGCGGAGTCAATTCACCTTCAGCGATGGTCTCACCCTTTTCCACATATTCGCCTTCAAATACGGTGATATGACGCCATTTCGGTATCAGGGTTTCAATTTGTTCGCCAACTGCATCAGTAATGATGACTCTCTGTTTGCCTTTGGTTTCTTTGCCAAATGAGATTGTGCCACTGGTCTCTGCAAGAATTGCGGGATCTTTTGTTTTACGCGCTTCAAACAAATCGGCGACACGAGGCAGACCTCCGGTAATATCTCTGGTTTTACTGGATTCTTGTGGAATCCTGGCCAAAACATCACCCACCTTGACTTCTCCGCCGTCTTTGATTCCGGCAATAGCGCCAGCTGGTAAAAAGTACTGCGCTGGGATTTCAGTGCCCGGCAAGTAGATTGTATTACCCTCATTATCCACCAGCTTCACCATAGGACGCAATTCTTTACCCGCCGCGCCTCGTTGCTTCGGATCAGTGACTACCAACGAGCTTAATCCGGTTACTTCATCTGATTGTTTCTGTACAGTGACGCCATCAACAAAATGAATCAATTCCACAACGCCATCTACTTCGGTGATAACAGGATGCGTATGAGGATCCCAGGTAACAATTATATCCCCCGCATTAATTTTTGTTCCTTCCTGCACTGACAGCACTGCGCCATAAGGAATTTTATAACGCTCTCTCTCGCGTCCGTAATCGTCGACAACGCCAACTTCGCCGGATCTTGACACGGCAACCAGTTTACCTTCGCGATTGACCACTGATTTCAAGTTATTAAGACGTACTGTTCCTGCAGACTTGACTTGTACATTGCTAATAGCGGCCGACCTTGATGCCGCACCACCAATATGGAAAGTACGCATGGTCAACTGAGTGCCCGGCTCGCCAATTGATTGCGCAGCAATAACGCCTACTGCTTCACCTATATTCACAAGGTGTCCTCTGCCTAAATCCCGGCCATAACAAGCTGCGCATACGCCGTGCCTGTTTTCGCAAGTAATGATTGAACGAACCAAAACCTGATCAATACTTTGCTCTTCGAGTATGGAAACCCAATGCTCATCCAGCAAGGTTCTGGCTGGCACTATGATATTTTCTCCGGCCGCATCCATAATGTCATTTACTGCGACCCGCCCCAATACACGCTCAGACAGGGGCTCAACAACATCGCCTCCCTCAATAATCGGAGTCATGATCAATCCGTTAGACGTGCCGCAATCATCTCCGGTAATTACCAGATCCTGTGCAACATCCACTAGCCTGCGTGTCAAATACCCTGAGTTAGCCGTTTTCAATGCTGTATCCGCCAGACCCTTACGTGCTCCGTGGGTAGATATAAAGTATTGTAATACGTCAAGACCTTCTCTAAAGTTCGCAGTAATTGGCGTCTCAATAATTGAACCGTCCGGCTTCGCCATCAATCCGCGCATACCGGCTAACTGCCGTATCTGAGCGGCAGAACCCCGCGCACCAGACTCAGCCATCATAAAGATTGAATTAAATGACTTTTGTTTTACTGTTTTGCCTTCAGCATCAACAACAGATTCCTCACCCAGACCATCCATCATCACTTTGGCGACTTGATCATTAGCATGCGACCAGATATCGACAACCTTGTTATAACGTTCTCCATCAGTAACCAACCCAGAGGCGTACTGACTTTGTATCTCGTTCACCTCCAAATCCGCCGCCTTGATAATATCGATTTTTTTAGCCGGTATTGCCATATCTTCGATGCCAAACGATACGCCGGAAATTGTTGCATATCTGAAGCCTAAATACATTAACTGGTCAGCCAAAACGACGGTGTCTTTATTTCCCAAATAACGATAGCTGTAATTGATTAGCCGCGATATGTTCTTTTTAGTCATATCGCAATTCACCAGATCGAAGGGCATGCGATCAGGAACTATCTCCCAAATCAACGCACGGCCGACAGTAGTTTTTACTCTGTGCGTTTTATCTTCTGTCTCGCCATGTTCATTAATAACTTTTTCGGTAATACGCAATTCTATTTTTGACTGCAATTCAACAGCTTTAGCCAATAGAGCTTTGTGAATTTCACCAATAGCGCCAAAGATACTTCCGTCGCCTTTGGCATTTATTTTTTCACGGCTAATGTAGTAAAGCCCCAATACCACGTCCTGCGACGGATTAATTACCGGTTCGCCATTAGCGGGCGACAAAATATTATTTGTCGCCATCATCAATGTTCTAGCTTCTAATTGCGCTTCTACTGACAATGGAATATGCACCGCCATTTGATCGCCATCAAAATCGGCATTAAATGCACTACATACCAATGGATGCAATTGAATCGCTTTACCTTCAATCAGGATAGGCTCAAACGCCTGGATGCCCAAGCGGTGCAAAGTAGGGGCGCGATTTAATAAAATCGGGTGCTCGCGGATAACCTCTTCGAGTATATCCCATACTTCAGCGCCTTCCCTTTCAACCATTTTCTTTGCTGCTTTAATGGTTGTGGCAAGACCCCGGAACTGTAATTTACTGAATATAAAAGGTTTAAACAACTCTAAGGCCATTTTTTTCGGTAATCCGCATTGGTGGAGTCTTAACGTGGGTCCCACAACAATAACGGAACGACCCGAATAATCAACACGCTTACCTAGCAAATTTTGTCTGAAACGCCCCTGCTTACCTTTAATCATATCGGCTAGCGATTTCAGCGGACGCCTGTTAGTTCCGGTAATCGCCCGGCCGCGGCGACCGTTGTCCAGCAAAGCATCAACTGATTCCTGCAACATGCGTTTTTCGTTGCGGACTATAATGTCCGGGGCATTTAGGTCCAGCAAACGATTCAAGCGGTTGTTTCTGTTGATAACCCGGCGATATAAATCATTCAAATCAGAGGTGGCGAAACGGCCGCCATCTAAAGGCACCAGTGGACGCAACTCAGGCGGCAATACCGGAAGCACCTTTAGAATCATCCACTCAGGCCGATTATTGGAGCTCAATAACGCGTCCATCACTTTAAGACGCTTAGAGTACTTTTTAATTTTAGTTTCTGAATGAGTTGAATTGATTTCTTCGCGCAGGGTTTCGACCTGCTCCTTTAAATCAATAGCTTTAAGTAAATCATAAATTGCTTCAGCGCCCATTTTGGCGACAAAATCATCGCCATGCAAATCTACCGCATCAAGATACTCATCATCAGTAAGCAGCTGGCCTTTTTCCAAAGGCGTCATGCCTGGATCCAGGATGACAAAGGATTCGAAGTATAAGACGCGCTCGATTTCACGCAGGGTCATATCCAACAACAACGCAATTCTCGAGGGCAGTGATTTTAAAAACCAAATATGCGCTACGGGACTTGCTAAATCAATATGCCCCATTCTCTCGCGGCGAACCTTCGATAAGGTTACTTCTACGCCACATTTTTCACAAATAACGCCACGGTGTTTTAGTCGTTTATATTTACCGCAAAGACATTCATAATCACTGACCGGCCCAAAAATTTTGGCGCAAAACAAGCCATCACGCTCCGGCTTAAACGTGCGGTAGTTAATTGTTTCGGGTTTTTTTACTTCTCCATAAGACCAGGAACGGATCATATCCGGTGAAGCCAAGCCGATGCTGATCCCGTCGAAATCATCGGCACGACCTTGACGCTTTAAGAAATTCATTAAATCTTTCAAGAGCTTGTCCTCTTTAAATAGTTTCTGGTGTAGCCCCGAACTGGCTCAGACGCGATATATGCGTCGATACAGTGCAAATATCGTTATTGTTTAAAATAAGCGGTCTTCCAAGAGAGCCGCTTAATTCACAGCTATAAGCAGTTTAAATAATTTACATAACGTATCATTAAAGCCCTAATCCTACTGTTATACAAATGCAGGGATGTTGCGATGCAACATCCTTGGTCAGGATTCTAATCACGCTGTAATTCAATGTTAACAGCCAATGAACGGATTTCCTTGATTAATACGTTAAATGATTCCGGCATACCGGCTTCCATTTTATGATCACCGTCGACAATGTTTTTATACATACGCGTTCTACCCGTAACATCATCAGATTTGACCGTGAGCATCTCCTGCAACGTATAAGCCGCTCCGTAAGCTTCCAGAGCCCAAACTTCCATTTCTCCAAAACGCTGGCCTCCAAATTGCGCTTTTCCGCCTAAAGGTTGCTGGGTTACAAGACTGTAAGGTCCTGTTGAACGCGCATGCATCTTGTCATCAACCAAATGATTCAGCTTCAGCATATACATATATCCGACGGTAACTTCCCGTTCAAACGGCTCTCCTGTCAAGCCGTCGTAAAGCGTGATTTGACCGTGTTCAGGCAAATCCGCCAGCTTCAACATGGTGCGAATATCTTCTTCGCTGGCACCGTCAAATACAGGCGTAGCCATGGGAACGCCTTCAACCAGATTGGCCGCCATTTCCAGAATTTCCTTATCAGTAAACGAATCCAGATCTTCCTTGCGGCCGCTACTGTTGTAGATTTTTTCAAGATAGGCTCTTATTTCAATCACTTTAGCCTTAGCTTCCAGCATTTTACCAATCTTGATACCTAAACCTTTTGCAGCCCAGCCTAAATGTGTTTCAAGAACCTGCCCTACATTCATCCGCGAAGGCACGCCCAGTGGATTTAAAACAATGTCCACCGGATTACCGTCAGCCGTGTATGGCATATCTTCAATCGGCCTGATCATGGAAATAACACCCTTATTCCCGTGACGGCCCGCCATCTTATCTCCTGGCTGTATGCGTCGTTTAACCGCCAAATATACCTTGACCATTTTTAGCACGCCTGGCGCCAAATCATCGCCCATGGTAATTTTTTTGCGTTTTATTTCAAATTTTTCATCAAAATCTTTTCTTTGCTGTTCGACCTGGGCAACGACGGTTTCTAGTTGAAGATTGATATCTTCATCCTTCATTTTGATCTTTAGCCACTCTGAATGTCTTAAGCCATTTAAATAGTCCTGAGTTATTTCAGTACCGGCCTTGAGCCCGCCTGACCCTGATTGGGCAATTTTGCCTATCAGCAACCTGGAGACACGTGCGAAGATATCTTCTTCGAGAATTTTAAGCTGGTCATCGAGATCTTTTCTGTAACGCTTGATTTCTTCCTGTTCAATATCAAGAGCCCGCTTGTCTTTCTTGACGCCATCGCGTGTAAACACCTGCACATCGATAACCGTACCCTCAATACTGCCGGGAACACGCAATGAGGTATCTTTTACGTCCGCGGCTTTTTCGCCAAAAATCGCGCGGAGCAATTTTTCTTCCGGGGTCAACTGAGTCTCGCCTTTTGGCGTGACTTTGCCCACCAGGATATCGCCGCCCTTAACTTCGGCTCCGACATAGACGATCCCCGAAGCATCGAGTTTTGCCAATGCTTCTTCGCTGACATTGGGAATATCAGCAGTAATTTCTTCCGGGCTGTGCTTTGTATCCCTGGCAACGCATGTTTTCTCTTCAATATGGATCGTAGTAAAACGGTCTTCCTTAACAACCCGCTCGGATACTAAAATAGAATCTTCAAAGTTATATCCGTTCCAAGGCATAAACGCGACCAGCATATTCTGCCCCAAAGCCAACTCACCCATGTCGGTAGATGGGCCGTCTGCCAGTATATCACCCGCATTAACCACGTCACCCGGCCTTACCAAGGGTTTTTGATTAATACAGGTATTTTGATTTGATCGTGTATATTTTGTCAGATTGTAAATATCAACACCCGGCGCGCCTGTTTCGGTTTCCGTATCATTGACACGCACAACTATTCTTGCCGCATCCACCGCTTCAATGCTACCACCACGGGCGGCAACAACCGTTACGCCGGAATCCTTGGCAACGATTCTCTCCATACCCGTGCCCACCAACGGCTTTTCAGCTTTTAATGTAGGGACGGCCTGACGTTGCATGTTTGAACCCATTAATGCACGGTTGGCATCATCATGTTCAAGGAATGGAATAATGGAGGCCGCAACCGAAACGATCTGTTTTGACGACACATCCATATACTGTACTGTGTCAGACATTGCCAGGGCAAACTCATCTTTATGCCGGCACGATACCAATCCTTCTACCAGACGCCCATTTTCATCGACGGCAACACTGGCTTGCGCGATAACAAACTCGCCTTCTTCGATTGCGGACAGATAATCAACCTGATCGGTTACCATGCCATCGATTACTTTTCTATATGGCGTTTCCAGGAAACCATAGTCATTGGTGCGCGCATACACTGATAATGAGTTTATCAGGCCAATGTTTGGTCCTTCAGGAGTCTCGATCGGGCATACTCGTCCATAATGCGTGGCATGTACGTCGCGCACTTCAAAACCGGCACGCTCTCTGGCCAAACCGCCTGGTCCTAAAGCAGATACGCGGCGCTTGTGTGTCACCTGAGACAATGGATTATTTTGATCCATAAACTGTGACAATTGGCTCGATCCGAAAAACTCTTTAACAGCAGCCGAAACCGGTTTCGCATTAATAATTTCTTGCGGCATCAAGCCTTCTGAATCAGCCAGCGTCAAACGCTCCTTAACGGCCCGTTCAACCCTGACCAAGCCGACGCGAAATTGATTTTCGATCATTTCGCCAACTGAACGTACCCGTCTATTGCCTAAATGATCAATATCATCAACCGTGCCGTTGCCATTCCGGATTGCAATCAGCTCTTTGAGCACATCAATAATGTCTTCTTTTGTTAATATACCCGGACCCGTGGTTTCTTCACGCCCTAAACGACGATTAAACTTCATTCTGCCAACAGTAGACAAATCGTATCTTTCGTCGGTAAAAAACAAATTCTGAAACAAATTTTCGGCGGATTCCTTCGTGGGCGGTTCGCCAGGACGCATCATGCGATAGATTTCAACCAACGCTTCCAGGGCATTCGTAGTCGTGTCAAGCCTCATCGCGTTACTAATATACGGCCCATTATCCAGGTCGTTAACAAACAAGGTATTAATTTCAGTAATGCCGCTTTCTATACAGCGCTCTATCAATGCTGGCGTCAGCTCATCATTGACATTGACAACTAATTCGCCGGTTGATTGATCGATCAGGTTATGGCCAAGAATTTTGCCTGCAAGGTACTCTCTTGGCACTTCAACTTCAGTCAATCCCGCTTTATTCATTTCCCGGATATGCTTGGCTGTAATGCGGCGTCCTTCTTCCACCAAAACCTGGCCATTGTGTTTAATATCAAATGCCGCAATTTCACCGCGCATTCTTTCAGGCACAATATGGAACAAACATTTTTCAGCTGTCAGGGTGAATTTATTGGTTTCGAAGAAAAGTTTAATCATTTCTTCATTATCGTAACCCAAGCCTCTGAGTAAAATCGTTGCCGGTATTTTTCTGCGGCGGTCTATTCGCACATAAACACAGTCCTTATGGTCGAATTCAAAATCCAGCCAGGAGCCGCGGTAAGGAATGACCCGTGCATTAAACAGTAATTTTCCAGACGAATGCGTCTTGCCTTTGTCATGGTCAAAGAATACGCCGGGTGAACGATGTAATTGTGACACAATAACCCGCTCGGTGCCGTTGATGACAAAAGTTCCATTGTCTGTCATCAGGGGTAATTCGCCCATGTACACTTCTTGCTCGCGAATGTCTTTTACAACCTTGGCATTAGCGGCAGCCTCTTTATCATAGATTACCAAGCGCACTACTACCCGCAAAGGCGCTGCGAAGGTTGCGCCTCGTTGTTGACACTCTCTTACATCAAAAGTGGGTTCACCTAGCCTGTACTTTACATATTCCAGCACCGCATAGCCGGAATGGCTTTCAATGGGAAAAACACTGGAAAATGCGGCGTGTAATCCAATGTCCACACGCTTTTCCGGCGAAACGCCGGATTGCAAAAAGCTGGCATATGAATTAATCTGAGTTGCCAGGAGATAGGGAACCTCAAGTACTTCGGTACTTTTCCCAAAATTATTTCGAATACGCTTTTTTTCAGTAAAAGAGTAGGACATATCGCTTCCAAACCTTTTCGTCATGAATTATTTCTACTGTGTATTTGTATAAACAGTAAAAGGCCGGCGGCATAAGCCACCAGCCATACTTTAAGTAGAGACGCAGCAGTTGCGGCTCTTCAGTGTTGTCAAAATTTTATTTAATTTCGACAGTAGCGCCCGCTTCAGCAAGCTGCTTTTTAATATCTTCCGCTTCGGCTTTAGGTATACCTTCTTTAAGTACTGTCGGCACTCCCTCAACTGCATCCTTGGCTTCTTTTAAGCCTAAGCCGGTAATACCGCGCACTGTTTTAATAACAGCAACTTTATTTTCACCAAAAGATGTCAAAACAACATCAAACTCTGTTTGCTCTTCAGCAACTGCGACAGCCGCAGCAGGGGCGGCAGCCACTGCAACAGCGGCAGTCACGCCGAATTTATCTTCCATCGCTGAAATTAAATCAACGATTTCCATAATGGTCATGTTAGAGACCGCTTCCAAGATATCGGCTTGTGAGATCGCCATTGTGTATTCCTCTAATAATAGGTTTTAAACTGGATAAAAAATTGTTTATGCGGCTTCTTGCATCTGATCTTTGACAGCAGCCAAAGTTCGCACAAATTTCGCCACAGGCGCTTTCATTACAGACATTAACATACTGATGCCCTGATCGCGGGTAGGCAGACTCGCCAATCGCGCAAGCTCGGAACCATCAAATGCCTGCCCACCAATAGCAACAATCTTTGTGATTAATTTGTCATGTGTTTTAGCAAAATCACTTATCAAACGTCCCGCGGACCCAGGATCTTCCATTGAAAATGCAATCAATAACGGACCAATCAGTCCATTTTGCATACACTCAAAATCCGTTCCCGCGACGGCACGTTTTGCCAATGTATTCTTAACCACACGCAAATAAACGCCAGTCTCTCTCGCCGTTTTACGCAATTCAGTCAATTCCGTGACGGTTAATCCACGGTATTCCGCCGCAACGGCAGAATGCGCTTTTGCGGCAAATTGAGCTACTTCTTCTACGACAGCTTTTTTGCCGTCTAAATTTAGTGCCACAGCTTAGCTCCGGTATTTTTCTGGAAAGGTTTTCCAGAATTAATAAAACACATCCTGTCGGATGCCCCTTACGGCTCTTATCCCCTGTTTCAGGTTCTAATTTCCGTCTGCGCAGGAAAATTAAGTTATACAACCCCTGCGGTCTTTGACGGTTACCGAGTCAAACGGCAACCCAAAGTTTTTTATATCTTTTTAGCTTGCAATACTGCTTTGGTCCAACCACAGACCCGGTCCCATCGTAGAAGACAAGGTTATCTTTTTAATATAAACACCTTTTGCAGCGGTCGGCTTGGCTTTCCGTAAGTCTGAAAGAAGCGCCTCCAGGTTTCCCTGGATTGCTGCCGCTTCAAATGTGACCTTGCCTAGAGTGCAGTGAATAATGCCTGATTTATCAGTTCGATAACGGACCTGCCCTGATTTTGCATTTTTTACTGCTGTCGCAACATCGGCGGTTACCGTGCCCACTTTAGGGTTAGGCATTAAGCCTCTAGGCCCCAAAATCTGGCCTAACTGCCCGACTACTCTCATCGCATCAGGTGATGCAATAACCACATCAAAATTCATTTCGCCTTTTTTTACCAGCTCACCCAGATCTTCCATGCCGACAATATCGGCGCCCGCCGCTTTTGCTGCATCCGCGTTTGGACCTTGAGTAAATACCGCTACGCGAACTGTTTTACCCGTACCATTAGGCAATACAGTCGCACCGCGAACGTTTTGATCAGATTTCCGTGGGTCAACGCCCAGATTAACGCTAACATCAATTGCTTCATTAAATTTTGCAGTACCCAGTTCTTTCAATATTTGGACTGCTTCAGTTACTGAATACTGCTTGGCTCTATCAACCTTGCTTTTAATCAGTTTCGCTTTTTTTGATAACTTAGCCATTACAAGCCCTCCACATTCAGACCCATGCTTCGAGCACTGCCTGCAATTGTTTTTACTGCTGCTTCGAGATTTGCGGCATTCAAATCTTCCATTTTTGTTTTAGCAATTTCTTCCAATTGCGCCAACGTAACAGTGCCTACTTTTTTGGTATTAGGGTTACTGCTGCCACTTTTTATTCCTGTTGCTTTCTTCAGAAGAATTGAAGCCGGCGGGGTTTTGGTAATAAAAGTAAAACTGCGATCGCTATAAACCGTAATAACAACCGGCAAAGGGAGGCCCTTTTCCACATCCTGGGTTTTAGCATTAAATGCCTTGCAAAATTCCATAATATTCACGCCTCGCTGACCCAATGCAGGACCTACCGGCGGACTTGGATTTGCTTCACCTGCTTTCACTTGCAGTTTTATATATGCTGTAATTTTTTTTGCCATTTTAACTCCAATATGGGTACAAACGCTTTTCAGCTCCCCCTAGACACAAAAATCCCTACCTTAACCAGGCAGAGATCCCGTAAAACACTAAGAAACGCAATACTTGCGTTTTTGCTATCAGCCTTTTTCAACCTGCCCAAAACCCAATTCAACAGTCGTTGACCGGCCAAATATGAGCACTGAAATTTTTAATTTATTTTTCTCGTAATTAACTTCTTCGACTACGCCATTAAAGTCCTTGAACGGCCCATCAATAACTCTAATTACCTCTCCAACCTCAAACAGAATTTTCGGCCGAGGCTTGTTTACACCTTCTTCCACCCTATTGAGAATAGACATTGCCTCCTTTTCCGAAATTGGCGCGGGACGATCCGAAGTCCCGCCAATAAAACCTAGCACTTTTGGAACGTCCTTGACCAGATGCCATGTCTCATCAGTTAACTCCATCTGAACAAGCACATAGCCGGGGAAAAATTTTCTTTCGCTCTTTCGTTGCTGCCCCATGCGCATCTCAACTATTTCTTCGGTGGGTACGAGAATTTTTCCAAAATACTCATCCAAGCCTTCCCTTTTTATTCTTTCCTCCAATGCTTGCTTAACTTTATTCTCAAAGTTTGAATAGGCATGCACAACATACCAACGTAGAGCCATTCGCTTACCCGCCTTGTCCAGTTATATATCGAACTCCCCAAAAAAGGAACATATCCAGCAACCAGAGAATCAAACCCACGATAAACACCATGGCAAAAACCAGCAAAGTGGTGCGCATCGTTTCTTCACGATTTGGCCATACTACCTTTCTGACTTCTTGCTTGGACTCTAAAACAAAACTCCATATTGTCCGGCCCAAGTCAGTGGTTAATACCATGCTCATCACTATCAGCATGACCGCAACCAAACCCAGGACTCTATATAACAATCGAACTTCTTTGAAGTAATCGTGATCCGCAGAGAAATAGTAAAATGCGGCAACGCCTGCAACCACAAGGACAACAGAAAGGCTTTGTTTGACAATATCAGCAACCGATGTTGCTGGCTGTGCTTGAGTATTCATGTGTTATTTATAAAATTGATAATATCGATTTGCTTAATCTGACTGGCAGGCCAGGAGGGTCTCGAACCCCCAACCAGCGGTTTTGGAGACCGCCATTCTACCAATTGAACTACTGACCTATTCAGATAAACTTTACAGAACTTGCAATAATATACCAATCAAAAATATTATTCAAGTATTGATGCAACAACGCCCGCACCGACTGTACGACCGCCTTCACGAATTGCGAAACGCAAGCCGTCTTCCATGGCAATCGGTGAAATCAACTTTACTTTTACCGAAATATTATCGCCAGGCATTACCATTTCCACACCTTCAGGCAAATCAACCGCGCCTGTTACGTCGGTCGTTCTAAAATAGAATTGCGGGCGATAGCCGTTAAAGAATGGCGTATGACGGCCGCCTTCTTCTTTTGATAATACATAAATTTCGGCATTGAAATGGGCGTGCGGCTTAATCGTCCCTTTGTGCGCCAAAACCTGTCCACGCTCGACATCGTCTCTTTTGGTTCCTCTTAACAACAAACCTACGTTATCGCCGGCCTCACCTTGATCAAGCAGCTTACGGAACATTTCAACTCCGGTAACGGTTGTTGTCACTGTCGGCCTGATACCGACAATTTCAACTTCCTGACCGACTTTGATTACACCACGCTCTATACGCCCAGTTACCACGGTGCCGCGACCTGAAATCGAGAACACGTCTTCAATTGGCATCAGGAATGATCCGTCAACCGCTCTTTCCGGCAGGGGAATGTAGCTATCCAATGCTTCAACCAGTTTGACCACCGATGGCATGCCAATTTCACTTTCATCGCCTTGCAATGCAAGCAGGGCTGAACCTTTGATAATAGGCGTGTCGTCGCCTGGAAATTCATACATATCCAGCAATTCCCTGATTTCCATTTCAACCAGTTCGATTAACTCTTCATCATCAACCATATCGGCTTTATTCAGAAACACTACGATATAAGGCACGCCAACCTGTCTTGATAACAAAATGTGTTCTCTGGTCTGCGGCATTGGACCGTCAGCTGCTGAACAAACAAGAATCGCGCCATCCATTTGCGCGGCGCCGGTGATCATGTTTTTTACATAGTCAGCATGGCCCGGGCAGTCAACATGTGCGTAATGGCGCGTTGCGGATTCATACTCCACGTGAGACGTTGCTATGGTAATACCACGCGCACGCTCTTCAGGCGCATTATCAATCTGATCGAAAGCCTTGACCGCTCCGCCGTGCAATTTAGCCATTACTGTTGTTAATGCAGCAGTCAGCGTTGTCTTGCCGTGGTCAACGTGTCCGATTGTGCCTACGTTTACGTGGGGCTTACTACGTGAAAATTTTTCTTTGGCCATGAGTCACACCTAATAATCATAATGCTAATTGGAGCTCATAACCGGATTTGAACCGGTGACCTCTTCCTTACCAAGGAAGTGCTCTACCTACTGAGCTATATGAGCTTTAATCTCAGAAATATGGAGCGGGTGATGGGAATCGAACCCACGTGATCAGCTTGGAAGGCTGGAGTTCTACCATTGAACTACACCCGCAGATTTTTATTTTATTCGAGATGGTGGAGGGGGGAGGATTCGAACCTCCGAAGGCAGAGCCGGCAGATTTACAGTCTGATCCCTTTGGCCGCTCGGGAACCCCTCCGATATCGGGTAAGCTGTTTATTATCTTTTATTGAGCCATATCTGTCAACTAAATTGTTTGAGCCTGTTGGGAGCGCATAAAATGTCAGCTTGCTTTTAAGAACCGGGAAACAGCGGCTGAAGCAAGAAATAATCCGCCTCAAGATTACCAAATTCAGGCATTCAGTCTATTCATCACCGACGACATATCTCCGGCAACCATCTGACCCATAAGACCCCTACTCATGTCGAAAGCATTAAGGAGCAGCTTCCATTCTTGTTCCGTTGGCGCAGACAAAACAAAATCAGCAACGGCTTTTCCGGCAGGAGGGCGGCCAATGCCCATTCTTAACCGGTAAAAATCTTTTGAACCCAAATGCACAATGATGTCTCTCAAACCATTATGCCCGGCATGACCGCCATCTTTTTTAAGCCGTACCACACCAGGATTGAAATCCAGCTCATCGTGAACAACGAGAATTTCATCAGGCGCTAACTTGTAATACCTGACAATTTTGCCTACAGACTGGCCGCTTCTATTCATAAAAGTGCCTGGCTTCAATAGCATGACTTTGCTGCTTGCAACGAATCCCTCTGCAAACAATCCTTGAAATCTGGAGTCACTTGACCAAGTACAGCTCAGCGCCTGCGCCAGCGCATCTAAAAACAAAAACCCGGCATTATGCCGGGTTTTTTCATACTGCCGGCCTGGATTACCCAAGCCAACGATAAGTTTTATCATCTTTGTTCTATAGCTACTTGCTTTACTCAGCAGCCGCTTCAGTTTCATCACCTTTACTGGCTTTTGATGCCATCATGGAGACAACTGGCAAATTATGCTCTAGGCCTTGGGCCAAAACCACAACCTCAACACCTGCCGGCAAAACCAGGTCCGACAAATGGAGAGTCTCGCCGATATCCATTCCAGCCAAATCAACTGTAATATATTCTGGCAAAGCTGAAGGCAAGCAGGAAACTTCTACATCAACCATGGAATGGGCTGCGATACCACCCTTTTTTCCACCAATGGAGGTATGTTCATTGGCAAAATGCAAAGGCACATGTACTTTTACAGCTTCAGACATGCTAACCCTGAGAAAATCCAAATGCAAAATCTGAAATTTTGCCGGATTACGCTGTACGCCTTTCAGAATTGCCTGCTCTGTTTTTCCATCAACAGTAACATCCAGCACATGAGAGTAGACCGCCTCATGATTAAGATGCTTAATGACTTCATTATGATTTAACGCCAGCATTTGAGGCTCCCTATGGCCGCCGTATATCACTGCAGGCACGTTACCTTGACGACGCATGCTTCTTGCTGCGCTCTTACCTGCTCGCCCGCGACTTTCGGCAACAAATTCAAATACCTTAGACATTTTTCCTCACCTTTTTTTGAAGCGCCCGCCTTTAGGCGCGCACATTAAATTCTGAACCTACAACCATCAATCCACGTAAAGCGAACTAACCGATTCACCGACAGCCATGCGTCTTATTGTCTCAGCCAGCATTTCCGCAACGCTTAACTGCCTTATTTTGCCTGAATCGACAGCATCCTGACTCAAGGGTATGGTATCCGTAACCACCAACTCGTCAAGCTCCGAGCCATTCAGGTTTCTCATGGCAGAGCCTGATAATACTGCATGCGTACAATAGGCAACCACTTTTATTGCTCCATGTTTTTTTAAAGCTGCAGCAGCGTGACACAGAGTGCCGGCTGTATCAACCAAATCATCAATCAGCACACAACTGCGACCGTCGACATCACCAATGATGTGCATTATCTCCGAAACATTCGGCTTTGGCCTGCGCTTGTCAATAATAGCAAGATCAGCATCATCCAAGCGCTTGGCAAGCGCACGCGCTCTGACAACACCGCCAACATCCGGCGAAACAACAATCAGATCTTTATACTGCTGCCGCCACACATCTCCTAAAAGAAGTGGTGACGAATAAACATTGTCTACAGGTATGTCGAAAAAACCCTGAATTTGATCGGCATGTAAATCAACGGTCAAAACCCGGTGAGCACCCGATTGCTCAATCATTTTAGCCACCAGCTTGGCCGTTATCGGCACCCGTGCTGATCGCGAACGTCTATCTTGCCGCGCATAACCATAATAAGGCATTACCGCGGTAATCCGTGATGCCGAAGCCCGCTTGAGAGCATCAATCATCACCAATAATTCCATTAAATTTTCATTAGCTGGCGAACAGGTAGGCTGAATAATAAAAACATCCTTACCGCGAACATTTTCCTGAATTTCCACCGCAATTTCGCCGTCACTAAATCTACCTACAGCCGCCATTCCCAGGCGCATATTTAGCTTTTTTGCTATTCCGTCAGACAAAGCCAGATTAGCATTTCCAGAAAACACCATCATAGGGGTGTCATCCATTCAAGCGCACTCCTAAAAATGAATTTAACTAAACGGAGGTAAATGGCTGGGTCGCAAGGATTCGAACCTTGGAATGCGGAGATCAAAACCCCGTGCCTTACCGCTTGGCGACGACCCAAAAATCATGATAACTATTTATTAATTTTCAACTTTGAATACAGAGGCGATTCATTTACACTTTTTGCCATATAAACCTGCCACTTATTTTTTTTAAGCGACTCATAGGCATCGTACGCTGCATCTTCTGAATCGAACTGAGCAAATACACACGCCCCTGTCCCGGTTAATCTCACCTCTGAAAACTCAGACAATGCAAACAAAGCATCTTTAACAGGCTGGTATCTCTGGCAAACCACTTCAACACAATCATTTTGGCGCTGACCTGCCATAAAGTCGGCTATTGTGATTGATTTACTATTCCGTGTCAAATTTTTAGCTGAAAAAATTTCTTTTGTATTCACATGACAATCCGGCTTAATAACAACAACCCATTGCTCATTGAGATACATCTTCTCTAGTTTTTCACCGACGCCTTCCGCCCATGATGAATATCCGTAAACAAAAACAGGCACATCCGCGCCCAATGCCAACCCCAAATCCATCAATTTTTCCCTTGATAAATCCAAGCTCCACAATTTATTCAATACCACCAAGGTAGTTGCGGCATCCGAACTGCCGCCACCCAAACCGCCGCCCATGGGCAGATTTTTTTCCACATCAATACGTACGCCTGACTTGCAACCCGTTTCTGCTTTTAACAGATTTGCCGCTTTAATCGTTAAATCGTCTTCTTCCCGCACACCTGGAATCGTTCTTTGCAAGCTTACTCGCCCGTCATCAACAGGATGAAAGGTAATCCAGTCACACAAATCTATAAATTGAAACACCGTTTGCAACAAATGATAACCATCGGATCTTTGACCTACAATTCTTAACATTAAATTTACTTTTGCAGGCGCCGGCCATCTTTCCATCCATGCGGACTGATTATATTGCTTTAGCGACATTTAAAACCCATTGATCTATGACTAATTTTAACTTGACCCGCTCATTCGTGACGGTGATTTTATGAGGCATGGATTGATTATCGACCGCCTCCATCTGCTTGTATTCAATAAGCCAACCCGCCTGACTAAAACCATTTGCCGTTTCTATAGAGGCGCTGGTTGGCGCAGGCAAGCCCACCACCCAATAGCGCAAGGAGCGCACCGGGACAAACATGCCCAATTGTTGATTTATAAACGCTTCCGGCTGAGCAGATGATTGCACTTCATCACCCCCCCGGTCTATTGTGACTAAATCGCCCGTTAATTGAATAACGGTCGCGCCTTGCCCCAAAGGACCGGATAGCTTTATTTTCTCATCATCCTGCCTATGCTCCCAACTTATGCTTGCCGACCAGGAATCGTTTTTTCCGCTTAAAGCCAAGCGCCCTTCAAATGACCATTGCTCCAACTTGTAAAGATGCTCTCTTGCACGCATTGAATAATGAGCCTCCGGCTCTACTGGAATTGTAGAACAGGCCGACAGCGCCAATGAAATACACCACCAGCTTAACCACTTTGCTTTAGTTCTTAATATCACTATTTCGCGCCGTTCAATATTCTCAGCTGAAAATCCCTTAGATATTCATCATCCGGCGAGTCTTTAATAGCTTTATTGAATAATTTTTTAGCCTCATCTTTTCTACCTAAAACCCATAACACTTCGGCCAGATGCGCCGCAATTTCATTTTCCGGTTGTTTCTCATAGGCTTGCTGCAAATATTCCAGCGCGCTTTTATAATTCCCCAGCTTAAACTGCAACCAGCCATAACTGTCGATTATTACCGCTTCATTCGGCTGAAGCTTGAGAGCCTTCTTGAGATATTTTTCTGCTTCAGCATAGCGATCGGAACTATTCAACAGAGTATATCCCAACGCATTTAATGCTTCGACATTATCGGGGTCCATTGCCAATATTTTCTTTAGATCCGCCTCGACTATATCCGGCTTATTGATATGTTCCGCTATCAATGCCCGGGTATATAACAGCTCTTTTTGGCCTGGAAAATCAACCAACGCGCCGGTCAATAAACTATAGGCCTTTTCATATTGCTTTTGCTGGCTGTATAACTCAGCCTGCACCAGCAATAGACGAAGCTTTTGCTTGGGAAACCTAGCCTCCAAAAGATTTGCCCGCGAACGGGCTTCATCGAATCGTTTATCTTTCGCAAGCAAAGAGATCGCGGAAATCGACGCATCAAATGCCAATGGTCCATCCGCTACCTTGTCAAACCAGATCAGAGCATCTTTCGCATGGTCTTGCTTTTCTTCTATTTTTCCTAAATAAAAGCTGGCCTGATACCGCCATTGAGGCTGCTCCAACAGCTTTTTGAAAATGTCTTCAGCCTGCGCATCCTGGCCCAATTGCAAATACAGCAATCCCAACGCAAACTGGCTCTCCAAATCCTTGGGATCAGCCAATACAATCTTCTTGTAAGCCTCAATCGCCGCTTCATAGTCTTCGGCTTTTATTAAAACCTGAGCATACATTTTAGCGATTTTACTATTGCCCGGATATTTACTGGACGCATCTTTTAATATCGCTTTTGCTTTATTCAAATCGCCTGAAAATACAGCGATCTGAGCTTGAAAAATCAGCGCCTTGTCCCAGTCAGGCTGTAACTTTAAAGCTTGCTGTATCTTTATTTCAGCCAGATTTTTATCTTTCATCTGCATAGCCAGTAATGACTGTATAAAATAAATCACAGCCTGATCCGGATGCTGTATTGACACAGCGTTCAACGCTTCATAAACAGCAGACGTCTTGCCTTCTTTTTGCAGCGCGCCTGACAACTCAAGCAACGCATTTTCGAAACCCGCCGGATCAACAGCCAGCAATACATTTAAGTCATCAACGGCGGCCTTCTTATCTCCAGCCTTTAATGCCAACAAGGCGGCGATTTTTCTTGCCGTCTGGTTTTTAGGATCCAGGCGCAGCCATAAAGCCACCGATTTCTTTGTTTTATTGCTATTTTTCAAGTACATGGCAATCATTGTCGCCCTTTCAGCAAACCTTGGATCATGTACACGCTTGGCGGCTTCCATATAACCCTCCAGCGCAATATCATATTGCCCTCTTTGTCCGGCAAGTTCTGCGGTCAATAGGGTAAAAAGCACATCAGGATCAATCGATGTTTTTGATTCTTTTTGTTGTGCGTTTACTTTGGCCGCAGCAATTTTAACAGGCGTAACGGATCCTTTTGAATCACTCGGCTTTGCAGGTGAATAGGCGCAACTATTAAATACAACGAGGGTTATTACTGAAAGCAGTCTGAAAATTAACACACACCATCCTAATTTATTGCTCAATACATATTACCCAATAGATTATCAGAAAAACCTGCCGATTTAGACAGCTGATTTATTCCTTTTGGATAAAGTTATTATATTTTTTAAAAAACGGCGACATAATATACCGTGGGTTCTACCAAAAGCTAGGACGCTAAGGTGCAAAATGCCGGACAAATGGCAAAAAAGTAATTTCACTGGAATTAAGGACTGAACTATCCAGTCTATTTCCAGACTTTGTATTCAAGTTATAAAATTACCTTTCCTTTGCCTTACATCTTGCACGCATTATGTAACATTAATCTTACTTGACCATAAACACCATGACTTTTCTCGCAGTAGGGATTAATTACAATACCGCACCGGTTTCCATCCGTGAGCGCCTGTCATTCCCCGCCGACATACTCGAATCATCGTTAAAAGAATTATGGCGGCTCAAAGAAATCAGTGAAGCCGCCATTCTTTCAACCTGTAATCGCACCGAGTTTTACTGCACATCAACCACCGCCAACCAGCAAATCCTGATTGATTGGGTGGCTCATAGCAAACAAATCAAAATTGCCGATTTTACGCCTTATTTGTATTGCCATACTGACAGCTCAGTATGTAGACATATATTTAGAGTAGCTTGCGGACTGGATTCCATGATTTTAGGCGAGCCGCAAATTCTTGGGCAAATGAAAACAGCTTATCAGGCGGCTTACGACGCGGGCACCCTCGGGAAACGCCTGGGTAAACTTTTTCAGCATACATTTACCGCCGCAAAAAAAGTGCGCACCGATACCGCTATAGGCTCCAGTCCGGTATCTATCGCCTTCGCCGCCGTTCAGCTGGCTCAACAAATTTTCGATAATCTCGGCGATCAGACCGCTTTACTCATTGGCGCAGGCGAAACCATAGAACTGGCTGCGCGGCATTTATCCCAACAAGGCATAGGCCGTATCATTATCGCTAACCGCACCTATGACAAAGCGCATACCCTCGCAACACAGTTTAACGGCTATGCGATTGCTTTGTCCGAATTACCTACGCATCTGGCTGAAGCAGATATCGTTATTTCCTCAACAGCCAGCCAATTGCCGATTCTAGGCAAAGGCCGCATGGAAAGCGCGCTTAAAAAGCGCAAGCATAAACCTGTGTTTATGGTGGACCTCGCTGTGCCGCGCGATATTGAAGCTGAAGTTGAACAACTTAAAGATGTATATCTTTACACCGTCGATGACCTGCAGCACACCATAGACCAGAACATGAACTCGCGTCGGCTTGCAGCCGAACAGGCCGAGGAAATAATCGACACCCAGGTTGATTATTTTTTAGCCTGGTTACGCGCCCAGGGTGCGCAATCAACGATACAGGATTATCGGGATCAAGCCTTACAATCCCGTGATGAAGCCTTACAAAAAGCCTTGGCAATGCTGAAAAACGGCGTTCCAGCTGAAGAAGCGCTTAACCGTCTCGCTCATAACCTCACCAACAAACTCATACATACGCCCAGCACCCAAATCAGAACCGCCGCCGTAAATGAACGCCATGACTTGATTGCCGCTGCCCGCGAAATTTTTAAATTACCAAAATCTCAATGAAACAATCCATACAACTAAAACTGGAAAACCTGTGCGAACGTTATGATGAAATCGCCGCCTTGCTTTCAGAACCGGAAGTACAAGGTAATCAAAATAAATTCCGCAGCCTGAGCCAGGAATATGCCCAAATCTCCCCTTTGGTTGATTGCTACAAGAAATACGAACAAGCATTAAGCATGTTGACTTCGGCTAAAGAAATGGCAAATGACGCAGACCTTGAACTAAGAGAATTAGCTAAAGAAGAAGTCAGTGAGGCGGAAGATCAGATAGAATCACTGAATCGCGAGTTGCAAGTATTGTTATTACCCAAGGATCCCAACGACAATCGCAATATTTTCCTGGAAATACGCGCAGGCACAGGCGGTGATGAAGCTGCGATTTTTTCAGGCGACCTAAGCCGCATGTATCAGCGCTACGCTGAAAGAAAAGGCTGGCAAACAGAAATTATCAGCGAAAGCCTGGGGGATCACGGCGGCTACAAAGAGGTTATTTTGCGCGTTACCGGACGCGACGTGTATTCCCAACTAAAATTTGAATCCGGTGCCCACCGCGTGCAACGGGTGCCTGAAACAGAATCACAAGGCCGCATACACACATCAGCCTGTACCGTTGCCATCATGCCCGAAGTTGAAGAGGTAGATGCCATTGACATCAACCCGGCCGACCTGAAAGTTGACACCTTCCGGGCATCGGGAGCGGGTGGACAGCATATCAACAAAACTGAATCCGCCATACGCATTACCCATATCCCCTCGGGAGTGGTCGTTGAATGCCAGGACGAGCGCTCGCAACACAAAAACCGCGCCCGAGCCATGTCCTTACTCGCATCCCGTTTGTTATCAGCGGAACAGGAAAAACACCACGCAGAACAATCAGCAACCCGCAAACTGCAAGTCGGCAGCGGTGACCGTTCCGAGCGCATTCGCACCTACAATTACCCGCAAGGACGACTAACGGATCACCGCATTAATTTAACACTGTATAAACTGGATGACATTATGCAGGGTGGGCTGGAACAAGTGATTCAGCCGTTGATTAGCGAACATCAGGCGGAATTATTGACGCAGTTGGGGGATGATTAATCGTTTCCGTATGGGCGCACTTTAAAGACGTTGTACTGCAACGTCTTTTTGCCTCGTTCTCATCGCGCCGCAAGCGGATGAAACCTATACCACTAAAACAAGAAATGATATGAAAGGCTGGGTATATATAATTACTAACAAGGCTATGCCGAACTTGCTAAAAGTTGGGTTCAGTACCAAAGACCCAGAATCAAGGGCAAATGAATTACATACTACGGGAGTCCCTCACCGTTTTGTTGTTGAATATGATGTTTTGGTGAATAAACCTAGAGATGTAGAACAAAAAGCGCATATTTTATTAAATGCTTATAGCGAAAATAAAGAGTGGTTCAGGTGTGATATTGCAACTGCTATTATTGCCATTAGGCAAGCGGCTAACGATTCTATCATTCTCCAGTCAAATAATGATGACTTAATACCCAATGAAAATGAGCCATTGACCAACCCGATAGTTCAAGCCAGACATAATCTCATAAGTCCTGATCCTAAAGGCCCATTAACGCCAACTAGGTCCTTTCAAGTTGAATTTTGGGAGCAACTCTGCGACTTTGCAGTATCAAGCAAATTCCCATTAATACCGCGCAATCCTACCCGCCCTCAATATTATTGTGACATTCGAATAATTGGACGCTCTGATTGTTACATTACTATGTTAGTTGAGAGCAAAAAAAATCAGATTAGTTGTCAGCTTTATATTCCGAAGGACAAGGCTCTTTTTAATGACTTTTATTCCCAAAAAGAAGCCATCGAAAACTCACTAGGAATTGATGTAGAGTGGCAGGAGAAGACCAACGCATGTCGCATTATCACTTTTTATAGTTTTAATTTTGCAAAACAAGAACGCGAGGAAGCGTTTACATGGCTTCTACAAACAGCTAACAAATTCAAAAATGTCTTTTCAAAACTATGATGATGGTAGGGTGCGCATCGCGTACCAAACAGCCTACACACTCAACTATTAAACCATTAGGAAATTTTATGTATGCCATTGAATTTGAAGCAGATGTTCATAATAATACGATTCAAGTCCCCATCGAATATAAAGAACTTGAAGCAAAACACATTAAAGTTTTTGCCGTAGAAGTGAGCAACAGACAAAAAAAATTACCCGCTGGTTTTTTAAATCCCGTATCCATAACAAGCTACAAAAACATCGCAAAACGTGATGATTTATATGACCGCTAAAGCGTTTGTTGATACCAACATCTATATTTACGCACTCACCAAATCTCAAGACCAAGGTGATGAAAGTAAAAGAATAGTCGCATTATCTGTTTTTGAAACGCTGATAGAATCCCAAGTAATTGTGACCTCAACACAGGTCTTAAATGAATTTCTTCACAACTTGGTCAAAAAGTTCAAATTAGAGGATGTAGCTGTTTTCAATATTGTTGAGCAAAATATTTTACCCATTTCTTTAATCGCACCTATCAGTTTTCAAACTTACCATTCCGCTTACCGCCTTCGTTCTGAATACAGCTTATCGTTTTGGGATTCTTTAATTGTTGCTTGTGCATTGGAAAATAACTGCAACACACTCTACAGTGAAGACATGCAGCATCGGCAGAATATTGGAAACCAGCTATTAATTATTAACCCCTTTAAATAGCTAATAGCGCATACCGTTATTATGCCCACCATAAAAACATTGTTAGCACACGCGGCTAAGGCCTTAACAAGCCATTCCGATTCTCCACTATTAGATGCCGAAGTGCTACTTGGTTTTGTGCTGGGCAAACCAAGAACTTATCTACGCGCATGGTGTGATAACACGCTAACAGAGCAGCAACAAGCCGCCTTTGCAGCCTTGATTAAACAACGTCAACAAGGCACGCCCATTGCCTACCTCACAGGCACGCGCGAATTCTGGTCGAGGGATTTTACTGTCACTCCCGAGGTATTAATACCCAGACCGGACACTGAATTATTGATTGAACTGAGTTTAGAGTTAATCCCTAAAAACCAGGCTGTTAAACTCATTGATTTAGGCACGGGCTCAGGCATTATCGCGGTGACGCTGGCGGCGGAGCGTCCCAACGCTCACATCACCGCAGTCGATGCCAGTTTAGCCGCGTTAGCCGTCGCAAAGCATAACGCCCGGCGGCACCAGCTCACTAACATTGAGTTTCATCAAAGCGATTGGTTTCGTACCGTTCCGAGGTCGCTATTTGATTTGGTTATCAGCAACCCGCCCTATATTGATTCCGGTGATGAACATCTAAAGCAGGGCGATGTGCGCTTTGAACCTAAGACCGCACTCATCGCGAAAGACCACGGCCTAAGTGATATACAAATTATTGCCGATAAAGCGCGAAACTATCTAACACCGGCGGGGCATTTGTTAATCGAGCATGGCTATAATCAAGCCCCGCAAGTACGAGCCATTTTTAACGCGCTGGCTTATGATAAGGTACAATCCTATCAAGATTTATCAGGACAGCCCCGCGTTACCTATGGGCGAAAACCTTAACACTGACCTTTCTCATTCATTTATGAACTCACCAGAAATCCATATCCCCCGCAAAATAACCAACCAATTATTGCATCTGGCCCAGATTTCACCCGACTTTGAGATATGCGGCCTTATCAGCAGTAAAAATGGTTTGCCGGCCCACTGTTATCCCATAAAAAACTCCGCCGAATTCCCCCGGAATCGTTTTCTGCTTGATTCAGGACAACAAATCTCGGCCATGGCTAAAATGCGGGAATTGGGAGAGGAGCTTTTCGCCATATACCACTCCCATCCGGCCTCGCCGGCTCTACCGTCAACTCACGACTTGGAGCTGGCCGCTTACCCTGATGCGCTGTACCTGATCATTTCGCTTAATACCAGAGGCATCCTGGAAATGCGCGGCTTTAAAATTAACCAAAAAACGGCGCTGGAAATGCCGTTAATCATGAATGATGATTAACCCGATTAAAAGCGCGCTTTTTATCCTGGCGGCGCATTTGCGTTAATAGCTTTTAACCATCTACTTAATGCCGATATTTTTATAAATGTTTCTATTAATTGATTCTACTTTGTCAGATCACATGATCATTATTTTCCAAGATCGTCTTTCCGGCATGGATTGCCGGAATCCAGGCCCATGGATGGAATTAAGCTTACCGTCCATGGCACTGGATACCCGCTTCCCGGCGGGTATGACGAGATCGAGCATAATCTGACAAAGTAGAATTAAGCAAAAATTAAAAAACGATTGTAGAGGTAATTACAATTTTATTAAGAACCTAGTAAAATACCTGCTGTTATATTGTCGAAAAAAAAGCCGAAACTCCCGGTGTTATCATCCAGCTGTTTTTTTGTACAAAACCGGGTAATCGGCTCTTGAATTTAAAAACCGAATTTAATCGACTCGAATCGAAAAATTATCATGTTTATTGAGGTGTTAGCGTGGAGCTAAGCGGCGCACAAATCCTGGTTCAAAGTCTTATAGACGAGGGTGTAGAATATATTTTTGGCTATCCTGGCGGGGCAGTATTGCATTTATATGATGCTCTATTCCAGCAAGATGAAATCAAACATATCCTGGTTCGGCATGAACAAGGCGCAACCCATGCGGCAGATGGTTATGCCAGGGCCACCGGAAAACCCGGCGTGGTGTTAGTTACTTCGGGGCCTGGAGCCACCAATGCCGTAACCGGTATTGCCACGGCTTATTTGGACTCAATTCCCATGGTTATCATTTCCGGCCAGGTATCATTGCCAGTAATTGGCAGCGATGCTTTCCAGGAAGTCGATATGATTGGCATTACCCGCCCCTGCGTTAAACATAACTATTTAGTCAAGGATGTGACCAAATTAGCCGAAACCATTAAAAAGGCGTTCTATGTCGCCACAACGGGCCGCCCTGGTCCAGTCGTAGTTGATGTGCCAAAAGACATAACTGCTCCGCACATTAAAGTGCCTTATAAATATCCCAAAAAAGTCACTATAAGATCATATAATCCCGTAGTTACCGGACATAAAGGCCAAATTAAAAAAGCCGTTGATTTATTGCTGAGCGCACAGAAACCAATCATTTATTCGGGCGGCGGCGTCATTTTAGGCGAAGCCAGTAAAGAGCTGACTGAGTTTACTAACAAACTGGGTTATCCGATTACCAATACCTTAATGGGATTGGGCGCTTTCCCCGGAACTGACAAGCAATTTATCGGCATGCTGGGCATGCACGGCACTTATGAGGCCAATATGGCGATGCACGAAAGCGATGTGATTATTGCTATCGGGGCTCGTTTTGATGATCGTGTCACGGGTAAGCTGGATTTGTTTTGTCCTTACGCCAAGATCATTCATATAGACATCGATCCCGCTTCTATCTCCAAAACAGTTAAAGTCGACATTCCCATCGTCGGCGACATTAAACCCGTATTGGAGCAAATGCTTGAGCTGATCAAAGAAAGCAATAAGAAACCAGACAAAAAAGCGCTGGAACTTTGGTGGAGTCAAATAGGACAATGGCGGGCAGTCAACTGCCTGGAATATGACCGTGAAAGTCCCTTGATTAAACCGCAATACGTCATTGAGCAATTATACGAAGTGACCAAGGGCGATGCCTATGTGACTTCGGATGTCGGCCAGCATCAGATGTGGGCAGCGCAATACTATCCTTTCGATAAGCCCCGCCGCTGGATAAATTCAGGCGGACTTGGCACGATGGGCTTCGGCATGCCTGCAGCCATCGGCGTAAAGCTGGCATTTCCTGATGCGGATGTTGCATGCGTTACCGGCGAAGCCAGCATCCAGATGTGCATACAGGAGCTATCGACCGCTTTTCAATATAAAACGCCTATTAAAATCATCAACCTGAACAATCGTTATATGGGCATGGTCCGGCAATGGCAGGAATTTTCTTACGAAAGCCGTTATTCGCATTCGTACATGGACACTATTCCTGAGTTTGTCAAACTGGCGGAAGCTTATGGCCATGTCGGCATGCGCATAGAAAAGCCCGAAGAAGTCAGACCCGCTCTGGAAGCCGCCTTTGCGATGAAAGATCGCACGGTATTTCTGGATATCATGACCGACAGAACTGAAAATGTTTATCCGATGATTGAGGCCGGCAAAGGCCATCACGATATGAAATTAAGAGTCGCCATAGGCACATCGACAGACAGGGAACTGGCATAATGAGACACATCATTTCTATTCTAATGGAAAATGAATCCGGAGCATTATCACGCGTGGCGGGTCTGTTTTCCGCGCGCGGATACAATATAGAGTCGCTAACAGTGGCGCCCACTCAGGATCCCAGCCTGTCCAGAATGACATTGGTCACCCGTGGCAGTGAAGAAATTATTGAACAGATTACCAAGCAGCTGAATAAGCTGATTGATGTCGTTAAACTCATCGATCTGGCTGAATCCTTTCATATTGAACGCGAACTGATGATGGTTAAAATCAAGGCCACCGGAGAAATGCGCGATGAAATCAGAAGCATGGCGGATATATTTCGCGGCAAGATCATTGATGTTACGCCGACCACCTACATTGTTGAAATGACCGGCCCTTCAGAAAAACTTGATGCCTTTATCGCCGCCATAGACCCTGATTCAGTTATTGAAGCGGTTCGCTCAGGGCCGACGGGCATTTCCAGAGGCGAGAAAGGCTTGCATTTATAGCCATTTGGTAGCAGGCTCCAAAAATTGCGCCTCTACTTTGATTTACTAATTTTAAACACAGAAAAACAGGAAAACTCATGCAAGTTTATTACGACAAAGATGCCGATTTATCTATTATAAAAGCAAAAAAAGTAGCTATTATCGGATATGGTTCACAAGGTCATGCCCATGCTAACAACTTGAAAGATTCCGGTGTTGACGTTGTGGTTGGTTTGCGTGCAAGCTCGGCTTCGGTTGCCAAAGCAAAAGCCTCGGGTTTAACCGTTAAAGACGTACCCGAAGCCATTGCCGGCGCAGATGTAGTCATGATCCTGACGCCTGACGAGTTTCAATCACAATTGTATAAAACCGAGATTGAACCAAATATCAAACAAGGCGCTGCCTTGGCATTCGCCCATGGCTTTTCTATTTTATACAACCAGGTTGTACCCAGGGCTGATCTGGACGTAATTATGATTGCGCCTAAAGCGCCCGGACATACCGTTCGCTCTGAATTTGTCCGAGGCGGCGGCATACCGGATCTAATCGCGATTCATCAGGATTCTTCGGGATTAGCCAAGGCAATTTGCTTGTCCTACGCATCCGCTATCGGCGGGGGCCGCTCGGGCATCATCGAAACAACATTCCGTGACGAAGCAGAAACTGATTTGTTCGGTGAACAAGCGGTACTGTGCGGCGGCGCGGTTGAACTGGTTAAAGCGGGCTTTGAAACACTGGTTGAAGCCGGTTATGAACCGGAAATGGCCTACTTTGAATGTTTACATGAGTTAAAATTGATAGTTGATTTGATGTATGAAGGCGGAATCGCCAACATGAACTACTCAATTTCCAACAATGCCGAGTATGGCGAATATGTCACCGGACCTAAAATAATCAACGAAGAAAGCCGCTGGGCAATGCGCGAAGCATTGAAAAACATCCAGAACGGTGAATACGCGAAAAAATTCATCCTGGAAGGCATGACCAATTACCCTGAAATGACCGCCAGAAGACGCTTGAATGCAGAGCACCCTATAGAGGTTGTCGGCGAAAAACTGCGCAGCATGATGCCCTGGATTAAAGCCAATCAGATTGTTGATAAAACCAAAAACTAAAGCTTTCTTTATCGTTTTAAAGAGCCCGTCTTTATGATGGGCTCTTTAACTTACGGATTCCCCTAACTCAAGCTTGGAAACCCGGTTTACGGACTACAAACTTAAGATGCGTCGGCGATGTCCTGCGCCTATCAAGACAGCCAGCGCGCTACCGAATAACCAAGCGGCCTGCGGCACCGGCACGGCCGCCACCGACAAGCTGCCTTGCGTGTAAAGCAGGCTGGTATTCCAGGCCAGCCCGGCGCTTAAGGCCGGCAGAACCATCTGATCGAAATGCCCGCCGAAGGCCGAGTTAAACACAAACAAATTAAAGGATTCGCCCAGTAACGGCATAAAGCCGTTGTCCAGATTCAGCTTCAATTCGCCGCCGTTGAACTGAACCGAGCTGTTGAAGATGATTTGCGAATAACAACTGGTACAGTTGCCGGGCCCGGTATTGCCTGCCAAATCCATGTCCAGTATTGAGCCGCTGTCGTAAATGCTGGCACCGCTCATGGAGATTTGACCGGGACTGTTACCGACATGAAAGCCACCTTCGAAATAGGAGGTTCCGGCACCGGAAAACAGCCCCGCGCCGCTCACCTGGCCAAAGAAGGTGGCCTCGCTGCCGGACGAAACCCGCAACTCGCCGTTATTGACCACCGCATCGTAGAAGCTGACCGAAGAGCCGCTGGAAACGACCACCTGCCCGCCGGCAGTGCTGCCGATACTGCCGTTGACCGAGGAAACACCGGTCGAAAACGCCACCAGACCGGTATTAGTAATACCTCCAGTGCTCAGCGCGCCTTGGCCGCTGATCCGGCCGCCATTGTTAAGGCCATGCCCGGCGTTGTCGAAACGGCCGCCGTTGAGACTGATAAGCCCGTTATTTGCGCCCATGCCGTTGCTGGCCAGCAGTTCCGCACCGGCATCCGCCTGCACGGTGCCTGCGTTAGTTTGAATATTCGCCAGCGTCAGCGTGCCGCCCTGGGCGCGTGTCATCCCGGAACCCAATAAGGCATTGCCGATCTGGCCTTGGCCTTGAATGGTGCCCAGGTTGATCAAGACGCCGCCAGTGAGATTGGCGTTCGCCGAAGTCAGTTGCACCAGGCCGCTGTTCGTGAAGCCCTGGCTGATATTGGCAGTGCCGCTGTCCACGGTCAAGACCCCGCCGGCGTTCGCGAATCCCGATAAAATCGTGCCGCTGCCGCTGACGCTGCCGCCGCTGTTGTTTTGCAACATGCCGGTACCGGTGACTAAACCGCCGTTAAGGTCGAGGCTGCCGGCGTTATCCAGGGTAGCCGACGTCAAGCGTAACTGCCGGCCGGCAGCCAGCTGCCAGTTGCCGTAATTGAAATTGCTGCCGCTGTTGCTCAAGGTCAGATTGCCGCCGGATTGCGTGAGCAGCCCATTATTGATAAAGCCGCCACTGCCGGCGATCACGCCGTAACCGCTGAGATCGGCATTGTTGCTGAGCGGGCCGCTGCCGCTCAGCGTGCCGCCGCCCATCGCCAGACTGCCGCTGTTGTCCATCTGGCCGTTCACGCCCAACGTGCCGCCGTTCAGATTATAAGTTCCGCTGCCGCCGTTTTGCGATGACACTGTCAATTGGCCGCTCACGTAATTCTGGCCGCCGCTCTGGGTAAAGGTACCGCTTCCGGCGTCGCCGATGATCTCGTCAGCCGCCGACAAGGTGCCGGCCGTTAGCTTATAGGCGCCCTCGGCGCCGCTATACACACCCAAATCCAGAGTATTCGTCACGACATGCGTGCCGCCGCTTTGAGTGAAGACGCCACTTCCGTTATAGCCGATATTTTCATTATTTACCGAAAGATTTCCTGCCGATAACGCATAGTCACCTTGCCCTCCAGAACCTATGCCTAGATATAGTCTGACGCTTATACTATTACTGCCGCCGTTCTGGGTGAAACTACCACTCCCATCAAAGCCGATCAATTCATAAACACTTGTGGACAGAGTGCCGCCCGAGAGCGAGTAAGAGCCTTGACCGCCGGAGTTTTCTCCAAGGTAAAGAATACTGACGGTATTGCTGCCGCCGCTTTGGTTAAAGCTGCCTGTGCCGGAAACGCCGACAATCTCGCTGTCCGACGTCAAACTTCCGGACGACGAAAGTAAATAAGCGCCCTGGCTGCCGCTGTTGTAGCCCAAATCAAGATCGTTAGTGACGGTATGCGTGCCTCCGTTTTGAGTAAAACTGCCGGTAGCGCTACCGCCATAACCCACATATTCGTAAGCGCTGATCGACAGATCGCCGCCCGATAATGAATAAGTACCCTGCGCACCGGCATTGACGCCTAGATAGAGCGTGCCGACTGTATTGCCACCACCGCTCTGGGTAAAATCGCCGGTTCCGAAAGCACCGATATACTCTTGATTAGCCGCCAGGATACCGGACGATGATAATGCATAACCGCCCTGGCTACCGCTGTATCTTCCCAAAAAAAGCACGCTCGCGACCGTATTTGTGCCACCGCTCTGGGTAAAGGTCCCGTTACCTGAATTGCCCAGGGTTTCATTGTTCGCCGATAAACCACCCGACGTCGATAGTGAATAAATACCCAGACCGTTACTATTGTAACCCAAGGTAAGATCGTTACTAATGGCATTGGTACCGCCATTCTGCGCAAAAGCGCCGGTTCCCGAATTGCCTAGGGTTTCATAGCTTGGCGACAAACTGCCGCCCAATAGTGAATAAGCACCGTTGCTGCCAGAGTTATATCCCAAATACAGCGTACTGCCGACTGTATGCGTACCGCCATTTTGGTTATAATTACCGGCACCGTAGTAACCGATATACTCATTGGTACCGACCGGCAGGGTGCTCCCGGATTGGTATACCGATACGCTAGCACCGGTAGTGTTAGAAAATGGGGAGTCAATAGTCAGTGTGTTGGAGTAGGCACGGCCAAGACTTTCCGTTGCTCCATCTATATTCACTACCGTAGCGCCAGCGGCGGTTGGATAAAGCGTTACATTATCACTTGTTTTAGGGCGGACACCACCGGACCAACATGCCGAATTATCCCAGAAGTTACCAGAAATTCCAATTGTACCACCTGAGCAGGCCCAAGAGATGTCAGCCGCATGTACGGACGGCGCGCCTAGCGCCAGCAATACGGCAGCCGGCAAGACATTCCGTTTAAAGGCGGTTTTCGCGCGCAGTTTCATTTTTCTTCCCCATGAATCAGTGACTTAAAATAAGAAATGTTGCAGGATAACACAACTATTTGTTTGGCGGTAATTACTCTCCCCGGCCGGCGGCAACTGTCTTGACCGGTTGACCGAAATGTAGGACAAGAGTAAATTTCAATTTTTTTGTTTTCCATCCTTGACTGGAAAACATATCACCCAACGTCAAGAGAGTTGACTATTCTCCAGTGGAGAAAAACCATGAAGCAGGAAAATACAGCAAGTGCATTAATATTGGGCGCATCCATTCTTCTGGGGCTCAGTGTGCTTGGGTTTCAGCTTGCCGGTGCTGCTATCCGAATCAAAGCTTACGAGCGCAGCGTTACGGTCAAAGGATTATCCGAGCGGGAACTACCGGCAAACATTGTAATTTGGCCAATCGTTTTCACAGAGGCCGGTAATAAGCTTGAAGAACTATATGCTTCAATTGATGAAAGCACTCAAAAAATCAAGGACTTCCTGAGTGCAAAAGGGATTAACCTCGCTGAAATTACAGTATCCGCGCCGTCCATAACCGACAAATTCGCTCAGCAGTATAATGACGCAACCAAGGCCGGGTTTCGATATTCCGCCATTCAAACAGTCACTGTGTACTCTCCTAAAGTCGCCCTGGTTCGTGACATCATGACCGGGCTCGCAGAGTTAGGCAAGCAGGGAATTGCCTTTACAGGGGGAGATTACCAAAATCAGCCTGAGTACATTTTTACCGGCTTAAACGAGATAAAACCAGAGATGATTCAGGAGGCCACCACTATGGCGCGAGAAGTGGCTTTAAAATTTTCTCAGGATTCAAGTAGTCAATTAGGCAAAATCAAACAAGCCTCTCAAGGGCAGTTTGAAATAAAACCAAGAGATAAAAATAACCCGCAAATAAAAAAAATACGGGTGGTATCCACTGTGGAATATTATTTATCGGACTAAAACTTGATAGCCAAACCAAGTGGGATTGTAATGGTCAAGTAAAACAGGACACTTTCTTAAGCAGTTTTCTTGTAGAATTCCCGTTCAAATTCCAGCGGGGATTGGTAGCTTAATGTTGAATGCATTCGTTTGCCATTATAAAACGCCAAATAATCAATAATACTCAACTTTGCCGCCTCTTTAGTTTTGAATTTTTCGTAGTTTAGTTGCTCATGTTTTAAGCTTCGAAATAATCGCTCTGTCGGCGCATTATCCCAACAATCACCTTTACGGCTCATACTCTGTTGCATCTTCATTATCCCCAAATGACTTCGGTATTCATGGCTGGCATATTGGCTGCCCCGATCCGAATGATGCACCAGGCCTGGCTCAGGTTTTCGCCGCCAAAACGCCATTTGTAAGGCATTAACACACAGTGAGGTGCGCATGTGATCTGCAATGGACCAGCCCAGCACTTGCCTGGAAAATAAATCAATAACAATCGCGACGTAGAGCCAGCCTTCAAGGGTCCGGACGTAAGTCGTCCAAACCTTATTGGGCGCAGCGACATCAAACTGTCTGTTCAATAGATTGGGAGAAATCGTCTCATTATGATCGCTGTCTGTAGTCACTTTGAAGCGTTTTGGGTAGCGTGGCTTCAAGCCCAATTTTTTCATCAATTGCCTCGCTTTATAGCGCCCGACCTGAATATCTTCTTTTATAAAGGCTTCCGATAAACGGCGAGAACCCTAAACGTTCTTGTTTTCTTCAAATAGCTCAATCGCCTTAGCCTCAAGCTGTTTTTGCAGTATTTTTTGTCAGTATCTTCAGGTGTTTTCGCCCACGCATAAAAGGCACTGGTACTAACCTGCATCACTTTACATAGCACGGTAACTGGAAAAGTCTTCTGTTGCTCTCGAATAAAACCGTATTTTATTGGAGTTCTTTCGCAAAGCCTGTGCTGAGCTTGCCGAAGGGAAGACTGCGGCCTTTTTTAATATTTCGCGCTCCATCCGCAACTGTTCAACTTCTTTACGTAACCGCGTTAACTCACCTTGATCAGTCAAATTCAAAACGCGGTTCTTGGCCGCCGATGGTGATATCGATCCTTGTTCGGCTCTCACCCATCGCCCAATAGCGCTAAGAGAAATGCCTGGATTATCGGCTGCTTGCTTGTGCGTATAGCCTTTTCATTTACTAACTTGGCTGCATCTTGTTTAAATTCAATCGTGTAATTGGGCCGTTTTTGTTTAGTTTGATTACTCATGTTCACCTCTGTTGACATTATAAAGTGTCTTTAGAAGTGTTCTGTTTAATTAAACCATTTCACGCTCTACTCGGCCGTAAATCCGATTCAGCGCAACAAAGCCCTTGCCAGTTCAATAATCTCATTTTCATCAATCTCCTTGATCGAGTAATCCTGTTTGTTCAGCTTATACGGATTGACAATGGAAGCGGACTTAAGCACTTTGTTGATGCCTGTCTGGTAAACCCTGCTTACAGGCGTAGGCCCGAAGATAGTAATTGACGGCTTGTTCAATGCCCATGCCATGTGTGTTGGTCCGGTATCATTGCCGATCAACAGATCGGCTCGGGCAATCAGCGCTTTCAGGCTGTTCAAATCCAGCTTGGGCATGACTTTAACAGCGTCTGATTGCAGAGACATCCATTCCGCTTTTTTTCTTTCCTGCTCGTTGCCCCAAACGATCAGGCAGTTTTGCTGTAACGCCCGTGCTACTTTTATAAACTTTTCCGCCGGATAATTTCTGCTTTCCCAGGTTGATCCGATTACCAGAACAATATTTTTCCGGTCTTTTTGCAAAAAATCGTAAATTTGCTGGCTTTCATTATTAAAAAATAAAAACGGTTTTTTGTTGAGTATCTGCTCAGTCGTTATATTTATGCCTAAAGGACTGGACAGAACCAGGGCGTTTCTGTCAATCGTATTGGCGTCAAAAGCGCAGGCAATTTTGACATTATAAAACCAGGAGGCGGCTTTTTCCCTAATTGAACCGGCATCAAATCCGGCGATGCGTTTCCCAAGCAGTTTTGCTATGACAGCGGATTTAATAAGCCCTTGCGCATCAATGACCAGGTCATAGTTGTTCAGCGCATAGCCGCGAACGGTTTTTATCTCTTGAAAAATACCGGCTTTATTGGTTTTTAACGATTTCAGGCTGACCGTATAGATATGATCTATATCGGGGTTGTTTTTTAACACGCCGGCAAAGCGTTCTTCAACAATCCAGTCAATTTGAATGTCGGGCAAACAAGACTTGATAAATTGAAGCGCAACCAAGGCATGAACGATGTCACCCAGTGCGGAGAGCTTAACGATGGCGATTTTCAAAAATTAACCTTCCGCCTGTTAAATAATATTAATCACTTGATCAGGTTTGATGTCGGTCAAACATCGGGTGTGGCCTAAGGGGCACTCGCGTTTAAAACAGGGCGAGCAATCAAAATTTAAGGAAATGATGCGGGCGTTGGGATTGAGAGGCGGCGTAAAGTTTGGATCGGATGAACCGTAAAGGGCGATTATTTTTTTGTCCAGCGCAGCGGCAACGTGCATCAAACCTGAATCATTGGTCACCACGGTATTAACCAGCGACATCAAATCCACCGCTTCGGCTAATGAAGTCCGGCCCGTAAAATCAATACAAGCCCCGAAGGCTTCGTTATTAATTTGTTCCGCCGCCGGTTTATCCTTACCGGAACCAAACAGCCAAACCTGCCAGCCCTCAGCAATTTTATACCTGGCAACTTCAGCATAATAACTTGCCGGCCAGCGTTTTGCAGCGCCATATTCAGCGCCCGGACATAAGGCCAGAATGTTTTCCGATCGCGTTAAATTGAATTTTTCTGCAACCGCTTTTTGCTGATTCCCGCTTATGACAAGGCCAGGAGCGGGATACTCGGGCGGTAACTGCGCAGTGACCGGTAAGCCTAAGGCGGCAAAGCGCTGGACAGTCATGGCCAGCAAGCTTTTATCCAGTTTTCTGGCATCGTTAAGCAAGCCCCAGCGGCATTCACCGGTATAACCGGTTCGAAGGGGAATGCTGGCAAAATAGGGAATTAATGCCGACTTCCAGGAATTTGGCAGGACAATCGCCTGATCGTAAGCTTCAGCACGTAATTTTCTGCCCAGTTTGATTCTGTCCAGCAAGCCAAACTGACCGTGCGATAAAGGCATGGCGATGGCTTTAGCAACTTCTGGCATTCTTTCCAGCAGGGAAAATGACCATGACGGAGCCAGAACGTCAATTTGACAATCAGGCTGGATATTTTTTAGCGTGATAAAAAGGCTTTGCGCCATCACCATGTCGCCTACCCATGACGGGCCGACGACTAAAATTTTCGGTGATTTTTTCAAAGTCTTACTTGACGTAAGTCAACCAATCCGCATGGTCGTCTCTGCGCCCGTGCACATAGTCATAATATAATGATTGCAATTTTTCAGTCACAACGCCACGTTTTCCACAACCGATTTTACGATTATCCAGTTCTCTGATCGGGGTCACTTCAGCGGCGGAACCGGTAAAGAACGCTTCATCAGCAACGTAAATTTCATCGCGGGTAATGCGTTTTTCGATGACTTCAAAGCCTTGTTCGCGGGCAATGGTGATAACCGTATCCCTGGTAATGCCTTCCAGCGCCGAAGTTGTTTCGGGCGTGTAAATTTTGCCATTACGCACGATAAATAAATTTTCAGCGCTGCCTTCGGCCGCAAAACCTTCATGATCCAGCATTAGCGCTTCTTCGTAACCATTCGCCCGGGCTTCCTGCAGAGCAAGAATAGAATTGATGTAATTGCCGCTGGCTTTGGCTTTGCACATGGTGCTATTGACATGGTTGCGGGTATAGGAAGATGTGCATATACGAATGCCGTTTTCTATGCTTTCAGCCCCAAGATAAGCGCCCCACGACCATGCCGCTATCATCACATGAGTTTTCAGGTTATCGGCTCTCAATCCCATGCCTTCGGAACCAAAAAAACATAAAGTGCGAATATAGGCAGTATCCAGATTATTTTTGGCAACGGCATCGCGTTGTGCCTGATTTATCTCATTCTTGGTAAACGGCATCGGCATATTCATGATGTGCGTAGAACGGAACAGGCGATCCGTGTGCTCATTCATTTTGAAAATTGCTGTACCTTTTTCAGCGTGATACGCTCTTGTGCCCTCAAACACGCCCAGGCCATAGTGCAAGGAATGCGTCAACACATGGACTTTAGCTTCACGCCACTCAACCCATGAGCCATCCAGCCAAATTAAGCCGTCTCTATCGTCCATCGTCATCATTTATTCTCCAAAAGTAATGTTTTAGTATTTTTTATCTAAGGCAACTATCATAAAATACTCACGCCTATAAAAATTGCCGGGGATTCACTTAAATTATACAAAATTTAATCCGTGAAGCTGTGGCGTTTTTTGTGAGTTACTTTATTAGTTAAATCAAAAGGTTTTGTAATTTTTCCTCACTTTAATTAAAGGGGATTGAGGACTACGGCAAAGCGATGGGCGAATTTAAAAACAACTTCCAACCCAGGCCATTCTCAAAGCAAGTAGCCTCGATGCAGCAAAGCGGAATCGGGGATTTACCGCTCCGATTATTCATACCGCTACGTTACATAGAGGCTACTTGTTTACCGGTTCATTCCATAAAATCTTGCCAGATTTGCTCAACTTGCCTGCTCAATTCAACAACCTCGTCTTCATTGATAACCGCGAGCTCGCCTTGTAATACCTGCTTATGACCGTAATCGCGATAAGTGCAATAAGCCGCTTTAAGGGTTTCCGCATCGGTTTTGGACATAAAGCCATCATTATGCAAGCCTTCAAGCAACCTCACATTATCCGTATAGGTTGTCAATGCCTCGTTTTTTGCAGCTTGGGCTAGAACCCCAAATTGTACTATAAACTCAATATCAGCAATACCGCCTTTGCTTTGTTTTAAGTCAAACTTATTGGATTCTTTGGTTGCCAGGGCGTTACGCATCTTTTCGCGCATTTCACGGACTTCTGTTTTCACCAACGCAAAATCTCTGGGCAAGCTCAGGATTCTGCGCCGGATGGCTTCATACTCCGCTTTTAGCCGCGGGTCCCCGGCGATAAATCGCCCCCTGACCAAAGCCTGATGCTCCCATGTCCAGGCCCGATTTTTTAGATAGTCCTCATAAGCGTTAATATGCGTGACCAACAAGCCGGAATCCCCGCTGGGCCGCAATCGCATATCAACGTCATAGAGTACGCCGGACAACATCCTGGTATCCAGTATATGCCGGACTTTAAGCCCCAAGCGGCCGTAAAACTGGGAACAGGAAACCGGTTTTTCACTATCGGTTAGCGCATTGCCATCCTTGCAATCGTACAAAAACACCAGGTCCAGATCAGATCCATAACCCAGCTCAATTCCGCCCAGCTTGCCAAAACCGAGAACCGCAAAGCCTTTGGCCATGTTATCGCTGTCAGGCGGCTTGCCATGTCTTTCAGTGAGCATAAGCCACGCCCGGTCAAGGACATGAGCCACTATGCTTTCCGCTATATAGGTCAAATAATCACTGACCACCATGACAGGAATCACTCCCATAATATCGGCTGCGGCGACTCTTAACACGTTCAATTGTTTAAATTGCCGCATGACAATCATGACTTGCTCAAGGTCTTGCGCCTCAATATCCGCTAGCAATTTGGCAAGTTGCTCATCAAGAATCTCTTTCTTGAGCGGCTCAAACAAAGTTCGGGTATCCAGCAATTCGTCAAATAATATGGGATACCGTGATAAATAGTCGCAAATCCAGGGGCTGGCCGATGACAGGCGCAGCAATTGAGCTAAAGCATCCGGGTTTTCGGCCAGCAGCGATAAATAGACATTTCTTCCGGCAACCGCTTCAAACAAACCGAGCATGCGTTTTAAGGTTTCATCGGGGTTGTCAACCAGCTGCAATGCCTCAATCAATTGCGGCATTAACCGGTCAACAACCTTCGCGCCTTTAGCCGTCAGACGTCTGATTGAGACAGCGTTTTTAAATTGTCTGATGGCCTCCAGGCTGTCAGCTGCCTGCTGAAAACCGAAGGCGCTCAGGTAAGCCAGCAATTCCTCGTCATCCGTAGCGCCCATCCAAATCAGCTGACTATGCTGGTCTTTCACTTCCTGCCGGGAGAGTGAGAAAACCTGATCGAATACCGCATGCACCCGCGCTCTTACCGTATCCAAATGGATTTTTAAACTGTTCCAGCAGGGATAATCCAGCGAGTAAGCGAGTATTTCCCGCACTGACGGGGCAACGGGCAAATCATGCGTTTGCCGGTCCTGGTATTGCTGGATATGGTTTTCCACCCTGCGCAGAAAACAATATGATTGAGTTAATTGCCCGGCATCATTTGGAGACAGTAATTCCAGTTCGCCAAGAATTCGCAATACATCCAGAATGCCGCGCGTTTGCAAGGATTTTTCACTGCCGCCACGTATCAACTGGAAGGCTTGACCGATAAATTCGATTTCCCGTATCCCGCCCGGACCCAGTTTGATGTTCTCCATGCGGTCTTTGCGTCTTAATTCCTGGGTAATCTGCGCCTTTAAAGAACGCAGTTCTTCAAAAGCGCCGTAATCCAGATAACGCCGGTAAATAAAAGACTTCAGCATCGCCATTAATTGCGCGCCGGTTTTAAAATCGCCCGCGACCTGACGCGCTTTTATCATCGCGTATCGTTCCCATTCCCGCGCCTGGGTCTGATAATAGTGTTCCATGCCGTCAAAAGACATGATGATGGGGCCGCTATCGCCGAAAGGCCTTAAACGTATGTCGGTGCGGAACACAAAACCGTCAACGGTGATTTCATCCAGCATTCTGACCAGACTTTGACAAAGGCGCGTAAAAAACTCGCTATAGCTGGTTTCTTTTCTGTCGGGTAAAGTGCCGTTTTCCGCGTAAGCAAAAATCAGATCGATGTCGGAAGAATAATTGAGTTCATGCGCACCGAGCTTGCCCATACCCAATACGACAATCTGCTGTGGACTGCCGTTGGAAAGCAGGGGCGTGCCGCGTTTCTCACAGGCCTGGTTATACAGAAAAGACAGTGCGAATTGAATACAGGCATCAGCCAGCCAGGACAAATCAGCCAGCGTTTCCGGCAACTGCGCCCAGCCCGCCAAGTCGCGCCAGGCAATCCTGATCATTTCCCTTTGCCTAAAACGCCGCAATTCCTGCATCAATTCAGCTTCGCCGTCTATCAGCATGCCAGCCAGTTTACCGGCATAACTGTGGTCATTATAAACCGCCGATAAATCGCCGGAATTGGCCAGATCAACCAGTATCTCTGGCCGGCGCAGACAGCTTTCAGCTATAAACAAACTGGAGCACCAAACCTTCACTATGGATGCAATGATTTCAGGCGCAGGATGAAAATCGAGATTAAGCCCGGAAAGCTGATCTTGCCATTGTTTTAAAGAGGCGGCGACAGAGTCGCGTAATTCATCAGGGAGCTTGTCAAGTTCGGATTCGAACGTATTGATAAAAGACATGAGCGGCGGGGTGATACAAAAAAAACCATCATACCGAAAATAAGCAGGGATATATACAGCAAGCGGCCAACTTTACAAATTATGACACTGTGGATTAGGTTAGCGTAACCCAACATTTGCCGCTTCGATGTGTTGGGTTACGGCTATCGTCTGACCCAACTTGCAATCTTCGCGTACTTCGTGCCTTCGTGGCGCTATTTAAATCAAGCGGAATCACTCACGATCAAATAGACGGCTAGTCCCACCATTACCAGGCCGCTGATTAGTTTGAGCCAGCGGCCTTCCTTTTCCTGAAGCCGCCGCTGACTTAACGTGATGACGCCTATGGCTAAAATAATAACGTCATCGAGCATATACGCGGCATTATAAAGCAGCAAATAGCCGTAATAGCTCATGCTGTCCAGATGCTTAAGCGTCAGAATCCGAGTATATAACGCCGGAAAACCTGAGGTGCACATAAATTCGACAATCTGCACCAAAACCGCCAGCACCACTGCGCCAATCAGCGCGCCGGCAAGATTTTGCGCCTGGAGAATGCGCCGTATTCCGGCATAAATATCCGGCTTTGCGGAACCCGGAATCGACAGCGAAACGCCCCGGCCGTAAAACCAGAAATCCTTGAGATTAACCGTTCCGGCCAACAAAGCAATGGCTGCAATGACCAGCTCCGAAATGCGCGACAATCCGATGATCAGGAAAAGATTCAGCCAGGCCGCCATGAACATAAAATAGGCCAGGCCTTCTACGGCAACGAATGCGCCCGCGATGGCGAACATCCGCAGCCGGTTTTTCATCGGCGAAAGCAGCGAGATCATCAGAATCAACACCCACATCGAACAGGGGTTGAAACCGTCCAGCAGGCCCATCGCCAGCGTAAACAGAGGCAAACCGGCTTCATCCAGCGACAGTTTATGGCCAAAGAAATTAATGCTAAATGTTTCCGCTGTCCGCTTTGAAACTTCCTTTCCAGGTTCGCAGGACATTGATTGCTTTGCCTCGCAGCCACCCGAAGCGTCCTGATTTTCCAGGGTTTGCGCCTGAATCAAAGCGCCGCGGATCAGCTGCCCTGTGGTAAGCTCATCTGAGTAACCGGTGATAAATTGCCCGCCTACCAGAAAAGCAGGCACTCTCAGCGTACCAATGCCCTGATTCCTAGCGAGCTGCTGCAAGCGTTCCAAAGCGTCAGGTTCCAGTGACACATCATGAATGACGATCTTCAGAGCCGGTTGCTCCCGTTTAAGAGCCTGCAAAAACAGCTCGGCTTTGGCGCAGTGCGGGCAGCCGCTACGAACGAAGGCTTCAATATCGGCTGGCTGAAGAGCCAATTCACTGGCTTTTTCCGGCGGCATGACGCCTACTCCGGCTAAGGCTATCGGGTTCAAGGTAAAAGCCGAAACCGCTATTAACGCGGCAATTAACAGCCTGACTATCATTTCCATGTATACCACCAGGATTGGACCCTAGAAATTTTACTTTGAAAAAGTATTAGCGAAATATGGATAACGGGCAAGAAAATTTCTTGCTGCTAACATTCTTGACAATAAGGCAACTACAAAAAAGTCAGTACGTAGTCAGTGGTTTTTCCCTTCCAAAGCAAGCCCAACTTGCACCGGTTTGGTTTTTTCGCCTCAACCGGGATTGCAACAAAACCCCCAACCATATCCAAAGCTTATCTGGCGATCCAATAGATGCTCGACCGGCTTCCATTCTAAATCATTGCCCTTTTCGCGCATGACTGTTTATTCGACCAAAACACTCATAAGATATATACTATTGGTATCTATTATTTCGAGAGCTTATCATCATGGCAACAGCAAAGATTTTTCAAAATGGCCGCTCACAAGCCGTGCGGTTACCTAAAGAATTCAGATTACAAGGTAAAGAAGTTAAAATTTCCAAACAGGGTAATAAAATTATTTTAGAACCCATGGAAAATTCGTGGGAACAATGGTTTGCATCACTAACGCAATTTTCGGATGACTTTATGACGAATGGACGCGAACAACCAGAGCAAGCGCAAGAGCGGGATTGGAGTGTGTTTGAATGACCCGTTACTTGCTGGATACCAATGTCTGCATCTATCTGATTAAAAAACACCCTCCTGAAGTATTGGCTCGCTTTCAACAGATTCAGCTCAAACAGCTGCATATTCCCAGCATTACCCTGTTCGAGTTGTACTATGGCATCGAAAAAAATAATTCTCAGCAACGCAACTTGGCCGCATTGGAAAATTTTATCGCGCCGCTAACGATTGTGGACTTCACTCTTGATGCTGCTAAAAAAGCGGCAAAAATTCGTAGCCATTTACAAAAACAAGGCACGCCGATTGGCGCCTATGATATTCAAATTGCCGCGATTGCCGTATCATCAAATATGACCTTATTAACCAACAATACCCGAGAATTTGAACGGGTTAAAGGTTTAAGACTGGAAAACTGGGTTAGTTAACTTCCACTCTAAGCACATTATTAGTAGGGCATGATGTGAATTTGCATTGTGGCGAAAACAAATGTTCACTCTCAAAAAGGCTTATTCCTGCCAATAGGTCACTTAAGGAGCAAACACTTCACAGTTATCAATGTCATTGCAGCATTGATCGTTTTCCTATCGAAAGTAAAAAATGTTTTGCTCTGCCGACTATCGAATATCGCTAAATGAATGGCATCGCCAAAATCGAATTTCGTGCAAATAGTCGTTATCGTTACACACAAAAAAATTTTTACTGAAAAAAATTGAACTTCTGTCAAATCATGCTGTCCCGTTTTTATTGTTGCTTTGACATCTCAAAAAAAGCAACCCATTAACAGAACAGAGATAAAACAAGCCTTAAATTAAACTAATACACACTTTTGATTTTGGGCAATACACCGTAGAGACGTTAAAATTTGTTTTATCTTTAAAAATTAAGCCCGTTAAAAAGACCTTTAGGATTATAAAAAAATGAATCGATTAATTACACGGATTAGGCTTTTACCGGCGATTGCATTTGTGCTGAATGCGTGCAGCAGCTCTGCACCTCCGGTCATTCGCGATACCAATAATACCATGGCATCATACCGGCCCATTACACAGCCACGCAGGGCGCCGCCTCGGAACTACCATAGACCGGCAACTCTCGCAAGCGCATTCCAAAAACCCGGCGAACTGGAACCGGCGGTAGAATTCTGGCGCAAAACCTATACGGTGTGGCATCTCTCGGAAGTTGCTATTCACGATGACCGTTATCTGGATGTGATATACGAAGTGATGAAGTTGCCCGGTTATGTAGACGAAAATCTGACCAGCGAACAAAGGGAAATGATCAACCAACGCCGCGATTTCTGGAAAATTGAATTGGCTGTTCTAGAGAACAAATTGCGTTACAACATGCCGTTGAATGTTCACGACCGGCAAATAATCGCTAAAGTGCAAAACAGCGGCAAGCCGCTTAACAGCGTATTGAGCGGAGCGTCCGAGCGAGTGCGTTCACAACGCGGTATTCGTGAACGCTTCATGCGCGGACTTGAGATCAGCCGCCGGTATGACCAGCAATTTAGAAAAATATTCCGCGAAGCCGGCTTGCCGGAAGATTTGGCTTACCTGCCGCACGTCGAATCCTCTTTTCAACCGTCAGCCAAATCCTCCGCCGGCGCAGTGGGCATGTGGCAATTCACCAAAGCCGCCGCGAAAACTTTCATGCCCTCCGGCGGCAAGGGTGATCTCCGTCTCGATCCTTTTGCTTCCGCCATTGGAGCGGCCCGCTATCTGAGTCACGCCTACGGCAAACTGGGTGACTGGCCAGCGGCGATTACTTCCTACAACCACGGCATCGGCGGCATGAAACGGGCGCAAAACCAGGTTGGCCGTGATTTTGTCCGTATCGTCGAGTCTTATGACAGCCCAACCTTCGGTTTTGCCTCACGCAATTATTACGCCCAATTTCTGGCTGCGCGCGAAATTGCCAACAACCCGTTGCAGTATTCCCAATTAGAATCAACTGGTTCGCCTGTCTGGTCAACACAGGCGAACCGGCTTTACGAGATTAAGGATTAATTTTACGCAGAGGCCCGGAAAGCCCAAACAATGGTGGCATTTTCGCCGATACCAATATGAAAACAATGAGGCATAATGGGTCGGCAAGCTAAAATTTCTCACCTTTCCTTGAAGCAGCGATGAGCTGGCGAGGCCTAGAATGTATCATTGCTTTTCAATCCAGTTTCTCATGGGAATTTTCTAATGCTTTCGGTGACTGAGGAAGACCGCGGATGTAGCTGTCTTCCTCAGTTAACTTCTTTATTAATCAGTTAAATGCATTTTAAGCAAGCTAAATGGGGCAACTAAACAATGCTGCTAGCGCACAATTAGAAGATGCTATAACGCACTTTTGCATTTAGCTTTGGAAAATATTCCTGATTAGTAAAAACCGGCGCCACTATTGTGCAGCAATTTTTCTCCTTATTGAAAGAACCAAACACTTAATATAAAGATCAATTCGAATATTAATTGACTTGGCTATAGAAATTGACTTAAATGAATCTGAATTAAGATACAGGGTGTCCGATAAAGCGCATATTTTTGGTAACCTTTTCAAACCGTATAGAAACAGATTAGGAGAAAATGGTAATGGAAGGCAGTCACTCGTCTAAAGGAGAAATGATAGTCAAGGGTGTCGCTACAGCCGTGGCAGCATCAACAGTCATACAAACCGGCAAAGGTGTCATCTCTACACTTGCCAAACACCCATTTGTCATGCTCAGCCTGGGTATTGCCGCCGGTTATATGACACATAAATACCGAAAGGAAATTATTTCAATCACAAGCAAAACCGCCGGACAAAGCAAGGATTTTGTTTTGCGTCAAAAAGAAAATCTTAGATCCATGCTTGCAGAAACCCAGGAAGACCCTGAAGAGAAGGATAGCTAGGTAAAACCGGGGGCAATGTTGCTGGCTTAAGAAGTTTTAATTTGAATTATCATAAATAGCAGCAACCGGTGCGTTGTAACGGTTTATGGCTCAATGCCGAAGCGATGCGACGGAGTGCAGCCATCCACATTCAGCTGGCCTTAGGATCAGTAAATCGTGAAAAATCAGCGCAGGGTTTAGCCGGAAGCAGCCGTTTCAGACGCTTATATTAAGGCGGATTAACGTAAATAACCTCCTATCCCGAGTGGATAATTCTGCAATAAGGCTGCTAACCCGGCAGTCAGTATCGCTACAAGTATAAATACCGTCAACCCTCCCAAGGTTCTTACTGCAACTTCATTTACGGACCGGTACATCGCTAGCGCCGATGATGACGCCATAGCCGTTAAAACACTGCTGATTATGGCTGACCCTGTCGAGAATATACCTGTTGGCATGGATGCGCACCATGGGCATCGGTGAACTGCTCCCGGTTTATAAAAATTACACCCAACGTCCAGTCCTAACCACGGCCAATCACAGCCACATTGAAATATCAAGCCGCAAAGCGGCGTCACAATGATTGCCGTGGTGATTAAAGTCACCGCCCCTGAAACAGTCTTGACATTGAGTACTGAAGACGTTTTTTGCATAGCCAGTCATTTTTAATTGAACGATGCTTTGTTAGCACATTGACGGGCGGCTTTGCAAGCTAAAAATCAGCATCATTGCTCTTCGAAGGCAGCCGCTACCGTCGTTTCTTTAGCCGATGCCACCCTCTATAACGATGACTTCTCGATTCAAAACCTGCGCATAACAATTATCCATGAGTAAAAACAAGGCTTTAACCATTGAATTGTTAACAAATTCAGAGATATATGCCTCCGTTTAAATTTTGCGGCAGGACTTATGTTCGCGATTATCGAAGCATATTGCCGGTTTTAAGGTTCAATTAAACTTGATAAAATAAAAGTCCATTTATACGAACGTAGAGCGAGGTGTTATAAAACGAATATCTACCTCCGGGTTTGGAAATTTAATCCGCTTTTGGAAACTAAATCTTGCTCTAACTTTATTTATTTGATATTTAGACACGCAGGTAGAAGTCATTTTATTCCGTTCACATGTTAAATACGAATTAAGAGCTGAACATCTAACGTGCAGAAAAGCCCTTTCCAAAGCGAGAGTATTGGTTGAGGCGGGGATCAGGCTAACATAATCCTTTGATTTCATAGTCTAAAGTTGAGCTCTTAATCCATATTTAAGTAAACTATTAAATCACTCTCTGAGCTGACTATGACAACCAATCCGGCCTCGCTGACAAGAAACGACTTGAGCCACTTCCGCCAACTGATAACTCATGGCCTGCTTGCGCAAGCCTATGACGAACTCGCCGAACGCGGCTATCGATATGCCGCGCTAGCTAACGGGGTAGTTAGAGGCGACACTTTCTCCGGCCGCATCGCCCTGGAATTTCTGGAGAAAACCGCTGAGGACCAGGAGAATCCGCTGTCCGCAGAAGCTGTCGACGCGATCCGCATGGCCATGGCGAATGTTTACCTGGATACTTTGAGTTTGCAATTCAGCAGTGCATCGACACTCGTGACTCGAGATATACTGGCTGACGAGGCCTGGACGTTCCACTCCGCCGCTTTTCAAAATCAGGGGCTTGGTCCTGATGCCTGGACCTTGAACCAGCCATTCAAGCTCATGGATGCCGAGGCGCGGCAAGACTATTGGACATCCGTGCTCAACAGCGCAGGAAATTTTGCCAAGGAGGTCCTGCTTGGCTTGATGACCGATTTCATCATGAAGGAAGCCGCCCTTGATCCGCTCGCTCCAATACGGCCCGAAGACGCACTGAGCTGGCTACATCGGCTGCACAACCTGGATACTTACCTCGCCGCCGTGGAAATCACCAGTTCTCAGCTCGATCGGCAGGCATACGCCTTGCCTGCAACCCTGTCCGGCAAGATGCAAAATGGTCTGAATGCTCCCTCAATTAAGCTTATTTTGGACTACGTCGATCAAGCTTCCCGCGATGAACCGCTGAAAACGCAGCTTTCTGTCTTGGGTAGACGAATCATAAACTCGCGGATTATATCCGGCTGAAAGGGTTATGTTACACTTGCGGTTAAGGCTTGGGGGCGTTAAGTTAATCATTCATCAAACATATACAGTTGTATCGAAATAAATTAATCCAGGAGGGCATAAGGGATAAAAAATGTAACTGTAAAACCAACTCCTAATATGTTTTTTCGAATTATTGTCCGTGTCCGTTGACAGCAATTCAAATTTGGATGGTTATTGATCAGCTTATATTTGACGGAAACCTATGATATGTATTAACAAATAAGTTAATAACGCTGAATACTTAATCGAATGTGTCAATATCAACTCATAGCGATGGACAATTAATCACCCTATATGTCCCTTGAGTTTTAGAAACACGGACACTCTCACAATCAGGTTCCAAGCTCGATCAACCCATCCTATTGTTATGAAACATAAATACACCCAAATGAAATTTTGTTGTCATTTAGCAGGGTTATACACATGACCAACACTCTACGCTCGATTTGTTTATTCTGCATGCTGTATTTTACGGTATTGCCGTCCTATACCGCAGCCATGCCAAACACGCATATTTATGTCATTGTGTCCCTGGTCGACAACGCGTCTCAAGGCATCGTGCCCGTTCCTGCGAAAATCGGCAATGGCGATGATCCTCGCAGCAATCTCTATTGGGGCGCGGCTTATGGCGTGAAAACCTTTTTGAGCAAGGCGGATGGCTGGCGTAAGCTGGGGTGCGAAAATAATATTAGCGATACCATATTGGAGCGCTGCCAGTTTGCCTGGAAGGACAAACTGACCGTTACCGCCGATGCCTACCGCGGCAGCCGGATTGACCAGGCGATGCTTGACTTTATGCAACAAGCAGCCACTCCGCCCAATGCTGAAAACCGGGAAATGGTGGTATTCATCGGCCATGATGGCTTAATGGACGAACAAAACCTGCCAATCATAGAACGCTTTCCGAAACACGCAGGGCATGATAAGCAAGCAGTTGTTCTGGCCTGCCTGAGCGATGATTTTTTCACCGGGCATTTGCTTGACGCAGGTGCAAAGCCGGTAGTAACCACATTCAGCTTCATGGCGCCGGAAGCCTATGTATTGGAAGCGGTTGCGCGGGGTTTCGCCAATCATGCGAGTGAAGCGGAGCTGCGCAGTTCCGCCGGCAACGCCTATGCCAAATACCAGCGAATTTCAGCCAAAGCGGGAAAGTCGGTTTTTGGCGCAAATAGCGCCTTAACCATGAGCCGGCAATAGTGTACGCCGATATACAGAGCACTTCCTTCGAACTTGAAATTTTTAACTAAATTACCGCTTTCCACATGATCACTTCACTGCGGGAGCGGCGACGCATAAATTCCGTTGCGGACTGCCGTTCTCAAACAAAATAATCCGGTTTACAATGTCCTCGCCTCTGCTATCTCCTATCGGTCCGGCGGTGATGCGGCCGGTTGCCGCGCTAGCCAGATTCACATAGCTCCTGTACGGCCCGCCCGCAAGGGTTGAGTTGATCAAAAAACCGGGTTCATCCCGCTTCGCAACTTTTTCCGGCGCCGGAGTGCCTGGATTGCAGGCGCCGAAAAAAATCAGGCCGTTTGCCGTTACCAGCGAACTCAGGGATTTTGTGAAGTAAAAGAACCGTTCAGGGGATATCTCAGCAGATGTATTTAACTTGAAAAGAGATTTGCGGCAAAAAAGTTCACAGAGATGGAGCTGGTATTCAAGCTGCTGTCCCTGCAGTTCAGCCAGTCTATCCGGCGGACAGAAACGCTGGTAACAAGCACTGTCCAGCGGCAGCAACTGTTTTTCAAGTTCCGTAAGCAGATGCCAGATACCGGAGAATGACATCGACGCCAATTCCTGCCAATGCGAGGTCATATAGTCGCTGAATATGCGGTTTTTTTGGGTGTCATAGGTGAGGGACAGCGTGTTCTTTAGTCCCGGCTGCGACTCGGAATACTGCAGCAATTTGCCTTTGCTCCCGGTTACCTGAAAATCCTTCCAAAACACGGTATTATTGAGTATCGGACCGTCGAAGCCGCCATGACTGATGAAAATAACCCTGTCGAAAAGAGGTGTCTGCCGCACCATTTGCCCGACTTGCCGGTAATAATCCGTCCAGCTCCAGACATTCCGCATTAGCTTAACATCCGCATTAAACCGTTTCCGGTAAAAGGCTTCCAGAGTGCGGGCGGGTTGCTCAGACCACCTTGATCCCTCATTCGTATACGGATCACTGCTCAATAAAGGCACAAGCAGCACCCGCCCCGGCGGTTGCTGCAACTTTAAGCCGCTCAACCGGCCATAAAAGGGCCGGCACGAGATTGCGTGATTTTCAGCGCTGTAAATTGTGGTCGCGTAAATGCACAGCAGCAATGAAACCAGGAACCGGATGCTCATAATGTTCTCCAGAGTTAAGCTCCATCATAAAATCGGAGTCAGGACATTCCGTTGAATACGCATTCAAATGAGGTATTATTTGCGCCATATTAATCTCTAATCGAAAAAATCTCATGACTTTTTCCGGATGACTTCTTTACGCCGATTGAAATCATTCGTTTTCAATTTTTTTCTGGCGTATTTTAATATTGCCCGGTCAAATCCCCTCTTTTTTCCTTAAAAACAAGACAACCAAAGCTTCCAGGCAATAGAATAAGTCAACAGTTACTAAACTTTTTTTCGATTGTGCTTAATATCATCTGGATTTGCTTTTTTCTCGCCGCTTTTTTTACCGCATTTTTTAAAATGATTTTCCTGGGCGACCAGCAGGTTTTTGCGCAAATCATGGCGGCCATGTTCAGCATGTCAAAGTCCGCCTTTGAAATTTCGCTTGGCTTAACCGGCGTACTGGCATTTTGGCTGGGTATTATGAGGATTGGCGAAAAAAGCGGGTTCACCCAGTTGCTAACGCAAAGTCTCACGCCTTTATTTAGCCGCTTAATGCCTGATGTGCCAAAAGGCCATCCGGCGTTAGGGGCCATCGTGATGAATATTTCCGCCAATGCCCTGGGATTGGACAACGCGGCAACGCCGTTGGGTATTAAAGCCATGAAGGAACTGCAAACGCTTAACCCTGACCCGGACACCGCCAGCAATGCGCAAATTCTGTTTCTGGTTATCAATACCTCGGGAGTTACATTATTTCCGGTGACGATTTTTACGTATCGCGCCCAACTCGGCGCGGCCAATCCCACTGATGTGTTTATTCCGATTTTAATCGCTACGTATGTATCAACGCTGACCGGTTTGCTTGCCGTTGCCGCCGTGCAGAAAATAAATTTGCTGGACAGAGTCGTTATGGCTTACATGGGCGGCTTCACACTGATGGTTGGCGGTCTATTGGCGTATTTTTCCAGTTTGCCGCAACAGCAAATGCTCCAGCAATCGGCAGCCATCAGCAACTTGATTCTGTTTTCATTAGTCATCAGCTTCATTTTTGGCGCAATTTACAAGGGTGTCAACGCCTATGATGCTTTTATAGAAGGCGCCAAAGAAGGCTTTCATACAGCCATACTCATCATACCCTACCTGGTCGCCATGCTGGCTGCCATTGGCGTGTTCAGGGCCAGCGGCGCGCTGGATTTGCTCGCTGATCTGGCAAGAACAATCGCGCATTATTTCAGGCTTGATGATCGCTTTGTCGACGCTCTTCCTACCGCCTTGATGAAACCTTTTAGCGGCAGCGGCTCAAGAGCGATGATGATTGACACGATGAAAACACTGGGCGCGGATTCGTTTGCAGGACGTTTATCATCGATCGTGCAAGGCAGCACAGAAACCACTTTTTATGTGCTGGCTATTTACTTTGGCTCGGTGGGCATCAAACGTATCCGGCATGCCGCCGCCTGTGGGATAATAGCGGATTTTGCAGGCATTATTGCCGCGATTTTCGTCGCTTACTGGTTCTTTGGATGATAAATGAAAGTTCACCTTAAAACACTCGGCTGCCGTCTTAATGAAGCGGAATTGGAAACCTGGGCGCAAGTGTTCCAAAAATCCGGCCATTCAATTACCAAACAGGCGGAAGCCGCGAATTTGATTGTGATCAATTCTTGCGCGGTTACGCAGGACGCCGCCAGAAAATCGCGCAATCTGATACGCAAAATACACCGCGACAACCCGCACGCCAAACTGGTTGTCAGCGGCTGCTACGCTACCTTGAATCAGGAGGAAGCGGAGTCTCTAATGGGCGTGGATCTGGTGATCAGTAACAAGGATAAGGATCAGCTGGTGGAAAAAACCTTAACTGAACTTGACATGGATGCCATGCCAGCCATGTCCACGGAACCCGGTGAAATCTCATTGTTCACGCGCGGGAGACAACGCGCTTTTGTTAAGGTACAGGATGGCTGCCGTTACCGCTGCACGTTTTGCATTGTCACCGTGGCGCGCGGCGAAGAAGCGAGCCGCCCTGTGCAGGCCGTCATCGATGAAATCAATGCCCTGCATCGGCAAGGCATCACAGAAGTTATTTTGACGGGCGTGCATTTAGGAGGCTATGGCAGTGATTTGGGCAACAATTTGTCTGATTTGATCAAAGCTATCCTGGCTGAAACAGACATCCCAAGACTTAGGCTTGGTTCTTTGGAGCCTTGGGAATTGCCGGAGGATTTCTTTATGCTATTCCATAATCCACGCCTGATGCCGCATTTGCATTTGCCCTTGCAAAGCGGTTCGGATACCGTGCTGCGCAGAATGGCGCGGCGTTGTAAAACTGAAGAATTTACCGCTATCGTAAATAAATTAAGATCACAAATCCCTTATTTTAATATCACTACCGATATTATCGTCGGTTTCCCCGGTGAAACCGAGCAGGAATGGCAGGACAGTTTTGACTTCATCAAACAAACGGGGTTCGGCCATATTCATATCTTCACCTATTCCAGCCGGGAAGGAACAAAAGCCGCAACTTTACCCAATCAGGTTGCCAATGAGCTTAAAAAAAAGCGTAGCCGGCAGTTGCATGAATTGGCCAATGACATGAAGCTAAAGTTTTGCAGGGACAATATAGGCGGTGAGTTTCCGGTGTTGTGGGAAGGTTACCGCGAACCGCTTGAACGCGGAAAACAGCGGGTGTTTGGCTATACGCCCAACTACCTTCGGGTGTGTTGTGTGATACGCAACGATGAATCGGTTGAGAATCAGACTATTACGGCGAGATTAACAGCACTGGGGGATGGCTGTGTTTTTGGGGATCTTGTGGGCGGCGCTTAGTCTTGATACCCAGTGCCTTGTAATAATTTTTTAACCGGCGCAAGGACGCTAAGAACACGAAGTTTTTATTTCTTCGTGTCTTCGTGTTATTTTCTATGGCTTGCCTAACTTCAGTTATGTAATATTTCAACCGCAATAAGCTAAAAAGATGGAACACATGACTAAAAAAATAATTTTAACCGGTATTACTACCACCGGCACTCCGCATTTGGGCAACTATGTCGGCGCTATCAGGCCCGCTATTGCAGCCAGTAAAGATGAAAATGTCTCGCCGTTTTATTTTCTCGCTGACTATCATGCCTTGATTAAATGTCAGGAGCCGGAAAGAGTCCGGCAATCCAGTCTGGAAATCGCGGCAACTTGGCTGGCTTTGGGGCTGGATACTGCAAACGCGGTTTTTTACCGGCAGTCGGATGTTCCGGAAATTATGGAATTGACGTGGATGTTGACCTGTGTTGCGTCCAAAGGCTTGATGAATAGAGCGCATGCCTATAAAGCGGCGGTTGCTGAAAATGAACAAGGCGGAGAAAACGATCCCGATAAAGGGATTACGATGGGTTTATTCAGTTACCCGATTCTTATGGCGGCAGATATTCTGATGTTTAACGCCAACAAAGTCCCGGTAGGCAAGGATCAGGTACAGCATATTGAAATGGCCAGGGATATTGCCGGACGATTTAATCACATTTTTGGCGAACACTTTGTCTTGCCGGAGGCTGTGATTGACGAGCATGGCGCGACTTTGTCCGGTCTTGACGGGCGCAAAATGAGCAAAAGCTACAACAATACGATTCCTTTATTCGAGCCTGAGAAAAAATTAAGAAAATTGATTAATAAAATCAAAACCAATTCTTTAGAGCCGGGGGAGCCAAAAGACCCGGATAATTGCACCTTGTTCAGCATATACAAAGCTTTTGCCACAAGGGAGGAGGTGCATGAAATACGTCAACGCTATGCGGAAGGCATTGCCTGGGGTGAAATGAAGCGGGTGTTATTCGAGCATATTAATGATCATATCACCCCGGCACGGGAACGCTACGAGGCTTTATTGCAAGCGCCGGAGCATATCGAGGAACAATTGCAGGAAGGCGCGCTGAAAGCGCGCGCGGTCAGCGCGCCATTTATTAAGGAATTACGCAAAGCCGTAGGCATTTCCAGAATTTCATCGTGAAAAAGGCAAAGTTCAGCCACTGGCTCAAACAATCATTACTTTTTGTTAGCCGCGGCCCCTGGGTTTGGGCTGGATACACGTTGTTTACCGGCATTCTTATGACGGTTGGACGAGCTTCCCTGGCGCTTGGTATTTTAGTTTCTGTAACGACTTTATTTGTCGGCGTTGGCGTCGCAAAATACATCGACCTTAAATATTCGGCAGAAAATCCGGTAGGCTTTTACTGGGCGGTTAATAAAAGCTTGCCGTTAGCGGTATTAGCGGCAGGCGCTATTATGGTGTTTTGGTTTGTGTTTATGGTTGTAGCCAATCTTTTTACGGGTGAATTTTATAAAATTGGCCAGTTCTTCTTTTTTTGGGAGTTAACGCCGGAGAACCTGAACCAAAAATCAACTCGCGAGATAGCTGACTGGATTTATTCATATTCTGATATCACCTTGATGTTTACCTTGTTAATGCTGACTACTTTTGCCAGCTGGTACAGTTATCCGTTGATGCTGTTTAAAAACTATAGCTGGAGTCAGGCGATTGAAGAGGGTAATTACGCGGTTAGCAGAAATCAGAATGCCATGTATAAGATGCTGGGGTTTATATTTGCAGAGGCGATACTTTGCACATCGGTAACGCCTCTGTTAACGCCGGTTTTGTATATGCTGACTTCAACAATGATGTATGTCTCATACAAGGGTATTTTTGAGGTTAATAAATAATTATTTACCCTTGTCATATCCCACGGAACTTTTGAGTCTTGATGGAAAAACAAGAACCCGTTAAGGTTTTAATCAAATCCGTCCCGCCCCCGCAAATGTTTTCAGGTAAAGTTTCATCTTGATGTAAAATAAAGATGATATTGTCTATTCGGGAAGCTGAGTATCTATCGGGTTAAGACAACCTTGATTAGCCATAAGACTGGAAGGCGATTTTAATCAGGCGTCGTAGCGGGCTTTCTAAGAAAATAAACGTGGCATCAAGCTGATCGCTCATTTTCTTTTTTCCTTCGTTGAGCAAGCAAACACCCTGCGCGGGTTGCGCAAACAACACACTTTCAAAAAATATCCTCAGGACACAGGATCATATCTAACTGCTCATGAAATGCCCAGTACCCGTCAAGTTGTTCTTCCATGGCGAATGTGAATTAAATCAAAAGTGGTCAGACTGTTTAAGCTGGATAAAGATTTCAATAATCTTGCTGTTGAGCGCTGTATTCCTGGCTACGACAGCGCAGGCCGAGAATTTCCCGGATTTAAATGATGATAACGAATTTTCACTGATGGGGACATTGGCCAAGCATGGTCTGCATAATCTGAAAGATGAGCGATGGAATGCGTATTCACAGGGGACTTATATTTCGAGCTTTAAACAAGCATTCCCTGCGGCCTATACCAATTTAAACGGAACGCCCAATTCATTATTGCCCAACGCGGAACGAGGTTTTACGGCAACATTTACTTCGTATCTTGGACTTAAGGCATGGACTGGCGCGGAATTTTATGTTGCCCCGGAAATGATTTCCGAGCGTCCTCTTTCGGGGCTAAAAGGACTAGGCGGAAGCATTCAAAACTTTGAACTTCAAAAAAATGGCACGGCAAGCGCCACCTGGTATTTGTCGAGAGCCTATTACAAACAAACAATATCATTCGGTGGAAAACCGAGCGAAGTTAGTTCCGGACCCTTGCAATTAGCAGGGACTGTCGATAGCCGCCGCTTTGTTTTTACAGCGGGTACTTTCAGCATTCTCGATTTTTTTGATAAAAATGCCTATGCAGGCGATCTTCGCCGCCAGTTTTTTAATATGGCCTTTCTGGCCAATGCCGCATATGACTTTGCCGCCGATGCGCGAGGCTACACAACGGGATTGGTTGGCGAATTTTATTTTGATGACTGGGCATTTCGATTCGCCCGAGTTGCCGGCCCAAAGAATCCCAATCAGTTACAACTAAATTTTTACATGCTCAAGTATTATGGTGATCAGGCCGAATTAGAGCATAAACATGTTATCAAGGGACAACCGGGGGCGATAAAACTGCTGGCTTATCGAAACCGTGAAAACATGGGGAGCTTCAGTGATGCTATTACGGCATACCAGACCGATCCGGCAAGGAATGCGACGACCTGCACGGGCTTTAATTATGGCTCTGATAACTCATCGGCGCCCGATCTATGCTGGGTCAGAAAACCGAATATCAAAATGGGCATCGGTATAAATATGGAGCAGAAAGTTACCGAAGATGTCGGCCTGTTTTTCAGGGGCATGTATTCAGATGGCAAAACTGAAGTCTACTCTTATACATCCTCGGATAGATCGTTATCTTTTGGCGCGTTAATGAAGGGCTTCCGTTGGGGGCGGGAAAAAGACACGATAGGCCTTGGCTATGCGCAGAGCTGGATTTCAAAATCTCATGTTGCTTATCTAAACATGGGTGGAGTTGACGGGTTTATCGGGGACGGCAGGATCAACTACAAACCCGAGAAGGTTGTCGATATTTTCTACCAGTGGCATGTCGTTAAATCGTCCTGGTTAACTTTTGATTATCAACATATAAACAATCCCGCGTACAATGCGGATCGCGGCCCCGTGAATATTTACGGGGCCAGAGTGCATTTTGAATTTTAAAGCACGGAATTATTGACACCCTCCGGGATTTTTTCAGTTCTGTCTGGTTGAAGAATCAGTGGTTGAAATAAACCTTAACAAAAGGTTTATTTCAACCTATAACACCTTTCTCATTTGTTTTAAGCCCTGCAGGTTTAGCAGTTGGGGTTGATATTACTCGTGATTTGTAGGTTAATAACTTGTGGCACGGAAATAGCTTTATTCTCCTAGACCTTATGAAGAGGTTAATTTAAATGCGAATTAAGAGCTGAACATCTATCGTGCTGAAAATATGCCAGAGGGAGAGGCTTGGGTGAGAGTAATCAGATTAACATAATCCTTTGATTTCATGCTTTAAAACTGAGCTCTTAATTCACATTTAAGGCAGCCTCTACTGATTCATTTTTTTGAAAAACTAGTGTTTATAAATTTTAAAGACTTACTTTCGCCAATTTTATGAAAAAGCTTTTTTAAGTTCCTTATGGCGCTTTTTACTAAGAACTGAAGATTCCGGTTTGGCGCTTGTGATAACTGTATGAAAACGAATTAAAGCGGTGTTTGCCATAAATTATGCATACCTTGCATTAAATCGCTATCCCGCATAGACGGGATGATTGGCCTTCTTTAAAAACCGGGAAACTTCAGTAAAGAAGCGTTTAACTAAATATAACCTGACTCAACAATTTGAAAAATATTAACTGCATGGACGATCCGATTAGCTTAATCAGGGATAAGTTCTCTTTCACGGCTATGAATAAAGATGAGCTCGGCTTATTCGCTTTTTTGGCTGTTTATTTAATTTCCTGGACTCTGCTCGCCGCTTTCCTGCCCCTATCATCGGAACTCGATAGCATTGAACAAGTGGTGTGGTCGCAAAGCTGGCAATGGGGTTACTATAAGCACCCGCCGCTGCCATCCGCATTATTGCATGCCTTGAATTCCCTGTTCGGCGGTCCCTCGATAGGCCTTATTACATTTGCGGCGCAGGGTTGTGATGTGGTGGCGCTCATTTATGTCTGGCTGCTCGCAAAACAAATGCTGCCTCGAAAGCTGGCGATTGTCTCGGTACTGATTACCTCGTTAATTGCCTACCATAACTTCAGGGCGTTTCCGTTTAACCACAATTCCGCGTCCTTACCGTTCACAGCCGCGGCGTTGTATTACTTTTACTGCGCGCTCCGCTATCCCAAGCGGCTCTCAAATTGGTTGTGGCTGGGCCTTGTCTGCGGATTTGCGATGCTTACAAAATACAGCGCGGCATTGGTAATGGCCAGCTTCTTTGTATATATGGTCTGGCAACGGCTATGGACCGACACTCGCATTATCAGAGGTTTGCTGGTCAGCAGTATTGTGTTTATGCTGGTATTTTCTCCTCATATAGTCTGGCTGTTTGAGCATAACTGGCTGCCGTTTTCCTACCTTAATAATGAACTGGCGCTATCAGGAAGCAGAGTAAGCATTTTCGCGCGTTTTTTTGCCAATCAGCTGATCCGCTTGAGTTTTCTGCTCCCGCTGCTGCTGTGGATTTGGTATTTGAGCAAGAAAGGCGTCATCAAGGTTACCGCGCCCCATTCATTCGAACCGAATGGGGCGGACTATGACCGCCGCTTCTTGCTGACTGTACTGTTAACCCCGCTGATCCTGGCCCTGATGACTCCGCTGATGAAAGGAAGCCTGTTGAACAGCAACTGGGTCAGCGCCTTTTTCCTCCCTGCCGGGATTTTGATAACAAAATGTTTTTTTGATCGCTTCGATCAGACGCAACTTTTAAAACAAGCCAGCAGGCTGGCATGGATGACTCAGGCCGCTATTTTGATTTTCTTCTTTCTGGGAGCAGTGATCTACCCCTCCGTTACCGGCCGCAAGGCGACGCTGCTCTACCCTGGTCAAGAGCTGTCTGACAAAGTGGCTGAAATCTGGCATGAACGACAAAAGACGCCATTAGCTATCGTGATCTCGGATACTTGGACCGGCGGCAATGTCCTGCTTCATGCGCGCCCGGAACCCGCATTGTTCATTGACAATAACGATCAAGAAGCTCCCTGGGTGAACGCAAGTGACGTGGCGGCTTGCGGCGCTTTTATCATAACTGTTAAACCGGAAACGGTTCCCAACCCTTATTCCCTGTTATTCAGTCAAGCTTCTGCAAAAGGAGAATTTTCACTTGCATGGGGACGTCCGCCGGTGGGAAAAGAAATGCATTATATGTGGGCGATTGCCTCACCCGTGCCGGGAGCTGGCGTTTGCAGGCTCACTGTGCTTAAGGGTTAGTCCAGCGGAAAATAGTGCGCTTTCCAACTCGATCAGGATTTTGAAACAGTTTAAGCAGCGCGAAAAATTACGGTGTTTAAATGGGTGCGTGTTAAAATTGAGCAACTGTTCCTTGCTCTTGAAACCGCAAAAAACTGTTGCGCCATAAAAGCATCTCTATTTATATGTGCAATAGCGATATTGAAATCTTTATCGCATAACTTTCTTCCGTTTGATGCAGGAAAAGTTGTGCTTCCGGCATGGTTTGGCAAGACCTGATGCGATTGCAATATTGAAGCGCTTTATTTCAATAATTCAAGAGCTACCTACCGCATTAAAGAGTTTCATATTTTTTAACAGGCGTGAATTAACCGGAATGTTTGGATGCCCCCTCAGGTTATTACAGATTAACTGCCATGAGAAAGCTGAATATAAGGCAGTGGCGGAACGGTACTTTACTTTCCGCCCGGGCCGCCCTCATGAATGTTTCTGAGTCCGTCCAACATTGAATTTTGATAGGTTGATTGAGTTATGTATTGGGATTGTGCAGTTATTGACCGGGTGGTATTTAACAACGATGAGAGTCAATTAAAAAAGTATACCGGGCCGGCTAAATAATGACTGGATGTTTCCCTTATAATCAAAATTCATGAAAAATAATTTCTTGAAATCAACGGCAACTGTATTGTTGTTAAGTTTTCTTATTGCCTTCGACGTTTATGGACAAAATCAGGCGCTCTCTATTGATGAAGTGCTGTCGATTTTTTATCAGCGTAATCTGGATCTGATTGCCGCTCAATACAATATTGACCAGTCTTTCGCCGACGCAGTGATTGCAGCGGCAATCCCCAATCCAACACTAAGTATTCAGCTCCTTGAACTTAGTACCAAGCCCAACAGAGGGTCCGGTGCGATCGGTTGTAACCACGATTCAAACGTTTCCTGTGGCGCTGCGGAGTATTATTCCTTCAGCCAGTTGATTGAAGTTGCCGGCAAGCGCGGCTTGCGCATACAAAGCAGCGGTTTCGCCACGCAGGCGGCGGAAAGCGATTTTCGCGATGCGGTACGTATTTTTTCCAACATGGTCAGGGATGCCTACTATCAGTTGCTGCTGATGCAAAAAAATCGCTGGCTGGCTCAGGAAATTGTCGATCATTATCAGGTTATTACCAAAGCCAACAGCCTGCGATTAAAAAGCGGTGATATTTCTGAATCTGAATTCCTGCGGGTCAAAATGGAAGCGCTGCGCGCGCAATCAGATCTGGACAATGCGTTGACCGCGGTAGAACAGGCGCAAGCCGGTTTGGCTGTAATTTTACGCTGGCCGGACAGGAGCCTGCAATTCGAAGCCAAAGAACAGTGGCCTGAAGTCAAAGACATCGGTCAAAGCCTGCCGAAAGAGGCATTGATCAACAAGGCCTTGCAGCAACGCCCGGATTTACTGGCCGACAAACTTCGCGCCGATCAAGCAGACAAGGAATTGGAGCTCGCCCGGAGGCTCAAATATCCCGATGTCACCGTCAATGCCGGCTACGCGCGCGATCCCAGTAACAATGCGCTTAATTCCGGCTTCGTCGGCTTCAGCGTGCCGCTGCCATTGTTTTATCAATATAAGGGCGAAGCCGATAAAGCCGCGGTCAATTTAAACCAGAGCCGTTTGACGGCGGAGCAGACTGAACTCGGCATCCGTAATGATGTTATTAGCGCCTTGGCGGCCTGGAACAGCGCCGACAAAATAGTGCAGCGTTTCAGGGACGGCCTGCTCGATGATGCCCGCACGGTAAGAGACAGTTCCGAGCTGGCTTACAGCAAGGGCGCGACCAGCGTGTTGGACTTTATCGAAGCCCAGCGCAGTTACAAGAGCGTGATGCGCGATTATTACGCGGCGGAAATTAACCGCGCCAATGCTTATTACGACCTGGAAAAATCACTGGGCGTGGAAGTTGATGCCGGTAAAGCGCCCGCCTCGCATAACCATGATGATACAAAACTATAATTGGTTATCCGGCTCTGTCCGTCCTAACCGAAGAATTAGCCTGTGCAGATAATGAAAGAATAAACCAATGCATCATCAAAGAAAAAAACACTTTTTATGCGGGCTGCTGGTTATGGCAATGATAACGGCTTGTTCCGATTCGTCTGAAAAAACCAAGCCGGAGCCGCAACCGCCAATTATGCCGGGAGAAGTATATCTGTCGCCTGATTCGCCCAAAAAAGCCTACGTCAAAACCGCCAGCCTAAGCTTGACTCAGCATCCGTTGCTGGAGCCTCTCGTAGGCAAAATCAGCTATAACGAAAGCGTAACCTCCCGGATCAGTTCTCCAGTCGCCGGCCGTGTTATTGCTATTCCGCTTGCGCTCGGCGCCCAGGTTCAAACCGGCTCGATATTGCTGGAACTGGACAGTCCCGATGTCGCCGCTGCCGAGGCGGATTATGCCAAGGCGCGAGCGGATTTAACGCTGGCCGACAAGAGCCTTAATCGCCAGCGAGAGCTTTATGCCGGAAAAGTCACCTCTCAAAAGGATCTGGAGCGGGCGCAAGACGATTTTAATTTAACTCGTAGCGATGTGCAGCGCGCCCAGGATCGATTGAAAAACTTGCACATAAGCCCTGGCAAAAGCGACGGCCGTTTCGCGCTGCGCTCGCCAGTTCCGGGCGTGGTGGTCGAGCGCAACGTTAATCCGGGCATGGAAGTGCGGCCCGATTACAATACGCCTTTGTTTGTGGTTTCCAATATTAAAAAACTGACGCTGCTGATGGAAGTTTTCGAGGTTAACATCGGCAAAATAAGACTGGGACAAAAATTATCGGTTTCGGTGCCGGCCTATCCCGGCGAACTATTCCCGGCCACGGTGCAGTATATTGGCCAGGTGCTGGACGAAAAATCCCGTACCATACAGGTGCGTTGTGATCTGCCCAATGCGGACAGCCGTTTATTGCCTGGGATGTATGCCACGATCATCGTGAACAGCAATCCCGGCGATCTGGCTATCATGATTCCGCTGACGGCGGTTTTTACCGAAGGCGATGCCGATTTCGTGTTCATCGCCCTTGACGGCAATCATTATCAGCAGCGTCCGGTTGAAATAGGGCTGCGCTTGAAAGATAAAGCAGTTGTCACAGGAGGCCTGAAACCCGGCGAGCAATTGGTGACTGAAGGCGCGCTGACGCTGCGCGCCGAAGAACAAGTCGAAGCCGATAGCGACGGCAAGAAAAAGTGAGGATGCCGGTATGATTGGGCACATTATCGCGTTTTGCCTGCAGCAGCGGCTGATGGTCATCGGCGCCACGCTGGCGATTGCCATTTCCGGCGTTATCGCCTTTGAAGAATTGCCGGTACAGGCTTTTCCCGACGTGCAAAACGTCTTCGTGCAGGTGGTAACGCAATATCCCGGCCAGGCGCCGGAAGAAGTGGAAAAGCTTATATCGTTGCCGATAGAACGGGTGATGAACGGCTTGCCGCATTTGATGAACATGCGTTCTGTTTCCATATTCGGTCTATCGGTGGTTACCCTGACTTTCGATGATACCGCCGAGGATTATTTTTCCCGGCAACAGGTATTGGAGCGTTTGCAAAATGCTGACATACCCAGCGACAGCAAGCCTCAGCTCGGACCATTGTCAACCGGCATCGGCGAAATTTTACGTTATGTCATCGATGCAAAACATTTGCCGTTGATCGAACAACGCGCCTTGCAGGACTGGGTGATAGAACCGAAAATCCGCACGGTTCAGGGCGTCGCGGATGTCGTATCTTTCGGCGGCGGCGTCAAAGAGTACAAAGTTGCCGCCAAACCTGATCGCCTGAAAAACTACGGCCTCGATCTCAACCAGGTGTTCGACGCCATTGCCGCCAATAATAACAACACCGGCGGAGGCTATATAAAATATGGCGACGAAGCCCTGGTTGTGAGAGGCATAGGCTTGTTGAAGTCCGCCGGGGAAATCGGCGACATCGTCATCACCGCTAATGAGGGCGTGCCGGTGCGCATCAAGGATGTCGCCGATATCAGCATAGGCCCGCAGCCGCGCACCGGCATCGTCGCCATGGACAAGCGCGACGATATTGTCGAAGGCATCGTGCTGCTGATCAAAGGCCAAGATGCAGTCAAAGTGCTGGCCGGCGTCAAAGAGAAAATTGACGACCTGAACGATTTTGGCCTGCCGCCCGGCGTCAAAATCACCCCGATTTATGATCGCACGCAATTGGTTGACCATACCATCCGTACAGTCGAGCACAACATGTTCGAGGGCGCTACGCTGATCATGATCATCCTGCTGGTGTTTCTGCGGCGTTTTATGGCGGCCTTTCTGATCACGCTGATCATTCCGTTATCGTTGCTGTTCGCGTTTATTCTGGTCGACCTCAACGGCATTTCCGCCAACTTGATTTCTCTGGGCGCCATTGACTTCGGCATCATCGTCGACAGCGCCGTGGTATTGGTCGAGGCGGTAATGGTGCAAGTGACCCTGGATTTGCAGCGCAATGCCGACCTGCGCCATTTACGGCAAACCCTGCTGAATACGGCGACGGATATGGGACGGCCGATTTTGTTTTCAAAAGCCATTATCATCTGCGCTTTTTTACCGATTTTTACTTTTCAGCGGGTGGAAGCTAAAATTTTCTCGCCAATGGCTTTTACGCTCAGTTTCGCACTGGTGGCATCAATGCTGTTCAGCCTGACTTTTGTACCGGCTATGCTGACCTATCTATTGGGGCCGAAAATTGCCGAAACTCATAATCCGATGGTTCACAAGATGGAACATCATTACCGGCGAATTCTGGAATGGGTGCTGAAGAATGCCCGCACCGTATTTATTTCGGCAATCGCCGCGTTGGCGTTGAGTTTCGTGCTGGTGCGCATGATCGGCACCGAATTCATGCCTAAGCTGGATGAAGGCAATATCTGGCTGACCATTACCTTGCCTACTCCGGTATCGCTGGCTACCGCCAAGGATTTCGAACGCAAGGTGCGGGAGAAACTGGAAACATTTACCGAGGCCAAAATGGTGTTGACCCAGCTGGGACGGCCGGAAGACGGCACCGATCCCAAGGGTTTCAACAATCTTGAGGTGTTGATCGATCTCAAACCCAAAAACACCTGGCGTTATAAGAAAAAGGACGATCTGGTGGAGGCGATGGACAAAATGCTGTCTATCTTTCCGGGAAATCTCACTAACTTTTCGCAGGTGATTCAGGATAACGTTGAAGAAGCCATTTCCGGGGTCAAGGGTGAAATTGCCGTCAAAATATTCGGCGGCGATCTGAAAATCCTGCAGGAAAAGGCCAATCAAGTCACTCACATTATTGCCTCGATTCAGGGCGCTACCGATGTCGCCGCGGAACAGCAGGCGGGTTTGGCGCAGGTAATGGTTGATATCGACCGCGCCAAAGTGTCACGTTACGGCATCAATGTCGCTGATGTCGAACGCGTGATCGAAATCGGCATGGGCGGCAAGGCGGCTTCGCAGTTTCTGGAAGGGGACCGGCGTTTCGATATTACTCTCCGTTATGAAGATAACGCCCGTAACTCGGTTTCGGGGCTGGAAAACCTGACGGTGCAAACGCCTGATGGCAAGCGCATTCCACTGTCTGAACTGGCCGAGATTAGAATCAATCAGGGCGCATCCAAGATCAGCCGGGAAGAGAACATGCGCAGAATTGCGATCAAATGTAATCTGATAGACCGCGATCAGGGCAGCTTTGTCGCCGAAGCCCAACGAAAAGTGGCGGCCCAGGTGGATCTGCCGGACGGTTACCACATACTCTGGAGCGGACAATTTGAAAATCAGCAACGCGCGATGAAGCGCTTGTCGTTCATCGTGCCAATCAGTTTGGGACTGATCTTTGTATTGTTGTTCTGGGCCTTTATGTCCATTAAGAATGCGTTTCTGATTCTCATGAACGTGCCTTTTGCGATGATCGGTGGTATCCTTATTTTATTGGCAACCGGGATTAATCTCAGTGTTTCGGCAGCGGTCGGTTTTATCGCGCTATTCGGCATTGCCGTACAAAACGGCGTGATTCTGGTTTCGCAGCTGAATAAACTGCGCAGGGAAGGCCAGTCGTTGCATAATGCCATTGTCAATGGCTCCGTCAGCCGTCTCAGGCCGGTAGTGATGACCGCGCTGATGGCAATGCTGGGACTGTTTCCCGCAGCGCTTTCGACCAGTGTCGGTTCGGAAACGGCAAAACCATTCGCCGTGGTCATTATAGGCGGTTTGCTGACGGCGACTATTTTGACCTTGACGCTGTTGCCGGCGCTGTATCGCTATTTTGCAGAACCTGACGAACTTTAAAGGAAAATCATGAAAGAAATACGCGCCTTTATCCAACCTCACAAGCTAAGCCAAGTAACGTTGGCATTGCTGGAAATTCCAGGCTTTCCCGGCATGTCGATTATCGATTGCGAGGGTTTTGGACGCGAGCGTACTCACCACATTCAGGATTACAAACCATTCCTGCCTAAAAAGCGTCTTGAAATTTTCGCCCCGGACAATCTGGTGGAAACCATTTTTGAAACCATCATGCGTGCTGCGTATAGCGGACAGCATGGCGACGGCAAAGTGTATATCATTGATATGCTTGAGGGTGGCAGGATCAGCACCGGTGAGAGAAATCCGGATTTGGGATAGTGCCTGCACATCAAAAGGCACGTCACCACGAAGACACGAAGAAAAAGCAAAGATATTATGCCGTCCTTTAATTTTGCACGAAAGCAGTGAATAGCACTTCTTGTAAAACGTGAGTAACGCGGCATCAATGGGGTTCATTGATGTTAAGGAATGCTAGCTGCCCCGGCTGAAATGATAGCCAAAAGTAGGATGGATATAGCTGCGCGAAACCCAGCGCATCAGAAATCAATTATGATGGGTTCCGGCTAACGCTTTTACTCATCCGGCGAGCTATTTTCCTTGCACAAGTCCAGCTGAAAAAAAGGTCACGTTTTCCATGGTATCCGGCTTTATTTCCCCCGCTTTTTTGACGCGACGGGCGCGCCAGTCAACTGAGCGAATTTGATCGCACAAAACAGCGCCGTGAATGGCTGAATCTTCCGGTAAGACGACTTCGAAAGGATAACCTTTTATTTTTGATGTGACGGGACACAGCAGGCATAGACCAAAACAGTTATAAGCCGCACGGGACAATACCAGCGCAGGGCGAATACCGGCTTGTTCGCTGCCTTTCTGCGGATCAAAGTTTAGCCAGACCAGATCACCACGCTCGGGGACATAGCCGCTAACGTTTACCATTCGATATTCTCACGCCCCACGGATACACCCCAGCCGGTTTCCGAATGGCAATTATCGATTGTCATTTGCGCATATAGATGATCAAAATTTTCATCTTTGTTTATTTTTCGTATGATCAAGCGCCCTTTTTGCGAGGCGGATAATTCAACTTCGTCACCTTCCTTGATTGCCGCTTTTGCCGCTTCAGATGCCGGAATGCGTACTGCAAGGCTATTACCCCATTTTGCGACTGATACAGTCATTTTTTTCTCCAGTATGGATAAACAATGTATATCCATCATAACCAGAAAATCTAATCTGTCAATACTCACGAAGGAAAAACAATCAATCGAGTCCATTGATGTTAAGGGATGCTATCTGCACCGGTTTAAGTGGATAGCCAAGAGTAGGATGGATATAGCCGCGCGAAACCTATCTCATCAGAAATCAATTATGATGGGTTACGGCTAACGCTTTTACCTATCCGGAGAGCTTTTCCTCGTTCCCACGCTCTGCGTGGGAACGCCTACCGGCTTTTATCTCAACCCAAAACATCAAAGCACCACCTATCCGGGCAAAACATTATTCCGCCGATCCAGAACACACGCCATACCTTCGTCTTCATTCCCACGCAGGGCGCGGGAACATGTCAAAGCCGGTCCTGAGCTTGTCGAAGGGCATAATACTAGTATATTTATTCATACGATCACCGGGTTAAATAAAATTGTCATGTCTGGCTAGCCCTGCATCCTTCGGGTAAATGAAGCAAACTCCTGGCAAATATTTAAGGTTTAATTAACATTTAGGCTTATAATCAACGTTCCAAGTTGGCAGCCAAGTTGTTAATTGTTTATTATTGCTATAGCATTATCCTCATGTTTTCATCAGTCCGCAAATTTCTGGTCATATTTCTGACGATACTGCAATTCATTGCACCGTTGGTACATGCCCATGCGAGCGGATTTAGTTCAAAACTGGGACTGCATGTTCCAGGTCTTGAACATTTTGGCGTTGAACATGCTCCGCTTTCGGACCAAATGAAGACCTTGCAATACAATGTCTCTGTCGATGGCTTGATTGTCGGCGTTGACGCGGGCCTTAAACAAAATAAGGCGAATCCTCAGACTGATTCAAAAAACTATTATTACCTGCATCAACAGACTGTTTCATTCAATGCTCCTGTCTCAAGGCATGATGCTAATTTTTCTCCGCAACCGGAACAATTAGTTTACCGTTTAATTATCCCAACTCCCCCTCCACGCGCGCCTCCTGCTCGATAGGTTTTCTCTCGTTTCATAGCGGCGCGATTTTTCGCGCCTCTTTAATCAGACGCAATTAGCGCGTCGAAATCTATAACGCGGTTACCACCGCAATGAGCTTTGCCTATGTTTTCCTTTAACTTTTCCAGGAAACGCATTACCGGACCGCTGCCCGGGCATGTTGTTTTTTTGCTGGCAACCTTGCCGTTTATTCCCTGGACAGCCCGTTCCCAACCCCCTGCATTGGAACAAAATGATGCGCCATTTGTGGTTGCACATCAAGATCCCATTGAAGTTGACGCAACATTGACTTTATCTAAACTCGTTGATTTAACAATGGAAAAATATCCGGATACCGCCTGGCTTAAATCTTTGGAAGAAGAGGCCGCCGCCATTGAAGAACGCAGCAAAAGCTGGACGGCTGGTTCATCGATAGTCATTATCGGCTATCAGTCAATGTACAATACGCGTCTGAATTGGGCTACTGGGAATGTGCAGGTGCCGATTTGGAATTTAGGACAACGTGATGCCGAACATATTCTGGCCGATCAGGCTGGAACCAGCGCTGAATTGCAGGCGTCGGGAATTAAATTGCGCGTCGCGGGATTAGTTAGATTTGCTTTGTGGAATATCGCTCTGGCAAAAATCCGCTACGAGCAGGCGAAATCGGAACTGAGCATTTATGAACAGTTATTAGCTACCATAAAGCGGCGCGTTGAACTGGGGGATCTGCCGCGCGCCGATGAATTGCTGGCGCAAACCGAGTTATTGCAAAAACGTTCAGCGTTAACAATGTCTGAAGCGGAATTAATGCATACACGCAAACGTTATGCCTCCATTACCCAAATGACCAAGGTGCCTGGTAATTATGAAGAAAAACTGGCGCCGCTAAAGGAAATCGGGCAAAGCCATCCGGCAATGGTCGCTATAAATAGCCAGATCGAGCATAAACAAGCTGAGATCAATGCCATTAGATTAATAGGTTCAGGCCAAAACCATCTTATCGCGGGAATATTAAGCGATGAAGGAACCGATCCGCGCAGTAACCGTGCGGAGTTTTTCAATGTTGGCGTGATGATTCCCTTTGGCGGGAACGCACACTTGCAACCGCGCATCGCAGCTGTAAATGTAGAATTAAATAAATTAATCGCAGAACGTGAACAGCTATACCGCAATTTAGAGCAAACTCATCATGAAGCCGAACATAATCTGGAAGTTAACCGGGTCGAATTAGGCACTGCCAACGAACAGAAAAAAGTTTCCGAAGAATTGTTAAAAATGACGCAACTGGCATTTTCCGTGGGTGAAATTAATCTGTTTGATTTATTAAAAATTGAGTCCCGGACACAACAAGCCATTCTCAGCGCCAAAGAGCGATCTGTCATGATGCAGCGGGATAAAGCCCTTTATAATCAGGCAGTAGGAGTTATGCCATGAAAACTTGTCAATTTTTACGGGCATTGAGTTTTATAGGCTGGGCGATGCTGTTCTGCCCGCCGCCGGCAATAGCGGAAAATACTATCCAGATATCAGAAGATCATTTAAATAATCTGGGCGTTGTCCTGGGCAAACCGGAGCCCGCCAAACAAATCCCTATATTAACCGCCCCTGCCAAAGTGGTAATTCCGCCAGCTCATGAATATATTGTCAGCGCGTCCCAGGCCGGACTCATTACTAAACTGAATGCGTCGACCGGCGATAAGGTTAAAAAAGGCGAAGTATTGGCGCAACTAGACAGTCCTGATCTACTGTCCATGCAGCGTTTATATCTCAAAGCTGACAGCGATATGCAGTTAGGGTCTCTTTCTTACCAACGCGATAAGAAACTGCTCGAAGATGGCGTAATCGCCGAAAGACGCTGGCAGGAAACACGCAGCCAGTATAATGCCTTTGCCTCCGTGGTTAGTGAACAAAAGCAACTTCTGGAAATCGCGGGGATGACAGACGCCGAAATAGACCGCCTGCGGAAAACCCGCCAGTTAAACGCACTGCTGAATGTCCGTGCGCCTATTTCAGGTACAGTAATGGAGCAGATGACTGTAGCAGGAAAGCGCGTGGATATGTTGACGCCATTATACCGGCTTGCTGATCTGAACAACCTTTGGCTGGACATTGATATTCCACAGGAGCGCATAGGCAGTGTTAAGGCCGGCGATCAGGTGCAGATTGAAAATACCCCGGTCAGAGGAGAAATCACATTATTGGGTCAAAGTGTCAATCCGGTAAATAAAACGGTTCTGGCGCGAGCGGTCATAAAGGTTAATCAAGCTGAAATACGCGCCGGGCAAACTATTAGCGCACGGATTATCCAATCCGTTAAAAACCCTGCATTTAAAATACCCAATACCGCTATTGCCCAAAACGTGGGTAAATCTTTTATTTTTATTCATACTCAGAATGGATTTAAAGTCAGTCCGGTAACAGTCATAGGCAAACAGGGCGAGGAATCGTTTATCAGCGGCGATTTGACCGGCAATGAAGATATTGCCGTCAAAGGTGCGGCAGCGCTTAAAGCCAACTGGCTGGGGCTGGGGGGCGCTGAGTAATGACTAACCTGATTCGCTTTGCGCTGAGTCAGCGGTTACTGATATTGATATCGGTGTTGCTGTTGGCTGGCGGCGGCTATTATGCGTTTAAAAATATTCCTATAGACGCCTTTCCCGAAGTTTCGCCGACTCAGGTAAAGATTATCGTTAAAGCGCCCGGTATGACGCCTGAAGAGGTTGAAGCGAGAATCACCGCGCGCATAGAAATTGAGTTACTGGGTATTCCGCATCAAACCATGCTGCGTTCAATTGCTAAATATGCATTAACCGACATTACCGTTGATTTTGCTGAAGGAACTGATATTTACTGGGCGCGCCAGCAGATTGCCGAACGCTTGAATACTATGTGGGGCAATTTGCCTAAAGGCGTCGAAGGCGGCATTGCACCCATGACGACGCCTTTAGGTGAAATGTTCATGTTTACCATAGAAGGCGGCGGATTAAGCCTGATGGAGCGGCGCAGTTTACTGGACTGGGTTATCCGTCCGGCGCTGCGGACTGTTTCCGGCGTCGCCGATGTTAATTCCCTGGGCGGTTTGGTCAGAAGTTTTGAGGTGATACCCGACAATACCCGCTTAGCCGCTAGAGGCATCGGCATTGACAAAGTGGTGCAAGCGTTGCAAAGCAATAACAGTAACGACGGCGCGGGCCGCCTGACCGACGGCGAAGAAGCCTTGATTGTGCGTGCTGAAGGCCGTATCAAAACCCTGGCGGATGTCAGCACTATCGTTGTGGCTAATAAAAACGGCATTCCCATCACAGTGGGCGATGTTGCCGTGATTAAAATCGGCGCTTTAACGCGCTATGGCGCTGTAAGTGAAAACGGCGAAGGCGAAGCGGTGGTGGGGTTGGTGCTGAGTTTGCGCGGCGCCAATGCCAGACAAACAATTGCCGGCATTGAAAAAAAATTGGCCGAAATCAGTCCGGGTTTTCCTAAAGGCGTTGAAGCCAAGGTCTTTTACAATCGAGGCAACCTTGTTAACAAGGCGGTAAGCACGGTTTTACATGCTTTGTTGGAAGCGATAGCATTAGTCGTGGTTTTGCTGATTTTATTTCTGGGTAATTTACGCGCCGCTTTGGTTGTGGCTCTGGCCTTGCCGCTAGCGGCCTTGTTCACCTTCATATTGATGAAAAATATGAATATGTCGGCAAACCTGATGAGCTTGGGCGGTTTGGCCATTGCTATCGGCATGCTGGTTGACGCAGCTGTGGTTGTGGTTGAAAATCTGATCACTCATCTCGCACATGTCGAGAAAGCCCAACGTTTGCCGCGTCTGCACGTCATTTTCCGGGCAACCAGGGAAGTTGCAGGACCTGTCACTTCAGGCATTTTAATTATTATTATTGTTTTCTTACCGTTGCTGACCCTGCAGGGACTGGAAGGCAAATTATTCACCCCGGTTGCCTTGACTATTGTGTTTGCGCTCAGTGGCTCCCTGATATTGTCGCTCACCGTGATTCCGGTTATCGCATCCTACTTGCTAACAAAAGTATCCCATGAAGAACCCTGGCTGCCCAGGCAACTGCAAAAACTTTATCAGCCTGTTTTATTGTGGTGTTTGGATAATTATAAAAAAGTATTTGCAGCGGCCGGTGTTTTATTACTTATGACCGTCGTGGTATTTACCCGGATAGGCAGCACTTTTATGCCGGCCATGGATGAAGGCGACATTATCCTGCAACTGGAAAAACTGCCGTCAATTACCTTGGCTGAATCGGTGGCGCTGGATACTCAAGTCCAAAAAAATCTACTCAAGCACATACCTGAAATAGCGACTATCGTGTCTCGGGTGGGCTCTGATGAACTGGGTCTTGATCCCATGGGCTTGAATGAAACCGATACCTTTTTGGTGCTTAAACCCAAAGACCAATGGCGTATGCACAGCAAGGAAGAATTGATCGAAGAGATTCGCAAATTTATGGCGGAAACGCCCGGCATCGCCTTCGGTTTTACCCAGCCGATTGAGATGCGGGTTTCAGAAATGCTCACGGGAACGCGCGGCGATGTGGCGGTAAAATTATTTGGCAATGATCTTGCCGTTTTAAATGAAAAAGCCACTGAAATTGCTGAAATCCTGAAACACATTAAAGGCTCCAGCGATGTGTTTCTCAAACAAAATAACGGCATGCAATTTTTACAATTGACCATTGACAAATTGGCGGCGGGACGCCTGGGCCTGGATAGCGACAGCATTGAAACCCTGTTGCGCGCGCAGATTGAGGGTTTAAACCTGGGAATTGTTCAGGAAGGGATTAAACGCACGCCGTTGATTTTACGCGGCAACAGCAATACCTCTGATTTTGAAAATCTGCAAATTACACTGCCCACAGGCGAACATGTGCCAGTTACCGCCATTGCCAAAATCGAAAAAGTAGAAGGCGTAGTTTCAATTAGCAGGGAGCGAGGGCAACGTTTTGCCGTGATTCGCAGCAATGTACAAGATCGCGATTTAGTCGGTTTTGTCGATGAAGCTCGTAAAGCGGTTGCCGGAAAAGTCAAATTGCCAGCAGGCTACACCGTTCAATTTGGCGGGCAGTTTGAAAATCAACAACGCGCGGCGGCGACATTGTCGCTGGTTGTGCCGGTCTCATTAGGCTTGATCTTTTTGCTGTTATTTTCAACTTTTGGTTCAATACGGCAGGCAATCCTGGTGTTATCAAATATTCCGCTGGCTATGGTCGGCGGTGTTTTTGCACTGTGGGTATCCGGCGAATATTTATCCGTTCCTGCATCCGTCGGTTTTATCGCTTTACTGGGGATTGCCGTACTTAATGGCGTGGTGATGGTCAGTTATTTCAACCAGCTCAGGGCAACCGGCATGGACTTGTTTAAAGTGGTGACATTGGGTTCTTCACGCCGGTTAAGACCGGTAATGATGACCGCCAGCATCGCGGCATTTGGCTTGATACCGCTGTTATTTGCAACCGGCCCCGGTTCTGAAATCCAGAGGCCTTTAGCCATCGTAGTAATCGGCGGCCTGGTTTCCTCCACCTTTTTGACCTTATTTTTACTGCCTATTTTGTTTAAATTATTCGGCACGCCTAAGGAGATTGAGCAATGAACTGCACTGAATATTTGGTGACACTCAACATTCCGCCCAGCCTTGAAGAAATGATGGTGGACAGCCTGCTGCTGCTGGAAACGGAATATGGCTTCAGCAGTTTTCAGGTCAGCGCTCATCATCATGTTAACAAAGGCTTATCGCTGCCGGAACAAGTGACGGGCCGTCAGAAACGAATCCGCTTCCAAATGTATGTACCGGCAGACCAGCTGCCGGCATTATTGGAGCAATTACGCCGGGAATTTTCCGGTTCGGGTATTCAATACTGGGTTTTACCAGTGATTGAAAATGGGGTTATTTAAACAAAAGAAAACAGCAAGAAGCAACGGAGAATGCGGGTGAACTCATGCCACGATTCTCCAAAGCGAGAGGGTTGGGTGAGGGGAAATCAGACTAACATTATCCATTGATTTCATATTCCAAAATTGAGCGTATTGCGCCAAACATGCCGGCCTCCCCGATTCTGCCCGGTAGAGTGCAAACGGCTCTATCGTTTCCCCACGCAGAATTCGGCAAAATCGGCGGGCAACTCGTAAGGCGGAACGCGATAGCGGTTCCGCCGCATGTGAAGAAGCCAACCGCTGTTTGGCGGATCGCCTGTCGGCATCCGCCCTACGTTTCTGTAACAGGTATTGCAGTTTAGCGATAGCAAACCACCTTAAGTGGTAGACTATAATCGTTTAAAAAGCAGCTTCATCAAACTGCTTGATAAAACCTAAGTAATCATTAACTTCATCTGCATCGTTTATGGCGGATTGCCTGTCGGCGAATCCGCCTTGCGGGTTAAATAAGCCCTTCTTCTTTCATGGCTTTTTGCACAGCAGGGCGCCCGGAAATTCTATCCGAATATCTTACCAGTGCCGGCCAACGGGAGATATCAATATCAACATACTTACCCCAACTCAGCGTGACGAATAAATAAGCGTCTGCCACGGTAAAATTCTCGCCGAGCAAAAAAGGTTGTGACGAAAGCTGTTCCGCGACTGTTTCCAGACGTCTCATCAGGATACTCGCCGCTAATTCTTTAGCGCCATCAGGGGCTGCAGAATTAAACAGCGGCGAAAAGCTTTTATGAATCTCGGTTGAGATAAAATTCAGCCATTGCTGCAATTTTGAACGTTCGAATGTACCCGCCGGCGGGATGATTTTTTTATCCGGCGCCTGATCGGCAAGATACTGAACAATGGCCGGGCCTTCAGTGAGACTGTTGCCGTCATCAAGTATCAGCAGGGGTACATAACCGTTAGGATTCAACTGCCGGAAATCTTCGCCGGTTTCAGTGAGTTTGCTTTCCAGATCAACTTTAATCAGTTCAACCGGTAGCTCTGCTTCACAGGCTACGATATGAGGCGATAGCGAACAGGCGCCTGGACTGTAATAGAGTTTCATTGTTTATTCCTCCGGGTTGTAATTATTAATGAGGCCGAATCAATCTTTTGCCGCTTCAATCTGAATGACAATTTTAACTTCATCAGCCAGTTTCGGGGCATATTTGTCTATGCCAAAATCAGAACGTTTGATCATGGTTGTTGCATTTGCGCCGCAGGTGTTCTTCATGTTGATTGGGTTCAGACCGCAATAAAAATGATCTACGGTCAGATGTACCGGTTTGGAAATGCCGTGCAGAGTCAGTTTGCCATCGGCGGCAACAAGCTTGTCTTTGTTAAAGCTGAGCTTGTCTCCCGTAAACTTGATCTGTGGATAGCGTTCAGCATCAAGAAACTCCTTGCTGCGTAAATGCTTTTCAAGTTCGGCAAGTCCTGTACTGATCGAAGCCGTTTCGATAGAAATTAAAATATATCCGCTTGCCGATTCAGGATCAAGCAGCACTTTGCCGCTAGTCTGATTAAATCGGCCCCGTTGAATTGAAAAGCCCAGATGATTGATCTCAAAGCCGGGAAAGGTATGCCTGGGATCAACGGTGTAAGAATTCGCAGCCGTGGCGGAAAAGCTTAATGTACTGCCGATAAACAGTGCAAGAATTGTCTTCTTCATAATTGATCCCGTATTAAAAATACCTGCCTTTATTTTTCAATAACGTTACTTTCATAACGCCTCGGCTTGAGCTACGATCGCTAACCAGTGTTGTTCATGATCGGGTTTGCCAGAAGGCCGGTAATAATGATCGAGCACTTGAAATCCCGCCTCCTTCAGAAATGCTTTACTGGTTTCAAATTGCATGTAATGACCGTATCTTTGGCCTGACCAGCCTTCGCCATTGCCGCGAGGGTTGGATAAAAATAAAATACCGCCAGGTTTTAATGCTGCATGTAAATCATCGAGTACTCGCGGCAACTCCTGCAAGGGAACATGAAACAGCGAGGCATTGGCGAAAATGCCATCGAATGCGTGCCTTGCCAGCTCCAGGCTAAGAAACTTTTGATGAAGAATATGGCAGCCAGTATGCCTGCGGGCCATGCCGCAAAAGACCTCGCTGCCGTCCAGACCCACCGGCCTGTGGCCTAATGACTTGAAATAATAAACATCTCTTCCCGGCCCGCAACCAAAATCCAGAATATCCAGCTTTTTATTTTCAGGAAAGGGCGTTAAAAATGCCTCATAGTTCTGGGTTACGTCATGGTCTTTTGTGCCATTCCAAAACGCCGCGGCATTTTGATTGTAATGGCCCAGAGTTAAGCTTTCGATCGCATCCAATTCTTTGTTTCCTGGTTTCATAACTACATTTTTGCTTAAATATATGGATGACTATCTATCTTGACTATTAAATTTTTCATTCCGGCTATATTCCGCTTTAAAATACTTCCTGCATGGAATGCCCTGAGCCTGTTTACTCACAAAATATCCGGTATTCATGACTCTTTAATAGTTCCCGGATCATTAACAATCATGTGTTCAGCATCTAAGAACTTTTCTTTCATTAAATATGAAAATAATCTATTTTGCAAAGAACATTGGTAGATTTAAAGCATTTTCCCTTAGTTTGAAGTCAGGCGGCGAACGGGGGCGGCTTGTTTGTTACGCCTGCTTCTCTATTTCCCTGGTTGCCTGACGGCTAACTAAAAATCAGTGAAGACCATAAGATTTAATGTCAGAGATAATTTGATTCAACAGGTGTGCTGCAAGTTTTGATTTCAGCACTGGGCTGACATTAAAAACACATTCTTGGATAACAACTTTTTAGACAACTGGCAATTTGACGCTGGCAAAATGAATATTTTTGAAGAAGCCGTTCTTTATGATTTAATGATCCACCGATCAGCTTAGTCTACAATCCAGCAACCTGTACGAACAACAACTCAAATCCAATTCAGCCGTTAGGGATGTATCCGGCCACTAACACCTAGTAGTCTGTCGGGTAGAAGCTATTTTTCACTCATGAGTGGATTTATAAAGGCATATATTGATAAAAACACACGTCTAAGTGTTGAAATTCTTCATGAAAACACATATTTTAAAACTCAAAGTGGAATTTTTCTAATATCGATTCGCTAAGTCCGACAGGCTCCTAGGTGATAAACAAGTTGAATATAAATACAGCAATACAATCCGCGCAGCTGCGACAGCTGTTTTCTTCGAGTATTTTGTCACTGATCACCAGCACAATACTCGCATTGATTCTTGCCTATATGCAGCGCGAAGCGATTGCGTCTTCCGTGATACTTGGCTGGCTTTCCCTCATTCTGCTGGCCGGGTTTTCACGGGCTGCTCTTGTGAAAGCTTATTTATGTTCTAAAGCCGATGATGAAGCAACTCATGTTTGGCTCTTGAGGTTTCGTCTTGGCGTTCTGGCCGTCGGCGTTTTGTGGGGTTCGACCGGTTTTCTTATGTTCCCCGCCCATGATACGCAGCATCAGATGTTTCTGATCTTTATGCTGGCCGGCCTGACGGCTGGCGGAGTGATGGCATTTTCAGCTGATCTGCTCAGCGCAATCGTATTTTCCGTAGCTTCTCTGCTGCCACTGATAATCCGCCTGTTTATAGCGGGTAACAGATTGTCCGTGGCAATGGGCATGGCGGTCTTGTTGTACCTCGGCTTTATAATCCTCAGTCATCGTCAAAACAACAGGAGCCTGACCGAGAACATCGTTTTACGTCTCGAAGCCGCCGCACGCGAGGAAGCAGTGAGAACCAGCGAGGAACACTATCGCTTGCTACTCAATCATTCGCCTGTTGGCATTTTTCATTTCGACACGAACCTCGTCATTACTTATTGCAACGAGCGCTTCGCCAATATTATGCACAATTCAGTTAGCGGAATCGTCGGCCTGGACATGAATAATTTCGAGGATAAGTCCATTCTCCCGGCTTCAAAAAATGCCCTGAAAGGCGAAATGGTTTATTACGAAGGCCAATATTGCCCCGACTCCGGCGATGCCTGTATGTGGATAGACATGACCTGCGCTCCATCCCGAGATGCATCAGGAAAGATCATAGGCGGTATTGCCATCATTCGAGACATCAGCGAGCGCAAGCAAGCTGATCAGCTCTTAAATCAGATCAAAACGATGGTTGATACATTGCAGGACGGATTCTGGATAGCCGATCTGAATGGTAAATTGCTGCAGACCAATGAATCTTATGCAAAAATCATCGGTTATTCGATTGATGAATTGATGAGCATGCACATCAGTCAATTGGAGGCAATAGAAAATCCTCAGCAAATAAAAGCCCATATTGAAAAAATTGCTGCACAAGGTCATGACATATTCGAAACACGTCACCGTCATAAGGGCGGGCATCTCATTGATATTGAAATATCGGCCGCCTTCCTGCCTGAATTCCAGCAGTTTTGTGTGTTTTGCCGGGACATTACCGGGCGCAAAGCAATGGAAGCCAAGCTCAACGCCATTTTTAATGCTTCAGTGGAAGGTATTATCACTGTCGACAAATCCGGCGTCATCGTGTCTGCCAATACCGCGGTTGAAGCCATTTTTGGCTATCAGCCGGAAGAGCTGACGGGGTGCGGTATTGACCAAATCATGCCGTCATGGTCAAAAGAAAAAAATGATAACTTCATGTCCAGCGCAGCAAAATCCGGCGCTAAAATTCAAGAGCTTGAAGGTATTCACAAAAATGGCTCAGTGGTGCCTGTGGACCTGTCCATAGCCGAGTATGCAATCGATAATGCACGCTATTTTACTTATATTGTCCGTGACGTGAGTTTGCGCAAACACAGGGAGCGGAAAAACAAGGAACATCTGGACCAGCTCGCTCATGTCACCCGGCTCGGGCTGATGGGTGAAATGGCCTCGGGCATCGCTCATGAAGTCAATCAGCCGCTCACCGCAATTTCCAGCTATGCGCAAGTCAGTTTAAACCTGATTAACAAGGATAATCCTGATCTGGTAAAGCTTGCCGAAGTATTATACAAAACCCAGCAACAGGCTTTAAGAGCCGGGCGGATAATTCACCGGATGAGGGAATTTGTCAAATCGCATGCAAAACAAAGTTCAGCCGCCAGCATTAATACCTTGATTCAGGACGCTGTCAGCCTGTGCGCCGCTGAACTTAAACAAAACGGCATAGAGCTGGCCTTGCAACTGGACAATGATCTGCCGCCTATTAATGTCGATCATATACATATTGAACAGGTCATCATAAATTTAATCCGGAACAGCATTGACGCCTTGCAAAACCTAGCCGAAAATCAGCAACGCCAGTTAAGCATCCATAGCCGGTTGACGCTCAAAAATGCCGTGCTGGTAAGGATAAAGGACAATGGACCGGGAATTGATGAAGACCGGCAACAAAAAATATTTATGCCCTTTTATACCACCAAGCCGGACGGCATGGGCATGGGCCTATCCATCAGCCGCTCACTGCTCGAAGCCCATGGCGGCACTTTGTATTTCAAAAGCAAATCCGGAAAGGGCTGCGCTTTTTATTTCACCCTGCCAACACAAATAAAACCTGATGAGTGTCAGGAGCGTGCATGAAATGATTTTGGAGCCTGATTTAACAGCGCAGCTAATATCTTTTTACATTCATTATTTGACCGGGCTCTCAGGAACAGAGGTGAAATTTACCCGGTCTATTTCACAGAGGGATGATATTTTTTTGCCTGAAGTAAAGGGCGACTTTAACGAGGCCGATTAGCACCGGGACTTCAACCAAAGGACCTATGACCGCAGCAAATGCCTCGCCGGACTGGAGGCCAAAAACCGCGACAGCCACGGCGATGGCCAATTCAAAATTGTTGCTGGCAGCCGTAAACGAAAGCGTGGCGCTAATGCGATACCCTGCTCCCGCCTTGGCCGACATATAAAATGTGACCAGAAACATGATAATAAAATAGATCACCAGAGGAATGGCGATGCGCGCCACATCCAGAGGCAGTTGCACAATATATTCGCCCTTAAGCGAGAACATAACCAGAATTGTGAACAGCAATGCTATGAGAGTTATTGGGCTTATTTTGGGGATAAATTTTTCCTCATACCATTGCAATCCTTTTCGCCGCACCATAAAAAAACGGCTAAGCATGCCGCCAAAAAAAGGAATGCCGAGGTAAATCAACACGCTTTTGGCGGCCTGAAGAATGGTGACCGGTACTTCCAGGCCGGAAGCGATACCTAGCCATTCGGGCAGGATAGTTACAAAAACGTAGGTGTAGACGGAAAAAAAACAGCATCTGGAAAATGGAGTTAAATGCCACCAGGCCCGTGCAATATTCGGTGTCGCCCTGAGCCAACTCATTCCAGACCAGAACCATGGCGATGCAACGAGCCAGACCGATAATGATCAAGCCCACCATATACTCCGGGTAATCCCGCAGAAAAATAATGGCCAGCGCGAACATAAGCACCGGGCCTATTATCCAGTTCTGGACTAAGGAGAGCAGCAGAACTTTAGTGTTCTTGAAAACCTTGGGCAATTCCTCGTAGCGCTACCCAAAACCCTTCAAAGTTACTACAGACAGCGATCATAATGAGACGATTTCTCCCAATCTATTGAACAGACAGTTTGATGTCGCTGCGCCCAATAAGGTTTGGACGACTTACGTCCGGACCCTTGAAGGCTGGCTCTACGTCGCGATTGTTATTGATTTATTTTCCAGGCAAGTGCTGGGCTGGTCCATTGCAGATCACATGCGCACCTCACTGTGTGTTAATGCCTTACAAATGGCGTTTTGGCGGCGAAAACCTGAGCCAGGCCTGGTGCATCATTCGGATCGGGGCAGCCAATATGCCAGCCATGAATACCGAAGTCATTTGGGGATAATGAAGATGCAACAGAGTATGAGCCGTAAAGGTGATTGTTGGGATAATGCGCCGACAGAGCGATTATTTCGAAGCTTAAAACATGAGCAACTAAACTACGAAAAATTCAAAACTAAAGAGGCGGCAAAGTTGAGTATTATTGATTATTTGGCGTTTTATAATGGCAAACGAATACATTCAACATTAAGCTACAAATCCCCGATGGAATTTGAGCGGGAATTCTATAAGAAGACTGCTTAAGAAAGTGTCCTGTTTTACTTGACCATTACAATATAGTATGCTGGTAAAATCTGGAGCGCCTTTGCGCCTGTTTTGTATCGGAACGCCGACCAATTTTCAACAACCATAAAGTAGAGTGAGAAATGAAGACGATTCGAAGAATTTTATTTGCCGCTATGGTTTTTGCTTCCGCAGTGTCGGCGGCTGACTGGACTGCAAAAGATGAACAGGCCTGCAGCTATAACACTGCGGGCCAATTTAAGTACTATACGTTAAGTTTATCGTGGTCGCCGGAATTTTGCCGCTCGCATCCTGGCAACCATGAGCTGCAATGCAGACAACATAACGAATTTATCGTACACGGCCTATGGCCGGAATGCGGAGCCGGCAACCCGCAAAGCTGCAAAGATAGCGGTCCAGAAGACGCAATTGACAAGGAGAAAATCTATGCCTACATGCCTTCTGATTTTCTGATCCAGCATGAGTGGGACAAGCATGGCACATGCAGCGGTCTTGCCCGGAGCGCCTATTTCGATTTGATCGGGAATCTTTTCGGCAAGCTGAAGCTCCCCCGCTTATCGGGTTCGCCAAACCCCGACAAGATCGAAGCGCTGTTCATGGAAAACAATCCCGGACTCGATGCCGGCGAGATTTACCTGTCCTGCACCGGGAGCGGACCGAAGAAGAGCGGCAATACCTTGGACGAAGTGCGGATATGCTTCGATAAGGACACCCATGAGTTCACCCGCTGCGAAGAAGCTCAGGATACCTGCCGGAAACTCAAGAAAGTCATGGTTACCCCGGCTGAATAAGAAAGGCGGTCTGCATCTCGGATTATCAGCCGCTTATGCTATAATTCGCAACTTAATCGAGTAAAACCAGGATTTTTATACCGGCATTTTTGGGATGGCTGCGTTAGCGCCATCCCCTTTTTGTTCGTGGAGCTTGCCGGATTTTAGTCAAGCTGCCTGCTGATTAGCGTATTCGTGAGTGGCGCTTTATCGCTTCTCATACCCAGTCTCTTGTAAAAATAGAGCAATACCAAGGAAATTTTAATGATCTCTGCAAAAGTTTTGCAACAGCTTGCCGAAACCCACGGGACGCCTTTATTCGTGATCGATCACGACGAAGTGCGGAGCAATTATGCGGCTTTTAAAAAATATCTTCCCCGTGTCCAGGCCTATTACGCAGTCAAGGCGAATCCTGAACCGGCCATTGTAAAGACCTTATTCGATGCCGGGGCCAGTTTTGATATATCGTCCATTGCGGAATTTCTAGTGGTCCACGAAAATATAAAAGATATGCCGGAGAAGGAGCGGCATGACTGGATCTTGGACAATATCATCTATGCAAATCCGATCAAGGCAAACGAGACGCTGGCAGAACTTGACTCATACAAACCGCTGCTCACCTTCGACAATCTCGAGGAAATCAAAAAGATCAGGCAGTACGCCCCTAACTCCAGACTTGTGCTACGCCTCAGGGTTTCCAATGCAGGGGCCATGGTGGAACTCTCCTCAAAATTTGGAGCAGAACCTGATGAAGCGGTCGACATGATTTTGGAGGCCGAAAAGGAAGGACTTAGCGTGGAAGGGCTGAGCTTCCACGTCGGCAGCCAGACCACCAATTTCGAGAATTATGTGCAGGCCATCGATCTTGCTGCCCTAATATTCAGGGAAGCCAGGGAACGCGGTTATGACAAGATGAATTTGCTGGATATTGGCGGCGGCTTTCCGGCTCCCTACGATGAATCCGTAAGGCCTTTCAGCGAATTGGCAAAGAGGATAAATGCCGAATTAGACCGGCTCTTTCCTGCAGATATAAAAATTATTGCCGAGCCGGGAAGATTCATAGCCGGGACCGCAGGGACGTCGGTGTCGAAGATTATCGGCAAGGCGGTAAGACACGGGAAACTATGTTATTACATCGATGACGGGGTCTATCACACTTTTTCCGGAATAATCTTCGACCACTGCCGGTATCGCATGGGCTCTTTCAAGGAAGGACCAACTCAGATTTGTACAGTGTTCGGGCCTACCTGTGACGGGCTGGACGTGATTTCGATGACGGAAGAGCTCCCTTCTAACCTGGAGCGCGACGAGTTTCTTTACAGCAGAAATATCGGCGCCTACAGCGGAGCGACATCGACCTGGTTCAACGGTTTTCCGCCAGCCACGGTTGTCCATGTCAACCGCTGATCTGATTATTGCAGCTTAAAGTTTTTTATTCACCACGAACATACAACGCTTTATTTCTTTGTGTTTTTCAACTGGTAAAAGCTGCCACTGATTCACTAATTAGAAATAATTTAATCTGTGAATCTGTGGCGATTTATTTCTTTCGAGTACCTTTTACTTCGCTTTCTTCTTGTGCGATTTTTTAGCTTTTCCTGAATCCGCTTTAGCCTTTGAACGTTTTGACTTGGCCGGTTTGCCAGGAGCGATTGCAATCATTGGATTCGCTGCGGAAACCGTGACCGTAGCCGTCGATTCTAAGAGCTCTTGCTCAAGCGGCCTGACTGTTCCGTCGAATGAATGCTTACTGTCCGGCCTAATTTCCTTCATCTCGGTAGGCAGGCCGATCCGGTCAAGAATTTCGATGAACGGCTCCGGATCAAGTTCCTCGACATTGACCATTCTCTTGGTATCCCAGACTCCGTCGGCAACCAGCATAGCGGCCGCAACCGGTGGCACGCCGGCTGTGTAGCTGATCCCCTGGGACTCGACCTCCTCGTAGCATTTTTTATGGTCAGAAACCTGATAGATCAGCACCTCGCGCTTTTTTCCGTCCTTCCAGCCCTTTACGAAAGCGCCTATGCAGGTATTCCCTGTATAACCGGGCGCAAGCGTCATCGGATCAGGGAGAAGCGCCTTGACGACCTTGAGCGGCACGACTTCCTGGCCGGTAGTCAGTGTTACCGGCAGATGCGACAGAAAACCGAGAGTGCGGAGCACGGTGAATACGTTAATGTAGTGGTCGCCAAAACCCATCCAGAAACGGATGCTGTTGGCATCGATATTCTTTGACAGGGAGTGCAGCTCGTCATGACCGTTCAGGTAAACCGGCTGCTTTCCGGCCACTGGGAAATCATATTCCCGTTTCACGGAATGGGTGGGAAACTCCTGCCACTGCCGGTCAATCCAGGTCCAGACTTTTACGAACTCGCGAAAATTGATCTCCGGGTCAAAATTGGTCGAAAAATACCGGCCATGGCTTCCCGCGTTCACGTCCAGGATGTCTATCGTATCGATCTTGTCGAAGTAACGTTTGACGGCAAGAGCGCAGTAGGCATTGACCACTCCTGGATCAAAACCGGCGCCGAGAATCGCGGTTATCCCTTTTTCAACGCATCGCTCCTTGCGCTTCCATTCGTAATTGGCATACCAGGGCGGTTCCTCGCAGACCTTGTCCGGATCCTCGTGAATGGCGGTGTCGATATACGCCGCGCCGGTTTCGATGCATGCTTCCAGCACTGACATATTAAGGAAGGCCGACCCAAGATTAATCACGATTCCAGTGTTGCTTTCCTTTATCAGCTTTACTGTCGCCGGAATATCCAGTGCGTCGAGTTGAGCTGAATAAAACCGTCCGGAAGGGTCCTTGAGATGCCCTTTCCGGATCACGCTTTCGATGATTGCATCGCATTTTGCCTGTGTCCGTGATGCGATGCAAATATCGCCCAGAACATCGTTGTTCATCGCCGCCTTGTGTGCCGCAACGTGCGCCACTCCGCCTGCTCCGATAATCATTACGTTCTTTTTCATGTTGTGAATCACTCCTTATGATAAGCTGCCCAGGTAATCTTCATATTCAAAACCGCGAACCCGCTCTACAGTGCCGTTAAGTCTCCGTACCGCAATCGAAGGCATCGCAATCCCGTTGAACCAGTTCTTTTTAACCATTGTATATCCCGCTGCATCATCGATGCGGACTTCGTCGCCAATTTTCAGCGCGGTTTCCAGTTCGTAGCCGCCAAATATATCGCCTGCCAGGCAGGTGCGGCCCGCGATCATAATCCGGTTGGTTCCGGGGCCGGGAGATGAAATCCTTGGGTTTGTCCGGTAGATCAGATGATCCAGCATGTGCGCCTCTACAGAGGCGTCAACGATAGCGATATCGACTTCGTTATGAACGACATCGAGCACCGTGGTTACCAGCTCGGCACTCCGGGTAACGGCTGCTTCACCCGGCTCAAGATAGACCTGTACGCCGTATCTTTCTCTGAAATTCTTCAATATCCGGCAAAACTTTTCCAGCGGGTAACCGTCTTTCGTAAAATAAATGCCCCCGCCGAAACTGACCCATTCCATCCTTTCCAGCAGGTCTGCGTACTTTATGCCAAGTTGTTCTATGGCGGCAACGATGTTTCCGGCATCATCATTTTCGCAGTTAAAATGGAACATCATGCCACTGATCAAATCGGCTACGGCATGAAGTTCATGTTCGCTGGATACTCCCAGTCGTGAATATCTGCGTGCCGGGTCGGCAAGATCAAAGTGCGAATAACTAATGCCCGGATTGACCCGAAGACCGACGTTCAGGCTCCCGGCCCGGTCGTGGAACATTTTCAGTTGAGAGACGGAATTGAATATCACCTTGTCGGCAAACCTGGCTACAGCTTCAAACTCTTCAGCGGAATAAGCCACGCTATAGGCATGCACCTCCTTGCCGAATTTTTCGCGGCCGAGCCGCGCCTCGAAAAGAGAGCTGCTGGTTGTGCCGTCCATGTACTGGCGCATCAGATCGAAAACACACCAGGTTGAAAAACATTTAAGCGCCAGGACGGACTTTGCTCCGGATTCCTCGCGTATGAACCGTATGATTTCAAGATTTTTTTTCAGGCCGGTTTCGTCGATAAGATAATAAGGGGTGCGCAATTGCGGCAACTTTGGGCCTCGCGGAAAAGCGGATAGTAGGTAGGGAGAATAAGGTTATCGCTTACATTTGTCAATTCTGATGTCCCTGCTCCCGGATGTTACCTCCATCGGGTCTAACATGGATTCCCGGCTTCATACAGCTCAAGCTTGTTTACCAGGCAAGTGAAAGAATATAGTGCCAAATGATTCCAGAGCTGACCAATACTGGCGTGCTTAATGTCACTGCGGCATTTAATGCCAAAGCCGGTTTTAATCTTTCCATATCATCCGCGTATCCAAGAATTATCCGGACTGCCGGGATGGCAAACAATAAAGACAGTAACCCCAACAAACTGTAGATGGGTAAAAAATCAAGGTAAACACAAATCAACAACAGCATATAGGCGGCTACTAAAAAGCCGGCATAAATCCAGGCTGATTTTTTTCTGCCGATCAATATTGGATAGTGGCAACGACCGGCATTTTTGTCAGCCTCCAGGTCTGGAAATTGATTGAGCAATAACAAATTATTGACTAGAAAAAAGACTATTAATGATGCCATGGTAATAGCCAAACTGTAGTGGCCGCTTAAAATAAAGTAGGTGCCACAAACCATTAACGGGCCAAAGGCCAAGCCCGGTGCAATTAAACACATCAACGGCCAATGAGTAATTTTATGGGTATAAAAGTAAATCAGCAAAAGCCCGGAAAAACCGGCCGGGAACAGGCCCCTGCCAATGACTATCAGAAAATAAATGCCGGTCAATGCTGTTATCAGCAAACAGGCAATACCCCCTATCCGGACAGATTCAGCTAATTCAGGGAAAGCCGGAAGTATGCCGCTGCCGCCGCTATAAGGCGTGCGTTGGGTATGAAAATCGAGCCCGCTTTTAAAATCTCCGTATTCATTAAGCATATTAACGCTGACATGAGCTGCCAAAGCGCCTGAAAAAATTAACAATAAGCGCTGTAAATTGATGCTCGCGCCTTGCGAAATTACAAAAGCCAACGGAAGCGACAGACTACTGAGAGTAAGCAAAAGAAAAGCGGGGCGCGATGTAGCAATAATACGGGAAATTTTTGAAGGTAATCTTGCCATGGTTATGATGCATTCCTTTTTTGAAAGATGGTTGTTCGGCGAAGACAATGGCGAAAACTATTTTCAATAGTAAATCATTTAGTTGCCGTGCCTATCCGTCTTACGGATTGACCGCCTATGATTTGCTTTATATAAGCTTGACTGCCGCTGCATTTACCAACCCCCCCATCCAAACCATTTCCAAGGTTACCCAGCGATAGCACATAGTCGCGAAGGCATCGGATACGCTCAGCTGATAACCGCCGCGCGGACCGGCAACCAGCCAACCTTGCTCTTCACCCTTTATCAACATATTGCGCACCGTGCCGCGCGCCATTGAAAACCTTTTCGATAAGATCACAGAAGGCGCTTGGGCGCGCCATGCGCCCTCATCAAAACGCAAAGTGCGGATAATCTCCATTAAGGTCAAATAGCCGTTTTCACGCGACAAAAAAAAATTCACGGCCGGAAACGCCTCAGATAAGCCAAAACAATCATGAACATAGGCATGTACGATATAAGTCATCAGTTCGCCGAGAATGTCCGGTACGGCAACCAGTTCTTGCGGCGATTTAATTAGCGGCACAGCTCGCCCAACGGCATTAAGATAACTCTCTAACCAATGTAAGGCCGGGGCAATCAGTTTATCCGTCGGCTCCAGCAATTTAACCCGTTTATCCGGCGACTCAACCCGCCTTAATTGCCCCGCTACCACAGCCAAGCCCAACATGGCTTTAACACGGGTTGGCGAAGCCAAAACGCCCGCATTACTGCCTTGCGCATACAGCTCCTGAATACGCGTATAAGTTACGCCTGGCTCGTCAAGTCCACGGCGATGATGCAAGTACATCACAAACCCCATTAACGCGAAACGGGGAATTTCACGCGCTATTTTATTCAGCAGCCAACTCGATTCATACGCAGCCAGCATATTCTCGGCAAAGCCCCGGCAAGCCTCATGAGCACCGGGAGCAAGTAGCGACTGATCGACGCAGGCATACAAGGCTTGCCGGCTTAACGTTCCGGTTTCCCATTGGTGAGGGGGGTGATGAAGCCACTGGGGTTGAGCAAAATGTTGCAAATTAGGGGTTGAAATTGCCATCGGTAATCCCTTGAAAATACAATAAAATTCGTTAGCGTCGGCAGGATAACATAATTCTGAATGATCACCGAAAACTTAAACAAAATGTGGCCTAAGTTGTTTTTAGAAAATCTTTTTTGGCAACTGGGGTCTTGATAATGCAACCAACGGAGAAAAAAACATGAAAATCAAACCACATGCCTTTAAGCTTGCCCCATTAACGGCAGGCATTCTGATGACGCTTTCGCCCATAACCGGCCAGGCAATTACTTACGATAGCGGACCCCTGGATTTTACCTATCACGGCGGTAATTTATGGGGTCCTAATTCAGACTACACCTTTTCAAAATCGGCTTTTGCCGGGACTTCATTCGGCACCACGGTCATCCCAACAATTGGTTATATTCATCATTCGGGAATAACTGTGCCTTATATAGGAACAGAAGACACAAGTACCGGCGCTGAAATGAAGACAACCATCTCTCCAGGGCGGGTAGGATTTGACGTTTCTACCCAAATTAATCCCGGTAAAATCAATATTGATTACGGCTTCGACGCCAGTTTGGCCTTACCGGACAATATCTTGGCAGGCAGCTTGTACAGCTTCACCGGTTCCAGCAAGACCCTTGCCGGCCATGCCTCGATGAGCACCCAGTTTTCAAGCCTTTCCTATACCGAAAGTTTAGATATAAACATACCTTCATCCACAAAAATAGAGGGTTGCATTGCAGGTTATTGTAAGCAGGATACATTTAACACCGGCGTAAGCATGGCCCCCTTCGACATGGCTTCCTATAACCGCAACGGAGACGGCAATATTGTTGTGAACAACATTACCCAAACTGCCAATTTCGGTCAACCCTATGATGTTGTGGTTGGACCGGATCCAGTCGCCAGCGGAACTGCTAATGTTGGCATGACACTCGGCTCGATCACGCCCTATACCCCCGTTGTTGATACAAACACCGCTTCCGCTGATTCTCAGGGTAACTTGCACAGTGCAAGTAGTAGTCCAATTTTAAATACCACTGTCGATTTGGCGCCTCTAGGATACGGAGCCCTCGCAGTCCTCGGATTACCGACACCCAACCTGCAATTGACTCTTGCCGGCGTGGCATCGGCTTCAGGCACACTCTACGATCTGAATTCATCAGCTACTTTTAATCTGGCCCAGGACTTTAAGTTCGATCCTAACCTAATGGTGTCCTTGTCTTTCGATCACCCGATTACCGCAGTAGAACGTTTGTTCAATGGAGATAGCTATGACTCCACCAGCAATACCTTCACTGTTTCCATGAATGCTTTGAAGGATATTCAATTTATATTCGATAAGAACACCACTGTCACCCCGACCTTTATCCTGGATAACAGCTTCACCAATAAAACCGACCTTAATGTCAACGGCAGCCTGGATTTCGGCGTATTGAAAGGATCGCTGGATCTTATCAATCAGCATATTGCCGGTTTTGACGGCTTTAACTGGAATCTGGCTAACGGCAATTTAGGAAACATCAATATCTTCGATCAGACCTACAGCCTGGATTTCAAGTCTTTTCTGGGTAAGGCCTTCGATGTGACAGTGCAAGGCCCGCCGGTTGCAAGCCATATCGCCATTTGGAACGGACAAGACCCCACTTCTGATACGTGGAGTAAAAGCGCGAACTGGCAAGATAGCAATGCCCCAATCAATGGCGACGCCATTGTATTTGACAGCAGCTCTTCTGGAAACAATGCCTCTGTCAATGACACTATCACCACAGTAAACGGAATAACGTTTTTGCACGGTTTTACCGATTTTCTCCTGCGCGGAAATTCGTTAATCAATACCGGGGCGATTACCAACCAAAGCAGCATCATCCAGTCCATTGGTTTGGACATCACATTGGGATCTCATCAAGTATGGGATGGCGGCAAGAGTGGTTTGTTATTTACCGGACAACTAGATCTGGCCGGTTACGACTTGGCTTTATCCCATGTGACTGTGCTAAACCACCAAAATGTGTTGGTAGGCTCCAACAAGAGCGAGGGCTTAACACTCGATACCGGCAGTTTGTTTACTGTTAATAGTTTGACCATCGGGCAAGGAACCCATGGTAGCGGTAAAGTGTATGTGGACGGCGCTACAACGTCCGCGCAAATCGCCCGCGATCTAACGGTGGCGGACGGCGGTTCGGGTTATCTTTTCGTTCAAAACGGCGGCCATATCAGTAGTATAAACGCCACTTTGGGTATGCAACAGAATGCGAACGCCTATATTGCAATTGACGGAGCGGGTTCCAAGCTGAGCGCCCAGAACCTGATGTTTTTAGGTCAAGACGGTATTGTTAATCTCAAGCTTACCCAAGGCGGCGCTCTGGGCAGCAGCGATGCCCAGGTTGCCACCAAGGCAACGGCGGATGTTAGCATGAGCATTCAAGATTCGGCTTCCCAATGGACTGTCGATCATAAACTCGATATGACTGGGGCAGGGCGGACCCGTTTGGATATTACCAACGGCGGCGCGCTTGTTGTAGGCGCTAACGGCCAAACGGGACAATTTCGATTAGGCGGTTCGAGTACCAATAGAACCGAGGTCGGTGTTAGTACCGGCGGTTCAATTACTGTAAATGGCGACATGCAAATAAATCAAAATGCTACTATCCATTTAACCGGTGCTGCCACCTCCAGACAGCCGCTTAAGGTGAGTGGCGTAACCAATCTAAACAGCGTGGCGGAATTGTCTTTGGACAATGCCGCAGCGACTTTTGGCAACGGTCTGAAAATCGGCGGAAACCTTACCTCTACCGGTACTTCGCAAGTCAATGGCGCGGTGACGCTAAACCAAAGCAGCGGCTTAATTGAAGCCAAAAACGGCCTGCTTGCTTTCACTGATGACGTTACCTTTAACAGCGGCAACATTAAAACGGATAGCGGTGCCACTACCGAGTTTTTGGGAAATTTACACGGAACAGGGAATTTCTCCGGCCCCGGAACCGTGGACATCGAAGGCAGTTACGCACCGGGAAATTCGGCAGCGCAAATCGATTTTGGCGGCGGCAATCTACAGTTCGGCCTCACCTCTATTTTGGATATTAATATTTCCGGCAATCAGGCCGGTACTCAATATGATCAATTGAAGCATATCAATCTCTTAAGCTTCAGCGGTGAGTTGGTGCTTAACTTTGCCGCATATTCCCCAACAGCGGACACTCTTTTTCATCTGTTTGATTTCACCAGTTTTGCTGGATCATTTGACCTTTCGAAAATTCTGGTGACCGGATTTGATAAAAATCGGCTTGATTTTTCCCAACTGGCCATCAATGGAAATGTAGACGTGAAGGCCGTACCTTTACCGGCAGGCGTCTGGTTATTCGGTTCCGGTATATTGGCCATGGCTTGCTTAAGGCGTAACAACTGGGAAAAACTTGCTGCATAAGCTTGTGAAGCCAAGGAAGGCAATGCTTTTCTGCCCGCTAAATGAATGATGATGTAACACGCTTAAGGCGGAACCGGTTTTATCGGATTCCGCCGAATGGAGTTTAGCCTATGATGCAGATGTTTCACTGTGGTTGGTGCGATGAATAAGGCTTAGGTTTTTATTTAGGAGCCTGGATTATCCGGATTCAGAAAGCTGAAGGCGGATACAATTAAGGGCTGGGTGGTATGTTCCACGTATGAAATCAAGGTTCCAGCGGCAGAAAATATCTTTGTAACAAGGGATTTATGAGTGTTGACTTGAGCGATGGACGAACTAAATTTGTCCCGTTTGGACTGGTATCCACGATTAATTTACAATGAACATTTGTTTCGGCATACTGTTAGTTACAGTTACCGGTCTTTTTAACGAATAAGATGGAAGCGATTAATGATCAACTTTCGACGGGCGCTTTTGTGCCTAGCCCTACTTTCAGGCTGCGCGGACAACGATTTGGTAAAGCACAATAACCCGGATGCCAAACGCAGCTATTTTTCAGACGCGTCAAAATGCCGCCAATCCGCCATGCAAAAACAGGCATTTAATGTGCCTACCGGAAAAACGGCAACTGTTGTCGAAATTCCGGTTGCTTACGAGGAAAATGCCTTTCTGGACTGTATGAAACATACTGGTTGGCCGGTTCCGCGCGCTGATCCAACAGAGTATCTAGAGGTTTCAACCGCTTGTCTTAAAAAAGCCCAGGCAGCCGAAAATCTTGATGAAAGCTACGCGGACTGTATAAAACGCAGCCGTCTAGATGTTGAAGTCATTACTGACAAATAAGAAACCGCGAAAGAAATGAATTTCCATAAAGGCATGCCCTGATCATCCGGCAGAGAAAATCTTAATTCCCCGGAACTATCATCGGCTCAATAGTGAAGAGATTCCGGCTTCCGGGTCGGACCGACACTTTTATCCAATGAATATTGGGACTGCCGAATGTTTCCACCCGCGTAAAATTTTTGATCAGATGAGCCTGATCAATTAGTGGTTTGTCAATTTTAAAGAAATGTACGTCGCCATGGACCAGCAGCACTTCGCCGTCGAAATTGCCGGTTTCTTCCTCCAAGACCCTTAGAAAGTTGGTATAGCCGTCGAATCCGGCCAATGTACGCTCGTTAATTCCTTCCGTTTCCGGCAAATCAAAGCCGGGATCGGCCTGAATCGTGATGACTAGACCCCGTGCCTTGTCATCCCTCGCTTTTTGAAACGATTCTCTGACAAATTCAATGTTTGCCGCATCTCGAGCCAGATATTCGGCATTATCAGCTTCGCAGTCTTGCAAAGATCGTTTGCTTTTATAGATGCATTCGGCATCACTGCTGACTTTGTTGTTATTGCTGCCCGGAATATTCAAGCCGGCAAACACCACATTGCCGTATTTCCAGCGTATATTTTCTGCATATTCGCGCCCCGGTTCGCCCTGGTGCTCAAGCTTCATTTTCTTCTGCCCGAAACTGTTTGGACTACTGAACATGACCTGACGGAGGTGAGCCAGTCTTTCCAGATTACTGTACCCGCCGTTATTGGCGCGGTGGCAGTCGGTCCACTCATTATCGCCGGGAACATAGACCATGGGTTTCTTAAAAAGATTGAAGCGTCCGGCAGCCTCGATGTATTGCCAATCGTCGCAGCGTGAGCTCCCGTCCTTGATATCGCCATCGTATATAGTGAACGAGACGCTGGAGGCGTTGATGTCGTCTACCAAGGACATAATTTTAGTTGAGTCGCCATTTTTTGCGTAAGGCATGTCGCCCCAAAGCGCAAAGCTGAACTCTTCAGTTTCGTATTTGTCATGCTTGTTTTTACGCGCAGTGGCCGTATTAAAACCACCTGCAATGGCTAGAGCGACAAGGCTGCAAACCGCTGTTTTATTGAAGACCGGCATTGATAACTCCTGATAAGAAATTTTAAAAGGGCGGAATTATTATGATACCCCGCTGTTTTGTCTTTTGTATGACGTTAGAATAGGGTATGTTGCGCAACAAATATCCGGGATTGCTGATTAACCTTCATCAATTCATTATTAGACTCATTTAAAAATGCTGTCGTAATAATATTCTCCTGGCTAATTTCGACGGTGACTGGCAACAAATGCTTTCCTTAGGTTTTCATCCTGTTGCTAACAGAGATTTCATTATCCTGTCACGACTTTAAAATAAAATTTCAGTTCCCCGGTTATCAATCGCAGCCGACGCCGGCTCCGGCAGCCGTTTTTATAGATTGAAAATCGTATCAAGGAGAATCCTGCATGCAATTTCTAAAACGGCTCAGCGTTGCGGTCGTGTGTTTCATTCTAATAACCGGTATCGTACAGTCAGCCGAACCAACTCCGGAAGCTTGGTTTAAGGCCGGACGCCAGGCCGTTATCGATGCCAAACATTTGAATCCGAATAAAAGGCATGCAAAAAATGTTATTTTGTTTATCGGCGATGGCATGGGAGTTTCCACCATCACTGCGGCGCGGATTTATGACGGCCAACAAAAAGGCGGACATGGAGAAGAAAACTCCTTGAGCTTTGAAAAGCTGCCTTATCTGGCCTTATCAAAGACCTACAGCGTCGACCAACAAACCCCGGACTCCGCTCCTACCATGACGGCAATTGTTACAGGTGTTAAAACCATAGGCGATTCGATTTCCGTTAATCAATACGTTAGCCATAGCGAGCCTGATGCCAGCAAGGTCGATGCCAACAAGCTCAAAACGATTCTTGAGCAAGCCAAGGAACATGGTCTCTCAGCCGGCGTTGTTTCCACTGCACGGATCACGCATGCGACGCCTGCGGCAACCTATGCCCATACTGCAAATCGCAATTGGGAAGGCGACTCTGATAAGCCCGATAATGCCACAGTTGCCGACATCGCGGCGCAATTGGTTGACTTTAATATCAACGGCGGCATTGATGTTGCATTGGGTGGCGGACGGACGCGTTTTATTCCTAAAACTGCTACCGATCCGGAATATGGCGTTGCCGGTAAGCGTAAAGACAGCCGCGATCTCACTATTGAGTGGACAACAAAACACAGCAATGCCCGATATGTATGGAATAAAATACAGTTTGACGCCATAGACCCTGAAACAACAGATCATTTGCTGGGTCTGTTTGAATCTTCACACGTGCACTATGAAGCGGACCGTGTCGCACACGACAAAGCCGGTGAGCCTTCGCTGACCGAAATGACGACTAAAGCCATCGATATTCTGAAAAAAAATCATAACGGTTATTTTCTGATGGTCGAAGGCGGACGTATCGATCACGCCCACCATGCGGGTAATGCCTATCGCGCACTGACCGATACCCGGCAATTGGCTGCCGCTGTACAAGCCGCTATGGATAAAACCAATCCAAAAGATACCTTGATCATCGTTACCGCTGATCACAGCCATGTATTTACCATCGGCGGTTATCCTCAGCGCGGCAATCCTATCCTGGGTCTGACTCAAGGCGTGGGCGCAAAAACCCCCGATCTTGATAAGCTGGGCTTGCCGTACACTACGCTGAATTACGCAAACGGTCCCGGCTACACCGGCGCATCAAATCTACAGGGTGCGGGTTCAAAATCACTCAATACGGCTACCGGATCATGGTCATCAGGTAGCGAAGGTCATAATCCGTCGGAATTTTCTCCTGCGGCCGGACGGCCTTCACTCACCAATCCTCAGGTACGGGGGCCTGATTATCTGCAGGAAGCGATCATCCCGCTAGGTTCTGAAACTCACGCTGCAGAAGATGTCGCTATTTTTGCCGGCGGACCTAAAGCGCATTTGTTTCACGGCATCATGGAACAAAATGTGATTTATCATGTGATGGCTGAAGCGCTGGGATTTGCCGATGATGATTCTGCAAACGGGCATGAAGACAAATCTGGGAAACACGGCAAGTAAACTGACTGCTATCGTCTTAATAGAACGAGACGACTGTTAGCATTAATGAAAAGGGATACTCGTATCCCTTTTTTAATTGATCCAATTTAACCGCATTTATGAAAACATCTGATTTTTTCAAAATACTGATCGGCCTTGGCTTTTTCAGTATTTCAGCATCAGGCCTCGCCGCTAGCGCAAGCAATAGTGACCGGAATTTAACTGAAGTTGCCTGCCGTTATAAAATGAAAGTGATTCCTCATGACAAAACCAAATCCGCTTCAAACAAGACCCGGTTCTTCTGGCGGAAAACAAATATGATCCAAACACAGGATGCCGGCGGTGATTATGGCGAACTTTGGGAGCAAACAGCCAACAGCGGCATTCAATATCGCAAGCTTTACCCTGGCGACAAAACTGTCGTTGAATACATGCCTGCCGATAATCCCGCCAATAATATGAATTTTGACTGGCTCAAGCTTTCCCGCATGCTTAGCCAGCAAGCGCTTGACTCGCTTAAACCGGGTAAAAAAACACAAGTGCTGGGCCATAGCGGAGACTGTTTCCAGCCTATCCTCACATTCTTTACTGGCTCTGCTATTCATACGGGTTCGGTTCTCCCAGGTTAAAAGGCATAGTATCGAGTAAGGGATATTTCATTCTCTGCATTCCAGCTATAGGGGCCTGCAATCCAATTCAAAAACCCTTTTCACTTGTAGAACTCGTGTGATGAACTATGCTTGAGTTTTCAAAACCCGCCAAGGACAGATCAAAGGAAACAGCAAAATCCATTGAACCTTTTGATAATTTTATTAGTGGTTCAATTTTTGACCTAACGCGAATAAATAGCAGCCGAGCCGAATGAAATTGACACATTTCGTTCAATTATCGAAAAGAATTTGAAGGAGATGGTAAGAAAATGAGTAATGACAGAAGAATACAACTAAAAGTTTGGGATAACCAAGAGGAAGAAGAAGAAGCTTTAGAAAGTGATTACCAGTCCCTGATGGAATGGTGGAACAAACATCCCGCTCCAAAACTACTCCTTGTCCATGAAATGCTTGAAATGGTGACTAAAGCAAAATTCTGGGTTTGGTATCTAAATGACCAAGGGCAGGACAAAAGGATAATGGATATGAAAAGTTTTTTACAGAACGATATTTTTTACACGGATGAAGATAGCATTTGAAGAATCCAGTCCAGAGTCATGCCGCTAATAATTTTATATCCAGTACGCTCGCGGATTAGCAGAACCAGGCATTAGCCTTCTCCTTATTGCGGCTGCCCTCGAACACCTCGCTTGCCCATTTCAGGCGGTGTATAAAATTTGTTATTAAGTGCTAGGTTATCTAAAGCGAGGTTAATCTGCATCCGATTATTTTCTTCCTCGAAATTAATATCCAATAGTCAGTTCTGCCGGTGTTCCGCGCCTAAAAATACTCTCACCACACGGATAAATTATTCCAAGCAGGCAAATATTCACCTCACCCAATGCTGACTCTATGATCAATCGAGCGTACTTGGCGCTCGACAACCACACTTCAGCGTAATCGGACCGGTGGTTGCGCTACAAGCGATTGATGGGCAAAGGCTATCTACCTTCGTATTTCTACCTAACACTTGCCCGCAACTGCCGTACAAGTAATCTCAATGGAACAAAATTTTTCCGGACAACTATATTCTATAGCCCAATCAAGGCATGAATTTTTCTAAAACGTTGTCCATAAAATTCCAGCCCTGTTCTGAACAAGAATAATGATTATCTTGATAGATAAGCAATTTCTGTTTCAGACATGCTGACAAGGCGGGCTCCAGCGTAGTTGTAGCCAGGCCTGTTGTTGATTGGTAGGTTTCCAAGGTAAAGCCTTGTTTCAGGCGCAAATGATTCATAATAAACTCCAAAGGCAGATCAGCTACAGCAATAACATCTGCGCCGCCATTTTTATGGGTGTCGTTTAAGTACTGCTCGGGGCTTTTGGGTTTGAAATTGCGGGTAATCTTATCAGGCAACGCTTGGGTTATTTTACCGTGAGCGCCGGCTCCTATACCCAGATAATCGCCGAATTGCCAATAGTTTACATTATGAGTGCAATGCTTGCCTGATTGACTATAAGCTGAAACCTCATATTGTTGATACCCATGACTAGCCAATAGTTTTTGGCAGTTTTTTTGCGTCTTAAAAATAACTTCATCATTGGGTAATTGAGGGGGGAATTTATGGAAATAGGTATTGGTTTCTAAAGTTAACTGGTAAAAAGAAATGTGCGCGGGTTTCAGACTAATGGCCGTTGCAACATCGGTTTTGCCGTCCTCCGGACTGGAGCCGGGCAAGCCGAACATCAAATCCAGATTAAAATTCTCAAATCCCGCCTGATGCGCGATTTCCGCGGCAACTATGGCTTCGTGAGCAGAATGCACACGGCCCAGTTTCTTTAACAGTTTATCGTTAAAACTTTGTATGCCGATGGATAAACGGTTAATCCCCAGCGCCCTGAATTCGGCAAATTTATGGCTCTCAAAAGTGCCGGGATTGGCTTCGAGGGTTATTTCGATGCGATCTTTTAGCGTAACCTGACGCTCAATGCCGCGTAACAAGCGATTGACGGAATCTGGTGAAAACAGGCTGGGCGTGCCTCCCCCGATAAAAATGCTGCTGATGGGCCGGACGATATGATAGCGTTGCAAATCTTTGCTTAAATCATTCAGCAACGCATCTATATAGGCGGCTTCCGGCGCGCCGGTTTTAATCGCGTGGGAATTAAAATCGCAGTAAGGGCATTTTTTAATGCACCAGGGAATGTGAATATATAGACTCAGTGGCGGCAACGGGATTTAGAATATTAGTTTCACAAAATGACAGTTTAACATTATTTGATGTGTGCGGACGGAGACGATCAGGATCAGCACCTGCCAGTTTCATGGAATTAATTTGTTAAGGCATGATCTGGCTGCTTCAAACAATTCTCAATTGAAGCGCCGGAGGTCTGCACAAAAATCCGTCAGCGCGGAACCGGGCGGAGTTTTAAACTGATCGGAATTTTTGAACGGAACTATTTTAGTGATAAAACGCTCATTACGGCGTTGTTCGGCTTCCGCCATATCTTCGGGCAAACCGGGATAAGGCAATCCTTGCGGCTGCCATTCGCTATAGGTTATCTCCAGTGCTTCATCCAGGCCAGGATGAGCAATCACAAAGGTAATGGAATCCCGTGACGCGATACCCGGATGCAGACCGATACCCGGTTGAAAATTCCGGTAACGGATGCCGGTTATTTTAATTGGCGCTTGTTCGCCTTGTTCCAGGCGCAATGGTATGCGATAACCATCGATATATCTCCCAATCACCAAGCTGCGCAGCCTTACCGTGCTCCATGCTCAGGATAATTTGTATTCTTGTAGTGCTGGCATCGATAAGACGTGAGCCGCCGTTTTCCTGTGAAGCAACGTCGCCAACGAGGGGCCAAAACTCCAGGGCATGATGCAATTCGACACTGCAAGCGTGAAACGAAGCTTTACCGATAAAACGGACCGGCTCTTCCAGCAAAACTGCTTTAATCGCGTCATGCAAGGGCAATCCGGCATCCTGCAAATCTTTGAAAATTTCCCGGAAATCCCTCTGCAAATAAAAAGGCAAAGCGTATTTATCATGCAGTGCGAGACCATGATTAAGCAGAGCAGCTGCTTTGTCCTGCCGGCGTAACATAGCCGCGATACTTCGTAGCAGCACCGAGATTGCGGTTGCGCATTGCGGACTGCGCGACATGCGAAAGGCACGGAATTCAACTAAGCCCAAACAACCTCGTCCTGGCAAATAAGGATTCCACAATTTTTCAATATTCAATTCGCTGCGGTGAGGATTACCGGATGGGTCCACCAAAAACGGACTTAAGCTGCGCCAGATAAACTCCGGCGACGGATTTTCAATTTTCTCCAGTTGCTCCAAGGCTAAGGATAACTCAAGAAAGGATTCAAATACGCTTTCATCTGTTCTCGGTGACTGACTGGAGCTGCCGATTGAAGGCGGCGCAAACCAATACGAAAGTACCGGATGGGCATTAAGATAACGGACCAGACGCGGCAACAAATGCGGATAGAGGAAAAACGGGCTAATCAACGGCTCCGGTCCGCCAAGGGTAAACTGTCCACCGCCGCCGGAATCGGAAACAACGCCATTGTAGTGCAAGCGATAAGGAAACAATCCAAGCGTTTGCGCCGCACTGTAGAACAACTCGCAGTAGCGGTAAAAATTAACCGAATTGTCTGCTGGCGCCTGATTGATTTCGATCACGGCTGGATCCGGTGTTATGGTTGTCCAGGCAACGTCGGCATCCACCGGAGGGGGAAAACCTTGAATGACCAGGCTTTCCAAATGAGCTTCTTTTGCTGCTTGCTCAATGCATTGCAATAGCTGTATAAAGGTGGGGACATCCGGCAGCTCTGGCAACTCGATTACCGCGCTGGGTCCTTCGTCATGATGGCTTTCCGAATTGCGCGCACCCAGACATAGCAAAAAATCTTCATTTGCTGATAATTCATCTGTTAAACCGGTAAGCGGTATCTGCTGTCCGTGAACCGATGAACGGGCCAACTGGGGTTTGGTGCCGACATCAGCAATTGCTACCGCTCCATCGCAGCGGAATAAAATACGAAACCGGAGACTCCCATTCACGATGAAAGCCGTGGATTGCCATCCAATCCGGTTCAAAGCGTTATTCAGAGCATGCCAAAAAGCTTCAATGTCTACGGATATATTAAAAGCGGCGTCTTTTGATTTTTTAATAAGGCTGGGGTCTAATGGCCCGTCCCAAGAAAACTGATTATTTCTTGCCTGATAATAGCCGATGTTCCATCGCGGCAAATCTTCGTTTGCGTATTGCCTGCCCAATGTGCGCAACACAACGCCTCCGGGTTGGCGCTTGTACACTTCATTTAGCAGCGCGTATGCATCCTTTAATTTATCGGGGCCCAAAGCTTCCGACAACCACTCCGGGGTTTCGGCAAAGCGCCTGGTAAAGGTGGGTTCCATGCCTATCCAGACATCAAAGTCCAAAGCATGAATCAAATCATCTTGTGCTTTTACGATTTCCTCGAATTCGATTCTATCCATTTCTTATGTAAGGTGCGTGAAGAATAATAGATCGAATTAAATCAGTTGAAAATAGATAACGTGTTGAGACCTCATAGAGCGCATATTCTTCATTTTCAGGGCGATAAACAAACAGCGAATCCTACAGAACTATTTAATTTTTCGCCATTTGAAAGTTTCATTAATTTTAATAGCAATCCCATAAGGACTATCAAACGGCATAACCATCCTGATGCGGTATTAAGCGAACCCGGCCGGATTCCATTCATCCATCATCTTCTGGCGTGCCACGCTTAGACGTTCAGACATCAATCCTGCGAATTTCTTGAACAGTTCATAGCCGAATTTCGGTTCCTGTTCACAATGCGCAAGCAAGGCGGTCCCGTCAAACTCGAGCAATTCCGTATCTACTTCGGCTCTGGTTTGAAAACTCCATTTATAAGGTGATATCAGCCAAGACCACCCCAACACCTGATCCTTACCCACACTCTGGATTTCCATGGCCGGACCCATTATCGCCGGCATTTGAATGGAAATGCACCCATTGAGAATCACGTAGAATTTGTCCGCGTTTTCGCCCTGCCGGAACAAAATCTGCCCTTCTTTAATCTCGCGCCGGCTCGAACACTCACACAGGAATTTCAGAATGTCATCGCTGAGCCCGGAGAAAAACTCATGGGCCGACAGATACTCGATAGTTGATTGATTGATCATTGTATATCTCCACGAATCAATGGTTATGATGACGGTGCAAGGAAATTTTAACGCACCTTCACTAACATCGAAAGCGTTTAGACCTGTTGAACCAAACTAAACTCAAAGGCGAACCGGATTCCCGGCCAAAGCTATCACTGATAACGCAAATTTTTCCAATTTCAGATGATGCTGTTTCAGAAGTTTTGGCGCGGGATAACTTGCGTTTTTGCCGGATTAAGACGGCCTATGCTACCTGGAATTGTCATTCTGTTGAGTCCATAAGTCTGATTCCAAGCTTCCGGCAGTGGCCGTTGTCAGCGGGTAAATACATCGGTGATAATGAAGTCATCGGTTATGCCGCTCTTTAGCGCGTTCTGCTGTTGAGCTCCCGACTTATTCAGCTTGTACATCGCTTCCAATGTGCGCAAAAGATTAACATGGGTGACGCCCTTATATTCAGGGTAATCGCCATGCTTTATATGCGCGCCGGCAAGAATCGTAACGATCCGGTTCCTTCCCTCTTGTTCCAGATCGGCCGGATTGGTCAAGCCTGTCACTCCTTTCTTATCGTTCTCATCAAAGGTGAGGATAAGCAAGCTGTTATGCTCCTTGGCCCAGTTGTAATAAGCGTTCAGGCGTTCCCTCAGCCACTTGTCCCCAGCCATGACATTATCCGGAAAGGGACCATTGTGCATATCATTGACAAGATTGGGGACCACAATGGAAATGGTAGGAAGAGAGTTGTAATCACTGGGAAAATCCACCAATCTCAGATTTGACGAAGCCGAAACTTCCGGGCCTTTCGGGACATTGCTGAAGCTGATCCAAGGAACGTGTTTGCGGGCGTAAAGACCGGAGTTGGATACCCGAGAGCCGATCACCGGCAGATCTTCTGAATAGCCTTTAAAGGAAAGGCCAGAGCGGATTAATTGTTCACCCAAGTTACTTGCCGCAATAGGTTTCTGAGGTATATCGTCTGTAAATCCAACGTTCTGGTTGCTGCCCGAAAACAGCCAGAAGTAATTTCCCTGACTGTGATGTTCTTCTCCATACATCTGGGTGAGGCTTGCCCCTTCCGCTTTTAAAGCGCCGTTGATATAGGGCGCAGCCGGATTTCCTATGATTTCATCATAGTTCTTGTTTTCCTCTATCACGATCACGATGTGATCATAGACGGGAAGACCTGCCGGCCATGAGGGCGCTGGAGTATTCGCCTGTGGAGCAGCCGCCTGGGTCGTAGAGGGCGTTAGATTTGCGCTGCATGATTGCAGCAAAAAGGCGAATATAAGTGCAACGATTTTCATTGGTGATCTCTGGGGGTGTAGGGGGCCGTTTTGAAAATTGAACAGGGATTTAGCGGCGCAGAGTACTATACAAGCGAAGAAAAGTCGATCAGCTCGGGATGGTTTTGAAGCCCTTTTATTACCTTCGCCGGCTCTCATTTGGCATTACCGCATTATCAGTTAAAATTTTAAACCTGTCACATTTGGTTATTGATGCGCAGTTGCTAGCCCGCAAGAGTAATTTTGGCTGATGCATAAAGGCTGTAATTATTGTTGCGAACTTTCTGATTTCAGCTTTATTAATTCTGCTATTTTTCGTTTCGCACGCCCGGCTTTTTCCAAGTTTTCTTTTTCTTTGCGTAAACAGCGGGCATCATAGCGCCGCTTTGCCTGTTGCGCACGGGCGTATTTCTGCGCCTGGGCAAGCGGCTGATCTTTATCCATAGGCAATGGCTTCATGACAATACAGTCTACCGGACAAGGCGCAACGCAAAGCTCACAGCCAGTGCACTCCGAAGCGATAACCGTGTGCATAAACTTTGCCGCTCCCAGAATCGCGTCAACAGGACAGGCGGCGATACATTTAACGCAACCGATACAGTCTTTTTCAATAATGAAAGCAACACTTTTGAGTTTATGCCGGCCGAATTGGGGATTAAGCGGTTTAGGGCTAACACCTAATAAACGGCTCAACTCGATAATTCCCTCGTTACCGCCGGGCGGGCATTGATTAATGTCCGCCGCTCCGGATGCGATAGCTTCAGCGTAAGGACGGCAACCCTGAAAGCCGCATTGTCTGCATTGAGTCTGCGGCAAAATAGCATTTATTTGGTCAATCACAATATGGTTTTAAATCTTACTACTAAGAACGGCTGGATATTGTTACATCTACTCAACCCTCTAGCCAAATTTATGTGCGTTTAAAATTAACCCTGCGGAATAACTTGGGCGAAAAGGGAAAAAATTGTACGCTGAAGTCAATTATCAAAGGTGAATACCTGAGCACTTGCGCAATGCCCAAAAACGTTGGGTACTCTTTATCTATATTGAGGAAATTAGCGGTTAAAATTGCATAAAGACTTCTGCATATTACCAGGTCAGCCAACGTTGCACAAAGGGATTACCCCGCCGGATCATCCAGCGTCTGAATTCGTCTCCAAGGAGAATGACCAGCGCGAAGGGGATCCCAAGCGATAGTTCGAACCAGCCTATCGGCGCGGTTCCGAAAAAGGGTTGCAATAATGGCACATGGGAAATAGCGGCCACGAGGCCAAGTTCCATGGTGATGCCCAACCAGATCAGCTTGTTGGCAAAGATGCCCGCCGACAGGATGCTTTGCCGCCGGGTGCGGCAAATCAATACATCGGCCACCTGACAGATCACTACCGCGGCAAAAAATGAAGTGACGGCAGTCCGGTAAAGGACGCCGGTTTCCGGTAACGGAGAGCCCCACACCCAGCCGCCACGGTCAAGCACCACGAAAAAAGCAAAGAAACCCGCCGCAGCCTGAAGCATGCCGATTATGCCGTAGCTCATCCTCAACAACGGCCAAGTTAATAGCCTCTCATCGCGCTTGCGTGGCGGCAGCTTCATTACATCCACCTCGGACAATTCCCGTCCCAAGCCCAGGGCCGGCAACATGTCCGTGCCGAGATCGATGCTGAGTATCAGCACTACGGTCAATGCCAACGGTGCATTGAAAACCACAAAGGCAATAAACGGCAATATCTCCGGCACGTTGCTGGTAAGGACATAGGCGATGAATTTCTTGATGTTGGAAAAAATCGTGCGTCCTTCTTCCACCGCATTGACAATGGTCGCGAAGTTGTCATCCATTAACACCATATCCGAGGCCTCCTTGGCTACTTCAGTACCGGACACTCCCATTGCCACGCCCATATCGGCATTCTTCAGCGCCGGCGCATCGTTGACGCCATCGCCGGTTACGGTGACCACCTCGCCTTTTTGTTGCAATGCCTTGACGATCTGTAACTTTTGCATAGGTGAGGCGCGAGCAAACACCAGCTCACGGCTATCCAGCAATTTCGAAAGCTCGTCCTGGTCCATGTTCTCCAGTTGCCCGTCCATGACGACTTGACCGTCGCCGGTGTACAGCCCTACTTGCCTGGCTATGGACTCGGCAGTGATATGGTAATCTCCGGTGATCATGAACACCCGGATGCCGGCTGTCCGGCACCTATCGATAGCGTCCGGGATTTCCGGACGCGGCGGATCGAGCATCCCAACCAGACCCAGGTAGATAAAATCTTCTTCGCTGGCCTGGAGGTTTCCGGTGGTTTTAAAGGCCAGCGCCAGCACCCTTTCGCCTCGGGCGGCCAGCCGTTCGTAGGCGTCCTGGGCCAGCTGCCTGGCAGTCGTATCGAACTCAACCAATGCACCCCGCTCCCGGCGCTGACTGCACTTACTGAACACCACTTCCGGCGCCCCCTTCATATAGGCAAGATTAGGTTGACCGGCCAAGCCCCTGTGAATGGTAATCATGCGTTTGGTGGCCGAGTCGAACGGGCTTTCATGCAAACGCGGAAAACTGATCGGCAAATCGCCACACGGCTTCAACCGCTGCGCGAAAACCAAGAGCGCGCCCTCGGTCGGGTCGCCCTGATAATGCTTTCCGGACAACCGGGCGTTATTGCATAGCGTAATTGCCGCTAGGGCTTCATCCAGGCCGTCTGCGCGGCTTAAGCCGCCATGATAAGCAGACCATTCGCGACCGTCGAGCACCAGCGTCGAGACCTTCATCCGGTTCTGGGTGATGGTGCCGGTCTTGTCTGTGCAGATAACCGTTGTCGAACCCAGCGTTTCCACGGCTTCCAGGTTTCTGATCAAAGCATTTTTTTTGGCCATCCGCCTTGAGGCCATGGTCAATGCCAGCGTCACGGTAGGCAATAAGCCCTCCGGCACATTGGCGACGATAATGCCGATGGCGAAAATAAGACTGGCGATGTAGGGCTTACCCAATAAGACGCTGAGCAAGAAAAATAACACGCCCAGGCCAATCGCAATCGCAGAAATGATATGTATAAAACGCCTCAACTCCTTGCGGATCGGGGTCTCGACCTGCGCGGTGTCCTTGGTGAGCTGGACGATGCGGCCAATCTGAGTGTTCATTCCGGTGCCGTAGACAAGAGCCTTGCCGTTGCCGCTTTGGACCAAGGTTCCGGAAAACACCATATTGCGGCTTTCCATGATTTTATCGTGCGTGCAGGCCAGATTGCGCAATTGCGGCTCGCTTTCGCCAGTCAGCGCGGAATGATCGACCTTAAGCTGATTAACTTCAAGCAAACGTCCATCGGCCGGTACGCGATCGCCCTCTTCCAGCACCATCACGTCGCCCGGCGCTAACAGCTTGGCTTCAATACGCGACACCCGGCCATCCCGCAACACGGAAATCATCGGCGGCAGCATATTGCGGAAGCTTTCCATGATCCGTTCGCTCTCGTGTTCCTGAATGTAGGTGAACGACGCATTGAGCAACACGACTGCCAGCAAGGCCACACCGATGTAGAAATTTCCTTCGCCCGCCTTCAGATAATCCGCAAAGAAAGCCAGGGCGGAACCGGCAATGAGCAGAAGAGCAAAAAAGTTGGTGAACTGGCGGAAAAACTTGAGAATTTCCGGAGTATCCTTGCGAACATGGAGCTCGTTGCCGCCGTATTCCTGCAAACGCCGGGCTGCATCAACGCTATCCAGCCCGGCGCCGGTGCATTTCAGGCGTTGTTCCAGTTCCGACAACATAATCCGGTGCTGATCAGCCATCTCCGCTTTGGCTTCGGGATCAGCTTTCGCATGCTTATTCAATCTGATCATATTTCTCCTGGCGGTTTCAAAACCCGTCACCGGGGCGAATAAGGTCTTGATGTTGAAACACATAATCCGGCTTTCGCCACGCATTCATAAGGGCGGCGAACTCATCGTCCGGAGGCAAGCCCGTGACTGCCGCCTTATATTTCCGTCAACCAATAAAATTGATAAGGCTGTAAAACGATCCGACGATCATACTGGGCGGATGTTCTAGTGCTGTATAAGTCGATAGAATGACCAAAAGGTTAATGCCTCGACCGCTGATGACCTCCAGATCAAAATATTGGGGATTGGCATCAAAATTGGCGATCACCAGAACCCGTTCCGACGGACGTTGATGATTGAAACGGATAAAGACCATGCCCCTGGCAAGAGAAGCGTCGAACTGGCCGCTGAAATAATCAACCAGAAATTGCCGGTGCGCGAATGGCTCGTAACCTGCCGCCCGGACATCGTTGTCGTCAAAACCAAAGCCGATGTCATCATGGCAGCGCACATAGTTAAGCCAGGTCGCCCGCTCAAGTTTGGCCGGCATATTTTTGACTCCCTGATAAAGCAATTTGGTGTTTTTGGTAGCGATGCCGTCCCACAGCAACGCCATCAAGGTGGCGTTATAAGCAATTTCACATTCCTTGGCGATAATCGCATCTTCGCCGAAGTATTTTATAACTTCAACCGGCGCGACGATCGCCTCGGCGATAAACAATACGCCGGGCGCGGTCACCTGGCAACAGTCCTTCATCAACTGGAGAATCAGATGCGCATTGCGCTCGTTCTGGCAGGCGGCGCCGATTTTTTTCCAGAGAAAAGCGACAGCGTCGAGCCGCAGTATGTCAACGCCGCAAAACCATTGGTATAAAGCGCCATCCCTACCCATTTTTGCGACAAAAACCAGTTATGATCCTGTTCGCCCTGTATGTCGACGCCTTCCAGTTCCGCCGAACGATTGATATAGCCTTTTGCCATCGCTTCCACCAGACGCAGCATTTGCGGCTTAAAATCGTCGCGGTGTCCGTAGAGGGTAAAAAAAACAGCGAATAAATGGCATAAAAATTAGCGCCCAGCCGGGTATAAAAATGGCGCAAATCCTGTCTTCTGATTTCCGGTTTTAAATCATCCAGAATGGCATTCAAAAGCGAGTGGGAAACTTGTTCGCACATACTGTTATCCTAGGCTTGCTTTGCCCCTCCGGCAAGGCAAATATTGTGTAGTTCAGCATTTATCCTCGCCAACGGAGGCATTTAGCCCCATCGCTCGATGAACTCTCGATAAAACTCTCTATCAGCGACAGTCGCGCCGCGTCTGCCGACCATTGCGCAGGCAAATTCTTGCGCCCGTTCCAGGGTCTCCTCTAAAGGCCATTGCCGGTTCAACCCCAGCAGCAACAGCGCGGCGAAAGCATCGCCCGCACCCACAGTATCGACCACTGTCGTTCTTGCCGGAGGCTCGATGGCAACGAAGTGCATCCGGCTGTCGCAAGCGACAGCGCCTTTTTCGCCTCGTGTAACCACCAGCGTTTCCAGATCAAACAGCTGATAAAATTCCAACATGGCAGCTTCCACCCCAAGGCTTTCAGGACATAGTGCCGCCAGTTCGGCTTCATTGAGTTTGACCCAATCCGCATCCTGAAGCAACGGCAACAGCGTTTCCCTGTCCCACCAAGGCGGCCGCAAATTGACATCGATAAAAACTTTTCCTTGATGCCGGTCTTTAACGGCTTGCAGAGCCGCGTGCGCAACCGGGTTTCTGATTGCCAGCGAGCCGTGATACAAAACTCCCTGGGTGCTTTTAGTCTCGAGTAATTTTCCATCGATAAAGTCGTAGGCGCAATCCGCAACGATTTCGTAATGCGGTTCGCCGTCCTGGATCAGCACACGGACACTGCCGGTGGGATGCTCGCAATCTGTCTGTAAAGCATTACGGCTCATTCCCCAGGCATCCATTAACGAGGCGATTTCGTGTCCGGCCGGATCGTCTCCAATCCTGCTGATGAGCCGGGGAGATTGTCCGAACGCCTGTGTGTGCCATGCAACATTGAATGGTGCGCCACCCAAAACCCGGTTGCCGCCGGGAAAGTGGTCAAACAGCACTTCACCAAAAATATGCAGGGACTCATTATTGCTCATGTTCTTTCTCCATCCAAAACCGGGCGTCAGGATGATAATGGGCGACGCCCTCAAGAATACCTGCGCTGTAATTGCCATTCATGCCCAGAAAACCGCCTTGCGCCAGATATAATGCCGCCAATGTTCCCTGTTGCAAAGCTTGGGTTTTAGCTTGCTCGGCGACTTCAAAGTCGGCGTTGGCTACCAATACGGAATGAATCGGGCTGACGAGTACCGGCAAATCGTTGCCGCTGTCTCCGGCAAAAACTGTGTTGCTGTAGTCAAAGCCTTGATGTTGCATTAAAAACTCCACGGCATGGTGTTTGGTGGCGAGCGCCGGCAACACATCCAGGAGGCCCGTCGACGTGGCCTGATCGACACTGTAGATCAGGCTGGCCGCAATGCTTGCCAGGTTAAGGCGCCGCGACATCTCCCGTTGCAAAGCGCTGCTATCCGTTTCTAAAGGCAGGTAATAGCTGAGTTTATAACGGTTTTGCTTGCTTTCCTCTTGTAATTGCAACGCTTGCAGGTCTGTAAATAAAGGCCGCAAATCGTTTGCCGTCATTCCTCGCCAGTCCGCGCCGATGTCCCGTTCCCATTCCTGCCAATACCGCCATTCCCCGGCACGCACCTGGTAAATTGTCGTGCCGACATCGCCGATGATCCAATCGGGCAAGGGCAGTTCGTAGTCCCGGATAGCATCTTCAATCAACTCGCGATGGCGGCCGCTGACATAAGCCAGGGTCACCTCCGGGTGCGCAACCAGACGGCTGAAAGCAGCCCTCGCACCGGGTGATTCTGGCTGTCTGCCGTTCGGCAACAGCGTGCGGTCAAGATCGGTGCAAATCAGGATATGCTCTTTCATAGACTGTGCGCTCCGCTAGAGATCGAGAAAATCATAATGTTCAACGGCTTCCAATATGCCCCAGGCATGAGGCCGCTCGGCAAAATAGACGTGTTCGGTATCGCCCAGTATCGATAATCCCTCTCGGTGGCGCTTGGCGACGACAACTCCCAGGGTATTGCCGCGAAGCATGTCTTCGTCGGCGCCGCCCCCCCGTTACCAGGATACGCTCCAAAGGAATATTCCACTGCCTGGCAATGTAACGCAAGGCGTGGCCTGGAAGCCCAGGCCGGGACGATGTCGAAAAACTGTCCGAATGAGAATATCGGATTGGCCGGCAATTCTTGCTGGCGTAGTAGTGTAAGGATTTCTTCCATCGGTGGCGCGGCATTGCTGTCATAATGATAAGAAAGTTTAAACCGGCTCTGCTCGCTTTTGGCTTGTGGCGTCAAACCGGGCAACCCGGCAAAGATGCGCCGCAGCGCGTGCGGCATCCACAAATGATCGATAGGGTACGTCCAGGCGATGTCGGCGATCAGCTGCGGGGCGTAATAGATTTCAGTGCCGAGACTGGTAATTAAAATATCCGGCATGGGAATGCGGTTTTTTTAAAACTGTCAGCGCCGAATCCAGCCGGCGTCCCGTGGCAATTCCGAATAGAAATTTTTTTCGTTTTTCGCGAATAAATCGTACGAATTGCTCCAGTCCTTCGAAATCGCCAAGCAAGGTATGATCGATTGAGGTAAAAATGGCGTGCTTCGGGTAGCGGCCGGTTTTGGCGACTGGATGGGTTTCCGGGAGTTGTTCACGGTGCTGCGGCAACGCCCGGATTCTACGCAAATAGGCTTGTGCATGGGCGTCCCAGGAATAATACCGGGCAACGTTTTTTAATCCATCCGAGGAAAACTCCTGCCAAAGTTCCGGATTTTCAAGGATAGTCAACAACGCTCCGGCAATCGCCGGTTTATCCAGCGGGTCGACCAGCAAACCGTTACAGCAATTGCCTATAATATCCACAGGACCGCCGTTTTCGGTGGCTACCAACGGCAAGCCGCTGGCTGCCGCTTCCAGCAAAGTCAAGCCAAAGGGTTCGGTCAGGCCCGGGTTGATGAATATCCCGCCGGATGCCGCCGCAAGCCGGTAAATGCCCGCCACTTCGTCGGATGCATGGTGTTTCGGCAATGCAACACGGCCGTATAAATCATAACAATCAACAACCAGCAGCAATTCCGTCAAAACACCTTGCGGGCCGTCGTTCAACTCCCTGATATCTTCACGATTACCGGCGACTATCACCAGATTGGCCAATTGCTGCAACCGCGGCGATTCGCCGTAAGCTTCTAAAAGTCCAGCAATGTTTTTCCGTTCATCGGGGCGGGACAACGCCAGTATCATCGGCTTGCCGGGCTCGTACAAAGACATATCGAGGTTTTTTGCAAAGGGAATGTCTTCACCGGCAGAGGTTGGCGGATGAAACATTTCAAGATCGGTTCCCGGCGGGATAATCGCCATCTTGTCCGGCATATAGCAGTCGTAAAGCTCATATTGCTCTTCGATTTCATTACGGGTGCTGGTAATCACCACATCGGCGTTGCTCAATGTATCTTCTTCAGCTCCGATGCGGCGGGACATGTGATAGCGCTGCTCGATATCCTCCATCGGCAACATGGCCAACAGCCTGCGGTATTTATCACGCCCCAGGAAATGGCCGGTATGAATCAACGGTATGCCAGTCCAATGCGACAAACGTACGCCGACATAACCGGCGTCGGCATAATGGCTGTGCAGGATGTCCGGCAAGCGGGACTGGCGATGCAGCCAAGACAGCAAATTATCGGCAAAGCTATCCAGATAGTCCCATAACTCTTCTTTGCGGATGCACCCTTCAGGACCCGCTTCAATGCGGACTATTTGTGCATTTTCCGAAAGAGGTTCAATGAGCTGCGCGTAATCGGGACTAATTTCGCTGTCTATTACCCGCCGTGTTATTAAATCCACGCGTTCGACATCCGGCTGCTTTGCCAGAGCCTTAGCGAGCTCAACGACATATTTGATCTGGCCGCCGGTATCCGCATCGCACCCCAACTCCAGTTCACAGCCTCGAATCAGTCCGTACACGCTGATTAATAAAATATACAGCGGTTCGGTTTTAGTGTATTCACTCATGGTTTTCATACTCTCCATTTGCCGGTGTATCTAAAACTTGCGCCAGCGCTTGTCCAAATACCGGGTATTTACACTCGAAAAAACCATAATGTTCATGAACTGGTTTGCATCAATCACAAATTCCATCCTCCGGTTCCGGTAATTCCGAATGACTAGCCCATGCCGCCGCCTATGTCAAACGCTATCCAGTTGCAGCAGGAGTTCCTGCAAAATTGGCAAAACGCCAAGTAGCCATCGATTTTAAGACAAAAAGCCTTAATGCTTTCTAAAGCGCGGCACTCATTCAAGACTGAGCATCCGTAGCCTAAACCATAAACGCCTTGATAAAGCAGCAGACATGACTTTGGCTGACAGGCGCAGTTTATCGCTTGCAAGCGTTGAGAGTGGTTTCATCCGTCAATTTAGCTGTTCGTATAACGCCATATACTCTTTAGCGCTTTTGTTCCAGGAGTAATCTTTTTGCATCCCGCTGATTTGTAATTGTTTCCAGGTCTTAGCCTGGCTATAAACAATAAGCGCGCGTTTAATCGCTTCCATTAAAGCACCGGAAGTTGCGTCTTTAAAAACAAAGCCTGTTGCGGTGTTATTGCCCAGAGTCTCCGGTAATGCGTCAACGACAGTATCCGCCAGGCCTCCGGTTTTTCTGACTATCGGAACGGTGCCGTAGCGTTGACTGTATAACTGGTTTAGGCCGCAAGGTTCAAATCGTGATGGCATCAGAAAAATATCCGCGCCTGCCTCAAACAGATGAGCCAGGGTTTCATCATAACCAATGGTAAAAGCTGTCTTATCCGGATAAGTTTTGGCAACATCGGTTAATTGCTGCTCAAAATGCTTGTCGCCCCTCCCGAGCAAAATAAATTGCAGAGGCAGACTCAACATTTCGGGAAGACACTCCAATATCAGATCTATGCCTTTTTGTTCGACTAAACGGCTGATGAGTGCAAAAATTGGAACATCGTCAATCGGCAGAGATAACTTTTTTTGCAGGGCTGCTTTGTTGAGCTGTTTTTTGCTCAAGGTCGAAACATTATAATGTTCATCAATTTGGGGGTCGGTTAGCGGATCCCACTGATCAGCGTCAATGCCATTAATAATGCCGGTCAGCACATCATTCCGGTAACTTAACAGCCCCTCAAGACCATAGCCAAATTCGGCTGTCTGAATTTCTCCAGCATAAGTGGGGCTTACCGTTGTGATACGATCTGCGTAAGCCAAGCCGCCTTTAATGAAGGACAACATTCCGTTAAACTCGATACCGTCCGGATTCCAGAGTTCCTTTGGCAGGTTCAGCGAGGCCTGTGCAGATCTGGGGAATATGCCTTGATAGGCCATGTTATGTATAGTGAACACGGTAGCCGGCCGATTGGCCTCCAGGGACAGTAAAGCCGGCACCAGCCCGCTTTGCCAGTCATTGCAGTGGACTATACCGGGCGTCCAGTCCAAGTAGCCCCGGTCCATCGCCACCTCTACAGCAATACGGCAAAACAGGGCAAAACGGCCGGCGCTGTTCTCCCAGGCATTACCTTGCTCATCCACGTAGGGATTACCCGGAAAATTGAAGTATTCCGGGCAATCTACCAGCCATACAAGCACTTGGGCGCCTGGCAGCCGGGTTTCCAGGATATTTGCGTCGGTTTCGTTCACCCGCACCGTGCTTTTGTAGTAAATTTCTTCAGTGGTTTTAATGGCCTGATATTTGGGCATTATCAGGCGCACATCGGCGCCCGCTTCCGCCAATGCCTTGGGCAAGCTGCCGGAAACGTCCGCAAGACCCCCGGTTTTTATCAGGGGATGCGCTTCACTGGTCACAAACAGTATTTTTTTCATCAGCCGTTTTCCGTTCTTAATAATGGAGCTATACCAAAATGTTATTGCAAAATAAACTTGACTCCGATCAGCATCAAAATTGAGGCTAAAACCGGCCGTAAAAAACTTTCAGGAATTTTTGCGCTCAGATGGCTGCCTACCCAAATACCGGGCAGAGAACCGACCAGTAAGCTACCCAATAAAACCAAATCCACGTTGCCTAAGCTAAGGTGGCCAATCCCCGCAACTGCGGTTAACGGAATAGCATGAGCCAAATCAGTGCCAACGATTTTTAGCGTGGTCATCCTGGGATAAAGAAATAACAATGCAACCGTTCCCAAAGCGCCCGCGCCTACGGATGACAACGTAACCAACACGCCTAAAACCGCGCCTATAAGCACCGTGGCGGGTATTTGCAAATGTTTGAAGCGGGCGGCATTAACGGGATTGCTGTGTTCATCATCAATAGGTTTGAGTTTCGCCGCTCTATTTAATAAAAAGCTGCGCACAAACAGCGCGCAAGCAGTTAATACCAGAGCAATACCCAGCGTGAACGTAATTGCCCCAGTCGTTTCCTTGCCTATGGCAATAAAGTGCTTAAGTACAAATAAGGTAATCACGGCAAAAGGTATGCTCCCCAGCGCCAGCCAGCCCACGATTTTCCAGTCGACCGAACCATGTTTTCCGTGATGCACCCACACGCCGCCGGTTTTGGTGATAGCGGCGAATAATAGATCCGTGCCCACTGCAACAGCCGGATTGAATCCAAATAGAAAAACCAGCAAAGGCGTCATCAAGGAACCGCCTCCCACGCCGGTAAGGCCAACTAATAACCCGACTGTAAAACCCGAAATCGTATATGCCAAATTCATTAACGCTACCCTTCCGCTTAAACTATATCCAAAAAAAATTGCTGACTATAACAGTTAATTAATGCCTCAATAATATTTTATTGGCTCTTTATTCGATTTGCTTATTAGCGGCAAGGTTTAAACGAAGCTACATATCTTCGGGTTAGTGAATTTCGTCCACCTGGTTTGGGCCGTCATCTCCGCAGGAAAACCATATTATTTATTTTGTTAATATAATTTATAAATAATATTGTTTTATGCGCGTGGCACGCTTGATAATACGTCAACATCTTTTTAGAACTTCACAAATCGACAAACTGGAGCCAGCCATGCTTATCGGACTACCCAAAGAAATTAAAGATAACGAAAATCGCGTCGGGATGACGCCTGGAGCGGTCAAGGCCTTGACACGACGTGGTCATCAGGTGCTGGTACAGAGTGGTGCAGGTTTAGGAAGCTCGCTTTCAGACGAGGAATATTTGTCTGCCGGAGCTGAGATAGTTCTCTTCGCTGAAGATGTTTGGGCGGCCCAAATGGTGGTCAAAGTAAAAGAGCCGATTGCCTCGGAATATCAATATCTGCGCCCGGACCTGATACTCTTCACCTATCTGCATTTAGCCTCAGACAAGCCGCTTACAGATGCCATGCTGGCAAGCGGAGCGACGGGCATTGCATACGAAACCGTACAAACAGAAACGGGGCAGCTGCCGTTATTGACGCCCATGAGCGAGGTCGCAGGACGCATGGCGACCCAGGTTGGCGCAACTTATTTACAAAAATCCCATGGCGGCAGGGGTATCTTGATGGGCGGCGTTCCCGGGGTCGCTCCCGCTAATGTCGTCATCCTGGGTGCGGGTATTGTAGGCACCAACGCCGCTCGGGTCGCCGTCGGCCTGGGGGCGCAAGTCACGGTACTGGATATCTCCCATGATCGCTTGAAATACCTGGATGACATATACCGCGGGCAATTACAAACGCGTATCAGTGATGAATATAATATCGAGGATGTCATCTATGAAGCTGACCTGGTGATTGGCGCGGTGTTGATTCCCGGTGGACGCGCGCCCTGGCTGGTGACTCGGAACATGCTGCCGGCTATGCGCCAGGGTTCCGTTATCGTTGATGTAGCCGTCGACCAGGGGGGCTGCGTAGAGACCACGCATGCAACAACCCATAGCAATCCAACCTATGAAATCGACGGCGTGGTGCATTATTGCGTCGCCAACATGCCGGGCGCTGTACCGCGCACCAGCACCTTCGCGCTTAACAATCAAACGGCTGTATACACGCTGCACCTGGCGAATGAAGGACTGGACGCAGTGCGAAAAATCCAGGCGCTGCAACATGGCCTCAATACCTACCAGGGCAAGGTGACATATCCCGCAGTGGCTGAGGCTTTTGGTTTGCAATGTACCGGGCCTGCGCAAGCATTGGCTAGCTAGCAGCCTTTGTTAAAAGCCAAAAATTGATTACCCTCTGTGTTTATCAGAGCGCTATGTTCTTTTCCTTTCCGGCCAGACAGGCTGTTTTTACACTGCGCTGCCGGATGCGATCCCGGCAGCGCTATATGCACAACCGGCTGCTCCAGCCCGGCTACAACTTTCATTTCTGTCGCCCCGGAAAGTCCGAAACGGCCATCAACCTCGGCGGCTATGCCTAAAATGCCTAAGCCAGCGGCGGCTATAAGAGCCCCGGTTCTTATTCCCCGGCTGGTCATGCAATTTTGAACAAAATGAGTAAACCCCGTTGGGAATTCGCTAATCGGCTGCGTTACGTTAACATAAGGCATTTGAACATTAACAGTTAACCTTCCTGCAAGCGTTAACGGACCAGCCTTCTCAGTTAATACCTGTTGCTGTTCATAGACCAGACATTCTGAATTTTTCAGCCTGATGTCATACCCTAGAGCCCTGGAAAGGCCTTCTACCTTTTGCGGACCGGTGATGACAAGAACAACAGAGTTTTGTTCCATAGCCGTTTCAATGTCTTGAAGCGCCAGAATGTCCTGTTCCCAACGCGATTCTTCGCCGCCATCGTCGAGGCAGCCTTCCGGCTCAACGGGAACTAGCCAGCGGGACATGCTGAACTTTGCCGCGATAATTTCCGCTATCTTTTTCGCCTGCGGGGAAGGAGAGCAAAGAATAATGACGCGAGGAGGAATCTCATCCGCCATAAGCCCGTTCTCAAGAAGCTTTACCAGCCTTATGCCCTGCCCGGTCAGCGCTTCGGATTGACCTTGACAATAGTGCATTAAATATAATCGTTTCAACATAACCAGACCCCTTGCAAAAATTAATTTGAATCCTTGGCAACCGGCCGGTTTTTTTTCAATATTGGCTGACCTACAGTAAATAGAAAAGTTGAATAGAGCATACTTTATGTCGGCGGGTTATTGTAATCAGAATCTAAGAGCCATCAATACGAAAACCTGCGCTACGCCGGATCAATTCTGTGCTGGTTGCCGTTGAAACAGCGTGAAATCAACTACCGACGCGATGAGGTGTTGAACCAGATTGTAGAGAATAATCGGCAACATTATCTGCGGGTGGTCTGATAACGCCATGGAAGCCAGAACAAGCCCCGTGCCATTATTCTTCATGCCGAGACCAAACATCAGCGAAACTGTTTCGTTACGGACTACCCGGAAGAGACGGGCCACGAGATATCCGGAAAAAAATGTAATGACGCACAGTGCAATGACAATTGCCAGTATGATCGCGAAAAAATCAAAGTCAGGTTGAGACACTGCATTGGGTAGCGTCAGCGAGGCATTCGAATAATTAAGCAGCACCAGAACAGTGTAATTTATAAGTTTTAAATAAGGCTTTACCGACGCTATCCGGTGCTCGCCGATCAACCAATGCGTCAATATACCCAATAACGAAGGCAAGATGACCCAAAGTCCAAGAAAAGTTGCAACGCCGTTCGAGGCGAGTTCGTGCAAGTCCTCGGAGTAATCGCCGGAAGTCACGAAGCCGATTGTGTGCAGAACAAACGGCGTAATCAGCGGGCTAAGTAATGTCGTGAACAGCACCAGTCCCAGACTCAACGCCAGGTTTCCGTTTGCATTCTGCGCCCATGCGGTCGAAGCTCCGGCAATGGGCATAGCGGCGACCAGGGCAAGCCCGACGAGGATTTGTTGCATTTCCGCGGGGTTGTGCCATGGCTTCGCTACAAAGCTAAGTACAATAATAAAGAGCAAGGGAGTTGCAGAGTTCACTACTAATCCGCCAACCAGCATGAACGGTTGATGGCGCAGTTGCGCCAACTCTTTGGCTCTTACACCCAGCCCGGCATTGAATAATAACGATGCCAGCATCATTAGAGGCAAGGGAAAAGTTAACTTATTTTGAAATAGCGTCACGGAGCCCAATTCCGCATCCCGGATCCAGAGGCCGAACCCAGGGACGATGGCGGCAACGCCATAAGAGGCGATGATCACCCAAATAAAATGACGATGGATAATATGCTCAAGAGCCTGGGCTGAATTCTTTATTGTTGTCATTATTCACTCTTTTTCCCCGGTCAACTCCATGCACCTTAATGAAGGTCTCATGTGTTTCTTTTAAACTTCGAACCGGGGTGTTGCGGTTAATGGGCGGCGTGACGAAAAAAATCCTAGCGCCGGTTTTGCGCTTCTTATAATGAAGCGGTGATCTCTTTCAACTGAAAACAATTAGCTAACGCTTTTTTGTTGACTCTCTTCGCTTGGCGGCTAACAAATCTTTGTCAAAACCGGCAATGCCGGTAAGCGGTTCTCCGTCCTTTTGTAGAATCAGCATGCTCATCGATAAATATTGGCAAGATGAAACCGGAACCAATGTAATGATGATACCTGCAAAGCCGAGAACGGGTTTGCGAGGTTTTTAACTTTAACCTCGCATATAAGCACCCGAAATCCAGCATGCAAGTTTGCTGACAACGATCAAGGAGCTGAAGGCTTGGTCAGATCATTATTCACCCCGTTATTACCTGCATTGACATCGATTCCCCCTGCGGGCTCCGGTTTGTCAAGGTTGGTGTATTGAAAAATACCCATGGGTTGAATCTGCTCATCGGGGGGTAATTGCTTGCGGTTCCAGCCTCCGCCGAGGGCGCGGATAAGCGCAACCGAGGCTTTCTGCAAGCCATTTTTGATTTGCACCGCATCAATCCTGGCTGTTAGTGTGTTGACCTGCGCATAGATGAGCTCAAGACTGGAAGTCAGTCCACCCATGTAAAGGTCCATGGACATGATTTGCGTTTTGAGTGCAGCCTGAACTGCGGCATCCTGCCGTTCTGCCTCTGCGGACATCAGTTTTGTCTGGCTCAACCCGTTTTCGACTTCGCGAAAGGCATTGAGCACCGTCGAACGGTATCTGTCTTCCGTCTCGCGATAGGCAGACCAGGATTGCTGCAATTGGGCGCGGCGATAACCACCCTCAAAAACCGGCAGCGAAATGGATGAGCCGTAGGACCAGAAACTGGCGGCGAGCTTGACCAAATTCAGGCCGTGATCTTCATATCCGCCGTCAACCCGGAATACCACATTGGGATAAAAGGCTGCGCGGGCGATGCCAATTTCACGATTCGCCTGCTCCATCCGGCGTTCCATTTGGGCGATGTCGGGCCGGCGTTCAAGCAAGGTGGATGGAATTTTCCGCGGCATCTTGAAATTCGCCATTCGCAGTTCATCGACCGGTTCGATCGTGAAACTGGCAGGCGCCATGTTCACAAGGATGGCGATCGCATGTTCCGTCACTTGACGGTTACTTTGAATGTCGAATTGTTTAGCCTCGGTACTGGACAGCAAATATTCAGCGCGGGCAACATCAAGCCCCGATCCGATCTTACCAATAAACTGGTCTTTGACGATAGACAGTGACTTTTTGTAATAGTCGATCGATTGCTTATAGATCGCATACTGCGCGTCGTAGCCGCGCAACGTGAAATAATCCGTCGCAATTTCCGCCTGCAGGCTAAGGCGCGCCAGCCCGTATTCGGCGGCGCGCTGTTCGGCGCGGTAGATTTCTACGCGCGTCGCATTGCGTAACGCCGACCAGAAATCGGGTTCCCAGGACGCGATACCGCCAGTGGAAATGCTGGTATCGTAAATCGAAGAGCCGGGGGCGTGAAATAGACTGTCGGCGGATTGTTTATTATCTGAGGCGCCGAACCCCAGTCCGGCTTGCGGGATTAGGCGCGAGCGGGCCTTCATCATCATATCGCGGGCCTGGACGAAGCGCTCGGCGGCGGCTTGAAGATCCGGATTGGACGACATGGCCTGTTCTTCAAGCTTGTTCAGGACCGGATCGTTATATTGCTTCCACCAATCCTGGCGCACTTCACCATCGGACGGTTTTGCTTGGACAAAAGGGCTTGCGCCATGCCATGAGTCGGGAACAATGAATTTGGCCGGCTTATAGGCGGGGGCCAGATCAACGGCCGGACCATTGATGCAAGCAGTTAAATTGAGCGCCAGCAGTAAAACGCCGCAACGCCGTGCTCGGCCGCTAAAAATGCTTGATATTTCTGATCTTATCCGTAATAGCTTGCTTATCATTGGGCAGATAAATATTTTGTTAAGAGTTTGTCTATAACTCTGTCGCTGGGTGAGCGTCAAGGTCATAGCCGGGGGCTGGCGTTACAATACGCACTTTATCGCCTTCGAGCAGTGCGGCGCTGGGGTTGTCGACAATGCGATCGGCTTCGGTAATGCCGTCCACCACCTCAATCGAACCATCGAGGATTTTTCCCACAGTGATCGATTTCAAGTGAATGCGGTTATCATCCGTCACCGTGGCGACTTCCGTGCCTTTTTCCTCAAACACCATAGAACTGGACGGAATCGTAAGAATATGGGTATTACTCGGCCCCGTCAGGCGGACTGTAGCATATGAACCGGGCCACAGAGCATGGTCGTCGTTGTCAATGGTGAATTCGGCGGTCACGGTGCGGGTGTTCGGATCGAAGCCATTGGCGCTGGTCAGGAATTTAGCTGTAAAGTTTCGATTGGCAATTTGCGGCACAGTCACATCCGCCGTGAGGTTAGGCTTAAGTATTCTCGCAAACGGCCCCGGAACTGAGATGAAGAGACGCATCTTATGTATGTCGGCCACAGAAAATAAGTTAGAGACTGTGGTGCCGCTGATATTGCCCTCAGAATTGATATAGTCGCCGACATTGATATTACGCTGAGTAACCACGCCATCATAAGGTGCAACGATTGTTTTGAACTTTATTTTCGCCTCGTAGTTCTTGATGTTTTGCAGGGCGGCATTAAGCTCGGCCTGCGCCATTTTCTCATTGGCTAACTGCACTGTGATCGACTGCTCGGAGACCGCTTGTGATTTGCGCAGCGCCACATAGCGCTTCGCAGTCACGACAGCGAGTTCGTATTTGGCGCGTTCCGATTCCATATCAGCCTTGCTTTGCTTAAATTGGGCATCAAGGGCCGGGGCTTGGATTATGGCGAGGACTTCGCCTTTCTTCACATGCGCGCCGTAATCCTTGTACCACATTTCCACATAACCTGAGACTTGCGCAAAGATTGGCGCCTGAAACCAGGCATCGATATTGCCGGGGAGGGTAATGGTTTCAGTTGGCTTCCCGGGCTTGGGATGGATGATAGCAACGGTCTCCACAGCATCTTCAAGCGTCTCCTCGCTCAGCGCATCGGCTGCCTGTTTGCGTTCATAGAACTGATAGCCAACATAGGAAAGGATTAGCAGGACTGCTATTGCTATGCGTCCTCCACCAGAAAATTTGCTCATCAGATATTCTCCTTTTGGCGAGCGGTTCGTTTGTTATAGATGATGGCGTAAACGCACGGCACGAAAAGCAGGGTCGAGATGGTTGCGACCGTTAAACCGCCCATGACGGCTCTGCCCAGTGGCGCATTTTGGGAATTACTTAGCGACATCGGCAACATGCCGATGATCATCGCCGATGCGGTCATGAGCACCGGCCTTATACGTGCGTACCCGGCTTCGACGGCGGCCAGCAACGCGTCACCGTGCAGTTCGAGCCGTTCGCGAGCATATGACACGACGAGAATAGAATTGGCGGTTGCCGTACCCATGGACATGATGGCGCCAGTCAGCGCCGGCACGGAAATATTGGTGTGCGTGATGAACAAGGACCAGGCGATGCCCGCCAACGCGCCGGGCAAGGCCGTAATGATGATGAAGGGGTCGGTCCAGGATTGGAAATTGACTACGATCAGCAGGTAAATCAGCACGATAGCGGCGACAAGACCGCCAAGCAATTCTATATAAGCGCTGCGCATGGTTTCGGCCTGACCCTTGATTTCAACTGTCGCGCTCCGTGGCAACTGATCCTCCATTGATTTAACGACTTTTTCGACATCCTCCAAAACATGGCCTAAATCGCGCCCTTCGGCGGATACATAGATGTCGAACACCGGAATGGTGTTGTAGTGCGTGATCTCACCCGGAGTTCCGACCGCCGAAAGCGTGGCGACATTGCCGAGCAGTTGCATGTTTTGTCCTGAAAGATCAAGGTCGCCCTTATCGATAGGAATAGTCAACAGATCCTGGATTCTCGTGACCTGCGGCTGCGGCGTATAAATATTGACCTGGTAGGAGTTGCCATTCCTGTGATCTAGCCAATATTCCTGGTCGACTTGCTGGCTCCCGGATGTCGTCAGCAACAGATTGTCGGCGATATCCTTCAGGGACAGATCAATACCCAATCCGAGCGTGCGATTGCCATTGACGCGTAAGGTCGGCGTACGCATGGTCTGCTGGATAGTCACGTCGCTGGTACCGCTGATTTTGCTGAGCTCACCCGTCAATTTACGCGCGAACTCGTAGTTATCATCCATATCCATGCCAGTGATCTGCACGTCGATCGGCGAGGGCGATCCAAAGTTGAGAATCTTCGCGGTCAGATCAGCGGGCTGGAAAGTAAATATGGTTCCAGGATAGCGATTCTTCAATCCTTTGCGGAGCATGCGCCGGTATTCCCATACCGGCGACGCTTCATTTTTCAAGGTGATTGTCATATCGCAATCCTGGGTGCCAATGGTCGGTGTCGGGATGAAAGCAAGATTATGCTGTCCGACTGGCAAGCCGCAATTGCTGACCACGCCTTCGACTTGGCCGGGCAGCATTTGCTTGATGTCATTGGTCACCAGCGAAGCGATGCGTCCGGCGACCTCGATGCGGGTGCCGAGCGGCGCGCGCATATGCATCTGCAATACCCCTGACTTGATCTCGGGAAAAAAGTCTCGCCCGTTAAAATAAAACAGCACAAGTGAACCCAACGTAATCGCCAGAAAAATGCCGACGAAAGGCCCGCGATGTGCAATCGCTTGTTCAAGCACAACATTGTAGCGATCCCGGAAACGATTAAAGCCCTGTTCGAAACCTTGCTGGATGCGGCCCAGGAAGCCGCGCTTTTTTTCATCCTTATAGGCATGTTCAGGCACAGCCACTGCAAAATGAGTGCCTCCAAGGTTGCGCATGGCGTCTTCCTCGGCTTTCTTATTTGTAATATTGTAGATCGCTTCGGCAGCCTTATCGTCTTCAAGAGGACCTAGATGATGATGTCCATGTGGCGCGTTGTGGTCTACCAATATAAATTTCGCCATGGTCGGCACCAATGTACGCGACAGGATGAAGGATGCGAGCATAGCAAAAATCACCGCTTCCGCCATCGGCATGAACAGCCAGCCGGACACGCCGGAAAGTTCGAAGAGCGGGAACCAGACGATGACGATACATAAGGTGGCGACGAAGGTCGGAATGACGATCTGATTGGCGGCGTCGATGATCGCCGCTTCGAGCGGCTTGCCCATTTCCATGTGCGTATCGATATTCTCGATCATCACGGTTGCGTCATCGACCAGAATGCCGACTGCCAGAGCCAAGCCGCCCAAGGTCATGACATTGATCGACTGATCGGCCAGATGCAGGCAGATAATTGAGGTCAGGATGGACAGCGGGATCGAGACAGCGATAATGACCGTCGGCCGCCATGAACCGAGAAACAGCAGCACGACGAGACCGGTCAGCACGGAGGCGGTCAACATTTCATGAACGACATCCTTGATCGAATCCTTCACAAAGACGGCAGCGTCGTTCAAAATTTTGAGCTTCACGCCTGCGGGCACGATTTTTTCAATTTTCGGTATCGCCTTTCTAACCCCATCGACCACATCCAGAGTTGATGCCTCGCCGCTCTTCATCACGACGAGCAATACGGCTTGTTTGCCTTCCACCAGCACAGAGTTGGTTTGCGGCGGACCGGCGATTCGCACATCGGCAACGTCACGCATATAAATAGTGGCATTGCCGACCCGCTTGATAGGGATATTGTTGAAGTCCTCGACCTGCATGGGCGAAGCGTTGGTTTGTACCATCCAGTCGGTCACATCGACCTTCATATCACCTGCCGGCAATACGATACTTTGATCCCCGAAGGCTTTGTGGACATCCATTGCAGTGAGGTGATGAGCGAGCAATTTCTGCTGATCTAGTGAAACCAGGAGCTGTGCAGGCTTACCTCCGTATGGATGCGGAACGATCGCGCCGGGTATAACCACGAGTTGGCTACGGATTTGCATAACCGAGAGATTATAAAGTTGCGCAGGCGTCAGCGTGTCGGAGGTGATTTGCAGCGTGGCTACCGGCACTGAAGATGCTTCCAGGCGCATGATCATCGGCGGCGAAATATCGGGCGGCAGCACTTTGGTAACGTTCTGCGAAATCGCATCAATCTCGGCTTCAGCGCCGGCCAGATTGACGCCTTCCTGAAGAAAAACATTGACGATGCTGCTGCCGTAGTAGGAGTGGCTTACCAGATGTTCAATACCTTCCACCGTTGCGGTCATGGCGCGCTCGTAGACAAAAGTGATACGTCCTGACACATCACTCGGCATCAGTCCAGCGTATGACCAAACTATTGAGACAACGGGAATCCTGATATTCGGAAACACGTCGGTTGGCGATTTGATGATCGCCATGATACCGAATATCAGTATTAAAATCGAAAGAACGACGAAGGTATAAGGCCTTTTCAGGGCAATGACGACAATTTCATTCATGCGCGAGGCCTGCTGAAAGTAGTTCGATTTTCTGTCATTTGGACACTGCCGCTTTCCAAAAGAACCTCTTTGATTTCTACTTTAATACCTGTAGAAACAAGCTCATTAGCAAGCGCCTGATGATCTATTGAACCATTTAAGCGCGTTTCGAGACCGGGTTTAGAGAATGTTTTGTTCATTCAGTAATTTTTAAATCGTAGGTTGGAAGACTATAGGCGAGGTAATGCGTACTCACTACTTAGTATAATTTTACAAGAGCACGAAGTCTAATATAGCAATATACATGCCAAATATATATAAACATGAAATCAACAGCTTATTCCATGAGAAAATCAATAACGGTTGTAATCAATCGCGATAAGGCGGTGTTAATGGTTGAAATGCACCACTTAAAAATGGACGCCTCAGAGAGACGGCCAAAAACGCTACCTTCACCCCGCTCCTTATGGGAGATGACTCCTGCTTATTTGCATGCCTGAAATTTTCAGGTCAGGATAGCGTCATTCACTTCTGAAAAGCGGTCCTTTATCCGGTTCTCGCACACGAATTGCGGCTCAGAGCATCTTAAGACGCAATGTGAGTGAATGCGCCAAGACCGCTGACCGCCAATCAATGCGTAAACTTCCGCCAAAAGCGTCTATGAATTTTTCAGGACAAACGCATACATGAAGGTTTTACCCAAGGGATAAAGCCGGATGTCCATCCTTCCGGCATTTAGAAACCGAAGCTTCAAATTTGCATCTCCCCGGCAAAATCCGGGAGAATTATAAATCTTCATATTCCGGCTCCTTCACAAAACGATTCACTTCTTAAATACGTCTGGGTAATGTTGCTGTCAGGCGGCACGCTATGGGTTAGCCAGACATTGCCGCCAATGGTTGTACCGCGGCCGATGGTGATGCGGCCCAGAACCGTAGCGCCCGCATAGATGACGACATCATCTTCAACGATTGGATGCCGTAAATTCCCTTTGACAAGCGCGCCGTTCTCATCTTTTTGGAAACGTTTGGCGCCCAGGGTAACAGCTTGATACACGCGAACGCGAGACCCGATAATAGCGGTTTCGCCGATGACTACGCCGGTGCCGTGATCGATAAAAAAACTTTCGCCGATTTGCGCGCCGGGATGAATATCTATTCCCGTGGACGAATGGGCAATCTCGGAAATAATGCGGGCAACCAGCGGCGCGCCCAGCTGATAAAGAATATGCGCAAGCCGATGATGAATGATGGCGGTAATCCCCGGATAACAAACCAGAACTTCATCAAGGCTTCTTGCCGCAGGGTCGCCTTCGAATGCGGCTTGAATATCGCAATCAACTAACGCTCTTACCTTGGGTAACTGAGCGGCAAATTGACGGGCAATGCAAATTGCCTGCTCACTTGCCTCTTTATCGACGCCTTGATGCTTGGAAACAAATTGCAGTTCCCGGCGGATTTGCTTAAAAAGCTCGCGGAGCAGGGATTCAAGTGTATGACCAACAAAGTAATCGATGCCTTCGTCATTCAGATCAGGCAAGCCCAGACGATTTGGAAACAAAACCGCGCACAGCCCATCCAAAATTTTGTGCAGCTCTTTCCGTGTTGGCAGTTTGGGCGGGTTATCGCGCCGGTTTCGAACCTCCAGCGATTGCACGCGTAGATGGCGCAATTGCGCGACAACCTCATCGATGCCCCAATCATACTTGCCTTTTAAATGAGTAGTATCACTCATGCAGTAAATCCGCTAGAGTCAAAAACTCCCTCGAAAAGAGGTGAACTTAAATAGCGTTCTCCGGAATCCGGTAAAACAACAACGATGGTTTTACCGGCATTTTCAGCCCGTTTGGCGGCGCGCACCGCCACAGCGGCGGCTGCGCCACAGGAAATACCGGAAAGCATGCCTTCTTCCCTGGCAAGACGGCGCGCGTATTCAATGGCTTCTTCGTTACTGACTTGCTCGATTTCATCAATCAATGAAAGATCGAGTACATCAGGGACAAAACCTGCGCCTATGCCTTGAATTTTATGGGGCCCAGGCTTGAGCGGCTCACCGGCGCGACACTGGGTCAGTACCGGACTTGCTGCGGGCTCCACGGCAATTGAAATAATAGCCTTGCCTTGTGTCTGTTTAATAAAGCGGGAAACGCCGGTAATTGTCCCGCCGGTGCCGACCCCCGAAACCAGAATATCAATAGCGCCCCCGGTATCGCTCCAGATTTCAGGCCCTGTGGTCCGCTCATGAATGGCAAGGTTTGCCGGATTTTTAAACTGCTGAAGCAATACGTAACGATCCGGATCAGATGCGGCAATTTCTTCGGCTTTTGCAATCGCGCCGCCCATGCCTTTGACGCCTTCCGTCAAAACCAGCTTGGCGCCATAAGCAATCAACAACTTCCGGCGCTCCAGGCTCATGGTTTCCGGCATGGTCAAGGTCAATGGAATTCCACGCGAAGCGGCAACAAACGCCAGCGCAATACCTGTGTTGCCGCTGGTTGGCTCAACGAGCTCCTTGCCGGGCCCAAGCAATCCTCGTTGCTCGGCATCCCAGATCATTGCCGCGCCAATCCGGCATTTAACCGAATAAGCGGGATTACGCCCTTCAATCTTTGCCAGCACGGTTGCCGGTGCGCCACCCGTAACGCGATTGAGCCGCACCAGCGGTGTTTTTCCTATGGAGCGGGAATTGTCTTCGTACCAATGTGTCATGACAGTCTCCTGTGATTTAATCGCTAAACTGATTGATGTGATCAAATTTGGTCCCAAAAAAGCCAGCGGTCATTATAGACTCACTGGCTTCAGGTTGTCCGCACAACTGGCGATTTTAGGTTAAAGTCTTTACATTCTTGGAATCAAATTACGCGAACAGACAATACGCCATCAATTGCCCGTAAACTTTCCAGTATTTCGCGGGAAGCTTCGGACTGAATATCTATCAGCGTATAAGCATAATCGCCACGCGACTTGTTCAGCAAATCCAGTATATTTAGACCGGCTTCCCCCAAAACGGATGATATGTGACCGACTACGCCGGGCACATTCAGGTTAGCGATGCACAGACGCGCCCCCTCCCCGCAGGGAGTTACGGCGACTTCCGGGAAATTTACCGAATGCCGTATGGAACCATGTTCCAAAAACTCACGCACCTGATCCGCCACCATGGCCGCGCAATTGTCTTCGGCTTCTTCCGTAGAGGCTCCCAAGTGAGGCAATACGATAGCCCTGGGATGTTTTATCAAGGCCGGCGTTGGAAAATCGCAGACATAGGCATGCAAGGCGCCAGAGTCCAAAGCCTCCAGCACAGCCGCTTCATCCACCACACCCGCGCGGGAAAAATTAAGCAATGTCGAGCCTTTCTTTATGCGATCTATATGGTCTTTGCTGAACAAATTTCTGGTCTTATCATTCAACGGGATATGCATGCTGATAAAATCCGCGCGAGACACCAGATCATCTATATTGGCTGCGGGCACTGTTGATGAATTAAGTTTCCATGCGCTCTCCAATGACATAAACGGATCGAACCCGATTGTTTTCAATCCCAAAGCGGCGCCTGAATTGGCTACTTTCACCCCAATCGCGCCCAATCCCAACACGCCCAAAGTCTTACCGGACACCTCAAAACCAGCGAATTGTTTTTTGTTTTTCTCAATTTGGTTGTTGATGCTCTCCTCGTCCCCTTCCAGTCCGTGGATGAAATTTAGCGCGGCTGGAATGTTGCGCGAGGCCAGTAGCATACCTGCGATAGCCAGTTCCGCCACCGCATTTGAATTGGCTCCCGGCGCATTAAAGACCGGAATCCCGCGCTTGGTATATTCCGCAACGGGAATATTATTGACGCCGGCTCCAGCGCGGCCGACAGCCTTGAGGGAACCGGAAATCGGCTGCTCGTGCAGGTTGAAAGAGCGCAGTAAAATGGCGTCGGGATTTTCGATTTGCGACCCAACTTCGTAGCGCTCGCCTGGAAGCCTGTCCAGTCCAGCCCGCGATATATTGTTATAAGTCAAAATCTTAAACATCAGTTTTCCTTATTTTCGTTAAAATTCATGCATGAACGCGACAATCGCATCCACGGCTAGTTGGGTATTACGACATAATGGCCGGCATCGCACAAACGATGGCCTTGCGAATTTGCGAGTTTATAGGCTTTAACCTGAACAAAAGATAAAGCATGGAATATTACATACAATAATAATGCCATGGCTACTAAAAATCATCCCTAAGGCTCTCTCCTGATTTTTGTACATCCTGCTGTTGATGAGTGGCGCATGCATGCGCTCAGTTAATTTTCGTTTAAATTAGATCAAGCCATCGTTTTAATGGAAATGAAATTATTTGATGATTATATCTGTTTTATAGGGCGGAAGTTGTATAAAACATGGCGTCCTGGATTTTCCATGGACTTATCCAACATTGATTCCATAGACACATTACAAACTATTTCTTATTCTTTACTTTTTCTATTAATCTTGCTATCAACTCATAAGTGCAATTAGTTGATAGCAATGTGCTTCTGAGATGTCTGCTTAATAGAATCAAAATATAATCAATAGGTTAAGTCTCGATTTATTTGCTATTGCTATTGATATTTTCAATTACTCCTTCCCAGTCTGGGTATATGCCCTGCAAGTCCCATGGCATGGCGTGTCAGCAGCTTTTTTGCCGGGGGAATATGGTCCAGTAAAGTCAATCCGATGTTTCTGGCGGCTGCCAGCGCCAGCCATTCGTTGGAAAAAATCTTTACCACGGCATCGGTGAAACCAATCGTCCGGTCATGATCTTTCTTCCTTGATGCGGCGTACTCTTTTAAAAAACCGGCTGCGCCGATATCTTCATTCTGTTCGTGCCGCCTGATAAGCATTTCAGCCAGGCGCACTACATCCCGCAAGCCTAAATTAAAACCTTGACCGGCTACGGGATGCAGCTGGTGAACGGCGTTGCCTATAATCACCGCCCGGCCTGCAACCATTTTTTCCGCGCGTATCAGCGACAAAGGGAAAGCTCGCCTTGGCGCGGTCAAGACAAGTTCGCCAAGTTTATAACCAAAACATTGTTGCAACTCGGACAGAAAATCCGCCTCGCTACCCAGCATCATTGCGTCGGCATCCTCGCTGGTGCGCGTCCAGACAACTGCACACTGGTTTTTTGCGACAGGCAATAACGCCAGCGGCCCCGAAGCCGTAAACCGTTCAAAGGCCGTATTTTTATTGGGAATCGTCGTTTTTACCGTGGTGACTAAAGCAGTCTGTCCATACTCTGTCGTATGTTGGGCTATATCCAGCAACTTACGTACTGAAGACAATCCGCCGTCCGCGCCAGCCAGCAACTTAGCCGAGACGCTTAACGATTCATCACCCTGCTTTAAATTGACGTAAACCTCATTATCGCCGGACATCAAGCCCGCAACGCGGGCTGGAGCAATCAGTTCTATAGCGGATTCAGCCACTAAATTAGCGACATGCGTTTCAATGTCTCGCGCGGTAATGACATATCCCAGTGCTTCGATGTGTTCATTTTGTGCCGAAAGACGCGTTTTTCCGAAATGGCCGCGATCAGAAACATGAATCTGTTTTATCGCGGTGGCGGCATGGCTGATGCCTTGCCAGATACCCAATGCTTCCAGCATCATTACCGTTCCTGCCGCTAAAGCCAGGGCCCTGTCACCCGCCGGAGAGGCCTGCAACTGTTCGCGGGTATTGGCTTCCACGATTGCGATCCGCTGACCGGTGTCTTTTAGCGCCAACGCCAGACAGTTCCCCGCCAAACCGCCGCCGGCAATTAATAAGTCATACTCCCGTTGCATTAGACCGCCTGCATTAATGCTTCAATTTCTGTGATAGTCTTGGGTACGCCGCTGGTTAATATTTCATGGCCTTGAGGGGTGACCAAAACATCATCCTCAATGCGTATGCCTATGCCTCGCCATTTCTCATCTACCGTTTTGCAGTCCGCCGGCACATACAATCCGGGCTCCACGGTCAATACCATGCCCGCTTCCAACAGCCGCCATTGCTGATTGATTTTATAATCTCCGACATCGTGGACGTCCATGCCCAACCAATGGCCGATCCGGTGCATATAAAACTGTTTATATTTTTCATCTTTAATGAGTTTTTTCACCCTGCCTTTAAGCAGACCTAAAGCCACCAGGCCTTTGGTGAGCACTTCAACCGAAGCTTCATGGGCAAGATTCCAGGGTAATCCGGGTTTGATTTGCTCAAGCGCCGCAGCCTGAGCATCTAAAACCAGCTGGTATAATTGTTTTTGCGGCTCGCTGAAACGTCCTGAAACCGGAAAAGTGCGGGTAATATCGGCGGCATAATGGTCGCACTCAGCCCCGGCATCAATGAGCAACAAATCACCTTTTTTTAATTCCGAGGCATTTTCAGTGTAATGCAAAGTACACGCATTTTTTCCACCCGCAACAATCGAGGGATAAGCTACCGCACGCAAGCCATTTTGGATAAAACGATAAACTATTTCCGCTTCTATCTGATATTCATACATCCCTGGTTTGCAAACTTGCATGGCTTTAACATGAGCGTTAGCCGAAACTTCGGCCGCGCGGCGCATGAGCTTAAGTTCTCCGGCGCTTTTAAACAAACGCATTTCGTGCAAAATAAGCTCCAAAGAAACCAATTCGCCGGGTGCAACAACGCCGTTTCTTGACTGGCCGCGGATATGATTTATCCATTCCAGCAAACTGTGATCCAGCTCTGAATTGCGCCCCATCGGATAAAAAACCCTGATTTTGTTTTCCAGCATGTCTGGTAAAATATCATCCAGATCATCAATCGGGAAAGAATCATCCGCTGCATAATGCTTTGTAGCGCCTTCCAAACCAGAATGCGCTCCTTCCCACAAGGCTTTTTTTTCATCAAACTCGCGGCAAAATAAAATGTATTCGCCCTGTTCGCGTCCGGGAATAAAAACAGCCAGGGCATCCGGTTCATTAAAGCCGGTTAAATAGTAAAAATCGCTATCCTGACGGAATGGATAATCCACATCCCGGTTACGCGTACGGACTGAAGCACTGCTTATCAGCGCAATATTGCCCTTGCCGACGCGCTGCATTAAGTGCTCGCGGCGTTTTTTAAACTCACTTTGTTTCATGTTATTCCTCACCGCCTGCTACACTTTCGCCTATGCCGTTACTCAATTCATAGCGCAGCAACATTACCGCCGACCTCAGATATTCAGTAATCTCCATAAAAGCGCTCTCATCTTCCTCGCCTTCCGCATCGGCATCAAGCTTGGTAAACTCGGCAATATCCTTCAGTATTTCACGGGAGTCTTTCGACCAGTTTGAAGCTGAACTCACGCCAAATAGAAAACCCCTGCACCAGCTTTTCAAAGCCTCAACCATTTCGTTCAAAGAAGCATCATCTTCCGGTAAAAACAGATCAAACTCAAACTCCTCACTTGCCAGCAAGCGCCGCGTTTCCTCGAAGAGTCTTACCAGCGCATAGGTATTTTCATCAAGCACGGAATTACCATTGCGCATCAGCTCGACTAACCAGGATGCGCTCTCTGCCTGTTCGTTGACGCATAGCATGCCCGTTGCCATGCCGTGAGCTTCAGCCGCCGTCAGTTCGGCATCACCTTGTAAGATTATTGCGTTACACGCCTTATAAGCCATAATAACTTCACTATCACTAAAAGAAAAATATTGCTTATGCTACCATTGATGTTCGGTCCGGTTAATATTTGTTCACTTTGATTTGTTGAGCGCCTGACTCAGCACAATCAAAGCTTTTCATTACTGCCGGACACCCTTAAAAGCGCATGATTACTTACAATAACCTTAGTTGCCACCATGACAGAAACACATCTACCCATAGAATTAAAAGACTTCGAAGATAAGCTGAATCGGCTCATCGGCAAATTTCGCGACATGAAAAATGCAAACGAATCCCTGAGGATTCAACAAGAAACCCTGGTTCAGGAAAAAGCTCAATTGCTGGAACAAACTACGCTGGCAAGAACCCGGGTCGAAGCATTGATTACCCGGCTAAAAGCACTGGAGCACGGCTCATGAATAAGAAACCCCATACCGTATCTCTTACCATTATGGGCAAAGAATACCGGATTGCCTGCGATGCCGAAGAAGAGGAGGATCTCATTCATTCAGCCCATCAACTCGATGTGCAAATGCGTAAAATGCGAGACTCCGGCAAAATAACCGGCCCGGACAGGATTGCCGTCATGGCGGCGCTTAACTTGGCTCATGAACTGCGGATGATGAAAAATCAAAATGCCGTGCTGAACCAAAGGTTGAGCGAATGTCTGACAAAAATGAGCCACAAAATAGAAAACACTTTAGAAAATCCCTAAACAGGCTAAAATATTACACTGTATCTCCTGCAGCGTTCGAGGGTGTGCTGGGTGTTTCCTGAACCTGTATTTACCCCGGGGACGAATTCCGTTACTGGTGTGCATGCCCGTTTAATACGGGAAGCCTAATTTACCGGTTACGTCCCCACTTGAACTTCCGGTTCAAGGACGAAAGCACATCACGGCGCAGGCGGGAGATGCAGCTTTCTTGTAACAATACACCCCCGTTTTTTTAAACACTTTTCATTAATAACTAAGGTTCTTTCCCGTCAATAACCTGCCTATGAAGGGATGTTGTTAATTTTAGGAGTTTTACTCGAAATCAATGAAAAATCATGTATTCATCGAACTACTGACCAACAAATTTATTTAACTTCTGTGGGTTATAGGAAATTTTGTCATCTTTTAAATTGATAATCCCTTGCTTTACCAACTCCTCAATTAATTCTTCTGGTTCGATATTAGTCTTAAATTTGCTTTTTATGCTATTAAGCAGAGTTGATTTTTTTGCTGGCTTACTGTGTTTAACAAGGTGTGAACAATATTCATGTAAACAATCATATTTGAACTGAGTTACTGGTTCCTTTGTCAGCGAGTTTAACTGTGAGTTATCTTTTTTATTACTAATCCTTTCCGCACTTCGCTGCTGACTTTTTATTAAGCAAACAACATGATCTAAGTCGGCATCATTGGAAACAATGTCAAAATGCGTTTCTAAGGGTAATTGCGCCATGAATACCCCGGCCCAAAAAGTAATTCCAAAATCGGCAGCGTTCTTACCGCTATTTGGCATTTTGACAATTTTTAATCTGTCGTTATTGACTGTATTGGTGAGTGACAGAACCCAATCAAGAGGTATTTTAGCCCCACTTTGCGCGTAACAAACAAACACATACGAATACTGCTCCAAATTATCCATGAGCTGGTTAATTTGGCTTGGACAATTTTCCAAATCAATCAGTAATACTCGACTGTTACCATCATTAGATTTAGCTTCCGTCATTTCTACGTTGGCTTTTTGACATCCATCCGATTCCTGCATCTTGCTAATTCCTAATAATCTGATTTGTTAAAACAGGTTTTTAAATTGATAAATTGCCAAATCCTGTAACTTCCAAATGATTAAAGTCTAACCAGCACCTCACCACGCCCCATTTCTGACATATCACCCGCATAACGCCGGACACGGTTGAATGCGACCGAAGCATCGGCAAACCGGGAGTTTAGGGATCTGAAAGAAGCAAATAAAATGGGTAAAAACGCCAACGTATGCGGGCCGCAATCATTAAAACTGGCCGACAGCTGTGGCTGATTCCATAACAGCAACGTGCCCCGGCGCATGGCATAACCTAAATAGCGTCCCGTTTGCCCCATGACTGCAATCGTTCCTGCGCTCATGCGTGACCCGCAATAATCTCCGGCATTGCCTTCAATCAAGATATTGCCGCGGCGCATGTGATCGCCAGCTCGTTCACCGGCATTACCTTTAATCAGGATTATACCGCCTTTCATGCCCATTTTATTGCCCGGCAGCGCCGCGCCTAAAAAATCACCCGCATTACCGGACACTTCCAGGTAACCATTTTTCATTTCACAAGCGGCGTAAAACCCGGCATTACCCGATACTTTAATTTCTCCGGATTTCATGCCAAAACCTAAATAAGCGCCCGCATCGCCTACCACATAAATGTTGCCTTCTTCGAGGTCTTTGCCAATAAAATCTAGCTTATCGGCACTATTCTTAATAACGATATTTTGCGTATCAGAGCCGTCAATAGTAAATAATTCATCTACACGCAGCTTGCGTTTACCGCTTTGCAACGTTAAGGCGGCTATATCAGCCAAGGCCAACTCTTGTAAGCGCTGGCACACCAACGGCGACATATCGACACGTTGATCAGGCGAGTATTTCAGCGTAAAGGTTAAAGCGCTCATGCCATAATCTCCTGTAAATGAAAGTGGAACGGCCCAAGCTTGCCGCCATAATTGCCTGCGCTAATGCGTTTGACGCCATTATCCGCGCCTAAATCACAGACTGCCTGAATGCCGGCCCGCATGGCTTTAGCGATGTCTTCCTTGGTTAATCCGTCAATAACAATTTCCATTACCGATTCAATCTCGGGCGACAAATCCGTTTTGGTCATCCCTTTTAAAGTGGGGCAGAATGCATCATTGGTCGATGCATTCAAGGCTTTGTATTTTGAACCGACTTTAGAACCTGAGCGAACAACTCCGCCAGGAAAGGGCATAATAACATTGGGAATTTTACGCATCTCTTCAATCGCGGCTTCGCAGGCCGCCAATGCTTGGGACTGAGACTCGGCCAGCACTAAAAAGTTACCGCCGCCGATGGCGTCCGCTTGGCCCGTGGTAGCTTCAGCTAAAAACTCACCGTCCATCACAGGAATCCGCCAGTAGCGTTTGCCGGAAATGACTTTGGCAATCTGAAAACCATCACCGAAATAACGGAGATTTTTTCCCAACGGAATTCGAATGCCGCCATCAATACCGGCAAAAAGAGCTGAAGTAGGCGATGTTAACACGCACTGACCCGCCCTGGTTTCAAGCTGTTTAGCCAAGCCCTTGCCACCCATTGCAAATATCATGATAGCAACGCCAGGACGGCCATCGGGGGTTTCGGAAGGTTCTAATAGCCGCTCAATCCCGCCCTCGCAACCACAGGCAATCACCGAAGTGGCAAAGCCGGTCATAGCCTGAGCCGAAATCATCGCCCATTTTTCGTTTTGCGCGGTGATAATGGCGCGGGTGGCTTTCATTGGAAACGCTTCGGCGAACGTTGCGTCTATGGTTACGCCGTTAATAATCATATTGTTATGCTCACTGTTAATGTTTTTTCTGGTGTTGAGTATTGTATGTAAGTTGAGCTTTTTTAGTTTATAGTCGCTTTGCTGCCGTTTTGTATACGGCATTGCGCTCCCGCTTACCAATTGCCACTACTAGAATTACAAGTTCTTGGTCACGCACTTCATAAACGAGTCTGAAACCTGCTTTCCGCAGTTTTATTTTGTAACAGTCTTTCATGCCACTAAGTCTTGCACTTTCTAGGCGCGGATTGTCTTTTAATGTGTGCAATTTTTTAGCAAACTGTTCACGAATAGTGTTATCGAGATTATGCCATTCTTGCAGCGCCTGTTCTTTAAAGCGCAGTTTAAAGCTCATCCCAAGCCACGTCTATTTCAGCCTGAAATTTTCTCGATTCAACGATTACCGCTAGCTCGACATCTTCCAGCTTATCCATCAGCATTTCATAAGCTTTAGCCGGAATGCAGTAAAAAGCAGGTTCATCATGGTCAAGAATAGCGACTGGAAAACCATCTCCAGCCGCAACAGTAGAAATTGGATCATTTTTCAGTTCCGAGAGGCTCGCTGCAGTCTCTGCAAGAATGGTGGTTGGCATGTTATTTCTCCAGATGTGTTTTGTGTCAGCCAATTAGTTGCTGTAAATCCTAGCTTACCCTCTAGTGTAAAATTTCACTTAAAATGACTTTTTAAATATCCAGCCAATTTTGAACCTTCAAGCCTATCAGTTGCTGGATTGGTTCTCACGTAAAAATATTTTGTGTCTAAAAAACATGGATTTGGCGAAAGATTGCATTCGACAAGAAGTATATGATTGTCGTCAATCTTAATCGGTCGATACTCAATAAAATCGTAAAACTCTGCACCAATCCTTTCTTTCACAAGATTTTTCCAACGCAAAAGGAATCTGTCCACTCAACTGGATTCATACCAAAAGGAAGATCGCCAAGAATTAAATCGTAGAGAGTATTTTTTGGGATATTTTGTACAACATCAATTTCCTGAATTTTTAAGCTATGAAGATCGGCAAAGAGATTAAATGTCGATGCCTTGATATGGAGCACCTCCTTTGAATTAGCACAAAGAATCCATTCTTGAATAAATGAACTGATAATATTCATGTTCTTCGATTCTTGCATGACCTAATTCTTCTTGTGATTGATTCGGGTAGATGTTGTCTACTTGCTCGTGCTTTTTGCAAGACCAGTCAGGTTTTTAAATCCTGACAGGTCTATATCTTCAATGTCTTAACGGATGCACGGTTATGCTTCCACGCCCATCTTCGGTGATTTCATCATCACTGATTTTAAAATTACCCAGTTTCATGGTCAGATAGCGGTCGAAATAATCTTTTAGGCCTTTTTCGACCGACGGATCAAAGTTGGGCTTGACGGTGTGGGTTGTCCCCCATTTTGTAGAGACTACTTTGCCGTCAACCACGACCAACTGACCGTCCTTAAACACATAATCGGGTTTTTCAAACATCTTTTGACGGTCGGTATTGCTGGTGTAAACGGTAATGTCCGCCCAGTTGCCTGCGCTTAAGCCGCCTCTATCTTTTAAACCGATCAATTTAGCCGCGCCGGCACGGGTCATAATGGCAATTTCCTGTAGCGTGTATTCACGCTCAATGGAAGCCAGAGTCGTCATTTTTTGGGCTTCCGGATGAATGGTTGATAACACCTCATTCCGGAAACTTCTGTCCATCAACAAGCGTATTAAATGCGGGTAACTGGTAAACGGTGCGCCATTGGGATGATCAGTGGTCAGGAAAATGCGCCACGGATCATCAACCAGCAGGAAAGTCTCCAGGCCTATCGCCCACTGCAAGGCGTTGACAAAGTTTTTATCCTTGTATTTGAACGGCACTACGCCGCAGCCCGCATCACATTCAATATCCATCGTCACCCATTTATTCGGGCTGGCGTGTTTATGATTGGCATGCTGACGCATGCTGTCGCCCGATGCCGTAACAGTCTGACCAAACAGAATCTGGCCGACATCAATGGTGATATTTTTATTTTTGTTGATGGCTTCGGCAATCCTCGCCGCCCCTGATGAAAACTTGAAATCACCTTCCGTGCCGTAACTATGGAACTGAATATGGGTCAAGTGCATGGGCAAACCGCCGATGCCCTGAATGGTATCCAGCGTCGTTTGCATATTACCCGGCACGCCCAGATTACAGCCGTGGACATGCAGCGGATGCGAAACCCCGATTTCTTTAACAGCGGTTGCCAAAACTTGAAGAATGTCGCGCGGGGTCACGCCGTAATGTGCATTTTGCTCATCCAAATCCAGTTTGCGCTGGTTGAATTTGAAAGCATTAATGCCGCCCGGATTAACGACTTTAACCCCGATGGCTTTGGCCGACTGAATCGTCCACGCCACATAATCATTTATAGCTTTCTGGTCTTTTTTAGCCGTCATCAGCCGCAGCAAATAATCATCACTGCCCAGCATGACATAACCGCCTTTATCCAGAATGGGAATATCGGCCATTTCCATGTGCGCCTGGCGTGCGTTAACCGGCAACAATGCCGGTTCAAAACCGGAGGTATAACCCATTTCCGCATAACGATATCCGGTCACAAAAGTGCTGGGCATGGCATGGCCGCAGCCGGAACGCGTGATATCCGAGCGCATGACCGGATCTTGCCGGTGATCCTCCGGCAACAGCGTTCTGGCAATATTGCCTTTGCCGCCGCCGATATGCGTGTGCATATCAATCGCGCCGGACATCACAACCTTGCCTTTTAAATCGTATTCTTTATCAACTTGAAAAGCTTCAGCCGGCTTTGTGACAATACGCCCGTCTTTAATGTAAATATCTTGCTGCTGACCGTCAATGCCGCTGGCTGGATCATAGACAGTTCCACCTGTTAATTTTATCAACATTATCTTTCCTACAAAGCTTGTTCAATGGCATTCAGTACTTGAGCGGTACTGGGCAAACCGGAATCGCGTAACTTCTTCAAGCGAATGGCAACCACGTTATCCATGCGATAGGCATGACCGGCATGATCAATTCCCGGCGCGCCCACGGGAATGAAAACATCCGGTTCTTTTGCGAAAGTCATTCCTGAACGGCCAACCACTATTGTAGGTAAAGCCGTAACCGGCGGGACTGATTTGACGTTAAACGCCTGCACCCAAACCATGGCATCGGCTTCACCGTTTGTCAGCAACAAGTTGGTATCGTTCAAGTAAGGATCGTATTCAGGATAACCCCTCGAAAAACGGGTGCGTGCAGGATAGCCAGTAGTCCAGCCGCACACCTGATTAGCCGTTTGATCGCCTTCTTTTCCGCCCAACGGCAAGCCGGAGCAACGGGTATTTTGATTATTAATATCCTTGATCATTTCTGATAGTGTCTGCACGGTCAATTCCGCTTGTGAGTAGGCTAAAGCGCCCGCAGCCCAGGTGACTACGCCGTACTTGGCAGCCTTTAATTTACCGGCAATAGCCAGCAGATCAGCGGCCGCTATGCCGCAAACGGATGCAGCCAGTACCGGCTGTCCTTTCACCAGCGCTCTCAATACAGCAATCACTTCCGGCAAATCTTCAGTTGCACACTCGAGAACCAGTGCTTTGCGGCCGGTCGGCGAGGTAGACGCATCACCCGAAGGGGCTTTTCCTAAATAAATCACTTCACGGCTACTGGTATCATCCAGAAACATGGATTCTTTATTCCACAGATACCGCTCAAAAAAGCGCGGCGCAAAGGCTTCCAAATCCGTACCGGCAACCAGCAATAAATCACAGCGATTTTTAACTTCGGCCAGCGTGGTATTCATCCAGCCGGAGTCTTGCAGAGCCAAAAAGTTATTACGGGCGCCGGTGAAATTCATATTATCCACCACTGCGCCGCAACGATCCGCCAAGGCCAGCAAGCCCCGCATGCCATTGACGTCGGTTGCGCAGCCGCCAATCACTGGCAGCCTGGTGTCTTTTAATAAAGCCGCCGCTGCGGCTACGGCAACATCCAAACTAACCTCTTTGCCATCAACCCGGGGACTGGTGTCGGTAATCATCTGCTCAAATGCAGGCGTATTTACCGCACAGCCGTTCTCAACCACTTTCAGCGATACGCCATCCATCCTGATGGTAAGATCATCCGTGCCAATACCGCAAAAAGGACTCGGTACTTCAGTTATCTCAGTCATTCAGCTGCCCTATTGTTATAGTTAGTCGCTCACCGGGCATTCGTGCATACACCAAGGCCCCGTGATGTTATGACAATATTCTAACCTTAATTGATGGCACTGTCTCAATAAACACCGCCCTTAATCCTCCACATAGAGGCTGGCAAACCATTTTTATCAGGCAAATTTATTCACTTTTGGACCTCAACTGCTTGATTAAACGGTAGCAGGGTGGGAAACGCTTTTCTGCCCACTTTTTATAGCTTATTCCTGGGACAAAAAAGCCCGTCCATCTTATTTGCTGACAGTGTTTATTCCTGTAGTTTCTCCCGCCACAGTCAAGGTTAAGAACCAAAAATCAAGTCGGGTTAGCGCGTATAACCCGTCTCGACTTCTAAAATACTCGATAAATGTTCGGACACCATCACTGAGAATATTAATTAGTTGAGGTTTTCTTGATCCAGATCAATATCCGATCAGCTACTAATGAAACAATAGCCACAGTTGATTAGCCGTATGATCTTTCTTTTTTCAATTATTCCGGTGGACCACTTGGCTTGGCTGTTCAAATATTAATTAGAGCAAAATTGCTTGAATATCAGGATAGCATCAACTTATCAGGCAGATATGTTTGATAATCAAAAGTAGGCATAGGGGGGACTGCCATAAGTTGCCCATACTTAGGAGTAAAACGTCATGAATATTAGAGCAAAAAACCATCAAGCACACAGGATTATCCTAGCGATAGGGCTAGTAACATTCCTAACAGGTATCCCAATCGCGCAAGCGGATTTTATCCAAAATTCCTTCGGGCTCAGCGATCCCCATACAACGATTACCTTTGATGAGCATATCTTTCCGAGTGGGACGGTCATTACCAACCAGTACGCAGATTTGGGAGTCAATTTCTCACCGTTCGCGATCTATGATCCCTATCCGGGCATGGGTAACGTGAGTGATTTCATGCCGCACATATATCCGTATATGTGGGGACAGCAGATTCAATTCACGTCACCACAAACAGAAGCCGCATTCACCTTTCAATCTTCCGATGGGGCGGTCGGCACATTTCAGGCTCTCTTAAACAACATTGTAGTTGAGACAGCTTCAGCTCCGGTTGGCAATTATTCCTTGCTGAATTATTTTTACGGGTTCAGTAACATCAAATTCGACGCTATCAGTATCTCTACTAATGATTGGCCAGCATGGATCATTGATGATATCCAACTCGCAAGCGATGTCTCGGTTCCAGAGCCAGAAACTTACCTGCTCATGGGTGTTGGCCTACTGGGTATCTTCGCAGTTCGCAACCATACTGACTGGGTATTATCAAGGCAAGCAGCCGTGTAGCAAATTGGTCCGTTCCCAATCTTCAAAGTGAGACTGGGTTACAACCCAATTCCAAAACAACTTCAAATAATAATGCAGTTAACGCAGCATTACAGAAACGTTGCGGACGGGTTTGTAAAACCCGTCCGGCTCAAGTTTAATCTGTGAATCAGTGGCGGTTTATGTTTTGCGAGTTTCCTTACGGCTTAAGGCAAAAATTTAATCGCCGCAATGACCAGGCCACCGACGGTAAGTGTTGTTGCAAAAGACCAAATCATAAAATGATCAATACGAGAGGTCAGCACTTCAAAACGTTTATCAACTTGCTCAAAACGCTTATCAACTTGCTCGAAACGTTTATCCATATCTTTACGAAGCAAGATCAACTCCTCTCGCAACTCTTTATTCAGTGACGCCATTTCAGTGCGCAAATCTTTATCCAAATGCTCAAAATGATTGGTCTGTGCCTTGAGTACCAACAAAATCATTTCATCGCTGCTTAACGCTTCCTCACCCAATTTTGAAAAAATCGCTTTAGTTTTTTTGTCCAACCAATCTTCAAATAACTCATCATCAAACATACACCACCTCACTATCAACTTGCAGATATTTTAACCCCAAAAAACTGTCTCAGCTTCCCGAAGGCGATTAATGCAGCGTAACCGAAACGTTGAGGACGGGTAAACCTTATCCGACTCAAGTAGGCAACGTTTTTCTCTGCCCACCTTTTTAATCTTATTCCGGTAAACAAAAAACCTGCTTACCCCATTTGGCCGAACAAGGTTCAACAATTGCTTTCAACATATCCAGATCATTAATTTGAACGCCGCGTCGTTTGACAGTTATTACGCCAAGCTTGCCTAGATCGGCGAGTTGGCAGCTGACTGTTTCAGCTGTTAATCCCAAAAAATTGGCAATATCGTGACGGGGCATGCTCAAATTAAATTCCATGCTTGAAAATCCCAAAGCGCCATACCGGCAAGATAGCGATAACAAAAATATAGCCATTCTTTCTTTTGCAGAATGATGCCCAAGCAATACTACCAGCTCATGTCCAGACGCAATCTCTTTGCCCAATATACGCAACACTTGAATTTGAAGGTTGGGAATTTTAGAACATAGCTTATTGATGTGCGATAGTGCCAATTCGCAGACTGAACCGGATTCCAGCGCAATGGTGGAACAGCTAAAGCGCTCATGATTTAAAGCATCCAGGCCCAATAGCTCACCCGGCAAATAAAAACCTACGGTTTGCTCATTGCCATCCAGGTCAGTTATAAAACTTCGAAAAGAGCCCGATTTAACAACATATAAACTTTGACACTCATCTCCCTGGTAATACAAGAAATCATGAGCGCTTAAGGGTTGTCTGTTTTTTACGATATTAGCAAGCAGCCTCACTTCATTTTCTTGCAACCCGTATGGAAAGCACAAATCAGATAACCTGCAGTTAGGGCATAAAGCTTGGGGTGAACTCAATTTCATCGCATCTTTCCTTTTTTTGGCTTATTTTGTCACTTAATGTGGGATTGTATCAGTAGTATGCTCCATTCGGCCATTTTTGCGGAAAATGAACCGGGTATAATAGCCAAATTTAAGCACAAAAGCAGACATGCTAAAGATCGAGTTTACCGAAAAAGCCATAGACGAAGTGTATCAACAATTCATGGAGCATCCATCAGGAGTGACCAAGAAAAAACTGCATGTCGTATACCTCAAAGCATTGGGCTTATCGCATAAGGAAATCGAACGCATTGCCCGTACCAGCGCTGACAGTGTGACGCGCTACCTGAAAGATTATAACGCGGGCGGCTTAGCTGCCCTGGGTGTATCGCGCACTCACCGTCCGGTCAGTTCATTGCAGCCTTATCACGATCAAATTAAGTCGCACTTTTTAAAACAGCCGCCTCATACCGTCTCCGAGGCGTCTCATGAAATCGAGGCGCTGACCGGGATCAAATTAGGCCCCAGCGCCTGCCGTGACTTCATGCGCAAGCGCCTTGGCATGAAGTTCCGCAAAATGGCGGTTATCCCGGCAAAAGCCGACCCAAAAAAGCAGGCCGAGTTCTTAAACAACCAACTTGAGCCCTTGTTGGAAGAAGAAAAATAAGGCCGGCGCAAGGTCTTCTTCGTTGACGCCGCGCACTTTGTCATGGGCGCTTTTTTGGGAATGCTTTGGTGTTTTGAGCGGCTGTTTCTCAAGTCATCCAGCGGGCGTAGACGTTACAATGTCCTGGGCGCTTTCAGTGCAAAAGGCGCCGACTTAGTCACGGTGACCAATGATGCCTACATCAACTCCGGCACGATTGTGGACGTGCTCTTCAAGATCAAGCAAGAGCACGCCGGCATCCCATTGACACTCGTCATGGACAACGCCCGTTACCAACGGTGCAACAAGGTGACGGAGCAAGCCAAAGCGCTGGGCATCGACATCCTTTTCCTACCCCCTTATTCGCCTAATTTGAACTTGATTGAGCGTTTATGGAAGTTCACCAAAAAGAAATGCCTTTACAATCGCTATCACGAGACATTTTGCCATTTCAAGGAAGCCATCGACGACTGCCTTAGTAAGGTAAAATCCACTTTCAAGGAACAAGTAAAAACACTTTTAAACCCAAAATTCCAGCTCTTTGAAAAAATCCGCAGGCGTGACCGCGTGAGGTATAGTATTACGAGATTTTTAAAACCCATGGAAATCCCTAAATAGGGACCAGCTCTATCAGTGTGGGTTTTTGAATCAGCTCCCCCTCTACAAACCCAATTCAAACAGTAACTTAATCGACACATAAACAACCAGTAGCATCGCAAAAAGGTAGGCACAGTACAGCACCGGCCTTTCTATAAACGCTTTCAGCAGCGTCTTGTGCTGATCTGTTTTTTTAAGTTGCATATAATTTTCGCGCGCAACGAGAAATCGCTGTTGTTGATACTGGTTGAGCGCATATCTGGCTTTTTCCAAATCGGCATCATTCCTGAGCCACAACGCAGGCATGGATACCCCCCAGTTGCCTGCTGAAGTTTCATAAAAATCAATGTCCTGCTCGGTCAGTAATTCGCGCACATCGTCCGCTTCATCTTCGGGCACTCCGCGCAGGTTAAATAATAATCGGGGCATGATCTTTTTTATGATTGGGTGGCGGCAAATTTAGAATGGGATATTATATCTACAATAGACTCACGCGTACCGGCAAAACGCGCCTATGCCATCAGGCTAATATCAAGCCATTAATCTGAAAACACGGCATTCAATATCTATTTATCAGTCTCCATAAATTTACTCACTACGAATAAAGCGCGGCAATGGACAATAAAGACCAACAATTGATAGCAGCAACTCAAACCTGGCTAAAAACCGTTATCATTGCATACGGCATCTGTCCATTCGCCAAACGTGAGCTTGATCGCGGGAGCATTCGTTTCTGCACCGACCACGCCACGGAAGTTGAAAGCTGTTTATTAAATCTGCTGCTGGAATGTGATCGATTGAATATCGACTCAAGCATTGAAACAACGCTGTTGATTTATGACTGCGCTTTTAGTGCATTCGACGACTATCTGGATTATCTTGCACTTGCCGGGAGCCTGCTAATTAAACAAGGTTACGAAGGTGTTTACCAGTTAGCCAGTTTTCATCCGGATTACTGCTTTGAAGGCTCTACACAGACCGATCCGGCTAATTACACCAACCGTTCGCCTTACCCCATATTACATTTATTGCGGGAAACAAGCATTGATCGGGCTATTGCCACCTACCCGGATCCTGAAAATATCCCGCAACGGAATATTGAGTTAACGCGTGAATTGGGACTTGCCAAAATGCAGGCATTATTAGCACAGTGTTATCCATATAAAAACAGCAAGTAAATAACCTGGACAAAAAAGTTATTGCAAGCGGGTAAAATATTATTTTGCCTGTTCTTCCTTTGGATTCTCTTCAGCAAGCGGCTGTTGTTCAGTGATCGTTTGTTCAAAAGCCTCCGTTCTTTCGACTATGACCCATTTCTTCTGAGACGGCATTTCGGTAACTGCCTCTTTATTTTCAGAATCAGCTTCTGTTTTTTTGCTTAACTTTTCCATAAAATCTACAAACCAATCTTGTTGCTTAACGTTCACCAAATCCGGATCATTAAGAATATCGCCTGCTTCCGGCAAAGTGACCTTAGCTTGAGCAATTTCCAGCGCTTTCAGGCATGCATCTTTATCGCCGCGTAAACCATAAATACAAGCCAGATTATAGGAAGCCGTCCCTGCCTGAATGGCATTAGCCTTTTCGAATTGTTTTTTGGCATTTTCATACAACTCATGATCGGGCTTGACTTTTTTAAGCCTGGCTAAATCCATTAAAGCAACACCGCCATTGATAGCAGCCCCAAGATAATCCGGATTGATCAGCATGCAAAAAGCGAATTTATCGATGGCATCCTGATAAATCCGGGCCGCCTCGTCACCGGTTTTGGTTTTTGCCTGATGCAATAAAGCAAACCCCCAGTTATATAAAGCTTCGGCACGCAACGGATCGTCATGCAAGACATTCGCATAGCCTTGATAAGCCGCATTAAAGAGACCGTCAGCCTTACTGCCTTCACTTTTACGCGCCAGCGCAGTTTGCTTAATGCTTGCATTGAGTTTGGATTTCTTGGCTAGCAATGCTATCAATGACATTATTTTTGCTCCTGATTGAGTAGTTTTTATTCGAATTATTATAGAATAACAGCCCTGCTTCTAACCATGCTATTAAATGTTTAAACCATGACTGAATCGGACTGCGGCGATTTTGCCAGAGAAAAAGTAAACCTGGAAACATCAAGAATTGCCTGGAAAGAATTGCAGCGATTTTTCGCCAGCGGTTCGGCAGTCTTTATTGCATCCTCCCTGGATTTGGTGGATGTTGCCTACCAGATTTCTATAGACAATAAAAATCTGGTTGAGCAATGGCTGCAAGACAACCTGATTGCATTCGTATCCGATCAACAAGCGCTTAACTGGCTGGAAACAAACACCGAAGTTTGGGCCGTTGTGGTTAAACCGTGGATACTGGTGCAGGAATGAAAATCAGGAGAAAAAACTTTCTTCTACCTTGCGCCTTTTTTTACCCTGGATCGCTTGTTTCTTTCGCCTTGCGCCGGTTTAGCGCCACGCGTTGACGGTTTTTTAGTATGCCGGTAATCTTTTTTTCCCGTATTTTTGTCAGGCGTATTCTTTTTAGGAACATCTGCCACTTTTAAGGAAACCGGTTCATAACCGGTATCAGCAACACGCGGAATTTGCCGTTTCAGCAGTTTTTCAATTTCCGCCAATTGCCAGGCTTCTTCAGGACAGACCAGAGACAAGGCCTCTCCGCTTGAACCGGCGCGTCCGGTACGGCCAATACGGTGAATATAATCTTCGGGAACTTGCGGCAAATCAAAATTCACCACATGCGGCAGTTCATCAATGTCCAGACCACGCGCCGCGATGTCAGTCGCAACCAGCACCGATACCTTGCCCGTTTTAAAATACTCCAGAGCCTTGTTGCGCGCGCCCTGGGTTTTATCGCCATGCAACGCCGCCGTGCGGATGCCATCTTCGATAAGCTGTTTCTCCAGACGGTCCGCGCCATGTTTGGTGCGCACAAAGACCAATACCTGCTGCCAATTATTACTACCAATCAGGTAAGACAACAATTCCCGTTTATACTCACGACTGATGCCGTAAACGCGCTCCGAAACGTTATCAGCCGTGGCATTTTGTTTGGCGACCTCAACCTCCACAGGATTATTAAGCACGGATGAGGCAAACGACTTTATTGCATTCGGGACGGTTGCCGAAAACAACAGGCTTTGCCGCTGTTTAGGCAACAGCGACATAATTTGCCGGACATCAGGCATAAACCCCATATCCAGCATCCGGTCCGCTTCATCCAGAACCAGTATTTCCACATTTGACAAGTTGACATTACGCTGCTGTAAGTGATCGATCAAACGCCCCGGCGTCGCCACGACAATGTCGCAACCTCTGCGTAAGTTGCGGGTTTGCACGCCAATACTCGCACCGCCAACGACCGCTTCCACATGCAAAGGCAAATACTTGCCGTAAGCTATAACACTTTCAAAAACTTGCGCCGCCAATTCACGTGTTGGCACAAGAATAAGCCCGCGAACTCGCCTCGGTTTTTGGTGAGGATCGCTGTTTTCGGCCAACCGTTGCAACAACGGCAGGGTAAAACTGGCGGTTTTTCCGGTCCCGGTTTGCGCGCCCGCCAATACATCCCGTCCTTCAAGAATCAGCGGAATAGCTTTTTGCTGCACAGGCGTAGGCGTTATGTAACCTTGTTCAGCTACTGCTTTTAGGAGTTGCCCGGGTAGACCGAGTTGTTCGAAAGTCATTAAAATCCTCTGGTAATCCTGCCCATTAATTATCAAAAGATAATAATGATTTTGGAATTGAGTGCAAAGAAGAGGTAAAGTATAAATCAAAAGTCTATAAAAAGACTTTTGATATTAGCTAATTAGATGCTATTAAAGTGCTTGCGGGGATAGGATTTTGTGGTGATTTATCAACAACGCTGTGGACCACTACCCGATAATTAGATAATGACACCGAAACTTAAATTAAAACCACAAAAGCATTCTCATCCGGTTTTACAGGATAAACTCTGTTAAAACGACGGGGACAAGTTGTACTTTCCGCTTTGCTGATAAAAAAACTTTAAGGATGAGTAGACGCTACTTACTCTCAAGTAATGCCGTCATTTCCTCTCTGTTTATAACCTCTTTTTCCTGTAACAAGCCGGCCAGTTTTTCCAATACCGTCCTGTTCGCAGTGATGATTTCCCGTGCGCGTGTTTCGCCTTCCTCAACCAGCGCCATGACTTCCGTATCGATGATGCGGGCAGTCTCATCACTGTAATTGCGAGATTCAGGCGCTTCTGTTTCCAAAAACTGGAGCTGCTGGCGCTTGCCATAAGTCAAGGGTCCAAGTTTTTTGCTCATGCCCAGAGTACAAACCATGTCGCGGGCAATGTCACTGGCTTTTTCGAGATCATTCCGGGCGCCGGTTGAGATGCTGCCCAAAACGATTTCTTCAGCCATGCGCCCGCCCAGTAAAACGGCTATCTGGTCTTTCAGCTCATTTTCGGTGGACAGAAATTTTTCTTCGACGGGTAATTGCAAGGTGAAACCCAGCGCTGACACCCCTCTGGGAATAATGGAGATTTTATGCACGGGCTGTCCGGTAGGCACATGTTCTGCGACCATGGCGTGTCCGGCCTCATGGTAGGCGACCCGGCGTTTTTCTTCCGGATTTAACACGCGATTTTTCTTTTCGGGCCCGGCGAGTATGCGGTCGATAGCAGCTTCAAAATCTTCCATTTCAACTTGGTTATGGCCAACCCGTACCGCCATAATCGCCGCTTCATTGGCTATATTGGCCAGATCGGCGCCGACCAGCCCCGGCGTGCGTTTTGCAACGACCGCGATATCGATGTTTTCAGCCATGGTCATGGCTTTGGTGTGCAACTTGAGAATTTCGATCCGGTCTTGCAAATCGGGTTTATCAACAACTATCTGACGATCGAAACGACCGGCGCGGAGCAGGGCTTTGTCAAGCACTTCGGGACGATTGGTCGCCGCCATGACCACCACGCCAACCGAGGTATCAAAACCGTCCATTTCAGTCAGCAACTGGTTCAGGGTCTGTTCCCGCTCATCGTGTCCGCCCATTACCACGGCCCCCCCGCGTGAGCGGCCGATGGCGTCGAGTTCATCGATAAAAATGATACAAGGCGCCTTACTGCGCGCCTGTTCGAACAACTCGCGAACACGGGCTGCGCCGACACCCACAAATAACTCTATAAATTCGGAACCGCTGATATTAAAAAACGGCACCTTTGCTTCCCCGGAAACCGCACGCGCCAATAGCGTTTTGCCGGTCCCCGGCTGGCCGACGAGCAGCACGCCTTTAGGCATGCGCCCGCCTAATCGCTGAACCTTTTCTGGCGCTTTTAAAAAGTCGATGGATTCTTTCAGTTCCTGTTTGGCGCTGTCGGCTCCGGCAACGTCAGCAAAGGTAACATTGGTCTGGGTATCCTGATGAATGCGAACCTTGTTGCCCAAATTGAGAAAGGATTGAGCGCCGGCAGTAGCCTTGCGCATAATCCAGGACCAGATAAGCATAATTATCAAAAATGGAACAATCCAGTTGAAAAATATATTGGTCAGCCAGTTTTCACCGCTTCTGACGACAAAATCAACTTTATTCTGCGCCAGCATTTGCGCAAGATCATTTTGCCATAAAGGAACCGTTACAAAATATTTTCCTGCCTCTTTCTGATTGTCAGACTTTATAGAGCCGGTAATCAACCTTTCAGTCACTACGGCCTTATTAATTTTTTGTTCCTGGACAAGTTTAAGAAATTGGCTGTAGGGAATTTCCTCGCGTTGAACTTCATTTGCGCTGTTAAGCAAAAACAGCATCAGGATTAAAAACAGCGCAAAAAAAATAAATTTTTTTTGCTTTGAAACATTCGCTTTATCATCCGAGGGCTTATTGAGCTCAAGCTCCGGCTCACGCTTGAATAAATAACCGATACCCGAGGTAAACAAGTTCTTTAGATGGGTGTAGATATTGTTCAGTAAAGTTAAAACATGCTTAATAAATGAATTTTCTGACTTGTCCATAGCGCTTAGACCTTTTTCGTCATAATGTTTTTACTGACTGCCGGTCCTTTACGATTGAAGCAGGGAAACTACCTCTTCGCAGCTGATAATGTCTTTATCACTTTCGAGTATATAATTGGCAAGCTTGGTAATTGCCTTCCAGTTTGAAGAGTCACATACAAATTCACATGCCGCAGTAAATAACTCAGCCAGCTTTTCATCTTGTTGCCGCCTGTTTGCTGAAAAGCTTTCTATATACTCATGAATCAATACAAGATCGGAACCGCCACCATAATTTTCTACTGAATTCCAATTTACCAGCCGATGATTAAATAGCTCATCATCCCTTTTATGAACATATTTAGCCTCCGCCAACGGACCAACCAGCAGATTGATTATATCAGCCTCAAAGGCAATTATATAATCTTTTACCAAAGGGGCTAAAGCTTCATTGTGGTCAATCAATTTATGGGCCAAACCATCAACTGAAAAGGGTAAAGATTGTATCAGCCGACCGCCTTCCACTCTGGCGGCGCTACCACCATGAGTTGCTTGACATATTAATCCGGCATGATCGGCGGTCCCGACCGCCTCGCTTAATATAATTTGAAAAAAAACCGGTGGCATATTTCTGGCTTTGTTGTTTAAATAAATCGCCGTCGCATGCCCTGCCTCATGAAAAGCAAGGCACTGTTTATTCTGGTTTGGTTTGTTATGACTAGGAACAGGAGTTAATTTGTTACGATTCATTTTGAATACCTTTACTTGGACAGTCAATCGTCTAATCCGCTTTTCCATTTGAATTTTGCGCTGGTTTAATGGGATCCAACCAGCTATTACGATGACAAAAATTGTAAATTACAAAAAAACGATGACCCATTTCTGCAGATCATTGCTTATTTAATTGAGTGTCTTTGGAGCTATATTAAGTAGCTTGGTTAAATTCATTGTTCAATGAAATGACAAATAAGCTGCTTGCAGCACAATTGTGCTGTATTTCAATAAAATTGTTTCCAGTTTATGAGAATATTGGATTTGCAAGAATAACCGGGCGATAACCAGGGAATGAAAAGTCCCAATTGCTCAGGTTTTTGTTCATTTCCAAGGAAAAATATAGCCACATAGGAAGCCCGGTAAACAGCTAGAAATCCTTCACTGAAAATCGTCTCTATGCTTTTAGACTATTTACCCGAGCAAATAGCCGCTATCGCCGCTTATTTCCAACTCGGCTTCAAGCCAGTCTTCCAACTCATAGCCGTCTGCAAATCCTCTTTTTTCAGCTCTGTAATAAGCATTTTTTGCGACCAATTCTCGAAATTCGTCCATATCCATATCAGCCCTCTCCATATCGTATAATGATTCATGTTCGATTTTCATTTCTACTCCTTATGATGTGAAAGTTGAAAGGGTCAATCTTCGATGCACATTGTATAGACATAAAGCCGGTGCAAACAATACGTATAAATACCTATTCCCGGCAAAATATTTAAACAGTCCTCCCAGGCTAAGACTGGAAATTATTACCGGTTTTACTACTAATGCCCGTCCCTTATAAGGCAATCGTTTGATCTCTCTTACTGGCCTGAGCAAGCTATGATAAATATAAGTTTAATTGCTGCTCAATACCTCAGAATGCCTTGCCATCACTATCAGATCAGCGAGACTTTCCGCCTGCATTTTTTCCATGATCCGGGCCCTGTGCGCCTCTACGGTACGATTGCTGATGCCCAGCATTTTTGCTATCTCTTTATTGGAATAACCACAGACGACAAGTGACAATACCTCATGTTCCCGCAAAGTTAAAGCATCCAGGCGATTTTGTATCAAAAGACGCTCATTGCTTAGATTCCTGCTCGCAATGTCTTTTTTTATGGCCTCTTCGATGCGTTCCAGCAAAATCTCATTATCAAATGGTTTTTCCAGAAAATCCACCGCGCCCGACCTGAATGCTTTTGCCGAATCCGGGATTCCGGCGTGTCCGCTTAGAAATATAATGGGAATGGAAATTTTCCTTTTCAATAGCTCCTCCTGAAGCTCAAGGCCGTTCATGGACGGCATTCTGATATCCAGGAGCAGACACCCCGGCTCTTTGTTGTCATAGCTTTTTAAAAAAGCCTCCGCTGATTCGAAACTGCTGACGGTTTGTCCTGTTGATTCAATCAAAAGTCTTAGCGAGTCACGCACCGAAAATTCATCGTCAACCAAATAAACCACTGGCGCAGGTTTATTAATGTTCACTTGATTGCTCTCTTAACCGGCAAGATGAAATAAAAAGTGGTGCCTTCATCCGGTTTGCAGGTGAAATTTAATGTGCCATTATGCGCCTCAATAATGGAACGGCTAATCGATAATCCCATGCCCATGCCCGATGGTTTTGTTGTGAAAAAAGGCGTTAGTATTTTATCTTTATGAGCCTCATCAATTCCCGCGCCGTTGTCATTTATCTTAACTTCTATCTGATTATGACTTTTCAATCGGCTCTGAATCAATATTTTTCGTTGAACTTTCAGTGGCATGGCTTTTAATGCGTCGATACTGTTTCTAAACAGGTTTATCAAAACCTGTTCAATTTGCACTTCGTCAAGAGAGACTTCAGGTATGTTTTTTGTCAGATCAAGTTCCAGCTTTATGTTATTTCGCTTAAAATCATTCGTGCATAAGCCGGCTGCATCCTCGATCAGGGTATTGATGTCAATATCGACGCGATATATCTTTCTATGGCTGACAAAATCTTTCATCCGGTGAATTATCTGGCCCGCTTTCAGAGCCTGCTGATGAATCTTGAACAAGATTTCACCCAATTGATCCATATCCGGATTTTCAACTCCGATAAAGCGCAAACAAGCTTGAGCATAATTGGCAATTGCAGTTAAAGGTTGATTAACTTCATGAGCAATGCCCGATCCCATTTCGCCTATCAGGCAAAGGCGAGAAACATAAGCAAGTTCTTCCAGATGCTCTTTCTCTTTTTGTTCCTGCTGTTTACGCAAACTCACGTCGCGTACAATACCGGTAAAATAGTTTGCACCATCTATTGAAAACTCCACTATGGAAATATCCAAAGGCACTATGGAACCGTCCTTACGCATTCCATCAACTTCACGGACCAGACCGATAAGGTTGGGCACCTTAGCTTGCAAATAACTATTTAAATCATCACCCTGCTTTTTTCTTTGCAAAGGCGATAAGAGTTCGTTATAGCTGCAACCGATGAGCTCTTCTTCACGATAGCCAAATATTTTTTCAACTGCCTTATTTGTAGTCAGAATGATCCCGGAGCTGTCAATAGTGATTATGCCTTCTATTGATGCATTAAAAATGGCATTGAGCCTAGCCTCGCGTTCCCGTAATTGTTGCCTTGAAACTTTGAGTTCTTCTATTTTACCGGTTAAATCAAGATTGCTTTCTATCAGTGCAGAAGTCTGTTCAAAAACTTTTTTTTCAAGCTTTTCATTGAGGCAGGAAATGGTTTCCTGGGTGCGCTTATATTCAGTAACATCCTGAATTGCCAGGCATATTTGAAAATCATCTTGAAAGTTGCCATTGACAACGCCCCGCAATTCCACATAAGTGTGCGGATCACTGTGAATACACAATGGCCGCGAGCAACCTAAAAGCGCAAAGCCTTGACATTCGAAATGCTTGAGCGGTCTACTATCAATCATCAGTTTCGCGCTCAGAATTTGAGTATTTTTCTGCATTAGCAGATCATGGATAAAAAAATAATAATCATCCTGATCCGAGGGATGAATAAATTTCCCGAACTTCTTGTTTATAAGCATCTCTTTTGAACAACCCAATAGCTGTGTGGCGGCTATATTGGTTTTCTTTATAATGTCTTCCTTATCCAGCCTCAGGTAAGCAACCGGTGAGAAATCATAAAGCCGTGCAAAGTCATCACGTGATGCGCTCAATTCATCATGCGTCCTTTTAAGCTCCTCATTCTGCAATTCCAGTTCTATCTGGTGAACCTGAAATTCATACACCAGTTTTTCAATTTCCGTACTGGACATTACTGAAAGCTCAGCACCGGATTTGCGTTGCATGGCTTCCGCCCTTTTCCGGATATCGTCCAGCAGATGCTTCTTTAATAAAAGATCAGCTTCATTTTCTGGAATTCCGGCATCCCGCTTCTTACTGGATTGATTGGCCATTGCATACCTTTACTTTGAACTGGTGAAATAATGACTGACTTTTATTGCCTTGTTCCCTCATAATTTGAACATTATTCTCAAAGGAAAACAAACCGGACCGGTTTGTAATGGTCAAGTAAAACAGGACACCTTCTTAAGCAGTCTTCTTGTAGAATTCCCGTTCAAGTTCCAGCGGGGATTGGTAGCTTAATGTTGAATGCATTCGTTTACCATTATAAAACGCAAAATAATCAATAATACTCAACTTTGCCGCCTCTTTAGTTTTGAATTTTTCGTAGTTTAGTTGCTCATGTTTTAAGCTTCGAAATAATCGCTCTGTCGGCGCATTATCCCAACAATCACCTTTACGGCTCATACTCTGTTATTTCTTTTTGGTGAACTTCCATAAACGCTCAATCAAGTTCAAATTAGGCGAATAAGGGGGTAGGAAAAGGATGTCGATGCCCAGCGCTTTGGCTTGCTCCGTCACCTTGTTGCACCGTTGGTAACGGGCGTTGTCCATGACGAGTGTCAATGGGATGCCGGCGTGCTCTTGCTTGATCTTGAAGAGCAAGTCCACAACCGTGCCGGAGTTGATGTAGGCATCATTGGTCACCGTGACTAAGTCGGCGCCTTTTGCACTGAAAGCGCCCAGGACATTGTAACGTCTACGCCCGCTGGATGACTTGAGAAACAGCCGCTCAAAACACCAAAGCATTCCCAAAAAAGCGCCCATGACAAAGTGCGCGGCGTCAACGAAGAAGACCTTGCGCCGGCCTTGTTTTTCTTCTTCCAACAAGGGCTCAAGTTGGTTGTTTAAGAACTCGGCCTACTTTTTTGGGTCGGCTTTTGCCGGGATAACCGCCATTTTGCGGAACTTCATGCCAAGGCGCTTGCGCATGAAGTCACGGCAGGCGCTGGGGCCTAATTTGATCCCGGTCAGCGCCTCGATTTCATGAGACGCCGCGGAGACGGTATGAGGCGGCTGTTTTAAAAAGTGCGCCTTAATTTGATCGTGATAAGGCTGCAATGAACTGACCGGACGGTGAGTGCGCGATACACCCAGGGCAGCTAAGCCGCCCGCGTTATAATCTTTCAGGTAGCGCGTCACACTGTCAGCGCTGGTACGGGCAATGCGTTCGATTTCCTTATGCGATAAGCCCAATGCTTTGAGGTATACGACATGCAGCTTTTTCTTGGTCACTCCTGATGGATGCTCCATGAATTGTTGATACACTTCGTCTATGGCTTTTTCGGTAAACTCGATCTTTAGCATGTCTGCTTTTGTGCTTAAATTTGGCTATTATACCCGGTTCATTTTCCGCAAAAATGGCCGAATGGAGTATATGTTTTTTTCCAGGTAATCACTTGAAAATACCTCCCTTTGACCCTATTTAGGTTAGCGCAGTGTCCAAAACACTCAGAAATGAAAAAAGTGATGGTAAATAAAGAATAAACATGGCCTATCCGTGGAAAGCTATCAGACATTTACAATAAAATAAATAGGTAGTTGTACGGATAGTCTTAAATTTGAGTTTGGTATAGAGTTGTTACTCTCAAATTTAAGCGATTTATCCATTTTCTTGATGATATTGTCCTGGATTACACAAGATTGAAGTTGTAACTATATATCAATAACTTATTAGCGGATGGAAGCTTGAAGACCGCGGATACCATCACCTAGCCAGCTTTTAGGCAGCATGAGTGGGTAGGAATAAATGCTTTTTTAAGTTTATCTGAATTAAACATTATTTTAGGAGACAAAAAATGGCCATAACAAGATATGAACCCTGGAGTTTATTGAATCAATTGCAAAGAGAACTGCTAAGCTCTCAGGATGATAAATCCCAGGAAGGCTCAATTGCAACAGCTGAATGGGCGCCAACCGTGGATATAAAAGAAGAACCGGATAAGTTTGTTATTTTTGCCGACATTCCAGGTGTCAAGCCGGAAGATATTGAAGTCAGTATGGAAGCGGGAGTATTGACAGTGAAAGGCAAAAAGGAGTCCGAGACCAAAACTGAAAAAGAAGGCTATAAACGGGTTGAAAGAACTTTCGGTTCTTTTTATCGTCGTTTTAGTCTGCCCGATTCAGCCAACGGTGAAGCGATTAATGCAAAGTGCAAACTCGGCGTTCTTGAGATTGTTATTCCCAAACGGGAAGCCGTTAAACCGAAACGCATTAATGTGTCATCAGAAGAATAGTTAACATATTCCCACATATTACATTCAGACAAATTCGTAATTATAGAGAAACTTCCATGCCGGGTCAGGGATGACCCATTACCCAAAAATGCCGGAAATCGTTGGAGTGTTTTCTATATTGGTTTTTAAACCCGGAGGATCGGCATCAATTAGCTGAATGAAAAGCTCTTCCACCATACCTGACGCTGGCTGCTTTAATTCTAGAAGCCTGCCGGATAGAAGCTATTTTTCACTCATGAGTGGATTTATAAAGGCATATATTGATAAAAACACACGTCTAAGTGTTGAAATTCTTCATGAAAACACATATTTTAAAACTTAAAGTGGAATTTTTCTAATATCGATTCGCTAAGTCCGACAGGCTCCTAGATTTGCAAATTCCTGAAAACGAAAAAACAGAAGGTGCATACTGCCTTTTGAAAAGACTATGCTCGATAATAGGATTATCTGACAAAATAGATTCTGATAACTATAGTTTCGGAGTTGATTTTGGCAATCAACCTATTTTAGCCTGTTGTTTTATATAAAAATTACCTATTGTTCAAATAATAAAGTTGATTAGTTGCTTTCTAAATTCGACTATAAAAATAGGAGGTTAGCTACACGCAGCACATGATTTCGGATTTACATAAATCAATGATTTAGCAATCGATATATACGAATCAAGATAAGCAATTATTTTAAGTAAAATAAATATTTATTTAGTAAAAACAATAGGTTGAAGTAAAATATAAACTCCGAAACTTTAGTGATAAGATAATACCAAAAACATATATCCCCCAATTGCGCAGGATTTTTTCATTTTCAGAGCGTAAAAATATGCAGTATAAAGATTACTATAAGATCATGGGGCTATCCAGGGATGTCGGCAAGGATGAAATAAAACGTGCTTATCGTAAACTGGCGCGTAAATATCATCCCGATGTCAGCAAGGAAAAGGACGCTGAAGCCAAGTTCAAGGAACTTGGAGAAGCTTATGAAGTGCTCAAGGATCCTGAGAAAAGAGCAGCCTATGACCAGTTAGGAGCGGATTGGAAAGCCGGACAGGATTTCAGGCCGCCGCCAAACTGGAATGAAGGTTTCGAATTTAAAGGCGGTGGTTTTACCGGCGGCGATTCAGGCGCCTTTAGTGATTTTTTTGAGCAACTGTTTGGCCGCTCAGGATTTAGCCAAGGTTATAAAGAACAATATGGCGCCCACCCGCGTGGACAGGACAGCCACGCAAAAATCCACATTGATTTGGAAGACAGTTTCCATGGATCAACACGCAATATCTCCCTGAGTGCGCCTGAAGTGAATGCTCAAGGCCAAGTTCAGGTTAAGCATAGAAGCCTTAATATCAGGATTCCCAAAGGCATCAAGGCTGGTCAACATATCCGGCTGGCAGGTCAAGGCAGCTCCGGATCAGTTAGCGGACAGTCGGGCGACCTGATTCTTGAAATTGCTTTTAACAGCCACCCGCTTTACCAGGTTTCAGGGACGGATGTTTATCTGGATCTTCCCGTCACTCCGTGGGAAGCGGCTTTAGGCGCTAAAATAAAAGTCCCCACGCCGTTAGGTAGTGTTGATCTCAAAATACCGGCGAATTCCAGGCAGGGCAGCAAACTTCGTTTACCAGGCCGCGGATTGCCTGCCCGAACGCCAGGTGATTTTTACGTAGTGCTGCAAATCGCCCTGCCGCCGGCAGATACCGGGAAAGCAAAAGCGGTCTACCAAAAAATGCAGGAAGAACTCGATTTTAACCCGCGCCAGGCTATGAGGGCATATTCCCAATGAACTCACATGATTTATTGTTAGTGCATACTGGAACAGTAATGGAAGATGACGCTTTGACACTGGGGCAGCTTTGCCGGGCTTGCGGCGTCCATGCAGACTGGATAATCAGTCTTGTTGAGGAAAGCATTATTGAACCTCAAGGGGAAGATGTACGCTTATGGCGCTTTCCAGGGGCAAGCCTGGTACGAGCTCGCTCCGCCCTCAGATTACAGAGCGACCTGGGGGTTAATCTGGCCGGCATTGCTCTGATACTTGACTTGATGGAGGAGCTGGAAAATCTACGCGCACAAATGAAAACAATAGGCCATGAATGAAAAACCAGAGTCGTTTATGCTCATGAAAATGGCCCATTTACCGGAGTTTACCAAGAAGCCCATTTTTTAAACTAATCCACCCTTAGGAAATTATTATGAAATCAACTTATATACTGGTCGCGGATAACGTTCGTGCACGTATCTTTATTACCGAAACACCCTCTTCTCCTTTACAAGAAATCGAAGCCTTAGCTCATACGGAAGGCCGTTTACATGACCGGGAAATGACTTCAGACCTGCCAGGAAAAGTTAAGGGCGAAGGCAAGATGGGGCATGCTCTTGAACAGCCTACCGACCCCAAAAAACATGAAGCCGAAAACTTTGCTCATAACATAGCCCATTATCTGGAAGAAGCCCATAACGCAAATAAATTTGAACAGTTACTCATTATTGCAGAACCATCTTTTCTTGGCCTTTTACGCAACCAGTTACCTGAACAGATTAAAAAACTGGTCTGTTTTGAACTTGATAAAAATATCACTACCCATAATGCCGAAGATATTAGAAAACATCTTCCGACCTATTTGCCAAGTCATTGATTAGTTACTTAATACCAATGCAATTGCGTTTTGTCAATCAGCTTCAACTAGGATGAATTTACTAAAATTAGGTAAATCATTATGCAAATACCATTACAAATTACTTTTCGTGGAATATCGCATTCAGATGCTATAGAAGCAAGAATTCGTGAAAAAGCCAATAAACTGAATAAATTCTTCACGAGCATTATGAGTTGCAGGGTTGCAGTTGAGGCTGAACATCAGCGCCACCACCACGGTAATCAATACCATATTCGCATTGATATCACCACGCCGCATAAAGAATTAGTCATCAGCCGGGAGCACTATGACAGGGAGTCTCATGAGAATATTTATGTAGCTATTCGTGATGCCTTTAATGCAGCAACAAGACAGCTTGAAGATTACTCCCGTATTCAGCGCGGTGAAGTTAAAATTCATAACCTGGAAAGCATCGGAACCATCTTGCGTTTACTGCCGGAAAAAGATCATGGCTTTATTCAATCAGAAGAAGGGCGTGAAATTTATTTTCACCGAAACAGTGTTGCAGGCAAAGGATTTAATTGGTTAGCTATTGGCGATAAAATCCGCTATGTTGAGGAAGATGATGATCTTGGTCCACAAGCCAGTATTGTTTATCCATAATCAAATGCATTTTTCTTAATCTTGATTTGTTGATTTTGCATTTGTTCTTTGAATCGCCTGGTTTGGGGGGAGTTTTTTACTGCGCTTCTTATTAATCAAAACCCGCTATTGTAGTAGTTGGCAAACCGTTCATTTTCGGATTTTAAGTCTTGATCATTCAGCTCCTTCTTTATTCCAAGTCCTCAAAATCATGGCGGATCTTTTCGATTTCAGATCTATATACTGCCGCATCTCCATAATTAATAAACTTCTGATAACGGCTATGCAAGGTTTTAATATGTCCGGCATGTTTAATGGGACACCAGAACTGTTCCGTACGCGCTGCTATTTCCTGTATATATCCAATTAACCCATTGAAGTAACTGCAGTAAGCACAATTGATCTTTTCTATTAAATTCAGATAATGGAGATATTGCCTGTCATAAACTATATAATCTTTCCGGTTTACTTTTGGAATACCGTAAATGGGGAAACAGATTATCTGATACATACTGATAGTCACATCTATTATCAACGTTGGAATAAGGCACATCCAGATAAAGGGAGCGCTGACAATGTGCTTTAATGGCGCATCGCTTATGTAGTTGAATAATCGTTTGGCGTATTCCTTATGCCGGATAATGATGTTTTTTTCGAAGTAGACACGCCGTTTCCGAATTTCATAAGAAAACTCTTCCTCCTGTTTTTGCAATTCCTCGATCAGTTCACTTTCCAGGCATTTTATTTTATCCATCAGCATTTCAAGTCGGGCGGTCATAATGAAGTCCTATGTAAACGAGTCAGCTGGTAAAAGTGCATAAATTGACCAAACCTGGAAACCTCAGTTCACCTGCTGTGTGTTATCCAAAGGTAAATCCGGAAGTATTAAGCGTTAACCCTTACGGTATATAATTTCCTGTAAACAAGGAAAGAAAAGCCCTGGATAAACGATATTTCAATTGAATGATCTGAAAACCATTCACTACAAATCCCCATTGTAGCTCTACTATGCTTTTAAGCTTATCCTGAATTCATCTATCGGTTTTAGCGTTAAGCTCCTTTCTAATCGTAGTGAAATGCTGCAATTGGGACTCAACCTGTCCATTGAATGATTCCAGCGGATATTTACCCTCTTCATCTGCAACCCCTGCATCCATGCCAGCCAGTAATTCTAGAGCTTCATCTGCTGTAGATACGGCATAAATACTAAATTGTCCTGATTGAGCCGCATGTACCACGTCCCAGCGTAGCATCAAATGCTTGGTGTTAGTTGCAGGAATAATAACGCCCTGTGTACCGGTTAAACCTTTTTTTGCGCATATATCAAAAAAACCTTCGATTTTTTCATTAACGCCGCCTATAGGCTGAACATGACCCAGTTGATTTATTGATCCTGTGACTGCAAGATCCTGCCTTAATGGCACCTGGGCAATGGATGATAATATAGCGCAAAGTTCAGCCAACGACGCGCTGTCACCCTCTACGTAACCATAAGATTGTTCGAATACCACGCTGGCGGCTATTGAGAACAGTGTTTTCCGGGCATATTTAGCTGCGATTAAACTCGATAATATTAGGACTCCTTTTGAATGAATTGCTCCGCCTAATTCAATTTCGCGTTCAATATCAACCACTTTTCCACTGCCTAGCCGGGTTGTTGCGGTAATGCGGGAGGGCTGTCCAAAGCTGAATTCACCTAATTGCAGGATTGACAATGCATTAATTTGGCCGGTAACTGAACCCTCGGTGTCAATCAAAATCGTACCGCGATCAATATTTTCGTATAATCTTTCTCTGATTTTATCCAGTCTGTGGGTTTTTTGATCAATAGCCTGTTGAACATCACTGTTAGTTATTTCGACATGACCATTATCTTCCGCCCAATAATTAGATTCAGTTAATAGATCCTTGATGCTTCGAAGATGGGTTAGCAGTTTTTCTGCATCCCCTACCATTCTGGAACTGTGTTCAATTACTCTGGCGACCGCATTTTGACTCAAAGGACGTACATTCTCGCTCCTGGCAACAGTGGCAAGTAACCGGGCATAGTCATGACTGTAATTTTCTCTTGAAATGGACTCATCAAAATCAGCAGCGACTTTAAATAGATTATGAAATTCCGTATCATACACGCTTAATAAATAATAAATTAAGGGTTCGCCCATTAGAATGATTTTCAAATTAAGGGGAATGGGTTCCGGCTCTAACGATGAAGTGCTAATTAAACTGAGCGCTTGTTCCATGGACTCAATACGTATCTCATGGGCTTGCATGGTTCGTTTCAGCATCTCCCAGCTATAGGGTTGGAACAGGAGTTTTCTGGCATCCAGAACAAGGTAACCGCCATTGGCCTTATGCAAAGCTCCCGGTTTGATCATTGTAAAGTCAGTGACTAACGTCCCCATATAGGCATGATGATCAATCCGGCCAAGCAGATTACTGTAATTCGGGTGATCTTCGTAAATCACCGGGGCGGATTTAACATTGCTGAAATCGACCATTAAATTCACCTGATAACGCTTTAATGGATTCGATTCATGGGCTAACTCCATGAATGAAATTAATTTTTCACTATGCGGCATGAAATCCCTGACATGCTCAATGATGTCATTTTGTACATCATTTAAATATTTAAAAATTTGTTCATGTTTGGCGTACTTTTCGAGCAGATCATCAATTGAATGATTGACTGCCATTTGCGCCACTTCCCGATTCAGGGCTTGTAACTTTCTTTTAGTTTCCTTCCTCCAGGATGGGAAATTTTTCAATAATTTAGCCAAATCTTCCTGTAACTCGAGAATGACATTTTGTATTTCATGCTGCTTATCTTTATCAAACTTATTAAACTGCTCCGGGCTAATAATTTCATTGTTTTCATCTGCCGGAGAAAATGCGTATCCGGTAGGTGTTTCTACTAAAACTATGTGCGCATTTCCAGCCTTATCGCGTAATTGGCTAAGTTCATTGACTTCCCGTTGACGGGATTGACTCTCAATTTCCCCCGCTCTGGAGCGGTATTCATCACCATCAAATGCAGCCGGTATAGCGACGCTTAACTCTTCAATCAATTCTTCCATGTCTTGCTTGAAATATTTACCTTGCCCCGGCATTAATTTAATTGCCACGGGCTTGGCTGGCTGCCGGAAATTATTTACGTAACACCAGTCTGAAGGGATGGATTGTCTGCTGGCCTCATGTTCTACTAATTGCCTTATTGCCGTTAATTTTCCTGTGCCGGATGGGGCCATTGCAAAAACATTGTAGCCGCTTTGTTGAATACGGATTCCAAATTTAATTGCTTCTATGGCACGTTCCTGTCCAACGGTAATATCTATGTTTTCAAGCTCTTTCGTAGAGTCAAATTTTAATTGTCCAATGTTGCATGACTTATATAGTTGAGAAGGTTCCAGCCGCATCTTTTTCATCTTGTAAAATCTGATTGTATTATTGAGTTTGTTACCATTAGGAACTAATGCGCTTCGTTCTTCGCATTTAGGGTATTAATTATTTTGATTTTGTTAAGTTTGATAGTTTTAAATCGCTTAAATTGTTATTTTGCAAATCAATTTTTTCCACTTTGATTAATTTCTGGCTTTAATTGGACTCCTTCCTCCGAGCCGTTATCGAATTAATTTTATTATTGATCACACCTTCCCTAATGACAAAAATTATACTTAAGATACTCTTTACCCACGACATTATTGAAGTTATTTGAATGTCCCTGGCTAAAAACTTTCGATACCGACTTTCCCGGATTTTTATTTTTTATTGGTTATAAACTCCTATAAAGCGTTTCTCTTGGGGTCTATCTAAAGGTTTAAGATTGCGCGGCCGGTTATTGCTAGCTGAAATATTGGCGGCAAATTATCAAACTTAAACAATAATTTCGCATAAACCTGACACAGAGTTTGGCTATACACAACACATCTCTCTATTCTCTGAAATCCAAAGTATTTTTTATAATGTCTCTCTTCAAAAAAAAACCCCCGTTACCAGAGAGTAACGGGGGTTCTCAATTCCTTAACTGACAATCGAAACTGTCAGTTAATTATTTCATTAGATGAAAGTTGGAATTAATGGAGCGTCAATTGTTACCATTTGACGGTTGCCAGCTTCATCATAGAAGAACAGCAAACCAGCAAAACGGCTGTCTGGATCATAGATCAAGTCAGCTAAACGATAAACTTCCCATGCAGCATCAGAAGCAGTTACTTGAACTGTTCTTGATTGACCAGGAGCAAGCGGGCTGTTATCGCTAACAGTCAAGCCGTCTTCAGCCAGCAAGTCATCAGGATATCCTGATTCATCTTGAGCTACAGCAGAAGCCAAGAAACGTACACCAGCAGTGTTGAATTCACCCAAACGAACCGGTGAATCGCCATTATTGGTAATAGTCATCGTCATTTGCATTGCACGACCTGGAACACGGTATGTAGCGTCTTCAATTTTAACGCCAACAGTCGGTACAGGCATGTCAATGGACTTGATGCCACGCAACAAACCAGCTTGTAAAGGAGTCGTAATTGGGAACTTCTCGTTTGTGCTTGCCATTGTCATAGCAACAATCGCGATAACACCCACGCCAAATCCCAAAGCAACTTTTCTGTCGGTTGCGCTGATCAATGAATCAGCTTTACCAGCTTGCACTGCAATCAAGCGTGGAACGAATACTGGTTTACGAATCCAGTATGCCATCCAAAGCAAGCCAATACCATACCATGCAGCATGCCAGAAGTAAGTGTTAGCCAGGTTATAGGTTTCCAGGTCAACAGTTTCGCCTGTCAAAGTAGTAATTGGATTAACAAAAGATCCCATTGAACCGGTAACAGTTACCCATTTACCTGGTCCGATGATTGGACCACCGCCTTTCACGTTCATCATAGTGTGAACGTGCCAGTCACCTGGACGACGTGCTTTCAACAATACTTTAAACTCATAAGTTTCACCCAGTTCCAAGGAAACTGAACGTGGAACTAATTGACCACCGATCCATGATCCTGCGCGAATAAATACAGGGCCGGGAATACCGATGTTCAAGAAAGAGATTTCTGGTTTATCAACAGTTTCTGGCCATCCGCTAAATACGAAAAATTTACCTGAAATTGTCATTGTATCGTTTACTGGCACTTCTTCTTTTGACCAGTTCAGGTCAAACCAGTGAATAGTACGCATACGCATGAAAGCGGCTTGCGACTTTTCACCATGAGCAGATGCCGTTGGTGTGTAAAACATCGCTGCTGTAACAGTAATCAGCAGTGCGACAAAGGATAATTTAGCAACCTTGTCTTTTAATATTTTCATATAATCCTCCTCTATAATAGAGAATCTATTGTTTTTTGAGTATCTAACGGCAACGCTACAATTCTTTCGCTACCGTCAGTCTTTTTTATTTTTCGTTGTAACAATTCTTATGCAGCTTCTACGAAAGCGGTGCTTGCGAACCATTTGCCGAAGAAATGCCACAAGAAGTATATTAAGATACTCACGAAACCAGAGAAGAACGCTGATACTGGAGCAACGTCTTTACCGAAAGTTCTCAATGTACCTTTTTCAACCATTCTGATGTATTCAGGTGTGCCGGTTCTAACATAGTGGTAACCTTGCAAGTCAGCCAGTGTCATCATCATGCCGTTATATTCTACAGGAACATGTAATGGAGCAATGATTGGCCAGTTACCTGGATAGAACAACAGACCATATGCCAAACCGCCAACAACCGCGGTTAATGTCATGCTGCCTGACAACATCAAAATAACATCAAGTACGATAGCGCCTGGCATAAAGTTTGATGGGAATACGAAGTTTACTGGGAAATATGTCCATCCCCAGAAATTCAAGTATCTGTTGATCCACTCACCTAAAAGCAGGCCTAAAATACAAACTACCGCGCCAAATGGCAAACGGTAACGCCACCACAAGCAAGCTTGAACAGCAGCAGGGAAAGTGATTGAAACGATTGGAGCTACAGTCACCCATAGACGTCTGTCTTTCCAGTCAGTCCAGAAATCCCAGTCACCACCGGTTAACATGTAGTGAATGTGATAACCACCAAGTACAACGAAGAACAATGTAAAAAGAATCATCCAGTCAAACGTGCGTGAACATTTTACCGCTTCTGCACGAGACCTAACAGCTGATTGAGATGCGCTCATTAGCTTACCTCCTAAAGGAATTAAAATTATTTTTATTAATGACTATCTTCCGCTTTGCCGCTTCGCCATGAAAAGTGGCGAAACAGCGAGGAGATAGTTATTACAACCAAGACTTAATATCAGGCCAAGTCTTTTTTCAGAAGTTTAGCTATCGCTTCAACTTCTATGTTTACAACACCAACTACACCTAAAGCCGCCCATCCGAAGAACACGAAGCCGTAGTGTAAAGGAGCAACAAACAATTCTTCCATGAACCAGAAAGTGTGACCCCATTCATTCAAACCAACATTTGGCAGAATCATGAAAGGACCAACTACTGCTACCAGATATTGCAAAGGTAAACCTTTTTGGTAGGTTGGTAATCTTGTTTTAGCATATAAGAAAGCTGCACCACCAGTAATGATGTAGATAGGGTAGCTCAAATAGAATTCGATGATGTGACTTGGTGTAAAGTCAGTATCACGAACAATAGTTTGATGCCATGTGCCATCTTGCTCTGTAAAATAGCTAGCGCCATAATAAATAGCCCAACCATACATTACCAACCAAGTCCAATGAGTAAAGTGTCTTCTTAACTCTTCTCTTGGAGTGATTGACATCACTTTACGGTCACGAGATTTCCAGAGATAACCCCACAGGATGCCTGCAGTTGAAACTTCCAGAACGAACTCGATATAGAGGAAGTTCATCCAATATGTTTCGAATTCAGGTGCAAATGAGTCCAGACCAGCGGACCAGCCATAAACGCCTTCGTACCAACGGACCCAACCATAAAATAAGATATACAGCAAAGAGCCGAGTACCATATTTTTTACATTTAACAGCGGTGCTTCCGCAGCATCAGCTTTCACTGATTCAGTTGTAGCTGCCATTTCTACCTCCTAAAAATTAACAAATTCCCAGTCTATCGACCAGGACTCTTATAGTACAACTCCATTTTCCCCACCCCTTACTTAAACGAATCAAGAGGGGGTGTCACCAAGTCTATTTGGCGAGCTATCAGTCTACCAGTTCAAGTAACCTTGTCAAGTCAAAAACATCCTGCAACTTTATTTTTTTGCAAATCTTCACGCCTCTATTAAATTTACCTAAGCTTAAAATGCTGATTTCTGTTAAAATTATTTTAAACATATCCATGGTGATACTTAATTAACACTCTACATTTTATGAAAAAATACCGTACCTATTTGTTTGTCGCAGGAATAATTGTTCTTTTTTTAGGGCTATACAAAGTTGTTATGCCTTTGGTTTATAAAGTCGCTGCGTCAGATCTGTTTCTTGTTGACAGCAAGGATCAGGCGAGCCGACTTCCTATCTCTACACACCTATCCGAAATCGCTTTCAAGCAATGCAATAATTACATTAAATCCGAATTGGGTTCTGATGTATCCATTATTTTCCCTGATAAGCCATTAAACGCCTGGACTCTTGGAAACTATCAATATCTTATTAGCGCTGAAGTCACCATAACCGGCAATACAGAAAGCGCAGGAACCAAAAAATATGTTTGCCGCATCAATTATGATGAAGGAGACAACGAGGAGGGCGCTCTTGATTCCAAAAACTGGTCCATTATTGGATTGTCAGGCATGAATGACTTGTAAGAAATTTGCCCGCATTTAGCCGTTAGCGAGTTAAGGGATGAAACCCATTAACAGAAGCATGCGTGTAAAAGATTGATTGCGGGAGTCTTTACGGCAATAGACCGCTTTATAATTGACCTTATCAGCGCCCGGCTCCGCATACATAACTTTATTCACGCTAAAGCCTGGCAGTGGCGGCTTTGATCTTTACAGAAAGAGGGCAAGTTGGCTTTCTCGGCTTTAGACTTCGCCTCCAATCGTTGACTGTAACACAAGCCGACCGGTTTCAAGAAAAGGGAGCCAGTTCATCTGATTGTTTTTGTTGGTTCCGCATTACAAGTCTCTTGCCAGCATAGTGTTAGCGGCTTCTGCAAGCCCCCCCCTGTTTTTGCAAACTTATCTCCTTCGAATCCTGTCCATGATTCGGTTAAGCGTGAACCTTCCTGAAATTATTCTTAACTTCACCTGATCTTAATCATACCTACACATTGCTTCTCACCTTGTTTATGTATTCTATACGCAGCCGTAACTTGTTCAGTCATGGTGACCATTATCAGGCCACAAAAAGTCGAATGGTAAATGATTAAGAGCACAGCCTGCCTGGTTTAGACAATTCCAGCCAGTGGTTCGTATTTGCTCAAGCGGTTCAGAAAAAATTCATTATGAAACCTTTTATACAGAACTCCAGGCACTTTTAGATCAATCGGCAGTAAAGTATTGATTACACAAATTCTTGCTTCGGTGATATGCGTTTTGTCTCTGGCATCGGCACTCGCTGAACATGACAACGGCCATGGGTGAGGCAACCGAGGCGATGATCGCAGCTATCAGGAATGGCATGGCGATTTCGATCACGATGGGTAAGGGCGGGGACTCTACATGATAAAAATGAACATGCAGCAGATCAACTCGCTATGGTCGGATGTTATCGGCGGTTCAGTTGGCGCATTGATTGCCGTACCCATTATTCTCAGTTGCGGCGTTGTGTTGTATCAAAGCTTCGGACCCGCTTTTGTCACTGCGGGGATATCGGCTGCGTTCGTGGCTGCGGTCGCAGCAGCTGTGGTAGCGGGACTGTTTGGCGGCGCCCCCTTGCATGTCAGTTCGCCGAAAACCACTCATGCCGCAATTTTATCCGGCTTGATAGCAACTGTAGCCATACATCATTCCTTTACCGACATTTACGGCGGTGAACGCGCTCCCGCCGCACTGATGACTATATGCTTCCTGACACTGCTGATCTCGGGGCTAACTCAAATCTTGCTGGGAGCCTCGCGTATGGGCTTACTGGTAAAGTTCGTTCCCTATCCCGTATTGGCAGGCTTCATCAACGGCTTTGCTATTCAGATTATTCTGACCCAGGCCCCCAAACTGATCGGTCTTGATCACGAAAATCAGTTGTTGGGAGCATTGACGGGCGCTATTCCGGTTAACTGGTGGTCTTTGGGTTTCGCAGCGCTTTCCGGTGGCCTGGTATTTCTTACTGGAAAAGTCAGCAGGCTGGCTCCAGCTGCTATCGTCGGATTGCTGGGCGGGACAATGGTACAGATAATTGCCGCCAAATATGTTACTCCTTCGGAGCTAGGGCCCGTGATTGGAACGTTACCGAAGGGGATTCCTTTTGTATTGCGGGTGGATGATATGCTTCAGTTTGTTTCCACCAAGGCCTTTTCCCGCCATGCCTTTCTTATATTTGCGACAGGCGTTACGCTGGCATTTGTATCCTCCATTCAATCTTTGCTGAGTATTTCGGCCTCCGAACGCCTCTGTGGCATTCGCCCAAGCAGCAACAGGGAGCTAATCGTTCAAGGGGCAGGCAACCTATTGTCAGCGCTGTTTGGCGGCGCTCCCAGCGGGGGTTCGCCAAACGTTACTCAAACCGTTTTTGTCAACGGTGGACGTAGCGGCGTTGCAAATCTGGCATTTGCCGCGACCTTGCTAGGGTTGTCCTATGGTTTAAGTCAAGTTATTGCCTTGATTCCGTTATCGGTGATGGCAGGCGTAGTGGTCGTTACGACTGCCGGGGCTATGGACAAATGGACACAGCAACTCCTCGTCAGAATCGGCTCTACCGAAGAACCATCTGGCCGGCAAGACGTGATCACCAAGATCGTGGTAGTTGTCTTGGTCGCCGTCCTGGTTGTTTGGGCTGGAGCGCTTGCGGCACTGGGAGCCGGGATGAGCATTGTGTTCATGGTCTTTCTGTACCGTTCCAATGCCACTATGATTCGCTGCGTACTATATGCAGATCGCTTACGCTCTCGCACGCAAAGATCCCATGCCGCGCTTAATGTACTGAATAGTCATGGCCGACGCATTGCGGTCATCGAACTGGATGGACCTATCTTCTTCGGTTCAGCTGAAACTGTGGCCAGTAGTGTAGAGAAGGAATTACCGGCTGCCGATTGGATTGTGTTGGATCTCAAATATGTTAGTCATTTCGATAGCAGCGGCGTGATGATGTTGAAGCGTCTGGACGATAATATGCTCAAATTAAATAAATGCCTATTGCTATCTTATCTTCCCGCAAATGGAAGTCAGTGGTGTTTTCTTAAAACCATGGGCCTTACACGGCCGGAAACAGAGGGCAGAATCTTTGATGATACTTACGCCGCGGTTTCGTGGTGTGAGGACGAACTGTTGATTGCACTCAATTATTTCCAAGATACGGCTGATGATGTCGTGTTGGAGAAGCTCAACGTTTTTCAAGCCGGAACGGATGATGAAATCCGTCGGCTGGCCTGCCTGCAGACCCGTCAGCAGCACCAATGTGAAATGATTATGCGCGAAGGAGAAGAATGCCTCAGTCTGGATCTTTCTTATTCAAGGGCGAGTAAGTGCGCTATTTGAGACGAATACAGGGATGCCCTTGCGCCAATGATGCTATTGCTACCACCTGAAAGATCACTTCGCTAGTTTCGCTAGTTCCCAACCTCCAGGTTGGGAACTAAATACAGCAAGCTCCAGCTCGCCATGTTTCAGGAAGCTGGCGCTTTCAAAGCCACATTACCAAGCAGGGGCTTGGGAACGAGCAAACGACTGAAGTCTCCCAATATTATTGTTCACGTCCCATCTTCTGCAACTTCATAATCAGGGCGCAACTTAGCCAGGGGAGTTGAATTATTTTCGATGTTTTGTTGCCAAGTAGCTATGCCGCCTCGACTATTTGAGTTACCCACAGAAGCTGTGGATAACTTTGTGGTTAAATTGTTTTTATGAGGTCTTACTAGCGGTTTTTCTTACAGTTTTGTTAATTTGGACAGTTTTCGGCCAATAATTATTATTACTTTATTATCAATAAGTTAATAAATAGTTGTTGACAAAAAACCGCCCGTGTCAGTTTTACAGGCCGGTTTCTTTTCGCGAAACTTAAGCGTGTGTAAAACCTTTATTCAGGCTTGACAAATTTAATTGTCATCCTGTCGCTTTCACCGATAGCGAGGTACTTTTTACGATCCTTGTCTTTGAGCGCCAAAGAGGGCGGCAGCGTCCAGACTCCCGATGGATAATCCTTAGTGTCCTTACTATTGGCGTTAATTTCCGACTTGCCCAAAAACTCAAAACCGGCATTTCTCGCCAGCGCTATGACATAGTCCTCGCTGACATAGCCGGATTCCGCTTTGGCATCCTGCTGCTTTAATGCGTTGTTTCTATGCTCTACAACACCCAAAATACCGCCAGGCTTTAAGGCTTTGAACATGGCGCTGAATACCGCGGCGGCTTGATCGTTTTTAATCCAGTTGTGGACATTACGGAACGTCAAAATCCTGTCCGCCGATCCAGCAGGCGCAATTTGCAAGTGTTCAGGCGGCTCCAGCACTGTTAACTCGACATTGCCATATACTTTGGGCTGTTTGTGCATTTTTGTGACAAACTTTTCCAAAACTTTTTTATGATAAGTCGATTCCGTATCGGCTGAAAAATGCGCCGCATACAGCTTGCCGTTGTCTTTTAAGTATGGCGCCAGAATTTCGGTATACCAGCCTTCGCCGGGCCAGATTTCAACCACCATCATATTGTCTTTAACATCAAAAAATTCCAGCGTTTGCAGTGGATGCCTGTATTTATCGCGGTCTTTATGATCCTCGGAACGCTGCTTTCCGGCAATTGCCTGCTGCAAGGAAGTTGAATCCCCGCCCGCCTGCACGGATGAAAAGCTTATTGCAAACAACAATGCCCATAAATATTTTTTCATTATCCAATCTCAATTAAAATTCTGTCAAAAAGGCTCAGGTTAAAAAACTTGTGCTTTTATTTCTTTTCACAATTCCACATTTGCAGCAAACTCAATGCCGCCAGCATTAAAAAAGCAACCAGCGTCCAGGCAGGCATGCTAAAGCCCAATAGCGTCCAGTCTACTTTGGCGCAATCCCCGGTACCGTTTAACATCAATTTAAGGGTGTCAAACAAGGGAAAATTTTGAAACATATACTCTAGTCCGGGCCCGCATTCCGGTACTTCATCGGGAGGCAAATGCTGTAGCCAAACATGCCGGGTTGAGATGGACGCGCCCAATAACGCTGTGACTGCACCCAAAACGGCGTAACGTTTTATTCCCGCTTGCCCTGGATTATGCAGCCCCGCGACCAGGAAAACCAGGCCCGTCAATAAAAATGCGAGACGCTGGGAAATACATAAGGGACACGGTTCCAGACCGTCAGCAATTTGAAAATAAGCCCCCATGCCCAACAAGCCTATGCAAGCGGCAAAGCCTAATAAAAACCAGATTCTCGGATTAAACCTTAATACTTTAAACATATTTGACTTCTTCTTTAAAATATCCAATACAACTAAAAAATGACCTGTATTTTACACTGGCATGCAAAACTACAGTCCAAATTTGAAAAGAGTGTGACAATTTACAAAACAGCCTCGACTTCCTCCTTAAAAGAGCTGATTTCCCTGGATGGCCCCAATACAACCAGCACATCGCCTGCATTCAGGGTGCATTCCTTTTCGCCGACGGCAAAATGCAGGGCCTCGCCTGATTCTCTATCCACTACGCCTATGAGAATTAAATTATATTTTTCACCCAGCTTTAAATCGCAGGACCGGGTATTCTCCAGATAGGATCCTTCCGGAATTTCTATTTGTGCGATATGCAAGTCATGCCTCCCAAACACAGCGGCATCCAGAATATTTGTAATATCAGGCTTGGCCAGCATGTCATGGGTTTTTCTGCCGCAAATTTCATAAGGATCTATGATCTTGTTAGCGCCGGCCGCTAACAGTATTTCCGCAGACTCGGGATCGTCCACAATAGCGACGATAGTAAGCGCTTTATCTATCGCTCGCGCTGAAAATGTTAAAAACACATTATCGGAATCTTTTGGGTAAAAACAAAAAATAATATCGATATCCGCACCAATACCGATTGATCTAAGTTCATCATCATTGCGGAAATCAATAATTTTGCTTGCAAAGCCTTTCTCTTCAACCAATGCCGCCTCAGACTCATCCTGTCCGATAAAAACAAGGCTGTATTGATCCTCGTTTAACCGGCTCATCACTTCTAACGACATGATGCTGTAGCCAAATACGGCGATTCGCTTCATGGTTTGAGCCCGTTTCCTATCCGGCTTTTTTCAATCTGGTCCCGGAAATAATCAATTGCGATTACCCTGCCTAAAACCACCAGCAGATCGCCGGCCTGAAGGACAAAATTGGGATCGGGATTAAAATAGAAATGCTCGTTTTTCAGCTTATATCTGTTCTTATGTTTTCGATGCACGGGATTTGCACTGATTACGCCTACAAGCATTAATTTTCTTTGCTCGAGGTCAACATTAAAAATGCTTATTCCGTCAATGACAGATCCTGAATGCACAATCAACGTTTCCATGATGATCTGTTTTTCTTCGCGGATAATGCCCAGGATGGCTTCAAAGGCGACGGGCTGACCAATATATTCAGCGACCACCATTGCAGCAATTTCAAAAGGCTGAATAACGTTGTCAGCCCCGGCTTGATAGAGTTTTTTTACATTGTCCTGGCTGTTCGCACGGGAAATAATCCGGATGGCCGGATTCAGATGCCGGCTGGTCAGGGTAATATAAACATTGACCACATCATCACCTGTCGCGCATAAAACAGCCGCCGCCCTGTTCCTGATGCCGGCATTGATTAAAACTTCATATTTGCTGGCGTCTGCATGAATAACGAGATATCCAAGCCGCCTTGCTTTCAAGGCGTTAACTTCCTCGCTGTCGATAACAACAAAACGTTGCCGGTGCTTTTCAAGCTGCGAGGCAATATGCAGGCCGACCCTGCCGAACCCGCAAATGATGACAAAACCCGGATAACGCTTGAGTTCCGCATAGGTTCGGTTTTCCCGCAAATCCTGCATTTTGTCATTAAATGCCGAAACAATAATGGAAATGACAAATGATAAAACGCCCAAACCGGTTAAAATCAAAGCCATGGCAACCAGACGGCCGCCCGTTGTTTTCGGCGCTATATCGCCATAGCCGACAGAGGATACGGTAACTATCGCCCAATAAGCGGCATCGAATAAATTACCGACTTCCCCGGAATTGGTTGGGTGTTCAAATAAATATATTCCGGTGCTGCCTATAAATACCAGAAAACCCAGAAATGTTATCAGGTTATAAAGCTCAAAGCGCTTGCTGCTCAGTATCTCGGCAAATAGGTTAAGACTTTTAAAATACCTTAATAACTTTAACAAGCGGAAAATCAGCAATACCTGCAGCATCTTAACCGGCCGGTAACTCGGCAAAATTGCCAGTAAATCAATCACTGCCAAAGGGGTAAAGATATATTCAATTTTCTTGGCCAAAATCAGCCTGACAACCTTGCCTAATCGAAACGGACTGTTTAAATACTCGGCCTTTTCGTAATTCTCCAGAATAATTTTGTGAACATCATTATAAAGCCAGGCTCGCAGCAGGTATTCAATGATAAACAGGGTGACCAAAAAATATTCAAACAGCCTTTCAATACCGGTAAATTGAGTATCGACTTCGTAAATAAGCAAAAAAACACTGGACAGAACCAGACAAATCATAACTACATTAAAGTTCGATTTGATGCGGCTCTCAGGATTTTCCAGTAAGTTATAAAAAAACAGCTTGGTGTTTCTATAATTAGTAGATGCTTTCAACAAGCAGGCAAAATTGACAATCAGTCGAGTTAACATAATTATGAGGATTGCCGCTGGCCAAAGGCGGTCTTCTTAATTTTCAGGCAAAAATAACATGTAATGAGTTTTCAGCGGTTCATTATGGACAAAAAGCCTGTACCGGCAAACCTCATCAGGTTGCCGGTCAAGGCGGCATTTCAGTAGTTTATAAAATCTTCATAAGTTCTATCGTTGCAAACCGGCCAAAGTCCGGATAGAACAGAACGTTCAAGTCCTTCCTTCGACTGTGCGGCTTTGCTGAAGGGTAATCTTAAAATTGTTCGTGGTCCGGCATGAATCACAGCGTTTATCGAAGGACCTTGCACGAAGGGATTACACCTACTGAGCGCCTTTTACTTTTTAGTAAAGTAATAATAGCCGCCATATTTCCCTTTCAGGGTCATATTTTTGTCGGTTTTTTCCACGACTGTAAACAGGTCAAACCGGCTGCTGCCTATAATCGCGATTTTTAATTTACCGTCTTCTACTTCGTAGGGCACTGGCGGTTGATCGTAATAAGTTCCTTCGCGGGGTATATGCAGGATATTTACCTTGCCATCTTTAAAAACCCAGGTATCTTCCCGGTCAATTGCTTGTTTATCGGTTAAGGAATTTTTTGTGTATTGCAGTTTCCATGCGCCTTGTACTTCATCTTTGGATTGCAGGGTTACATCGGCATGAACAGTGCTCCCGAATATGAACAATCCCAATATCGCCGCTGCCAGATTTATTTTTTTCATTTTCATGTTCCTATGTATATTAACAATAGAATCTGCATTCTACTCCAGGGCGGGGAGAACTAAAGCATTATTAATTTATCGCCATCCTTCAATCAGTTCCGGCTTCATAATCTTCTACAGTGAACGCTATTTAAACTTTACAACCTTGTTTAAAGGACTCAGATTTATTTCATCTATCACAATATCCGGTCTTGAACCTAGTACGTACGATACCGCCGCCGCCACATCCTCCGGGAAAATTGCGTTGCTCTCATGGTCGCCGGGTTCAAACGCCAGCTGTTCAAAAAATGCCGTTTTCACCATGCCGGGATTAATCAAACAAACTCGCACATTGCTTTTGCCGCACTCTTCCCGTAACGCCTGGGTAAATCCCCGCACGGCAAACTTGCTGGCGCAATAAACCGCGCCTTTGCGGGTGCCTTTCAGCGCCGCTTCAGAACCGATATAAATCAAATCGCTGTTGGCCTTGCGTTTTAAAGACGGCAGCAAAGCCTTGGTCAAAAATACCTGACTGGTAAAATTTACCGTCATCAATGCTTCTATTTGAGCATAGGAAAACTCCTCCACTGAACCAAACCGGCCCAAGCCCGCCGAAAACACCACGGCATCTATGGCTGGGAAGGTTTGCAGCAATTGATGAGCCTTGCGGGGCAGGTCATTTAACCGGCTTAAATCCAGTTGTACAAAACTGAAGTTAGCCATCTGCCGGGTAAATTTGGCGCTATCGCGTGACACGCCAATGACAGCGTGTCCCTGTTGCAATAAGTTCCTTGCGACGGCCCGGCCTATCCCTGAACTGGCTCCCGTCACCAGAACAGTCCGCTTTATAGCGTGCATGGGAAAAACCTGTCTTCAGGAATATAATGCGATAATTGTTCAGCGCAGTAATGCATCATTTCCTGTTCCAGTTCCTGTCTGTACGAAATCATCCCGTGCTGATTATCCAACGGGCTGGCAAACAATTTTTCATCAGGATAAAGTTTTTGCACTTTTTTAAAGTATTTCTCCGGTAGCCTGAATGTCCCAAGGCTGACTGAATGCAGCTGATCAGTGTTAATGATCGAAAAAACCTGCTCGAACAATTCCCGGTATTGTTGCTGGTAGCCGGTTTGATAAATAATCGGATCAAAACGCAGGCCTATCCGCCAGCCATGTTCCTGCAGCTTCCTTAGCGCATCGAGCCGGCGCAGCACTGTGGGCGCTTTAGCCTCGACTTTAGCGGCTATTTCAACGGGGTTCAGGCTGAAAGCTACAATGCACCGGGGAAAGGGTTCACGGTTTAACAGGCTTCTAACCTGAGTGCTTTTTGTCCTTAATTCCAGCCAGGCATTGGGAATTTTCTCAAAAAATGGTAAAAACTCCCGGGCAAATCCGGTTACCGGCTCCAAAGCCAGGCTATCGCAATCATAGCCGGAGAAAAAATGAATAGCCTCGGACGGCGTCTCGAAACACAATTGTCTGATTTCATCCTGAAAATCCTCATAATTAACAAACAGTACATAATTGGCCGATTGATACATGCCTTGTAAAAAACAGTACCGGCAATCGTACAGGCAATTGAGCATGTGTGAAAAATAATAATTTCTTTTTGCCCCGATGCCATAACCCGATGGCGCAGCCATGGCAAAATGTTTGTATTTTTCCGCCAGGATTAAGGCCGGCTTTTGTTTTTGCAAGCGGAAATTTTGTGCCTTGGGATTGAAAACTTCGCCATATCTGCCGCAGGTAATTTTTCTGGCTTGCGGGAAACGCGCAACAATCGCGATAACACGCGGATGCTGCAAGATTGCTTCTTCTATATAAATCGTTTCAATCATAAGCATTGTTTAGCGTTCAACACGAGTAAAATGGATTGTCGTTGCCGCGCATTTTAAAGTAAAAGTCTTGTGATTTATTGCACTGCCCTCATATAGGTTAAAATACTTTTAACATCATCAACCCATGGCAAAAATGAATATACAAAAAATTGGTTTTATCGGGGGCGGCAATATGGCATCCAGCTTGATCAGCGGATTGATCGCCAGCGGCCATTCTCCACAACATCTTTGGGTATCTGATATCAATCCGGATACGCTGAAACTTCTGGCGGAACATCATAATGTTAATACTTCAGCGAACAATGAAGTGATCATTAATTCAGTTGATGTCATTGTGCTGGCCGTCAAACCACAGGTACTGAGTTCCGTTGCAAAAAGCGCGGCCGCCTTGATCCAGCAAAAAAAACCGCTGGTCGTTTCCATTGCCGCCGGAATTAGCCAACAAAGCCTCAGCCGTTGGTTAGGCGCGGATGCCGCCATTGTCCGCTGCATGCCGAACACGCCTGCGCTGGTTCTGACCGGAGCTACAGCGCTGCACGCCAATGCAAAGGTAACGGCTGAGCAGCGCAATCTGGCGGAAAATATTATGCGTTCCGTCGGCATTGCGCTTTGGGTCGAGGATGAAAGCGAGCTGGACGCCGTAACCGCTGTTTCCGGCAGCGGGCCAGCGTATTATTTTCTGCTTATGGAGGCGATGGAAAAAGCCGCTTTAGAGTTGGGTTTAAGCGAAGAAACAGCCCGCTTATTGGTCCAGCAAACCGCATTAGGCGCTGCTAAAATCGCGCTGGAATCGTCCGAGTCGCCTGAAGAATTACGCAAACGGGTCACTTCACCAGGAGGGACAACGCAACGAGCCATAGAAACTTTTGAACTAGGCGGATTTACTGAGCTGGTTTCAAAAGCATTACACGGAGCGCGAGATCGTTCTATTGAAATGTCCAAGCAAACGGAGAATAGCTGATGGGTTCAACTTACATGACCGACCCGATTATTTTTTTAATCGACACCCTGTTTTCACTCTATATCCTGGCAGTATTGCTGCGCTTTTTGCTACAATGGTGCGGGGCGGAGTATTACAACCCTATCTCCCAGTTTCTGGTTAAGGCAACTCATCCGCCTTTAAAAATTCTGCGCCGGTTTGTGCCATCCATCGGAAAAATAGATACCTCGGCGCTGGTTCTCGTTCTCGCCTTGCAAATGCTTGCCGATTTCTCAATATTGCTGCTAAAAGGAGTCACGATCAGCATTGGCGCATTGACTATTTTATCAATTACCCAGTTGATCTCTTTACTGATCAATGTGTTTGTATTCGCGGTTTTCGCCAGGGCAATACTCAGCTGGTTGAACCCTGGAACCTTTAGCGCGGCGGCCTCGATTTTAGCTACCTTGACCGAGCCGTTGCTTGATATCTGCCGCAAAGTTATTCCTGACATGGGCGGCATAGATTTATCGCCGCTGGTTGCCCTGTTATTGTTGCAACTGGCAAAAATGGTCACTTTGCCGCCACTGCATGAATTAGCCGGTTTAATCAGTTAAGCCTGAATCCGGCAACTGCAACGAGTGGCTTTGGCTTCGCTCTTCGCGGCTAAAGCCACTCCTGCGCCATTTTGTTAAAGTTATCGAGATTTGGTAACTAGCAATAAATCCCCTCTATAATTGCTACGGATTCACGGATTAATTAGACGTTTAATCTGTGAACCGTGGCAGTTTATTTTTGCGAGTTGCCTTATAATATCTTATCGCGTGACGCCCGCAACAGCAAAGTGCCAACGCCCTGATCGGTAAAAAGCTCAAGCAGTACGGCATGTTCTACTCGTCCATCGATAATATGGACACTGTTTACTCCGCCTTTTAGCGCATCAGTGGCGCAACGGGTTTTAGGGATCATGCCGCCCGATATCGTGCCGTCTTCAATCAGATTATCAACATCCCTGATTGACAGACCGGTCAGCAGATTTTCCTGCTTATCCAGAATTCCTGCGGTATTGGTCAACAAAATCAATTTTTCGGCTTTCAGGACTTCAGCAATCTTGCCAGCAACCAGATCGGCATTGATGTTATAGGACCGCCCATTGTCACCAACGCCAATGGGAGCAATGACAGGAATAAAATCACTGCGTCCCAGCATATCCACGACAGACGGATCTATGCTGCTCACTTCACCGACAAAACCCAGATCAATTATTTCCGAAGCATCGGAATCAAGCGCTGATTTTTTCAGGTGAATTTTTTTAGCCCGGATAAAATCGCCGTCTTTTCCGGTCAAACCGACTGCTTTACCGCCATGCCTGTTAATTAAATTAACAATTTCCTTATTCACCAGTCCGCCCAGCACCATTTCAACGACATCCATGGTCTCGCTGTCCGTGATGCGCATGCCATCAATAAAGCCGGTTGTTTTCCCCAGTTTCGTCAACAATTGACCAATTTGGGGGCCGCCGCCATGAACTACAATGGGGTTCAGTCCCACCAGTTTCATCAAGACTATGTCACTGGCGAAACTGTGCTTGAGCGCTTCGTCAACCATCGCGTTACCGCCGAATTTAACCACGACGGTTTTGCCTTTAAAGCGTTGAATATAGGGCAACGCTTCAATCAGCACATCGGCTATTTGGTAAGCTGTTCTTTTTTGCATCATTATATGATTTTCCGTTTTTAAAAAAAGAATACTGGTCTCATGCCTTTGTCCGGAAGCCTGTTTAATGGCGGCCGGTATGGCCAAAACCGCCTTCGCCCCTGGCAGTTCTTGTCGTAAAATCGTCGACCAGTTTAAAAGCAACCTGAACCACGGGCATAAACAGCAACTGTGCGATTCTTTCGCCCGGCTGAACAATATAATCGTTGGTACCGTCATTGTGCAGAATGACCCCGATTTCGCCAAGATAGTCTGAATCGATAATACCCAAGCCTTGTCCTACCCGGACCTGGCTGTTCAAACAAAGCCCGCTTCTACTTGCAACAACCGCGACTAAGCCGGGATCCTGAATATTTACAGCCAAGCCTGTTCCTATCAGTTTATTTCCGCCGCCGGAAATCACTACTGCTCCTTCAATACAGGCAACAAGATCAATACCTGCCGAACCTTTGGTCTTGTATGCGGGAATGCCGTATTTTTCAAGCAAAGGATTTACTATCCTGGTTTCGATTAGTCTTTTCATCCGCTAAATACCATTAAATAAAACCATTATTATAACCTGTCCTATACTTGGACACTGTTGCGCTTGCGAATTTCTGGATAATCATTTTTGCTTGCCGCCATCGGAAAGCAGTAAATTCTGTCCGCTGACTTTTTTGTTAAGCGCACGGATAAAAACTGTAATAAGATAATATAAATATCTACTATAAAAGAGCTATAACCATGCGTCGTTTTATTTTGCTGAGTTTTCTTGCTTTCCCGGTATTTGCGGTTGACGAGAAACCACCCAGACTAGAAGCGCTGCCCGAGGCGCCTGAGCCGCCTTTGCCGGTGCAAAGCGGAGAAACCCTGGAGCCGGACATTACCATTATTCGTAAAGGTAAAAACACCATACAAGAATATCGCAGCGGCGGTAAGCTCTATATGATTAAAGTAATACCGGATGTTGGCCCCCCTTATTATTTTATTGATAACAATGGCGACGGCAGAATGGATGTCCTCCGCAATGAGGCTGATAAAGGCAGCAATATCAATATGTGGAAAATCCTGGAATGGAACTAGCCCGCGGGTATCCCAATATCTGAATAAACCGCATCGAGATTTTATTGCGCTTACAAAAATCAGCGTATTTCTGACAGAAGCATCGCCATCATGCTTTCAGCCTGCCGCAAATAGCCGCCGCCAAATAAATTCACATGATTCAAAATATGGTACAGATTGTAAAAATTTTTTCTAATGCCATAGCCATGATCCAGCGGCCAAACAGCCTGATAAGCCGCGTAAAAATCCCGGCTAAAACCTCCAAATAATTCCGTCATCGCCAAGTCTGCTTCCCTGTCGCCATAATAACAGGCGGGATCAAAAATAACCGGACATTCCTGCTTATCAACAGCCGCATTACCCGCCCATAAATCGCCATGCAATAACGAGGGCTGCGGCAAGTAATTGGCAAACAACGCCGCCATGTCGCTGCAAAGCCTTTCGCCATTGGCTTGAAGCATGCCGCCATAGCCCTTGTTTGCAGCCAGTTTTAATTGAAAAGCCAAGCGTTGTTCACGCCAGAAACTCAGCCAGTCATTGCTTTGGCTATTAATTTGCAAGGTGCTGCCGATCGTATTGTCCCGGCGCCAGCCAAAAAACGGCTGTTGCTGCTGGTGCATGAGCGCAAGTTGCCGGCCCAATAAACGGTCAGAGTCTTTGTTTGAGCAGCCAAATTCTATATTCTCCAGCACCAGAAATGCATGCCCGTCTGTTTTACCGCAAACAATCGGGGCCGGAACGCGAACCGCCTGAGCCTTTGCCATTTCCTGCAGTCCGGCAAACTCCGCCTCAAACATGGTTACTAAAGCAGCGCGATTAAGTTTAACAAAATACGACCTATCGTCACCTTGAAGACGAAAGGCGGAATTTATATCGCCCCCAGAAAGCGCTTGCGCGGACACAACTTTAAAAGGCCGTCCGGTTACTGCATTAATCTGTTCAGAAATAGCTTGCCAATTCGTGGACAAATGTCCCCCTCATCACTCAATCGAGCCCATTCCCGAGTCCGCCATTTTGAGAACGAGCCAACGAGCCAATTTATTCTGCGTGCTTTCTTTTATATAGAATCGACGACAAAACCGACAAGCCGATTAACACCGCCCCAACCAGGCCGGTAATCACTTCGGAAATATGATGGGTCATGCTGATTAGCATAATTGCCGCCAGCGAGCCGATGGCGTAATGAGCGCCGTGTTCCAGAAACACATATTCATCCAGCGTGCCCTTGCGAACAAGATATACGGTCAGGCTTCTGACGAACATCGCGCCAATCGCCAAGCCCAGCATAATAATGATGACATCATTGGTGATTGCAAAGGCGCCGATAACCCCGTCAAATGAGAACGAGGCATCCAGAACTTCAAGATATAGAAAACTCATGACGCTGCCTTTTTTTATGGCTTCCGAAACCGCTTCGCCTTCCTCTTCATCCTCGAATAAAGCCCCCAGGCTATCCACGATGACGAATAACATGACGCCATAAATTCCTGAAACCAGCGCTTTTACATGAATTTCCTCCGGCAAAAAATTATTCATAATCATCAACAGCGCTAAAGCCAGAATAATTTCAATAGCTTCAAGCTTTCCGAATGAGGCCATTTTTTCTTCTACGTAGCCGAGCCAATGCAATTCCTTGCCTTCATCAAAAATAAAGGAAAAAAACACCATCAGCAAAAACATTCCGCCAAATGCCGCGATTTGCACATGCGACTCGGCTAAATGTCCGGCATAAGTACCGGGATCGTGTAACGCCATGTCGCCTACGCCGATAAAATCGATACCCGTGGCCGCCGAAACAATTGCAATTGGAAATAGCAGACGCATACCGAAAACCGCGATTAAAATCCCCCAGGTTAAAAAATATTGCTGCCAGCGCTCATCCATGCGCTTTAATATGGACGCGTTCACAACTGCGTTATCGAATGACAAACTCACCTCAAGAACGCCCAGAATAATGGCGATGAACGCGCCTATTATTCCTCCCCAATAAAGGGCTATGGACAGACAAACGGCCGTAATGATAAAAGAAAGACGAAAATGCTGCATGCGATACTCTTCATTTATAAAGTTTAAATTTGAGTAACTATAGGGGCATTTATTTTAAAATCAATACTTTTACCTTTTATAAGCAATTGCAGCTTGTGATAATACCTCGACGCTATTGCTTTTCATGCAATTTAAGCAGTGCAATGCTGTATAACCATGACATTTGCCATGCTGGACGTTGCCGGTAACCCGCCACGGATTCGAATTAAAAGAATAATTTTATGCGCTTAAATAAAATGACACTGCCGCCTCTTTTATGGCTTTTTCTGCTGTTGCTGACGCCCTCGCTCGTCCAGGCGCATACCGGCGGTAATGCGATGAGCGGCTGGACTAACGGCTTTAATCATCCTCTGCACGGATGGGACCATCTCCTGACCATGCTGGCGGTCGGCGTTTGGGCTGCGCAACTGGGCGGACGGGCTGTATGGCGGCTTCCGCTCGCGTTCGCCGGCGTGATGAGTATCGGGGGGCTGGCCGGTATGACGGGCGTGTCCGTGCCGTGCGTGGAAATAATGATTTTGCTCTCCGTTTTGGTGTTCGGTTTTCTGGTCGTCCGCAACATCCGTCTACAAGCAACGGTCAGCATACTCATCGTGGTTTTCTTCGCCTTTTTTCATGGCTACGCGCACGGGCAGGAAATGCCTGCTTCGGCCAGCCTCCTGTCATTCGCTTTGGGCTTCATGCTGGCGACCATGCTGTTGCACGGCGCGGGAATCCTGGCTGCGCGTCTGGTTCTTCTGACCTTCGCCTGTTTTCTCGGCAGCAACGCTAATGCCCAGGAAACAGAAGTCGCTGCCAAAGATTCCACTGAATCTACTGTAAAGGCCAAGTCTAAAACCAGTAAAAATGCAAGCGTAGAACTCGAAGAAATGGTCGTTACCGGAGATGGGCGAGCAAAAAATCTTATCGGGATGGCCGGATCGGCATCGCAAGGCGAAGTTTCCCAGGCGCAATTTGAATACCGTCCGCTGTCCCGGATCGGCGAACTTATGGAAGTTGTGCCTGGCGCTGTTGCTACCCAACACAGCGGATCGGGCAAGGCAAATCAGTATTTTCTGCGCGGTTTCAATCTCGATCACGGCACCGACTTTACGACTTATGTCGACGGCATTCCGATGAATATGCCCACCCACGCCCACGGCCAGGGCTATATGGACCTTAACAGTGTCATTCCCGAACTGGTGAAAAATATTGAATACGGCAAGGGGCCCTATTATGCGGAGTTAGGCGATTTTTCGGCGGCCGGCTATGCCAGGATGTTTTCCATGGACAATTTGCCCCAGGGAATTTTTAAGTTTACCGGCGGCCAATTCGATTATTACCGTACCCTGATCGCCAGTTCCAACAAACTTGGCACGGGCGATTTGCTTTACGCCGGCGAATTTAATTTCTATAACGGCGTTTGGCAGCAGCCTGAAGGTTCCAGGAAATTTAACGGCATGCTGCGCTATACGCTGAATAAGGATAATTGGGGATCGTCCGTTTTTGCCAAGGCGTATACCAACAACTGGACGGCGACCAATCAGATTCCGCAGACAGCTGTTGATAACGGCACGCTTGGCCTGTACGGCACCATGGATCCGAGCGACGGCGGCAGCACGAACCGCTACAGTTTTTCAAGCAATCTCTGGAACAAAGGCGACAGCTGGAAAAATGACGCGAATATCTATGCGCTTTATTACGACGTGAACCTGTATTCCAATTTTACCGGTTATTTGGACAATCCGGTTTACGGCGACCAGATTCACCAGTTTGAACACCGGGTTCAGTCAGGGGGCAATATCGAACATACCCGCTACAACAAACTGTTCGGGTTTGATATGGACAATACCTTCGGTTTGCAGTTTCGCCACGATGAAATCATGAACCTGGGCCTTGATCACACCGTTAACAGGCAATATCTCAGCACGGTCAGCCACGGCAATGTCAGCGAGAGCATGGCGAGCGCTTATTTCAAAAACCAGACCTATTGGCATGACAAAGTACGCACCATAGCCGGGTTACGGGGCGATTTTATCAATAACGATGTGACTGTGCTCGACACAGCCACGCATGATCCAATTGTTAATGCTGCAAATTCAGGCCATCGGGGTCAATTATTGGCGAGTCCCAAGCTAAGCCTGATTCTCGGCCCCTGGTACGATACTGAATACTTTGTCAACGCCGGTTACGGTTTCCACTCCAACGATGCGCGCGGCACTACCCTGCAATTTGATCCGAATACAGGTACAGCGCTGGACATCGGTTCTGCCAGGATCACTCCGTTGGCCTGGTCGCGCGGCGGCGAAACCGGGGTCCGCAGCAATTTTATCCAGGGTCTGAACAGCACTCTGGCATTATGGTGGCTGGAGAGCAGTCAGGAACTGGTATTTACCGGTGATGCTGGCACCACTGAAGTAAACGGAAAGTCCCATCGTTACGGCGTTGAATGGACCAATTACTACAAGCCAACAGAATGGTTGACGCTGGATGCCGACTTTGCCTTTACTTCGGCACATTACGTGACAACACCGGCGGGTGAAACCAATAGCTATATACCAAACTCAGTGGGCAGAGTCATCAGTTCCGGCGCCACTGTTGCCGCCCCTAACGGTTTGTTTGGCACAATGCGCCTGCGTCATTTCGGCGACGTACCGCTGGACCCGTCGGGCACATTCCGGGCCGGCAATACCAGCATCGTCAATTTAGGCGGGGGTTACCAACTACAAAATAAATATAAACTGGAAGTCGATATCTTCAATGTACTCGGCTCGACAAGCAACGATATCGCCTACGCTTATCAATATGCCTATCCTGCGGGAGCAGTTCCGCAGACAGGCATTATGAAACATCCTGTCGAACCGAGAATGGTGCGGGCGACTTTTACGCTCAATTTTTAGGCCGGACTTACAAGCGCTTAACGGAGATTAAAGTTGCTCTGGTTCGACCTGTGCGCATTGATACGATTATTAGAAAGCGCATGGAAACCTTTATGGCTTGTAGAAGGGGCTATTAAACTTTATCATCATAGCAGGGCAAGGTTTGCAGCTTTTTAAGCTCTTTAAATTAAAATGCCGGGTTTCGAGCGCCTGGATGCAGCAGCAAAAAACCAATCAGCGGCGTAATTAAACCTGCTGTTGCCGCCATGCACTCGATTTATACTTAAGGCAATTTCTTGCTATTTTGGCTACGAAACAGGTGATTTTTTATCCCGATGAAATATAGTGAAGCTTTTTTTATCGCCGCGCAGCAATTGATTGATGCCGGGCGCTTTATTGACAGTAAAGGCTGGGTTCCGGCAACCAGCGGCAATTTTTCCGCGCGCTTGCCTGATGGAACTATTGCGATTACCGTTTCCGGTAAACATAAGGGACAGTTACAACTGGATGATATCATGCTGATTGACGCAGCGGCCAATCCTCTGGACGGCAAAAAACCGTCAGCGGAAACAGTGCTGCATACCTCGTTATATAAGCGTTTTCCGGACATTCAGTCAATATTGCACCCGCATTCGCTTAATGCTACGCTGATTTCAAGGCTTTTTAAAAATGAAATTGTGCTGGAAAATTATGAACTATTAAAGGCACTGCGTGGTATTACTACACATGAAAGCCGGATTGTGGTGCCAATTTTTGCCAATGACCAAAATATTCCCCGCTTGGCGGAGCTTGTAGAACAGTACCTGGATAGCAACGCAGCCTGCTATGCCTATATTATCCACGGACACGGACTTTATACCTGGGGAAGTTCGGTGCAGGAAACCTTGCGTCATCTTGAGGCATTGGACTTTTTATTTGATTGTGAAATACGACTGCATGGAGTCAATAACAAATGAGTGCATTAACTGTTTATCTTGATAACGAGCCTCAATACGGTGAGCTATACACCGATTTTACAGCTATCAGGAATCAGCTTAAAAACATAGGGGTGCAGTTTGAACGTTGGAATGCCAACTGTGAACTATCTCCCGATGCGGATCAGGAATCAATACTAGCAGCTTACGCTGATTCTATTGATAGATTAAAGCAACAATACGGTTTTCAGTCCGTTGATGTGGTTAAATTAAACCCGGATCACCCGGAAAAGGACGCCCTTAGACAAAAATTTCTGGCTGAACACATTCACGATGATTTCGAAGTGCGCTTTTTTGTCGAAGGCCGTGGACTGTTTTATTTGCATGTCGATGATAATGTTTACGCGGTATTGTGCGAGCAAGGCGATTTAATCAGCGTGCCGGCGAAAACCGCGCACTGGTTTGATATGGGCGAAAACCCCGGATTTACCTGCATACGCCTGTTTACCTCGCCCGACGGCTGGGTAGCCGATTTTACCGGCAGTGAAATTGCCAAAACTTTTCCAACACTTGATCAATATGCCGCCGAGCTGTGAAGATTAAAGCCATCGTCACCGATATAGAAGGCACGACATCGTCGCTTTCCTTTGTTAAGGAAGTGTTGTTTCCCTACGCAAGGGCAAATCTGGCTGATTATGTCCGTCTTCATGAAGAAGATCCGCAAGTTAAAACATTGCTGGAAGATGCCTGCACAGAAGCGGGGGCGGATCTTGATACCGGTCAGTTAATCGCACAGCTAATCCAGTGGCTGGATGAAGATAAAAAAGTGACGCCGTTAAAATCATTGCAAGGCTTGATATGGGAAGCCGGCTATCAAAAGGGCGATTTCAAAGGTCATGTTTACCCGGACGCCGCAGCTAGCCTAAAGGAATGGAAACGCATGGGAATGGATTTATATATTTATTCGTCCGGGTCGGTGCATGCTCAAAAACTGTTATTCTCCCATACCGAGTACGGCGATTTAACGCCGCTGTTTTCCGGCTACTTTGATACTCATGCCGGAGGCAAGAAAGACCGGGAATCGTATTGCAAGATTGCCAAACAAATTGGCATTCCCGCGGACCAGTTATTATTTTTATCTGATATTAAAGAGGAACTTGATGCCGCTAAAGCAGCCGGTTTTCAAACATTCTGGTTAACCAGGAATAGCGCGCCTGATCCCAAAGCGGAGCACGGGCAGGTAAGCAGCTTTGATCTTATAGCATTGGAAGCTGAAATTTCCACCTGAGCGGGATTAGGCAAGGCTGTCGAGGTTACAAGTCCGCCCCAACAACGGTTTTCTTAATTGGAATCAGCTCGGGAATGTGCATGAAATAAGTTGAGCATCTGTAGGGGCGAATTCATTCGCCCAGGGCGGATAAATCCGCCCCTGCACGCTGACTAGATAACGTTGCATTGGCGATTTTATTTCATGCACATTCCTTAACTGAATGACAGTGAGTTGTACATCCAACCGAGGAGGTATTTTATGGTCGGCAGAAGACAGTTTCTCAAGAAGGCCGCAGGCAGTCTGGCATCGCTAGGGGGCTTGTCCCTGTTGCAGCGATCAGTCTTTGCGGCTGCTACGGGTGCGGAGGAATCGGCGATACTGGATGCTCTCCCCGGAAAGGAGGCGCTGATTAAAAAAACTTACCGGCCTCCCAATTATGAAACGCCAGTCAGTTATTTCGATACGCCTTTTACCCCCAATAACCGCTTCTTTGTACGCTACCATAACGCCGTGATTCCCGAAGTGAAGGTTTCCGAGTGGCGGCTGCACGTCGGTGGTGATGCCGTTCGCACGCCGCTGGAACTCACTCTTGAACAATTGCGCAAGGATTTCAAGCCGGTTGAAATTGCTGCATTGTGCCTTTGCTCCGGTAATCGCCGCGGTTTATTTCAACCGCATGTACCTGGTGTACAGTGGGGTTCCGGCGCAATGGGCAATGCGCGCTGGCGCGGCGTTCTCCTGAAAGATGTGCTCGCTGGAGCCGGAATCGGCAAGTCTGCCGTGGAAGTAAGTCTGGACGGTGCCGATTCCGGCGTACTGAAAACAACGCCGGACTTTATCAAAAGCCTGCCGCTGGCGAAAGCGCTGGATGAAAACACCCTCATTGCCTTCGAGATGAACGGTGAACCCTTGCCGCACTGGAACGGCTTTCCCGCACGTCTGGTCATTCCGGGCTGGACCGCCACCTATTGGATGAAGCATCTGACTGCGGTCAATGTGCTATCCAAACCCTTCGACGGTTTCTGGATGAAAACTGCTTACCGCATACCCAAGGATCGCTTCCCAAGCGGACAATTTAGCTCACAGGAAACCGCGACAACTACGCCGGTCACGGAGATGGTAGTCAATTCATTGATCACCAACCTGGCCAATGGCCAGACCTTGTCTGCGGACAAACCCACCGAAATCAAAGGCGTAGCCTGGGATGGCGGCAATGGCATCGCCCAAATGGAAGTTTCCACGGACGGCGGCATCAGCTGGCATAAGGCCACGCTTAAGCAGGATTTGGGACGCTTTTCATGGCGTCAATGGCATTATGTCTTTGAGCCCAAGCGTACCGGTGAATACCGGATCATGGCGCGCGCTACCAGCCATTCCGGTGCCAGCCAGCCATTAGAGCCGGTTCCAAACCCTTCCGGTTACCACCACAACGCCGTGCAAAAGATAATTATCCAGGTTGCTTAAGGAGAACGTTATGCGAACGCTGATTTTGTTGTTATCGTTTTTCGCCGCCACGGCAACAGCCGGGGAAAGCCTGATAGTTCTGAAGGACCGTCTCGGCAAAAACCAGGTCGTTGCGCAATGCTCTGTGTGCCACAGCCTGGACTATATCACCATGCATGCCTCGATTCTAAACCGGGCCGGCTGGGAAAAAACAGTCGGCAAGATGATCAATGTAATGGGGGCGCCCATCAATGATGCCGACAAACGGATCATCATCGATTATCTGGCGCAAAATTACGGGAAATAAGGGTTGCGCATTTTTGCTTCCGGCTTAGGATGTGTGGATTTGAAGCCATGAAGCAAATAGACTCATCAGCCGGTTTTCTACGCGGTAACTTGGTTTTTACTTTTGCGCTTGTTGGCATACATTGCTTCGTCGGCATATCGTAACAATAATTCCGCCGTCTCGCCGTGTTGTGGATAGGAAGCAATGCCGATACTGATAGTGGATGAAATTAGATTGCCATTGTAGTTAAAACTGTTTGCAGCCAATGTTTCTTTGATGCGTTTAGCCACCAGCTCAGTCGTTTCCAATGTGGTATTTGGCAGCAACACGATGAATTCATCGCCCCCATAACGGGCTGCAAAGTCACTGCCTCGTAAACAGTAGCGAAAGTTTTGAGCTATGGATTGTAATAACAGGTTTCCAGCTTCATGACCGTATTTGTCGTTGATGATTTTTAAATTATCGCAATCTCCCATTATTACACTAAAAATGTATCCGCCGCGCCGGGCTTGTTGAAATTGTTTTGCCAATAGTTCCATGAAACCCCGGCGGTTGTAGAGGCTGGTTAATTCATCGGTTTGTGCGGTGGTTTTGATATGACTGAAAGCATCGAATATGTCGCTGGACAGCATCGTAGTGACGTAGCCCACCAGAAGCATGGGAAACAGCCAGGCCAGCAACACGCTGCCCTGGCGTAGGGAAAGCAGCTCGTTGACTGGAACGGCGCTTGAATCTAAATACACATAACAGGCGCCGATTAACAGCACTTCCAGTAATGTGGTTAGCCTGCCCAAGACCAAAGCGCTGGTGATAATGGGTAGAAAGTACAAGTTAAGCAGCGGGCTGTCTTGCCGGCCGGTGTGCCAAACGAACCAGGTAATCAACAAGATCATAACCCAGGTTTCTAAAGCCATTTTCCAAACCTTGCCTTTGGCGAAAAAGCTGAAGAGGTAATGGAACAGCATTATGAAGCCGGCGAAAGCGCAGAGTCCGCCTAATAAAAAGATTTTAAAGTCTTCATTGATATGACCAACCACCAGATAGAACAACATCAGGACAAGCAGTAACCATTCGATTTCCGCGACAGTGCGGGAAAAACCGCTAAGAGCGTCGGGGTCCTGATTAAGACGAAAAAAAGGTTGCTTGAGCATAGCGAAGTTTCCCGATTGATGGATTGGGCAATAGAGAGTAATAGCAGGTCAATCTTTGCTTTTTAGCATTTTAACATTTAATGAAAAATATGTCCGGTGTTAGACAAGCCAGTGCAGAGTGAAATGAAATAAGGGATAAAATTGGCTTGTGTTGCGTTTTTTTGAGAGCCAGGGGTGAAACCCGCTGGCGCAACCGGGCCGCTAAGGAATGACGATTAAATAAGTTGAACAGAAGCCAATTTAAACCGGCGCAGAAGAACCGTTATAATCAGCGAATTGGTTTCCAATCTGTTTCCGGTTACTAAAAAATGATAACGCCGGATTCTAACGAAATAGAGCGGTCGATTTTACCATTTGCATTGGAAATTTAATTGCAGTATCAAGGCTGGCTTCTGCAAAACTCCTCCAGTTAAATTTCCGGCCAAAAATACTAATCCTTGAAAAAGTTATCGACCTTGTGCCGGTCTGATTGAGTAAATGAACGAATCAGACTCTTAAAGTTTTCATCCAGATCCTGTTTGAGCATATTGACCTTTAAATGCTCAATAATGGTTTGTTCCCGGCTTGCAAGTTCAGAAAACTGCCTTACTGTCTGATGACGTTGATTGATAAAATCCAGTAATAAGTTCCGGGTTTCTATCATATCGACCTTTGTTTCATAGACGCCGACCCGCGCCATCTTTAGCACTACCGCCAACATGTCGATGGACAAAAACAACAGCATAAAAATCAAAAAAACCAGTAAGTTGTGCCAGGAAACAGTGTGATTAGGGAAAATCAGTTGCGTGAGTATTTCTGTTTGGGTCAATATATCAGGCTTTAAATGGGTAATGATGGCCTCTTTTTCCGCGCAACGACGGCTCATGAGGTTTTGCTGGCCGCTCAGCGACTCGATGCTCTTTTGATCCAAATCGTGTTGTTTTATACGAGTCGCTTTTAATTCGTCGCGTTCTTTCTCGCATTGTTTTTTTGAGGCTTGATTAGCTTCGATTAATTGGTTTGCAATTTTCTCGTTAAGCTGGCCTATTTGCTCCTCTAACCCAACAATTTCTTTACCTATCCTGATACTATCATCTTTACGGTCACTTGCCTGACTCAACCATTTTTTGCATTGCGTGCCTTTTTTGCAACCGCGAACGCCGGTGAAACCACTGCCTGGAGTTCCTTGTTTTTCTTTCTCGGCGTTGGCAATAAATAATGCAACATCCTGGTCGGCCTGTATTTTTTTGGCTTTTAGAACTTCCACCTCCTGGCTCAGCTTTTCAATAGCAGGCGCTTCCGCCTGGCTTGAAATTGGCGTGCTGTTACAAATGGCAGGTTCAAAAAGTTGATTGCTGTTTTTTAATTCGTTGCGAAGCATGACCATTTTTTCATCCAGCAAGCTAAGTTCGCTTTGGGGATTTTTTAGATCGCACTCCAGGGCCAATTTATTGCGTTCGGATTTAATGCGGCCTTCGTTATAAGCCGCATCAATGCGTTCGCTGAACAAAAGCAGGACAACCGGGTGAGCGACAGTTACAGCAATGAGCAAAGCAATTGAAAATCTTAAGGAAAATTGTCCGAGCTTGCCCAAAAAAGAAAAGCCTTTCCGGTAAGTCGCCAATAATGCTCTATCCATCAGCAAAATCATGCATGACCATAAGAGTGCTACGGGGACTATGGCATAGATACTAAAGTTTAAGGTGTAGAGCAAAAACGACGCAGTAACAATCGCCAACAGGGCTGGAATTAAAACGGTTCCACCGAGTGCGGCATGTTTCTTTTGTTCTGATTCCGGGCACGTCGCCAAAATTTTGGGACTGACTCCTGATAGCCAAATAAATAGTCTTTCGAGTTTATTAACCGAAAGTTTGGCTTCAGGTAAGTTATTATTTACATCCGAATTTTCAAGCGTTTCTGTAAAATGCTTAAATTCGTCCATGGAAAAATCAAAGCCATGTTCCTTGGCAAAATTATCAAGGGTTTGGTCTCGATATTCATTGGGGATCGCTTGTAAAGCTTTAGTAAAAAGCTGAAAAAAACCGGCGTCATGCTGGATTCTCTGATAAAAACGCTGCACTTCTCCAAGCGACATGCTTGTTACTCTCTTTTAAGAATTAGGGTCAGGAAATGGCTTAAAAATACGCTAACGAATGAGCAGTAAAACCATTAAATTGCATACCTTCTGAAATTTTTCACCGGTCCGGTTTCAGCAGCGAAAAATGACATGATGATTATTGCCGCTATAATGACGAGAACATTGTTCAGGAGTTCCCGAGCGTCATACAGGACAGGACAAATCCTACGGTATAGAGGCAAATATTGGCAGCTTTTTTCCGGTTCACTTATTCAGGCCGCATCCGGGTTATCTGTTAAATGATTTGAAAAAGCTCCCTGTCATTAATCAATCATTATCATGCCGCCGGTACTGACCATAACCCCCGCCTCCACGATTATATCCATGTTCGCGGTATTCCCCATATTCACGATGAGGCTGATATTGCTGATAACTTCTATAACCATAGTTTCCATACTGCGCTTGACCGGGGTAGCGGACGCCAAAAGCTTGATTCGCTTGATAACTTCCATAGCCATAGTTTCCATACGGGTAAGAGTAGCCAACGCAGCCGCTCATTAAGGTAAGAATAAAGATTCCCGCTATCGAACGAACTCGGATAATATACATGCTCTTACCAACCATTTCCCATATACGAACCGACTGCCGCGCCTAATCCCGCCCCAATAGGATTCCCCTGACCCATTTCATACCCTAAAGCGCTGCCAAGCATCCCACCCATTAAACCTTGTGGAGAACGCTGGTCATAATACGCATTTGGCGGTGGTTGCGGGTAATAATAATTGACCTGAGGCGGCGGGGCATAATATTGAACTGGCGGCTGCGGGTAATAAATAATCTCTTCACGAATATAGCCGCCTCCGGGTTGAAAATTGCGATAGCCGTCATCGCGGTCATAGTAATCATCATCGTCAGCGGATGCGTATGACGAATAAGACATCGCTACTGTAAATAACCATATCAAAAGCACTAATTTTTTCACTATCCCCTCCAATGGAGACCATTTAATAAATGATTAACCGGTCCAGCAACTCGATCATGCTTAATCCGAGTTATTAGAAAATATTCTGTATCCTGAAGACTTAATATGAACTGAACATAGTGTCTGGTTAGATCGTTATTTGAAGGTGATAGCCAGGCTGTCCGGGAAAGCCGGCTAAAAATTAACTGGCGCTCGAACGAAACTCTCAACGTATCCAATGCGCATGACCCCAACAATTCTGAAGAAACCGTCATCCAACTGCTACAATAGCTCCTTTTGAACCCGTACAAGAACTTGAGAAATGGACGTAATCCAACGCATTGCCGAAGAATTATCTGTTAATAGGAAACAAGTCAGCGCAGCGGTAGAATTGCTTGATGATGGAGCTACCGTACCTTTTATTTCCCGCTACCGCAAAGAAGTGACCGGCGGTCTGGATGATACGCAATTAAGACAGCTGGAAGAACGTTTAAGCTATTTACGTGAACTAAACGAACGGCGAAAAACCATTCTGGATAGCATCAGCTCGCAAGACAAACTGACGCCTGAACTTGAAAAGGCCATTAACGAGGCCGACACCAAAACCCTGCTTGAAGATTTGTACTTGCCCTACAAACCCAAACGGCGGACCAAAGCCCAGATTGCCCGTGAAGCGGGACTTGAGCCGCTGGCTAATGCAATCCTGGATGACCGCAGTCTGATTCCGGAACACATCGCCGCCAGTTATATAGATTCAGACAGGGGCGTGCCGGATACTGTCGCCGCCCTGGAAGGCGCGCGGCAAATCATCATGGAACGCATTTCTGAGGATGCGGCATTATTGGCCGAACTGCGCGAACAGGTATGGCAAAAAGGGCTTATTCACGCCGCCGTCGTTACAGGAAAAGAACAGACTGCCGGAAAATTCAAGGATTATTTCGATTATCAGGAAGCAATCAACAAAATTCCTTCGCACCGGGCGTTAGCTTTGTTTCGGGGGCGTAATGAGGATTTATTGTCAATAACGCTAAAACCCGGCGCGGACGACAAACAAGAACATGACCTTTGCGCCCGGTTTGTCGCCCGGCATCTTGATATTAACGATATTTCAAAACCGGCCGATGCCTGGCTGGCGGAAACGGCCCGCCTTGCCTGGAAAATCAAGCTGTTCACCCGCATTGATCTGGACTTAAAGCTAAAATTGCGCGAAGCGGCTGAACTGGAAGCCATCCGGGTTTTTGCCAGTAATTTAAGGGATTTGCTTTTGGCTGCGCCTGCCGGCCCGAAAGCCACGATGGGGCTGGACCCTGGCATACGCACCGGTGTTAAGGTTGCTATCGTCGATCCTACCGGGAAACTGCTGGACACCGAGACTATTTACCCGCACCCGCCGCGCAAACAATGGGATGAGTCAATAGCCACATTGGCAAAACTAATACAAAAGCACCGAGTTGATCTGGTCAGCATTGGCAATGGCACAGGCTCCAGGGAAACCGATCAACTGGTGGCGGATGTTATGAAGCGGCATGGCGAACTTAAGTTTACTAAAATTACGGTTTCAGAAGCGGGCGCATCGGTTTATTCTGCATCCGAACTCGCGGCTAAAGAATTTCCCGGTTTGGATGTGTCGCTGCGCGGCGCGGTTTCTATCGCCAGACGCTTGCAGGATCCGCTCGCGGAACTGGTTAAAATTGATCCCAAATCCATTGGCGTGGGTCAATATCAGCATGATGTCAATCAATTTCAATTGGCGAAAGGACTTGATGCCATCGTTGAGGATTGCGTGAATGCAGTTGGTGTTGATGTAAACACGGCGTCCGTGTCCTTGTTAAAACAGGTATCCGGCCTGTCAGCCAGCGTGAGTGAAAATATCGTAGCCTTCCGCAATGAGAACGGTCCATTTGTTAACCGCAAGCAATTGAAAAAAGTACCCAGACTGGGTGACAAAGCTTATGAACAGGCTGCGGGATTCCTGCGCATCATGAATGGCGACAACCCGCTGGACGCCTCTGCGGTTCATCCCGAAGCTTATCCCGTAGTTGAAGCTATTATTGCCGGCACGGAAAAGTCTATCCGTGATCTTATTGGTCAGAGCGGCTTTTTACGCACTCTTGATCCCGCAAACTATACCAATGAACATTTTGGTCTGCCGACGGTTACTGATATTCTACAAGAACTGGAAAAGCCCGGGCGAGATCCCAGGCCGGAATTTAAAAGCGTGGAGTTTAAAGCAGGCATCGAAAAAATATCCGACCTTGAACCTGGCATGAGGCTGGACGGCGTTGTTACCAATGTTGCTAACTTTGGCGCATTTGTTGATATTGGCGTGCATCAGGATGGCCTGGTGCATATCTCTCATTTGTCTGATACCTTTATCAAAGATCCCAGAGACGCAGTAAAAACCGGCGACATGGTAAAAGTTACAGTACTGGAAGTGGATATTGAGCGCAAGCGCATTTCCTTAACCATGAAAACCAGTACAGAAGCAGTTGAAGCCAGATCCGGCCGAAATACTAGCCAAAAGCCAGCCAATAAGGCCAAACAACAAGCGCCAGCCCAGGGTTTGATGGCTAACGCTTTTGCAAAGGCGCTGAAAAAGTAAATAGATTTATGTGAAATAAATCGAGCATGCAGAAATCGCCATGCCCGCCGGGAAAAGCAGATATCCGCGCCATGTATGGGCTTGCTTAATTCATCCATGGCGCCTGGATTCGCATCGCTTTATAAGGGGTCCGGCATGAATCTGCCTGGAACTGATTTGCACTATCCCGAAGGGTGTCTGAACAGAATAACCTGATGTGCAACCAATCCAGTGACGGCATTGCGAAATCTTTAGATATCCATGGTTTGAGCGTAGATTCTACGGGCTCAGCTATATTTACCAACCTGATTGCACATAAACCCGATCAATAACAAAAGCCAACCCATTAACATGCCCGCAGGATTTGATATGACTAAATTCAATCGTTTTTATGTTTTCCTTCTTTTCTCTTCCCTGTTTATGGTCTATACGCAGGTGATACTGGCCGATATGCAGCAGCAGGTTTATGACGGTACTGCCGGCATGAACAGAACCTTCCCCCCTATCGGTAACAATGATAATCCGCTAGAGCAATCCTATGGTGAAAAGGTCGCCAATAAAGCACTCAATGCCTTCGCCAATATGACTACGAGTCCACTGGAGTTGCCCAAAAATATCATTAACACAATGAATCAAAGCAATTTCTTTTATGGCGTATTTGGCGGATTCCTGAAAGGTCTGGTTAATACCCTGGGGCGGACAGGTTGCGGCATTGCTGATTTTATTACCATACCATTGCCTACCAAGCCGATTGTATACCCCGTGTATATCTGGGATGATTTTGATGCAGACACCGGTTATGGTGAAGTGTTTCGGCTGGATACCACCAAAAAGACAGATCAACCTGTCATTAAGGCTCCAGTCCCGCGGCCTGTGCCAACTGTAGTGGCGACGCCGCCAAAGGCGCAGGTAGTTGATCGTTCCAGTCAATACAACCAAGAACTCAACAAAAATCCGGACATGCTCTATAACAATAAAATGCAGAAATAACTCAGGAAATCTCTTTCGGTGGATATTACCCGACAGATCGTTTTTCTTGGTATCAACACTCTGATGGGATTACCCGCTGTTCCATAATCCTGCCGGATGGCCGGGATGCTCAAACTGGGCGTTACAATTGACATGCCTAACGGTGGCTTCCTCTTTAACTCCTTGCTTTTGACGTAGCTACCAAAGTTTAAGGGCTTCACTGGCTGCACGCTTCCTTTTGTTTTTTCCGGCAAGCGGACAATGATTTCTTGTACTTACTGTTCCAGCTCTTTTGAGTATCCAGATAACATAAAAATGAGGGGGGGGGGTGGATTTTACGGCAACGCCAGTAGTCTGTCCGTGAATGCAAATTCCAGAAAATTCAAAACTTTATAGAGCGCTTAATATGGAAAGCAGGCGCAACTTATTGCGCCGAAAATTTCAGAGTCGGGTTTTCTGGCGGAGTCCTATTTCATTGCCGATCAGATGTTGATGACGGGACCGGCGATGTTATACTTTGTGCGCTCATGGATATGGAAAACACTATAACTGTTCTCTATCCGAGGCAACATAAACTTCGGATTTTGGATCGCAAAAATTTATTAGAGAAAACAAATTGCAAATAAAAAGTATCGGTTTATTTTTCACACTATATGTAATTGCGGGGTGTTCTGTGAATGCTCAAGAATCAAATAGGGAAATAGGAAATAAGGTCAGAAATCTGCTATCAAGCATGACGCTTGAAGAAAAAATAGGACAGATGACACAGGTTGACTTTGCTGTCATTGGCGCTCCGGAGCAGCTTAACTTGGAAAATCCAATTGATCAGGCCAAGCTGGAAGATGCTGTGTTAAACCACCATGTAGGTTCCATTCTAAATGCGCCTTATACACCGCATAACAAAGCGCAATCCATTGAAACATGGCGGAAAATGATGCGGACAGTGCAGGCTGCCGCCGAAAAAACCCGCTTGAAAATTCCTGTTATCTACGGGATTGATGCCGTACATGGAGCCAATTACACGCAGAACTCGGTTTTGTTTCCGCAAGCCATCAACATGGCGGCTACCTTTAATCCCGAATTGAGCTTCAAGGAAGGCGAAATCACAGCCAGAGAACTGCGCGTTGCCGGGCTGCAATGGAATTTTTCGCCGGTAATGGATATTGGCCGCCAGCCGCTTTGGCCGCGACTGTGGGAAACCTATGGAGAAGATGTTTATCTGGCAACTGTTTTGGGTACGTCTTTTATAAAAGGTCATCAAGGCGACGATTTATCGGCTGCTGATAAACTGCCCACTTGTTTGAAGCATTATGTGGGTTACAGCTTTCCAATTAACGGCAAGGACAGAACCCCGGCCTGGATTGGCGAAAGAATGCTTCGCGAGTATTTTTTGCCCACGTTTGAGGCGGGCGTGAAAGCCGGAACTCCGGCGGTTATGGTTAATTCAGCGGAAGTTGACGGCATTCCGGGACATGCCAACTATCATTATTTAACCACTATTTTGCGCGGTGAGATGGGTTTTAAAGGCTTTACAGTATCCGACTGGGAGGACATAAAACGTCTTTATAGCCGTGATAAGCTCGCCGCATCGGAAAAAGAAGCGGTAAAAATTGCGGTACTGGCGGGCGTAGACATGAGCATGGTGCCTTTTGATTTTTCATTTTATGAGTTGCTGCTGGAATTGGTCAAATCAGGAGAAGTGCCGTTATCCAGGATAGATGAAGCGGTGTCCAGAATACTGACGGTCAAGTATCAGGCCGGATTGTTCGAACCAAAACCGCTGTTGGCGGAAGCCGGTAATTTTGCCACGGCCGAGGCCATTGAAACCAATCGTCAGGCGGCCCGGGAATCGATTGTGCTTGCCAAAAATGACGGCCACGTTCTGCCGTTAAAAAAAGACGCCAATATCCTTGTGACCGGACCCGCCGCCAATTTGTTGAGCGTGTTGAATGGGGGCTGGACCATTACCTGGCAAGGCGATCAGGAAAGTTTATATCCCCGTGACAAATTGACGATTTTTAAAGCCCTGCAAAAAAAGTCCACGGGCAAAGTGACTTATGCCGGAGGAGCTTCGTTTGACGCCCCGATCGATCTTCAAAAGACCGTTGAGGCGGCTAAAACACACGACGTTATCGTGCTGTGTCTGGGTGAAAAACCTTACGCTGAAACGCAAGGCAATATTGACTCATTAACTCTCGATCAGGCTCAACTCGATCTTGCCAACGCCATGATTGCAACTGGAAAACCGGTCATTCTGGTCGTTTTGGAGGGCCGTCCGCGAATTATTACACCGGTTGCTGAACAGGTCCCCGGCGTTATTCTGGGGTTTCTGCCGGGCATGGAAGGCGGCGAGGCTATTGCCGATATTTTATACGGCGACTATAACCCCAACGGCAAATTGCCCATTTCCTATCCACGCAGCACCAACGGAATTACACCGTATGATTACAAGCCCATCGAATCGTTTGAACAAAATACGTATAACCCGCTGTATCCGTTTGGGCATGGCTTGAGCTATACCTCATTTGAAACCAGCGGCTTGAGAGTGGAAAAAGACAAAATTAATAAGGGCGAAGCTATCAAGGTCAGTGTTAATGTTAAAAATACGGGCTCGTTAACAGGCAAGGAAACGGTTTTGCTTTATTTAAACGATGTTGCCGCTTCAGTGACCCGGCCCAATAAACAATTAAAAGCGTTTAAAAAAATCGAGCTTGATCCCGGCCAGACGGAACGGATCAACTTTACCTTGCCGCCTTACGCGTTGTCATTTATTGGCGTTGACCTTGAGCGGATAGTTGAGCTGGGGGATTTCAAGCTGATGACAGGCAATGAAACCGTCAATTTCTCATTAACAAAACAATAGGTTAAGTTTAAATGACTGATGTAACCGAGGCAAGAATAACAAGGGAAAATTTTCCTGGGAAGGATTCCGGAAAAAATCCTTATTTTGGCTCGTTAATCATTTTAACTTCATTGTTTTTTATCTGGGGTTTCATAACCTGTTTAAATGATATTTTGATTCCGCATTTGAAATCAGTATTTACCCTTAACTACACGCAAGCCATGCTGGTTCAGTTTTGCTTTTTTACCGCCTATTTTGTTGTGTCTGTACCCAGCGGTTATCTGGTCGAAAAAATCGATTATAAAGGAGGGATTATTGCCGGTTTATCAATAGCCGGCATAGGCTGTTTGCTGTTTTACCCGGCGGCAAGCCGGCATTCATATCTCTTGTTTTTAGCCGCATTTTTTGTTTTGGCGTCGGGAATTACTTTATTGCAGGTTGCCGCCAATCCCTACGTCACCATTTTAGGAAAACCGGAAACCGCCTCAAGCCGGTTAACCATGACTCAGGCCTTCAATTCCCTGGGTACCGCTATTGCGCCGTATTTTGGCGCCTTGTTAATTCTTTCTACTGCTGTCAAAAGCGTCGGCGAAATTAAATTGCTCAACGCTGATGATCTTTCGGCTTATCAGGCTGCGCAAGCGGCGGCAGTGCAAAATTCCTATCTGTTTCTTGCAGCGGTTTTATTTTGCGTGGCGATCATTTTTGTAATGATCAAATTACCTGAAATCAAGTCAACCGGACACCAATTTGCAAACACTGACAAGATGTCTTCCAGTGATGAGCATAACAGCGCCTGGGGATATAAGCATCTCCTATTAGGAGCAGCCGGCATATTTGTTTATGTCGGAGCCGAAGTCTGCATTGGCAGTTTTCTGATCAATTTCCTGGGAGAGCCCTCAATTGCCGGGCTGGAGCAGAAGGATGCGGGAAAGTATATTTCGTTTTACTGGGGCGGAGCGATGGTTGGGCGATTTTTCGGAGCGGCGGTCATGCAAAAAATACAACCTGGTAAAGTGCTGGCATTTAACGCAGTAACAGCAGCTGCTTTGGTTTTAATAACCATCATTAGCAGCGGTTCTGTCGCCATGTGGGCCATTCTTTCAGTAGGGCTGTTTAATTCCATCATGTTCCCAACCATCTTTTCACTTGCCGTTAACGGCTTGGGAAAGCATACCGGACAGGGTTCCGGAATTTTATGCGCGGCAATAGTCGGAGGCGCAATTCTCCCGGTTGTGCAAGGCATTTTTGCCGACTGGATCGGTATTCAAAGCGCTTTTTTTATTCCGGTTCTTTGTTATTGTTTCATTGCTCACTATGGATGGAAAGGCCACAGGTTTTAAGAAATAAAGTGATTTGCAAAAACCACTCAAGAATTCAGCCCTGCCCGGATATCATGATATGGACAGGGTTGAAACTTAATTTTAGCTTGCTTTACCTGCTTCCGTTGCAGCCGGTACTTCGATCAGTCTGCCTGATTTAGTGTCATAGATATAACCATATACAGGGATATTAGAAGGGACCAAAGGATGGCTTTTTATGCGAACTACATCTTCCAGAACACTTTCTTCCTGATTTTTAATGGTCAGCCAGTCGATATATTTACCTTCGCTAGAACCGGGTCCCTCACAGCAATCATGCCAGCCATCGGCATCGATAGAGGCGGTTTTCAAACTGCTGCCTAACAAGCCGCGCATGATGTCATCGGTAAAAGTTTCCATGCCGCAGTCGGAATGATGAACGACAAACCATTCACGGGTTCCTAATAATTTATAGGAGATGACCAGGGAACGGATGGCGTCGTCGCTGGCGCGGCCGCCGGCGTTGCGAATTACGTGGGCATCGCCTTCGGATAAGCCCGCATATTTGGCTGGATCCAAACGGGCATCCATGCAGGTCAAAATTGCAAAATGTCTTCCCGGCGGCATAGGCAATGAGCCTTTGTCGCCAAAATCATTCACATAATCCCTGTTCGCTGATAAAACTTCATTAAGAATTTTACTCATAAATACCTCTTATTTTTATTGGACAATAAAAAACCGTTTGATCCTATCACTGTGAATGAAAAAGACCAAACGGTAAATAACTATCTCCGGGATAAAGTCTACTTAAATAAACCAGGATTTTAAATAGCATAATAAATTTATAAAATATAAACCTGAGGTTTACAATACCACGATATATGAATAAATTAAATAACATTCAAGTGTTTTGCCGTATTGTTGAGTTGGGCACTTTTGCGGCGGTAGCCAGGGAAATGAATCTTTCTGCGATGATGATAAGCAAATATATGGCTCAGTTGGAAGAATCCCTGGGTGTTGCCTTGTTAAACAGAACGACGCGTCAAATCAGTTTGACTGAAGCAGGGGAAATCTATTATTACCGTGGAAAACAACTTATGGACGATTTCTCGGAACTGGATGAAACTACCGCCCAGTTGGGCCTACATATAAAAGGCACATTAAAAGTCAGCGCGCCAATAGATTTTGGCGGGCTTTATATGGTGCCTGCAATTGATGCTTATCAACGCCTGTATCCCGACGTTAAAATTTTGATGACGCTACATAACAGTCACGTAAATTTAAGTAAAGGCAGTTTTGATTTGTCAATTTTAGTGACGGATAGTCTTGAGTTAGGCGTTGTTGCCAGGAAAATCGCCCAAACCAGTTTATGTACTTATGCATCGCCAGATTATTTGTCCGAATATGGCAAGCCTGAACATATCGATGAATTAAGTTCACACCGGTGTTTGCATTACATTGATACTCCGCATAAGGATTATTGGCTATTTAATTTCAATGCAGAAGTGATAAAAATTAAACCGGACTGGTATTTTGCTTCAAACAATGGCAGGGCGCTATGTCAGGCCGCCGCGTTAGGAATGGGTATAGTCCAGGCGCCGGAAATATCAGCAGCGAATTTTGTAGCGCAGGGACAATTAATCGAAATATTGGAGGATTTTTGTGTCCCGTCATTAGCCATTTATGCCACTTATCTACAGAGACGCTTTTTACCCGCGAAGTTAACGACGTTTGTTGATTTTATGGTTAAATACTTTACAGAAAATGCGGGGCGCAGCAATATCCGGCCTTCAGTGATAACCTCCCTTAAAGAAATCAAAGCGGTAAAACATGGCAAAACGAAGTGAACACAGTCTGGAAGAATTAAAGGCGATGGTTCTTGATGCGGCGGAATCCATTGTTATTGAGGAAGGCTTTTCGGGACTAAAAGTGCGCAAGATCGCCATGGAGATCGGTTATACCGTAGGCAGTATTTATATGGTATTCAAAAACATGTCTGATTTGGTTATGCACATTAACGCGAGAACCCTGGATGCAATTGCGGCGCGGTTAGGGCAGGTGCAGGATAGCAGTCCGGAACAGTCAATTGAAACACTGGCCAGGGCTTATTTAAGTTATGCCAGCCAGAATTTTAATCGCTGGAGCAATATTTTTGAATGTCCTTTAGCGGCAAATGCCGATATCCCGGACTGGTATCAGGAGAAAGTTGATAATGTGCCTGCGCCTGTTCACGCGAAGTTTACCGAACTTGCGCCAGAGCTCCCGGAAGACCATAGAAAGCGCGCCGTGCAAGCTTTATGGTGCGGCGTCCATGGAATCTGTGTACTCTCGTTAACTGGCAAACAGGATAAGGACAGCCTTAATGACATAGAAGAAACGCTAGTTTTTTTAGTCAGGAATTTTATGCGCGGCTGGGTTGCGGGTTCAAATACATGATCCCATGCCATTCAGGAGAATTAGCATTTATAGCTGAGCGGATATCGTGTTTTCAGATTGTTCACGCTTCTTTAATTCTACATTGTCAAATTACATGATCATTATTTTCCAGTATCGTCTTTTCCGGCATGGATTGCCGGAATCCAGGTTCCATGGATGGAATTAAGCTTACCGTCCCATTCGACTACGCTCAGGGCAGGCCATGGCACTGGATACCCGCTTCACGGCGGGTATGACGAGATCGAGCATACCCTGACAAAGTAGAATTAATTATAAAACTTCTCCCTCAATATCGAAGGATTACAACTATATGAATAGCAATCAGAATAAAGCGCCTGTTGATGAGGATAGCCGGCTTATTGGTAATGCCGGGAATAAGGAATTGCTGGCGTGGGCTTTATATGATTTTGCCAATTCCGGTTATACCACCGTAGTACAAACAACTATATTCAGCGCCTATTTCGTTGCCGTGGTTGCCGGTGCTGCGCAAGGCGTTACTCCGGGCCTGCCTACCCTGCTTTGGTCGCTGGCAATAGGCATCGCCAATTTTATAGTCATGATCAGCGGCCCATTGATAGGCGCGATTGCCGATCATCGGGCGTGCAAGAAACTTTTTTTGTTGGTTTCCTCGATAGGCTGCATTGGTTCAACAGCCCTTTTAGCGCTGGTAGGTCCCGGTGATGTATGGCTGGGAATGGCGCTGGTTATCGTTTCAGCCATCATGTTTGCCAGCGGTGAAAACCTGATTGCCGCATTTTTGCCGGAGATTGTTCCTGAGAAGAGTATGGGCAAAATGTCCGGTTATGGCTGGAGCCTGGGTTATTTTGGCGGTTTACTGACATTAGGAGTTTGCCTGGCCTACATTACCTGGGCCAAGCATCACGGTTTCTCTGCAACCCATTACGTTCCTGTTACTTTACTAATCACCGCGGCAATCTTTGCCTTGGCGGCGGCCCCCACTTTTCTATGGCTGCGTGAGCGGGCAATACCTGTTGTCTGGGACAACAGCTTGACCAATCTACAGGTAAGTTATGCCCGGTTGACACACACATTTAAGGAAGCGGCGCGATTTCGCGATCTGCTCTGGTTTTTAATAACCCTGGGCGTTTATCAGTCCGGTGTCAGCACCGTGGTGGTTTTGTCTGCCATTTATGCGCAGGAAGTAATGGGCTTTGATACCCAGTCGTTGATTGTACTCATTATGGTTGTGAATGTGACTGCTGCAGTTGGCGCTTTTATTTGCGGGCATTTACAAGATCGCATAGGATCGGTTCCCACGCTGTCTATCACTCTGCTTATCTGGATTGTCGCGGTGGTGTTGGCTTTATTAGCCAGCAAGCCTTCGGATATGTGGATAGCCGGAAATATAATCGGTCTGGCCATGGGCGCAAGCCAGTCTGTCGGGCGGGCTTTGGTCAGCAAGTTTTCACCAGCCGAGCGGGCGGGAGAGTTTTTAGGTTTGTGGGGCTTGGTCAACCGCTTATCGGCAATAGTCGGGCCCTTGAGTTACGGATTGATAAATTATTGGAGCCATGGCGATCACCGGATGTCATTGCTTTCGACTCTATCGTTTTTTATCATTGGTCTGGTCTTGTTGTCCAAAGTCAATGAAAGCCGGGGCAAAGCCGCCGCGCTTGGCTCAGTTGTAATAATGAATGATGCGGATTAGGAGCTTGCAGGCAATGAATTTGTTTCAAAAGTAAACTTGATAAATGTTCAAATGGTCAATGTGAATTTTTCATTGCGAAGCATGGATTTAATATTTTGCTTATGCTAGAAATCTGGTGGCGGCAATACAGATTGCAACTGAAGCGTTTGAGAGTGGAGCGTATCTGCTGCGGTCTCGATACGTCTCCTTCCCTGCGAATCTTTCAACCTTTGTCCTGATCGCTATTGAGCAGCGTAGTGTCAAATCCGAACAATGCTCCCAGCCAGATAAATACTGCCCAGGTCAAAATGCCGAAAGGCATGTAGCCCAGATATCCCAACAGAGGCATTTCGGCGAAAATGTGAATAACATTGACGTAGGGAATATCATATATCCAGTAATTGGGATTGGTTACCGGTTCTGCCGGATGGGCGCTACCCCAGTTCCACAATTCCCAGAAAAACCCGTTGAACAGCGCGCTTAGCGCCATTAGCAAGGCAGGCCCCCAATTGCCTTCCGCCATTCCGGTAAACGGGTTCCATATACCTTTTCGTATCAGTTGTCCGGAAAATATCGCCAAAGGTCCGATCCACATCACCCAGAACAGTGGATAGGGAAAGAATACAACTGCGAAGATCATGAGAAAGCCGCCCCAAAACAACAATCCGCCCGGTAACGCTATTTTTGGGCCTTTGCTATACCGGCTCACCAGACCTGGAAAGGTGTTAAGCAGAGTGTACCACTCGAAGATGACAGGCCAAACCGTCGTATAGGCGGTAATATATAGCAGCACTACCATGGCATGACTCAGCTCCGGCATCGTGCTGTTAGGGTAATACCAATTGCCTAGCGCGAAATAATCGAAGTATTCGAAATAAAACCAACCGAACAACGAGACTGCTGCACTGATGAGCAAGGTTTGGGGGCGCGCAGCCAATAGCGAATATCCGCCGCTGCGGTGATAAACCAAGCCATCCAGCGTCAAGATGAAGCACCACCACAAAGGCGTAAAGGCGTAATACACGAGGCTGCCGAAAGGCGTAACACGGGTCCACATCAACCACCAGAAAAACAACATCAGAGCCGCGCCTATCCAGAACCACGCCGGAAACTGCACCGGGGTGGCAGGCTTGGGTGCCGGGATTGGGATAGTGAAGCCAAACCATTGCGGAAACAGCAGAAACAGGATGACGACGGCTTCCACCAGCGCCAGCGCGATGAAAATTACCAGGTTGAAACCCGGAGGAGGCTCCACGGACAACGGTGGAAATACGCCGAAGCCGGGTGGTAAATGGGTTTCCGGATAGGCAAACCAAGCCGCTACAAGCGGCAAAATGATCGACAACACGATCGGCCAGACCAAGCCACAGATACGTTGCATTATTCTTCTCCTCGCTGATTATTTTAGATATAAATTTTTCTCTGTCCCTCGTTCTCCTCTGTCGAATCGAGGTAATAAACTTCGAAATCATGGTTAGATCTGCTTTGAAATATCTTGATCCAGCATATCATCATAGCGGCTCCGCTTGCGAAGACGTTTATTCGCGAACATCCGGCAATCGGCCATGTGCTTGAGTTCTTCTTTATTCGGAGCTTCAGAGACATGCACTGAGCCGGAACTGGCGCCGGCCGATTCAAAGCCATTGGCGCGCAGGTCTTCCAATGCCAGCGACAGCATCCTTTCAACCCACGATATATCGCCTTCCTCGCAGGTAATAGCAAACTCGTCTCCGCCCAAACGGTGTGCATGCGCCTTCGCGCCCAAGCGCTCGCTCAAGTGCCGGGCGAGGGCGCACAACAATTCGTCACCGCGTTTATGCCCGAAACGGTCGTTGTAAAACTTAAGGCCATCCATATCGACGAATGTGAGGCTGCCATGCCGCGGCAGGCATTCCAGCGCCAAATCAAGCGCCACACGGTTGGACAGGCCGGTCAAGGAATCGGTACGTGCAGCCAGTATGCTATGCTCCATGCGTTCAAGCGCGTAATCCTTTTGACGGGCGAGCTGCGCGATCTGATAGGAAAGCACCAGTGCAAGCAACAAGACCTCGACCGACACTGAAAACAAGCCCATGTGCTCTATATATAGGACATTGGATTTGAAACTGCTGACCGAAATTGTCATGATTCCCAGTACGAAAAACGTACCAATGGCGCAAAGATAAAACCGGGCGGTAATGCTGCCCTCGCGTGCGAGCGTAATTCCGGCAATCAGACCATACGCCAAAAACAGGCCGACACCGTAACGATCTATTTCCAATGACCAGTGCGGCATTACCGCAGCCAGCATTACCATGCCGCCCAGCAGGGTCAACAAACATTTGCCGGCAAGGTGCAGACGCGGATGGATGTCACGCCGGAGTTCCAGCAGGGCCATCACGAACAAAATATAGGCGGTATTGGAAAACAAGATGGGAACGCTGACCATATAAATCCAGTGAATGCCGAACAGTTCCGGGAACACCTGCAAAGCTGAGCCGTCGAACAGCAGGTTGCCTAAGATGAAGGCCGAGTACATCGCTGCAGACAAGTTCCTGCGCGCAACCGCCTGGGCTGCGTAATAGATCATCAAACCCGTAAATATGCCCATGCAAATCAGAGTCAGGGCGTCCCCCGGCTTGATCGCTTGCCGGTAGTTGTCCAGCCTATCCAGATAAGGTTGCGGGCTGGCCAGGAAGAACGGTGAATTTAGTTCGGTCAGCAAACGGTATCGACCGGGGGGGAGATTTATTTCACGGCCATGCCGAAGGAAAAAAGGATTCTTCTCGCTGCTCTGCATCCCGCCGTGCTCATCGGCAACCTGGCGTCCCTGAGCATTGAAGATAATGTGATGAAAACGTCCTATTGTACTGGTATTTTTGAAATCAAGCACATGGCGGCCGGCGGTTTTGATCTCGAAGTCCGCCTGCTGCCAAAAATGACCGCCGGTCAATTCCACTTTGCCTACCGGCCTCAGCCCCTCCATGGCAAGATCGGTCTGCCCCCGGTAGACCCAGCTTCCCGGGGCCTGGTACCAGCGTCCGGCAAGCTCGCGTGTGTCGGCCTGACAAGCAGCCAGCCACGCCATGAGGCATGTGACCAAGCAAATAGTTATCCTGAATATCAAGCGCTGTGTCATATTTAGTTGAACGATCAATTTATGCTCTTCAAAGTAGCGACCGGGCAACTCAGGTGATGCTGCCGGTTGTATTGCCTGTTCAAGCTTCTACTTCAACAAGCGTGTTAGTCCTTACCAGTAGTTTGACTCTAGCTTGGATTGCTCCAGGTATTGATGAGCGGATTTTACATCGCTAAAGCATGCTCCTCATGTTTAATAGAAGCGCATAAAATAAAATTAATACTGTTAACCCTTATTAATCAGATTAATAATATAATAAAGGTAATGACTTACTGGTATTGGTTTAATCAATTACTGAATTTTTAGAGACTACATGCAAATTATCCCGGATTAGCAAGCTGTTCCTAGATCACTACAAATGCTTATGAACACTGTTCTGTGTATGTTCAATATTAGCCGCCATTTTGATGAATGCACTATATTCCGCAGTGTATTGCGGTTTAATAAGTTTTGCTTCAACCGGCAAGGATAAAAGAACAAAGCAAGAAGCACTGGAAACTTTAGGTCATAAACAATCAATCGTCTAGTTTTAAAATTACTTTGCATCCAAAGTGAAATAAACCGGTAATTGTTTTGAATCGCTGCTTTTGTTAGCTTTCCTTTTTCGACAAAGATTCAAATAGAATATAAAAAGCATTTCAACTTACGAAGGGCTTTCTTGACCGTTTTGATTTTAGCCAGTCTATCTTGCTTGCTTGATGCCAGTCCTGAGCGAAGCCGAAGGCTTCGAGTCTTCCGGGATTACATGGCCGGTTTTATTTTTGTAGATCTTGTATTCATCCTGGTCGCAACGGTTTGCTTTCTCACTCAAGCCATCAATTTCGGCACCAGGGCTTGGTCCTTTTCTTTTAAACGTCCGTAACTCATGACTTTGTGCTTGGAGGTGTGTTGGCTTTAAATTCCTCGGTTTCGCTCAGGGCGGGATTGGAGCCATCGAGGTTGATATGGACTAATGATGCCTGCCCGACTCTATAACCAGTTTGACGGTCTGCTTAAAACAATCTTGAAAAATTTCATGGTCTTTTCTAAAGTCGCTGAGCACACGAAAATTGGGGCGGTTTATTGCGTAATAAACATAAAGGATAAATCTTCACGGCAGAGTTTTTCTATTTTCCGGGAACTGAAAACAAGCCCGGAATGAGAGGGTTGCGTGAGGAAGTCATTCTGACATAATCCGTTGATTTGAAAACCCAACATCGATACCTAAATTCACGCTTGGTTTTACCAGTACGTCAATTTAAGGTATCTACGTTCCGGCCTTTCAACGGTCTATTTCAAATCGATTTTTGACAACAAGGTTTCCGGTGCCGCCGGCTTATTTGCACTATAAAGCGAATACGCATTCAGAACCATTTGATGCGCGCGGCCCAGTTTTTCCTTGGTAAAGTCTATCGAAAACTTTTCCTTCAAGTGCTTGCCATCCCAGTCATAGGCTTTTAAAAACTGCTCGTTATCAACGCCTTTTTTATCCCAGTTGGCTAATAGTGATGACGTGTAATAAAGACGTTTACCGTCCCAGCTCGATGACACCATATTGACCTGCGCGCCTATTTTTTGCTCGAATACCTGTTTTGGCTTATAGGGATCTGAAATATCAAAGGCGCGGGTTTTGCCGTCCATAAAGGTATTAACCCACAGCATTTCGTCGTCGCTTTGTATGGAGATGTCCACGGGCAAAGGTATTTTGCTGGGTTCGCCAACGTCGGCAACTTCCTTGGCCTGCCATGCGCCGTCTTTGTCTTCATAGATCAGCCATATTTTTGAAGTGAGAGCGGTGCTGGTGAAGCAGTAATTATGATTCTCGCCCCACGCGCAGCGGATTTCCAGAGGGGCTCCGGGCACATCAAAGACCTTTTTGGGTTGCTTGGTGTGCAAATTCCACTGCACGACCGTATTGCCAAAACGCTTCATGGCTTCAGGGTCGGCAAGCATCTTGCCGAAATCCATCATGTAATTGGACCAACCGGTGAATGACGAGGTCAACATTAGATTGCGTCTGGGCAGAACACGCAAATCATAGCCGTAACCATCGGCGTATTTTCCGGATTTAATGGCCCCTTCAAGATTGCTGTCGGTAGGTGTCCAGTGCGTGGCTATGTATTCGCCTTCATTGGTGTATTCAACAATGGCGGTGCGGCCGCCGTGATCTTTATTGTTGGATAGCCCGGTAATGATCATACGGCCGGGTAAGGCATAAGTGGTGTGCGGGCCGACTACGCCGCCGCTCTTCGCTACAAAATCGGTGATAGTTTTGGTCAGTTTGGGTTTGGCGGGATCTGTGTGCACATCAAAAATGAACAGCTTGCTGGTATCCAGTGAGCCAGCCCATAAATACTGGCGATCATCGGTATAACCGGAGTGATGAGCTTCATTGCGTCCACCGACTGAAAGACTGCTGACAACCTTGCCGTAATTGGACGACTTCGGATTAACGTCAACGGTGACCAGTTTATCCTGCTCATCGCCTATACCTTCTACGCCAAGAGTCCAGACATATACAAAATCCTCTTGTCCGACAATTTTAGCCATGTAGGGTGATTGGCACGTTTCATCAGCCTGTGCCGGGGTCATGCTGATACCGCCTAGCAAAAGTGTAAATCCCGTAAATGCACAAGCAGTGATTAAATGATTCAGCGGCTTGTTTATTTTATGGTTTATTTTCATCCTCATTTCCTCTCTTTATTATTATAATTATCCAGGTTCGCGAACATTCAGAGACTGTCCGCGAACCTGCTTACAGCTCTTAGATTTCGGCGGTAGTGGGATCGATCATGGTTCTGATTTGGGAAATACGATTTGCTGGGAATCCGCCTTGTTCAGCATGTGCTCTTACGGTCTCTTCATCGGGTGCAATATAGACGCAGTAGACTTTATCGTCCGTTACGTAGCTTTCCACCCACTGAATTTTTGGTCCCATATCATTAAGGATTCCGCAAGATTTTTGCGAAATACTTTGCAGCTCCCGATAAGCTAATGAGCCTGCGCCGGGAATTTCGCGTTCGATAATATATTTTGGCATGGTAGTATCTCCTGGTTTTATTAAATACGACTGGTCGTCTCAAAATTGTAATAACATTAGGCTTTAAAAAAATCACCTAATAAATTCTCGCAGCATTGTTTGAGGGGCGCTGAGGATTGTTCAATTTTCATTCTTAATAAGGCGCCTTGCCACATATTAACCAATAGGTCAGCCATGTCTTCAGCTGTTTTATCGGTTCTTACAGTACCTTCTTGCTGCGCCTTAAGCAGGCTATCTTGCAATAAATTTCGATAGCGATGAACCGCCGATTGCAGGGATTTCTTACAAAGATCGCTGGTATCACCGATTTCGCCCATTAAATTGCCTAATAAACAACCGCCTTTATAGTCTGCCTTTTCCAATTCCGTAATCAGTTCATTGAAATAACACTGTAAAGCGCTTAAGGCGTCATTGCCCGGATTTTGTAAATGGCCGCTTAATTGATCTATGAAGGGATTTATATAGTGTTGAATGGCTTCGGCGGCAAAGTTTTCTTTACTGCCGAAATAGTTGTAGAAAGAGCCCTTGGGAATTTGCACGGCATCCAGAATTTCTTTCAGTCCCGTGCCATGGTAACCCTGCTGCATAAGCAAAGTTACGCCCTGGCTTAACAGGTTTTCTCTATTGGTTAGTTTTTGCAATGTTCTTGGCATAGACAGATGATACGACCGGTTGTCTTGTTTTGTCAAAAAGGTTTTTCGCTCTGCAAGCCGCAATATCGGCATTCATAGCGCCGTTATCAGTCAAAATAAAACTTACGCGATTTTTAAAATCACCCCGGCTATCAACCGGCTTAAGCTGGTCAATTATATTTTTCCTGGAAAGCAGGTGATATGGCGTATTCGAATAGGTGATATGCCGTAAAATACGAGCAAAATTTAAATTTTCCGTGGCTTTTAGCCTAGTGCCCGTGGAATTTTCGGCAAGTAAATCAGACGTTAATAGCAAATATAATGCCAAAAGTAGCGGCATTTTGCCGCGCGTCGATATGCCGCATTTTCAAGTCCTGATTTAGTCATTAAACTTTTACTTAACTTGTCGTTGCGCTCTATACAACATAGGTTAATCCTCCTTCCTCTCGATAATGCGGACTGCAAAGTTGGTCCGCATTTTTTTTAAACGAGGTTATTATGAAACGTTTGCATACCTCAATCGATTTTCACCCGATAAATCATACCGAACTCAGCAGGAAAACGGCTATTCATGAAGCTGGTCATGCGGCGGCTATTTATCTCGGCAACAAACAAAAACAATTACCGCCGGTTTTTTTTCAAATATTTATTAAAAAACACAATAGCGGCTTTCAATCAACCGGATGTTTATGTAAATCTTATGCTAGTTGTAATAATTGCATTACTAAAATCGAAGGCGGCCGTTTGATTCATACTTTACCTTACTCAGTTGATGAAGCAATAAGTGATTTCTCTTCAACACAGAAACAGGCTTATAAAAACGCTTTTGAAGCAGATATTATCAATTTGCTGGCCGGTCCCCTGGCGGAGGCGAATTATGTAGCCATGCGCGACGATGAACCGATTAATCCACGTCTGGTAAATCTGAACGCCCTGCATCATTATGGAGGCTCTTCTGATTTGGAGGCTATCAACGAATATCTTGACTGTCTTAGTTTCAACAGAGCACGGCAGGAAAATATACTATCCGGATTATTTTTGGCTGCATTCAATTTTGTAAATGACAGAGAGAATTGGCGCGCAATTATGGCTTTGGCCGATTATATTTTAACGGACAGTAAAAATATAATCGAATGTGAAGAAATCATTGCCGTGCTTGACGCCCATTACTTTGTAAGCAGAAAAAACACTTGGTGCTAATGATAAGTGTTAGGCATATTCCCGTTCGCCAAATAATGCGGTGCCGATCCGGACAATAGTAGCGCCCTCGGCAATCGCCGCGCATAAATCCCCGCTCATTCCAAATGAATAAGTATCCAGTCCGGGATTGTGCAGTTCTGCAACAGCCTGATAAAGCGTTTTGTAAGGCAGGCGTTGCAATTCAAAATTTCTTTCAGGCATTGGAACCGCCATCACGCCGCGCAGCTTAATGTTTGGCAGTTCAGCCACTTGCCCGCACAGATGCTGCAATTCATTAAGAGCAATGCCGGATTTGCTTAGTTCACCGCTGATGTTGACTTGCAGGCAAATATTTAACGGCGGCAATGCGCTGGGGCGCTGATCGCTAAGGCGTTTGGCAACCTTCAAACTATCTACGCTGTGTACCCAAGAAAAATGCGTGGCTAGCGCTTTGGTCTTATTGGATTGAACAGGTCCGATGAAGTGCCATGTGATGTCAAACGCGCCCAGCTCCTGTTGTTTTTTCAGCGCTTCCTGGCAGTAACTTTCGCCAAAATGGCGTTGACCAGCCTGATAAGCCGCGGCAATGTCTTTAGATGTTTTGGTTTTGCTTACGGCCAATAATAGAACTGATCCCGGCATGCGCTTGTAAGCCGTTTCTGCCTGTCTGATTTGTGCAAGTATATTGTTAAGTCTGGTATTTATCATGGTTATCAGGGAATAATCAAAGCAATATGAACTATTATTAAACAGCTCAACTTCAAAAAATCAAATAGTTGAGTTATGGTATAAACATTCAGTTGTTTTTTTTAGTACTTTACCAGAGAATTTTATGGATATTGCTGAATTACTGGCCTTTTCAGTTAAAAATAACGCATCGGATTTACATTTATCTGCGGGCTTGCCCCCCATGATCCGGGTTGATGGCGACATACGCCGGATCAATATTCCCGCACTGGAGCATAAGGCTGTTCATGCTTTGATTTATGACATAATGAATGACAAGCAACGCCGTGATTACGAGGAATTTTTAGAAACCGATTTTTCGTTTGAATTGCCTGGAATAGCCCGGTTTCGTGTCAATGCTTTTAATCAGCAGCGTGGCGCAGCCGGCGTTTTTAGAACGATTCCCTCCAAGGTATTATCATTGGAAGATTTAAGAGCGCCCAAGTTTTTTGAGGAAGTCACCAGAAAGCCGCGGGGGCTTATTTTAGTGACCGGTCCAACTGGTTCGGGCAAATCAACCACGTTGGCGGCGATGATTAATCATATTAATTGCAATGATTACGCGCATATACTAACCGTTGAAGATCCCATCGAGTTTGTTCATGAAAGCCAAAAATGTTTAATCAATCAACGCGAAGTTCATCGGGATACTCATGGCTTTAATGAAGCATTACGTTCTGCGTTGCGTGAAGACCCTGACATTATTTTAGTGGGTGAGATGCGGGATCTGGAAACTATCCGTTTGGCATTGACTGCCGCGGAAACTGGCCATCTTGTTTTTGGTACGCTGCATACCACTTCAGCTGCAAAAACCATCGACCGTATTATTGATGTATTCCCGGCGGCGGAAAAAGACATGATTCGATCCATGCTGTCGGAGTCATTGCAGGCCGTTATTTCACAAACACTCCTGAAAAAAATTGGCGGCGGCCGTGTTGCCGCGCATGAAATTATGGTAGGCACATCCGCTATCAAAAACCTGATACGTGAAGCCAAGGTCGCACAAATGTATTCCGCAATTCAAACCGGGCGCAGGGACGGTATGCAGACGCTGGACCAAAACCTCAAGGAACTTGTTGATAAAGGCTTGATAACCTCAAAAACAGCCATGGTCAAAGCCGTTAATAAAGATGGATTCCGTTAAGGAGCAGGCTATGAATTTCAACGCATTATTTACATTGATGCTTCAGAAAAAAGCCTCTGATTTATTTATAACCGCGGGTAGAGCGCCGACGATCAAGGTTGATAACGAACTCATTGAGACTTCTAAGACGCCTCTGACAGCGGATCAGGCGCGTGAGGTTGTTCTGAGCATTATGAATCAGAAGCAGAAAGATGAGTTTGAAAAAACCCAGGAGTGCCAGTTTGCCATCGGCGTGCCGGATATAGGACGATTCAGAGTGAGTGTGTTTACCCAGCGCAATTCTGCCGGCATGGTCATGCGACGAATTGAAAATGAAATACCGGATGCAGAGTCTTTGAATTTGCCGCTTATTTTAAAAGACATGATTATGGAAAAGCGCGGCCTCATTCTATTTGTGGGAGCCACGGGCACAGGTAAATCAACCTCATTAGCCGCCTTGATCAAGCATCGCAATCAAAACAGTAAGGGTCATATTATTACTATTGAAGACCCGATAGAGTTTCAACACCCGCATCTGGGTTGCATAATCACCCAGCGCGAAGTGGGGATTGATACTGAATCTTATGAAGTGGCTTTAAAAAATACTCTCCGCCAGGCGCCTGATGTAATCCTGATTGGTGAAATCAGGACGCGGGAAACCATGCAGAATGCGATTACTTTCGCTGAAACCGGGCATTTGTGCCTGTCTACCCTGCATGCAAACAACGCCAACCAGGCGCTGGACCGGATTTTGCACTTCTTTCCTGAAGAAATGCATGATCAGTTATTGATGGATTTGTCGCTGAACCTGAAAGGCATCGTTGCTCAACAGTTGATCAGGCGAGCTGATGGAAAAGGCCGTTATCCAGCGGTCGAAATATTGATTAATACGCCTTTGATTCAGGATTATATCCGTAAAGGCGAGATTCACAAGATTAAAGAATTAATGAAAGAATCCCGTGAACAGGGAATGCAAATTTTTGACCAAGCGCTCTTTGATTTGTATGAAGCTGGAAAAATCAGTTACGAAGATGCCTTGAATTCCGCGGACTCAAGAAACGAAGTTCGTTTGATGATCAAGCTGAGCACTGGAAATGCAGCTGATTTTGAAGAAGATCAAATGCTGTTGACCGAAACGGATGAGGATAAAAGACTTTATTAATACCATCAAAAACCCTGTCTGAACGCGCCGGGTTTATCCGTCACTTTTAACTGTATTGTCATCAATGCGCCGTTTAACCGTCTGTAATCGAAACCGTGACAGCTTTCTATGCGGATACCAAAAAATAAAACCCTTATGTTCCAGGTAAAATTCCGCTACAGCAGAATAGAGGAATTTAATATTTGATTGCCGTTAGCCCCTGTCATTTGGTCTTTACAAAGCAAACAACTCGCGCATTTTTTGCCCTGGGCTTTCGGCTCTCATAAATACCTCGCCGACTAAAAAGGCGTAAATGCCGTTATCCAGCATGAGTTGCACATCGTCATGGGTATGAATGCCGCTTTCGGTGATGATGATGCGATTATCAGGGATTTGTTTTTTTAAATTTAAAGTCGTTTGCAGCGATGTTTCGAAGGTGCGCAAATTGCGGTTGTTAATGCCGATCAGTTTGGTGTCCAGCTTAAGCGCTCTTTGCAGTTCATCGGCATCATGAACTTCCACCAATACATCCATGCCCAATTTTGCGGCTGCATTCTCCAATTCGTGCATTAGGCTGTCTTCAAGGGCTGCAACGATCAGCAAAATACAATCCGCGCCCAAAGCGCGCGCTTCATAGACTTGATAAAGATCGATCATAAAATCTTTTCTTAAGACCGGCAATGGACAACGTTCTCTGACCATTTGCAGGTATGCTTCCGAGCCCTGGAAAAACTCCTTGTCGGTTAATACCGATAAACAGGTTGCACCGTTCATGGCGTAATCCTGACCTATTGCTATGGGATGAAAATCCTCTCTAATCACCCCCTTGCTGGGCGATGCTTTTTTGATTTCGGCAATAATCGCCGGATTTTTTAGCGCCACCCTGTTTTGGATGGCATTATAAAATCCGCGCGGGCGTTCCACGCCGGTAGCAATATCCTCAAGATTGACCATAGGCATGCTGAATTTGCGTTTGGCTACTTCCTCGGCTTTTTTTGCAAGAATAGTTTTTAGAATGTCGGGGGTATTGGTCATTGTTTTTACTCTTTAAACAATTTTTGAGTAAGCGATTAACGCGTCGAATTTAGCTTTTGCTGCTCCGCTGGCGATAACCTGACCGGCTTTTTCTATGCCTTTAGCCAGGGAACCGGTAATATTTGCCGCATAAATCGCGGCTCCGGCATTTAATAGCACAATATCCCTTGCTGCTCCGGCTTGATTATCCAGCACCGAGTTTACCATCATCAAGCTGTTTTCCGCACCATCAACAGCCAATACATCCAGGCTTGCCCGCTCAAAGCCAAACTGTTCCGGCGTAATCGAATAAGTAGAGACCTCGCCATCTTTTAATTCCGCGATCGTAGTAGCAGATGCAATGCTTATTTCATCCAGACCGTCATCAGCACTCACGACCAGCACATGCCGGCTGCCAAGCTCTTTTAATACCCGCGCCAGGGGTTCGACCCATTCTTTAGCAAAGACGCCAATCAACTGGTTGGGCGCTCCGGCGGGGTTGGATAACGGACCCAATAAATTAAACAGGGTTCTGACGCCCATTTCTTTACGGACATGAATGGTGTGTTTCATTGCGCCGTGGTGCCTGGGAGCAAATAAAAACCCGACGCCGATTTCATTAACGCATCGGGATACTTGTTCGGCGTTTAAATCCAGATTGAAGCCGGAGGCTTCCAGCAGATCAGCACTTCCGCAACTACTGGATACGGAACGGTTTCCATGTTTGGCAACCTGCCCGCCTGCGGCGGCAACTACAAAAGCGCAGGTGGTGGAAATATTGAAAGTATTCGAGCCATCGCCGCCGGTACCGCAGGTATCTATGATATGTTCGCCTGTAATAGCTACTTTGCCGGCTAATTCCCTCATCACTTCAGCGGCTGCGGCAATTTCTTCTATGGTTTCGCCTTTGCAACGCAACGCGATTAAAAAGCCGCCGATTTGCGCATCGGTGGCTTTACCAGACATGATCAGGCGCATAACGCCACGCATTTCATCAGCAGCAAGATTTTGCTTGTTAAGCAGTTTTTGCAGGGCTTGTTGTATGAGCATCATTTTGGTTTAACGCAAAAGCAGCATACGAAAGCCTGCCAGAGTAAATTCTTGGCAAGAAATCACTTGATATCACCTTTCCAAAAAATTCTTTAATAACTCATGCCCAAACTCGGTCAATATCGACTCGGGATGAAATTGCACGCCTTCGATATCCAGGGTCTTGTGCCTTATGCCCATGATTTCATCGATTTTGCCTTCTTCATCTTGAGTCCAGGCTGTTATTTCCAGGCAATCGGGCAAGGTCTCCTGTTCGATTACAAGGGAATGGTAACGCGTGGCAGTGAAGGGATTAGCGAGTCCTTTGAACACGCCGGAATTGTGGTGATAAATAGCCGAGGTTTTGCCGTGCATGATGTGTTTGGCGTGGATGATATGGCCACCAAAGGCATAGCCTATGCTTTGATGGCCAAGGCAAACGCCCAGGACGGGAATTTGCCCTGCAAACTTTAAAATGGCCTCAACGGATACACCGGCTTCTTTGGGCGTGCATGGGCCAGGGGATATGACGATTTTATCCGGCGCAAGCTTTTCTATGTCTGCGACCGTCACCTGATCATTACGCACGACAGTAACATCGGCGCCCAATTCTCCCAAATACTGCACCAGATTATAAGTAAACGAGTCGTAGTTATCGACCATGACAACTTTTACTGCACTCATGCCTGCTCTCCTTCCAGGCCTGCTTCGGCCATACTGACTGCACGGAAAATGGCGCGGCCCTTGTTCATGGTTTCATCCCATTCGTTCGCGGGTACGGAGTCGTAAACGATGCCGGCGCCGGCTTGTATATGCAGCATGTTGTCTTTTATTACTGCGGTTCTAATGGCAATGGCGGTATCCAGATTACCGGACCAGGCGATATAGCCGACAGCGCCTGAATAAACGCCGCGCTTTACCGGTTCCAGCTCATCAATAATTTCCATGGCGCGTATCTTCGGCGCGCCGCTGACTGTTCCCGCCGGGAAGGTCGCCGCCAGCACATCAAAGGCGTTTTTACCTTGCTGTAGCGTTCCGTTGACATTGGAAACGATGTGCATGACATGGGAATAGCGTTCAACAATCATTTTATCGGTCAGTTGCACGCTGCCGGTTTCAGCAACCCTTCCCGCATCATTGCGGCCCAAATCGATCAGCATCAAATGTTCCGCCAGTTCTTTCGGGTCCGCCAATAATTCCTGTTCCAGGGCGACATCCTGTTCTGGCGTTGTCCCGCGCCTGCGTGTTCCGGCAATCGGGCGCACGGTGACGGTGTTATCTTCCAGCCTGACCAGTATTTCCGGAGATGAGCCGACGATATGGAAATCATCCAGATTAAGATAAAACATGTATGGTGATGGATTCAGGCATCGCAAGGCGCGGTATAAATTCAGCGGTGAAGCGGTATAAGGAATAGACAGGCGCTGTGATAAAACCACCTGCATGATGTCGCCATCGGTTATGTAGTCCTTGGCTTTGCGTACTGCATCTTCATAACCCTGCCGGGTAAAACCCGAGACAAAATCAGCTTCTTCAACCTTGCAGGGTCTGTCATGTTTTTCGGATTTGGCGTGCATTTCACGCAGTCTGTCCGCCAATTCAGACACTCGCGCCAGCGCTCGATTATAAGCGTCGGCTTCTTCCGGATTTGCGTGAGTCAGCAACAACACTTTGCCGGACAGATTATCAAACACCAGTATTTCTTCCGACACCATCAGTAAAATATCGGGGCATCCCAGTGAGTCGGGTTTTTCTGTTCCTCTCAAGCGAGGTTCGATATAGCGGATTGTTTCATAACCAAAATAGCCGACCAGTCCGCCGTTAAAGCGCGGCAAATCTTCAATGTCAGGTACTTTATAGCGCTGCTTGAATTGCTCGATCCAGTCCAGCGGATTATCAAGCGTCACTGTTTCCAGAATTTCACCGTTTTGTTCCAGCCGGATCTGATTGCCGCAGACTTTAACAATTGTTTTGCACGGCAATCCTATGATGGAATAACGGCCCCATTGCTCGCCGCCATGGACAGATTCAAATAAATAGGAATACGCGTCATCGGCAAGTTTCAGATAAGCGCTTAAAGGCGTATCCAGATCAGCCAGGACTTCGCGGCTAACCGGGATACGGTTGTAGCCTTGCTCTGCAAATTGTTTGAATTGTTCTGGAGTCATTTTTGGCATTCAGCGTGTGTATAGCGTATTGTTGGGTTAATGGCTTTATCGTAAACTTAACACATCAAAGTTCAAAAAGTTGGTTTGCCAAACAGCAAGTAGCCTTGATGCAATGCATTGGAATTAAGGAGAACGGGAAGTCGATACGCCCTCGATTCCGCTTTACTGCATCGAGGCTACTCAATGTTGGGTTTCGCTATCGCTAACCCAACCTATAAGGCCGGCCTTTAAACTGCTTTAGCCAATTCCGCGCGCATGTCATCAATGACTTTTTTATAATCAGGCTGGCTGAAAATCGCTGAACCCGCCACAAAGGTATCGGCTCCTGCCGCTTTAATTTCACGGATATTATCGGTTTTTACGCCGCCGTCAATTTCCAGACGAATATTAAAACCGCTATCATCGATTCTTTTTCTGACTTGACGTAATTTGTCCAGTGCTGATGGAATAAACGATTGCCCGCCAAAACCAGGGTTCACCGACATCAACAAAATTATATCCAGTTTGTCCATGACATAATCCAGATGATTTAGCGGCGTGCCCGGATTAAAAACCAGGCCCGCCTTGCAGCCGCAATCTTTAATCAATTGCAAGGTGCGGTCAATATGCACCGAACCTTCGGGATGAAAGGTAATAATACTGGCTCCGGCTTTGGCAAAGTCAGGAACAATCCGGTCAACGGGTTCAACCATCAAATGCACATCAATAGGCGCAGTCACGCCGTGTTTTCTTAAGGCCTCGCAAACCAGCGGCCCGATGGTCAGATTGGGTACAAAATGGTTGTCCATGACATCAAAATGCACAATATCAGCGCCGGCTTTTAATACGTTATCTACTTCCTCGCCCAATTTGGCAAAATCAGCTGACAAAATGGATGGGGCAATCCAGTTTTCGTTCATGTTCTGTTCCTCTGTGTAAATTCGATTATTATATCTTTTTTTTAACGGTTGATCTTCGTTATAAAATAACGCCGCATGCCATCATAACAGGAAAAACAATCGATGAAACTAGTGACCTTTACTCATAACAAACAAACGCGTGTCGGCGCGGTTATCGATGACTCCGTTGTTGATAGTCAAGGCTGTGCAGATATTCCGGCCTCGATGATAGAGTTTCTCGGTGCCGGTTCCACAGCCTTGCAGGCCATGCAAGGGCTCATCGAAAGCGGTAGCGCGCGCATTGCCTTGAATGAAGTCAAGCTGAATGCGCCGGTGCCAAGGCCGGGTAAATATTTAGGGATAAGCCTGAACTATGCCGGCCACATTTCCGAAACGGGTCGCGATCAACCCGCGTACCCCAGCTTTTTTACCAAACAAAGCACCTGTGTGATTGGCTGCGGTGACGCGATACACCGGCCCAGGGTATCGGATAAACTGGACTATGAAGGCGAACTGGCTTTTGTTATCGGCAAACGCTGCCGCCATGTCCCGGTCGACAAGGCCCATCAGGTGATTGCCGGTTTTACCATCGCCAATGATGTATCCGTGCGCGACTGGCAAATGCGCTCACCCACCATGATGATTGGAAAATCGTTTGATACCTGCGGTCCGCTGGGGCCCTGGATAGTCACCTCCGATGAACTCGGCGACCCGCATAATCTGAACATTAAAACCTGGATTGATGATGAGCTGCGGCAGAACGCCAACACCCGGCAAATGATATTTAATTGCTACGACATGATCGCTTATTTATCCCAAGCAATGACGCTGGAACCCGGCGATGTCATCACTACAGGCACGCCCGGCGGTGTCGGTGTAAAAATGCAGCCGCGCGGCTATATGAAACCGGGACAAACCGCCAGAATTGAAATTGAAGGCATAGGCGCGCTTGCCAATCCGGTTATTGAAGAGCCTGAGAATCAGGCGCTGTATTAAGTTAAAACCAGAATCTGGAACTGCATATTCCGGCTCAACCTGAACGCTCATGCTCATCCAGGCCGGTTTGAAATGATAAATTTTTATAGGGCTCTGATTAATAACCCAGAATTTATGCACAGCATGAATGTAGAGGCTGGCAATCTTAAAAATCCTGTATACGTCTATGATCTATGGTTAAGTTCATGAATTTAAGGTAATTACGTTGATGTCTGTGTTTTGAAATATTTTTAACCGGTTTATTTCCGTAGACCAGGGCTATAATTTCTCTTTTTGCTTCCAACCAGTCACGAATGTCATTGCCGGGATAAAACCCGCGTTTTTCCGCTTTGAAATAAGCCGCCTCGGCGATCATGGCATCGAGATTTACAGGTTGAATGGCTGGCGGAGTGTATTGGGTAAAACCGAACTTTATCAGATTGACAAGATCTTGTGGAGTATTTCCTCTGATACCTATTTCAGCCGGTTGCTGCTCAGACAGGGTGCCAAAAAGCCGGTCCCAGAGCGATAAAACGGCGCCATAATTACTATCATGCTCTGTACGTTGCGTTGAATGATGAGTACGGTGCAGCGATGGAACGATAATGAGATGTCCCAGTAATTTTTCACCCATGAAGGAAATGTTGGTGTGATGAAACATGATAAAAAAAGTCATGATTGCTTCACTGGTTAGCACAATCGTTTGTTCTATGCCTAAGATAATAATTAAAATCGCTTTCAGGATGTGGGTTATAAAAAGCTCCACGAAATGTATTCGAAATGCTGTTGAAATATTCAAATAAGGATCGTTGTGATGCACCTTGTGAAACATCCACAGAATATCAAATTTGTGACTGGCTTTATGCCAGAAATACATCAGCAAATCGAGCGATAAAAAAGACAGGACTGCCTTCCAATCGGGACTGGACAGAGTGTCAAGCAATCCTTTGTATGAATGACGTTCGGCCAGTAACAATAAGAAAGAGGCTGACATTAACGACATTGCAATACTGTTTACGACCAACAAACTGATGTTTGTTTTATAGGACCGGCGTAGGTGATTTTTTGGCAATTTTTCTCGTGGCGTGTGGAATTCAAGGATCGCCAGAACCGCGAAAGCCGTGAGCAGCGTTAATGCAATTACTGTACTTGGCGCCATTGCCGGCCATTTGAAATTAATTTCGAGTAAAGTAGTTAGGCTTAACATTGTCTTTTCCTCGCTATATAGCCTACAGGCACATTAATCATAAGAGTTATTAATGACAGGATGATGACCAAAGGTTTCTCAAAATGTCGCCTTTACCAGAATTATGAGCATCAATAATTAACAACGACTGAATAACATAACCTTAAATTTAAGTTGTTTTTGATTCATCCGGTAAATTGAGCTAACTTATTTCTCTTAACTTTATGTGCAGCAAATTATGAGCCATAACTTAAGTAAGTTTTTGTTAGGTGGTGGATAAAATCGCTGTAGACTCTAACTTGCAATGGACAAGGCTATCTTATCCATTTGAACGTGTGCTGTTGATTGCCGGAATACAGTCAGACTTGGGGTGTCTGGGTGATTCAATTGAGTGCAATTGTTTCAATAATTTGCACCAATAGCGATATTTACTTAATTATTATTTCTTTTTAGGAGATACTTTGTGGTGAAAAATCTGCTTTAGGCAGGCAATTTTTCTATGTATGAGCAGTTTATGGGTGGTTTTACAGACAATCACCGTACTCCATAATTAAAAGCCGGCAGTCAAAAAAGGCATTGGGGTATTGAGTGCCGATAATAAAGCGTAAAATATATTCAAAAAACAGATAAAGAGTGATGGTGCGCGCAACACTGCTCCAAACTTTATAACCGGTATTTTTGGAGCATCGCCAGACTGACGCCGTCCACCAAACGATAGGCAAAAACAGCATTCCATGCACTGTTTTCCAGCTGGCTATGGTATAAGTTACGTTAGTTACCCGGTAATCGATATAATAAAGTACAGCATTGACTAACAGGAAAAACGGCCAAAATACAAGCCATAACGCTGAATTTCCCAGCCATGCGGAATGTAAATACTTATACAAACCGTTGCCGGATTTGTTGGTCCGGTTTTTATTAACCTCAGGCGTATAATAATAAACCAGAAAAAAAATGGCTGCCAAAAATATGACAGCCTCAACAGGCGAAAATAGGCTGGTATAGGTAAAAATTATGGGGAACGTATTTATAAACATGTTCAGAAATTAGTGTAAATTACCTTTTTTCAAGACAGTTTTTATTAAGGTGATTCCGGTAACAACAATATAGCTGTAAAAATTTCGAATTTTCCCCCTGCATGTGCTGTCTCGGTTGCTCCGGAAAAAGTTATTTATTTTTAAGCGATGCCAAGTATGAAGTGCCAATAATATTTCACCGAAACCCAGTACATATCTTAATGACGCACAAAAATGCATACAAGATTTTTATATATACAGCATTGCCTTGCGAAGCTAAACCTTTAATAGAACATTTCAGCTTAAAAAAAGATGCCGCCGTTCAGCCATTCACCGTTTATTTAAATCATGAAATCTGCTTAACTGTGACCGGGCTTGGGAAAAGCGCGATGGCCGCCGGAGTAGCCTATACTCAAGCACTATTTGCTTCAATTGAACATCCGGTTATGCTCAATATAGGTATTGCCGGGCATAAGGACTATCCATTGGGAGACTTGTTTTTAATCGATAAAATTATCGATGTTGACAGCCGAAGAAGCTATTATCCATCTTTGATTTTTACCCCGCCATGCCCTAGCGGCAGTCTCCAGACAGTATCAAAACCACTGTTAAACTATGATCAGTTACATCTTTGCGACATGGAAGCCTCTGCGTTTTATGAAACGGCGATGCGTTTTTCTTCAAGTGAGCTGATCCTTTGCCTTAAGATTATTTCAGATAATCAGTTATCTCCTGCCGGAAATATTCAGCCTAAACAGGTTGCCGGATTAATAGCTGCTCATCTTTCTTCGATTGAAACATTGCTGATGACAGTATTTGCAAAGGTCGAGCTGATAAAAACGCCTGAAACCGGATTATTTGAGCAGTTGATACAACGATATCATTTTAGCTTTAATGAAAAGCTGCAATTGAAAAACCAGTTATCCCGCTGGAATTTAGTCACCGGTCACCAGCTCCTTGAGTTTGACGAAACCCGGCTACATAACGGTAAGGATGTATTGCGCTGGCTGGATAAAAAAATCAATAAACCAGGCTTTTATTTATAACGGGTTGGCGCGGGTTTATAAAAAGAAAAATGCGTTTTTGGTGACAGCGACAATACTGATATAAGCAAAACTGGCCATCGCGCCAACAAAAGCCAGCCACCGTACAGCTCCACGATTATGCATGGTGATCACGCCTAAGCCGATATAGCCAAGCAATGCCACTATTTTGGCGATAATCCAGCCGTAATCGGTGGAAAGCCATCCTCCCTGAAAAACCAGGGTAATACCACTGATCACCAATAGGGTGTTAATGATATGGGGTGCAACTTTGATAGATTTCTGTTTAAGAATTGCCGGATGAGATTCTGACAATATGACTCTCCCGACAAAACTGAGAATGGATAGCAAGACAAAAGTAAGATGAAAGATTTTAATCATGTTTTTTCCAATGTTAATTCTTGATCCGGTATTATACCGTTGACGCTAACAAAAGCGGATATCTTAAATTGTTTGAATCTAGGAGTCTGTCGGGTAGAAGCTATTTTTCACTCATGAGTGGATTTATAAAGGCATATATTGATAAAAACACACGTCTAAGTGTTGAAATTCTTCATGAAAACACATATTTTAAAACTCAAAGTGGAATTTTTCTAATATCGATTCGCTAAGTCCGACAGACTCCTAGATACTTCCCGTTATGCTGAGTGAAGTAAGTTCAGCGCGCCTGCGGCAAGGCATTTTCAAGAATCTTCATATGATTGAATTTTATTGTTTAATAATAAATGATATTATTTTTGAGAAGCATGCCGAAAAGGCGAGCATTATTTTAGGTTGTGGCGGCTTTATTAACAATTATGGCTTTTTAAAGTAAAGTCAGGGGAAAGTTGATCATAGATATTAATAATGACAAAATCGCCTTTTTTTTGTTGTTAGAACATAATTGGTGCTCCAATTAACTGGAATACGCCATGTAACGAATGATTCAGTTAATAAATACATGCAAATAAAAATGACATAATAAAAAATTGTGGCATAATACATAAGAATTGTGGTTTTTAAGCTACCCTATGATCTGGACTCACGTGCCAAGGAGAGGATTAGTGGATTTAAAATTTTTATTTTACTTTTTACCGTTATTTCTTGAAAGTTAATCGAAGGAGAATGTTATGTTTAAGAAACAAATGCTTGCTCTTGTAGCATTATCGGTCTTAGGGTTTTTGCAAATGGCTCAAGCTGACGATGTTGTGGATAAGAGATGGTACGTGTCGCCTTTTGGCACGTTTGTTCAACCCGGTGGCGATCGTCAATCCAATAATGGCTGGGGCGGCGGCATGGGCTTTGGCAAAATGCTTGATGAACATTTCAACGTCGAGTTGAAAGGTTTTTATCAAAACTTGAGCGGCGGTAAATACGGAGGCTCGGACATGACCGGGGGTATTGCGGAAGTGCAATATTACATCTTTCGTGATAAATTTTCGCCCTATACCGTACTTGGTTTAGGCGGCATGAACACCAGCCACAACTTTAAAAGCGGCGCAGGCCTCATCGGCGAAGCGGGCGCTGGTTTTACCTATGAAGTTAGCGATAACTTCCTGGTCCGTAGTGATGTGCGCTATCGTTACAATCAAAATTTCAACGCCAACCTGCAACCAGGCACAAACGAATATCATGACATGGTTGTTAATGTTGGCTTCGTCATTCCATTTGGCGCGAAACCAAAAGCGGTAGTCGCTGAAGTGCCGCCTCCAGCACCAACTCCTGTTGCTGCGCCGGATTGCTCAACTCTTGATGACGATCATGACGGCGTCAATAATTGCAACGATGAATGTCCGAATTCGTTGCCCGGCGTTTCAGTCAGCATAAAAGGCTGCTGGATTGTTGATGTCAAATTTGCCAATGATTCTGCTGTCATCCCATCGCAGTACTTTGCAAATCTTGACAATACGGCCAAAGTCATTAAAGAACATCCTGAGTTAAAAATTGAGATACAAGGCCATACCAGTAAAACAGGCGGATTCAAGCATAATATGCTGTTGTCTGACCGCCGCGCAGAGGCAGTCAAAAAGTATCTGGTTGATGGAGAGCATCTTCCCAATCTAACTACGCGTGGATATGGCTGGACTCGCCCCATTGACACCAATGACACTGAAGAAGGACGCGCCAATAACCGTCGCGTGCAATTGGAAGTTAATGGTGAATCTCAACAACCTCTAAACCCTCTGCGAGATCCGCTTATTAACCCTCAATAAGGTTAACAGAAGTTGCCAGACTGGAACCTCTTAAAGAAATTGAGAGTTTCCTGAAACAAAAAACCCGCTTTAACAGCGGGTTTTTTTTGCCCGGAATAAAGAAGTGGTTGACGGGTTAGCTTCAAATAATGGCTGACATAATTTCTATTTGTTGCTAACAGCAGATCCTGAGAAACTAGACCTTTTCATTTTTTCATGACATATTCTGTTCTCGCCATAATAAGACAAGTCCGGATATGAAAAATTATTTACCGAAAATTGATATTTTTCCAGACGACAGTTTCTATGCGCCGTCTGGCTTCAATCAAAAACCTTGGTTCCGGTCACACAGATTTATTATTTTTGTCACAGTGTTTTTAATTAGCGCAATCGCAAGCCTGGCCTATAACTACAGCCGGCCCGCAATTTACCGCAGTAGCGCAACCTTGCTAACCTCGGCAATGACTGCTATAGATCGGGAAGAAACTACCACGGCAAACGTTCAACATGTCGCCATTCAAAAACAGATTTTACTTGGACACGAACTGGTTGCCGAAACCTTGACTCGACTTCAAGCATCAAGCACTGACGAAGCAGTGCTTAAGTTGACGGCTTATGATATTCAAAATTTCTTGACCGTTGAACCAATTACCGACACTAATCTTGTTGAAATTCGAGCGGAAGGAACCGACCCTGAATTTTTACCGTTGCTCGTTAATACCTGGGTTGATGTTTACCAGGATGCTAGGGCTGATGACATCAAAAAATTAACGGGTAATACGTCGCGTATTATTGAAGACGAAATGAAAGGTTTGGCTGAAAAAATTGAAGCCAAGCGGGCTGAACTCGAAAATTTTAGGGAAATCAATGATATTTCTTCGGCTGGACGCGATGAAAATGAGCCGCTAGCCCGGCTTAATGGCATAAATGACTCCCTTAATAAAGCCAGTGAGGATGAAGTCAAGGCGAAAGCAAATCTTGATGCCATCAAATCAGCTATCGCCCGTGACCAGGCAGTTGTTCCTGATCAAGATCGTGGCAGTTTGCAAGACCTTGAAAAACGCTTGCAAGACTTGCGCGAGAAAATGGTTGAGTTTGATAAAAAATTTACCAGGGACTACTTGAATAAACAACCCGCATTAAAAATTATCCCCGAGCAGATTAAAAAACTTGAAGCCGAAATTATAAAAAAACGGGCCTATGGCAAAGACCTGGCGCTGACTGAAGCAGAAAACAAGTATGCAGCCGCTCAGCAAACCGTTATAGAAATTCGCGCCCAACTTGCGGATCAAAAAAAGCTTTCGGCGGCATTTACTACAAAATTTGCTGAACACGATGCATTAAAATCGGATTTGGAAGGCCTGGAACAGCTCTACCGTGAAACGCAGGAACGATTAGTACAGATTGAAACCAGTCAAAAGGAAAAATACCCTCAGGTCACGGTTATAAGCCGTGCATACCTGTCAATGGATCCGGTAAGACCTGATTATAGCCGTGATGCTCTTATCGCACTGGTCAGTTCTTTATTGCTAGGCCTTTTCGCAGTATGGATTTTCGAATATTTAACTCGAAAACATGAGCAACCCTCGCCTATCACACTTTCCGGCATTCATTTATATAACCCCAATGTGTCAGATATGCTCAATTATCAACAAGCGGCCGCGCAGCCCATAGAACAAAAACAGAAGAATGCCCTTGCAAGTCCTCTGTACAGGGAGCTTTCCGTTCTTCAACTGAGGATGTTGCTTAACGCTTCGAACCTGAAAGGCAAGCAGGTAATCAGTTTACTGCTCAGCGGACTGACCCTTGATGAAGCGGCCTCTCTTAAAGCCGAGCAAATTGATCTGGTAACGTCAACTATAGCCATCACAGGCTCCGCACCGAGAATCCTTACCATTAGTCGCGCGCTCAATTCTCTATTTGCCCAATCAGACGGCCGCCCTGCATGGGATAACGATAAACCAGCGTCTCCTAACGATCTTGCCGCTGTTCTGCTATGTGCGGCGGTTGACTCAGGTTTGCCCAATCCTGATGAAATCACTGCCGAAACAATTCGACATAGTTATATCGTCTATCTTGTTCGCCAAGGGCTACGCTTATCAGATCTTGAGCAAATCACTGGCTATCTGGAGCCTTCCGTTATTTCAAGTTACAGCCCCTATTCTCCGCCTCAACAAGGTCTCAACATTGCTGATATAGAACTGCTTCATCCCGCTTTAGAGAGTATTGGCTGAGCTCTGGGCCTTATTATGGATCTGGAAGCGTGATTTTAGACAATGAAATTTTCTATTATTATTCCGACACTGAATGAAGAGGAAACCATTCAACCCAGCTTATCAGCGTTGCAACCGTTAAGAAACGAATGTGAGATTATTATTGTTGATGGGGACAGCAACGATAACACGCGAACTCTTGCGTCGATCTTGGCTGATGAAGTAATAATTTCGGCAAAGGGCCGGGCCAGACAAATGAATAACGGTGCCAGGCATGCAAAGGGGGATGTATTGATATTCCTGCATGCCGACACCGGTTTACCAGCAAACGCATTGCCGCTGATCCAACAAAATATCAGCGATACCCGCCAATGGGGGCGTTTTGATATTCAACTGAGCGGTGACCCGTTCATGTTAAAAGTCATTGCGCAAATGATGAACTGGCGTTCCCGGTTAACGGGGGTAGCAACTGGCGATCAGGTTATTTTTGTTACGAGAAGCGCCTTTGAAAAGGCTGGGCGCTATCCTGAAATCAATTTGATGGAAGACATCGCTCTTTGTAAAGCGCTAAAGAAAATCAGTCGGCCCATTTGCCTGAGAGATAAAGTCATCAGTTCTGGACGACGCTGGGAGCAAAATGGTATTTACAAGACTGTGCTGCTGATGTGGAGTATTCGGCTGCGTTACTATTTTGGGGCAGACCCGCAAACCTTGGCTTTTCTTTATACAAATAGTGTACTCACTCAATTCAAATTCAGGGATTTGTGGGAACGGATTAATCCGCCCAAGGGCGACTAAAAATTACCGCAAGATTTCCTGGATATTACAAGAGGGCATATATGGAATCTATAATTCGTCTGGCAGCATCGTTAGGTATTTTTTTCATTATGATTTGCTGGGAATATTTCAGCCCCAGAAGAACACAACGGATTTGCCGTAAACATCGCTGGCCGGTTAATCTTGGGCTTGCCGCCTTTAACATAGTTCTAATGCGTTTAACGATCGGCGGTATTGCTTATTTAAGCGCCGTAGATGCAATAGGGAAATCCCTGGGCCTTTTAAACTGGTTGGCGGCTCCTCAATGGCTGTCGATTATAGTTACTTTGTTATTTCTTGATTTTGCCATTTACTGCCAGCATATTGTTTCGCATAAATGGTCCCCGCTTTGGCATTTGCATCAGGTGCATCATACTGATCTGGAATTTGATGCCACTACAGCTGTGCGCTTTCACCCTTTGGAGATCATGATTTCGATGCTTTATAAAGTCCTGTGCATTTATTTGATTGGCGCAAATCCTTGGGCAGTGATAGCTTTCGAGATTATTCTTAACGGCGCCGCGACGTTTAATCACAGCAACGTCAATATTTCTTCAGCGATTGAAAAAAAATTACGCTGGCTTATCATTACACCGGATATGCACCGCATTCATCATTCGACAATTCCGGCAGAAACAGACAGTAACTACGGCTTTTCGATTTCCTGGTGGGACCGCCTTTGTAAAACTTATGTTGCCGAACCCAGGCTGCCTCAAATTTCGATGGAGATTGGTTTAAAGCCTTTCCGCCAGCAAAAAGAACTGGGTTTCATGCAGCTTTTGCTGCTGCCTTTTAAATCCCTAAGGGAACGGTGAATATGGCTTATAAATATTCTGATGCTGTTTTGATGATTTTCTGTAAAGCTCCAATCGCTGGTCAGGTTAAGACTCGTTTAACAACTGACTTAACTCCCGAACAGGCCATGCAGGTACATATCGAGCTCACTCAAAGAACGCTGCAACTGGCGATTCAAAGTAATTTATGCCCCATCCAACTTTGGTGTACACCATCTATTGACCATGCATTTTTTAAAGCGTCAGAGCAAAGCTTTCAGGTAATTCTCCGGCAACAACAGGGTGAGGATTTAGGGGCGCGAATGAACAACGCATTTTGTCTGGCGTTTGATAGCTATTCCAGCGCATTGATAATTGGCTGTGATTGTCCATCTTTAACCGGTCAGGATCTGGAAGCTGCATTAGAAGCCTTAAATCAGGAAAATTGTTGTGTTTTAGCGCCTGCAGAAGACGGCGGCTATGTGTTGATTGGTCTTAATCAACCTCATCCGGAGCTTTTTGATAATATGCCTTGGGGAACCGGGCTTGTGCATGAACATACCTGCACTCGCCTCAAACAATATAATCTTGCCTATCATACTCTCAAACAGCAGTGGGATTTAGATGCGCCAAATGATCTGGCGCGTTACCGGGCGCTCGTTACGATCTAATGATCAAGCTGGTTTACTGCCGGAATAATGCTCAGAGTAACCGCTCAAAATGGATTTCAGAAATAATTTAACAGTTGTTGATTTATATCTAGTACTCAGTCATTCTTGTAATGTCGGGTAAAGTTTTTTCAATTTTACCCGAGCGTCCTCATTTGTAAAACGCCATTCCATAGGTTGAGCAATAGCATTTCTTTTTTCTTGCCATGCTGCGATTTCCATCTTTAATGTTTCTTGGTCTGGAAAGCGTCGATCTAAACATTGACGAGATAAGATGCTCAATTCTATTTCCGCCATATTTAACCAACTACCATGCTTGGGGGTGTAGTGGATTTGCAATTTATCCAGAATTCTTCGTGCTTCCTCAGGGGCGAATGCTTTATACAGAGATGCTCCTGTGTGAGTGTTTAAATTATCCATAACCAAGGTAATGAGTTCAGCGCGAGGGTACTGCACATCAACCAAGTTGCGAATTTGATGCGCCCAATCCACCGCTGTTCTTTGATCCGTTACCACCACCTGCCGTTTTCCTTCTAACGGTTCAAAAAACACGGAAAATGTCAAAGTACTTGTCGCCTATGATGAAAATTAATGAACACTATTAGTCGTGCAATTTGTCGGCTGAGTGTTCGGTTTATCGGGATTTAAGAACACCTCTGCTTGCCATTCCCAGTTTCTGATCTCCTTGCTCCATCGTGCGGGGTTCGCTACTTTAGCAGCGCTATAGGTGTCCTTTCTTGCTTTGAGAATCGCTTGATCTTCAGCTCTATGTCGTTGTTCTGGGGTTGCAAAATGGATGCTACTGTGCCGATGCTCAAGGTTGTGCCAAGCCACAAAATCCGTCACCCATGCTCTGGCTTCTGATAGCGTAGAGAATGGTTGCAAAGGATATTCAGGGCGATATTTCAAGGTTTTGAACAAGGCTTCTGAATAGGGATTGTCATTGCTGACTGACGGGCGGCTCAAGGAGGGCATGACGCCGAGCTGCTGAAGGGTTGCCAGCATAGTGGCACCTTTCATCGGACTGCCATTGTCAGAATGTAAGATCACTTGTCCCTCGGTAATGCCTTCACGTCGGCAAATATCGCGGATGACGTCGGCCGCATAGGCACTGTTTTCTTCCATGTAGACCTGCCAACCGACTATTTTCCGGCTAAAAATATCCATAAAAAGGTACAGATAGAAGAATTGACCTTTGACGGCGGTCGTCAGATAGGTAATATCCCAGCTATACAGTTGATTGGGCGCTGTTGCTGATAAGGCCTTGGGTTTTGAAACCTGCCGGGGTGGTTGACTGGCATGGCGATGAGCCAGTTGGTTCTCAGCTTTTAGAATACGATAAAAAGTGGATTCCGAGGCGAGGTATTCCCCTCGCTCAGCCAAGCGCGGTACAATCTGGTGCGGTGTTAACTGTTTAAACTCCTCGCAATTGGCGGTGGCGATGACCTGCGCGCGTTCTGCCGAGGATAGCTTATTGGCGGGCGTGAAGGCTCGAGTCATCCGTCCGTCTGCCTGGAGTTCTTCGGGTTGCCGCCAGCGCTGGAGCGTGCGCGTACTTAAGCCAATAATGCCGCAGGCCTTGTTAAGCCTTGCGCCTTCGCTCACTGCGAGGTCAATCCATGCTATGAGTAGTCTGCGTTCTGCGAGTAAAATCATGACGCCTTTTCCTCCCAGAACGCTTGGAACTTTTTTGTAATACCAGTAAAGCCGCGGTTTCCGCCAAGGCTTTCTCCTTACGTTGTAAGTCTTTTTTGAGTTGCTTGTTTTCATCGCGCAAGCTTTTGCCAGATGACTCCTGAGCTGACTTGTGAGTGCTGTTGATAAAATCCTGTCGCCAGGCCTCCAGGTGATGAAAGAATATGCCTTGCGTTCGGCAGAAAGCGTTTAAATCCTCATCTTCCAAGCCATGGCTAGCCATTAACGCCTGAAAGCGTTCCTCGGGTGTCCAGTCGGCAGGACGTTTTGTAGTTTTATTAGGGGCTGTTGCCGTTTAGTTATTTCCCCTTGAATTTCATAAACTCCGCCTCATAGATTGTTTATGTTTAATCAAAAACCAGCAAACTGCGTATTCTGGCCCAACCTGAACACCGATTCTGGATCAATCTGAACACCTATTCTGAATTAAGTTGAACACTGATTCTGGTTTCAAGCTGA
>PHSP01000002.1 GCA_002862125.1 Methylobacter sp. KS41 | reverse complement strand
GGGAGATTTTAGTCTTTATGCGCCGGTTTTAAGCCTCTTTGGGTAACCACCTACAACAAGCAAACAGAAAACAGTCATCGTTACAGGAGCCTCGCAGGGTATTGGCGCGGGTGTCGTTCAAGCGTTTCTGGCGCGCGGATACAATGTTGTCGGAACCTCGCGGAACGCGACGAAATCGAAGGAATTTTCAGCTTCCGACCACCTTGCCTTAATCGACGGCGACATAGGTCAATTTGAGACAGCACAGAAGGTCGCGGAACTCTCTATCAAAAAGTTCGGCTCGATCGATGCTGTAGTCGCGAATGCTGGTATTTTCTTTGTGAAACCCTTCACCGATTACACGGCAGATGACTTTAAAGCTCTCGTTTCCACTAACCTCGAAGGCTTCATTTACATCACGCAGCTTGCAGTTAAACAGATGTTGGCACAAAAGTCAGGCGGCAGCATCGTGAGCATCACCACATCGTTGGTGGAGAATCCGATTGCCGGGATTCCTGTCTCCCTTCCTATGATCACTAAAGGCGGACTGGAAGCAGCATTGAGAAACTTGGCTTCTGAGTATGCGAAAGAGCACATTCGCTTCAATGCTGTAGCCCCTGGCTCTGTCGACACCCCACTTCACGCCAACGATCCAAAGGACTTCCTGAAAACGCTTTCGCCCATGGGCACAATCTCCACGGTTGAAGACATTGCCAGCGCTGTCGTTTATCTGACGGAAGCTCGGCAGATTACAGGGGAGGTGCTGCACGTAGACGGCGGTGCGCACAGCGGCAAATGGTAGAGACAGGCGACACGCCTTCAATCGACGCTGAACAGCGATTGAAGGCGCTTGGAATCGACTTGCCGACTCCGCCAACTCCCTTGGGCGCTTATGTGGAAACGGTGCAGTCTGGACGGCTGCTTTTTCTCAGGGGTATGTTGCCAGTGGTGAATCACAAGCCCAAATATATTGGGCGGCTTGGCAAAGAGTTCGACGCAGCGTCTGGGCGCGATGCGCTCTATACGGCGAGCATGAATGTGCTTTCTGCGGAAAAAAGGAACTTAAATGGAATAGGCTCAAAATTAAACTGCACACTCTTCGACGCTGTTAGTGGACACTTTTCGAAGCAGATTGACATTCAAGGCCGAAGTCGATAGCTTGATTACTCCGTTGCTCGATGAAATCCAGGAACTAAAAGCAAAATCGCATCAGCATGAGTGCCTAAAAACGAATATATTCACAGTGAGATCAATAATTATCGCTAGAGGATAAAACTATGATTACGCTTTACGAATTTGCCTTATCCGGGAATTGTCATAAAGTCAGGCTAATACTGTCAGTTCTCGGCCTTGATTACCGAAGCGTTGTAGTCAATGGGAGCGCACTGCAACAAAAGTTAGTGGATTTTTTAACCATGAACCCTTTTGGTCAGGTGCCTGTGTTGACAGATGACGATGTGATTATTCGGGATAGTCAGGCCATCCTGGTTTATTTGGCCAAAAAACACGGGAAGGAACATTGGTTGCCGAATGAAGCAATTGACTTGGCAGAGGTTGTGGCTTGGCTTTCCACGGCTGCAAATGAAGTAGCGCTGGGGCCGAATCGTTTGCGACTCCACTATAAATTCGGTCGTGCCATCAATGTCGATGAATCTTTGCAAATAACCGACAATTTGTTGAATATCCTGCAAGGACAGTTAGAAAGACAACCTTGGTTGGCTACTAATCAAATTACCATAGCCGATATCGCCGTTTACCCTTATATCGCGTTAGCGCCAGAAGGGAAGATCAATCTTAACCTTTATCCGGCAGTAACAAATTGGTTAAGCCGGATTCAGAATTTGCCAGGATACATCGGGATGCCAAACATGTGGCAATCCTAAATAATGCATATTTTTTTAATATGACACTTCATCTATTGGCATTTAATTGAAGAATACAATGAAAACAAACAACGAATCACGACCTCCGTTTCACCCCCTTCACCTAATGTAACAGCGACCCAGAAAGTCCGCTTGGCAGAGGACGTCTGAAATAACCGAGACCCGGGAAAAGTTGCCTTGGCCTATACCATCGACAGCAGTGGCGTAACAGGCCCGAATTTCCTGTTGGTCGGGAACAAAAAACGTAAATGGGTAAGTGAACACGAATACCGGTTGATTAATGAACTATGGGCTTTCGCAGGCAACCACATCGCCGTGCGCTTTGCCTACGAATGACATAATGACGCAGGCGAATGGTTTCGTTCTTACGGCAATGAAAACTGGGAATTCACGAGTACGGCCTCATGCAGAAACGCTACGCCAGCATCAATGACTTACCAATCAACGAAAGCGACCGTCTCTTTCATTGGCCGCAAGGCAACCGCCCTGATGATCATCCCGGACTTTGCGATTTGGGCCTTTGAACCATTATTTATCTGAAGGTAAAAATATTTTAATGGCTGCTTTGGCGAGATTGATAGCTTTATTTTCAATGACGCCGTGGGGTCGTAACCGCCCTATCAACTCACCAATTTCCGCTGCCTGTATTTTTAAAGTGTCCTTTATTCATGGCATATTCAAGCTACTGTAACCGATCCGGTATCTTCCTGAATCAGCATTTACCAGTTCTCGGCACACGTACCCACTACTTTTAAGCTGCCCACCAATACGCCAATATGCCAATGCGTCATTGGGCAGGGTGTCATTAAGTGAAACATATTAAACCGTATGGTAAAATTATTCATTGCACCAATATTAGAAAATAACAATATGTTTTTAAAAGATTTTTATAACGTTCATGATGGCAATGTCAGTATTATCGCCGAACAAGCCAGTATGTTTGCCAAAGAAGTAGCACATGATTTCAACCCTTTACACGATGTTGACGCCAAACGTTTTTGCGTACCAGGTGATTTGTTGTTTTCGCTGGCATTGGAGAAATATGGCCTTAGCCAAAATATGCACTTTATCTTTTCTGGCATGGTCGGACATGACGTATTGTTGAACTTTCCCGACACCGATACCGAGCTGATTGATGTGAACGATAATCAGGGCAAAACCTATTTGCAGATCGAACGTTCGGGAGGCATTAGTCGGGATTCAGCATTGATTGAAAGTTTTATTCGCGATTATGTGGCTTTTTCAGGGCAAAATTTTCCCTATGTGCTGGTGCCGTTATTAGCCCAGGAAAATGTTATGTTCAACATCAACCGGCCACTGGTAATTTACGAAAGCATGACACTGTCATTTGGTCATCTTGATTTTCAGCAGGCGTCCGTGGAAATGCTGGAACCGAAGATGGAAGTCAACGGCAAACGCGCTACGGCTTTTTTACACTTTCAAATCAAGGCGGGCGGTTATGCGGTCGGCACAGGCTTTAAGAAACTAGCGATCAGTGTGCCGAGTGATTATGAAGCTGAGCCGATGCAGGCATTTGTCGATGAATATCTCGCCAGGAAAAATGACTATCTAAGTAACTGGGACCGGCCATTGCTGAAATAATGTCCACCATTACCGCCCAGGGAGCCACTATCACCGGACCGTGCTTTTCTTACCACCAGAAAAGACCAACCGACATTTTTGATTTCGAGGCGGGTTTCCCCGTTAGTCAGCCAATCACAGCTGCCGGTCGCGTTAAGATGAGCAAGTTGCCTACCGTAAAAGTTGTCCGGATTATTTATCAAGGTGGATATGAAGGGCTCGGTGCAGCCTGGGGTGAGTTTTGTGAATGGATTGAAGCTGAGGGGCTTAATGTGCAAGAAAGCCTATGGGAATGCTATCTAACAGACCCTGATTCCAACCCAGATCCGGATACATGGCGCACTGAACTTAATCGTCCGTTGAGTGAATAAAGACTCCGGCAGATGCTCAATTGGAATGAAATAAACCAAGGAATTTAACAAGATGAGATTAAAAGAAAAAGAGGTTGAGGTAGGTAATTTATACTTGACCACTGTCAATCAATATCGTGCTGTACTCGCGATGAAAGGTGAATTTTTGATTTATGCTCCCAGTTTGGAAGGGGCTGCATCATTGAATCTGGATTCCACAAAAATGCCGTTTGAAAATATGCCATTCAAGAAGTGCCAAATCAGTACCTTTGCCAAAAAGGATTATCAAGTGTTTGACTTCAATGGCACTAAAGCTATCAAACATAAATTGAATGAAATACAGCTAGCAGAAGCAATAGCACAGTGTAATGCCAAGTCCGCTATTGCTACACTGTTAGCAGAATAAAGCCGTTACAACTGAAAAATTTATAACTCAATATCAAATCCAATATTTCAAACTATTAGGTATTGGTAAGATATTGATATTACTAAGAGACATTTTTTGAAACAATCCTTTTATGACCTAAATTATTCTGATTTAGAAATAGTTATAAATCAGAATAATTTAAACTACTCAGCAGCGGCAGTTCTTTTTAATTGGCATTATAAGAAAAAAGAAAATACTCAATGCAATGATAACATTGCCAAATGTTCATTGGCCTTTTTTCAAGATAATTTCGACTTTTCTCTACCCGAAATCGATACGGTTCATGAGTCAAAAAAAGATCGAACAGTAAAATTTCTTTTTAAGCTTAAAGACCATCATAAAATTGAAACCGTCCTTATTCCGTTCCATAATAAATATTCTATTTGTCTTTCATCGCAGGTTGGCTGTGCAATGAATTGTTCTTTTTGTTTTAGCGGAAAACAAGGACTTAAAAGAAATTTAACTACCAGTGAAATTGTTGGCCAGTTTCTACAGGCTTGGCGTTGGTTAGCGAAAAATAGGCATGGAGAAGAGAGAATTTTAAATATTGTTTTTATGGGACAAGGCGAACCTTTACATAATTTTGATGCCGTCAAAAAAGCGTGCGAAATATTTTTATCAAAACACGGAACTTCAATTGGTGTTCAAAAAATTACTATTTCAACGGCTGGTTATATTCCTGGACTTAAAAGATGGAGCCGGGAAATACCTGGAGTGAACCTTGCGTTATCTCTTCATTCACCCTTTGAAGAAAAGAGGAATGAACTTATTCCCATTAATAGAAAATATCCGCTAGAGGAAGTGTTGACCTATATTGACCAGATACCTTTAAATAAAAAGCAATTTATTACTTATGAATATATTCTGATAAAAGATTTTAATGATTCTCCAGATGATGCTAAAAAATTGGGAACGATACTAGCTGGTAAAAGTGCTTATATAAGCTTAATTCCTTTTAACTCATTCCCAGGATCACATTATAAGCGCCCGGATATTGATAAAATTGAAAAGTTTAAAGAAGTATTAGATACTTTTAAAATCCCGACTTTAATAAGAAGCGCTAAAGGCGATGATGTATTAGCAGCATGTGGTCAACTCAATTCGATTTCCAAGGGCCAGTGAATGGGGTCTGAGCAAGTCGTCAGTATGTTTTTATGGATAAAAAATACATCTGAAGTTTAACCAATAAATAATCGGATGAACTGATGATTTTCATGTTACTCCTTTTATGAAGTTTATCGGCTGACAGCTAAGGAGCGTCAACCACTCGACGAACAAAGAGCCAACTCCTCTCAATTTTTGATCAATCTTAGCGGTCGCTTGGCAATATGCGCGACCATGCAAATATTGAACAATTGCTTGTTTTGGCCAACCTTGAAAGCATGAATGCCGAATTGATCCACATGCAGCTCACCCAAAGTGAACGGTTAATACGTTTAAATACAATAGCCATTCGTCAATTAGAAATACTGACTCAGTCAGCTATTAACTTGGGGAATACTAAATTGCATTTGCAGGATGGAAACGAATGAATATTAAAAATATAGCCAGAGTCGTTGACGGAGCAGAAGTGACGCTGGAAATGACGGGATATTTGAAGGAGTTGTGTTATGGCTGGACGTGAAGAAACCATTTTCAACCTGCCGCAATATCGCAATAATCGGGTAGCGCTACGCAAGAATCCGACCGAACCAGAGAAACGCTTTTGGCAGGCGGTGCGCGGTAAACAAGTGGGTGCAAAGTTTCGCCGCCAGCATGGCATAGGCCATTACATTGTCGATTTTTACTGTCCGGAATGGGCGTTGGTGGTGGAACTGGATGGGGACAGTCATTTCCATTCAGATGCGCAGCTTGCCGATTCTGAGCGGGATGCTTATTTGCATGGTCTTGGCTTACGAGTGTTGCGTTTTACCAATCTGGATGTGATGCAGAACCTGGCAGGGGTATTGATGAAGGTGTTGGAAAGCAACCCCACCCCAGCCCTCCCCTTATCAGGGGAGGGAGAAAGCACGTCCTCTTGTGGAGACACTAGCCACGAGGGTGGCGTCTCCTCCCCCTGTGAAGGGGGAGGCCGGGAGGGGGTAGCTCAAAGTAACGAGGAGTTAGGTAATGCTTGTGACAACCCCTCCCCAACCCTCCCCTTACCAGGGGAGGGAGACTACAAATTGGAAATGGCGGGCTATTTGAAGGAGTTGGGTTATGCACGTGCCTGATGGATGGAGACAGGAAAAACTTGGCAAAATTTCAACTACCGTAACAAGCGGTTCTCGGGACTGGGCGCAGTTCTATTCCGAATCAGGGAGCAAATTCATTCGTATGACAAATCTGAGACGGGATGGGATTTATCTCAAACTCGATGATTTGAAGTATGTGGATGTAAAAAGTGACTCGGCTGATGGAAAGAGGACAGCTTTAGAAAATGGGGACATTCTGATTTCAATTACCGCAGAACTTGGAAAAATTGGATGGATTCCTGAAAATTTTGGCGAAGCCTTTATCAATCAGCACACTGCTTTAGTACGAATTAACCAGAATAAGGCAAATTCTAAATTCATTGCTTATCTGCTTTTGTCCAGGAAAATGAATGCAGTAATAAATCAATTGAATGATGCAGGAGCGAAAGCCGGATTAAATCTTCCCACAATTAAGGCGTTACCTCTTCTACTCCCCCCCCTCCACGAACAACAAAAAATCGCCCAAATCCTTTCCACTTGGAACAAAGCCATTGAAAAACTGGAAGCCTTGATTGCCGCCAAGCAAAAGCGCAAAAAAGCCCTGATGCAGCAGCTTTTGACGGGCAAGAAACGGTTTGCTGGATTTGATGATATTTGGCCAGAAGTCACGCTTGGAACGCTATTTAAAGAAGTTAAAGATAAAGTTGGGACAGAACAGGTTATTCCTCATAGTATTACTGCTGGTACAGGCTTTGTTTCGCATGAAGAAAAGTGGGGGAAGGATATTTCTGGTTTGCAGTATGCAAATTACACGTTACTACGAAAAGGACAGTTTTCTTATAACAAAGGCAATTCGAAAAAATATGCCTGCGGCTGCATGTATCTGTTAAAACATGTAAACGAAATTGCAGTACCGAATGTTTTCATTAGTTTTGAGAGGCGCAACAAAAAAATCTGCAACGAATTCTTTGAGCAGTATTTCATGGCGGATTACTGCGCCAGAGAGTTAAGAAAATACATTACTAGCGGAGCCAGATCAGATGGTTTACTGAACCTAAATAAAGCCGATTTTTTCTCAATTAAAGTTCCTTTGCCTGGATTTAATGAACAACAAAAAATCGCCTCCGTCCTCACCGCCGCCGACACCGAAATCGAAACCCAGCAAAAGCAACTTGCAGCACTGAAAGAGCAAAAGAAAGGCCTGATGCAACAACTGCTGACCGGCAAGAAGCGGGTCAGGGTGGGCGGCCATGTTTGAATCACCCCCTTGTTCCCACGCTCCCGCGTGGGAACACAGACCAGCGTTCGATGGCGAGGTATGCATTCCCACGCAGGAGCGTGGGAACGAGGTGGACAGCCATGTTTGAACGTTTCGACCAGCTCAAAGCCGAACTGGACAGTCGTCGTCCGTTACCGCCGCAGACCTTAAAATCCCTGCACGACCATTGGGTGCTGGAATGGACCTACAACTCCAATGCCATCGAAGGCAACACGCTGACGCTGAAAGAAACCAAGGTGGTGCTGGAAGGCATCACCATCGGCGGCAAGTCGATGCGTGAGCATTTCGAGGTTATCAACCACAAGGAAGCCATCGACTATGTGGAGGCGGTGATTGCCGGTGACGAGGTGTTTTCCGAACGGCTGATTAAAGCCATCCATCAATTGATATTGAAAAACATCGACAGCCCGAATGCCGGCGTCTATCACCACGAGAACGTCTTGATCGCCGGCGCCGAACACAGACCGCCGGATTTTCTGCATGTCCCCGAGCAGATGGCCGGTTTGGTGCAGGCCTACCATGCCTTTACCGGTCACCCCATCGAACGCGCCGCCCGTTTGCATGTGGACTTTGTCAAAATTCATCCGTTTGTCGATGGCAATGGCCGCACAGCTAGGTTGCTGATGAATTTTGATTTGATGAAATCTGGCTTTTTCCCGGTGATCTTCCAGGCCGCCGACCGCTTGGCCTATTACGAAGCGCCTGATACTTGATTACCGGGGGATTTTCGGCGAACTTAACGAAGCGATTGATACCTACGCCGCCTTGGAGAATGAAGGCTTTGATCCGGAGGACATTGAAGGCACGCTGACCGACATTACCGGAGAGATCAAGCTGTTACCGCAACGCCATACCAATGTCTGGGAGGTGTTCAAGGAAGTCGAAAACCAAAAGGACTTGGAAGCAATGCAACGGCATTTGGAGCCGGAAGACCGGCGGCAGCGTTTTTATGAGGTGTTGTCTTTGTTCGCCAAGACCCTGCAATTGGCGCTTGCCAACGCCAAGTTTCAGGGTGAAACGCCTGAAAAGAAAATCGCCTGTTATAAGGACGATTTGAAATACTTTCTCAATCTACGTCAAGCCGTGAAACAACGCTATGGTGAGGCTGTTGATTATTCATCCTACGAGCAGCAAATCCGCAATATGGTGAATAAATACATTGGCGCCGATGCCGTGAAACAGCTCATCGAGCCGGTCAATATGTTTGCCATTGACGAGTTTGAGCTTGAAATCGACGCCATTGAAGGCGATGCAGCCAAGGCCGATGCGATTGCCTCGCGGGTGAAGAAAACCATCACCGAAAAAATGGAAGAAGACCCCGCTTTGTATAAACGGCTGTCGGAGCTGATTGATGAAGCGATTGCCGAGCATCGAGCCAAACGCCTGTCTGATATGGAGTATCTGAAGCGTATTCGTGAAACGCTCGATGATTTGCGCGGCAAAACCAGTTCAGACCTGCCGGATATTTTGGCGTACCGCGATGAAGCCAAAGCCTTTTATGGCGTGATTCAAGAGCCTTTGGCGGCTTATGCCGTGTCAGGCGTTACACCGGAAGTGTTTGCAGCGGAAACAGCCGTGAAACTGGACGAGATTATCAGTGGGCATAAAATCCGCGACTGGACACGGAATCAGGACATTAAGAACCTGATGCTGAACGAGATCGAGGATTACCTTTATAGTCTGAAAGGCCGTTATGATCTTGCCATGGATTTAGAGCTGATCGAGCGGATAACCAATCAGGTATTGGCTATTGCTGAACGGCGGGATCATTAGTTCATGATGGTGGTTCACCCTAATCAATCCGTTTTATTCGGGCAGACGGAAATCACCTATTGCGTGAATGCTTGTGACCGTAAGACCTTGGCGATTCATGTCTATCCCGATGGGCAAGTGGTGGTCGATGCGCCGATGGACGCCAGTCATGAAGCGATTGCCGAAAAGGTGAAGAAACGAGCCTCATGGATTTTTAAGCAAAAATTACAATTCGAGGCCTATCCCCCTGCCCTGCCCCAAAGGCGCTATGTGTGCGGAGAAACGCATCGTTATTTGGGACGGCAATACCGGTTACTGGTCAATCAGGGTCTGGTGGATCATGTCAAACTGGTGCATGGCCGGTTGATTGTCGAAACAGCGACGCCGGACAGCACTGAAAAAGTCAGAATGCTTTTACAGGCGTGGTATCGCTCGCGTGCAAAGGCGGTTTTTTCGGAGCGCTATGAGCTTTGTGTCAGGCAAGTTGCCAAGTTAGAAATTCCGCATCATCAAGGCTTCCAGCTTCGTTTTATGCCGAACAGGTGGGGAAGCTGCACAGCGCAAGGCAATATCATCCTTAACCCGGAGCTGATTGCCGCCCCGAAGGATTGTATTGATTACGTGATAACGCATGAGCTTTGCCATGTGAAAGAGCGCAACCATAGTCTGGCGTTTTATAAGCTGCTTTCGGCGGTGATGAAGGATTGGGAGTTGAGACGCAAGCGGCTCAATGAAATGGTGGAGGTGCGGTTTGTTTGATCGTGAGGATATATGAACAGAGAAATTGGATTATTTATTGAACATTTTGTCAAGGAAATAGAAGGCAATAATGCCGCTATTTTTGCCGGTACGGGGTTATCTATTCCAGCAGAATATGTCAATTGGAAATTGCTTATTAAACCGTTAGCTGATGATCTTGGTTTAGACGTAGATAAAGAGCACGATTTGGTTAGGCTGGCCCAATATCATTTTAATAAAAATGGCTCTAATCGTCATAAGATAAACCAGTTAATAATTGAAGAACTTTCTTCTAATAACGCCCCCACCGAAAATCATAGGATATTATCCAGATTGCAAATAGGAATAGTTTGAATGCTGCCGACACTGATCTTGGTGCTGGCACTGATTTCCCGGATGCTTAATCCGGCGCTGTAACTGAGTCTGAGTACTTCTCGTAATTTTCGCATTGCTGTTCTCTTCGCTGACATATTCTTTCCATAAAAAGCGGAAAGGATAGTCTGATTGAATAAACAATGCGTTAGGCGAGATTCTGGTAACTTGAACAGTCATTCTGGCAACTTGAACACCGATTCTGGAAAATCTCAAAAAGTGTTCAGCTTGAAACCAGAATCAGTGTTCAACTTAATTCAGAATAGGTGTTCAGATTGGATTAGAATGACTGTTCAGGTTGAGCCAGAATATGCACGAACTTCGCCCAGCACACCGAATTGGTCAGCAACATTCCCGTCAAACAAAATCCCAGCCAAATCCTTTGTAGTTGTGTCAGTTTGGCATTGTGCTTTAGCTTTCCCATAGCTGCATCTAAATCAGTTACAAACGTTTTTATAAAGTGTGCCGGCTCGTACATCAACATATTGTTGAAATACGTGGAAGTTTACACTGATTAGCTTACCCGTTTTCCTGCTGTTTTTCTAAGCTTAAAAACTTGAACATCGAGTTTGAGATTTTAACATTGCCCGCTGGTTAGTTATTTCGTAAAAATGCTTCAAACATTAACAAAGACCAAATTGGTGAACTGTAATCACGCAATCCGCTTTGATGCTGGTTGACCATGTGTTCTAAAAATGAATGATTAAACATTCCGCATTGCGTCATGGTTTCGCCTAGCAAAGCTTCCCGGACTTTATTTTTTAACGGTCCTTTAAACCAGGCATCCAACGGGACTGAAAAGCCCATTTTGGGCCGATATAAAATATCGTTCGGCAAATAGCTTTCCAGGGATTTTTTAAAGATATATTTGCCTTCGCGGCCTCTGAGTTTCATATCCGGTTGCAATCCGGCCATCCATTCAACAAGCTTATGATCCAGTAACGGCACTCTTACTTCTAAAGCATGAGCCATACTGGCTCTGTCTACTTTGGTCAAAATATCACCCGGCAGATAAGTTTTTATATCCAGATATTGAACCAGCGATAATGGGCTGTCTGACGGTGCGTTATCGACATATCTTCTAAACACTTCCACTGCTTGATAGCCTTGTAAATCCCGCTTTAATTGATCACTGAACAGCTTGCTTCGCAATTCATTGGATAGCACTGAGACGCTGTGAAAATAACCTTCCATGGAATCACGGGCAATGGATTCAAAAGTTGATTTTGCCCTGAATATTTTCGGCGCCCAATCCGCTTTAGGATATACCCGTCCCAGTAAACCAAACACCGGTTTTCTAACACTATCCGGCAACCATGAACGCATTTGATCTTCGTAGGTATGCCAGCGATAACGCCGGTATCCGGCCAGATTTTCATCGCCGCCATCGCCTGACAGTACGACGGTGACCTGCTTTTTTGCCAATTCACAAACCCGGTATGTGGGCAATGCAGAACTATCGGCATAAGGTTCATCGTAGAGCCCTGCCAATTGGTCAATCAAACTGAAATCATCGGGATCAACCTGTTCAACACGATGGGCCGTGTGGTAGCGCCCGGCGACCTGAGCGGCAAATTGTGACTCATTAAATGCCGGATCGCCAAAAGAGATTGAACAGGTATTAACGGGATTATCTGATAATCCCGCCATCATGGCTACGACTGCGCTTGAGTCCACCCCGCCCGACAAAAATGCGCCTAATGGCACATCTGCAACCAATCTTATTTTAACCGCTTCGCGAAGTCGCTCTATGAGTTCTTCACCCGTTGTTTGTTCATTTTGGGAGGGTCCGGGTGTGAATTTTATATCCCAATATTGCCGAGGCTTATAGGTCTTATCACCCCGCTTTACAGTCAGGCAATAACCGGGTTCCAATTTATATACATTTTTATAAATTGTTTTAGGATCAGGCACATACCCGAAACCAAAATAATCTTCAATAGCAGTAGCGTCCAATGCTTTAGGCAAGTCAGGATGTACTTTTAACGATTTTAATTCAGAGCCGAAAATAAAAACTCCGTTTGCCAGTTCCGCATAATAGAGTGGTTTTATACCCAGACGATCACGTGCAAGAAATAAAGTTTGCCTGTCTCTATCCCATACGGCAAAAGCAAACATGCCGCGTAATTTTTCTACACAAGCCTCACCCCAAGCTTGCCAGCCATATAAAATAACTTCCGTATCGCAGTGGGTCTGGAAGGTAAAACCGAGTGCTTCCAGTTCCTTTCTTAATTCCATGAAGTTGTATATTTCTCCGTTAAAAGTCAGAATGGCATTTTTATCACGGCTGACCATTGGCTGCTGACCAGTGGCGAGATCAATAATTGAAAGCCGGCGATGGCCAAACCCTAATCCGGCTTCAATATGCAGACCGCCCTCATCGGGTCCTCGGTGATATTGACTTTCGTTCATCCGGGAAAGTAAGTCCCGATTAATTTCCCGCTTTTCTTTTATATCGAAGATACCGACAATCCCGCACATAGCTATTATTCCCGCTTTAAAATATTTTTTATTGAATCCAAGCCATGCTCATCATGGGAAATAGACCAGAACATTTGTTGATGATTTTGTTATTATTATTTTGATGGAATTGTAGATGAATATCTATAAATCAATCTCGCAGTTATTATTTAATTTGAGGCATACGGTGGCAAGCGTTACGAGATTGATTAGCCACGGTAGATTATAGAAGCAAATAAAAACTTTGATGATGCAAAAACCTTATTTTATTCACTCTCGCATTAAGTTTACTAGCTGACTTACGTTTTTCTCCCAGCTGAACCTAGCCTTGACGAACTGCCGGTTGTTATTCGATAACATCGACGTGGAGTTCTTCTGTAAGAATTTTTCTGTCTGATTAATTACGTCAACAACTTCATCACATACAGATATATCCAGGCTTTCGTCATAGTGAATCCCTTCCATGGCCGCTGAGGTTACTATGACATATTTTCCCATTGCCATCGCTTCCAATACCTTATTTTGAATACCTCTGGCAATTCTTAATGGCGCAATTACCAGCTTGGCATGAGCAAGATAGGGTCGAACGTCATCGACAGTCCCAGTCACGACAACCGCGTTGTTAGCCAATGCCTCCACTTCTTTTGCCGGTCTGGAGCCGACTATATAAAATTTTACGCCTGGATAATTTTTCGTGATGTGCGGAAAAACCTCTTCCGCAAACCATTTTACGGCATCCACATTGGCCCAATAATCCATCGCTCCGGTAAAAACTATTACGTCTTCATTGGCAGGATAAGGTCTGACAAACGATAGTTCTGGAGAAAAATGATCCGAGTTAACACCGTTATAAAAGTAAGTTACATTTCGGCTAACTTCGGGTGCGAGCTTTTTAAAAAGATCAGCCTCCTGTTCTGAAACGAAAAAACTTACCTTAGCCCGGTTAGCTACTTTTTTCTCATAATTGAACAAATATTTGGATTCACGTTGATAAATCCATGCGCTTAAACCTTTTTTGCTGCAGGCATATTGCCGCCATTTGTCGGAGTCTACATCAACAAAATCGACATACATTTCAACGTCGTGAGTTTCATTAATAAACTGCGCCATAGCTGATGAAAATATAAGCACTTTTTTGATTGAATAAGTTCTTATCGTGCTATCAACCCAATCTTGCATTGCCTGATTTTTATAATAAGGCAAAGTTAACGCTTCACCCGTCAGCAACCCTTTCAGGCTTTTTATTTTTGCCTTGAGCGGATTTAACCCCAGATAACAGGTTTCCGAACAAATGACATTGAGTTTATCTGTATATTGCCAGTCGTTTGGATCGTCAATAAAGGCGCCCAAATGTACAGTGTAAGCGCCAGTCAAATATTTTAAAAAATGAAATGAACGTATCTTATCGCCTTTATTAGGTGGATACGGGATTCTATGCGAAAGAAAAAGGAGGCTTTCCATGGCTGATGACGTGAAGATAATGACTATATAAGGAAGTTTCAGCTTAAATCTTTTGATAGCCACGGACCGATTACTTGACTGATGGCTAACGGCAAACGTTTCCAGGCGGCTATGAATAAGCGGTATTTTGGGTTAAGTGGATTGATGTCAGGCATGGAAGTTGATTTAACTAAATAAAACTCATAAAACAATGGCTCCGGTATAAAGCCCCAATTCTTTTTAAAGCTGTAAGAGCCTGTGCCAATTTTACTCCGCCCGTAGTCGAATACTTTTGTGCCTTTTTCCACCGCGCGGCGCATGACTTCCCAATACATGAAATCATTGCCTTTAAGCTCTCTAGCCAAATCAGTTCCACCGCCATAGTATGGCAATATTTCATCTTTAAAATAAAAACTCATCACGCTGGCAATCAGTTGGCCATTAAGCTCGACCGTCAACACTTCACATTGTTCGCCAAAAACGTCTTTAAGTATCTGGAAATATTTTTTTGAAAAAACCGGAGTACCTAAATTTCTTACGCTCTCGGAATAAGCACGGTAAATTCTATCAATATTATTGTCAATGACGCTGGTCAGACCGGCTTCAATGCCTTTTCTCACCATCGCTCGCTGCTTTCTTGGAATTGCCAGGAAATTCTTTTCTACATCGGCGTCCAACTCCTTTCTAAAAGACACATAGAGTTCCTTGTATGGTCTTTCAGGTTGTTTTTGAACCCTATTTCTCATTTCCAGGCAATCTACGCCTAATGTTTCCGCCAAGTGACAGGCCTCATTATCCAGTTCCAAATAAGATTGCTCATCGCTTGCCACAATGCCGCCGTAAACGCAAGGTGCGATTGAAACCAGGGTATTGCCAAAAAATAGACTATTAATATGCACTAAAGGCAAAATGCCTGTTATATTTCCATCAGTTTCGGCATAAAGAAAATAGGTTTTATGACCAAATGCTTTTTTAATAACTTCCTGCCAACCGGCTTGATGAAAAAATGTTGCTTCGGTGCTTTCTTGAACAAAGCTGTTCCACCGCGAATAATTAGCTACGTCCAGTGTTTTAATCATACTTCTAGCCTATTTTGTTAATCTGGAATACATTTGCCATGGTATCCCAGTTAAAGTCGGTCAACAGTCTTGTTATTCTATTTTCCATTCTATTAAGATTAAGATAATGCCGGGTTCGTGTTTTTAAATTTAATCCGTGTACTCGCGGCTGCTCCGGGTCTATTTCCCAGGGATGGAAATAAAAAATCGCGGACTCGCTTTCCTCGTTATTAATCCGATTAAAAGCCCATTTTGACAAGGCATAAGGATAAAATCTAAAAAACCCCCCTCCCCCGCAAGGAAAATTTTTATTACCAAATCGGACGGTAGTAATGGGTATTTCTTTGAAATGTTGATTTTCTATAGGTTCGTAACCAAATCTTGGCGCATCAGGCATACCGTAGATATCATGTTTTACCGGATAAATACTGGAGCTGTATTTAAAACCTTCTTCCAGCAAAATATTTAATGCCCACAGATTTTTTGCACCGATTGAATAACTAGCTGCACGATAACCATTAACGTGTTCGCCGCTCAAATCTTCCAGCAGTTTCTTTGTTTTAGAAACATCATCACGAAATTGCTCAGGAGTTTGTTCAGTTACCCTAATATGATTATAACCATGGCACGCCAGTTCGTGGCCGTCTTTTACCATCCGCCGAATCAAATCAGGGTAGCGTTCAGCCACCCACCCCAAGGTAAAAAAAGTGGCTTTTATTTTTTTTTCATTAAATAAATCAAGGATTCTATGGGTGTTTCTTTCAACTCTGCGCGGCAAAACGTCCCATTGCTCTTTTGCAATATATGGTTCAAATGCGGACACTTGGAAATAATCTTCCACATCAACTGTCATGGCGTTTGTTTTCATGTTTGAGGAATATGTCCGCAGCCGGTGATTAATTAAAGTATTCTTGAGTTTCAGCAAAAATTCGAGATGACGCTTAAACGGATTTTGCTCATGCAGATTAAGTTTTTAGTGAGATTCATGAGCGCTTCAACTATCCCTACAAGTGTATTGCATACATTTTTAAGGTTCTTCGTTATAAATATTATCCATATCCAACTGTAATAATATCGCTTTTCGAAGTAATGCACGTTCTTTGGTTAATGTCAGCTGTAAATTCCCAACCATTTTTTCCAATGATCCAATACGCTCTTCAAAAGATCTGTTGGTATCAATAGCCATTGGCATATCAGGCAATACATCGTGGAATTCATCAGTGACTAAAGATGATTCTTCCTCAATATCAGTAATGACTTTCTGAACGGAAGTTAAATTAATTACCTTCAATTCATCAAGGTAACCAAACAGTAGCACCCTATCGCATAAGGTATTTATTCGTCTTGGAATGCCTTGAGTATATCTGCAAATTTCATTAAAAACATCATCCTCGAATTGAGGAGACTGATTCCACCCAGCCTTTTCTAAACGAAACAAGATATAATTTTTAGTTTCCTCTTCATTTAACGATTTCAATTGATAAGTGGCGACTATGCGTTGTCTTAACTGCTCCATTTCAGGCAAGAATAATCTATCACCTAATTGCTGCTGGCCAACCAAAAATGTCTGAAAAAGCGGTTTTCCGGACAGCTCAAAATTTGATAGCATCCGCAGTTCTTCCAATGAATCTTTTGGAAGATTTTGAGCCTCGTCGACAATCATCAGCACTCTTTTCCCCTCCATGGATTGATTGATAAAAAAACGCTCAATTCTGGTTAACAACGTTGATTTATCTTCACCCTCGTAAGAAAGTCCAAAAGTCGCCGATATGATTTTTAACAGATCATCAGCTCCAACCTGAGATGAAACCATAATGCCAATGGTAATATTATCGTTGTTCAAGCTATTAACCAGCTCTTTGACCAACATGGTTTTGCCTGTGCCGGGTTTTCCCGTGACAACGACAAACCCTTCTCCCTGCGTTAATCCATAGCGCATATAGGCTAAAGCCCGTTTATGTATGGCGCTATTAAAAAAGAAATCCGTATCGGCATTCAGTTGGAATGGTTTTTTATTTAAATTATAAAAACCGTCGTACATAATTATAAACTCATAAATATACTGGCCGTTACCATATTTTCTTGATAGTCATTCGTTAGTCCGCCTGGTAGGGTGTTGTTATTTGCATTGCCATTTGATGTTTGACTTATATGCTGGAATTGAAGTACGCCATTCATACGGCTGGTAATAGTCCTGTTCATCCCTATTGCAACAGTATAGTACTGACTGTTATTTGCTGAACCCTGATTATCGATATGCTGCCACTGCGGACGAACATAAGCACTCGTTTTGGCAGCAAACGGCCAATTCCAAGTACCGCTAACGCCGATTAATTTTTGATTATTACCAAGTGTCTGGTAGGTGTAATCGCTCTCGTAAGCATTTGTGCTAAACGTGCTTTTACCTGTGTTGAAGGAAACTCCAAGATTCCACGTTTTTGACACTATAACCTGATTGGTTAAAGTTGGATTATTTATGATGCGTTGATTCAGATCGGTATTGCTTATTTGGTTGTTTGTTAGATTCTGAGCTGAAAAGACTTGATTTTGGGCTAAAATTTGCTGCGTTGTGGTTGTGGTGTTGTTATGAGTTAATGTCCACGTTGATCTTCTGGTTTGGTACCTCCACATTAAAGTCCAGTTTTGCCCGGAGTTTCCTCCTCCAGTTGCTGGAGAATATTGCCCAGTAGTTCCTCCAGCATTTCCTGGAGAATATTGTCCAAAATTTGTTCCTACCGCATTATTACTGTAAGTGGTTGTCGTGGTTAGACGTGACATCGGGGAAAAATAAACTGTTACAAAGCTGTTATTTCCAGCACCTGCTGTTATATTAAAACGCTGGCTTGGCCGCCATTGCCCTCCAAATGTGTAATAGGCGCCGCCGCTATTATTGTTTCCAGTGGAATTAATAGCGGTAGTCTGATAGTTATTACTGCTATAACCGCCCTGAGCAAAAACATTGAAATAGGCGTTTATAGGAACGCCAACCCTTCCGTTTGAATTTTGAAATTTTATAGTTGGACTATTAATCCTGTAATTTTCATTATTATTAAAAGATAAATTCCAATTAATTCGCTGGAAATAAGACCCGCTGTTTAAATTTATTGTTTCAGCTAGATTTACAGAATCAGACATTGAGTTTAAATTGGTATTGTTTGATGTAGAGCCTCCGCTCGTTGCTATAGTGTTAAAATTAAGCCGGGCTATTCCACTAGCATAGTTTGAAAAATGAGGCGTCCAGTAAGGAGAAAGGCCAAAATTATAGACATTAGTGCTATTTGCAGAGCCATTTATATTGTTTGCACCTATCAGGTTGTTATTGATATTTTGCTGGCTAATCGAAGAATTCGAATTCAGGAATAATTTATTTGGAATTAATGTACTTAAAGAATTGGACTGTAATTGGTTATAGGTATTAAATCCGCCGTTGCCGCCAGCATTATATAAATTCTGCATCCTATAATTAAAATTGAACCTGGATAGCGATGATTGCCCGTTAATATAAATGCCCGGGTTTATTGCCGTAACAAAAGCGCCCTTTTCGCTACCTGATGGAGCCAAACGGATATTATCAGAGTAAATTTCCTGAGCTTGAACGGATTTGGTTACTGTCCAGCTAAGTGCATAAGGCTGGGTGCAATAAAAAAATATATAAATACTGACTACCGTAACAACCAACGAAGAAGGTATCGCAGGCCATGTCACCTCTCTATCCGGCCTGATTGAAATTATCCGTTGTACTTTCATGTTTCAGATAAATATGAATAAGATTTATAAAATCAATGAACAATAGTTTGCTGTAAAAATAAATAAAATTCTAAAGCCACAATCACTGAAAATGAGAGCCACAACCTACTTGATAAAAAAACTTATCAATGAGCATATTGTCCGTATCCATAGCCGTATCTGTAATAATCGGTATCCGAGGTTCTATTGGCCTTATTGAACACGGCCAAAACAACGTCGCAAGATGCCAATTTTTCAACAGACTCCATAACCATGCTCTGCATGGTTCTTTCAGCCTCGACGACCAACACAACCTGACCAACTAACTTGGCCAATATATCGCCTTGAGTTGCCGCCAACAAAGGTGGCGAATCAAAAATTATCATTCTGTCAGAGTATCTTGTGCTTAACTCCTCTGCCAACAAAGCCATTTTATTGCTCGACAATAATTCCGTGGAATGCTTATGAAGCTTGCCCGCCGGAACAACGCGAAAACCAGGCATATTGGTGCTCAGTATTACATCTGAAAAAGAGATCTCTTGTCCGTCAAGATAGTCAACCAATCCAGGTCCGGATTTAATTCCCAATACTCTTGAAACTGAGGGTCGAGCCACATCGGCATCGATCAATAATACTTGTCGATCACGCTCATTTGCAATGCTTAATGCAAGATTAATGGCTGTAAAAGTTTTACCTTCGCCAGGCAAGCTGCTAGTTACTAAAATCAGATTCGCCCTGTTAATACCAATGCTTCCTTTTCCAAAAGCATTATTGACTATGGGACGCTTGATATTCCTGTATTCTTCTATTGTTTGTGTATTTGAATCACAAGGAGCTAAAAAACCTAATTCAGCCAAGTGTGACCAGTTGATTTCTGCAACTTCTTTTTCAGGCGGTAGCTCATTATTTGAACTGAGACCAGGATTAAGCGTAGCCTTTGACTGATTCAGATGATTGCTATAACTATCATTGCTCTTTTCAGATTCAATATGGGAATCAGCAAATTTATCTAGTTTTTGCCCTTCCTCCCTAGCTTTGTTTAAAGCCTTTTCAATGATGCTCATTTATACCTCTACAGAAATTATCAATGAATGCTTTGCAATAAGTGGGAAAAACTAAGCATTTTTATTTCTAAAATGTCAACTGTCATAAAACCAATATAAACCATAATGAGTCCCAATGTCGCAATACTAAATCTAATAGCCTCCTTTTTATTTTTTTCTGATTGGACAGCATTTGTTTTCATGGAAACACAGCCTAAAACGGGTAGACCGGTTATTTGCCTGAGTTGTGTTATTGTCATAATGGTAGGTCTAATAAGATAAAGCAACAAAGCTACCGCCCATCCGAATATGATGCCTACTATCAAAACACCCGAAAACAAAAGCTTCCGTTTGGGTGATGAAGGTTGTAGCGGCGAATTGGGGGGATCGGCAATCTTGAATTTTAACCCTTCTGCCTGATTATCTACTTTCTGGGACATGGCCGCAGTCTCCTTGCTGGACAGCAATCTGTTGTAATTAGCTCTGATCGCTTCGTAATCTCTGTTTAAATTTTGAATTTCAGTTTCTATTGAAAGTCGAGCATTCAGTTCATCCTGTGCTTTTTGTAAACTTTTTTGAAAATTCTCAATACGGGAATTAATTGAAGCAATTTCACCATCAACCTGATTTAAGGAAACCTGTATAGACTGAACATAAGGGTTTGTCATTACCGAAGGATCAAGACCACCCTCCTTTGCCAACTTGGCTTGCTTTTCAGCATAGTGCTTTTTTAACTCCTTAATGGTCTTATCTATATAAACAACTGAAGGATGGTTTTCTGTATACCTAATCAATAATTCATCCTTTTTTTGTTTAAGATCGGCAATCTGGGGATCATCTGGCGCAGATAAATCCGCAGTATCGCTTGATCCTGAGGTTAATGCATCCGCTAACTGTTTTTTCAAGGCTTCTTTTTTTGATATGGTTTCCTTTAAAACCAATTTACTTTCTTCCATAGCAGTGGTGATTTGTTGAATCTGGCTAAATTGATCACCTTTATCGCTAGGTAAAAGACCTAAATTTGCACGTTTAAAATTCTCGCGCGCTTTTTCTCCATTGCGTAAGCGCATTTCATATTCCTGGATTTGTTCATCTATAAACCGCTGGGCACTGTCAACATTGCCAAGAGTAGATAGTTGAGTCTGCTCAGAAAAAACTGTTAATACAGCTTGTACAACATTTTTCGCCTGATCAGGATTTTTTGCTTCATATTGTATGATAAACATATCCTCCGCTCCTCCATTGATATGAATATCCCTCTTCAAATCTTCCATAAGTTTGTTTTGCTCCTTGGCCGTATTTACAGTAGCACCTAATTCCGACAATTTTATAATCTGTTCAAGATTATTTTTCGTGAACATCAATTGCTGCATGAGGCGAAGCAATCCTCTCAAGTCTGATTCAATCGTCATTCCTGAAAGCAACGGCTGTAACATCGTTCTTGTTTCAACATGAACCTTGGCCTGGGATGTATATTTATTGGGCATTGCTGATACATATATCCAACCACTTAGACATATTACCCAAGCGATAATAATAACAACCCATTTGTATTTTAAAGCGCCTTTTAAATAAGAGAGAATTTCATATAACTGCTCTTGCATACTAATTTGCTAACCTTTTCTATGTTACACGTTTAATTCTTAACCCCAGATATCAAAAAAATGCTTCTGGTATTATCACAATATCACCAGGTAAAATCTTCACATTCGCTGTTAAATCAGCATTATCAACCAAGTCATCAATCCTGACGCCAAAGTGCTGGGGTTCGCCGTCAATACTACGAATAATACTGGCCCTGTTGCCGTCGGCGTATTGACCCAGACCTCCAATCTGAATTACTAAATCTAGCAAGGTCATGTCTCGCTTATATGGAAAGGCTTTAGCAGAATAATGCGCAGCACCGCCGCCACCGCCCATGCCACCGCCGCCACCGCTCATCCCGCCACCGCCACCGCCACCGCCACCGCCACCGCCACCGCCACCGCCACCGCCTAATTGCCCTATAATTCTGACTTGCTGACTATAAACGCCTTGCCCCCCAGCAACCATAATGACTACTTGCGGATCTCTGACATATTTGGCAAGCGCTTTTTCCATTGCTCTGGCCAATTGAGAAGGTGTTTTTCCATACGCCAATAGATCTTCAACTAACGGGGTAGTGATTTTTCCATCCGGTCTCACTGTAGCAGTTGTAGAAATATCCGGGTTGCCCCATACAAAAATGTTCACACTGTCGCCAGGACCAATTTTATAAGTATAGTCCGAAGGTATCATTGCATCCTCATCTTGTGTTAACGGAGGATATCCGCAACCAGAAGCCAGCAAGACAAATATGCCAAATAACCATTTTATTTTCTTTAGAAACCACATGCCTGTCCCCTTCGTCGAATCTGTTGTTCATGTAAAGTAAAAACACTATTTGCGCATCTATACTTTTTCAAAGTCTCCATAGAGTAATTCCTTCCGGTACCTTATTTCTATCCAGTTTTGCTTTAACATCAATTACCGCACCACTTGTATTTTCCAATAAGCCTTGTATATAGGACCAGTCTTTATTCATAAAATATTGATGTGGTACTGCAAGCAAGACAGCATGGGCAGGCACTAACTGATCTTCATTAACTGACATACTGATGTTATATTCCTTCCGTATTTCGTTGGCGTCGGACAGTGGATCAAAAACCTGTACATTGACTCCGTAATCCTGCAATTCCCTAACTATATCAATTACACGCGTATTCCTTATGTCAGGTACATTTTCCTTAAAGGTAAACCCTAAAATCGTGACAACACTACCTTTAACACATTTTTCAGCTTTGATGAGTTCTTTTATTGTCTGTGAAGCAATAAAGCTACCGATACTATCGTTTATACTGCGGCCTGATAATATTACCTGTGGGGTATATCCTAGTATAGTTGCTTTATACGTTAGATAATAAGGATCGACGCCTATACAATGTCCGCCAACCAATCCCGGCTCGAAAGTCAAGAAATTCCATTTTGATGATGCGGCAGCCAGTACATCCCGGGTATCTATCTTCATTTTATTAAAAATCAAGGCTAATTCATTCATCAATGAGATATTTAGATCTCTTTGGGTGTTTTCAATTACTTTTGCCGCTTCCGCAACTTTGATAGAGGCCGCCTTATGAACTCCAGCGACAACAACCGATTCATAAACGGCGGCAACAACTTGTAATGTTTCTTCGGAATCAGCTGAAACGACTTTGGTGATTGTTGTAAAAGTATGTATTTTATCGCCTGGATTAATACGTTCCGGAGAGTATCCGACGTTAAAATCAGACCTCCATTTTAGACCTGATTCCTTTTCAAGGACAGGAACGCATTCCTCTTCGGTTGCGCCGGGAAATACAGTTGACTCATATACAACAATATCACCCTTTTTAAGATGTTGCCCCACTGTGATTGATGCGCTGATAAGAGGCGATAAATCGGGTTGTTTAGCGCTATTAACTGGAGTAGGTACGGCGATAATATGAAAATTGGCCCTCTTTAAATCGCTGGCATCACTGGTATATAAGATGTCAGCGGAGGCTAAATCTTTTGCTTCGACTTCATTTGTCCGTTCGATGCCTCTTTTTAACTCATCTATTCGGATAGAACTTATATCAAATCCAATCACTTGCTGACTTTTCCCGAACTCTACTGCAACGGGTAGGCCAACGTAACCTAAGCCAATAATCGAAATCTTCCTGCCATGCCTATTCATCAAGCCACCCTGTAAAATTTTTTATACCATTCAACAAAATTCCTAATACCTGTTTCCAGCAACGTTCCTGGCTTATACCCTAAATCACATACTAGATCTGAAACATCTGCGTAAGTGTCAGGAACATCTCCAGGCTGTAAGGGAAGAAAATTTTTTTTCGCATCCTTACCTAAACATTTTTCAAGTGTTTCAATAAATGCTAACAGTTTGACAGGATTATTATTGCCTATATTGTATACCCTGTATGGGGCCATGCTTGTACCGGGATCTGGGTCTTCACTTGCCCAACTTGCATTCGCCTGCGCTGGCTTGTCAATAACCCTTACAACTCCTTCTACAATATCATCTATATAAGTAAAATCTCGACGATGATTCCCGTAATTAAAAACATCTATTGGTTTGTCTTCAAGTATATTACGGGTAAACATAAACAATGACATATCGGGCCTTCCCCAGGGCCCGTAAACTGTAAAAAAACGCAAGCCAGTTGTCGGTAAGTTATAAAGATGACTATAGGTATGAGCCATCAATTCATTTGCTTTTTTACTAGCCGCATATAGAGAAACCGGATGGTCGACATTATTATGAATAGAAAACGGCATGTTAGTATTAGCGCCGTAAACAGAGCTTGAAGAGGCGTACGCCAAATGTTCTACAGCGTTATGCCTGCATCCCTCTAATATATTCATAAATCCAATAATATTGGAATCTATATAGGCATGGGGATTTGTAATTGAATATCTCACGCCTGCTTGAGCAGCCAAGTGCATAACCCTTTGAAATTTCTCACCGATAAAAAGTTTCTCTACTGCGTCTCTATCTGAGATTTCAAGTTTTATAAATTTAAATTGACTATAGTCTCTTAATTGTTCAAGTCTTGCTAACTTCAGATTAACATCATAATAATCATTTAAATTATCTATTCCTATTACTTCATCACCGCGCTCTAACAAGCGAATAGTAAGCGCCGCACCAATAAACCCGGCCGCTCCAGTTACCAGTATTTTCAAAATTTACTCCTAAGATAAATAATAGACAAAAAACGACATAATTAACCGTCAATGCCCCCTGGATTTAGCTATAATTTCTTCCAATAATTTTTCGGCCTGTTTTTTATCAGCGAAAAAACCAATCTTATTTCCTAACTCAAGCGCTTGTTTAATCTCATTAATTGCAGAACTATTATTTCCGTTTTTATAATAAGCGACGCCTAAATGGTATCTGAATACTGGAACATCCGGCGAAACCGCTATAATCTGGCTCAATAACCTTGAACCTTCTGTAATATTGCCTTGCTTAATTATTGCCCAAGCATAAGTGTCCTTGTAGTAGGGTTGAGCTGAGTCCTTAAATTTCTCTGTTAGCTGAGCAGCCTTTTTTAGGTTATCTTCCCCAGTAAAGTGCTCACTCAAGACAGTTGCCAGATTATTGGCCGCAATATCCAACCCTGAATTCTTGTTTAGCAATGCTTCATAAAGTGAAACTGCAGAATCATACTCGCCCTGTACTTCGTACAATGATGCTAATGATAGCGATAATTTGATATTACCCGGGTTCTGCTTGAGTCCATCTTGATAAACAGCAATGGCACCTTTATTGTCATTTTGGGCTAATTTAATATTTGCCAACGAAACGTATAATTGCGGTATCTTTGCATTTACCTTAATTAGGCTTGATAGTAATGTTGCACCCTTATCAAATTTTTTGTCCAATAAGAACAAATCGCCTAGTAGAATACCGGCAGAAATATTCTGGGGGTTTTTAGCTAGCAAGGCATCTAAAAAAGTAATCATCTCGGCCCGTTTATTCAGATTTTCGTAGCTACGAGCCATATTGCCCAAAGCATCACTATTTTCCGGGAACTTTGCCAACAACTCTTTATACGTGTCAATTGCTTTGGCATAATTTCCTTGTCCCTGAAGAACCTGTGCAAGCAAATAGGATGCTACTTCATTTGCAAACCGATTAGGGGAGTTAGCAATTTTCTGTATGGTAGCCTTTGCGCCATCCCAATCTTTCTCTGCCAAATGGATATTGGCCAACTTTTCAAGCAAGACAATGTTGTCAGGGTTTACGCTTAATGCCTTTTCAACCAAGTCCCTTGCAGATTTAACATTCTTTGCTTGCATTGCCTTATCATAAAGGTACGTTAAAGCCTGCAAATTTGCCGGATTAGCATCCAATACATTTAAAAAATACTTATCCGCCTGTTTTTGATCTCCTTTTATTAAAAAAGTCTGAGCCAACAACAGGTTTGCTTCTTCAGAATCTCCTTTGCTCCAAACAACTTTATTTAACAAGGCAATAGCATCATCATATTGTTCTTTTACCAGTAATAATCTTGCTTGTAAAACTTTAGCATCATCGTAACTTGAGTTCTCATCTAAAATTTCCTTGATAATCTTTTCTGATTTTTCAAAATCTTTATTATCAAAAGCCATTTTTGCCAAAAGTGTTTTTGCAGACAGCCCTACATTTGAATTTTTCTCCAACTCAATTACCCGATTAAGCGCCGGCTTTGCCGCTTCAAAATTTCCTCCTGCAATCATCCAGTTTGCCAATTCAAGCAACATCCTTGGCTGATCTTTATGAGAATCCGTAAATTTTTGGAACTGTATATCGACTTTTTCTCTGGCTGTAGCACTCAAAAAATCAAGTAGCAATAGTTTCGGCTGTACATTATTAGGCTCCAATTCAACAAGACTGCGTAATAATTCTTCAGCTTCTTTTGTCTTGCCTGCCTGCGCATAAATTTTTGCCAGCGTTACTTTAAATTCCTGATTTTCCGGATGTGAAGCGACTAATTTTTCATAATCTGTCAGTACGGCATCTATATTCTTAGCTTTTGCGTCAATTTGAATTTTAAAAAAATCCAAACCGATGTTGTTTGTATCCGTTTTTTTTGCGGCATCGATTAATGCCAACGCATGAGTATAATCCTCATTCTCCATATAAATTAGTGCTTTCAATGATAGAGCGTCGGTATAATCAGGATTATCCTCCAAAATCTTGTCTATAATCGCTAACGCTTCGGGCTGTTTCTTCTGCCTTATGAGTGCTGAAGCTTTTAATGTCAATGCCTCAAGATTTGCACCTGAATCCTTTAGAACAAATTCAGCCTGCTCCATAGCCGCATCGGTCTCACCAAACAAAAGCTGCACCTTCCCTAACTTTAATCTGGCATCAGTATAGTTAGGAGCCAACTCTACAGTCTTTAACAAATTTTCCTTCATTCCTCTGAAATGCCGGTTCTTTTCGTCCAGCAAAGCCATGTAATAATAGGTTTCAGCAGTTTCCTTACCTGATTGGCTGGCAGTTTTCATTTCAAGTTTAGCTTTCTCATACTCTCCCTTATTGAGGTATTCGACACCTTTCTGTAAATGTTCTTTAGCTTCTTCTTCCTTATCGCATCCTCCCAGCAACAGTAAGCTAGAACAAATTGAAATAACTATTAACTTATTTTTATTGTTATGTTGAAAATTGATCATATAAACCAGCCTGCTACAAAATTTTTTTGTTAAAAATAATCTTTCTCAAAAATAGCACCCAAAATTATCTTCTTTAATGGAGAGCGCAATCCATAACAAGCATATTAACAGAACATTTTTATAAACTACCTCGACAATTATAGATCAAGATTCGCCATAATAATTGTGATGCTGAAAACTTGCTATTGGTAAATAAAAGCGCCAAAAAACCCATACTTCTGCTGGGAGTGATAATTAGTAAACCACAACTGCTTCTTGTATATAGGGCAAAGAAATTTTACCTGTTGATAAATAATGTCAGGCTCTTGGTTACATTCAATTATCAAGTCCGAAAAAATATCTAAATATAACCGATACCCCGTCTTCACTTATTTTGAAAGGCTATCAGATAGTTTTCTAGCAACATGTTACACACATCAGAGATGGACTAATAAAAAACAACATATTCTTGGTTAGAAGTTAATTTCTAAGCCACATGAATCGATAAGCTCACGTTTGGCAGCTAGTCTAAAAACAGCAAAATTATTAGAAATAGGCTTAATAATTAATTGTAATTACTTGATAAATAAAATATTCTTGAAATGTAACAAGAAAGTAAGGCTGCACAGTAAAAAAGTTAGCCTACTTACCGTGAATAAATAATAATTAGTAAACAAAAAGCCCCTTAAAGGGGCTTTTACGAACCATAAGTTTTCATTCTAAGTCATTTAGCAGAGCTTGTGCGACCTTTTTTTGCTGTGCTGTACCTTTTTCAAGAACTTCAGAAACAATATCTTTAGCCGCATCTATATCACTCATATCAATATATGCTTTTGCCAAATCCAGTTTAGTTTCCAACTCATCCATATCAGTTAGATCGAAAACATCAAACCCACCCTGATAGTCAAAATCTTCCCCATATTGCCCTGATACAGGCTTGTTAAAATAAAAATTTCTCTCAAGAGAATCATTGGTAAAACTGCTATTTAGACTTGATAATTCTTCGGTAATACTATCAGTAGGTTGTAAGTTTTCAACCGACTCTTTCATTGCACTGGTATCAGTGCCGCCGATTTCTTTTATTCCAACTTCACTAGAATCAAAACCGCATGAATCAAATACATCATTTACCCCAAGATCTGATTTTTTAGAAAAAAGGATATCTAGGGCTCCACCTGATTCTTCTGTTTTTGTTGCAGCCATACTTAAGTCAAAATCAATACTCTCATTGTTTTTCGGCTCATCAGTAACCTCATCTTCAATAGACAATAAATTAGAACTCAGGGAATTGTCCATTGTATGGGGTGATTTTTTAACCTCCTCGTAATCAAATGAGTTTCCGAAAGAATGTAAGCCGGAATTATTTTCTTTGATATCTCCTTCATCATTTTTTTCAATACTGTCCAACTCAACTAAGTTTACAGTCTTTTTTTCAAAAAAAGTATTTTCCTCCGAAGGATATTCTTCTACCTGCGTGGAAAATAATGATGAATCCTTACTGATTTCATTGCCCATTTCAGTAACTTTTGCCCAAAATTCAATATCATTTTTTTTACCTGAATTTGCTAATTCAGTGACATAGAATTCAAATGCGTGTTTATCTTTGTTTAAAACATATATTTTAAGCAATTTCAATTTGCATTCATCACGGTTAGGCTGATCTTTAATAACATCAAGCATCAGTTCTTCTGCTTGTTTATAACGCCCATATGCCAAATAAACGTCAGCTTCGGCAACCGGATCGATGTCACCCTGGTCCGTATCAAATGTTTCAAAGTCTTTTAATGCAAAGCCACCGAATACTGAACCTTTTACCACTCCATCGGTAATTTTCGAATTATCTTTTCCCGTGGGGGGTATACTGATAAAGCCTTTGGATTCAGGTGTATTATTCATAGTTGATGTGACGAATAAATCCTGAATATCAGTTTGTTTGTCTAGCTTACGATTTCGCCACCAAAGCCATCCAAGCAGTGAGATTACAGAGCCACCACACAACAGATAATAAAAATTTGCTGATGACGTTGCTTGAGGCGCTGATTGAATAACAGGTTTGGTATCCAGTTGAGCAGGTTGTTGTGCCACCGGATTAATAGCCGAATTTTGTCCTGGTTTTGCCTGAAACTGATTCTCTAAGGCGGCAAGTTGCTGGTCTTTCAAAGCAAGTATTTGTTGCATTAATGCCAGTTGTTTTTCAAGTTCTGATATTTTATCTTGTAAAGCATCATTTACTAGGGGGTTAACACCGGTAACCGCCTCATCAGTTTTTTTCGACTCCGCAGAAGAATCATCAACTTCCTTTTTAGCGGTTAGGCGCTCATTTTCCGGAGTTGAATTTGTGTTCTTATCGATATCTGCTTCTGTCGGAGCGACTAATGTCAGTTGATTATCTGGCGTTTCTTTTTTAGCCGCTTCTATTGCAAAAGAAGCGGGCTCTAATGGGTTCTTCCAGGCTTTTGTTTGCCGATTGAATTCGGCTAATGCCTGTTCCTTTGAAAGCCTTAATACCATCTCCCTTTCTGGAATCTTCAGCGTTTTTCCTGTTAATAATGCATTAACATTTTGTTTGTAAAACGCATGAGAATTTTCTTCATATAACGCTATCATCATTTGTTCTACAGAAGTTACAGACTGCTTACTTACCTTTTCAGCAATCTTCCAAAGAGTATCATTTCTATTTGTGGGTCCATATCCACGCGTTCCGCTTAAACTTTTCTCAACCATTGTTTGCGGCTTCCCTAAAGAATCAGACCGAGGGATAACTCTTTGCTCAGATTTGTAACTTTCTGAGCTTGCTAATGAGGAAATTGCCGGCTGTTTATAGGCTGCCGGAGGATCCAGCAGGACAGTAAATTCACGATGCAAACTACCTTTTGGCCAGATAACTTGAAGCACGAAATCCAGGTAAGGCTCCTTTACAGCTTCCCTTGAACTGAGTTTTATTATTACTGAGCCATTAGAACCGACTATTTTTTCAAATTTTATTTCCGACAAAAAAGATGTCCAGGGTACTCCTGCTTCATCAAATTTATCAGGTGATGCCAAATTTACTGTTATATCTGATGCCTTCTCACTCGCCGATAATACTAATGAAATTTCAGCGTCAAGATTTTGATTAAGCGTGGAATGCAATTTAATATCACCAATCCCTAACGATTTTCCACTAACCGGAGCTAGCAAAGATAACAGCGCTAGAGTTTTAGCTAAGTTGCTCACACTATTACTTTTTAATCTCTTATCCACAGTCTCATTTTTTAGCAATCAAATAGAGGTGTAATTTTGCCTAGATATAACGGTTTACCAATATCTCAGCAATTTGTACACTGTTCAATGCAGCGCCTTTTCGGACATTATCGCCCACCACCCATAAATCAACTCCCCGGGGGTGCGATATGTCCTCTCTAATACGCCCGACAAACACGTTATCATGGCCCGATGACTCTGTTACCGCCGTTGGATAACCGCCATCTTTGCGTTCATCCATAACTGTCACGCCAGGTGCTTTTTCAAGCAATGTTCTAACCGCTCCGGCAGAAATTTTTGTACGCGTTTCAATATGCACTGCTTCAGAATGACCATAAAAGACAGGAACTCGTACAGCGGTTGCATTAACCAGAACACCGGTATCACCCAAGATTTTTTGAGTTTCCCAAACCATCTTCATTTCTTCTTTTGTATACCCATTATCCAAGAACACATCAATTTGCGGCAAAACATTGAAAGCGATCTGCTTGGGATAGACGATTGGTGTAACTGGTTGCATGTTAAGCAAATTGGCTGTCTGTTTGCTTAGTTCCTCAATGGCTTCTTTACCGGTACCGGAAACAGCTTGATAAGTACACACATTTATTCTAACTATGCCTACTGCATCGTAAATGGGCTTTAACGCTACCAACATTTGGATGGTTGAGCAATTAGGGTTTGCAATAATACCGCGATTTTTATAATCGGCTATTTTTTCCGGGTTGACTTCCGGTACTACCAGTGGAATGTCGTCGTCATAGCGAAACTGCGAGGTATTATCGATAACAACACAGCCTGCAGCTGCAGCCTTTGGCGCATAAACTTCTGAAACAACTGCTCCTGGGGAAAATAAGCCAATTTGTACTTTAGAAAAATCGAAGGTTGCCAAATCTTCTACTTTTAACGAACCGCCTTTAAAAGGAATTCGTTTGCCTGCTGAATTACTGCTGGCCAACACATAAACTTCCCCCACCGGAAACCGGCGTTCTTCCAAGATAGACAGCATGGCTTCGCCCACTGCACCCGTCGCACCAACAACGGCAACGTTATACACTTTACTCATTTATTTAACACCTTTTTTGTTAAATCTTAATCAACTGTTGTACCTGATTTAGGATGCCTATACTTTGCGAATACCCTATGAACAAAAAGTAACAAAAATATTAGCATCTAATGCATGATTTACTATTAAGACGCATACATTTTGCGCATCTTCACTTTAAATATAGGGAAAATTATGATTAATGAATGATATCGCTTATATTATCAAACAGATACAACAAAAGTTATGTAGTTTTTTAATCGCAGATAAGATTAATTTGTATATTTTTTCACATCCTTAGCGGCAAAATTCATTCAATCCAGGGCAGCAAAAATCTTGTTGGTAACTTCATCCAACGGGCCAACGCCTGCTATGGATGCGAATTTTACCTGTCGCCCTTTTGCCGAATAATAGGCAACCAAAGGTTTGGTCTGATCATGATAAACGCTGAGTCTTTTACGCACCGTTTCTTCCTTATCATCATCCCGATGAATCAACTCTTCCCCTGTAAGATCATCAATGCCATCTGTTTTAGGCGGATTATACTCAACGTGATACGTACGCCCGGATTGAGGATGGATTCTTCTGCCAGCAATACGCTTTACTATCTCTTCATCCGCTACATTAATTTCTATAACGTTATCAATCCTAACTCCCATTATGTCAAGTCCTTCGGCCTGAGCAATGGTTCTGGGAAAGCCGTCAAGCAAAAAACCATTGGCGCAATCGGGCATGGCGATTCGTTCTTTAATCAAACCTAAAATAATATCATCAGAAACCAGGCTGCCCGTATCCATCACTTTTTTTGCTTCAACCCCAAGCGGAGTTCCATTTCGAACGGCTGCACGCAACATGTCGCCCGTTGAAATTTGCGGAATAGCATATTTTTTTGTAATAAATTGAGCTTGTGTCCCTTTACCGGAACCGGGACTCCCTAACAGGATGATGCGCATAAAATGTCTCCATTGTGTCACTACGACAAACAATAACTATAAATAACAAACAGTTAATAACTAAAAAATAAAATAAAAGGTTAGGCTTAATAACTGAAAAAAAGCATAATAAACTATTTTATAACACAACTTATTTTATCTCTTGATAAAATGCGATTAAATCCCTATTCTTAGGCGGCCTAATACAGTGGAGAAAGATAATGCGTGTTGAAGATTTAATGAAATCAAAAGTATTTACAGTCGAGCAACACGACTTGATTGACCGGGTCTTTTTTTTAATTCATTACGAAAAAGTTCGTCACATACCAGTTGTTGAAAAAGGAAAAGTTATCGCAATCGTATCCGACAGAGATCTGTACAAAGCCCTTGGGCCAAAGAACAACTCAAACGTAATTGAAGCAACATCCGGAAAAAGCGCAGCAGAACTGCACGTTGTTCCACAAAAAGTACAACACATCATGCGCCGAGGCGTATTGACTGTTAAGCCCGAAGCTTATGCATCAGAAGCCGCGGCAATTATGGCGGACAATAAAGTTGGCGCATTACCGGTAGTTGACGATAATAACAAATTAGTCGGAATATTATCAGCGACAGACATACTCCGGGTTTTTTCAAAAATCGAAAAATCAAGTGAAAAAAGAGCAGAGAGAATAGCAACAGGCATCAGCCATAAATAAATTGCTTGTATTCTATAAAACAAAAAAGTCCCGTAACGGGATTTTTTTGTTTTAGCCGGATAAATAATTTCCAGTCTTGAAGGGTTACTGCTACAAAAATAGCCCGGATTAGCCGGATTATTGACTGAATACTAAATTATCCTATTCATAGGCATATAAATTGCTTAAATTTAAGCATCAACCACGGCGCTTTGGCAAAATCACAATTAATTTCCTTAGTAACCATTGGCAATGTAGCTCGTCAAGATTTAATATAAAGACAAACCCACTGCAGAATAGATTGGAAATCCACGATGAGTAACCTACTTAAACTTTTTCGAGATTCGTCTTCCTTACAAGGCAGCAACGCCAGTTTCATTGAAAACCTATATGAACGGTTTTTAGAAGATCCTGATTCTGTTGAACCAAGTTGGCAAAAAGAATTCAAAAATATTCACCATGGCGCTATGTACGAGACCCCTCATAGCCCAGTCGTAGAACGCTTTGCACAACTTGCAGTAAAATCTCAAGGAAGACTGGCCCAATTACAGGGCTTTACTGAAGAAAGCGTCAAAAAACAGGCTGCTGTTTCGCGACTGATAAACCATTACCGGGTCCGAGGACATCAAATTGCCAACAATAATCCGTTAGGAAAAACAGCCCCCCCTCCCCCGGATATGGATCCGGCCTATTACGGCCTTTCCGAACCGGATATGGAAACCTTCTTTGATACCGGCGCACTTTACGGCGATGTTGATCGATTACCCTTACGCGACATTATTGCCAACCTGAAAGAAATTTATTGTGGCAGCATCGGCTCTGAGTACATGCACATCGTTGATACTCACATTAGACGCTGGCTGATAAGCCGCCTGGAAACTTCCAAATCCAATATAACACCCGACTCCGCTAAAAAACACTGGCTTTTAAAATTACTTACTGCGGCCGAAGGTATAGAAAGTCATTTACACCATAGATTCGTCGGCCAAAAACGCTTCTCTCTTGAAGGCGGTGAATCTCTGATTCCAATTCTTGATGAATTAATTCAAGGCGCCGGAGATAAAGGCATTAAAGAAATTGTCATCGGTATGGCGCATCGGGGCCGTTTAAATGTATTGGTCAACATCCTGGGCAAAAGCCCCGCCAGTTTATTTGATGAATTTGCCGGCACGTATACGCCATCGCCTGGTGTCAGCTCAGGTGATGTAAAGTATCATATGGGTTTTTCATCTGATATTGCCACGCCCGGCGGCCCGGTGCATTTAACACTTGCATTTAACCCTTCACATTTGGAAATCATCAATCCGGTTGTTGAAGGTTCGGTTAAGGCGCGTCAGGATCGAGCCGGAAAAACTGGAATAAGCACCGTAATTCCTGTTTTAATTCACGGAGATGCAGCCTTTTCCGGTCAAGGTATCGTCATGGAAACCCTGAATATGTCACAAACCCGCGCTTTTTCCACGGGAGGGACAATACATATCGTAATCAACAATCAAATTGGTTTTACCACCAGCAACCCGTTGGATGCTCGCTCCACTTTGTATTGCACCGATGTTGCCGGCATGATCCAGGCACCTGTTTTTCATGTCAACGGTGATGATCCGGAAGCAGTTATATTTGTAACAAAACTCGCCCTTGATTACCGGATGACTTTCAATAAGGATGTCGTCATAGATCTTATCTGCTATCGACGTCTTGGACATAACGAAGCCGACGAGCCAGCGACTACCCAGCCCATCATGTATAAAAAAATCCGCAAACACAAAACCACGCGGAAACTTTATGCTCAAAAACTCATCAACGACGGGATTATTAACGCGGAACAATCCGTAAAAATGGAACAGGATTATCAAAAACTGCTTGAAGCGGGTCAGGTTGTATCGAGACCTGTTTTAGAGAATTCCAGCTATTCATACACCAACCAATGGAATCAGTACCAGAATAAAAGCTGGGATGCGGTTTGTAATACTGCCATTTCATTGGACCAATTGCGTTATTGTAATGACAGAATGCAGCGGCTCCCCGCTGATTTCGAATTACATCCCAGAGTCGCTAAAGTTATGGATAACCGCCGCAAAATGGCTGCGGGGGCTTTGCCATTGGATTGGGGGTTTGCTGAAAATCTGGCTTATGCCAGCCTCCTTATGGAAAAATACCATGTCCGCTTGACGGGTCAAGATGTAGGGCGAGGTACATTTGTTCACCGTCACGCCGTATTGCATAATCAAATAAATAATAAAACCTACATACCGATTAAACATCTCGACAAGGATCAGGGCCGGGCTCAAATTTATGACTCCCTGTTGTCCGAAGCTGGTGTGCTAGGCTTTGAATACGGCTACAGTACGACAATGCCGAATACACTTGTGATTTGGGAAGCGCAATTTGGCGATTTCGCCAATGGCGCTCAAGTAGTTATTGATCAATTTATCAGTTCCGGCGAAACCAAATGGGGACGGTTGTGCGGATTAGTCATGTTGCTGCCGCATGGTTTCGAAGGTCAAGGCCCTGAACACTCATCAGCCAGACTGGAGCGCTATCTTCAGCTCTGTGCTGAACACAATATCCAGGTCTGCAACCCAACGACGCCGGCACAAATATTCCATTTGTTGCGCCGCCAATTAATACGCCCATATCGAAAACCACTCATCATAATGAGCCCCAAAAGTCTGTTGCGGCATAAATTCGCAGTATCGACATTGGAAGATCTGACAAACGGACAATTCCAGTCCGTCATCGGCGAGCAAGACGACATTAATCCCAAAAAAGTTACTCGTCTTATTTTATGTGCCGGCAAAGTCTACTACGACTTACTGGAAGCGCGTCGTCAGGATAACCTTAAACATGTTGCTATTGCACGTCTTGAACAGCTTTATCCTTTCCCCGATAAATTACTTAAAACGGAAATAGCTAAATATCCTCATTTGGAAGATTTTATATGGTGTCAGGAAGAGCCAAAAAATCAAGGTGCCTGGTATCAATCCAAGCATCACTTTACCGACATTGTACAAGCCCATATCAACGTCACCTATGCCGGACGTGAAGCATCGGCAGCGCCTGCTGTCGGGAATTTCCACGTTCATATAGAACAACAAAAAGCTGTCGTTCAATCCGCCTTATACGGCGTCTCTTCAGGAAAATAACATGAGCATTGAAGTACTAGTTCCCAATCTACCCGAATCTGTTTCCGATGCAACGTTGATCACCTGGCATAAACAAGCCGGTGAATTTGTCAACAAGAACGAAAACCTCGTTGATCTTGAAACAGATAAAGTAGTGCTTGAAGTTACCGCGCCTGACTCGGGCGTGCTTAGTCAGATACTCAAGGAAAACGGCGCTATAGTTACCGGCGGTGAGTTGTTGGCTTTACTGGAACCAGAAGCGGCTCAAGAGAGCCAAGCCGCCGAAAATAAAACACTATCGGTTACAACACCTGAGCATGACGATGAAGATATCCCGTTAAGTCCTTCAGTGCGCCGACTGATCCACGAGAATACTTTGGATCCTTCAGACATAAAAGGTTCAGGTAAAAGCGGCCGTCTGACTAAATCAGACGTGTTGGCTCATCTTAGCAAACAAACACCGGCAAACGCAGTAAAATCGCAAAACATTGTGTCTTTACAAAGCACGGAAACTGTTGCCAAGCCGGAAACGGCTAAACCCATCGAATCGACAACGGTCGCCTCAAATCTGCGTCCTGAACAACGCGTTGCGATGACACGCTTAAGAGCTAAAGTTGCGGAACGTCTGTTACAAGCGCAACAAAATGCGGCCATGTTAACTACATTCAACGAAGTGAACATGCAAAGCGTCATCGATCTTCGTAACCAATACAAAGTCAGATTTGAGCAAAAACATGCTGTCAAACTCGGCTTTATGTCGTTTTTTGTCAAAGCTTCGATTGAGGCATTAAAACATTTCCCTGCCATCAATGCCTCCATTGATGATAACGACATCATTTATCATGGCTACTACGACCTTGGCATTGCCGTCAGTACGCCGCGCGGTTTGATTGTGCCGGTTTTGCATGATGCGGATCAACTCGATTTTGCCGGCATTGAAAAAAGCATTGCCGGTTTTGGAGAAAAGGCAAGAGCAGGTACATTAACCTACGACGACCTAAAGGGCGGAACGTTTACCATTACTAACGGCGGCGTGTTTGGTTCAATGCTGTCGACTCCCATACTTAATCCCCCTCAATGCGCTATTTTAGGCATGCATGCCATCAAGGAACGGCCTGTTGTTGAAAACGGCCAAATTGTTATCAGGCCAATCATGTATCTTGCCCTGTCATACGACCACCGTCTGGTTGATGGCCGCGAAGCAGTACAATTTTTAGTCACCATCAAAGAATGCCTGGAAGCTCCCGCTCATCTACTGCTTAATATTTAATACTATGCCAAAAAAGCAAACTCACTACGATGTCATAGTAATCGGTGCCGGGCCAGCTGGTTACGCCAGCGCTATTCGTTGCGCGCAGCTCGGACTAAAAACCGCCTGCATTGATAACTGGTTCGATAAAAAAAGCCAGCGTCGATTAGGCGGCTACCATCTCAATACCGGCGGCATCGCCGCCATGACCTTACTGGAATCAGCAAAAATCTATCATCAGCTGAATCACGAGATAGAAAAACACGGTATTCACGTTGAAGCGCTGTCAGTAGACTTACCCGAAATGATCCAGCGCAAAGACAAAATTGTCGATGAAATCAGCCATAAAATGTCTGATTTGTTCGCGCACCATAAGATAGACCATGTTCAGGCAAAGGGACGCTTACTAAATGCGCGGCAGGTGGAGATTATCGGCCTTGAACCCAGAGCTCATTCAATACTTGACGCCAAACATATTATTCTGGCTACCGGCTCAACCCCCAATAATTTACCTTGCGCCCCAATAGACAACGAATATATTATTGATTCCACTGCCGCTTTAAATCTTGACGCAGTCCCCAAAAAGTTAGCCATTATCGGAGCTGGCGTAGTAGGACTTGAACTGGCCAGCATCTGGAATAGACTCGGTTCTGAAACCATACTGCTGGAAGCGCAAGAAAACTTTTTATCCTTGCTCGACCAGCAAGTTTCAGGCGAGGCTTACCGCATTTATAGTCAGCAGGGACTGGATTTGCGTTTGGGCGCTCGAGTTATTTCCGCAAAAAAGGGCAACAAAAAAGTCACGGTAGACTATCAAGATCAGGAAGGCACTCACAGCTTGCGCGTTGATAAGCTAATCGTTGCCTGCGGTCAAAAAGCTAATACCGGAGATCTGGCAGCGCCAGAAGCAGATTTATTGCTCGATGAAAACGGCTATGTCTACGTCGATGATAATTGCCGCACCAACCTGCCCGGAGTTTATGCCTTAGGCGACTTGACCTTGCTAGGGCCTATGTTGGCGCATAAAGGCATAGAGGAAGGCGTATTCGTTGCTGAACTCATTGCCGGATTCCATAACCCGATTAACTACGACAACCTTCCCTGCGTGATTTATACGGAACCCGAAATTGCCTGGGTAGGCCATACCGAACAGGCTCTGCGCGCCATGGGGGAAGCCGTTAAAATTGGCGTTTATCCGCTATCGGCAACCGTCCGGGCGCTGGCGATGGGAAAAACTGAAGGTATGGTTAAAATCATCACTTCCGCGGCAAACGACAAGATTCTCGGTGTTCATATTATCGGGACGCAAGCATCTGAACTAATAGCTGAAGCTGTACTGGCTATGGAGTTTTCCGCTAGCAGTGAAGACTTGGCAAGAACCATTCACGCACGCCCTACTCTATCGGAAGCTGTACACGATGCTGCGCTTGCGCTTAAAGAGAGGGCTTTGCACTTCTCGACAGCTAAGCGGCTGTGACGGTTCTGACGCAAATATTCATAAAGCGCGAAGCCGCCCCCTACCTTCGGGCGCGGTTATCCTGACAAAGCCATAAACTGCGTACGGCTGGTATATTTTCATCAGACAGCTGCCCCTTTTTGAATAAAATGAGCTGTTTCGGTGGCATCGATGGTTGCCTGCGACTGAACCTGGGCCGGCGCATGCTGCGCAAAAAACCGGTTTATCTATAGCCATCGCCGGTTCCAAGCAAGGCGGCGATGATATTTTTCTGGATTTCCGAGGAGCCGGAAAACAGGCGGCTGGCGAGCGCGTCGATGACCAGATCCGCCATCAGGCTGGCTTTTGTGAGGCCGTTGCTGCCGAGTATGTGGACTGCGTCCAGGCTGGATTGCAGAAACGCTTCGGCGGCGAATAATTTGGTTTGGGCGCTGGCCAGAGTGATGCGCTTGTTGCCGTCTTTGAGACGCGCGCATTCGCTGACCCAGAGCCTGATCGTGTCGAGCCTTAATTTCATTTCGGCAATTTTGTGGCTGACGGCCTGGTATTTTCCCAGGTGAATGTCGTTGACTTTGCGTTCGCGGCTGAACTTGATGACGGTTTCCAGCTGCCAGTCCATGAGGCCGCAGATGCCGGCAAAAATAAACGCCCTTTCCAGCTCAAGCGCCTGTTGGATCATCATATTGCCTGCACCGGTTTTGCCCAATTGCCGGACAGCTGGAATCAGGCAATTTTCAAGTATGACATCGCCCATCGTAGCGCTCCGGCAACCCGTTATCTGGGGCGTATCAAGAAAGCCAGCGCCTTGATCATCCTTATGCACGATGAAAGCGGATAATTTATTGTCCAGACGGGCGTATACAATCAGCAGATCGGCGATAGGAGTATTGGTAATGAAGCGCTTATGCCCGTTCAGTAAAAACCCGTCGCCGCTTTGCACGGCGGTCATTGCCAATGCGTTAATATCGGAGCCGGCCTGCGGTTCGGTAATGGCATGGCCGCCTATCAGGCCGCCGGTTACTAAGCCGCTCAAATAGATTTTTTGCTGCCGGGTATCGCCGTATTTCAGGATTGGAAACAAAGCGCCCCATAGATGAGCGTTGATGGAAAGCATTAAGCCGGTATCCTTCCCGGCCTTGCCCAGTGTTTCATGCGCGTTAACCAGATCGGTAAAATGGTTGCCGTAACCGCCGTTATCCGCCGGGACGGCATGCCTAAACAAACCCTGGTTCGCACAGTATTGCAAGCGATGCCTTGAGGCAGCGGCATCTCCCGCACCGGGCAGATTATCGATGTCCATTCAGTTTTTCTCCAGTTGTTGGCGCAATTTCAGGTAGTCGGTCTTACCGTTGCTAAAATAAGGCAAGGACTCCAGCTCTATATATTTGCAAGGCTGCATATAGGCCGGTAATTTTTGTTTGGCCGATTTGACTACCGTGTCCAGTTTTGCGCCGTTTTTCAGGACAACGGCGGCGGCGGGACGTTGACCGCAAGCGCTGTCGATAATGCCGATGACGGCACAGTTAATCACTTCAGGACATTGTAATAATGCCGATTCTATTTCCGCCGGTTCGACCCGGTAGCCGGAGCATTTCAGCATCCGGTCGAGACGGCCGTGATAACAGTATTCACCTTGTTCATTAAGCGAAACCTTGTCGCCGGTATGATAATAGCCATCAGGCGTTAATGCGTTGATCAGTTGGCCTTGTTTCCAGTAGCCGGATAGATTGCTGGCGCTTTTGACCGCTAATTCGTTGGTTTCGTCGTCGATTTGCAGAACAGCGCCGCAGGCCGGGTAGCCGATCGGGATGGGTTGGCCGGATTTCAGGCGCTCGCGATCCACCGGCCAATAGCAACAGACATTGGTTTCAGTGGGTCCGTACAGGTTGTAAAAATTAACATCCGGCAATAACCCGCACAGCTTTTTCAACTGCTGAGTTGGAAACACCTCGCCGGCAAAAAGCACAGTTTTCAGATCGGGCAGCGAAATGGAGGATAAAGAGCCTTTCAAGGCGATAAACCCAAGCAATGACGGCACCGTATAAAAAACGCTGATGCGCTGTTCAGATAGCCATGCAGTCAGCCGGCTAGGCGAGAGAGTCAATCCGGCCGGCACAAATAGAACAGAAGCGCCGCAACTTAAGCTGCTGAATAAATCGAAAACGGACAGATCGAAATGAAATGGAGCCAATGAAGCGATGCGGTCGTTGCGGCTGATCCGGAAAGTGTTTGACGCCCAGCCGGAGAAATTGCGCATCGCTCTGTGACTTAAAGCGACTCCTTTGGGTACGCCGGTGGAGCCGGAGGTATAGAGTATTGCTGCCAGCGCTTCGGAGCTTACTTCCGCCGGCCAACAGGTACTTAGTTGTGAGCAATCCAACTGCTCAATATCCAGCCAGAGCTCAGGGGTTTCCAGCCAATCCGGACAGTGTCCTTTGCCGATAATATATTGAGGGTGGGCATCGTTGATGATGTAATTCAAACGAGGGGCCGGGTTTTTGATGTCGAGAGGAATATAACAAGCGCCGGCGCCCAACACAGCCAAAATGGCGGCAGCGGCATCAATACCGCGATCCACGGCTATGACGACACGCCGGCAAGGCTTCTGCCGAGTTAACAAACCGGCGCTAAGCTGAGAGGCCCGCTGCCTGAGCTGACAATAACTGAACTGTCGGCCGCCTTCAATAAAGGCAAGGTTGTCCGGTGCGGTTTGGCATTGCCGGTTAAATGCAGAAAGCAAAGACTGGATATGAGTTTCATTGTAAGGATTTGCCCGGTTATTAACGGCAAGCTCCACCTGATTTACCGAGGCGCTCATTCTGTCTCCTCCAGTAATTCCGCCAGCATTAATTGCTGCAATTTCTCTATTTGCGCTGGATTACTGACCGGTTCGACAAAGTTGTAGCTCAGGGTTAACCGGTTCCGGTGGATACAGCTCAGAAAAGCCAGCGCGGGCGGCGAGGTTACCTGGCAGACATGAAATACGCCGGTAATTTCAGCACCGGGAAAGCTGTTCTCAGGAATGTCTACCCGGCCTACATCGGAAAACCAGAATGAACTGCGCTCCTTCCCCGAGCCGAAAGCCTGGCGCAAGGTCTTGCCGTATTCGGCTAGGGACAGCCAGCTCCCGGCCCACATCAGCGGCAGGAAAGCGTAGTCCAGTTGCTGGCGAATGACCTGGGCATTTTGCTGTTTCAGATGGTCAAACAGTTTTTGCCGGTTTTGAACAATATCGCGGGGCGCCTGGGCAAACAGGGCGCAAAGATGATTGCCTGTCATCGGAGTCAAGGCCCGTTGTTTGCGCAAATTGAAGGCATAAGGCGCGCAATAGGCGTCACCTTGGCTGTCAACAGCCATTTTGTCAAGAGCGCGCATCAGGCAGCCGATATAATAAAGGCTGGTGCCGGTCAGTCCGGCCTGTTTTCTTGCCAGTTTGACAACCTGTCCGGTATCTGCTTCGCTCAGTCTTTGAATGCTGTAGTTAAGCCGCTGCGGAGCCGGTTTGCCGGGAAACGGCTGAATACTTTCCAGGCTGTCCAGCTTGGCGATATAACGCTTGCCTTTCAACAGCAAAGCGATCTTTTGCCACCAGCGGTATTTAGCCAATTGCTCAAGCACTAACGGCCCGGATTCAGGCAGACCGAATTGCCTGCGTTGAGCTTCATCGGCTATGCACAGATATTTCAGGATCAGGTCGGCACCGCGGGCATCGCAGAAAGGATGCAGCCAACGGGTGAAAAAAATATGCTTTGCCGGACCCGTCAACAGATGAAATTCAATGGGAGCGGTAGTTTCCCTTAACTGTTTGTGATTAATAATACGGTCGATCGTGTGTTGCTGGAAATCCGCTTCATTCTGGTTACCGGGGCAATGATGCTGAAAAAACAGCCGGGGCGGATCGTTTCGCCTGCACCAGTAAAAGCGCCGGCCGATTTGTTGCAGACTGGCCTGTGCAACTGGAAAGCGGAGACTGAACTCTGCAATCCGCCCTTGCAGAACGGCTATATCCGGTGTTTTGTCAAGCTCCAGAGCGAAACAGCCGTAACTGCCGGCCAAACCGTCCCTGCGGATTTCCTCATCCATTGCAAGAGTGAAACTATCGGCCGGATTCAGTCTTTCCAGAATATCTTCTTTTTTTATAGTCATCCGTTTTGATGCCGTAAAATCCAATGCGCCAGTGCGTTGAAGGATTGCACATTGTCCGGTTCAATCTCCGTATCGGGGAGGGTTACACCGTATTCATTCTCGATAAACATAATCAGGCGCATAATGCCCATGCTGTCCAGACCTGCTTCCAGCAGATCGTCATCATCACTGAATTGATCCGGTTCAGCAACAAAAACAAGCTCGTGAAAGATAAAATCGCGTAGTTTCTTTTTCATGGTTATTGTAAGGTATACTAAACGCTCAATGATAGCTGATCAAGGCCACAATAGTCATTATCAATCGGTATAAACCGGATAATTTGCAGGCGGGGACTGTGATGAGATTTTTTAAAAGTATTTACCACAATGAAAATAGAACGACAGGCAGCTTAGATTTATGGCAGATAGAGGAAACGTCATTATTATTGGCGCTGGACCTGCAGGCAGTATTGCCGGGGCGTTACTGAGCAACAAGGGTTATCCGGCCATCATTGTGGAGCGGGATGCTTTTCCCCGCTTCAGTATTGGCGAAAGTTTGCTGCCGCAGTGCATGGAAATTATTGAACAGGCCGGAATGCTGGATGCAGTTAAGGCGGCAGGATTTCAATTAAAAAATGGCGCGGCCTTTTTACATAACGACAAACATTCCGAATTTTGTTTCGCCGATAAATTTACCGATGGCTTTGATTCAACCTACCAGGTACAGCGCGACCGTTTTGATGCGCTGCTGGCCGATGAAGCACAGCGGATGGGCGTTCAAATTCGCTGGCGGCAGGAAGTGATTGCGGCTGATTTCAGCCACGATAAACCATGCCTGACTATCCGGGATTCCACAACGGAACAGAGTTATCAGCTGACAGCTGATTTCGTCCTGGATGCCAGCGGCTTCGGCCGGGTATTGCCGCGTTTGCTGGATCTCGAAAAGCCTTCGGACTTTCCGGTACGGCAAGCGGTCTTTACTCATCTGGAAGACCGGATAGATGACTCAAGCTACGATCGCAATAAAATCCGGATTATTGTTCATCCCGGACTAAACGATGTCTGGTATTGGTTGATTCCTTTCAGTAACGGCCGTTGCAGTCTAGGCATAGTGGGTAAAGAAGACGTGCTCAATATTCCCGGAACTGACCGGCTAACCGTATTACAGCAATTCGTTGCTTTGGAACCGGGCTTGTCCGGCCTTTTGAAAAACGCAATATACGACACTCCTGTCAACAGCATCCGCGGATACAGCGCTAACGTCAAGAACTTGTATGGCAATGGTTATGCTTTGCTAGGCAATGCCGGAGAATTTCTTGATCCGGTATTTTCCTCCGGCGTCACAATCGCGATGAAATCGGCAAGTTTGGCCGCTGATGTCCTTGACCGGCAATTTAACGGACTCCCTGCGGACTGGCAAAGTGATTTTAGCGATCCTTTGCAAAAAGGCGTGGAAACATTCCGCACCTTCGTCAACTCTTGGTATGACGGCAGCTTTCAGGACGTGGTGTTCTACCAACATTTGAAGAATGTTGAACAAAAAAATAACATTAAACAGATGATCTGTTCGATTCTGGCTGGCTATGTCTGGGACGAAAACAATCCCTATGTCAAAAACCACAGCCTTCGCCTGAAGACGCTGGTAAAGTTGTGCCGCGAATCCTGACTGGTTTGAAGCTATTTCTCAATGACCTCGGCATCCTCTCAGCCTCCGGAAATAATGGCGGCGAGATGTTGCACAATTTGCAGGCCGGACACCGTACTGGTTTGATCAGGACCGATGAGTATTCTCCCGGACATCCGTATTATGCCGGAGCTGTCCAGGCCGAGCTGCCCGGAATCGATGATAAATATAGCGTATATGATTGCAGAAACAGCCGGTTACTCTTAGCTGCGTCAGAGCAAATCAAGCCAACAATCGACAGCATGATCAGGAACTATGGCGTTGACCGGATCGGCGTGGTCATCGGGACCAGCACATCCGGCCTCAGAAATACAGAACTGGCTCTGGCGGAAGTCGCCAGAAGCCGGCCAAAACCGGAAAAGTTTCATTATAAACAGCAGCAGTTTGCCGGCGGCGCTGATTTTCTTGCATCTGTCCTGGGACTGAAAGGTCCGGCCTATACAGTATCGACAGCCTGCTCATCCAGCGGCAGGGCGTTTGCTTCGGCCCGCCGTCTGATTGCGCTGGATATTTGTGATGCGGTGATTGTCGGCGGTGCCGATAGCTTATGCCAGTTTACGATGTCCGGGTTTGAAGCGCTGGAGTCCTTATCGGCCGGGTTGTGCAAACCTTTTGGCTCGCACCGGGATGGCATCAATTTAGCCGAGGCGGCAAGCCTGTTTGTATTAAGCAAGGAAGCAGGACCCGTGTCGCTCGAAGGCATTGGCGCGAGCAGTGACGCCTATCACTTTTCCGCGCCCGACCCTGACGGCGGCGCAGTGATCGCAGCCATGGAAATGGCTTTGACGGATGCACGGATGCAGCCCGGAGAAATTGATTATATTAATCTGCATGGCACCGCTACACCTTTGAACGATGCGATGGAAAGCAATGCAATATGGCAGGTGTTTGGCGGCGAGGTCGCCGTCAGCTCAACCAAGGGCATGACCGGCCATGCCCTTGGCGCGGCCGCCGCTATGGAAATGGGCATTTGCTGGTTGTTATTGGCGCAAGACGATGCGCAGGGCTTATTAATACCGAATATTAATGATGATGCGCCGGACGGCGCTTTGCCTTCATTGAATTATGTAACACCGGGCCAGACCTTAGGAAGACGTGTTAACCATTGTCAGAGCAATTCATTTGCCTTTGGCGGCAATAATATTTCCATCATTATCTCACGAACATGAGAAAGTTTGCTGTCGAAGATTTGCTGCCTCATTCCGGCATAATGGTATTAGTGAACCGGGTGATTGAATTTGATGAAGAAAATATGGTTACGGAAGTTATCGTGCGCGATGACGGTCTGTTTGGCGACGGTAACACGGTACCCGCCTGGCTGGGGATAGAATACATGGCCCAAACCATTGCGGCGCTGGGCGGCATGAAGCGCAGATTGGCCGGCGAACCGCTTAATCTTGGTTTTTTGCTGGGAACAAGACGATATGTTTGCAATGTTGGAACATTTGCCGTAGGTTCGATTCTGTCCGTGAGTATTAAACAATTAGTTGAAGATCAGGGCCTTGGGGTTTTTGATTGCCGTATTTCAGCCGAAGGCATATCGGCATCGGCAAAACTCAATGTCTATCAGCCTGATTCAGCTATTAACCGGGTGGTAACAAACTGACAATGAGAAAAAAGGTATTGCTAACAGACGCCTGCCTACCTGATATAGAACCGGCAGCTATAGTGTTTTTTTTAATGCCGGAGAATATGGAATATATTACCAGGCGAGTGCTTTCAGTAAATGGAGGATTTTATAAATGAAACGGGTTGTGGTGACCGGCATGGCAGCCATTACGCCGTTGGGAAACAACTGGCAAACGGTTGCTAAAAAGCTTAAATCTCAAATTACCGGCATTCAAAGAATGGATGACTGGGTTAAATATAAAGGGCTGAACACTCTTTTGGGCGCGCCGGTGGACTTTTCCAGGCCTGCGCATTATTCGCGCAAACAGGTGCGTAGCATGGGGCGTGTAGCGATGCTGGCTACTTATGCTTCGGAACTGGCTTTGATCGATGCCGGTTTGTTATATGACCCCTGTTTAACAAGCGGCAAGACGGGCGTTTCTTACGGCAGTTCCTCGGGCAGTTTCGACGGCCTGATCGATTTTACCAAAATGCTGCTAAACCATGACAAAGGCGGGATGAATGCAACTTCTTATATTCGTATGATGGGGCACACCTGCCCGGTGAATATCAGTTTACATTTCGGCATTAAAGGGCGCATTATTCCGACGTCGAGCGCCTGCACCTCCAGCAGCCAAGGCATTGGTTACGCTTATGAAACAATTAAACATGGGCTTCAAGCCATCATGGTGGCCGGCGGCAGTGACGAGCTGTCACCCTCTCAGGCGGCAGTTTTCGATACCTTGTTTGCGACCAGCCTCCGCAATGATGAACCGGATAAAACGCCGCGTCCGTTTGACAAGGAGCGTGACGGACTCGTGATCGGTGAAGGAGGCGGGACTTTAATCCTGGAAGAAAGAGAGCATGCGATAAACCGGGGCGCGCATATTTATGCCGAGATTATCGGATTCGGCACCAATTGCGACGGCCTTCATGTCACCCAGCCGGATTCCGGCAGCATGCAGGCGGCGATGAGGCTGGCGTTGCAGGATGCTGATATTGATGCAGCTGTGATTGATTATGTCAGCGCTCATGGCACCGCGACCGAGCTGGGCGATATTGCCGAAAGCCACGCCACGGCGGCAGTTTTCGGCAACAGGATACCTATCAGTTCCATGAAGAGCTATACCGGTCATACGCTGGGAGCCTGCGGAGCTATTGAAGCCTGGGCGGCTCTGAATATGATGAACGAAGGCTGGTTCCATCCGACGGCGAATCTTGTTAACATTGACCCCGCCTGCGCGGAACTGGACTACATTAAAGGCGATATTCGTAAAATGGATTGCGAGTATCTGATGAGTAATAATTTCGCCTTCGGCGGAATCAATACCTCGCTCATTTTCAAGCGGGTTTAATGCTCTTTTTGATTACTTTCCTGGATACTGTTCAAAATTTACTGCGCCGTCATCTTGAAATAAATCAGTCCGCCGCATCAACACTGAAATACTGTTTTATCTGGTTGGCGCAACTCAAACCGGTGACCGGTTTTGCAAATCGCCCGCTATCCGGAACATAGCGTTTTCACCGGAAACTGAATGTACTGATTTCTTTGAGTCCCGGTAGATTTTATATTATAGCTGTCATCTTCGTTGAAACCCCACTTAATGATAAACGATCAAAACCCGCAATCTTCTCGTTATTCCAGCCAAGTGGTTAAACCCGGTAACAATTTACCGGCGAACTTTCCCTATTTCACTCCGTGGCTTTTTGTATTTACTCTTATCTGGCTTGCCGCTTATTGGTTCGCATTTCCAGATCCGCTAGGACTTGCCGCCAGCAATTGGCCACTAATTATCGTTGGTGTAGCCGGTGCATTTATCGGCAACGTTACCGCGATCGGCGGCGGCATTGTCTTTATCCCGGCGCTGATGTTAGTCTACAACGTGGATCCTGTGAGCGCCTTAAAATTGGCATTCGTTACTCAAGCTGTAGGTATGACCAGTGGCGCATCCGGTTGGCTGCGCCGTGGCGAAGTGCCTCTATCGCTTTTGAAATGGACGGTACCCGCGCTTATTATCGGGGCTGCGGTTTCCACCTTCCTGATCCATCCGCAGCCTATGCTGATCAAAGGATTGTTTGGTCCCATAGCATTTATAGCCGGTTTGTTAATGCTCATCACGCTGGAGAGGAAAGGTGGACGGTCGGTACTTCCAGCAAACGCTCTAATCCCGGTCATGCTGATTTCTTTTCTCGGCGGTCTTATTACCGGCTGGGTTGCAATTGGCGAGGGCGAAATTATCGCCGCTTTTTGTATGCTCGCCTATGGACTTGACGCTAACCGCGCCATTGGACTGGGCGTGGTATTGCTGTCAATAAATTCTGTGCTGCTGGCTTTCATACACGCCTTCTATTTCGGAGGCGTTCCCTGGGAACCGGCGGCATTCACCATGCTGGGGGTGTTATGGGGAGGACGGCTGGGACCATTTCTTGCGCAATGGATTTCCATGCGAGCAACCAAAAAGGTTTTTGCGGTTATCGCATTGCTCGATGGCCTGGTAATTATGCTACAGGCAAGCTATGTGATGTTTTTCCGGTAAAGGGTTTGACGCAGCTTTAATTTGCGCCAAAGCATCTCCAGATGTTAAATGGAGTGATTTGATTTCTGACTTGGGCAGCAGAGGCGTTATCCCACCGCAACCGTTGTTTATCTTTTGACCAACAACCAAAGGCGCTCTTTTTATTTTATGCAAGCTCCGTTCTTCCTGTTGTATACAAATATAAAATGCTGGTGTCTTTTGCAACCTTCACTAACAATTTAAGCGGATAATAGATTATCGCAGCCATTAAATTACTCGGACTGAGTGATTATTTTTATTCCACTGTCAAGCATTGGACCTTATATCTTCAACCTTTAAACTTTAAAATAATAGGGGCGCCCCATGAATACAGTACATATTGTTTGTCCCCACTGCAATACGGTAAATCGCATATTATCAGAGAGATTGGGCCAACAACCCCGTTGCGGCCAATGTAAAGAAGCCTTATTTACGGGGCATCCATTGGAACTAACAGACCAAAATTTTGAGCGCCATATTACGCGTAATGATATTCCGGTTGTAGTCGACTTCTGGGCGGACTGGTGCGGACCATGCAAAATGATGGCGCCATCCTATGCCCAGGCTGCTGTTACACTTGAGCCTCGGGTGCGCCTGACCAAACTCAATACCGAACAGGAGCAATTTACCGCTGCTCAATTTAATATTCGCAGCATTCCGACCCTGGTAATTTTCAAATCCGGTCATGAAATAGCCCGTAAGTCCGGGGCCATGAGCGCAACGGATATCGTGCGTTGGATCAACGCTTGTCTTTGATTTGTTCGATCGCTAATTTTAAAGGGGCTTAACCCATCTTCGTGAATTCTACTGATAATTTCTTGTTATTTCAATAAGTTAAAATTTTAATTTATCTCAAATGGCACTACATATTTTTTCTTATCAATAATCGTCTTACATTTACCTATCAGGTCAGGTTTGATACTTAAGGCTGCGTATAGTTGTTTTTGGCGTGTTTCGGCTTGGGTTGTTGTGCGCAGGTGAATGGTCTTATTATCCTCTGTCGGCAAGGTAATCGTGAGGCGTTGTTGGGTCGACATAATGTTGCGTATGCTGTCCCAGCTTAAATGGATACCCTGCTGCTTGAGTTGATAGCGCAGGGTATGCACCAGATGGTAGGCCATTAAAGTAATGAACAAGTGTCCGGTGACGCGTTCTTCTTTATGGTGGAAAACTGGACGTAAGCCGAGGTCGGTTTTCAAGCTTCTGAACGTGGCTTCGATCTCGGTCAGCATGATATAGGTTGACCACAATTGTTCTTCCGACCAGTCCGGAGTAGTGGTTCTCAGGCAGTAAACTCCGCAGTGCCGGTCTTTTTGTTCACTTTTGGGTTCACGCTGCCATTCAATACGGATGGCGTTGTTTTTCGCGTCATCAGCAATGACTTCAATGCGGTAGTCTTGCGCGACGCGGCTGTTTTTTTCGCGCAGCCGGCCAATGCGTTCGAGTATTTTCGCGTAGTTTTTGATCGTGCCTTTTTTGTCCAAACCGGCATGGAGCTTGTCGAGCCCCTCTTCCAGACGAACGTGGAAGCGGTTGCGGATGGCCTGTTCTTTTTTGGCTTTTTGATCGGAGTGGCAATAGAGCCGGGTTTCCCCGGTTTCTGCATCGATTGTGCGGTAAACGCTGACTTTGCTCTGTCCGGTTTCCCTAACCAGTACGGCATTATCCTGGTCTCTGGGATCTTGTAGGTAGCGTTCCCGGCTGACCACCAGGTAAAGATAACCGCGCGCGCTTAACCAGGCGAGATTGTCAGCGCTGGCAATGCCGGCATCCATGATAATGACCGGTTTTTCTCCGGCTAATGGATTTTTCCCCTGCAGACCGTCCAGCATCAGCGCCAACGTGGCGGGCTCGCTGGCGTTGCCTGGAAAGACCTGGCTGCTGAGCGGGAAGCCATTGCCATCCAGAACCAGACCTAAGGTCACCAATGGGCAATCACGGCGTTTTTCTTTGGAGCGGCCGAACCGGGCCTTGGGGTTTTGGGCGCACTGGCCTTCAAAATAGGTGTTGGTCAAGTCGTACAAGACGATGCTCCGGTTTAAATCGAATAAGGTCTGCTCCTGAGCACCCAGAAAAGTTTCCAGCGCCGACTGGTGTTTGAGCAACTTATCGCTGATGGTGTACAGGCGCGTCAGACTGGTGCTGCCGTAGTCATGATCAAGCAGTTCACCCAGGCCGGTACGCGCTTGCAGCCAGTCATGGGTCTGCAGTTCGCTGCCGGGTGAAATCATGCGCCCTATGATGCTGCCCAATGCCGCCGCGGCATCGATTTTGTTAAAGCCCAGTGCGGCAAGCTTCTGATCCAGCTGCAACTGCATGACCGCATGCAACGCCAACGTTTCCCCGCCGATGCTGCGGGCTTGATGGGCTTCGATATGATTAATGCCGACACTATGATAATCCTGCCCGGGCGTCGCTGCCGCCACCGGTTGCGCCAGTTTCGCGATGATGAGGTCGCTATAGCGCACGGCGGCGGCCTCCAGAAGTTGACCGGCATCATCCTCTAAATGAAACAACTCGTCTTGGCGCGGCGCTGAGCCTTGCAGAAGCTGTTCAATTCTGGCCGCAAGCAAGGGCCAGTGCGCGGGCTCAATGGCAAAGTCTTTGCCTAGATTGAGTAGCGTACGTTGCTTGACTTGTGTTCCCTCACGCACGGATTCAACGATCCGATAGGTATAGGAATCTTCGCCATGATCCGCTGTTTTGGTTTTGGTTCTTCGAATATACATGGCTCTAGCATGGGCGCTATTCCGGAAAAAATCAAGATGCAAACCTAAATGGATGGCACTACAAGAGAGAGCGAAAAATGAGCATTGATTTTAAAGGGTTTTTTCGAAATGAAAACCGCCGGTAACCAAAAATCAATAACTTAGGGAGACTGGAGTCACGAAGATGGGTTAAGCTATTCCTCATTGCTATGGGATCTTAGCTGTATTACGACGAATGAGTGCCTTCGGCATCATTCTGCGTGCTGCCCCATTTGCACCTTGCCCCGGAAAACAAGATACTGATAACCGCTGTAAACCAGCATAACGGGAATCAAAAGACCAATTCCTGCGAGCATGAATATCAATGTCTTGCTGGAAGATGCCGCATGAAGCAGTGATATCGAAGCAGGCACCATATATGGATAGTAACCGATAGTCACTGCGGTAAAAGAGGCCAGCGTAATGATGACGCTCCAGAAAAAAGCCCTGACTTCGAAACGCTTTTGTAATGCCCGCATCAACATGAAAAAGGCAAAGACCGCCAAGATAAGAAAGAAATTCATAAAATTGCCGGTTTCCTTATCGGCCCAGCGAGCGGCAAAATAGGTATTAAACCGCGCCGCCCAGATGACTACCGTTATCACAAGAACTATTTCCAGAGCGGCGGCTACATAGGATTGAACAATGCTTATCCGCTGAATTGCGCCTTCGGTTTTTATCACTAAATAGGCTGCGCCAAGCAAGGTATAACCGGTCGCCACGCCCAATGCGACCAGTGCTGCAAAGGGCGTAAACCATCCCCGCACGTTGCCCTGATCGTCACTTTCGGTAACGCCCAACCCACTGATCAATCCCCCAAATGCGACTCCCTGAGCCAAGGCCGCCAATAAACTGCTGACTCCAAATGCCTGATTCCAGGGCGCTTTATTCCGGGCATGATGACGAAACTCAAAGGCGAAACCACGGAAGATCAGCGCAAATAACATGACCATGATTGGAATATAAAGCGTTTGCAGCATGATTGCAAAAACCAGAGGAAAAGCGCCGAATAGTGAGCCGCCAAGCAATACCAGCCAGGTTTCATTCGCATCCCAGATACTTTCAAGACTCATCATCATGATAGCGCGATGTTTGTCATTCCGGGCAACTAGGGAAAGAATGCCTACACCGAGGTCGAAACCATCCAGAACGACATACAAGAAAAGCATCAAGCCGATAATAAAAAACCAGATATTGGCGAGCAAAGTATGAATTTCATTGTCCATGCGCCATAGCTCCGGAATCGTTATCAAGTATACTCAAGTGTAATTTCATGACGGCGGCATCAATGTCAAATCAGGCCCTTTCCTGATAATGCGGGCTGCAAAAACCAGAAACAAAACAAAAAGGATGCTGTAAATGACTAAAAAACTAACCAGGCTGACCGCCACAACTGACACAGGAAGAATCGACGCCGCATCGCGGGTTCGTAACAACCCGTAAATGATCCATGGTTGACGGCCAACCTCCCGGACAATCCAGCCGCATTCCGTGGCCACATAACCAAGCGGTATTGAAGCTACCCAAACGCTCAGCAGCAATCGATTATTGCCAATTAACACGGATTTTAATTGCCCCCTAAGCCAAATAACCAATGTCCACAACAAGAGTCCCAAAAAGAATATTCCGACCCCAACCATGATCCGGAAACTATAGAAAATCAGTGCAATAGCAGGCGGCTGGTCGGCCTTCGGAAAAGATTTTAATCCTTGTACTTGTCCGTGCTTATCGCGGGTTGCCAGAACACTCAATACGCCAGGGATAGAAATAGCCCAATCATTTTTTTGTTCCGCTGGATTGGGCCATGCCAGCAAATTCCAGGCAGCTCCTGTGCCTTCCTGATTCGTCGTCCAATGCGCCTCGATAGCGGCTCCCTTTGCCGGTTGGTTTGCAAACACCTCTCTACCATTGCTGTCGCCAAGATATATTTGAATAGGGACCACAAAAATAACGCCAATTAAGGCCACCCTAAATGACTTAAGAAAAAAATCCGTGTTTCTTCCTTTTAAAATATACCAGGCGGACAAACCGCCGATGACGAAAAGACTGGTCGCCAGACAGGCAAACCACATGTGTGAAACGCCCCAAGGCATATTTTTATTGAAGATCGCTTCAACATAGCTGTCCACGACGACTCTATTATTTTCCAGATGAGTGCCTGACGGTGTTTGCATCCATGAATTAGCAACCAGAATCCAAAAGACAGAGAGCGAAGCGCCTAACGCCACCATACAGGTCGCTAACAAATGAATAGCAGGAGGAACCAGTGCCCACCCGAATAACATAATTCCTAGAAAACCGGCCTCCAGCATAAATGCCATAGCGCCTTCATAGCCCAGAATATTACCGAAGAATTCTCCGGCCATCATGGAAAAGCGGGACCAATTAGTGCCAAACTCAAACTCCAGGGGAAGACCGCTGATAACACCCACCGAAAAATTGAGCAAAAATAATTTGGCCCAGAATCGCGCATGCCGGTAATTATCAACATCCCCCGTTTTCAGCCACAGCCACTCAAAAACCACCAGGATGAGAGAGAGTCCCACAGTCATGACCGGCCATAAAATATGGAACATGGCGGTAACAGCAAATTGCAAACGGGACAAAAACACCGGGTCTGGTAAAACTTCCATCGGAACGGATCTCCAATTTAATATTACACGCTGAGTATAACCGTAGTCCCTGCAATATGGATGATTTTTTTGTTGTCAAGAGGCTATTTCATCTGCAGACGGCTGATTAGCCGGCAAACGCCTTTTACCAACGTTTTTCTTATCTCTGTGGCGTATTTTAATTTTTTCCGCAGTCACTTTTTTGGGTTCCGTTTTCTTTTTAACACCCGCCGCTTTTCCGGATGCTTTAAGTTTTTTAGGGCCCTTATATTTGCCTTCCAGCTCTTTAATAGTCCTGCGTTTAAATTTCTGCTTTAAAAAACGCTCTATGCCTGACATTAAATTCCATTCATTGCTTTTTACCAAAGCGATTGTCAGTCCAAGTTCATCGACCCGGCCGGTACGGCCTATACGGTGTATATAGTTGATGCCGTTTCTAGGCACCTCAAAATTGATAACCAGATTGATGCCTTTGATGTCCAGCCCTCGCGCTGCAAGGTCTGTAGCTATCATAATATTAACCTCACCCTCACGATATAAGTCCATCATCCGCTTGCGGTCTTTTTGATCCATTTCGCCATGTAATACGCCAACACGTAGCTTTTGTCCGCGCAGTGGGCCGCGAAGAGCGTCAGCTTGAGTTCTGCTGTTGGTGAATACCAGCGCTTTGTCGTATGTTTCATTGAGCAGCAGCCAAGCCAATAATTTTTGTTTATGATCATTATCGTCGGCCACAATAATTTGCTGCTCGATATTGCGATGCCCGTCGTGCAGCGTATTTAGTGCGATAATTTCATGATTTTTCAGAACTTTGTCAGCCATTTTGATAACGCCAAAATGGCTTAGCGTGGCGGAAAACAGCAAGGTTTGTCTTTTGAGATTACAACTATTTGCAATGGCCAAAACTTCTTCACTAAAGCCCATATCAAGCATACGATCAGCCTCGTCCAATATCAGAACCTCAAGATGAGTGAAGTTTGGCGTTTCCTGCTCCATCAGTTCCAGAAGCCGGCCTGGGGTGGCAATAATAATATCGGTATTTTTCCGGAGCATATTTTGCTGCAGCCTAAAGTCCTCGCCGCCGGTAATAATACCTACTTTAAGGTCAGTGAATTCAGCCAACTGCCGGCATTGCATAAATATCTGTTGCGCCAGTTCACGGGTGGGCGCAAGTATGAGTGCGCCTGCACCGGATTTTCTGGCGGGTAAAGTAAGCAGATGATGGAGCGCCGGCAATAGGAATGCAGCCGTTTTGCCGCTGCCCGTTTCGGCGCTAACCAGTAAATCCTTGTGCTCCAAAGCTGGCGGAATTGCCTGCTGCTGCACAGGCGTAGGTTGCTCAAAGCCCAGTTTCCTGACTGCGGTAAGCAGGGGGTTGGCAAGCATTAAACTTGAAAATGAAATCGGAGTGTCTGTTGGATTTGGCTGCATGAATCTTGAGGAGTTGCCGCGGTTACGCAGGTGATGAATTGCAATTGGTCCTGGGCATTATAATCTTTTTGTCATGAAGGAAATGATTTAAATCGATCAGCATTGCTAATCGGGTTATAGCTGTTAAGCTTTGCCTGGAAAGGTTATTTTTATAATCTGCGGTTTACATTGACGTTCAGCGCTTGCAAGAGCAAAAGCCGATAAACGCAGAATTGGGATAATAATCCTGCAAAAAAATGTCCATTCATTTCCATCACCGCTCCCTAACTTTTTTCAATAGGCAAAAGAGTAGAAACAATGATACCGATAAGAGATACCGCGCCATGCTATTCAAAACCTTATGTAACCTGGGGAATAATGGCAGTCTGCACCAGCATTTTTCTCATCATGCAATTTTTGCCGGATCAAACAGCTATCAGTCTGTTACACCGTTATGGCATGGTGCCTATCCGCTATTCAGGCATAGATGCCGGCTTGCCTTTTGATGACTATCTATCGTTTTTGACCAATTTATTCTTACATGCAAGTTGGACGCATCTGGCTGTTAATATGTGGTTTTTATGGATTTTTGCAGATAATGTTGAAGACCGGATGGGACGGATTCCTTTTTTGGTTTTTTATTTAATGTGCGGTGGTTTTGCAACGCTTCTGCAATGGTATTTTGATCCAATGCTTGATATTCCGGTCATTGGCGCTTCCGGTGCGATTGCGGGCGTGTTGGCGGCTTATTTTTTTCTATACCCTTTTGAACGCGTCATTGTGTTTTTTCCACCGATGATATTTCATGTACCCGCCATAGCTTTTTTGGGCTTATGGGTCTTGCTACAACTGCATAATGCAACCACGTCGGTCATTTTTGAAGGCGCTACGATTGATGTCGCCTGGTGGGCCCATTTAGGCGGCTTTATTGCCGGGTCTGTTTTGTACCGTTTTTTTCTTAAAGACAAGAAAAATGACGAATTTTGACGGCTTTAAGGTATAATTAACCACTTCAAAAAAGCGGGGATTTTAATATCTCCCTGTCTAGTCGCCGGGAGCGGATTTAAATATATGAAAAAAGTTAATGTTACATTGGTAAGGCTACTTCAGTTTGTGGTTTTTGTACTGTTTACATTTATGGTTATTGCCTATTTTGGGGCTATGGTTTTACTGCCTTTGGATGCCATTGCATTGCTGATAAAACTGCTGGGCGCCGTGGGTCTCCATGGTTTTATCGGGGCTTTAATCGCCATCCCGGTAATTGGTTATTTATGCCTGATTGTTTATAAAACGCCCGGACTTTGCAAAATGATTGTTGATACCGGCATTGATCTAGTCAAAACCGGCAAGTTAAAAGTTGACGCGTTTAATGAAATAGCCGATGCGGTAAAAGCTTAATCTTCATAAATAGAAAAAGGGCTCGCCGCTTCCGGCATGCCCTTTTTTTATGCCTGTTTAAAAATAATCCAAGTATCTAATGCGTTTTAAACTGCCAACGCCATGGCTTTAGCGCATTCTTTGAATTAACGCTAATTGAAAATTCGATTGATAAAAGCTGAAATATGCCCTATTTCTTCAATACAAACTGAATGCTCCATCAGATAATCATGCCATTCAACATTATATCCCAAGTCACGAAGTGCATTAAATGCGGTTTTGCCTAATTCAATAGCGACAACTGAATCCAGGATGCCGTGCCCCATAAAAATAGGACTGGCATTGTTCGCGGCTGAAAGCTCAGGTTTTAACTGTTCAAAGGTTGGAAAATAAGTCGACAATGCAACAATACCGGCAAGTTTATGCTGAAAACCTAGCCCGGTATGAAGCGCAACCACACCTCCTTGTGAAAATCCGGCGAGCAGGATATGTTCAGACAGAATGCCTTTATCCATTTCTTTGTGAATGAGCAGTTCAACCAATTTTGCTGATTGGTAAATCCCTCCAATATCAACTTTGCGCTCCAGTGACATTTCCAGAATATCGTACCAGGCGCGCATCTGCATTCCGCCATTAATGGTTACAGACTGAATGGGCGCATTGGGGAAAATAAAATGGATATTCGGCTCAGCAGTTAAATGCAGTTCAGGGACAATTCCCTTAAAATCGCTCCCATCCGCGCCCAATCCATGCAGCCATATTACAGAATACTTGTGGACTGATTCAGGATGAATGTCAATTGTGCTAAGTTCATAATTCATGGACGTTTTCCAAAAAATTAATTAAGTGGATTCTGTTAACGCTTGGGCATATCAGGATCCATAAAATCCCAGGCATTGGCATCAACTACCCATATCTTTTTCCTTTGCTTAAAGATCTCGCATCATCAGCATTTAGCTTGGAGGCAAGCATTATTTTAAACTTGTTTTGGGAAGCGATTGCAGGTGTTTATATCAAATCCCGGATTATATTTAGCAGGGATCATTTTTCAGTTTGATTATTCGCAGGCTGGCTTTAAGCGCTATTACAGGATTGTGTCAGTACTGTCTCGCTGAGTTAAGCCAACTTATAAGGACCCCTGGTGAAAACTATGAATAAGTTAAAAGCAAGTGTTTAATGTAACAGAAAAGAGTAGAATGCTGCATCGAAAATATTTGCTCATCCAATGGTAAAACTACTATGGCACATAGACGTTTCAAAAAGAGTCAACCGATTTTAACAATTACATCACTTCCGGATTTAGGCATGGATAAGAAGGAAATAATTAGCGATTTTAAACGTTATTATGGTCACAGACTCGGTAGAGATGAAAACTGTAGATCCGTTCATTATGTTTATGAGGCTTTGGCGATGGTGCTTAGCGACCGGCTCACAGAGCGCTGGAAAGCTACTTATAACGCTTACAAAAAACAGGATTGCAGAAGAGCCTGTTATTTGTCCATGGAATTTTTAATAGGGCGGACACTCAGTAATGCCATTCTGAATCTGGGCGTAAATGATCCCGTTGCTCAAGCAATGTATGAGTTGGGGCTCGATTTAGAAGAATTAATTGACGTGGAGCCTGATGCCGGCCTTGGCAATGGCGGCTTAGGCCGTTTGGCGGCTTGTTTCATCGACAGTTGCGCAACTTTGAAGTTACCCGTGACCGGCTATGGATTGCGTTATGAATATGGCATGTTCTCTCAAACAATTATTAATGGTGAACAGGTGGAAGAACCTGATCATTGGTTGCGTAACGGCAATGTCTGGGAAATTGAACGCCTTGAGTATACGCAACGCATTAAATTTGGAGGACACACCGAGAGCCACATCGATGAAAATGGCCATAAACGGGTCTGTTGGGTAAATACACACGATATACTCGCTGTGCCTTACGATACCCCTATTCCCGGCTACAAGAATGACACAGTGAATTCGTTGCGCTTATGGAAAGCCACGGCAACCGAAGAATTTGACCTGCAGGAGTTTAATGCCGGCGATTACGCCGAAGCGGTCGCCGCGAAAAATACCGCCGAAAACATTACCATGGTACTGTATCCGAATGACGCCAATGAAAACGGTAAGGCGTTGCGTCTGCGCCAGCAATATCTGCTGGCTTCCGCCAGTTTGCAGGATGTGCTTGAACTTTGGATAGGCCGGCATGGCAAGGATTTTTCTGAATTTGCCGCGAAAAATTGTTTTCAGTTGAATGACACGCATCCCAGTATTGCGGTTGCGGAACTCATGCGTTTGTTAATGGATATTTATGGGCTGTCATGGGATGAGGCCTGGGCAATTACTCGTAACACCATGGCCTATACCAATCACACGCTCTTACCCGAAGCCCTGGAGAGATGGTCAGTCAGTCTCTTTAAGCTGTTACTGCCGAGGCTGATGGAGATCATTTTTGAGATTAACGCCCGCTTTCTGGCGGAAGTCTCGGCACACTGGCCGGGTGATAAAGCCCGTCTGGCGCGGATGTCGCTAATTGAAGAAGGCGATGAACAATACGTTAGAATGGCTTATTTGGCGATAGTCGGCAGCTATTCAGTCAATGGGGTTGCAGAATTACATTCAAAGTTGCTGCAGCAAGGCTTATTTCATGATTTCTATGAATTATGGCCCCAAAAATTCAATAATAAAACCAATGGCGTCACCCCACGCCGTTGGCTGGCTGGCTGCAACCCGGAATTGGCCAAGTTAATAACGGAAACAATTGGCGATGGCTGGCTGACTGATCTATCGTTATTAAAAAAACTGGAACTTTATGTTGACGATAAGGCGTTCTGTAAGCGCTGGCATGAAGTTCGCCTATGCGCAAAACAGAGACTGATTGATTTTAAAAAGAAGGAAATGGATGTTGACTTGAACGTTAATGCCTTGTTTGACGTGCAAGTCAAGAGAATACATGAGTACAAACGCCAATTATTAAATGTCCTGCACGTAATCCATCTTTATGACCGCATCAAGCGTGGCGATACGGAAAACTGGACGGACCGCTGTGTATTGATTGGCGGCAAAGCAGCTCCAGGTTATTTCATGGCGAAAAAAATTATCAAACTGATCAATAATGTAGGCAATGTTATTAATAATGATCCCGACGTAGGGAACCGGTTGAAGCTTATCTTCTTGCCAAATTACCGTGTGTCCGCGATGGAAATAATTTGCCCCGGCGCTGATCTTTCCGAGCAAATTTCAACGGCTGGCAAAGAAGCTTCCGGCACCGGTAATATGAAATTCATGATGAATGGCGCTTTAACGATAGGCACGCTGGATGGGGCGAATATCGAAATTCGTGAAGAAGTCGGCGATGACAATTTTTTCCTGTTCGGCTTGACTGAGGATCAGGTTGAAAAATTGCGCCATCACTATGATCCCGTTGCAATAATAGATCAGGATGAGGATCTTAAAAGAGTGATGAACCTGTTGGAGTGGGGGCATTTTAACCAATTCGAACCAGACATTTTTGACGCTATTATCGGCTCAATGAAAAGTCCGCACGATCCCTGGATGACGATTGCAGATTTCCGCAGCTTTGTTGATGCTCAAAAACGTGTAGAAGCGGCGTATCAGGATAAAGAGCGCTGGACAAAAATGAGTATTATAAATTGCGCCAACAGCGGTAAGTTTTCTACCGACAGAACCATCGCTGAATATAATAATGACTTATGGAAGCTCACGCCTGTCACTGTTCCCAAATAGCAGCCGTAATGTTTCATATTGTTTTGTATGAGCCTGAAATTCCGGCAAATACCGGCAATATCATCCGTTTATGCGCAAACGCAGGGACGCAACTGCATTTAATAAAACCCTTGGGGTTCGAATTAGACGATAAGAAATTACGCAGGGCGGGCTTGGATTATCATGAATGGGTTGCTGTCAAGGAGCACTCTTCGTTAAGCGCTTTTATTGAAACGGTAAAACCTGAACGGATTTTTGCCTTGACCACCAAGGCCAGGCAAAAAGTCAGCGACGTGGCCTTTCAGGCACAGGACGCTTTTTTATTCGGCCCGGAAACACGAGGCCTTCCTGAAAATATTTTAGAATGTATAGGCGCCGGAAAATGCCTGTATCTGCCTATGCAGGCAGAAAGCCGAAGTCTTAACTTATCAAATACTGTCGCCATTGTCTTATATGAAGCCTGGCGGCAATTGTCTTTCGCAGGCGCGCTGATAAAGTAGCTTGCAAGAGCTAACTTTTCAAGCAGAGAATAAATTTAATCTTGCCGGCTGAGTTTAAGTCATAACCAAAAGCTCTCCCGCATTGTAAAAAACTTCACAAGCCCGCAAATTTTTTCCGGCGTATTTTCTTGCGGCAACAAGATAACAACCTTAATCCGGCATAACCTTAAGTTTTATGTTAATCGAAACGACATTTAAACCAGCCTGGTGGTTAAACAACGCTCATTTACAAACCTTATACCCTGCTTTGATGCGAAAAATGCCATCACAGTCGAGGGGTATACGACGCGAACGCTTAATAACGCCCGATAATGATTTTATTGATATCGATTGGTGCGGAAGCCGTAATCAAGCGCTCGTTATTTTATTACACGGACTAACAGGCAGTTCCAGGTCTGGCTATATCAAAGGCTTGCAAATAGCTTTATCTGCGGAGGGTTTTCGCAGTGTCGCGTTAAATTTTCGTGGCTGCAGCGGTGAATATAACTATTCAGCGCGGTGTTATCATTCCGGTGAAACTGAAGACATTCATTTTCTTTATCAAACGCTACGGCAACGGGAACCTGATACGCCTTTCGCTGCCGCCGGCTTTTCATTGGGCGGTAATGTGCTATTAAAGTGGCTGGGAGAACAAGGCAATAAGTTATCGCTATTTGCCGCTATAGCTGTTTCTGTTCCATTAGTATTAAGTGCCTGTGCAACAAAGCTGGATAACGGCTTTTCTAAAATTTACCGTGAAAATTTATTACTCGAATTAAAACGCCATGTTCTGGCTAAACAACGGTATTTGGAAACTCTGGGTAAATTCCAGGAAGCTGAAAAAATTAAACAATTAGGAGACTTATCCGGCATTAAATCATTTTGGCAATATGATGACCGTGTGGTAGCAAAATTGCATGGATTTAAAAATGTTCAAGACTATTATCAGCGCTCAAGTTCACGGCAATTTCTTAAATCCATAGCGATTCCGACTTTATTGATCCAGGCAATCGATGATCCTTTTATGACACAAGAAGTTCTTCCTGGATTAGACGAACTGTCATCGAGCATTCATCTGGAAATTACGCAAGGAGGAGGACATGTTGGATTTATTGCCGGCGAAATTCCTTTAAGGCCAATCTATTGGCTAGAACAACGTATCCCGGAATTTTTAAAGCAGCAGCTTTCGTAACCGCCCTTAATATAGGTGAATTTTACGTCTTTCAAAATGCAGGGTCAGAATGAGTTGCCGAAAGCGTATATGTCCCAGGCCTTGCACCGGTTTGTCAATACCGGCGCGGGATGCCAAGCTCATTTTGCCTGGCGAACCAGCAGACAAACCCCTCAGCGCGCTACGCGGCAGCTACAATTCAACGGCCAAAAAAACGGCCTTGAACCCACGCCCCAGCGAAGATCGCTGCCACGGACGCCAGCAACGGCCAGTTGCCGGAGCCTAAGCCAGCGATCGCAGGGCCTGGACAAACTCCGCTTATTCCCCAACCAATCCCGAAGATGGCAGCGCCGCCAATCGTTCGCCTGCTCATTTCAGAAGGTTGTTTACCCCAGACCGGGCTGAACAAGGGCTTGGCCAGCAGGCGCGGAGCGACCTGGTAAAAAAGAGTTGTGACCGCGACCGCTCCTCCCAGCACCAACAGCAGGCCAAAGTCGTTGAATTGCAGAAAACTCAGAACGACTTCAGGATGGGTCATGGCGGACAACGACAACCCGAAGCCAAACACCATCCCGGCGACAAGCGCCCAAATCAGGTTAGCGGATTTCATAAGGAGCCCCCGGTCCACGCGATCAGTTGCGCAGTTACTATCGAAGTCGCCAGGAATGTCAACACAGCCAGTAACGATGGCAGCTGCAGAAACGCAAGCCCGCAAATGCCGTGACCCGATGTGCAGCCATTGCTCATCCGCGCGCCGAAACCAACCAGGAATCCGCCCAATGCGAGTTGCCCCCAAGACACTCCGGTCTGCCAGGCGCCGGCTCCAGACCAAATCAGCCAGATAAGACCGCCCAGAATGAGTCCGGCGGCGTAGGCCAGCCGCCATGCCCGGCTGTCAGTAAAGCGTTTCTGCTGAAAGAACGCTTGTTTCGAGACGAATGACCAGGTAGAACTGAACACTGTGCTCATTCCGCCGACTAGGCCTGTTGTGATGAACAGCAGCCCAACCGCTGCGCCGATGATCAATCCACCAGCAAGGTAATGGCCAAGGCCATTGGGAAAGTAGGTTTCCATCAAGGTTATCAATTAGAAGTTTATGTTTTGTTCTGGGTTGAGATCAAAACAGCAAGAGAGACCAGCGTCTGACTGTAAATTGAACTGCCGAATTGTAACTTACACTCAAGCGATGTCAATAACAAATCAATCAGCTGAATGAAACGGTCTATCTGTTAGTGGCTGAGACCTTACTTGATCCAACAAACTTGTCATAATGAGTGCTGCATGGGGAAGCCGCCGGTCAGTTCCGCTCACCGGATCAAGTCCCGCCTGCAGGAAAGCCCATGCAAAGACACACCGGCCCCGTTACGATCTCCAGTGGCTCTCTTAGGCTGAGATAGCTGGTTCGCTGCGAGGCGTCAAGCAGTCACAGAAGTGATAAATCATGTGTTTTCACGAATTTTTTGCGGTTCCTCGCGGGCATAGAGATGTTGGTGGGAGAATTTAATACACATATAACTTTTCAAGCCAGTTCTCTAACCGCATCCTCGGTATGGAAAAACACCTTCCCCGGTTTTAATTGTATTAAAAAATCGGTTCTTTTGAATTTATCGAGTAAGGGGCCTTTTACTTCTGAAAGATGAAGGGTGATTCCGGATGCCTGCAAATCATGGTTTAAACTTTCCAATACCTCTAATGCCGTGGTGTCTACGTCGCTCACCGAGGTAAAAATAAGAATTACATGTTTAACATCCGGTTGCTGAATTAATTCGGAGGCTATAAACCCTTCAATATAATTTATATTGGCAAAAGTGATGCTTTCATCGATACGAAGCAGCAACAAGTGACGCCAGGTTTCCACGCTATGGCGTTTGGCATTTCGATAATGTTCGGTATCGGGTATGCGTCCGGCCACAGCTATGTGCGGACGGCTTATTTTACGCAACTGGTTTACCAGTGTGAGGATAACGCCCAAGGCAATGCCTTTTTCAATGCCTAAGACTAAAACTCCAAATAAAGTGACGGTTTCTGCAGTACAGTCTCCGCGATCATAACACCAAAGGCGGCAAATATTTTTCAGGCGCACCAAAGGGATAATGGCAACCAGAATAATGGCGGCTAACGCCGGCTTTGGAATGTTTTCAAACCAGTGGCTAAAGAACATCACGGCAAGGGCGATTATACCCGCGGCAATCAACATAGCCATCTGAGTGCGCGCACCCGCGGAAAAATTCACCATAGTCCGGCTAAACCCTCCGGCAACAGGCATGCCGCCGGAAATAGCAGTGGCCAGATTGGCCGCGCCCAGCCCAATTAATTCCTGATTGGGTACAATTTTTTCACCTCTAAGATTGGCGGTGACTTTGGCTATGGCGACGCTTTCGACATAAGCAATTAACGCGATAAAGGCGGCGCTGGGAAATAACAAGCGCCATTTTTCAATATTGATAAAATCCAGGCTTAACGAAGGAAAGCCGGCTGGCACCTGTCCAACTACGGTCACTTGATTTTGCGCTGTTAAATCAAAGTGACTCACGGCAACAGTGGCTAAGAGGACGGTTAACAAAGGCCCGCATTTGCTGAGGGCGGTTATTAGAGCAAATTTAAATCCCACTTTTTTGAGTAGCGAGGTGAGCGGCTTGCCGAAAAATATCAGCATTATTACTGCTGCTATGCCAATTGATAAGGCAGTCGAATTATAGGCCAGAAAATAATCCCTGTAACAGGCGGAATCAAAAGCACAAGAGGGGCTTTTTAAACCGGCCAGTTGTGGCAATTGGTTCCAAATAATCAAAATAGAAGCGCCGCTGGTAAAGCCGGTAAGCACTGGATGACTGATAAAATTAACCAGCCCGCCCATGCGCAAGAAAGCCATCAACAACATGATAATCCCGCATTCTGCTGATAATATTAACGCGCTTTGCTCAGGGGGACCCAAGACGCTTATCCCTGGTTCGTTTAAGGCGCTGGCAATCATAATGGCGGCAATTGACACGGGCCCTACGGATAAAGTCCGGCTGGTTCCGAACAAGGCATACAATACCGGTGGCAAAATACTGGCATACAGACCAAGCTGCGGCGGCAATCCAGCCAGTATCGCATAGGCTATGCCTTGAGGAACCAACAGGATAGCGGTAACAATACCGGCAAACAGATCATTGTTAAAATCCTGGCGGGTATAGGTTTTTAACCAACCCGCAATAGGAAAAAACGCGGTAAATCGTGATATGTTGAAAGGCGATTCAGCCATGGCGGTTTTTTACTCTACGCACCAGGACGCGGGAATGCGGGCATAAACAAAATGGAGTTAAGTCAGACATTGGTTCCTTAACAGGCGAACTTGAATCAGGCAAAAATCGAAGATAAAGCTAAAACGCCCAGACCTGAAAACCAGGGGTCTGTCATGCATTTTGCCACGCTTCAAAACCGCCCGCCATGGATAAGACATTTTTATAACCCAATTGCTGCATAGTCAGTGCCGCCAGAGCAGAACGGCCGCCGGTCCGGCAATAAATCAGCACTGCCTTGGATTTGTCTGTCAGTTCGGATACATTGCCGATTTTAAATTCCAGAACACCGCGAGGCAAAAGCAGCGCATTATCGATGTGGCCCGCCGCATATTCACTTTCTTCGCGGGTATCGATAACTACAATATTGCCCTCTGCCAGCAATTGTTTAGCAGTAGTCACATTCACTTCGGCAATGTGTTGTTTGGCTTCGGCAACCATGTCTTGAGGAGACATTTCACTGCGCATCGGACGCGTAGCATCCCTCACAGCCACCGCATCCTGGCGTTCATTTTCATCCAGACCGCAATACCGGTTGGCAGGAACCGCCTCATCGATTAAGCGTGGCTTAGGCAAATTCAGATTATTCATAATCTCTATGAATTGTTCACGTGTTTTTCCGGCCAAACGTGGATTGGTAGTACGCTCCTGTCTGATACTGCTTACCCAACGTCCTTGATAATCATGGCCTGGATAAACCAGCGTCTCATCCGGCAACGTAAACAAACGTTGAGTAATGCAGTCATAAAGCGCGCCCGCATCACCACCCTGAAAATCGGTGCGTCCGCAACCGCCGATAAATAATGAATCGCCAGTGAAAACCCTGTCACGCCATAAAAAGGAAATACTGCCGCGCGTATGACCAGGCGTGGCGATAGCTTTGATCTGTTCGCCAGCGCCTATTGTAAAAATATCGCCATCCTGGATTTGAACATCCGCCGCCTCTGCGCCGCATAGTTCGCTGACTGCCGTTTGTGCGCCCAGACGCTGCCGCAACAGTCCGCTTGCTGTTATGTGGTCAGCATGAACGTGTGTTTCCAGTGAATATTTCAATTGCAAGCCATGCTCATCCAGCAAAGCGATATAGTCATCTATATGGGTATTGACCGGATCAATAAATACAGCCTCTTTACTGCCAAGGTCCGCTATTAAGTAGGTATAAGTCCAGGTTTCTGTGTCAAATAATTGTTTAAATATCATAAAGTCTCTCCGGTAATTTACTAATTAGGTTGTTACTTTTGTGAAGGCAATGCTTATGCCAAAAGCAAATTTCTAGTCAAACTAAAGTGCTTGCAGAATCTCATTGTCCGATAAAGCTCTCACGGGCAAATAGATTCAGTGCGTTTACTATTCGCACAGTGCCTGCCGAAGGTTGACGATAGGTAGTAACTCAATATCTAAAAACTGGGTAATTCAATTGATTTTTGTAGCATTAAAAAGTAGTTGGTATTGATTTTTTATTTTATGTTAAGTTTCATTGAAACATATTAAAACAAATGAAACAGTTGTTATTTGTTTTAAACTTCACGCTTGGCTTTCTCACTCAATCCATCCTGAAACACTAAAAAGGAAACAGTTGCATGTCTTACGATAATATCGCTTTTATTATCAGTTGCCTATTGATACTGGCTTATTATTTCTATTTAGCCAGACGAACCCGACTCACTCCAAATTCGAGCGTACACACGCTTAATGCCAAGATTCGTGAGCGATGGGTAGCCATGATAATGAGCAAAGGCGAGATGGAGATTCTTGCCATTCAAACTTTACGCAACTCTGTCATTGCAGCCAACTTCATGGCAACGACCGCCATATTATTGATAATCGGAAGCTTGAACTTAAGCGAAAAAATCGGTCATTGGGCGCTTGGGTGGCATCCCTCTGTCTTAGCCTACACCGTATCCGGCGAAATATGGCAAATAAAACTTGGCTTGTTGCTGCTGGATTTTTCAATTGCCTTCTACTGTTTTTCCATGGCGATACGCTTCTTCAATCACGTCGGCTATATGATTAATCTTTCAAGCGAAGGGGCGCTAGACGAGGCGCTATATAAACAAACTTGCGCCTATTTAAACAGGGCCGGCAGATATTATACGTTTGGAACCAGAAGTTTTTTTCTCAGCCTCCCTATTATAATATGGTTTTTTGGCCCCCTTTTTTTATTGATGGCAACACTCGGTCTCATTGCCGGGCTGGCCATTCTCGATAAAGCGCCAAACTGAGCGTTAACAGTAAGCTAACAAGAAAGTGTAAATCTCAGCACTTAATCTGCGGGTTCAAAAAAGTCTCAACTGAAACTGATATTGACTGGCGGAAAGCGACATCCGGTTTCTGCATTGTGAAGGGTTGAAACACAAGTAGCGACTTCTGTCTGTAGTTGCCACCTTTTTCACAAACAAATTTTAATTTAACTGATTTATTTGACCGGCATACTGGTTAATGTTTGCATAAAGGCCAGTAAGTCGGCTTTTTCCTGTTTCATAAGATTCAAGGGAAAAATCTTGGCATCAATAAACCGGTTGTTATCGCTGCCTTTGTCATAATGTTCGATGACCGCTTCCAGCGTTTTTAGACTGCCATCGTGCATATAAGGCGCTGTTAACGCTATATTACGCAGCGTCGGCGTCTTGAATTTACCCAAATCGGCCAGCGTTTTGGTGACCTTGAATCGCCCCAGTTCAGAACGTTGCGCATCCGTTAATGCCATATCCTCAGGATTTTTACCCGCGATAAGTTCCTCTAATACCGGCGTTAACCGTTTAAAGCCTACGCCGATATTATAAAAACGGTTGTCGGTAAACAAGGCGTTATCCCAGGATATTTCATGACAATTGGCGCAGTTGCCTTTACGCCGGAAAATCCTGAAGCCTCGCGCCGCACTCACCGATATTGCCGACTGATCCCTGCCGAAAAGATAGCGATCAAAAGCTGAGTTTCCGGAAATCAACGTCCGCTCAAAACTGGCAATGGCTTTAACAACGTAGTCAATGGTTATTGCGTTAATTGTCACATTAAAAACCTTATTGAATAGCTTTAGGTACTCAGGATCATTCCGTATGACATCTACAATGACCTGGTGGCTTATCAATCCGTGTTCAATGGGATTGACAAAAGGGCCTAATGCTTGCTCCTCCAGGGTGCTTGCCCTGCCATCCAAGAACTGCGCTTGATAAAAAGCCGCATTGATAATCGTAGGGACATTTCGAACGCCTGCTTGTCCGTTTATGCCTATTGCCACCGGCAATCCATCGGTAAAGGCTTTATCGGCATGATGGCAACTGCTACAACTGACTAAGTCATTTGCGCTAAAACGTTTATCATTAAACAATAAGCGTCCTAAGGCTATTTTCCCGGCAGTTTGCGGATTATCGTCTGGAACCAGTAAGGGCGGCAGACCCAGCATTTTATCCGCTAAGACGCTGCTTGAAAAAAGCAGGCTCATCATTATATAAAGTTGTAAAAAAATCCGCATAAAGCCTTTCCAAAATACAGAAACATCCCACTCAAATAATGAGGCTAGGAAGAATATTGAAACCCCTAGCCACATTTGTTGTACTTAGTGGTTTTTCTGCGTTAAAGTCATATCCCGGCCATCAGCACAAATAAAGCTTTCACAATTGTGAAAGTCTCCCTCAGTCTGTTGGCTGCTCTTCTCACTTTGACTCTTCCTCATTTTCATTACCGATGAAGTGAAGTACGGTTATAGTAATGATGAAACCCAGAAAAATGAAAAATAACAAGGGTAATGCAAATGGAATATCATGGTGATCCCTCATATTTAGCCCTAAAATCGCAGAAAAAATACTTAACATAAAATCTAACATGGCACTTACCTCAATAAGCTATTAAAAAGACAATTCGTAATCTAAAGTTGGTTTTAGATTAAATTATTTATTGGTCGACAAAGCAGACTAAAAAGCGATGTCTACTCAAATTAAAAGCAATTCCCAGCTTAAAAAGAGCCAGTGGAGGCTTAGAAAACCTTTGTTCCACCGGCTATAAAAGCCGTGCAGTTTTTAAATACACGTTAGGAGGTAACTTTTTTAATCCTGCTCAGGCATGTCTTGCACGACGACTACATAAGGCTCACCTAAAGGATATTTATCTTCAGGCTTCTGAAAGTAAATAACTTTTCCATAGGTTTCGTTCACAGCAGGCAGAATTTTAGCGGCTTCTTCCTGCGTCAGATCGGGAAATGTTGCGTGCGCTCTTGGAATTTCAGTTTTGTGATAGTGCCAGTATTTTTTCTCTGCTTCCGGCAGTGTATGAAATTGCGCTGTAGGAATGATGTATTCAAAACCTATTGGTTTGTCCTGATCCTTCATGCCGGAATGAAACATCAGGCAGAGCAATGCCCCATCATCATAGGCTTTACAGTGGTGATGCAAAACGACTTGCAATTTAGGGTCATGGATACTGTGGGTATCGGGCACAAGATGCCTGATAGCCTGTATATGCAAGTCATTAAAACCTAAATGATTGGGGTGTTCTATTTGATGCGGGTTTAATGTTTCATGGTATAACTTCGGTCGTCCTGCAACTGTACTCTTTGCTTGTTCATGTTCAGTTCCCGCTACCGCATAAGCTGCTGATAATGTTAACAAGCTGCTAATAACTACTATTTTTGATTTCATTTCAACCTCCCAGGGATTATTATTTTATTTATTTGATGAAGGCCAGATTTGCATGACGATCACAGTCTTACATAAAGCCAGAACTATGCCAAAATGCATAAAATAATATATACAACTGATTTATAAAGTTATTTTATAAAAAATGAAATTAATTGCTTTAGTTCATTTGTTTCATATAATGTTCCACTGAAACAACGATATGATTCATTTAGATACATCATGAAACAAACAACATTAATTTCTGAATACAACTTTAACTGGCTGGCAGTATTTGACTGCGCGGAGCTTTTAGTCAAAATGCTTAATCTTTGTGGTCCAACGGCTGTTTATCTTGTCGACAAAGATCAACAGGTGCTCTATTGGAGTCCAGGGATGGAAAAATTATCAGGATTACGGCAGCAGGATGTCGTGGGGAAATCCTGTTTGCAAGATTTCATGATTAAAGAAGACACCAGCAACAATCATGATCAGGATGTAAAGATTGCCCGGAATGACGGCAACATAATCGGGGTAAAAAAACATGTTCAGATATTGCACAATAAAGATGGTTTTTTTGCTGGCGGCATAAGTTTGCTCACTGTTACACCGGAACCCGAGACAAATGGTCTTTTACCAAAAGCCTCCGCCGAGACTGCCAAACCTGATTCCGGAAGCCAGAATTTTCAAGGCATAATTAGCCGCTCACCAGCCATGCGGGACGTTTTTCAGATTATTGAAAATGCTGCTGAAACAGAGGCCAGCGTGCTGGTCAGGGGCGAAAGTGGAGCTGGCAAGGAACTGGTCGCAAGGGCAATTCACAATCTTAGCGCTCGACGTGGCGGGCCTTTTCTGGCCATAAATTGCGCAGCATTGTCCAGCAACTTGCTGGAAAGTGAATTGTTCGGTCACGTGCGCGGCGCTTTTACCGGGGCGATCAAGGATCATAGCGGATTGTTTCAACGGGCGCATGGCGGAACCCTTTTTCTGGATGAAGTGGCTGAACTCCCGCTTGAACTACAGGCTAAACTGCTCAGAGTGCTACAAGAAAGAAACTATATTCCAGTAGGCGGAGACCGTTCGATAGATGTTGATGTTCGCATAGTGGCAGCGACACACCGGTCATTAAGGGAAGAACTAAAAAGCGGACGTTTCCGCGAAGATTTGATGTACCGGTTAAGAGTCGTGCCCATTTTTATTCCGCCATTACGGGAGCGCCGGGAAGATATCAGCTTATTGATGTGGCATTTTATTAACATGCATAATGCCGCCTATTTCAGAAAAATTGAAAAAATTGACCCGCAGGCCATGCGGGTTTTATTGGACTACCAATGGCCGGGCAATATCAGGGAATTGCATAATGTTGTTGAATATGCCTTTGCAGTTGGCCGTGGCGCGACTTTACGCTTGTCTGAATTGCCGCCGGAATTTAAAGAACCAAATATTGTCATTCAACAAATCAGACAATCCGCGCCATTATCGCCAGAAGAAGAAACCGCAGCGATTCGCCGGGCGCTGGAACAAAGCAAGGGCATGGTCACAGCAGCAGCAGGGTTGTTGGGTATGAGCCGGGCGACTTTTTGGCGCAAACGTAAGCAATATGGCGTGTGAAACTTTAATTGTGAAGCTCGAATATCTCCGGCAAAGACGCCTTTCCTCCAAAAAATAACTCAATTAATCAACCACGACTACCAATCATCCGGCTTATCTTCACCATAAGGTTGCGATTTAACATTATCAGGAATTTTCGGCATTTTGGCTGACCTGAGCAGTATTAATGCGCTACCCAGGACAAACAGCAAGGCCGCGATAAATAACACTATCCACATTTCCATACTCCTATTTTTTACGTTGCTTTAGCTGGATTAAGATAGAATATACCCTGCATCGTCATTTACCTAAGTCATCATGAAACGAGTCGAGCTCCTCTCTCCAGCCGGAACCATTAAAAACATGCGCTATGCCTTTGCATACGGCGCGGATGCAGTCTATGCGGGGTTGCCCCGTTACAGTCTCAGAGTGCGCAACAATGATTTTCTTGCCGGCAATCTGACCAAAGGCATTGATGAAGCGCATAATCAAGGCAAAAAGTTTTTTCTGGCTACCAATGTGATTCCTCATAATGCCAAAGTCAAAACCTTCATGGCCGATATTGCACCCATTATCGCCATGAAACCGGACGCATTGATAATGGCCGACCCCGGTTTAATTATGATGACCAGGGAAACATGGCCTGATATGCCTGTACATTTATCAGTGCAGGCTAATACCGTCAACTATGCGAGCGTAAAATTCTGGCAAAGCATGGGAGTAGAGCGCGTTATTTTGTCACGCGAACTGTCTCTCGATGAAATTGAAGAAATTCGCCAAAAATGCCCGGACATGGAGCTCGAGGTATTTGTCCACGGCGCGTTATGCATTGCCTATTCCGGCCGCTGTTTGCTGTCCGGTTACTTTAACCACCGCGATTCCAATCAGGGCGCTTGCACCAACTCCTGCCGCTGGAAATATGACACCCTGCCCGCTCATGAAAATGCCGAGGGCGATATTGTGCCGGATGGCGGCGTGCTTACCATGGCCGACATCAACACGGCCAGTTGTGGCGGCGCGGAACGGCATCCGTTAGCTGATAATGTGTATTTTCTTGAAGAAGAAGGCCGGAAAGGTGAACTGCTGCCGGTAATGGAAGATGAAAACGGCACTTATATTATGAATTCCAAGGATTTAAGAGCCATAGAACATGTGCAACGATTAGTTGCTATTGGCATAGACAGCCTTAAAATTGAAGGCCGCACCAAGTCGCATTATTATGTTGCCCGCACCGCCCAAACTTATCGTCAGGCGATCGATGACGCCCTGGCAGGCCGCGAATTCCAGCCGGAACTCATTGGCGTTCTGGAAAACCTCGCCAATCGCGGCTACACCGATGGCTTTTACCAACGGCACCATACCCATGAACAGCAAAACTATATCACCGGTTATTCCAAAAGCCATCAACAGCAATTTTGCGGCGAGATAAGAAGTTATGATCCGGCAACCGGTCTTGCTATCGTGGATGTAAAAAACAAATTTTCGGTTGGTGATAAACTGGAGCTAATTATTCCTGAAGGCAATCGGGACATTATCGTCGAACGCATGGAAAATATGCATGGACACGCCATGCATGAAGCTTCAGGCGGTGGTTATGAAGTAAAGATTCCATTGCCTGAAATACGCAGTGCCAATGGATTGCTGGCGCGTTATACCGGTTAAATCAGGCTAAAGGCACAGATGCTTCCTCTTCAAATTAATAAGGATTTTGACTTTAAGCCTTCAGCCTTGTACCTTGCTCCTTTAACCTTTTCGATATTTAAATCATGACTTTTACCACCGCCAGTCTTTGCGACGCCCATTCAGGAGAAGATCACTTCCAGATTGCGGAGCCCATGTTTATGTTTTACGGCGCTAATCCGGCGTTCTGCGGGCAAATCACAACCCTTAAAGTTTTTGAGGATAATGTTTTAGTCCTTACAACTCTGCAAGAAAAAGTGCAAAACAAAGTATTAGTCATTGATGGCGGCGGTTCGCACCGCTGCGCTCTGATTGACATTGATCTGGCAAAGCTTGCCGTAAGCAATGGCTGGCAGGGAATAGTCGTTTATGGCTGCATCCGGGACTCCGCTCTCATAGCTCAACAGCCGATAGGCATTCGCGCACTACATGCGCATCCCTTAAAAAGCCATAAAAAGGATCATGGCGACCGCGATTTGTTAGTTACTTTCGCGGGCGTGAATTTCAAGAAAGACCATTTTTTATATGCGGATCTGGACGGAATTATCGTATCGGAAACAATGTTGAGTTAAAATAGCTTCATATTAACCAACCTATGAAGTCAAGATATGCAAATTGTACTCGCTAACCCCCGTGGATTCTGTGCCGGCGTTGACCGCGCCATAGAAATTGTGGACCAAGCCATCGAAACATTTGGCGCGCCAATTTATGTCCGCCATGAAGTTGTACATAACCGTACGGTTGTTGACGGCCTTAAAGAAAAAGGGGCTATCTTCATTGAAGAATTAACCGACGTGCCCGTCGGTTCTTACTTGATTTTCAGCGCGCATGGCGTTTCCAAACAAGTACAGCAGGAAGCTCGTGAACGCAACCTGACGGTTTTTGACGCAACCTGCCCATTGGTGACGAAGGTCCACATACAGGTTGCCAAACATGCAAAATCTGACCGGGAAGTTATACTCATCGGTCACGCAGGACATCCCGAAGTTGAAGGCACGATGGGACAATATGAAAAATGCACTGAAAATGGCGGCATTTATCTGGTGGAAACTCCTGAAGACGTTGAAAAATTAGTAGTCAATAATCCGGATAATCTGGCTTACGTAACCCAAACAACCTTATCGATGACCGATACCAAAATCATGGTCGATGCCTTGAAAAAGCGCTTTACATCCATTCAGGAGCAGAAAAAAGACGATATCTGTTACGCTACCCAAAACCGCCAGGATGCGGTATTTGAACTGGCAAAAAACGCTGATACGATTCTTGTTGTCGGCTCTATCAACAGTTCCAATTCCAACCGTTTACGAGAAATTGCCGAACAACTGGGTAAAAAAGCCTATCTGATTGATACGGCAAATGATATGCAGCGAAGCTGGTTTGATGATGTTAATGTAGTCGGCGTTACCGCAGGCGCTTCCGCTCCTGAGGTACTGGTGCAGGAAGTGATTAATCAGTTGAAGCAGTGGGGCGGAGAATCGGCAGTTGAAATTCAGGGCATAGAAGAAAAAGTTGTGTTTTCCTTGCCTAAAGGCCTAACAAAACAATAGAGCCCGGGTGCAGACTGAACTCGAAACGATTCGCCTGGATAAATGGTTATGGACCGCGCGTTTTTTTAAAACGCGCAAGCTGGCTGCTGACGCTATTTCCGGAGGAAAGGTTCATGTTAACAATCAACGCGCAAAACCCGGAAAAGACATCAAACCGGGAACTCTGCTCTCCATAAGCAAAGACGGACTGCGTTGGGATATCACAATTATCGCCCTTTCCAAGCAACGGCGACCGGCTAGCGAAGCGGTCTTACTCTATGAAGAAACAGCCGAAAGTCTGGCAAAGCGCCAACGGCAAATTATTCAGCAGCGAGAACAGCGCGAACTTTTTGATTTTAGCGGCCAGGACCATAAGCCGAACAAAAAAGAAAGACGGTTGATACATCGTTTTAAACAGGCGTAGAACGTGATTAACTGAAGTTAATCTTACAAACAAGCCGGCGGTTTTGGCAATCCGGCCAGCTTACAGGCATATTTCAACGGGCCATCAGGAAACAGCTTATGCAAATACCGGCTGTTGCCTTTGTCCTCCCCTAATTCCCTGGCAATTGCTTTAGTAAAAACCCTGGCATTGGGCAAATGTTTAAATTGCATATAATAATGACGAATAAACAGAATGATTTCCCAGCGCGCGTCATTTAACGGAATATTATTTAACTCACCCAGCCGCTCGGCGACCTCTTCATTCCAGTCGGATGCCTTGACTAAAAAACCCTGGTCAGTCGTTTCCAGACTGCCTTTGTTAACCATCAAGACCATGATTGAATCACCGCGTTTTTAACTGTCAACTTGACCAGCTCCGCATAATCAATCACCTCGATACCGTTAACCAATTCATCAGCAGTGATGCCTCTAATATCAATTTCATCAGCCAAAACGCAAAGACGGTTCCGCTTTAGCAAACCGGTCAATATGCCGCATAATCCGCCTTTTTGCAGAATACGCAGAACCGAGTTTTCAAGAAACACCACGTCATCTCCTGAATCAATCCGCTCCAGAATTGCTGTTTCAATGGGCGACTGAAAAATAAGATGCAGCATACTACTGGCTATCCGTTAATTTAAGCCCGATAATCCCGGCAATCACTAAAGCAAGCGACAGCAACCGGAACCAATCGACTGATTCTTTAAATAAAATGATGCCCAGTATTGCCACGCCCACTGCTCCCATGCCCGTCCAAACAGCATACGCAGTTCCTAACGGCAAGGTTTTTAGCGCCCACATTAGCAAGCCAAAACTGCCGATTCCCGATAACGCAGTAGTTATGCTGGGCCAAAGTTTGGTAAAGCCTTGGTTATATTTAAGACTTAAAGCAAAGATAATTTCTACGAAGCCCGCAGAAAATAAAAGCAACCACGCCATGAACAACCCTCTTTCTTTGTGCATAAAAGCCGGATATTTTACAATAGACTGCAAAATATCCCTGCACTCATTCTCTATTATCCGGCGATGAACTCCACTTCAACTCAAACGCAACGCGCTATATTGACTGTTACACAACTCAACCGGGCAACCAGTCAATTACTGGGCGAGCATTTTTTAAGTGTTTTGGTTGAAGGAGAAATATCCAACTTAAGCACGCCTTCTTCAGGCCATGTTTATTTTTCGCTGAAAGATGCAAATGCACAGGTACGCTGCGCAATGTTCCGCTCCCAGCAACGCAGACTGGGATACAAACCGGAAAACGGTAAACAAGTGATTGTTAGGGCGCAAGTAAGCCTTTACGAACCCAGAGGTGATTTCCAGCTCATTGTCGAACATATAGAAGAGGCGGGGGATGGCGCTTTACGACAGGCATTTGAAGCGCTAAAGCAAAAACTGTCGGATGAAGGCCTGTTCGATAGCGCGTATAAACAAAGCCTCCCTCCCCTGCCTAAAACGATCGGCGTCATCACGTCGCCGTCAGGCGCGGCAATCCGGGATATACTCACTGTATTACGAAGACGTTTTTCAGCTGTCCCTGTTATTATTTATCCGGTGTCCGTCCAAGGAGACAATGCAAAACATGAAATTGCCAGAGCGATAGCCATGGCCAATGAACATAAACAGTGCGACGTTATTATTTTGGGACGGGGCGGCGGATCGCTGGAAGATCTTTGGGCTTTCAATGAAGAAATGGTCGCCCGCGCCATATTTGCCAGTAAAATCCCGGTAATTTCAGCGGTAGGTCACGAAACAGACGTGAGCATCGCAGACTTTGTCGCCGATTTACGCGCCGCAACACCCTCGGCAGCCGCAGAGCACGCCACGCCGGATCAACAGGAATGGCTATCCCGCTTCGTTCAATTGGAAGCGCGATTGCGGCAACAAATGCAACGAAAGTTAAGCCAAAAACAGCAGTCATTAGTCTGGTTAGGCAAACGCTTGCAACAGCAACATCCCGGACAGAAACTGGCAAGAAATGCGCAACGCATGGACGAACTTGAATTAAGGCTAAATCAGTCCTTACAAACAAGGCTCCGTCAAAATAAAAGCCTTGTTGAGGCAAAAATAGCTAAATTATGGCAACACAGCCCTGCGGTAAGCATAAGCAACTATAAACAAAAACAGGACTATTTGAGTAAGCGCCTGATAACTGCAACCCGCCACAAACTTGAATGGCTGAACCAGCAATTATCAAATTGCAGTCAGACATTGCATGCTGTCAGCCCCTTGGCAACGCTAAACCGGGGATACGCCATGGTAATCCACCAGCCATCAGGGAAAATCGTCCGGTCTACAGAACAACTAAGCTCTGGCGACATGGTTGAAACACGTCTCGCCGAAGGCCGCTTTACCAGTCAAGTTAAAGAGGTTGAATAAGGGACACATTAGCCACAGATTCGCAGATTATAAATTAAAAGCATAATCTGTGAATCCGTGGCGCATTATTTACTTCGAGTTTCCTAAACTGTTGTTTTGATAAAAGGCCATTCCTGCCTCACCTGGTAATTAACACCGCCTGGCTCACTGCATGACTCGACCAGACAGAATGATCCGGCGCGCCAGACAACCGGCTCAAAGCTTATGTCCGGCAAATAGCGGGCATGTCTGGCCAATGTAATATGGGGCATATAAGGTCTGTTTTCAGTTTGTAAACCGCAGCTTTCAACTTCCCTGTTCAATCCGGCTGCCAATAACTCCACCTCTTCAGCTATTTGCGAGCAGGTAAGACATACAACCCTGGGTTTGCTCCAAAAACTTAACTGATCAAACGTCAGAATAAAAGGGTTGGCGGAAATTCTCGTGACGGAGCGTCTAAGCAATGATTCAGAGGCTGCATCAACACACCCTAAAAATACCAGCGTCGCATGAAGGTTTTGCGGATGCACCGGCCTGAATCCTTTAGCCTCAATCGAGCGGCACAAGCGCGCTATTTCAAGTCTGGTTTGAACATCGGGCCATAATGCAAAAAATAGTCTTGAAGCATCAGTCACTGTCAAAAAAACCGTGAAGCGATCTAGCAGTAAATAGAGTAAACCGGGACGTTTATCATCCTGTTCATCCGCTTAATGAAGGCGACAAATAACAGGTCTATTTTCTCCAAAACTCCGGTACGAATAAAATAACGATGGAGAATATTTGCACGCGCCCTAAAAGCATCGCAAAGGTGCATACGGCTTTTTGAAAATCGTTTAGCCCGGCGTAATTATTCCCAGGACCTACTTCATTTAATCCGGGACCAGCGTTATTAAAGCAAGAGATGATTGCAGAGAATGCGGTCATAAAATCCAGGCCGCTCAATAGCAATGTGAATACCAGAATAACAACACTAATGAAATACAGGAAAATGAATCCCGTCACAGAGTTAACAATGTGATTGCTGATTACCATTTCACCGATTTTTAATGGCCTGACTGCAAAAGGATGAATAAATTTAAACATCTCCAGGGATGTCTGCTTCATTAGGATAATGGTGCGAATCATGCGAATACCGCCGCCCGTGGAGCCGGAAGAAGCGGAAATACAGCACAAAAATAACATCCACATCGGCACGAAAATAGGCCATTGATTGAAGTTCTGGTTGGAGAAGCCCCCGTCTGTAGCGATAGAGACCAAATTAAAGGTTGCGTAGCGCAAGGCGGTAAAAAAATCCGGATAAGTGCCCGCGCGCCATAATATCAATGCCGCTAAAATACAACTCCCCAAAACTACCGTCAAAAAATATCTGGCTTCCCTGTCTTCAAAATATGGATTGAGCGATTGCTTCCGAAGCGCCAGGAAATGGGTGGAAAAATTAATAGCCGCCAACAATTGAAAGATTGTCAGCACCATCTCGATAGACAGCGAATTGAAAAATCCAACACTGCCGTCATGCGTTGAAAACCCTCCCAGACTCATCGCGGAAAAGGCATGGCAGATTGCATCAAACCAATTCATCCCGGCCAGATGCAAAGCAATAATACAAGCCAGCGTAATACCCGCATAAACCAGCCATAAGGCTTTCGCGGTTTGAGCTATGCGCGGTGGTAAATCTGACTCTTTGACAGAGCCCGGTGATTCCGCTTTATATAACTGCATGCCGCCGATACCCAGAATAGGCAAAATAGCAACTGCGAAAATAATAACACCCATTCCGGCGACCCAATTCAACTCACATCGCCAAAGGTTAACTGACATAGGTAAATCGTCGATACCGCTGAGTATTGTAGCGCCCGTCGTGGTAAGACCGGAAACGGCCTCAAAATACGCATCAATAAAGCTGAGCGCCGGCATATAAATCATCAACGGCATGGAACAAAGAACCGGGGTTAATGACCAGATAGTTGCCACCAGCAAAAAGCCCGCTTGCCGCGATACCTTTTTAGGCGTCCATAAGGTCGGAAAATACATCAGCGCCCCCACCAGAAGGGTAATCACAGTACCATCAAAAAAAGCGTTAGTTGCGCCATCTCCGGTTATTTTTGAAGTTATCAGGCAAGTGGACATCAAGCCGCCAAAGCCGATTGTTACCAAGCCAAAAATATGAATAATTGTAAAGGTGATATTCATAAGATAGGTTCAAGACTCCAGTTTGTTGATGCGGGTTCGCGTTGAACCTGTCTTTATCTGATACGTTGAAAGGTTTGCTCGATGTTGGCTACCAGTTTTTTTTCCATCGCAAACATCACAACATGATCGCCTTCTTTAAAAACGGTATCGTGGTGGACCGAAATAACTTCCTGGTTACGAATCAAAGCGCCCAACACAATGCCCGCCGGAAAGTTAATCGTGTCCACGCGGCGTCCAACCACGGATTCCTCGCTATCATTTTCATGCGCAATGGCTTCTATTGCTTCGGCTGTGCCGCCGCAAAGAGAGGTGACTTGAGCTACATCGCCCCGGCGCACATGTTTTAAAATACTCCCAAGCGTTTCCTGATTAGGCAACACGATGACATCAATTCCTGTGCCCGGCAATAATTTAGTGAACGATAAGTGATTAATCAGGCAGATTGTTTTTCGCGCTCCCAGGCTTTTTGCCAAGGATGCGGAGATAATGTTGACGCCATCGTTATCTGTAATCGCACAAAATAGATCAGCGCTGTCAATGGATTCATCCATTAATAGAGCTTCATCGGAACAATCACCTAAAAGCACCACGGTATTACTAAGATCATTGGCGATTTTATTGGCGCGTCTTGATTCTTTTTCAATAATTTTCACCTGATGTCCGTCTTCCAAAGCAAGCGCCAGACGTTTACCGATATGGCCTCCACCGGCAATAATGATGCGCTTTAACGGATCTTCTAATTTGTTCAGTTCTTTCAATACTCTGCGCACTTCATTGCGGGGCGCCACAAAAAAAACTTCATCGCCGGTTTCGATACTTGCTTCTCCGGTCACGCATAACGGGTTACCCTGCCTGAAAATCGCTACTACGCGAGTCTTGCCATCGGACAGACGCTCTTTCAGGGTTTTAATTTTTTTTCCCGTTAAAAACCCGTCCGCTATCACTTTAACCGAAAATAGCCGTACCCGTCCGCCTGCAAAGTCGGAAATATGTAAAACCCCGGGAAACTCGATCAAATTACGGATAGACTCCATAACCATTTGTTCCGGACTGATAACAATATCAACTGGAACGCCATCAGGGCCAAATAATTTTGGATTTTTCAGATAATCGATTGCCCTGACCCGGGCAATCGTTTTCGGGCGGGAATACAGTGTATTAATAATCATACAGGCCAACATGTTGGTCTCATCACTATCGGTAACGGCAATTACCATGTCCGCCTTCTCCACTTCAGCCTGCTCCAGAATAGATGGATGCGCGGCGTTACCGGCGACCGTTCCAATGTCAAAACGTTCTTTTAATGCATCGAGGAGTTCTTGCCTGAAATCAATAACAATAATTTCATTTTCTTCACTCGCTAACGCTTCAGCTACCGACGAACCGGTTACACCGGCTCCAAGAATAAGTATTTTCATAAACAGTATACGTAATTAAACAGTAATTATTTGGCCCAAAAAAGCGGCGCCAAACTGCGCATTCTACCTGAATAACGGACATTTCTCACTTTGGTAATATTCCAATCGAGCTGAAATCGTAAATTGCCTGGTTAGAATTAAAGAAAACTTTCCGCCACTTCCAGCTTTTCCATTTTCGCAGTAAACTCCGTTTTAAAAGTTTATCTATTGAGTGTTTCAGTATGATGCTAATTGGAAAAGCGCCGCTTTTGAATTTTTTAGAAATCCGCAAATTTTTATCGCTACAATTTTTTAGACAAATGAGTCCATTTTCAATTTACGGAATGGGTCAAAGCGCGGTAACAATGCTCATTAACCCGGCAACAGCTGCTCAGAAAATCCGCGGTAAGCGCTTGAAGCATAATGAGCTGCAAAAAAGCTTTTAATTCTTTCACAGGCGCGGGAATAAGGTTTTTAGGCCATGAGCTTGATGGGGTGATGTTATTTTTTTCTTTAACTGTACTGTTTTTAATTATGGAAGTAAAACAAATAAATAGCATGACGCAAGTAGATTGTGAGGATTTGAACCGCCTAGCCGGTGTTGCTTATCCATTTTTGCGCCATGAGTTTTTACTGGCGCTGGAGCAAAGCGGTTCTGTCTGCAAACAAACAGGATGGACGCCTGCGCATTTACTGGTTTTGGATAAGAATGAACTGGTTGCTTTCATGCCACTATATCTTAAAAGCCATTCCTGGGGTGAATATGTGTTTGATCACCAATGGGCCCAGGCTTATCATCAGCATGGCCTCGATTATTATCCAAAATGGCTGACCGCCATTCCGCTTACGCCTTGTCAGGGCGCGCGTATTGTCATTAAACCGGCTGCCGGCCCGCTTGAAATTATGCAGTTATTACTTTCATTTATAAAGCAGCTTTCAGAACAACGCGGCATTTCTTCGTGGCATTGTCTGTTCCCTTCCCTGCCGCAGGTAGAAATATTGCAGTCACTGGGATTAAGTATTCGCGAAGGCGTTCAGTTTCACTGGTTCAACCGGGGCTACCGGGATTTCGCGGATTTTCTGAAAACCTTGAGCGCCGGTAAGCGCAAAATGCTCAAGCGTGAACGCCGCAGGGTTAACGAACAAGGAGTCCGTTTATTGCGCATAGCGGGGCAAGATGTCAGTGATTTTCAATGGCAGGTATTTTTTCAGTTTTACACGATGACTTACTTAAAAAACGGCTCGGAACCTTATTTGAATCTGGCGTTTTTCCGGCAAATAGCGGCAACTATGGATGAACAATTATTGCTGGTTATCGCGTTTAAAGATGATAAACCTATTGCCGCAGCCTTGAGTTTTATCGGCGCGGATACATTGTATGGGCGTTATTGGGGCTGTTATGAAGAATATAACGGCCTTCATTTTGAAGCCTGTTATTACCAGGGACTGGACTATTGCATTGAAAATGGGCTGAAGCGGTTTGATTCAGGGGCTCAAGGAGAACATAAGATTTCGCGTGGATTTGAACCAATAACGACTTATTCCGCGCATTGGCTCAAAGATGCCGGGTTTGCACAAGCCATCGAAACATTTTTAGCCAGGGAGCAAAAATCCGTGCAGCTTTATAAACAGGATGCCGCATCTTATCTGCCGTTTAAACAAAAAACATAAAATTGCATTGAAAAATAACATAGAACTGTTACAGTCAGCCATGCTTACCCAAATAGATAGAGTTGATCCTATTTATTAATCATGAGGAGTGGTGATGTCTGATTACAAAAAATACCAGTGTAGCGTTTGCGGCCATATTTATGATGAGGCTGAAGGCGATGAAGAAACCGGCATAGCTCCAGGCACGCGATGGAAAGATATTCCGGATGATTGGCGTTGTCCTGAATGCGGAGTAAAAAAAAGCGAATATGAGTTGATGGATTGAATTTTTGTTCACAGGAACAGCATGCACGTCATTATAATAGGCTCGGGTGTTGCGGGTGTCAGCTTTGCAGAAAAATTCCGCTCATACTCCGCAGACGATGAGATTACGCTGATAACGCGGGAAAATGATGGCTATTATTCGCGGCCTTTGCTTTCCCGAGGCTTCAGCAGGAATGATATTGAACAGTCCATTATCCTTAAAACCTTCGACAAACTGCGTGCCGGCAACATCACTGTCATCAGCGGCGCAGGGGTAACAGCCATCAATCGTAGCGATAAAACAGTTGCGATCACGGGTTCGTGTAAGGAAAACCCACTCCATTACGATAAGCTGGTGCTTGCAACCGGTTCTTCCGCCTTTATTCCTCCGCCATTTAGACCTTATACTGAACTGTTTTTCTGTTTAAACAGCCTTGTTGATTTAAAAGCCTTGCGCAAGTTTCGCCAGAGTCTGTTAAATCAAAACCGGAAGCCGGATTGGGCGATTATCGGCGGCGGCTTAATCGGTTGTGAAGTTGCATCCGATTTAGCCGTTTCCGGTGATCATGTCACCCTATATCATGCGATGGACCGGTTAATGGAGCGTCAGTTGGCAGCCGATGATTCTGTTTTATTGCTTGGGGTGTTACAAAAATCCGGCGTGAAAGTATTGTTAAATCAGGACGTACAAGGCTTTGCCAAACAGGAAGACAAGGTTTGTGTAAAAGCCGGCCCGACTGCTGAATTTGATGCGCTGATTGTATCTTGCGGCTTCAAACCCCGCGCCGGATTAGCAGAACTCGCCGGCCTGGAAACAGGTCGAGGCATCAAAGTTGATCAATTCATGCAAACCTCTGATGAAGCCATTTATGCACTGGGCGATGTCGCTGAGCTACCCAACGGCAAACTTTACGCCTTCATTTTACCGATTCGCAGCCAGGCGCATTGGCTGGCAGGCTTTCTTGCAGGGCAGGAAAAAGAATGCTGGACTCCGCCCGTTTTTACTACAAGAGCCAAGGTGCATGGTTTTGAAGCGGTTCATCCGTATAATGTGTAGGGTGTGCTGTGCGCACCTTTGTCATAAACCAATTTAAATATGCCCGAAAACCGTTACTCTGACGAAGAATGTGCCGCCGTTTACCGCGCTATTTATGAGCGCCGTGACATGCGCCACTTTTTATCCGATCCCGTTGCTCCCGAAATTTTAACGCGCCTGCTTGATGCCGCGCATCACGCGCCCAGCGTCGGATTTATGCAGCCGTGGCGGTTTATCCGCATCAGCTGCCCGGATTTGCGCAAGGCCATTCATGCCCTGGTCGAACAGGAACGAATCCGTACTGCACAGGCTTTAAGTGAACGTGAAGACGAATTTATGAAGCTGAAAGTGGAAGGTATCATGGAGTGTCCGGTCGTGCTGGTGGCCGCCCTCTGCGAGCGGCGCGATCAGTATATTTTCGGCCGCCGCACTTTGCCGGAAATGGATCTGGCCTCGCTGGCCTGCGCCATCCAGAATATTTGGCTGGCGGCGCGCGCTGAAGGTTTAGGTTTGGGCTGGGTATCGATGTTTGAACCCGATTCATTGAAAAAGTTATTAAGCATGCCTTCAGACAGCCAACCTCTAGCGGTTTTGTGTTTGGGTCACGTCGATAAATTTTACGATAAACCGATGCTGGAACTGGAGCAATGGGAAGATCGTAAGGACCTGAATGCCTTGTTATTTGAAAACACCTGGGATACGCCGTGCCGCTAGATTTTGTCATTCGTCCTCGTTCAAAAACGCTTTGCTCTTCGTTACAAAATAAAATCGATCAGAAAACCAAACCCTTGGGGTCATTGGGACAACTGGAATCGCTGGCTTTACAAATCGGCCTGTGTCAAAACACCCTGACGCCCCGCTTGAACAAACCCTGCATCATCATTTTTGCAGGCGATCACGGCATTGTCGAGTCCGGAGTCAGCGCTTATCCGCAAACTGTGACCGCGCAAATGGCCGCCAACTTTTTGTCTGGAGGCGCGGCAATCAGCGTGTTTGCCCGCCAACATCAACTGGAATTGCTGATCGTTGACGCCGGGGTCAATGCCGATCTGGACAGCCACCCCGGGCTGATTGATGCAAAAATAGGCAAAGGGACGAAAAACTTTCTTACCTATCCCGCCATGACAAGCGAGGCTTGCATCAAAGCCATACAAACGGGAGCAGAACTGGTTTTCCAGCAATTTATAAACGGCTGCAACTGCATAGGTTTTGGCGAAATGGGGATAGGCAACACCTCATCCGCCACCCTGCTGATGCACTGCTTGACCGCTCTGCCGCTGGCGCAATGCGTTGGCCGCGGCGCCGGATTAAATGATGTCCAGTTGCAACATAAGCTAAGCATATTGCAGCAAGCTCTACATCAGCATAAAGACATCGCCGGGCCTTTGGATATATTAGCCACCTTTGGCGGCTATGAAATCGCCATGATGGCAGGGGCGTATCTGAAAGCCGCCGAGTTGGGAATGCTGATAATGGTCGATGGCTTTATATCCGGCTCAGCGCTGTTAGCCGCCTGCAAACTGTATCCGCAAGTGCTGGAATATTGCGTGTTCAGTCATGTTTCCGGCGAACAGGGGCATCAGGCATTGCTGGATCAATTTAACGCAAAGCCCTTGCTGAATCTGGACTTGCGCCTGGGCGAAGGTTCCGGTGTCGCCCTGGCTTATCCGCTGCTGCAATCGGCGGTGGCTTTTTTAAATGAAATGGCCACGTTTGCCGAGGCGGGGGTTGATCATTAAAGGGATTTGAGGATATTGATGGACAACCAGATAGTCCGACCAAGCAGAATCAAGCAATGTTCATCAATTAACCCGGATTCTTGTTTGCTATTCCAAAAGGAATGTGAACCATCGGGATGTCGCCGGCGGGCGATTGCAAGTGGCTGCGCTGATCGTCAAAGAACATGTGAGGCTTCAGGATCGTCAGAATCCTGGACTTATCCATGCCGCCCAGGAAGAACGACTCATCGGGAGAAACCCCCCAATTTTTCAGGGTAGTGACAACCCGCTCATGGGCTGGCGCATTGCGTGCTGTGATGATAGCAATCCGTACTATTTTCCTGTATTCAGGCTCTTCCTTGCGCCGCTTCTCCTCCAGCTTTTGCATGAAAGACAGCTTTTTGAACAAATCGGCGAGAGGTCCCGGTTGATGAGGAATGGCTTGCTTCTCGGACTCATGCGCCTGAAATGCGTTCAGATCGTGGTTCTTCTTATACACAGACTCCGCTTCATCGTCAGCAATAACGCCATCAAAATCGAAGGCCACGCATAATTCATTATCCAGTTCGTCGTCGTACACCTTGGACGGGAGCACCACCCCGGCGGGATAGTTTGCATCGATGGATTTCTGAACATCCTCTTCGTTAGCGCTTAAGAATAACGATGCGTTAAACGCCGGTACGTACTCGTGGGGAGAACGCCCGGTCATAAATGCGGCGCGAGTGATGTCAAGACCGTAGTGGCCGATGGATCGGAACACCCTTAACCCGGTTTCGGGCGAATTTCGCGAAAGCAGAACGACCTCGACCGGCAATTGTTTGGGGAAAGCCTTATTGATGCCAAGAAAGCGCCTGATAAACGGAAAGGCAACCCCTTTGGGAAACGGGTTGTCGATGTTTTTTTCCTGGTGAATACGGTATTCATCAACGCCCTGGCTTAGATAAATCTGATGCGATTCAGACAAATCAAAGAGCGCGCTTGAGGCAACGCCGATTACGAGCTTCCGCTCAATGGGATAGGCCATGGGAAAGTTTTAATGTTTGATATGCTTGGCAGCAAGTGATCAGCAGAAAAAATGTGGAATGCTCATAAAATCATACCACGATTTCCACTATTCCCCCTTTACTCCATACAGGCTGCTCGCTTTTCCGCCGCTGCAATATAGCCGTAGGTCATGTTGCCTGCCGTATTGCGCCATATCCTGCACCGGATAATTCCAAATGCATAAAGGCGAAATGTGGCGGGTTACGTGACATATCGAAGCTCTAAAATGCCAGGGAACGCTATCGCGCACCCTGACCCGGCTTAATGCATACCGGATGATTTAACACCTTGATGATCCGGATTATTCACCGCATTTCCCCTGGAAATTTCCTGCGAAATCAGTTCTCTTGCTTCCATGCCTACTGAAAGCCGGTCCCTGCCTGAACTTTTGATCACCGGCAGAAAACTAACACGCACTTCGATTTTATCCAGACTCAGCATCTTGATTAAATGCGGAATAAAATCATCGTCGCCGATAAATGGCGCATGTTCTTTGGCTATGCCCTGATATTGCAGCGCTACCGGCTGAATGGCTGATCTTGTTAACAGCGCAGGCTGAAACAACGAGGCGTGGAAGCCCAGAACTTCATCGCCTTTGGTCGTTGTGCCTTCAGGAAAAGCAATAATATTGCTGTTCTGTTTTAATACCCAGACCATCTTTTCGGTAGTCGCCTTGATCTGCTTTTTGTCGCCCCTGCGGATAAAGATGGTGCCGCCCTGCCTGGATAAATAACCGATAACCGGCCAGCTTAAAATGTCGCTCTTGGCGACAAAATAAGCGGGCAAATACTGGCCGATAACAATAATATCCAGCCAGGAGATGTGATTGCTAACCAGGAACGCCCCCTGCTCCGGCAGCTCGCCTTCCCTGGTGATACTCAGATTTACAATAGCGCTGAATTTTTGTAGCCAGTGGGTTTTTAACGCGCCGCGCTTGCTTTTGGCGCTGTTAGCGCGGCACAACAAATTCAGGGCTGGAAAAAAAACGCCGGCAATCACCAAACCATAGCTAAAAAGCAGGATAATCAGGGTAAGTTTGTTAAGCAGACGCAGTTTTGATTTCATTAGTTGCCTGATAGTCTCTCATATAGTGTTTGCTGTACCGGTCTTTCAACTGATCCAGCGGCAATAACACGAATAAATCCATGCAGTTAAAGTCTTTGTCCCAGTAGGGCTCACTGCAAACCAGCGCACCGAAACGCAAATACGCCTTGAGCAAAGGCGGAATACCCGATTCATCGCGTTTGCATCTTAATGCACCGGGCACTGGAATAGTGGGTTTGGCTTGAATAGACGCGGGGGCAATATTTTTGGCGTCAATATTCCGGTAAACCGCATCCACGGCAAATCCGCTGGGGCCGGGAGTGATGCTGGCGCAGCCCAGTAAATAATTAAACCCGCCTTCCATGGCGTATTGCACAAGCGCCGACCATAGCGTCGTCAACACCGCTCCGCCGCGATAATCTGGATCTATGCAAGTCCGGCCTATTTCCAGAAAACGGCCGGGCAATGCCAGAATTTGATCCAGATTGAATTCATCCTGCGAATAAAACCGGCCCAATCGCTTCGCCTGGGATTCATTAAGCAAACGCGTGTAGCCGACTATTTTGTTATTAACATTGTCATACACTATCAAATGATCGCAGTAACTATCGACCTCGTCATAATCCAGGCCCTCGGCTTCGGTTTTGAGTTTAGCGCCCATTTCCGTGGCAAAAACACGGTAGCGCAATGCTTGGGCTTCTTTTATCAAAGCCTCTGAATCAGCTAAAAAACAATCGAGTTTTTTAGCTGGTTTGATGAGTATTTCCGCATCTGATTTTTTCATGGATAACCACACAGCTCAAAATAAAGATGCGGCTACATTAATCAACCAATATGTCAATATCATGTCAAAACAATGAACGTAAAATGACAGCCTGATTAAATTATTATGACGGACCAAGGCAAGCCATGATCAGCATTGGCAAAACCCATTTAAATGAACGGTTTGGAAATATTTTTGGTTCGAGGGATTTACCCTCGGGATAAAATCAATTTTTATTGCATTCAACTTTTCAGCCTGATGCTTACTGCTTTAATGGCGTTCGCGGAAAGATACGAAAAGCCGGTCAGCAGCTCTAACATGAAAAAGTTAGCGGATTTATTGTCCACGTTAAGCTCTCGCTTTACAGAACAAAGACAATACTCACGGCAGTGTCATGCCATAAGCAAATGATATTCCGGCGGAAACAGGCTTTCAAAATAGCAGGCTCTGTCTCCGCCGCAAGGAAAATTAAATGCTAACCCGCCGATTCAACTTTACTATTGATTGGATTTTCTGTAACCATTTGCAATAAGCGGCACGGCAAGAATAAGCAAACTAAACAGCCACGCCAGCAGCTGTTTGTTGATAATGGTATAAACAAAAGCCTGCCAAAAATCATGCAGGGTTAATTCAACATAAACATGGACGCGTTCGTCGCCTTTTGGAAGAAAACTATAAATTTCACTAATCAGCAGCGCCAGACTCATTACCAGCAGGCTATAACCTAGCCATTTGTCTTGCTGCGTATTGTCATTGCCTTTGCCTATTAAATCATTGAGCGCGAAAGCGCGCAGGGAAAAACGGCGTTCAACTGCTAGATACCGTATTGCCGCGAGATAAATTACGCCCATAACGGGAATATAGGTGGCGGGGTAATGGAAACTGAGATAACGTCCATTAATGACCAATCCGCAAGTTTTGTAGATTGCAAAACCGGCAAACAGCAGGTAAAGCGCATAGAGCCACGCGCCAGTTTTTAGGGTAGCGCGGTTGGCTAACAGGCTATAAGCGCGTTGCAGCAGCAACACCGCCATTAGCGCGCTGAGAATAATCACGATTAAGGCGTAGTAGAGCTGAAAGCCTGCAAAAAGCGGCTGCCATTCATTGAAAGCGGTAATCCATAACCACTTTGCTTCGCTGACCAATAATCCGCTGAGCAGTTGGGCAAACACGAGAAAAGCGGTTAAGGCGGCGGCAGACAGCAACGACAAGACGCGAACTTGTTGCCAAAAAAAGAGAATAACCAGCAAAAAAAGCCCTGTAGCGGCAAATAAGCTCTTATACCATTCCGGATTTTCGGTCACTTTACCCGTGAGAGGAAACACTTCCTTTCTGTCGGTAGAAAATAAACCCCATTTCGCCCCAACGACGCCTTCCAGTTCGCTTTTCCATTTCTGGTTAAAGGCTTCAATGATGTTATAGTCAAAGCCGTTTTGCTTTGCCAATTGCGTAATCATGCGTACATATTTTGCTTCATTGACAACGCTGGGAACAGCGAGGCCGCGTTGCCGCCCATCACTAGGCCAGCCTGTTTCGCCAATGAGTATGGGTTTGCCGGGAGCCACGCTATCAATTTTTGCGCGCACTTTCTTATATATCTGCAAAATGTGGTCAGCTTCCTGTTCGATATGTTCGACCGGAATAGGGTCGTCTTCCCAGTAAGGCAACATGTGCATAGTCACAAAATCCACTTCTTTAATCAGCTGATCAATTCCTGGGTATTGCAAATAGACATGCCAGCCGTCCGCATAAGAAACAGGTTGTTTAATGGCTTTTTTTACTGTGCGGATATAATCAACCAGCTGCTCTACGGTTAACTCTCCGCGCAATAGCACTTCATTACCAATCATAACGCGTTTTACCACGTCCGGATTGGCATTTGCCGAACGAATGAGTTCGTCAATTTCCTTTTTATTCTTTTGGCTATTGTCGCTTAGCCACACCCCTTGAATCATTTCCAAACCGTGTTTTCGCGCCAATTCCGGCACGGACGGCATATTGCCTTCGGTACTGACATAGGTGCGAATGCTATGGGTCTTATCGGCAAGCAACGCTAAATCGGCGTCAATCTGTTCGACCGGAGGATAAATTTCTTTAAGAGGATTATGTTCATCGCGGTACGGCGCAAAAGACAGACTGTTTAATTTTCCTTGGGGAACGTCCACTCCCGCATCTTGGGGCAGATTAGTCAGCCAATTAAACAGGCTGTTACAGAAAATAATCAGTACGGCAATCAGGACAGTTCTCATGAATTATTGCTAGCGTGGGGTTAATAAAAAGCTGTGCTATTCTAACCGAAAAGGCAATTTACCCCTGTTAAAATTATTCACAAAGCGCCGTGCTGTGCTGCTCTTAATTCACATTTGAGAAGATTAAAATAACTCATGCAGTATTTTTGCCTGATTATTGCAAGTAGCTGCATGAATACCAGGATTGCACTTCGTGGTTGAATTCACGTTAGTAAAATCCTGGCTCTATCGGCCTAATCACCATTAATTTACAGTGCTGGACTACATGGTGCGCCATCAATGCTTGATCTAACGAGATAAGAATCACTGATGCTGTTTTCCCGCTGGATAAGACCAGTTTCCAGATTCATGGCGGCGGTTATTTTCCCCAACAGTTCTGGACAGAATCAGTGCCGGCATTTGATTTTGTTCCTGCCTGATCAATCCCAAGCGAGCCACACTTTGCATCAGTAAAACCGGGTACAGCGGTAATCGTGTAACTATTCGCGCCAATACCGGAATAATTGATAGCGTAGTATCCGTCCGGTGAAACAGATATGTTTATATCGGCACTTGAACCATAGCTCGTATGATTAGCCCGCCATTTCTCCTCGGCCAATTGCACCTGTAACAGCGCGGCCTTGCCATCCGACCGTTTGGCCCGCATTACGTAGTCCGTGTAGGACGGATAAGCAATCGCCGCCAGAATGGCGATAATAGCCACGGTTATCATGAGTTCAATTAACGTAAAGCCGGCAGGATGCTTGGATGAGTTCATTGGTCAACCTTTAAAAAGTCATTTTGCAATCGCTATGTCTCCCCGGATAGCGAAGAGATTCTCGCATATCTGAACGCTACCGCTAAATAAAGACTAGCCAACTAACAATATAATTCTGATCTATAATCGAACGATACAAGAAGTTAGATTAATAGAAAAACATGAAAAGACAAATAAATTACGGCTTTACTTTAGTTGAGGCGCTGATAGTCATTGCAATAATCGGCATTTTATCGGCCATAGCCGTGCCTTCATATCAGGACATGATCGAACGTAATCAATTAAAACAGGCGGCGGAAGGATTAAAGTCGGATATGCAATTTGCGAGAACAGAGGCGTTAAAACGCAGCCAAATCGTTGTTGTTTCAAGATCACCCGGAAATGCTGGCGTATGGTGCTACGGTTTAAATGCCAATACTACCTGTGATTGCACAACAGCCGGATCGTGTGCAATTAAGTCAATATCGGGAAGTGATTTTGGTTCTATTGTCAATATGGTTGCCGGAGCAACTAATAACAGTACATTTGATTACAGACGAGGAACTATCGGTGCAAATGGTATTACTTTCAGCACGAGTCACTACGCTGCAAGAGTTATTTTTAGTGATATTGGCCGGGTAACAATATGCACGCCTTCCGGTTCAACCGGAATCTCCGGTTACCCTGCCTGTTAATATTTTTTGAGTCAACACAATGATAAAACAAGCTGGCTTCACTTTAATAGAAATCATGATAGCTCTATTGATTGGTTTAATCATTGTAGGGGCGACTATCAGTATTTACATCGCCACAGTTGGCAGCAGTACCAGCACTATAAATTCGGCGCGCCTGAATCACGATCTGGAATCCGTAATGACCTTGATGCTTAACGACATCAGGCGCTCCGGTTATTGGGGCGGGGCGACCGTGGATGCCGACAGCAGGAATAACCCTTTTACCTCTGAAACCACCAATGAAACGAATATACAAATTCGTAATCTGGCTGCACCCACTACAGCTCTAACAACAGGAAATTGCATTCTATACGCCTATGATGCAAATAGTAACGGCGTTGTTGATGCAAACGAATACTATGGTTTCAGGCTTAATGGCAACACAATCAGTATGCGCCTGTCAGGAAGCGCTAATGATCCAGCGGACTGCACCGATGGAAATTGGCAAGAATTTATAGACGGCAACAAACTAACCATTACCACATTGCAATTCAGCTTTTTGCCAGTTGCCGCCGCTTCACCTTTTCCGGCTTTACCGGCCACATCACGCTGCCTAAATGTAACTACTGGCATTTCCACGGATACAGACCCAACTGCGTGTTCAGGGGCTGTTTCCGGCAATAATTTGGCAGAGAAACGTGTTGTTAATATTCAGATAAGCGGCACATTGACAAGTGATTCCACTGTAACCAAAACCCTTAGCGGCACGGTAGAAGTCAGGAATAGCCGCCTGCTTACGCAGCCTTAATTCACAGGTGTTTAAAATGAAAATAAAAATCTTCATATATAAACAGCAAGGGGCGGTGACATTGCTGACAGCGTTAGTGCTATTAATCAGCATAACTTTAATCAGTTTTATATCAGCAAAGACGGTGCTGGTAGAGACACAGATTTCCGCCGATAATTACCGTACCAGCCAGGCGACAGCGGCAGCCAGCGCGGCGATGGATCAGGCGGTTGCTTATTTTACCGCCGGGGGTTTGGATCAGCACAACAATGCAACTCTAGCTGCGGGGGCTGATGGATTGGTTGATTACATCGGCCCTGGCCCTTTCGGAGGGAACCCCGCCATCTTGGTCAATTTAATTAACGGGGTTAGCACGGTAACCGCCGCATCTGAACCTACCGCTGCAAATTGCACGATGCCAGCCACCACGACATTCCCCTTAACATTGACATCTGGTGCGCAGACCACCTACGCGCAGTTTTATTTCAATAACACCGATGACAATGCCTGTGATTGTCAGTCAAATACAGCCGAAGACATCGACGGCGACGGAGATGGCGACTGTATGGGCACCTTGGGAACCAACATGACCCGTGCCCTGGTAATAGCCAAAGGCTGGAGTGACGATTGCACGTCGGTGCGCACCATTACCCAATGCGTAGGAACCTTTAATATTTTCGATTCCGGAAAAGGACCGCAGGAACCCTTTGTCAGCAAGGCGGGTGTTGGCGTGTTTGGCAACGCCACCATCATCAACCGTTATAACAATACCAGTATTTGGTCAGGCGGAGCAGATTCGGTACATGGCGCCAGTTATGGCACTTATTTACGTCCTTCCGGCACAACAACGGCTGATTACACGCCAGCTCAATTAGACAGTGCGGATCAGACCGCGAATGCACAACTGGTGTCAAATCGAAACGCCGGTAACGGCATTGACGTTGTCACTAATGATCCCACTTTAGCAAGCAAAACAACCAGCACGGCTAATTTGACCGATCCCGCTCAAAATCAGTTTTTTGACCTGTTTTTTGCTCAAACCAAGTCGGAAATCAAAAACGCAGCGGCTAATGACGGCCAAATGCTCACCGGCACAAGCCCTGCCGGCTTAACGGGTTTGATCTGGGAGGAAGGCAATGTCGCACTTCATAACGGTGATATGGTAGGAAGCCTTACCCAACCAGCCGTGCTTATTGTCAACGGCGATTTGGATTTAACCGGCGGACCTATTTATGGCGTCATCTACGTAACCGGTCAGTTAACCATAACGGGTAATCCGGTAGTTACTGGATCAGTTATTTCAGAAAACGGTCCTAATTCGGGTGCCGGTACATTAACGCTGGTCTATAAGCCCTGGGGAGGTGGCGGCAATCAGTCGCCGCCGTTTATTACCGGTACCGGGACCATCATCGCCGGTTCATGGAAAGACTGGTAACAATACGAGAGATAAAAGATGAAACTTACCCATTCAACAAAAAATAGCAAAGGCATAGGCCTAATTGAAGTCTTGATAACCGCAGTTGTGGTATCAGTGGGGTTATTAGGTGTCGCCTCTCTACAAGGCAATTTAATTGTTGGCAGCCGCGCCAACAAAACCCGCGCGGAAGCCAATGCCTTGGCCTATAGCAAAATAGAGGAATTGCGTGACACCATAGAAAAAACCGGGACAAGCGGTTATGACGCATTATTGAATGCAACTGGGTCGCCCTTTAGCGATCCGGACAACCCCATAACCGGGACAACAGGACAATTTAATCGAAGCTGGGCGATAATCGATCAAACCGGCCCTGCACGCAAACAAATCAACGTTACTGTCTGTTGGCCTTCTGCTGCATGCGCAGACCAGGTGGTCGTTCAGAGCGTTATCGCTTTCGATGGCGTTGGCAACTCGGTGCTGGCCGCTAAAGGCGCTGGCTCGGGTGCGGGTATTATGGCTGGTGGAGCAAGCCTGAACGCCGGATCATCCACCGATATATCGCAAACCATCGCACTGCCTGCCGCTGCAGCTTCGGGCAGCTTGGTCACTGTTAATGGCAAAAACTATATTGCCGGCGCTAGCGTCGATGGTAGCGGCGTCAGTTCCCAGGGCATATACACTAATGGTTGCAATAGCTACAACCCTCCATTAGTGGCATTTGAAAATGGGTTATACACCCGCAGGGTAGATTATGATGGCGTCCCTGGAAATGAAGCGATTGAGCTTTATGAGCAAGTCGTAATCAGCGCACAAAGTTTCTGCACCCCCAGAATTCGTTATAATGGAGGTGTCATTATTCCGATCAGGGGCATCGTCCATTCTGGCGCAACCACGGGCAGCGGTAACAATCAGACGCTGTTGGGCGTTAATCTGTTTACCTTTAATGCCTCAGAAACCGGCGCTTATTGCTTTTTCAAACCAGAAGTCAATGCTAAAAGCGCACCTTATGTTTGTTATGTGGGCGGTAATTGCCAATTCGGCCCGAATGGAACAGATACCTCTCTCCCCGTTACTGAATGTCCAAATCCTGCCGTGGCCGCAGCCAGTGTCGGCCCTGGGGGTTGGCGAGGTAAAGTCGGGTTGCTGGGAGTTGCGGCTAACGGCAACAATGTCTGTTTTGCTGAAGAAATGGCTGGATCGCCTGCCACACTTGATACCGCCCGGAATTATTACACCCGGAACAATGGGCTAAACGAAGGCATCAACAAACCTTATAGCTGTCATGATTTTTTGATTATCAATGGCAAAAATACCGAGGCGCAAGTTCACAGTGAATGCGTCACCCAAGCCAATGCCATCGGCGGGTTTAGTCTGGCGTCAAAGAACATAGAGCGAGACATCTCCGGCAGCAACGTTTTTGATCCCGCCATTGATACCAGCTATTGTATTGGAACAACAGGAACAGCCTATACAATCACTGGAACTATAACCGGATCGACAGCCCCAACTGTCACAGTCAGCGACGGCGCCAGCACAAATCCTTGTACTGCAACTACAAGTTCTTATACCTGCAATATCACTACAGTTGGAAATTCTGTGACAATTAGCGGAGTCAACAACAGTCAGCCGGTAAGCTGTATTTTGTCACCCCTTTCAACAAGCGGATGTCCATTAGCTTTTACAGCATTGCCTGTTTACACGATTACCGGCCATATAAGCGCTGCTACTGCCGCAGCAGCGAATGCTGTTTCGTTAGAGGTGATTGATGGCAGCAATACGATAAACTGTATTAATAATCAGGACTACGCAAACGGTTATAACACTTATACCTGTTCAATTAGCACATTGAGCACTACGGGTATTACCATAACCGCGACAGCCGCTAGCGGTTACACAGTATCGCCCGCCACCTATGCAGTGCCAACATTACCAGGGACCACCTCCACCATTGTTGTACCTTCAACGGCAAATGACTTTGTCGCAGCCGTTGTTCCAACCTATACGATAAGCGGCTCTATTTCACTGGCTAGCACAGTCGATAATTTAGCATCTCTGACTACGGCGGTATTGACGGGGACAGGTAGTTGCACACTTCCCACGCCAAACGGCGGCTGGAAAAAAAGTACAACATACAATTATAGCTGCACCGTGTACGGCGGCATCAACTCCTTGTCTGTCGCAATTTCCCCGACTTGCTCTAATACAAAAATTGGCAATACAAATGCCTTCATGCAATACACCTTGACTACAACTGGAGTAACTTCGACAGGAACGGGGCAATTGGTTATTGATTTAGGCAATGTAACGGGCAATCAGACTCATAACGTCACTATTTCAGAGTCAAATACGCCTTGTTAGCAATCCGGGTAACGGGCGGGCAACGTCTTTTAGCTGACGCGCCTGTGTTTGACAATTATTTACGGCGCACAAACCATCCAATCCTGCACTGGCTTGGATAGTTTTTTGCCTAATGTTTACAACACAAAAGTATGAATTGATTGGTATGGCGAGAATAAAAACGTAATCCCCGCTGCTTCGGTAATCCATCATTTTTTTCATGTTTGGCGATGGTTTCTCGAAGATTAAAGACACTGGCGCTAGCTTTATTGTTGCCAATAGCTCTATGAGTTACACTGTATCCATGAACTTTGAATGGGATGAAATCAAAAGTGATGCGTGTTTTGCTGAGCGTGGATTTGACTTTGCGTATGTAACTCGTGCTTTCGTTGATCCAAATCACTTTATTCGAAAAGATACGCGATGGAATTATGACTAGGAACGTTATCAACTTTTAGGAGCGATTGGTCAGCGGGTATTCTTTGTTGCCTACACACTGCGCGGCTCTACCATTCGAATTATATCAGCGCGAAAACGTTGCCCCACCGGCGCGGCAAAAACATTGTTAAGGATTCTCGATAAAGCTCCTGAAGCTGGTTTAGCCGCGCTGGATTGAAACAGCATCACCCGGATTGCCCATTCCGGCGAGAGCAGGCTTCTCTTCTGAGCGCAGACGAAGAGTTCAGGACCAACAGCTTAGATTCTTTAAATGCCAAAATTTTTTCATGCGCGTTACTAATTATTCATTGGCCATCTGATGGTTAATCTTGCCGGTGTTAAATGGTTATTCCATTGCGCGACTTTCCAGACATTAACCAAGGGGGCCGGTGAAGGCGCTATCCAGTAAAGCATTACCGTAAGAAGGGTCATTAATGCCGAGGCTGTCAAACTGCCATGGCTGAATAATTTTAATGCGGTGCCAAAGGAACTTTTCATTCTGGCATTGGATAAATCAACGCTAAAGAGTTCATCCAGGAGTAAATGAACGATATATCCCAGGCCGATAAAAAGTCCATTTAACCATGCGTGCAAAACGTTCCAATGCAAAAAATGATAACTGATGCATGTCATTAACAAGGCAAAAAACACCGCCGCCAATAGCGAATGGAATACGCCGCGATGAACGGTAAGCCGGTTAAACAAGGCGAATACTATAAACCGGATAAACAGGTAAGTTCCTGCTGCCATCAGCAACAACGAATAGGATTCGTACCCGTATTTGTAGAACTTAAGCGCCCCGGCTACGCCCAGTAAAGCCAACACGTTGAACAATAGTTTTACCGGTCTTGAGTTGCTCGCGTCAATATCAGGCAATAGTCCGCCCAGGATAACAAGAAATATAAGCCAGGGCATATCTGCGTTTGTAATCAGGTGGACATTTACGGCTGTTAAAGACGCTCCCATGCCGGCGGCGGCAGCGATGGATAAATGGGTATTGAAATTGGCCATGTAAAACAACAATCCTTTTTTAAAGCTTAAAAATTCAGATTATGGCATTATCTGTCTACATTTAAGGGCAAATCTTGCTAGAATTACACGCTTTACACAAACTGGCATGGAACCATATTCTTTTGATGACCATTATTAGAAGTCTTTTAGGAACGTGCATGAAATAACTTGAGCAACTGTAGGGGCGGAATTCATTCGCCCTGGGCGGATAAATCCGCCCCCTACACGCTGGATAATGTTGCATTGGTGATTTAATTTCATGCTCGTTCCTTAGTAAAATCAACGTCGATAACACGGGCGGCTTGGATATGCTGCATAGAAACTTCAACCTTATAAAATCTCATGACTAAATTATTAAGCTGTTTTAAGGCATACGATATACGCGGACGCATTCCCGATGAACTGAATACTGAGATCGCCTATCGCATAGGCAGGGCTTACGCTCAGAGCATCCGGCCCAAGCGGGTGATTGTGGGACGTGATATACGGCTTTCCAGCAACGAAATGGCCGCCGCTGTAATAAATGGCTTGCAAGATGCCGGCGTTAATGTCTATGACATAGGCTTGTGCGGCACGGAAGAAGTTTATTATGCCACTTTTGCCTATCAGGATGCAGGCAAGACTATGGACGGCGGCATCATGGTGACTGCTAGCCATAACCCGAAAGATTACAACGGCATGAAACTGGTGCGCGAACAAAGCAAACCGGTAAGCGGCGATACGGGGCTAAATGACATCAAACAGCTGGCCGAAGCGAATAACTTCCCTGCGCCTGTGGCCCAACGCGGCATGGTTAACGCTGTTTCAATCGGCGCGGATTATACCCGGCATCTTTTGGGATATATTGATCCTCCGGCATTAAAACCACTGAAAATTGTCGTTAACGCAGGCAACGGCGCGGCAGGGCATGTGATTGACTGGCTGGAGGCGGCCTTGCAGGAAGTCATGACGCAACCGCTGGAGTTTATCAAGATCCATCATGAACCGGATGGCCATTTCCCCAACGGGATTCCTAACCCGTTATTGCCGGAAAACCGCGACAGTACAATTTCGGCTATCAAAGAGCATCGCGCGGACTTGGGGATCGCCTGGGACGGCGATTTTGACCGCTGCTTTTTGTTTGATGAAACGGGCCGTTTTATTGAAGGTTACTACATAGTCGGTTTGCTGGCTGAAGCCTTTCTTAAACAAAATCCGGGAGCGGCAATAGTTCATGATCCGCGCTTGACCTGGAACACCATCGATATAGTCAACAGTTTGTCTGGAAAAGCCGTGCAAAGCAAAACCGGCCACGCCTTTATCAAAGAAAGAATGCGTCTGGAAGATGCTGTTTATGGCGGCGAAATGAGCGCCCACCATTATTTCAGGGATTTTTCCTATTGTGATAGCGGTATGATTCCGTGGCTGCTGGTAATTGAACTGATAAGTAAAAGCGGTAAAAAGCTTTCGCAATTGGTCGATGAAAGAATGCTGCGCTTTCCTGCCAGCGGGGAAATTAACCGGACCATAGCCCAGCCGGAGGCGGCTATTGACTCAGTTAAAAAGCATTATCAGAACAGTGCGCTGCATGTTGATTTTACGGATGGCCTGAGCATGGAATTTGCTGACTGGCGGTTTAATCTACGATGCTCCAATACGGAAACGCTGGTGCGATTAAACGTAGAAGCGCGCGGTGATGAAGCATTGATGCGGGCGAAAACCGGAGAGTTATTGGCGTTGCTGGCTTGAAGCTCTTAACCATGCATCCAGGGATTGGCTGCACTGTATGGCGTGATTAAGGAACGCATTCAATAACCGATTTAGTTTTTAATGGAGTGAGTAGATGAAAGGTATTATTTTGGCTGGCGGCAGCGGGACAAGGCTTTACCCTATTACCAAAGGCGTAAGTAAACAGCTGACGCCGATTTACGACAAACCGATGATCTATTACCCGCTTTCCGTTTTAATGCTTTCCGGCATCACCGAAGTAATGATCATTTCCACGCCCAAGGACCTGCCGCGATTTGAAGAATTATTGGGTGATGGCTCTGACATCGGCATGGCGTTTTCCTATAAAGTTCAACCCTCTCCTGATGGACTGGCTCAGGCATTTATCCTGGGAGCGGAATTTATCGGTGAAGATGATGTTTGCATGGTGCTGGGGGATAATATCTTTTACGGGCATGGTTTAGTCGAAATGCTGGCAAATTCCGTAGCCAATGTAACTCAACATAAAAAAGCGACCGTTTTTGGTTACCATGTCAAGGATCCTGAACAATATGGCGTTGCAGAGTTTGATGCTCAGGGTAACGTGCTGAGCATAGAAGAAAAGCCGGCCAATCCTACAAGCAACTATGCCGTGGTGGGTTTGTATTTTTATCCCAATAGCGTTGTTGATATTGCCAAACACATCAAGCCATCCAATCGCGGCGAACTGGAAATTACCACCGTCAATCAAATTTATCTCGAGCAAGGGAATTTGAAAGTTGAACTGATGGGAAGAGGTTACGCCTGGCTTGATACCGGCACCCATGAATCATTGCTCGAAGCGTCCAACTTTATTCAGACTATTGAAAACAGGCAGGGGCTAAAAGTGGCTTGTATCGAAGAAATCGCCTACGAGATGGGCTATATTTCCAGAACCCAACTGATCAAACTGGCCCAGCCTTTTATAAAAAATCAATACGGACAGTATCTGATGCGCAGGGCAAGCGAAGGAGAAGCAACGCAATGAAATTTATAAAAACAGACATCCCTGAAGTAATCATCATTGAACCTAAAGTTTTTGGCGATGAAAGAGGTTACTTTGTTGAAACTTTTCGCCAGGATAAATTGGAGGATTTTCTTGGGCTTAAAGTAGACTTTGTTCAGGATAATGAATCCAAGTCAGGTTATGGCGTGCTAAGAGGCCTGCATTATCAGCTTGCGCCTGCTTCGCAAACAAAACTGGTAAGGGTTATCAAAGGAAAAGTACTCGATGTTGCAGTGGACATTAGAAAAGGCAGCCCTACTTTTGGCAAACACGTTGCAGTAGAACTGTCAGAACAAAACAAGCGGCAGATGTTTGTTCCTCGCGGTTTCGCTCATGGTTTTGCGGTACTTGAGGATGACACTGTTTTCGCCTATAAAGTGGATAATTATTACTCGCCGGAAAATGACAGAGGGCTTGCTTACAATGACGCTTCACTGGCTATTGACTGGATCGTAGATAAAGAGCGGCTTCAACTCTCGCCAAAAGATACCCGGCAGCCCACGCTGGATCAAGCCGAGCTGTTTGATTACGGGATGGTTCTTTATGTATAAATCCATATTGATCACGGGGACAAAGGGGCAGCTTGGCAGTGAGCTACGTGAACTGAACGCATCGTATACCAATTATACGTTTACTTTTATCAGTAGAAGCGAGCTGGATTTCAGCGATCCGGAAGCCATGCAACTCTGGTTCCGTGATAAGACCTTTGACACAATAGTTAATTGCGCCGCCTATACCGCCGTCGATAAAGCTGAATCGGAACAAGCATTGGCGAGAGCAATAAACTCGACAGCAGTAGAAACACTGGCGCGCATTGCTAAAGAAAAAGGCATTTCGTTGATCCATATTTCAACTGACTATGTTTTTGACGGCATGAATTTCAAACCTTACCTAGAAACAGACCCTACCCATCCTCAAGGCGTATACGGGCAGACCAAACTTGAGGGCGAACAGGCGATGCTTGCGATTAACCCGGCAAACTCTCTTATCATCCGGACTTCCTGGGTCTATTCAAGATTTGGTAATAATTTCGTCAAGACTATGTTGCGACTGGGTGGAGAACGTGAAGAACTGGGCGTCATTTACGATCAGGTGGGCGCTCCGACATCGGCGCGGGACTTGGCGCAAGCCATCCTGTCAATTATTCAACGCCTGGCGATTAATCCCCAAAATGCAACGGAAGTTTATCATTTCAGTAATGAAGGTGTTTGCAGTTGGTATGACTTTGCAAAAACCATTTTTGAACTTTCTGATATTCATTGCCATGTTAAACCCATTGAAACGAAAGATTATCCGGCACCGGCAAAACGGCCGCATTTTAGCCTGCTAAACAAATCAAAAATAAAAAATAACTTTGACATGACCATCCCTTACTGGAAAGACAGCTTGCAAAATTGTCTCGTCGCATTAACAGGAAATAAGCAATGAAATCAATTTTAGTTACCGGATGCGCCGGGTTCATCGGCAGTAATTTCGTACCCTATTTTTTAGAAAACCATCCTGACTACCAACTCATCAATCTTGATTTACTCACTTATGCCGGCAATCTTGCCAATCTAAAAGAGGCGGAAGGGTGTGAGCGCTATACCTTTGTCCATGGTGACGTCTGCGACCGTAACTTACTGGAGAATCTGTTTAACCGGCATGATATTCGCGGTGTAATCCATTTTGCTGCTGAAAGCCATGTAGACAATTCCATCAAAAATCCCGGTGTTTTTGTGCAGACCAATGTTAACGGTACTTTCACGCTTATCGATGTGGCCTACAAATACTGGATGGAAAAACCTTTTTTGTTTAAATCCGGATACGAAAGCTGCCGTTTTCACCATATTTCCACCGATGAAGTATACGGTACATTGGGTGAAACAGGACTATTTACCGAAACGACCCCCTACGCCCCTAATTCACCTTACTCGGCCAGCAAGGCCGGGAGCGACATGATTGTCCGCAGTTATTATCACACCTACGGCATGAGCACGATTATCACCAACTGCTCCAACAATTACGGTCCAAAACAGCATAACGAAAAGCTGATTCCGACTATAATCCGCAAAGCAGTTGCTGGAGAGGACATCCCGATTTATGGGGATGGCAAAAATATACGGGATTGGCTTTATGTGTTGGATCACTGTAAAGGAATCGATCTGGCTTACCATAAAGGTTCTGCCGGCGAAGTCTACAATATCGGCGGACGCAATGAGCGCAACAACAATTATATTGCCGGTAAAATATGCGGAATTCTGGATGAACTGCGCCCCAAAGCAGAGGGCAGCTATAAAGACCAGATTAGCTATGTCGAAGACCGCGCAGGGCATGACAAACGTTACGCGATTGATGCGACAAAGATAGAGACTGAACTGGGCTGGAAGGCCGATGAGAGTTTTGAAAGCGGAATTATCAAGACCATAGAGTGGTACTTGAATAAACTAGCCTGAGCAAATAACCTTGGGCATCTTATTTTTTATGGACGCGGCTTTTACCCATGCTGTCCGCAGTTAAAGCCGCTCCGGCAACTTAATTAATCCAGGCGGCTTGGATATCGTTCCAATGCAACGGCGGAGCAGCATGATTAAAGCCTATTGCCCACGGTTAATGAATTTGAACTATTCTTAACGCTACATTTTCACTTTATTAACGTTTGTCAGATTAATGAAAAAAATTCTGCTGGTATTTGGTACGCGTCCCGAGGCGATTAAAATGGCGCCGCTGGTAAAGGCATTCCAGGAGCAAAAGCAATACTTTCAAACCAAGGTATGCGTGACGGCACAGCACCGGGAAATGCTTGATCAGGTCTTGAGTTTATTTGCAATCACCACGGATTTCGACCTTGATATTATGCAGCCCAATCAAGACTTGTATGACATTACCTGTAATATCCTGCAAGGAATGAAAGACGTTTTTAAGAGCTACCGTCCTGATATAATTTTTGTTCATGGAGACACCACAACTACCTTTGCTGTCAGCTTGGCGGCATTTTATGAAAAAATTTCCGTCGCGCATATTGAAGCAGGGCTGAGAACCGGCAATATTTATTCGCCATGGCCGGAAGAAGCCAATCGTAAATTGACATCACAGCTTACTACCTATCATTTTGCCCCAACCCCGCAAAGCCGGGACAATTTATTAAAAGAAAATGTCGCGCCGGATAAAATTACCGTTACCGGGAACACCGTTATAGATGCACTGCTGTTTATGCGCAACAGATTGCAAACGGATGCGCCCTTTCGTGAACGAGTGCGGAACTTTATAAAAGAGAAAGGTTTTGATCCGGAATCCGCCGGTTTTATTTTGGTTACCGGACACCGGCGTGAAAATTTCGGGCAAGGATTTATTGATATCTGCACGGCATTAAAAACAATCGCCGAGGACAGACCCAACCTGAATATCGTTTATCCGGTACATTTGAACCCCAACGTCCGTCAACCGGTTAATGAGTTATTAACGGGCATAAAAAATATCTTCCTGATTGAGCCCTTGCAATATGAAGCATTCATTTATTTGATGAGCTTATCTAAATTAATTATTACCGATAGTGGCGGAGTGCAGGAAGAGGCGCCCAGTTTAGGCAAGCCGGTCTTGGTCATGCGCGACACGACGGAAAGGCCCGAGGCTGTTGATGCGGGTACTGTAAAGCTGGTAGGCGCTAATGTGCAGCGAATTGTCAGTGAAACAAATGAACTGCTGGATAATAGCCTGGCATACGACAACATGGCCAAAGCGCATAATCCTTATGGAGATGGCAAAGCGTGCGAGCGCATTATAAATTTTATGAAGAGGCGGTATGAATAAAATAACAAGGGTTTGCGTAATTGGCTTGGGTTACATTGGCTTGCCTACAGCGGCCTTATTAGCCAATAGAGCGTATCAAATTCACGGTGTTGATCTTGATCAGCGAGCCGTCGACATCATTAATCGCGGCGAAATCCACATAGTCGAGCCGGAGCTGGATACTTTTGTTAAATCGGCCGTCAATTCTGGAAAACTCAAAGCAGATATCAAACCCGCCGAAGCCGATATTTTTATCATAGCCGTGCCTACACCCTTCCACGAAGGCTTCGTGCCAAACGTTGATTATGTTTGCGCGGCAACGCTGTCCATAGCGCCCTATATTAAACCCGGTAATATCGTTATTTTAGAATCGACATCTCCGGTTGGCACTACCGATATGGTTGAATCCTTGCTTGCTGAAAACGGGATCGATGTTACCGGAATTTTTGTCGCGCATTGTCCGGAACGGGTTTTGCCGGGTAAAATCATGAAGGAACTGGTGGAAAATGACCGGATTGTTGGCGGTACGACAGTGGCTGCAACCAAAATTACCGCCGATTTTTATCGCGACTTTGTGCAGGGAGAAGTTCTTGAGACCGACGCCAAAACGGCGGAAATGGCGAAATTATCTGAAAACAGTTATCGGGACGCCAATATAGCCTTCGCTAATGAACTGTCAATCCTGTGTGATAAATTTGGCATTAATGTTTGGGAGATAATCCGCTTAGCGAATAGACATCCGCGCGTTAATATACTTCAACCAGGCGCAGGCGTAGGCGGACATTGCATCGCGGTAGACCCCTGGTTTATTGTCCACAAAGGCGGTAAAGACGCGAAAATGATTCGTACCGCAAGAGAAGTGAATACTTACAAAACCGAGTGGACAATCGAAAAAATAAAAAATGCCGCCTTGGCATTTGAAAAGGAAAAAGGCTGTAAAGCTAAAATAGCGTGCATGGGGCTTGCTTTTAAGCCGAATATTGATGATTTAAGAGAATCTCCCGCTCTATACATCACTAAACGTCTCGTTAATGAAGGCTTGGAGGTATTGGCGGTTGAGCCCAACATTAAATCTTATGCCGGTTTAAATCTTGTCAGTTATCATCATGCGGTAAAAGAAGCCGATATTGTTATTTTCCTGGTTGCGCATAAAGAATTTAAAGGTCTTAAAGTAGCTAATAATCTGGATTTTTGCGGTGTTTTAGATAAAGAATAAGCAACATACGTTCTCCTCAGGTGATTCCCGGTAAAGTATATACTGTATAGTTGAATCATTTTCCTTGCAGGAGAAGGCCAAGATCGCTTCTACAAGGACTATTTATTCCAGGCAATCACATTTCATGATTTCAATGGACCGAAAAAAACTGATAATTCTCATCTGTTTTATTGCGTTGGCGGCGATTTTTTTCTTTAATAGACAACCCAAGCCTATTGAAGTTGAAATAGTCCGCATTGAAAAAGGTGAAGTAAGGGCAACGGTTTCCAATACTCGCGTGGGTACTGTCAAAGCTTGCAGACGCTCCTTTTTAGCCCCGGCGACAGGCGGGCAGGTTGTAAAGCTTCATGTCAGGGAAGGCGATAGCGTCAAAAACCATCAATTGCTGATGGAAGTATGGAACAAGGATCTGAAAGCGCAGGTAAAACTCCAGGAGTTTCAGATCAAGGCTAACCGGGCGACCGCCGAGCAGGTCTGTCAGCTTGCAGGCGTCGCGGAACGCATAGCGCGACGCACGATTCTCCAGCAAAAATATAATATTGTTTCTGAACAAGTGCTTGATGAAAATGAAACAGATGCAAGAGCCAAACGGGCTTCTTGCAAAGCGTCACGCGCTACTATTGCCGTTAGCGAGGCGAATCTTGACGCCGTTCAGGCAGCTGTTGAACGTACACTTGTTTACGCGCCTTTCGACGGCAGGGTTGCGGAAATCAATGTTGAACTGGGCGAGTATGTAACCCCGTCGCCTCCCGGAATTCCAACTTTGCCAGCCATCGATTTACTAGATGTCAGCTGTTTATATGTGTCCGCGCCGATTGATGAAGTGGATGCGCCGAAAATCAGAACCGGCATGTCTGTCTGTGTGTCACTGGATGCCTTTGCTGAAAAACGCTGCTCCGGAACGGTAAGCCGGATAGCGCCCTATGTGCAGGAAAAAGAAAAGCAGGCGCGAACCGTTGAGGTGGAGGTTAAATTAACAGATCCCGATGATATCAAGGATTTGCTGCCTGGCTATAGCGCCGACATAGAAGTCTTGCTGGCCGACAAGCAACATGCGCTCAAAGTGCCTGCCGAAGCGGTTCTCGAAAATAACCGGGTATTGGTGATGCAGGCTGATGGATTATTGGTAGAACGTGCATTTAAGCCGGGACTGGCAAACTGGAATACCGTGGAAGTTTTATCCGGCCTGAATGCCGGCGATAAAGTGGTTTTGTCAGTAGGCAGGGACGGCGTCGTTGCGGGCGCATATGCCCGCGAACAGAAATGATCCGGCTCGAAAATATACACCGCTATTTTCAAGTCGGCGAGCAAACAGTCCATGCGTTAAACGGCATTACACTCGCTATTAACAAAGGCGAGTATGTTTCAGTCATGGGGCCTTCAGGTTCCGGCAAATCAACTTTGTTGAATGTCATCGCGCTGCTTGATAAGCCGTCATCCGGTCATTATCTTTTGAATAACCTTGATGTTACGCAGCGCAGCGATGACGAGCTGGCCAAAGTCCGCCGCGAAAATATCGGCTTTGTGTTTCAGTTCTTCCATTTGATTCCGCGTTTATCGGCTGCCGAAAACGTTGAAATGCCGATGATTTTGGCGGGCATAGCCGTTAAAGAGCGTAAACGTCGCGTAATACAGGCGCTTGCCTCGGTAAACCTGCAAGACCGGTCCGCCCATCGGCCTGATCAGCTTTCCGGCGGACAACTTCAACGCGTCGCCATTGCCAGAGCCATGATAATGCGCCCGGAAATATTGCTGGCGGACGAGCCAACCGGCAATCTCGACAGCAAATCAGGCCTGGAAATTATCGAGTTACTGGAAAACCTTAATAAACAGGGCGTAACGCTGATGATTATTACCCACGACCAGATTGTGGGCAATCGGGCGCAAAGGCAAATTCAGATAGTCGACGGGCAATTGAAGTAACAATTTAAGCAAGGCCGCGCCCGGTTTCCAACGAAAACATGATGATATTTAGACAAAAAACTGAATCAGGTAAGTAAATCTGTTAGTGCCGTTTTGAAAAAATTGGTATAGTGTTTTCCTTGGCCATCCCAAGAAATGGGGTCCGGCCAAAAACTAATAATAACTTTAAGGCATCCAATTATGAAAAATTTCACGTTAATCCCTGCTGTGTTGTTATCTTTAACTTCCATCAATGCACTTGCATCGGGCTATAGCTGCACGACTATAACTGGAACTATTAATCAGTTAGCGCCTGATTTGAATACTGATGGAACTCCGGCATGCCATATTAAGCAAGCACAAACGGTTCAATCTATATTGCCTGATGAAGTTTTTCTTTTTCCATTTATTCCCGACTTTGTTCCGGCTAGCTGTTTTTATACCAGTTTAACAGCCAGCCTTGGTAGAAGAGCGGTGACAGGAACAGTCTATTCCGGCTTGACTCAGAACTCCCCTTTACCTCTCCTCGGAACCAACTACCAATTTTCAGCCGCATCCATTATCACTTTAAGACTAGTTAGTACTGGGAGTCTTGTGGGCCGTATTTTTTCACAGGATGTGATTATTGCCCCCTTTGAGTTTGGCCCTACCTCATCAACCAGAGAGTTCGTAACTGTTGTAAACGGTACCAACACCTTCAATGGTATTCAGGGACATATTGAAGTTCTAGGTAATTTGATTGATGGTGATCGGGCCTTTACTGGCAAGTTATGCCTCCCAGACTAAGGTATCTCAGAAAAATCCTTACGGAAAATAGTTTTCTTTCTATCCTATGTTTTTCAAAGATACTTTGGCCCAGGCATGCGGCGCAATCAGAGCACAGCGTTTACGCGCGGCGTTGATTATCCTGGCAATGAGTATAGGCGTCGCGTCAGTTACCTTGTTAACAGCCTTGGGAGAAAGCGCCCGTAATTATATTATAAACCAGTTTGAAGCGCTGGGGACTCATCTGGTTACCGTTCCCTGAATCTGGAGGGGCTTTATTATTCCACCTCATTAGCCATCTGTACGAAAAAACGTCGTGGATCATCATCACCACCACCAATCTCAACTTTGCCGAATGGGTACAGGTTTTTGGTGATACCAAGATGACAACCGCGCTTTTAGATCGCATTACCCATCACTGCGACATTTTGGAAACCGGCAACGATTCCTATCGCTTTAAGCAACGGAAAAAGGAGGCCGCAACAATAACGCTACATCATAACTGGAAACTTTTCGACGCTCTTTAGTGGAAAGTTTTCAACGCCGTTTGACACATTGTCTCCAGGCCGTTGTTGTTACATGGCGTGGGCAAGCAAACCCAGCATGCCGGACAAGCAACTCTCACCATCACCAGCAGCCACGGCAGGGAGTCTTATGTGAGGGCGGCCTATGCGCGGGTATGTGCATTTTTTTTGACGAGTTGAATGCAATTGCGCCGCAGTTGACCCCTTTGCAATGCTGGTTTCGAATTTTAAGTGAAGCAATGAAAAAATATTTGAAGGGGGTGGTCTTAAAACCGCCAGATTTAATAAATGACATGAGCTAAACGCTTTACAGAACGCAATTTTCCTTGTCAAGTTTATGCCGATTTTTATTGGCAGGGATATGTTCAACTAAGGTTTTAAGGTTCATTGAACATAGTTTTCGCGAGGCGAAAAGCGAATGTGGGATGGCCGATTACCAAGTCCGCCGTTGGGATGCCTGGCACAATCATATGGCTTTAGTGATGCTGGGAACGCTATTTCTGGTTAAACAGATAAAGCCGGGGGCCAACAGTGTCCCATGCTGCCATTCAACGATTTGGTTACAGCGCTTGAGCATCTACTCTCCCGTCGACAACTCACGGCTGAAGAACTGGCGAACATTATCAGCAAGCGTCACTATCTACGCCGAAAGGCCAAGGAATCACACGCCAGACGGTCTCAAGTGGCGGGCGAATGAATCTGACAAAATAGAATTAGAGTCACGATCGATTACCGCAAAAATCTGCCACCGCTAATATCAATCAAGGCGCCATTAATATGCGATGACATATCACTGGCGAGAAAAAGCACGCTGCTTGCAACTTCCTCAGCAAAAGTATTGCGTCCCAGCGGAGTCTGTTTGCGATAGTTCTCCATCATCTCAGCAGTTGAATGAATCTCATGATGTTGAGTTTCCACCGTTCCGGGCATTACCGAATTGGTACGGACTTGCGGCGCCAGTTCTTTTGCCAGAGTGTGCGTGAACACCATTAGGCCGCCTTTTGCGGCGGCATAAGAACCGCCGCCGTTAGCGCCGCCAGTCTGAACCGAAAGTGAAAGGATATTGACAATACGGCCGCCGCCCGTTGCCCGCAAATGCGGAATTGCATGCTTGGTCAATAAAAAAGCGCTGGTAAGATTAATATCCAGCGATTTGTTCCAGTTCTCCAGGGTGCAATCCTCAATTTTAGCGCGTTTCACCAGCCCCCCGCTGTTATTGACCAAAATATCCAGGCGTCCGGCTCCTGTCACAAGCTTATCAACGGTCTTCTTAGCTTCTTCCTCGCTGGTAAGGTCTGCGGGCAATAAAATGGCCTTAATATGCTGTGACGATAATTCTTCCAGAAGTTTTTCGGCCCCTTCTTTGCTGGAATGGTAGTGAATGCCGATAAATGCGCCCGCTTGCCCTAGCGCCAATGCCGCTGCCCGGCCAATGCCAACTCCTGCGCCACTGACCAGAGCAACCTTGCCCGTTAGATTTAATGTTTGTGCTGGTATCATGTTGGTACTCCTAATCAGAAACTTATAGTCACCACGAGATTTTCCTCAGAGCTTGATTTAAAGTATTTTTATCTTTTCCAGCACTTCTTCAGCATGACCCTCATGATTTACGCCATAAGCCACATCAGCCAGTTTGCCTTGTTTATCGATAATAAACGTTGACCGCAAAATAGCCATACTCTTTACGCCATTTTTTTCTCTTTCCCGCCATACGCCATAGCTTTCGCAAAGTTCGCCGCTGGTATCAGCGAGTAAAGCCACTTTTAAGCCATATTTTTTAATAAAATCGACGTGGCTTTCACAAGAGTCTTTACTGACACCGATAACAACCGTATCGTATTTACCGAACTCTTCAGCAAGCCGGGTGAAATCATTTGCCTCTATTGTGCAACCGGGCGTGTCATCCTTCGGATAAAAATACAACACAACGTTCTTTTTACCTGCGAAATCCGACAAAATAACCATTTCATTGTTTTGGTTAATTGATCTGAACAGAGGGGCCGGTTGGTTTTTTTCTAACATGGAAATCTCCTTATGAAATTCACAAATTGTTGAAATATAACGCCGCGCAAGAAGGCGCGTAACCGGCATGATAATCAGCTAGGAGATTAAAGTCCAGACTCTATGCTCTTTAACAATACTCAGCCTGAAATAAACTGCTGACTTGCTTCTTAATCTTATCAGTTTGCGGGTCCTTCCTTGTAATTGTGCGGCTAATAAATAGCATCTGTTCGTCTTATCTCAAATTGTCTGTCTATTATTAATCCAACATATTTTCATATCCAGGCGCCAGACGAGCACTGAAAACTCCATAAAGAGACAGATGATTTTGTAGCCAGAGCCTGAACTCTTTTCCTTTCAACCTATGCATAGGCGAACAGTCAACAATTAACTGACGTAGCACGTAGCCGGCAATGGATGCTCTTATTTTTATGTGTAACACGCCAGCTATCATGCCATAGTCCCCCTCAATAATTTCAGGATGATCTTGGTTAGGATGAGGAACCAAATCTAGCTCGACTATCCGGTTCCATTGAATATCAGCGGATGGTAGTTCGTGTTTCTGCAAAGCGCTCTCGTGTATTACCGTTGCCTCTTCCATGCGTGTAAGGACAAAATCACGAAACTCATTTGACTTCCGATCATAGGCGCGAACGTGCCAACGAAGCCCATCATTTACTAAAGCAAAAGGCGCTATTTCACGTTTCGTTAGTCCGCTGGTATGGGATGTATAGTTGAGGCTAACAATTTTTTGTTGATGAATAGCGCGACTAATTGGAGCAAGAATGTCTATTGTCGGACGACTAGGAACGAAGGGAAGTTCGCACGGCACTAAAGAGCTACCAGTGTAAACACCCCCATCACCGAACCCATGCGCTAAAGCGGTTAGCACCTGATCTGGAAAATGTTTAAATGCGGGGGAGAACTCGTGGCCCAATACATAAGACTTAGTCTTCCCATTAAAACTAATGTTATTAGGAAATGCTTCCCTATATTGAGCAAAATCTCTGGTTGCTACTGCGGGAGCCACGCCAAATCTTTGCATTAAATCCTGTCGACCAATTTCACCGAGGAAAAGTAGCCGAAATTCGATATAAGCTAAACGCTCAAGCTGTGTCTGGCTTAAATTTTGAACGCTTTCTGGGTAAATGACAGATATAGGATTGATACGCATTGATACATTTTAAGGCAGAAGAATAGAAAAGCAATCTATTTGCGTTATTGACATGATCAATTTGATCATGTACTTTGATTATAATGGTCCAATATTCATACATTTAATCAGGCCAAAGAGAAGTCAACAGATAATGATCCCAGTATGCTCTCCTTCCGGTATAGCTCTAAAATCCTATCTATTGCCACATTACTTGAGCTTATAAATCTAAGGAAATCAATGTCAAATTGTTACCAACTAAAAAAAAATTATCCTGATTGACAGCTTTTGGCCAGGCAAAACTGTTCTACTAAAACTGGACGGCCACACCAACCTCAGCGGCACCAACGGCGCCGGAAAAACCACGTTCCTGCGTCTGATGCAGTTGTTTTGGGGCGAGCGGCCCAGCAGCATCGTCGGCGGCAGCGGCAGTAAAAAAGGCTTTCTGGATTATTACCTGCCTCGCGCCAGCAGTTATCTGGTTTACGAATACCAACGGCCCTATCAACAGGTCTGCCATGTGATGATGCAAAGCGATGGCCGCACCGCCAAATACAAATTCATCGACGCGCCGTATCAGCAGGACTTTTATATAACCGAAACAGGCTTCCCCCGCGATAGCCAGAGCATAGAGCGACTCTATCGCAGCATCGCGGAGGTCTCCAAATTCGTCGCTGTCGACGACTATTGCAGCATCATCCAATGCCATCAGCTCACAGGCGGCAAGAAAGACCTGCGCCTGTTGCAAAACCGTTTTGCAATGGCCAATTCGCCGATTAACCATATCGAAAAAGTCATAGGCTCGGTGATCGAGAAAATCGGCGATTTCGACGTCATCAAACAAATGCTGATCGACATATCCCGCAGCAAACTCAGCCACAGCTTTCTGCAAAACGAAGACGAACAACAACCCTTTCAGCTCAACAAACAACACATAGACGCCTGGCTGGCGGATTTGGGCGCATCCAGGGAAATTGAAGCCAAGCGCACCGATTTCGACCGTTTGCTGCAAACCATAGCCGAACTGAAGCAAAGCCTAAAATCCCTATCGCACCTGCACTTCCTGGCCCAAAGCAAACACAAAGACTGCCAACAGGAAACAAAAGCACTGGAAAACAGTCTGAAACAGCTGACCCAACAACGCGAGCAACTGAAGCAAACGAATGAACAAGAATTGGAACCCAGAGAAGACGCCTTGATGGAAGCCAATAGTCGCCTGAATGACTTAAGCTACCAGATCCAAGCGCTGGAAGACCAAAAACTGACCTTCGACGAACAAGGGGCCGAAAGCTTTGCGGTCAAAGGGGCCAAGGTAGAGCAATACACCAAGCAACAACAGGATATTCAAGCCGAGCTGGACACGCTGGAGCACAAGACCCAGGAAATCAAGCGCTTTTACGAAAAACAATTAAGCGAATTGCAGCACAGGCACGAAAAACAAATCCAAAACTACCAGCAGCAGAGTTCCGATGCCAAGCTGAAGCAAAGCCAAAGCCTGCGAGAGGCGGACGCCGAATTCCAGCAGCGCAAGGACCAGTTGTTGCTGAACAAAGACAATCGCCTGCATCCCGTTAAAGAACAGTACGCACAATTTTTGACTGCATTTCATCTCAAGCAAAACGAGCAAAAAAATCCGCCGATTCCTGCCGCTTTGATCGAGCAACAGCACAAAAACCGCGAGGCCCTGGACGCGGCCGGCAAAGCATCCAAACTGGCCTATCAAGCTCAGGCTGAAGCACAAAACCATTACCAACAAAGTTTTAGCCACTATCAACAAACCGAACAGGAACTCAAAGACAATAAAGCCGGGCTCAAACGCAGCAAAGAGCGCCATGACGAATGCATGAAACGCCTGCGGCCGGAACCCGGCTCGCTGCAATATTTTCTGGAGCAGGAAGCCGAAGGCTGGCAGCAAAACATAGGCCGTGTCATCGCCCCGGAATTACTGGACCATAGCGGCCTCGATCCCCAGTGGAGCGCTAACCCGAACCAAACCTTTTATGGCCTTAGCATCAACCTGCAAGCTTTGGCCGACCGCAGTTATCTGACCGAAGACAAGGTTCGCTTGGCGCAGCAGGAAAAAGACCTGTTCGAGCAGGTGTCCAAACTAAGCAAGGAATGCGAAGGGCTGGAAGCAGGCCTCGTGGCCGCTAACAAACTGCGCGAGCAGGCCAAGTCGGCGCTGGATCAAACCAAATCACGCGTACAACAAACCGAGAAACTGGAAGAAAACTTACGAAACGAGGCCAACGGGCTGGCCGACCAAATCAAGGCGGAAACGGCAAAAGCCCAGCAACAGCTGGAACAGGAGATTGAGCGCTTATCCAGCGACATCAAAGCCTGCGACAAGACCCTGGTCGCAATCGAAACCGAGCACCAGCAAGCCTTACAGTAGCTGCAAAACGAGCATTTGGCGCGCAAAGGCATCATCGAATCGGACTTGGCGAACCTGCTGGCTACGATAACCGAACAAACCGAAACCGACACCGAACATTTCAAACAGGAACATCGCCGCATCGATCAGCAACTAAAAAGCGATTTGACCAGCAGCGGTGCCGATGAACAGACCGTGCTGACCTTGATGGCTAGGCTCAAGGAGACCCAAGGCCAGGAAAAAGAAGCCTGTAGCTTCCAGCGTAAGGCCGAAGAATATATCGACTGGCTGCAACAACGCTGGCAACAACATCCGGAACTATGCCGGCAACGCGATGACTGCCTGCGTCAAATACAGCAGTTGAAAGACGAGATCGACCGGTTGAAGCAGGATTTTCAACGGCAACGGGCGCTGTTGAATCAACAAATCGTCGTTCAGGACGAGCGGCTGAAAAACAACAACAGCCTGCTTTCGCAACTGGAACAATGTATCGATCAATTGCGGGGCTGCCCGCCGATCTGCGCGGAAGACCAGCCCGAATACGCGTCCGGCACGCTGCCGCGCCTGACCCAGGATACTCTGAAGGCACGCAAGCGCCAGGAACGCGACATTCAAAGCGGCAAGCAGGCCCTGGTGCAGCTCTTTAATAAGCATCAACGCAGCCAATTGGCGGAAGCCTGGTCGCAGGCCCTGAACGCATCGTCCCACAGTAGCGAGTTTTTTCATGCCGAAGCGCTGGAGATCGAGCAACCCTTGATCGACGTGTTGCAGATGGTCGGTCATGTCAAACAAGCCAACGCCCAGCAAATCGAATTGCACGCATCCAGCGTCAACACCTTTTATCAGCATCTGCATAACTTCGACCGCGCGATTAAAAGCACAGGCACAGAGTTGTCCAATTACGTCAGCGAGGAACGCTATTTCGAGGCCTTGGGCGAGATTACAGTCAACGTCCGATCGAAGATGAGCGACCTGGAATACTGGCAAGCCTTGAAGAAATTCGGCGACCATTACGGCCAGTACCGCGACAACGCCGAGTTGAACGGCAATCACGACATCCCCGACGCCTTGGTGCAAGCCATGGGCGAACTGACCGCGCTGCTGCCGGCCACCGGCGTCAAGATCAAGCATCTGGCCTTGTTCGACATCGAGTTCAGCATCTTCGAAAACGGCCAGCTCAAACATGCCCGCAACGCCAGAGAATTGAAGGACGTCAGCTCCACCGGCCTGTCCTATCTGGCCTTGATTACGTTTTTTACCGGCGTCACGGCTATGCTGCGCAAGCAAAACCCCACCGTGATCTGTTGGCCGATCGACGAACTGGGCGACTTGGCACCGGAAAATATCGAGGCTATGATGAACCTATTGGCCAAACAAAACATCCAGATTCTATCGGCTACCCCGACCGCCGACCGCCATGTATTGAACCTGTTCAAGCGCCGTTATCTGTTGAAAGAGCAAAAGCTTCATGAGGTCGAGCTGCCGCAAAGCAAGCTGGAGCAACTGTTTAACGCGCAAACTGAAAAGGAGGCCACCCATGTTTAAGCAAGTCGCCGAAGCGGTATTGAGCGGCCATTTCATCTGTCCGACCGCCTACCCTGACGCCTTCGAGTATTTATCTCAGCCGACCAATGCCGACAAGATCAACCTGTTTCTCAAGCCGCTGGACAGAGAACTACTCAATCTGGACGGCGAGTTGTTTTACGCCGCCTACACGGTGGTCGACGACAGCAATCGCGGCTCGATCAGAGAAGCCTTTTCGGAGATACGCTCACAATTGCGACCGGTGGTCGAATGGATGGATATGGTCATGACGGCGCTGGGGCAAGACATGCCGATCCGGGCCCGCGATGAAATCCGTCTGCACCGGCTGTTACAGGCCATCGAACACGAACCTTCGTTATCCGAACAACTGAACCGGCTGACCCAGTTGACGCTGTTCAAAACCAGCAAAACCGGTTTCAACGATCAATTGTCCTGGGTGCTGCAAAAACTGGAGCACACCGGCTACCTGGTCCGGCCTAATCCGCAAGCCTCGGTCTATATCGCCACCGGCAAGATCAATTATCTGCATAACGTCATCGCCTTCTTGAACGACGCCGAAAACCTGGAACTGGACCAACACGCCGCCGGCGAAGACGGCGAACAGCAGGAACTGTTTTTATGAGTTTCGACCACGAGCAAATTGCCGGGCTGATACGCAAGCTGGCTAGCGCCGATCAACTGTTGGCGCAAACCTATATCAACGGCACGGTGTTTACCGACGACGACAACCGTAGCGCAATCGACAGCCTGAAAAAATCCGGCATTTTGCGTAGCGCCGATGTCAGCGACGAGTACCGCTTGACCTACGACATCAAGCGCCTGATTGACCGCCTGCTGCTGCGCAACCAGCGCTACCAGCAAAACATCAACATGGCCAAAATGATACTGAGCGTCGAGGAGTATATCGAAGACTATCGCCGCGCGCTGGAACAGAACAACCAGGACGAAGCGCAATATCATCTGGAACAGATCGACGATACTTTGTACGAAGCGGTCGAAGCGCTGGAAAGCAGTCTGGGGGTGATGTTTGCGGCGATTACCAGCCAGTTCGGTTTCGTCGGCTCGCTGAACAGCAAGATCAGGCAAAACCAGCGCGCACTGGCTTATGCGCAACAACTGGTGCAAGAATTGAATCACGTGAGGATCGATGATTGCTACGACTGGCTGAGCTGGAGCGCCATTCCGCCAGAGCTGAGCCGGAAAATCATCCGTTTCATCGATCAATACAAGAGCATCGTCGAACGGCTGACCGGCATCGTCGGCCGCATGAAGGAGTTGCTGTTTAAACTGCGATTGCAGGAACAAACCGCCAACCGCTGCCGGGCCATGGCCCAGTTTTTGAAGCAGCACCCGGAATGGGAGCCTCTGGACTGGAGCGCCGAAGCCGATATTCCTAAGCTGTTGCGGCGCGGCGCCGGCCTGACGTTGCAACCCGGCATCAACCCGGCCAATCCGGTCCTGCAGGCCGATCTGGCTGTCATCGTTCAGGAACTGCGGCGCCAGTCTAAACCCGTCGCACCGCTGACCAGAGATAGCGCCACATCGCCGTTGGACACCCGAATTCCGGGGCAGATCGAATACGATCAAGACCTGTACGAAAGCCATATCGAAAACCTGTTTGTGCTGGCCCTGGAACAGCAAGGCCGCAAAGTTTCGGCGCTGCGTTATTGGAATAAGCAATGCCTGGAAGTCAAAGCCGAGCTGTGGCTGGACATGGTGTTCGCGCAGTATTGCTGCCTGCCAGGACGCATGCACCGCACGATTGCACTGGATATGCAAGGCGAAAACCTGGCTGGCTTCGACGGCAACCAGATCATCGAGGAAATCCAGTTGCAGCGGGTAGCCTGATGACATGAACAGGCACATGTATCAATGGATCAGCGCATTGGTCAGAGACAAGCCGGATCAAAGCACCATCCGCCGCAATAGCACGCACGGTCAACAAATAATGACACGTTACGGTTGTGGCTACGTTAGCAAGCAACAACTGGTTTTCAGTGCCGACGACAAACGCCGCCTGCGTCAGCAAGTAAAGGATGAATTAGGTATAGACCCGTTCGTGACCGGGCAACTGCCGGAAAACCGCTTAGAGATGGCGAAATATCATCCCAACGAAAAGCTGGCTAGCAAACCAGTCAGCCACGATCTTTTGTTGTTAAATAGTCCTGATGGCGTTATTCGCCTCAACGGGAAAAATATACAATTACATCCTGAATTAATTCCGACTAAAGTGGCCCCCTCTGTCCAGACAAATATTCATTGAGTTTAAGATAGAGTCCTGTCCACATTACAGCTGAATGGCGCTGTCCCAATTCTTCTATACGGAGTAGAGTACTCCCTATTGCCCACAACAAATTATTCAAAAATTAAGTCATTTCCTTTTTCATTTCAATACATTGTTATTATTGCGCCGCAGGCATTTTGATATTCCTTTATGTTTACTGCGGCGGAATGTGGTCAAAGGGTGAATTAGTGTGGGTAAGCTCGTGGTAAACTGCCTAAGCAGTTTTCTATCAGCTTATCCACACGTTCCGAAGGAAATTCACGCTTTGTCCACATGGAGACCGCCGGTAGAGGCTTTAAACCAATATCCGCTCTTTTTAACCTCAACTATCGCTGACGTTCGTAAGTTCAATGCCTAATGTTTCTGACGGCTTGTTAAATTTATCCACAATCTTGGCGCCGCCACCTGTTGCTGTCTGATACACCCTATCCGGTGTTGTATAGCCCAACGATTGATGTAGCCTTTCCTCGTTGTAAAACAGGAAGTACTGCGTCAACCCCAATAGTAAATCCGGCATGTTTTCGTATCCCTTCAAGTACACATCTTCATATTTCACCGTGCGCCATAGCCGTTCGACAAAAATATTGTCCAAAGCACGGCCTCGCCCATCCATGCTAATGGTGATGCCATTTTTGATCAATACGCCAGTGAAACTGTCACTGGTGAATTGAGGGCCCTGGTCGGTATTGAAGATCTCCGGCGCACCATAGTTCTTGATGGCTTCTTCCAAACAATCCACACAGAATCCCGCATCCATCGTGTTCGACAATCGCCATGACAGTATCTTGCGGCTGTACCAGTCAATAATCGCAACCAGATACACAAATCCGTGCCGTAGTCGAATGTAAGTGATGTCGGTGCTCCATACCTGATTGGGGCGGATAATAGCTAAGCCCCTTAACACGTACGGATAAAGCTTGTGCTCCGGATGTGGCTTGCTGGTGTTGGGGCCGGGAGCCATACCGGCCAGTCCCAACTTTTGCATCAAGCGTTGCACCCGCTTGCGATTGACTGCGTACCCACAGCCACATAAGTATTTCGTCATGCGCCGCGACCCATAAAACGGATGCCGCGTGTACTCTTCATCGAGCTTGTTCAACAGCATGCACTCAAACTCGTCGACTGCTTTTTGTGGACGCTTTTTCTGGTCATACACCACCGAGCGCGTCACCGCGAGAAGCTTGCATTGCGTGGATAGGGCAAGTAATCCACCTGGCTCTATCCACTTCTGCCGCTCAACTACAGGCTGAGTCCAGACTTTTTTTTAAGCCAATCCAGTTCCATGTTGAGTTGCCCGATCTTGGCGTACAACCGGTCTGGGTCACTCTGGGCATTGACCGGTTTAGGGCCACGCTTGCCTTCAAATAAACTGCCTGCATTGGCAAGCAATTCCTTCTTCCATTGCGTCACTTGGGTCGGATGGACTCCGAACTCCTGTGCGATCTCATTGACTGTTTTAGTGCCCTTCACCGCTTCCAGTGCAACCTTGGCTTTTTGCGTGCCTGTAAAAATTTTCCGTTTGCTTTCGCTCATTTTCTGCCTCTTTTTTACAACAGGGCATATCTTAAACTATTGTCCGGATTTCGGGGTCCACTATAGACAGCTGGGTTATTTTGTTTGAATTCAGGAATTAGGTCCATAGAACATGATGCCATTGTGGTCGTAGAAAACCTTGCCTTGATGCAGGTATGCGGTGAATGTAATCTACCTCCTTTTGCTCGACAAGCTTTATGGGTTTATAGAGGAGATCATAAGTCAGGGGCAAAGGTAAATACCTGTTATGACTTTGTAAGAAGGTTTGGTACTAATAAAGAGGTTATCGTTTTTAGCGATATGGACCCCAAGGGTCTGGAAATTGCTTTGACGATCCCTTTTGCAAATTTCTGGCTTGGACCAGTGGAAAACTTATGGCAAACGGTTTTGAAAAGTCGAAACGCCAGTCGAAGTGGTTTCGATGATCAGTCTGAGGCGATGGCTTTTTTACTTAAATTATTAAATTCAAATTCGTTATCTTTGCCATTTATGAAGCTCATTTCATTACTGCATGATGAACGCAGTTCGTTTCGACAAGAGCATGCGTATAGTTACAATGCTGTATTAGAGCTTTTTCCTCTTAAAGCGAAGGACTATTCTCGAATGTGATCTTCTTAATTTTCCAATTGCTCATGCGCTGGGAAATATTACCTAGTACCCATCAATCATCTATCCAGAAATGGGCTGTACATATTAATCAGGAAAAAAGCAATGAACACCAAATGGCGTGCAAGAGTTTTCTGTCATGACCACATCACCTTTATAAATATATGAACCGCAAATCGCCCGTAGCTATCAAATGGGTCTCAGATGATTCATCCGATTATAATTACTGAACATGCTTATGTTGGATCGTAAAAAAAGAGCTATAACTGATTACTTACTCGAATACGCCCCATGCAGCCTTAATAATGCGGCGGCACTTCATCTACATTTTCACCGGCTCCGCTACTCTCGGTAGACAAACTTTTAATGCGCTCATTAAGCAGTCTGCACGTTGCTTCCAGGCGGTCTATCTGTTGCTGCTGCTGGCCCACTATCTTATTCAAGTCCTGCAATAAGTCTTCCTGATAAGCTGCCTTTATTTCCAGTTCTATTATCCGGTCATTATTCATCAGACAGCCTAAATAACTTTTGAAAACTGCTGTTGTTGTTTTTGCGCGAGATACTTGTCCAAAACCATGCAGATATTGCGGATCAATAAGCGTCCAGCGGGTAATACGTGAATGCCTTTGTCTGATAAGCTTAACAAGCCATCGGCTTGCATGGGTGCCAATGCATGGAGTTCTCTGGCAAAGTAACCGGCAAAGTTGATGGGAAATTCCTGTTCGATGCTCGCAAAGCTCAAGTCAAAGTGGCATATCAATTGGGTTATGACGGCGCGGCGTAGCTTATCGTCATCATCCAGCTCGAAGCCTTTAAAAACAGGCAATTTATTTTGGCTGATAAGCTGATCGTATTCGTCCAGTTCTTTTACATTCTGAATATACGCATCCCCTACCCTGCCTATGGACGTGATGCCAAGACCTATTAAGTCACAATCCGAATGTGTTGAATAACCTTGAAAATTACGGTGCAGCTTGCCTTCACGTTGGGCGATAGCCAGTTCATCATCAGGTTTGGCAAAGTGATCCATGCCGATATAGACATACCCTGCCGCCGTCAGCTTTTGCCCCACCATTTGCAAAATATCCAGCTTTACATCGGCGCTGGGCATATCCGCATCGTTAATTTGCCGCTGGGTTTTAAACCGGTTCGGCATGTGGGCGTAATTGAAAATCGAGAAACGGTCAGGCGCCGCCGCCAGAATTTTATCAAGGGTACGGGAAAAAGTCGCCACCGTTTGCAGCGGCAAACCGTAGATTAAATCGATATTGGTTGACCGGAAACCTCCGGCGCGCGCGGCTTCTAAAACGCTAAAAGTCTGTTCTTCGCTTTGAATGCGATTGACGGCTTTTTGCACGGCGGGATCAAAATCCTGCAACCCCAGACTGATTCGGTTAAAGCCCAGTTCGCGCAATTGCTTGATAGTCTGGGAATGTGTCTCCCTGGGATCGACTTCTATGGAATATTCGCCGCTATCGTCATCTTTTAACAAAAAATGCTGACGGGTTACCGCCATCAATTGCTTCATTTGTTCGTAGCTTAAAAAAGTCGGCGTACCGCCGCCCCAGTGCAATTGATTGACAACCCGGCTGGAGTCAAACAAACCGCCTTGCATGGCGATTTCCTTGCAGAGATTCGCTAAGTAAGGTTCGGCGTGTTTTCGGTTTTTAGTGATGATTTTATTGCAGGCGCAATAAAAGCAAACGGTATCGCAAAAAGGAATATGAAAATACAGCGATAAGGGTCCGCCTTGAGCATTCGATTTTGCTATGTGCCGGCGGTACTCTTCATCGCCAAAGCCTTCGTGCAATTCCAATGCGGTCGGGTATGAGGTATAACGCGGTCCGGCCCTGTCATAACGATTGATCAGGTCCAGGTCAAATTTGATAGATTGATCCATCATTTGACTTGTCCGTTAATGACTATCGTATGACTGCCCTTTTCCGCCAACGGGACTTCTTCAATAACGCCGATCAAGTCGCCCGGCTGCGACATGGCATTGCCGGACTTGGAAACACGCGCCAGTAATTTAACATTGGCAAAGTTCGATAATTTCATGTCCGGCATCATCGCCATCGAATCATTCAAGCTGACGGTTAACGGCAAATCAGATACTTGTTTACGGACGATGGCTAAAGGCATTTTGGGGCCTGATAACGCTTGCGCATAGACAAAAACTGTGTCGCTTGGGCTGGCCATATTTTTTAACTCCGGCGCTAAGCTAACCTGCACTTCAATAGCAGCACCCGGACCCCCGGCTTGTTGCGCGGCTTCGGGCTGAGCATCAGCTGGCGGCTCACTATGGATTTTAGCCAGTAAGCCTTGTATTTCCAGTTGGGATTCCGATCCCGGCGGCAATAATGCGTTCAGTTTTTCCCATAACCTTTTCGCAGCAACCAGATCACCCTGCTGGGCTTTAGCCATGCCGCCCAGACCTAAGGCAGTCATATTGTCCGGCTCCAATGCCAGGGCTTTAAATATTAATTCCGTGGGTTTTCCCGCCAGATTCTTGCCATTGGCATAAGCGATAGTGTCTGCATAAAGCAGCATGACTTCGGCCTGGTCACCCAACAAACGATAGGCATTGGCAAACGCATCAACCGCTTTAGGATATTGCCCCAAAACCTTGTAGGAACGGCCCAGCATTAACCAGCCTTGAGCGTTATCAGGTTCGTTTTTCATCTTTTCGGCCAAACCATTAACCATTTTGTTGATTTCTTCAAGCTTCAGCGTATCCGGGTCCACCGCCATTTCAGCGCTGTGGCTAATAGCTTGATAATTACCCAGACCCAGGTAAAGTGACCCCGCCAGCAAAGGCACGCCTACAACCAGCACATAAACGACCCACCTGCCCTGGCTTTTTACCGTGCTTACATGGCTTTTGATTTCGAGATCATCACTTAATGCCTGCTCAAGGTCGGCTAACTGTTCATCGTATTGAGCCTGACTCAGACCACCAGAGAGTTTGTTTTCTTTAAGCTCAGCCAGGCGATGCTGGGCAATCAGTATATTCCTCTGATCCAGGTCAGCTTCTATAACGGTTTGTTTACGCCATAATGGCGGCAGTATTAGCAGAAAAGCGATTAATATCAGAACGCTGACAATCAGCAAAAATAGCATATTCAAGAACGATCACCTTTTTCCAGCAAACTACGGATTTTTTTCTGTTTTTCAGCATCGATCCCCAAAGATCCGGCCTGGGAATTAAGAGCGGCGACGGCTTTTTTCCGCCGGATAACGAAAAATACAGTGATTAAACCCATTAATAAAAAAACAACCGGCGCTATCCACAACACACTGGTTTTTCCTGCAAAACGCGGTTTATATAAAACAAAATCGCCGTACCGATCGGTCATAAACTGGATAATTTCTTCCCGGGATTTTCCTTGTTGCAGCATCTCATAGACTTGCCGCCGCAAATCCGCGGCCAGTTCGGCATTGGAATCGGCTATGGTTTGATTTTGACATACGAGGCAGCGCAATTCCCTGGTCAAAGTCTCATAGCTTTCTTGCCGTTCCGGGTCCGGCAATTGAATGGTGTCGACCGCGTAACTGCTGCAGGACATCATCAACAGAAAAATAAACAATAAACGCTTCATTAAGGCTCAGCTTGTAATTTAGCAATCAAAGGAAGAAAGGTTTGCTTAACATCTTCAGCAGTAACAGGCCCGGTATGTTTGTAACGAATCAGCCCTTTTTTATCAATAACAAAGGTTTCCGGCACGCCATAAACGCCATAGTCTATCCCGATACGGCCATCCTGATCCATAATGCTCACGTTATAGGGATTGCCCAAGGTATTCAGCCAATTTTTTGCATCATCCGGTTCATCCTTGTAATTCAGGCCGACAATAACAGCCGCGTGTTGTTGAGCCAACTGATTAAGCACCGGATGTTCAGAACGGCAGGACACGCACCAGGATGCCCAGACATTAAACAGCCAGACCTGACCCTTTAAATCGGCGGGCGTTAATTTTTCTTCTGGCGCATCAAGCTTCGGTGCGGAAAAAACCGGCGCGGGTTTATTAATAAACGGCGATGGAATTTCACTGGGCTTAAGGCTTAAGCCCAGCGCCAGAAACACCGCCATGATGATAAATAATATTAAGGGAATGATGTATTTAAGCATTTCGATTATTTGTAAGGCATTTTGTCTTCAACTAATGGTTCAATATCAGGTGCTTTATCCAGCAAAGCCAGAACTTCATCTTGGCTAACAGACGCCGATAAATTTTTTAATTTTTTCATATAAAGCCATTGTTCACGATTACGCAAGCCTTCCTGAATAAGCTCTAAATAAAGGTTTTCCTCAGCATAACCTAATTGCATCGCTACTTGCTTAGCTTGGATATATTCCTGGTCTGGTATCCTTAAAACAACTGTTTGACTCATTTGAAAGACTCCTTAATCACTTCTTGAGGTTGTTTTACATAAATAGATGGAAACAATAATTCACCTTGTAAAAGGTCTTTTATGTTATGGGTGATAATTGTACAGGGTTGGGATGTTACTGCTATTTCTATCAGAAAATTATCTTTTTCATCTTTAAGATTGGGTCGCCATAAAAAGTGCGGATTAACTTCCTCGGCAACATTGACAAGGCCAGTTAAAATTTTTTCAATCTCTTCATGCGTGTAGATGTCAGCGGAGATCATGTCGGGTCTAGTCAACACATCATGGTATTCAGCTAATAATTTAAAGTGCATGATAATAGGTAGCTCTTTCATTAACGCCTTACGCAATAAGAAATGGCTCGCACCTTGTTTTGATCGTAGAGCTGAAATAATGATGCAAGTATCAAGCAAATATTTCATTAAGCATTAATGAGTATGTTGATTGCTAATTTAGCGGCTTCAATTACTAGAATCTTTAAATCGGATATAAGTATTCGACCCACTATCAATATTTTTTTGTTGTACTTCTACATAATCAAGCGATCTGATTAATTTGCCTAGTTTTGGAAAATTATAATTTCTAGGATCAAATGAGCTATCCACACGTGGAATATAAGAACCTACTCCACCTAAATTTGCCCATCCATCTTCTTCAGATGCTGACTCGATAGCTTCTTTAATCAGCTTTTTCAAGTTAGTATCTTTCGATGGGTCAACAATTTTGACTGATTGCTTGTTTTTGTCATTTTTAGTTGTAGGACAAATAGTGTTATTACTATTTTGTGAAATTGTAGCGCTTGCTTCTACAGACTTTGTACTTTGCTTAATTTCATCAGCAGAGATTTCATCTTCCATAATAGTTTCGGTAAAAATAAATTTATTACACGCCGCACGAAAAGCCTCAGGCGTTGAGCGCCTTCCAATTCCAATAACTTCAAGCCCAGCTTCTCTGAGGCGAGTTGCTAATTTGGTAAAGTCGCTATCACTGGAAACCAGAAAAAAACCGTCAAATTTACTGGTATAAAGCAAATCCATCGCATCAATTATTAAAGCGGAGTCAGTGGCATTTTTACCCACTGTATATGCAAACTGCTGCATAGGCTGGATAGCGTGTTTGTTTAAAACTTCTTTCCAGCTTTTGCTTTGAGGGCTTGTCCAGTCACCATAACAACGCCGTGAAGTTACATCGCCGTATCTGGCTGCTTCGGTTAATATGGCATCTATTGCTTTCGCTTGTGCATTATCGGCATCGATCAATAAAGCAAATCTTTTATTTTCATTTATGTTCATTAGCCAGCAGTTTGTACCTTGGTAATTCGATACCGCCTGTCACAAGCCGAGCACAAGCCGCCTACGGCCATGAATACCGCGCCCAGCCAAATCCAGCGGATAAAAGATTTATAATAAATCCGCAGACTCCACGCGCCCTGATCACCCAGGGGCTCGCCGATGGCAACAAATAAATCCCTGAACAAACCGGCGTCAATCGCCGCTTCGGTCATCGGCATTTTTTGCACCTGATAAACCCGTTTTTGAGGTTCAAGTTTGGCAACCTCTTTGCCTTCGTGACTAACTGTTACAAACGCTTGTTCGGCCACATAGTTGGGCCCTTCGGTTTGTTTGACACCGTGAAACTGAAAAATATAGCCGGACATATCTATAGTGTCTGTTGGCGCCATGCGGACATCTTTTTCAACACTGTAGACTGAGGTTAAGGTAATGCCGGTCACAAAAACCGCGATACCTAAATGAGCCAAGGTCATGCCATAAAAACCAGCGGGTATCGTTTCAAGCCGCTGCCATGAAAACCCTTTTGCCCCCATACGATCGATGAAGGACAGCACCGTCATGGCAACCGTCCACAACGCCAGCGTTAAGCCTAAAACCGCACCAAACGAATAAAAAGGCATCAGCATTGGAAACAATAAGCCGCCGGCGACGCAACCCGCAATAATCCAGCGCACCCGCAAAGCCAGTTCACTGATAGAGTCTTTTTTCCAGCGTAACAACATGCCTAAACCCACAGCAATCGCCAGCGGGGCCATCAATGGAATAAACACCGCATTAAAGTACGGAGGACCTACGGAAATCTTGCCTAATCCGAGGGCATCAATCACCAAGGGATACAACGTACCCAGTAAAATACTGGAGGCGGTCACCACCAGCAGAACATTGTTAAGTAAAATCGCGGATTCTCTGGACACCAGCTCAAAGGTCGCGCTGCTCTTGACATAAGGCGCTCTGATCGCATACAGCAACAACGAACCGCCAACAACGACCGCCAGAAATACCAGTATAAACAAGCCTCGAGCCGGATCGCTGGCAAAGGCATGTACAGAGGTTAATACGCCGGAACGCACCAGAAATGTACCTAACAGGCTCAAAGAAAAGGCAAAAATGGCCAGTAAAACCGTCCAGGTTTTAAATACGCCGCGTTTTTCGGTAGCCGCTAAGGAATGAATCAGCGCAGTGCCCACCAGCCAGGGCATGAATGATGCATTTTCCACAGGATCCCAAAACCACCAGCCGCCCCAGCCCAGTTCGTAATAAGCCCACCAGCTACCCAAGGCAATACCAAAAGTTAAAAACATCCAGGCGATGTTAGTCCACGGTCTTGACCAGCGCGCCCAGGCGGCATCCAGACGGCCTTCCAATAAGGCGGCAATTGCAAAGGCAAATGCTACGGAAAAACCAACATAACCCATATAAAGCATGGGCGGATGTATTGCCAGACCAGGGTCTTGCAACAAGGGGTTCAAGTCACGTCCTTCCAAAGGCGCGGGAAACAGACGCTCAAAGGGATTGGACGTGAACAGTAAAAACAGGATGAAACCGATGGAAACCAATCCCATTACGCCCAGGACTCGCGCTACGGTAGCATCCGGAATGCTTTTACTAAGCCTCGCCACTAAAGCCGTCCAGATTGTCAACACCAGGCCCCATAATAATAATGAGCCTTCATGCGCGCCCCAAACCCCTGAAATTAAATACAGCGTAGGCAAAGCAGTATTGGAATTAACGGCAATATATTTGACCGAAAAATCATGCGTCAGACAGCTATAGGTTAAACAAGCATATGACAACGCCATAAACAATAGCTGGGCGAATGCGGCGGGTCTGGCGACGGCAATCCAGCCCGCTTGACCCCGGAATGCTCCGCTAATAGGCAAGGCGCCCAGCACCAGAGCCATGCACAGGGCCAGAATCAGTGAAAATTGTCCGAGTTCAGGAATCATTCTATTGACCTGTTCCTGAATTTGGCTGGTTTTTTAAACTCGACTTAACTTCCGGCGGCATGTAGTTTTCATCATGCTTGGCCAGCACTTCTTCGGCGATAAATACACCCTGGTTATTTAGCTTGCCATGCGCAACAATACCCTGCCCTTCCCTGAACAAATCCGGCAAAATGCCGGTGTATTCAACGGTCACCTCTTTACTGAAATCGGTCAGCTTGAAACGCACCATCATACCGTCGCCGGGTCTTTCGACACTGCCTTTTATGACCATGCCGCCCAAGCGAAATAGCGTGTCTTTAGGCGCTTTACCGTCTACTACGTCCGTCGTGGAAAAAAAATACATCAAATTATCATTAAAGGACTTCAATGCGAATGCCGTCGCTATGCTCGCGCCGATTACCATCAGGGTTATCAGAATAAGACGCTGTTTCCTGGCTGGTTTCATAATTTCTTACCGTTTTTCTTTAAGGCATTGACAAAAAACTGTTTGCGTTGCACAACCGGGATAATAATATTGGCAAGCAGCACTATTAAAGTAAGACCGTAAGCTGGCCATACATATAAAGCATATCCGCCCATGGCAAAAAATTCCTGCATAGTCATTGCTTGTTCTCCAAGACCATAGTTTTAACCCACTGCGAGTTGCGTTCCCGCTGGAGCAGTTCGACACGCATCCGCTGTATCACGGCTATCAGATAATAGACATTAAAAGATAAGGCCATCAACAATAGAGGAATCAGCATACTGACATGAATGGACGGCTTATCCATTTTGGTTACTGTAGGCCCTTGGTGCAAGGTATTCCACCACTCAACAGAATAATGAATAATCGGGATGTTAACCATGCCGACCAGCGCCAATATAGCCACGGCTTTTGATGCGACCCGCTTATCATCAATCGCGCCATAGAGACCGATGACGCCCAGATATAAAAACAACAAAATCAGTTCCGACGTTAAACGCGCATCCCAAACCCACCAGGTTCCCCACATGGGTTTTCCCCATAACGAACCGGTAAACAAAGCAATAAAAGTAAAACTGGCGCCAATAGGCGCGCTACTGATGGCGACTATTTCCGCCAGTTTAATCCTCCAAACCAGTCCAATCGCGCCAGCAATAGCCATGACAACATAAATGAATAATGACATCCAGGCACTGGGAACATGAATATAGATAATGCGATAGCTATCACCCTGCTGATAATCGGCTGGCGCCAAATACAAACCGCCGTAAAGCCCTGCCGCAGTCAACAACAGAAAAATGACCACCAGCCACGGCATTAATCGTTCAGTAAACGCGTAAAAGTGCGGAGGCGACGCCATGCGATGAAAGAATCGGCCTACGGAATCTGGAACTAAAAACATAAATGAGGATAAATGTAAAAAATGCGAGTTTTAAAACTGTAAGGAAAAATTAACGCTTCAGGCTACTACGAGATTCAAAGAAGGTAAAAAAACAGATAGCTAGTTTAGCCGAACCCATGATCTATTGCTCCAGATTGATAATTCAAAGGATGATTTGACGAGATGTGATCCGGAGATCTTTGAAATTTTTTTAAACCATCGGTTTGTTAATCGATTCGGCTTTTTTCATAATCGTGAAGATAAAATAACCAGGCTCTTGATTTGACTGTATACCAATTTAACATTCGATTATATCCGATTATCAATCCAAGCTTAAATTTTTGTCCCTGATTAACACTTTTGCGTGCATATCAAACACTAAGTTAATGGCTGGCGCAAAGTAAACCGCCCCTTCCGGGGCGATTTAAATGTTTATTTACAACTTTTAACAATGTCAGATCAATCCGGATTTGGGCCATTATGACAGCTGAAACAGCTAACCTGATAACCTGCGGGCCAATTTTTGATTCCAAATTCACCGGCATTGATCGTTTTATCAGCCTTAATTGCGCTTAATGGAGTGCCGGCGCTGGTGGTGCCATGACAATAAGCGCAACTCGGCGTCGTAGCGGTGCCATTTTTGTTGGCATCCTGATGCATTGCAACCCACGCATCGCCGGTTGTGTGCATGCCATGTGGACCCCCATCAACTGTTGCAGGTATCGTTTTATGACAAGCCGTACACTCGGCAACCGGCCCGGCATGGCTCTGGAGAGCCAAACTCTGGGCGTTTTCATCGGCGTGAGCGGACGGATATTCGGCATGGGTCGAACCGTGGCAAGCTTCACACTGCAAGCCGCCGTGTCCGGTGCTGAACCGGTATAAATTTAAACCGGTAACCGGGGTATTGGCATTGGTAGCAAAGGTATGGTCGGTTGGCGCTATCGGCACTCCGCTTTGCGCATCGACGACGCCAGAGGTCGCCCGCTTGCCGGGTGCGGCGCTATTGTGACAGGATTCGCAAGTCGGCTCATTGAACCAGCCTTTTCGAGCCGCACTGCCTACCGCCGATAAATTACCGTGACAACTTTGGCAGCTTATCGAAGGATTACCGGCAGTGTCTTGTGCCGTACTCATAGCGCCGCGTAAACATTGAGTAACAGAACCAGGATGGCAGTTGTAACATGCCGCGCGATTAGCCTCAGCATCAAGGGTCGCCTGTGGTCTGGCCGTTGAAGAAGGATCTCCCACTCCCGCATGTTTTAAATGCAAAGCCTGGGTAAACGGTTTGATACCTGTCAAACCCGGCATAACCGTTATTTTGTTTCGCTTGTCAAAGTAAGCGTTGCTGGCATGACAGCCTACGCACAATACCGGCTTGCCGGAATCGGCTGTCGCCAGCAAGCCTTTGGTGTTGTAACCCTTTTGAATCAACGCTGATTGAAACAGCGCGGTAGACAACTCTCTTTCATCATGCAAACGCAAAATATTTCTTTTCCAGTCTTTATCCGTATTGAGATCATTCACCCAGCCGGCTAATGGTTTAGCTGCAATTTGCGCCGGATTACCGGTTGCAGTGGTTGACGCATGGCAACCCTTACAAGTCATTTCATCGCTCACCGGCAATACAGTCGTAGTCGTTGCCAATACATTCCCGCTTAAATCCTTGGCGACTACCTTAACGGTAGGATAGAAATTCTTTATCTCCTGGCCATTGGCGTCAATTTTAGGATTGTCAGGGAATGGCGTCATAGGAATGCCTTCCGCCTCAAACCAATTAAAGTCTGCGTTATAAGTCATCGCTGCCGGAACCAGGGAAGGAGTCCTATTTCCAGGATCCGGTGTTCTTGTAGCAAGACCGTCCAGGTTTAGCCCCACTTCTGGTGCTGGATTAAGTTCAAACAATGGGCCAACCCAATCCCAGAAATTAGTCTTGGTGGAGCTATAGGTATTAATAGAGCCGGTACTGTCGGCCACGGCCTCATAAGTCAGTGTGACTCCGCTGCTAACCAACGCTCCAGTTTTATCCTTCAACTGTGCATGCAGCGTATTATAGGGCGGCAAGATAGTAAAAACAGAAAAATCCATACCATCCATGCAGTGCATACCCAGATCATTCCAGGCAAGCAACGTGTAATTACCTGCCGCTAAAGGAGGAGTGTTGCTTTGTACTGTAACCGGCACCGTCAGCGTGGTCTTGCTGTCTTTAATCGTAAGGGTGGCTGAACCGGGTGCAATTCCTGTTACAGTGACTTGGCTTCCAGCATAGCTTGCAGCCGCCACTGAAGGTTTGGAGGAAACCACTGACACCGTGCCGGAAGCATTAGAAACAGTGATATTGGATGTGCCTTTGACATTCACAGTGACAGAGGTGGGAGTAACAGTCAGCAGCGGCGCGGATTTCACCGTAACTTCCACCTGTTTGGAAGTTCTTCGGTCTTTCACCGTTATCTTGGCTAAACCCGCATTAATTCCCTTTATGCTTGCAATACCGCGTGAATAGCTCACGCTCGCTATTGTCGAATTGCTGGAAAAAGCGCTTACCGTCCCGGATGCATTCGAAACAGTCACTTTAGCAGCCGCGCCCGCAAAAATTTCGACCGAGGTAGGGCTCAGTTCTAGCGCGGAAACATTAGCAAAGGCAAACAATGCGATGAAGAACAGCAAAAATCTAAACGCAGAAGTCTGAACATTCATAATAACCTCACAATTTATCTGGATTTTCAAATTGGCCGGATATTACATCAGTGCATTAATAAATACTAATTTTATTTTAAACAGATTTGCTTATTACAGACATAAATCCAGTGATAGATTTGCCACGCTTTGAGGCAAGAGAGCTAATTTGACACTTTCTTTAGTGCCGTTTTAGCCATGCAAAATTAGAAATTTTTCTAATAAAAATAAAATGTTACATCGAGTGAGCCGTAAAAATCCCGCTCAATTAATGCTCATTTTTAATGCAGCCGCAGTCGGCCAAGGCGCCAGGACTAAAGCCATAAATAAAATTGAGATTAAAATATTAATTTGGGCATTCGCGGGTAAACCGCTGCCCGCCATCTCTACCGCATTGCTGGCAAAAATCAGCACCGGAACATAAAGTGGCAAAACGAGTAAGGATAAAATCATGCCGCCCCGGCGCAATCCAACGGTAAGAGCGACACCAATCGCGCCGATCAGGCTTAACACCGGCGTTCCCAGCAGCAAGGTTAATAATAAAATACCTAAAGACTGGGCGGGCATGCCTAAAAAAATTGCCAGCAGCGGCGCGATGATTAATAACGGCAACCCCGTTACCAGCCAGTGGGCGATGATCTTAGCCAATACCAGAATTGATGCCGGATGCGGACTTAACAAAATCTGCTCCAATGAGCCATCATCAAAATCCGATCGAAACAGGCTATCCAACGACAACATAGCCGCCAATAGTGCAGAAACCCAGATAATACCCGGAGCAATGGCTTGCAATAAATTGGGCTGCGCCCCGATTCCCAACGGAAACAGAGTGATGACCAGAATAAAAAACAACAGTGGATTAGCGATTTCCGAGCGCCGGCGCAAGGCCAGCAACAGATCGCGCCGGATAATGGCAAAAAATGCGTGGGATAAAGACATCAGGACAAATTAATACGTTGCACATCAACACCGTGCAATTCGATGTCATGGTGTGATGTTAAAACAATCATTCCGCCATTGGCGCAATGCTCGGACATTAAGCTTTCAATCAGTGCGATGCCCTGTTTATCAAGCGAAGTAAAAGGCTCATCGAGTATCCATACGATATTTTGCGTTATCAATAACCGCGCCAAGGATAAACGTCTTTTCTGGCCCGCAGACAATGCCTGCACCAGCACATCATCATAATCCGCCAAATGCACTTTGGTTAGAGCCTGTTGAATGGAGTACTGTCCGGACCTGCCTAACGCCAACGATACTTTTAAATTTTCCAATACCGTCAATTCTTTTTTAACGCCATCCAAATGACCGACGTAAGCCATATCCGCATAATACTGGCCATCATTAATGGCCTCACCGCGCCAGAATACCTGCCCGGCATCGGGTTCCCGGAAGCCGCATAAAATACGCAATAGCGAGGTTTTACCGCTGCCATTCTTGCCTTCCAGCAATAATACTTGCCCCGGAAACAGCTCAAATGCCAGTCCTTCAAACAATACCCGGTCATCACGAATGCAGCTTAAGCCAGCGCCTTGAAGCAAGCAAGTTGGTTTTGCTGCCATTATTTAACAGCCAGTAATCTCTGGCGCACCGCTTCATAGAGCAGAACGCCCGTGGCAACCGATAAATTAAGGCTTTCTACCTGACCTAGCATAGGCACGGATACCAGTACATCGCATTGCTCTTTGGTCAAGCGCCTTAAACCTTTGCCTTCAGCGCCGACCACCAAAGCCATCGGGACGGTAAAATCACTATTATAAATACTCTGCGCAGTTTCACCTGCCGCGCCCATAATCCATAAACCCTCCCCTTTCAACCAGCGCAAGGTACGGGACAAATTAGTCACCTGATAAACCGGTACGGTTTCCGCCGCGCCACTGGCGACTTTGCAAACAGTTGGTGTAATACCCGTGGCATTATCCTTGGTAATAATAACGCCATGAACCCCCGTTGCATCGGCGGTACGAAGACACGCGCCAAGATTATGCGGATCTTGAACATTATCCAACACCAGAAACAAAGCCGTTTCTGTCAGATTTTCGACGGCTGTTTTTAAATCACTTTCCGGCAATTCACCCGGCATTTCAACTTCAATCACAATGCCCTGATGATTATTGCCATCAGCCAGGCGATCCAGTCTTTTTCTATCGGCTTTTTCAGTCTCTATGCCCAATGCCAGCAAGTCATTAAGCGCTTGTGTCAAGCGCTTATCTTGCCGGCTGCCGTCAACCCAAGCCTTGTGGATTTTTTCAGGCGAGTAATCCAATGCCGCCTGCACGGAATGCAGGCCATATAATCTGCTTGATTTCATTTATGATGAAGTGTGGAGCGTTTTCGTTTTGAATATAAAGCTTTGTTGAATATTAATGCTGCGTTGATATTTCTCTTCATGACTCAACTCTCGCTGATAGATTGCAAACTCGTAATCTTTAAGCCGGAAAAGTCAAGTAATTCAGCCAGTTTCCAATCTACAAAATGGAAACCGGAGGACATGGCAGATCAGGATAGGCCTTATTTTTTACGCCGCCTTTTCTTTGGCTTTGCACCGGCCTCTGCCTTTTTTGCCGCGCTTTCTTTTTGCACCAGCTCAAAATCCATCTTCTTTTCATCCAGATCAACGCGGGCTACCTTGATCTTCACTCTATCGCCCAGACGGAAATTCATGCCCGTGCGTTCGCCTTTCAACTGGTGGCTGGTTGGGTCAAAATGAAAATAATCCTGGCCCAGATTGCTGATATGCACCAAACCTTCAACATAAATTTCAGCCAGTTCAACAAAGAAGCCAAACGAAGTGACCGCGGAAATAATACCGGGAAATTCTTCACCGATTTTATCCATCATATATTCACATTTGAGCCAGCTCACCACATCGCGGGTGGCGTCGTCAGCGCGGCGTTCGTTGGCCGAGCAATGCTCGCCCAACAGCGTCATGTCGGGAACGCCATAAACGAAATTCTCGGCTTTTTTGCCTTGCAGGCAGTGCCTGATGGCGCGATGCACCAGCAAATCCGGATAACGCCGTATAGGCGAAGTAAAATGCGCATAAGCGTCCAGCGCCAACCCAAAATGGCCTTTTATTTCAGGACTGTAAACAGCCTGCGACATGGACCGTAATAAAACGGTCTGGATCAAATGCGCATCTGGCCTGTCTTTAACGCTGTCGACCAAATGCATATAATCCAGCGGAGTGGGATTAACGCCGCCGCCGAATTTTAAACCCAGTTCACCCAAAAAGGTTTTCAGGTTAAGCAGTTTATCCGCACTGGGTCCTTCATGCACGCGCAACAGCTTGGGAATTTTTTTAGCATTTAAATACCGCGCCGCCGCACTGTTAGCGGTGATCATAAATTCTTCGATCAGTTTATGCGCATCATTACGCACAACAGGCACTATCTTTTCAATTTTACGGTCTTTGCCAAAAATAATCCGGGTTTCCTGGGTGTCGAAATCCATCGCCCCGCGTTGTTCCCGGCTCACGCGCATAACCTTATAAAGAGCGTATAATTCTCGCAAATCAGGCATTAACGGCTGGTATTTTTCGGCCAGATCCGTATCGCCATCCACCAGCATTTTTGCAACTTCGGTGTAGGTCAAGCGCGCGTGAGAGCGCATCACTGCATCAAAAAAACGCGACCGCAACACTTTTCCCTGCTCATCTATGAGAACTTCGCAGACCATGCATAAGCGGTCGACATCCGGATTGAGGGAACACAAGCCATTAGATAAAATTTCCGGCAGCATCGGGATAACTTGCTCGGGAAAATAAACCGAAGTGCTGCGATTTTTAGCCTCTTTATCCAATTCGCTACTTACCTGCACATAATGCGAAACGTCGGCAATAGCTACCAGTAACTTCCAGCCTTTAGGCGTTCTCTTGCAATAAACGGCATCATCAAAATCCCGCGCGTCTTCACCGTCAATGGTAACCAACGGGAGGTTCCGCAAATCAGTGCGATTTTCCTTGGCCGATTCCGGCACTTCAGCGCTTAATGACTTGATTTCTTCCAGTACTTCATCAGGCCATAGATGGGGCAATTCATGAGAACGAATCGCCATTTCGATTTCCATCCCTGGAGCGAGATGATCGCCCAAAACTTCGATGATTCTGCCGACAGGCTGGCGTAATTTTGTCGGTTGGTCGGTAATTTCGGCAATAACGATTTGTCCCTGTTTCGCCTTGCCAGCGCCGCCTTTCAGCACTAAAACTGTTTGCGCAATATTTTTATTATCCGGCACAACATAGGTGAAACCGTCTTCCTTATAGAGCCGACCAACTATCTGGTGGGTGTTTCTTTCCAGAATTTCGACGACCGCACCCTCACGCCGGCCTTTTTTATCAATCCCAGCAACACGCACCATAGCCCTGTCATTATGCAGCAAGGAATTCATTTCGCGAGGTGATAAATACAAATCATCCGAGCCATCATCCGGCCTGACAAATCCAAACCCATCAGGATGACCCATAATGCGGCCAACAATTAAATCCTTGTTATTGACCAGGCAGTATTTCTGCCCTCGATTAAACAATAATTGTCCATCACGCTCCATTGCCCTCAGGCGCCGGCGGAGAGCCTCCAGACCGTCTTCATTTTCCAGAGAAAATGCCTCCGCGATGTCAAGGCGCGACAAAGGCTTACCGGCATGATCGATAAGCTGAAGTATTAACTCCCTGCTGGGAATGGGATTTTCATACTTTTCAGCTTCGCGTTGAGCGTATGGATCTATTGTTGAATTAAAATCAACGTCCTTTTTAGACTTCGATGACATTTATAATATGGAATACAAGATGATTGACACAAACATTTAATTTCTTTATATGATACATGCTTAGCCTGACGATTAGAATTGAAAATAGAAAATCCTTTTGATGTTATGCCTCGCGAGCGAACGCATACGGAAATTTGAAACGCATCGAACCTAATAAAATCAGGCTTCCAGCACTATTAACAACCCTAAAGTGTGACAGCAGAGAGAATTTTTGCAAATGTCTTCTATTTGTCACGATGTTCCGCAATCTAAACACAGATTAAATTGACATAAACTTAGCATCCGGGTAGAATTACCGTTCACTTTGCTGTTACAGCAATTCTTTGCCGAGATGGTGAAATTGGTAGACACGCTAGCTTCAGGTGCTAGTGGGCGCAAGCTCGTGGAGGTTCAAGTCCTCTTCTCGGTACCAAAAAATCAATAACTTAAGATTTCTCTACATTTAAGCCCGATTTGAAGTTTTGATTATAGTCTCAGCATCAAGCCCTGACAAGATTGTGACGCCAAGCCGCCCCTTGAATACATTAGCTTTGAAGGCTATCTCTACCCCAAGCATTAAGCTGGGAAGTGATTAGAGGAAATCGATATTTGAGCTTGCCATATACAACCTGTCTCACAGCCTCAATTGATCAATTCACCAGAAGAAAATACTGATAGCAGCTTGAAGCAGTTGATGGCTTTAAAGCGCTACTCGCGTTTCATTTAATTTTCAATTCCCACTGGCTTTTCTATCTGGAAAAACCGGCGCTGACAGCATGAAAAATAGGAGGCTTTCAAACATCAAATTTGAAAATTTCCTCTCTCAGCAAGAATATTTCTGTTATTTTCAACCCTGGCCGGATAGACTTTTCCAATCAAGATGGTCAATTCATGCTGAAAGACTCTCACAACAAACCTTTCCGGCTTGCCAGATATTGAAAATATTTACTAATCCGCTATGAGTCGCTTTTGATGGAAATTCAAAATACAACAGCACTGCTCGTTAACCTTTTGGATTCAAAAAGTCTGCCCGGATTTTTGTTGCAGTTACAGCCCGGAAACTCTCTCAATGCCGTGGTAGATGCAAAACTGGCTGCAAACAGTTTTGTTTTGAAATTATCCGGTGGTCAGTTATTGCGGGCGCAAACCATCCAAACGCTTGAATTGGGACAAATGCTGAAGCTGGAAGTCGTTAAGGCGGGCACGGTTCCGGAGTTAAAAATCATTGCGCCGGAGCGGGCCGCGCAACCCGGACAGACGGTTGTCACACAGGCTTTACGGCAATATTTGCCGAAACAGCAAAGTCTGACTGATTTTGCCGTGTCTTTACGGCAAAATGCGCTGTTGACGGCTGGTAAATCCGACATTGTAAGCGTTGCTATCAACAAAGCGCTTGGAGCGATATTACCTAAAAATGAATTAATAACTGCCGAAGCGCTTAAGCAGTACATTAGCAACTCAGGCATCTTTTTGGAAGCCAAGCTAACCAATCTCCCGCTAACTCTACAAGGCGACTTGAAAGGACATCTGCTGAACCTGCTGGATGTTTTACAAAAAACCCAAGGTAATCAGAAGACCTTGTCAGGCGGTGAAACAATCCATCCGGATAAAGCTCAAGAAGTTGATTCTGCAACAGCCATAACCTTGCCCGGCGATTCTGCAGGCATTATAGATAAAGCGTTATTGAACAAAACAGAAGGCGCAATCGCCCGTATTGTGCTCGATCAACTGGCATCATTGCCTCAAAATGATGACAAACAAAACGTCTGGCAGATTGAACTCCCATTTATTGACGGACATCGCATCGATTTAGTCAAATTGAAGATTAACCGCGAAAGCAAGACCACTCACGAGAGTGAGCAGGCTAACTGGTCTGTCGTTCTGGAACTTAATCCGCCCGGACTGGGCACATTGCATAGCCGGATCAGCCTTGCCGGCGGCGCGATTAATACCTACTTCTGGAGCGAACAGCAAAACATTACTGAACTGGTGCGCGAACATCTTGATCTGCTTTCTAACTGTTATACTCAAGCAGGCCTGGCAGTCGGTCAACTTGATGCGCTGGAAGGCGCGCCGGTCCATGCTAAATCTCCGGCTTCCTCATTACTGCCTGCTTTATTGGATGAGCATATATGAAAAATGTCATAAATCCTCCCGACATAGCCGTTGCATTGACCTATGACGGCACTAACGCGCCACGCGTAACAGCCAAAGGACGGGGCCAGACCGCCGAGCAAATCATAGAATTGGCCAAAGAGCATAATATTCCGCTGCATACCGATGCCGGGTTGGTCAAAATATTGTCAAAAATGCCGTTGGGGGATGAAATACCACGGGAATTATACTTGGCCGTAGCTGAAGTGATTGCCTTTGCCTATCTGCTAAGCGGCAAACGGCCAACATAATAATGCGTTTTACTACATGGTCATGACAGGATTTACTGACGCTCACTAAGCGGCTTTTGCGTAACGAGGGATTCACGCCGCCAGCAACATTTTCACCGGAAAATTTAGCGGTTCCGTAAAACATCCGGGACATTCAATCCCACCCACAGGTTCTCTAGCGCTCCGATTCTTTTTTTGCGACCTTATCGCGCAAATAAACCGGCATCGCCTGCTCAACCGCAACCGCCCTGCCCTGCTCAAAACCACGCGCGCCTAAACGGGCAATCGCGCACGCTCTTGGTAGATTACCGCTTTCGCAGTAACTGACCAGGCCAGCCAACCGGGTCATTAATTCCGGCTGGTAAACGCCCCAACCTGAACCAACACCCACGCCTATCATATCGGGGAACTCGACATCGGCAGCCGGAATAACCGATTCTTTGCCTATCAGTTCGGCAAAGCCATGCTCACCGCGCCGGTAAACACCCCAGAATATTTCCCCCATTCTGGCATCCATTGCCGTAAAGGCCACGTTGAAGGTTGAAAGTTCCGCCTTTAGCCTTTCGCACATTGCCTTGTCAGCATTATTATCAAAAAAATCCTGAGCGATTGCAGCCAGCGTAGAAACAGGAACAACCGGCAAATCAGCGCCAAACGCTATGCCCTGAATCACGCCGGCGGCGATGCGCACCCCGGTAAATGAACCCGGCCCGCACCCAAAGGCCAGCGCATCAAGCTGTTGCGGTCTTAATCCGGCGTCTGACATTAATGAATTAATCATCGGCAGAATCAGCCGGGTGTGTTCGTTGGAAGTTAACTCAAAACGCTCGCAGATGACGCCATCTATATAAAGCGCCGCTGAACAGGCCTGGGTCGACGTTTCTACCGCCAATAATTTCATTGTTGAGTCTCTTGTTGAAAAAAAGCCTGTACATCCGCTATGTCGCGTGTCCTCTTCATCGGCGGCACGCTGTCTAAAAACATGTGCCCGTAAGAGCGCTTTAATAAACGCGGATCACACACCATCAATACGCCCCGGTCGGTGACATCTCGGATCAACCGGCCGATGCCCTGTCTCAATGCAATGACGGCTGTGGGCAATTGATACTCAAAAAAGGGATTCTTACCCTGTTGCGTCATCGCATCCAAACGCGCCTTTAACACCGGATCACCCGGCGATGCGAAAGGCAGCTTGTCAATAATAACGCAGGATAACGCCTCTCCCCTGACATCGACACCTTCCCAAAAACTCGACGTGCCAAGCAGAACCGCATTCCCGGCTTCTTTAAACTGTTCCAGCAACAGCGCTTTAGGCCGGCTGCCCTGAATCAGCAGCGGATATTTTAGTTTTTTCTCCAGCAGTTCCGCCGCCTCGTTGAGTGCGCGATGGCTGGTAAATAAAAAAAACGCCCTGCCCTTGCTGGCTTGTAAAACGGGCAAGGCAAAATTGACAATCAGCGGAATAAAATTAGGGTCATTGGGCTGCGGCAAGCCTTTAGGATGATAAAACAGTGATTGATTGGAATAGTCAAAAGGACTGCCCCAGCTTTCACTGGCCGCTTGGCCAAGCCCCAGATTGCCGGCAAAATAATCGAACTTGTTAGCTACGCTTAAAGTAGCCGAAGTAAAAATCCACGCCGCCTGATGCTGTTGCATAAACCCATGAAATTCAGAGGCAATATCCAGCGGAGTCAAACTTAAGGTAAACGTCTTTCTATGAGTCTCATACCAGCGTATCCATTTCCCGCTGCGGTCATCGAGGATCAGATTCAATTTCTGAACCAGCTCTTCGGCGCGTTTAAAACAGGATTCCAGCGCCTTGGTTTTAACGGACGCCAGCATTAATTGATCGGTCAGGCGCTGCAATTGCTCTTTAACGGCATTTAGGCCACCCGATATTTTTGGATTATTTTCAATTTCCCGCCATTCACCCCGTTTGAGCTCTATCCCGAATGCCAGTCTCAAATCCTTGATTTCATGCTCCAGGTCTTCGCCGGCTGTACGCAAGGCGGGAATATCGGTGGCGTCCTTGTAATATTCCATCAGCGTATCCTGCGCCAAGTCATTAAATTGCTTAGCGCCTATGGTAACGCCTAAAAAATTCGATGCAGTATCGGCTAATTGATGGGCTTCATCGATAACAACCACCTCGGCATCGGGCAATAACTCGCCAAACCCGCTGTCCCGCAGGGACCAGTCCGCACACAACAAATGATGATTAACCACCAGAATATCCGCTTCCTGGGCTTTCTTACGCGCCTTGACCAGAAAACAAGCGGCATAGTCCGGGCAATCCTGCCCCAGACAATTATCCAGTGTGGATGTTGCCTGATACCAGACGGGATCGCCTTCCGTTACCTCGGACATTTCCGATATATCGCCCGATTGCGTGCGTTTCGCCCATAAGTTGATTTTGGCTAAGGCAATAGCGTCTTCCTTACTAAAACCCAGTGTTGACGTGAGTGCGTTTTGCAGCCGGTAGCTACATAAGTAATTGCTTCTGCCTTTTAACAACGCGGCAAAGAAAGGGGCTTTGACGGCTTTGCGGATAACCGGCAAGTCTTTACTAAACAGTTGATCCTGAAGATTTTTGGTGCCGGTCGAAATAATGGTTTTTTTGCCGGAAAGAATTGCCGGCGCCAGATAGGCAAAAGTCTTGCCCGTACCGGTTCCCGCTTCCGCTATCAAATTCTGCTTTTTCTCAATCGCGCCGGCAATGGCTTCGGCCATTTCAAGCTGGGCCGCCCGTGGCTGATAACCTGATATAACCTTGGATAAAGCGCCATTGCCGCTAAAAAATGATTCTAATTCTGTCAATTGAGTTAATGCCGGTCAGACATGGCTAAAAATCCGACATAGTAGGATAATGTAAGCAAGAATGCTATTAAGGAATGAAAAACGGTCAAGAACGATAGAAAAATTCCTGGGAATTAAGTGCACCAATAACATCGGGCGGCAGAGTCATTATTCCAGCCAACTGCGTACCGCCGGCATGCCCTGCCGCCAAAGATCGTTGCCATTTCAAGTCCGCTTATAAGCAGTTTATGGAATTAACAGGATAATTTTTTTGCTGGGCGGGCATGCAGCTTGGCCTTGGTAAATATTTGCTACATAGCCAAAGATAGAGCGTTAAAATCTCTTCGCCGAAAAAACTCGGAGCTGAGTAATTTATCATTCGCCTGCTATAAATGGCCACGGCTAACTTTAATAATGCTTGCATACATAAAGATAAATTGTTATTAAGTGAAGCTGCAAGCTCATTAATTTTTTAGTTTGTTGGCTATAGTTATCGCTTCACCTCATATACTGAATATAACTTAATGAATTAGCAAATTTTTAGCTCTTAATTCGCATTTCAACCAAATGAAAAGACATGAAAACATGGCGGCATTGAGTTGTTCGATTGGCCAGCAGACGGTCGAATACAGCACGCTGTCGAGCGAGGAACAGGAGAAAATCCTGCACCTTCAGCAAGCCATTCTCGAGTCAGTCGCGCACTGTGAAGATCATCTGGAAATCATCAATCAGGTCTGCCGGCTGGAAGAACAGCTCCTGCCGGACTCGGTCGGCTCGGTCATGCTGATGGATAATGGTTACGAATTTCTCAATGTCTATGCTGCGCCCAGCATTCCGCCCGAAGCAGTAGCCCAGCTGAATGGATTGCGGCCGGGACCGGGCGCAGGCTCATGCGGTAACGTCATATACCGGAGAGAACCTCAGTTCGTCAGCAACACCTTCACCGATCCTCGTTGGCAAGATCTTAGGCAATTGGCCTACGATTTCAACCTGTGTTCCTGCTGGTCGGTGCCAATCTATTCTGTTGAACACAAGATTGTAGGCGCATTCGCTTTATCCAGTTTTGAACATCGCTTGCCGAGCCCCTTCCACAATAAAGTCCTTGAAATCGGCTCCTCGATTATCGGCATCGTGCTCGAGCGCAACAAGTCGCAAGAGTCGCTACGCTTGCTACAGATGGTATTCGAGGGTAGTGAAGAAGGAATCATGATCACCGATTCCAATAAAACCATCCTATCGGTGAATCAGGCGTTCACCAGGATTCTGGGCTATTCAATTGAAGAACTCTTAGGCGAAACGCCTAAAAAACTGGCTTCAGGCCACCACGACCGAGGTTTCTATGCAGCGATGTGGAAAACCATCAACACCTTCGGCCATTGGCATGGCGAGATTTGGAACCGCAGCAAAAACGGTGAAATCATCCCTGAATGGCTGGCCATTTCGGCTCTTAACGACCCGTCCGGCAAGACGACGCACTATATCGGTATTTTTAGCGACATCAGAGAACGCAAGAATGCCGAGGATCAGATCCGCTACCTGTCTTCGCACGATGTACTGACAGGCCTGCCTAATCGCATGCTATTTAAGGACAGACTGGACAATGCGATAGCCTTTGCGGCGCGCACCAGGCTCAAAGTGGCGTTGCTGAATCTCGATCTCGATCAATTCAAGATGCTCAACGACTCACTGGGACACGCCGCCGGCGATGATCTGCTGCGTTGCGTTACCTCCCGGCTGAAGATGTGCGTCCGCGAGACCGATACGCTTTGCCGTCCCGGCGGAGATGAGTTTTTCGTCGCCCTGGCCAATATGCCGGATACGGATTCAATCAGCGCCATGGTTGACAAGATTCACGAACAAATCTCCAAGCCTATCGTTCTTGAAGGTCACCATATCTCGCTGTCCTGTTCCATCGGTATTGCCGTTTATCCTGACGATGGCGGCAACTTTGAAACGTTGATGAAGCGGGCGGACAATGCCATGTATCAAGCCAAGGACGCCGGCCGGAATACCTATCGATACTTCAGAGAGCAGCTAAACAACGATAGTCACGAATTTATACGCATAACCCATGGCTTGCGCGAGGCAGTGAAGTCCAATCAATTCACGCTGCACTTCCAGCCGCAGGTCGATCTGGCCGCCGGCAAGGTGCTCGGCGCTGAAGCTTTGGTACGCTGGAATCATCCTGTCGAAGGCCTGATTCCGCCTGGATGCTTTATCGGTATTGCCGAACAGACCGGCTTGATCGTTGAGATCGGCGAGTGGGTGCTGCATGAGGCTTGCAGGCAGGCAGTGGCTTGGCAACTTGCCGGGTTGCCGCCGATGGTGATGGCGGTCAATATGTCCGCTGTTCAGTTCAAACGCGGAAATGTCAAAAAACTGATCCGCAGTGCATTGGATAGTAGCGGTCTCGATCCGCAACATCTGGAAATCGAACTCACTGAATCAATGTTGATTCACGATATGAATTACATGTTGTCCTTGCTCAATGAGCTGAAGGATATGGGGCTGAAACTATCCATTGACGACTTCGGTACCGGCTATTCCAGCCTGGCCTATCTTAAAAAATTCAAGATCGATCGCCTGAAGATTGATCAGTCTTTCGTGCGGGATATTGCGACTGATCCAAATGATGCGGCCATCGTTCATGCCATTGTGCAGATGGCCCATACTTTGAGTCTGCAAGTTATTGCCGAGGGCGTGGAAAACGAGGAAATGTTGCAGTATGTCAGCAGATGCCAGTGCGACCAGGCGCAAGGTTATCACTTCGCCCGGCCCATGCTTCCTGAGGTTTTCTCTGCATTTATTGCTGACAGGGCACAAGGCGATTAATAATCACCTCTAAAATATCTGGTTTTAACGGCTTGAAGCGCTTTGGAATGGCAAACCGCGTATTGTCTGTGATTTTTAAAAACTTTGCGGCGCAAGCGTTTTGTGTTTGACCTCTGTTCCATTCTATCAAACAGTCAAGATATGGAAGATTGTTGGCGGACTTGCAGCCCCATTGCTTCTCCCCTATCCCTCAACCAACACGGATAAGTTAAGCGCTTTGCTCCGGGCTTTATCCTTGCTCAGTCAACGGCCGCTAAGGCAGCTTATGCTTCTGTCAACAGCACTATCTCCGGCACTGGACATGAAGTTCTGCGCATTCAGCTTTTTCCGGCTTAAATTTTTACGGTTTTTTTACCCTCTTCCAGATTAGAATGCAAGTTAGTTAATGGATAACAAATATTCTGGAATCCTCGATTGGCTTTGGCCGTTTTATGTAAGGTTGCTATATGAACAGCGTGTATCTTGTTTTAATAATTGGTTTTTTTGCCGTCACTGCCGCACTGGTTTATGCCTGTAAAAAATTAAAGGGGGAGTCATGACCTGGGTTTATTTGTTAAGCGGCGGCCTTGCACTGGCGATTTTCATTTATCTGATTGCCGCGCTGTTTTACCCGGAGAAATTCTGATGACAACCAACAGTTTCTTCCAAATCACATTTTATGTAGCCGCCCTGCTGGCGCTGGTAAAACCGCTCGGCTGGTACATGGCTAAAGTTTATGAGAATGAGCCGGTGATTTTGAATCGCTTTTTGTTACCGGTCGAAACGTTGATTTATCGCTTATGCGGCGTAAATCCGAAAGAGGAAATGCGCTGGACGGATTATGCGCTCGGCTTGCTGGTATTTAATCTGCTGGGCGCGCTTGCGGTTTTCGCGTTGCAACGCCTGCAAGCCACTCTGCCTTTTAATCCCCAAAATCTGCCCGGAGTTAGTCCTGACTCGTCGTTCAACACTGCCGTCAGCTTTGCAACCAATACCAACTGGCAGGATTATGGCGGTGAAACGACCATGAGTTATCTGACCCAGATGCTGGGACTGACAGTGCAGAATTTCGCCTCCGCCGCAACCGGAATGGCGGTTCTGGCCGCATTGATCCGCGGCTTCATACGGCGTAACATGGACACCATAGGTAATTTCTGGGTTGATCTTACCCGCACCGTTATTTATATACTGATGCCGCTTTCGCTGATTCTGGCTTTGCTGCTGGCCGGCCAAGGCGTTGTACAAACTTTAAAGCCCTATCAAACCGTGCCGATGGTCGAAACAGTCCGTTATGAACAGCCCAAACCTGGCGCGGATGGCGTGGCGTTGCGAGATGCAGCCGGTGAGCCGGTCATGGAAACGGTTGAAGCCAAAGAGCAAATCCTGGCTGTAGGACCTGCCGCTTCCCAGGTAGCCATCAAGCAACTAGGCACTAATGGCGGCGGCTTTTTCAACGTCAACTCGGCGCATCCGTTGGAAAATCCGACACCGTTAAGTAATTTTCTGGAAATGCTGTCGATACTGCTTATCCCAGGCGCGCTGTGCTACACCTTCGGCATGATGGTGGGCGACACCCGGCAAGGCTGGGCGATTCTGGCGGCGATGACGCTGGTTTTGGTTGCGCTTATTTTTGTTGCGGTACCGGCGGAGCAAAGCGGCAACCCTGCCTTGACTTCATTGGGCATTGATCAAACCGCAAGCATCAGCCAGTCCGGCGGCAACATGGAAGGCAAGGAAACCCGGTTCGGAATAGCCAACTCTGCTTTGTGGGCGGTCGCTACCACGGCGGCTTCAAATGGTTCGGTCAATTCGATGCATGATTCATTCACGCCAATCGGCGGCATGGCGCCTATGTGGTTGATGCAGTTGGGAGAAGTGATTTTCGGCGGCGTGGGTTCAGGGCTGTACGGCATGATCATGTTTGCGATCGTGGCGGTTTTCGTGTCCGGTTTAATGATAGGCCGCACGCCCGAATATCTAGGTAAAAAAATCGAGGCCTACGAGATGAAAATGGCTGCGATCGTCATTCTGATTCCACCGCTGCTCGTATTGGGCGGCACAGCTCTCTCCGTGTTGACCGGTGCCGGCAAGGCATCCGTCTTTAATCCGGGAGCGCACGGCTTCAGCGAAGTCTTGTATGCGTTATCGTCGGCGGGCAATAACAACGGCAGCGCTTTTGCCGGTCTTTCGGCGAATACGCCCTTCTACAACACCCTGTTGGGCATGGCGATGCTGTTTTCACGATTCTGGCTTATCGTACCCGTCCTTGCTATCGCGGGTTCCCTGGCGGCAAAAAAAACAGTACCGGCCGGCCCAGGCACTTTACCGACGCACACCCCGCTATTTGTTGTGTTATTGATCGGCACCGTGCTAATGGTTGGCGCCCTGACTTTTGTTCCTGCCCTGGCTTTGGGGCCTGTTGTCGAACATCTCCAGATGACCGGAGCTAAATAACCGGAATTATTTCAATGCGGGCGTGTTTTATCCGCCCATCGAAAAACCTGATAGAGAGAAAACATGAGTAAAAGATCTGTTTCGACGTCTTTGTTCAACCGGCAAATCCTTGGCGCAGCCTTGATTGATTCATTCCGGAAACTTGCTCCGCAGCAGCAATGGAAAAATCCGGTAATGTTTGTCGTTTATATTGGCAGCATTCTGACCACCGTGCTTTGGCTACAGGCCCTTAACGGTAACGGCAAGGATCCGGCAAATTTCATTTTGGCAGTGACTTTATGGCTTTGGGGTACGGTCTTGTTCGCCAACTTTGCCGAGGCGGTCGCCGAAGGCCGCAGCAAGGCCCAAGCTGCATTTCTGCGTAGCGCCAAGCGTGATATTGCAGCGAAAATACTGGATGAGCCGCATTATGGCGCGAATTTTTCCAAAGTAGCCGGTTCCAGTTTGCGCCGCGGCGATGTGATTTTGATTGAAGCCGGTGATTTTGTTCCCGGCGATGGGGAAGTCATTGAAGGGGTCGCCTCAGTGGACGAAAGTGCAATCACCGGCGAAAGCGCGCCGGTGATCCGCGAATCCGGCGGTGATTTCAGTTCGGTGACCGGCGGCACGCGCGTGTTATCGGACTGGCTCGTCGTGCGCATTACCGCCAATCCGGGCGAAGCCTTTCTGGACCGTATGATTTCCATGGTGGAACACGCCAAGCGGCAGAAAACACCCAATGAAATTGCCTTGACCATTCTGCTGGTCGCGTTGACGCTGGTCTTTCTTATGGCCACCGTTACCTTGCTGCCGTTTTCACTTTACGCAGTGGCGACATCAGGCAGTGGACAACCCATTACGATTACCGTGCTGGTGGCGTTGCTGGTCTGCCTGATTCCGACGACTATCGGCGGCTTATTGTCGGCCATCGGCGTAGCGGGTATTGGGCGGATGATGCAGAAAAACGTGATTGCGACATCCGGCAGGGCTGTGGAAGCGGCTGGCGACATCGACGTATTGCTGCTTGACAAGACCGGCACGATTACCTTGGGAAATCGGCAGGCATCCGCTTTTATAGCCGCAAAAGGCGTGTCGGAAAAGGAACTTGCCGACGCCGCTCAATTGGCCTCACTGACTGACGAAACGCCGGAAGGACGCAGCGTGGTGATTTTGGCAAAACAGAAATACGGTTTTAGAGAACGGGATGTGGGGGCTCTGGGAGCAACTTTCATTCATTTCAGCGCCCAAACTCGGATGAGCGGAGTAAATATTGAAGGGCGGCAGATTCGCAAGGGCGCAGCCGATGCCATTCGTGCTTATGTTGAAGAGTCGGGCGGCAAATTCCCGCCGGAATTTCTCAAACTGGTCGATGACGTGGCGCGTCGCGGCAGCACTCCGCTGGTTGTTGCCGAAGGCGCTCGCGTGCTTGGAGTGATCGAACTCAAGGATATCGTCAAAGGCGGCATCAAGGAACGTTTTGCCGAATTGCGGCGGATGGGCATCAAGACCATCATGATTACCGGCGATAATCGTTTGACTGCCGCCGCAATTGCCGCGGAGGCCGGCGTCGACGATTTTCTGGCCGAAGCCACGCCGGAGATGAAGCTGAAATTAATCAGGCAATACCAGGCTGAGGGGCGTCTGGTCGCGATGACCGGCGACGGCACGAACGATGCGCCTGCATTGGCTCAAGCCGATGTTGCGGTGGCGATGAACAGCGGCACCCAGGCGGCCAAGGAAGCCGGGAACATGGTTGATCTCGACTCCAACCCGACCAAGCTGATCGAAATAGTCGAGACCGGCAAACAGATGCTGATGACGCGCGGCGCGTTGACAACCTTTAGCATAGCCAACGATGTTGCTAAATATTTCGCGATTATTCCAGCCGCGTTCGCTACGACTTATCCGGTGCTTGAAGTTTTGGATGTGATGAAACTGGCAACGCCTGCCAGCGCAATTCTGTCGGCGGTGATCTTCAATGCGCTGATCATCGTGGCGCTGATTCCGCTGGCTTTAAAAGGCATCAAGTACCAGCCGGTCGGCGCCGCTACTCTGCTGCAAAACAATTTACTGATTTACGGCGCAGGCGGATTGATCGTTCCGTTTATCGGCATCAAGGCGATTGACCTGACTCTGGTCGCGCTGGGTCTGGTTTAAAGGAGATGGCAATGATTAAGCATTTGAAACCGGCGATTATTTTGTTTGTACTATTGACTCTATTAACGGGCGTAATTTATCCGGCTATAGTAACGGGGCTGGCGCAACTTCTGTTTCCCTATCAGGCTGGCGGCAGCATTATCACGGACGGCCGCGGCAACCCGGCCGGTTCCAGTCTGATCGGGCAACATTTCAGCAGTCCAGGCCATTTTTGGGGCCGGCCTTCCGCGACAGCGCCGTTGCCGTATAATGCCGCCGCATCCAGCGGCTCAAATCTGGGACCAACCAACCCGGCTTTGATCGATGCGGTTAAAGCCCGTATCCTGGCGTTAAAAGAAGCCGATCCAGGCAACAAGACTCCGATTCCGGTCGATCTGATAACGGCATCGGCCAGCGGGCTGGATCCGCATATCAGTCCGGCGGCAGCCGATTATCAAATTAATCGCGTGGCCAAGGCTCGCAACATGAAATTGGAGCAACTCCGCGCCCTGATTGATGCGAACACTGAACCCCGTCAGTGGGGCTTTCTGGGAGAACCACGGGTCAATGTTCTGGCCTTGAATCAGGCTTTGGATGCCATCCGTTAGTCCGGGACGTTATCAGCCATGGAATTTGAAAGCCGCCAACAGCGCGGCATGCCCTCCTTCTCCGCTGGCAATCATTACATGAAGACACAAATAAAATGCCGGTCATGAATATTGAACGCCCCGATCCGGACGAACTGCTTGCACGAGTCGAACGGGAAAAAGCCAAGGCCCGGAGAGGCCGGTTAAAGATATTTTTCGGTGCGGCGGCCGGAGTCGGCAAGACCTATGCCATGCTTCTGGCGGCGCGGGAGAGGCGAAGCGAAAATATTGACATAATTGTCGGCCTGGTGGAAACCCATGGCCGCAAGGAAACTGCCGCCCTGCTGGAAGGGCTGGAGGTATTGCCGCCCAAGCTGATCGACTACCGGGGGACGGCCTTGCGGGAGTTTGACCTGGACGCCGCGCTTAAGCGAAAACCCTCAATCATTTTGGTTGACGAGCTTGCGCACACGAATGCACAAGGTTGCAGGCATCCCAAACGCTGGCAGGACATCGAAGAGCTCCTCGTAGCCGGCATTGATGTTTATACCGCGCTCAATGTGCAGCATCTAGAAAGCCTCAATGACGATATCAGCCAGATTTCCGGCATACGAGTCTGGGAAACCGTGCCGGATACGGTGTTTGAAGAAGCCAATGAAATCGAACTGGTGGACTTGCCGCCCGATGAGTTGATCGATAGACTCAATGACGGCAAGGTTTATTTGCCGCAACAGGCGCAGGAAGCGATCAAAAATTTTTTCCGTAAAGGCAATCTTATCGCATTGCGGGAACTGGCCCTGCGGCAAACCGCCAATCTCGTCGATGCGCAGATGCTGGATTACCGCGAGGATAATTCCATACGTGAAATTTGGCAAGTAAATGAGCGCATTCTCGTTTGCATAGGCCCCAATGCTCTGGCGGAACGCCTGGTCCGAGCCGGCAAGCGCTTTGCGACCAGCCTGCATGCCGAATGGCTTGTGGTGTATGTCGAAACCCCTGAACTGCAACGCTTGCCGGCGGAAAAACGTGATGCAGTGCTGCGCATTTTGCGTCTTGCGGAACGCTTGGGGGCCGAGACCGTAACCTTAAGCGCGCCGGATATGAGCTCCGCCATCGTAAAGTTTTCCAATGAAAGAAATATTACCAAGATGGTCATTGGGAAACCGACTCGCCGTGGATGGAAACGATTTCTGCTGGGTTCGGTGGTCGATATGCTGATTAGCGATGCGCACAATATCAATATCTATCTGCTGGGAAGTCCCAGACATGAAAAGGGCGCTGACGAGGATCAATCAGAGATTTCCCTGTACCGGAAAAATCCGTTGCCTGGGCTCAGCGTGAAAATTCCGGCACGAAAGAAAGGTTACTACCTCGGCTATTTCTGGGCCGTGGCGGTGACTATTGCCAGTACTGTGCTTGCCCGTTTGATGTTTGGCAGATTTGAGCTGGCCAATCTGATTATGGTCTTTTTGCTAGGCGTGGTTTTTATTGCCACGCGTTTTGGCCGCGGTCCCGCCATTTTTGCCTCTTTTATCGGCGTTGCTATATTCGATTTGTTTTTTGTCACACCTTATTTCAGTTTTTCGGTATCCGACAGCCAATATCTGGTGACGCTGCTGGCGATGTTGACCGTGGCGATTTTAACCAGTAATCTGATGGCTAATGTCCGCTCCCAGGCCAAGGTGGCCGGGCACCGCGAACGTCGCGCGGCGGTTCTGTACTCGATAAGCAAGGATTTGACAGCGAGTCAGAGCGAGGATGAAATAGTGCGTGCAGCGGTGCATCATCTTTATACAGAGTTCGGCAGCCGGAACGTTATTTTGTTTCCTGACGCCAACGGCCGCATTAGTTATCCTCCCGGCAGGACCTTGCCGGAATCGCTGCATGCTGTAGACCTGAGCGTTGCGCAATGGGTTTTTGATCATAACGAGATCGCCGGCCAGGGAACTAATACCTTGCCGGGCGCCGAGGCTATTTATTTTCCGCTGAGCAACAAAGAAACCATGCTGGGTGTTCTGGCGTTGCTTCCTGTTAATTTGCGCAGGGTGTTCCTGCCTGAGCAACGGAAATTACTGGATACCTTTCTTGGGCAGATTGCCCAGACGATTACCCGCGTTAGACTGACCGAGCAAGCCCGGAAGACTCAGGTGGAAATGGAAGCTGAACGCTTGCGGAATTCACTGCTCAGTTCCATTTCACATGATTTGCGTACGCCGCTGGCAACCATTGTTGGCTCAGCCAGCGCTTTAATGGAGAAAAACAATGCACTCAAGGCGGATGAAAAACTTGAACTGAGCCGCTCCATTTATGATGAAGGGTTGCGAATGTCGAATCTGGTTAACAATATCCTGGATATGGCCCAGCTTGATTCAGGCGTCATTGAGCTGAACAAACAATGGGTCCCGCTTGAAGAAATTATCGGAGCCGTGTTGACGCGCCTGCAAAAACGTCTGGCGGACCGTCTGGTAACCGTTAAACTGCCGCCCGGCACGCCGATGATTTATGTTGATGCGGTTATGATCGAACAGGTTTTAAACAACCTGCTGGAAAATATTCTGCGCTATACACCGGAAAGAAGTCCCGTGGAAATCATCGCAATTGCTTCTTCCGGCGCAATGGAAATATCGGTTGCCGATCATGGGCCCGGCATCCCCAATGGCCTCGAAAACAAGCTGTTTGAGAAATTCTATCGAGTCCGCCATGAGGCCGCGCAAAGCGGGGTTGGGCTGGGTTTGGCAATTTGCCGGGCCATTATTGAAGCTCATGGAGGCAGCATTCATGCGCAAAACCGGCCAACAGGAGGCGCGGTATTTTCTTTCATGATTCCCGTAAATCACGCTCCGCCGGTGATAAAAGAGGAAGAATGAGCTGCTTAATTGTTGACTAGCCATGACTCAGGCAAGCCTTGTCATAGTTCTTATAGAGGACGATCCGGCAATCCGCCTGTTTTTGCGAACCGGCCTTGGCGCTCATGGATTTAAGGTATTCGAAGCGGACCGGGGCAGGCAAGGCATTATCGAAGCGGGGATTAGAAAACCCGACCTCATCATCCTTGATTTGGGTTTGCCTGACATGGATGGCGTTGCTGTTATCAAATCAATACGGGAGTGGTCAGCCATGCCCATCATTATATTGTCGGCACGCAGCGCCGAGCAGCATAAAATTGATGCTCTGGATGCTGGCGCCGACGATTACCTGACCAAGCCGTTTGGTTTAGGTGAATTGCTCGCCCGTATCCGGGTCGCCATGCGTCATTCGTTAAGCAGTCCGGCCCGGAGTCAGGACAATGTTTTTACTACCGGCGCGCTGAAGGCCGATTTAATAAAACGCCAGGTCTTTATCGGCGAAAGGGAAGTTCATCTAACGCCGATTCAGTACCGGCTATTGTCGGTGCTGATTAAAAATGCCGGGAAGGTATTGACGCATCAATTCCTGCTTAAAGAAGTTTGGGGGCCGGCCTACCGGGAAAATTCGCATTATCTGCGGATTTACATGAGCCAGCTCAGACAGAAGCTGGAAACGGACCCGGCTCAGCCGCAGTATTTTTTGACGGAATCGGGCGTGGGCTACCGGCTTAAAGTCTAAGTCGAGAGATGGTTCTGTAGCAAAGATTGTCCCGTTTTATCGAAATCGGTCATCAATATGCCCCTGCTATGCCGGGGACTCAGAAGGCAATTCTGAATGAGCTTCCGGCTACGGCTTCTTTTGATTCAAAAAATCGATGGGCAAAGGGAAAACGATGGTTGATGATTTATCACCGGCGATTTCCGTCAAGGTCTGCAAATAGCGTAACTGAATCGCCTGCGGCTGTTGCGCCAGTATTGCGGCGGCGCCCAAAAGTTTTTCGGCCGCCTGCATTTCACCTTCCGCGTGAATGATTTTCGCGCGGCGAACGCGTTCCGCCTCCGCCTGTTTGGCGATAGCGCGCACCATATTATCGTCCAAATCCACTTGCTTGATTTCGACGAGCGAAACTTTAATGCCCCAGGCATCGGTTTGCTGATCGAGAATAGTTTGGATGTCGACATTCAAGCGGTCGCGTTCCGCCAGCATTTCATCCAGTTCATGCTGTCCCAGCACGGACCGCAAGGTCGTTTGAGCCAATTGACTGGTGGCGTTGTAGAAGTTTTCCACCTGAATAATGGCTTTGTCCGGTTCGATGACGCGAAAATACACCACTGCATTGACCTTGACAGAAACATTATCCCTGGATATCACATCCTGCGTGGGCACGTCCATGACCACAGTGCGTAAATCGACGCGCACCATTTGCTGGATTATAGGAATCACGAAAATAAAGCCGGGGCCTCTTACCCCGTCGAAACGGCCCAGCATAAAAATAACGCCGCGTTCATATTCGCGGAGAATTCTGATGGCGCTCACCATAACCATAAAGACCAGGACGCCAAGGATAGATAAAAAATAGCCTAACATTATTGCTTCTCCTCTGTTTGACAAGGGGTGACAGTCAGCAGCAAGCCGTCCAGACCGATAATCCTGACTTTATCTTTTTTATGCACGGCGTGATTGGTTTGCGCATTCCAGGTTTCGCTATGGACACGCACCCTGCCGGTTTCGGCAAAATCTTCCATCGCTTCGCCGATGCTGCCAAGCAATTCTTCCCGGCCGCTGACCAGCGGCCGGTGCCTGGACTTGAGCAGCATGCCAAGAGCGAAAATAAAAAACGCCGCGCTACTCAGCGCGAAACCGCCAATCAATCCTCTATTGATACCGAAACCGGGCGCATCGGAATCAATAAGAACCACAGATCCGAATACAAACGCACTAATGCCGCCAATGCCCAGAATACCGAAACTGGGTACGAAAGCTTCGGCCACCATTAGGCCAAGACCTAAAACAATCAGTGCGATGCCAGCATAATTAACCGGCAATAGCTGAAAGGAATACAAAGCCAGCAAAAGACAAATGACGCCGATGGTCCCCGGCGCTACCGCGCCTGGATGGGTAAATTCCACAACGATTCCAAACAAACCGATTAACAGCAAAATATAGGCGATATTGGGATTGGAGATTACCGCCAACAAATTACTGCGCCAATCGGGAACAATATCATCGACAGCCGCGCCACGTGTCTGCAATACGGTTTCCTTACCCAGGACATTGACTTTGAGGCCATCAAGCTTGTCCAGCAAATCGGCATTATTGGCGGCGATCAAATCGATGACATGCAGTTTCAAGGCTTCTTCCGCAGGCAGACTGGCCGCTACGCGCACAGCTTGTTCGGCCCAGTCCGCGTTTCTGCCGCGCATGGTAGCCAAGCCGCGGATATAGGCGATCGCATCATTGATGATTTTCTCCTTCATGGCATCACCGGTTGGGGTGGCGGCCTTGGCCGGATTTTTCCCGTCCATTGGCCTGCCTTGATCGGGCAAGGACCCGATATCAAGCAATTGCACCGGCGTCGCCGCGCCTAAATTTGTAGCCGGCGCCATTGCAGCGATGTGGCAGGCGTAAAGAATGTAGGTTCCGGCGCTGGCGGCGCGGGCTCCGCTTGGCGCGACATAGCCAACCACTGGCAAGGGCGAAGCAATAATTTTTTTAATAATCTCTCGCATCGAAGTATCCAGTCCTCCCGGTGTATCGATGCGTAAGATGATTATCTTAGCCCCTTTTTCCACAGCCCTGTCGAAATTGCGCAGGATATAATTGCTGGTCGCGGGACCGACGGCGCCGTCGATATCCAATTGCCACACTGTCCAAGCTGAGGCTCGTTGATCTGCTAAGGCAAAGTGTTGAACAGGCAGCCACGCGATCACGGTAAAAATGACCATCCGTAAAAACGCGCCGGAACGCCATAATTTAAAGATACGCATAACCCTTCCCGGCAATTTCTGGAATTTCCGCTAGTCTACGCTTGGCCTCGTTACGTGGCAATGAAAACACTCTCAGAAGGCTCCAATTGCGTGAGAGTAGCTGTGGATTTTTTTGCCCAGGTTCACCAGTAACGCATCCAAAAGGATGAATAGCTTGGCTTTCGGGAGCTTATTGGGGTCGAAGTATATGACTAGGGAGGCAATATCAGGAACCCGTGCGGACTTTTTCGATGCCATCCCGCTTTTGCAGCAGAATCTCCAGAACACAGGCCCGTTCCGGATCTTTGAGCAAAACCGGCGAAATAATACGAACTCGCCGGTTCAGTGCATGAACCACTTTGCCATGACTAAGGCTGCCGGTATGAGAAGGCTTCATTTCAGTGTCCATGATTGAAATTTCAGAAATCTCAAAACGGCTGTCTGTTAAGCATATCAGCGCTTTGATGCTTTATATGCTACAAAACAATAACCTTATCCTTCTTATTGAGCTTTTTCAGAAGACGAGATGAGGGACTTTCGATGCTTATAAACATAGCAACCCGCAACGACACCGAGGCCGAATAGTACCCAGGGATTTGTGAAGATTTTTCTTATTACACTTTTCCTTGCGCCGGAACCGGTATATGCAACGACACCTGTGACCCGTCCTGGATTTTTCATCATTGAGCCCATGCCCGCGCCCATCATTGCTTCCATGCCTCCCTTCATCATCGGCTCCATGCCATCCATCATCATTGAGCCCATATTCATTTCCCCCATTGCAGGGTCCATCATTTTTACTGCTCCAGCTTTTACAACACCGGCTATAGTCTTTTCTGTATTGACGTGTGACATAATTTATTACTCCTTTCCAACATGGTTAAAATAGAATTTAAAAAACAGTCACTTAATATTGACCCACCTGAATTGTGGGATCGATTGTCTTTTTCAGCTTTTACAACAAAAATGGATATTTTGTTTTCACGAAGCAGTGTATTGATGGCTTTTCTGAATCAAATGATAACCGCCCTTTGATAGATTGAATATTTGAACAAGCAAGACAGGGTTTATCTAAAAACGCTTTCTCCTTCAGGATCTTCCTGCGTTACCGCAAATAAGTCTTTAACATTTACTTTTTGCCGCAAAACAAAATCCATGGTTTGTCCGGCGGTTTTGCCCGTGACTTAAATAATTTTTTACGATGCTTATGTATCAAATACCCTGCTGCGATACCCAGGCTGAACATAATAAATGAATATCCGGCAAATGCAGCCATGGCACCCTTGCTGGCGTGTATGATTGATGATACCGCCATAGCCGTAACGACGCTCTTGACTATTACCTCAGTTTTAAACAAGCGACTGCCTTCCATTGCCATCCCCCTTGCCTTGTTCTGCGCCGCCAGAGTGCGATTCTGCGGATATGTGATTCATTGAATACCTAGAGTTCACCCGGGTTCATTTAAGACAATTTTCATAGCCAAGTCAATCAATTTTTAAGCTGAAATCAATATTTAGTCAGCCCTATCAATTCGTCTCCGGTCTTTCTGGAAACCGGGAAAATAACCACAAAACGGTCATTCCGGATTCATTCAACTGAAACTAATTTTGTGCCAATGCTGCCCAGGCCCGCGCTATGGAGAATGAATTGATTCTTGGCCCCTCTATTAGTATTCAATAATCTATAGTCCTATTGGCTTTGCAAATCCAATAACTAACGTTAAACTCCACTGCCAGCTATGTCAATCCGGAAAATTTCAGCTATGCTCAAAACCCCATCATGAACCCGACCAACGAGAGTTTACAACCCAGTCCGGCTCATCCGCGTCCGCGTTTGCGTATTGCACTAAAAAAACTCGCGGCGGTCATGCTTGCGCTTATCGGGATTGGCTTCATCCTTTGGCTCGACAGCTGGTTCATGAACCACTCTGACATGCCCAAGCTAAGCCGCGACATGAGTTATGGGCTGCTTATTCTGATTGGTTTCCTGACCAGTTTTCACTGCGTGGGCATGTGCGGCCCCCTGATTGTCGGCTACACAGCGAAAAGCGCCGCCAATGGACGCAAATCCTACACTACGCATTTCCTTTACGGCATCGGTAAAACGCTTTCTTATACGATTATCGGCGCAATATTTGGCGCATTTGGCTCAATCGTCGCTTTTACGCCCTACACGCAAGGCGCAGTTGGTATCGCTGCCGGAGTATTTCTGATACTGTTCGGCCTGCACATGCTGGAAGTGTTTCCTGCACTGAGTCATTTCCAGATCAGGACTCCAAAGTTTATTATGCGCTTTGTTGGCAAGGAATACCGTAAACGCAGCAACCCCTTCGTCATTGGTCTCCTGAACGGCTTGATGATTATTTGCGGCCCTTTGCAAGCCATGTACGTTATGGCCGCCGGAACGGGCAGCTGGACTCAGGGCGCTGCCATTTTGTTTTTTTTCGGCATCGGCACCTTGCCTTTGTTGTTGGGCTTCGGGTTTCTCACCAGCCTGCTTTCGGCAAACCTGACTCCCAAATTACTGAAAGCCTCCGGCGTTATCGTCATGATCCTGGGAACAATCATGGTTAACCGGGGGCTGGCGGTAACGGGCACAGGCATAGACCTCAATACCCTGGTTGCACGCGTGTCGCAACAGCTGTCACCGGCTGTAGCGGAAACCCCGTCGTGCGACATTGAACAAACAATCCGCATGGATGTCCTGAAAAGCAAATTCTCACCCAACCGGTTTACTCTGCGCAAAGGCGTTCCGGTAAAGTGGGTGATCAATGGCAAGGAATTGAATGAATGCAATAAAGTCATCGTAATTCCTGAATACAGGATGAGAATCGAGCTAAAAGAGGGGACACAGACTATCGAATTTACGCCGCCGGAAAGTGGCGCAGTTCCCTGGAGTTGCTGGATGGGAATGATACCCGGCACATTCATAGTCGTTGACAACGCACCTCCTCCCACGAAGAATGAAAAGCCTGCGGCAGAGCCCTCCGGGCAAAAACCGTCTGCTATTGAAGCCTACCGGCAGCGCTTTATTCATGGATTCAGGAAGTTATGGCAGCGTCTGGAGTCCTTTTATCAAGAGGTTTGGGCTGGTAAACGATAAGATGGCGCAATCCCATCCCCGCCAATATCACGATTCCTGCTAATAGCTGAGGTATTTTACTAAACAGGAATATTTGCTGAGCGCAATAGTTGCGCCCGTTAGACAGGAACTTTTGTTTGAGCGGCGGAAATCAATAAAAGAAATATCCAAAACTTAATGCAAAAGTGAGTCATATCGCTTATTAAAAGTGCGTTATATAACACAGGTTAATTATTCTATTTAGCTGCTTTAAATATAGCCAGCTGATTAATAAAGAAATTAATATTGACGGCATTAGTATTGCTTTGTTTCAAATGCCATATTTTCTAAGTATTAAAGATTTCTAATATTCAACTATTCATAATTGCCGCCTCAAATTTATTGTTTGATAATAACTCAGCGGAGAAGTTAGGCGCCTTTGAATCTTACCTGCGTCAGGCGTGTTTAATGACTAATGACATGACGCCTTTTACTTAAGCGCTTAAAGGCTTTATGAGTAATGGATATGAGATATTCCTCTTTATTTTTTTTATATATAACAGGCGGGCTTGTTTTATTGGTCCTGCTGCTGGTACATGCATCTTTTAGCGAAAGCGCCCGGCAACCAGTTCTCGAGGAAAAGGCGGCATTGGTCAAAATGCTGAAACTGACTGATCTGTGCCTTTTCACCGAAGCCCGCTACACCCGGAATCTGTCCCAGGCCGATTTGGGCACTGCATTTCAGGATCATCCCATGTCCCTGGAACATTTCCCGTCCGGTTCGTTTACCCAGCCACCCGAAAGCATAAGAAAATTCCCATGAGACAGTGGATTGAAAAACAACGTTACATTATCGATTTCACCATTTCTTCGCTACTGCGCAGAAAGGTGAAAAATTTTGGCTTGCTGGCTTTATATACGCTCATCGTTTTCATGCTGGCTTCGACGATGTTCTTCACGTACTCAATCAAAAAAGAAGCCTCGCTCATATTAAAAGACACGCCGGAAATAATTGTGCAAAAAATAGTGGCCGGGCGGCATGATCTATTTCCGGTCAGTTACATTGACACCCTTAAAAAAATCCGGGGGGTGGCTGCCGTCGAAAGCCGGTTATGGGGCTATTATTACGATGGCCTTGTTAGCGCCAATTACACCTTGCTCGTTCCGCCAGCCAACGGAGACACTTCCGGCAAATCCAGACCATCCGCCAAAACCACTGTGGTCGTTAGCGAATCCGGCGGCCAGCAGGCTGATAAGTCAAAACCTCTATTTGAACTGGGCGGCGCCGTGCTTGAACCTGGAACCCTGATCACCGGCAACGGCATTGCCCGTCTTCGCGATATCGGCAAGGACGACTACATGCCGTTTCGCGCCTTTGACGGCAGCGTGTTGAACCTCAGGATTGCCGGCGCCTTGTCCTCACAATCCGAACTGGTCTCCTCCGATTTGCTGTTGATTACCGCTGAAGACTTTAGAAAACTCTTTGGCATCGACAACCGCTATGTGACCGATGTGACCGTTGCCGTCAACAATCCCAGTGAAGTGGAAATGGTGGCGTCCAAAATTAGGAAAGCCCTGCCCGAAGCCCGGCCGATTAGCCGGGTTGAGATTCTGAGAACTTATGACTCCATCTTTAACTGGCGAGGCGGCATGATGATCGTTATTTTCTCGGCTGCCGTGCTTGCCTTCGTTATTTTCGCCTGGGACAAGGCCTCGGGGCTGAGCGCCGGTGAAAGACGGGAGATCGGCATTCTGAAGGCCGTGGGCTGGGAAACCTCGGACGTCATCCAGATGAAATTCTGGGAAGGGGCCGTGGTTTCGCTGACGGCATTTTTTACCGGCGTGATTCTGGCCTACGTGCATGTCTTTTTTACCGGTTCCATTGTATTCGAACCGGCGCTTAAGGGCTGGTCGAGTCTTTATCCCAATTTCGAACTGACGCCTTTTGTCAATCTGGAACAGCTAACTACGCTGTTTTTTCTGACCGTGGTTCCCTATACCGTGGCGACCATTGTTCCCATCTGGCGAGCCGCGACCATCGACCCTGATTCGGCGATGCGCTTTACTGGAGAATAAGTCATGATCGAACTTATGAATGTTAAAAAAGTGTTCAACGCCGGCAATCCCAGCGAGTTTCCGGCGCTGAACAGCGTCAATCTGACTATAGAGGAAAACCGGGTCACCGTGCTGAAAGGCCCTAGCGGTTCGGGAAAAACCACGCTGTTAAGCATTGTTGCCTGCATGAGCCGGCCTTCGGCAGGGCGCGTAAAGTTGAAAGGACGTGAAATTACCAGTCTGCCGGAACGGTTTTTGACCGATATTCGCCGCAAGACCTTCGGCTTCATTTTCCAGCAGCCCAATCTTATCAAGGGCATTTCCGTATTGGATAATGTCATGCTGCCGGCCTACCCGCTGGGGGAACAGCGTTTGCATCTGAAAGTCAAGGCAATGAAAGGTCTGGCCGAGCTCAATATAGCCAACAAGGCGGCTTCGAAGGTGGAATGGCTATCGGGTGGAGAAGCGCAGCGGGCCTCTATCGTGCGAGCTTTAATTAACGACCCGCATATCATCATAGCCGATGAACCGACCGCGCATCTTGATACCAAACTATCTTATCGCTTCATGGAAATTATCGAGAAATTCAAAGCGGAAGGTAAAACCGTCATCATCACCAGCCATGACCCCCTGGTCTTTGAGTCCTCGATGGTGGACAGGGTGGTTAACCTGCGCGATGGCCGAATCGAGGACAAGCCGGCGTGATCCTTCATCCCTCTGTGATCGCTAATCTTCTGGCTTCCTATATCTCCAGCGGCATGGTGTTGTATGCCATGTTTTATGGCGTGCAGATTCTAAGATATTGGGATATTCAAAGCGGCCATGAACTCCAGCTGGTGTTGGAGCGCAAAACTTATCTGATTTCGACCCTGCTCTCGTATGTTTTCGGTTTGCAATTACTGTCCCTGTTTTTGTTCATATTTACCGCCGACAGCCTCGCTCCGCTTTTTGTCGGCGCCATGTGCGCGGTAGGAACATTAAACGTCGATCCCTATGGTTATCCCGCGCTGACGCTGAAAATTTTAAACTTTATCCTGGCCGGGCTTTGGCTGATTTTGAATTATGCCGACAATCAGGGATACGACTACCCGCTCATCAAAAGGAAATACCAGCTGCTGGCGTTTGTTGCACCTGTAATCATCCTGGAAATGATTCTGGAGAGCGCCTACTTTCTGGGCATGAAACCGGATGTCATTACTTCCTGCTGCGGCAGTTTGTTCAGTAGTGAGCGGGTAACGGGCTTAGGCTCTGAAATTGCGTCAATGCCTGCACTGCCTATGCTATGGTTTTTTTATGGCGTCATGTCATGCACGCTGATTTGCGGGATTGTTTTTTATCTCAAGGGACTAGGCGGTTATCTCTATGCCGCGCTGAGCTTGCTGATATTTCTTATTTCACTGGCAGCCATCATTTCCTCCATATCGCTCTACATCTATGAGTTGCCGACCCATCACTGTCCCTTCTGCATCATCATGGAAGAGTACAGTTATATCGGTTACCTCCTTTACATAATTTTGTTCGGCGCTGTGGTGTCTGGCCTTGGCGTCGGCGTTTTGAGTCCTTCCCGCAATGTTGAAAGCCTGAAGCTCATGCTGAGCGGCTTCATCCGCAAACTGGCGCTGACTTCCGTTATTTTATACGCAGCATTTACCGCCTTGGTTACTTATAAAATCGTCTCCTCAAGCCTTGTTATTTCCTATGAAGTCGTTTATTAAACCCTATCCTGAGACTATGCGCCCCAGATTTTTTTTAAATATCATGCTGTGGTTGACCTTGTTTATCCTGTTTTTCAGCATGGACATCAGCCATGCCGATGAACCAACGGTTACCATCAAAAAAGCCGACCGCTGCCCGGTGTGCGGAATGTTTGTCTACAAATACCCGAAATGGGTTGCCCAAATCAGCTTTAGGGATGGTGCGTATTATTTCTACGACGGCGCCAAGGATATGTTCAAGCATATCTTCGACACAGAGAAATATACGCCCGGAGAGTCGGCTAACAATATCAAGGACATTTACGTGACGGACTATTATGACGTGGAGTTGATTAATGCCAAAACGGCCTTTTTTGTGATCGGATCGGACGTTTTAGGGCCGATGGGCCATGAATTGCTGCCCTTTAAGGACCAGGAATCAGCGCAGGAATTCCTGGAAGATCATAAAGGCAAATCCATCATCCGCTTTCAGGATGTAACTCCTGCTCTCATCGAATCGCTGGACCGCCGGACATGAGAATGATCAAGCATTTGAAACCAATGCTGCTTGGCCTGATAGTCGCTACGATGCTCAGCGGATGCAATAAGCGAACGGGATTACAAATCGGAGATACTGTCCCTAACGTCACCTTAACCGACTTCCAAGGAAAATCCGTGACTCTGCCCCGAGACATCAAAGGCAAAGTCGCGTTCGTGCACTTTTGGGGTCTTGATTGCAATTGCTGTGACAAGGGGATTCTTTTGGCTCTGGAGCCGCTTTATAAAAAATACAAGGACAAGGGCTTTGTTCCGGTAGGGATTAATGAAAGCCAATTCATCAAAACTGATGAAAGGCTCAAGCAGTTCGATCATCTGACCTATCCCATGCTGGTTGATGAATACGGTCTGGCAGCCAAAGACTTTGGCGTCATCGGGCTGCCAACCACCTTTATTATCGATGAGGAAGGCATTGTACAAGACAAGATTACCGGTGAAGCCGGAATCGATGACTATGAAAAACGGTTTACAACCATCTTATACAAAGGAGTATTTTATGAAAACGGTTATTAAAATGACGTTCATGCTGGTGGTATTCCAGTTTAACTTAATGCCGGAGGAAGTCTCGGCCGAGGAGACGAAAAAGCGTGAAAGCTGCCGGGTCTGCGGCATGTACATCGACCGCTACCAAAAGACTGCCGCGGAATTAGTTCTTAAGGACGGCACGACGGAGCATACCTGCGGCGTCGCCTGCATGCTGCGAGAAGTCGAGGATGCCGGCGGTTACTCCGCGTTCAAATCGGTAAAAGTGCATGACTGGGTCACCGGCAAACTGGTGGATGCGCAAACGGCCACTTATGTGCTCGGCAGTAACGTGATACCGGACATGGTCCCCAATTACATCGCCTTCGCCAAGCGCGAGGAGGCTGAAGCTTTCGTTGCCAAAGAAGGCGGCGAAGTAATCGACTTCAACGTTGCCTACGATGACGTATCACCCGTGGGCACGACCACGCCGTTCCGGATACGCACCGCAGTAACTCCAGGCGCGGGTAACTTCAGCGCCGGCATTGTCTATGGATACAACCAGGCAAATCAGGTAAAACCCGGTTCCAACAGCGTGACTCCACGTGATTTCATCCAGGGCAACCCGGCTCAGCCCAAAACTCCAAATAGAATGCAGGTAAATCAGCAAGCCCTGACGTTCAATTACTCGCCAATAGACAATCTTGCGCTGTTCATGAACGTGCCCTGGTTTGAAAAAAGCATGAGTACCCTGACGCAAACGCAGCCAAAACCGGTAAAAGGCAAACCCATTCAGCCTGGAACGTACGGAGAGTCAGTATTTGACACCAGCGGCATCGGCGACATTAGCCTCGAAGGGCGTTACAACATGTGGCGCAGCACTCGCTGGGATAAGTTTGCTACCGTTCTGCTCGGCGCCACCTTGCCCACCGGCCAATTTGATAACTCTCGTGATGCGACGACCAAATTGATCTCCACGCCGCAGGGACTGCAACTAGGAAAAGGTGTCGCAACCTTCACCGGCGGGCTGCTCTACTCTCAGCGCTGGAAAGATTTCTGGCTGCACACAATGCTTCTCTATAATGCCAACCCTGAAAATAGCGACCACTATGCCTACGGTGATGTCGCTACCGCCGGTTTTGGTTTGCACTACACGCCAAACTATAACTGGATGGTCGGTATCGAAATGGACGCCCTCTATACGCAGAAGAATACCGACAATGGCGTCAAAATCGGCAATACCGGCGGCACTGCCGCCAATCTGGCGGTCGTCTCCGATTACCGCTTCCTTAACGCCTTTGGCGGTAATTTCAAGTTCCGGAGTTCGGTCGGCTTACCGGTTTATCAGAGTTTGAACTACCAGAATATGTCAAGTGCCAGGGGTCAGTTCCAGCAGGTTCAACTGGGAGACGGATTCTTCGTTAATACCTCCATAGTTTGGACCTTCCGGGCCTCTCCGTATGATTAATCCTTAACCCTTAAGCCGGTTCGCCTGTGTTGCATGCGGGCGAGCCGGATGACCCCGCTTTTTGAAGAAATGTAATTAATTGCAAATCCGATAAAATTTGATGCAACCATGAACCTCCTAAAAAATCAGAGTCAAATTTTCTATTAATCGAGGCCTCTTTGGAGGGTTTGTTTATGGCAAAACTATCAATCTTAACATTCCTGTCTTGGCTGACGATCTTGTTCGCCAGTCAGACATTCGCTGTCGATTCAGCGGATCTTTTACCGCCTGAGCGGGCTTTTCAATTTTCATCCAAGGTAAAGACAGCAGACAGGCTGTTGCTATCCTGGGATATTGCCAACGGCTATTACCTGTACCGTCATAAATTCAAGTTTGTCTCACTGACTTCCGGTATAAAAGCAGGAGAGCCGGCCTTTCCCGCCAGCCATACCAAACACGATGAATTTTTCGGTGATGTGGGAATTTATCGCGATCACCTTGAAGTAGAAGTCTCTCTTGAGCGTCAGGATCCAAAACTCGATAAGCTGATGTTGGAAGTGACTTTCCAGGGTTGTGCCGATGCAGGCGTTTGTTATATGCCTATCCAACAAACCGTACCTGTTGATTTATCAGATGAAAGCTTTAGTTGGTGGGGCAGCGCTTCTACAACAGATAAATCCATGCCGTTTATCTCCGAACAGAATCGCATCGCCGCCTCATTAAAAACCGGCTCGGCATGGATAATTACGTTGAGCTTTATGGGTTTCGGGCTATTACTGGCATTTACGCCGTGCATTTTTCCGATGTTGCCTATTCTTTCCGGTATTGTTGCCGGACAGGGCTCTAACCTTAACGCGCGCAGAGCATTTTGGTTATCCCTGAGCTATGTGCTGGCCTCCGCACTGACCTATACGGTTTTCGGCGTCCTCGCAGGACTTTTCGGCAGCAATCTTCAGGCTTTTTTTCAGGAACCGTGGGTAATCATTGCTTTCAGCGGGATTTTTGTACTGCTGGCGCTATCGATGCTTGGCGGCTTCCAGATTCAAATTCCGGCATTCATACAAAACAGGGTCATGGCTATCAGTTCCAGACAGCGAGGTGGAAGCGTGTTGGGAGCTATGGTGATGGGCAGCCTTTCAGCTTTGGCTATCGGACCTTGCGTCACTGCGCCTTTGACCGGCGCACTAATTTATATCGGACAAACCGGCGACGCCTATATCGGGGGCTTGGCACTGTTTGCGTTAGGATTAGGCATGGGACTACCGCTGCTTATCATCGGCACCTATGCCGGTAAATTATTGCCCAAGGCAGGCGACTGGATGGCTATCACCAACGTCATTTTTGGCATGGGGCTTTTGGCCGTAGCGGTTTGGCTATTAAGCCGCATCCTGTCGCCGGCGGTTACCCTGGCGTTATGCTCGCTATTGGTGATTTTTCCAGTTATGCTCATGCTATGGAAAAAGCGCTGGCGGGGCGCAGGACTGCTTGCAGGGGTTTACAGTATTCTGTTGTGGGTGGGGATTTCCACTAACCCACCCGGCGCTCTGCGGCCTCTTCTATGCAGCGTGGCCGTCGCATGCAAAGAACAACTATCGCTTGCGCCTAAATTTAAAAAGATTGGCACCGTCCAGGAATTACAGCAAAATCTGGCTGAAGCCCAGGCGAAAAACAAATGGCTCATGCTTGATTTTTATGCTGACTGGTGCTCATCTTGCCAGGAAATGGCGCTGAATACTTTTGCTGATCCAAAGGTTCGGGCAGCTTTATCGCGGGTCGTGCTGCTACAAGCCGATGTAACCAAAAACTCTCCGACTGATCAGGGCTTGTTAAGACATTTCAGGCTGATCGGCCCGCCCGCGATTTTGTTCTTCGGCCCGGATCGACAGGAGCGCAATGCTTACCGCATTGTTGGTTACGAGAAGGCTGATAAGTTTCTGAACATCATAAACCAGGTCTTTAAGCAACCTTTTTAAGCTTCGGACGGTCGCCGCCTATTAACCCCATCTTCGTTGTTTTTAATTAGAAACTATTGCTTTAATAGTTTAATTTATAATGCTAACCGGGATCGAATCCAACTTTAGAAGCTTGAAAACCGGCCCGAGGGCCAGTGCCATGTTCCGCCCACAAAAACATACAATCCACGATCAGAAATCCGTTTATTATCCGCCAGTTAATCCGATAAAACCTGTCAAAAACGTTGTTATAGCTATATAATGAACAAATAAATTAATCCGGTTAGTGAGTGCGCAGTGGATATTAAAGAATACATGCAGGGCCTTGGTCAACAGGCCAGGAAGGCAGGAAGAGAAATCAGCCGGGCTGAAACGGACAAAAAAAACCAGGCCTTGTTGAAAATTGCCGAGGCGATTGAGAGCAGCCGTGAACTGCTGGCAACCGAAAACCAAAAAGATTTGGCGGCCGGCAAACAACACGGCCTGGATGCCGCTTTGCTGGACAGACTGGCGTTAACGCCTTCCGCTATTCAGGCCATGGTAGAAGGCTTAAAACAGGTAGCCTCCTTGCCTGATCCCGTCGGTGAAATCAGCGATTTGTGTTATAGGCCAAGCGGCATACAAGTAGGTCAAATGCGCGTGCCGTTGGGCGTTATCGGCATTATTTATGAATCCCGCCCTAATGTCACAGTCGATGCGGCGGCATTGTGCCTTAAATCCGGCAATGCCTGTATTTTAAGAGGCGGGTCGGAAGCCATCCATTCCAATCAGGCCATTGCATCGTGTATTGCCAAGGGTCTTGAAGCGGCCGGTTTGCCTGCGGAAGCAGTGCAAATCGTGGCAATAGCGGATCGCGCCGCAGTGGGCGAATTAATCACCATGAAGCAATACGTTGATGTTATCGTGCCGCGCGGCGGAAAGGGCCTGATAGAACGTATTTCCCAGGACTCTACTATTCCTGTAATAAAGCATCTTCATGGTGTTTGCCATGTTTATATCGATGATAAAGCCGACCCGGATAAAGCTATCAGGATTGCCGTCAACGCCAAAACCCATCGATATGGCGTCTGCAATGCCATGGAAACCTTGCTGGTTGCCGAACACATTGCCGCAAAAGTCTTGCCGTTATTGGCTAAAAACTATCTCGACTTGGGAGTTGAACTGCGCGGCTGCCTTAAAACCTGTTCCCTGATTCCAAAATGCTCAAGAGCAAGCGAGGAAGACTGGCACGCTGAATATCTGGCGCCGATTTTGGCCATTAAAATTGTCCATGATATGGAAGATGCGATGGAACACATCAATAAATACGGTTCCAGCCATACCGAAGCCATTGTGACCGAAGATTACACGCGAGCCAGACGCTTTCTGCGCGAAGTGGATTCCAGTTCGGTCATGGTCAATGCCTCAACCCGTTTTGCCGATGGCTTTGAATACGGCTTGGGCGCGGAAATCGGCATTAGCACCGATAAATTGCACGCCCGTGGCCCCGTGGGTTTAAAAGGGCTGACTTCGTTGAAATATATCGTCCTGGGTGATGGCCATATCAGGCAATAGATGATCGGTATCTTTGGCGGCACCTTCGATCCCGTCCACTATGGGCATTTACGCTCGGCGCTGGAAGTAAAAGAAATTTTTGGCTTGACGGAAGTCCGGTTAATCCCCAGCGCGCAACCTCCGCACCGGGACCAGCCAGCTGCAACAGCAACCATGCGCTTGCACATGCTGGAACTGGCTATCAAAAATCAGCCTGGGCTAATAATCGACACCCGCGAACTGAACCGTCACGGCGCTTCTTATATGGTTGATACGCTAATGTCCTTACGGCAGGAATTCCCAATTGAACCTTTACTGTTGTTTATCGGCGGCGATGCATTCAATCAGTTAAAAACCTGGCATCAATGGCGGCATTTATTCGATTACGCGCATATTGTCGTCATGACCCGGCCAGGTTTTGAATTACAAAATCCCGATGATTTTTTTAAAGTCAGGCAAGCCGGCAAGATAACTCAATTGGCGCACAACGCAGCGGGTAAGTTATACTTTCAGCAAGTTACGCAGCTTGATATTTCGGCAACAGCTATCAGGAACATGATCGCGGAACAAAAAAATCCGGGGTTTTTACTCCCAGATACTGTCATTGCCTATATCAGGCAAAACAAGCTTTACCAGGGACATTAGTCTCATTATTTAAACCAGGAATTTTAATGCAAGTAGAAGATTTATTGAAAACTGTCCAGACTGTTCTGGATGAGCGCAAAGGACAAAATATCACGACACTGGATGTCCGCGGTAAAACCAGCTTTACCGATTACATGGTGGTGGTGACAGGAACATCCGATCGCCACCTGAAATCTTTATGCGATTACGTCGTGGAAAAAGTCAAGGAACAAGGCCTTAGACCGTTAGGTATTGAAGGCGATCTGGGCTCGGACTGGGTGCTGGTGGACTTGGGTGATGTGATTATTCATGCGATGACGGCACAGGCGCGCGAATTTTATCAACTTGAGAAATTATGGTCTGTTGACCGTCCGGATGAAGTTGAACAGAAAGCAAACTAAGCACAATGTAATAGTGAACTTTTACAATTTTCAGGCTTGAATGAATAACCTGATCCGCTAGAGCGCTAAGCTATCTATATGTTCTATAAAAAAATAGTTGGAATTTACCGAATGAAGGCGATTGGCGGCAAGAATTTCCCTTGGATTAGTTAATATGGCGGACAGCAACATTTTTGAAAAACATGCCAAATTAGTCATTTTTTGCATTCTGGTGTTTGGGATTATTTTTTCTGATTTTTTAGTGGCTAATATTTATAAACTGGTTCATGGCGATTCGTTTTATAACACAACTGTTAATCCCGCTATTATTACAGAAAAAAAATATCGCATTTCTTCAAACATTTATCACCATGATTTAAAGAAAAATGTCATCACGACAGCTAACTGGGGGCCATTACAATATCCCATGATCACCAATTCTCTAGGTTTTAGGGATCAAGAAAACGCCAATATCGCACAAAAAGGTGATAAATACCGGATTATGTTTATGGGTGATTCGTTTGTAGAAGGCTCAGGCGTTCCTTATCCAGATAGCTTTGTCGGTATTTTAAGGCAAAAATATGCTCCCAAATATGAGATTTTAAATGCCGGAGTTATTTCTTACGCGCCTACAGTTTATTACCGCAAAACTCGTTATCTTATCGAGCAGCAAGGCTTAAAATTTGATGAAATGGTTGTCCTGATAGATATTTCCGATATCAGTGATGAAGTCGAAAGGTATGCTGACTACGATGAAGCCACCGGTTTAGATAAACCGCTTCCTGTCATTGCGCCGGAAGAACCGAAAACACAAATCATCAGGCAGTTCTTTAAAAACAACAGTATTTTGTATGCCATCCCGCGGATCATCAAAAACAGGAAACTTGAATCTTCCGAAGTTAACTCCGCTCCGGAAAAAAACCCAATGATCAATTATCGCCGCTCTTTGTGGACGGTTGATAAAAACCTTTATAATCAATACGGTGAAGCGGGGTTAAAAAAAGCGAAAGCCAATATCTTAAATTTGAAAAAGTTGTTGGATAAACATCAGATAAAACTGTCATTAGGCGTCTATCCATGGCCGGCCCAAATTTATTATAACGACCTTAATTCGATTCAGGTCACCGAATGGCAAGCCTTCTGCCAACAAAATAAAATTACTTTTGTGAATTTATTTCCAGAATTTATTAGCGAAAACGCAGAAGCGAACAAAAAAGCTTTAACGGAATATTATATAAAGAACGATATGCACTGGAATAAAAAAGGCAATCAAAAAGTAGCTGAAGCGCTCCAGCATAAATTAGACATTTTTTCAGCAAAATAACCAGCCATGTGATATTAACGCCGGATTTAGGTTTTGAATCATCTGTAGACGTGCTTTAACAAAATCAGGCATGGCTATTATTACATCAACAATGTCCCGGCCATAGCAAAGCGGGCTAATCATTTGCCTCAAAACCGGAGATTTCTATCTTGTGACCAGCAACTAACAGGCGCAACTTGAGTTTCGCGGCAAAAAACCTTGCTAACAAACTTGGAACACGGCCACCTGTGTCGCCTATTAAAAAATTATTAAAGTAACAAATGGAGAAGTGACAATGAATAAGATATTAAAAGCACAATCGGCGACGGTGTTGCTTAGGTACGGAATGGCGAATGCAAAACCCTCAGCTCAGGCATGGGCGCAGCAAAGCGAACTTTTGAAGGCTTTGGTGGTTTCATTTTTTGAAGGTGAAAATTCATGAGCCACGAACTATTTTCACGGCAAGAAAAACCCAAAGGTTCCAGTGACCGGGAATTTGGCCTGGTGTTTAGTATTTTTTTTCTCATTCTTGCCATACTTGATCATTTTTCCAAGCTTCCCCCTTTCCTGAAAACGGCCATCCCCGGCGGCAGCTGCCCCTTTTTGTCCGCCCACCCTGAACTGGCGTCCCACGCGTTGTCGCTATTGTTTGTCGCGGTCAGTGGATTTTTTTTGCTTTTCGCGCTTTTTTTCCCAAAGGCCCTGACCCCATTAAACTGGATTTGGACCCGATTCGGTCTATTGCTGCACAAAATCGTCAGTCCGGTGGTTTTAGGGCTTCTGTTCCTGGTAGTATTTACCCCTGCCGGCGTCATAATGAGACTCTTCGGGGGCGATCCGCTACGTTTGCGATTCGACCCCGAGGCTCAATCCTATTGGATTGATCGCACGCCGCCAGGCCCCTCCCCAGATAGTTTAAAAGATCAATTTTGAGGTTTCCAATGAGTTTTATTACTGAATTGTGGCGTTTTTTGCGAGTGCGCAAGAAATTTTGGCTGTTGCCGATTTTCATCGCCATGCTTCTGCTGGGCGGATTGCTGGTGCTTGCCCAAGGCTCGGCAGTCGCCCCCTTCATTTACACGTTATTCTAAAGGCATTAGAAAAGTCCATGCGTATTCTAGGCATATCCGCGTTTTATCACGACAGCGCTGCGGCGTTGATTTGTGACGGCGCCATCGTGGCGGCGGCGCAGGAAGAGCGATTCACCCGCAAAAAACATGACTCCGGGTTTCCGTTTCTCGCCATTGATTACTGCCTGGGCGAGGCCGGAATCGCACCGGAGCAAGTCGATTACGTCGTGTTTTACGACAAGCCTTTCCTGAAATTCGAGCGCTTGCTTGAAACCTACTTGGCTTTCGCTCCCCGAGGCTTTTCGTCGTTCCGCATGGCCATGCCGCTGTGGCTTAAGGAAAAGCTATTCCTGAAGGATTTGCTGCGCAAAGAGTTGAAACGGTTTGCGCCGAAATTCGATTGGGAAAGCAAATTATTATTTTCCGAGCATCATCTCAGCCACGCGGCCAGCGCTTTCTATCCCTCTCCTTTCGAAGAAGCCGCCGTGCTGACCATGGACGGGGTAGGCGAATGGGCTACGACCTCCTTATGCATAGGCCGTGGCAACGAATTGAAAGTGTTCAAGGAAATCCATTTCCCCCATTCCCTTGGGCTGTTGTATTCGGCTTTCACCTACTACACAGGCTTCAAGGTTAACTCAGGAGAATACAAAATCATGGGGCTTGCGCCATACGGAGAACCCCGTTACGTTGATGTGATCATGGATAATCTGATCGATATCAAGGCGGACGGCTCATTCCGGCTGGACATGTCGTATTTCGATTATTGCACCGGCCTGACGATGACTAATGCCAAGTTTCACAAGCTATTCGGCGGCCCTCCGCGCAAGCCCGAGGAACGCTTGACACAACGGGAAATGGATCTGACGGCTTCAATCCAGACTGTAACCGAAGAAGTAGTGCTGCGTTTAGCGCGTTCCATTGCCAAGGAAACCGGCTTGAAAAACCTTTGTCTGGCCGGTGGCGTAGCGCTCAATTGCGTAGCCAACGGCAAAATTCTGCGCGATGGCAGTTTTACCAACATTTGGATTCAACCAGCCTCCGGGGACGCGGGAGGCGCATTGGGCGCGGCCCTGGCCAGCCATCATATCCATCAGCGGCAACCGAGAAAGGTTGTTCAGGGCAAGGATGCGATGCAAGGCTCCTATCTCGGCCCCCATTTCGAACAGACGGACATCGAGGAGCGCCTGCGCTTGGCCGGCGCCCGCTTCCATATCCTCGACGACGAGGGAATCATCGACGCCTGCGCCACCGCTTTGGCCGAGGAAAAAGCGCTGGGCTGGTTCCAGGGCCGCATGGAATTCGGCCCACGCGCCCTGGGCGGGCGTTCGATCCTAGGCGACGCCCGCTCATCCACGATGCAGTCTGTGCTCAACCTGAAAGTCAAATACCGCGAATCTTTCCGCCCTTTCGCCCCATCCGTGTTGCGGGAGGACGTGGCAGACTGGTTCGAGCTGAACTCAGACAGTCCATACATGTTGCTGGTATCAGATGTGGCTGAGGACAGACGCATCGCAATGACTCCCAAGCAACAAGCCCTGTTCGGCATCGAAAAACTGAATGTCCCACGCTCGGAAATCCCCGCCGTCACCCATGTCGATTATTCCGCCAGAATCCAGACAGTCCACGCGGAAACAAATCCGCGCTATCATGCGTTAATTGCCAAGTTCAAGGAGAAGACTGGCTGCCCCGTGATTGTCAACACCAGCTTTAATGTCCGTGGCGAACCAATCGTTTGCACCCCGGAAGATGCCTTCCGATGCTTCATGGGCACGGATATCGAACGGCTGGCAGTAGGCAACGTCCTACTACTTAAAGAAGAACAAGACCCCAGTCTGAAGCAAAACTACGAAACCAAATTTGATTTGGACTAATCTGGGCAAATTTAAACCAAAAACACAAAAGTATCATAGTTTTATAAAAGAAATCTCCATCGTGACTCAGGTGGCTCATAAGAGCAACTTATCAAAGAAAACTGGCAAACGAGCGGGCTAGCGGGGCATAACTCTCGCGATTCAACTGCTTTAACCATTATATTGGCTCAATGCCAAAGCCAGGTTAGTATGTTTTGGGCTTAATACAGATAAGATAATGGGGCCGACGGTTATCATGGCAATTTTATTGAGCTCGCCGACGATAACTATTTGCTGTATTTCGCCCAAATGAAGAATGGCTTCGCCTTTCTGTGCGACGCGAATGCTTTCCTGAATCATTGCACCCAAGGCATCAGTATCCGGTATTTTTCCGGATTGGGCCAGAATGAGTCCCTCATGATAAGCTGTACATGCAGTCACGCCAGGTGAATGAATGACCCTGTTGACCAAGGCTTGAACTGCTTCGATAAATTCCGAACGTTTTTGACGGCCTTGCTCGCTAAGATTTAGCACATTGCTTTCTTCCTGTTTTTTTGAGGAAGTGTAAGCTTCAGCGAGCTTATAAAGCGTCAAAATTTGAGATTCAAACCAATGCATCGAGATTTATAGGTTCCGTGAAGAATTTGTTGCATTAAAGAAAGTTGACAAACAGTTTTTTTAAAACAGGGATAGTCTCTTTGAGTTCAAAACGTACACGACCCAACAGAGCTTCCCTTTCAGTTACCAATGCAAGCATGAAACCCGATTCAATTGGCGCCATTAAAATAAATCCTTCAGAATTTTCACATATTACAATATTGGCTAAATTATGTCCTACATGCCGGGCAGCCTTCGATGCAGCACCAAATACAATCTGAACTGAAGCGCCCAGAGCATCGGTATTGACTTCAAAATCCCGGTGAATATGAGTAACCAGTCCATCACTATCAACGATTGCCGCTGCGGAAACCCCTTGTAAACTCATGAGATTACGCAAAATTGAATCAATCTCCGCTGAATGCGATTTTCGATTTTCAATAGTCTTTATGTTGCTCACGACACACGCTCCAAAACGATCTGAATTCAGAATTTGTCGGGTTAAAGTAGATCAACTCGAATGATGCAGCTTTTATCACCTGTTGCATTGCATTTAGTCTCTGTAGCGCGAACATTGCGGCCGAAAAAGGTCTTGACAATGCCCCCGACCATCCCAGCTTCAAAGTGGCAAATCGGAGCCGACACATCATGAACTCCAGCACAGGAGACGCATTCGTCTACCCTTAACTCAAGAACACCAGCGTTCAAGTCAACTTTTTCAGGAACAACTAATCCAATGCTTAAATGCCGGCAAAGTTGTTCAATTTTTCCGACGTAGGTTTCCAGATCCTTATTAGCTTTTTCAGCGACAATATTACCTATTGCCTGTCCCAAACCCTGGCCGGAATGATAGACCAAAGCGGGCGCTCCATTGCCTATCATGTCTTCAACATTTGAGCCCATGGCAACCATGCGTAAAATCTGAAAAAGCCGAATCGGCACCATTGGACCAAGTTCATTCCGATTTTCAATGCCAAATTCCCCGGAAATTATGGAGTCAAATATTTGTTGCTGAGCAATCTGATAATCTGTGTTGGTATTTTGCGCCATGGCTATATTCTCCACATTACTTTATTATGACTTCCCTTTGCAGGTTAATTCGGCTCGGCGGTTAAGAGCTCGTCCGGATGGGGTTTCATTTGATGCAACAGGACTTTGCATGCCTGCCGAGGAGGTTATGATGTTTTCATCCGGCACGCCTTTGCTGATAAGTAAACGTTTTAAGGCGAGCGCACGCGCCAACCCCAATTTTTGGTTGAACTCAGGCGAACCTCGATTGCATGTGTAACCGGTAATCAGAATTTGATTATTGCACTTTTCAAGCAAACGGGTCAAATCAGTTCTTCCTGTTCTGGATAAGATTACTTCGCTGGACGCAAACTTAAATTTCACTTTAATATCATTACCTTTCAATAAATTAATATCTTTTTGAGAGCTGGAAGCCGGGACCGGTTCAACAACCGGATGCTTCCCAGATGTGGCCGTTTGAGATACTGAAGATTCAAGAGCATGGGGGATTTTTTTTTCCAATGCCGCGTGAGATTGATTGGAATGAATTGTGTCCGGTAAACTCTCCGCTTCAGGGTTAATGCCTGACAGGGAAACGTTACCAGACTGACCTGAACTTTGGGGCTGCATGCTTTGAGTTGAAACCGGTGCTGCCGGCGATTCGTTTTTAGCAATTGAGATTTTATCTCCGGATGAATGCGGCAAAATTTCCTGCTTTGCAGAGGAATTAAGCTTGTGGATTTGCCTGTTACCTTGCAGCCAAAACGTGGCGGCTGCAAAGATTATCAAAACCGGCGCGAGCCATAATAACCTTAAATAGAAACATTTTGGTTTAAGGGATGATTGCAAAATACCATCCAATCCGTCGTGATCCAGAGAGTGTTGCTGTTTCATTTAATTCTCCAGGTATTTATTGATAAAAAACCAGGCACTTAGAAGCTCAGGGGGAATGCTCGCTGTAATGATTTCCTAACCGGCTAACCAAAGCTTAGAAGCCTTAATGTTACATTATCTTTGTTCATGGCGTCTCTCATAATGCTGTTATTCGATCCTATCAATCCAAATTTCAACAGAGAGCGGCACCTTAATTCAATCCGGGATGAATACCAGATTTAGTTTTAACTCCGGAGTAATTCTGTTCGTTTTTATGCCTTGCCAATTAACCGGTTTTCTCTGGAATTTCGAATCATCCGGCTTGTTAATAGCGGTGGAAAATACAAGACTGCGCAATGCTCAATTGGAAACATTCACGGTCATCAAACTCGAACCTTTTTATTATAGCCTGAAGCCAATAGCGGTATCGCCAGAACGATTAAGCTGCTTATCCATTTAAGCAGCTGACCGTTACTGATGGTTAAGCCAAACGAGCGCCAAATACGGCCGCCCCGATCATGATAAGCAAGAACAAGATCGCCGCCTTGCATAAAGGAGTAAGTTTCCCCAACTAACAGGGCCAGGATCATGACAACTAGAAAATAACCAAAATAGTTCAAAAAGTTATCATAACGTGCATTTTCAGTGGCGTGATCTGTTAAATTATTAAGGGTAAAAGTACTTACGGAAAAATGCCGCTTACTCATCATAAAATGCACTGTCATCAAATACATCATGCCTATAACAGGAATGTAAACGGCGGGATAGGGAAAATTCAAATAACGTCCGTCAAAGCTAAGCCAAAAGGTTTCATACACCGCGAAACCTACTGCTATTATGTAGAGTCTGTACAGCCATGCGCCCTTCCCTGTGCTGGTGTTTGTCAATAAAGCAAAAGCTCGTTGCAAGAGCAAGACGGTCATTGCAGCGCTTAATAAAATAACAATCCCGGCGTAGCAAAATTGCCAGCCGGTAAAAGAGATTATCAGCAACCAACGCGCTTCACTGACCAGCAAGGCGCTGAGCAGCTGGCCAAAAACCAGGAAAACACTAAGCAAAACGATACCCAGTTGAGCCAGCTTGTCGATTTGTTGATAAAAACACAGCGCAATCAACAAAAACAGTCCCGTAGCTGCAAACAGTTCCATATGCCATTCCGGGTTTTCATAGACTTTGCCCGTGAGTGGAAATACGGCTTTCCTATCATCTGAAAATAAACCCCAGTTAGCGCCGACTACGCCCTCGAATTCATATTTCCAGGGTTGATTAAATGCCTCTATGAGATTGTAGTCAAAGCCATTTTTAGTGGCCAATTCCACCAATGAACGGGTAAAAATGGCTTCGTTGACAACGCTCGGCATCGCCCTGCCACGTTGCCGCCCCGCCCCAGGCCAGCCTGTTTCGCCGATTAAAATGGGTTTATCCGGCGCAACAGAGTCTACTTTTTTGCGTATTTGCTGATAAATATCAATAATGTGTTCTGGCGCTTTTTCGATAGCGACAGGATCATCTTCCCAATAGGGCAGTATATGAATAGTGACAAAGTCAACTTCATTGATCAGTTGCGGATACTTCAAATAGACTGACCAGACATCGGCGTAAGACACAGGCTGTTTTACGGCCTTTTTAACGGTGCGAATCATGCCGATAACCTGATCGACATTAAAAAAATAACGCAATAATAATTCATTACCGACAATAACCCGCTTCACTACGTCGGGATTAGCGTTGGCGCTGTCAATAAGATATTGTATTTCCTTCTTATTCCTTTCGATATCAGGACTAATGAAAGCGCCTTGAATGAGTGTCAGGCCATTTTTACGCGCCATTTCCGGAAGATCTGGGATGTATTCGTAACTGCGAATGGTCTTGGTTTTTTCCGCCAGCAAGGCTAGATCCGAAGCAATTGCGCCTTTCATAGAGGCAAACGACAGGCTATTGAGCTTGCCTTGCGGCACATCCGTGCCAACATTCCGAGGCAAGTTGCTCAAATAGCTAAACAGGCTATTGCATAAGATAATTAGGGTTATGATTAGAGATGTCTTCATGAATATTGGCAAACTTTGAACCCGGAATTAAAAAAGTTCTGCTATTTTAACCGAAAAGGCGATTTAGACTTAGCCCGTTGTTGTTATCTGTATTCGCGCTTGCTCTTTTATGAAGGCTATCTTTTACCGCTTTTGATTGAAGCTGATTTGATCTGTTAATCCGGGTTTGCATTTTAAGCTGAATTTACATCGTCATAGTTCGTCTGTAGAATCCGGGCTAAATTTCCTTCAATAATTTAATGAGTAACGCTTGAACAAAACAGTTATCAAATTTGTAGCGCATCATTTTTCTATTGCTCTCGCTATAGTAACGGTCATTTTCTTATTCAGTTGCGCCAGTCCTAATCGTTCCGGGTTAAACCAGCAGGAACACTTCAAGCTGGAAAGACTTTTTCCTAGCGCAGCCCACCCCTCGGTTACCTTTGATGAAAGAATTTTTGCCTCTCCGGTGCTGGATTTGTCTCAAGGAAAAGCGCGGATTATTGTGCCCGTTTTAACTGGCCTTATTGCGGCGCTGGATGCTGAAACAGGCGCTTTGGACTGGCAAATCAATGCGCCAACGCCTGAAGGCCAACTGACTCAGCTTGTTTCTACGCCGGTGATAATCGGCGATAAATTGGTCATTCTTTATCAGTGCCTGGAAAATGGAGTGCGCACCAGCCATCGATTAGCGGTTATTGATCTTACAAAAAAAAGCCTGGATGAATCTTTTCCTGTCCTTGTGCTGTCAGCCGAAAAACCTGCGTTTGGCGGAACCGGGACAGTAAAATTTAATCCGCCTACAGCCTCTTCGCATTCAGCGCTTAAGCACGCTGACAAACCGGGATCCAAATTGGGTTACGTGTATGCCGCCTTTGGCAGCGCTCTCGATGAACAACCTTTTCACGGCTGGCTTTTTGAAATCGATATGGATTCCTGGCAAGTTCCAAGGCAAGGGAACGCGGAAGCAAAACCGGCAATAAGCAGTGTGTTGTTGACAACGCCGGAAGCTGAATGTCCGGTTGCAGAAAGATATGGCAGTACGGAAATGATTTGCGGCGGCGGCATCTGGGCGCCCGCAGGCCCTCAAGTTTATCCTTCCGGCAAGGAATTCGAATTATTTGTGCCTACGGGTAACGGACAAATTGATATTGGCCGTCATGATTATGCCAATACACTTATGCGCTTAAAGCCCGGCCTGAAATTCGATCCCGGTTGCGATGAATCAGCGTGTGCGAATTTTAATCCGGTAAACCCGGATAAGGCATGCATGGCATCCTGCAAGAATTTATTCATTCCCCGTTTGCTGGAAAATGACGCCCCTTTTAAACCAGCCGGAGGAGAATGTGATAATAAATCCTTCTGGGAATGCCTTGCCCGGATGGATTATGATCTGGGCGCCAGCGCGCCGGTTAAGGTGAATATGAAAAATGGACATTCCGTACTGGTGCAGCCGGGTAAGGACGGCGGCGTCTATCTAATCGATGCAGAGCACTTGGGAACGCAATATGATCGACTGCAAATTGTTGATATTTGCGGAACCAAAGCTGATCCATGCAAGTTTGGCTGGATGGGCATGATTGTCACCCAACCCGTGTTGACTTATATTGATAATGAGCCTGTTGTGGTAATTCCTGCTTTTGTCGCTGATAACACTCATCCGGCCGGGTTGATAGCCTTAAAGATTGTTCAGGAAAAAGGGGCGCCTAAATTCAAAAGATTCTGGCAGTTTCCCGATCCTTCAAGTCCTGAAGCCGTCCAATCGTTCAGGAATCATATATCACTGCCTGCAACCGCTAAACTGGGCAAAAACGGCGATGACATAATCTGGGTTGTAGACACCGGTAATCCGGGAACTGTTTATGGAGTTCGTATAAAAGATGGCGCGCTGGTGGCCAAGCAAGCGTTGAAAGGAGCGGGACGCCACGATACTTCCCTGTTGATCTACGGAAATAATATCTATATGGCATCCATACTGCCGGGTACTAATAAAGGTATGCTAGAGGCTTACCGTATTGATACAACGAATGACTGATTTGCGGAACTGGATCAAAACTGGCAGCGTTTTAATCGGCCTGCCGTGGAACCCCGTATTATTCAGAGACGAGAGAGATGTACTCAATTTTCACTTTAGTCAGTCCAACCAGACCGATCTTTTTGGCCGCGCCATGTGATAAATCGATTAATCTGTTTTTCTTGAAAGGGCCGCGATCATTAACCAACACAACAATTGATCGGCCATTGCGCAAATTGGTCACCCGTACTTTACTGGGTAACGGCAGGGTTTTATGAGCCGCAGTATAGCCTCGTGGATTAAAGCGGGTTCCCATGGAAGTGCGGTTGCCTGATTCATATCCGTACCATGAAGCAATGCCCTGCTCGCTGTACCCCTTTGCCGAGGCCATGGGATAGTAGGTTTTGCCTTTTACCTTGTAAGGCCGGTTATACGCAGCTCTATGCCGGTTGTCATGAAAACGGGAAGCATGCCGCGTTGTCTCAGCGCTGTGTAATATTGGCGGCTCGGAAGCGCAACCGCTGATCAAGCCGGTTAACAGCATCGCCAGCGCAAGAAAAACGGGTCTCGAATAGTTCCGGGTGCTTGGAAAACTGTGTGATGGGTGAGCCGGTTCGCCTCTTCCAATTACCGGCAGTTTAATATGGCTATCCATGCCAATCCTGTTGCAGTTAATTCTGGAAATCGTGTTCATTATATTCAACAGTACAGATCAGGATCACCCGCCATACTAATTTTTTGAAATTAACTGCGGCTTTGAAGGCTTAACATTAATTTCAAAATCCATGCGAATGCGTTTTGCGGCGGCTACCGCTTCCTTTTTATTTTTAAAAGGCCCCGCGACAACATGGTAGGCATCGTTTTTTTGAATTTTTCGCGCAGGAATGATAGGCCCCTGATGATTGAGCATTGTTGCGAGTTCTTGCGCTTTTGTTTCGTTATCGAAGCTTGCCACCATAATCGACCAGTCGCTATCCTTTAATTCCGCAACAACCGGTTGTTGATAGAGTTGCTCAGGATGCTCCATCTGCACGGCGTTTGCCAATATCTCTGCTTCATCCGGACTTTGCGCAAGAATTGGCGTAGGAATGCCGTCCGAACGCTGAATAATGCGATCAACTTTTTTCCAATCGATAGAGACGTCTTTTTTGGAACTGATTTGATGTAACTGTTTCAATAACTGTTTTTTTAATCTGGGTTTGTCATGCGCCCATTTTTGGAGCGGTTCATTGGCTTCGAGATAAAGCATGTCCTGATTCCAGGCCGTCAGATAAGGCTGGTGGATAATCCGTACCGGCATTCCGACTGAAGCTTTCTTGAACAGCGCTTCAATATCCTCCGGATAAAGCTGCACGCAACCGTGGCTGACTTGCATTCCAATGCCGTAAGGTTTATTGGTGCCGTGCATCAGATAACTGGGAAAACCGAGCCGCATTGCATAGAGTCCCAGCGGATTATCAGGACCAGCAGGCACTACGCTGGGTAATGAATCGCCTTTTTCCGCATGTTCCTGGTGAATGGATGCGGGCACAACCCAGGTCGGGTTGGCTTTTTTGGAAACAATGCTGGTTAATCCCAACGGCGTACTCCACCCTTGCCGGCCAATACCAACAGGATAAGTAAACACCTGGCCAGGCTGACTTTTGGGATAGTAAAACAGACGCATATTCGCTAGGTTAAGAACGATGCCCTTATGCGGGGTATCAGGAAGCACAAATTGCAAAGGCAATATTACTCGGCTGCCGGGTTTCGGAGTCCAGGGAGTGATAGCTGGATTAGCCAGGCTGATATCGTTAAAACCCAGACCAAAATGCCGTGCCATATCAGACAGCGTATCATTTTCACGCGTGTTGATAGCGGCAATCGCGCCGACCATATTTTGGCCGCCGGACAACTGAAAATGATGGGTTTCGATGGTTTTAGCCAGCGGCTGGGTTTTTTGCCGGCTTTCCTCCTCTTGAAATGCCAGGTTTTCATTTAGGTCAGGAAAAAATTTCAGATGTTGACAGCCGCTGGTCAAGATGCCAAGCAGTAGAACTGCTGACAATTGGATGACCGGAGTTATTGATTTTTTTAAGTTTAACATGTTCATTTAAATTTTATCCTCTGGGGGACTTCTCGAGGTTAGTCATCGTTACAGCTGAACATTTCTTGAGCATTTATAGTTTAAAATAATGAAGCTTAATGAAATATTAACAACTATACCTTGTAGACTGGTATGCAACAATAGCGTGATTCCGGCAGCACATCCCGGTGGCCTTATTTCAACTACCTTCCTAAAAAGTTTCCATTTAGCCCGGCACCGATTTTTGCCAATAAAGGCGGCCTCATTTAGGAAGGCCTTCATCAGTTAAGCCTATGACATGGTGCGAAGCCAGAAAGTTTTATGCATGCTAAAGCATCTACGCATGGCTTGCGGCAATTCCTGATGCAGAGCGCCCAGCTTGAATCCCAGCCATTTCAACCCGGTCCGCAACGCGGCGGATGGAACCAGCCAAGGGGCGTGCTTTATCAGGTAGCGCATTTCCGAAATCACGAACCGCATACCCTCGCCGGATGCTCCGCCAAATGTCTGTTGCAGCCATGGACTACAGGTATGAAAAACACCGATATCGAAGTAGCGCTTAAATTCGTCCAGAAAACCATAGTCATGAGAGTGAAACACGGCGGCATCGGCGCGGTAAGCGATTTTCCAGCCCGACATCAGCATCTTTCCGGCCACAAAGGTGTCTTCATTCATAATGGTGTCGACCGGAAAGCCGCCGGCCTGCATTAATGCGCTGCGCCGGTAGGCGGCAAAAGAATTGGATATAAACACCGTTTTTATGCCAAAGCGCGTTCTATCTTCCAGGCTGCGCAACTGGCTTTCGGCCGGATAATTGAACAGGCGGGCGTGGGCGGCAACGGGTCCGGCGTTCCGGTGCGGAAGCTGGCGTCCATAGGCCGCGCCGACTCGCTCATCATCAAACGCGGACAACAGCCGTTCGATTGCATAGGGGCTGGCTAGTAAGGCATCCTGAGTCAGAAAAACTATAATATCCATCTCCGCCAGCTCATCCACGCCGAGTTGGCGAGTGCCGCCGTGATTAAACTCCGGTTTGGGAATGACCTTCACATCAAACCCTTGCGCGCGCGCCAGGGCTACGGTTTCGTCGCTGGAGGAAGAGTCCACCACCAACAGGCAATCCGGCTTCCGGGTCTGTTGTTCAAAAGCTTTAAGCCAGGACTCCCACAGGCTGCCGGCATTCAGGGTAGGTACAATAAGCCCGGCCTTACTCATACGAAGACCTCTCTGCCAGCTGTTGCGGCTGACCGGCTTGATCATGTCTGTTCAACACTTGCCAAACTTTATCTCCCAGTTTGACAGGGTCCAGCTGCTGTTCGACATACTGCCTGCCGTTCCATGACATCTGTTCCCACTCCCGCCTATCCAGCGCTTGCGCCTTTTTCAGCACTTCGCACACGGAAGACTCGGTTCTATCAAAAACAAAGCCGGCGCCGGACGCTTCGAGATGATCCCATGCCAAGCCCCTGGCTACCAATGCCGGGCGGCCCGAGGCCATGGCTTCGGCCACCACGTTGCCAAAGTTCTCGCGCATACCGCCCGCCTCTTCCAATCCTGAAGGCAATGCCAGAAAATGGCTTGATGCCAGCAATTCCATCACTTCGCCGCGCTCCAGGTAACCGCGATAAATGATGCCCCCCCGGGCTTGTTCGACCAGCGCCTGAAACTCCTCGAAATAAGCGCCATCCACGCTTCTGCCGGCGATTACCAGCCGGTCCGCGGTGCGGCGGACTTTCAACCATGCCCGGATAAAGGCATTAATCCCTTTTTCCTGTTGAACGTGCCCCAAAAAGCAAATATTCATGCCTTCCCCGGCAGGGTATTGAGCCACTGTAAAATCACGGCTGTCGATGCCGTTTGGAACCAGCAGAATACGCGCATCTTCGCCGAGCACGTTGCGGACGCCTTCCGCCTCGGTCTCGCTGGTGCAATGCACGGCGATGGCCCTGCGCAGGGTTGGAAAAGTCAGCCATCGATAGTACAGCCATTTGTGGGGTTTCTCCCTCCGTATCAGATCGACGTGCTCAGGCATCAGCCCGCCATGCACGGCCACCATGAACGGGCGGCGCAGCAGGACGCAAAAGATGGCTGCAAGCGTAGACGGCCAGGTTGCTATGCCATGGATATAAACCACCGGCGCTCTGAAACATAATGTGAACAGCTCGGAAATAGCGCCCAGTCCAAATCCCCAACGCCTTAATCCGTAACATCGATACAGCCGGACCTCAACCTGTTCGCCAAGACTGACCTGTTCAGGGCGCAGGCGGCCGGCAATCGATTCGTCGGATGCGACTATCACCATCTTATGCCCTCGCTCCGCCCAGGCCTTGGTTAACACACCGGCAGTGACTGACACGCCGCCATAACCTTTAGCCGGCGGTATATGCGTGGTAACAATGCCTACTTCCATAATAATTCTCCTGAATCTGTCAGTTTATAAATAAAGACCCTTAGGCCGGAATAAGCCGGTTCGAGCAATAGCGACGGCTGGCGTTTCCGGCAAACTCTGAGGGTAATAAAACATCTACAAGGGCTCATCTTGCGTTACCTTCCATACTCGAGAAACCCGCGCCAGATACCGACCAGGTTGTAAAAAGAATAAGCCAGCCTTTTGGGGTTCAATAAAACCAGTGCCAGTATCATTTTCAGGATGGGGGCGATAAACATCTTGCGCACGATATAGTACAGAATGAACACGTCGTGTTGATTGGCGAATTTTCTGATGTAAGCGCCAATCCCGGTGGAATACATCAGCATTCTTCCGGTTCCAAGCTTGTAGTGATCTTTATCCGGGTGATAAATCTTTATTTCCGGCGTATAAAATGCCGTACCGCCGGCCCTAAGCAAACGATACAAAAGCTCAAAACCTTCCGCCCCGGAATACTTGGAACCGATTCCGAAGTCATGATCGAGATGAAACTGCTGAACATCAATTCTGTCCCGGTCAAAAAACTGCGTAAACTCCACCCCCATCATCCGGAAACGTGAAAAGTAACGGGCTTTGCGGCTGTTAACGCCGATGCTAAACCGGCTGGATGAGAAGTCATAGGATCCGGCTACCAGAATGGACAGGTTTTTGCGTTTGCCAAACTCCCCGACAACTTTTTCCAGGACTTCCTTATCATAGGTGCAGTCGTCGTCGGGAAACGCGATGATTCTGCCTTTGGCCAAACCTATGCCGTAGTCCCTGGCTCTGGCGTTACCGGTAAAATCCACTTTCACATGCTTCAAATCGAAGCAATCCGCAAACTGCTCTACAATGGCATCGATTTTACCGTCCCTGTTTTGATCGATGATAATGATCTCGAAGTTTTTATAGGTCTGGAGCAACAAAGATTTTAAGAAATCGGCAACTTCCAAATCTCTACCCAGCGTGGCTAAAACCAATGAAATTGTCATATTAATCACCTTGCCTGAATACCGGCTTTTGCCTGCACATAGATCGTTGCTTCATACCAGGTAAACATGAGAGCAAACTCCAAGCCCGCAACGCCATCCAAAAAACCGCCTCGAAACACGAAGTGGTATAAAAACCGGGCAAGAATCCTGAGCCAGGACCGCCCCAACAAAACACTTAAACGCCCTCGCCTGGTCATCACCGCATCGGCGGTAGGCTGAAGCTTTACTTCCTGCGCGGCTTTATCGACATGTTTATGCATCCATTCAATGATCTCGCCATGATAAAAATAGTGTTCATAAGGAATAGCGGAATATCCTATCCGGCAAGTATTAATCACGGCTTCGCCGTGTCCGGTATGATTGCGGACAAAGCTGACCGTATCCCTGCGCACCAGTCTGGGGTGGTAAATGGGATAGCCGGGAGCATGGTTTAAACGTTTGCCGCGAAGGTAAAGTATCGACGGCACCATCAGCACATCAAACTTACCGGAATCCTCCATCCCTGATTCAAACCACTGATAAAAAGTCTGGGGATAGATTTCATCAGCATCGACGAACAAAATCCAGGGTGTATTAATATTGCATTGTTTTATGGCAAAGTTGCGTTGTTCGGCAAAGCCCGGCCATGGATTCGTATAAATTCTGCAAAACCGGCTCTCGGCTATGGCGATCGTTTTGTCAGTGCTTCCCGAATCAACAATCACAATAGGATAGCGCTCTGGAATAGCCGCCAGACAGTCAGGCAGGTTGACTTCCTCGTTTTTGGTCAAAATAACAACAGTTAGCATAGGGTCGGCTTATGATTTCTTGACTGCATATAAATTGATGTAGATTCCCAGTTTGAAAAAATTCATCAAAGCGGAAAACGGAACCTGGAAAATGCTTACCAGGCCGTCAGCAATGGCAGCCGGCGTTCCTTTAAGCCGCAGCCTCTTGGATAGGGCATTGAATGGAATGCGGGTTATTTGCTCTACCTTAACAACACTGAAACCATTCCGCTCCAGCAGGGCTCTTAACCCCTTTTCACTAAAGAAATTGACATGCTCCGGCACCCATAAACAGGCGTTATCCTTCGTGCCCAAAAGTTTGACCAGGAATGAATCATAATTAGGCACGGCGCAAGCCAAAACGCCGCCCGGGGCCAGCAGCCCGTTTACCTTATTTATTGCGTGATCCGGCTCAAGAAGATGCTCCAATACCTGCGACATCATGACTACCCCAAACTTTTCGGATGGTTCGCAATAATCCTCGAACATCACGGCAAGCGGCTCGTCGCCATTCAGGTTTCTGAACACTTCGTTTTCGTATTTTCCTGGATTGATGCTGACTGTCCTATAACCCAGCTTCCTGAGCGCATGCGTGTAAAAACCAAACCCCGAGCCAATATCAAGAGCTTTCCCATACCCGGAAATATTGAAGCGATCGGCTTGCCGGCTCATCCGTTCCGCATCCACCTTGCAGTTGGGAAACTCGGCCTCTCTGGCCAGCACGTCCTCCAGCGTAGTCGCCTGGGTCAGCGCCTGCCCTGAATATTGATAAATGGATTGCAGCCATTGCGCATGCGGCGGCCGGTTCAGGAACCCGGTTCCGCAGCTTTCGCAACGGTATATTTGGAACTCCTTGTGACTGGCGCTTTGGGTATATTGGAAATTTTTCCGGCGCCAATATTTTATCTTTTCACCTCCACAGGCGACACATTCGTGCAACTCATCTCCATAGACTTCTGAAACTGCCGACGCATACATCATAGTTTTTTCCTTGTATTCCTCATTTAATAACCAATTCACTAAAAGGCGGTTTGAAATTATTTTTATCTGTATTAACCAACATCATTTTCAGACCGCAACCCTGCCGCTTGAGTCTTCATTTTCCGTCTGATCTATTACAATCTTTTTTCCGGAACCGGTATTCCGCCAAGGTTTAGCCAGCATTGCCAAAACCAATGTCTCAATGCCGAAATAGATAGGATTAGCCATGGCAGCCCCCGGCAAACCGTAATTTTTCACCATGAATGGAATGCTGACAGCCGCTGCCGCCGCTCCGCATACGCGACCCAACAAAAACAAGCGTGTCCGTTTATTTGCAAGCAACGGTTGAGCCACCACGGTTCCCACGGCATGCAACGCACATCCGACAGCTATGGCAGGCATCAGCTGAACCGCCGAATGATAGGATTTCGCCAGCACCCAGGATGCCACCCAATCCTTGCTAATAATCAGCAATGACACGCCGATGACCCCTAAAGAAAATATGCAGGCGATCCAAGTCCATAGGACTCTGAATCCTTTCTTTGTCTGGTTCAGGGAACATGCCTGAAAATAAACCGGCTGAAAGGTGCGTAACAAAACCATTGCGCTGCGATTAAACGCCTCGTTGATTATTGTATAAGTAGCCGCATACAAACCCACCTCGGCAGCCGTCATGAAATAGCCAATGACATACCGGTCACCCAAGCCGTTAACCCAAAAAATCAATTCCATGGGAATCAGCGGCAAGGCATAAGCCCACACATCAGCTTTGAAGTTACGGGAGATGATCGGGTCCTTGTTGTTACCGGACTTAGCGCTATGAACAAATGACCAGACCGCATTCGAAAGCACGCTGGCCAAAATGTAACCCAGCAACACCCATTCCGGTTTTTGGCCTCCCCACCAGACCAGCGAGATTGCCAGCAATGGGCGCAGGATGCTGTCGCTTGTCTGCCACAGACTTGCTCCGCGTTGTTTACGCTCGCCAATCAACAACTGAATCCCCAATTCCCGGCGTACGGTAACTGCCAGCAGGATGCCGGTAATCATAAACAGCCCGGAATCACCGTAAGACAAATAGCTGGCGGCAGCGCCTCCGAGCACAAGCAGGGCTATCGCCAGCGCAGTTGAACGAGCGGTCAAACTGGACACAACGCCATGTAAAGCGGTTCGTTCCCTGTTATTGAGACATTCCGGCCCTATTCTCATGCCTGCGCATATGAACGGGTAGGAAAAAACGGCGACACCTAGAGCGACAAAACCGTTCAACAAGGCAACATGTCCGAATACACTGGGCGTTACCAGTTCGGTGAGGACTCGAGTGCCCGCCAGCAAGGCAATGGCGGACGCCAGTTGTCCAAACAGCGCCCAAAACGCATCACCGAATAATCGTCTTCTTTCTTTCAATGGTTCGAACATGGTTTCTGTCCTTTGCAGACTCGTTTTCAGGATGGGCGCCGGTAATGTAAACCCGGCGCTATGGGCCGAGCCTGCAACAGAGAGGAACTAGACTGAGTTCCAGTGCCTAACACCACCCCCCAGAGCAGCATTAATATTGCGTTTTGCGGAAAATACTCCCACATGTTGAATGTCAGCCCGGCAACGAAAATGAACATCGCCACCAAACCCTTATTGGGGTGGACAGACAACCTTGTCGATGTCCATAGAAATAAAATGTATGCCAGCAAACCAACCAGTCCATATCCATTCAGCAGGAATAAGTAAAGGCTGTCGGAATCAAATTGCCCTTTAAAATGCTCGGCTCCAAAGAGGATATTGATGGTGTTGGAACTCAAGCCAAGGCCCCAGCCGAACAGCAAATCCGCAGGTCCATGCATTTGCTCGGAAAACACCCGCTGCCACAGGTCGATGCGGCCGTCTTCAGTCGGGTTTGCGTCATCGCGACCGCTGAGCAAAGGACTGGATGCCAGCAACAGCGCGCCCACGGCAAATACCGGCGCAGGCATCACCAAGGCCCAGCGGTCTCGCGGACGGAAGAGGGCGTAAACCTGGAAATAAACCACCAGCAGCGAACTGATGAAGGCGGTTCGTGATCCGCTCAGCAAGGCTAAAAATACGCTGACCGCCACCCACTTCCCCATTGACGGAACCAGTGAAAACAGCAACGCGCAAGTCGCCATCGTTGCTCCAAACAGATTGGGACTGACAAAGGTGCCGAACGGCCGTCCGCCGCCCAGGAATGACACTCCGAACAAAGGCGGCGCCCATAACGCCTGGGCTATGGCCAAGAAGGCCTGAACGGCAATGTAATAACGAAGATAATGCGCGAACCGGTGGATAACCTGTTCACCCGCGCCCAAGCGTCCGGTCACAAATCCTATCAACGCCAGCGGCAGATATTCGAAAACGCGCAAACCGGCCAATGGCACCACTAAAGGCAAGTCCAGATATAACGCATAGCCAATCTCAAACAGCACATAAGTGGCGACAACGCCCAAAAACGCCATTACGGAACTGGTCATGACGCCGCGCCGCAAACGCGGCTCGAAAAACAAGTAGGCAACGAGCACAGCCAGCATGGCTTCGCGCAGGATACGCAAACCGAAATCCTGTTCGCCGTAAACTTCCTTCACCCCCGACCAGGCCGACTCGACCTGAGGCAAAGAAGCCACTATCGACGCGCTTACCAGCGCAAACAGCAGAACCGGCAAATCTTTTTCCAAGCGTATTTTCATTTTATGCCTGAACCATGTCGTCAATCTTTCCCGTGCTTATCATGACTCTCGGATATAGACGGCGCTGGAATTTTCCAAACCAGTCTCCGGCCGCCGGCTATCCGTCCATCCAAACCGAAGAAATCCTGGGTTCCATGCTGGCTCGCCAGTCCCACCAGCATTGCCTTGCGGAGAATGCGCAAACCGAAATCCTGCCCGCCATAAACGGTTTTTACTCCTGACCAGACAGACTCGGCCCGTGGCAAAGAAACCATCAGCATCAACGCGCTTAACAACGCGAATATCAAAACCCGAAGGTCTTTTTCCATGCAAATTTTCATGTTACACCTCTATCTCGTCGTTTATCACTTCCTTGGCGTCTACGGCAGGAAAATAGTTACGATCCTGGCGCTTTTCAAACCAGTCTTCCACCGCTTTATATCCAGCCTTGAGCGCTGAAGGATTCCTGGGCTCCAATTCCTGGGAATTGTAGGCATAACCATAATAAGGATAATAAGACGATCCTTCCTTCATGTCGTTGATAATAAAGCCGCTCGGTTTTACGCCGACTTGCTGGAAACGTCTGAAACTGACCTCCAGTTCCTGAGCCGTGTAGCGGCCTTCCTTGACGACCAGAAACGTAGCGTCGACGTGCTTGCCCATAATGGCGGCGTCCGTTGCGCCTAAAATCGGCGGCGAATCGATCACGATATGGTTATAAAAACTCTTCAGTTGCTCAAGCGTCTCCGCCAGATTGCCGAGAACCAGCAGTTCCGCCGGGTTCAATACCATGCTTCCTCGCGGTATCAAGTCCACCCCCACATCGGGCAGGCTGATAATCACCTCTCCCAGCGTTGCCTTGCCGGCCAACAGATCAGAGAGACCGGGCTGTTTATCGATAGAAAACGTTTCGTGAAGGCGTCCGTTGCGCATATCGGCGTCAATGATCACCACGCGTTTCTTGATACTCGCTAGTAATGCAGCCAGATTGGTGCTGATAAAGGATTTGCCCATGCCGGGTGCCGGGCTGCTGACCATGATAACTTTACTCTCGTCGCTTGCCAGAGTCGTTTCCAGAGTGGTGCGCAAGCTGCGCAGGGATTCCACGGAAATATCGAGCGGATTCTGGCTGACCAGGATTCCAGGTTCACGTTCCCTGCCCTGGTCAATAAGACGCCCGAGTTTACGCTGCTTCTTGCTATGAGGGATTGCCGCATAAAGCGGAAATCCAACCTGATATTCCAGCAAGGCCGGGTAATTATCGTGACGTTGCAATGAATGTCTCAAAAATACCTGAGCCGCTCCCGCGCTTAAGCCCAGCAAGGCGGCAATGGCTAACAACAGGCCTGGTTTTGGCCAGTAGGGTTTTTCCGGGGTTACTGCAAAATCAACGATGCGGGAATTACCCAGCGAACCGGCGGCGGCAATGCGCTGCTCCTGTGCGCTGTTCAGCAGCGAGGTATACAGTTCGGTATTGACCTGCACATCCCGGGCCAAGCTCACCATGCGCTGCTGAGTTCCAGGCAGGTTTTTAATCCGCTTTTCCAGGCCCCCAAGTTTGCCGTCGATCTGCCTTATTTGCGCCTTGGTGGCGATCATGTCCGGATGAGCGCTCTCCAAACGTTGATTCTGCTCTTCGTACTTTTGTTTGAGTTGAATTCTCAGAGTCTCCATGTCGGAGGCCTGTTTAAGCAGTATTTCCGCCTCGGCGGGTATGTCGACCGCGCCATGCTTTTGCCGGTAAAGGCTCAGCTCCTGCTCCGCTTTTTCCAGGCGGGCCTTGACAATCGGCAACTGACTTTCCAGAAAACCCAGCTTTTGCGAGGCTTCCGCTGACTCCCAGTTGACAGTCGCGTTGACATAAATGGCAGCGATATCGTTAACCGATTTAGCGAGTTGTTCCGGATTACCGCCCTTTAGTTCGACGCTGAGAATATCCGTGTCTTTGGAAACCTCTTTTACTGAAAAAGCCTTTTGCAGGATTTCGATGGCTGACAGCGAAGTTTTTCTGGTCAATTCAAAATGCGTGCCGGGATGAGCCGCAAGTTCGTCGATCTTAATAACGACAGGGGTCTCCTCGCCCATGCCGGCGGTAAGGGTTTCCCCTGTCCGTCCTTCGAGCAATGCTTCGCCCTTGGAGCCGAGCAAACGAAAATGCCCTTCTTCCAAAGCGATCAGAGTAAACTCTTTACCCAAAAAACGATCCGGCACGTCGAAGGAGGCTATCTTCAGCTTTTCGCCTCCCCAGGCCCAGCGGCTAAATCCCAACCACGGCTCTGAAAGCCCGTCATGGGCGTCATGCCGGCGAGCCAGCGTCTCTCCGATAATGGGGAAATAACAGGGTGAAAACTCCACCATCAGATTCAGATCATCCACAACCTTGCCGAGCACCGAACGGGAACGGAGGATTTCCACCTCGCGCTGCGCCCGCGGACTTTCGGCTTCGGTCGGTGACTGATTCGCTTCGCTTCGCAGCGGAGCTGCGAGCAGCGCCTTGTTCTTGTCGATCCTTAACAGCGCGTCAGCCTTGTAAGTTCTAGGCGCCAGGACCAAATAAACCGCTGTCGCCAGCAAAACTGTCAGCAGGGTCAACAGAATGGTCTTTTTGCCTTCGATCAACAGATCGACGTAATCGCGGATACTGACGCCATGCTCTTCGATCCGTGACGGATTAATCGGCGGGAACAATGTAGTAGCTTCATTCTGTGAATACATAGTTTTTTATCCAATCGTGTAAAAATAACCAACGGCTATTAATTTTTTTAGATACCTTTGGTGGCGGCAAGCGACATCATCGATGTGAAGGAGCCCGGCAGTATTTGGTTCAGAACCCGTGACCACCTGGTAACGCCAGCGGTGCCGACGTAAACGGTGTCACGCGCCTGCAAAGTAAACTGGTCGGCCAGAATCATGGCATCGGGAGATTGCGCATTCAACTGAAAAATCTCGGGTTTCTTATCGCCCGGACGGATCACATAGACCTCTTCCGGTTTGGAAGTGTTTAAGTCAAACCCATAAGCTTCCGCCAGGGCTTGCGAAAGCGACAGTTCGCCCTTGCTGATCTGCAGGGCCTGCTGCCTGCCTACCTCGCCCAACACTAATACTTTATTATCCTTCTGGTCAGGAATATACAGTACGTCGCCGTCCTTGAGCAGCAGGTTCTGGGTGGATTTGCCCTTCGCGTACAGTCCCAGCACATCAATCTTGTAGGCTTTGCCGTCGCGAGCCAGAGCAACGTTGCTCATATCGGCGTCCGGGGTGACCCCGCCCGCCCGGCTGATGGCTTCGGCAACTGTCAAAGGCGTCTCGTTCATGGTCTGGACTCCCGGCGTTCTAACTTCGCCGACTACCACTGCCCGATGGCTCTGGAAAGAAAGCACCCGTATATCGAGTTTGACTTTCTTGAAATAATTGGAAAGCTCCCGGGTTAACAACGACCTGACTTCGCTGACGGTTTTCCCGGCCACGGGGATGCTGCCCACGTAGGGATAATAAAGCTCGCCATTTTCGTCAACCACTTTACCTGCCAATTCAGGCATAATTTTTTCCCCTCCTGGATCATTCAGCTCCGGATGCTCCCAAACCGTAATCTGCAAGCGGTCTTGAGGACCGATACGATACGCAGTTTTGCTGATATCCACCGGCGGGAGATTATTAACCTCCTGCAGCCGGGAATTTTCCCGCTCTATGATCAGATCCGCGGTAATGGGAACAATGCGGGTCTTTTCCTTGATCATCTTGCCGTCCTTCATCACCGGCACTTCCAATTCAGATAAGTTGTTTTTGGTTTTCATCTGCATGCCTGGCGCTAAAAAACTGCAAGCCGATGGCAGTAAAGCCAGCAACAGTAGAAGAAATCTAAACATGACAATTATTCCTTTAGTAGGCATTTTTATTAATAAAGCCGGTTAACACCGTACGCAAAGCTATTTCCAGGTCGAACCATACCGACCAATGCTGAATGTAATATAAATCGTGTTCGATGCGCCGGTTCAAGTCGGTATCTCCACGCCAGCCGTTTACTTGAGCCCAACCGGTGATGCCGGCCTTGACCATGTGTTTTTTCATGTAATTGGGCACCTGATCCTTGAATACCTCGACAAAATCCGGACGCTCGGGACGAGGACCAACCAGGGACATATCGCCCTTAAGCACATTGATCAATTGCGGCAGTTCGTCAAGACTGGTTCTACGCAAGAAACCGCCGAACCGGGTGGCCCTTTTTTCGCCGGGCTTTGCCCATACCGCGCCGCTTTTAGCTTCAGCATCAACCGGCATCGAACGGAATTTCAGCATCGTGAATGAACGGTTGTTCCAGCCGACCCGCTCTTGCCGGTAAAACACCGGACCTTTTGAACTCAGCTTGACGCCGATAGCGATGACTAAGAGCGCCGGACTGACTAGTATCAACAGAATCAGCGCAAATAATCTGTCCATGATCTCCTTGATATAACGGTTAACGCCATGCAACGGAGAAACTGAATAGTCAAGCGTCGGGATACCGGCTACTGTGTTCAGGCTGAGGAATTTACTCTGTTTAAAAGCGAAACAGTCGATAACCAGGCGGATACTGACGGGCAAATGCCGCAACTGGTACTGCGCGCGATCAGCCAGTGATTCGCCGGGAAAGGCTATCCATACTTCATCAATGGCTTCCCTGGTGACGATGGCTTCAAGGTCTTGTAATTTTCCTAGTCGCGGCAGTGTAAAATCACCGACCGGATGCCGGTTCCCGGAGCGGTCATCGACATAGCCAATGACTTGCAAGCCGGCCCAGGATGACGCATTCAACTGCCGGCTAACGGCAACCGCCATCTGGTTTAATCCGACCAGAATGATGCGGCCCTGCGACCAGCCTCGAGAGCGCAACCATTTCAACGACAGCGAAAGCAGACTGCGCGCGGCAAGAACTAATAACAAGCCCAGCCCCCACCATGTGGCGATCCAGCGATAACTGGAACCAAACCAGAAATGCAGGCGAATCAGCGCAACAATCGAAATAACCGACATGATGGCGAATATCCAAGCCCTGACGATACGCGCGATTTCTCCGCGCATCGCATCATTGCGCCAGGGACGGTAAACCTGGCCGATTTCGAAAAAAATGATGGCTGCCAAAATACCCAGGGCGATCACAATCCGGTAGTCCTGATCGATGCCGGTCTGACGAAGCCAGAAATAATGGGAAATCCAAGCAGCGCCGAATAGCATGACTATGTCGATAAACCGCAGCAACAGGATCACTGTATGTCCATACTGCTTGAAGAGCCCGTGGAAGATGTTACCTAAACCGAGTGGCATATTCGTTAAACTCCTATACTGTCTGTGTTCAATGATGAACGGTTGAAACAGTTCATCCCCAAAGTCATCGCGGCCAGCACAGCACATAGGCCGCCACGATTAAGGAAAAGAATACAGGGACAAGATGAGAGGAAACCGGCGGGTTTGGTTAAGATTTGATGAGAATGTGGTTAAGTTTAGGAAAGGATATGAATTGGTTCCGCCGCAAATTTTCATGAGGTGCGAAGCAGCGCATATTAGCGGGCGCAGCTATCCAGCAAAAACCATCAACTGTTTGTTGACTGGTATATTTTCACCGGACAGCCGCCCATTTCGAATCAAATGAGCGGTTTCGATGCCATCAATGGTTACCTTTGCCAATTGAAAGGTCTTAAACCCCATCATGGAACTCGTTATTTTCTTGATGAATAGAGAATGATATCTTGGAAAGCGGGTCCCTTTAAAACTGATCACCGGACTTTTCAATTGCTAAAATTGCTAAATTATCGCTTTAGCAAGCAAACTCTGCGACAGAACCGGATTTTGTGTTGAAGCCATATTATACGAAGCGGAGTCATAGCAAGTTAATTCATCAGCATCCTGGTTAATGGGCTTTCACTATCTGCTGATGCACTTTGATGGGCATCCGTTACACCGCACTGTTCTATGAAAGAAGAAAGCTGTTTTTCCTGTTCTTTATGTTCTTGAGCGAGACTTTCCAATACGCTTAAGACTTCAAGCTCCATCATGCTAAAAGCCTCGATCAGGCCTTTATTGAGGCCTTTTAAAGCGCTCTTTTTCAGTGAAGGTTGCGCCTTTTTTAAAATAAAAAACGGGATTAGCCATGTCATTGCGATTAATAAGACGCTATGAACGGCAAAGTCCACTCCCAGGTAGTGATTGTCAGTCATATTACTGTTGTAATAGCCTATGAAGAGTTTATAACCTACCCAGGCCATTGCAATTAACGGCAGAATTATTTCACAAAATCGCATGGATTTTAAAAACCCCCGCTGCAACACATTGCCGGGATTCGCTAAAGCCTGACGAGTTGCCAGTCCGGTTTGCGCCTGCATGATTTTAGGCGCTTTTTCCCGTATCGTGGAGGTGTGCTGTTTAAATGGAATAATGGGAAGCCCAAGCTGATCAATGCTGATAATAAATTCATCTAAAGCATCGTCAAAACGGGCTTGCGCCCAGGCATCCCATAAGGAATGATTGGCGCTATCGGGATTGGTGATCAAATCGGCGGCATGTTCAGCATAATAGGCTGCGGTGTTCTGCAATGGCCATGCAAAACCTTGCTGCAACTGCTTGACTGCGTGCTGCCATTGACTCCGCCACAGCTCGGGTATTTGTTGAAAAACCATCCCGGAACCTAAAATTCCGGCAGCATTTTGCAGTTTTTTCTTTAACTCATCCTTGCGCACCTGCAAACCTCTTTGTTCAAGCTGCTCGACAATATGCCCGGTCGCTAAAGAAACAATAGTTGAGTCCAATAATGCAAATTCGTCTGCTTGCATACCTTCCAGACATGCTGTTTTAAATATAATCGGCGCTACAAAACTGGCTTTGTGCAGTTGCCTGTTAAAATCTTCATATTGCTCCAGCTGTCCTTTATCCCACTGATTAAAAACAAACAACCAGGCATGTCTAGCACCTTCTTCAAGCAGTAAACGCCAGGCTTTTTCATCCCGGTAACGCTCCGGACTGACCACGTATATAAGCACATCAATGTACGGCAACCATTGCAAAACGAGTTGTTTATTGCTTTGTTCGGTACTGTCAAAATCCGGCATGTCAATCCAGACAATATTTTTTTTCGATTCATCATCATGTTGCGAAATATTGATTTTTGCGAGAGGTATTTGTTCCGGTAAATGCTGCGTGTCAACACTGTGATGATGGAATAAAGTCACTTCCCTCGAAGTAGGCCGCACTATGCCCGCTTTGGCAATCGCCTTGCCAGCCAGGCGATTGAGTAAAGAACTTTTACCGACACCGGTGCCGCCCATAAAAGCTACGATAAGAGGCCTGGGGGCGGAGTTTGCAGCCAGGCCGGCATTTGGCAACAAGTCTACAGGCGTTCTGGTATCGAGCTGACCCAACTGAACAGCGGCTTCCTTATTAATCCAGCCTGATGAGCACGCTTGTTCAGCCCAGCTCATTGTTTTTTCGGCTAATTCAGAGAAATCGTAAGCCATGGCGCTTTTCTGTGAGTTGTTGTTCAGCTGCGTGTAGCTGATCTGGAGAAATATTGAAATGAGTCATAGCCGATAATTGGTCCGGCAGCGCCACAAGCTTTTGTCTGATATGTTCAACAAATAGCGCCTGTTTTACCGTCTTTAATTGATGTTGCTTTAATTCATGTTCTACTTTATGCATATAACCGCCTATGGCGCTTTCGGCTAATAATGACGTAACAGTTAACATCGCAGGCGCAAAAATCAAATCGTGCACGCCAATACCGCCCATATGCAATGTCAAGGCAATGGCGGCGGCATCGGTAGTTACCCTGGTGGCGCGCAGGCTATTTAACACCAGAGGCTGTTCTTGCAGCTTGTGATACAAATGCTGCGCTGTTTTTTCCACGTCTTGCTGAAAAGCGACGTGATAAGTTTTTGCCGCAACACTGAAATCCTGCAAAATAGCCTGTCGTTGACGGCGTAACAAACCGCTGAACTCTTTCCACCAAAACCTCTGGTTACTCTGTTCGGAGCTATCGAGCAATCTGTCCGCCAGTTGAATCAACAAATGTTCCGCTATTTGATTTAATAAAACCAGCTCTTGACTGCTATGGGCAATATGCAATCTTTTGCGCCCCAGCTTCCACATTTGCCTTACCGGCCAAGTGAGGGCTTTACGCGCACCAGTCAAAAAGCCCGCCAAGCCTGGTATTTCCAACAAAGTCAGCAACTCAGCCAGGGCCTGCTGGAAGGTCTCATAATGGCGTGGATGATCCAGGTAATCACGCTGATAATTGTCCAGCGCCTGCTTGATTGACTCATCAACCAGTCCTTGCCAGTCATTTAAAGCCTGATGCTCCGCAAAAACCGGCTCCAGCCAGGATTGCCAATATTTTTGCAGTAAATCCTCTTCAGAACGAAAATGCTTTTTATGGTCTATTTTGTTTGCCAAATGCATAAGCAAGGTCTGTTTTGACTCCGGCCAAAACGGCAACCCCGTTTTTTTTTGGTAATATAAAGACACTACTTCAGGGAACTTATCTTTTCTGGCGATTTGCCATTTTTCTTTTAATGATTGAATCAGTAACGCTTCCGAACCTTCACTCAATTTGTTTAAACAGATAACAGTTGGCTGATTTAGGGTTTCAAGCGAAGACATTATGTCCCAGACCGATTGATCCGCATATTTCTCTTTGCTGACCACCAGAATGATGATGTCGGCAAGAGCCATCGTCCTGATTACACCTTCCTTGTACGTTGCCGAATCTATCGAATCAAAATCCGGCGTATCCCATAATACACAGTTTGGCAAATGCGTGGAATATGAAGCCGTTTCAGTCAAGGAATAGCAATCATGACGATCTCTTGTAATTTGTGCCTGCTGCAGCTGCTGGAAACGGCCAAAATAGTGTTGTAAACCGCTGCAATCAACAAGACTTAAACCGTGGCAAAAACCCTGCGGATGAACGGTATAGCCCGCTAAAGGACTGACTCCGGCAACATCGCTGTTTAATAATACATTGACCAATGAACTTTTGCCTGCTTGCGTCGGGCCTACAATTGTCATCTGTAACGGTTGTCCAGTAGAAGAATTTATAAGCTGGCCTTTGCGTAAAAAGGCTTCAGTCAAAAACAGCTGATCTATTCGTTGTTGATAGACAATTTTGCCGGCCGCATTTCCCGATTGCCGCAAAACAGTCTGATAACGCTGATTTAATAGTTGAATAAATTCCAGCATGTAAGCTTATCTCAGGGTTATAATAATCGGCCATTTTACTTTGTTTGGTGAACTGGTGTTATAAAAACCATAACATGAACCCGTACCTAACTTCGAGGTTATCTTTATGAAGAAACTACCAGCTCTGCTGCTTATTCTCAGCTGCACAACTTTAATTGCCTGCAATAAAGGGCAAGAAATAAACGGCCACACTACCTCTACTGCATATCGATCAGTAAAGGCGCTCAAAAATCGTCTGCCTCCCGATAAACGAATTGAATTTGAAGTCTCTTTCTGGACTATCAGGGATGCAAAAAAAGATGACAAAGAATTTCTTGATGCAGTCGATGGTAAAACTCCTGAAGAAATTATTGCAACAGGCAAGGAAATATATCAGGAACGAAAAGCGGCCGGTTTGAAAGGTTATGATCAATATTCAAGCTGGGAAGAAATGATTACAAAATTCGGCAAGGAAAGAATGGATCAGGAGAACCGCAGAGGTAAATCCAAAGAAGCTCAAGATAAAGATAAAGCCAATGATGTGTTATACAAGCTCTAATTAGATTGGTCTATTTAAAAAGTAATCCGGCATAAAAAAATTAAAAACCGATTACTATTAATTTAACAAAATTAACAATTTTAATTTAAAAGCTATCGAGGGGAGCTTTCATTAACGACCGGGAAGCACTTTCTGTTTAATTGCTTTTTGATCTACCAAAGCTGAAACAAACTGGCTTGCCTCTGCGATTGTTTGCTCCATTGCATGAATAAGCTGAGAAATATCAATACTGATTTCAATAAACTCATGTTGCAATGCCGCTATAGCACGAGCATTGAGGTTATGTTTAAGGTATAATACCTGATCCTTGAATGCCGCCAATACGGGCTGAATTTTACTTTCAGCCCGTTGCATCGCTTTAATCAGCCGTACATAATTTTGCCTGGCTGCTTTTAACTGTTGCTTGCTGCTGCTACGTAAAGCGCGATTTGTATATTCATTCAATTCATTTTCCCATTCTGTAAATAACGCCTCGCTAACTTCTTGTATGGCTCTGATTTTATTGCTGACAGCTTCCGATTTTGAGCAGCAAAACTGATATTGCCTGTTGAGCTGGTAATATTTATGCTCCAATCCGGTTTCAGTAATGCACAGCAGATTTTTAAAACGCTCCAGCGCAGTTTCGAATTCGTCTCTGGTGCCTTGTAGACTGGCACATGCCTGCTCAACCTGAATAACAACAATTTCCCGCTTATGCTCCCCTATCGATTCCCGGGCGCTGTAATATACGGTTCTGATTTTCTTTGAAAAAAAACGAGTGATTAAATTAAACGAGTTTGATGATTTATCAAGTTCAGCCATTAGAGATTTTCTATATTGAAAGCGCCTGTCCGAGTTGCCATTTTCTTAAACCGGTTCATTATAAGCGTTTGCAGGCTTGTAACCAATAATAAAAAAATGCTTCAAAAAAACGGCCTTAGCTATTGCTTGACTGGAAACCGGACACTTATCGGTTTATGATTATATGCCTGAAGATAATGACGGTGTTATTTCTCGGCAGTATGCGATTTTTTTGCACTTTCTTTCCATCCGGTAAGCGGCGCTTCTTGAACAATTCCTTTTTCCTGGTAGCTGCATCGTCAGTTTTCAGGTTATTCCGTTTATGCAACCAATCTGCATCTTTAAATGACGCCACAAAAACAACTTAGTTTTCTACTGCCCTATTTTGCTGATAGTTCAGCACTCTTTTCCCCAATTGCAGATCAACCCTGGGCGGTTTTTCTGGACAGCGGATTCCCTTACAGCAATCAGGGCCGGTACGATATTATTGCCGCTGATCCGGTATGCACCCTGGTTACACATGGCTGTATAACCGAAATCACTCGTAATAATCTGACTATAAAATCCAGCGCGAACCCATTTGATCTGGTAAAACAACAGCTCTCATCCGATTTCTCTCGCGCTGATGATTTACCTTTCAACGGCGGAGCCATCGGTTATTTTTCTTATGATTTAGCTCGCCGGCTGGAGACTTTGCCCGTTATTGCCGAAGATGCAGAGCATATTGCCGACATGGCGGTAGGGATATATGAATGGGCCGTTATTGTCGATCATCAGCAACAGAAAAGTTATTTGGTCGGGCACGGCTGCGAAGAGCCAAAATGGCGGTCTTTAATAGCACAATTCAGCCGATTGCCAGATCAGCAACGACAGGAGCATGGCCCCTTTAAGGTTGTTGGCGATATTCGCTCCAACATGGACAAGGGGCTCTATAATCAGGCCTTTGAGCGAATAAAGAAATACTTGAAGGAAGGCGATTGTTATCAGGTGAATCTGACGCAACGCTTCGCCGCCCGCTGCGAAGGCGATCCCTGGACGGCCTATCAATTACTGCGCAAACTAAACTCCGCGCCGTTCAGTTGCTATCTTAATTTCCCTGAGGTTCAAATACTTAGTTCATCTCCTGAACGTTTTTTAAGGCTTACCCAAGGGTTTGTTGAAACCAAACCGATAAAAGGAACGCGTCCCAGAAAACCGGATGCCGCCGAAGATCAACAGCAAATAAAGTCACTTGAAAACAGTCATAAGGACAGGGCGGAAAACCTGATGATTGTCGATCTGCTGCGAAATGATATTGGCAAGACCTGTAAAAAGGGTTCGATAAAAGTGCCGGCCATTTTTAATGTGGAAAGTTATGCCACGGTGCATCATCTGGTGAGCACCGTAACCGGATTATTGGCGGAAGATCAGCATGCATTGGATTTGTTGAAAAGCTGTTTTCCCGGCGGCTCAATTACCGGCGCGCCCAAGATTCGCGCCATGGAAATAATTGAAGAACTGGAACCCAACCGTCGCGGCGTATATTGCGGAGCCATCGGCTATATTGGCTTTGATGGCAATATGGATAGCAATATCGCCATTAGAACCCTTGTCCATTCCGGCAACATTATCCGTTTTTGGGCGGGAGGCGGGATTGTCAATGATTCGGTAGTGGAAGAGGAATATCAGGAGAGCTTTGACAAGGCGGCAGCCTTGCTTGGGTTATTGCGGCAGTTGACGGTGAAATGATCGTTGTTAAACTTGGCGGCAGCCTGTCCCGGTCGGATGCTCTTATTAGAAGCCTGAATAGCATCAAGCAAAATTATGCGGATCAAGCTGTAGTTATTGTTCCGGGCGGCGGGGCGTTTGCTGATCAAGTCAGATTGGCGCAGCAACGCTGGCAGCTTGACGACAACACCGCGCACAGGATGGCGATTTTGGCCATGCAACAGATGGCCTTATTAATAAATGGGCTCATGGATGATTTTTCTATAGCCAGCTCGGTCACTGACATTCCAAAACAGCTACAGCGGCAAAAAATTGTAGTCTGGTCGCCGGATATTGTAGAACTTGATAATGCGTCTATTCGAGCATCCTGGGATATCACTTCAGACAGTCTGGCGGCATGGCTGGCGGGGGCGATTTCCGCCAGCAAGCTAATCCTGGTAAAGTCTGCAATTATCGATGAGAACCTCAGCCTGCGGCAACTCGCTGAAAAAGCAGTCGTTGACAAGGGATTTTGCGATTTTGTAAGCCAAAAAACTTTTAAGATACAGGTTATTAACCAGCAAAACTTTTAATCAAGCTTTCTGTTATTTTATTTCAAAAGACGTCAATGCCTCATCCGAATGCAGTTCGGCAATTTCAACATGATCGATTCGCGCGGTGACTGGACCTTTGTGGCACCATTTGATGAATTTTTCAATGCTGCCATGGTCAGCTTCAGCGATTATTTCGACCCGGCCGTCCGAAAGGTTTCTGGCACACCCGTTTATGCCAATCTGTTTTGCTTTTTTTTGAGTGAACATGCGAAAGTAAACGCCTTGCACACGGCCGGATACAAGAATTTTAACTCTACGCATCATTTTTTATTCTCCAGCAAAAGTGAATTTTGGGATTACGGGAAAAATCTTCCGGAATCGTCATTGCCGTAATATCCTCCAGGGTTAACCCGGACAGGGCCGGTTTATCAATTTTAAAGCGTCTGAAATTGGTGGAAAAGTATAAAACGCCAGCGGGCGCCAATAACGCAACTGCATTTTTAATAAGTTGAACATGATCATTTTGAATATCAAATACATCATCCATGCGCTTTGAATTGGAAAAAGTAGGCGGATCGAGAAATATTAGATCATATTGCCTGATATACGGCTGCCTGACTTCATTTTCCAGCCATTCCAGGCAGTCCGCCTGTATAAACTCATGCTCACCCGCGGTTTTATTAAGCGCCATGTTGTTTTTTGCCCATGTGATGTAAGTGTTGGACATATCCACGGTTGTAGTTGATTTTGCACCACCCACGGCAGCATGGACTGTGGCAGCGCCGGTATAGGCGAACAGGTTTAAAAGGCGTTTATCCTTAGCCTGTTGCTGAATAAGCAACCGGACAGGGCGATGGTCAAGAAATAAGCCCGTATCCAGATAATCTTCAAAATTGACCAATAATTTGCAGCCGCCTTCTTCAATAACATGAAATTTTCCCTGGTCGCCGTGTTTTTCATACTGCCCGGCACTTCGCTGTTTCCGGCGAATTTTTAAGAAAACCTGCTCGCGATTAACCCCAAGCACTTGAGGTATTTCGGCCAGCAATCCGGCCAATCTCTGATCCGCCTTATGCTGGTCTATGCTTTTGGGCGGCTCGTATTCCTGGACATTGACCCAGGTTTGTTCGCCCTGATATATATCAACTGCAGCGGCGTATTCTGGTAAATCGGCATCGTAAATACGATAACAGGTAATATGATTTTGCCTGACCCATTTGGACAGTTTTTTCAGATTCTTTTTCAGCCGGTTGGCAAACATTTCAGCGCCGGTATCGGGTTGCCGGGGCGCGCCGGTCCCGGTGACTTGTAAAATGCGTTCATCCTGCGTTTTTGCTTTGGGGATGAAGAAATTGCTTTCTTCAATGTTTAGACGCAATAACTTACATTCGAGAGCGCCGTTAAAGAGGGTAACCGGTTTTTGCGAGCGTATTCCCAAGCGAAAACCAAGTTCGGGGTTGCTTATAATCATTGCCGCTTTCCAGCCGGTAAAATGCGCTTTTAGCGTTTCACCAAATTTTTTGTACAGTCCGGCGGTTTCCTGCTCATCGCCCAAACGTTCACCGTAGGGGGGGTTGCAGATTAACAGCCCCGGCTTCCAGCTTTCAGCAGGTTCCGCGTCTTCAATATCACGGCGTTCAACATGAATTTTATTTTGCAATCCGGCATTGGCTATATGGGTTAGAGCCGCGTTGATAGTTTGGCGATTTTGATCGAAACCAACGATAACAGGGAGCTTTTCCAGGCCCATCTTTTTACGTTGTTGCGCTTCAATGCACAGTTTTTTCCAGCATCCGGCGTCATGTTTTTTCCAGCCGGTAAAACCGAAATAATCGCGCAATAGGCCTGGTGCGTAATCCGCGGCGATCATGGCGCCTTCTAATAGCAGCGTTCCCGAACCGCACATGGGATCAATCAATGAGCCATGTTGTCTGGCGATTTCCGGCCAACCGCTGCGCAACAGCATGGCGGCGGCAAGGTTTTCCTTGATCGGCGCTTTAATATTGATATCCCGGTAACCCCGGCGATGCAGACTTTCACCCGAGAGATCCAGACTGAGCTGGGCCATTTCGCCATGCAAATAAACGTTGATGCGAATATTGGGTTGTTCAGTATTAATGCTGGGGCGTTTGTTGTAGCTTGCCCGCATCTGGTCGACAATCGCGTCTTTGACTTTTAACGCGCCAAAATGGCTGTTGTTAATGGCCTGTGAGTTTTTTGCGCTGAATGAGACTGCAAAACTGTCTTCAGGATCAATATGTTCAAACCAATTGATATTTTGCACGCCGTTATAGAGATCCTCCTGGGTTTTTACTTCAAAGGAACTTAATACCAGCAAAATACGATTTGCTGTCCTGGACCATAAACATGCCCGGTAGGCTGTTTCCAGGCCGCCCTGAAATGCAACGCCGGCCATAGTGGGTTTGATATTGTTGATGCCGAGAGATTGAAGCTCTTCGGCTAGTATGTTTTCCATCGCCTTGGGGGTAGTGGCAAACAGTTGATAAGTAGACATTGTGAAAAAAGGCAAAGGGCTGAGGGCTAAAGGAGCACTCAGCGCTACTTTGGAACAAAACGGACTAGCAATTCCAAAACCGGCGCCGGACTCCTCCGTTTTTCTGATTAATTGAAAAAAGCGCAAGGAAACGGCTTTTTTGCCTTTCGTCTTGCGCCTTTTGCCTGCTTATTATTGAATTTTGATCAGCTCAACATCAAAAATCAGCATTGAGTTCGGGGCGATGGGACCAGCACCCTGTTCGCCATAAGCCAGTTCCGAGGGAATATAAAAGCGGTATTTGGCGCCTTCTGTCATTAATTGCACGCCTTCAGTCCAGCCCGGAATAACTCTGTTTAGCGGGAATGAGATGGGTTCGCCACGGCTATAAGAACTGTCAAACTCTTTACCGTCTATAGTTGTGCCTTTGTAATGCACTGTTACGGTATCAGTAGCTGTAGGGGAAACCGTGCCTGTTCCCGGAGTTATAATTTCGTATTGCAAGCCGCTTGCAGTGGTGACGATATTGGCTTTTTTAGCATTTTCTGCCAGGAAAGCCGCACCCGCAGCTTTATTTTCTTCAGGTGTGGTCGCTTTGGCCATTGAAAACATTGTAATCCCTATAAGAATAACGGTGACAATTGAAATAATTTGAGTTTGAATTTTTCTCACGGTTTCGCCTTTTTGTTAACGTAAAAGTTGGATAGTTTATCAAAAAACGGTTTTGTTTTTTTAAATTCATTTTGAAAGCCTGAACTGATTTTAAAAAAGCCAGCTCTGGAGATAGACTTCATCAGCTATTCGTACAGCCCTGCTAAAGTATTGAACTGATGGCATGTGGTGAAAGAAAATCAAGTAAACACCATTACAAACTACTATAATCGCGCGGATAAGGCTAAACAGTCAGAGCTAATAATCAATCAGGAGATAGTAATGTATTCAAAGCATGGCCGGCCTCGCCGCACGGATTTAGTGTCATTTGGCTTTATTTATCTGGGAAATGAAGAGCATAAAATTACTATTAAAAATATCTCTATAACCGGCGTACTTGTCCAAATAAATAGCGATAGAGAAGATATTGATATCAAATACATTTTCAATCAATTATTAGATTCAACAATTCTTGATTTGTATCTTCCTGAAATGCGTTTGGCCGGTGAAGCCGAGGTAGTGAGAGCTGATATGGAAGATGGAAATATTTTACTTGCGCTGGAATATAAAAATATTGCCTTTGATATAGATCAAAACTTAAACCGGAGAAAAGCTTACAGAAAATACATGGTTGATCTGGGGAAGATTTTATTCAATGGCGAATGGTATTTTTTTACTACCGTTAATGTTTCCGTAAAGGGCTTAATGATCTATCTATCTCAAGAAATATATGTTGAAGCGGGTACTATAACCCGGTTTGAATTTAAACAGCTGGAGCTGGAAGGACAAATCAAAGTAATCTGGGTTGATCATATCTCAAATTCCAACGGCAGGACTTTAATCGGCTTGCAATATGTGCATTTGGAAAAAAGTGATATAACCGGGATACCTTCTTTTAGCTCGCAACAAACAGAATAATTACTTCCCGGCTGGGAAGTTCCGCTTACAGGGGTAGGCTATTATGGTCAGTAACTTTACATATCCAAATCCGCTTATGGCATCTAAATCAAAGTGCAGGGAAGCGCTAAGAAAAGCATTCGCTTAATGAGAATGACTGGCTGCCTGCATCATAAACCGGCGTACTTTTGCCGGTGCCTGCTTAACCAGTAATCAGCCGCCAATTGATGAGCCTGTTGCTGCGTGTTTGCTTTACCCAATAACTTGAGCGCAATCGCTGCAGTGCCGATGATAGCGTTTTCAGCAAACTCATCCACGAAGCTCCCCTGCCAAATCAAGGCCAATTGCCTTGGGTCAAGTTCCTCAGGTTTGACATGGCGGCGGACGAATAGAGCCGGCCAGTTTTCGTCAAATAATTCACCGTTATGTACGCTCTGCACCAGGCATTCCATGTCGGGGTTGCGCTCAGTTTCACCGCCCTCGCCTTTTAAAACCGCCGCATGGGGCTGTTGCAATAATGCCGCCGCTTGTTGATGCACCGGGCGGTAACCGGGATGGAATATACCCTGAATACTGTAATCGGCATTAAACGGATTTATCAGCCGCACCAGCGTATGAACCGGCGAGCGTAAACCCATGAGCGGACGCAGTTCTATGATCTCATGCAGTTTCGGGCAAAAATGCTCAAGCGGCAAATAACTGAAGCGCTGCTCTTCAAGTTGGACTCTGACTTGTTCAATCGAGCTTGCGCATTCAAGACCCAGGTATTTAAGCATATCCTGAGTATAAAGCCGGTCGGCGCTATGGCCGCCCGCGCCGTGCATAAATACTTTAATGCCGTTTTCCGCCAATAACAGGGCCGACAACAGAAACCAGGGCAGATGACGGCGTTTTCCGGCATAAGACGACCAATCCAGGTCAACTATTTTCTTGTCATTGGTGAGATTGCACGATTCTCTGGCAGCCAAGACAAAACCGGCCAATTCTTCCGGCGTTTCTTCCTTCACGCGCATTAACATTAAAAATGCGCCCAACTGGATGGGCAGCACCTGATCGGCCAGAATCATTTTCATGGCTTGATAGGCTTCATCCTGCGTAAGCGGTCTTGAGCCCTTTTTGCCTTTGCCCAGAATGCGGATGTATTCCGCGAACGGATGTTCGGGATGAGGGGTTTGCTCGTGGTGAGTGAATGTCATAAAGTAAATCTTAGATAATGATCGATTAACAAAGCCGCAAACAGAAGGGTTATATAAACGATGGAATAAACGAACGTTTTCATGGCGGTTTTATTATCTTTTTTACGCATCATCAACACTGCGTAAAAAATAAAAACCAGGCCCAAAAACACTGCCGACCCCAGATAAATTAAACCGCTCATGCCGGTTAAATAGGGTAACAGCGTCACGCACAACAACAGGATGGTATAGAGCAATATTTGCAAGCGGGTAAACCCGGGACCGTGAGTGACAGGCAACATGGGAATATTCACCTTGGCATACTCTTCGCATCTTGCGATAGCCAGCGCCCAGAAATGCGGCGGAGTCCAAACGAAAATAATGAGCGCCAACAGCAGGGCATAAGGATGGATTTCTCCGGTCATTGCGCACCAGCCTAACAGCGGAGGCGTAGCGCCGAAAATACCGCCGATGACAATATTTTGCGGAGTCGCTCTTTTAAGGTAGAGGGTATAAATAACTGCATAACCGAATAACGATATAAAAGTCAGAACAGCAGTTAAGGCGTTGACCAAAAAAATCAACAGGAGCATCGAGCTTACGCCCAGCACAATTGAAAAGGTAACGACATTGGCCGTGCTTAATTCCCCTGCCGGCAGAGGGCGTTTTTCGGTCCGGCGCATTAGCGCATCCGCTTTCCGGTCAATAAAATGATTCATAGCCGCTGCTGACGAGGCTGCCAGGGCAATGCCGACAATGCCGTAAAAAAAAAGTCCTGCAGGCGGCATTCCGGGTACGGCTAACAACATACCGACTATGGCGGTAAAAAGCATTTCCGCGACAACATTGGGTTTACACAGTGTGTAGTAATTTTTCCAGGAAAGCACGGAGGATTTGCTAGGCATTGTTTAATAGGTTCCAACTTTTAGTTTATTGTATAGAATACCGTGAACTATTGATTATTGAAATAGTCCGACGCGCTTACAATCATTAAAGAGGGAGTTATGAACAATCGATTACTATGCACAGTTTTACTGTGCCTGCCTGTGTTTACCAGTAGCGCCGAAACAAAAGTATTTGAACATACTCTGGCGAATGGTCTGAAAGTTCTGGTTAAAGAAGATCACCGGTCACCGGTTGCAGTGTCTCAAGTCTGGTACAAAGTGGGCTCCAGTTATGAACACGGTGGCATTACCGGCATCTCGCACATGCTGGAACACATGATGTTCAAGGGGACGGATAAGCATCCAGCGGGTGAGTTTTCCCGCATAATCGCCGAAAATGGCGGCGATGAAAATGCCTTTACCGGCCAGGATTATACCGCCTATTTCCAAACCATGGAAGCATCAAGGCTGGCGGTCAGTTTTGAACTGGAAGCCGATAGAATGCGTAATCTGCACCTGCTGCCCGAGGAATTAAAAAAAGAACTCCAGGTAGTGACCGAAGAACGCAGAATGCGGACTGATGATAATCCGCAAGCTAAAATGCAGGAGCATTTCAACAGCGTGGCATATTCCAATAGCCCGTACAAGCATCCCGTTATCGGCTGGCCGGCGGATATTGCCAATTATACCGTTGAAGACCTGCAAGCCTGGTATCAACGCTGGTATGCGCCGAATAACGCCACTTTAGTCGTCGTCGGCGATGTCCAGCCGAAAGCGGTTTTTGATCTGGCGGAAAAATATTTTGGCGCACTTAAGCCCAGTGATATAAAAGCGTTAAAACCGCAAACAGAAATAGAACAACTGGGCGTGCGTAAGCTGATAGTCAAAGCGCCTGCAAAACTGCCCTCCATTTTAATGGGTTATAAAGTGCCTGTGCTGAAAACAGCAGAAAATGAATGGGAAGCCTACGCGCTCGAAGTGCTGGCGGGAGTATTGGATGGCGGCAACAGCGCCCGGCTAAGCTCGGAGCTGGTGCGCGGCAAGCAAATAGCCGTCTCGGCCGGCGCGGGTTACGGTTTGACGTCAAGGATGTCCGCTTTGTTTGAACTGGACGCGACGCCCTCGGAAGGAAAAACAGTAGCGGAATTGGAAGCCGCATTAAAGGAACAGGTTAGGAGTCTGCAACAAAACCTGATCAGCAGTGAAGAATTGCAACGCATTAAAGCCCAGGTTTTAGCCAGCGATATTTACCAGAAGGATTCCGGGTTTTATCAGGCCATGGAAATTGGAACACTGGAAACAGTCGGTTTGGGCTGGCAAAAAGCCGATGAATACGTGCCTAAAATAAATCAGGTAACTGCGGAGCAAGTGCGCGATGTCGCGCGAAAATATTTAATTGAAGATCATCTGAGCATTGCCTACCTGGAACCGCAAACCATCAATTCATCCGTTGAAAAAAAGGAAGCTAAATAATGCATATCCGTCTATTAAATTGCGCAGATTGGCTTAGCGATAGCGTAACCCGGCACATCAGACCTAAAAACAACAGCTTGCAAAGAGCGCCAAACAAACCGATGGGTTTTTATTTACTAGGTCTCGTTTTATTAACCTTTAGCCAATTGACAAACGCCGCCGCAAAAATCGAACACTGGCAAACGCCGCAGGGCGGCCGGGTTTATTTTGTACGCACCGAAGGCCTGCCCATGGCGGATATACAGGTTGTTTTCGACGCCGGCAGCTCAAGCGACGGACAACAGTTCGGCCTGGCGTCATTAACGGCTGATTTACTGGATACCGGAGCCGGCAAGTGGAATGCCGATGAAATTGCGCAACGTTTTGAAAGCGTTGGCGCGAACTTTAGCGCAGGCAGTTCAATCGATAAGGCTACCGTTTCATTACGCACATTAACAGACAAACCTTTATTCGATAAAGCCCTTGAAACGATGCAAGTCATTCTGACCCAGCCGGCTTTTAATGAGGCTGACTTTCAACGGGAAAAAAACCGGACTTTGGCAGGTTTAAAGCAACAGGAAGAATCGCCGGGCGAGTTGGCCGGCATAGCCTTTTATAACGCCTTATATGGAAAGCATCCTTATGCGCACCCTGTCTCAGGCGTGATAAAAACGGTATCCGCTTTCAAGGTTGCCGATCTGCGGCATTTTTATCAGAAATATTACGTTGCCGCCAATGCAATAGTCGTTATTGTCGGGGATTTATCCAAACAGCAAGCGGAACAAACAGCTGAAAAACTGGTAGCCGGATTGCCGGTTGGAAAAAAAGCGGGAGAGCTGCCGGATGTGTCCATGCCGCTTAAATCAACACTGCAACACATCGAATTTCCGTCAACTCAAACCCATGTTCTGGTTGGGCTGCCAGGCACTTACCGCAAAGATCCGGATTATTTCAATCTGTATGTCGGCAATCATATTTTGGGCGGCAGCGGACTGGTTTCCAGACTCTTTGAACAAATACGGGAAAAACGGGGGCTGGCTTACAGCGCTTCCAGCGCTTTCATTCCCCTGTCAAAACCGGGTCCGTTTCTGGTTAGTCTGCAAACCCGCAACGATCAAACCACGCAAGCCTTGCAAGTGTTGAACCAAACCCTGGATGATTTTATTACCAAAGGCCCGAGCGAAGCCGAGCTTATTGCGGCAAAGAAAAATATAACCGGCGGCTTTGCCATGCGTTTTGACACCAATAAAAAACTGGCCAATTATGTTGCAATGATCGGTTTTTATGATATGCCGCTGGATTATCTGGATACCTTTCAACAAAAAGTCGAGCAAGTAACGGTCGCATCAATCACCGATGCCTTTAAACGCCGGGTAAATCCGAAATTATTTCAAACCATAACCGTCGGCAAATCAGCAGACAAAAGTGCCAAATAAACTTAGGATAATCGGAGGCGGCTGGCGCAGCCGGTGCGTAACTTTTGCCGACGCGCCGGGTTTGAGGCCGACCCCGGCAAGAGTTCGCGAAACCCTGTTCAATTGGCTGCGCAACGACATCACCGGCAGCCGTTGCCTGGATTTATATGCCGGCAGCGGCGCTTTAAGCTTTGAAGCGGCTTCCAGAGGAGCGAAGTCGGTTATTCAGGTCGAAAATAACGCCCTGGCCTGCAGGGCTTTAAAAGAAAACGCCCTCCGGCTTACCGCCGACCAGATAAAGATTGTTCAAATGGACGCGTTCCGTTATCTGGCGGGCGACGCCGAAGCTTTTGACGTGGTGTTTATTGATCCGCCTTTTGCGAAGGCATTAGCCGTCCAGACCTGCCAATGGCTGGAAGAAAAAGGCTGGCTAAGCCAACATGCAAAAATCTATGTTGAAGCGGAAAGCACACTGAAGCTTGATGGCATGCCTGAAAACTGGCGGCAGCTGAAAAGTAAAACGGCCGGAGAGGTTGGGTATCATTTGTTTGAACGCTTGGGCTAAGTGCTGTTCGTTATTCACAAACGCATTGTAACGCGCATGAAATGAAATAGACATGTAGGCCGGAATAAGCCAGTTCGAGCGACAGCGAGAACTTGCGTTTCCGGCAAACAGTACGATATTTCCGGAAACTCCACCACGCGCCACGCTTGGGTGGTCTTATTCCGGCCTACGCCTATGCCTATGCTTGTTACAGTGCGTAGAAGCAGCGTTAATTTGGAACAGCCTTTCGAGACAGGCATTAATCCAACGCTACTAATACAGACTCAAACCAACTGATCCAAAGGACTGGTCACACCTTTACCACCCTTATTCAGCACATGCGTATAAATCATCGTCGTACTGACATCCGAATGCCCCAACAATTCCTGTACCGTGCGAATATCGTAACCGCCTTCCAACAAATGCGTCGCGAACGAATGCCTCTAATGCCGAGCTCGGCATTAGAGGCATAATCCGGAGTACCGAATAATGT